>NZ_CP031415.1:370000-2770000 GCF_003367315.1 Saccharospirillum mangrovi
TTGTGTAGGATAGCTGGGAGGCTTAGAAGCGTGGACGCCAGTCCATGTGGAGCCGACCTTGAAATACCAGCCTGGCAAGTTTGAGGTTCTAACTCAGCCCTGTGATCCAGGGCGAGGACCGTGTGTGGTGGGTAGTTTGACTGGGGCGGTCTCCTCCCAAAGAGTAACGGAGGAGCACGAAGGTACCCTAAGCATGGTCGGAAATCATGCGGTTAGTGTAATGGCACAAGGGTGCTTGACTGCGAGACGGACAGGTCGAGCAGGTGCGAAAGCAGGTCATAGTGATCCGGTGGTTCTGTATGGAAGGGCCATCGCTCAACGGATAAAAGGTACTCCGGGGATAACAGGCTGATACCGCCCAAGAGTTCACATCGACGGCGGTGTTTGGCACCTCGATGTCGGCTCATCACATCCTGGGGCTGAAGCCGGTCCCAAGGGTATGGCTGTTCGCCATTTAAAGTGGTACGCGAGCTGGGTTTAGAACGTCGTGAGACAGTTCGGTCCCTATCTGCCGTGGACGTTGGAAAACTGAGAAGAGCTGCTCCTAGTACGAGAGGACCGGAGTGGACGAACCCCTGGTGTACGGGTTGTGATGCCAATCGCATTGCCCGGTAGCTACGTTCGGACGGGATAACCGCTGAAAGCATCTAAGCGGGAAGCCCCCTTCAAGATGAGTTTTCCCTGAGACTTCGAGTCTCCTAAAGGGCCCAGGAAGACGACCTGGTTGATAGGCTGGATGTGTAAGCGCTGTGAGGCGTTGAGCTGACCAGTACTAATGGCCCGTGCGGCTTGGCCATATAACGCCCAAGGGGTGTTGGCGGCTTGGACGAACAAAGAAGCAAAGATAGAGCTACGAGCAACACTTGGAACGATCGGACAGATAGAGATAGCTAGCTAGAAAGAACAAGCTAGCGAGAGACAAACGAGAAAACGTGTCAATCAGAGCGAATTGGGTGCGTTGTTACGAGGACAAGGCGAAGGCAAAGAAAGTGAATGCCGACGTTAGAGAGCCACATACGACAGCCACCAACCAGTTTGCTTGACGACCATAGAGCTGTGGAACCACCTGACTCCTTGCCGAACTCAGTCGTGAAACGCAGCCTCGCCGATGGTAGTGTGGGGTCTCCCCATGTGAGAGTAGGTCATCGTCAAGCTTTTAATACCGCCCCGGACCAGCGATGGTTCGGGGCTTTTTATTGGGCCGGAAATAACTCTGCTACAAATTAATCGAGTGAGTTCAAACGCGATTGAAATGATACGGGTAGCCCCGTTGGTGCTTCCAGAAAATAAATACGCTCGCCGTGAGCATCCATCGGACCTTGTGGATCCAAACCCTGTTGGCGAGCTTGTTCAGCAAAGGCATCTGCATCGTCTACCACGATCTGCAACATGGTTCCGGCAGGCATGTCGTCACCGACGGGCCATATTTCTACCCAGCTGTTGCCAGCCAGAAAAATATTGTCGGATACATCCTGCCCTTCTGCTGTTTTGGTCTGCAAAGGCGCTAATCCCAGCGACCGGAAAAAATGCTGCAGCGCTGTGGATTCTGGCGTAACGGTGCAATAACGCATGCTCAATACTTTCATGGTTTTTCTCCCTTTTATAAGCCGCCCCAGGCAATCATTCCCATCAGACGATGTGGTAACAGGGTGAAAACACCGGCACCCAGCAAACCCCAGAGTGTCATTAGCATAGACGTTCGGTGGGCTTGTATCCGCCCTTGACGCGCAGCGACTAAGCCGCCGACCAAACTCCATAAAGTGGTCACGCTGAGAATATGGATGGGACCAAAACCACCGGGAAACCAAGGCAGGGTTCGTATCCAGAATGATGAGATGGCGACAACGGACATAAGGCTGATCCAACTGTAACCAGCGACACGATGCAATCGGCTGCCCTTGGTTGCACTTAGCGCGACCGTGCCTAAAAGCACTGCAGTTAAGGCTGTTGCAGCGTGCAGTGCGACCACCGGAGAGATCGGTTGTCTGGCGATCAAGACCAACAGCTCGACCAGCAACCAAAACGCTATCAGCGCGGGCAACAACATCCAGCGGATATCGGTTGGCTGTCGATAATCCTTTGTCGTCATATGGCGTTCCCTGTGTATTTTTTATTATTCGGGTGAATGCCGTTGCAGTTGATTTTCCAACTCCGCCATGCCGGAAGGCACATCCAGCGATTGCCCCAAATCGTTAAACGTTGATCCGAGCGCATGCAGGGTTCGGAACAGGTTATGGACCCTGCACTGTTCACCCATTTGCCCGATACGAACAATGGGTGGACCAAAAGAGCCGGCAATTTCAACGCGGTAGTGTTTGGAAATGTGATTGCAAACTGTTTTGGCGTCGATGCCATCCGGCAGCGCAATTCCCACCACTGAATTCAGACGCGCTTCGGGGCTGACATACAACTTCAACCCTAAGGCTTCGATACCGGCCTGCAACGCCTGGCTGCTGGTCGCGTGGCGATTAAAGCGTCGTTCCAGCGTCTCTTCACACACCAGCCGCATGGCTTCGTGCAGAGCTAGCAAACCCGAGACGGGCGCTGTGTAGTGATAAGACGCACGGTGCCAGAACTGGGTGGCCAAGGTGGCATCGAGAGTCCAATGCGGCATGGGCATTGGACGATCCGAAATGCGTGCCCAAGCGCGTTCGGAAAAAGCGACCAAAGACACGCCCGGAATAGAACTCAAGCCTTTCTGGCCGCCAGTGATGACCGCGTCGATGTTCCAGTTGTCCATTTCCAACGGCATGGTGGAGAGCGTGCAGACGGCATCGACAATGATCAGACAGTCGTATTCGTGTGCCAGGCGGGCAATGGTTGGTAACTCGACGTTGTGGGTGGTGTTCGAAGTTTCGCCCTGCACCATGGTCATAACCGCCGGACGAAAACGCTCCAGCCCGGCCCGTATCTGTTCCGGATCGGCGCCCTGCCCGTCCGGAATTTCCAACTCTTCGACCTCGCCACCGGCGCGGCGCGACATTTCCGCCAGGCGATGACTGAAAAATCCGTTGCGGATGCTTAATACACGCGTACCGGGCCAAACCAGATTAGCGACCGCCATTTCCATTGCCGCCGAACCGGGGCCGGCGACGCCCATCAGCCAGGGTGATTCGGTTTGAAAAATATAGCGTCCCATGCGCTTAACCTGATCGATGATTCGCGCCATCGATTCACCCAGATGATTGATCACAATGCCGTTGGCGGCCGCAACCGGACCCGGAATGGGCACCGGTCCCGCGCCCATCATCAATAACGGTTCTTCAGGGAGAATGCGATTGAGGCTATCGATCTGAGGGACTTCTAACATCGTGGGCGGCTCGCTGTGAAACGGCAGGAAGACGAACCGATGGTAGCATGCGGCGTCGACTAATCGTCATACGCCTGCAAGTTGTTGAAGCGAATCATGGCGACAATATCGTCGACGTACGCCTGCCCGCGCTGTGAATAATTCACCAATGTCGGCGCCAGTTCCAGACCAGTCACAGCCGCGCCAGCCGCACGCAATTTAGCGCGTCGTTCACGCAATTGAGCGTAAGCGTAGTGGGTGTTGATGTTGTTCACATACAAGCGGACCGATTGTTGCGCGGAGGCGAAGCGGGCGACTTCATGACGGGCGTCATCGTCGCGTTCTTCCGGCACCATTCCGCAGTCGCGAGAAAAGCACCACTGACCGAAATAGTTGTTGCCTTCGACGGCAAATCGCGACGTTCCCCAGGCGCTTTCGTTGGCTGCCTGAGCCAGTGCCAAAGACGGCGGCACACCATCAACTCGAATCAGTAAAGCCTGCCAGTGGCTGAGATCGTTCACATCGAAATCGTCCATTTCATAACGATGCGCCAGTAATCGCAGCCAGAGCTGTTCAATCCAGTTGGCCTGTTCGGCGTTCACCACCGCTTGTAATTTGGTGCGGTTAGACAGGATGGCTTGGTTTTCGGTCTCGATCAGCGGCTCAAAATAGTCGAAGAAAGCTTGTTTGCGGGCGTCGCCTTCTGCGAATTGAGCAAAGTCGGGCGCAGGCGGGGTGGTTGGGCGAGTGCTCAGTCCGGCGGCCAGCGACACCGCCAGCAGCAACAGCAGACCAAGGATGGACAGCCATCGAGTCATAAGACCTCGTTACCAGATAGGAAGCCGGCAGTATAACAAGGTCGTCACGGCGCGCAGAGCCGTCAGCGGCGAATCATCACCGCTACAAACAGGGTGTCGGCATCTTCAGATGGTGCGCCGAGCAACCGCTGTTGGTGCAGTTCAAATTCCGGATGCGCCGCCAGAAATGCGCTGACGCGCTGCTCATTTTCCGCCACCAGCCAGCTGCATGTTGCGTACACCAGTTGGCCGCCCGTCGTCACCGCCCCACTCGCTTGATTCAGTAAGGCATCCTGTAAATGGTTGAGCTCGGTCAGGCGTTCAGTGGTTAGTCGCCACCGAGCATCTGGGCTGCGGCGCCAAGTGCCCGCGCCAGTGCAAGGCGCATCGACCAATACCGCATCGAAGGGCGCGGCATCGGGCAACGACTCGCTGCCGTCCATAACGGCCGTGGTCAGACCATTCAATCCAAGTCGGGCGGCGCGTTGCCGGCTTTGATTTAACGCACCCGGACGAATATCGGTCGCCAATACCTGGCCCGAGGGTTGAACGACGTCGAGCATCGCCAATGCTTTACCGCCGGCGCCGGCACAGACGTCCCAGCAGTGATCGCCACGACTTAACGCCATGGTTTCGACGACGGCCTGGCTGGCTTTGTCCTGTATTTCAATCCAGCCCGACTGCCAGGCATCGGTGCGTTCCAGACCGGGTTTGGCCGCAACAGCGAGCGCCCGGTCGTGTCGCGATTGGATTGCAAAACCGGCCTGCTCCAGGCTGGCTTGCGCGGCGTCTTCATGACCTGACGCGAGACGTAACCACAACGGCGGACGTTGATTCTGCATGCTAAGCCACTGAGCTTGCTCGTCCGCCGACCAATCGCTGACCCGCGCACGCTCGTCCAGCCAACCATTCCACTCGGGCAGCCAACTCGTTAACAACTGATTGAGCAGGTCACGATCTGGCGTTGGCAATGCATCGAGCCAGGCACGACGCTGCTCGCTGTCGTGGATTTCTTTGGGCAGTTGCGAATCGGCACCATCGATCATCACCAGCCAACTCCAGATGTCGGCGGGCGACATCGTTTGGAGTTGCGACCAAATTCGGTCGCCACTGATGTCGGAGTCGTCACCCGACCAGCGTCGATGCAGAAAGACGGGCACGGCCGCCTGGCGACACAACCGGAACAGGGCGTCGCTGTAAAACGCTCGGTCTTTGCGGCCGAATTTGGTTTCGACGCGAAAACGTTCAGCCAGCCAACGGTCGGTCGACGGCCAGGACGGTTCCAGGAGTAGAGCTTCGGTCAGCTTAAACAGATGCGGCCAGCGATAGCCCGGCCAGGCGTGTGCGGTCATGACAAAATCGGTGTCAGTCTGGGCGGCGCAGTATAGAGCAGGGGGCAGTGGCTGCACAGCCAAGCCGGGTCTGGCAAGATGCGGACAGATAGCTGCTGAGGTTACTAACAATGACAACACCCCTCGCGCTGATCACTGGTGCCACCTCGGGCATCGGTGCGGCTTACGCTGAGTTGCTGGCTCAACAGGGTTTCAATTTGATACTGACCGGGCGACGCGAGCGCGAACTGGCCCAGGTCTGCGAACAATTAACGCAGCGCTTTGGTGTGACTGTGGAGCCGCTGCTGGTCGATCTTGCCGTTGCCGCCGAACGCCAGGCATTGGTGCAACGTGTGCGGTCATTGCCGCGTCTGGATGTGCTGATCAATAACGCGGGTTATGCCCAAGATGGTCATTTTGGCCGCATCGATTGGGCCGCCCATCAGGCGTTGCTCGATGTTCATATTCAGGCCGTATGTGAGTTGACCTACGCGGCTTTGCCGCTGTTGTTGGCGCAACGGGGCCGGCTGGTGAATGTGGCATCGGTCGCGTCCTGGCTGCCAACACCGCAAAGTGCTTTATACGGACCGACCAAGGCATTTTTGCGTGTCTTTTCAGAAACCCTGGCGTTGAGTTATGGCCGCCAGGGATTGCAGGTTCAGGCGTTGTGTCCGGGGTTTACCGTGACGGATTTTCATTGGAAGTTGGGCATCGACCCGGAACGGTTTTATCGGTCGCATGGATTGATGCGCGCTTGGCGTGCGCCCATGGTGGTGGCCCGGTCCTGGAGGGATTTGCAGCGTGGGCGCATCGTGTGTGTTCCGGGCTGGAACTACCGGCTGATTGTCGCGCTGTTACGGCATGTACCGATGCGTGTACTGCATTGGGCCATGTCGCGCGCCAAAGTGGCCCGCTACGGAACCGACTGATTCTGCGCAAAAATGCCGAGCCGGACTTGTGCCGTACCCATTGAGGCGGCACGCTTAGCCTCGGACATTTCAAGATAGAAACGATGCATTGGATTGTGACTCTGGGCCTGTGGCTTTACGCGGCCTTGTTGGTTGGCCTGAGCCTGCGCATTTTGATGCGTCGCCGCGCCGTGGGTGTCACCCTCGCCTGGCTGTTGCTGATCTACGTGCTGCCGCTGCTCGGTGTCAGCCTCTATTCCCTTTTTGGTGAACGCTACCTCGGCCGTTTCCGTGCCGGTCGCGCACGCACCCAATTCCGTTTTTATAACCAATGGCTGGAAGATGTCAGCCAGCGTCAGGAAGTGTCCGCACCGATCAATTCTCCGTTGCGTCCGGTCATGGAATTAACGCTGGGCAGCCTGCGCATGCCAGCACTGGAAGGCAATCACTGGCGCATTCTGGATCAGGCCGATGCGGTTTTTGACGCGCTTTTGGCCGACATTGAACAGGCACGCGAATGGATCTTTATGGAATTTTATATTCTGGAAGATCGCGGCCGGGTATCCGAAATTCTCACCGCTTTGATCGCTGCCCAAACGCGAGGCGTGCAGGTGTATTTGCTGCTCGACAGCGTGGGTTCCAATCGGTTTTTGTCGAGCAAGGCGTGTCGCACCTTGTGTGCCGCCGGTATCGAAATTCTGGATGTAATGCACGCCAACGTATTGCGGATGTTTATGCAGCGTATGGACTTACGACAGCACCGCAAACTGGTCAGCATCGACAACCGCGTCGCCTACAACGGCTCGATGAATCTGGCCGATCCGCGTTGGTTCAAAAAAGATTCCGGTTTTGGTCCTTGGGTTGATTTGCAAGTGCGCATCGAAGGCCCGATCGCCGCCATCATTCAAGGCAGTATGATTTTCGATTGGGAGATGGAAACCGGTGCGCGGCTGGAAGCGGCCTTGAGCTGGCCGCAACAGACGCAAGCTGGCGGCAGTCTGATGCAGTTTCTGCCCACCGGTCCGGCTTTTGAAGAAGACATTTTGTTGCAGGTGCTGTTGACGGCAATTCACAACGCGCGCGAAGAAGTCGTGATCAGCACACCGTATTTTGTGCCGGAAGATGCGTTGTTGCAGGCGTTAAAATCGGTGGCGCGGCGCGGATTGAAAGTGACGCTGTTGATACCGCGACGCATCGACAGCCGCTTGGCGCAATACGCCGGCCGATCGTTCTTCGATGAATTGCTGCACAGCGGTGTGGAGATTCGTCGTTTTACCGGCGGCATGTTGCACACCAAGAGCGTCATCATCGACGACCATCTGGTGCTGGTCGGTTCCGTCAATCTGGACATGCGTTCGTTGTGGCTGAATTTTGAAGCCACCCTGATGGTCGACGATCCCGATTTCCACGCGGATATGCGTCGTGTGATTGATCGGTATCTGTCGGTCAGTCATCGATTGGATTTACAGGAATGGCGGCAGCGTCGTTGGTACAAACGCTTCTTCGAAAACCTGGCGCAATTGGCCAGTCCGTTGTTGTAGTCCAAGTGTTGTAATTTGAGAGCAGTAATTCGGACTTAGCGCTATGCCGTGGGCCGGGTATGAATGCCAAGCAACATCGCCACGGCAACAACACCAGTTGCCGGGATCAGCACCAACGCAAATTTCACCGGGTGATACAGCCCCGAAGCGCCAGCCAGTATGCCAATTCCACCGCCGCCGCCAATGATCCAGTTGCCCGGCAAATTCACCAGCACCACCAACACCCAGTACGGGTGTGTCGCTAAATAATGTTCGGCAAAACGCAGTAAACGTGAGCGCAATCGATTGTCGGTGGCGGTTTGAAACGCCAGCGCCAAGCGCTGTTGCAGTTGTTGGATCAGCGGCCAGTCGCGCAGGTTTTGTCCCAGTGTGAAAGCGATTAACAACCCCAGCGGTGTTGCCATCCAGATCGCTAAAATCCCCGGCGTTCCAAGCGCGGCCATGACCATCCAACCCAATTCAACGGCGGGTAAAAACGGCACCGCCAGCGCGAGCGCGTAAAGCGTTGCCGTGATCAACACCACCCAGAACGGAGAGGCGCCCCGTGCTTCGAGCCAATTCATGACCAGCCCTTTGCCATCGGCAAAGAACACCAGCCAAAGCATGGCCGTTAGGGCGACGATGGCCAACAGGCGACGGCACCAAAGCATCAAGGTCGGGTTCAAAGAGGTGGCGCCAACTGCACGCCGGTTGCGGTATTAACGTCGGCATTGGAACGTGCCGTTTCAGCCAGCAGGCATTGAATGGGCGGTGTCTGGTGACGGGCTTGCTGCAACGCCAGTGTGAGCCGTTGCAGCAAGGCGTGCGGCAGTTCGTCCGGGCTGGCGAGCGTAACGCCGATGTGTACCTGAATGCGTTCGCTGCGGCCGCCAAGATCAAACGCCAGTCGCCCGGCGGTGGCTTCAACCTGCTGTGCCAGGTCCAGCGCTTTGTCGGTGTCGATGTCCATATCGCTGGCGAGCATCAGTTGATGTTCGGTGAAACGACCAATCACCAGCGGCTGCGTGATGTCGGTGCGCACGCGTTGCACCAGTTTGCGAATCAACTGATCGCCGGCGTCCTGTCCCAGGCGGCGACCAAGATCGGTGTAGCCGTCGATGTCGAGCAGCAACACGCAAAAGGGACGACCTTCATTAAACCAGCCGGCCAGGTGTTGCATCAGGCCATGGCGATTGGGCAGACCGGAGAGTGTGTCGATCAGCGCCAGCCGTTCCAATTGATTGCGTTGTTGCAGCAGACGATGAATAAAAAAGCGACAGGTGATCGCCATGTACAGCAGGCACAACACCAGATCAAACCACTTGAACACGTAGACTTGCCGATCGGTCAGCAGCAACCAGGGTTCGGTGGGTTCCGGTACAATAAAGCACAGTGTCAGCAGCGCCAGGGTTAACGTCAGCAGACTGATCTGCCATTCGCGTTGCTGCGGCGGCAGTATCATAAAAATCAACGCCGGCACCATGATGAAGTAATAGTCGGGGCCTTGGGCGTCGTTGAAGCCGAACAGATTGATGATGGTGAAATTGAACAGCAATACCAGCGTCAGCCAGATGGCGGCGAACAGGGTTTTGCCCCAGTAGAAACCGATCAAGCCAAACAGGTGCAAGCCGGCGCAAAGTAATGGGAAGAGCGTGAAGGCGGGGTGAGTTTCGGTCAGTTGCAGCAGTGCAGCGTAGGCAAAATAAGCCAATAACAACGCCCAAAGCAGAATGCGGGTGGCGAACTGTTGCAGTTCGGCATCGCTGGGCACCGCCATAGGCCAGACTTTCACACTGGATTCTCCCGCTGATGAAAGCAAAGACAGAGATCAATCATCAGCGGTGAGATTGACCTCTGGCTGAATACCTTGTCAAGGCGCCAGCAGACGCCCTGACACGGTGATATTAATGGTCGTGATCGTCACCGGAATGGACATGGCCGTGTTCCAGTTCTTCGGCCGAGGCTTCACGCACATCGGTGACCGAACCTTTGAAACTCAGGGCTTTGCCCGCCAGCGGGTGGTTGCCATCCACAGTGACCAGGTCGTCAGCAACCTGAGTAACAGTTACTTGCAGCGGACCGCTTTCCGTTTGGGCGGTAAACACCATGCCTTCTTCCACTTTGTCGACACCCTGGAAGGCATCTTTAGGCACCGATTGAACCAGACCGTCCTGATGTTCGCCGTAGGCTTCTTCCGGAGCGACGGTGACGTTGAAATCGTCGCCAACGGCCAGACCGGCCAGTGCGTTTTCCAGACCCGGAATGATGTTGTGGTGGCCGTGCAGGTAGACCAGCGGTTCGCGACCCTCAGAGGAATCAACGACAACGCCGTCTTCATCCTTCACTTCATAGTGAATGGAGACAACGCATTGGTCAGCAATGTTCATAGGAAACTCCTGTTGGAGGTGGCCGCGCGGTTGCGACCCGAGAATGTATGGCCTGAAAGACCTTGAGGCCCCGACTTTGGTCCGGTTGCGGTCCGGGCCAGTGAGTACCCTCGTTGAGGGTAAGGAGCACAGATGCGACGGTGTCGAGACAGCGGCAAGAATACCAGCGCCCCGGCGGTCAGAAAAGGACGGACCGGCCGGAAAACGGCGTTTTATCGGCGTTAGGAGGCCGAATGCCGATGGATAAAAGCAACCGTTTGGCGAATGGCGTCGCTGAGGTTGTCGTCCAGTGTCAGCCCGCTGGCTTTGCGCGGTTTCAGGCTGTGGTCACCGTCGGGCAACCAATGCAGTTGCACCTGAGCCGGCAGTTGGTAACCGTCGACTTCGTCGCGGTGGCCGAAGGTGTCGCGTTCGCCCTGACAAATCAGTACCGGGCTGGTCACATCCGCCAGGTGATCAGTGCGCAATTTTTCCGGATTGCCGGGCGGGTGAAACGGGTAGCCGTACACGCATACGCCGGCAACGTTCTGCTCGGTCGCCAGCAATGTCGCCATGCGCCCGCCCATGGATTTACCGCCAATGAAAATGGGCTCGGCATCGGTGTCCTGACGAACCGATTCCAGCACTTCGGTAAAACACGACAGCAACTTGGGGGCGCGATCCGGGGGCCGCTTTTTACCGGTCTGACGACGTTCCGCCATGTATGGAAACTCGAACCGCACAACGCGAATGCCCGCCTGCCCGAGGCCGTCGGCCAGCACCGCCATAAAGTCTGAATCCATACCGGCGCCGGCGCCATGCGCCAGAATCAAGGTGGGGCCGTGCGAGGGGCCGTTGCTCAACATGCCGCTGTCCTGTTCTGTGAGAGCGCGCATGCTAACCCCTGCCGGCCACACTGTGTAGCGACGCCGATTTCCTTATACTGGCGGCGACTTAATTGAGGTAACGAACCCGATGTGGAAATCAATAGCGCCTTTGCTGGCCGCTGGGGCATTAACAGGCTGCAGCGCCATTGCCATTCAGGACACCAACGTTGAGAAGTTAAACGTGGCGGTGGAATACCATCATCAGCCCGGGCAGGTGGAGGTGCGCACTGAGCTGCGCGCCGGGCAGTGGAATCGCCGTGTGGACGCCGACAGTCAACGTCCGGAAATCATCACCGCCGGTGGCGAAGTGGTGCCGATGTTGTCGGGTGTCGAAGCTGGCGATTACGGTGTGCGGCTGGACCCGGAAACCGGCCCCTATCTGTTGGTGTTGCCGGAAATAGCCGAGCTGGAATTACCACTCACCGGGCCGGTGGCGTTGAACGGGCAGGCGCAGGTCAGTGGGCAAGTGTTCAATCGGGACGATGAACTGACGCTGGCGATCAGCGGCCAGACCGACCGGGTTCGGGGCTGGTCGTTCACCGCCTATTGCGGCGATGAACGGTGGACGCTGAACCTGTCGTTGGATCAGGACGACAGCGACATTAGCCTGCCGTTAGCGACCTTGATGCGGCAAATCAACGCCAAGGCCGAAGCCGATCTGGCCGGCCAGATACCGGTTACCGTCACGCTGTGGGAAAACTACGATGTGAATTGGGCGCCGCCGTTTCGCCCCGGCATTGCCCGCGCTGAAGACGAGGTGCACTTCACGGTCGATACGGCCGGCTTGCGGGTGTCGGGTAGTATAAGTCTGCAATTGGCAACGAGCCTGAGGGTTGGTGTCAACAACCAGGCCTGGCCGGTGCGCTTCTGTCACTGAGGAATGTGAATGATCGATTGCTGTTCGAGCCAGCCATGCAACTGGTTCAGCGGCATCGGTCGGGCGATCAGATAACCCTGGGCGCGGTCACAGCCCAATTGGCGACACAACGCCAGGGTGTTTTCGTCTTCCACGCCTTCGGCCACCACCACCGCGCCAAGCGTGCGGGACAACTGCACAATAGCGGTGACAATGTGGCGGTCGGTCGAAGACGCATTGAGTGCGCGAATAAAGGCACGGTCGATCTTGATTTCATCCGGCCGAATGCGGCTCAGGTACGCCAGTGACGAATAGCCGGTGCCGAAATCGTCGATCGACAAAGCGCAGCCCAGCGCGCGCAGTCGCTCCAGCGTATCCAGGCAGCGGTCGGTCTGTTCCATCACCATCGTCTCGGTGATTTCGACTTTCAGCCGTTGCGGCGCCAAACCGATGTCGTCCAGGCAGGAAATCAGGTCGCGGCCATCCACTTCGGCGATCAAATCTAACACCGACAAATTGACCGACAACGGCCAGCTTGGCGACCTCGGGTCCGATTGCCAGCGGTCGACTTCCGCCAACACATAGCGGGTCAGCGTCGATACACGGTTCATCTGCTCCGCCAGCGGAATAAACTCGGCCGGTGAGACATCGCCGTAAACCGGACTCTTCCAGCGCAATAAAATCTCGCCGCCAGTGACTTCGCCGCTGTGCAAATCGACCACCGGCTGCACATGGCAGCTCAACTCACCGGCCTGCAACGCCTGCGGCAAGGCCTGCGCTAAACCAATGCGGCGCTGGAATACGGTGTCCTGTTCCAGGCTGTACGACTGGAAGTAGTGGCCTTGTTGGTGACCGCTCACCAGCGCCACGTTCAGTCGGCGCAGAATCTCATCCAGGGCTTCTGGTTGATGGGTGCCGACGTGAAAACAGGCCACCTGGCTTTCCAACTCAAAATTCTGTCCATCGATTTCCAATTCCAGGTGACTCAAGGCGGCGAGACGCGCTTTCAGGTCGGTCTGTTGTTGCTGATCGACGATGACCAGAAAGCTGTCGTGCGCGAACACCGCTAACGACGCTTTGCGGTAGCCAGGCAACGACACCACCCCGTCTAACTCATTCAATCCCTGATTCCAATAGTGCAGCGCCTGAACGCTGAGCCGCTGAACCAGACCAGGGCCAAGCAACTGCAACAACGTTCGAAAGCCGTTCAACTGGACCAGCAACACCACCGGCTCCACCAGTTGTCGGCAAATCGATTGCCAGCGTTCGGCCAGTTCCTGATCAATGTAGGGCCGGCCGGGCAAGCCGGTGGCGGAGTCGGTGAGCAGCAGAAAGTGTTGCCGCTCCTCCAGAAAGCGCAGCCTGGCGGCGACGGCAAACGCCATCAGCAGAAGCTCGATCACGGTCGAGATGAAAAACGCGTTCAGCGCCAGGTCGGACACCGGCCAAATGCCGACAAACGCCAAGGTACCAACGCCGCCACCGACGACCTGAACCACCAGCGCCGCCATCAACAGGCGTGCCGGTCGATAGCCAGCGCGCTCCTGGCGCCAGGCAAACATCAGGATGGGCACGATCACCAAGAGTTGAGACAGCACAAACAGCGCCATGATGTAGCGGTCCGGCCATATCAACGAGGCCGCAGCACCCACCAACTGCGCGGCGGGTAAGCCGTACCGGTAACGCAATGTGTTGGGCGGCGGCGGATCGCCCTGGCTGAGAAAGGCCAGCGCAAAGCGAAACAACAGCAGCAGAATGATGAAATTCAACATCAGGATGTGATGGCTGAACCAGGACACCCACTGGGCCGGCACAAACTGGTGGCCGAAGCCCTGCAATGATCCGACGTACACGATCAATAAAGCGTGAAAGGCGACCAGCCAACCCTGAGTGGAATCGCGTCGGCCGAACAGCAGCACCAGATTGAACGCTAACAAGGTTGTCAGAACGGCGAACATGGCCCAGTCGGTGGCGAAATGCTGTCGCTCCATGGCGTCCAGTTGAGCGGTGGGCGTAACCCGAACTGCCAAGGCAATGGGGGTGTCGGAACGCAGGCGCACTAATAATTGGTATTGCGTCTGTCCAACCAGCTCAATGTGGCCCTGAAAGCGGGTTTGGGCGGGCCGTTCGGCGAGGTTCGGTTGATTTCGACCCAGAATAAGGTGTTTCAGCAGATCGCCATCGGCGCTGAACAGATAAAGATCCAGCTCTTCGAGGATGGCGTTCTCATTATTCAGATAGTAGGTCTGCTGGTTGATCGCCAGATTGCGCAGTTCAAAGCGCATCCATACCGCCTGGCTGCTCAAGCCTGGCGCTGTCTGGCCTTGGTCGGCGGCGAGCAAAGCAGTCCAGGCCTGATCGGGACCGAGACTGGGGTCGGCTACCCAGATGGCATCGGGCTCAGTCAACCAGCGGCTCGACATCTCAGGCGACCAACTGTGATACGCCAACGCCGGGCCCGCCAGAGCCAGGCCCAGCAGCCAACACAGTACCCGCCTACACCAAACTGCCATCAAATGCCCTTGCTCCGACTGAGTGCGATCATTCAGACGATCTCTTTTTAGTCAGTCTAGCCCGCTTTCCGCGCCGCTGCCCGGTCTCCCATCGATAGATTGATCGTCCGAACAATGGGGAACATAGCGTTCTTTATTTGGAACATGGTTTGGCTCGAATCCTTCCAGGCAGGGCCGATTACCTCCAGTGGATTATCAGGCTAAACTGCCGCTTCCGGTGCTCAAGGAAGGAGATTCGGAAGCACACATTCATTTGCTTGCAGGACATTCCCATGACTTGGCTCAGAAATCTGTCGATCGCCAACAAGGTCCGCCTGCCACTGGCACTCATCTTGTTGATGACCTTGGTCATGACGGTTGGAGGGATTCGTAGCACGGCGGTTTTAAATGCCAGTTCCGAGACTCTCATCAGTCGTTTTCAGCCGGCCCAATTAGCGCTGGCAGACATCAAATCCAATCTCTATCGCGCGCTGGTGGCCCAGCGAGACTACATTCAGGGCGGTAACTGGGGCACCCCGCGTGACCAGATGGACGCCTATCGCAACCAGCAGGAAGGTGGCATCGCGGCCGCTCGCGATGAAATTGAGCGATTACGCGGGCTGCTGGAGTCCGCTGAAAACCAAACCTTGCTGGATCAAATCCTCGCCGCCCTGGCGCAATGGGAAACGCACTCTATTGAGATTCTGGATCTGGCGACCGATGGCCTGGCGTCTGTGGCTTATCAAATCAGCATCACCGATGGTGAAGCCGCCTTCAGCGAGGCCAACAGCGGCATCGACCAACTGGCGCGGCAAGTCAACGCCGAAGCCCAGGCTCAGGGCGACCGCGCCATCGCTCAAGGCGACAACACCATTTATGCGTTTCTGGTGCAGCTGGCGTTAGCCTTGTTGGTGATACTTGCCATTGGTGTGTTGCTGCCACGGTCGTTGTCGCGACCGATCATCCATCTGCGGGATCGACTGAGCGACCTGGCGTCCGGCGAAGGCGACTTAACCGCACGCCTGACCTTGGTTCAGCGCGACGAAGTCGGCCAACTGGCAGAGCACTTCAATCACCTGATGGAAAAACTGCATCATTCCATGGCGCGCGTGACGCAGGTGAACCGTCAACTGCTGGACAGCGGCCATACGATGAATTCCGCCAGCCGCAGCAACATTCACCTGGCTCAGCAACAAGAAGAGTCGATGGACCAGGTCGTCACGGCGGTTGAAGAACTGCACGGTTCGGCGCGCGAAATTGCCAGCAATGCCGAACGCGGTGCGGTCAGCGCCAACGAAGCGTTGGAAAGCGTACGCGAAGGCACTGAGCGTGCCGAGCAAGCCAATCAGCGCATGAAAACGCTGATGCAAGGACTGAACGAAGCTTCCAGCGCAACGCACAACCTGGCCGAAGAAGCGGAAAACATTGCCGGAGTCTTAGAAGTGATTCGTGGCATTGCCGAGCAAACCAATTTGCTGGCATTGAACGCCGCCATTGAAGCGGCGCGTGCAGGCGAACAAGGCCGAGGTTTTGCGGTGGTGGCGGACGAAGTTCGTTCGTTGGCCAGTAAAACCCAACAATCTACAGAAGACATTCAGGAACGCATCGAGCGATTGCAGTCGGGCGTAAACCAAACGGTCGACACCATGACGCGCGGTACCGAACTGGGGCAGGAAGCCGTTACGGATGTGGGGGAATCGACCGACGCCTTCCGCAAAATTCAGGCGTTCATGCAGGAAATCAACGACATCAGCACGCAGATTGCCACCGCCACGGAAGAGCAAAGCCAGGTCGTTGCCGGTATCAACCAGAACCTGCAATCCATTGCGGATTATTCCAAGGAAAACACCGGCAATTCACAGAAAATTGATCGCGCCGCCGATGAGTTAACCCGACAGTCAGCGGATATCCAATCCGTGCTGGATGGCTTTAAGCTGTAGCGACTTTATGCAGCGGGCTCTGATCGGACACTGATTTTTGTGGATTTGATCAACTTTTAACGCCTTGCAAAGCGAGCACAAACAACCCAGTTAATCTGGGTTGTTTTTATTCAGCGACACAAAATTGTGCTGTGGCACTTTGGAGGGACGATGAATCTGATTGTATTTCTGTTGATTGGTGCGCTGGCCGGATGGTTGGCTGGGCAGATCACTCAAGGCGTAGGTTTCGGCCTGTTGGGCAACATGGTTGTCGGTGTGGTCGGTTCGTTTATTGGCGGGCTGGCGTTCAGCCTGTTTGGCTTCACCAGTTGGAACTTGCTGGGGTCGATTATTACCGCAACGGTCGGGTCCGTTATCTTGTTGTACATCGTCCGTTTGGTGAGCTAAACCTGACATCGCCACTTTTATTATGGTTGTTGTCGAAAACCGTTCTGTCGGAACGACAATATTAAGCCGCCTCTGGCGGCTTTTTTTATGATCAGGAGAAGCTCACATGAACCCGATGATTTTCGTCAATCTGCCGGTGGTGAATCTGGATGCCGCCAAAACTTTCTACAGCCAGCTCGGTTTTACCAATAACCCGAACTTCAGTGACGACACCGCTGCCTGCATGGTGTTAAGCGACACCATCTACGTCATGTTGCTGACCCACGCCAAATGGGAAACCTTTACCAAGCGCCCCATTCCATCGATTGAAGCTGGCGAAGTCATGCTGGCGTTAACCTATGAAAGTCGCGATGCCGTGAACGAAGTGGTGGATGCGGCAGGTCGTGCGAAGGGCGTCGCTGATATTAACCCGGCTCAGGATCATGGTTTCATGTACAGCCGCAGCTTTCTGGACCTGGACGGTCATCTATGGGAAGCAGTCTGGATGGATCCGGCGGCCGTTTCGGGTTGAGCAAAGAAAAATAACTGGCAAAAAAAACCACACATTTGTTGCCGTTGCAGCTACAAATGTGTGGTTCAGTCGTGCCTATTTGCGATCTTCTTTTCTAGGGGACCGGCGTGAGGGGACGCACTTTCGTATCGCTTCTAGGTTCTCACCACTTCACCCGAGGTTGGCATCCATGCCAGGCTTCCATTCCTCAACATCCACTGCTGGCAGGCCATGTCCTTAACCAGCAAGCACAGTATGGCAACGAGGCGTTTGAAAATTCGTTTTAAGAATCGTTGTTTTTTGCCGAATTTTGCTCAAATTTTGAGCAATCCATTTGAAAAACAGCCATAAATCCTCCCAAATCGAAATTTTTCTGCCATTCGCCGCAGTCAGAGCCATTAATGATTGGCAATAAATTCCCGAACTGACTGGATGAAAATCTGAGCGGCGGGTTCTCTACCCAGCAAGGCATGGTTGTCGCTGTTCAGGCTGAGGAATTCGGCGTTGGGAATGTGCGCCGCCAAATCGAGACCGTTCTTTACCGAAATACGCTGATCGCCACGCGAATGAATCACCAAGGTCGGTACACGGACCTGCCGCAACAGATCCTGCACATCAATGTGATCAAACACAGTGAGTAATTGAGCGGCGTTATGCGGCGAGGTGCTGGCGCGTTGCAGGTCATTAAACCAGGCGGTTTCACTGACGCTCGCGCCGGGCATAAATGTGGATGAAAAAATCTGGCGGTAAGCCGGGTTTTCGCGAGACCAGCCGCTTTTAGTCAGCGTAATAAGGGCCTCGCGTTCGCGCCTCAGGTTCGGATCGGGGGCTAAACCAGGGCCAATGGCGTAACCACCGAACAGTACCAGGTGTCTGACTTTTTCCGGGTGCCGAACCGCATAGGCGATGGACACAGCGGCGCCTTGTGAGATGCCAAGCAAGGTAAACTGGTCGGCACCGCTGGTGTCGACCACGGCTTCCAAATCGGTAATCAGCGCTTCAAATGATAAATCGTCAATCGCCCAGTCCGATAAGCCAGTACCGCGTTCGTCATAGCGAATAAAACGATGGTCAACCGCCAGGTCTCTGAACAGCGGGCTCCAGATGGGCGAGTCCCAATCGTATTCCAAATGGTTCAGCCAGTTGGCGGCCTTAACAATGGGGTCGCCGTTACCCACCGATGCATAAGCGATGCGCACCTTATCGGTCGTTGTGCAGAATTGAATGCGCTGGCGTGATTGCAGGTTTTTACTGCTGGGCAGTGTCGGCGTGTATTCACCCGGGTCTGCGCTCTCGTCAATACGGTCTTTTGGCGACCAGGCAATACCGGCCGAACGGAATCGCTTGATGAATTCAACCGACAGAACACTGAGTTCCTGAACCTGATTCAAGGTCTCTAACAGTGTTATCAACCGGGTGGCCGCAGCTGGATTAAAAGGCTCTGTTTCTTCCCAGGTGCGCGCCCATTTTAAACGATCCGCTTGTGACAAATCCGGGTGACTCGACAGCCGGTACATAACCTTGGCTCGCAATTGAGACGCCTCGCGTCGTTGAGCGATGAGCCACTGTTGAAACAACTCCTGGCCTGGCAAATCGATGCTTTCCAAAAAAGTTTCCTGCAACGTTTTGCTCAGGGTTTCCAGTTCATGAATGGGCGTGAATGGATCGTTTGCTTTCAGTTCAATGTCGCGGATATCGATTTTGATGTCGTTGGTGAGCAACGACACCCGTTCGCGGTCAGCCATTAGGCGTTCTTTGTTGGGGCTATTGACCATCTGACGAACTTTGCTCAGTGACCAGCGCAAGGTGCTGCGCGGGTCGTCCGGTAGTTTCCAGAACACTTCACACAAGCGATCACGACGATGCGGCCGAGCGGTAAGGGCGAGGTATGCCAGGAGCGCGCGAGTGCGTCTGGATGGTGGCATGTCCACCGCTTGCCCGTCGCAATAGATGCTCAATTCGCCCATGGTTTTAATGGATAAAGTCATTTTGGTCTTCCTGCTTCTATGAATGTAAAAGCATCCAAAACACTGGCGAATTTCAAACGTCGTTTTTTAAATTCCACGATCGTTCAAACGTTTCGTCAAACGGCCAGGCTTTAGATTACCTCGGTAAAGGAGGTCGCTCTGGAAGCAGGGATGAAGGTTGGAAGAGGGTGTGATGGAGTCGACAGTGGAGTGGAAACTCGATCACGGAGCGCATTCTTAATCGGAAGAAATATCGAATGCAACCAGAGAAGTTAGAAATTTATTTGAAAGGTGAAGTAATGAACGAAAATCGCAGTCAGGAACTTTGTTCGGTCGTATATATATGGATCGATAGCAGTCAATTCGTCACTCGGATCAATAGCAAAACACGGTATCTGGTCATTCCCGATCAGCCACAGTTGAGTCATTTTCCAAGCTGGACCTTTGACGGTCGATTTGCACTTCAATCGCCTTGTGATGAAGCTTACTTAACGCCGGTTCGCTGGTACCGCAATCCATTAAAACTGGGCCGCCATTTTTTATTGCTCTGCGAAACAACCGATGCCGAAGGGTATGCTCAGCCCAGCAACCACCGCGCCGGATTAAAACAAATGATTCAGCGGTACGAGGCGGGCAATCAACTCTGGATGGGGTTTGAGCAATCGTATTGCCTGTACGGTCCGCATTGTCAGGAATCACTTTTATTGCAATCGCAGGGTGAAACATCGGTCGCCTATCGTTGCGGCGACGGTGTGCAGGTGACCATTCGTGACATAGTTGAACAACACGCGCTGGCATGCCTGGACGCCGGGTTGCCTTTAGCGAGTTGGCACGCCTGCGCCACATCAAAGCAATGGCTTTTCCAGTTGGGGTATCGCGGCCTGGATGAAAACTATGGCGCGCTGCGAATGGCGGACGATTTGTGGTTGGCGCGCTATCTGTTGGAACGGGTGGCTGAACGCGTTGGCTGCGTGGTTTGCTACGATGCCGAAGGCGATCAAAGCCCATTGGCGACCGGAATTTCGACTTGGAAAACCCGAAATCCGCGTTTTGGAATGGATGAAATTCAACACCTGGTTTCGGTACTGGAAGAGTTGGAATCGATCGACCGCACCAGCCAGGAATTCAAGCATCAATTTTATCGCTCGGAAGATTACGCTGCTGGATATACCAGCCGACAGTCGGCAATCCGAATTCCATTGCAGGTGGTTCAACAACGTTGCGGATATCTGGTTGATCGGCGACCCAGAGGCAATGCCGATCCGTATCGAATTGCTCAGTATTTACTTGGTGCGCTTTCGGTGGGTGAAGACGACTCCCAATCCGAACTCACTGACAGGGAAGACAGCGAAAGCGGGGAATACGTCGATCTGGTCTTAAACGGCTAATGCCCGAGCGAATAGAGTTTTTATCCAGGCCGCTGTTAATTATGAAATCGATGCGCCTGACAGGGATGTTTTGTCGGGCTGAGACACTCAGAATTATTCAGAAAACATCCACGCTGGCAGAGGCGGCCACCAGCGAATTAATAAA
Organism: Saccharospirillum mangrovi; assembly: GCF_003367315.1. GTDB lineage: Bacteria > Pseudomonadota > Gammaproteobacteria > Pseudomonadales > Natronospirillaceae > Saccharospirillum > Saccharospirillum mangrovi. The sequence goes on from NZ_CP031415.1 coordinate 390,764, forward strand.
TGATGGACTCGAATGGATGAACCGACATTACTTGCGGGAGACGGAGATTGGTTCGCAATTTTCGCTTCTAACGCCGGCTGAACTATGGAACCAGTGCTGTTATTTCGCCTGATTCCAGGGTTCAGTTCTGGTTTCGTCATAACGCGTCTGATGCCGCGTTACTTCCTCTATATGGCATTCCACAAAATCCGCCAGCTGAGTCACCAGCCGGGCGCTTTCTTCACCCAGGGCCGTCAAGCTGTAATCCACATGCGGCGGTAAGACCGGATGCATGACACGCGCCACGAAACCATCCCGTTCCAGCTGCTGCAGTGTCTGCGCCAGCATTTTTTCGCTGATACCGCCGATCAGGCGGCGCAATTCACTGAAGCGATGGCTGGGTTTACTGGATAGAGCCGCAAGCACGATCACCCCCCAGCGGCTGGTGAGGTGTTGTAACACCGGCCGAGACGGGCATTGACTGGCAAATATATCGCCTCGGGCCAATGCGCCCGACAAGCTGCGCCATGAATGTTGAGTCGACATGAGCTAACCTTTTGGTTGGTACTTACTTTTAGTTAGTGCTGAGTTTAATCTGCCCGCCACTGGATAACCAGTCTGATTAAACATTGAGGAGAACCCGATGATTGCTATTACCGGCGCCAGTGGCCAACTCGGCCGTTTGGTCTTGAACCAATTGTTAGAAACCAACCCGGCCAGCGACATTGTTGCCTTGGCCCGCAAGCCTGAGACGTTGAGCGGCTATGCCGACCAGGGCGTTCAGGTCCGCCAGGCCGATTATGACAAACCGGAAACCCTGCTGCCGGCGCTGAAGGGCGTGAAAAAGCTGCTGCTGATTTCCGGCAGTGAAGTTGGCAAGCGCACGGCTCAACATCGGGCCATGATTGACGCGGCCGTTCAGGCGGGCGTCACTTTGGTGGCTTACACCAGCATTCTGCGTGCGGATACCTCAAGTCTGATGTTGGCGCAGGAACACCTCGCCACCGAGCAGGCATTGCAAGCCAGTGGTTTGCCGTTTGTATTGCTGCGCAACGGTTGGTACAGCGAAAACTACACCGGCACCGCAGCGATGACGGTGGAGCATGGCGCCTTGTTTGGTGCCGCCGGTGATGGCCGCATTGCCACCGCTACCCGTGCGGATTACGCCGCCGCCGCTGTTGCGGTGTTAACCGGCTCTGAGTCACATGCAGGCAAGGTGTATGAGCTGGCGGGTGATCAAGGGTTTACGTTGAGTGAATACGCAGCAGAACTGGCCAAGATCAGCGGAAAGCCAGTCAGCTACACCAACCAAAGCCAGGCCGATTTCCAGGCGTTTTTGCAGCAGGTGGGATTGCCGGAAGGATTGGCGCAGATGCTGGCGGATTCAGAAACTGGTGCCAGCCGTGGCGAGTTGTTTGATGACTCGAAAACACTGAGTAAGTTGATCGGCCGCCCGACGACGCCGATCTCTGAAAGCATTAAAGCGGCGTTGGCTGCTTAAGAAAGAAAAAACTCTTTTCCGGCCCTCAAAGCGTCTGGTCGGAAAAGAGAAACCTTGAATGAAAAACAATGTGAATGATGTGCTGTGACTGCGAGTTGAGTGTGGTTAAGACTTCCATCCCAACTGGCGGAAAAAACTTTCTGGTGCGTCGTTGTAGCGAGAGGGTTGAGCCGATTCGTCGTCGCCGGACTCAGCCGCCCTGTCTGATGAAGGTCGCTGAGGCGGAGGAGTGGAATCGTCTTCCAGACAATCCGCTTTAGCCAGTGCGTTGATGTAAGCGGTCTGGCTCCATTGACCGGAACGGTCGCGATTGAACACATAGGCCGCACCCATATAACTTGCTGCCGTCTTGCCGTGTACTCGCGGATAAGCGGAACTGAAATCGTCTTGCGCAATGATCAGTGTATTGCCGCCTTCATTGAGATTGATGGCGAAACCAAAGAATTCGCTGGCGTCAATTTCACTGGTACGCAAAAAACGCAAACTGTCTTCCAATTCGGCGGTGATCGATACCATCGAAGAATCTGTAAAACCGTCTTCGTTATAAGCGCGTAAAATGTATTGAGCGTTGATACGGCTGTGCAATGGCACGGTCCAGATCAAAGACTCACGCCCTGGCAAAATATACGATCCTACCCGTTTGAAATCGGTCTGCTCATTGACGCGTTCCAATAATTGGTAGTGGCTGGCTCCAGCTACATCGCGCCATTGAAAACGCAAATTGCGCGCTGACTGAAACCGCACGTTCATGCGTGGCGCTGCCGGTGCTATGGACACATCGGTTCGGTGTGAACCGCCAAGAGCAACCTTGCCTTTGTCTTTGTTTCTACTTTTAAAAAAGGTCATCGCTGCTGCAAATAAAACCAGCAGGGCCGTGCATTTTAGTAACAGAAAAATGATCTCAGAAACATTCATGGCTTTGATCTCAGTGTGGCGAGGTGGCCGTTGCCGGAGGCCGAAGCAGGTGGTGGAGGCTAATGGCTAACTCCCTGCCATTTCGCCTCCACCGAAAAAGACTTCCTTGTCGCGGGAATCCCTTCCCGGCCCCTATCCCCCGATCTTATGGCTGGGCAACAAACCAGACGTTGCCAACACCGTCACCATTGGTGTCGCCTTCTTTGCGGTCGCCAACCCAGGTGTATAAAGGGCGACCTTTGTAGGTCCACTGCTGGGTGCCGTCGTTACGCGCGATGATGTTGAAACCACCGCCTGCTGTAGCCGCTGCGCCAGCAGTGAACGGCGGCCAGTTGTCGGCGCAACCGCCGTTGCAGTTGGAGACTTCCGGTGCGTCGTTGGTGAAGGTGTAGAGCGTCATGCCATCGCGGTTTGCCAACACGGTGCCTTGGCTGGTGCTGACTTCTTTGACAAAGTTATGGCCGTCACCATAGGCATCGACAGCGCAGCCTGCGGCGGTGAGGATGGCCAGGGTCATCACAGTGGCGAAGGTGGTTGCTTTCATTTTTGCTTCCTTGAATCAGTTTGGTTCTTTCGCGCAAAGCGCTGTTTCTCAAACGGAGTCCCTGGCGTTTTTTTAAGTGCCAACTGCGCTCCGAATTTGTTAGTGACCGTTGCAAAAAATGCCTACTCCCTGACGTAAAAAATATCCTTAAAACTTTGCCAACGGCTTCGACATCCATCCAGACGACTGGGTGTTTTGATTTGGATGCACGCTTGGAAATTTTTTTAAAAAATACAGTCAGACGCTCATCGCTACGCGGGTACGGATGTCCGTCGGTGCGGAAATAACCACCGTGGTGTCGTCGTTTTGCATCAACCCAACCAGGTATCGCCCCAGCTCATAAGGATCGGCGTCGGCACGGGGGCGACGGTCGACCAGATAGCCATGACCTTGCTGCATCACTTGGGTTGGAATTCGGATCGCTGCCGTGCGTTTTGTGATGCCCGAACTGAACTGTTGTGCTTGTTCTGACAGGCAGCCATAGCTGTACGGTTGCGCAATTGCCGGGTCGGTTAAGCGCTGGGCAATCACATCCAGAGCGTTCAGTCCGCAGCGAATGTCGCGGGTAAACAGCGTCGAGAAACTCACGTGCAGATGGGCGCCGTTTTGGTTCTGGTGATAGTCGATGTAGAAACCGAACTGATCCGCCAGGCGTTCCAGTAAGTAGCGGGCAATCCATAAATCGTCGGCCACGCTCAGGGCATCGCAACGGTCGTCCGAGTCGCCTCGGTGGCCGACTTGAAAGCGTCGGCTGTGTTGAGTGGATTCAGCGTTCATGCCGTAAAACAACAGACCGGCATCCAGGCAGGCGCGCAAATGCGCTTCCGCCAGCGCGGCTTCACGGTGGTTATCTGGGTTGCCGGAGGCGTCGATGCCGCAATATGCAGAAGGCAACGGCCAGGCGGTGGTGTTTGTTGTCGTCGCTTTTGGTATCGCCCGATACGGCTGTTCAAAACCCAACCAGGGGGCCAGCTCTGTGTAAGCGTTCAACATCAGGCTGCGCAATGGCGCGCGATTGTTGGAAATGTGGGTGCAGCCGCCTGCGTCCAGGACTTCACACAACGCTAAGTAGTGGCCGGGGCCACGTAACGGGTCTGGGTACAACTGAACGGGTGCCAGCAGGCAATCGTGATCGTGGCTGTCGGCCTGTTGGGTTTGAGTGCCATCAAAGGTCCAGCGTGGCAGGTCGTTTGGCTGTGGCTGATCGCCTAAAGACACAATCCGTGTCTTGCTGCGCAAACCGGGCGCTGGCCGATGGCCATCCAGCCAGATGTATTCAACGATGTTTTGCTGATTCATATCGCGCTCACTTGGGTAACAGCGTCAGTCGGCGGTGTATTCCGACAACTTGTTGACGCCTGGCTGGCAGAAAACCCAGGTGGCGTCCGTTGAGTGCGCGGCAATATAGGGCAGTACCGTTTGAATAATCGTTTGAAAAACGCCAAAATAAGTCTTAAATCGTGTGAATTACCGTGGTATTTAGTCCCACCGGTTTAAAAACCACGATTGGTTCAAGGTTTTCTACTGGCCCGACACTTAGGAGCGGCAGCTGTGAAACTGACGCTTAACACCCTCGGCGAGCTGAGTGTTGCCTGGGATGGCCAGCTGGTCGCTCTGCCCTCTTCCAAACGCACCCGCGCATTGCTGGCCTACTTGGCAATGACCGCGCGGCCCCACCGACGCGACCGACTCTGCGAAGTCTTCTGGAAACTGCCGGACGATCCGCGCGGTGCCTTGCGTTGGTCGTTGAGCAAAATCCGTCACTTGGTTAATCACGCCACGCTCGAACGCTTAGTGGCCGATCGTGAACGGGTGTCGCTACTGACGGCCGACATCGACATCGACATTCGCTGCATCGCGCAACAGCTGGATGAACCCAATCTGGACGCTGCGGCGCTGAAAGCCATAGACCAGCGTCTGCAACAGCCGTTGCTGGATGGTTTGGATCTCGCCAATCAGGAACTGTTTCAGCAATGGCTTAATGCCGAGCGTCAGGAAGTGGTGCAGCTGCGCGCTAAGGCGCTGAGTCAACTGGCGGTGTTGGATGAGCTGGATGAGTCGGAGCAACTGGGCTGGGCGCGTCAATGGATGCAACTGGACCCCTACTGCCCCCAGGCTGCGCAGCGATTGTTGGAGCTGTTGCAACTGTGTGGTGAGGTCGAAGAAAGCCGTCAGACCGCTACGCAGTTGGCGCAACGCTTTCGCAACGCTGGTATCGCCTGGTCGCCCGCGCTGAGCGCCGCCGATGAACCGGCGGAACCTGCCCAACTGCGGCCGACAGAGCGCGATTGGCTGGCGCGGCAGAAGATACAGTTCTGCACCGCCGTTGATGGCGTGCGCATTGCCTACGCCTCTGTCGGTGGTGGCACACCCATCATCAAAGCCGCCAATTGGCTGAGCCATTTAGAGCACGATTGGGACGCGCCCATCTGGAGCCCGCTGTTCCGCGAGTTAGCCACGGATCATCGTTTTATCCGCTATGACGAACGCGGCAATGGCTTGTCGGATTGGCTGGTGGGTGAGCTGTCGTTCGATGCCTTTCTGGCCGATCTGGAAACCGTTGTCGATGCCAGCGGTGTCGATCGGTTTGCCTTGATGGGCATCTCTCAGGGGGCGGCCGTGTCGATTGCCTACGCAGTGAAACACCCCGAACGCGTCAGTCATTTGATCTTGTTTGGCGGCTACGCCAGCGGCTGGCGCATCAATGCGACGGACGCGCTCAAACGCGAGCGCGAAGCCGTCATCACACTGACCGAAACCGGCTGGGGGCAAGACAATCCGGCCTATCGGCAGATTTTTTCATCGACGTTTATGCCCAGCGCCAGCGCCAGCGAAATGGTCTGGTTCAATGAATTCCAACGCCTGACGACCTCGCCGGAAAACGCCGCGCGTTTCCTGTCGGTTTTCGGTGATATCGATGTGCGCGAGCAACTGGCTCAGGTGCGCGTGCCAACCTTGGTGATTCACTCGCTGGGCGATCAGCGCATTCCCGTCAGTGTCGGTCGTGACATTGCTGCGGCCATTCCCAATGCCGAATTTGTCGGGCTGGAAAGTGACGGCCACTTGTTGCTCGGCCGTGAACCCGCCTCCCAGATGTTTGTTCAAACGGTTCGCGAGTTCATCGCCACAACCTGAGTTTGCATCCGCCTTAGCTTTTCAGTGGCCTGAAAACGACGGCTCACGCGTGCCAGTGCGTTCGCGCCGAGCTGATTGACCCCGTTTTTCCTCATCGCACGTACAGCGTTCAGCGTTGCTGCAATCGAACTTCAAACGTTAACCGCAACCCCCGTTCCGGGGGCGATGCGAAAATGTCGACTAAAATACATAGACGGACGCTGAGTACCCCGGCTGCTGGCCGATGCTGGGGGTGATACACCAAATAACGTTTGAAAAATCGTTAGAAGCCGTCAATAGTACAGGGAGGCGTTGGAATTTTGACGCAATTTGTATACTTATGTAACTGATTCTGTTCCGTTGAGTTCGGCAGTTGCCGAGAGGTAGGAAGAGTCACCATGAAAATTACCATAAGAACATTGGGCGAACTCAGCCTGCATTGGGACGACCAGGAAGTGACTTTGCCGTCGTCCAAACGCACCCGCGCGCTGTTGGTGTATTTGGCGCTGACCGCGCGGCCGCACCGGCGTGACCGATTGTGTGAAATCTTATGGGACCAGCCAGATAACCCACGCGGTACCCTGCGTTGGTCGCTGAGCAAAATCCGTTCGTTGGTGAATCATCCGGGTAAAGAACGTTTGCAGGCAGATCGCGAGCGTGTCGAGTTATTGACGGCTGATATCGACATCGACGTGCGCGTGTTCAATCGAATGATGGATCAACCCTGGCTGGAAGTTGAAACGCTTAAAGACGCCGAATTGCAGTTGCAGCACCCCTTTCTGGAAGGCCTGGATTTGGCCGAGCAGGATCTATTTCGGCTTTGGCTCAGCGCAGAACGTCAGGACATATTGAAGTTGCGCACCCGCGTACTGGCGCGGTTGGCGACGCACCCGGAACTCAGTCAGATGGAGCAGTTGGAATGGACGCGCAAATGGGAACACCGCGATCCATACAGTACCGAGGCGGCAACGCGGTTACTGACGCTGCTGGAAACGCTCAAGCATGACGACGAACTCAATCGTGTCAGCATTCAGTTGATGCAGCGCTTTAAGACCGCGGGCATTGCCTGGTCTCTGAGTGAGCGCAGTCATTCGGCCGCTGCGGTGGCGGCGAAGGTGGTGCACCAACCCAAGGTTTCCGAACGTGATTTGCTGGCGCGGCAAAAAATTCAGTTCTGTACCGCGGCGGATGGCGTGCGCATTGCCTATGCCTCCATCGGTTCCGGCACGCCGATCGTCAAAGCCGCCAATTGGCTGAGCCATCTGGAACACGACTGGAACGCGCCGACCTGGAGCCCGCTGTATCGCGAACTGGCGCAGGATCATCGCTTCATTCGTTATGACGAGCGCGGTAACGGCCTGTCCGATTGGCTGGTCAACGATCTGAGTTTCGATGCCTTCGTCGCCGATCTGGAAACCGTGGTGGATGCCAGCGGGGTCGATAAATTTGCCCTGTTGGGTATTTCACAAGGCGTTGCCGTGTCCATCGCCTACGCGGTGAAATACCCCGAGCGCGTCAGCCATTTGATTCTGTTTGGCGGCTTTGCCTACGGCTGGCGTCGCGCGGGTGAATCGGCCAAACGCGAAGGCGAAGCCTTGATGACGCTGGCTGAAACCGGCTGGGGGCAAGACAGCCCGGCGTTCCGGCAACTGTTTTCCTCGACCTTCATGCCCAGTGCTGATGCCAACGAACTGACCTGGTTCAACGATTTTCAACGCCTGACCACATCGCCGGAAAACGCTGCCCGGTTCCTGTCGGTGTTTGGCGACATCGACGTGCAAGCGTTGCTGCCGCAGGTGAAGGTACCAACCCTGGTGTTGCATTCGCTGGGCGATCAGACGATTCCGGTCGGTGCCGGTCGCAACATCGCTGCTGCCATTCCCAACGCCAGCTTTATTGGTCTGGAAAGTGACGGTCACATTCTGCTCGGTCGGGAACCGGCATCGATGGCTTTTCTTGAAGCGGTGCGGGATTTTATTGCTGGCCGGTACCGTTAGCGCCAGTCAGCGACTTTTTTCGGAGCACTGCCATGTTCGCCAATACACCCAAACCACCGTATTTCGCGGTGGTTTTTACGTCCATTCGCAGTGAACAAGACGCCGGCTACGCCGACATGGCCGAACGTATGCTGACGTTGGCCGCTCAGCAGGACGGTTTTCTGGGGGTGGAATCGGCGCGGGCGGAGCTGGGCATCACGGTGTCGTATTGGCGCGATCTCGATGCCATCCGTGCCTGGAAACAGCAGGTTGATCACCGCGAAGCTCAGCGTCTGGGACGCGAGCAATGGTACTCGGGGTATCGGGTACGCATTGCCCGGGTCGAGCGTGACTATGGTTTTTAAATCGGGTTTTTAAATCGGGTTTCTGAATCGGGTCTTCGAATCCGAAGTTAAATATCGGTATCAACCCACCCCTTCAAGACGCTTCCCGAGTTTCCCAACGTTCATTGTCTTCGCGTTTAGCCATTTTGTGGTCGTCTTCGTTGGCGCCCATTTTCCAGTAACTGGATATATAGAAGTGGCTTTTCGGGATGTCGGCGTAGTCGCGAAAATGCTGGCGCAAGGCGCGCATCGAATTGAATTCGCAAGCCACCCAAACCGAGGGTGTGCCGGCCATCCAATCCAGTCCCTGCACCGCCGTCAGCAAACGCTGGCCGCTTGGGTCGGCGCTGGGGGCGTGCACCCAATGCAGTTCGATACCTGCCGGGCGTGCCAGATCCTGAACGTCGGCCGGGTCGGTGATTTCAATCACGGCGTGGCCGCGTGCGTGTGCTGGCAGCTGCGCCAGGTTCACGCTGATCGCCGGTAGCGAGGTCATATCGCCGGCTAACAGAAACCAGTCGGCGTCGTGATTGAGCATTTTCTTCGGGCCGGGGCCGCGAATCTGAATGCGGTCGCCTGGCTCGGCGGTTTTTGCCCAATGTGACGCCATGCCGGCCGGTTCGTGCAGCGCGAAATCGACATCGATTTCAGCGCCGCGTTGCGCACGAATGGTGTAGGTGCGCATCAGCGGGCGGTCTTGGCCGGGCACCGGGAACAGCAGTTTGAAATAGGCACTGGCCTGATCGGTCGGAAAATCGCTGCCGGGCAGAATGTTCAGGGTGACGCGTCGCATGTGTGGGGTGACATCAACAGCGCGGATAACTTCCAGTTCGTGGCTGGCGGGTGCGGGCATGGTTCAGTTCTCCTCAGTCGTGCAGGCGGGCGTCGCCGGGTTCAACAGGCGTTGCGCCAGCCCGATAAAGGTGTCCACTTCGGCCGGGTTCAGCGGCCGGGTCAGTTCGGCAACGGCGGCGTCTTCGGCGTGTTGCAGTTGTTGACGCAGGCGTTGGCCGGCGGCGCTCAAGCGCAATTGCTGGCTGCGGCGATCCGCCGGGTTGTGTTGGCTGTCGATCAGGCCGGCAGCGCGCATTTCGTTCAGCGCCCGGGTGATCTGGGCTTTGTCGGCACGCATCCAGCTTGCAATGTCGCGGGCGTTGCAGCCGGGTTGGTGGTCGATGCCTTTGAGAATTCTCAAATGCGTGACCGGCCACTCGATGCCCGCACGAACAATGGCGAGGCGCAGTTGCGAGCGGTAGGCGTGCATCAGTTGATGCAAGCTGTCACTGAGCGGGGATTTCATTAGATGAGAATTCCTGGCAATTGAAATCGATGCGCATTGTGCGCGCCTGAACGCATCGAGTCAAATGGTTGATACAGTCAACTAATTGCAAAGGCGTTTTGCAAAGATGTTTTTCAAAGACGTTTTCAAAGGCATCGCCGAAGCGGATTGCTGAGCATCGTTGTCTGGAGTTGTCGCGGCGGTTACGCCAAGATCAGTCCGCTTTCCATACCTTTAACCCCGATACGGAGACGCCCGGTGTTGTATAACCGTCTGTTTGTGTTTGGGCCGATGTTGATGTTGGCCGTTTTTATTGGCGGCTGCGCTTCAACCGCCTCGCTGCCCGAACCGATTGCCCAGGACGATCCGATGCCAACCGGCACGCTGGCCGAAGTCGATTTGCTGCCGGACTATCTGCAACAGCTCGACGCTGATTTGGCCGGCATCGACGACCATCAACTGGATTCCATCCTGGTCGCCCGCCACGGTCGTCTGGTGTACGAACGCTATTTCAATGGCTATGCCGCCGACACTCCGCACGATCTGCGCTCGGCGACCAAAAGCATCACCTCGTTGCTGGTCGGCATGGCGATTGACGACGGCGCCATTCTTAATGTTGACCAGCCGATGATGTCGCATCTGCGCGACGCCTATCCGGAGGTTGACGACAAAGGCGACATTCAACTGCGTCATTTGCTGACCATGGCGTCCGGGCTGGACTGTTCGGACCGCGATCCCGATTCGCGCGGCCAGGAAGACCGGATGTACCGCCAGCGTGATTGGGTCGGCTATTTCCTCAGCCTCGAAACCGTCGCACCGCCGGGCCTGCAACCGGATTACTGCACCGGCGGCGTGGTCGCGCTGGGCCGCGTGATCAGCGAAGCGACGGGCCAGCAGGTAGACGCCTACGCGCAACAAAAACTGTTCGCTCCCTTGGGCATTCGCAACCTGCGCTGGGCGCGCTTTGATGATGACAGCCAGATCGACACTGGCGGCCATTTGCTGCTGACACCGCGCGCGCTGGTCAAAATCGGCCAGTTGGTGTTGCAGCAAGGCCAATGGCAGGGCGAAAGCCTGCTCAGCCCGGCCTGGATTAATGAGGCCACCACGCCGCAGGTGACGCTCGACAACACGCCTTACGGGTATCTGTGGTGGCTGCATGAAGTCGATTACGGCGTGCAGCCGGTGCGCATCATCGCCGCGCGCGGCAACGGCGGCCAGACGTTGTTTATCGCACCGCAATTCGATCTGGTGGCGGTAACAACCGCGAGTTACTACAACGATCCGCAAGCGGCCGTGGTGGATCGCATTTTCTTCAACGCCATTTTGCCGTCGGTGCCGGAACTGCAAGCCGCGGCGCAGCGCACGGCGCCGACGGGCATTGAGTAAGGAGGCCGCATGAGTTATCGCTCCAAGGTGGATTTGTGGCTGGTGCTGTTGCTGGCGGCAGCGGCCATTTTCAGCCTGGTCAGTCTGGTGCCGACGCTCGGTCTGGTGTTGGCGTTTTTGCTGGAATTGCTGGTCGCGGCGGTGCTGCTGATGTTGCTGTGGCCGTGCGAATACCGGTTGGAACCAGACCGTTTGAACATCCGCTCGGGCTTGTTGAACTGGCGCATTCGGTACCCGGAAATTCTCAGCGCGGAGCCGAGTTTTGATCTGACTGCAGCGCCGGCGCTGTCGGTACAGCGGGTCAAGATTCGCACCACCGGGCGTACCTTTCTGGTGTCTCCAGTGGATCGCGATGGCTTTATCGACGCCCTGATGCAACGCGTCAACCGGGTGCGCTGAGCCGCCGGCAGCGCCACCAGCAGAATCGACTAGACTGCGATCAGGATGATCGTCACCGCTTCAGGGAGAAGTAATGCAGGCAGCAGTCGTCGGTTTGTTGGTGTTGTTCAGTGCCACGCTTGCACCGTCCGTTTGGGCGGAAGAGCGGCCCACGCTCACGTTGGCCGCAATCGAAAAACTGCCCTCGGCAGAGCTGGCCACACGCATCATGGCTCGCGCCTACGCCAAACTCGACATTCCCATCGACGTGGTGCCGTTGCCGGCCAATCGCGCTTTGATCATGGCCGTCAGCGGAGAGGCCGACGCCGACATGATGCGCATCGCCCAATTGAAAGACCGTTACCCCAGTCTGGTCCAAGTGCCCTATCCGTTGTTGCGCGGTGAATTGCGCGCCGCCACGCTGGATACCAGTGTGCAGGTGTGGAATCGCGACGCCCTGGCTGATCGCCGCGTTGCCATTCGTCGTGGTGTGGTGATCGCAGAAGCTGCCACGGCCGGATTGAACGTTACGTCGGTGGAAGACCCGCGCCAATTTCTGGCGATGCTTGAACGCGGCCGGGTGGACATGCTGGTGGTGTCGGTGATTGCGGGTTTGCCGCCTATTGATCCTGACGAGTGGGCGCAACTGAACGTGCTCGAAGGCTCAGTGGCCGATTTCACCCTGCATCATTATCTGCATCAACGTCACGCCGAGCTGGCGATGCCGTTGGCCGACACCCTGGCGCGCATGGAAGCCAGCGGCGAAACCGCGAGCATCATTGCCGACTTTCTGGCTGAACAGGGTATATCGCCCTCACGCTAGCGGGCCGTCTGGCCGACAATCCCGGCGGCACACGCAACAATCTAATCGGATCCAACCCAAACAAATCCAACCAGGGCACACCGCATGACACCGCTGTTTCTCATCCTGCCTGGCTATGGCGACTCCAACCCGGCACATTGGCAAAGCCGCTGGCAACAGCAAGCCGCCTTTGAACGTGTCCAACAAGACGATTGGCTGCGGCCAAACCGCCACGCCTGGGTCGCTCGTCTGGACGCCGCCGTGCAGCGCCATGCTGGCCGGCCGGTGGTGCTGGTGGCACACAGTCTGGGGTGTTTGACCACGGCGTTTTGGGCAGCACAAAACCCGTTGACTCAGGTACAGGGTGCCTTATTGGTGGCACCGCCCGACCCCGAAGGCGCCAACTTCCCAACCACGGCCGAAGGCTTTGACGAGCCGCCGATGCGCTGGCTGCCGTTCCCATCAACGCTGGTCATGAGCACCAACGACCCCTACGCCTCGACCGATTTTGCCGAGCGTTGCGCCCAGGCCTGGGGCAGTCGTCTGGTGAATCTGGGTGAGTGCGGCCACATCAATCACGACAGTGAATTGGGCGACTGGCCCGCCGGGCAACAACTGCTTCACACCCTGCTAGCTGGCGATTCCGTCTAGCCAACCCATTTTTTTACCTGTTTTTCCAACGGTTAGCCGAAAATACCACGGAGGCTAAAACGTTTTCTGCTGCGCGTCGCTGAGACCATAGGCGCCTTTTCAACGCTCGCAGGAGACTTGTATGCCCATCGCCGTTATTTCGAACAACCGCCATTCGTTGTTCAGTTGTCTGATGCTGTTGATGTTCTGGCTGAGCGGTTGCCGCTCAGCTTATGAACCCGCCGGCCAGGAAGGTGCCGCCTTGCGCAACCTGGCGGGCGCAGCGTCAGACCAACCCCCCGCCATTGAACCTTATTTGATCAGCACCGTTGGCGATGCCTTCGGTGCGGCTGTCGCGATCAGTGCCGACGGTCAGATTCTCGCCATCGGCGCACCGGGCGAAGACAGCAGCCCCTTTGCGCACGACAGCGAGGCCCGGGCGACAGTAAACGCCGGCACGGTGTACCTCTATCAGTTTCACCAAGGCGAATGGTGGCCGCAGGCAACCGTGCGGGCAGCGGACAGCGAGTCGGATGATCGCTTCGGCACCCGCCTCGGCCTGAGCGCCGATGGCACCGTGCTGGTCGTGGGCGCGCCCTACAAAGACAGCGTCGGCCGTTCGCAGAAACGATTCAACCAAGGCGTCGCCTATGTGTTTCGCCGTCACGACAGCCAATGGCTGCAAGAAGCGCAATTGAGCGCCAGCAACGCCGACAGCTTCGACGAATTCGCCAGCGAACTGGTGCTCAGCGCCGATGGCCAGACCGTCGCCATTGCCGCACCAGGCGAAGACAGCCGCGACGCCACCGTCGGCCCGGACCGCCAGCAGATCAACGCCGGTGCCGTCTACCTGTTTCAACATCAAGACGGCGAGTGGCGGGAAATGTCGCGATTCAAAGCCGAACCCGCCCGCCTGATGGACAGTTTCGGACGCGCCCTCAGCCTCAGTGCCGATGGCCGCGTGCTGGCCGTGGGCGTGGATCGCGAAGATCGCTGGGTCGACATCGGCAACAATACCCAACGTTGGCTGTCCAACAGCGGTGCCGTCTATCTATATGAACAGCGCGACAGCGACTGGTCATTGGCCAGCAAAATTCACCCGCGTCTGGCCGATTCTCACGACAACTTCGGCGCCGCACTCAGCCTGAATTCGGCCGGTACCCAACTCGCCGTGGGCGCGCCGGGTGAATCCGGGTTGCCAGCGGCCATGAACGAAGCCAACAACGAGGCGCCCAACGCCGGCGCGGTCTACCTGTTTGAACGGGGGCAAGATGGCTGGCAGCAACAAGCCTATGTGAAAGCACAGCAAGGCGAAGCCAACGACGGCTTCGGCAGCGAATTGCAACTGAGCGCCGAAGGCAACCGACTCGCCGTCGGCGCGCCCTGGGAAGATGGCGATGCCGCCGACAACAACGACGCCGTCCAGGCCGGCGCAGTCTATGTATTCGATAGCAACGATGCGCACTGGCAACAAACGGCCTATTTGAAAGCCGACAACATCGCCGCCTTCGATCACTTCGGCAAAGCGCTGGCACTGACGCAGGATGGGCACCAATTGGTGGTGGGTGTGGAAGCCGAAGACGCGGGGCTGGTGGACAACCATTCCGGGTTTCAGCGAGGCCTCGCACTGAGGTCCGGTGCGGCGTATCTGTTCGGCCAGATCGACAGCAACTGGCAACAACACCGGTATCTCAAATCGGCCGAGGCCAAAGCGCGCCAACTGGCGCTTTATTAACGGCTGGGCGTTAACAACTGAGTATTAATAATGGAGTAATTAAAAGAGTGGCTGGCGATCAACCCTTGGTCGCCACCAGCACACACACCATCGGCGAGCTGTCCGGCACCCAATCGAGTTGCACCTGAAACCCGGCGCCGAGCACCGCGGTTCGTAACTCATCCATCTTGAACACCGACAACAATGGCAACAAACCGAGCCGTTGGCCGAGCGGTACCAGATAGCGAAACCAGGCCATCTTCTCACCAACGCAGGCGGTACTGCTGATAAAAACGCCGCCTGGCTTTAATATCCGATGCACTTCCACCAGCGTTTCATCCCGGTTCGGCAACAAATGCAGAATGCTCATGCCGAGCACCGCATCGACGCTGGCATCGGGCAATTGCAAATCGAACAGCGTGCCCTGAATAAATTCCACATTGCTCGCCTGAGCCTCCGCCGCCTGAGTGCGAGCGATGTCGAGCATGCGCGCCGAAATATCCACCGCGCGATAGCGCTTCACAAAAGGCGCGTGTTTAACGGCCGTGGTGCCGGTGCCGCAACCAAATTCCACCACCTCCGAGTCGGTGGTGAAATGCTCGCGGCTGAGCGCCAGTTTGCGTTGGTAATCGGCCTCGCTAGGCACCGGCTGTTGATAATACTTGCGGGCAATTCGATCCCAGAAACGATCCGCTTGCATCGCCGTCATCCGTTGGTGTGGACGCCCAGTATTGGAGAAATAAAACGCCGATGCCAGCAGCCAGACGTCACAGCGGGTAAAGGCCCGCACCCAGGGCGCTATCTTGGTTACACTGTCGTCCGTTGAACCGCTGGAGGATGGTGATGAAACGAGGTTGGCGCTGGCTGGGTCTGAGTTGGGCGGTATTGGCGATTGGTACGGAAGCGGCGCAATGCTTTGATCGTGCGGCCCAATCGCATCGTTTTGTGGTCGATAGCCATCTGCATTTCCAACCGTTCAGCGGCCCGGCGTTGCCGCATGAAGAACTGATCGGCTACCTCGAACGCGCGGGCATTCAGTACGCCAACGTCTACGGCATTGGTCAGACACGCATTCAGGATTGGGGTTGTTTTCACGGCGGTCGATGCGATTCCGATGTGATTATGCCGACGATGAAAAACGATTTTCTCAACGCCAAAAACCTCGCCGATCATCCGTCACGCAACGTCGGCTTAACCCTGTCGATGACCTTCCCGGATTTGCAGCACCCGGACACCATTGTCGATCGCATGGACATCCTAGACTCCGAATTCCCCGGCTTCTTTCAATGGATGGGCGAAGCCAATGTGGTCAAGCAGGCGCTCTTTGTTTGGGGGCACGAACCGGCCACGCTCGAAGACATCGACGCCTGGGCGCCGTTCATGGCAAAACTGCGCGAACGCCAGATGCCATTGGCGCTGCATTCCGACTTTGGTAACGACCAGGATCCGCTGAAATATTTGCCGTTGATGCAGGCAATCTTGGAACGCTATCCAGACAATGTTGTGGTCTGGATGCACCTGGGTATGTCGCGCGAACAACGCGATATGGAGCCGCGCCAGCACACGCGAATTCTCAGTGAATTGATGGATGAATATCCGAATTTGTGGCTCGATATTTCCTGGAATGTGCTCTACGACTACTACTTTTCCGAGCCGACCCGGCGGCCGTTTTACGTCGATTTTCTGAACCAATATTCCGACCGCGTGCTGACCGGAACCGACATCGTCGCCTCAGAACATACCGGCTATTCACAGTACGAACGCGCGCTGGATGACACCAGCTACATCAATCAATTTCTCGACGACAACGCCTTCCGCAACATCGCCTTGGGGCAGAGTTATTTCAATCTGTTAGGGTGGGATAAATCTGCGCCGGCCATTTGCACAAAGGAATAAAGGAATAAAAAATAAAGAAATAAAGTTGCACAGCTGGCCGGGCAGAAAACCGAACGGTTAATCGCGGAAATTATTGAACTGCAGCGGCAGTTCGATTTCGGAATCTTTCAATAAAGCGATGGCTTCTTGCAGGTCGTCGCGCTTCTTGCCATTCACCCGAACCTGATCGCCCTGAATCGACGCCTGCACTTTCAGTTTGGCGTCTTTGATCAGCTTGACGATCTGTTTCGCTGTCGGCTGATCGATGCCTTGTTTGAACGTCAGCGTCAGCGCAAAGGTTTTGCCCGAATGCACCGGCACATCGTTGATGTCGGCACCGGCAGCGCTGACATTTTGCTTGGTGCAGGCCTTGCGGAAGATGTCTTCCAATTGCCGCACCTGAAAATCGGATTCGGTTTTCAGTGTCACTTCCAGACCGTTTTGCTCGATGCTGGCTTCGACGCCGCGAAAGTCGAAGCGGGTGGCCAGATCGCGGTTGGCGTTATCGACGGCGTGGCGCAGGGCGACTTCGTCGGTTTCGGATACGATGTCGAAAGACGGCATGGTGGTCTCGCTTACAGTCAGTCAGTTAGGCAGCGCCGCAGTTTAGCATCAAAGCGGCACCGCTATTCATTCAAGTTCAGCCTATTCAAAGCTCAGTCGGGCGCGGGCGTTCTGGTTGCGCAACGCATCGTCGCGGTTGGCGTACAGGACAATGGCCGCCGGCGTCACCAGCAGCGCCTGCCCATCCGCCAGGCCGATATAACCGGCCTGATGCTCAGTGACAAAATGCTCGCCGACCGGCGCCAGACGATGCGCCTCGTCCAGCTCCGCCAGCGCCAGCAAACCGTTGCCCAGCGGATCGTCCGGCGATTGGGCGTCTTTGTACAACGCCAGCGCACGGGCGCTCAACACCAGCACCGGCCCACCTTTCAGATGCACCCGCTCGGCCAGCTCGCCGTTGTTCAGCGGCCGGCTTTCCAGTTCAGTCACGATGTCGGAAGTGCCGTAAAACAGCATGGAATTCGGTCCTAACGCTCGGGGCGAGTACCATAGGCCCGCCGCCGCCCACTGACAAGCCGAACACGGGAACCATCATGGTCAAACTGATCTTCCGCCTGCACAACGTCCCCGACGACGAAGCCGACGACGTCCGCCAACTGCTCGACGACCACGGCTTCGAAACCTACGAGACCAGCGCCGGCCGCTGGCGCATTTCCATGCCCGGCATCTGGCTGATCGACGACAGCCGCAAAGACGAAGCGCGGGCGGTGATCGAGGCGTACCAGCAAGAACGGCAAGCGCGATTGCGCGGTGAATATGAAGCGGCGCAGCAGGCGGGGGAAGTGCCGACATTGTGGGATCGGTTTATAGCAAACCCGGTGGGGTTTGTGGTGATTTTGGCCGGTCTGGTGGTGGTGGCGTTGGTGTCGACGTTGCCGTTTTTTTCGTTTCTTTGATCGCTGGCCTTAGCCACGCGAGTGTCTTTCCAGCCAATAGCCGGGTTGGCGCCGGTCGTGCGCAAACGCCAGAACCTGAATGCTATCCGGCTGAATGCGATACACAATCGAGAGTGGAAACTGGCGCATTGTGGCGCGCCGGATGTCGGGGTTTTGGCTCGTCGGCCAGGATTTAGGATGGGTGCAAATCAGTTGAATCAGTAGCTCGGCTTCATCAATCAAGGCGTCGCCAAGTCCCGCTACCTTGGATTCGTAATAACGCACGTAATCCAGGAACTCTCGTTCTGCTTCCGGATGAAACAGCGCCTTCATTTGTTCAGTTGGCGGGCTCGGGTGAAAACGGCATCGCTGGGTTGAAGTTCGACCTTGCCTTCATCCAATTCAGCGGCGCGACGTTCTGCTTCTGCCATCCAGTTTTCCAACACCGGCTCCTCGGTGATTGATTCCAAACTGGAAACCAATTGTCGAATCAGCTGTGCACGTTCGGCTTCCGGGAGATGCAGCGCTTCCTGAGTAATTTGTTTGGCGTCCATCGGGCAAGTCCCCATTAAGAGCGTCGGGCAAGTTTGGCATGGCAGATGGTCATTTTCTATTGCGCATACGTTCTTGAGAGTAGCCATTCTTGAAAGCTGCCATTTTTGAAAACAGCGATGGCGAGCTTGAATGCTGTTACGGCCAGGCCGCAAAGGTCGTATCCCCGTGAAATTCCTTCGCCCGCATTTCCCGTCGCCATGAACCTGGGGCAGCGCCCATCTGGCGTTTAAAAAACCGGCTGAAATAGGCCGGGTCGCGAAAGCCTAATCCATAGGCCACTTCGGCAATCGACAGCGGCGAGTGCGCCAGGCGTTGGCAGGCTTCGCTGAGCAGTTTGCGTTGAATCAGCGTGCTGGGTGACTGCTTGGCGTCGCGCTGCGTGGCGGCTTCCAGGCGGCGTTCGGTGACGCCCATGCTGGCGGCGTAGTCGCGCACCTTCCAATGTTCGCGAAAGTGCAGTTCGACCAGTTGCAGAAAGCGCTGATACACCACCGAGCGCGATTCGCCCGAGGCCGGGTGCGGCGGCCGGTTGGTGTCGAGCCTGTGCAGGTAGGTCAGCAGCGTGGTCAGTTGAGCGGCGACGACGGAACGCGCGCCGATGTCGCTTTGCTGCAACTCGGCGCGAATGGTCGCGAAACAGGGCTCAATGAGCGGCCAAAAGTCGGTGTCGTCGGGTTGGGCGGCGTGCACGGTGTCGGCCAGTACCCGGTAGGGCAAATCCGGGTCGAGCCGGCCGGTGACCGCTGGTACCAGCCAGTCTTCGGAAATCGATAACAACAAACCGCGACTGCCGGCGCTGAAGCGCGCCTGCACCATCATGCCGGCGGGCAGCCAGGCCAGGGCCGGTGCCTTCAATGGCAGTTTGGCGCCTTTGAACTGCGCCAGCGCCGAGCCCGACAACAACAGGATGCACTGGGCGAAATGTCGCCATTCCTGGCGTGGCGCCGTCCAGCTTAAATCGGAGCGCGGGTAGGCGATTTCGACCACATCGAGATGTCGCTGGATGGGCTGGGACAGGGCGTCTTGGTTCATATATTGAGCAATGCTTATGGGATTAAGTGCAATTTTTCGTCGCAAAAGTACCATATAAAAGCATTTTACTGTCCAGCGCTTTTCTCTACCGTAAGCGCCAGAGTCGACACACAACCAGACACACAACTACAAAAATCCGTCGAGGACAGTGTCATGTACGAAGTTCCCATGTGGCTGGCGGGCAAGCCGGTCGCCGCGCAAAACAATCGCAGTTATTCGGTTCGTAACCCCATTTCCGGCGAAATAGTTACCACGGCCGCGGCGGCGTCGGTGGCCGATGCGCGCGCAGCAGCAGACGCGGCCGCGACGGCCTTTCCCGTCTGGTCGCAGAAAACCCCGGGCGAGCGGCGCGCGGTGTTGTTGAAAGCGGCCGACAACCTGGCGGCGCTGGGCGAGGAAGCCGGCCGACGGGTGATGGCGGAAATGGGCGGCACCGGCATGTGGGGTGGTTTCAACATTCATCTGGCGGCGTCGATGTTGCGCGAAGCGGCCGGTATGACGACGCAAATCGACGGCGCCATCATCCCCTCGGACGAAGCCGGCATGATGGCGATGGGCGTGCGCCAGCCGGTGGGTGTGGTGCTGGGCATTGCGCCCTGGAATGCGCCCATCATTCTCGGTGTGCGTTCCGTTGCCATGCCATTGGCGTGCGGCAATGCGGTGGTGTTCAAGGCCTCGGAAATCTGCCCGGCGACGCATCAATTGATCGCTCAGGCGTTGATCGAAGCCGGGCTGCCCGAAGGCACGCTGAACATGGTCACCAATGCGCCGGAAGACGCGCCGGACATCGTTAAAGCCTTGATCGAGCATCCGGCGGTGCGGCGCGTGAACTTCACCGGCTCGACGCGCGTTGGCCGCATCATCGCCGGTCTGTGTGCCGACAACCTCAAACCCGCGCTGCTCGAACTCGGTGGTAAGGCACCCATGGTGGTGCTGGATGACGCCGACGTTGATGCCGCCGTGAACGCCGCAGCCTTTGGCGCCTACATGAACCAGGGCCAGATTTGCATGTCGACCGAACGCTTAATCGTCACGCCTGGCGTCGCCGACGAACTGGTCGCCAAGCTGGCCGACAAAGTTCGCACCATCACCGCCGGTAAGCCTGAAGCGGGCAACACGATTCTTGGCAGTGTGGTGAATGAGGCCGCGCTGGAACGGCTGAATCGACTGATCGACGACGCCGCGCGCAAAGGCGCCGATGTTCTGGCCGGCGGCCGGTCCGACTCGGTGTTGATGGACGCCACCTTGCTCGATCACGTTACGTCCTCGATGCAAATCTACAGCGAAGAATCCTTCGGCCCGGTGTTGTCGATCCTGCGCGCCCAGGACGAAGAAGACGCCATCCGGCTCGCCAACGACAGCAAATACGGCTTGTCAGCAGCGGTGTTCAGCCGCGATTTCAACCGCGCCATGGCGGTGGCCGGTCGCATCGACAGCGGCATCTGCCACATCAACAGCCCGACGGTGCAAGACCAGGCGCAGATGCCCTTCGGCGGCGTCAAAGACAGTGGCTATGGCCGCTTCGGCAGCAAGGCCGCCATCGATGAATTTACCGAGTTGCGTTGGATCACCAACCAGATGAGCGAGCGTCACTACCCATTCTAGGACCCCATTCCAGAATCGGCTGAACGCGCATTTCGCACCCTGAATTCAGTGTTTTCCCGGTTGCCTTGGCATTGCCGGGGCGGGCGAAGTGCGCCTGTTAAGCGGCAATTTCCAAAACGGCAGGCCATCGTGCCAGCCGCTACGGGCCTCGCTCAGCGCGGCCTATAACAAGAAGAAACGAAGCAAAACCCTGCCATAACAATAAGAGAGGTAAAGGCAATGAGACTGCAATGGATGTCGAAAACGCTGGGCATCGCTGCCCTGGCTGGCAGCCTGGCGCTGAGTGCCCAGGCCGAAGATCCGATCCGCATTGGCGCGGTCGCACCGAAAACCGGCCCGCTCGCCGGTGGCGCTGCCGTCACTTACTGGCCCAACGTGCAACTGTGGAGCACCCAGGTGAACGACGCCGGTGGCTTGCTGTTGCCGGACGGTTCGCGTCGCCCGGTGGAAATCATCGAATACGACGACCGCACTGACCCGTCGGAAACCATTCGCGCCGTGCAGCGGTTGGCGAATAACGACAAAGCCGATCTGATCATCCCGCCTTATGGCACCGGCATGGCGCTGGCCGCCGCGCCGATTTTTGATCGCCTCGGTTACCCGATGCTGAACGTTACCGCCATCACCGACCAGACCGATGCACTGACCGACCGCTACGACGGCGTCTTCTTCACACTCGGCGCCACCACACCCATCGCCCAGGGCATCGCCAAACTGGCTGCCGACATGAAAGCCGACGGCAAGCTCGGCAACCGTCTGGCGCTGGTGAACGTGGCCGATGCGTTTGGCATCGAACTGGCGAAAGCGGCGAAGACGGTGTTCGAAGACGAAGGTTTCAACATCGTCTACGAAACCTCTTACCCGCCGACCATTCAGGACGTCTCGCCGATCATCAATTCCGCCATGGACGCCGAGCCGGACCTGTTCGTCGCCTTCTCCTACCCGCCGGACACCTTTGCGCTGACCGAACAGGCGCAGGTTGCCGGGCTGGATGACCAGGTCGATCTGTTCTACACCGCCGTCGCCAACGCCTTCCCGGCGTACCGCAACCGCTTCGGCGACAGCATCAACGGTGTATACGGCGTCGGCGGCGTGAACCCGGAAAATCCGGCCTTCGTTGCCTACCGTCAGGCGCACATGGACGTTACCGGTCAGGAACCGGATTACTGGGCCAGTGCCGTTATGTATTCCTCTTTGCAGGTGATGCAGCAGGCCATCGCCGCCGTCGGCCTGGATCACGACGCCATCATCGACTACGTGAAGAACAACGAGTTCGACACCGTGATGGGGCATTGGGATTTCGTCGACCAGCAGATCGACAACTACTGGACGGTGGGTCAGTGGCAGGGCGGTCAGTTCTATGGCCTGGGTTCCACCCAAGGCATGGACGGCGAAGCCGAGCCGATCGACTGACGTCAACCGCAGGCGACGTCGGCAACGGCGTCGCCTGCCATTAGGTAAGTCACTGGATACCTGTTGTCATGCAAATTCTGATTACCGGAATACTGCTCGGTGGCGTGTACGCCATCATCGCGGTTGGGCTGTCGTTGCAATACGGCGTAGCCCGCATCATGAATCTCGCTCTGGGTGAAATGCTGGTGGCCGGCGCCTTTGCCGCCTTCTGGTTCGCCACTGCTCAGTCGTTGAATCCGTATTGGGCGTTGTTGGTGGTCGTCCCCGGCGGCTTTATCGCCAACTGGCTGATCTACCAATTTCTGCTGCGGCCCTTGGTGCGTCGCGCCAAAAACCGCGGCCAACTGGAAGTCGATTCCATCCTCGCGACTTTTGGTTTGAGCTTCACGCTGGTCGGACTTTTTCTGTGGATATTCGGCGGCCAGTTTTTCAATTACAGCTTTTTGTCGGTGCCAGTCGAACTGTTTGATTCGCGCTACGGCCAGAACCGTGTGCTTGCGTTCGGCATGGCGGTATTGATCTGCGGCGCACTGTGGATCTGGTTGAACCACAGCCGTTCCGGTTTGGCGTTGCGCGCCATTTCGGTCGATCCAAAAGCCGCCAGTCTGGTTGCCATCGACGTCGAAAAAACCTCGGCGTTTGCCTTTGCCCTCGGTGGCGCTGTCGCCGCAACCGGCGGCCTGGTGTTGAGCACCTTTTTAACCTTCGATGCGTCCATCGGCATCGTCTTCACGCTGAAGGCGTTGATCATCGTCATCATGGGCGGCGTCGGTGATATTCGCGGTGCCGTTGTTGCTGCGCTGGTGTTGGGCATCACCGAAACCATTGTCGCGCGATTAATTGATCCCGGCTTAACCCTGGCCGCCGCCTACGTGCTGTTCCTGTTGATCCTGCTGTTCCGGCCGCAGGGTCTGTTCGGGAGGGCACCGGTATGAACCTTTCTGTTGTGCGCTGGCTGTTGGTGCTGGCGGTTTATTTTGTGCTGGCCTGGGTGCCGGCGCTGCCCGATGCCGGTGGCTGGCTGTCGTTGATCGTACCGATGACGATGTACATCGCGCTCGCCACATCCTGGGCATTATTTTCCGGCCCGACGCATTACATCTCGCTCGCCACCGCCGCTTTTTATGGCGTCGGAACCTACATTCTGGCGATGGGCATCGAGTCGATTCCGTATCCGCTGTTGCTGTTAATCGCCGCCATCGCCGGTGCGGTTTTGGCCGCTCTGGTGGGTTGGGCAACGCTGCGTTTGTCGGGCGTTTATTTTGTGATTTTCACGCTCGGTCTGGCCGAATTGATTCGTCAGGTCGTCACCTGGCTGCAAAATAATTTCGGCGGCACGCGTGGCAAATACGTGTTCACCGACATCACCGAAGCGCACATTTATTGGCAGTTGCTGGCGCTCACCTTAGTGGTGTTTTTCGTCGGCTGGCTGATTCAGCGTTCGCGACTCGGCTTCGCCATTCGCATCATCGGTGGCGACGAAACCGTTGCCAAACACGCCGGTATTCACGTCGCCGGCGCCAAGATCGCCTTGTTCATGGTGTCCGGCGCAGTAGCGGCGGTGGTCGGTGCGATTCTGGCGCCGCGCTTTGTCTACATCGAACCGGCGATGGCGTTCAATCCGCAGCTGTCTTTTATGGTCGCCATCATGGCCTTGCTCGGTGGTTTGCATCGCTTGTGGGGTCCGCTGATGGGCGCCATTCCGTTCGCCATCGTGTGGGAATTTATCGCCGCCAACTTCCCCGAACAGACCACCTTGCTGATGGGCCTCGCCTTTTTAGTGGTGGTGTTTTACATCCCCAACGGCATTGCCGGTGTGGTGGAAAACTGGGGCCGAAAACTGCGCACGAACCAGGAGGCGAATCATGGATAAACGCGTCCTGCTGGAAGTGCGTCAGGCGACGAAAAAATTCAGCGGTCTGGTGGCGGTGAACGGCGTCAGTTTCGATGTGCACGAACAGGAAGTGGTTGGTCTGATCGGCCCCAACGGTTCCGGCAAAACCACCATGATGAATTTGATTTCCGGCGCACTGCCGGTAACCGGCGGCTACGTGATGATGGGCGATACGCTGCTCAGCGATTTGCCACCGCGCAAAATCGCCCGCGCCGGTGTGGCCCGCACCTTTCAATTGGTGCGCGTGATTCCGTCGATGACGGTGCTGGAAAACGTTATGGCTGGCGCGACCTTCGGTCACAAACGGCTGTGGGGCCAGGCGTTGCGCGTTTACGCCCAACGGCAATTGGAACGCGTCGGTCTGGCGAATTCGGCCGACCAACCGATGAGTAATCTCACTTACATCGACCAGAAACGCGTCGAACTGGCGCGTGCTTTGGCAGCGAACCCGACGGTGATTTTGCTCGACGAATGGCTTGCCGGGCTGAACCCGACTGAGTTGCAAACCGGCATTGAACTCATTCGTTCACTGCGCGACGAAGGCCGCACCATCATTCTGGTCGAACACGTGATGGACGCCATCCGCAGCCTGTGCGATCGCTGCGTGGTGATGAGCAGCGGCGTCAAAATTGCCGAAGGCTCGCCAGCGCAAGTGCTGTCCGATCCGCAAGTGATCGAAGCCTATTTGGGAGAAGATTATGAGTAACTCATCCAAGGGGCTTGCGGTACAAAACGTCAGCGTCGCCTACGGCAAACACCAGGCGTTGGACAACGTGTCAATTCAGGTCGAGCCGAGCGAGATCGTCGTCATCCTTGGCGCCAACGGCGCGGGCAAATCGTCCTTGCTGGGCACCATTGCCGGTCTGGTCGAGCGTCAATCGGGTTCGGTCAACATCGGTGGTGCGCCGACGTCTGGATTTCGCGCGCATCAAGTTGTCTCGGCCGGTTTGGCCTTGGTGCCGGAAGGTCGTGGCATTTTTGGCGATCTCAGTGTCGAGGAAAACCTGACGCTGGGTGCGCACGCGGCCCATGCCCGAGCGCGCGAAAATGAACAGCGTGAACTCGTCTATCAGTTGTTTCCCAAGCTGATTGAACGGCGTCGGCAAATCGCCCGCACCATGAGTGGCGGCGAGCAGCAGATGGTCGCCATCGGCCGCGCGCTGATGTCAGCGCCGGATATCTTGATGCTCGACGAACCTTCGCTGGGTTTATCGCCCTTGCTCGCCAGTGACGTCTTCAAAACGCTGAAAAAAGTGCGCGACACCGGCCTGGGTATTTTGCTGGTCGAACAAAACGCCAGGCAAAGTCTGGGCATCGCCGACCGTGGTTATCTGCTTGAAACCGGACGCATCACGGCCGAAGACAGCGCGCAGAATCTGCTTAACGATCCGGCCGTACGCCAGGCGTATTTAGGCGGCGCAGCCAATGCCGAAGCGCCGCAGGTGGTGCATCAAACTGAGCACGAAACGGCCACGGAACCGGGCGAAATAACCGCGCCGAAAATTACCCAACGCCTTGGCGGTCTGGATCGTCCGGTGCCGAAAAGCGCCGACGAATTGGCCGGCGTCAACCTGGCCGATTGGGTGCGCAACGCCGAATTAAAACAGCGCGAAACCTGGCTCAGTACGGCGCCAACATCGTCGCAACAATCCACTGAAACCCAAGCTCAAACCGGCACCGCGCTCGACGACATGCTGGCCCGGTTTGAACAGGCGGCGCATCAGGCCGCCAACGAATCCAAAGGACACAGCTAAGCCTATGTTTCCCATTAAAGGTCAGTACATCGGCGGCCAGTGGCGGCCGAGTGAACGTCACTTTGACGACGTGAATCCATCCAACGGCGAAGTCTGGGCGCAACCGTTCGACGCCAGCGTCAGCGACACTCGCGCCGCCATCGCTGCGGCACAGGAAGCGTTTCACGATTGGTCAGAACGTTCCTACACCGAACGCTCGGCCTACATGCTGAAGGTCGCCGAGTTGTTCGAAAAACGCCGCCCGGAGATCGTCAAAGCCGTGCAACAGGAAGGCGGTGGCTGGTTTGGCAAAGGCCAGTTTGAAGTCGGTTACACCGCCGGTGTTTTCCGCGCTGCTGCGGCGTTGAATTATTCGGCCATTGGCGAAGTGTTGCCGTCGGAACACCACAAAGTCAGCCTGGCCGTGCGTCAGCCGATGGGCGTGGTGGGCGTGATTAGCCCATGGAATATGCCGTTGATTTTAACCTCGCGCGGGCTGGCGTTTCCGTGTGCGTTCGGCAACACCATCGTGTTGAAACCGTCTGAAGATACGCCCTACGTCGGCGGCCTGTTGTTCGCGGAACTGTTCGAAGAAGCCGGAGTGCCACCGGGCGTGTTGAACGTTGTCACCTGTTCGCGTGAGTCGGTTGCGGCGGTTGGTGATGAGCTTATTGAGAATCCGTCGATCAAGGGCATTTCGTTCACGGGTTCGACGCCGGTTGGCCGTTCCATTGCCGCCAAAGCCGGCGCGCATTTGAAGAAGGCCTGCGTCGAATTGGGCGGCAAAGATTCACTGATTATTCGTGCCGACGCCGACATGGAACGTGCTTTGGGCGCGGCCAATTTCGGCAGCTTTATGCACCAGGGGCAGATTTGCATGTCGGTGGAAAAAGTGTTGGTGCACGAAGATATTTTCGATGAATTTTTACGTCGATTTGTCGAACGTGCGGCACGTCTGAAAATGGGCGATACCGCCGACCCGGATGCGGTGATCGGCCCGTTGATCAACGACCGCCAGGCGCAACGCGTGAAAAGCCAGATCGACGACGCCGTCGCCAAAGGCGCCAAAGTCTGGCTCGGCGGCCGGGTGCACGAGCGCTTTGTCGAACCGACCATTCTGACCGGCGTGACGCCGGACATGACGCTCTACCGCGATGAAACCTTTGGTCCGGTGGTGCCGGTCATTCCGTTCGCGACCGACTTAGAGGCCATCCGCATTGCCAACGACACCGAATACGGTTTGTCGTCGGGCATCATCAGTCAGGACGAAGAACGCGCCCTGGCAATTGCGCGGCAACTGCAAACCGGCTCGTGCCACATCAATTGCAGCTCGGTGAACGACGAACCGCACGTGCCATTTGGTGGCATGAAAGCCTCCGGCTTGGGCAACCACGGTGGCCGCTGGTCGCTGGAGACATTTTCGCAAACGCGCTGGATTACTCTGGATCGCGGCGGCAGGCCTTTCCCGCCGGTTTTCTAACATTGAAACCAATAAAAATAAGCCAAACTCAGTGGGAGAATCCGCATGGCTAACAGTTTGATTTGGGTGCTGGTGACGCTGGTCGTCCTGGCGATTGTGATTGCCATCCTGGCGCGGTTTTATCAACGCGGCACCACCGAAGTTGCGCTGGTGCGCACGGGTTTTGGTGGCCGCAAAGTAGCGCTCGATGCCGGCCTGTTGGCAATTCCGTATTTCAATAACGTCACCCGCGTCAACATGCAAACGCTGCGGCTGGAAGTGAAACGCGCCGGCAACGCATCGCTGATTACCAAAGACCGATTGCGCGTGGATGTCGGCGTCGAATTTTACGTGGCGGTGCGCAGTGAACGCTCGGCAGTCGGGCGTGCTGCTCAGACATTGGGCAATCGCACTTTCGATGCCGCGCGCTTGCGCGACTTGATTGAAGGCAAGTTGGTCGACGCGTTACGCGCTGTGGCTGCACGTTACAGCCTCGACGATCTGCACGAAAAGCGCGGCGATTTTGTGCGCGATGTGAAGTCGGCGTTGGAGTCGACACTCGAAGGCAACGGCCTGGCGTTGGAAAGCGTGTCGTTGACCGATATGGACCAGACGCCGTTCACCGATCTCGACGAAAACAACGCCTTCAATGCCGCCGGTATGCGCAAGTTGTCGGAGCTGATTGCGCGCTCGAAAAAAGAACGCGCCGACATCGATGCCGACGCCGAAATGGCGGTGCGCCAGTCGGCGTTGACGCTCGCCAAACGCAAGCTCGATCTGCAACTGGAAGAAGAACGCGCGCGCATTGAACAGACGCAACAGATTGAATTACTGAAAGCGTCGCAACTGGCCGAAGTCGCCGCGCGCAAAGCCGACAGCGAACGCGCCATTGCCGCCAGCCGCATCGAGATGGAACGCGCCATTACCGAGGCAACACTGAAACGCGACATCGACTTGCACGCCCAACGCGAAGCCGAACGCCAGGCACGAATTCGTCTGGATGGCGTCGAAGCACAAGCGGTGGCCGCGCACGAAAAAGTCGCCACCGATAAAGCCGTCTATGAAGCCGAACGCGCCCAACGCGTGGCAGCATTGAAAGCCGACGAAGCCGCCGCTGCACGCATCGCCAGTGCGAAAGCCCTGCAAGCCGAACTGGAAGCCGAAGCCGAGGGCCGGCGCGCTTTGGTGCAGGCGGAAAACGGCATGAGCGACAGCCTGATGGCGATGAAAACCGAACAGGCGCGTCTGGATGCGTTACCGAAAGCGATTGGCGAAATGGTCAAACCGGCGGAGAAAATTGAGTCGATCAGGATTCACCAGATCACCGGTCTCGGCCAGCCGCTGGGCAGCGATGGCAACCGCGTCGGTGAACGTTCAGCCAGCAACGCAGCGCTCGATGCCATTCTTGGTTTGGCGGTGCAATTGCCGGCGCTGCGTAAATTGGGTGAAGAATTGGGGCTGAGTATGGATAGCAGTTTGCAGTCGCTCAGCGGTGATAAAAAGGGCTGAGGTCTTCAGGAAAAATATCGGTATGTTAACTGGTTCAGTGTCGTGAGAGTCCGGATTTAGACCACCTAGCTTAACCTCGTCATCCCGGCCTTGAGCCGGGATCTCTCCTGGGAAACAAAGTTCAGCGACTGGCAGCCAACCGTGTGTTTATAGCTCGGTTGGGATTTGTTTCTTGGCAAAACCGACGCATTAAAAAAGCCATCCCGACGTTCGCCGGGATGGCTTTTTTGTTCCTAACGCTTAATCAATCGACGCGGAATTTACGCGTGACCTGACTGATGCGATTGGCGACAGATTTCAATTGCCCCATCACGTTCTGCACATCGTCTGCTTTGGCTTTCACGCGTTCAGATGCTTCGGCGACCAGCGCTGTGCGCGCCGACATTTCGGTGGTCACCGATGATTGCTCAGTCGCGCTGGTGGCGATCTGATGGTTCATTTCCACCAGGGCATTCATCTGGTTGCTGGCGTCGGTCACCATGCTTTCGATGCGCGCCATTGCGGCCAGCGTTTCTTCGCGCTGGGTGCGCGACAACTGCATTTTATTGACGGTTTCTTTCGCCATGGCGTTGAGCCGTTCGAGGATGGTGCTGACGTCGTCGGTGCTGGTTTGAGTGCGTTGTGCCAGTTGGCGCACTTCGTCGGCAACCACCGAGAAACCCCGGCCGTGTTCGCCGGCGCGGGCGGCTTCGATGGCGGCGTTTAAGGCCAGCAAATTGGTCTGTTCGGAAATGCCGTTGATCTCATCCAGAGTGCGCGAAATGCTTTGGATTTCCTGGTCGAGTCCGTTGATGGAATCTTCCACCGACTGCGACAGTGCATCCAATTCGCCCAGTGTCGCCTGAGTGGCAACCGCCTGTTCGTTCACGCCTTGCATTTGTTCCTGTGCGGTTTCCGAACGGCTGCGGGTTTCTTCGGAATGGTTGGCGATGTCGGCGGCGGTGGCGGCCAGTTCTTCCACGGCGGTGGCGTTGGAATACACCGACTCGGCTTGTTCGTGGCTTTCGTGCGCCATCGATGCGGCCGATTCGCTGCCCTCGTCCGACACCTGCGTAATGGTGCTGACGTCCTGGTTGAGCTGGCGGATGTCGTCACGCAGTTGACCGAGGAAGGCGTTGAAGTCTTGCGCCAGGTCGTTGAACACGTCGATGCCGCTGCGCGGCAATTCGTTGGTTAAATCGCCCTGGCCGGAGGCCAGCCGTTTTACCGAACCACCGAGTGCGTTCAGCGCTCTGTAGATGCCGCGCACCAGCAGGGTGATCAACACCAGAATCAGCAGTGTGCCCACGCCCATAACGATGACCGAGGTGGACATCATGTCGCGGCCTTCATCGACAATGGTTTCACGAATGGCGCCGGTCAGCGATTCTGCCGAGTCGATATAAAAGCCGGTGCCCAGCATCAGGTTCCATTGCGGCACCCAGATGGCGTAGGAATATTTGGGTTCGGCAATGTCGCTGCCCGGACGGGGAAACCAGTAAGTGAAAAAGCCGGTGCCGGCTTTGGCGGCGTCAATCAGGCCGCGAATCAGGTAGGTGCCGTTCTGGTCTTGCAGGTCGTAATAGTTGTTGCCGATACCGCCACCGGGATGCAGCAGGCGAACGCCCGCGCCGTCGTAGCCAAAGATGTAACCGTCGCCATCATCGAAGCTGTAGTTGCCCAGCATTGCCATGGCGGCATCACGGCCTTGCAGGCCCGGCTGTTCAAGGTAGGGGCGGATCAGGCCGTCGATTGAATCCATGATGGTTTTCAATCGTTCGCTTTCGATTTCGATCACCGCCTGGTGAATGTGTTCGGCGGTGTGTTCCTGCAAGGTTCGGTTGCCAAGGTATTGCGTGCCAATACCGGCGACGGCCAAAGCCACCACCGGCAACACCGCAATACCGTACAGCAAGGCTTTTAACGACAATTTCATCTCGGGGCTCTCCATGTACGAGTTGTTGTTATAGAAAGTATGGAAGAGGCGGACAGAAGTGACACCTTTCGACCGGCGATAGAATACGGTCCGCCTGCATTTAGAGCGTGATAGCGCAGTAATGGCATTCAGCCGACGATTATTTTGTATGATTTTTGTACAATCATCGGTTGCGAAATACTCTACCGCGTCGGCTGAACGCCGGCTCTGCGCCGAAAGTCGCACTCAAGTTTTGCTGATAACCGCTCTCGACACCGACTTGTCATCGGCTTGTGCTAGGCTGATGCTTTAACGCCAGTAAGGAATTTCATGCGTATCCTCACCGACACCCACGCTCACACCGTCGCTTCCGACCACGCTTACAGCACCGTTCACGATTACTTCCAACTTGCCCGCGCCAAAGGTCTGCAACTGTTCAGCATTACCGACCACGCCCCGACCATGCCGGACGGCGCTCATTACTGGCATTTCGGCAATATGAAGGTGATTCCGCGGGTCATCGACAACGTCGCCATGCTGCGCGGCATTGAAGCCAACATCCTGGAACCCGAAGGCGGCGTCGACATTCCCGACAAGCTGCACGGTTTTCTCGATTTCGCCATCGCCAGCTTTCACGAACCGGTGTTCGCACCGGCCGACAAAGCCACCAACACCCGCGCCATGATCAACACCATCGCCAGCGGCCATTGCCAGATCATCGGCCATCCGGGCAATCCGAATTATCCGATCGAAGTAGAAGAAGTGATTCGGGCGGCGCGCGATCACAACGTGCTGCTGGAGATCAACAATTCCTCATTCACCCTGTCGCGCCTGGGCAGCGAGCCGCATTGCCGGCACATTCTGGAAATGATCGACCGGCTCGACTGGAAGGTGTCGTTTGGTTCGGATTCGCACATCGCCTACACCGTCGGTGGCTTCGACGAAGCCATTGCTCATGCCGAATCCGTCGGCTTTCCGGAGTCGCGCATCGTCACCGCCAACGCACCTCGGTTCCTGAAATTTCTCGGTGAACACGGCAAGCCGGTGGCGCAGGAACTGGCCGGCTGGGCGGCGCAGTTTGAAATGAGCTGAACGACATTGACAGCCGAGTGGCCGCTGCCTAAGGTAGCGCCCCGGTTGCAGGCACCGGCCGCTCGCAGACGTCAGTCATGGTGAAGCCCTGTATCAATCCGAACGATCTCCCCCTGCGCATTCTGTGCAACGGTGGCAACGCGAGCCCCATCTTCACTTTGTTCAATGCAGAATGCCCGCTTGTGGAGTGTCTGTTGTGACTGTTTCCAAACCCGATTCCAGCTCGGCTTTTGTCCAGGCTGACCTACCTGTTCTGTTCGCTCGAACCGCACTGCCAATCATCGCCATCATGCTGATGAACGGTTTGCTGACGGTGGTTGATGCACGCTTCCTGGGAATCTTCGTCGGCGCCGATGCGTTGGGCGCGGTTACTCTGGTGTTTCCCGCTTTTATGTTGATGGTGGCGTTGTCGAGTTTGATCTCGGCCGGCATGTCGAGCCTGTTGGCCCGGCACTTGGGTGCGCGTCGGCCGGAGCTGGCGCAAGCGGTATTTGTGTCAGCTTTGGGGCTGGCCTTGCTGACCAGTCTGGTGCTGATGGCGCTGTTCTGGCTGTTCGGTGCTCGCTTTACCGAAGCGGCGGCTCAAGGCCGTGAGCCGCTGGCGCAGATGGCGCACACCTATTTGAGCATCGTGGTGTTCACGTCGCCGCTGATGTTCAGTCTTGGTGTGCAAGGCGATGCGCTGCGCAACGAAGGCCGCGCCGGTTGGATGGCGATGATGGGCCTGGTCGTTACCTTGTCGAACATGCTGTTTAACTATTTGCTGATCGTGGTCTTTGACTGGGGCGTGGCCGGGTCGGCCTACGGCACTGCGTTGGCACAAGCGTTGGCGCTGAGTTCGATCGTCTGGTTGCGTTTGTCCGGCGCTACGCCGCTGACGTTGCGCTGGCGCACGGGCTTCACCAGCCTGGCTGAATTGCGCCAGAGTTGGGGCCAGATCATTCAACTGGGCGCGCCACAGAGCCTGGCGTTCTTCGGCATTTCGCTGATTTCCGCCACCATCATTGCCAGCCTGAACGCTTTCAACACGCCGAATTACGCGGCAACGGTGTCGGCCTACGGCATCGTCACCCGTTTGATGACGCTCAGTTTCCTGCCGTTGCTGGGTTTGTCGCACGCGTTGCAAACCATTTGCGGGCACAACCACGGCGCTCAGTTGTGGCAACGTTCGGACGACGGCTTGCGCCTGGGTCTGGCGGTCGCACTCGCTTATGGCCTGGTGATTGAACTGACGCTGGTGTTTCTGGCCGAACCCATCGGCCGGCTGTTTGTGGCCGATGCGTTGGTAGTGGCGGAAGTCGGGCGCATCTTGCCGACCATGGTGGCGCTCTATCTGTTGTCCGGGCCGATGCTGATTCTCGGTGCTTATTTCCAGTCGTTGGGTGATGCCGCTCGAGCAGCCCTGTTCAGCTTAACCCGGCCGTATCTGCTGACGTTGCCGTTGTTGTTGATTCTGCCCTGGCTGCTGGGCGAGCGCGGCGTCTGGCTTGCTATGCCGACCGCTGAAGCGTTGATGCTGTTGGTCGCGGTGCTGGTGTTGCGCCACACCGAACGTCAGCGTGGTTACCACTGGGGTTTGTTCCAGGCAAACCGGGCGTCCGTTAGTGAGTGAGCCATTACCGACGCGCGAGCAGATCAAAGCCCAGGCCAAGCGGTTGCGCCAGGCGATGGCTGCTGACGGCGAAACGATCAGCCACAGCCAGGCGCTGGAACTGATCGCGGCACATCACGGCTTTCGCGATTGGAACACCCTGAGCGCTCAACTCGACGCAGACGCGCCGGTACTGCCCGGCGCCTCGGTCAGCGGTCGCTATCTGGGCCGGACGTTCACCGCCACGGTGCTATCGGTAGAGCCGGTGCAACTGGGCGCCTGGCACATTCAATTGCAGTTGGACGAGGCCATCGATGTGGTTGAATCCGAGCATTTTTCCAGCCTGCGTCGCCGCATTCGCGCGACCATCGATCACCACGGCGTTACCCAGGAGAAGATTTCCGGCGGCGTGCCGGTGTTGCAGTTGGTGTTGCGCGCCGACTAACTCCGCCGCTGCACAAACTCCGGCGCCAGACGCAGCACTTCCGGCGCGTCGGTGCGGCCGCTGGCGATGGAGGTCATCAGATGGTCCAACGCCTGGTTGACCAGTAGTTCGACCGGTTGCGCCAGCGTCGTCAGTTGATAGCCCGGCCAGGCCGCTTGTGGCACGTCGTCGCAACCGATGAGGTTGAAGTGGCTCGGGCTGGTGCGGCCGGCGTCGCGCAGTGCGTCCATGGCGCCGAGCGCGAGTGCATCGCAGGCGCAGAACAGGGCATCGGTGTCCGGGTGGTCGCGCAGTAATTGCTGAGCGGCGGCAAAGCCACTGGCGTAGCTGTAATCGGGGTTGCTCAGGCACGGCGGCGCATCGATTCCCTTTGACTGCAATCGCTCGATAAAGCCCTGTTGCCGTTCGCGCGAGGCTTGGCCATCGGCGCGGCCGCCAATAAAGGCCGGGCGCTGGCGGCCTCGGCTTAACACGTAATCTGCGGCGCGTTCGCCGACGGCGCGGTTGTCGGTCAGAATCGCCGACACGCGGCCGCGTGGATCTTCCCGCCCTAACAACACCGCCGGCGTGCCCAGCGCCAAAAACGCATCGGTCGCCTCGGGTGACAGCGAACCCGCTGCCACAATCGCGCCCTCTACCTGATAGGCAATCAACCGCTCCAACGCTTCTTCCAGACTGCCTTGCGCATCGGGCATGACCAGCATGGCGACGCGACCCTGCGCTTGCAGCGCTTGCGTTAACTGGCTGAAAAAATGCGGCTGGAACGGGTTGTCGAATTCGCCCATGACGACGGCGATCAAGCCTGACGACGGCCCTTGTTTGGACTTCACCAGCGAACGCGCCAGCGCATTCGGTCGGTAACCCAATTCGCGGGCAATCGCCAACACCTGCTCGCGTGTGTCTGGGTGAATGCTGGCTTCGGGTGTGAAGGCGCGCGACACCGCCGAACGCGATACCCCGGCCAGCCGGGCGACGTCAGATGCGGTGACGTTACGAGGTCGTTGCTTGGGTTTCATGTTCTCGATTCCACCTGCCAGCGGCCACTTTTCAGCCGCAGGATATCGCCTTCGGTTGGCACGAACACATCGGCCATGTCGGCGGCGTCGCGGCGCACAATGGCCTGGTGTTCCGGGCCGATGTGGTACGGGCACAACAGGCTGCCGGCTTTGCGTTCTAAGGTCTGGCACAACGGCCAGTCACCGTGGTGCGCCAGCCGCGACAATTCATGGCTGATTTCGCATTCCTGAAACACGATGTCGGCACTGCCGAGCAGACTTTTATTGTGGCGGCTGGGCCGGCCGTCGCCGCTGTAAAACAAGCTGCCCTGCGCGCCGCGCAACCAGATCGACAAGTTCGGTACCGAGTGCCGGCTGGACGCCGTTGCCATACGCCACGGGCCGAGCGCGTCGAGTTCGGCGCTGTCGACCCATTGAATCGAAAAGCCCGGATCGTCGTCCGGCCAGTGACCAAAAAAACTCAGATTTTGCAGCCGCGCCCACTGCGCACGTTGCGCCACAATCAGCAGCGGTCGTTTGCGTTTGCAGTGTTGCCAATGGTTGATCAGCGTTGTTAAGCCCAGGCAATGATCCGGGTGGCAGTGGGTGAAATACAACGCAGAAATCGCTTCCGGATCGAGGTTGCGACGCCACAACGCCGGCGGCACCGTCGGCCCGCAATCGATCAATACCTGATAACCGTCTTCTTCCAACAATAACGACGCATTGACGCCCTTGGGTTCGTAAGCGGCGCCGACGCCGACCACATCAATTTTCATGCAATGTCCTTAACCATTTTATTGCGGACTCATCGCAAAACCGCGCAACAAATGTTT
The DNA here is from genome assembly GCF_003367315.1 of Saccharospirillum mangrovi. Classification (GTDB taxonomy): domain Bacteria; phylum Pseudomonadota; class Gammaproteobacteria; order Pseudomonadales; family Natronospirillaceae; genus Saccharospirillum; species Saccharospirillum mangrovi. Next base: position 426,696 of record NZ_CP031415.1, read on the forward strand.
TTGCAGATAACCGGCCAGCAACAACACCGGCAACGAACTGAGCACACCAATCGCCATCAACGGCCCCCAGAAGGTTTGGTTTTCGGTGGTAAAGGTGGCGATGTACAGCGGCAGGGTGAACTGGCTCGGCGACTGAATAAACAGCAGCGCAAACAGGAATTCGTTCCACGCTAGCAGCATGGCGAAAATCAAGGTTGCGACCAGACCGGGCGCTGCCAGCGGCACAACAACGCGCCATAAACGTTGCATCAAACCCGCGCCTTCCAGGGCGGCGGCTTCTTCTAGATCAATCGGAATCTGGCGCACAAAACTGAGTAGCATCCAGATGCAAAACGGCAGGGTATAAATCTGATAACTGAGCATTAAACCCAGGTGCGAATCGAGCAGATTCAACGCGTTCAACACCCGGTACAACGGTATGGCAACGACAATCGGCGGCAGTGTTTTGATCAGCAATACCAGCAATAAAAACAGCAGATCGAGTTTGGCCGGGAAGCGATACCGCACCAGCGCATAAGCCGAAATAAAACCGATGCTGAGCGACACGGCGGTGGTGCCAACCGACACGACGAGTGTGTTCAAAAGACGCCGCATCACGCCTTCATCAAACAGCTGAATAAAGTGCGCCAGCGTCGGGGTGTTCGGCCAGAACGCCAGGCTGGTGCCGATGTATTCGGCCGCCGGTTTGAAGGCGGTGCCGAGCATCCACAAGGTGGGCAGCGTAAAAAACAATACGGCCAATAAAATGCCGAACGGACGCAGAAAACGAGTCATCAATGCGGCCTCCGCATCACTTGCCAGGCGTAGGCCAGGCTCAACGCCAGGGCGATAAACAGCATCACCACGGCAATGGCACTGGCGGTGCCGAGGTGGAAAAATTTGAAGCCTTGTTTATAGGCGAGCAGCGACAGCGTTTCGGTCGAATAGGCCGGGCCGCCGCCGGTGAGCACGTAGTTTTTATCGAACAATTTGAACGCGTCGATGGAGCGCAGCAGCAGCGCTAAAAACAACGGCGCACGCAACAATGGCAGGCGCACGTACCAGAACCGTTGCCAGGCGGTGGCGCCTTCGATTGTGGCGGCTTCTTCGATGTCTTGCGGAATTGCTTGCAGGCCGGCGAGTAACAACATGAACGCCAGCGGTGTCCATTGCCAGGTGTCGACCAGCACGATGGCGGCAAGCGCTGTATCGGGATTCGATAACCAACTGATGCGTGCCAAACCGAGCACGGCAAACAAATTATTCAGCCAGCCGAAGTCGTAATGCAGCCAGGCTTTCCAGATCGACGAACAGACCAGCGTCGATAACATCATCGGGTAAATGCACAGCGGTAACAGCCAGACTCGGGCGCGGAACGGTTGATAAAACAACAGCGCCAATAACAAGCCCAATCCAACCTGAGCGAGCGAGGCGGCGAGCGTAAAGACGATGGTGTTGCGCGTGGCTTGTTGGAAAAACCAGTCGCTGAATAATTCGCGGAAATTGGCGAGGCCGACGAAGGTCATCGGGCCGCCGTATTGGGTGTCGGTGAAGGCCAGCATCAGGCTGTAACCGATGGGGTAGAGCGTCAGTAGCGCCAGCAGCACCAAAGCCGGTGACAGCAACAGCCAGGGGTGCCAGTGGGATCGGAACATGGGGAGCCTGTTTGAATTTATGACGAGAGTTGTGAGTCGCATCGTTACAGGCTGGTTCCGATCGAAACCAGCCTGCAACGATGCTCAAGCGGTGGCGATATTTCTTACCGCGATGCCACCATCCGGTCGTGCGCTTGCTTGGCGGCTTGTTCCGGGCTCAGTCGGCCCAGCAGTGCCAGTTGCAAGTAGTCACCGAGGATCGATTCCAGTTGTTGCCAGTCCTGTACGCGCGGGCGGGCGGTGCCTTGGCGCAGAGCGTCCAGCTGGTTCGGGTACCAGCGGTATTTGGCAACGACGTCGTCATCCAGATACACGCTGGTGCGTGTCGGCGGCAGGCCTTGTTCCAGTGTCAGTTGACGTTGGAAGTCGGCGCTGGTGAAGAACGCCAGGAAGTCTTCGGCGAGGTCGGCGTTTTCGGAGTTGGCGGAAACGCCCAGCTGCCATACACCCAACATCGGTGTGGATTCATTCACCTGGCCCGGCGGCGGCACGATGTTGACCTTGCCGACTACCTGGCTCACGGCCGGGTCGTCCATTGACGGTACCCACGACGGCCAGACTTCAATCGCCATGGCGGCTTTGCCTTGTTGAATGGCGTCGCGCACTTCGCCGGAGTTGTAGACTTCAACGCCGGTCGGTGCCACGTCGCGCAGGCTGACGAAGGCTTCGATGGCCGCCACGGTGGCCGGGCTGTTCAGTGCAATGTTGCCGTCGGCGTCAACGATGTGGCCGCCGTAGGCCCACAGCATCGGCAGGAAGCCGGTGACGATGGGGTTGCCCTGAGTGCCACGGAAGACGACGCCAGCGCGGTCGTTGGTTTTCAGGTTTTGCGCAGCGGCGAAGACGTCATCCCAGCTTTGCGGCTGGTCCATCAAGTCGGAGCGGTAAGCGAACATGGCGACGTTGCCAACCACCGGCAGCGCAAACAGCGGGCCCTGGCCGACCGGGTAGCGCGAGATGTCGGTCAGCGACGGGATGAAATCCTGGCTGACGGCGTCTTCGTTCAGCGGCGCGAGCCAGCCGTTGCTCATGAATTCCGGTGCCCAGGTGTCGTCGATCAGCACCAGGTCGAAGCTGGAATCGCCTTCGCGCATGCCGATGACCAGCTTTTCGTACAGCGAACCGTAAGGCAGTTTCAGCAGTTCGATGTCGGTGCCCGGGTGGGCGGCTTCATAGGCGTCAACGCCGGCTTGCAGGGCGTCGCCGTAGCCGGCGTCACGGCCAGCGATCACCAGATCGGCGGCTTGTGCGGCGCCGGTCAGTGTCAGGGCCGTTGCCAGCAGGCTGGGTAAGAATGCAGTGCGATTGTGTTTCATGGTGTCCTCCGTCGGGAGCGGTCGGTTTTGTTATTGCACACGTGTGCAACGCTAAGGGCGGGCTGTGACCTTTCGGTAACAGCCCTGTGAAGCTTTGATGAACCTGGGAAATTTCTTTAATACGGAATCAGGTTGAAGCGTTGGTTGGCGCCGCTGGTGCAGTTCGCCAATTGCGCCTGCACGCCGCTTTGCTGGCTGCTGCCGGGCACGGCTGCGCAACGACCGCCGATGCCGATCAACTGGCCGGAGGTGGTCAACTGCCATTTCTCGCTGTCGCCGCCGTCGCAATCCCACAGGTGCAGACCTTTGCCAGCCACCGACTGACCGCCATCGACATCGAAGCAATATTCTTCGTTACCGACCGCGCGCAGTTGGGTTTCATCGCTGTAGCGGAACGCCTGGTTCACGCCGCCGTGGCAGGTCCATTGCAGGATGTCGGAGCCGTCGTTGTAGTTGGCGTTGTCGATGTCCAGGCACTGGCCGCTGTGTTCGGCTTGCAGGCTGAAGCGGTTGGGCACGGAGCGGCGTTCGCCGTTCAGCGGGATGCGGTTGCCGTAGCTGTCGAGCGTTTCGCGGCTGATCATCGACGCGCCGGACGCGACGGCGATGTAAGCGCGGTGGTAGGCATCGAAGTAGCTGTTATCGGACGACCAGATGTTGATCACCTGACGGTTCAACGCCGAAGCTTCAACGGTTTTCGACCAGTACTTCAGGTTCTCGGTGTTGCCGCACACCACCCAGTTGTTGGCCGAGTAGCCGCTGAAGTCTTTGGCACTGCCGTAGGCGTCGAAGTAAATCGGGTCTTCCGCCTGCGGGCACACCAGCGCTTTGGCCTGGTTACCGAACTGTTCGATGTAAGCACGCTGAGTCTGGTTTTTCTGGCCGATCGGGCCGCCAGTCAGCATCACCAGAAACTTGCCGCGCAGGCTGCCGATGGTCGGCCAGCCGTTGTTCACCACGCCCAGACGCAGGCTGGAATTGCCGGTGTACTGACGCAGTTGTTCCGGGGTGTAGATGCGGTTACCGAGCGATTGCGACAGTTGGTTGTTCAACTGGCTGCGCGAGCCGCTGTCCCAACCGAACAACAGGCCGGCTTTTAAGTCGATCTGCAAAGTGATCGGCAAATGGTTCGGGTGGCTGTTGCTCCAACTGACCAGATCGTTCAGGCAGTCGGCGAAGCTGCCGCCAGAACCGCCGTTGCAGTTGTTGGCGTAGTCGCCATCGGTGCCGTTGTGTTTCACCACCAACTGGCCGCCGGATTCCCAAACGTCCAGTTCGACCACCCGGTTGCCCCGGTTCAGTACGTCGAGCAGGTTAGGAAATTGCGCGGTTTCATACGGGTTGTGCGGGCGCGACCAGTAGGCTTCGTCGTAGGCGAGGCTGTCGGACAAGCCGTTGGCGGAAGGCACAGCGGCGTTCGCCAGTGAGGCGATGCAGGAAATCAGTCCCAGGCCAAGCCAGGCACGGGCATTGGGGAATGTCATGGCAATATCCTCTTATCGTTGTCGGGTTGTTGTTATGGAGCGGTCGGACATGAAATTGCTTGCACACGTGTGCAACAACGAGGATGACAAACCGCCATGACCGCCAACTGACGTCCCAATGAAGTTTTTTTGAACCCGGGCAGAAAGGCTTTGCTAGGCTGCGCCGATCCGCTCAGAACAAGGTTTGGCTCAACATGACCATTGCTCACATCAAAACCGCGCACCGCAGCCACTACCCGAACCCGATTCGGTTCCAGCGCGGCGAGCCTTTAACGCTCGGCAGACGCGACGACGAATACCCCGGTTGGGTGTGGACTACGACGACGGATGGCAACGAAGGCTGGGCGCCATTGGGGTTGATGAACGAAGCGGAAAACGGCCGGTCGGCCATCGCGACCGAGGATTATTCAGCGCGCGAACTGAACACCGAAACCGGCGAGCGCGTGACGCTGCTGCGTGAAATGAACAATTGGGCGTGGGTCGAACGTGAAGGCGGAGAGCAAGGCTGGGTGCCGGTGACGACGCTGGCGTATTGAATCCAGCGTCGTGGCATTCGTGGTCTGAGTGATCAGCTAAGGCGAATTGAAGTTCAACCAACGCAAATCGCGCGCGGCGTCCTGCCAGTTCGGGTTGAAGACCACACCGGCTTTTTTACGGCGGCGACGGCTGCCGATTTCAACCACGGCCAACTCCGGCGCTTCGATCATGCGTTCGTTCGCAATCATCTCGCTGCTCATCGTGTCGGTATCGTCCCCCTGCATATACGCCAACTTATTCCACAGGCCTTTGCTGTCGCGCAGAAACACATAAGCGGCGCTGTGCAGCGAACCTTTGCGGTCGGATTCGGCGATGATCAACGTACGGCCGCCAGCGCTTTGGGTAATGGAAAAACCAAAATAAGCGGTCGGGTCGATGTTGTTTTTCTGCAGATAATTCAGCTTCACCATCAAGCGTTCGCTGATGCACAACGCCGACGAATCAACAAAACCGTGCTCATTAAAGGCACGCAACACGTACTGCGTATTCAATCGGCTGTGCAGCGGCTTGCTGACGAGGCGCTTTTCGCGACCGGCCGACACCGGCGAACCCACCGGCTGAAACACCGAGTTCGGGCCGGGGCGTTCCAGCAATTGATAGTGGCTGGCACCGGCAACGTCGTGCCATTCAAAGCGCAGTTGTTGCGACGACACGAACTGCACGTCCAGTCGCGGCGTTTTTAACGTTGTCGTAGTCTTACCCGAGGTTTGTTGCCACCAGGGCTGACGCTGCGGTTTTTGCGGCGCTTTCAGCACCCGGACTAACGTCATCAACAGCACCAGGAGCACCAGGCTTTTGGCGATGACCAGAAAAAAAGTTTGCGGTTCCATGTTTCTATCCTGTGTTATTTAAACGTCCCTGTGACGTTGTTTCGGTTGTCGTTCCTGCGTGGGTTTGAAATCGAACCCTTGGGTCCGAAGTCGCTGGCGCAGTTTGACGAGCTATCGTTTGAATTAGCGTGTGAAAGACGACGCTCGAAGCGGTTTGGATTGTGACGGAGTCTGCAAATTTGATCGGTCGTGACGTTAATTCGGCCTGGAAACGGGGTGGCGGTGTCCACGAGCACCGTTTGAATCGTCTTCGCTAACGATTTCAACAGGGAAACAGGAACCGCCCAGTGAGCCTATCGCTGCAAACACTCGACGAACTGATTCTGTTCAAAGACAACGTCCCTATCCCGTTGCCGTCATCCAAACGGACGCGCGCGTTGCTGGTCTATTTGATGCTGACTGAGCGCATGCACCGGCGCGACTGGCTGTGCGAATTGCTCTGGGCGCAAGCGGATGACCCGCGCGGCGCCCTGCGTTGGTCGCTCAGCCGAATGCGGCCCTTGGTCAACGACTCTGGTGTGGAACGGCTTTGGGCCGACCGCGAGCGGGTGCATTTAAACGCTCCCGAACTCGACATCGACATCCGCAACCTGGCGACAAAAGTTGTCGACCCGGATACCTCGGCCCAGGCGTTGAAAGGCATTGACCGTGCACTGCAACGGCCACTGCTCGAAGGCCTGGACTTGCCCGACCAGGAACTGTTCCAGAATTGGCTGACCGCCGAACGGCGAGACATCGCCCAATTGCGCGGCCAGGTGCTGGCCCGGCTGGCGGTGGATCCGCGGTTGACCACGGTCGAACATCTGGAATGGTCACGCGAGTGGCTGGCGCTGGAACCGCTGAACCCCAAAGCGGCCACTTGTCTGCTGACACGGCTGGAACAACTGCGCGAACACTGGGAGTTGGGTTGGCTGTCGGCCGAGCTGAAACAGCGCTTTCACAAGGCGGGTATCGATTGGTCGGCCAAAGAACGCCTGGTATCGGCGGAGCCGGAAGCGTCGTTCAGTTACCGCACGCCCGAACGCGAACTGCTGGCGCGCCAAACCATTCAGCTGTGCGTGGCGAAAGATGGCGTGCGCCTGGCCTACACCGCCATGGGCTCGGGCCGACCCATCATCAAAGCCGCCAACTGGCTCAGCCATTTAGAGCACGACTGGAACGCGCCGATCTGGAGCCCCTTATTCAAACGATTGGCGCTGAACCATCACTTCATTCGTTATGACGAACGCGGCAACGGCTTGTCGGACTGGCTGGTCAACGACCTGAGTTTCGATGCCTTCGTAACGGACCTCGAAGCCGTAGCCGACGCCAGCGGCGTTGAGCGATTCGCCCTGCTCGGCATTTCCCAGGGCGCGGCGGTATCAATCGCCTATGCGGTTAAGCACCCGGAACGGGTGTCGCATCTGGTGTTGTTCGGCGGTTATCCGGCCGGTTGGCGCATCAACGCCAGCGACGCCGTAATCCGCGAACGCGAAGCCATCATGACGCTGACGGAAACCGGCTGGGGCCAGGACAACCCGGCCTATCGCCAAATCTTCTCCTCAACCTTTATGCCCAGCGCCGACGTCAGCGAACTGGCCTGGTTCAACGAATTCCAGCGCCTGACGACTTCACCGGAAAACGCCGTTCGGTTCCTCTCCGCCTTCGGCGACATCGACGTGCGCCACCTCTTGCCGCAAGTCCGGGTGCCAACGCTGGTACTGCACTCACTGGGCGACCAACGCATCCCGGTCGGCGTCGGCCGCGACCTAGCCGCCGCCATCCCCGGCGCCCAGTTCCAAGGCATCGACAGCGACGGCCACCTGCTGCTCGGTCGCGAACCCGCCTCCGAAGCCTTCATCGACGCCGTGCGCCGCTTTATCGCATCCACAGAGCCACCGAACGCCGTAACCCCTTGATATGGCGGCGAATCTGGACTTGAACGGGTGAATCTGTATACTGCGCGCCATCTGCAAAGGCGCCGTCAGGTGGCTGTGCGGAAGAAGTTCATCCTCTACTGAACAAACCAGAGGATGAAGCTCGAGCAAGACCCGGTTTGTTCAAACGTTATCCGCCCGTAGCTTTTATGCCCGAAGGGTGCAGCTGGATAGAGCGCTGCCCTCCGGAGGCAGAGGTCTGAGGTTCGACAAAACGCGACAGCGTTTTGGGCCGCGTCAGCGCCGCGCAGCGGGCGTTTCCATGCGAACAGCATGGAAACGAGCCCATCCTCTTGCGAACAAACCAGAGGATGAAGCTCGAGCAAGACCCGGTTTGTTCAAACGTTATCCGCCCGTAGCTCAGCTGGATAGAGCGCTGCCCTCCGGAGGCAGAGGTCTGAGGTTCGAATCCTCTCGGGCGGGCCAAATTAAAAAGCCCCGCAATGCGGGGCTTTTTAATTTGGTTCGTTCGTGCCGGACGAGACGAGCCCATCTTCTCGACCGCCGTCATCCCGGAACCGCGCAGCGGTATCCGGGATCTCCCCTGGGCAACCCGACATTCCAACGAATAACCCCAACAATTTTAAAAAAACTTTAAATTTCTACGTTTTTTAAAACGATTCCTCAAACGGTCGTCGGTTAGCGTAGTCAGGCTCGGTACTGATACCGCCTAACACCAACCAGAGGGATCTGCCATGCATCACCCCAACCGACTGCTGCACCTCGTCACCAGCCTGCTACTCAGCCTCGCGCTCAGTGCCTGCAACCTCGAAACCTTTGAATTCGCCCAAACCGGCACCGCCCAGCTCGTTACCGGCGAAACCTACACCAACCCGGTGCCGGGCAGCTTTCGCGGCGTCGATTACGCCAGCAGCAACCCCCAGGTCGCGCAGGTGGATGGCCGCGGGCGCGTCACCGCCGTTGGCCCCGGCCGGGCACGCATCAGCGCGGGGCTGGATGGGCAGTCGATTGCTTACTCGGTTGAAGTGGTGAACCGTCGGCTGCGGGTCAGCGCCTGGGTGGGGCCGACCGGAGCCGATTGGCAACTCTCAGACGGCACCGAAGGCACCACGCTGCACACCACCAGCGACGCCGATTGCAACCCAGTTCAAACCGGAAACTGCACCGATGCCGCCAGCCAGTTAATGCTTGGCACCGGCTCAGTGCTGCCGAGCGCGGCACTGACGCTGAGCCAGCCGGGGTATTTTCGGGTGCAGTATGGCGAACATCAGGCGGCCGGGGCGTTGGCGGCGGATCGGTTTGGGGGGCGGCAGAACCATGCCGTGGCCGCTTTCCAGGGGCGGTTATGGGTGATGGGGGGAGGCGCGACTGGGAAAGGGCCTTATTACGACATCTGGTCCTCACCCGACGGCACTCACTGGGTGCAGCACGAATGGAACGAACAGCCGCTATTGGGCGAGCGCATCTATGCCGTGGTGTTCAACGATCAGCTCTGGGTGATCGACCCCAGTGAAGGCACCGTCTGGTCCACCATCCCCTCGCCCGATCACGACACCGGCTTTGTCTGGCAACGGCAGGGCGATATCGGCTTGGACTACACCCCTCGCAGCTACAGCCAGGTCATCGTCGCCAACAACGCCGAGGGCGAGCCGCGCATCTGGTTGTTGGGTGGGGGCCTTGGTTCAGCGGCCCGCAACGACGTCTGGACGTTCGACGGTACCCGTTGGCAAGCGGTGCGAACTGATGGCGCCAGCAACGGCTTTACCGCTCGTGGATATCACCAGGCCGTGGCTTACGATGGCCGGCTTTGGGTGATTGGTGGGTTTGCTGAGGGCAAGATGAGCAACGATGTCTGGTCGTCCGACGATGGCATTACCTGGCGGCCGGACACCGAGCACGCCGAGTTTGCGGCTCGCTCTGGCCATCGAGTGATGGCCTACAACGACGGCAGCGGGGAACAACTGTGGCTGGTGGGTGGGCTGTCTTTGCAGGCACCGGATGGCTTAAACGACGTCTGGTCTTCCCGCGATGGCATTCACTGGACGCAGCGTCAGGTCGATGCTGATTTCTCGCCCAGAGTGAGCCACGCCCTGGCCGTCTTCCAACAGCAGCTTTGGCTGGTCGGGGGATATGCCCTTAGCAACCTGAACGACGCCTGGTCCACCCAAAACGGCGAAGACTGGCAACAACACACTGCCGAAGCCCCGTTCAGCGGCCGCCAGGGCCACCAAGCCGTCGCCTTCGACCATCGGCTTTGGGTGATCGGGGGTAATGAGGGTGGTACTGACTCGACTTCCAACCAAAACGATCTCTGGTCCAGCAGCGATGGTCTGCACTGGCAACGCCACCTGCGCCACGCCGCTTTTTCCGGTCGCTGGGGCCATCAAGTGGTGGCGTTCAACCAACGGCTGTGGCTGGTGGGCGGGCGGGACCGCTTCGGGTACCAAAGCGATGTCTGGTCCAGCGCCGATGGCCTTCACTGGGAACGCCTGCTGACACAAGCCCCGTTCGCCGGTCGGTTCGGCCACGCCCTGGTGGTGTTCGACCAACGCCTGTGGGTGATTGGCGGCGAGTCTGCCGATGGCAACCACAACGACGTCTGGTCGTCCCCCAACGGCATCGATTGGACCGAAGAAACCAGCGCAGCCAGTTTCACCGCCCGGTGGGGCCATCAGGTGGTGGTGTTCAACGGTCAGCTTTGGCTGATCGGTGGAACAGAAGGCACCACTGGAAACGGTAGGAAGAACGACATCTGGTTCTCCAGCGACGGCCGCCATTGGCAACTGCGTATGGATGAAGCCGAGTTTGCACCGCGTTCGGGCCATCAGGTGGTGGTGACTCAGGAGGCTGGGAGTGAACGGCTTTGGTTGGTGGGTGGTGGTGATGGGGATGCAATTCGCAGCGAAAACGACATCTGGACTTCCCGCGATGGCGTGCACTGGCTCTGGCGCAGCGAACCCTATGAAGATGGCTCACGTTTCTCAGGCCGCACTGGCCACCAGGCCTTGGTCTTCAACCAGCATTTCTGGGTGATTGGCGGGTTAGATGTAACAAAAAACCCCAAACACGACATCTGGCGTTCAGCCGATGGTTTGGACTGGCAGAAGGGGTTGCAGGTGGCGGTTGAGTTTGAGGGGCCTTGAGGGTTGTGGTTTAAAAGGGCCGTCAGGCCCTTTTTTAGGGGCATCGCTTAGGCCATCCGCAATAAAAAAAGCCAACGGCTGGGTAGCATTGGCTTAATCAGAACCGTCAACGGATTTTAGGGCGGGCTCGTTTGTCCCGAGTCGAATGCGCCCCTTTTCTTCAATCCTTCGCCACAACATCCTGCCATTCCGCATGCCGTTTAATCTGCGCATTCGCAAACGGACACAGCGGAATAATCGACACCCCTTCGCGACGGGCGTCTTCGACTGCTTGTTGCACCAGTCGCACGCCGACCTTTTGGCCCCGCAGCGCGTCGGGCACTTCGGTGTGGTCGATGATGATCATGCTGTCGCTGACCCGGCTGTAGGTCATCTCGGCTTCAACGCCATCCACGACGACAAAATACCGCCCCTTGGTTTCGCCCACTTCGCGTTGGATCGGTTCGTTGCCTGTTCCCATCTTCGTTACCTCCATCAGTGGTTTGGCCCGTTATTCCGGCAAGGGAATGTATTCGTCACGGTCATTAATCGGCAGGTCGAACCGGCTTCGGCCCCAGTTCGCCGCTTTCCAATCGACCTTGGCTTGTTCGATGCGTTCTTGCGAGGTGGCGACAAAGTTCCACCAGATGTAATACGGGCCGGGCATGGTCGCGCCACCCAGAATCATGATGTGAGCACCGGCATCGCCTGCGGCGACGGTAATTGGATCGCCCGGGCGGAATACCATCATCTGGCCGTCGGTGTATTCCTGGCCGGCTACGGAAATTGAGCCTTCGACGATGTAGAGGCCGCGGTCTTCGTGGTTGTCGGGCATTGGCAGGCGGCTACCGGGGGTGAGTCTGACGTCGGCGTAGAAGGTTTCCGACAGCATTCTCGCCGGGGCCGATTCGCCGTAGGCGTCGCCCAAAATCAACCGCAGCGTGACGCCACTGTCTTCGATGATGGGCAGCGTGTCTTTGCCGAAATGCTCAAAGCTGGGCGCCACGTCTTCGTATTTTTCCGGCAATGCCAGCCAGGTTTGAATGCCGAACAGACTGTTCGGGCCGCTGCGGGCGGTCGCGCTGGTGCGTTCAGAGTGCGTAACGCCGCGCCCGGCCACCATCCAGTTCAGCTCGCCAGGGTGAATGATCTGGTCGGCGCCGGTGCTGTCGCGGTGGTGAAAATCGCCACGGAACAGATACGTGACGGTACCCAGGCCAATGTGCGGGTGCGGCCGAACATCCACGCCCTGGCCGGTCAGAAATTCCGCTGGCCCGGCCTGGTCGAAGAAAATAAACGGCCCGACCATCTGTCGTTTCGGCGCTGGCAGCGCACGGCGCACCTGAAAATCGCCCAGGTCGCGGGCGCGGGGAATGATCAGGGTTTCGATGGCGTCGGCGCCAACATCGTCGGGCCAGCCGGGTGTTAATAACGGGTTCCAGCTCATCGGCACATCCTCTGCGTCTGGGAATGGCAGCGTCCACAGGCGAACCGAAAAGGGCAGGCGCTCGGACCATGATTTGCCATCATGGAACGCGACTTGTGCAGCGGCTAGTCCCGAAATTCGCTTAACGGTGTCGCGTTAACTGGAACGCTCAGACGTCGCGGCCCCAAAGTTCGGGGTTGTTGTTGAAGTGCTCGATCAGCAGATCGGTGAGTACGCGCACCTTGCGCGGCGAATGCTGGCCGGGTGGGCGCACCACATAAGCGCCGCCCGAACGCACTGTAAACTGCGTCAACACCGGCACCAGCGCGCCGGTCATTATTTGTTCGTGAGTCAGGCAATCGGGCAGGTTGGCAATGCCCAAGCCAGCGGCCGCGGCAGCAGTAAGAGCAACGCCATTGTCGGCTTTGAAGCGCCCTTGCGGCTGCACCGTAATCAGCTTATCGCCATCCAGTAAGTGCCAGCTTTCGGTGCCTTGCAGCAAGGTTTCGTGCTGGGCAATGTCGGCCAGTGTTTCGGGCACGCCGTGCGTTTTGATATAGGCCGGGCTCGCTACCAACTGAGCGGTGATCGGCCCGATGCGTCGTGCAATTAAATCAGAATCCGGCAGGTGACCGACGCGAATGGCGCAGTCGAAACCCTCGGCAATCAGATCGACAAAACGATCGCTGTAAGACGCCTGCACCTGTAACTGCGGGTGCTGATGCGCCAGCTCTGCCAACACCGGCGCAAAATGCGTCGGACCAAAGGACAACGGCATGGCGATTCGCAGCCGGCCGCGCAACTCGCCCGTGGGCGAAATGGTGTCTTTCGCCATTTCCAGCTCAACGCCAATGCGCGCTGCGTATTCGCGAAACGTCACACCCGCGTCACTCAAAGCCGCACCGCGCTTGGTCCGCACCAGCAACTGCACACCCAATTCCGCTTCGAGCTTAAACAGCCGCCGACTGACAATCGATTTCGACACTCCAAGCCGCCGCGCAGCCGCCGAAATGCCACCGGCATCGGCCACTTCAACAAAGGTTTGGAGGTCTTCTATGTCCACTGGGGTGTTCCGGTTGGTGGGGCGATAAGCGCTTTTGGTAATGACAATCGTACCTTAAAGAAAGCGCGGCAAAGATTTTTGTCCAATGCGGCGTTACCCAACCCCCACCACATCCACCTCAACTCTCAACTCATGCGCCCCACCCCCATTCATCACACCTTTCAACGGGGTGACATCGCCATAGTCGCGTCCCCAACCCAAGGTCAAATACCGTTCATCCGGCAAGCTGCCGTTGGTGGGGTCGATGTCGAGCCAGCCCCAGCCGGGGAGGAAGACGCTGAGCCAGGCGTGGCTGGCGTCGGCGCCGACGAGTTTTTCCTGGCCCGGTGGCGGCAGGGTTTCGAGGTAGCCGCTGACGTAGCGGGCGGAGAGTCCGATCGAGCGCAGCGCGCCTATCGCTAGGTGAGCGAAGTCCTGGCAGACGCCTTTGCGTTGTTGCAATACGTCGGCGACGGGCGTGGCGAGGGTGCTGAAACCGGGGTCGTATTGGAAGGTTTTGTAGATGTGTTGGTTCAGTGCGAGCACGGCGTCGAGCAGTTTGTTGTGGCCACTGAGGGTGTCCATGGCGAATTCTTTTAGCGCGTTGCTGTGTTGCACAAAGGGCGAGTCGAGTTTGAACAAGCGGGCGTCGAGGCAGTCCGGGTCGCGGCCGTTCAGTTGGGCGATGGCGGTGGGCCAGTCTAAGTCGGTGACGGCGCCGGTGGGTTGTGGTCGCGCGCTGGTGGTGACTTTGGAATTGGCGGTTACTTCCAGGCTGTTGTGAATGTCCTGAATGGAAAAATAGACGACGCGATTGCCAAAAAAATCGCGCCGTTCGTGTTGGCGTTGTGCTTGCGGCGAAATGGTCAAGCGCGATTGGGTGCAGTGTTGCCAGTCCAGATTGCGCGGCAATAAACGCGCTTCGTTGTGGCTCAAACTGGCTGAGCTGCTGTATTGATATCGGGTGGTGTGTCGCAGCTGATAAATCATGCTTTGCCACCGTCGAGTTGAATTAATTGCTTGGGTTTTTCGACGTGACTGAAATAACTGTTGGCGACGGCGTCGGATAATTCGTGCAGCGGTGCGGCTAGGGCTGCCAGTAAATCGGCCAATACCTGACGGGCGCTGTTGCTTTGGTCGAGATCAGTTAACGCATCCAGATTCACCAAATGCAGATGGCTGGTCGCCTGAATAATTAACCGCATTTCGCGTGAGCGAAACGGTGTCGATTCCGGGTGCGGCAGTTGTTCAATTTGCCGTTGCAAACGCTTCAACATAAAGCCGACCGAGCGCGGGTTGGTTTCATCGAACAACAACAAATCAAGGATTGCCGCCGGGTACAGCTGCGAACGATACCGGCGTCGGTACACGGTTAAATTATCGGTCGCCGATAACATCCGTTCCCACAAATCCGGGCCGGCGCTTTGCGCGCTGATCATGCTCAATTTCAATAATTCCAGACAACTGATGCAGCGTTCGGTGGTGCGGCCGATGTCCATGAATCGCCAGCCGTAGTGGTGCGGCATGGTTTCGTTGCACAGGCCAAACAAAGCGGCCAGTAACGTGACGATTTCTTCCAGTCCGGTTTGAGCGGCGTTGGCGCCTTGAATGTGAGCGAGGCTTTGCACTTTGTGGCGCAGGGTGTTGAGTGTGCGCCAGGCATCGTCGCCGAGGTGGTCGCGTACTGCGCGGCCGTTGTGCAATAACGAGTGGAACAGCCAGGGCAAGTCGGTGTCGGCGTGCAGCACGTTCAATAAGGCGGTGCGCAACAGCGTGAATTGTTCGGCGGTGCTGATGCTGTTGTCGTCGTTGGCAACCGGGTGCGGTTCCAGCGTTGGGTCGAGCTCAATTGGCAGCGGTAATTCCAGTGCGGAAAACAGATCGGGCAGGCTGGTGTCGTTGAGTTTCCATTGGCCTTCTTCGACCAGGCACGCCAGGCTTTCGCGCAGCAGACGCGAGCGGTTGTCGAGGCGTTCGCCGTAACGGCCGAGCCAGAATAAATTTTCCGCTACGCGACTGGGCAGGTCGGCGCCATCACGCGTTACTGCCACTGGTTTGCGTGCGCGTTGCAGCAAACTGACGTGCGGTTGTACCACGGGCGACAGCACCCAGATGTCTTTCACCACCTGGCTGTCCATCACGGCGGTGCCGGGGTCGGCCACCCAGGCGAGTCCGCCGGGCATGATGCGATGCCGGCGCGGGTCGTCGGCGTGTTCGGCATCGACTGGTTCGGCCAGCGCAAAAAAGCGCAGGCACACCGGCTGCGGTGAAATGCGGTTGGTCGCTAAATCGTAGCTCGGTGACGAGGCAGGAATCAGCGGTTGTTCGGCGACAAAACAGTGCGGCGCATCGAGAATGTCGCGGCGTAATTGTTCGCGTTGGGCGTCGTCCAATTGTTCCGGTTGAATCGGGTGCAGCGGGTTGCGCACGTCGCGCAAATGCCAGGGCGATAGATCGTCGAGTACAACCTGGCAGGCTTGGGAGCGGCCACACCACAGCAACGGCCGGCCGGGTAATTTCAGCGGTTCGCCGAGCAGTTTCTGACACAGCGCCGGCAAAAACGCGGCCAGTGCCGGGTGTTCCAAAATGCCGACGCCGAGGCCGTTGGCGATCGCCACTTCGCCGCGCCGTGCGGCCTGCATCAAACCCGGTACGCCAAGCATCGATTCGCCCTGTAATTCGAGCGGGTCGCACCAGGGGTCGGTAATTTGCCGGACGATCACATCGACGGTTTTCAATCCGCCGAGTGTGCGCATGGCAACGTGGCCGTCACGCACCACTAAGTCGTCGCCTTCGACCAGCGAGAAATTCATGTAGTTCGCCAGCCAGGCGTGCTCGAAATAGCCGGAGCTGCCGGGGCCAGGCGTCAGCAAAACGATGTTGGGATTTTCCCGTTTTGGTTGCGCCAGTTCGGCGAGGCAACGGTGGAAATTTTGCAGGAACCCGGCGAGCCGATGGATGGGCGCATCGCGGTACAAGCGCGACAACGCCCGCGCCAGCACCACGCGGTTTTCCAGTGCATAACCGACGCCGGAAACCGCCTGTGTCCAGTCGCCCATCACACGCCATTGGCCGTGGTGGTCGCGCATTACATCCATGCCCTGAAACAGCACGCGCGGTGCCGGGTTGAGTGCACCGCTGTCGGCCGCCGGGAATAACCAGCCGGGGTAACTGAACACCAGTTCCGGCGGCAAAATGCCGTCGCGAATCACGCTGCGTTCGCCGTATAAATCGTCGATCAGTTTTTCCAACAGGCGGGCACGTTGTTGCAGCCCTTGTTCAAGCATGTCCCAGCTTTGCGGGCTGATCACATAAGGAATGGGGTCGAGCTGCCAGGAGCGCATTTTGCGCACGTCGTCTTCGTAGGTGTTGAAGGTGACGCCGTTTTCGAACAGCAGTGTTTGCGCATCGTCGGCCAGTTGTTGAAAGCCTTGCAGGCCGAGTTCGTTCAACTCTTCCACCAACGCATACCAGCGCGCGCGGATAACGCCGTCGTCGTTCACCAGATCGTCGTAGCAATCCGGATGTGCCGTCCGCTCGGCCAGGTAGTCGGCGAGCAAATCGTGGAGCACAGACGAGGGCGATTCAGATTGCGACATGCGGGCGGGTTTCCGGTGATCTGTGTTGCTGTTATGAATTGATGGTTTGACGATGAAAGTGCTTGAGTTCGCGTCGCCGTCGTACTCATGATAGATGATAAACCCACGGCATCCGACTGAGTATAGGAATGCAATTGTTTCGGTGCGAGAACTGTGGGCAGCGGCTCTACTTCGACAACACGCGCTGCGTTCACTGCGGAGCACATCAGGGGTTCGACCCTGACACCCTTTCCATGAAAGTCTACGATCCGGCTGCGGCGGCCTCGGTCGGGCATTATCGAGCCTGCACCAACGCGCGGCAGGTGGGTATTTGTAACTGGTTGATTCCGCCCTCGTCTGATGCAAGCTACTGTTTGTCGTGCCGGCTCAGCATGGTAATTCCCGATCTCGGTGTGCCTGGCCATATCGAACTGTGGGCGTCACTCGAAGAAGAAAAACGCCGTTTGTTGTACAGCTTGCTCAGTTTGAAATTACCATTGGTGTCGCGTCAGCAAGACCCGGTCAATGGCCTTGGTTTTCGCTTTATGGCCGATGCGCCGGACGGCGACAGTGAGCGGGTGTTAATTGGTCATCAAGACGGCATCATCACCCTCAACATCGCCGAAGCCGACCCTGTGGTGCGCGAAGCCACCCGGCGGCAAATGGCTGAGCCATACCGCACCATATTGGGGCATTTCCGGCACGAAGCCGGGCACTATTATTGGCAATTGCTGGTGAAAGACAGCGACCATATCGAGCCCTTTCGGCGTCGCTTCGGTGATGAACGTCAGGATTACGCTCAGGCGTTGGAGCGCCAATACCAGATCGGTCCCATGGCCGATTGGCAACAGTACTACGTCAGCGCCTACGCCAGCGCCCACCCTTGGGAAGACTGGGCCGAAACCTGGGCGCACTATCTGCACATGGTCGATACACTCGACACGGCCTATCAATTTGGCCTTTCCACCGCGCCGCGTCCGGCGCAAAGCGTCGAGGTACAACTGAATTCCAATCCCTATCGTGACGCCGGTTTCGACACCCTTATTGCACAATGGCTGCCACTGACGGCCGCACTAAACAGCCTGAACCACAGCATGGGCTACGATGACGTCTATCCGTTCAGTTTGTCGGCCGCCGTGATCGACAAGTTAGCCATGGTGCACGGCATCATTCACGGCTTACCCATCCGCCAAGGCGTTCAGACAAACTGATAAGCTGGCGCAGCAATTGCTCGGTAATTCAAAGCGTTAGCGTCCATCTGGCCAGTGAGTACTGGCCCAACCAGCGGCAGGAGGTCTTCACAGCGTGAGCAAATTGCAATGGTCCGAATACGCCTGCGACGGTTTTTACGACGAACTGATGGCCCGCCCCGGCGAGCCCCACCAAGCCGCCGCCATCCTGTGCGATTACCTGGCTGAACTGGGCGGTCGCGAACTGGCGGAATTAAAGAACGCCGCCGAAGTTGCCATTCAAGTTATGGGCATCACCTTCACCGTCTATTCCGAAGGCAATATGATCGACCGCGCCTGGCCGTTCGACATCGTGCCGCGCATCATTCCTTTGGCCGAATGGCAAAAAACCGAAGCCGGATTGAAGCAACGCGTGCAGGCGTTGAACCTGTTTATCGACGATCTGTACCACGGCCAGAAAATCGTCAAAGACAAAGTGCTACCCGCCGAAGTGCTGGCGCAATCGGCCAACTTCCGCCAGCAGTGCGTGGGCATTCACCCGCCGAACAACATCTGGGCGCACATCTGCGGTTCCGACATCGTGCGCGACAAAGATGGCACGCTGTATGTGTTGGAAGACAACCTGCGCGTGCCGTCAGGCGTCTCCTACATGCTGGAAAACCGCAACGTCACCAAACGCATTTTGCCGGAGCTGTTCCAGACCGGACGCATCCAACCCGTCGACGATTACACCGGCCAGCTGTACGACATGCTGGTCTCGATGTCGCCGCGCCCCGGCGACGACCCGCAAGTGGTGGTGATGACACCGGGCATTTATAACTCCGCCTATTTCGAACATTCCTATTTAGCGCAACAGATGGGTGTGGAATTGGTGGAAGGCAGCGACCTGGTAGTCGATGACGACGACGTGGTGCACATGCTCACCGTCGATGGCCGCAAACGCGTCGATGTGATTTACCGCCGCATCGACGATTTGTTTTTGGACCCGGAAGTGTTCAACCCCGAATCCGCCCTCGGCGTACCGGGTTTGATGCGCGCCTGGCGCGCCGGCAAAGTTGCGCTGGTCAACGCACCGGGCGCGGGCGTCGCCGACGACAAAGTTGTCTACGCCTTTGTGCCCGACATCATCCGTTATTACCTAGACCAGGAACCGCTGCTCGCCAACGTGCCCAGCTACCTGTGCATGCGCGACAAAGACCGCCAATACGTGCTCGATAATCTGGATAAATTAGTGGTCAAACCCGCCAACGAATCCGGCGGTTACGGCATGCTGGTCGGCCCGCATTCAACCAAAAAAGAACGCAAGGCTTTTGCCGAGTTGATTAAAGCCAACCCGCGCAATTACATGGCGCAACCAACGTTGAAACTCTCCACTGCCCCGACGTTAATCGACGACCAACTGGAACCGCGCCACGTCGATTTACGGCCTTTTATCCTATCGGGAAAAGACAGCACCTACGTCACCACTGGCGGCTTAACGCGGGTGGCATTGACCAAAGGTTCGCTGGTGGTGAACTCGTCTCAGGGTGGCGGCAGTAAAGACACCTGGATCGTCGATTTGAAATAACACTGAACTGGCATGGGGCAACAAACCCCAGCTAAAGGAGAAGGCTGATGCTGTCTCGCGTAGCGGAAAACATATATTGGTTGGCGCGTTATCTGGAACGCGCCGAAGACACCGCCCGGCTGATCAACGTAACCAGCAATCTCTTGCTGGACTTCCCGCGCACCACACGGCTGGATTGGGATTCACTGGTCACCATCAGCGGTGCCGAAGAAACTTTCGATGAACATTACGACAACCGCAGCGCCGACAACGTACTGAACTTTTTATGCGTCGATGAACGCTACTCCGGTTCGATTTTTTCATCGCTCGGCTACGCCCGCGAAAACCTGCGCACCACACGCGACATCATGCCGCGCGAAATCTGGGAAGAACTGAATACGTTGTATTTGGATATCCATAAACAGTCCGGCGCCGGCATGAGTTCGCGCAAACGCGATGCTTTTATGAAACGGGTAATCCGCAGTTGCCAATCCATCAACGGTGTTATCGAAGGCTCGCTCAGCCACACTCAGGTGCACACCTTCTTAATGCTCGGCCGCAACCTGGAACGCGCCGACATGACCACACGCATCATCGACGTACGCTCAGCCAACCTATTACCGCGCTC
This sequence comes from Saccharospirillum mangrovi, assembly GCF_003367315.1. Lineage (GTDB taxonomy): Bacteria > Pseudomonadota > Gammaproteobacteria > Pseudomonadales > Natronospirillaceae > Saccharospirillum > Saccharospirillum mangrovi. The sequence continues at coordinate 446,906 of NZ_CP031415.1, forward strand.
CCCCGAAGAACTGACACCCTTCGAAAGCCTGCAATGGATGAGCGTGCTGAAATCCCTAACCGGCTACCAAATGTATCGCCAACAAATTCGCCTGCGCGTAAACGGTCCGGATGTATTGCGCTTCCTGTTGCAAGACGACGCCTTCCCACGCGCAGTAGCCTCATGCCTGGGCCAAATGTCATTCGAACTGGAAGACCTGCCCGGCCATGAAAACGCCCAGGCCCTGGTAGATAAATTGCTGTCGCAACTGATTAATGCCGATCTAGTCGCGTTGGCGCACGAACCGGATGTATTGCACGACTTTGTTGATGAATTACAGATTGCGTTTAACGAACTGCATCAGTCGATTGCGGACCTGTATTTTAGTGGTCGCTATCGTGGTCAGAGTCAAAGTCAGGTTGCTTGATTTGAGTTGGGTGGTTTGTGGGGCAGGTCAACCCACTTTAACCCAATTGCTATTATGGGTGTCCAGTTAGTCTGCATTTCATAGTCCTTATCAGTTGAAAACTAAAATTCCTTCTAAAGTAGATTTTGGTTAATAGTCGTCATCAACATCTTGAAATTCAAAGCGTGTAGAGCCGTCGAAATTAATAAATAAGTTTATTGGTATCATCCAGTCGGTATCTGGCTTGTTAATAAATACGTAAAAATTTAGTTCATCCGTATTCTCATTGTGACTTTCAAGTTCAACCCACGTTATTGTGAATTCCGCAGCGTCAAATCCGAAACTGTTTTTGTCGAACGTTAATTCTTGATCCGGTAATTTAACAATCAGCTCATTATCTCTGTAGTGGTTCTTAAAAAGGGTGTCATCTTCGGAGTGTTGTTGAATGACGTAGCTGTTCTCAACGGATTGGACTATCCATGAAACTGGTTGGTTAGAAAAGATTGCCTGTTCTTTGTGGTGAAATGGTTGTTCAGGGTGGAAGGTATTTACTATTTCTTGAGCGCGTAGATTGGCTGACAGAAGTATGATTGTGGTTAAAAGGATTAATAGTTTGTACACGGTATAAGCCTCCTTGCTTTCAACCATATACCTTATCCTTCTCAATATATTGGGCACTTACTTTCAATAATTTCTGTGATGTATGGCACTAATTTTCTTTGGTGGCTAACCCCCAAAAATCCTGCTTCAACTATTTAACCTAACAAAACCAGACCTACTCCACATATTAAATAGGCCCAGCTTTACCGAGCTGGATGCGCAATGGAAATTGTCTCCTTCTTTACGGCAGTTTCTTGCATACCTATGCGTGAAGCAGGGTGATCACTGTAGTCATTTTACTGACCCCGTCTTCACAAAGAACGACCTACTACCCTAATCACGCCGGTAGTGCATCGCCACTGCCCCATTGCTCAGTGGCACCGCCGAAACCAGCACCAACTTCCGCGTATTCGCTAAACCGCTCTGGTACAGAGTCGGTCCATGCCCGGCAATTCTGGGATGAACCAGAAATTTGTATTCATCGATCAGGTCCAGCCGGTCTAGTTCGGTTGCAAGTTTGCCGCTGCCAATCAATACGCCGGCCGGGGTTTCGTCTTTCAGTTGTTGCACGCCGGAGCGCAGGTCGCCCGTTATGTGGTGGCTGTTGGTCCAGGGAAAGTCTGTTCGTGTTGATGAGACGACGTACTTTGGTTTTTCCTCCAACTTAACCGCCCATTCGTATATTGCCGGCGGTGCCTCCACTTCGCCGCGGGCGACGGCGGGCCAGTAACCTTCCATCATTTCATAGGTGGTTCGGCCCCAGAGCATGGCGCCGGCGTCGTCCATCATCTGGGTGAAAAAAGCGTGCGTTTCGTCGTCGGCAATGCCTTCCTGATGGTCGATGCAGCCATCTAACGTAACGTTAAGGCTGAAGGTTAATAGTCCCATGGTTGGTTCTCCGGATGAGGCAGTAAGGTGTCGATAGTTCGGCAGAAGCTGACTGTTATTCCGCCTGGTTGTAGGCCTCTTCAAGCGGTGCAACCTCGAGCTTTACCATCGTCATCATGGCGTCCATCACGGCCTGGACTTTCTTCGGGTTTGCATCGTTGATCAGTTCCATAAAGCGCTTCGGTACGATTTGCCAGGTCACACCGAACGGGTCGGTAATCCAACCGCATTGCAAGGGCGCCGCGCCGGCGTCGAGTAGCTTGTTCCAGTACTCATCCACTTCTGCCTGGTCTTCGCAATTCACATAGAGCGAAAACCCCTGAGAAAACTCAAAATACGGCCCGCCGTTGTAACCCATAAACGCCTGCCCGCCGACCACGAACTCGGCCGACATAACCGGGCCGTCTTCGCCAGTGCGCGCCATGGTGGTGATTTTGGAGTCCGGGAATGTTTCGGTGTAAAAGGCGATGGCCGCCTCAAGTTGGTCGTTGAACATCAGGAATGGCGTGACTTTGGACATGGTATTGACCTCTGGTTCAGGTTGCCGAAGTGGTACCTGCACACTCTAGTCGAACAGAGGGGTGTTGGATCGACAATAGGGCCGGTTATTCACCGAGTCCTATTGGCTCATGGGAAGCTACTAGATAGTGCTACCCAACAAGGGGGCTTAGCCCGCTACCGCAGCGAACTCAATGATTACTGCGCCTTCTCTCTTATAAAGAAGATACATCCTCATTGTTTCTGAGTAGAAAACTTCGTCATCCTCTAAGACCTTCAATCTAAAATATATCTTTAAGCCTAGATGTTGATCACAGTCGGCTTCATCGTGATTGATGATGAAGCTGTCAAAGCTACTGTCTTGAAAATGACGTTGTAATTCAGATATTTCATCACCCTCAAAGTTAATTCCGTACTGGCGAAAATCTTCGGTTGGATTGGTGCTCAGTGCTTCAAAGTACAAGTTGAGATTATTGATGTCTTCGTTATCGAAGCAATTGCGGTTCTCTGGTACAGGTTCAATCGCTGAATGACTTATGGCAGGTACAAGGGCGAGAAATAAAGCTGTTAAGAATACCTGCATACTCATGTTTATTTGCATACGCTACTCCAGATTTGTGGAAATAATGTGGCTGTTGATGATTCCAACCGATTGGTTGGAGTCGTTACTTATATCGGATCAGCGTTTGAAAAATGGTTAGAAGAATCGTCGATTTTTCGGATGAATGGCTGGGACCGTTTGAATAACCCTAAAATTTACGAGTTTCTCCTGACTATCAAAAAATGCTCACGGCCAAGTACCGAACTAGGTGCATACTTATTAGCTTTAGGCTGCCCAGTGTCTTCATGGAAAATCGACATTCACGGAGCCACTGGCTAACGTACGCTGGGTAAACACAATAAAGGTAGGCAGGGGAGAGACTGCAATGACACGAGTAACTGGCATTGGTGGAATTTTCATCCGCGCGAAAGACCCGAAAGCATTGGGCGATTGGTATAAAACCCATCTGGGTATCGACGTTCAAAGCTGGGGCGGAACTGCCTTTCGGTGGGCTGATGCTGATGGCGAACCGATAGCCGGAACGACGACGTGGTCGGTCGGCGACGGCAGCTATTTCTCACCCAGCAACGCGGGCTTTATGGTGAATTACCGCGTGGCAGATTTGCATGAACTGCTAACCCAACTGCGTGCAGAAGGCTGCCAGGTTATGGACCAGACGGAAGAGTCTGAATTCGGTAAGTTCGGTTGGGTGATGGATCCGGAAGGGAACAAAGTTGAATTGTGGGAGCCGCCGGCGGGGCAATAAATTTGATAAGAGTGGCGAATAGCCTATGCGTCGCCGCTTTAAGTACGTTCCTTTTCCTTTTTTCTAACAAGCGAACCGAATGGTGAGCGCTATTAAGTTGGTCGGTCGATCCGATAAATAGCTTTAACCTGACCACTCCGGTTTTCATTCTTCCAGAAAGTCATACCAATCTTCTCGGCCACTCGGATCGAAGCTTTGTTGTTTGGGTCGATGACGGCAATTAACGACGTTTGGTCTTTGTCGTTAAAACCATACTCAACGAGCTTTCTACCAATCTCGACCGCATAGCCTTTGCCTTGGCGGTTTGAATCGATGAAGTAATTCACTTCAACGTAAGTTTCACCATCGATCTCTTTAGGCAACAAACCCGCGTAACCAACCAAGGTGTTATCGGCATTCAACACAAGCGGCCATAAGTCGAACTCTTCAGCCTCGGGGTTCTGTGCGATTTCCTGGAAGATGTTGCGAAGGAATTTAACATCGCGTGGCCCGCCGGTGTATTGGGTGATGCTTGGGTCGGACCAGAGGTTGATCAGGAAGTCGATGTCGGTGGGGAGTTGGTGGCGGAGGGTGAGCCGGGCTGTGGTTAGAATCTGCACTGTCATTTCTCATAAATACGGATTGTAACGGTAGAGGCTCTGCTGGCAGAGCGTCCATCTTTTAATGCGGTTGAGCACTCTATAACTGAATTTGTTATGTACCCACAACTGGCGCGCTTTCAGGATATTGAGGCAAGCCATCGGCAAGAGTCAGCCACTCTTGCTTGGACGATACCCAAAAATGCATATCGGGTTTAAAAAGAGACGGGTCGTCTAATGTGCCTGCGGTTAATCCCATTACACCAGCAGCTGCGCGTCGGGAAAAGACACGGGAACCACACTGCGCACAGAAACCTCGCTCAAGTATGTCGGATGTATGAAAGGTGCTGACAGAGCCCGTGATCGATACATCTTCAATACGCATAAGCACACGGGCATTGAAGGCCGCACCGATGGCTTTTTGACACAGCCGGCAATGACAGATTCTTTGATTCAGAGGTTCGCCTGTTGTTTCGTAGCGAACTGCTTTGCAGACGCATCCGCCGGTGAATTTGGTCATTTCAGGGAGGCTCCATAAGCGAACTGATCGTAACAGGATTCCTAGTTTAATGCCGCTCTAGGGTGGGTGTCCTGTTTGGCTCCTATAAAAATTTTCAGCCTTATTGGTTAGGTGCATTGGTGAAGGATTATCTTTACATGCACTAATGAACAAATGTATCACTTTAAGAGAGTCTCTTTTGGCTCTATTCTATACAGCGATTGATCTCTTCTTGGATTCCGTCTTATGCAATAAGTGACACGATATACCCGTAGCAGCCTAGACAGAAAAATATCAGTCGCATAATGTCATTCCTGCTCTTAACGAGTATCTCTACTGAAGGTGACCGCATCTCCTCATGCAATAGGTAGGGAACAATGAACCAAAAGACACTCAAATAAAAAAGAAAGATACGACTATTTGAAGAAGGCTGTAAGGTACTTGCACTGATCTGGTCAGTAAAAATTTTACAAGCAGTGGTACCCAGATTGTATAGCGTGATAATTTCATTTTGGCAGTAAAGAGGACTCAATTTAATTGTGGTTATCTCATAGTAGTGATTAAAACCAGAAAGGTAGTTGCTCTAATCAGTCTTTTAAGGAATTTTCTAGAGAGGTGGTTTTGGTTTCCTTTAAAAGATGGGTGTCTCATTAACGGACTGATTGCCTGTTCAGCTGGGTCGCCCCGTCTATGCATTAGATAGACGGCGAGCGCTAGGCAGGTTCGATTTTACGGAGCGGCAGTGAACGATGACGGTTCCAGATCTTTATGCTGGTCAATAAAACTCAAAATGCGAGGTAATGCGTTTAGGCAAAGCTCCGGATAACCCGGACCGGGTGGGTCATTGTTCGACAGTGGGCTATGTTAATGAGCGATACCCAGCACTTGCAGTCTGCTCAAGTGTACGGCTCTTGCATCGTTCACTGACACAATAGCAACAACAATCTGCTGCTTTAGTTCATTCAGCCGCCACATTTGTTCATCGGGTCCACAACGACCTGAAACTGGGGCATCAACGTAGAAGACTTCGTGCAATATTGGCACCAGAAATTACAACAAGGTTGGTGTCCTGCTAGTACGATGTTGGAGTGTGCTCGGAGATGGCTTAATAGAATGGTGCTTGGCTATCTTGTTAATAATTAAATTAGATGTTCTATAAATTTAGTTTGGAGATTTCCTAATATTTAATTGGTGACTTAATTTCAATTTTATCATTTTCATATCAAAGTATATGTTAATGGCTGGAGTTGCATAGCCTATAATTATTCCCGCTAACTTTGTTCTAGGCCATTCGCTTGTGCTGAATATAAAATCTGCGCCATTTAAAATTAACCAAAGAATACTTGCTATAACTGCCGTTATAGTGAAAGCATGTTTTGTTAAGCAAGCTCTCCAGTACTTGCCGGCCTTGGCATATTTTATGAATTTTCGGCGTATTATTGGTTTTATAAAATTCATTTGCTTTGGTTTCCTATCTGGCAGAAAACTGATATTAGCCGCTTAGTTCAGTGATGTTTTTCTAGTTGTGATTGCAAGTCTTTTAAGTAGGTGTCTAGTTAATATCTATGTTACTTTTTCGATGCATATTCATGTTATTAAAAACGTCCGCCATTCCAATATCTTCTGGTGAGATGTTGTAGCTCGTAATGCCGGTTTCTAAGCTGATTACTCTAGCCCCTATTTCATAGTCATAAGGAAAAATAAGAGAGAATTCAATTAAATCCCATATTGGATCAGGCCTTCCTGACCAAGACATACCTGACTGCCACGTCATTTGCCGACCAACAAGATCAAGAGCGCTGTTTGCGAATATGTCATTTCCAGTTCGTATGGGGTTTTTGCTTTCGACTTTTTTAATGAATACTCTTTTATTAAAGTCTGCTAGAACTTCTAGTGTTTGTATGGGTGGTCCTCGTGCAGGAAGTTGAACATATATACCTTCTTCTTCCTTGCTTATCGACATGAACGAAATTTCAGAGTCGTCTGATTGAGTAAATATAAACTGTGTGTGGTCTTCAAATAATACTGAAAAGGCAGACATCTCATTTTCAGGATTAGGCGTCCAGCTTTCTACGTTAGAAATTATAAAATTAGGCTCTCCAGTAAGGTTCTCAATAGTTTCACCTGGATTATTACGGATTTCTCTTAAGTAGGTTAATATGCTTTTTTCTACGCGATTAGTATATCCTTGAAGACGAGGCTGATCCATTGTGTACTGGATTTCGTATTGGATCGTCAATGGTTCAAGGGGGTAGTATTGTCGAGTTACTTGATAGGTTGCATTTTCTAATCTTGATACTATTTGCTCTTGGCGTTTTGACATTTCTTGTGAGTTTTTTACAGCGTCAAAAATTTGCGTCAATTGTGCTCCGCCAGAAAGTAGCACGCCAAAAACTGCCATGGATACGATGATCCTACCTTTTGTTGTGAGTTTGCCGGAGTTGACTGATTTAATTCCTTCCGTTTTTATCGAAAAGATTGCAGCAAAAGCTGAGAGACAAACACCTATGAATTTTAATAGTTCAGCAATTACCATTGGTTATATCTCTTATAAGCTATTCGCAAAGTGTAGAATGTGTTCGTAGAGCTCAGTGTACTGATCTTTGTATTTTTCAACTAACACTTCTCGAGGACTAAAGTTAAGACCTCTGTTTAATATTGATCTATTATTTGTTGCGCCTGAGTACCACATTAATCCTGCAATTCTTGGCATCAATGCTGTGTTAACATCCGTTTTATCCTGATTGTTAATACACCACCTAAATGAACCGAGAACTATATCTGCGACTGACATCAAGGGTGTTGAGTTATCGCTTACTTGGCTGAATGCATGGATCCATGGGAGTCGCGCTGTTGTGCCTCCGCGATACGATATTCCTCCGTTAATACACGATTCTAGAAATCCAAATCCATTATCTACTGGCCATTGATCAGCCATTACAAACCCTGGTGTATGGGTCTCTGAACAGTAGTCATTGAATCTTCTGAACGCTGTAGCTGAAGTCATTTCCACAAGCTCATTCTTTGAATTGTTTCGAGCAATAGCGTGGAGGACGCAGTTTATGATTACTCTAACGTTATTTGTTGCGGCTATGTCTAAAATTCTACTTTTAGCTTCTGTGTGCTCTGTTCTTGATAAGTTTGTAGGGCAAGATCTGATATTGAATTTCAATTTTTCGTTGTCAGAAATTCGAAGCTCATTTCTAAGATTTCTCACATCACTAACTATATTGCGTACATTTGTCGAATCTACAATTATACCTCCATATATGAAGAATTTTACTTGTTCAGATGGCTCGTTATTTGTTTCATCAGCAATAAATATGTTCATAGTATTTTTTTCTGGTTTTCGGGGCTGTTGGAACTAAACATGTCTCTTTCTGAAAACATTGTACATACTGTCGTTTTTTCATTGAAAATGGGCCGGAGATTGAGCTTTATCAAAGGTTGTATCCAATACTATTAGGGTTAGTACTTGTTCTTGAATATTTCAATATCTGGGAACATTAAAATATCTATTCGTCGTCAATCTGAAATGGTGTTGGATAGGAGTTAGAGAGCTAACTATAGACTATTGGAGTTGGATGCTTCTATTAAACCGCCGCCGAATGCCTCCCCTCACTCTCCACCAAATACCCATCAAAAGCCGCACACACCGCCCTAACCAAAGGTCGGCCCAGTTCAGTTAACCGTATCTCCCATCCCTCAACCTCAACAATCCCATCGCTGGTCATCGCTCGAACCCGATCCAACTCAGGTAAGAACCGATCCGGGAAGGTTTTGTGTTGGGCGCAAATGTCGCTTATGTCTACGGCCAGGTTGCACATGAGGCGGTTGATGACGTCGCGGCGCAGCCGGTCTTCTTTGTCGATGGCGATGCCTTTTATTGCGGCGCTGTGGCCGGCGTTTATGGCGTTGCGCCAGTCGCCGATGCCGGTGGTGTTTTGGATGTAGCCTTGTGGCAGTGAAGAAATCGCCGATGGGCCAAAGGCGATGAGGGCTTCGGCGCTGTCGGTGGTGTAGCCCTGGAAGTTACGTTGCAGGTCGCCATTGCGTTGGGCGATGGCGAGGCTGTCGTTCGGGTGGGCGAAGTGGTCGAGGCCGATGGCCTGGTAGCCGTGTTCGGCCAAGCGCTGTTGCATGGCGTCGTATTGTGCCCAGCGTTCTTCGACGTTGGGCAAGGTGTCGGTGGCGATGACTTGCTGGTGTTTTTTCATCCAGGGTACGTGGGCGTAGCCGAAAATTGATAGGCGATCCGGGCGCAGTGTGAGTGTTTGGTCGACGGTATCGATCAGCGATTCAACGGTCTGCATCGGCAAGCCGTACATTAAATCAACGTTGATGCCGGCGATGCCTTTGGCGCGCAGCATGGCAATAATTTCTGCGACGTCTTCCAGGCTTTGCACTCGGTTTACTGCCGCTTGCACCGCTGGGTTGAAGTCTTGAATGCCAATGCTGGCGCGGTTGAATCCGTTGGCGGCCATGGCGTCGATAAAGGCGGGCGTTGTGGTGCGCGGGTCCATTTCCAGGGCGACTTCAGCGTTGGGCAGAATGTCCACTCTTTGGCGCAGCGCATCCATGATGCGGGTTAAATCGCTGGCCGAGAGTATGGTCGGGCTGCCACCGCCGAAGTGCAGGTGCGATACGGTAAACCGCTCGCCTTTTGGCAACAGCGACAACCGTTGTTCGATCTCGCTCAACAGCAAATCCACATACTGACCGACCGGCTGATACCGATGAGTAATCTGCGTATTGCAGCCGCAAAACCAGCACATTTTTTCGCAATAGGGTACGTGCACGTACAGCGATAACGGCTGCGCCGGGTCCAGTTCGCTCAGCCAGCGAGCCAGGCGTTTGCCATCAATGCCGGTGTGAAAATGCGGTGCGGTTGGGTAGCTGGTGTAGCGCGGCAGGCGCAGGTCGTATTTTTCGTAGAGGGCGAGTTGCATGGCGAACGACTTGGACAGTTTGAATGGCGGCAGTGTGCCGCCTTCCGGCCGGTCGCGTTTTGATGTGGGTCAAGGTTGAGGAAGCGCCAGCTTCATTGGTGCTTAACCGGGCCAATCAACATCGAAATTCAGCACGGCGTCGAGTTGACGATAGGCATCGACCACCGCTGTTTGCCAATTCGCATCGCTGGCCAGTTCCGGCGGGAACACCGCGCGCAGCGCAAAGAAGGCGGCGATTAAGTCTTCCACTCGGTCGTGTTGTTGGTGCAGTGCCGCCAGGGTGTCGGCCAGTGGATCGCTGACGGTGTGTGCCTGGCCGCGTCCGTCGAAGCCGCTGGTGTAGCGAATCCAGGCGGCAATGCCGAGTGCGGTGCAGCGCAAATTGCGAGCGCGGTCGGTGTGTTCCAGTGCGCCGGCGAGCCAGCGTTGCGGCAATTTTTGCGAGCCGTCCATGGCGATTTGATGCAGCCGATGGTTAAGGCTGTCGTTGGCGAAACGGTGCAGCAGTTGGTCGCAGTAAGCATGCAGGTCGGTGCCGGCGGGCATGGCGAGTGTCGGGGCGGCTTCGTTGAGCATGTAGTGTTTCAGGAATGCCCGAACCTGAGCGTTGCCAACGGCGTCGGCGACGGTTGCAAAACCGGCGAGGCTGCCGAGGTACGCCAACAACGAATGGCTGCCGTTGAGCAGGCGCAATTTCATGTCTTCGAACGGCGCGACATCGGCGACCATTTGCACGCCGTCGTCTTGCCAGTCCGGCCGGCCGCTAGGGAAGTGATCTTCCACTACCCATTGGCTGAATGCTTCGCTGACGACGGCGTTGGCGTCGTCAATGCCGAGCGCTTTTAAACGGTCGAATTCGGCGTCGGTCATGGCCGGCACAATGCGGTCGACCATGCTCGATGGGAAGGCGACTTCGGCGGCAATCCAGTCCGCTAACTCGGGGTCGTTTTGTGCGGCCAATTGGCAGACGGCGGCGCGGGTGCGTTCGCCGTTGGCGGGCATGTTGTCGCAACACAAAACGGTGAACGGCGCGATGTCGGCAGCGCGGCGACGGCGTAACGCTTCGACCAAAATGCCGGGCGCGGTGCGTGGCTGTTTGGGGTTGTTGATGTCGGCGGCAATGTCTGGTGCGTCGGTTAATAACTGGGCATCGGACGGACTTAAAAAGTAGCCTTTTTCAGTGACCGTTAGCGTGACGATGTGCACCGAGGCGTCGCTCATTCGTAGCAGTAATTCGTCCAGATCGCGGCCCCAATGTCCGTCGGCATCGCGGCCGGTGAACAGCGTTTTTTTAATGCTGTCGATGGTGCGGACGTTAGCGTTTTTTCGGTCGGTGTACTCGACCAAATGGTAGCGATAATTGGCGCTCGCCAACGCATCGACTAACGACTGGTTTGAACGCAAATTCGCGCTGCAAATGGCCCAGTCGGAGTTGCCGGTGCGTTTGGCGTAGGCGTCTAAATACGCCGCTTGATGGGCGCGGTGAAAGGCGCCCAATCCCAGATGCACAATGCCGATGTTTGACGTCATAAAGTCGTTCACTACCAATGCCAGAGTGTGCCGTCTTCGAGTCGGTTGACCGGCAGGCTGGCGCGTTTGTAGGGGTATTGTTTGGCTTTGGTTTCGTCAATATCGACGCCGTGCCCCGGTGTTTCGCCGACAATAAAGTGCCCGTCTTCAAAACGATAATCGTGCGGGAAAACCTCGTCGGTTAAGGCTTCGTGTGGCATGTGTTCCTGAATGCCGAAGTTCGGTACCCAGGTGTCGAAATGCACAGCCGCGCCGAGGCAAATCGGCGATAAATCGGTCGCGCCATGGAAGCCGGTGCGAATGTTGTACAGCGCGGCCAGGTCGGCGATGCGGCGCACGTGGGTGATGCCGCCGGCGTGCGTCAGGGGTGCGCGCACGTAATCGATCCATTGGTTGACGATTAATTCGCGGTAATCGTGAATTGAGTTGAACACTTCACCGAGCGCCAACGGCGTGGTGGTGTGTTGGCGAATTAATTGAAACGCTTCGGGGTTTTCGGCGGCTACGCAATCTTCCAGCCAGAACAATTTATAGCGTTCCACTTCTTTGCCCAGACGCGCGGCTTCGATAGGTGTGAGGCGGTGGTGTACGTCGTGCAGCAAGTGCAGATCGTCGCCAAAACGTTCGCGCACGGCGGAAAATAAATGCGGTACGTGGTTCAGATATTTGGCGGTGTTCCAAACGTGTTCGGCGGGCAAATCGGCGTCGGCGGGTTCGTACCGTTCACCGACTTTTTTTGCTACGCCGTAAGTCGTCGGAATGCCTGGCACGCCGGCTTGCACGCGCACGGCCAAATAACCTTGATCGACCGCTTTCTGCACTTCAGCCAGGCAGCCGTCGATGTCTTGACCGGTGCAGTGCGCGTAGGTCATCACCCGTTCGCGACTTTTGCCGCCGAGCAATTGGTACAGCGGCATTTGGGCAGCCTTGGCTTTGATGTCCCACAGTGCGACGTCAACAGCAGCAATGGCGGCCATGGTTACCGGGCCGCGACGCCAATAGGGGCCGCGATAAAAATACTGCCAGATGTCTTCGATGCGGCTGGCGTCGCGGCCGATTAAGGCCGGTACGACGTGCTCTTCCAGGTAGGCGACTACGGCCATTTCGCGGCCGTTGAGCGTCGCATCGCCGATTCCGTACACGCCGGATTCGGTCACAATTTTGAGCGTGACAAAGTTGCGTCCCGGCGACGAAACAATCACATAGGCATCGCTGATTCTCATGAGATTTCCTTTCATAGTCGTCACTCAGCGGTCAAATAAATAACGCTGGACGTTGTCGTAGCAGACCGCGCGCACGAGTTCGCCGACGCGGTCCAGGTCGTTGGGTAATTCGCCGTCGCTCATCAACTGACCGAGGCGATTGCACAAAATTCTGCGGTAATAATCGTGACGCGAAAACGACAGCAAACTGCGCGAGTCGGTCAACATGCCGACGGCGTGACGCAGCAAACCAAATTGCATTTGCGCGGTCAGTTGGCGTTCAATGCCGTCGCGTTGATCGTTGAACCACCAGGCGGCGCCGAACTGAATTTTTCCGGCGATGCCGTCGCTTTGAAAACTGCCCGCGAGTGCGGCCAGCATTTCGTTGTCACGCGGATTCAGGTTGTACAAGACGGTGCGTGGCAATTGGTTGGTGCGGTCGAGCGCGTCCATTAATTGCGCCAGCGGCTGGGCGTAATTCACATCGCCGATGGCATCGAAACCGCTGTTGATGCCGACGGTGCGTTCGCCGCGCTGGCTGAGGTTGCGCTGCGCGCCGAGGTGCAATTGCATCACCCAGCCACGCTCGGCGTATTGCTGGCCGAGCCAGAGTAATACGGCGGTGGTGAAGCCAGCGCGGTCGTCGGACGACAGTGTTTCGCCGCGCCGTGCGGCGTCCAGAATCCGGTCCAGTTCGGCGCTCGACGGCGGCGTTTGAAACACGGGAATTTCCAGGCTGTGATCCGACAAACAGCAGCCGTTGGCGGCGAAGAAATCGAGCCGTTGGTGCAGCGCCGAGAGCACATCGTCGAAGCCTTGAATGGGTACGCCGGAAACGCTTTCGAGTCGGCTGACGTAATTGGCGAAATCCGGGTGCTCGGGTTTATAAATTGTGTCCGGCCGGAAGGTCGGCAACATCAACGGGCCTTGGCCGGCTTGAGCGTGTTGCCGATGTTTCGCCAAGTCATCGAGTGGATCGTCCGTGGTGCACAGTTGTCGCACCTGGAATTGCTGCAAAATGCCCTGCGGTTTCAGCTCGGGTGTTGCCAGTGCGGCGCGCGAACGTTGCCAGATGTCGTCGGCGGTTTGTGGCGACAACAAGACGTCGTCGATGCCCAACGGAAAGCGCAACTCTAAATGCGTCCAGTGATACAGCGGGTTGCCCAAGCAGTCGGGCACGGTTTCGGCCCAGGCCTGAAAGCGTTCGCGTGCGTCGATGTCGCCGGTGATGCGTTGTTCGGCAATGCCGGCGATGCGCATGGCGCGCCATTTGTAGTGGTCGCCGCGCAGCCAGAGTTGCGTCAGGTTGTCGAACGCTTGGTTGTCGGCAATCTCCACCGGATCGAGGTGCGAGTGGTAATCGCAAATCGGCATGCCGGCGGCGTGGTCGTGGTACAACCGACGCGCGGCGGCGTTGCCCAATAAAAAGTCCGGGCCGATAAAAGGTTGTTGCGTGTGCGCAGACATAACAGCTCCCGAGCCGTTAAAACGTTAAGCCGTTAACCCATCAACCAATTGGGTAAAAACAGCACTAAATTGGGCACGAAAATAATGGTCACGACGACGGCGATAACGGCCAGTGCCAGCGGCAATAATTCGCGGCTGTAATCGACGAACGAACAACCGAGAATGCCGCACACGGCATACATGGAAATGCCGACTGGCGGCGTCATGCCACCGAAGGTGACCAGAATCATCATCACCAGACCGAAGTGCACCGGGTCGATGCCGGCGGCAGTGACTACCGGCACCAGAATCGGTGTCAGCAACATCACCACGACGGTGGCTTCGAGCAACATGCCGAAGAACACCAGCAGCAACGCCAGCGTCAGCAGCAGCGACACCTGGCTGGAAAACACACCGACGGTCAGTTCGGCGATGCTTTGCGGTACACGTTCGAACGAGACGACGTAACCGATGACACCGGAAAACATGATGATCAGCATGATGACGCCAATGTCGCGCACGCCGGCGTGCAGCGCGCCGAGAATTTGTTTCAGCGTCATTTCGCGGTGAATCAGCACCCCGATAATCAACGCATAGGCGACCGCAAAAGCACCGGCTTCGGAGGGCGTGAACAGGCCGTAGCGAATACCGATTAACAACCACAGCGGGAACAGCAGCGCCCAGATGCTTTCGCGCAATGCCGTCCAGACTTCGCGGCCGGTCGGGCGCTTATCGAGTACGGCTTTATAGCCGCGTTTTTTGGCGACGAAGTAAGTGGTCACCATCAGCGCGATCATCAATAAAAAGCCGGGCACGACGCCGGCGATGAACAACCGGCCAATCGACACTTCGCCTAAATAGCCGTACAGAATTAGGCCGATGCTGGGCGGAATGGTGGCGGTAATCAGGCCGCCAATCGAGAGCACGGCGCCGGTAAAGCCCGGGCTGTAACCTTCGCCGACCATGCCTTTGCCGAGCACGCGCGATTGCATGGCCGCGTCTGCCACGGCCGAGCCGGAGACGCCGCCCATCAAGGTACTTAACACCAGACTGGCTTGCGCCAGACCGCCGATCATCCAGCCGGCGAGTAAGGTTGAGAGCCGGATCAAACGCGGCGTAATGCCGCTGGCGTTCATCAAATGGCCGAGCAGAATAAACAACGGCACCGCCAACAACGGGAAAGATTGGGTCGCCGAGACAATGCGTTGCGCGCCGATGTTGACTGGCAAAAACGTATCCGGCAGCAGGAAATAACTGAAACCGGCGATGCCAATGGCAAAGGCGACCGGCATGCCAATGGCCATCAACAACAGGCCAAAGCAGAGCAATAACGTAGCCGTCATGCGGCGTCCTCCAGATCCGGGCTGAACACGCGCAGCAAGCCGCGACGCCAGAGTCGGCGCAGCAGCGACAGCATCATCAGCGACGCACCCACCGGCAGGGCCAGCGTGACGTAGCCGTAACTCAAATCACCCACGCCCAAAGGCCGCTGCCAGTTGGAAAAGGCGAGCGGAAAACCGTAGCGGGCGAGCAAACCCAGAAAACCAAACATCATTAACAAACACAGCACGATGACCGGGCGCAGCAACAGCGGCGGCATCATGGTGGTGAAAATATCAACGCGGACCTGATCGCCGCTGCGCAGCGTGATGTCGGCGCCGAGCACGGTGGTCCAGATAAATAACAGTTGCGACAACTCAGCACCGCCGGCAAACGGGTGGCCGATGGCGCGCATGGTTGAGCTGGCGAGCATGGTCAGGGTGGTGGCGCTGAGCAGAATCACGGCCAGCCACTGCTCAATGCGGTCGTACCAGTGCCACATGGCGGAACCTCGTAATCGAAGGGGGAAAGCGGCGGTCGCGGTTTGGCTGCGACCGCCGGTCGGCTTACTGACCGAGCAACTGGTCGCGGATGTCGCTGTAACCCAGTTCGTCGTAAACACCGCTGACCGCATCGCGGAACAGGCTGATATCGACGTCGTTGAAGGTCACACCGGCCGCTTCCATGTTGGCACGCACCGAGGCTTGAGCGTCGATGGTGGCCTGGCTGGCTTCGGCGCCGGCGCGGAACAGCTCTTCATCAACAATGGTGCGCAGGTTCTGCGGCAGGCTCTGATACCAGGCTTCCGACGTTGCCAGACCCGTCATCAAATGGATGTGCTTGGTCAGCGCGATGTTGGTGATCACTTCTTGCAGGTTCTGGCCGTTGGCGGCGGTCAATTGCGCTTCGGCGCCGTCGATCACGCCCAGTTGCAGCGCTGAATAGACTTCGGTCCAGGGCAGCGGCGTTGGGGTGGCGCCCATGCCGGCAATGGTTTTGATCCAGACCGGTGAGTTGATGGTGCGCACGCGCACGCCAGCCAGATCAGCCGGGGTGTGGATCGGCTTTTCAGTCAGCATCTGACGCGAACCCTGGAACCAGTTGTAGTTCAGCAGACGCAGGCCGGAGTTGGCGGCCAGGCTATCGACCCAGCCTTGGTACAGCTCAGACGAGGTGATTTTGTCGTAATCGGCCGGGTCTTCGACCAAGTACGGCGCGCTCAGAATGCCCAGCTCCGGCTGGTATTCCGACAGCCGGCCGGCGTCGACCAGAATGGCGAAGTTGGCGCCGCTGCGAATCTGCTCCAGCACGTCTTCGTCGGAACCGAGTTGGCTGTTGGGGAAAATGCGGATGCTCAGTTCGCCGTTGCTGCGCGCTTCAATGCGCTCTTTGGCGGCTTGCATGGATTGCACGATCGGGTCTTGCACGCTCAGCGCGGAAGACAGGTTCAGTTCGTAGTCGGCCAGAGCGTTGCCGCCGACCATAGCCAGCGCCAGGGCGGGCAAAAGTGTGCTGATTTTCATGTGAACTCCAGGTCTTGTTGTTGTGGTTGAAGTCGTGGGTTGGTTCTGTTTTGTAGGGACCAGTTTTTAGTGACCGCCAATGCGGCCGGTTACGCTGAGCGTTGGTTGAAGCGTCCTGTTCAGCCTGACGCTCGTTTCCGGGCGGCACTTGACGCCGCAGCAAACATGTCCGGAAAGCGTTCGGTGAGATCGGGCAGCGAGCGCAGAATTTCACGCAGATGCGCCTGCATGTGACCGCGTGTGGCTTTGATGTCGCGCGCGGCAATGGCATCCAGAATCTGGCTGTGCTGTTCGATCAATTTGGGTAAGGGCGTGGTTTCAGGCAGCGACAGATAACGCACCCGATCCAGCTGGGCTTTCACTTCCTGAGTCACCCGCCAGGCGGCGTCGTGACCAGAGCCAAGCGACAGCGTGCGGTGAAAGGCTTCGTCGAGTTCGAAGAAACGATCGTGATCGGCCGGCTCGATGCAGCGCTTCTGGCGTTCAATCAGATCGCGCAGTTCGTACAGCACTTTGTCGTCCAGGCCTTGTTCGGCGGCCGAACAGGCGACCGATACTTCTACCGCCTCGCGCACGAAGCGCGCTTCGGTGACCGCTGTTTGGGAAATCTGCACCACGTAAGTGCCGCGTTGCGGACGAATTTCCACCAGGCCGGCTTCCGACAAACGGATAAAGGCTTCGCGCACCGGCTGGCGGCTGACCGAAAACGCATCGGCAATTTCTTTTTCCGACAACGCCTGGCCGGGGGCCAAGGTCATGCGAATGATGGACTGGCGCAACACGTCGTAAATACGCTGGCGCATGTTGCTTTCGGATTGGGCGTCATCCCACAGGGCGATCAAGTCGGCGGTCATTATTATTATCTTCCATTCTTGTCTAACTAGTATGGTAGTGAGACGATGAAGTCTCTGTCAAACAAAAACAATAGGGAAACGAAGAGCGAAGCATGAGCACCGAATCTTCTCGAACCGCACCGGAAATCCTCTGTTTTGGTGAACCCATGGCGTTGTATGTGGCGCAAACACCGGGCGATCTGGCGACGGTTGACCAATTCCAGCGCCGCCTTGCCGGGGCCGATAACAACGTCGCCATTGGCTTATCGCGGCTGGGTTTTTCGGTGCAATGGCTCAGCCGGGTCGGCGACGACAGCCTAGGGCGTTTCGTGCGCGCCAGCCTGACCGCCGAAGGCATCGACTGCCGTGCAATGCTGACCGACTCCAGCCATCCGACCGGCTTGATGTTCAAAGAAAAGGCGCTCGAAGGCCGCGATCCGAAAGTCGAGTATTTCCGCCGTGGCAGCGCTGCCAGCCAGATGTCGCCGGCCGATGCCGAGCGGCTCGATTTATCCAACCTGCGCCATCTGCACCTCACCGGCATCACGCCGGCGCTGTCGGCCGGTTGTCTGGCGTTGAGCGAAACCCTGATCGCCAAAGCGCGCGCCGCCGGTGCCAGCATTTCCTTCGATCCGAATTTGCGCCCCAGCCTGTGGCCGAGCGAAGCGGTGATGCGCGACACCCTGAATGCGCTGGCGCGCCAGGTCGATTGGGTGTTGCCCGGCATTGCCGAAGGCCGTTTGCTGACCCGCCGCGACGACCCCGCCGCCATTGCCGATTTCTACCTGGACGGCGGCGCCAAGGCCGTGGTGCTCAAGCTGGGGCCGGAAGGCAGCCTGTACCGCGGCACCTTAACCGGGTCAATCGAACAGCGGTTTCAAGCGGGTGAAGTTGTGGCCGAAGTGGTCGATACAGTAGGCGCAGGTGACGCCTTTGCCGTGGGCGTGATCAGCGCGCTGTTGGAAGGCCGTTCGGTTGAACAGGCTTTGCAGCGGGGCAACCGCCTGGGCGCACGCGCCATTCAGGTTGAAGGGGATATGGAAAGCCTGCCAAATCGAACCACTTTAACGGCGATGGAAGCCTAGGTAGCATGCCGCCAACAAAGGCTTCTCTGTCCATCGTCGGCTGGCTTATACGCCGAGTGGGTCTATCTTTTTATGTCTGTCCACGCTGTAGATAGGAAGAGTTGGGATGACCCTGAAAAGACGCTTGATTTTAACGCTGTTATCGGTCGGTTTGGTGCCGGTTATCTTGCTGGCGGTACTCAGTACCCGTGATGCGCGCGGTGTATTGGAGCGTCAGGCGTTGGCTCAGTTGGAATCGGTTCGTGCCATCAAAAAAGAAGCCGTCGTCCGCTACCTCACTATCATCGTCGATCAGGCGTCCAGCTTGGCGCGAAACCAGGCGGCGGTCGACGCCATGGTGGATTTCGACGAAGGGTATCGGCTGTATGCCCGGGAATCAGGGCGGTCGATGTCGTCGATGCGCTCTCGGTTGCTGCCATTCTACGAGCAGGAATTCTATCCGCGTTTGCTGGAAGCCCATCCGGCCGTCCAGTTGGACCCTGCGACGCTGCTGGAGCCGTTGAGTCTCAGCGCCCTGGCTATGCAATACGCCTACATTGCCGACAACCCCAACCCAACCGGTGCCAAAGACGAGATGGTTAACCCATCGACCTTTTACGGTTACGACCAAGCACATGGTAAATGGCACCCGTATTTCCGCGACTTCCAGCAACGCTTCGGCTTTTACGATCTTTTCTTGATCAACAACAACGGTGACATCGTCTATTCGGTGTTCAAGGAAATCGACTTCGCCACGTCGTTGATTGACGGCCCCTACGCCGATTCCAGCCTGGGCGAGGCCTATCGTCAGGCGACAGCATTGACGCCGGACGACGACGCCGTACTGGTCGATTTCAAAGTCTATTTGCCATCCTACGACGCCCCAGCCGGATTTTTGGCAGCGCCGATGTTTGTGAATGGTGAGCGTGTCGGCGTACTGGCACTGCAGTTTCCGGTGGATCGACTCGGCGCCATCATGAGCGAACGTTCTGGTTTGGGCAGTACCGGTGAAACTTATCTGGTGGGAAGTGATGGCCTGATGCGATCAGACTCGCTGTTCGATATGGATAAGCATAGCGTGGTCGAATCCTTCCGTAATCCGGACACCGGGCGGGTTGATACCGAGGCCGTCAGGGCTGGACTGGCCGGCGAAGTGGGCAGCCTGATAGGCAAGGATTATGTGGGCGACACGGCGTTATCCACCTACGCGCCCATTGATAGCGCCGGCCTGAACTGGGTACTGATCGCAGAACAGGACCGCGCCGAAGCCTTCGCACCGGCGAATCAATTGTTGAAAAGCGCCGCCTGGACGGTGGCCGGTCTGGTGATCGTCGTCATCGGTGTGGCGCTGTGGACGGCGCGCAGCATTCTTAAACCCTTGGGCCGTGAACCGGCCGAATTGCAACGCGTGGCCGTTGCCATTGCCGACGGCGATTTGCGCGCCAGCGCCGACGACCAACACAACGCCAGCGGCGTATTCAAATCGATGCAGCAGATGTCGGCCGGTTTGCGCGCGCTGGTAACGCGCATTTCCGAAGCCGCCGATCAGCAAGCGGCGTCGTCGCAGCAGTTAACCGCCATCACCAATCACACCCTCGATAACGTCAACCGGCAGAACGAACAAACCGAACAGGTTGCCACCGCCATCGAAGAAATGAGCAGCGCCATCAACGAAGTGACGCGCAACACCAACGCCTCGGCGCAAGTGGCGAAGCAAACGCATCAGGTGGTGAACCAGGGCGTGGACGACGTGGGCGAAATGGTCGGCGACATCAACCGCATGGCCGACGACCTGCGCGATGCCAACACCCGCATTCAGGCGTTGCGCGAAGAAATGAAAGGCGTGGACGCCATTCTCGACACCATCAAAGGCGTCGCCGAACAGACGAACTTGTTGGCGTTGAACGCCGCCATCGAAGCGGCGCGGGCAGGCGAACACGGCCGGGGCTTTGCCGTTGTGGCCGACGAAGTGCGCAGCCTGGCGCAAAACACCCAGAACGCCACTGACGAAATTGCCAATACGGTTGAATCTTTGCTGGTGTCGTCCAAGCAGGCCTCTGTGTTGACTGACGAATGCAGCGCCTCGGCGCAATCCATCGCTGAACGGTCGACGGCCACCGCCGAGCGTCTGCGCGGTGCGGTGCTGGAAGTGCAGAAAATCGTCGATCTGACGCTGCAAATCGCCACCGCCTCGGAAGAACAATCGAGCGTGGCGAGCGAAGTGAGCACCAGCGTGTCGCGCATCGCCGCCATGGCCGCCGAAACCGAAACGGCGGTGCAGGAAATCAGCGTCTCCAGCAATGGCTTGGCGGAACTGGCGAGCGAACTGCAAAACAGCGTGACGCGTTTCCGGCTCGATTAATCAGTCCGGCTGGAACGCTGCGTCGATAAATGACCAACGTCGACTTTTTGGCTGTGCCGGGCCGCATTGCGAACCGTTGTCGATTGGCGTTCGGTGGCTGCGGTTCGGCTGGCACGGGCATTTGAACGCTGCGCTTTTGCCGCACATTCGTGCCTGTCGGAATCTTGACGAAAAACCCTAACCGAACGACGTTCAGTTCTGACAAATTTACATCCCGAAACCGCTCAGGTTTTATTGACCGCAGCCGCTAGACATTGATGATGGCCGTCGTTTTGGCCGGATCAGCATCCGCCAGATCGCTTTGCCCAACCCGTTTCAACCTGAATCAAACAGGGAATAACCCTGGTTTCCCCTCTGCCTGTCCCGCTGGGATAACGGCCGATGCTTATTGGCCGTTGCCGCGCTGCGCGTCCGGGCTGGTGGGATTTTGTTTAAGGAGTGACCGATGTCTTTGAATATCCGTGCCCGCATTCTGGTGTTGGCGATTCTACCGCTGGTGTTGGTCGCGGCCTCGTTGACCGCGATCAATCTGCACCAGGCCGCCACCATGGGCAGCCAATCCGTCGAGGCGTTCGAAACCACCATGTCGGACACCTACGGCGCCCAGCTCGACAGCTATTTATCGCTGGCACGCACCGCCATCATCGATCTGTACGAAGGTAACGTGCCGGGCACCGAGCGCGAACGTCAACAACAGGCGCTGAACATCATGCGCAAACTGCGCTACATCGATTCCGGCGCGCCGGGCTATTTCTTCGTTATGGACGACAAGGTCAACATGCTGGCGCACGGCGCCAATTCCGCCCTGGACGGCCAGAACCACGCCAACCTGCAAGACGTCAACGGCGTGCACTTTTCCAAACTGATGGTCGATAAAGCCACCGCCGGTAACGACGAACCGACGCGCTACTGGTGGAACAACGCCCAGGGCGTACCGGCACCGAAAATCAGCAAAGCGATTTACCTGCCCAACTGGAACTGGGTGATCGGCACCGGCTTTTACATCGACGGTATGGAAGCGCAACTCGACGTCGCCCGCGACGAAGTGAAAGGCCACTTAAACCAAGCCACCAGTATTTCGATGCTGGCGGCCGTGCTGGCAGTGATCGGCATCGCCGTGATCGCGCTGATCGTGGCGCGCGGCATCAGTAACCCGCTGCACCGCGTGGTGAAAGCGATGGACGACATTGCCAACGGCGACGGCGATCTGACCCGCCGGCTCGACATTCACAGCCGCGACGAAATCGGCGCGCTGAGTCGCAGCTTCAACGCCTTTGCCGATCAGGTAGCGGCGCTGGTCAAACAGATTCACCGCTCTTCCGGCGACATCAGCGCCTCGGTATCGAAGCTCAACGGCATCATGCTCAAAACCGAAAACGGCGTTGCCAGCCAGTTGGAGGAAAGCGACCAGGCCGCCGCCGCGATCAACGAAATGGCCGCCGCCTCGCAGGAAGTTGCCCGCAGCGCTAACGAAGCCGCCGAAGCCGCCAGCGACGCCGAGCGCCAGACCGAATCGGCGCAGACGCAGCTCGGCCGCGCCATCGCCGTCATCGACGGCATGGCCGACCGCGTTAGCGAAGGCGTGTCGGCGACGCAAAACCTGAGCAAGGAATCCGAAGCCATCGGCTCGGTGCTGGATGTGATTCGCGATGTCGCCGAGCAAACCAACCTGCTGGCACTGAACGCCGCCATCGAAGCCGCTCGCGCCGGTGAAGCCGGTCGGGGCTTTGCCGTGGTGGCCGATGAAGTGCGCAAACTCGCCAGCCGCAGCCAGCAATCGACCGAAGAAATCGAAGCCATCGTCAGTCGGTTGCAGGACGGTTCCAGCGAAGTAACGCGCATGATCGAATCGATCCGCGACAGCAGCAACGACACCGTGGCCGAAGCGCATCAGGTGGAAGCCGCGCTCAAAGGCGTGTTGGTGGCGGTCAACACCATCAACAGCCAGAACGCTCAGATCGCCAGCGCCGCTGAAGAGCAGAATTCGGTGTCGGAAACGATCAACGAAAACATGCAGCGCATCGTCACCGTGACCAGCGAAACCACCAACGGTGCACGCGCCGCCAGCGATTACACCCGCGAACTGGCTAAAGCCGTGACCGATCTCGACGCCATCGTAAAAGGCTATCAGGTGTAACGGCATCTGAATGGCCCAAGCGCGGGCCTGGTGTAATCCGGCCCGCGCTGATTATTTCTCCCGCCAGTGTCATCCGACTCGATCACCGTCACGTATCAACGCCTCCGTCCATCCTCGTAGGCATGCAGTCCATGAAGTTCGGTTTCAGTACCGATGCGGATGCCGTCCTGGCCGCGATCCAGGAATCTCAGGCCGTTATCCAATTCAAACCCGATGGCACCATCTTGGCTGCCAATGCGTTGTTTCTCGATTTGATGGGTTATCAGTCGGCGGAAATCGTCGGCCGGCACCATCGCATCTTTGTGGCACCGGCCAGTGCTGACAGTGCCGAGTATCGACGCTTCTGGGCCGATCTCGCCGCCGGCAAGGCCAACACCGCGACCTTTCAGCGCGTCGCCAAAGACGGCCGCCCGGTCTGGATTCGCGCCACATACACCCCCATCGTGCGCGGCGGCAGGGTGCAGCGGATCATCAAATTCGCCACCGATATCACTGAGCAAATGATGCAGAACGCCGCAGCGCGGTCGCAGTTGCAGGCGATTCATCGCGCTCAGGCGGTGATCGAATTTCAGCCCGACGGTAACGTCATCACCGCTAACGAAAATTTCCTGGCCTTGATGGGCTATCGGCTCGACGAAATTCGCGGTCAGCACCATCGTATTTTTGTCGATCCGGTGGAGACCAAAGGCGCTGACTACCAACAATTCTGGGCCGCGTTGCGCCAGGGCGAATTCAAGACCGCCGATTTCAAACGGCGCACCAAAGATGGCGCCGACGTTTGGATTCACGCCACCTACAACCCCATCCGCAACGCCGACGGCGCGGTGGTGAAAGTGATCAAGTTCGCCACCGACATCACCGCCGATGTGCGCAAGCGCGAGCAATTCCGCTTGTTGTCGCTGGTGGCCGACGAAACCGACAGCGCGGTGATCATCACCGATGCGCAGCGGCGCATCCGTTACGTCAACCCAGGTTTCAGCCGCATGACCGGCTACAGCGCCGAGAAGGCCATCGGCCTCAAACCGAGCGAGATTCTGGCCGGCCCCAACACCGAGCCGGCCACGCGCGAACGCATCCGCAACGAGCTCGACGCACAACGGCCGTTTTACGACGAAGTGGAAGTGCACCGCAGCGACGCCAGCGCCTTTTGGGTCGCGGCCACGGTCAACCCGGTGTACGACCGACGCAGCCGTCAGCACGATGGCTTTGTCGCCATTCTGGCCGACATCACCGAGGTGAAATTAAAAGCGCTGGAAGCCCAGACGCGCTTCGCCGCCATCAACGCCTCGAACGTGCTGATCGAGTGGTCGCGCCAGGGCGAACTGCTGGCGATCAACGACTTTCTGCAACGCAGCCGGGGCGTTAAAACCACCGAATTGACGTCGGCGTTGGGCACTTGGGAACGTTATCTGGATGCGGCACAGCGAACGGCGTTGCTCGACGGCCAGAGCGTCAAACTCGATCTGCGTCTGGCGTTGAAACAGGGCGACATCGGCATCGGCGCCACCTTCACCGCCATGCGCAACAGCCGTGGCGAAGTGATTAAGGTGATTTTGTACGGCACCGACATCAGCGAGCGCATGAAAGTCGTACAGACCGGCGAAACCGTGATGGGCGAATTGCACCAGTCGGGCGAGAACATCAACCGCATGGTGTCGAGCATCAACGCTATTGCCGACCAGACCAACCTGCTGGCGTTGAACGCCGCCATTGAAGCGGCCCGAGCGGGCGAAGCCGGACGCGGCTTTGCCGTGGTGGCCGACGAAGTGCGCAGTCTGGCGGCCAAGGCCGCGGGGTCGGCCAGCGAAATCACCGAGGTGGTGAGCAAAAACCAGCAGTTGTTAACGGCGCTGTCGGCCACCTTGAACGATTTGAGCGATGAGCACCGCTCGCGCTCGCCGGATTAATCGCCACTAACCATTAATCGCCACTAACCATTAATCTCCACTAACCATTAATCTCCACTAACCATTAATCCCCACTAACAATGGCATCGTAAGTGCCATCGGCGCGGATCGCTGCCAGGCCGGCTGCGAGAATGGCTTGCAGCCGTTGCGAACGCTCTGAACCCAGCGGCATCAACACCACGGTGTTGCTGGTTTCGATGGCGCGATCTTCAATCACCAGATCGGTAACCAACGGCACGTCGTCCTGCAAGGCGTTGATGTAGGCGCGCGCCGCCAATTGGTCGAAGGCGGCGACGTCGAAGCGGTTGTAGGCCAGCATGCGAAACAGCAGGCTTTCGCTGTTCAC
Organism: Saccharospirillum mangrovi; assembly: GCF_003367315.1. Taxonomy (GTDB): domain Bacteria; phylum Pseudomonadota; class Gammaproteobacteria; order Pseudomonadales; family Natronospirillaceae; genus Saccharospirillum; species Saccharospirillum mangrovi. The sequence continues at coordinate 472,280 of NZ_CP031415.1, forward strand.
TTCTTCCAGCGATTGGCCGGTCTGCTCAATCCACTGATAAAAATCGATGGCGATGGCGTAACCGGCAACGGTGCCGAAACGCAGGCCGTCGAGGTCGTCGAAATCCTGCCAGGGCCGCGCCTGACCGGGCGCAAACACCAGACTGAAACGATGCTCGAACACCGGCGCCGAGAGCAGAAACTGTTCGTGGCGGTCGCCCTGGTTGGTCCACGGAAAAGTGCCGTCGATCTGGCCTTCCATCGCCATACGGTAAGCCCGCGGCCAGGGCACAAAATGGTAGCGGGCCTGATGCGATTGGCTGGCGAGCGCGGCCGTGACAATGCGCGGCCCTATGCCAAAACCGTCGGCCTGGCGGTCCACAAAGGGTGGGAAATCATCAATGGCAAAATGAAAGGTATCGGCTCGGGCGTGGAGCGCGAGCGCGAACAAAACGGCGAGTGATACCACGAGCTGTTTCATGCACGAGTTCGCTCAATTCACTGGACGAGAGTATGGCATCCTCGCTGTTTTTTTCCGCCTTGACCACCGTTGATCGGCCTTGATCAACGATGGTCGTAGTCTGTTCAGTCGCGAAACAGATCGATGTCGATACCGGCAGCACCGAACAGATGGTCGCGGCTGGCTTCCAGTCCGCTGCGCAGATGATCGACATCCACGCCCACCAACTGCCCCTGCCATTTGCGAATCTGACCGGCGACCAGAACGGTATCGACATTGCTGCGATCCATCAGCGCGACCACCGCGCCGGGCACGTTGTTCAGCGGTGCCACGTTCAGGGCGGTGGCGTCGAGCAGCACGATGTCGGCCTCTTTGCCCGGCGTCAGTGAGCCGGTTTTGTGGTCGAGTTTCAAACCGCGTGCGCCTTCGAGCGTGGCGAAACGCAGGCAGTCGCGCGCGGTCAGCAGCGACGGTAAATCGGTTTCACCGGCCAGCGCCGCCTCGTTGATAAAGGCGCGTTGCAGCGTCAGCGTTGAGCGCATCTGCGTGAACGGATCGGCGCTCAGCGTGCATTCGACGTCGGTCGACAGCGACGGCTGCAAGCCCAAATTCAGACACTTCTGAATCGGCGGCATGCCGTGGCGCATGGTCATTTCAATCGGCACCGACAGCGACACGTGCGCGCCGGCGTCGGCGGCTTTTTGCCAGGCCATGTCGCTCATGCCGGTCATGTGAATGAAGATGTTGTCGGCGCCGAATTCACCGGCTTCGGCCAGCGCATCGAACGTCGGTGCCATGCCGAAAGTGCCAACCACGTGCAGCGCAATCGGCAAGTCCAATTCGCGGCCCACGCGCCAGGCGTTCTCATAACCGGGCAGATAAATTTCGCCTCCCATGATCATGCTGGTCAGTTGGTCGTCGGAACTGAAATGCTCGGCGCGAATGCGGCGCGCGTCTTCGGGGTAACGGGCGTCGTCGCCCCAGCCTTCGAAGTAACCGAACACAGCACGGCGGCCGGTGTCACGCAGTGCTTGAATCACCGAATCGGAATGCTCGGGCGAGTGGTGAATCTGGCTCACGTCCATCACGGTGGTCACGCCGGCATCGAGCTGAGCCAGGCCGCCGAACAGTTCGTTGATGTAGACGTCTTCGGTGCGGTATTGCATCGACAGCGTCTGCAAAATGGTCTCGTAATAATTGCGTTCGCTGTGCGGTTGGCCGTCGTTAATCAGAATGCCGTTGACCAGACAGGCGCGCAGCGCGGTTTCAAACTGGTGGTGATGGGTGTCGATAAAACCCGGCATCACAATCTTGCCGCGAGCGTCGATCACCGCCGCATCGGGCGCGTCGATGTGCGCGGCAATCTGCACAATGCGCGAGCCTTCGAGCAACACATCGCCGCTGGGGAAATCGCCGATCTTGGCGTCCATGCTGAGCACGGCGCCGCCGCGAATCAGCGTGCGTCGGCCTGGGTCGCCCACGCCTTTAGGCAAATTGGTTGGCGCTTCCGCCGGGCCGGAAGCCGACAGCGGAAAGCTGCTGCCAGCGGCGGCCAATTGCAGGAAATCCCGCCGCGCTCCGGCGGCCTGGGCTTGGTTGCGGTGATCACACAAACGGCACATGGCAAAACCCTCTTATTGTTTTCTTAGTGGGTGAATTCGCTAACTTTTCGTGGTTATTTTTTTGACTTCACAACAACTGACAGCAGTCCTCGAACGACAATCGCGGCAGCCGTTCGCGCAAGCGCGTGCGGTCGCCGTAACCGAGATTGCACAGAAAATTACTGCGATAGGCGTGGTGTGCCTGATCGCTGAAAAACAGTCGGTCAACGGCGTCGTTATCGAAGCCGGACAACGGCCCGCAGTCGAGCCCCAACGCCCGCGCCGCCAGAATGAAATAGCCGCCTTGCAGGCTGCCGTTGCGCATCGCGGTTTCTTCGCGCAGCGGCTCGTTGCCGACAAAATCGGTGCGCGCTTCCATGTGTGGAAACAACATCGGCAGGCGGTCGTGAAAGCGGCGGTCGTAAGCCAGGATGGCCGTCACCGGCGCGGCTTCAACCTTGGCGACGTTGCCCGCCGCCAGCGCCGGTATCAATTTGGCTTTGGCCTCGGCGCTGCGCAGAAACAGCAACCGCAACGGGCTGCAGTTTTTGCTGGTCGGGCCGAGGCTGACCAGATCATAGAGTTGCCGCAACAGCTCGTCGGGCACGTCCTTGTTTTGCCAATACGCAAACGACCGGCCCTGATGAAACAGTTGCGCGAGGCTGGTTTGCGGCAGGGCTTGAGCGGTCATGGCGAATCCTCAGTACAGGTAGGCGAGCGTGGTGGACAGCGACGGAAAAGCGGTCAGCACCGCCAGCGCTGCCAGCATGGCGAAGAAAAACGGCATCACGCCTTTGAAGATGTCTTTAATCGGCACCGAGTCGTCGTTCAGGCTGGCTTTGACGGTGTACACCGAAATGCCGAACGGCGGCGTAACCAGGCCAATCTCCACCGCGATAACGGTGATCACCCCGAACCAGATCAGATCGAAACCGAAGTGGCTGGCAATCGGCAGCACAATGGGCAGCACGATCAACATGATCGACACCGAATCGATGATGCAGCCCATCGCAATGATCACCAGCAGATAGATCACCAGAAACTGATAGATGCCCAATTCCAGGCCGGTCACCCATTGGGCGATGGACATCGGCAGGCCGGTCAGTGCCAGCATGCGGCTGTACAGCGAGGCGGCGAGAATCAGAAACAGAATCGACACCGCCACGTGGCCGGTTTCATTGAGCAGGCCGTAAAACGACTTCCAGCTCAGCCGACGTTTGATCAACGCCAGAACCAGCGCGCCGCAGGCACCGACAGCGCCGGCTTCGGTCGGCGTGAAAAAGCCGGAATACAGACCGCCGAGCACCAGCAGCATCAACAGCAGAATCGGCACCAGTTTCGCCATCAACTGGCCCGGGCTGGGATCGACGTCAGCGGGATCAATGGCGTGATAATCGGCCTGTTCCATAAAGCTCGGCCGCAACCAGGCAATCAAACCAATGGTCGCGACGAAACCCAGCGCCAGCAAAATGCCAGGCACGATGCCGGCAATAAACATGCGCCCGACCGACTGCTCGGCCAGCACGCCGTAGACGATCATCAACAGCGATGGCGGAATCAACATGCCCAGCACCGAACTGCCAGCGACCACGCCGACAGAAAAACGCGGCGTGTAGCCGTGGCGGCGCATTTCTGGCACCGCGACCTTGGTGAACACCGCCGCTGAGGCAATCGACACGCCGGTGATTGACGCAAACACGCCATTGGCGCCGACGGTGGCAATGCCCAGACCGCCGCGCAACTTGCGCAGAAAATGCTGGAACACATCGAAGGTGTCGCGGCCGATGCCGGAAATCACCACCAGTAATCCCATCAACACAAACAGCGGCACCACGCCGTACAGATAACTGCTCAACGAATCGTTGGCGGCAGCGCTGACCATGCGCGTGGCGAGCTGCGGCCCGCGTAATGCAGCGATGGCAACGAACGACACCGACATCAAAGCGATGGCGATGTGCATGCCGATGTAGATCAACACCAGCATGGCGACGATGGCGATAACGCCGATTTCCAAACCGCTCATACGTTCGCCTCCGCTGTTTGGCTGGGGGCGACGATCAAGCGAATTTCCCGCGCCGCCAGCAGCAGATACTGCGCGACGGTGACCGCCGCGCAGCTCAGCACGACCAGCCGGATCGGCCAGACCGGAAAGGTGAATACGCCTTCAACGCCCATAAACAGTTGGCGCTCGACGGCGTTCAGATAGACCGGCAGCGTGCCATCGAAGACAACAGCAAGCATGGCAGCGCCCGCCAGATAGAACAGTGTCTGCAAACCGTGGCCGAGGCGCGGATGCTTGCGCACAAAGCCGGCGATAAAAATATCGGCCTGCGCCATCCGGCCGTGGCGCAGGGCGCTGGCCAGTTGCAGGAAAACGATCATCACAATGGAGGCGGCCACCAGTTCGGCGACGCCGTTGATCGGGTGATTGAACAGATTGCGCGCCACTACATCGGCGCAGATCAGCACCATGATGGCGAAAATCAATAACGAACCGACGGCGTTGAGGCCGTCGATCAACAGGCCCAACCAGCTGTGTTGCGCGCTGGGGCCTTTCAGCCAGGTCGAAAACGTCACGCTCAGGCTCCTAAATAAGTAGCCGGCTCCGCAAGCGGAGCCGTGAATCGACAGGTCACTGCCAGGATCAACGATCCCAGGCGCGTTCCGGTTCGAAGCCGCGCTCACGCATGGCGTTCATGTAGGTGCTGAGCAGTTCTTTGGCAGGCAGACCGCGCGCTTCGTTGCGTTCGACCCACTGGTCGGCGAGATCGGGCATGGCGTCGATCCACGCCTGGCGCTGGGCGTCGCTCAGTTCAAACACCTGCACAGGCGGGTTTTGGCGGGCGCCGATCAGCAGCATTTCTTCGATGGCGCTTTGGTAACGCTTCGCCAAGTCCTGGCCGTGTGCGGTGGAATAGAGCGAGCCAGCTTGCATCAGCGCGTCCTGTACAACCTCCGGCAGGCTGTTGTAACGGTCCTGGTTGATGCCGATACCGCCAGAGAAGACTACGCCCATATTCACCTTGGTGATGTAAGGCGCAACCTCGTACACCCGCGCCGGCAGAATGCCGGTGGCGAGGCTGACCACGCCTTCGGAGACGCCGGTCTGGATGTCGGTGTAATAACTCGCCAGCGTGCCATCGACCGGTGTCGCTTCAACCGGGTTCAGCCAGACGCCGAGCACGCCCGGTGCGGAAATGCGCCGGCCGTTGAAGTCGTCGAGGCTGTCGACCGGGAAGTTGGTGTACAGATCGTAGGTGTCGGACGCCGTAGCGCCGAGAAACACCACGCCGTTGCCTTCCCATTCATTGGCAAGCGCAGGCTCCGAGCGCACCAGATCGTTCATCACATCGAGCATCAGTTCCGGATCGCCGGTGGTGAATGGCGTATAAGCGCTGATCTGGCTCAGCGGCATGCGCGAACCTTCCAGATAGCTGAACACCCAGCCGATGTCGGCGATGCCGTCGCGCACTGAAGTCAAGGTCGCGTTGGCGCCATACAACTGGCCGGCGTAAGCCTCCGTCCAGGCGATTTTGTAACGGCCGTCTTCGGCCAGAATGCGGTTCACTTCGGGAATGAACACGCCCGGAATCATACCGACCCAGGGAATGGTGGTCGGGTGGCTGGAGCCGACGGTCAGGCGAATGGTTTCTTCTGCCTGAGCCGCCAACGGCAGTGCCGCCAGAGCGCTTGCGGTCAATCCCAAGGTGACGCCGGCGAGCCGGCGGGTAATGCGGTTGTGTGAGGGTTTCATGGCCATCTCTCTTTTCGGTCTTGTTGTTGTTTAGAGTGATCGTTGTGCAGAGTGATTTGAGGCGTCCGGTCCTCAGTCGATGGGCGATTGCGGTAAGCGCGATTCGCCCGGAGACAGATCGATGGTCAACGACAGAGTGCTGTACTGGCCTTTCACGTCGTCAGCCGGGGCGTTGCCATCGTTATGAATCGGAAAATCGACGGCGAGGTCGGCGCTGGTTACGCCGAACACACAGTCGGATTCGATAAACAGGTCATCGGCCGGAAAAATCTGCGTCACCAGCGTCTGGTGATCGGGTGCCGAGACGGTGAAATGCAGATGCGCCGCGCGGAACGGGTGGCGGTTCTGCGCCGCCAGCATGTCGCCGACAATGCCGTGCGTCGGAATCGGGTAACTCGCCGGCCGGATGGTGCGGAAATTGAAATGGCCGTCGGCGTCGGTGCGGAACTTACCGCGCAGGTTCAGATACGGCTGATTCGGATCCTGGTTTTCGTACAGGCCTTCGGGCGAGGCGTGCCAGACTTCCACCAGCGCATTTGCCAGCGGTGTGCCGTCGCGGCTTTGCACCGTGCCGGAAACGAACAGCGGAATGTCGGTCGGCTTGGGTTCGGCGCGGTTGATGTTGCTGCCGTTCGGGTATTCCGGGTCTTTGCGGCTGTAGAACGGGCCGAGCAGGGCGGGCGACATCTGCTCCGGTTCGCGGTTCTGGTTGAGGATCATCACCAGCGTGGAAAAGCCGAGCGCATCGGACATCACCATGGTTTCGTTGTGACGATCTTTGGTCAGATGGCCGAGCGCAGTAACGGCGTTAATCGCCATCATGAACTCTTCTTCGTTCAGTTTGACCTCGCGGCCAAAGGCGTGCAGATGACGCACCAGCGCTTCAAGAATCTGGCGCAGGCGCGGGTTTTCGGTGCGGCCCATGGCGCGCAGCACGCACTCGGTGATGTCGTCCGGCGTGGTCGGAATGCCGTGACAGAAAATGTCTTCCTTCGCGGGTAAATCGAACATAATCGGGCTCCGTTTTTGTTGTGTTTATGGATGCCGCTTTACAGCGTTTTTCAGTCGTGATTCGAATCGGAATGCCGGTTTAATTCGGCCAGTATCTCGGCGCGGTTCTGGTCGAGTAATGGCGGCGCCGTAATGGTCATCGGGCGCATGCCGTCGTAGCTGATCGGAGAGCGTACCGAGCGGAAAATACCGCCATTCGGATGCGCCGTCTCGACCGTTAATTGCAGGTGTTTGGCCTGCGGATCTTCCAATGCTTCGCTGGCGTCGTACATCGGCGAATGCGGTACGTCTTCGGCCAGCAAACGACGGCACCATTCGGCGCGCGTCTGGTTGCGAAACAAGCCCTGCAACACCTCGATCAAGGCTTCCTGATGCTGGATGCGGCCTTCGCGGGTGTTGAAGCGTGCGTCGTCCAGCAGTTCGGGAAATTCGATGGCACGCGCCAGGCCCTGCCAGAATTTTTCCGGCGACGACATGTGCAACGCAATCCACACCCCATCGCGGCATTGCATGACATACGACTGCGATACCTGCGGCCGGCTGTACGGCCCCATGATTTCGCCTTCGGAAAAATAATGCGTGAAGGCGTCGAGATTGAAATGACACATGGCTTCGAGCATCGATACCTCAACGCTGCGGCCGACGCCGGTGCGGCTGCGCTCGAACAGCGCGCCGAGAATGCCATAAGCGGCGTAAAAACCAGACAACGCATCGGCCATCGCCGGGCCGACCACACGCGGGTTTTCCGGGTTGATCAGCAAATTCAAAAAGCCGCTTGCGGCCTGGGCAACGGTGTCGTAACTCGGCCGTTGCGCGGCCGGGCCATCCTGACCAAAACCGCTGATGGCGCAGTAAATCAGCCGTGGGTTCAGTTCGCGCAGGCGAGCTTCGCCGGCACCGAGGCGGTCAGCCGCGCCGGGGCGGAAATTCTGGATGTAGACATCGGCGCTGCGAATCAAATCGTCAAAGATGGCGCGGTCGGCGTCTTCTTTGGTGTCCAGCGCGATGGAGCGTTTGTTGCGGTTGTAAGTCTGGTAATGCGGGCTGTACAGGCCGCCTTTGAAGGCGCGAAACGGATCGCCGCTGCCGGGTCGTTCCACCTTAATGACGTTGGCGCCCAGATCGGCCAGCAACATGCCCGCTGCCGGTCCGGTAATAAAGGTGCCCTGTTCGATGACGGTGATGCCGTCCAAAACCTTACTCATGGCCGTCGGCTCCTTCGCTCAACGCTTAAAATCGGCCGGCACAGTGCCGGTGTATTCAAAGGCCTGAGTCGCCTGGTACGACAGCGCAAAGCCCGCAGGGTGTTCGGCTTCTTCGTTCAGATGCGCGATCAGGCTGGCGGTGCGCGCCAGAATCGGCACGCCGCGCAGTGCCCGCACCGGGAAGTCGACACCGAGCAACACCGCCGGAATAGCGGCCGACACGTTCAGCTTGAGGTCTTTGCCGAGAATGTCGGGCAGTACTGCTTCGACGGCTTCGGCGATGTCGATAAAGCGGGTGTCGGCACCGGCGTCGCGGCCGACGCGGAACAGCGCCTCAACGCGCGGGTCGCGTTCTTTATGTTGCGGGTGGCCGTAGCCGGGAATCGGTTGGCGCTCGGCGCGCAGTGCTTGTACGGCCTCAGTGGCGGCCTGGCGTAAATCGGCACCGTTTTGCTGGCGCTGTTCGATGTCTTTGAACAGGCGACCGGCGTTTTCCGAAGCGCCCAGAATTACCGGGCCGCAGCCGAGAATGCCGGCGGCGACGGCGCCTTGCAGCGCATCGGGCGCGGCGGCAAAGGTCATGCGGCTGGCTTGCACCGAAGGCACTAAACCGTGCTCGGCAATGGCAACCAGGGTGGCGTCCAACACGGCGCGGGCAGCAGCAGTGGGCGCGCGGCCGGTAAGCAGCAGATGGAAGTAATCGGAGAAGCTGGTGTGGCCGATCAGGTCGTCGCACAGATCGGCGCCGCGCACGATGATGCGGTCGGCGTTGGAGGTACAGATGGCACTGCGCGGCGTGGTTTCGCGTCCGATTTTCATGGTCCAGATCCTGTCTTGTTCTTGTTTTGGACTTACCCTAGGCGCGGTTTATGATTTATAAAAATGATTAATTTCGTTAAAAACAATCGACAACATCGATAAATGAACACAGCCGAGGTAAACCGTGGAATTGCGACATCTGCGTTATTGTCTGGCGTTGGCCGAGGTGCAGAATTTCACCCGGGCGGCGCAACGGGTGCACGTTACACAATCGACGTTATCGCACCAGATTCGGCAGCTCGAAGACGAACTGGGCGTCGATCTGTTTCACCGCCACGGCAAGAGCGTCACCATCACCGAATCCGGCCGCGCGTTTGTTGATCAGATTCAGCCGATCATCGAAGCGGTCGATGCCGCCGTGGCCGGCCTGAAAAGCGTGCCGGACGAGTTAACCGGCGAACTGCGCATCGCCGCCACGCACAGCTTCAATGTGCAGTTGATTCCGCAATGCCTGGCCGAATTCATGGCGCGCTTTCCGCGCGTCAAAGTGGTGGTGGAAGAATTATCGGGCGAGGGCATCGCCGCCGGTCTGGAAAACGGCACGCTGGATGTTGGCGTCGCCTACCGGCCAGCGGTGCCGCGTGGGCTGTGGTTCGAGCCGTTGTTCAACGAAGAATTGAAACTGATCGTCGCGCCGAATCATGCGCTGGCCGGACGCAAACGGGTGCGCATGGTCGAATTGAATGGCTTGCCAATGGCGTTGCTGACGCCGAATTTTTCCACCCGCCAATTGCTCGACGAATGCTTTATGGCCGCCGGTGCCAAGCCGCAGGTGGTTGCAGAAATGAACGCCATTTCACCGATGGTGGAACTGGTGCGCCGTACCGGCTTGGCGAGCATCGTGTCCGATAAAGCGCTGGCGGGTGAGTTGGGTTTGGTGGCGGTGGCGCTGGAAAACCCGACACCGGTGCGCACGCCGGGTTTGTTGTGGAATAAGGCAACAATGAACCGCGATGCAACGCGTCAGATGGCGGCCATCATCCGCCGCTTGGTGGAAACCAAAACTGCTTGATCACTCGGACTGCTGCGCCAGCCATTCGTCGCTGGGAATGGGCCGGGCAAAATAATAGCCCTGGAAGTTCACTTCCGGATAACGCGCCAGTTGTTCAATTTGTTCTTCGTTTTCCACACCTTCAATTACCGTGCGCAGGCCAAGTTTTTTAGCCAGCATGTAGATCAGATCCACAATCACCGCGCCGGCGGAATTGGGTGAAATATCGGCGCAGAAGGAGCGGTCGATTTTCAATTCGGAAATCGGCAGCGTCTGCAAATAACTCAGGCTGGAATAGCCGGTGCCGAAGTCGTCGATGGACACTTCCACGCCCAGGCCGTTGAGCCGCAGAATTTTGTTCACCACTTCGTCGCGGTCCTGAATCATCACGCTCTCGGTCATTTCAATCACCAGATGCTGGCCGGAAACGCCGGAATCTTCCAACGCCTTGCCGATGAATTCGACAAAATCGCCGCGCGAGAAATGGTTCGGCGTTACGTTGACCGCCAGGTGGAACGGCTGATCGTCAGAGAGCTTGAGCGACGACACCACAGCAAGGGCTTGCAGAATGACGCAGCGATCAATGTCGGGCATCAACCCCAGTTGCTCGGCCAGTGGCAGAAATTGGTCTGGCGGCACCAGGCCACGTTCCGGGTGTTGCCAACGCACCAGCGCCTCAGCGCCGACAATCTGGCCTTGCTGATCGACCTGCGATTGCAAATAAACGCGCATTTCGTTGTTGTCGATGGCGGTTTTCAGCGCCTGGCCGAGATGGAAACTTTCCAGCACCGCTTCGCCCATCGGCGTTTCAAAAAACACCACCTGAGCGTGATCGATTTCCTTGGCGCGGTGATGCGCGGTTTTGGCATTGCGCAGCGCATCGAATGCGGATTCTTTTTCCGAATGCGGCAGCAAGGTGACGCCGATGGTGGTGTTGATGTCGATGCTGTGTTCATCCAGCGGCAACGGCGCGCCGGTGTGCCACAAAATGGTTTCCACCAGTTGGGAGATGGCGTGGTTCAAGCGTTCAGGGTCGTCATCGACGCGCATCGCCGGCAGCAAAAAGGCAAATTCGTCGCTGTCCATGCGCGCTAAAAAATCAAAGTGTGACGCCAGATCCTGCAACTTGTTGGCGAACTCGACCAGCACCTGATCGCCCACCTGAATGCCCAGCGAATCGTTGATCTGTTTGAACTGGTTGATGTCCAGAAACAGAATCGCCGCGAGGCGGTTGTTGCGCCGGCAGGTTTTCAGCGTGGCGTCCAAACGGTCGAGAAAAAAAGCGCGGTTGGGCAGTTTGGTTAACGGGTCGTACCAGGTCAGAAAATCGATGGTGAATTCGGTTTCCTTCACGGTGGTGATGTCGCTGAACACCGAGACGTAATATTTCACTGTGTTGTCTGGCCCGCGAATGCTGCTGATGGCGCGCAGCTCCGGGTAACTGGAACCGTCTTTGCGACGGTTCATAATTTCGCCGCGCCAATGGCCTTCCTGTTTCAGCGACGTCCAGATGTGGTGATCGAATTCCATGCGCTTGTAATGCTGGCGCAGGTATTCCGGGCCTTTGTGCAAAACGTCTTCGTCGTGCAAACCGGTGATGCGGCTGTAGGCCGGGTTAATGGCTTCGATGGTGCCGAGCGCGTCGGTCACCACCACCGCTTCCATGGCTTGGGTGAACACCGTCTGCAACAGCAAATCGGCCAGGTGGGCGTCGGGGTCGGGTATCAGGGTGGTGCCATAACCGAGATCGAAATTGCCGATGCGTTCTTCCAGTTGCGACGCCCGTTCCATCAACCGGCCCATCATGCCGTGAATCGACAGATGCGAACGAATGCGCGACAGCACGATGGAGCGGTTAAAGGGTTTGTGAATGTAATCCACCGCGCCCATCTGGAAGCCGGCTTCTTCCGATTCAGCATCGGTTTTGGCGGTGATAAACACCACCGGAATATCGCGCCATTGGATGCTGTTTTTCAGCAACCGACACAGCTCGTAGCCGTCCATGCCGGGCATCACAATGTCGAGCAGAATCAGACTCGGGCGCGATTCATTTTCCAGATAGCGCAACGCCTGTTCACCGCTGGTGACGACGGCAACGCGGTAATCAAACTTCAACGTATCGGCCAGAACGTTGAGGTTTTCCGGTTCGTCATCGACCAAAAGAATGAGCGGTTGCAAGGTAGCGTTGATGTCTATCATGGCTCGACTCCTTCGCTGATTACTCGATTGCGGCCCTCGGCTTTGGCGCGATACAACAAACGATCCGCCCGCTGAATCAATTCCTGGCTGGAATCCGACTGTTCCGGAATGGCGCAGGCCAAACCCCAGCTGGCGGTCATGGCGATGCGTTCGTCGTTATATTGAACCGGCGACTGCTGCAACATCGCCATGCCTTTTTGCACCAGCGTCAGGGCGGTTTTCTCGTCGGTGTTGGGGTACAACACCAGAAATTCTTCGCCGCCGTACCGGCACACCAAGTCGGACGGGCGTTTGGCGATGGACGTTAACACCTGCGCCATGTGCACCAGGCATTGGTCGCCGCCGTCGTGGCCGTAGTTGTCGTTAATTTTTTTGAAGTGATCCAGATCGGTGAAGATCAACGATAAGGGTGAATTCTGCCGATAATGCAGCGACCAGTAACGATCGAAAACCGCATCGAACGTGCGCCGGTTAGCGAGGCCGGTCAGCGGATCGAGGCTGGCGAGGTTGACCAGTAACTGCGTTTTTTGCTGCACCTCCAAATGCACTTTTACGCGCGCGTCCAGCACCGGAATGGACAGCGGTTTGCGCAGAAAATCGCTGGCACCGGCTTCGAGGCAACGCACTTCCATGTCGTTGTCCTGAGTGGCCGTCATCACCATCAAGGGGATGTCGTGCGAGCGCAATTGATGGCGCAGTCGTTTGATCAGTTCCAGGCCGTGCATGTCGGGCAAATTCAAATCGAGCAACACCAGATTGGGCCGCTCGGCGATCAACTCCAGCGCCTGTTCGCCGGAAGTGGCAATCATGGTGTCGCCGCGTTCGCGCAGTACCGGCAGTGCGGAATGGATGATCAGCGGGTCGTCTTCGACGATCAGAATACGGGTATCGACCGTCGACTGTTTATGCATGGCTGTGCTCCTTCAGCCGTTCGATGGTGGCGCGGGCGTTGTCGTAGTCGAAGCGGTCAATCTGGTCGATTAAAAACTGGTACAGCTCAGCCTGTGGCGATGTTTTCGCCAGGCCGCGCAGGCGCATCACCATGTCGTCGGGCACTACGCGTGAGCGCGAAATAATTTCGTGGATTTCAGCGAGCATTGCCGGGGCGTCGTCTTCGCTCACGGGCGTTTCCGGCAGGTCGTCCGGGTTCAGTGTTTTCAGCGCGTCGATGACGCGGCTCATGTGTTGTTGCACGGCATCGAGCGACACCGGCCATTGCACCTTGGCCTGCGATTCGGCGTCGAGCGCGGCCGCACTCAACTTGCTCAAACCCAGGCTGCCGGCGGTGCCTTTGAGCGTGTGCAGCATGCGTTTCAGTTCGTCTTTGTTGTCGGTCTGCGCTGCTTCGTCGAGCTGGCGGTTGAAGTTCTGATAGTTGCGCACGAACACGATCAACAAGTGGCGCACCGTGGCTTCCTGATCCTGGAACCGGCGCATAACTTCCTGGGTGTCTTCGCCCATGCGCACAAACAGGCCGTGCAAATCGGTACTGGCTTCGCGCTTGGCGCGGGCGTGGCCGGCGCTCTTGCCGTTAATGGTGCCGTCGGCCGATTCGCTGACTGGCAACCAGCGATACAGCGTATCGACGAGCTGCGCCAGGTCGATTGGTTTGGCGACGTGGTCGTCCATGCCCGCGCCTTTGGCCTGGGCGATGTCGTCTTCCATCACCGCCGCGCTGAGCGCGATGATCGGCAGGTCGGTACCGTGGATTTCACGAATGCGCCGCGTGGTTTCGAAGCCGTCCATTTCCGGCATGTGCAGGTCCATCAAAATGGCGTCGTAGTCGTTATTGCGGATTAACTGCAAGGCATCTTCGCCGCTGTCGCACACTTCCAGCGGCACGCCGAGATTGGACAGCAAGGTTTTGGCAATTTCCTGATTCAGCGCGTTGTCTTCGACCATCAGAATGCGTTTGGTGCTGAGGTTTTTTGCCTGCTCGCGCATCTGTTGTTGCTGGCCCACGGTGTCGCCGTGTTCGGCGTCGCTGGCTTTGTGGTTCAGCCGCACCAGCACGTCGTACAACGACGAAGACGTGAAGGGTTTTTTCAGCAACGGCACATCGGTGATGTCGCGTGCTTTGAGTTCGTTGAGCAGATCGTACGGGTCTTGATTGGTCAGCATCACGGTCAGCGGCGAGGTGTCGGGTTTCGCTTGCACGGCGTTTAATAAATCGAGCCCGGATTCGTCGCCCAGTTGCCAGTCGATCAAAATGGCGTCGTAGTGTTTGTCGGGGTCGTTAATGGCGGCCAGGCCTTCGTCGAGCGAAATGGCGGTGTCGACGCCAATGTTCCAACTGTCGAGATACGCCTGCGTCAGTTTGCGCGCCGCCTGGCTGTTGTCGACCACCAAAACGTTGTTCAGGCGCGGCGCGTTGTGCGGCGAGTCTTCCACAATTTCATGGTTGAGTTCGAAATAGAATTCACTGCCAGCGCCTTCGGTGCTGCGCACGCCAATGCTGCCGTCCATCAATTGCACCAGTGTGCGGCAGATGCTCAAGCCCAGGCCGGTGCCGCCGAATTCGCGGGTGGTGTCGTTATCGGCCTGATTGAAATACTCGAAGATGCTTTGTTGTTTATCGGTCGGAATGCCGATGCCGGTGTCTTTGACCGAATACAACAGGTGCGCGGAATAATCGTTCTTGCTGACCAGCGTTACCGCCATGATGACTTCGCCCTGGCGGGTGAATTTCAATGCGTTGCCGACCAGATTATTCAACACCTGATTCAGCCGGTGCGGGTCACCTTTTAAGCGGGTCGGAATGCGCGGATCGACCCAGACCAGCAACTCGACGTGCTTTTTGTAGAAGGCAGAATCAAACAGATTAACGGTGTTGTTGAACAGCCGTTCCACGTCGAACGATTCGAGGTTGATCGACAACTTGCCGGCTTCGAGTTTCGACAGATCCAGAATGTCGTTCAGCACATGCAGCAAGGATTTCGCCGACGCCCGGGCGTTGTTGATGTAGTCGTGTTGCTGCGCATCCAGGTTGGTGTCGCGAATGATGTCGAGCAGTCCGATGATGGCGTTCATCGGCGTGCGGATTTCGTGGCTCATGTTCGCCAGGAAATGGCTCTTGGCTTCGGCGGTGGTTTCCGCCTGGCGGGTGCGTTCGGCCAGCGCCTGGTTCAAATCTTCGACGCCTTTGCGCGCCTGTATTAAATCGGTCAGATCGGTGCTGATGGAAATAACGCCCAGAACATAACTGCGCGACGGATCGTCCGGGTCCACTTTCTGATGCGGCACATAGGTGGTGAGAAAATGTTGGGTGACGCCTTCGTTGTTGATGGTGCGTTCGAAGGTCAGCGTTTCGCCGTCCATGGCGCGTTGCAGTTTTTCGCGCAGCTCTGGGTAGTCTTCTTCGCTCAAGCTGTCTTTAAACGCGCGGCCGATCAATTCATTGGGTGACAACTGGAACCAGCGCTCGAAGGTGGCGTTGGCGTATTCGCACACCATCTGGCGGTTCCAGTAAATCACCAGCGCCGGCAAAACGTTGTTCAGCGTTTGCTGGAAGGTCAGGTTGGCGTCGAGTTCCGTGGCGATGTCGCGGTGGGCCCGGCGCAATTCGGTGGCGCGTTTTTGGGTCTGGTACAGCACGCCCGCTAACACCAAAAGCGCCAGGGCCAGCGCTGCCAGATACGGCAACGACTCGCCTTGAATGTCGCTCACGGCGGCATCCAGCGTGGCTTTCGGTACCACGTCCAGCAGCCAGATGCCGGTGCTGGCGGCGACCACTTCCTGATCGGCACCGACCGTCAGTTGCGACCAGCGCCAGCGGCCGGATGGCAATTCGACGTGTTGTTCGCTGGTGTCGGAGTCGTTCAGTAGTGCCCACAAGTCCGGGTTGGTATGAGCGAGGTTGGTGTCCCGGTTTAACAGTTGGCCCCAGGTCCAGTCGTCGTTTTCATGCATGATCCACTGGCCGTTGGGGTCGGCCAGGTAGAGCCGGTTGTCGCCTTGCAACCGCTCCATTTGTGCAAAGAGTTTGTTCAGCTCCAGGTTGAAAATCAGATAGCCCAGATCGACACCGTTAACGACCGGCAGGCGCAGGCTGTAGCGCATGGTCGGGCGCAGCGGCATTTCCACTTCGCCAAATTCCACGTTCAGATCGGCTGGGGTAATGCCAATCTGATTCGGCTGCAAACTCATCGCTTGTATGTGATACGGGCGGTCCGCTTTGTTTTGCAAAGCCTCTTTGGGCAAGTTGGTGATGGCGCCGCTGTTGCGATCGACATCAATGCGCAAGGCTTCATCGCCGTTCGGCAAAATCCAGCGCAGCTGCATGTAATCCTGGTTGCGCAGCGCCACGCCACTGAGGCTGGCGGCGAGTGCGCGGTTGCGTTCAACCGGGTCGGAACCGGACATGGATTGCAGCAGGAAGGGGTTGGCGACGGTGCCGGTCAGGTGCTGGACGGGTCGGTTTAGGGCGGTGTTCAGCAGTGCCCGGCTTTCGGCCAGGGCGCGGATTTGTTGTTCGTCGAAAACGGCGCGTTGTTGTTCGTAGGGTTCGTGCCCGATGCCGTATCCCATCAAACCAAACAGCAGCGTCATGGGAATTAAGACCAATACCATCAACCGTTTGGCGTCTTTATCGAGCGCCGCCTGCAACGTCCCACTCATCGGCGACATCCTCCTTTGGCTCTTGTCGCTACCGCCCTTGAGCACCCTTTCCCAGGGTCAGCAGCATCAGCGTAGTCAAAGGTTTGCGGATTGCTCGATTTTTACCGAGGGCCAAAAACGGCGCGGCTGTCCCGGAGTTTGAACGCCCCGTTCCGCTGTGGCCGGGGTTAAAACTGATTCAGGTCAGTGTTCGGGCAACCGGCCTGTTTAGGCTTAAACAGCCAAAGCGGCACCCTTCTAAAACAATAACCTTTTTAAAAAACACTCTTTTAAAACAATAACTGCATAAACGCGATAACGGAGAAACGCCATGACGATTCCCCATTCCCCGCCCGGCACTCAGGTATTCGATGGCCCGATGGCAACCCAGGGCTACGCGCTCAACAAGCTGTGTTACTCGTTCAACGAGGCCGCCGGCCGCGAGGCCTTTCTGGCCGACGAAAGCGGCTATTGCGACCGCTTCGGCCTCAGCGCCGAACAAAAAGCAGCGTTACTGGGCCGCGATGTGCTGGCACTGCAAGCGCTCGGTGGCTCCATCTATTACCTGGCGAAATTCGCCGGCGTTCTGGGTTTGGGCGTGCAAGACGTAGGCGGGTTGCAAACCGGCATGAGCACCGACGAATTCAAAGCCATGCTGGTCGATGGTGGTAACCGACGCTTTGGGGAGTACGACTATGAGTAAGATCATCGGCGGCATCGCCACCAGTCACATTCCGGCCATCGGCGTTGCCATGGACAAAGGCCTGGAAAACGAACCCTACTGGAAAGATTTTTTCGCGGCCTATCCGCCGGTGCGCCAGTGGCTTGATGCGCAGCAACCGGACATCGCCATCGTGTTTTACAACGACCACGGCCTGGAGTTTTTCCTCGACCGCAAACCGACCTTTGCCGTCGGCACCGCCGCCCAATACCTCAACGCCGACGAAGGCTGGGGCATCAAACCGATTCCGCCCATCACCGGCGAAACCGAACTGTCGTGGCACATCGTCAACAGCCTGGTGGAAGACGGTTTCGACCCGACAGTGTGCCAGGAAATGCGCGTCGATCACGGCTTAACCGTGCCGCTGTCGCTGATGTACCCAGGGCACAATTACCAGCACCTGCAAGTAATACCCGTGTGCATCAATTGCGAACGCCACCCCATGCCCAAGCCATCGCGCAGCTTTGCGCTGGGCGAAGCCATTGGCCGGGCGGTGGAAAGCTGGTCGGGCGATAAAAAAGTGGTGATGTTCGGCACCGGCGGTTTGTCGCATCAGTTGGACGGCGAACGCGCCGGTTACATCAACCACGAATTCGACCACTACTGCCTGGACCAACTGGTGCCCAACCCACACGCACTGACGCGCTATTCCAATGGCGATCTGGTGAAAATTGCCGGCTCCCAGGGTGTGGAACTGGCGATGTGGCTGGCCATGCGTGGCGCGCTGCCCGGCAAACTGACGGAACTGCATCGTTCCTACCACGCGCCGATTTCCAATACCGGCGCTGGGGTGATGTTGATTCAGAACGATTGACTGAAAACCGCCGGCTTGGATGGCCGGCGGTTTTTGAGGTGTAGGTCTGAGGGTTAGTAGAGGTAGACCGCGCCGAAGTGGAAAACTGTTTCATCGGATGGATCGACTTCATCCGATTGTTTTCTATTGATTCCAGTGACTGTGCTTGATTCGGCATGCGCACCCACGGCAAGGGTCTCGCCGTCGCCGCTGATAGCGACGGCTCCGCCGAAATTCATAAACCAGTCGTCGTAAGTGTTGGCTTTCAGGTAGACCGGGCTGAGCCAAGTGTTACCGCTGCGGTGGTAGTAATAGGCAGCGCCGGTATCCTCAGCAATTTCTGTGTCGTTGCCGGTGTCGCCTTGCAATCCTGTGGCGGGGCTGTCTTCTTGCAGTGCTCCTACGACCAAATGCGAACCATCCCGGTTCAAACCGACGGAGGTGCCGAAGTGGTCGCCGACATCAGCGTTGGGAGCTTTCAGATAAGCTTGTTGTTGCCAAATACTGGTGCGCTCGGTATCGGTACGAGTAAAGATGTAGACGGCGCCAGAACTGTACAACTTGCCGCTTTGCTGGGTGGGTTGTGAATCACCCTGGCAGATGACACAGGCGTTGCCGCTTTCATTTTGGGCACCCACCGCCAAGGTTTGACCATCGGCGCTCAGGCTGATGGCGTCTCCAAAGGAAAAGAGGGCTCCTTCTCTGGCGTTACTGGCTTGGAAGCGCTGTTGGAATTGCCAGGGGTTAACGTCCGCATTCGTTCGAATAAATAAATGGACGGCACCATTACTATCGGCCTCTCTAGGGGCTCCTACTGCCAACAGGGTACCGTTGGCATCCAGGCTGACGGATCTGCCGAACGCGTCTCTCTGGGCATTGTTGGACTGAACAGTCTGAACAAATTGCCAAGTAGGATTGGCGCCGACATCTGCACTGTCTTCCAACCGGTAAAGGTTGACCGCGCCGTTGCCGATTCGCTGCTGGGCGACTTCCGCATCTCCAATTGCCGTTCCTCCTTGATCTGCCCCTACCGCCAGAACTGTTCCATCGGCACTTAGGCTGACGGACACGCCGAAATTCTCGTCCACTTGCAGCGCTTCGTCTTTGATATAGGCCGTGGCGTGCCAGGGGGAGGCGGTGTCTGTGTCGTTGCGGGTAAAAAGGTAGGCGGCGCCGGAGGCAAAGGAATGGTCGCGGGTGACGCTGTAACCCAGTTTTGCTGCCATTGGGTTCATTGTAAGGCCCGTTTGGTCGTTCTCTTCGTCTTCCATTCCCACCGCCAACGTTTTTCCATCGGCGCTCAGGCTGAGCGAGCTACCAAAGTGGTCACGGACATGCGGCAAAACCGCTTGCAGTTGCTGGTCTTCCAGCCATTGTCCGTTGTCATTTCGGCGGTAAACAAATACAGCACCAGCATCAGTGATATAAGCCGGCTCTCCCGCGTCATCCAGTTTGATCGTATCCATATATTTAGCTCCCACTGCCAAGGTAGTGCCATCCTCACTGAGCGCGATGGCGTTGCCGACGATTGTCAGCTGCGCTTCGTTATCTGCAAGCGTGCCGCTTTTCAGTGCAAAGCCTTTGAAGTAACCGACGCTGTTCACCAACTGGGCGACGTTGTTCACCGAGACTTGGGTTTCACCCACCAACGGGCATTCGCTTTGGTCCGGCAGGCAAGCCAACAAACGGTAGTGCGCCCGGGTGCGCTGATAGAGCGGAACGGTGTGGCGGTATTGGGTGAGGTCGGCGGCAATGTTGTTGGCAACCACTTGATAGTCGGATTCGCCATCGGGGTTTTCTTCCAGCACGTAGTGAGTGGCGTTGGGCACTGGGCTCCAATCAAACACAAACTGCTTGGTTTGTTCGAAGTTTAGATTCAGCACACCCAAGGGGCCTGATATGGGTTCTGGTGTGGGTTCTGAAGTGGGCGTTGAAGGCGCCGGGTCGCAGGCGGCCAGCAGGACGCTGCTGATCAGCAGCGCCAGGCTCCAGCTTGGGGGGGTGTTTTTGGTGTAGTCCATAGTGTTTTTCTCCCTGGAAAATTGAATGCGCTGGGCGAGCGGTTACCGCTGCGCCCAATCACCAGGCGATCATCACCTACGACCGTTTGAGTAAGTGTTTTAACAATCGTTATTTTTTCGCGATTTCGAGGGGTTTTTTGCAAATAGTTGGGCGGGGCGGGGTTTGGCGTTGAAATAGCAGGTCGTTGCGCGCCATTTCATCGGCAATGCGGTGCGCTTTTGAAACATAAAAAACCCCGCTCAAAGGCGGGGTCGAGGCGCTGAAGCCTGCGACGGAACAGGGGTCATCCGCGTCGCAGGGGGCGTTAAATCGATACCGCTCAGGCGGCTTGTTTCTTGGCAATTTCAGCCACGTGCTTGCCTTGGAAACGGGCGATGTCGAGCTCGTTTTCGCTCGGCATACGGCTGCCGTCACCGCCAGCCAGAGTGGCTGCGCCATAGGGGCTGCCGCCGGTGATGTCGTCCATGTAGGTCAGGCCCGGGCAGCTGTAAGGCACGCCAACGATAACCATGCCGTGGTGCAACAAGGTGGTGTGGAAGGAGGTGATGGTGGTTTCCTGGCCGCCGTGCTGGGTGCCGGTGGAGGTGAAGACGGAACCCACTTTGCCGATCAGTTTGCCTTGTGCCCACAGGCCGCCGGTCTGGTCGAGGAAGGTGCGCATCTGGCCGGTCATGTTGCCAAAGCGGGTCGGGCTGCCGAAGACGATGGCGTCGTAATCGGCCAGTTCGTCAACGGTGGCGGCCGGGTGATCGAAATCGACCTTGGCGCCGCTGGCGGCCAGGGCTTCGGCACTCATGGTTTCCGGTACACGCTTGATGGTGACTTCAACGTTGCCCGCGCTCTTGGCGCCTTCAGCAACGGCGTTAGCCATGGCTTCCATGTGGCCGTACATGGAGTAATACAGAACTAATACTTTGGTCATTTCAGTTTCCTCGATGAAAGAATTTGAACAGGATGGTTCCTAGACACCACCCAGTATGACCGGCGGTTTGGGCGATCAAAGCGAAGGAAATTGATGCCCGGGTTCAAAGAATTTCACCAAGGATGTGGAATGGCTCAGCCGCCGCGTGCCAGTACGGCTTCCACGTAAGAGCAGGTGGCGTGGATGGCGTATTGCTGTGCCCGCGCCCAGCCGAGGCCGGTGTCGACCAGTTGTCGGGCAATGCCCTGACCACGGCCGCTGTTGGGTACAAAGGTGGAGGTGAAGGTGATGTCGTTGCCGTCGAGGCGGTACGCCAGGTAGGCGAGTTCGTTGTTCACGGCTAAGACAAAACGTTGTTCGTCGGGGTGGTGTTCAATGGCGCTCATGCACAGTCTCCTATCGCGGTGGATGGGCAACGCAGAGCGCGCATTGTGACGCCCAGGATGGCCGGGCGTCGAGTGGCAGGTTACAGCGTTCGGCCTTGCAGACTTTGTTCGAGCCGTTCGATGTTGCGCTTGCTGCTGTTCGATTGCGGGTACAGCACCAGCACGGCTTCAAAGGCGCGGATGGCGGCCTGGGGTTGTTCCAGTTGCGCGAAGATGGCACCCAGGCCCGACAGCGCACCAAAGTGCCGGGGTTCCAGTGCCAGGGTGTGGTCGATGTCGGCGATCGATTGCTGATAGTTGCCGAGCAGGTAGTGCACGGTGGCGCGTTTGTTCCAGGCTTCGGCGAATTCCGGTTCGGCGGCAATCAGTTCGTCGAAATTGCTCAGCGCCGTTTCCAGTTGTCCGGCGTTCATGGCGGCGGTGCCGCGACGCATTAATTGGCCGGCGGCTTCGTTCGGCGCTTCGCTCCAGGCGCGCCAGATTTGTTGTTCGATCAGCGACGAGCTGAGCGCGTCGGGCGCGTTTTGCAGTCGCTCGAACAGGGGGTCGAGACGGGCGTTGTATTGATCGGCGGCCGCGCTGCTGATGAACAGTGCCAGGCAGGCGGCCAACGTCCAGCGATGAATGATCATGATGCACTCCGCTGTGGCCTGACGGTGAGATCAGTTTAGACCATCCATACGCAACGAAAGTTGCGCTGGATGTGATGTTAAAAATTGGCCGGTGTTGTCGCCGAAATAATCTGACAGGGTTCGTCGTAAGGGTTGCGGAAGCGGTGCGGGCGGGTGGAGTCGAAATAGTAGCTGTCGCCTTTGCTCAGCTTGTAGACCTCGCTGCCGACGGTCAGCTCGAACGCGCCGCGCATCACCAGGCCGGCTTCTTCGCCGTCGTGCACGTAGAGGTCGGCGCCGGTGTCGGCGCCGGGTTCGTAGGTTTCAATCATGAACGCCAGGGCGCGTTTGCCGAAGGCGCGGCCGACCAGTTTCAGCTGTACGTCGTTGACCGATAAATCGAGCAGATCGTCGGGGCTGTACACCACCGGCTGGGTGGATTCGGTATCGCTGTCTTCGGCGAAAAACTCTACCAGCGACATGGGGAACCCTTGCAGCACTTTTTTCAGCGAACTGACGCTGGGGCTGACGCTGTTTTTTTCGATCATGGAAATGGTGCTGTTGGTGACACCGGCGCGTTTTGCCAGTTCACGTTGCGACAGTCCGTGCTGTTCACGGATCGACTTGAGCCGTTCGCCTACATCCAAGAGTGCGTCCCTCCGAGGGGTTTCATTATTTTTTACAGCCTATCAAACGCCAAGCGTTGCTTGCTTGCAAGGCTGCTGTCGCGCCGGATTCGGCGGCTTGCAAAGGGCGCTGGGCTATGTCAAAAATACCAAACATTCGGCCATTATAATTAACAGATATTTTCATGACCACGACGTTGAACCCCCGCACGCACGGCCCGGATCATCCGGTCTCCTATTACGCCGCCACCGCCCGCTACGACCAGCGTTACCCCCAACTGACGGAATCGATTCGTGCCGATGTCTGCGTTGTTGGCGGCGGTTTTGGTGGCGTGAACACGGCGCTGGAATTGGCCGAACGCGGTTACAGCGTGGTGTTGCTGGAAGCGCATCGCATCGGCTGGGGCGCATCCGGTCGCAACGGCGGCCAGTTGATTCGCGGCATTGGTCATGGCCTGGAGCCGTTTCGCAAAACGCTGGGCGACGCCGGTGTGGCGGCGGTTGAAGCCATGGGCAACGAAGCGGTGGACATCGTTACCCAGCGCATTGAGCGCTACAACATCGACTGCGATATACGCTGGGGCTTTGCCGATTTAGCCAACCGGCCGCGCCACTGGGCCGAATTGCAGAGCCATTTCGACGAGCTGCAAAACACCGACATCGGCCATCAATTTGAATTGCTGCCGCCGGAACGGCTCGGCGAAGTGGTCGGTTCAAATCGTTACCTGGGTGCCTTGGTCGATTCGGGCAGCGGGCATGTGCATCCGCTGAATCTGGTGACCGGCGAAGCGAGAGCGGCGGCCGACCTGGGTGTGCGAATTTTTGAACGCAGCGCCGTGCTCGACATCGTGGAAGGCGAGCCGGTGCTGGTGAAAACCGAGGCCGGCCAGGTGGTGGCCGACCGGCTGGTGTTGTGTGGCAATGCCTACGTGAGCGGCCTGAATAAAACGTTGGCGGGCAAGGTGTTGCCAGCGGGCAGTTACGTGATTGCCACCGAACCGCTGGACGAGGCCACCGCCAGACAAATTCTGCCGGGCCGCCACGCCGTCTGCGATATGAACGTGGCGCTCGACTATTACCGGCTGTCGGCCGACAACCGCCTGTTGTTCGGTGGCTTGTGCAACTACTCCGGCCGCGACCCGCGCTCCATCGAAGCGGCGCTGAAACCGCACCTGGACCGGGTGTTTCCAGCGTTGCGCGACATCCACATCGACTACCAATGGGGCGGCATGATCGGCATCGGCGCTAACCGCTTCCCACAGATCGGCCGCTTGAAACCCAACATCTATTACGCCCAGGCCTATTCCGGCCACGGCGTGAACGTCACCCACCTCGCCGCCCGCGTGATCGCCGAAAGCATGCACGGCGACAGCGAGCGCCTGAACGTACTGGAAAAGGTCAAACACCTCACCTTCCCCGGCGGCCCACGTTTCCGCTCGCCATTGCTGGCGTTGGGGATGTTGTATTTCCGGATGAAGGATTGGGTTTGATGGAAATTATGGGAGACGCCAAGAGCACCATGCTAATCAGCGTCTCCCGTCTCCCGTCTCCCGTCTCCCGCCCAGCGTCTCCCACCATCAAATCTTGATCCAGGTCGCCTTAATTTCTGAGTACTTATCAAACGCATGCAGCGATTTATCGCGGCCGTTGCCGGACTGTTTGTAGCCGCCGAACGGCGCAGTCATGTCGCCCGCATCCCACTGATTGACCCAGATCGAACCGGCGCGCAGGCCTTTGGCGAAGCGGTGGGCGCGGCTCAGGTTGGCTGTCCAGACCGCTGCCGCCAGACCGTAGTCGGTGTCGTTGGCGATGCGCAGTGCGTCGGCTTCGTCTTCAAAGCGAATTACCGAGAGCACCGGGCCGAAGATTTCTTCCTGGGCGATGCGCATTTTGGCGGTCACATCTTCGAACACCGTCGGTTGCACAAAGAAGCCGCCATCGACGGCGTTGAGGCGTTCGCCACCCACAGTTAACCGAGCGCCGCCTTCGCGGCCGGCGTCGATGTAACTTTGTACGCGTTGCAACTGAGCGCCATCGACAATGGCGCCAACTTTGGTGGCCGGGTCCAGCGGGTTGCCCGGTTTCCAGGTCGCGACGGCGGCGCGCACTTTATCCATAAATGCGTCGGCGATGCTGGCTTCGACCAACAAGCGCGATCCGGCGGTGCAGACTTCGCCCTGGTTGTAGCAGATGCCT
Source organism: Saccharospirillum mangrovi (assembly GCF_003367315.1). Taxonomy (GTDB): domain Bacteria; phylum Pseudomonadota; class Gammaproteobacteria; order Pseudomonadales; family Natronospirillaceae; genus Saccharospirillum; species Saccharospirillum mangrovi. The sequence continues at coordinate 497,171 of NZ_CP031415.1, forward strand.
TCGGCGGCAGCGGCAGCGGCGGCGTCCAGGTCCGGTGCGTCGGCAAAGACGACGTTCGGTGACTTGCCGCCGGCCTCACTCCAGATGCGTTTTAAGTTGGATTCGCCGGAATAAATCATCAGTTGTTTGGCGACGCCGGTGGAGCCGGTGAACACCAGCGTATCGACGTCCATGTGCAGTGCCAGCGCCTTGCCGACGGTGTGGCCGAAGCCGGGCAGCACGTTGAACACGCCGTTGGGAATGCCGGCTTCGGTGGCGAGTGCGGCCAAGCGAATCGCGCTCAGCGGCGATTTTTCCGACGGTTTCAAGATTACCGAATTGCCCATCGCCAGTGCCGGGCCGATTTTCCAGCTCGCCATGATCAGCGGAAAATTCCACGGCACGATGGCGGACACCACGCCAACCGGTTCACGCGTCACCAGGCCGAGTTCGTCGTGCGCAGTCGGGGCGATTTCGTCGTACAGCTTGTCGATGGCTTCGGCCGACCATTGAATGGCGCGCACCGTGGCGGGGATGTCGACCGCCAGCGAATCGCCAATCGGTTTGCCCATGTCGAGTGTTTCCAGCAGCGCCAGTTCGTCGCCGTGTTCTTTAATCAGAGCGGCAAAACGCAGCATGACGGCTTTGCGTTTGGCCGGTGCCAGTGTGGACCAGTCGCCGCGGTTGAAGGCGCGGCGCGCGGCGGCCACGGCGCGGTCGGCATCGGCGGTGTTGCAAGCGGCGACGTTGACCAGCAGGCGGTTGTCGATCGGACTGCGCGATTCAAAGGTTTCTTCGGATTGGGCGTCGCAATAAGCGCCGTCGATAAAGGCGCGGCCTTCGGGTTTCAATGCAGCGGCCGCTTGGGTCCAGTGTTCGAGAGTGTGGGTGGTGGTCATGGCGGCCTCGGGCGGTGATTTGGATGCCGCAACCTTACTCCACCGGGTCGGCAACTTTCAATATATTGAACGCTTGTTGAGAGTCGGATAATGCCGCTGAAAGCCCGATGATAAGACGAAAAAAGTCATAGATTTCGGTGGTTGGCTGGGGTCAGTCTTTGGCATACACTGGCGCGGTTGTTCAAAATAACAAACGTTGTGTTGGCCGCCGCCGTTGCTCAGTCGGTGCGCCTGGGAGAGTGCACAGCGTTGCCCGAGTGAACTTGCGAGGTCCGCCATGTCCGTTAAAACCGATGCCTTTTGGATGCCCTTTACCGCCAACCGTCAGTTCAAGGCCGAACCGCGATTGTTGGTGGCGGCCGAAGGCATGCACTACACCACCGACGATGGTCGGTCGCTGCTCGACGGCACCGCCGGTCTGTGGTGCGTGAACGCCGGTCATGGCCGCAAAAACATTTCCGATGCGGTGTACCGACAAATCAGCACGCTCGATTACGGCCCGACGTTTCAGATGGGCCACCCGGCGCCGTTTGAGCTGGCCGAGCGTTTGATTCAGTACACGCCCGACGGGCTGAACAAAGTCTTTTTCACCAACTCCGGTTCCGAGTCGGTCGATACCGCCTTGAAGATGGCGCTTGCTTACCATCGCGCCAAAGGCGACGGCCAGCGCACGCGTTTGATCGGTCGCGAAAAGGGTTACCACGGCGTCGGCTTCGGCGGCATTTCCGTCGGCGGGTTGGTCAACAACAAGCGCGCCTTTGGCTCGGGCTTGCCCAATGTGTCGCATCTGCGCCACACGCTGTTGGCGGAAAATGCGTTCAGTCGCGGTCTGCCGGAAGCCGGGGTTGATCTGGCGGAAGACCTGCAACGCATGATCGATTTGTACGGCGCCGACACCATCGCCGCTGTCATCGTTGAGCCGGTTGCCGGTTCTGCCGGTGTTGTTCTGCCGCCGGTCGGTTACCTGAAACGGTTGCGCGAGCTGACGCAGCAACACGGCATTCTGTTGATTTTCGATGAAGTCATCACCGGCTTTGGTCGCATTGGCGAAGCCTTCGCCGCCAACCGTTTTGGCGTCACGCCCGATCTGATGACCACCGCCAAAGGCCTGACCAACGGCTCGGTGCCGATGGGCGCGGTGTTCGCCGCCGACTTCATTCACGATGCCTTTATGAACGGTTCCGATGCGACCATCGAACTGTTCCACGGCTACACCTATTCCGGCCACCCGGTTGCTGCCGCTGCCGGTTTGGCAACGCTCGACATCTACGAAGCCGAAGGTTTGTTCCAGCGCGCGCTGGAATTGGAAGTGCGGTTCCAGGATGCCCTGCACAGCCTGAGCGATCTGGATGTGGTGAAAGACATCCGCAACATCGGCTTGGTCGGAGGCATTGAATTGCACCCGCGTGAAGGCGCCGTCGGCGCACGCGGTTACGACGTTTTCCACCACTGCTACTGGCAGGGCAATGTGCTGGTGCGTTGCACCGCCGACACCATCGCGCTGTCGCCGCCGCTGATCATCAGCGAAGACCAGATCGACCAAATCGTCAGCGCACTGCGCACCGCCATCAAAACCGTTGGCTGATTGAGCGAAAAAAGACACGGGGAAATCGTATGCAACAGATCAATCACTTTATCGGCGGCCAACACACCAAAGCCTCCGAGCGCCAGGGCCCGGTGTTTAACCCGGCTTTGGGCGAGCAAACCGCTCAGGTTTCGCTGGCATCAAAAACCGAAGTGCAGCAAGCCGTAGAGGCCGCGCGAAAAGCGTTACCGGACTGGATGGAAACCTCGCCGCTGAACCGGGCGCGCATTTTGTTTCGCTTCAAAATGCTGCTCGACGAACGCCTGGATGATTTGGCGCGGGTGATCAGCGCTGAGCACGGCAAGGTGTTTGAAGACGCCCGCGGCGAAGTGATTCGCGGCATGGAAGTGGTCGAATTCGCCTGCGGCATTCCGCATCTGTTGAAAGGCGAAATCACCGAGCAGGTTGGCCGTGGTGTTGATGCCTGGTCGCTGAATCAGCCGTTGGGTGTCGTCGCCGGTATTTCGCCGTTCAACTTCCCGGCCATGGTGCCAATGTGGATGTGGCCGGTCGCCATCGCCTGCGGCAATACCTTCGTGATGAAGCCGTCGGAAAAAGACCCGAGTGCGGCCTTGTTGGTCGCCGATTGGCTGAAGGAAGCCGGCTTGCCGGACGGCGTGTTCAACGTCGTTAACGGCGATAAAGAAGCCGTCGACGAACTGTTGGTGAACCCGCACGTGCAAGCGGTGAGCTTTGTCGGTTCGACGCCGATTGCTGAATACATCTATCGTACCGCCAGCGAACACGGCAAACGCGTTCAGGCGTTGGGCGGCGCGAAAAACCATTTAGTTGTCATGCCCGATGCCGATCTCGATGGCGCAGTGAACGCACTGATGGGTGCTGCCTATGGCTCGGCCGGTGAACGCTGCATGGCAATTTCCGTGGCCGTCGCGGTTGGCGATATTGCTGACGAACTGGTGGCAAAACTGGCGGCTAAAACGCGCGAATTAAAAATCGGCAACGGCGCAGAAAAAGGCCTCGATATGGGGCCGTTGGTCAGCGCTGCGCATCTGCAAAAAGTGACGGGTTATGTCGATGCCGGTGTGGCCGAAGGTGCGGACTTGGTGGTCGATGGTCGCGGTTTAAAAGTCGCCGGCCATGACAGTGGTTACTTTATCGGCGGCTGTTTGTTCGACAAGGTGACGGCCGACATGACCATCTACCGCGAAGAAATTTTCGGCCCGGTGTTGTGCGTGGTGCGCGTGCCGGATTACGTCAGCGCGGTGAAACTGATCAACGCACACGAATTCGGCAACGGCACGTCGATTTATACGCGCAGCGGCGGTGTGGCACGTCAGTTTGTGCGCGATATTCAAGTCGGCATGGTCGGCGTTAACGTGCCGATTCCGGTGCCGATGGCGTTCCATGCGTTCGGTGGCTGGAAGCGTTCCTTGTTTGGCAGCAACCACGTTCACGGCATGGAAGGCGTGCGTTTCTACACCAAACGCAAAGCCGTAACCGCGCGCTGGCCGGACGGCGATCTGGGCGCCGAATTTGTGATGCCAACGTTGGAATAAATCCGCTGGAGAATGTGCACGATGACAACTCGCATGGAACACACGGGCTCTTATTACGCCGCCACGGCCAACGCCGTACCGGACCGTCCGGCGTTAACGGAATCGATAGACGCCGATGTGTGTGTGATTGGCGCGGGGTTTACCGGCTTATCAACGGCGCTGCATTTAGCCGAGGCTGGTTTCAAAGTGGTGGTGCTGGAAGCCGCGCGTATCGGCTTTGGCGCCAGCGGCCGTAACGGTGGCCAGTTGGTAAACAGCTACAGCCGCGACATCGACGTGATTGAACGCAATTACGGCCACGACATGGCAGCCATGCTCGGCTCGATGGCGTTCGAAGGCGCCGACATCATTCGTCAGCGCATCGCCCAATATCACATCAACTGCGACTACAAACCCGGTGGTTTATTCGTCGCCTTTAATAAACGCCAGATGCACGAACTGAGCGAACAACAAGCGTTGTGGGCACGCTACGGCCACGACGACATGCAACTGCTCGATGACGCGGCGCTGGGTAATTATCTGCATTCCGATAAATACATCGGCGGCTTGCTCGACAAACGCGGCGGCCACATCCATCCGTTGAACCTGGCGCTGGGTGAAGCGGCAGCGATTGAAAGCCACGGCGGTTTGATTTTTGAAGACTCCAAAGTCGTCCGCATCGACCGTGGCGAACAACCGGTGGTGCACACCGAACACGGCCGGGTGACGGCCAAATTCGTCATGGTCGCGGGCAATGCTTACCTGGGTAATTTGGTACCGGAACTGGCAGCGAAATCGATGCCGTGCGGCACACAAATCGTTACCACCGAAGTATTGGGCGAAGAAAAAGCGCGTGAATTAATTCCGCAATTGCAGTGCGTCGAAGACTGCAATTACAAACTGGATTATTACCGCATCACCGGCGATTTCCGATTGCTCTACGGCGGCGGCGTCACCTACGGCGGCGGCGACCCACGCTCCATTGAAAACTTCCTGCGGCCGCATCTGGAAAGCACATTCCCGCAACTCAAAGGCGTGAAATTCGACTACGCCTGGGGCGGCGATTTCCTGCTCACCATGAGCCGCTTACCGCAATTCGGCCGCATCGGCGACAACATCTATTACGCCCAGGGTTACAGCGGCCACGGGGTCACCACCACGCATCTGGCCGGCAAACTCATCGCCGAAGCGCTGCGCGGCCAGGCCGAACGCTTCGATGCGTTTGCCGCGCTAAAACACTTCCCATTCCCCGGCGGCCGTATGCTGCGCGCGCCCTATACGGCGGCGGGCGCACTGTATTATGGCTTGCGGGATAAGTTGGGGATTTAAGCGATCAAAACGCCCGGGCGATGCGTTCTGGTGCGAAGATTTCAATCCAGTAGCCGTCCGGGTCTTTGATAAAGGCGAGGTCGTTCATCTTGCCGTCTTCCGGGCGTTTGACGTATTGCACGCCCAGTTCATCGAAGCGGGCGCAGGCGGCGTCTAAATCGGGTACCGCGAAACCGATGTGGCCGAAGCCTTGGGGTTTGTCGTTGCCGTTGTGGTAGTGGAAATCGGCGTCGGTTTCGGTGCCCCAGTTGTGGGTCAGTTCCAGCATGGCCGGGCGGCCGAAAGTTTGGGCGGTGCGCGTTTTGGCGTCGCTGGACCAATCGCTCAGTTCATCCGGTTTGATCGCGGCGAGAAAATACAGCGAGAAATTCATCGCATCGAAATCGAGTTTTTTCACCAGCGTCATGCCCATGACCCGGGTGTAGAAATCCAGGCTGATTTGCGGGTCTTTGATGCGCAGCATGGTCTGGTTAAAAACGAAATCGTGAGTGGCGGGGTCGCGGTCTTCGTTCAGACCGGCGGCGGTTTCGAAATGGCGGCTCATGGCGGTTCCTCGGCTAAAATGAATGGATGAGTCTGGCTCAAGATGGTGTTGTTGTCGGGCTTTTAAACCAGTGGTTCCGGCCGTGCTATGCTGGCGCCGTTTTGGATGAGTGAGACTGCCCATGACGATCTGGGTCGATGCCGACGCCTGCCCCGGCGTGGTTAAAGAAATTCTGTTTCGCGCCGCTGAGCGTACCCAAACCGAGCTGGTGTTGGTGGCGAATCAGCCGATGCGGACACCGCCTTCTAAAGTTATTCGCAGCGTGCAGGTGGCGTCGGGTTTCGACGTTGCCGATAACGAAATTGTGCAGCGTGTGCAGCCGAATGATCTGGTGATTACCGCCGATATTCCGTTGGCGGCGGAAGTGATCGATGCGGGTGCGTTGGCGCTCAGCCCGCGCGGCGAAGCCTTTACCAAAGACAACATCAAAGGCCGGCTGAACATACGCGATTTCCTCGACACTATGCGCAGCAGCGGCATTCAAACCGGCGGCCCGGCGGCGTACAGCCAGAGTGATCGTCAGGCGTTCGCCAATCAATTGGACCGCTGGCTGGCACGTCAGCGGACGCAATAACCGATACGAAGGATGTAGCATGAGCGTCAGCGATTTCATGACGAAAGACCCGGTGACCGTGGGCACGGCACACACCCTGGCGAGCATTCGGGAGCTGTTCGAAGTGCACCACTTTCACCATGTGTTGGTCACTGAACACCGCAAACTGATCGGCATTATTTCTGACCGTGATGTGCTCAAGGCGCTGTCCCCTTTCGTTGGCAAAAGTGACGAAGAAATACGCGACAGCCACACCATGATTATGCGCGCCAAGATATTAATGACGCGCGATCCGATGACGGTGTCACCCGATGCGCCGATTATTGATGCGGTGCGATTGATGCACGACAAAGGCCTGTCGTGCGTGCCGGTAGTGGACGATACCGGAGTGCCGCTGGGCATTCTCACCTGGCGCGACTTGGTGCGCGCCATGCTCGAACATTCTTACCGCAAGAAGCCCAAGGATTAGTCGTTGGGTTGGCCGTCGGGGTTGTCGTTGCGCGGGCGTTGGCGGCGGTCTTCCGGCGGCGCCAGTTCTTCTTCTGAATCCGGGTGTAACGGCAAGACGTTCGGACCCGTGCGCACCATGGCAACGAAGTGGCCTTCGTAATCGGTCGGCTTTTCCACCACACGCGATTGCCGCAATTGCCAGGCCACGACGAGCACTGACACCGTCAACACCAGCGCGAAAAATCCGGGCAAGGCTTCACCACCGAGACGTTGCAAACCGATGCCCGCCAACGCCGGGCCGATGAACGAGCCCAGTCCGTACAACAGCAGCAAACCGCTGGAGCCGGCGACCAGATGGTCTTTGTGAATGTGATCGACCAAATGCGCCACACCGATCGGGTACACCGCCAGCGCCAGTCCGACAAAAAACATCGCCAGTATCACCATCAACCACCGTTTTTCCGGTAACCAATAGGCCGCAAACACCATGGCGGTACTGACGGCTGCGGTAGCCATCAGCACGCCTAAAATCACCAGCCGTCGATCGATCACATCGGACAACCGACCGACCGGATATTGAATGGCTGCGCCGCCCAATACCGCCAGTGAAATAAAGATAGCGACCTGGCTTTCGCTGTAACCGAGGCTGGCGGCAAACAACGGCGACAACCCCCAGAACGGACCCAACGTCAGGCCGGAAATGATGACCGCTGTGACCGCCACCGGGGCCGATTCGATCAGCCGGGGCAAATCCATTTTCGGCATGTCGAGCGCGACGTGCGGTTGTTGCAGGCGCGTCCAGGAGACAGGCATGACCGCCGCCGACGCCAACACCGCAGCGATGGCAAAGAGCGTGAACGCTTCGGCGTTATCAAGGTGCAGAAACTGCTGGGCGATGGCCGCAGCGATCATCTGCACCACCATGTAGAGCGAGAAAATGCGGTTGCGGTATTCGTCCGGCGTCTGGCCGTTCAGCCAGCTTTCGATAACGGTGAACATCACGAACACGCCAAAGCCGGTAAACAAGCGGATGATCAACCAGGCCGTCGGTGATAGCAGCAACATATACAGCAAGGTGCCGCAGGCCAGCAGCGATGCACAAAAAGTGAAACAGCGGATGTGGCCCATCTGCCGAATCAACCGACCGGCGAACCAGGTGCCGAGCAAAGCGCCGAGGTAATAACTGGACGACAGCAAGCCAAGAAACTGTTCGGAAAACCCTTCGCTGACACCGCGAATAACCAACAGCGTACTGAGCAAACTGTTGCCCATCAGCAACAGCGACAAGCCGAAAAACAGCGCGGTGATGGACAGCAGAATAGAGCGCATTGCGAGTCTCGAAACGGAGAAAACGAACGGGCGGAACCGACTGGGGAACGGTGGTCGGTGTAAGTCGCTTACTCTAGCACTCTTTGCCCGGCGCGCCAGCGCCAGGCCGGGGTGTTAGCTTGATTGGCCGCTGTCGGAATAGACGCGGAAACCGAAAATTTGCACCAGCGCTGCCAGCGGTTTGAACAGCACGCCAATAAAGACCGTCATCATTCCGTAACCGTCGGTTTCCGACACCAACACATAAGTGATCATTTGCATCAGCAACATGATAACGCCGTAAAACAGCAGGTAGCCGCCGAGCAGCGTCCAACCATAGCCGGTGCTGCCGCGCCAGGACGATTGCAAAGCGGTAAATATGGGCTGTCGATCCAGCACCAGATAGAAACTGCTCAGCGCCAGTTTCACGGCGATGTAAATACCCGGTGCCACCAGCAACACCAAACCAAGGCTGATGCCCAAGGTCACCAGCAATTGCAGGCCCGCCAACGGCAATACAAACACCAGCGCCCGCCGCCAGGCAGTAACCGGCGCCAGATATTCGCCCGCCAAGGCACGATCGAGATACAGAATCACCGCCGCCGATGTCCACACCGTGCCCAGCCACTGCAATAAATAAGCGGCCCAGGGAAAACCGTTTTCGGTGGTGATGGTCGACCAACTGAGCATGACAAACAATTCGAACACCAACCCCAGGCCGGCGGTAATTACCGTCAGCGGAATCCAGTGGTGGCCGAAAAAGCGCAGGGTGTCGCGGAGGAATGAATACAGCATGAGCGTCGTTGTCGGTTGAGGTGGCGAAACAGTATCACAGCCGTGTGGCAATTGAAGTCTCAGCGGGTGCGTTTACGTCCGTGCCTGGCGGCGCGTTTCAGTGGCTATGCGTATCGATGATCAGGTTAGCTTGCAGCGCTTCCAGTGCCGATAAAACCAAGGCCAGGCTGGGTTCACTTTGTTGACTGACTTCCAGGCAACGCTGCGCACAATTCAGGTTGGTGTGTTTAGCGATTGCCTCGACACCTTTGGATTCGGCCACGATGCCAAAAGCATTGGCGATGAAACTCATGTCCCTGGTCAGCAGCGCGTCGTTCAAAAAGGCATAAACGTCGTGCGGGGTGAGCAGGTAATCGGCCATGTTGAAAGAAGCGGAATCGTTAGACATCGATTTTTACTCGGATAGCAGGGCGGTAGATCGTTGATGAGCATGAATTTGAAACACAAAAATATAGAACAGAACCACGATGGGTTGGATGAGCAGTACGAGCAATGTCGCCTGCAGCAAAAGCTGGCGGCTCACTAACGGTAGCGTGATTAACACCAGCGTTATCGCGGCGAAAAAAACCAGATGTGCAATAAGCAGTGTCCAGACACGGCCCCGGCTGTAACGCCAGGCCGAGAAAATAACAGACCTTAATGGCGTTTTATTTACCACCAGATCAATCGTCCCGAGCGCGACCAGTCGCGATCCGAAATAAAACAGGATGGCGCACACACTGAGGTTGAACGGCAGTTCAGGAAGGTTCGGAACGTTCAGCACGATGGGCAGCCAGACAATCAGCCCGAGGATGATTACGGTTGCGATCAGCAGTAATTGGTAGCCAAACACAGCGGTAAAGTGATCCGCGCTTTTCTGAATGGCCGATAGCGGCGATACCGAGCTACCCGCTGAGGCGGTATGGATGTAATAAAGGATGGCGGTGCTCATCCAGACGCCGCCAACCCACAGCACCAAACGCGCCAGGTTGAGGGGGTTTGCGCCGCCGCTGGCCAGCCCTAGCACGGCCACGGCGCCGACCAGGGTGATCAGGCTGATGAGCAGCGTGATGCTGAATAGCCGTATCCAGTGCTGACCAAAAAAGCGGGCGGTATCGCGTAACCAGATGACGAAGTTCATGGTGTTGTGACTACCCAGGATAAGGGCCAGAACAGTAGCACAAACCGCTGCGGAAATTATGCCAGCGGTTGCTGTTGCGTAATGCAGTGAATGTTGCCGCCGCCGAGCAAAATTTCCCGACTCGCTACCGGCACAATTTCTCGGCCCGGACACAAATCCGCCAGGATATTGGCCGCTCGCTCGTCCATGGCATCGCCGAAGGCGGGCAGGATGATGCCGCCGTTGACGATCAGGAAATTCACGTAGCTGGCGGCCATGCGTTCGCCGGCGCGACGCGGCCAGGCTTTGGCGGCCTGGTCGATGCCGTCGGCTTCATCGTCTGTTTGAATCAGCGGTTGCGGCATCGGCAGTTTGGTGACTTTAAGTTTGCGGCCCTGGGCGTCGCGTTGGTTTTCCAGGTATTCCAGTGCTGTGCGGCTGCGTTGGTATTGCGGATCGCTTTCGTCATCGGTCCAGGCGAGCACGATGTGGCCCGGTTCGATAAAGCAGGCGATGTTGTCGATGTGGCCGTTGGTCTCGTCGTTGTACACGCCTTCGGGCAGCCACAAAACTGTGTCGATGCCCAGATGATCGCGCAGCTTTTGCTCGATCTCGGCGCGGCTCAAATGTGGGTTACGGTTGGCGTTGAGCAGGCACTCTTCGGTGGTTAATAAGGTGCCTTCGCCGTCGACGTGAATGGCGCCGCCTTCGAGCACGAAACCGTCGGTGCGGTAGCGTTCGATGCGTTCCATGTTGCAGATTTTCTGCGCCACCTGGTCGTCGCGATTCCACGGCTGATAGAGGCCGCCGGTCAGGCCGCCCCAGGCGTTAAATTCCCAGTCGTTGGCGCGTTGGTTACCTTTGCCATCGATCACGAAGGTTGGGCCGGTGTCGCGCACCCAGGCGTCGTTACTGGAAATTTCCACGACGCGGATTTTTTCACTCAGGCGGGCGCAGGCGTTTTCGTATTGGTCGGCCGACACACCCATAGTGACTGGTTCAAAGCGGGCGATGGCTTCGGCCACAGCGGTGTAGGCGCGTTGCGCCGGTTTGGCGCCGTAGCGCCAGTTGTCCGGCCGCTCCGGCCACAACATCCAGGTCTGGCGGTGCGGGTGCCATTCCGGCGGCATGAAAAAGCCGTCGGCGCGCGGAGTCGAGGCGAGTGGAAACGGCACCTTAACGGCCTCCATCTTTAGTCAACAATGTGCCGTACAGATCCGGGCGGCGGTCGCGGAATACACCCCAGGCGTGGCGGGTGGCGGCGACTTGATCGAGATCGAAGGTGTGGACTAACACCCCTTCTTCTTTGCGGCCGAATTCGGCGACTTTCTCGCCCAGTTCGTTGGCAATAAAAGACGAGCCGTAGAAGGTGATCGACTGTTCGCTTTCGGTCTCTACGCCGGTGCGGTTGCTGGCGATGTAGGGCACGAGGTTAGCCGCAGCGTGGCCCTGCTGGGTGCGCTGCCAGTGGTCGCGTGAATCGATGCTGCTGTCTTGAGGTTCGGTGCCGATGGCGGTCGGGTAGAACAGCAGTTCGGCGCCCATCAATGCCATCGAACGGGCGGTTTCCGGGAACCACTGATCCCAGCAAATGCCAACGCCGATGCGGGCGTAAGCGGTGTCCCAGACTTTGAAGCCGGTATCGCCGGGCGTGAAATAGAATTTTTCCGAGTAACCGGGGCCGTCGGGAATGTGCGTTTTGCGGTAGATGCCGAGGTTACTGCCATCGGCGTCGATAATGGCGACGGTGTTGTAGTAAGCGTTGTTGGCGCGCTCATAAAAGCTGATCGGCAACACCACTTTCAGTTCAGCCGCCACTTTCTGGAAGTGGGCAATGGCCGGGTTTTCCGCCATCGGTGTGGCGAAGTGCAGATAGGCTTCTTTCTGTTTCTGGCAGAAATAGCAGCGCTCGAACAACTCCTGGATCAGGATGATTTGCGCACCCTGGTTCGCGGCCTGGCGCACCAGTTGGTCCGCTTTGGCGATGTTGGCGTCGACGTCCCAACCACAGCTCATCTGGGTGGCGGCTACGGTGACCTGGCGCATCTGCATGTTCTCCGGTTTTCAATGGGTTGAGTGCCCAAAGGGCGGCGCATTTTAGGGCCGGTTGTTGTCCCTGTCTTGTGGTTTTTTTGTTGCGTTGGATGGTTGTGGGGAGATCCGGTGTGCCGGCCCAGCCGGCTCAAGGCCGGGATGGGATGACACTGATTGAGCGAGGTTTTTCAGCGTCTCCCGTCTTCCGTCAAGCGTCTCCCGTCCACTCAAACATAGGGCAACAACAGCTCATATTCCAACGGCGTAATCTGATGTTCGAACAGCCGCACTTCGGACCATTTGCAGATGCGGTACATGTCGACAAAGTCTTCGCCGAACCAGGTGTCGACGCGCGGGTCTTTGTCCATGGCGCGCAGGGCGTCGCGCGGGTTGTCGGCGATCACCGGGTGTTCCTGGTCGTAGGCGTTGCCGGTGACGGGTTCCGGTGGCTCGATGCGGTTTTGCAAGCCTTCGGTCACGCCGGCTAAAACAGCGGCGACGGCCAGGTACGGGTTGGCGTCGGCGCCGCTGAAGCGGTGTTCAACGCGGGTGGCTTCGACGCTGCCCGAGGGAATGCGCAGCGCCAGCGTGCGGTTGTCGTAACCCCAGGTTTTGGACGTCGGTGCGAAGGCATCGGGTGCCAGCCGGCGGAAGGAGTTGATTGACGGGCACAGCAGCGCTTGCACGCCGTCGGCCATCGAAATCAAACCGCCCATGGCCCAGCGCATATAGTCGTTCTGTTCCGGGTCTTCACTGGCGAAGATGTTGGTGCCGCTGGCGTCCATCAAGCTCAGGTGAATGTGCATGCCGCTGCCCGCTTCTTCGATGTAGGGCTTGGCCATAAAGGTCGCTTCCATTTCCCATTTGCGCGCGACCTGGGCGATAACGCGTTTGAGAAGTACGGCGTGGTCGGCCGCTTGCAACGGGTCGTCACAGTGGTGCAGGTTGACCTCAAACTGGCCGGGCGCGTATTCGGTGATCACGGTGTCGGCCGGGATGTTCTGGGCGTGGGCGGTGTCGATGACGTCGCGGATAAAGAAGTCGTACTCGTCCAGGTCGTCCATCGAGTAGACCTGCTTGGAACTCATGCGGCGACCGGAGGTGGGCGAGACCGGCGGCTGCAAACCGCCGTTGGCGTCGCGTTCGGTGTCGATCAGATAAAACTCCAGCTCGACGGCGATGCCCGGTGTGTAACCCAGTTGGTTGAAGCGTTCGATGGCACCGACCAACACCTGGCGCGGGTCCATGGCGAAGGGCGTTTCGCCGTCGGTTTCGTACATCGAGAACAGCGCCTGGGCGCGGTCTTCGCCTTGCCAGGGCACCGGCGCCAGTGAGCCGGGAATGGGCAGGCAGAGGCGGTCGCGGTCGCCGTCTTCAGCGCCGAGGCCGGTTTCTTCGACGGTGGTGCCGGTGGCGTCCAGCGCCATCACGGAACCGGGCAGGCTGAAACCTTCGGTAAAAACTTTTTCCAGCAGTTCGACTTCAATGCGCTTGCCGCGAATTACGCCATTCAAGTCACTGACCAGCAACTCGACGGTCGAAACCTCGGGGTGCTGTTCCAGGAAGGTGGCAATTTCTGAGTGGGCCATGATGTTGTCTCGGTAGGGGTGGCGGTCAACGATCCAGACCGCCCAGGCAGAGATACTTGATCTCCAGGTATTCGTCGAGGCCGTAGTGGCTGCCTTCGCGGCCCAGGCCAGATTCTTTCACACCACCAAACGGCGCGATCTCAGTGGAGATCAAGCCTTCGTTGATGCCGACCATGCCGTACTCCAGTGCCTCGGCAACACGCCAGATTCGTGCCAGGTTGCCGCTGTAAAAATAGGCGGCCAGGCCAAAGGGCGTGTCGTTCGCCAGGCGAATGGCGTCGGCTTCAGTTTTGAAGGGAGTGATGGCCGCCAGCGGGCCAAAAATTTCTTCCTGGCTGATGCGCATCGCTGGCGTGATGCCGGTTAATACCGTCGGTTCAAAGAAGTTGCCGCCCAGGCTGTGGCGCTGACCGCCGGTGAGAATTTTGGCACCGTTATCGGTCGCGTCTTTGAGCAGGGTTTCGACTTTTTCCAAGCCAGCAGCGTTGATCAGCGGGCCTTGTTGCACGCCGTCATCGAGGCCGTTACCGACTTTTAATCGCTGGGAACGTTTGGCCAGCTTTTGTGCGAACTGATCGTAGATGCCTTCTTGGACAATAAAGCGATTGACGCAGACGCAGGTCTGGCCGGTGTTGCGGTATTTGGAGGCAATGGCGCCATCGATGGCGGCGTCCAGATCGGCGTCGTCGAAAACAATAAAAGGTGCGTTGCCGCCCAGTTCCATCGATACGCGTTTCACGCTGTCGGCGGCTTGTTTGATCAGTTGTTTGCCGACGGGCGTTGAGCCGGTGAAGCTGACTTTGCGCACCAGTGGGTGCGTGCTCAGCACTTCGCCGACGGCTTTGCCGGAACTGGCGGTGACGATGTTCAGCACGCCAGCAGGCAAGCCGGCTTCTTCACCCAGTTGCGCCAAAGCGAGCGCAGTAAAGGGCGTCGCTTCGGCGGGTTTCACCACCATGGTGCAGCCAGCGGCCAAGGCCGGCCCAACTTTGCGGGTGATCATCGCGAGCGGGAAATTCCACGGCGTGATGGCGGTGCAGACGCCGACCGGTTGTTTGATCGCGAAGACGCGTTTGTCGGCCGCGTGGGTCGGAATGGCATCGCCGTAGGCGCGTTTGCCTTCTTCGGCGAACCACTCAATAAAGGATGCGCCGTAGGCGACCTCGCCTTTGGATTCCGCCAGCGGCTTGCCGCATTCCAAGGTCATCAATTCGGCCAGGCTGTCCTGGTGTTGCATGATCAGGTCGAACCAGCGGCGCAGGATTTGCGCGCGGGCTTTGGCGGTGTGTTGTTTCCAGTCGGCCAGCGCTGAATGTGCGGCTTCGATGGCGGATTCGGCGTCGCTGGGGCTGCAATCGGCCAACTCAGCCAGAGTTTCGCCAGTGGCGGGATTCACAACGGTGTAACGTCGGTTGGCCGATGCGTCGGTCCAGCGGCCATGAATGTAGCTTTGAGTGTGCAGCAGCGGATGTGTCACCGTGGGCCTCCTTCGAGCCCGTTTGAGCGGTCGGGCAAAAACGACATTGAATGGGATGGCAACTAGCTAACCCCATTTGTGCTCAGACCTCAAGTGCGTGATTAGAATATTTGACAACCTGCCGTTTTATGGGCATGAATGGCCGGGGTGGGTGTTTTAAATAATAAACATCCCCGCTTTTGATCCTGGCTTTTGGCGTTTGAATCTGTGGCTGTCTGAATGCGAAGTCGCTCCTATAATGAAGCGATTCGTCACGTTCATTCGGCCGTTGCCGAGGCTGGCGGATCATGACCCTAAAAACCCCTTGAGGCCGTCAGGTGACTCGGGATTGTTTGTCGGTGAAAACCGTTTGTCGGTGAAAACCGACGACTCCCGCGATAACTCGGCGGAAATGTATGGAAAACCTGATTAAGTGGCTGAAAGACAATCGCATTACCGAAATCGAGTGCATCACGCCGGACCAGACTGGCATCGCACGCGGCAAGATTCAGCCCACCAGTAAGTTCATCAATGAAGGCGGTATCCGCCTGCCCGAAAGCGTTCTGTTGCAAACCGCCACCGGCGATTACCCCGACGACGACGCCTACTACAACCTGCTCGACCCCGCCGACATCGACATGCTGTTGCGTCCGGACGAAAACGCCTGCTTTTTGGTGCCCTGGGCCGAAGAGCCGACCGCTCAGGTGATTCACGATTGCTACGATTCAATGGGCAATATGATCAACCTGTCGCCGCGTGCGGTACTGCGCAAGGTGTTGTCGCTGTATGAAGACCAGGGCTGGAGACCGATTGTCGCGCCGGAGGTGGAGTTCTATTTAACCCAGCGCTGCACCGATCCCGATTTACCGCTGGAGCCGCCGATTGGCCGCTCCGGTCGCAAGGAAAGTGGCCGCCAGTCGTTCTCCATCGACGCGGCCAACGAGTTCGATCCGATCATCGACGATATCTACGATTGGTGTGAAGCGATGGAACTCGACATCGATACCCTGATTCACGAAGAAGGCACCGCCCAGATGGAATTTAATTTCCGTCACGGCGAAGCCATGAAACTCGCCGATCAGGTGTTCGTGTTCAAACGCACCGTGCGCGAAGCAGCGTTGAAGCACAAAATCGGCGCCACCTTTATGGCGAAGCCGATCACTGGTGAACCGGGCAGTTCGATGCACATTCATCAGTCGCTGATCGACATCAAAACCGGCCAGAATTTGTTCTCCAATAAAGACGGTTCGGCGTCGCCACGGTTCCTGAATTACATCGCTGGCTTGCAAACCTACATCCCGCACATGATGCCGATGTTCGCCCCCAACGTGAATTCGTACCGCCGCTACCTGCCCGGTGCCGACGGCAACGCGCCGGTTAACATCGAGTGGGGCGAAGAAAACCGCACCTGCGGTCTGCGCGTACCGAACGCGCCGCCGGAAGCGCGCCGTGTGGAAAACCGTTTGCCCGGTTCCGACACCAACCCCTATCTGGCGATGGCTGCGAACCTGGCATGCGGCTATCTGGGCATGATGGAAGATTTGAAACCGCGCAAACCCATTGCCGGTCGTACCGCCGATGAAGCCGATCCCGACGTGCCTTTTAACCTGGAAGCGGCGCTGGAAATGATGGCCGAAAACGACACCGTGCGGGACATTTTGGGCGCGCAATTCGTCGACGGTTTTATCGCCACCCGTTGGGCCGAGCACGAAGGCTTCAAACGCGTCATCAGTTCCTGGGAACGCGAGTTCCTGTTGTCGGCGGTGTGATTCGGAGGCCACATGACCCAAGCCCAGATGTCCGACCTCACCGCCCACTGGCAACAGCAGGATGCCGATCATCATCTGCATCCGTTCGGTGACAGCGGCGCCATCGCCAAAGACGGCGCGCGCATCATCACCCGGGCGCAAGGGTCGACCATTTGGGACAGCACCGGCAAGGCGTATCTCGACGCCTTTGCCGGTCTGTGGTGCGTCAATTTGGGCTACGGCCGAGCGGAGCTGGTGGAAGCCGCGCGCCGGCAAATGACCGAATTACCGTACTACAATTTATTCTTCAAAACGGCGACACCGCCGGTGGTGGAACTGGCCGCCAAGCTGGCCGAGTTAGCGCCATCGCACATCAATCACACCTTTTTCACCAACAGCGGCAGCGAGGCGAACGACACCGTTTTTCGTCTGGTGCGTCGTTACTGGGACATCAAAGGCAAGCCGACCAAGAAAACTCTGATCGGTCGTCACAACGGCTATCACGGCTCGACCGTTGCCGGTGCCAGTCTCGGTGGCATGAAGCCGATGCATGCTCAGGGCGATTTGCCGATCAGCGGCGTGGCGCATATTCGTCAGCCGTATTGGTATGGCGAAGGCGGTGATTTAACGCCGGACGAATTCGGCTTGCTCGCCGCTCGCGCGCTGGAAGAAAAAATTCTCGAACTCGGTCCTGAAAACGTTGCGGCTTTTATTGCCGAACCGATACAGGGCGCTGGCGGCATTATCATTCCACCGGCCACTTATTGGCCGGAAATTCAACGCATCGTGCGTCAGTACAATATTTTATTGGTGGCCGATGAAGTGATCTGCGGCTTCGGTCGCACCGGCGAATGGTTCGGCTGCGAGACGTTTGATATCAAAGCGGACCTGATGCCGATTGCCAAAGGTTTGTCGTCCGGTTATTTGCCAATTGGCGGCGTCATGATGTCGGACGACATCGCCGACACTATGAAACACGGCGGCGAATTTCATCACGGTTTTACCTATTCGGGGCACCCGGTCAGCGCGGCCGTGGCTCTGGAAAATCTGCGGATTCTGCAAACCGAAGGCGTCATCGATCGGGTTCGTGCAGACACCGCCCCCTATATGCAATCACAGTTGCGGACATTGGCGGATCACCCTTTGGTGGGTGAAGTACGCGGTGTTGGTATGTTGGGCGCCGTCGAGTTGGTGCAAGACAAGGCCAGCCGGCGTCGTTACGCTGAAGAAGGACGGACGGGCACGTTGTGCCGGGACAAGGCTCTCGAAGAAGGGCTCATCCTGCGCGCAACCGGCGATACGATGTTGATGTCGCCACCGCTCGTCATCACTTGCGCTGAAATCGACGAACTTATCGCCAAGACTCGGCGAGCATTGGATAATACGCTCGCCGCGCTCTAGCGCAGCGACTGATTGGTCGATGATTGGCGCTATTGGCCGCACACCCATACCGGGTTGGCCGCATCATGATACTGCAGGGGAGTTCCCAACAATGAAGACATTGAGCAAAACCGTTGCCCTGACCGCGCTTGCGGCATCAGTGGCCAGCGCGGCCTTGGCCGAAGATCGAGTGGTTCGAATCTACAACTGGTCCGACTACATCGCCGAAGACACCCTGGATAATTTCACCGCCGAAACCGGCATCAATACTATCTACGATGTCTACGACTCCAACGATGTTCTGGAAGCCAAGGTGTTGTCCGGTCAGTCCGGTTACGATCTGGTGATGCCAACCACCGATTACATGGCACGTCAGATTCAGGCTGGTGCTTATCAAAAGCTGGATAAGTCGCTGATTCCGAACTGGAGCAACCTGGATCCGGAATTGATGGCCACGCTGGAAACCTATGATCCAGGTAACGAATACGGTGTTCCGTGGCAGTGGGGCACAACCGGTATTGGTTACAACGTCGATAAAATTCAGGAAATTCTCGGTGACGATGCGCCGATCGGTTCTTGGGCACTGGTGTTTGAACCTGAGTATGCGTCCAAGCTGGCTGAGTGTGGCATCACCATGCTGGACTCTCCGGAAGAAGTGCTGCGTGCGGTTTTGAAATACGAAGGTAAGGACCCGAACAGCCACGACCCTGACGACTTTGCCGATGCAGCTAAGCGCTTGGAGTCGGTGCGTCCTTACATCCAGTACTTCCACAGCTCGCGTTACATTACCGATCTGGCGAATGGCGACGTCTGTGTCTCCATCGGTTGGTCCGGTGACGTCTTCCAGGCTATGGCACGCGCCGAAGAAGCAGAGAACGATGTGTCGATCGAGTACTACATTCCGCACGAAGGTGCGGCACTCTGGGCTGACATGATGGTGATCCCGGCCGATTCACGAAACGCCGCAGCTGCTCATGCCTTCATTAATTACGTGCTGCAACCGCAACCGGCCGCCGATATCACCAACTACGTTTGGTATGGTAGCCCGGTGAAAGCCGCTGAGCCGTACATCGATCCGGAAATTCTCAGTAACCCTGGCATTTACCCAGAAGAAGGCACCGAGCTGTTTTCTTTTGAAGTACTGCCGAGTTCCGTACAGCGTGTCATGACACGCAGTTGGACACGCCTCAAATCAGGCAGCTGATTTAAACACTGGGCCGGGACTCTCCCGGCCCTTGCCGCAAGGGCCTTGGCAGCAGGACCTTTGCGGCAAGCCGATCGCAAATCTCATTCAAAAAACCAAAAATTTCCCGTTGGCCTGAACACATTTATTAGGGGGCAGCAGATGGCAATATCGGCGGGCGCACGTCGCCAGCAAAACGAGATGCAACACCAGCAACAGGGCAGTGAAACCCTGTTGCGGATCGAAGGCATCAGCAAGTATTTCGACGATGCGTTGGCGGTCGATAACGTCAGCCTCGATATTCGCAAAGGCGAAATCTTTGCGCTGTTGGGCGCATCCGGTTCCGGCAAATCTACGTTGCTGCGCATGATGGCCGGCTTCGAAGTGCCGACCGATGGCCGCATTATTTTGGACGGTGAAGACATCACCTGGCAGCCGCCCTATCAACGTCAGATCAATATGATGTTTCAGTCCTACGCTTTGTTCCCGCACATGTCGGTGGCGCAAAACGTGGCCTTTGGTCTGAAGCAGGACAAATTATCCAGAGACGTCATTGCCGAGCGCGTGCAACGCATGCTCAAGCTGGTGCACATGGAAAAATACGCTGGCCGCAAACCGCACCAATTGTCCGGCGGTCAACGTCAGCGCGTAGCGCTGGCACGTAGCCTGGCGAAGCAGCCGAAGTTGTTGTTGCTCGACGAACCCATGGGCGCGTTGGACAAAAAACTGCGCACTGAAATGCAGTTGGAAGTGGTCGATATTCTGGAAAGCGTTGGCGTGACCTGTGTGATGGTGACGCACGATCAGGAAGAAGCCATGACCATGGCCGACCGCATCGCCATTATGGATGAAGGTTACATCCAGCAGGTCGGTTCGCCGGTCGACGTTTATGAAAGTCCGGTCAATCGGATGGTGGCGGAATTCATCGGTTCGGTGAACCTGTTCGAAGGCGAAATCATTGCCGATGAAGGCGACCACATGCGCTTGCGTTCGCCCGATCTGGAACGTGAAATCTACATCGGCCACGGTGTCAGTTCGAGCGCTGAAGATTTAGCCATGCTGTTTGCGTTGCGTCCGGAAAAAACCTGGCTGACGCTGGAGCAACCCGAAGGTGAGCGCAACTGGTCGCCGGGCGTTGTGCACGACATCGCCTATCTGGGCGGGCATTCGGTCTATCACGTCCGGTTGCCGAGCGGCAAAATTGTGCAGTGCTTCCTGGCGAATACCGAACGTCGCGCTGAGCGCCCGAGTTGGGAAGACCCGGTGTTCGTGCATTGGGCCGATGACAGCGGCGTGGTGATCCGGCCATGAGTGGGCTCAAGGTACGTAAGCTCGATCTCAGCCGGCTGCCGGGCGGTCGCAATTGGGTCATTTCAGTGCCCTATTTGTGGCTGCTGGTGTTCTTCGCGTTGCCCTTCGTTATCGTTGCCAAAATTTCATTCGCCGTCGCTGAAATTTCCATTCCGCCCTACAGCGCCATGTTTGAATGGGCCAACAACGCGTTAACCGTTCACCTGAATTTCGATTCGTATTTGTGGCTGTTGGGTGACGACATCTACATCCATGCCTATTGGAATTCGATTCGCATCGCTTTCAATTCCACCGTGTTGTGTTTGTTGGTCGGCTACCCGATGGCGTATGCCATTGCCAAGGCGCCAGGCCGGATGCAGGCAACGCTGTTGATGTTGATTTTGTTGCCGTCCTGGACCTCGTTTCTGATCCGCGTTTACGCCTGGATGGGGTTGCTCAGTAACAGCGGCATCATCAATTCCTTTTTGCTTTGGCTGGGTGTCATCAAAAGTCCGATTCAGATGTTGAATACGGATTTCGCGGTCTACATCGGCGTGGTTTACGCCTATCTGCCGTTTATGATTTTGCCGCTCTACGCCAATCTGGTGAAACACGATCCGACCTTGCTCGAAGCGGCCAACGATTTGGGCGCGCGCAAGTGGACCACCTTTTTCCGTATTACGCTGCCGCTGTCGAAAAACGGCATCATCGCAGGCTCGATGCTGGTGTTTATTCCGGTCGTGGGTGAGTACGTGATTCCCGAACTGCTCGGCGGCGCCGAAACGGTGATGATCGGTAAGGTGTTGTGGCAGGAATTTTTCAATAACCGCGATTGGCCGGTGGCCTCAGCCCTGGCAATTTTGATGTTGTTGATTCTGATCGTGCCCATCGTCCTGTTCCACCGTTACCAGAACAAGGAGCTGAATTCATGAGCACGCGTCGTCGCTTCAGTCTCAGCCAATTGTGTTTCTGGTTGGGCATTGTCTTTCTGTATGCACCCATGGTGGTGTTGATTGTGTACTCATTTAACGAGTCGCGACTGGTGACCGTTTGGGCCGGTTGGTCAACCAAATGGTACGGCGAGTTATTCCGCGATGAGCAATTGATGAACGCCGTGTTGCGCTCGTTCCAGGTGGCGTTTTATGCCGCCTCGGCGGCGGTGATAATCGGCTTGCTGGCGTCGGTGGTGATGGTGCGTTTCCAGCGCTTTAAAGGCCGTACATTATTTTCCGGCATGATCACTGCGCCTTTGGTTATGCCGGACGTGGTCATCGGTTTGTCGATGCTGTTGCTGTTTGTGGCCGCGGCGCAAACCATTGGCTGGCCGGCGCATCGCGGGTTGTTAACGGTGTGGATTGCGCACACGACGTTCTGCATCGCGTATTCCACGGTCGTGATCAGCTCGCGCTTGCGGGAAATGGATCAGAGCCTGGAAGAAGCCGCGTTGGATTTAGGCGCTACGCCGGTAACGGCATTTTTCAAAGTGACGTTGCCGATCATTGCGCCGGCCATTGTTTCCGCCTGGTTGCTGTCGTTTACCTTGTCGTTGGACGACGTGGTGATTGCCAGCTTCGTAACCGGACCGGGTGCAACGACCTTGCCGATCGAAGTATTCAGTTCGGTAAAACTTGGGGTGACGCCGAAAGTGAATGCGCTGGCGACGATCATCATCGGCATCGTATCGCTGGTGGCGCTGGCTTCCTGGTATGTGTCGCGGCGGGTTGATGAACGTCAGCGCGCAGCGGAACACATGGCGGCCGATGCGTAATTGACGTCCAAATACTGGACATAAAAAAAGCCCGTGACGGTGATCGTCACGGGCTTTTTTCGGACCTTACAATTTGAACTGACGAACCAGTTGGTTCAGCAGTTGTGACAGATCGTTCAACTGACGACTGGAGTCGGTCAGTTGGTCGGCGATCTCGGCGGTTTCGGTGGTCAGGCTGTTGATGGTTTCTACATCGCGGCTCAGTTCGGCGACCACGGTAGATTGCTCTTCAGTCGCCGTTGCCACTTGCAGCGTGATGTTGCTGATGCTGCTGACGAACTCGGTGATGTTACCCAACGACTGGTTAGCGTTGTCCGCCTGTTCACGCACCGATTGGCTGTGCGTTTTGCTGTCCTGCATGGCTTCAACGCTCTTACCCGCCTGTTCTTGCAGTCGGTCGATCATCACCTGAATTTCGTCGGTGGACGCTGCCGAGCGGTTGGCGAGGTTGCGCACTTCGTCGGCGACCACGGCAAAGCCGCGGCCCTGTTCGCCAGCGCGGGCGGCTTCGATGGCGGCGTTCAGCGCCAGCAGGTTGGTTTGTTCGGAAATGCCACGAATGGTTTCCAGAATGCCGCCGATGGATTCTGTGTGTTCGGCCAGTGAACCAATGACGTCGCTGACCTTGTCGATTTCACTCGACAACTGACCCACGCCCTGACGCGCGTCGGCCACCAGGCGAGCGCCCTCAACGGAATGTTCGTTGGCTTTTTTGGCCGAATCAGCCGCTTCGGATGCGTTCTGGGCGATGTGTTCTACCGTTGCACCCATTTCATTGATCGCGGTTGCCATCTGCATGGAGCGGTCGCGTTCGTTGCTGCAGTTGTCGTGCGTCAGTTGCGCTTTGGATGCGACTTCGCTGGCCGTTTGTGACAGCTTGCGGGAGTTTTCGGCAACCGCTTCGATGGCGCTGCGAATTTTGCCGACGAACTGATTGAAGTCTTGGGCGATGTCGGCCAGTTCGTCGTTACCGCGCAGATCCAGTTCGGTGCGCAAATCCAATTGCGTCGATGAGCTGCTGATGTGGTTTTGCAGTTGGCTGACGCGACGGTTCAGGCGACGCAAGATCAGCGTCGACAGCAAAATGGAGGCGATCAGAGCCACGGCCAGCATCACCAGCATCTGCAACTGGCCCTGGCGGAAGTTGGCTTCACTGGTGGCGTGTTGCTGTTGCGCTTGCTCCACCAGATAGTCGAGCACCTTGTTCACCGCTGCGCGCATTTCACCATAACTGGTGGCGTATTGGTTGCGATACAGGTCGTAGGCGCGGTTCAGGTTGTTACGTTCCATGGCTGTCAGCATGGGTTCCAGAATGTTGACTTTGACGCCATTGAACTGATCGACCAACGCCTGAACCTGCGCTCGGGCTTCGGCGCTGGCCTGGGCGGCCAGGGCCGCTTGCAGCGCCTGTTCCATTTCTACGATGTCTTCGTTGCGCGCTTCCTGAATGCGCGTCTGCACGCCTTTGGCATCCTGCATGCCGGGTACTTCTTGCAGCAACATCATGTCGAAACCGACGCGCATGCGCGGAATGCGCGAGTTAACCTCAGCCAGAGCGCGCAATGGCAGGCTGGTGTTTTGCGCTAAGGCCCTGGCTTGATTCTGGATGTTAGCCATGCCTCTGAGGCCGGCCCAACTGACCAGAATGAGAACAATACAGGGTAGTGCGATGGCAGCGATGAACTGCCCGCGAAGCGTCATTTTCAACATTGGATTTACAGCCTCCCTAGGCATTAGTGCGTCGTTTCAGAATTTCCATTTCCTGGGTTGGTATTCAGCATATCGGCATGGTGTGACGTTTTTTGAAATGAGTCACAGTTTTTTTATGCACAAAATTCGCTTCCCGTTGGGCAGCGTGTCGGGGGCAATTCAGGCAAAATAGCGGCACCTTTATAGAGCATTGCCGATGAAATCCTTGTTTCGATTGCTGCCTTTGTTGCGTCACGACGCCTTTCAGTCGGGTTCAGATCTGGCGCAGGTGCTGGGTGTTACTCGGCCGACGGTGGCGAGTTGGGCGGCTGAACTGGCTGAGCTGGGTGTCGATATTCATGTGGTGAAAGGGCGCGGTTACCGATTGGCCGAACCCATCAGTCTGCTCAATCGTGACGTTATTCTGGCGAACCTGGATGCGTCGCTGCGCTCGGTGTTGCAGGTGCTGGATATTCAGACCGATCTGGATTCGACCAACCGTTGGGTGATGGAGCAGCAGCCGGCGCCTGGGCGCTGGTCGATTTGCGCTGCCGAATATCAGTATCAGGGGCGCGGCCGGCGCGGCCGGGTGTGGCGCAGTCCGCCGGCGTCGAATCTGATGGTGTCGATTGCGCTGCGTGAAGATCTGCCCAACCAGGCGCTGTATGCCAGCAGCTTGTTGGCTGGTGTGGCAACGGCGCGAGCGTTGCGTAGCGAGCTGGCGGTGCCGGTCAGTCTGAAATGGCCGAATGACTTATATATAGAAGACGCTAAGTTGGGCGGCATTTTGTGTGAGTTGCAGGGCAACCCGCAGGATCGCCCGTTATTGGCGATCGGTATCGGTTTGAACGTGTCGCGCAAACCCGAAGGCCTGGATCAACCGGCGGTTGCTCTGGCTGAAAAGGTGCGTGGCCCGCTTGATCGCAATCGATTGCTGGTGGCGGTGGTGAATCAGTTGCACGCCGTTTTGACGCAGGCGCAACAAGACGGTGGCTTAGTGGAATTGCTGGCCGAGTGGGGCGAATACGATTGTCTGCGAGGTCGCACCGTCCGCTTGCTGCTCGCTGAGCGCAGCGAAACCGTGATCGCGCGCGGCGTCGATGGTGCCGGCCAGTTGGTGGTTGAGGCCGAGAACGGTCGGCGGTTCAGTGTTAACGGTGGCGAGGTCTCGGTGCGATGGTGAGTCGGCCTTTATTGCTCGATTGCGGCAATTCGTCGTGCAAATACCGTTTTGGTGAGCGCAGCGGCCGGTTGGCCGATGTTAATGAGGTTTTGGAATGCGTACGTCGTTTTGCGCCCAGTGAGGTGGTGGTATCGAGCGTGTCGCGTCTCGGAGCTGACATACAGGATCGGTTGCAAGGCAGTGGCGTACCGGTATTGAACCTCGCCGTGGTCGATGGGTTGTTGGGTTTGCGCCTGGTGTATGCCGAACCACAACGGCTGGGTGTGGATCGATGGCTGACCATGCTGGCGTTGCTTGAACGGGGCCGGCCGGTGGTCATCATTGATGCCGGAACCGCTTTGACGATCGACGTGCTCAGTGCCGATCGGAACCACTTGGGTGGCTACATTCTGCCCGGCCTGGCGCTGATGCGTCGAGCACTGGTTGATGATACATTCGCGCTGCCGCCGGTTTCGCAGCCGGGTCAATTGGTACCGGGCACCAGCACCGCTGAGTGCATTGCTAACGGATCGGTGCTGGCGTTGATCGGTGCCGTCGAGTCGGCTTTGGCGCAGAGTCCGGTTGCGGCTGCCGACGTCATTTGGACCGGGGGCGATGCGGCCGCCTTGCGCAACTTGTCGGCCTGGCCGGGCGAACACCATCCGCAGTTAATATTCGAGGGCATGATGACAGCGATCGCCGATCCCGCCTATCGGGCGTCATTGGTATGAAGGGAATCATTTTGACATTGCTGGCGCTGAATCTGGCGTTTGGTGGTTGGTTGTATTGGCGCAGCCAGCAACCGGATGCGGACGCCACTCAAGTGGTGTTGGCTGAATTGAATAATCTCGGTTTGGATGAAGCGACACGGGTTCAGCTGGCGCAATCGGGTCGTCAGCGTGACAACCCCAATCAGGCCGCCGCGCAGTGCATTTTGATTCGTGGCATTGGTTCGGCCGATGACGCCAGCGTGATACAGGCGCGGCTGACCGCCCTGGAAGTGCCGTCGACGGTCAGTGTTCGCTCGGAAGTGGTGCGTACCGATCACTGGGTGGTGCTGGGTCCGTTTGAATCCACGGCGCGGGCGCGCGAGCGGTTGGCGCAATTGCAGGCCGATGGCGTCGAAAGCTTCTTGATCAATCAGGGGCGCTTGGAAGGCGGCATTTCGTTGGGGCTGTTTTCATCGAACAGCAATGCTGAGAATCGCCGTGCGGCATTGGCCGAGGCGGGCATCGATGCGCGCATCGAAGATTTCCCTCGCACCCGCGAGGTGCGCGATCTGAACATCGCCGCCGAGGCGGCGCGTTTGTTGTCCGACGGTGCGCTGGAATCCATTCTGGATCGCTTTGAAGGCGTCGATTTTCAGCGCTACGGATGCTGAATCAAACCGGGTTGTCGGTTTTCTTGCAATCACTAAACAGAATCAATAAGATGCGCGCTCTCTTGCGAGGCAAGAGGTTCTGCCAGGGTTGTTCCGGCGCCTAAGTACTTGTTCTGATTGGAAAAAGCTTTCCCCTCGGAGTTGACAGTTTTTAGGGCTTGGTGCAAACTCTGCGCCCGCTTGGAGGGGTTCCCGAGTGGTCAAAGGGAGCAGACTGTAAATCTGCCGCTTTATGCTTCGATGGTTCGAATCCGTCCCCCTCCACCATTTCCTCTTCTGAGGAACTTGGCGGGTATAGTTCAATGGTAGAACCTTAGCCTTCCAAGCTAATGATGCGGGTTCGATTCCCGCTACCCGCTCCAGTTAGTTTTGGTAAGACAACGTTTGTAATGCTCGCGTAGCTCAGTGGTAGAGCACTCCATTGGTAATGGAGAGGTCATGAGTTCAAATCTCATCGTGAGCACCATTTTGGTTGCAAAAGGCAGGCGCGCTCGCGGCTGCCTTTTGCGCATGAGAATCCTGGTGAGAGGCTTACACCATGTCCAAGGCGACTTTTGAACGTAACAAGCCCCACGTCAACGTGGGCACCATTGGTCACGTAGACCACGGTAAAACCACTCTGACTGCAGCTCTGACCCGCGTTTGCGCGGAAGTCTGGGGCGGTACTGCTGTTGCATTCGACGGTATCGACAACGCTCCGGAAGAACGTGAGCGTGGTATTACCATTTCGACCTCTCACGTGGAATACGACTCACCGGCGCGTCACTACGCACACGTTGACTGCCCGGGACACGCCGACTACGTGAAAAACATGATCACCGGTGCCGCTCAGATGGACGGCGCGATCCTGGTCTGTTCCGCGGCTGACGGCCCGATGCCGCAAACGCGTGAACACATCCTGCTGTCTCGTCAGGTTGGCGTACCCTACATCGTCGTGTTCCTGAACAAGGCCGACATGGTCGACGACGAAGAACTGCTGGAACTGGTCGAAATGGAAGTGCGCGACCTGCTGAGCCAGTACGACTTCCCGGGTGACGACACCCCGCTGATCGTCGGTTCTGCGCTGATGGCACTGGAAGGCAAAGACGACAACGAAATGGGCACCACCGCGGTTAAGAAACTGGTCGAAGCACTGGACTCTTACATCCCGGAACCGGAGCGCGCGATTGACCTGCCGTTCCTGATGCCAATCGAAGACGTCTTCTCCATCTCTGGTCGCGGTACTGTTGTGACTGGTCGTGTTGAGCGTGGCATCGTCAAGTCTGGCGAAGAAATCGAAATCGTCGGCATCAAAGACACCACCAAGACCACTGTTACTGGTGTTGAAATGTTCCGCAAACTGCTCGACGAAGGTCGTGCGGGCGAGAACATCGGCGCCCTGTTGCGTGGCACCAAGCGTGACGAAGTGGAGCGTGGACAGGTACTGGCCAAGCCGGGCACCATCACCCCGCACACCAAGTTCGAAGCCGAAGTCTACGTACTGGGCAAAGACGAAGGTGGCCGTCACACGCCGTTCTTCAAAGGCTACCGTCCGCAGTTCTACTTCCGTACCACGGACGTGACTGGCGCGTGCGAACTGCCGGAAGGCGTAGAAATGGTCATGCCGGGTGACAACGTCAAGATGGACGTCACCCTGATTGCTCCGATCGCCATGGACGAAGGTCTGCGCTTCGCGATTCGCGAAGGTGGTCGTACCGTTGGCGCCGGCGTGGTTGCCAAGATCATTGAATGATCTGAGGGGCGGCTAGCCGCCCCTGCCGGACGCTTGACGGGAAACGCCAAACGCTAATTTGCGTCAAGCGTCTCCCGTTAAGCGTCTCCCTCACGCAAGTTCTTGAATCCGGATGGCGATTAACATAGAATCCGCCGCCCGGTTGATTTACAGGCCAGTAGTTCAATTGGTAGAGCACCGGTCTCCAAAACCGGGGGTTGGGGGTTCGAGTCCCTCCTGGCCTGCCATTTATGTGTTTTTGGTATCCGCTTTGGATACGCCCGAATTTAAGGTTGCTTGTCGCATGAACGCTCAAGTCGAGTCGCAGAATACCGCTCTGGATGTCCTGAAATGGATTCTGGTTGCCGCTCTGGTTGTGGCCATTATTGGCGGCAATTTCTATTACGGCGACGAGTCGCTTTTGCTGCGGGTGTTGGGGGTTGTTGCTGGCGCGCTGGTTGCTGTCGGTATCGCCTTGACCACCGCTCGCGGTCGTACCGTTAACCGTCTGCGCAAAGAAGCCTGGACGGAAGTGCGCAAGGTGGTCTGGCCGACACGTCAGGAAACCGTTCAAACCACGCTGGTTGTTATCGGTGTGGTATTGCTGGTGGCGTTGATTCTCTGGGGTGTTGATTCCCTGTTGGGTTGGGCGGTATCAGCGGTCATCGGTTAAGGAGATCGAAGTGAGCAAGCGTTGGTACGTGGTGCACGCCTATTCCGGTTTCGAAAAGCGCGTTGCCAGCTCTTTGCAGGAGCAGGTCGAATTGCATGGCATGCAGGATCGCTTTGGCGAGATCCTGGTGCCGACTGAGTCTGTCGTCGAAATGCGCGACGGCAAAAAGCGCAAAAGTGAGCGCAAATTCTATCCCGGCTATGTCTTGGTTGAGATGGAAATGGACGATGAAACCTGGCACCTGGTGAAAGAAACACCTCGGGTTATGGGTTTTATCGGCGGCACGCCGGAGAAGCCGGCGCCGCTGACGCAGCGTGAGGCCGATGGCATTCTGCAGCGCGTTCAGGAAGGGGTTGAAAAGCCAACCCAAAAGACCATTTACGAGCCGGGCGAAGTGGTTCGGGTCATCGACGGTCCGTTCGCCGATTTCAACGGCACAGTCGAGAAAGTGAATTACGAAAAGAATCGGCTTCAGGTGTCGGTATCGATCTTCGGTCGTGCCACGCCGGTCGAGCTGGAATTTACCCAGGTCGACAAGAGCTGATTTCACGCCAGATGACGTGGCCTCGGAGTCGAACCGGCTCCGGGGTTTTGTTGTCTGAGCAAACCACCGGGGAGCCTGACGGCGTTTGCACCCACTAGAGAGGTTATTATGGCCAAGAAAGTCCAAGCTTATATCAAGCTGCAAGTGAAGGCGGGTCAAGCCAACCCAAGTCCGCCCGTCGGTCCGGCCCTGGGTCAGCACGGCGTCAACATCATGGAATTCTGTAAGGCGTTCAACGCTGAGACTCAGAGCCTCGAGCCGGGTCTGCCGATTCCTGTTGTCATCACCGTTTACGGTGACCGCAGCTTCACCTTCATCACCAAGACTCCTCCGGCGTCGATTCTGCTGAAAAAAGCAGCTGGCATTAAGAGTGGTTCTGGTCGCCCGAACACTGAAAAAGTGGGCAAGGTGACTCGTGCTCAGCTCGAAGAAATTGCCAAGACCAAAGATCCGGACCTGACCGCAGGCAGCCTGGATGCAGCGGTACGCACCATCGCGGGCAGCGCTCGCAGCATGGGTCTGAATGTTGAGGGGGTTGAGTAATGGCTAAGTTGAGCAAGCGTATCAAGCTGCAGCGTGAAAAGGTCGACGCGACCCGCGCTTATAGCATCGAAGAAGCCGTTGCACTGTTGAAAGAACTGTCCACGGTTAAGTTTGCCGAATCTGTCGATATCGCCGTCAATCTGGGTATTGATGCGCGTAAATCCGATCAGAACGTACGTGGCTCTACCGTACTGCCGAACGGCACCGGTAAAGAAGTTCGCGTCGCGGTCTTCACTCAGGGCGCCAACGTCGACGCGGCTAAAGCTGCCGGTGCAGACGCGGTCGGTATGGAAGATCTGGCTGAACAGATCAAAGGTGGCGATCTGAACTTCGGCGTTGTTATCGCCTCTCCGGATGCGATGCGCGTTGTGGGTCAGTTGGGTCAGGTACTGGGTCCGCGTGGCCTGATGCCAAACCCGAAAGTCGGCACTGTGACTCCGGACGTTGCGACTGCGGTCAAAAACGCCAAATCCGGTCAGGCACGTTTCCGTACTGACAAGAACGGCATTATTCACGCCTCAATCGGCAAAGTGGCTTTCGAGCCGCAAGCCATCAAAGAGAATGCTGAAGCTCTGATCGCTGATCTGAAAAAGCTGAAGCCTTCGACTGCGAAAGGCGTGTACCTGAAGAAAGTTGCGCTGTCCACGACCATGGGTCCGGGCATCGTGATCGATCAGGGCTCTTTGAGCATCTAAATAAAGTCGGATCGGTTGGCGAATGCCGGCTGATCCGAGGCAAGAACTTTGGGGTTCCTGCGCTGCTTTTGCGGGGCAGGAATTGTCAAAGACCGTAGGTGGATGTCCGGTCGAGACTTTATGAGTCGTTGAAGCCTGACTTCCTTAATTTCCTACGCAGACGGTGGACCCCGATTCGGTTTTATTGGGCTGGATCCTACCACCGTTGATTCCTCCGGGAATCGCAAACCAAGGTCCTCGGACCTTCGATGGTAACGGGCTCATAAGAGCTCATATCCAGGAGAAAGAAAGTGGCACTGAATCTCGCAGACAAGAAAGCCATTGTCACCGAGGTAAATGCAGTGGCCGCCAAAGCGCTGTCTCTGGTGATCGCGGATGCCCGCGGCGTCACCGTGACAGACATGGACAACCTGCGCAAGCAGGCCCGTGAGCAGAAAATTTTCGTGCGTGTGGTTAAGAACTCTCTTGCCAAGCGCGCGTTTGAAGGCACCGATTACAGCGCGGCTAACCCCGTTCTGACCGGCCCTTCTCTGCTGGCCTTCTCAATGGAAGACCCGGGTGCTGCAGCTCGACTGTTCAAAGACTTCGCTAAAGAAGTTGAGGCTTTCGAAGTAAAAGCGCTGTCCATTGGTGGTGAACTGATGGGTGCGGATCAAATCGATCGTCTGGCAAAACTGCCGACGCGCGAAGAAGCGCTGGGCTTGCTGGCCAACGTTACGTTGGCACCGGTTACCAAACTGGTTCGCACGCTCAACGAAGTTCCGTCCTCAATTACCCGTGTTGTGGCGGCTGTTGCCGACAAGAAGAAAGCCGCCTAAGTCAGGCAGCTTGAACTCTTTATACTGTTTTTAGATTTTTGGAGATTAGGATCATGGCTCTGTCCAATGAAGATATCTTGAATGCCATCTCAGAAATGTCTGTGATGGACGTAGTTGCTCTGGTTGAAGCAATGGAAGAGAAGTTTGGCGTTTCCGCTCAAGCTGCTGTTGCCGTTGCTGCTGGCCCGGCTGCTGCCGGCGCTGACGCTGGTGCCGAACAGACTGAATTTGACGTTATCCTGGCTTCTGCCGGCGAGAAGAAAGTCAACGTCATCAAAGTGGTTCGTGAACTCACCGGTCTGGGCCTGAAAGAAGCTAAAGGTCTGGTTGACGGCGCTCCGGCTCCGATCAAAGAAGGCGCGAGCAAAGACGAAGCGGCCGACATCAAAGCCAAGCTGGAAGAAGCTGGCGCGACTGTCGAAGTCAAGTAAGCTTGACGTACCGCATTGGCAGTTGAGACTCTCAGCTGTTCGGGCTGGCGGCCATAGGCCGCCGGCCTTTTCGCGTCTCAGGAACGAAAACGCCTGGAACGTGTCTTTTTCGTAAACGGTCTGACGCGTTCAGACCGTTAGGAAAACCGGATCCCCGTTAACCCGGGGAGCGCAGGAAGCGACGACATTCGGGGTGACTGTTGCCGTCTGGCAGTCACCGCTGTACCGACAAGCACCCGCTGCGCGGGTGTGACCGCTCAGACCCACCGTTGGTGAACAAGCTGGGGATTGCTGATGGCATACTCTTACACCGAGAAAAAGCGCATTCGTAAGGATTTCAGTAAATTGCAGCCGGTTATGGATATTCCATACCTGCTGGCGATTCAGCTGGATTCTTATCGCAACTTTCTACAAGCCGAATCTGAGGCGGGCGAGCGACAGGACACGGGCCTGCACGCCGCTTTTAAATCCGTCTTTCCAATTGTCAGCTACTCTGGCAATGCCGCCCTGGAATACGTCAGCTACAAGCTGGGCACCCCAGTTTTCGACGTCAAAGAGTGTCAACTGCGTGGCGTAACTTACGCTGCGCCGCTGCGCGTTAAGGTGCGCCTGATCATTTACGATAAGGAATCACCGAGCAAGGCGATCAAGGACATCAAGGAGCAGGAAGTCTACATGGGCGAAATGCCCCTGATGACGGAAAACGGCACCTTTATCATCAACGGCACCGAGCGTGTCGTGGTGTCCCAGCTGCACCGTTCGCCGGGCGTATTCTTCGATCACGACAAGGGCAAAACCCATTCGTCCGGTAAGTTGCTGTATAGCGCCCGGGTGATTCCTTACCGTGGTTCCTGGCTCGACTTCGAATTCGATCCGAAGGATCAGGTGTATGTGCGTATCGACCGCCGCCGCAAACTGCCGGCGACGATTCTGTTGCGCGCTCTGGGTTACACCAACCAAGACATTCTCGACCGCTTCTTCGAGCGCTCCGAGTTCAAACTGGTTAAGGATCAGTTCGAACTGGCCATCGTTGCCGATCATCTGCGCGGTGAAACCGCTCAGTTTGAAATCAAAGACAAAGACGGCAGCGTCATCCTGGAAGAAGGTCGCCGCATTACCGCGCGTCACATCCGTCAGTTGGAAAAATCCGGCGTAAAAACCGTTCAGGTGCCGGACGAATACCTGCTGGGTAAGGCGCTGGCAACCGATCTGGTCGATCCGACCAGTGGCGAGATCTTTGCTGCCGGCAACGACGAAGTGACGCTCGACGTCCTGACCAAGGTGCGTGAGCTCAAGTTGAAGAAACTTGATCTGCTCTACACCAACGATCTGGATTGCGGCCCGTACATTTCCGATACGCTGCGCAACGACCCGACCAGCACACCGCTGGAAGCGCTGGTCGAAATCTACCGCATGATGCGCCCGGGCGAGCCGCCGACAAAAGAGTCAGCGGAAACCCTGTTCCAGAACCTGTTCTTCTCCAGCGAGCGCTACGATCTGTCGGGCGTTGGCCGTATGAAGTTCAACCGTCGTCTGAACATCGATGACGATGAAGGCGAAGGTACGCTGAGCAACGAAGACATCGTGCGCGTACTGAAAACCTTGATCGATATCCGTAACGGCCAGGGCAATGTCGACGACATCGACCACCTGGGTAACCGTCGCGTGCGTTCCGTCGGTGAAATGGCTGAGAACCAATTCCGCGTCGGTCTGGTTCGTGTTGAACGCGCCGTTCGTGAGCGTCTGTCCATGGCTGAATCCGAAGGCCTGATGCCGCAGGATCTGGTCAACGCCAAGCCGGTTGCTGCTGCGATCAAAGAATTCTTCGGTTCCAGCCAGCTGTCTCAGTTTATGGATCAGAACAACCCGCTGTCGGGCGTCACCAACAAGCGTCGTGTTTCTGCGTTGGGCCCAGGCGGTCTGACCCGTGAACGCGCCGGCTTCGAAGTGCGTGACGTACACCCGACACACTACGGTCGTGTCTGCCCAATTGAGACGCCGGAAGGTCCGAACATTGGTCTGATCAACTCGCTGTCAACTTATGCCCGCACCAACAGCTACGGCTTCCTGGAGACGCCGTATCGTAAGGTGGAAGACGGCAAGGTGACTGACGAGATCGTTTACCTGTCAGCTATCGATGAAGCCAAGCACGTTATTGCTCAGGCTAACGTTGCGCTGGACAAAGACGGCAAACTCGAAGGCGAATTCGTCCAGGTGCGTCACCAGAACGAATTCACCATGGCGCCGCGTGCCAACGTCAACATGATGGACGTATCACCGCGTCAGGTCGTGTCTGTGGCCGCCGCTTTGGTTCCGTTCCTGGAACACGATGACGCCAACCGCGCCTTGATGGGTTCGAACATGCAACGTCAGGCTGTGCCGACTTTGCGTGCGGACAAGCCTCTGGTTGGTACCGGTATCGAGCGCAATGTCGCCATCGACTCCGGTGTCTGCGTGGTTGCCAAGCGTGGCGGTTACGTTGAGTACGTCGATGCCTCGCGCATCGTGGTCAAGGTGAACCCGGATGAAATCGAAGCCAGCGATGCCGGCGTCGACATCTACAACCTGATCAAGTACACCCGTTCCAACCAGAACACCAGCATCAACCAGCGCTCCATCGTCCATCAGGGCGAAACCATTGCGCGCGGTGATGTACTGGCTGACGGCCCGTCGGTCGATATGGGTGAACTGGCGCTGGGTCAGAACATGCGCATCGCCTTCATGCCCTGGAATGGTTACAACTTCGAGGATTCGATCCTGATCTCTGAAAAAGTGGTTCAGGAAGATCGTTTCACCTCGATTCACATCCAGGAACTGACCTGTATCGCGCGTGACACCAAGCTGGGGGCCGAAGAAATTACCGCCGACATCCCGAACGTTGGCGAAGCGGCTCTGAACAAGCTTGACGAGTCCGGTATCGTTTATATCGGTGCTGAAGTGGGCCCGGGCGACATCCTGGTCGGTAAAGTCACGCCGAAGAGCGAGACTCAACTGACGCCGGAAGAGAAACTGCTGCGCGCCATCTTTGGTGAGAAAGCGTCCGACGTTAAAGATACGTCTTTGCGCGTTAAAGGCGGCACCACCGGTACTGTTATCGACGTTCAGGTATTTACTCGCGATGGCATCGAACGCGACGAGCGTTCCAAAGACATCGAGCGCATTGCGCTGGAAGAGTACCGCAAGGATCTGAAAGCCGAGTACCGCATCGTTGAAGACG
Source organism: Saccharospirillum mangrovi (assembly GCF_003367315.1). Taxonomy (GTDB): domain Bacteria; phylum Pseudomonadota; class Gammaproteobacteria; order Pseudomonadales; family Natronospirillaceae; genus Saccharospirillum; species Saccharospirillum mangrovi. The sequence continues at coordinate 532,520 of NZ_CP031415.1, forward strand.
CCATCTTCGAACGTCTGCAGGCTGCCTTGGTTGGCAAGCCGGTCGCTGGCGGCGCTGGTCTGAAGAAAGGCGACAAGCTGGCCGAGGACTTCCTCGCCGAGCTGCCGCGTGAAGACTGGTTCAAGCTGCGCATGCAGGACGAAAGCCTGGCCGACATGCTGGAGAAAGCCGAAGCTCAGCTGGCTGAGCGCAAGGCCGACCAGGAAGCGCGCTTCGAAGACAAGAAAGGCAAGCTGCAAAGCGGCGACGATCTGCAACCGGGCGTGCTGAAAGTGGTCAAGTGCTACGTGGCCATCAAGCGCAAGATTCAGCCGGGTGACAAGATGGCGGGTCGTCACGGTAATAAAGGTGTGATCTCGGTGATCAAGCCGGTTGAAGACATGCCTTACGACCAAAACGGCGAGCCGGTCGACATCGTGCTGAACCCGCTGGGTGTACCGTCGCGGATGAACGTCGGTCAGATTCTGGAAACGCACCTGGGTGCGGCGTCCAAGGGTCTGGGCAACCGCATCAACGAAATGCTGCGCGAGCAGAAAGCAACGGCCGAAGTACGTGGCTTCCTCGATGAGGTCTACAACAAGGCCGGTCGCGGTCTGCGCAAGGAAACCTTGGACGAGTTCAGTGATGACGAAATCATGGACCTGGCCAAAAACCTGCGCGGCGGCGTGCCGTTCGCGACACCGGTGTTCGACGGTGCCAAAGAAGAAGAGATCAAGGAATTGCTGCGTCTGGCGAACCTGGACGACAGCGGCCAAATCCAGTTGTGGGATGGCCGCACCGGCGAAGCCTTTGAGAACAAGACCACGGTCGGCTACATGTACATGCTGAAGCTGAACCACCTGGTCGAAGACAAGATGCACGCCCGTTCCACCGGGTCTTACAGCCTGGTTACCCAGCAGCCGCTGGGTGGTAAGGCGCAGTTCGGTGGTCAGCGTTTCGGTGAGATGGAAGTCTGGGCTCTGGAAGCTTATGGCGCCGCCTACACCCTGCAGGAAATGCTGACTGTGAAGTCGGACGACGTGAACGGCCGGACGAAGATGTACAAAAACATCGTCGACGGCGACCACCGTATGGAGCCCGGCATGCCGGAGTCCTTCAACGTACTGGTCAAGGAAATCCGTTCGCTGGGTATCGACATGGAACTGGAAAACGAAGAGTGATAGCCGTCCCGGCCTTCGGGTCGGGACGACTCTTTGAAGATTGGGTGGCTGCGGTCGCCTGAAGCCACTCCTTTCGGAGCTGAATGATGAAAGATTTGCTGAATCTGTTGAAATCACAGGGCCAGGCGGAAGAATTTGATTCCATCCGCATTGGCCTGGCCTCGCCGGAGATGATCCGGTCTTGGTCCTTTGGTGAAGTGAAGAAGCCGGAGACCATCAACTACCGGACGTTCAAGCCTGAGCGTGACGGTCTGTTCTGCTCACGCATTTTCGGTCCAATGAAGGACTACGAGTGCTTGTGCGGCAAATACAAGCGTCTGAAGCACCGCGGCGTTATCTGTGAAAAATGCGGCGTGGAAGTCACTCAGGCCAAGGTGCGTCGCGAGCGCATGGGTCACATCGAGCTGGCTGCGCCGGTCGCGCATATCTGGTTCCTGAAATCACTGCCGTCCCGCATCGGTCTGATGCTGGATATGACGCTGCGTGACATCGAGCGCATCCTCTATTACGAGAGCTTTGTTGTTATTGATCCGGGCTTGACCAGCCTGGAGAAAGGTCAGTTGCTGACCGACGAAGAGTACTACGAAGCGATCGAAGAATTTGGCGACGATTTCGACGCGCGCATGGGTGCCGAAGCGGTTCAGCGTTTGCTGGGCAGCATCGACCTGGAAGCTGAAATCACTCAGTTGCGTGAAGAAATTCCGGCGACTAATTCTGAGACCAAGATCAAAAAGCTGTCCAAGCGTCTGAAGTTGCTGGAAGCCTTCTACAAGTCTGGCAACAACCCGGTCTGGATGGTGATGACCGTGCTGCCGGTACTGCCGCCGGATCTGCGTCCGTTGGTACCGCTGGACGGCGGTCGTTTTGCGACCTCCGACCTGAACGATCTGTATCGTCGCGTCATCAACCGTAACAACCGTTTGAAGCGCCTGCTCGAGCTGGCCGCGCCGGACATCATCGTGCGCAACGAAAAGCGCATGCTGCAAGAGTCTGTCGATGCGCTGCTCGACAACGGTCGTCGCGGTCGGGCCATCACTGGCTCCAACCGTCGTCCGCTGAAATCGCTGGCTGACTTTATTAAAGGTAAGCAGGGTCGTTTCCGTCAGAACCTGCTCGGTAAGCGTGTGGACTACTCTGGCCGTTCGGTCATCGTGGTTGGCCCGACCCTCCGTCTGCACCAGTGCGGTCTGCCGAAGAAAATGGCTCTGGAACTGTTCAAGCCGTTCATCTTCTCCAAGCTGGAACACCGTGGCCTGGCGACCACCATCAAGGCCGCCAAGAAGATGGTCGAGCGCGAAGAAGCCGTCGTTTGGGACATCCTGGACGAAGTGATTCGTGAACACCCGGTCATGCTGAACCGCGCACCGACTTTGCACCGTCTGGGCATCCAGGCGTTCGAGCCGGTGTTGATTGAAGGCAAAGCCATTCAGTTGCACCCGCTGGTGTGTGCCGCTTACAACGCCGACTTTGACGGTGACCAGATGGCGGTACACGTACCGCTGACACTGGAAGCCCAGCTCGAAGCCCGCGCACTGATGATGTCGACCAACAACGTCCTGTCTCCGGCCAGCGGCGAGCCGATCATCGTACCGTCTCAGGACGTGGTTCTCGGTCTGTATTACATGACGCGTGAGCGTGTCGGTGCCAAAGGCGAAGGCATGGTTCTGGCGAACATCGAAGAAGTGCATCGCGCTTACGGTGCCGGTCAGGTTGCGCTGCAAGCCAAGGTGCGTGTCCGCGTTAAGGAAGTGCTGTTGGGCGACAACGGTGAGCGTGAAGAGCGCACTTCTTTGGTCGACACCACCGTCGGTCGCGCCATTCTGTTTGCCATCGCACCGGACGGTCTGCCGTTCGAACTGTTCAACCAGGCGATGAAAAAGAAAGCGATCAGCGGCTTGCTGGATGCAGCCTACCGTCGCGTCGGTCTGAAAGAGACCGTCGTCTTTGCCGACCAGATCATGTACATGGGCTTTGCCTATGCGACCAAGTCTGGTTCGTCGATCGGTGTGAACGACTTCGTCATTCCGAAAGCCAAGATGGACATCCTGGGCAAAGCCGAAGCCGACGTTCAGGAAATTGAAGAACAGTTCGCCGCTGGTCTGGTGACCCAGGGCGAGAAGTACAACAAGGTGGTCGACATCTGGTCACGTGCGAACGATCAGATTGCCCGCGCCATGATGGAAGGCATCTCTAAAGAAATCGTTACCGACAAAGACGGTAACGAAGTCGAGCAGGATTCCTTCAACTCGGTCTTTATCATGGCCGACTCCGGTGCCCGGGGTAGCCCGGCGCAGATTCGTCAGCTGGCCGGTATGCGCGGTCTGATGGCGAAGCCGGACGGCTCGATCATCGAGAACCCGATTAAAGCGAACTTCCGTGAAGGTCTGTCGGTGGGTGAGTACTTCATCTCCACCCACGGTGCGCGTAAGGGTCTGGCTGACACCGCTTTGAAAACGGCGAACTCCGGTTACCTGACGCGTCGTCTGGTGGATGTGTCTCAGGACGTGGTGATCACCGAAGAAGATTGCGGCACCGAAGACGGCTTGATCGTGGAGCCGATCATCGAAGGTGGTGACGTGGTTCTGGGTCTGGGCGAGCAAGTACTCGGCCGGACAGTGGCTACCGACGTAATCGATCCGGCCACCAAAGAAACCCTGATTCCGGCCGGCACCATGCTGGACGAAGCCTGGGTTGAGAAGTTCAACGAGTGGGGCGTGGACCAGGTCAAGATCCGTTCTGGCATTACCTGTGAAACCCGCCATGGTCTCTGTGCCCAGTGCTATGGTCGTGACCTGGCTCGTGGTCACCGCGTCAACATCGGTGAAGCGGTCGGTATTATTGCCGCCCAGTCCATCGGTGAACCCGGTACCCAGCTGACCATGCGTACGTTCCACATCGGTGGTGCAGCGTCCAGCTCAACCGCGATCGACTCAGTTCAGATCAAGCACGGTGGCACCGTCACCCTGCACAATCTGAAAACCGTGACGCGTGAAGATGGCGATTTGACTGCAGTCAGCCGCTCCGGTGTGTTGGCGGTTTCCGACGAACACGGCCGTGAGCGCGAGCGCTACAAGCTGCCGTACGGCGCCATCATCAGCGTCAAAGACGGTGCCACTGTGGAATCCGGCCAGATCGTGGCTAAGTGGGATCCGCACACGCACCCGATCGTCGCCGAATCCAACGGTAAGGTGGCGTTCATCGGTATGGATGAGGGCATCACCACCAACCGTAAGATCGATGAACTGACCGGTGTCGGCACCATCGAAGTGATTCCTCAAGGCCAGCGCAACTCGGCCGGCAAGGAAATCCGCCCGATGATCAAGCTGCTCGATAAAGACGGCAACGACATCATGATTGGCAACACCAACCAGCCGGTGCAGTACCTGCTGCCGGACGGCGCTTTCTTGAGCCTGAACGATGGCGACGAGTTGGCGATTGGTGATGTTATCGCGCGGATTCCGCAGGAATCGTCCGGTAACCGTGACATCACCGGTGGTCTGCCACGCGTAGCTGACTTGTTCGAAGCGCGTAAGCCGAAAGAGCCAGCCATTCTGGCGGAAATCTCCGGCACCGTTGGTTTCGGTAAAGAAACCAAAGGTAAGAAGCGCCTGATGATCACCCCGACCGACGGTTCCGACGGTTACGAAGAGCTGATTCCGAAATGGCGTCAGTTGAACGTCTTCGAAGGTGAGCAGGTCGAGAAAGGTGAAGTGATCTCCGACGGCCCGATGAACCCGCACGACATTCTGCGTGTGCGTGGTGTTGAGCCTCTGGCGCGCTACATCGTCAACGAAATCCAAGAGGTTTACCGTCTGCAGGGCGTAACCATCAACGACAAGCACATCGAAGTGATCGTGCGTCAGATGCTGCGCAAAGCGACCATCTTGGACAACGGTGACACCGACTTCATCAAAGGCGATCAGGTGGAATACAACCAGTTGCTGGAAGCGAACGAAGTGGCCGAGGCGGAAAATAAGGTCCCGGCCCGTTACGAACGCATCCTGCTGGGTATCACCAAGGCGTCCTTGGCGACTGAATCCTTCATTTCGGCGGCTTCCTTCCAGGAAACCACTCGAGTGCTGACCGAAGGTGCGGTCACCGGCAAGCGCGATTACCTGCGCGGCCTGAAGGAAAACGTCGTTGTGGGTCGTTTGATACCAGCCGGTACCGGTCTGGCGTACCACGCCGACCGCAAGGCCAAGCGTCTGGAACGTACTGGTGAGAAGCAGTCGAAGAGTGCCGAAGATATCGAAGCGGCATTGAGTCAGGCGCTTAACAAGTAACGCCTGATACAAAACGGGAGACGGGAGACGCTCACTAACCAGCGTCAAGCGTCTCCCGTTCAGCGTTTCGCGTCACTGGTTGACTAAGAATTGCGCGATACATAGAATTCGCGCTCCCAACAGCACCCGACTGGTTCGCCAGCCGGGTACTGTCGTGTAATGAGAAGTGAACTTTAGAGAGGCTTAGATGGCTACAATTAACCAGCTCGTCCGCAAACCGCGTAAGCGGAAAGCGGTCGCCAGCGACGTTCGGGCTCTGGAAGGCTGCCCACAGCGTCGCGGTGTGTGCGCTCGCGTATACACCACCACACCGAAGAAGCCGAATTCAGCGCTGCGCAAGGTTTGCCGTGTGCGTCTGACCAACGGTTTCGAGGTGTCCTCCTACATCGGTGGCGAAGGCCACAACCTGCAGGAACACTCCGTTGTGCTGATTCGCGGCGGCCGTGTTAAAGACCTGCCGGGTGTGCGTTATCACACTGTGCGCGGTTCTCTGGACACCTCTGGTGTTGCCAACCGCAAGCAAGGCCGTTCCAAGTACGGTACCAAGAAGCCTAAGGGCTAAGTTTTTTAACCAGTTTGTCTAAAGGTAAGAGTAAGGCCGGGTGCTGCCGATCCGCGTTGTCGGAGCTGCTCATTCCGGGTTCACCTGAAGACCTCAATTTATAGGGCTTATCCAATGCCAAGAAGACGCGTCGCTGCGAAGCGCGAAGTACTGCCAGATCCCAAGTTCGGGAACACTCAGCTGGCAAAATTCATGAACCACGTCATGTACGACGGCAAAAAATCCGTCGCTGAACGCATCGTTTACGGTGCGCTGGACATCGTGAAAGAGAAAAAATCCGACCAGGACCCGATCTCATTATTTGAGCAGGCTCTGGAGTCCATTGCGCCGATGGTAGAAGTGAAGTCCCGCCGTGTTGGTGGTGCTACCTACCAGGTCCCCGTTGAAGTCCGTCCGTCCCGTCGCGAAGCTCTGGCTATGCGTTGGTTGGTCGACGCCTCTCGCAAGCGTGGTGAAAAATCCATGCGCCAGCGACTGGCCGGCGAACTGCTGGATGCCTCCGAAGGCAAGGGCGCGGCGATCAAGAAGCGTGAAGACGTGCATCGTATGGCTGAAGCCAACCGTGCTTTCTCTCATTACCGTTTCTAAGCCTGTACTGAAATTCTTCAATCTAAGGAGATTGAATCGTGGCTCGTAAAACGCCTTTGGACCGCTACCGTAACATCGGTATCGTGGCCCACGTGGACGCCGGTAAAACGACGACCACTGAGCGAATCCTTTTCTACACCGGTCTGTCTCACAAGATCGGTGAAGTGCATGATGGCGCTGCCACCATGGACTGGATGGAGCAGGAGCAGGAGCGTGGTATCACTATTACCTCAGCTGCTACCACCTGTTTCTGGAGCGGCATGTCGAAGCAATTCGAAGAGCACCGCGTCAACATCATCGACACACCAGGACACGTTGACTTCACCATTGAAGTAGAACGTTCCCTGCGCGTGCTCGACGGTGCTGTGGTCGTACTGTGTGGTTCTTCTGGTGTGCAGCCGCAGACCGAAACCGTATGGCGTCAGGCCAACCGCTATGAAGTTCCCCGCATGGTATTCGTCAACAAGATGGACCGTGCCGGTGCTGACTTCTACCGCGTAGTTGCGCAGATGAAAGAGCGTCTGGGTGCTAACCCGATTCCGATTCAGATTCCGATCGGCGCTGAAGACAACTTCAGCGGTGTGATCGACCTGATCAAGATGAAGGCCATCATCTGGAACGAAGAAGACATGGGCATGACCTTCGAGTACGGTGATATCCCTGCCGAGCTCCAGGACAAAGCCGAAGAGTATCGGGTTCAGATGGTTGAAGCTGCAGCTGAAGCCAACGATGAGCTGATGGAAAAGTATATGGAGTCCGAGACCTTGTCTGAAGAAGACATCAAGGCCGGTCTGCGTATCCGCACCATGGCAGGCGAAATCGTTCTGACTCACTGTGGTTCTGCGTTCAAGAACAAAGGCGTTCAAGCCGTTCTCGACAGCGTCATCGAATACATGCCTGCACCGACCCAGGTGAAGCGCATCGAAGGTGTGCTGGACGATGGCGAAACCATCGAAGCCGTTAAGGTAGACGATGACGCTCCGTTCTCAGCGCTGGCGTTCAAAATTGCGACTGACCCGTTCGTCGGTACGCTGACCTTCATCCGCGTTTATGGCGGTGTATTGAAGAGCGGCGACCAGGTGTTGAACTCGGTCAAGAGCAAGCGTGAGCGTGTTGGTCGTATGGTGCAGATGCACGCCAACAGCCGCGAAGAAATCAAAGAAGTACTGGCCGGCGACATCGCCGCTCTGATCGGCATGAAGGACGTCACTACCGGTGACACTCTGTGCGATCCGAGCCACCCGATCACGCTGGAGCGCATGGACTTCCCGGATCCCGTTATTCACGTAGCGGTAGAACCGAAGTCTAAAGCGGACCAGGAAAAAATGGGCATCGCTCTGGGCAAACTGGCTCAGGAAGATCCCTCGTTCAGCGTTCGTACTGACGAAGAAACCGGCCAGACCATCATCGGTGGTCAGGGCGAGTTGCACTTGGACATCATCGTTGACCGCATGAAGCGCGAGTTCAAAGTTGAAGCCAACGTGGGTGCACCGCAGGTGGCTTACCGTGAGCGTATCCGCAAGGCGTGCGAAGTGGACTCCAAGTTCGCCAAGCAGTCGGGTGGTCGCGGTCAGTACGGTCACGTCATGATCCGCTTTGAACCGGCTGAAGACGGCGATGCCGAGAAGCTGGTGTTCGTCAACGAAGTGGTCGGCGGTTCCGTACCGAAGGAATACATTCCGGCGGTCGAGAAAGGTATCCAGGAACAGATGAAGAACGGTGTTCTCGCCGGCTATCCGCTGCTGGGTATGAAAGCAACGCTGTACGATGGTTCCTACCACGAGGTGGATTCCAACGAGATGGCGTTCAAAGTGGCTGCCTCCATGGCGGTCAAGCAACTGAAAGACAAGGCCAGCCCGGCACTGCTGGAACCGATGATGAAAGTCGAAGTCGTGACCCCGGAAGACTACATGGGTGACGTCATGGGTGACTTGAACCGTCGTCGCGGTACCGTGAGTGGTATGGAAGACAGCCCGTCGGGCAAAGTCATCAATGCCGACGTGCCGTTGTCTGAAATGTTCGGTTACGCGACCGACCTGCGTTCCATGTCTCAGGGCCGTGCGTCCTACGTCATGGAGTTCAAAGGTTACGCAGAAGCACCGATGAACATTGTCGAAGAAATTGTTAAGAAGTCTTGATCCGTTAGGACAAAACAAAGAGGAAAGACACCATGTCCAAGGCGACTTTTGAACGTAACAAGCCCCACGTCAACGTGGGCACCATTGGTCACGTAGACCACGGTAAAACCACTCTGACTGCAGCTCTGACCCGCGTTTGCGCGGAAGTCTGGGGCGGTACTGCTGTTGCATTCGACGGTATCGACAACGCTCCGGAAGAACGTGAGCGTGGTATTACCATTTCGACCTCTCACGTGGAATACGACTCACCGGCGCGTCACTACGCACACGTTGACTGCCCGGGACACGCCGACTACGTGAAAAACATGATCACCGGTGCCGCTCAGATGGACGGCGCGATCCTGGTCTGTTCCGCGGCTGACGGCCCGATGCCGCAAACGCGTGAACACATCCTGCTGTCTCGTCAGGTTGGCGTACCCTACATCGTCGTGTTCCTGAACAAGGCCGACATGGTCGACGACGAAGAACTGCTGGAACTGGTCGAAATGGAAGTGCGCGACCTGCTGAGCCAGTACGACTTCCCGGGTGACGACACCCCGCTGATCGTCGGTTCTGCGCTGATGGCACTGGAAGGCAAAGACGACAACGAAATGGGCACCACCGCGGTTAAGAAACTGGTCGAAGCACTGGACTCTTACATCCCGGAACCGGAGCGCGCGATTGACCTGCCGTTCCTGATGCCAATCGAAGACGTCTTCTCCATCTCTGGTCGCGGTACTGTTGTGACTGGTCGTGTTGAGCGTGGCATCGTCAAGTCTGGCGAAGAAATCGAAATCGTCGGCATCAAAGACACCACCAAGACCACTGTTACTGGTGTTGAAATGTTCCGCAAACTGCTCGACGAAGGTCGTGCGGGCGAGAACATCGGCGCCCTGTTGCGTGGCACCAAGCGTGACGAAGTGGAGCGTGGACAGGTACTGGCCAAGCCGGGCACCATCACCCCGCACACCAAGTTCGAAGCCGAAGTCTACGTACTGGGCAAAGACGAAGGTGGCCGTCACACGCCGTTCTTCAAAGGCTACCGTCCGCAGTTCTACTTCCGTACCACGGACGTGACTGGCGCGTGCGAACTGCCGGAAGGCGTAGAAATGGTCATGCCGGGTGACAACGTCAAGATGGACGTCACCCTGATTGCTCCGATCGCCATGGACGAAGGTCTGCGCTTCGCGATTCGCGAAGGTGGTCGTACCGTTGGCGCCGGCGTGGTTGCCAAGATCATTGAATGATCTGAGGGGCGGCTAGCCGCCCCTGCCGGACGCTTGACGGGAAACGCCAAACGCTAATTTGCGTCAAGCGTCTCCCGTTAAGCGTCTCCCTCCCCATAAATCTCTGATTTTTAAGCACTTTCCCGCCCAAAATCTTCCTTTCAACACCGCGTTGACACCCCTGCTCGAGATACATACAATACGCCTCCCCTGATTTCCCGGGGGTAGCCGTAATTGCTGTTTAACAATCTTGGAGCTTTGGTCACATGCAGAACCAAAAGATCAGAATACGCTTGAAAGCGTTCGATCATCGCCTGATTGATGCTTCGACTCAGGAGATCGTCGATACGGCCAAGCGTACTGGCGCTCAGGTCCGCGGCCCAATTCCGCTGCCGACTCGTAAAGAGCGTTATACCGTGCTGGTCTCTCCGCACGTGAACAAGGATGCGCGCGATCAGTACGAAATTCGTACTCACAAGCGCATGCTGGACATTGTCGAGCCGACTGAAAAAACCGTCGACGCGTTGATGAAGTTGGACTTGGCAGCAGGTGTGGACGTACAGATTAGCCTCGGCTAATCACTGTGTCTCTAATGTAACGCCCCAGGAATCATTCACTTGAACACTTGGGCGGCCATAGCGGGTAGAAGCCCCATACATAGAGGAAGTAAGAAATGTCAATTGGTCTGATTGGTCGCAAGACCGGTATGACCCGCGTCTTTACTGACGCTGGTGTCTCCGTGCCGGTGACCGTCATCGAAGTCGAGCCCAACCGGGTCTCGCAAGTCAAAAGCCTGGAAACCGATGGCTATGTCGCTGTTCAGCTTACCGCTGGCAAGCGTCGCGCTAATCGTGTCACCAAGGCCGAAGCTGGCCATTTTGCCAAGGCGAACGTTGAAGCGGGCTCTTATACCCGTGAGTTCACTTTGGGTGAAAGCGCCGAATTCAATCTGGGTGATGAATTGACTGTGTCTGTGTTTGAAGCAGGCCAGATGGTGGATGTGACCGGAACCTCCAAGGGTAAAGGCTTCGCTGGTGCTATTAAGCGCCACAACTTCCGCACTCAAGACGCCACTCACGGTAACTCACTGTCGCATCGCGCGCCGGGTTCCATCGGCCAGTGCCAAACTCCAGGCCGTGTCTGGAAAGGCAAGAAAATGGCCGGTCAGATGGGCAACGTCCGCAAGACAGTTCAGTCGCTGGAAATCGTTCGTGTCGACGCTGAGCGCAATCTGCTGCTCGTTCGCGGTGCTGTGCCGGGTGCTACTGGCGCGCACGTTGTTGTTCAACCCGCTGTTAAAGGCTGAGAGGTAAGCAATGGATATCGCAGTTGCAGGCAAAGCCAAGGCCAAGGTTGAAGTGTCCGACGCAACGTTCGGCAAAGATTTCAATGAAGCCCTGGTACACCAGGTCGTTAACGCTTTCCTGGCCGGTGCCCGTCAAGGCACGCGCGCTCAGAAGAGCCGTTCCGACGTTTCTGGCGGCGGCAAAAAGCCGTGGCGTCAGAAGGGCACAGGTCGTGCTCGCGCCGGTACCATCCGTTCACCCATCTGGGTTGGCGGCGGCAAAACTTTCGCGGCTCGTCCTCAGGACTGGTCACAGAAGGTCAACCGCAAAATGTACCGCGGTGCTATGAAGTCGATCTTGTCTGAATTGGTTCGTCAGGAGCGTTTGGTTGTGGTTGAAAACCTGGCCATCGACGCACCGAAAACCAAGGCTTTCATCGCCAAAATGAAAGAGTTGGATGTGTCCAACGCTTTGATCGTGTCAGAAGAAGTTGATCAAAACCTCTATCTGTCCGCTCGCAACGTACCGCACGTCGAAGTCTCTGACGTTGCCGGTATTACTCCGGTCAATCTGGTGGCTTACGAGAAAGTCGTGATCACTGTGGCCGCGCTCAAGAAGGTCGAGGAGGCTTTTGCATGAACCAGGAACGTATCTATCAGGTCGTTTTCGGTCCGCACATCTCCGAAAAGGCGACCATCGTAGCGGAAGGTACTGGTCAATACGTTTTTCGTGTGGCCAAGGATGCAACAAAACCGGAAATCAAGAAGGCCGTAGAGCAGCTGTTCGACGTTAAAGTCCAGTCTGTTCACACCTTGATTCAGAAGGGCAAGGTTAAGCGTACTGCGCGCGGCTTCGGCAAGCGCAACGACGTGAAAAAAGCCTATGTTCGTCTGGTCAGCGGCCAAGAAATTGATTTCATGGCGGCAGAATAAGGTAGGGGTTGCGAACAATGGCTATCGTAAAAACCAAGCCGACGTCAGCTGGACGTCGCCACGTCACCAAGACTTACAACCCGGATCTGCACAACGGTGCGCCTTACGCTCCGTTGATTGAAAAGCAATCCAAAACTGGTGGCCGTAACAACATGGGTCGCATCACCACTCGTCACATCGGTGGTGGTCATAAGTCGCATTACCGTAAGGTCGATTTCAAGCGCAACAAAGATGGCATCACTGCCAAAGTTGAGCGTCTGGAATACGATCCGAACCGGACTGCGAACATCGCCCTGGTTCTGTACGCCGATGGTGAGCGCCGTTACGTTCTGGCTCCGGCTGGTATCAAAGCGGGTGACGAAATCATTTCCGGTGAGCACGCTCCGATCAAGGTGGGTAACACCATGCCGTTGCGTTCAATCCCGGTCGGTTCCGTGATTCACAACATCGAGTTGAAGCCTGGCAAAGGCGGCCAAATGGTCCGCTCTGCTGGTAACTCAGCTCAGCTGGTTGCGCGCGAAGGCACTTACGCCACTTTGCGTCTGCGTTCTGGCGAAATGCGTAAGGTTCTGTCTGAATGCCGCGCCACCCTGGGTGAAGTGAGCAATTCTGAACACAGCCTGCGTCAACTGGGTAAAGCCGGTGCCTCTCGCTGGCGCGGTGTTCGTCCGACGGTTCGTGGTGTTGTTATGAACCCGGTAGATCACCCGCACGGCGGTGGTGAAGGCAAGACTTCCGGTGGTCGTCACCCGGTCACTCCTTGGGGTGTTCCCACTAAGGGCTACAAGACTCGCAAGAACAAGCGCACGAACAAGTACATCGTTCGTCGTCGTTCTTCGAAGTAACTGAATTAAGAGGAAATAGGCTGTGCCACGTTCACTTAAGAAGGGTCCATTTGTTGACCTGCACTTGATGAAGAAGGTAGAGGCTGCACTGGAAGCCAGTGACAAGCGACCCATCAAAACCTGGTCGCGTCGCTCCACAATCTTCCCGGAATTCGTCGGGTTGACCTTTGCAGTCCATAATGGCCGTCAACATGTTCCCGTCTATGTCACTGAAGACATGGTCGGCCACAAGTTGGGTGAGTTCGCGCTGACTCGGACGTTCAAGGGTCATGCTGCTGACAAAAAGGCTAAGCGGTAAACGAGGGTAGACACTATGGAAACACAAGCTGTATTGCGCGGTGCGCGTTTGTCTGCCCAGAAAGCACGCCTGGTAGCAGACATGGTCCGCGGTAAGTCCGTGGCCGAAGCGCTGGACCTCCTGACATTCAGCCCCAAAAAGGGCGCTGCGATCGTCAAGAAGGTTCTGGAATCGGCAATTGCCAATGCCGAACACAACGACGGCGCAGACGTTGACGAACTGAAGGTCTCCACCATCTTCGTAGATGAAGGTATGACCATGAAGCGTATCCGTCCGCGAGCCAAAGGCCGTGCTGACCGTATCTTTAAGCGTACGAGTCACATCACGGTCAAGGTTGCCGAGAAATAAGGGGAGAATGACAGATGGGTCAGAAAGTTAATCCCACCGGGATCCGACTCGGCATCACCAAAGACCACGGCTCGGTCTGGTATGCCGATTCAAGTAGTTATGCTGACAAGTTGCTGAACGATATCCAGGTGCGTAGCTACCTGGAGAAGAAGCTGGAAAAGGCTTCAGTGAGCAAGATCGTGATTGAGCGTCCTGCACAGAACGCCAAGATCACCATCCACACTGCTCGCCCGGGCATCGTCATCGGTAAGAAAGGTGAAGATGTCGAGCTGCTGCGTCAGGAAGTCTCCAAGATGATGGGCATTCCGGTGCACATCAACATTGAAGAAATCCGTAAGCCGGATCTGGACTCCAAACTGGTTGCACAATCTGTAGCCGGTCAGCTGGAGCGCCGCGTTATGTTCCGTCGCGCTATGAAGCGCGTCATGCAGAACGCCATGCGCAACGGCGCCAAAGGTGTTCGTATCCAGGTCAGCGGTCGTCTGGGTGGTGCCGAAATCGCGCGTACCGAATGGTACCTCGAAGGTCGTGTACCGTTGCACACCCTGCGTGCTGACATCGACTACGCCACGGCCGAAGCACACACCACTTACGGTGTGATCGGCATCAAGGTGTGGATTTTCAAAGGCGAAATCCTGGGTGGTATCGAGCAAGTTCGTGCTCAAGCCAAGGCGCCCAAGAAAAAGGCTTCACGGTAAGGAGTACGTAGATGCTGCAACCTAAACGCACAAAGTTCCGCAAAGTGCAGAAGGGCCGTAACCGTGGCCTGGCACAGCGCGGCAGTAAAGTAAGCTTCGGCGAATATGCGCTGAAAGCAACCGGTCGTGGTCGTATCACTGCTCGTCAAATCGAAGCAGCGCGTCGTGCCATGACCCGCCACATCAAGCGTGGCGGCAAAATCTGGATCCGCGTTTTCCCGGACAAGCCCATCTCCAAGAAACCTTTGGAAGTTCGTATGGGTAAAGGTAAGGGTAACGTTGAATACTGGGTCGCCCAGATTCAGCCGGGTAAGGTTTTGTACGAAATGGAAGGTGTATCGGAAGAAATTGCGCTGGAGGCATTCCGCCTGGCAGCTGCCAAACTTCCGGTGGCGACCGTTGTTGTTAAACGGCAGGTGATGTGATGAACGCTAAAGATCTTCGTGATAAATCCGTAGACGAGCTGAAAACCAACCTGTTGGAGTTGCTTCGCGATCAGTTCAAATATCGCATGCAAAAGGCGACGGGTCAGCTGACTCAGACGCACCTGCTGAAGCAAGTCCGCAAGGACATCGCTCGTGTGAAAACAGTGCTGACAGAGAAAGCAGGTGCCTGAAATGTCTGAGACCAATACCCGTACCGTGACTGGTCAGGTTGTCAGCAACAAGGCTGACAAGACCATTACCGTTATGGTTGAGCGCCGGGTTCAACACCCGATTTACGGCAAGTTCGTAAAGCGTTCCACCAAGCTGCATGCGCACGATGAAAGCAATGAGTGCCAGATCGGCGACACCGTTACCATCGAAGAGTGTCGTCCGTTGTCCAAGTCCAAGACTTGGCGCCTGGTTCGCATTGATGAACGTGCGACAACCGTTTAATTGCGCCTGGGAGTTTGACAGATGATTCAAACACAAACCGTTTTGGACGTTGCCGATAACAGCGGTGCCAAGCGCGTACAGTGCATCAAGGTGTTGGGTGGTTCACACCGCCGTTACGCCCGCATTGGCGATCTGATCAAAGTGTCCGTTAAGGAAGCAATTCCGCGCGGCAAGGTCAAAAAAGGCCAGGTCATGAACGCCGTTGTTGTACGGACTCGCAAGGGTGTGCGTCGCCCGGATGGCTCTGTTATCCGTTTCGACACCAACTCTGCGGTTCTGCTGAACGCTCAGAACGCACCGATCGGTACCCGGATCTTTGGCCCGGTAACCCGTGAACTGCGTACTGAGAAATTTATGAAAATCATTTCCCTGGCGCCGGAAGTGCTCTAAGCACGAGACGGTAGTAGGAAGTGGAGTAAACCATGAACAAATTTAAAAGCGGCGACGAAGTTGTCGTGATTGCCGGTAAAGACAAAGGCAAGCGTGGCAAGATCAATAAAGTGATCACCGACGCCAAGAAAGGCACTTTGTTTATCGTCTCTGGTGTGAACATGATCAAGAAGCACCAGAAGCCTAACCCGAACATGAACATCCCGGGCGGCATCATCGATAAAGAAGCGCCGATTGCTGCATCGAACGTAGCCATCTTCAACTCTGAAACCAACAAGGGCGACCGTGTTGGCTTCCAGATCAAAGAAGACGGCAGCAAGGTGCGCATCTACAAGTCCACGCAGAAAGAAATTGGTGCATAAGGGGCGTATTCGACATGTCTAGACTCAAAGAGCTCTACAAAACCGACGTCGTCGCTGCACTCCAGAAAGAGTTCGGTTACAAGAACGTCATGGAAATTCCCCGCGTCACCAAGATCACTCTGAACATGGGCGTGGGCGAAGCCATCGGTGATAAGAAGCAGATCGACAACGCTGTTGCCGACCTGCAGGCCATCTCTGGTCAGAAGCCGCTGGTGACTAAAGCGCGCAAGTCGATCGCGGGTTTCAAAATCCGTGAAGACTGGCCGATCGGTGCCAAAGTGACCCTGCGCGGTGAGCGCATGTGGGAATTTATGGATCGTCTGATTGACATCGCGCTGCCGCGTGTTCGTGACTTCCGTGGTATTAACCCGAAGTCGTTTGATGGTCGTGGCAACTACAGCATGGGTGTGAAAGAGCAGATTATCTTCCCGGAAATTGAATACGATAAGGTCGATAAACTGCGTGGTCTGGACGTTACCGTGACCACAACCGCTCGCACCAATGATGAAGGTCGCGCTCTGTTGAAGGCGCTGTCCTTCCCATTCAAAAGTTAAGGGGAAAGGTCATGGCTAAAGAGAGCATGAAAGCGCGCGAAGCTAAGCGCGAAAAGACCGTCGCCAAGTACGCTGAAAAGCGTGCCAAGCTGAAGGCGATCATCAAAGATCAAGCCAGCTCTGACGAGCAGGTTTGGGAAGCACAACAGGCTCTGCAGAAGTTGCCCCGTGACGCCAGTCCGGTGCGTCTGCAGCGTCGTTGTCAAGTGACTGGACGTCCGCACGCGGTTTACCGCAAGTTCGGTTTGTCTCGTATCAAGCTGCGTGAACAAGCCATGTTGGGCAACGTTCCGGGTTTGAAGAAGTCCAGTTGGTAAGTTGGTAAGTCAAGTGGACCGGGCCGGCGCATTTGCGCCGGCTACCGCATTTGACTGCACAGTGAGGAAACACTAAATGAGCATGCAAGACACACTTGCGGATATGTTCACGCGTATCCGTAATGCCCAGCAAGCGGGCCATGCCACTGTTAGCCTGCCCTCCTCGAAGCAAAAGGTTGCCGTTGCAACCGTGCTGAAGGCCGAAGGTTACGTGGATGATTTCGCTGTTGAAGGCGACGTCAAAAAGGTAATGCACATCACGCTGCGTTACTTCGAAGGCAAGCCGGTTATCGAGTCCATCAAGCGTATCTCCCGTCCTGGTTTGCGCCAGTACAAGGGTGCCGATGAACTGTCTAAAGTGGCAGGCGGACTGGGTATTTCCATCGTTTCAACCTCCAAAGGTGTCATGACCGATCGGGCTGCGCGTTCTGCCGGCGTCGGCGGTGAAGTCATCTGCGAAGTCTTCTAAGGAGTGATTGAACGATGTCTCGTATAGCGAATGCTCCAGTTACAGTACCCGCAGGTGTGGACGTTAAGCTCGGCGGCGAAAAGATTTCTGTGAAGGGCAAAAACGGCACTCTGGAAATCGCGCTGCATAACACCGTTGAAATTAAACAGGACGGCAACGTTCTGACCTTTGCTGCCCGTGATGGCGGCAAATTCGCACACTCCATGTCCGGCACCATGCGTGCGCTGGTTAATAACATGGTGGTTGGCGTTACCGACGGTTTTGAAAAGCGTCTGCAATTGAATGGTGTTGGTTACCGCGCTAAGGCGTCTGGCAACACCGTGAATTTAACCCTTGGTTTCTCTCACCCGATTGACTACACCCTGCCGCAGGGTGTCACGGCTGAGACTCCGAGCAATACCGAAATCGTCCTGAAGAGCGCCGATAAACAGCGGCTCGGTCAGGTGGCGGCTGAAATCCGCGCCTTCCGTCCGCCGGAGCCGTATAAAGGTAAGGGCGTTCGGTATGCCGACGAACATGTTCGTCGCAAAGAAGCCAAGAAAAAATAAGGGCATAGGTCATGAGCGAAAAGAAAATTTCCCGTTTACGCCGTGCTCGTCGCAGCCGCATCAAGATCCGCGAATTGGGCGTGCATCGTCTGTGTGTGAATCGTTCCAACCAACACATTTACGCACAAGTCATCGCACCCAATGGCAGCCAGATCGTTGTCCAAGCTTCTACTTTGGACAAAGCGCTGCGTGACGGCACAACCAGCAACATTGATGCAGCCACCAAGGTTGGTGCTCTGATTGCAGAGCGCGCCAAGGCAGCCGGCATCGAAGAGGTGGCCTTTGACCGCTCCGGTTTCCGTTATCACGGTCGGGTCAAGGCTTTGGCAGACGCTGCCCGCGAAGGTGGCCTGAAATTCTAAGGTGTGAATGATGGCAAATAACGATCAAGTACAAGCTGGCGGCGATCTGCAGGAAAAACTGGTTCAGGTTAACCGTGTAGCCAAAGTAGTGAAGGGTGGCCGTATTTTCGGTTTCACCGCTTTGACAGTTGTCGGCGACGGCAACGGCAAAGTTGGCTTCGGTCGCGGCAAGGCACGTGAAGTGCCGGTCGCTATCCAGAAAGCTATGGACGCTGCGCGCCGTAACATGGTTCAGGTCCACCTGACCAACGGTACGCTGCAATACCCGGTCAATGCCCGTCATGGTGCCTCCAAGGTATACATGCAGCCGGCATCTGACGGTACCGGTGTGATTGCCGGCGGTGCGATGCGCGCCGTTCTGGAAGTCGCCGGTGTCGAAAACGTATTGGCTAAGTGCTACGGCTCGACCAACCCGGTCAACGTTGTACGCGCGACTGTTAACGGTCTGGCCAAGATGCGTTCTCCGGAAGACGTTGCAGCCAAGCGCGGCAAATCCGTCGAAGACATTGTGGAGTAAGCGGCCATGGCGAATAAGACTGTAAAAGTTCAGCTGTTTCGCAGCCCGATCGGCACCCAGCCCAAGCACAAATTGTGCGTTAAGGGTCTGGGCCTGAGCCGAATCGGTCAGGTTCGTGAACTGGAAGATACGCCTTCCGTTCGCGGCATGATCAACAAAGTGAACTACATGGTTCGCGTAGTTGAGGGTGAATAAGATGTTTCTGAACACATTGAGCCCTGCTGAGGGTTCCCGTAGCGAAGGTAAGCGCGTCGGCCGTGGTATCGGTTCTGGTCTGGGTAAGACCGGTGGCCGTGGTCACAAAGGTCAGAAGTCGCGCAGTGGTGGCGGTGTTAAGCCTGGTTTCGAAGGCGGTCAGATGCCGTTGCAGCGTCGTCTGCCGAAATTCGGTTTCACTTCTCGCCAGGCGCCGTTCACAGCCGAAATCCGGTTGCATGAGCTGGCCAAGGTTGAGGCGGATGTCGTCGACCTGAACGCCCTGAAGCAAGCCGATATCATCGGCCATCAGATCAAGCGTGCCCGCGTCATCCTGTCTGGTGAAATCGGCAAGGCGGTTACCGTCAAAGGCCTGAAAGTCACCAAGGGTGCCAAGGCAGCGATCGAAGCTGCAGGCGGCAAGGTAGAGGAATAATCCCCCATGACCAGACAAGGACAACCGACTGGATCACAAGGTGGCTTGAGCGAGCTTTGGGCTCGCTTGCGTTTCGTGCTGCTGGCGATCCTGGTGTACCGAGTCGGTGCCCACATTCCGGTTCCGGGTATTAACCCGGACCAGTTGGCGGCACTGTTCGAACGTAACCGCGACACCATCCTGAGCATGTTCAACATGTTCTCCGGTGGTGCACTGGAACGCATGAGCGTCTTCGCCCTCGGCATCATGCCGTACATTTCGGCGTCGATTATCATGCAGCTCCTGACGGTCGTGAGTCCTCAACTGGAACAGCTGAAGAAGGAAGGCGAAGCGGGTCGGCGCAAGATGAGCCAATACACCCGCTTCGGCACTCTGGGTCTGGCCATCGTGCAATCGCTTGCACTGGCGGCCGGCCTGGCCAGCCAGGGCGTGGCCTTTACCACTGGCCCGTCGTTCTACTTCGTTGCCGTAGTGACCTTCACTTGCGGCACGATGTTCATGATGTGGCTGGGTGAGCAGATCACCGAGCGCGGTATCGGCAACGGCATTTCGATGCTGATTTTTGCCGGCATCGTCGCCGGTCTGCCGGGTGCCATCGGTCAGAGCTTCGAAAGCGCCCGTCAAGGCGACCTGAGCATCATTGCGTTGCTGTTGGTTGGTTTGTTGGCGGCGGCAGTCGTGGCTTTCATCGTCTTCATCGAACGCGGTCAGCGTCGGATCACCATCAATTACGCCAAGCGTCAGCAAGGTCGTAAGGTGTTTCAGGCGCAGAGCAGCCATCTGCCGCTGAAGATCAACATGGCGGGTGTAATTCCGCCGATCTTCGCGTCCAGTCTGTTGCTGTTCCCGGCATCGGTGGGTAACTGGTTTGGCAGCAGTGACGGTATGGGTTGGTTGCAGGACATTGCTCTGCTGCTCAGCCCCGGCCAGCCGCTGTACATCCTGGTGTTCGCTGTGGCCGTGATCTTCTTCTGCTATTTCTACACCGCAGTAACGTTTAACCCGAAAGATGTGGCCGAGAATCTGAAGCGCTCCGGTGCTTTTATTCCGGGCATTCGTCCGGGGGAACAGACTTCCCGTTATATCGATGGGGTGTCCGCTCGCCTGACCTTCTTCGGTGCGATCTACATTACTGCTGTGTCGTTGCTGCCCCAGGCGCTGGTGATTGCTGCTGATGTTCCGTTTTACTTCGGTGGCACTTCCCTGCTGATCGTGGTGGTGGTTGTGATGGACTTTATGTCTCAGGTGCAAAGTCACTTGATGTCGCACCAGTACGCTTCGCTGATGAAAAAAGCCAATCTGAAATCGATTGGTAACTAGCGCGGCGAACGGTGTTTATACCGGTAATTGGAGTCAAGCATGAAAGTACGTGCGTCGGTCAAGAAAATCTGCCGTAACTGCAAGATCATCCGTCGTAACGGCTCTGTTCGTGTGATCTGCACGGATCCCAAGCACAAACAGCGCCAGGGTTGATCCCAGCCGGCTGATAGGCGCTTGATTTAGCAAAAGTCAGGCGCTATCATCTCGCGCCCCCTTAATTGGGGGTTTATTAATAGAGTCGTCTGGCTCTATTAAAGATTCAGCCTTTTCAAGGTTAAAAATAGTTGGAGTAAGTTGAATGGCCCGTATAGCAGGCGTCAATATTCCTGACAACAAGCATGCGGTGATCTCGCTGACCTATATCTATGGTATCGGTCGCACCACTGCTTATGGCATCTGTGCCGCGGTTGGGGTTGAACCCACAACTAAAGTGAAAGATCTGTCTGACGAAAAAATGGACGAGATCCGGAACGAAGTTGGCAAGTTCACTGTAGAAGGTGACTTGCGTCGTGAAATTCAGATGAACATCAAGCGGTTGATGGATCTGGGTTGCAACCGTGGCATTCGCCACCGTCGTAGCCTGCCTCTGCGTGGACAGCGTACCAAAACCAACGCTCGTACTCGTAAAGGCCCCCGCAAGCCGATCAGACGCTGATCGTCTGGTTTATTGACAACAGTTTTTGCATAGGAAATCGAAGATGGCAAAGCCAGGTCAAAACCGGTCGCGCAAGAAGGTGAAAAAGCAGGTAGCGGATGGCATCGCGCACATCCACGCCTCTTTTAACAACACCATCGTGACCATTACGGACCGCCAAGGAAACACCCTGAGTTGGGCAACTTCCGGTGGCTCCGGTTTCCGTGGATCTCGTAAGAGCACCCCCTTCGCTGCACAGATCGCCGCTGAACGCGCCGGTACTGCAGCTCAGGAGTATGGTCTGAAGAATCTGGACGTTGAGGTCAAAGGCCCCGGTCCAGGTCGCGAATCCGCGGTTCGAGCATTGAACGCGTGTGGCTATCGAATCAGCAACATTACCGATGTGACGCCCATTCCTCACAACGGTTGCCGCCCGCCCAAGAAGCGCCGCGTGTAAGATAGGAGACAGAAATCAATGGCACGTTATATTGGTCCGAAGTGTAAGCTGTCTCGTCGCGAAGGCACAGATCTGCTGCTGAAGAGTGGGGTGCGTGCACTCGACTCCAAGTGCAAAGCCGAGAACCCTCCTGGTGTACAAGGCGCACGTCGTGGTCGTTTGTCCGACTACGGTGTTCAGCTTCGCGAGAAACAGAAAGTACGTCGCATCTACGGCGTTCTGGAAAAGCAATTCCGTAACTACTACACCGACGCTGCCCGCCGCAAAGGCGCTACGGGTGAAAACCTGCTGCAACTGCTGGAAGGTCGTCTGGATAACGTGGTGTATCGCATGGGTTTTGGCGCCACTCGCGCTGAATCTCGTCAGTTGGTGTCGCACAAGGCCATCCTGGTCAATGGCGAGGCGGTGAATATCCCCTCCTATCAGGTTAAGCCGGGCGACGTCATTGCCGTACGCGAAAAGAGCAAGAACCAGCTGCGCATTCAAAACGCACTGGACATCGCTGCACAGCGTGCACCCGTTGCCTGGGTTGAAGTTGATGCGAAGAAAATGGAAGGCAAATACAACTCCCGTCCGGAGCGTGCCGACCTGCCTTCAGAGATCAACGAAAACCTGATCGTGGAATTGTACTCCAAGTAATCTCACTGCAAATTTAGGGGCATCTATGCAGCGTTCAGCTAACGACTTTTTGACGCCACGTCATATCGATGTGCAGGAAATCAGCGCCAACCGGGCGAAGATCACTCTCGAACCGCTCGAGCGTGGCTTCGGTCATACCCTGGGTAACGCGCTGCGTCGTATTCTGCTGTCGTCCATGCCGGGCGCCGCTATCACCGAAGTGGAAATCGACGGTGTACTGCACGAATACAGCACCATCGAAGGGGTCCAGGAGGATGTTCAAGAAATCCTGCTGAACCTCAAAGACGTTGCCGTCAAGCTGTTCGACCGTGAAGAAGTGACTCTGACGCTGAGCAAGAAAGGCGCCGGTACACTGACCGCGGGCGACATCCAACTGGATCACGGCGTGGAAATCGCCAATCCGGAGCACATCGTTGCGCACCTCGGTGCCAACGCCAATGTGAGCATGACGCTGCGTGTGACCACTGGTCGTGGTTATGTCCCCGCGGAAGCCCGCAGCAGTGGGGAAGACGAGAGCAAACCCATCGGTAAACTGCAGTTGGATGCTACTTACAGCCCAGTCGTCCGCGTTGCTTACAGCGTTGAAAACGCGCGTGTTGAGCAGCGTACTGACCTGGACAAGCTGGTGATTGAACTGGAAACAAAGGGCACGCTGGAACCGGAAGATGCGATCCGCCGTGCAGCCACCATCCTGCAGCAGCAGGTTGCGGCCTTTGTTGACCTGGATCACCACTCAGAGCGCGAGCCGGAGAAGGAAGAAGACAAGATCGATCCTATCCTGCTGCGCCCGGTCGACGATCTCGAGCTGACCGTCCGTTCGGCCAACTGTCTGAAAGCAGAAAACATCTACTACATCGGTGACCTGATTCAGCGCACCGAAGTAGAACTGCTCAAGACGCCGAACCTCGGTAAAAAGTCTTTGACTGAAATCAAAGACGTTCTGGCATCCAAGGGTCTTTCTCTGGGCATGGTCCTCGAGAACTGGCCACCTGCAAGTTTGAAGAATGACGATAAGGTTCTGTCGTAACCTTATTTCCGGCTGGTAAGGAATGTAACAATGCGTCACCGTAAAAGTGGTCGTCACTTTAACCGTACCAGTGCTCACCGCAAGGCCATGTTCCAGAACATGGCGAACTCCTTGTTCGAGCACGAAGTAATTAAAACGACCCTGCCAAAGGCGAAAGAACTGCGTCGCTACGCAGAACCCCTGATCACGCTGGCTAAGGAAGATTCCGTAGCCAACCGTCGTCTGGCGTTCAGCCGCACGCGCTCTAAAGAAGCCGTTGGCAAGCTGTTCGGCGAACTGGGTCCGCGTTACCAAGCGCGTCCTGGTGGCTACCTGCGTGTTCTCAAGTGCGGCTTCCGCGCTGGCGACAACGCACCGATGGCCATCGTTGAACTGGTTGACCGTCCGGTCAACGGTCAGGTTGTTGAAGACGACGCCGCTGAAGGCTAAGTGTTCATCAACGAAAAAAGCCGCCCCAGGGCGGCTTTTTTGTGTCTGCTCGATACGGCTCAGTTAATCACTTTGAAGTACCGCTAACGTCCAGGCCGGTACCGTGCCTGTTGTTTCAATGGCATCGCTGTCTGAGATATCGCCAGTCGATAATTGCAGTCGGGCACGGCAAAAATCCAGATTGAAGGTTATCGATTGTGGTGTGGCGTTAAACAGTAAGTAGGCAGTTTTATCGCCGTTGACTATCAAAGCGATGGCGTTGTCAGCCTGGCCGGGGTCGCCTTCAACGGCCTGGCCGTCATATCGAAACCAGCGCCGCTTGCCTTGGTTTAACTGTAATTCCTGGCGTAGCCGCACACACTGTTGAACGAATTCAAGTAAGCCTGAATCGGCATGCGGCCAGTCGAACCAACTCAACTCATTATCCTGACAGTAGGCGTTGTTATTGCCGTTCTGGCTGCGGCTCAATTCGTCACCGCCGAGCAGATGCGCCGGCCCTGGTGACAGCAACAAGGTCGCCAGCATATTGCGCTGCATTCGCCGTCGTTGGGCTTGAATGAGCGGATCTGAAGTCGGGCCTTCCACGCCCCAATTGCGGCTGAAATTTTCACCGTGGCCGTCGCGATTGTCTTCGCCGTTGGCTTCGTTGTGGCGTTGTTCGTAACTGACCCAATCTACCAGGGTGTAGCCGTCGTGGTAGGTGATCAGATTGAGGCTTTGACTGCGCTGTTGCGGGCTTTGCGGCGAATTGCCAAAGCGGCGGGGCGAGCCGGAAAAGACATCGATAAAGTCATTCAATTGCCAGGCATCGCCGCGCCAGAAGCGACGCACGGTGTCTCGGAAGGCGTCGTTGCATTCCAGCCAGCCAGCGGGAAACTGGCCAACTCGATAGCCGTCTGGTCCGAGGTCCCAAGGCTCCGCAATCAAACGACAACCTGCCAAAACGGGATCCTGGTAGACCGCTTTGAAAAATGCGGATTGATTGGAAAAGGCGTCTCGCTCACGGCCTAACGAAACGGCCAAATCGAACCGGAAGCCATCGACGCAGAACTGCGTTCGCCAGTACCGCATGCTGTCCAAGACCAGACGCAGTGTGGCGTTCTGGCTCAGGTCCAGGCTGTTGTGGCAGCCGCTGTAATCGACGTAATCGCCCGGCGATGGTTCTGGATGACGGTAATAAACGTCGTTGGCGAGGCCTTTGAAATTCAATAGCGGGCCGTGACGGTTGGCCTCGGCGCTGTGGTTGTACACCACATCCATAATCACTTCGATGCCGGCCTGATGCAGCGCCCGCACCATCACTTTGAATTCTTCCACCGCATCGGCAACGGCGTAGCGCGGCTCCGGCGCGAAATACCCAACCGGGTTGTAGCCCCAGTAATTGCGCAAGCCCAACTCCGCCAGGCGACGCTCAGTCATAAAGGCAAAACACGGCATCAATTGCACCGCCGTGACGCCGAGTGACGTCAAATGCGCCACGCTGGCCGGATGCGACACACCCAGGAAGGTACCGCGCCAGGCTTCCGGAACGGCCGGATTTTGTTGTGAAAATCCTTTGACGTGCAGTTCATAAACCAGCGGTGGCGATGTCGACGGTCGGACCGTTTCGTGGCCTTGCCAGTCAAATGGCTCGACTGACGGTGTCAACGCCTTGGGTAAAAAGGGCGCGCTGTCGGTGTCATCGAATGCGTAGAGACTGGGGTGTGGTTCGACCGATCCGGTCAGCGCCGTGGCATAGGGGTCGAGCAGCAATTTGGCCGGATTGAACCACAAACCCTGGTCGGGGTTGGATTCGCCGTCCGCACGAAAACCGTAGCGTTGGCCGGCCGTCAATCCCGCCACTAAGCCGTGCCAGATGCCTTGCGTTTGTTCGGTCAGTGCGATGCGCGTTTCGATGCCGTGTGCATCGAACAAGCACAGCCACAGTCGCTGCGCGCGTGGCGCGAACACTGCGAAGTTGATGCCGTCCGGTTGCCAACTGGCGCCCAACGGATACGGCCGGCCGGGTTGTTGTGTTTCAGTTGTCATGGTGTCGCCGCTTTAAAAACAACGCCGTCAACGGTGGCAAGCGCAGCGACAGCCGGTAGGGCTGGTCATCCGCGGGTTGATCGAGACTGTCGAGCCAAATGCCGGTTTCCGCATCGCGGCCGCCATAAAAACGCGAATCGGTATTCAGCAGAATGTCGTAGCGGCCCGCTTGGGGTACGCCAAGCGCGTAATGATGGTGGCTGTCTTCGGTGGCGTTGAGCACCACCAGCATGCGCTCGTCGCTGTCTGGATCGCGACGCCACAGGCTGAATACCGAATGCTGGCTGTCGTGTTCGCGCAGCCAGTGAAAACCGTCCGGGTTGCTGTCGCCGCGATGCAACGCCGGTTGCTGTCGATACAGTCGATTCAGGTCGCGCACCAGCGCCTGGATACCGCCGTGGTGTGGATCGTTCAGCAGCGTCCAATCCAGTTCGGCGTTTTCGTTCCATTCGCGCGGTGCACCCAACTCGTTGCCCATAAAGGTCAGCTTTTTACCCGGATGCGCAAACTGCCAGGCATAACAGAGCCGCAGGTTGGCGCGCTGACGTTCATCGTCGCCAGGCTGGCGTGTGAGTATTGTGCCTTTGCCGTGCACCACTTCGTCGTGCGACAGCGGTAACACGAAGCGTTCGGCGTAGGAGTAACTCAGAATATGGCTGAGCTGTTGGTGGTGTTTCGGACGTTGCTCGGGCGGGCGTTGAAAGTAGCCGAGGCTGTCGTGCATCCAACCCAGATTCCATTTGAAATCGAAACCCAGACCGCCGGCCGAGACGCCACGCGTAACGCCATCGAAACTGGTCGATTCTTCGGCGATGCACAGCGCTTTGGGAAAACGTTCGGCGATGCAGTCGTTCAGGCGACGCAGCAAATCGATGGCGGCGTAATTGTGATTGCCGCCATCGACGTTGGGCGTCCACTGGCCGGGGCCGCGTGAATAATCGAGGTACAACATCGAGGCCACGGCATCGACGCGCAGGCCATCGACGTGGAATTCGTCGAGCCAGAACAACGCCGACGCAATCAGAAAATCGCGCACTTGCGGTTTGGCGAAGTCGTAAATGTAGGTTTGCCAATCCGGATGCCAGCCGCGTTGCGGATCGGCGTCTTCGTACAGAGCGCTGCCGTCGAAGTGGGCGAGGCCGTGTTCGTCGGCCGGGAAATGCGCCGGCACCCAGTCGAGGATGACGCCCAGGCCAGCCTGGTGGCACTGGTCGATCAGGTATTTCAGGTCGTCCGGTTCGCCGTAACGGCTGGTTGGCGCAAACAAACCCAACGGCTGATAACCCCAACTGCCGTCGTACGGATGTTCCATCAACGGCAGAAATTCCAGATGGGTAAAACCGAGATCCAGGGCGTAGGGAATCAGTTGAGCGGCGAGTTCGCGGTAGTTCAGCGGTTGGCCGTTGGGTCGCTTCCAGGAGCCAGCGTGCACTTCGTAGATGCTCAGCGGCTGCGCTTCGGCGGCTGTTGGTGAACGCTCACACCAGTGCTGATCGCCCCAGTGGTAGCGCTGTCGATCGACCACCACAGAATTGAATTGCGGAAACTGCCGCGCTTGAAATCCGACCGGGTCGGCTTTGTGCGGTAACGGTCGGCCCTGCGCATCCGTGAGCGCAAACTTGTAGTCGTCGCCAGCAACCAGACCGGGCACAAACAACCGCCAGCAGCCATCGTCGAAACGTTGCAGCGGATGACGTCGGGCGTCCCAGTCGTTGAACTGACCGATAACGCTGACGCTCGAAGCGTGCGGTGCCCAAAGTGCAAAACGAACGCCGGAAACGTCAGTGCCGTTGATGGACGCGGTGCAAAGTTGCGCGCCGAGCTGGCGATCCAGCCGCAGAGGATCGGCGTCAAACCCGGCCGCCGCCTGATCAGTAAACTGGTAGGGATCGAAACTGACCCAGCGGTGGCCGTCTTGGTTTTCGATGGCAAGCCGGTAGGGCAATTCAGGTTGCGATTCACAGTGCCATTCAAACAGACCCGCCGGGTCTGTCGGTTCCAGCAGCGTAAGTGAGCGCTGACTGTCGGCCGGCCAGACGTCAACGCGCCGAGCGGTTGGCTGGTAAACGCGCAAACACCAACCCTGGGCTGTCGGGTGCCAGCCAAGATGCGCAAACGGATTGGGTTCCAGGGCCTGGCTCAAGCGTTCGGCCAAAGCCTGCAGATCGGTGTTCATGTCGAGCCGGGGGAGGTGAGCGGTTAGACCGCAGTCTAACCGCTGTTGCCAGAACTGGCTAAGTGATTGCCTCAGCCGTGCTGACGCAGTGCCTCGATGCGGTCATCCAGGCTGGGGTGGGACGCGAACAGTTCGCGCGCTTTGCCTTTGATGCCGAAGGCGACCAGCTGACCATCCAGTTCGGAGTCGTGACTGGTTTTCAGGCGTTGCAGCGCGGCGATCATTTTTGACGAGCCAACCAGCCGGGCAGAACCGGCATCGGCGCGATATTCACGCTGGCGCGAGAACCACATGGCGATGATGCTGGCGAGCAGTCCGAACACCACTTCCAACACCATGGTGACACCAAAATAGGCCAGATAGCTGCCTTGGTTGTTGCCGCCACGAACCAGTGCCTGAGCAATGATGCGCGCGAAGAACATCACGAAGGTGTTCAGTACACCTTGCACCAGCGCCATGGTCACCATGTCGCCGTTGGCGATGTGGGAGATTTCGTGCGCCAGCACGGCCTCAGCTTCGTCTTTGTTCATCGACCGCAGCAAGCCGGCAGACACCGCGACCAGCGAACTGTCGCGGCTGGCGCCGGTGGCGAAGGCGTTAACATCGGCGGACGGAAAAATAGCCACTTCCGGCATGCCGATGTTGGCTTGTTTCGCCAGCCGTTCAACGGTGACCATCAGCCAGCGTTCGGCCTCGGTGCTTGGCCGTTCAATCACCTGTGCGCCGGTGGCGCGTTTAGCCATCCACTTGGACATCAGCAGCGAGATGTAGCTGCCGCCCATGCCAAAGACGAAAGCAATAACCAGCAGGCCGCTGGTGTTGCCGGCCTGAATGCCGAGAATCGGCAGGATGATGTTCAGGAAAACACCCAAGACCACAACGATGGCCAGGTTGGTGCCCAGGAACAACAGTGTGCGGAACATAATCGACCCTCTGTCGGTTATCGTTCGCACATTATGGGGATGGCCCAATAGCAGGCAAGTGACCGAAGTCAGCGTGAATGCCAAGGATTTGCAAAGGCGGTCGGTTTAGCCGGTCGGGTCTTCGGGGGCGCTGAAGTCGCGGGGGTCGAGGCCGTGTTTTTTGAACAGCTTGTACAGATCGGTGCGGTTGCGACCAACCAGATCGGCGGCCCAGGTGACTTTGCCTTCGGTCATGCGCAGGGCGCGCATCAGATATTGGCGTTCGAATTGGTCGCGCGCTTCGGTCAGCGTCGGCCAGTGCTGGGTCTGATCGGCCAGCGCCTGATCGACCAGCGCCGGTGCGATCACCGGGCTCGGGCTGAGCGCGACGCATTGTTCGATCACGTTGACCAGCTGCCGCACATTACCCGGCCACTCGGCGGTCATCAGGCGTTCCAGCGCCGGTTCGGAAAAGGCGCGCACCTCGGCCTGGTGGCGGGCGCTGGCCTGGCGCAGTAAATGGCGCGCGAGCAAGGGAATGTCTTCGGCGCGTTCGCGCAAGGTGGGCAGCTGCAATTCCACCACTTTCAGCCGGTAATACAGGTCTTCGCGAAATTGGCCGTCGGCCATGCTGTCGCGCAAATTGCGGTGGGTGGCCGACAGTACGCGAACATCAACCGGGATGGATTGGCTGCTGCCCACTGGTCGCACCTGGCGTTCCTGCAAAACGCGCAGCAGTTTCACCTGCAACGCCAGCGGCATGTCGCCGATTTCATCGAGAAACAGCGTGCCGCCGTCGGCGGCTCGAAACAGGCCGTCCTGTTCACGCACGGCGCCGGTAAAGGCGCCCTTGGTGTGGCCGAAGAGTTCCGATTCCAGCAAATGCTCCGGCAGCGCGCCGCAATTGATGGCGATGAACGGCTGTTCGTTGCGACGGCTGGCGCGATGAATGGCTTGAGCCAGAACTTCCTTACCAGTGCCACTGGCGCCGGAAATCAACACGCTGACGTTGCTGAGTGCCACCTGGCCGGCCTGCGCCAGCAGGTTTTCCATCACCTCGCTGCGGCTGAGCAAATCGCGGCGCCAGTCGGCGCAGCGTTGGTCGACTTGCTGCGCCAGGGCTTTTTCCAGCAGTTCGCGCAATTCGCTGTGGTCCAGCGGCTTGGTCAGGAAACCGAGTACGCCGCGCTGGGTGGCTTCCACGGCTTCGGCGATGGAGCCGTGCGCGGTCATCAGTATCACTGGCAGGTCGGGGTAGCGTTGGCTGATCCACTCAAACAGCGCCAGGCCGTCTTCGCCGGGCATGCGCAGGTCGCTCAACACCAGTTGATAACGCTGTTGGTCGAGCAGTTGCCGGGCGCCGGCGCTGCTGTTGACAGCGCTGACGTCGTAACCTTCGTTGTCCAGGCGAATGGACAGCAACCGCAGCAGACTGTCGTCGTCATCGACCAGCAGCAGGCGCGGCCGGGATTGAGTGTCATCGCTCATCGCTCTCTCCGGGGTTGGTTTGTATGCGTGATCGCGGGCCATCGAGGCTCTCGTTGTGCAATTGCGATTCGATGGCGGTCAGGGCGTCGAGTTGGCGTTGACGTTCGGCCAGGGCCGCTTCGAGTTCGACGATTCGCGCTTGCGCAGCCGATAACCGGCGTTGCTGTTGGTGTTGATTGAGAATGGCGGTGTTGTAGCGCTGTAGACGGTCAAATAACGGCCGCACCGAGGCGGGCAGTGGTCGGTTGGCATCGTTCAGCGACTGTTGTCCCAGTTGGCGCAAGGCATCGGGCATGTCGGCGCGGCTGGTTACCAAGGCGGCAATCAAGCGCGCGCGGCTGTCGTCACCGACCCGATAGTCAGCCAGCGCACGCCACGCCGTCAGCGGTGGTCGTGCTGCCACGTCGTCGGCCACGGCCAGCCAGCCCAGGCGGGTTTCCTCGCTATCGTCCAACGCCGGCAGCGCGGACGGCGTGATGCAGATTTCGACGCTGTCATCGGCGGCCGTGGCGGACGGCCAGCCGAGCGTCTGACAACCCGCCAATAGCAGCAATAAGGGCCAGCAAAGGCAAAGCGCTTTCATTCAGTTGAGTCCTTTAAGGGCAGTTGTACACGGATGCAGACGTCAAAATCGGCTTGGTCGACAAAACGCGCGGTGCCGCCGAGCAGGCGGGCGCAATCGCTGACCACCGACAAACCCAGGCCGGTGCCACGCACAGCATCGAAACGTGGCGCCTGGCCGCGTTGAAAGGGTGCGAACAGGGCGTCGCGTTGATCGGTCGGTATCGATGGCCCCGTGTTGGCGACATCCAATTGCAACGCCCCGCCATGCTGCCGCAGTCGGATCAGCACGCGACCGCCTTGTGCCCCGTAGGCCTGGGCGTTGTTGAGCAGGTTGTCGAGGATGCGTTGAAACAGCCGCGGGTCGGTGTACAGCTCGGCCAGGGAGCAGTCGATAGCCACCTGCAACTGGCGCTGACGCAACGCCAGGCCGTGTTGTTGCACGGTGACCTGGATCAGATGCTCAGGGTTTAGGGTGTGTCGTTCGACGTCGCTTTGTTGCAGCAATTGGTTGTAGTCGAGCAGTTGATCAGTCAGTTGCGCCAGCCGCTCGGTGCTGCCGGTGAGCAGGCGCAGAACTTCGCGCTGGCTCTGGTTCAGCGGGCCGGTGATGCCGTCGGCCAGCAAGGCGCAGCCTTCTTTCATGCTTGCCAGTGGTGTTTTCAGTTCGTGTGAGGCATGGCGCAACAGCGCCAAACGCAGCGATTCGAGCTGCTCCAGCCGGCCAGACAACCAATGCAGCCGCTCGCCCAATTCATTCAGCTCACGCGGACCTTTAACCTGTGTCGGCAGCGGTTGTGCCTGATTCTGACCAATGGCGCGAATCATCCGATCCAGTCGGCGAATAGGCGCGGCGATGCGACCGCTGGCCCAGAACACCAACACCAGCGTGATCAATACCAACAGCACCGTTTGTACGTTGAGCCGTTGCTGGCGACTGTTCACATAGTCCTGCTGGTGTGCCAGGCGGTCGTTCAGGTTTTGCCAGATGTGGTGATTCAACTGACGCTGGCGCCAGCGTAATTGGCGCAGCCATTCGTTGAGTTCAGCGCCTTGCGCCTGATCAAATTGGTCGCCCAGTTCGGTGAGCAAACGTTGTTGTTCGGCGCAGCTTTCCGGTGGTTGCGTCATCGCTGCGCCGAAACACAAAGTGCTCAGCTCTTGGGAGTAATTTTGCAATTGGGCGGTGGCGGTATCGCGTGCAGCCTCGGTTCGCAGGATGTCGTACTGACGCAGGGCACGTTCGATGTCGACCACCAGGCTGTCGAGGTTTTCAATCTGGCGGGCATTGCGCACCGCATCCTGAGCTTCGTGGACGGCCAGATCGTTGATGCCGTTCAGCGACGCGTGGGCCTGCCACAGCAAAACGGCCAGTGGAATCAAGGCAATGACAAAGCTGGTCAGCACCCATTGGCGCAACGACGCCGGGCGCCACAAGGCGGTTGAAAGATGGCGGATTGTCAGTCGATTCACTGCCCATCCCTAAATTAAAAAAACCGGCGTTGTACGCCGGTAAAGTCCCGCTCAAAGCGGCTTGCAGGTGACGGCCCTTCAAGGCATTAAGACTCGATCTGGTAGTCTTCGCTGCCGCCGGTCATGCCGCCGGTGAGTTCCAGATTTTCGAACTCGGCCAGTGTCAGATCGCCGGAACCGTCTTCATCCAGCGTGTCGAACTGGTCGTCGAGCGTCATGCTGGCAGCGGCTTCTTCTGCGGTGATTACGCTGTCGCTGTTGGCATCGAACTGCTCGAACAGGGTTTCGTGATCCACTTGGCTGTTGACGGCCATATCATCGGCCAGAGCGCCAGTGGCGGTGAACGCTACCAAAGATGTGGTCATTACGATGGCTGTTTTCATGGCGTTTACTCCTGACTGTGGTGTGTATCAAAGTTTCGGATTTGCCCGGGATCGAAAGATCGCCTGGGGTAACCGGGCTATTTCAAAGCCTGTGCCAGGTCAGTAAAAACGTTATAAAACAATGGGTTAGCGTCGATAGTGGAAATTGAGGCTGCGCTGAAGGCGGGATAACAGTCGCCAGATGGCGACGGTCTTTGAGGTGGGTTAATAAAATCCTTTAAAAATCAAAGCGTTGGACTGTCGCTCTTTGGCGACAGCCCGCTTAGGTGCGGAAACGCCGGGTCTGTTGGTCGAGTTCTTCCAGCCGTTTGGCGACGGCTTCAACCTGAGCGCGCACCCGTTGCAGCGATTGGTTGTCGTTGCGCAAATGGCTGGCGACGCTTTCCATGTCGCGGCTGATGCCCTGGGCGGCTTTATCGACTTCCTCGATGGCCTGCGCCATCTGGTCGGCGGCTGACACGCCTTGTTGGGCGTCGGCCTCGATCGCCTGCATGGCTTGTACTGCGGCCGAGCTGTGTTGCTCCACCGCTTCCAAATGGTGGCGGCCGGTTTCGGTGACTTCCACCGCCTGGCGCGTGAAGCCCTGGATGTCGCTGACGATGGCATCGATGCGCGACGTGGCGTCCACGGTTTGCTCGGCCAGTTTGCGCACTTCGTCGGCGACGACGGAGAAACCGCGACCGGCGTCGCCAGCGCGTGCCGATTCAATGGCCGCATTCAGCGCCAGCAAATTGGTTTGCTCGGCCAGGCCGTTGATCATTTCGACAATGTTGTCGATGTCGGTGGAGCGCTCGTTCAATTCCTGCAATTTCATATCGATCTGGCCGACCACCTGGCCGGTTTCGCGCAGGCTGGTGACGGCCTGATTCAGCGTCTGGCTGCCGGTGCGCGCCGATTGCAACGTCTGCCGTACCTGAGTTGACAAGGTGCGGGTGGTGTCTGCGACGTCAGACAGGGTGGCGGAAATCTCTTCGGTGCTGGTGGCAACGCTCTGGCCTTGATCATTAATCTGCTCATTGCTGCGTTCCAGACTGCGCGTTTCGCCGATCAGGTCGCGCATCATGCCGGTGGAGCTGCTTGCCGATTCCGACACCGCCTGCACCAGGGCCCCCAGGCCTTCGGTACTGGCGTTGACCTGGCTGCTGAGCTGGTCGAATTCGTCGTTGCGTTTTTGGTTGACGCTCAAGCGGGCGCTCAGGTCGCCCTCTTTGACTTTGTTCAGATCGCTGATGATGCCTTTGAGTAACTGCCGGACATTGCGGGTGATGCCGGTAACGAGGGCGAGCATAAACAGGCCGATGCCGACGCTGACCAACGCCAGCAGCAGTTGCGCGCGGACAGCGCCATGGCGAGATACGGTGCGCGCTTGCTGAATGCGCTGGTCGAGTTCTGCGCGCACGCTCTGCTGTTGCAGATCCATCGCGGCGAGCGCCTCGCTCATCGCTGCCTGATCACTTTCCAACTGGCGGCTGCCGACGCGGTGTTCATCGATCAGTTCGATATAGCGGGTGTTGAGATCTTCGAAGCGCTCCGCCAGGCCATAGTCGGACAGGAAGCCGATGTAGGTAGCCAGCGACTCTTTTAATTGCTGATAGCCCTGCTCCGACGGTCGCGACAGATAAATCACTTCCTCGCTGCGGATTTTCTCTATCTGGTCCTGCACGAACGACAAAAAGCCCACCGTCTCGCTGAGGGTTTCGCCCTGCTGGCGTACCTCGGCGTTGAAACCGGATTCCAGTGTCAGGCCGAGCCATTGGGCTTGTTGCAGATACGCCAGGGTGGCGTCGAGGTAGGCGCGATCGTGATTCAGAACCGCGGCCATGCCAGCTGCGGCGGCGTCCGACTGTTCAGCGCTGTCGCTTTCACCCATGCGCTCACGCGCTGCTTGCAAGTCGGCTTGCAGGGCGTCGAGGTTGTCGTCGTTCAGACTGTACAGGCGCACGCGCAAGCGCAGCGCTTCCAGAATGTAAGCGTCGAGTTCTGTGGATGTCTGATTCAGTTGCTCAAGTTGTTCGGATGAGCGCTGTTGTTGATTCAGACTCTGTAAGGCCACGCCATACAGGATGGCTAAGCCCAGCAAGGCACTGACGACGAGCAGCGTCAGTTTCATGCGGAAACTGAGGTTTTTTATCATTGTTATTGTCCGTTACCGATCGGCTGTGACTGACAATTCGGCCAGTCAGTCACTGAGTGTAACGGCAGAGAAGAAAGGCGTTTGAACGCTGATTTGGAACGCTGTGGCCCGGC
The DNA here is from genome assembly GCF_003367315.1 of Saccharospirillum mangrovi. Classification (GTDB taxonomy): domain Bacteria; phylum Pseudomonadota; class Gammaproteobacteria; order Pseudomonadales; family Natronospirillaceae; genus Saccharospirillum; species Saccharospirillum mangrovi. The sequence goes on from NZ_CP031415.1 coordinate 567,655, forward strand.
AGGCGAACGCTGCCGGGCCGGGCGGGTCAGTTCGGCAGGCGCTCGTATTCGTGCGCGCCGAAGAAGTTACGTTGGCCCTGAATCAGGTTGGCGGGCAAGCGGGCGCTGCGCACACCGTCGAAATAGGCCAGGGCGTTGGACAGTGCCGGTGTCGGCACGCCGCCTTCAATGGCACGCGCCAGTAACCGGCGCAGCGCACTTTCGCAGCCGTTCAGTTCGGTGCGATAGAAGTCGCTGAGCATCAGGTTATCGAGCGTCGGGCTTTGCTCGAACACTTTCTGGATCGGGTCCAGTGCGCGGGCGCGAATGATGCAGCCGGCTTTCCACACCTGGGCGATGTTCGCCATGTTCAGCTTCCATTGGTATTCGCGTGCCGCTTCCGACAACAACGAGAAGCCCTGGGCGTAAGCGATCAGCTTGGCGGCGTACAGCGCGGCCTCGGCGTCATCGACCAGGCCGTCGTAGTTGGTCAGGCTCTGCTTCGGTTGGTAGAAGGCGTTGAGCTTCTGACGCTCTTCCCAGCGCGACGACAACGCGCGCGCGTATACGGCCTCGGTGGTGATCGAACCCGGCACGCCGAGTTCCAGCGCCTGAATAGCGGTCCATTTGCCGGTGCCTTTCTGGCCGGCTTTGTCCCAGATGTTGTCGACCCAGTCGCTGCCATCGTCGTCTTTGATGCGCAGCACTTGCGCGGTGATTTCCACCAGATAGGACGACAGACGGCCCTGGTTCCAGGAATCAAAACGCTGGGCGATGGTTTCGTTATTGAGGCCGGTGGCACGCAACAGGTCGTAGATTTCGGCGATCATCTGCATGTCGCCGTATTCGATGCCGTTGTGCACCATCTTCACAAAGTGGCCGGAACCGCCATCGCCCATCCACTCGCAGCACGGCTCGCCGGCGTCGGTCTTTGCGCTGATGCCTTGCAGGATGGGTTTCAGTGCCGGCCAGGCGGATTCATCGCCACCAGGCATCATGGACGGTCCGAAACGGGCGCCGTCCTGACCGCCGGAAATGCCGCAGCCAACGAAGTGAATGCCTTGCGGCGTTAAGGCGTCGCTGCGGCGCTGGGAATCGGTGAACAGGGAATTACCGCCGTCGATCACGATGTCGCCTTTGTCGAGCAGCGGTTGCAGTTCGTCGATAACCGCATCAACCGGGCTGCCGGCTTTAACCATCAGGATGATTTTGCGCGGTTTGGCGAGGGCATCGACAAAGGCCTGCAAGGAGTCGGCGCCGACCAGTCGGTCGTTGGCGCTTTGTTTGACGAAATCGTCGGTGACGGAGTGCGTTCGGTTGTAGACCGCGACCGTGTTGCCGTTGTCCAGAAGATTCAGAACCAGATTTTGCCCCATCACTGCCAGGCCGATCAGGCCAATGTTGCAGTCGCCGCTCATGCGCTACTCCTCGCCAGGTTTGCTTCAGTTGTCGAACAGATCTGGTGAGCGTTTATAAGGGCAAACGCGTCGATTGCAATTCGCAAAGATGCAGGGAAAAACCACGATGGGAAAAAGCAAAGTCGGCGCGCCGTTGCAGCGCGCCGCAAGCGCCAGAAATTAGCCGGCGCCGAGGAAGAAAATACTGAAAATACTGAGTGCCAGTGAGATCAGACCGACCGACAATTCGATCAGCGCGATGGCGCTGCGATCGGTGCTGGCCGGACGGCTGTAAACGCGCTGAGTGCGACTGCCGTCGATTTTCTTCGGCGCTGCCTTGGCGTTGGGCTTGGACGGTGCAGAAGAACGTTTCAGACGGAAGGCTGACAGGAAGGTCGCCTTTAACGGTTGCGACGACAAAAAGCCGATACCGAAGACGATGACAATGTAGATCAGCAGGTTAACCAGTTCCGGCGGTTCAGCCCAGAAGCGTGATCCATAGAGCGGATACAGCACAAAGGCGCTGATCAGCGTGCCAATGAGCGTACTGAACAGTGGGTAAACAATGCGCATCAGCCGTTGAATCACGCCCATGATGACCGGCAACGCTATCAACACGCCAGCCCAGTGTGCGTAGTAATTAAATAGGATTTTCAGGATCAAGGTATCCTGCAGATAAAACGTACCGACACCGGTACCCAAGGCAAACACCAGCGCGCCCACCAGGACGTTCAGGGTTTTGGAAAAGCGAGTGTTCTTGTAAATCATCATCCCTCCGGGAAAATCTCACCATAACTGTACTGATGCCAAACGAGCCGACGCTGCAGTACACACCAGCGATGAAGAGCATTCCGCGGTACATCGTGAAATCAGGCAGGAATTTCTTCCATCCAAGCCGTCTTCGCACCAAGCATCCGCACCGCAGCTGACCGCCGATCCAACACCAAAGCGGGATCGTGAGTCAGGCAAAACAGGCTGAATATCGCCGTTGGACGGCTATTCGATAACGGCCCTGTGAAAAGTAGCACCGTCGCAGCGTTTATAAAGTGTGACGCCGTCGTGATCAAGTACAACGCCCGTACCGGCCGGCTTCACAACGGCGCTATCCAGACGCTGCCTAACCACAACCAGAACGGCAGTGCGACAAAGCCAAACAACGATTGGGCGGTAATGATGTTCGCCATCAGGCGGGTATCGCCGCCGAGTTGCCGCGCCAGAATAAAGGCTGACGACGCTGTTGGCAGTGCCGCCAGCAACAACAGCACTTGCAAGGCCGGCGTCGGCAGCGCGAACAGCGCACCGAAACCCAGCATCAGCAACGGTAAGGCAACGAATTTCAGCAAGCTGGCTTTGACGATGGCGCCGACATCGCCGCTGAGTGAATGCGGTGTCAGCGCGACGCCGACCGCCAACAACCCCAGCGGCAGCGCAGTGGCGCCGATCAACGCCAGCGTTGGCGCGCTCCAACCCGGCAACCCCAGGCCAGTGGCGTTCAACGCCAGGCCCAGCAAGCAGGCGAGGATCAACGGATTGGTCGCCAATTGCCGGCCGACGTGTCGTGCGCTCAGGCTGGCGTTACTGCCGGCCAACGCAAAGGCCAGAATGCACAGCACGTTGATCAGCGGAATCATGATGCCGACGGCCATGGCGGCCCAGACCAGACCGGAATCGCCATAGAGAGCGCTGGCGGCGGCAAGCCCGATGTAGGTATTGAAGCGAATACCGCCCTGGAACACCGACGTCAGTGCCGGTCCGTTGGACGCCAGCCAGCGATGCAGCAGCGCGATCAAGGCGCTCAGGCTGAGCAGGGCGGCGGCGATGACCAACGCCAGTTGGCCCAATCCCGCTGCCGAAAAATCGGCCAGTGCCAGTCGGTTTACCAGCAAAGCCGGGAAGGCCAAATAGTAGGTCAGCCGCTCGATGCCCGGCCAAACGTCGGCGCCGGGGAAGTTCAGTCGCCCGAGCAGCGCGCCGATCAGAATCAGTAAAAAGACCGGGCCTAAAGCGTCGGCGATCATGGTGTTGGCGTTCCCCGTGTTCGTGTCTGCGCACAAAGCGGGTCAGTGTAGGGGGCGGTCTGGGCGCGATAAAGCGCTTGTATTTAATCCGGGTAAAAATAAAATAAATAAACCCGGATAAAATTGGAGTGAGGGCTGTGGAACTGATCGTTTTTCATCAACACCGCCGCGTGGCCCAAGGCGAGGTTGCAACGGCTTTGGCGCAGGCGCGGCGATTTCTGGCCGAGCAGCCGGTGGTTGGCGCGGACCTGCTGGTGCTCGATCGGCACAGTGCTCGCCTGATTGAGGTGGATTTTAGTCTCGACGACGGCGTGATTTTGAAAATGCTCGGCGTGCAGCAAGCTCAACGCACCGGCCGCGGTCGGCCGAAACTGGGCGTGCAATCGCGCGAGGTGTCACTGTTGCCGCGGCACTGGCAGTGGCTGAACAGCCAGCCCGGTGGCGCGTCGTCGGCGTTGCGTCGGTTAGTCGAGGCAGCGCGGCGGTCGCCCGAAGTGCAGCGCGAAGAAAACCGCCAGGCGGTGGATCGGTTTCTGCAAACCCTGGCCGGCGACTTGCCCAACTACGAAGAGGCGTTGCGTCAGTTTTATCGCGGCGATTACACCCGAATGACCGAACAGATGTCGAACTGGCCGGCCGATGTGGTCGAACAAACTCAGGCGCTGGTGGCGCAGGTTGAGCGCGGCGGGTCACCGGCCGTTTGACGTTGCCGGCTTTGTTCAGATTCCACGACGGTCATGGTCAGACTTTTTCGATTGTGAGGCCATCGGGGCGTCACTACATTGAGCGGCATTACAGAGGAGTGCTGTTATGTCCACCAAAGCCCCGGTTTTCTTCCTGCCTCACGGCGGCGGTCCAATGCCGTTGATGGGCGACCCCGGCCACCGGCCAATCATTGATCTGATGACGCAAGCGTCGTCACTCTGGACTCAACCCAAGGCGATACTGGTGATCAGCGCCCATTGGGAAGCTGAGCTGCCCACGGTGCTGGCCGATACCGACCCGGGCCTGTATTTCGATTACTACGGTTTTCCGCGGGAAACGTATGAATACCGCTACCCGGCGCAAAATCCGGAACCCTGGCAGCAGGCGGTAAAACAGGCGCTGAGCGACGCCGGTCTGGACTTCGCCACCGGTGCCCAGCGCGGCTACGACCATGGTGTGTTCGTACCGCTGAAACTGATGTATCCGCAGGCGGATTTGCCGGTGATGCAACTATCGCTGGTGCACAACCTTGATCCGCAAACCCATCTTGAGTTGGGCCGGGCGTTGGCGCCGCTGCGTGATCAGGGCGTGATGATTCTGGGTTCGGGTTTTTCCTTCCACAACATGCGTGCCTACAAATTCAATGGCGGCGCTGCCGGCCCGGAGAGCGAGGCGTTTCACGGCTGGCTGGTGGAGCAACTGACCGACAGCGCGCTCACCGCAGAACAGCGCGAAGCGCAGTTGGCGCATTGGGCGGAGGCGCCATACGCCCGTTTCTGCCATCCGCGTGAAGAGCACCTGCTGCCGTTGCACGTTTGTTTGGGGGCCGCAGAAGGTGCGGCGGCGGAGATCGTTTTCGATCAGGCGTTATTGGGCCAACGAGCCATCGGCGCGCTTTGGCGTTAAGTGCCTGGCGTTAAGTGCCTGGCGCTGAGCGACTGACTCGCCAGTCGATTCCGGCTTCGGTTATGCTGTCCGGGCGCCAGACGGGCAGCATAACAACCGAATAACAAGCGACGCCCGCAGCCGGAGGCAACATGTCCACCCAACCCGAATTCGAGCTGGTTCAGGAACGCGAACACAGCCTGCGCTACCTGTCTCATGGTGCCGACAGCGATTTGATCCGTTGGCACTACCATCGTGAATACGAACTGCATCTGATCCGCCGCACCCGAGGCAAAGCCTTTATTGGCGATTACATCGGCCCGTTTCGCCCGGAAACGGTGTTTCTGTGTGGCCCGAATCTGCCGCACAACTGGATCACCACCGCCCAGTGGCACGACGACACCCGCGATCAGGTCATTAATTTCAGCGAAGACCTGATGGCCCAATTGGGCCACTTGTTGCCTGAGATGCAGGCACTGAACCCAATGCTGGAGGCGTCGCGCTACGGCCTGGAATTCGATGCAACGGTCAGCCGTGAACTGGTGCCGGCGTTCGATCGCATCGAGCAGGCGACCGGTATGAATCGGCTGCTGCAATTTTTCGAAGTGTTGAACCGGCTGGCGCAAAGCCCGTACCGGGTGTTGTCGACTCGGGCCTACGACCGTCAGGCCGATCCGGTGTTGGAAGAGCGCATTAATACGGTGGTCAATTACATTGCCGAGCATTACACCGGCGACGTCAGCCTGGACGAAGTGGCCGCGCTGGTGCGCTTGTCGCCGGCGTTTTTCTCGCGCTATTTCCGCCGCGCCACCGGCCACCGCTTTGTCGATTTCGTCACCCGCATGCGCATCAGCAAAGCCTGCGAGCGGTTGGAGCTGACACGCGACCCCATTACCAACATCTGCTTTGAAGTCGGCTTCGCCAACGTCGCCAACTTCAACCGCCATTTTCTCAAGATCAAAGGCATGACGCCGCGCCAATATCGCGACTCTTTGGCACTGCGCGCCGGGGTGCATCGGTTGCCAATTAAAGCGGGAGTCAAAAAAGTATAGAAATTTTTGGGTGCAGTATTGGTTGCCTGGCCAGTCCATCCGTTTAATGGATCAATCCATCGGTCACTGTCGGCCGATCGATTCACAACAACAACAATGGACAGGTAATAGCGATGCAAATAACTAAAGCCCCCTCAGTGCGGCTGGCCACTCTGGCCTGTGCCGTTTCCCTCTCTACCGCAGCTCTCGCCGAAACCGTCACCATTGGTACGGTAAACAACGGCGACATGATCCGTATGCAGGCACTGTCTTCTGCCTTTGAAGCCGCTCACCCGGACATCGATCTGGAATGGGTGATTCTGGAAGAAAACGTACTGCGTCAGCGTCTGACCACCGACATCGCCGCGAACAGCGGTCAGTTCGATGTGATGACCATCGGCATGTATGAAACCCCGATCTGGGGTGAAAACGGCTGGCTGGAGCCGATGAATAATCTGCCAAGCAGCTACGACGTGAATGACATCTTCCCGTCGGTCCGTGGTGGTCTGTCTTACGACGACACCCTGTACGCGCTGCCGTTCTACGCAGAAAGCTCCATGACTTACTACCGCAAAGATCTGTTTGCGGCTGCGGGTCTGACCATGCCGGCCGAGCCGACCTGGGATCAGATGCGTGAATTCGCCGTGGCCCTGCACGATCCGTCGAAAGAACAGTACGGCATCTGCTTGCGCGGTAAAGCTGGCTGGGGTGAAAACATGGCCCTGGTAACCACCATGGTGAACGCCTTCGGTGGCAGCTGGTTTGATATGGACTGGAATGCTCAGCTGGATTCCCCGGCCTGGCACGAGGCCATCAACTTCTACGTCGACATTCTGGGTAACTACGGTCCTCCGGGCGCATCCAGCAACGGCTTCAACGAAAACCTGGCGCTGTTCAACACGGGCAAATGCGCTATGTGGATTGACGCCACCGTTGCCGGCAGCTTCGTGACGGACGCAAGCCAGAGCCAGGTTGCTGATCAGGTCGGTTTCGCAGCCGCACCGAAGCAGAAAACCAGCAAAGGCAGTGGTTGGTTGTGGGCCTGGGCCCTGGCCATTCCGGTCAGCTCTGACGCCAAAGACGCCGCTCGTGAGTTCGTAACCTGGGCCACGTCCAAGGAATACTCTGAGCTGGTTGCCGACGAATACGGCATCGCCGCTATTCCGCCGGGCACTCGCGCCTCTACCTACGAAAACCAGGCTTACCTGGATGCCGCTGAGTTTGCGTCCATGACGCTGTCTCAGATGCAGAAAGCCAATCCGAACGATCAGACTCTGAACCCGTCTCCCTACACTGGCGTGCAGTTCGTCGCCATTCCGGGCTTCAGCGGTTTCGGTACTGTCGTCGGTCAGCAGGTCTCTGGTGCATTGGCCGGTAACACCTCGGTCGATCAGGCGCTGCGTAACGCCAACCAAGTGGTGAATCGCGAAATGCGCCGCGCGGGTTATCAGAACTGATCGGAGTCATCCGACTGTTTTGAGCCTAACCAAACCCCGCCGGGTTCGCCCCGGCGGGGTCCGTTTTTACCGGAAGTCTGCCCATGTCTCAGATCAACACCAATGCCAGTGTCGCCAAGATATTGGTGGCGCCTTCAGTGATCCTGCTGGCGCTCTGGATGATCGTGCCTCTGGCCATGACCATCTATTTCTCCACATTGAATTTCAACCTGATGATTCCGGGTGGCCGGGATTTTATCGGGTTTGAAAACTTCTACTGGTTTCTGACCGATCCCAGTTTCATCACCGGCATTATAAATACTCTGGTGCTGGTCGGTGCTGTGCTCATCATTACCGTCGGTTTGGGCACCCTGATTGCTGTATTGGTTGATAACCCCTTCCCTGGCCGCGGCCTGGTTCGGGTGTTGCTGATTTCACCTTTTTTCATCATGCCCACGGTGAACGCCCTGATTTGGAAAAACCTGCTGATGCATCCGGTCAGCGGTTTGTTTGCCTGGCTGTTTCGCCAAGTCGGTCTGGAACCGATCGACTGGTTTACCGACCTGCCGATGACCTCCATCGTCATCATCGTGTCCTGGCAGTGGCTGCCGTTCGCCATCCTGATTCTGATGACGGCGTTGCAATCGATGGATCAGGAGCAGTTGGAAGCCGCCCGTATGGATGGCGCCGGTCCGATCTCGACCTTCTGGCATATCACGTTGCCTCATCTGGCGCGGCCGTTGGTGGTGGTCATCATGATCGAAACCATCTTCTTGCTGTCGGTCTTCGCCGAGATTTTCACCACTACTTCGGGTGGCCCCGGCACGCAGACCACCAACCTGGCTTATCTGATTTACACTCAGGCGTTGCTGCAGTTTGACGTCGGTATGGCGTCGGCCGGTGGCCTTATTGCGGTGGTGTTGGCCAACGTGGTGGCGGTGTTCTTAATTCGAGCGGTTGGCAAATCGCTGGCGGAACAATAGGAGAGCGGTTATGGATATGCGTCGCGCCAAAATTGTCAAAAACGTCAGCGTGACCATCGGTGCCTGGCTGGTGGCTCTGCTGATTTTCTTCCCGATTTTCTGGATGGTGCTGACCAGCCTGAAAACCGAACTGAATGCGTTTTCCACGCCGCCGTCGCTGTTCTTTATGCCGACGCTGGAAAACTATCTGGTGGTATTCGAGCGCAGCGATTACCTGAAGTATTTCTGGAATTCAGTGGTGATCAGTTTCGGTTCATCGATCATCGGCATGTTGATCGCGGTCCCGGGTGCTTACGCCATGGCGTTCTATCCGACGGCGCGCACCAAGGATCTGCTGCTGTGGATGTTGTCGACCAAGATGCTGCCACCGGTTGGTGTGCTGGTGCCCATTTACTTGCTGTTCCGCGACACCCATCTGCTCGACAGCAAGATTGGTCTGGTCATCATCTTCACGCTGATCAACCTGCCGATCATTATCTGGATGGTTTACACCTACTTCCGCGAAGTGCCGAAAGACATTCTGGAAGCGGTGCGCATGGACGGTGCTCATGTCTGGGGCGAAATCCGTCACGTGCTGTTGCCGATTTCACTCGGTGGTTTGTCGTCCACTTTCCTGTTGTCGCTGATTCTGAGTTGGAACGAGGCGTTCTGGTCGCTGAATTTAACGACCTCAAGCGCGGCGCCACTGACGGCGTTAATCGCCTCCTATTCCAGCCCTGAAGGATTGTTCTGGGCCAAGTTGTCGGCAGCATCGACGCTGGCCGTGGCACCCATCCTGATTTTCGGTTGGATCAGTCAGAAGCAGTTGGTGCGTGGTTTGACCTTCGGCGCCGTCAAATAAGACGGTGACGGAATTGCGGTTGTAATTTGAGGGCGGCCCTGCCGCCCTGTTGTCGAACTTGATGTTGCAAAGGGGCGAAGCCGGGCTTCGCCGATGGAGGTAAGTGCGTGTCTCGATCTTCCCAAGCGCTGGCGGATGTCACCGCCGCGACCTGTCCAGAAGGGCTCGGTTGGCCGTCTTATGATCGGCAACTGACCACCGGCATCGTGCACATTGGTGTTGGCGGGTTTCACCGCGCTCACCAGGCGCGGTATCTGGACGATTATCTGGCCGCCGGCGGTGAGTCGCATTGGGGCATTTGCGGTGTCGGTCTGATGCCGGGCGACGCCAAATTGTTCCAGGCGCTGGAACAGCAGGGTGGTCTGTACAGCCTGACGGAGAAGGACGATCAACAACGCACTGACCGGGTAATCGGTTCGTTGCACCGGCTGATTTTTGCGCCGGAAAATCCGCAAGCAGCGATCGAAGCCATGGCCGATCCGGCGGTCAAAATCATCAGCATGACCATCACCGAAGGCGGCTATCGCTACGATTTCGACAAAGACCGTTTCTTCAGTGAACACCCGGATATCCAACACGATCTGGCCAACCCGCAGGCACCGAAAACGGTGTTCGGTTACTTGTGGCAGGCGGCCAAGTCGCGCTCAGCCTTAGGTGACGCCGGTCGTGTCACGTTGATGTCGTGCGACAACGTACCGCACAACGGCAATGTGTTGCGCAAAGCCATGCTGGCCTTTATCGAACTGGCCGATCCGGCGTTGAAACCCTGGTTTGAGCAGTCGGCGTCGTACCCCAATTCGATGGTCGATCGCATCACTCCTGCGCCGGAACCGGCGGACGCTGAACGCATTGCCAGTCACTATGGCGTGATCGATCCCTGCGCGCTCGGTTGCGAAACTTTTATTCAGTGGGTAATTGAAGACGATTTCATTGCCGGACGTCCGGCGCTGGAAAACGTGGGTGTGGAATTCACCGACGATGTGTCGCCTTACGAGATGACCAAGTTGCGCCTGCTCAACGGCAGCCACCTGATGATGGGCTTTGTCGGGTATCTGGCCGGCTATGAGCGTGTCGATCTGGCGATCAAGGATCCGGCCATTGCCAAGCTGGTGCGCCAGTACATGGAGCGCGACGCCGAGCCGACACTGGCGCGCGAAGTCATGCCGTTCCGTGCCTACGAAGACACCCTGATCGAACGCTTTGGCAATTCACAGATTGGCGATCAACAGGTGCGTATCTGTTCAGATGGCTACGCCAAGCTGAAAAACTACGTCATGCCGGTGGTGCGCGACGCTCAGGCGCAAGGCCTGGCGGTGCATCGCCTGGCATTTCTGTTTGCCACCTTCCTGGCTTATCTCAACGGCGTGGCCGATGACGGCCGGCCGTTGCGCATCATTGAGTTCAACTTGAGCGAAGCGGACAACCGCGCCAGTCGTGACAACCGGCTGTCGTTGCTGAAAACCGAGGCACTCTTCGGGGTACAGCCGAATGAGCAGGATCAGGCGTTTCTGGCGTTGGTGGAGCACTGGTATCAACGCGTTGTTGCAGACGGTGGCTACACCGCGCTGTTGGCTCTGTTGGACGAGAATTAACTTCATGGTGGGTCGTCCTGGTTTAGCCAGGTCGATCGGCAGCGCTTGGCGGCCCCGGGGGGCCGCCTTTTTTTGCGTTGCGTTTAGGTGTTAACGGTTGAGTAGGTGTTAACGGTCGAGCCGGAAGCGTTCGACTTCGGTTTCCAATTGAGTGGCGATGTCGCCCAGGCGTTGGCTGTCGTCCAGTGCCGATTGAGCGCCGTCTCGGGTTTGGCGGGCCACTTCGGCCACGCGCACCAGTCGTTCGCTCATCTCCTGACCGGAGCGGTCCTGCTCGCCCGTGGCTTCGGCGATGCTGCGGCTGAGTTCGTCGATCAAACCAATGCGCTGACGGAAACCGTCCAGGCTGTGGCTGGAATGCTCGGCGACGCGGTAACACTGCTCAATGGCGACGCGGTTGTCATTCAGGCGTTCGGCCAGTTGGCCGTAGCCGCGTGTCAGTTGTTCGATGATGTCGCGGATGCGGGTGGTGGAGTCGGCCGTACGGCTGGCGAGCGCTCGGACTTCGTCGGCAACCACAGCAAAACCGCGACCATTCTCACCGGCGCGGGCGGCTTCAATGGCGGCGTTCAACGCCAATAAATTGGTCTGTTCGGCGATGCTTTCGATGTCGCCCGACACCGTTTCGACGTCCTGCATCTGTTGTGTCAGATCGTTCATGGTGCGCACCGACTGCTCAAAGGCTTCGCTCAGTTGCGCCAGCGATTGCTGGTTGTTGCGCATTTCCTGCAAGGTGCTGGCGATGTCGCTGTTGGCCTGTTGGCTTTCGTCCATGCCTTGGCGTGTGGTGTCGGCCACGGCCTGAATGGATGCGCTCATTTCGGTCATCGATGCCGACAGCGATTCGATGTCTTCGCTCTGGCGTCCGGCGTTTTGGTTGAGGCGTTTGGCGAGCGATTGGCTGTCTTGCGCCGAGCGTTGCATGGTCAAGGCGCGCTGGCGCAGATCGTCGATGATCTTGTTCAGCGATTGCCGGACCGTCTCGACCGCCTGGCTCAATTCGCCCATTTCATCGCGGCTGTGATGCATCAGCCGGACGCTGAGATCGCCTTGCGACAAAGCGCCCAGTGCGGTTTGCAGGCGGCGCATCGGTGGCCGGATGGAGCGCACGATCAACCACAGCACCACCAGCGTCACGCCGATGGCAATCGCCAGAGCGGCGCTGCTGGCGAGTTGGCTCAACATCAGATGTCGGGCGACGGTGTCGTTGGTGCGCTGTGAATAGTTCTGAGCGAACTCGTTCAGTGCGGCCAGTTGGGTTTCCGCCTGACGCTGTAATTCGCCAAGGTCAGCCAGCGTTTGTGCCTGTTCGGTTTCCACGTTCAGCAGGGTCCGGCGGTCGGCGATCAAACCGGGTTGATCGTCGCTGCCTTGTGTCAGTTGCGTCAGCAGGTCCGAGGTATCCTGAGCTGAGCGCATGAACGTCTGGGCTTCCGGCACGCGCATCGCCAGGGTGGTGAAGTTGAAGAACTGCGTCTGGTGGTTTTGGTCCCATTGCTGGAATTGCTGTTCGCGCTCGGCCAGTTGTTCGAGTGAATCCGCCAGACTGATGTTTTTAATCACCATCAGGCCGCTGAGAAAGGAGGCGTAAAATTCGTAAGCGACGGCCAGCGAATAGTCGTCGGGCAGTGAGAACAGCAGGTCTTCGAACAAGGGGCCGATGTCGGCGGCCAATTGGTCGGCGCGGGCGGCGTCGCCGTCAAAGCGCGCGCGCGTGGTCAGGCTTTGCTGGTGCTGATTCAGGGCGGTATCGGTCAGTTGCGACATCTGCGCCAGCCGTTCGGTTAATTCGGCAAGACGGTCGCTGGCGTCAGCGGCGTCGTCCAGCCCGCCCAGTAACTGAGACAGTTGTTCCGCCAACTCGCGCTGGCGCGCCTGACTGGCCGCCAGGCGTTCGCGCTGCGGCGCCAGGTTGGCTTCGTCGTGCTGACTCAGCGCTTGCTGGAACCGTTCGGCGGCGCGGCTGATGGCCAGGTCGAGATCGTTGTTGGTGGTGACGATGGGGGTGGCGTTGTCAGTCAGCTGATCGACACTGTGAATGGTCTGGCGACCGTAGCCGATGCCAATGCCGGTGGCGATGGCGACCACCGCCAGCACCAGACTGAAACCCAAGCCGATGCGCAACACGATACTGGGGCGGGGCAAAGCGAAACCTGTCATTGTGATTGCCTTGTACGGCGCGGCGGACGGGGCCGCTCGTTGTTTTTGTCTTATTTCAGTTAACGGCGCGTCGGGTAAAGCCACCAATAGATTATGTTTCGATTTCGATACTATTTTGACTTAATGCTGTTTGGCGCCGGACCATGCGCTACACTTTAGACCAATCTGATCGCCTTCCAAGAATCACAAGCCGGCGGGGGAGCAGCAGCCATGAGTGTTGCAAAACCGAGTTATGAAGCCGTCTACGAAGCCGACCGCAGCTTTCGCTATCTGGCGCACGGCGCCGACAGCTCACTGGTGCGCTGGCATTACCACGACGAATACGAACTTCACCTGATTCAAAGCACCGAGGGCAATGCCTTTATCGGTGATTACGTTGGCCCGTTCCGTCCCGGTACGGTGTTTTTGTGTGGCCCTTATTTACCCCACAACTGGGTGTCGCTCGGACATTTTGAGAAAGGCATTCGCGATCGGGTGATCAACTTTTCCGATCAGCGCATTCAGGCGCTCGCCGAGTGTCTGCCGGAAATGCGCAGCCTGCAGGCAATGCTGGCGGATTCGCGTTACGGCATTGAGTTTTCGCCTGACGCCAGCGCCGACGTCATCGACGATTTCGCCGAAATCGCCGGCTTAAAAGGCATGGCGCGGGTACTGCGCTTCCTGGAGATCATGACGCGGCTGGCGGAGTCGGGCGATTATCGATTGTTGTCGAGCCGCTCGTACGAGAGCGAGTCGGATACTCAGACCGAAGCGCGCGTCAATTCAGCGGTCAGTTACATCATTGAGCACTGCACGCGCGAACTGACACTGGATGAAGTGGCCGGCCACATGGGCCTGGCGCCCTCGTTCTTCTCGCGCTGGTTCAAGAAGGCAACTGGTTATCGGTTTATCGATTTCGTCACCCGCCTGCGCATCAGCCGCGCTTGCGAACAACTGGAAGTCAGCACCAAACCCATCACCAATATCTGCTTCGAAGCAGGCTTCGCCAATGTGGCGAATTTCAATCGGCATTTCCTGAAAATCAAAGGCATGACACCGCGCCAATACCGCGAATCCATCGCGCTGCGCGGCAAAACACCGATCAAGGTTTCCCTGCGTCGCTAGACTAGCGCGATCCCCCCTTTTCTTCGGTATAGTGGCCTTCATCCGCAGTCAATCAATAGGGTGAAGTAGATGAACAAGGGATGGTTAACCGGGGCTGTATTGGCGGGATGGCTGATAGGTCCGGTACAAGCGATAGCAGCAACCTTACCAACGCTGCATTTTACCGATAATACGGGTAAGGACGTGCCCGATGCCGTGGTCGAGCTGAAAGACGCGACTGCTGTGACGCCGCCGCAGACACCGGATGAGGTCATTGTCGATCAGATCAACATTGCCTTTGTGCCGGAAATCGCGGTTATCCGCGTTGGCACCAAGGTGCGTTTCCCCAACAGCGACGAAACCCGTCATCACGTCTATTCGTTCTCCGAAGCCAAGCCGTTCGAGTTGCAACTCTATAAAGGCAACGACGCGCCGCCGATTGAATTCGATAAAGCCGGTCTGGTTGCCCTGGGCTGCAACATTCACGATTCCATGCGCGGCTACATCTATGTGGTCGAAGGCTCACTCTTCGGCCAGACCGACGATCAGGGCGCCGTTACGCTGCCGGCTTTCAACGCTGAGCAATCGCCGTATCTGGTGATCTGGCATCCGGATATGGAAACGCCGTTCCAACTGGCGATTGCCGATCTGGCCGACCCCAATGCTGATCGTCTGGATATCCAGCTGCCGTTTGAATTGACCGTCGATGATCCGTCGCAGTCGCCGTCGAGTTTGTACGACCGTCTGCAAAGGTATCAGTCCGATGGCAATTAGTTTCCGAACTCGCCTGCTGCTGATTTTCCTCAGCCTACTCGGGCTGACACTGTCGGTTACGCTCTGGGCGGTATTGCGCGCGACGGACGCCAATGCGCGTGCTGGCGCTAACCGCGAATTGGCCGTGGCCGAACGCGTCTTCGATACGCTGCTTACCGATAACAGCCGTCAGTTGACTGACCGCACCACCTTGCTGGCAGAAGATTTCGGCTTCAAGCAGGCCATTGCCACCAACGAAGAAGGCACCATCGTCAGCGTTCTGGCTAACCACGGTGATCGGGTCGGGGCCGACATGATTGTGTTAATGAGCCCGGACGGCGAGGTGTTGATCAGTACTCACGACATCGACTCCGAACTGGCGGAACTGGGCGATTCGATTCGTCAGCAACAACGCCCGTTCAGCGTTCTGGCGCTGGCCGAAGACGCGCCCTACCAACTGGTGATGGTGCCGGTGCAGGCACCGCAATTGATCGCCTGGGTTGGCATGGGGTTCATCATGGACACCGCCTTGCTGGATAGCTTCCGCGACATCACCGGTACCAACATCACCTTGCTGTACCGCGCTGGTGAATCCGCGCCGGTGCAGAGTTTCACGACCTTGAACGCTGAATTGCCGGTAGCCGAACTGGCCGGCGATTTCGCGTCGGTACTGGACCAGGCCACGGATCAGTTTGGTGAGTCGGGTTGGTTAAGCCGCCAGGGCGTACTCAAAGACAGAGACGGCCAGCAACTGGGCATGTTGCTGTCGGTGTCGTTGCAGGAGGCACTGGCCGCCTACGATGGTTTGCGTAATCAGATGCTCGCCATTGCTGCCATCGCGCTGGTGTTGGCCGCACTGGCTACCGCCTTGATCGCCGGCGGCATCAGCCGACCGATCAGCGCCCTGGTGGTGGCCGCACGGCGCATCGGCCAGGGCAACTACAACCAGAAAGTGGCGTTGCATGGTAACAACGAATTCGCGGTGCTGGGCGACACGCTCGACTCCATGCAAAGCGCTATTCAGGAGCGTGAGCGACATATCCTCTATCAGGCACAACACGACCTGCTGACCGGCTTGCCCAACCGCGATCAGATTGGCCGCCTGATTACCGAGCGCCTGGCGGAAGAGCCGATAGCGCCTTTCGGTGTCATCCTGCTGCAACTCAGTAACTTCGATGATCTCAGCGATGTTTACGGCCTGTCGGTTATGGATGCGGTCTTGCCGCAGGTCGCCAGCCGTCTGGCCGATACCTGCCGCGATCTCGACAAGGTGGGTCGCATCGGCACCGACGAATTCCTGTTGCTGGTCGATGGCCTGATGGAAGACGGCGCGGTTGCCGAAGCCGACCGTTATCTGGCGCTGTTCGACGACGCCTTCCGCCATGACAGCCTGGAAATCAAAGTCGAGGCGCGTTTGGGCATGGTGTTCTGCCCACAGCAGGCCAACGACTACGAAGACCTGATGCGCCGCTGCCATCTGGCGATCAGCGAAGCGCGGCATCTGGGCCATAGCGTCGCCACCTATCAGGATGGTCAGGACGAGCGTCATTTGCGCCGCATCACCGTGACCAACCGGCTGCAGCAGGCCATTGCCGAAGGCGGCTTCCAGCTGATGTTCCAACCGCAATACAGCCTGGAACATCAACGCATGCGTTCGGTGGAAGTGCTGATTCGCTGGAACGACCCGGTATTGGGCCGCATGTTCCCGGACGAATTCATTCCGCTGGCCGAACAGTCGGGCGATATCACTTTGATCACCGACTGGGTGTTCAACGAGTCGATCCGGCAGATGCGCCGTTGGCAGGCCGATGGCTACCCGGATCTGGGCATCAGCGTGAATTTGTCGGCTAAAGACATCCTCAAGGACAGCTTTGTCGACAGCCTGCTGGCGCGCATTCAACAGCACGGTCTGAAAGGCGAAGAGCTGATTCTGGAAGTTACCGAAAGCGCCATGATGGCCGACACCGAACGAGCGCTGAAAAACCTCAAGCGGCTTTACGACGCCGGCGTCGAACTGGCGATGGACGATTTCGGCACCGGCTTCTCGTCGCTGGCGCAATTGAAGTCGATGCCGGTGCACGAATTGAAGATCGACAAGGCGTTTATTCTCAACTTAGCGACCGACGCCGACGACCAACGCATCGTCAAATCCACCATCGAGATGGCGCTGCAATTAGGGCTGAGTGTGCTGGCCGAAGGGGTGGAAGATCAGCGCTCCATCGCCTTGCTTGAGGCCATGGGTTGCCACTGCATTCAGGGCTATTGCCTGGCCAAGGCGCTGCCGTATGAAGACTTGATGGCCTGGCTTGCCACCTTCAATCGCGAGCCAGAAAGCTTTTTACAGGCTTAAAAAAAATAAACGGGCCGGTGCCCTGGTTTACCAGGGCACCGGCCCGTTTTTTATTCATTCGTTAAACTTAATTCGATTGCAGCGCGCTGAGCACCGTATCGCGGTCTTCCTCGTTCAAACCAAACAGTTCGGTCGGTCGTTGCTGACGAATGTCCGATGCCAATTGCGCCGCCGTTGAGCTGGCGCTGTCACTGTCGGGCAATGGCGTATTGCCCTCGCTCAGCGTTGCACTCTGGTTGGAATTGAAGGCTTCCTGCAACGCTGCCAAACGGCCGGTATCTCGGTCGGACTGGCGCTCCAGTGCGCTAATGGCCCGGTCCAGTGTATCGACGGTCTGGGTCCGGCTGCGCACGAAAAAGCCGTTGTCCGCCAGCGGTCCGGCATCGGCGGAACCGACACCGAACGGATCTTCCAATGCCAGCGCACGGATGCGTTCGAGCGCAGCGAAGGTGTCTTCACTGAGCTGACGGTTTTCGGTGGATTGGCTTGGTTGCTGCGCCGCATTTTCGTCCACAGCTTCGTCGGGCGTTTCGCTCGCAGATTGACCAAAGCGCTCGCGTTCGCCGCGCAATTGTTCCAGCACTTCGCCCCGGTCTTGCTGGGCGACAGCCAGGTCGTTGGCTTCCTGCACCTGGGCGCGCAGCGCTGCACGGCGGCTATCCAGGCTGGTATCGACCTGAACGTCGGGCTCAACCGCGCTTTGGTTGGGCGTCGGTGCCGCGGGTGTGGCTTGCTCGGCATTGCGGGTCGCCGGGGCGTTTAAGCTGTCCTGGCGGTTCAGCGGATTGAGTGCGTTCAAGCTGCCAGTGGGTTCGATGGGCATACATTAGGCCTCCCTAGTCGAACAGATGCGTCTAAGATACGAACGATTGCACAATTTTCAACCAGCGCGACGCCTTTACCTGTCCGGCACTTTATTTTTAACCCAGCGTCGCCATCATGAAGCCCATGCGGTCGGGCTCTGCGCCCGATCAACCAGGGTTCGAGCCGAGGAGGCCAGGATGTCGATCTTACGCGATGAGTACGGGGCGGCATTGGCGGGCATTCATGCCCACGGTCTGGAGCTGATCGAACGCTATCAGGAACTGGTCGGTCAGGAGGTGGTTTCCGCGCCGATCGAAGCCCTGTTGAAACGGGCGATCGAAGCACGCCAGGCGATGTTGGCCCGGGTGGAAGTGATGGAGCGTGCCCGGGGCGAATTGCCGCAGGCGAGCAACCAGGAACGGGCTTTGTTGAAGGCGATCAGCGATTGGCTGCAATCGCGCGTGCATTCAGAGTCGTCTCTGGTATCGCGCTTGATGGAAGCCGAAGGCCAGTGGCGCAGCGAGGTCGATGAAGCCGCCGATCTCGACTGGAGCGACGACGAACAAGACGTGCTCAGCCAGTTGGTGATTCACAGCGACCGTCTGGTCGAAGAACTGAGGTTCCTGCAGTCGTCGCTGTGACACCGATCCATTTACTCAGATGACCCCAAGGCCAGTCCGGTATTACACTGACTGGCCTGTTTTTTTGGATTATCCATCGTGCCGCCTCTGGTCATCACCATCCTGTTGTTAGCCTGCTCCAACGTCTTCATGACCTTCGCCTGGTACGCCCACCTTAAGACGCTCAATCACAAACCCTGGATCATCGCCGCCTTGCTCAGCTGGGGCATCGCGCTGTTCGAATATCTGTTGCAGGTTCCGGCCAACCGAATAGGACACAGCGTCTACAGCGTCGGCCAACTGAAGATATTGCAGGAAGTAATCACGCTGACGGTATTCGTGCCGTTCGCGTTGTTTTATCTGCGGGAACCGCTCAAGTTGGATTATTTATGGGCCGGATTGTGTCTGCTCGGTGCGGTGTTTTTTATCTTCCGCGACCGCCTCGCCTGAATGCCAAAAGTCACCTTTTGACCGCTGGACGAACCCAGGTCGTTTTCGTGACTTGAGTCGCATTCCATTACCCATAAATTGGAGCTGGGTTCGAGCCCATTTGGGCCGAGTTGTACCAACCTCCTTTTATGGAGTGTTCCTGCCTTATGTTCAGTCGTCTGAAGATTTTCCATCGCCTGGCGTTATTGTTTGCTATGGCATTGGTGGCGTTTGTCGGCATTGTCCTGTTGCTGTTGAATCTGGTGCGCGAGCAGATGCTCGACGACCGAACGGCCTTGATGCAATCGCAGCTCGACAGCGCCGTGACCTTGCTCAACGGCCTGCAGGCCCAAGCTCAGTCGGGCGAGATGACCCGCGCCGAGGCGCAATCGGAAGCCATTCGGTTGCTTAATCAGGTGCGTTATCTGGGCGATGAATACATCTTTTCGCTCGACCACCAGACGCTGCGAGTGCTGCAACACCCATCGCCCGACATCATGGGCAGCGATGGCCGGCAGATTCTCGACAGCGAAGGCACTGCCGTGATGGTCGGCATTGACCGGGCGGTGACCGCCGGTGGCGGGCGCGGGACTTTCGCTTATCTGTGGCCCAAGGTGGGTGACAACAAAGCGCAGCCGAAACTCAGTCTGGGCGTGTCGTATCGCCCCTGGAACTGGACGCTGGCGACCGGCATGTACACGCACGATATCGATGGCCGGTTCAACCAATTGCTGCGCTTCGTGCTGCTGTGTTCTTCGGTTGTTCTGGTGGCGCTGGGATTTTTATCCTGGCTTATTGGCAGCCAGATTTCCGGGCCGATTCGTCAGGTGACGAAATTCACTTTGGGCGTGTCGGATGATCTGGATTTGAATCGACGCCTGCCCCGCCAACAGAGCCCGGAAGTGAACCAGATTGCCGAGTCGCTGCACTCGATGCTGGACGCGACACGCAGCGTCATTTTGGATGTGCGCCAGCAAAGCGATGTGTTGAATTCAACCAGCGAAGAACTCAGCCAGTCGATCACCACGACGCGCGGCCAGATTCAGACACAATTGACCGCCATCGATTCCATCGCCACCGCCATCGAAGAAATGACCGCTACCTTCGAAGACGTGGCACACAACACCGAGAAAACCAGCGAACTGGCCACCGATGTACGCGCCACCGCTCAGGGCGGTCAGCAGCAATTGGATCGCACTCGGGAAGTCACCGGACGGTTGGTGTCGGAAGTCGGCGAAGCCGCCGAAGTGATTCGTTCGCTGGCTGAAGAAATGAAGAGCATTGACGACATCGTCGACGTCATCACCAACATTGCCGACCAGACCAACCTGCTGGCGCTAAACGCGGCGATCGAAGCCGCCCGCGCCGGCGAGCAAGGCCGTGGTTTTGCCGTGGTGGCCGACGAAGTTCGTTCACTGGCGAATAAAACGCAGGATTCCACCGAAGCGATTCGCGGCAAGATCGAGCATTTGCAGCGCCAGGCAGAAGACGCCTTTACCGTGATGGACGACAGTCGTCGTTACGCCAGCCAGACTACCGAGCAGATGAGTGAAGTGACCGAATCGTTCGGCCAGATTCGCTCGGCTTTGGACCAACTGACGGACCAGACTCAGCAAATTGCTGCTGCCACCACTCAGCAAACGGCGGTGATTCAGGACATCAACAGCAACGTCGGCCAGATCAACGACCAAACGCTGACCACCGAAGAGCAGGCCAAAGCCATCGAAGCGTCGTCGTTGGAATTAGCGCGCGTGGCGAACGACTTGTCGCAACACGCGGCGCGCTTTCAAATCTGAACGGTGAAGCGATCAACCGCATTCGAAAGCTGAACGGACCTCGGCTTTCGAGTAAGGTGGCGGCTTGCGTCGAACATTGGAAGTCGAATCGCCATGAGGCAAACACTCGAAAACCGGTTTTTTCTGATCCTCCTGTTGCTGGTCAGCCTGGCGTTTTTCTTTGTGCTGGAGCCATTCTGGGGGGCCATCTTCTGGGCCGCCGCCATCACCGTTATCTTCTATCCCTTGCAGGATTGGTTGCTCAAAGTGACCGGCAACCGGCGCAATCTGTCGGCGCTGATCACGCTGTTGTGTTGCGTGCTGATTGTGGTGATGCCGGTGCTGTTGATCGTCGCTCAAGTGGTGCAGGAAGCCATCGGTCTGTATCAGAGCATTCAGCAGGGCGACATCTCGCCGTCGGCGATTCTCGATCAAGTTCGCACCGCCTTCCCGGTGATTCCGGAACTGCTGGAAACCGCAGGTATCGACACCGACAGCATTCGTCAGCGGCTGTCCGATTTTGCCGTTGCCGCCAGCCGTTACCTGGCGCAGGAAACCCTGAGCATCGGCCAGAACACCATGACGCTGGTGCTGAATCTGGGCCTGATGCTGTATCTGGCGTTCTTCCTGCTGCGCGACGGCCACACCCTGATCGACCTCTTTGTTCGTGCACTGCCGCTGGGTGATGAACGCGAGCACCGGCTGTTCGCCAAATTCGCTGAAGTCACCCGCGCGACGGTGAAAGGCAACTTGCTGGTCGCCATCGTACAGGGCGCTTTGGGCGGATTGATCTTCGCGATTCTGGGTTTACCAGCGGCGGTGTTGTGGGGCGTGTTGATGGCGATACTGTCGCTGATTCCGGCTGTCGGTGCCGCCCTGGTCTGGGGGCCGGCGGCCATCTATTTGTACGCCAGCGGCGCCTGGGTGCCTGGCACGGTTTTGGTGGTGTACGGCATGGTGGTGATCGGTCTGGCCGACAATATTCTGCGGCCGATTCTGGTGGGCCGCGACACCAAACTGCCCGATTACATTGTGCTGTTTTCGACGTTGGGCGGCATCGCCTTGATGGGCATCAACGGCTTTGTGATCGGGCCATTGATCGCGGCACTGTTCATGACTTTCTGGGACATCTTTATGCGCGAATTCAATCAGGAAGAAGATTCGCCGTTTTAATAATGCTCAGGCGCTTTGGCGGCGTCCCCACAACACCAGGGCGATGCCGCCGAGCAGCAACAGCGCTGCCAACACCAGTCGCGGCTGCACCGCTTCCCCGACAAACACCAAACCGCCAGCGGCCGCCAACAACGGCACCGACAACTGCAACACCCCAGCCTGAACGCCACTGAGCGATGGCAACACCGCGTACCACAGCGCATAGCCGCAGCCGGACGCCAGCGCGCCGGACATCACCGCCAACCAAAAACCCTCGCGACTGATCTGCACCGCATCGATAAACGGCACAAACAGCAGCAGAACCAGAGGCGCCGTGCGTACGAAATTACCGGCGGTATCCAGCAAAGGCTGGCGCGAGCCGCGTCCATTCAGGGTGTAAATGCCCCAGGCGACACCCGCGACCATCATCAGCACCAGGCCGCGCAACGACGGTGAACTCAGATCAGGCAGAATCAAATAGACAAAGCCCGCAAAGGCCAACAGCACGCCCAACCATTCGGCGCCGTTCAAGCGATGGCCTTGCCACAGGCTGACGCCGATCAGCGTTAATTGGACGGTGCCGAACAAGATGAGTGCGCCGGTGGCGGTATCGAGTTGGATGTAGGCGAAGGAGAAACTGGCGGCGTAGGCAAACAGACCGAGCGCGCCGCGCAGCGAACCGGCCTTGACCGCGCGTTGAATCGGCAAGTCGCGCTGCGTCAGTTTGACCAATACCAACAACGTCAGTGCCCCGGCGACCAGACGCACGGCGGTAAAGGAAGCCGCGTCGATGGTGGCATCGCCCAATGCCCAGCGGCACAACACCGAGTTGGCGGCGAAGGCGATTAACGCCAGGATGGTGAAACCGATCAAGCGGGGCGTGGCGGGCATAGCGTCTGGTCCGTCCGGCGATAGAGGCGCCACACTATACCTTTGCCGTCGGCGACGCGAAAATCGGGCTTGAAGTTAACAGGGTTTGAGGGTGTTCACTGCTCGAAAACCACCGAGGGCGCTCAGCATGTCGCATCATCACAGCCATAATCACAGTCATGGGCACAGCCACGGCGTCGGCCATTACAACCGCGCCTTTGCACTGGGCGTAGCGCTGAATCTGGGCTTTGTTGTGATCGAAGCCTTGTATGGCTTCTGGGCTGGATCGCTGGCATTGCTGGCCGACGCCGGCCACAACCTGAGCGATGTGTTGGGTTTGCTGCTGGCCTGGGGCGCGTCGGTGCTGGCGAATCGTCACGCCAATCGGTTGCGTACCTTTGGTCTGAAAAAAGCCACCATCCTGGCCGCGCTGGCGAATGCGCTGTTGTTGTTGATCGCCATCGGCGCCATCGCCTGGGAAGCGCTGCAACGTTTCAATGAACCAGCGCCGGTGGCCGGCGTGACGGTGATCAGCGTTGCCGCCATCGGTACCGTCATCAACGCGGCGACCATGTTGTTGTTTATGGGCGGCCAGCACGATCTGAATATTCGCGGCGCCTTTATGCACATGGCGGCGGACGCGGCGGTGTCGCTTGGTGTGGTCGTGGCGGGGGTGTTGATTCTGTTTACCGGCGCGAACTGGATTGATCCACTGGTCAGTCTGGTGATTGCGGCGGTGATACTGATCGGTACCTGGTCACTGCTGACCGAATCGCTGAATCTGGCGGTGGATGCGGTGCCCAAGGGCATCGACGTGCGGGATGTGAAAGCGGCGTTATTGGACATGCCCGAGGTGCAGGCGGTGCACCATCTGCACGTCTGGGCGCTGAGCACCACGGAAACGGCGTTGACGGCGCACCTGGTGCGGCCGAACGGCATCGACGATGACGCTCTGATTCAACGCGCCAATGCCATGTTGCAACAGAGATTTTCCATCGGTCACAGCACGCTGCAACTGGAACACGCGCTGCGGCATTGCCCGAGCGAAGTGACGGAGTAAAACGAGCTCAGCGGATGCCAGCCAGATAGCTGGGGCCGCCCAAATACCGAATGGCGGTGCGGATGTCGTGGGCGCGGCGGTAAACGTAAGTGGATGGTCGCTGCGCCGACAACTGTTTCGGGTTCGGCAGCACCGCCGCCAGCACCGAGGCTTCAAAGCGCGTCAGTTGGCTGGCCGGTTTGTTGAAAAACGTCTCACTGGCCTGACCGACGCCGTACACACCCGGACCGAATTCCACCACATTCAAATAGACTTCCAGAATGCGTTCCTTCGGCCAGGTCAGCTCGATCAGCAGCGTGAACCAGGCTTCGATGCCTTTGCGAAACAGACTGCGGCCCGACCACAGATACAGATTCTTCGACAATTGCTGGCTGATGGTGGACGCGCCGCGCATTGGCCCATTGTTGTCGTGCAGTGCCTGCCAGATGGAGCTGAAATCGAAACCAAAATGCGTCGGGAAACGTTGGTCTTCCGAGGCGACCACGGCGATTGGCATGGAGGCGGCGATCTCGCTCAGCGGTGTCCAGTGGGCGCGCATGTCGGCTGAACGGGCGTTGGAGTCGAGCAGAATAAAAGCGGTGGTAGGCGGGTTGAGCCAGCGCAGCGGAACGGTTAACAGCAGGCTGATTATCAGACCGGCCAGGGCGGCCAGAGACAAAAAGCGCAACACCGATTTCAACGACAGTCTCGACATGGGCGGTCAGGCGGTTCCAAAAGGGCGCGCGATTATAATCGACCGGCCGCGCCTTGCGAGTCGATGCGGCTCACAAAACACGGCTTTTACGCTCTGGTGACGTCCGCTTAGCTGAACATGCCCTTGAACATAAAGAAGAACAGAATGGCGAGCAGACCGCCGGCGGGCAGCGTCACAATCCAGGACGCGACGATGGTTCCGATCACGCGCAGATTCAGCGCCGAAATACCCCGCGCCAGACCGACGCCCAACACCGCACCGACTAGCGTGTGAGTGGTCGAAATCGGCAAGCCGGTGCCGGACGCCAACACCACCGTGGTGCCGGCCGCCAGTTCCGCCGCAAAGCCACGGCTCGGCGTGAGTTCGGTGATGCGCCGACCGATGGTGCCCATCACCTTGTAACCAAAGGTCGCCAGACCGACGATGATGCCGCCGCCGCCGAGTAACAGCACCCAGGCCGGCAACGCCGATTTGGCATCGACCACGCCCTGATTGGCGACCACATTGATTACCGCCGCCAACGGACCGACCGCATTGGCGACGTCGTTGGAGCCGTGCGCAAAGGCCATGGCGCAGGCGGTGAACACCATCAACACAGCGAAGACGCGTTCCACCGAGGCGTAACGGAACGCCCGGTCGGCTTCGGCATCGATGCGCACCCGGCGCAACATCAACAGCCCCAGGCACAGCACCGCCAAACCGGCCAACACCGCCAGCGCCAGACTGGCGCTAAACGACAGATCCAGACCAACGTGTGACAAGCCCTTGGTCAACGTCACCATGGCGATGATGAAACCGGTCAGGAACATATAGACCGGCACATAGCGTTTGGCGTTGGCGAAGGGATCGTCGGTGTTGAGAATCAGGCGGTAAACCGAGCGAAACAGCAGGAAGGCGATGGTGCCAGAGAGCAGCGGTGACACCACCCAGCTCAAAACGATGGTAGTGACTTTGCCCCACTGCACGTAATCGACACCGATGCCGACGGCGGCAAAGCCGACAATGGCACCGACGATGGAATGCGTCGTAGACACCGGCCAGCCCATATAAGACGCGATGACCAGCCAGATGCCCGCCGCCAGCAGTGCCGACATCATGCCGTACACCAACAGTTCTGGTGAGCCTTCGAGCACCGCCGCATCGACAATGCCTTTGCGGATGGTGCCGGTCACTTCACCGCCGGCCAGATAAGCGCCGGCGAATTCGAAAATCATCGCGATGATGATGGCCTGGCGCACCGTGAGCGCGCGCGAACCGACGGACGTACCCATGGCGTTGGCGACGTCATTGGCGCCCACACCCCAAGCCATGAAAAAACCAAAAATGCAGGCAAGCAGAACAAACCACGGGCCATATTCGGCAATGATGGTCATGCGCTGTCCTCTGTCTTAGTGATCAAAAAAAGAAACGGCCAGCGGATCAGCGGGCCATGAGGATTTGCAGGCGGGCGCCAACGCGCTGAGCGACATCGGCCAGATCGCCGATCAACTCGATGACGCGGTACAGGAACATCACCTCAATCGGCGGATGGTCCAGTTCCACGGCACGCAGGGCCTTGCGGATGGTGATTTCCAATTCGTCGGTGCGATGTTCCTGATTGTCGAGAGCGTCAATCAGTTTGGACACCAGGCTGATTTCCTTGGAACCGAAGCCGGTCTCGAACAGTTCGTCGAGTTCGGCCAGGGCTTCGGCGGCCTTGGCGCTGGCACCGATGGCGGCGACCAGATATTCACGCATCAGCGGTTGCAACGGGGCGGGAATGGCCATTTCCCGGCCGACCATGATGCCGGCGATGTCCTTGGCGCGGTTGGCCAGACGGTCCTGTTGCGTCACCAACTCCAGCAAATCGGAGCGCGGTACCGGCATGAACAGGCTGTTCGGCAGGTGAACACGAATGTCCTTTTTCAGTTGGTCCGCTTCCTGTTCCAACCGGGCGATGTCCAGACGAACCGCTTCGGCGGCGGTGTAGTCGCCTGTCACGGCGGTGTCATAAAAGTCGAGCAAGCGTTCGGCGCAGGCGTGGGCTTTTTTGATGTGCTCTTGGATCGGCTTGACCGGAGATCGGCCAAAAAGCGCCATCAAGGGGCTATCGGCGGCCATGTCGCTGTCCTCTGTTGTGCGAACCGGGCGCGCATTATAGAAGTCTTTTTCTGTAATAAAAATGTCATCAAAACAGAAAATGCGCGCCGGTTTCAGCGGCGGGCATTCTTTGGAAAACGCGGGAGGGGAATTGACTCAGTGATTGCCGATGGTTTCGACATCGGCCTGAGGCAAAGCGCGGATGCGCCGGTGTTCGTCGATGGCGACGTAAACAAACTCGGTTTCGGTGACCTTCTGGCGTTCCGGGTCTTCCGGCATGCGGCTCCACACTTCCACGCCGATGCGGATCGACGAACGGCCCATGCCCAGAATGTGGGTGTAGCAGCAAATCACCGAGCCGACTTTGACCGGCCGGACGAACGACATATCGCCAATCGCCATTGTTGTGGTGCGGCCGCGGGCAATGCGACTGGCGGCAATACTGGCTGCCATGTCCATGTGAGTGACCAGCCAGCCGCCGGAAATATCACCGTTGGTGTTGGTGTCTTTCGGTTGAGCGACGACGCGTAATTGCAATTCACCGCGGGGTTCAGGGTTGGTGGCGTCGAGTTTGCTCATGGTTCGGCTCGTTATTGTCGTTGCTATTTATTGTTGATGTCTTTGCGGTGAACGCTGGGTCGGGATGGGCACGAAAAAGCGCCAGTATAACGGTGTCAGGCGGGCTTGGATACGGGCTCGGGCGGCGTGTTAAAGGCACTGGCATCACCATGACAGCTTGTCATAATACTGTCATCTTTGGTTCATACAGTTGTCATCCGACGCACCTAGCATCCCTTGCGAGCCCATGAAGCCACTGGCGTTTCCAAGGGGAAAGGTCGGGGTTTCACTCAGTGATGAACTAACTGGAGGTTACCAGTGAAGAAAACAATGATTGGCGCCACCCTGGTGGCTGCTGCGGCCGCGACTCTGTCTGGCACCGCTTTTGCCGAAGCTCGCGACCAGATCAGCATCGTCGGTTCTTCGACCGTTTATCCTTTCGCTACTGTTGTAGCCGAACGGTTCGGTCAGACCACTTCTTATGCCACGCCGACCATCGAGTCGACTGGTTCTGGCGGTGGTATTCGTTTGTTCTGCCAAGGTGTCGGTGAATCCACTCCTGACATCACCAACGCTTCTCGCCGCATCAAGGCGTCTGAGCTGGAAACTTGTGCTGCCAACGGCGTTGAAGAAGTCGTTGAAGTACTGATCGGTTACGACGGTATCGCTATCGCTGAAAGCGTTAACGGTCAAGGCATGGAACTGTCTAAAGCTGAGCTGTTCCTGGCTCTGGCTGAAACCGTACCGAACCCGAATGGCAACGGTCTGGTTGAAAACCCGTACAAAACCTGGAAAGACATCCGCAGCAACCTGCCGAACACAGCTATCCGCGTTTTCGGCCCGCCGCCGACTTCCGGTACTCGTGACGCCTTCGTTGAGCTGGTCATGGAAGAAGGTTGTACTGAATTCCCGGCTATCGCCGCTCTGGAAGACAGCGACGAAGACAAGTTCGGTGAAGTCTGTGCCACCATGCGTGAAGACGGTGCTTTCATCGAAGCTGGTGAAAACGACACCCTGATCGTATCTCGTCTGGAAAACGATCCGACTGCCCTGGGCATCTTCGGTTTCTCTTTCCTGGACCAGAACTCTGACCGTGTTAAGAGCGTAGCGGTTGACGGCGTTCAAGCGACTTTCGAGAACATCGCCAGTGGTTCTTACCCGGTGTCTCGTCCGTTGTTCTTCTACGTCAAGAAAGCACACATCGGCGTGATCCCGGGCATCGAAGAATACGTGTCTGAGTTCACCAACCGTCGTGCCATCGGTTCCAACGGTTACCTGGTTGACCGTGGTCTGATCCCGCTGGACAACTCTGAGTACTCTCGCATGAAAGCCAGCGTCGACAAGATGGAGCCGCTGTCTCTGTAATCGCTCGAGTCGATAGGTTGTAAGTGATCGGGAGAGCCATTGGCTCTCCCGTTGTTGTTTCTCTACCCTGAACATCGGTTCGATGTCGGTGTTTCCAGCTCAGGTTGTGACGTCGCTGCCTGAGCTGGAACTATCGCTAACCTGGAGCACTTTTGATGCAAACCTCAACGCTGATGCTGGTGATGTTGGCACTGGCGGTGATCGCTTACGGACTGGGGCGCGCGCGTTCCATCCAGTTGGTCGGCGGTCCTGCAAAGATCAAGCACCTGCATTCGTTGCCTAACTACTATGGCTTGATGACAGCCGTCTGGGCTGCTTTGCCCGGCTTCGTGCTGTTGTTGGTCTGGGTGGGCCTGGAAGACCGCATCATCATCAAAGCGGTGATGGATTTTCTGCCGGACAATTACGGTGAGATGGGTTCACCGCAAATGAACCTGACACTGGCCAAAATCCAGAACATCAGTTCCGGCTCATTGAGTGCCGGCTCCGACCCCTGGCTGGTTGAAGCGGCAGATCTGTTGCATCGCCTGAACGCGCGCAGCCAGATCTTCAAGATTGTGCTGACGCTGGGCACCATGATCGTCGGCGCGCTCATCGGCTGGACGATGACCCGCCCGGCGTTGCGCGCGCGGCCACAATTTGAGTTCGTGCTCAAAAGCCTGTTGTTGCTGTGCTCCAGCATCGCCATCTTCACCACCATCGGCATCATCCTGTCGGTGTTGTTTGAAAGCATCCGCTTCTTCCAGGCGATTCCATTTTTCGATTTCATCTTCGGTCTGCAATGGAGTCCGCAGATTGCGATACGTGCCGATCAGGTCGGTTCATCCGGCGCCTTCGGTGCGGTGCCGTTGTTTGTCGGCACCCTGATGATCGCCACCATCGCCTTGTTTGTGGCGGTGCCGATAGGTTTGATGTCGGCCGTCTATCTGGCCGAATACGCCAAGCCGCGCACGCGCAACATCATCAAGCCATTGCTGGAAGTGCTGGCCGGTATTCCGACGGTGGTGTACGGCTTCTTCGCCGCCCTGACCATGGCGCCGCTGATGCGTGACATCTTTCAGGGCATCGGCTTTCAAGGCGTGTCGGCTGAATCCGCACTGGCGGCCGGTCTGGTGATGGGCATCATGATCATTCCGTTCGTATCGTCACTGTCGGACGACGTTATCAACGCCGTGCCGAACAGTCTGCGCGATGGCTCTTACGGCCTCGGCGCAACGCGCAGCGAAACCATTCGTCAGGTGATTTTCCCAGCTGCCTTGCCGGGCATCATGGGCGGTATTTTGCTGGCGGCGTCCCGCGCTATCGGCGAAACCATGATCGTAGTGATGGCGGCCGGTTTGGCGGCGAATCTGACCGCGAACCCGCTCGAAGCGGTCACCACCGTGACGGTGCAGATCGCCACGCTGTTGGTGGGTGACCAGGAATTCGACAGCCCGAAAACGCTGTCGGCCTTCGCCCTGGGTCTGATGCTGTTTTTCACCACCTTACTGTTGAACGTTGTCGCTATGGCGATCGTTAAGAGGTTCCGCGAGCAATATGACTGATCAAACACTCGACGCCATCGAACGATTGGCGAGCGTCAAGCAGGACCGGTTGAACGCCAAACTGAAAGCGCGTTACGCCCGCGAGCGCCGTTTTCAGGCGTACGGCATTGCCTCCATCGCCGCCGGTCTCGGCTTTTTGGTGATCCTGTTGTTCACCATTTTTAGCCAGGGCCTGTCGGCATTCTGGACGACCTACATCAAGCTGGATGTCACCTTCGATGCACAACTGCTGTACATCGATGACATTAACGACCCACAACAATTGCAACTGGCCGACTACGGTTCGGTGGTGCGTCAGGCCCTGCTCGATCGCTTCCCGGACGTGTCCGACCGGCAAGCCACGCGTGAACTGACGTCGATGGTCAGCGGCTCGGCCGAATACCGGGTGCGGGAGCGGTTGATCGCTCATCCTGAATTGCTGGGCCAAACCGTATCGATGTGGGTACTGGCGGACGACGATGTCGATTTGCTGCGTAAGGGCATTATCGATCGCACCTTGCCGGAGAGTTCGCGTCGCGTCAGCGACCGCGAACTGTCGTGGATCGACAGTTGGACCGAGGCTGGCGAAATGAAAGGCCGCTTCAACACCGTCTTCTTCAGCAACGGCGATTCGCGCGATCCGGAAACCGCCGGCATCTGGGGCGCCGTGGTGGGTTCGTTCTACACCTTGCTGGTCACGCTCTGTTTGTCGTTCCCGATTGGCGTAGCGGCGGCCATTTATCTGGAAGAATTTGCGCCGAAAAACCGCCTGACCGACATCATCGAAGTGAACATCAACAACCTGGCGGCGGTGCCGTCCATCGTCTTCGGTCTGCTGGGTTTGGCGGTGTTCATCAACTTCTTCGGTCTGCCGCGTTCGGCGCCGGTGGTGGGTGGTCTGGTGCTGACGTTGATGACGTTGCCGACCATCATCATCTCGGCGCGTTCGTCGATTCGCGCAGTGCCGCCGTCGATTCGCGAAGCCGCCACAGGCCTGGGCGCATCGAAGATGCAGGTCACCTTGCACCATGTATTACCGCTGGCGATGCCCGGTATGTTGACCGGCACCATCATCGGCATGGCGCAGGCCTTGGGTGAAACCGCACCGCTGCTGATGATCGGCATGGTGGCGTTCATTGTGGACATCCCCGGCGGATTTACCGACCCGTCCACGGTGTTGCCGGTGCAGGTTTACCTCTGGTCGGACAGCCCGGAACGGGCCTTCATTGCCAAGACGTCAGGCGCCATCATGGTGTTGCTGGCTTTCCTGGCAGCCATGAATTTGCTGGCTGTCTTTTTGCGTAAAAAATTCGAGCGTCGTTGGTAAGGCGCGAGCCTTACCCGAACTGGAGATACCGATATGACTATTTCAAACCAGTACACCGATTCGATGGACGATAACGCCATCAGCAAACCGGAAAGCCGCCACCCTGTGTTGGAAAATTGGGAAGGCACCGTCGGGCCAGCCTTGGTGGATGAGCCACGCATGAGCGCCCGCAACGTGGACGTTTTTTATGGCGATGCCAAAGCCATCGACAACGTCAACCTGGACATCGGCAAGAACGAAGTGCTCGCCATGATCGGCCCGTCCGGCTGTGGTAAATCGACCTTCCTGCGCACCCTGAACCGGATGAACGATTCCATCGACATTTGCCGTGTGGAAGGTGACATTCTGCTCGACAACGAAGACATCTATAAAAAGAATATGGATGTGGTTTCGCTGCGCGCCAAAGTGGGCATGGTGTTCCAGAAGCCAAACCCCTTCCCGAAATCGATTTACGACAACGTCGCCTACGGCCCGCGCATTCACGGCCTGGTGTCGCGTCGCGCCGAACTCGACGAAGTGGTGGAAACCGCACTGCGCAAAGCCGGCCTGTGGGAAGAGATCAAAGACCGTCTGGATAAACCGGCGACCGGTTTGTCTGGTGGTCAGCAACAGCGTCTGTGTATTGCCCGTACCATTGCCATTTCACCGGAAGTGATTCTGATGGATGAACCCTGTTCAGCGCTCGACCCGATCGCCACCGCGCGCATCGAGGAACTGATCGCCGAACTGTCGCAGAACTACACCATCGCCATCGTTACCCACTCCATGCAACAGGCCGCGCGGGTGTCGCAGCGCACCGCTTATTTCCACCTGGGCAAATTGATTGAGGTGGGCGAGACGGACCAGATTTTCACGTCACCCAGCCACAAACTGACTGAAGACTACATCACCGGTCGCTTCGGTTGATCGGAGAGGACACAACACCATGGACAAGATGCAATTCGACAAGCACACCTCCACCCAGTTCAACACCGAACTCGAAGAGGCGCGCAAAAACCTGATGCAGATGGGCGGCCTGGTCGAGCAACAGGTCGAAGACGCCATCAAGGCATTGATGGAAATGGACACGGCGCTGGCACAACGCGTTATCGAAACCGACCAGACCGTCAACAGCATGGAAATCGACATCGACGAAGAGTGCACCCGCATTCTGGCGCGGCGTCACCCGGCGGCGTCTGACCTGCGTTTCGTCATCGCCGTCACCAAGGCGGTAAACGACCTGGAACGCATCGGCGACGAAGCCTCCAAAGTCGCGCGTCACACCCTGGAACTGGCCGACACCGGTTCCGGTCCGCAAGGCTACGTGGAACTGCGCCACATCGGCGAACAGGTGCGCCAGATGGTGCAGCACTCGCTCGACGCCTTCGCTCGCCTCGACGCTGACAGCGCGCTGAACGTGCTGCATCAGGACAAAGCGGTCGACCTGGAATACGGCACCGCCATCCGCTCACTGATCACCACCATGATGGAAGACCCGCGCTCCATCAGCCGCGCGCTGAACGTCATGTGGTCGCTGCGCTCCATGGAACGCATCGGCGACCACGCCCGCAACGTGGCCGAATCGGTGATCTATTTGGTGCAAGGCAAAGACGTGCGCCACAAAGCGCTCGAACAGGTCGCTGCACAGGTCAAGAAGGGCTGAATTTCAGGCCGGCCCGCAAACCGACGCCGGCCTGAAAAAACCGTTGGGAATCAAACGGTTGTTATTGACGGCCCGGCTGCGAATCACTATATTACGCAGCCGTTGCCGGCATAGCTCAGTTGGTAGAGCAACTGACTTGTAATCAGTAGGTCCCGAGTTCGACTCTTGGTGCCGGCACCACTTCTTCTTAAAACCCGCCTTCGGCGGGTTTTGTCGTTTTAGCCCCTCATAAAATCTGTTCGCACCGTCACGCCCCGCTTTTGGCCTTGTGGTAAAGTCGGCCGCTGTTGTCTGATTTCGATTGCTGATGGAGCAATTCATGTCTGTGTTCACTGACCTGCTGGCGTATCTGTCCAGCCTGATCCGGCCGCATCTGGCCTTTGTCGCGGCGGCTCTGGTCGCTACTTTGCTGGTCATCTATGGTAATAACATCAACCGCGCGGTCTGGAATCTGGTTCGGGGCGCGCATTTCATTGTTCGGACTGCGGTGTTTGTCGCCCTATGTGCATTTGGATACGGTGCCTTAACGGTCTTTCTGATTCCCTTCGTGATTCGTATGTTGCGCTCCGCCGGGCCGTATTGGCTGGCGCCGATCGTGATCATCATCTTCATTCTGGTCGGTTGGCTCGCCGAGAAAAACAGTCGCCGCGGCTGATTCTGGCGGCGGTTCTGTTGTGCCTGGCGGGTTCTGCCAGCGCTTTCAATGAGCAGGGCCATCGGCTGGTGGTGCAACTGGCGGAACTGCGTTTGAACGATGGTGCCAAGGCGGCGCTGGAAGATTTGTACGGTCCGCGTTGGCAGGTTGATCTGGTCAATCTGGCGAATTGGGCGGACGACCATGCGCCCGACGAAGAGCTGCGCACGGTCTTGTTCGATGCCGACGATGAAGGTTTTGACGCCGCCAAACACTGCCCGCGTAATCGCTGTGTGGTGGGTGCCATTCTGGAAAGCCGCACGGTGCTGATCCGCAACAGTTTTGAGAAGTCCGATAAACGCCGCGCCATGCAGTTTTTGATTCACTTCATCACCGACTTGCACGTGCCGGTTAACGCGGGTTTGAAACGCGACGATGCCGGTCGTCTCATTGCTTTGAAAACCAGTGAGCTGGAACGGGTCAATCTCAATTGGATCTGGAATGAGTCGCTGTATCGCGAATTTGAAGCGCCGGTGTTTGCTACCGCTCAGCGCTATCAGCGCGAGATCACCGAGGAAGAAGCGCAGCAATGGCTGAGTTCAATGAGCGTGGTCGATTGGGCTTGGGAGACGCACGAGATTGCCATGGACGTGGCTTATCCGCTGGCGGTGCGCGGTGAATACGATGCGGCCTATCGGCGCGAGGCGGTGCCGGTGTTGGAAACGCAGTTGAAGAAAGCGGCGGTGCGCCTGGCAGCGCTGCTGAACGAGTTGTACGGCGACAGCTAACCCATCCAGGCTGCGCCGGTTGCGACAGCGGCAAGAGGAAGACCTCCACTTGCCGCCATCGTAGGGGGTCGTTCGTGCTTGAACGGGTGCCGTCCTGGCACAGGAGCCTCCGGCTCCTATCCGTTGATACCCATCCTGATATCGGTCCTGATTCCTCTGTCCGTGTGCCGTCCGTTGGCGTGGCCTCTTGCCACTGGGTTCCTGGCTGTTCATCCAGAACATGAACGCTATTATAAGGCCGGTGTGTTGGCTGAACGGGCGTCGTTTGGGATCCTGAACGACCGCTTTAACCGCAAGCCTTGCGGTGCGCGGACCGTTTGGCCCAATCCTCCGGGCAAGCGCTGAAATCGGCCAGCTTGCGTACGCGTTTTGTAGGAAAAGTCTTACATCCCATGTCGGAAAATCAGCAATCCTCTCGTTCCAGTGGCCGGCTGCATGCCTTTGGTCCCAGTGACTGGCTGGTCTGGCTGAAAGCCGGGTTCCTGCCGTTGCAGGCCGGCGCGCCGCTGGCCTTTCCCTTTGCGCAGTTTGATCGCTGGCAGCAGCAGCGCGAGCAACAGCGGCCGGTGTCGGAAGAGGCGTTGGATGAAGAATGGCAACGCCAATATCAGGCGTTGCCGGAATCGGTTCGTGGCTTGCTCAGCTTTGAGCATTTTCGTGCTCAGGGCGGTTCCATCGAAGCCGATATCCGCGCTGCGGCGCGCCGTCGTCAGGGGGCCGACCAGCCACATTACGACACTGGCTGGCTGGGGCAGGCGCGGCTGTTGCGGCTGTTTCCGTCGTCGGTGTGCTACGCCGGCTGGCGTGATTTGGCGCAAGGCTTCAGCGGCGTTGCGGTGGCGTTGAGCAGTACCCACAAATCGCTCGCCAGCAGTCGTGAGCGGCCGTTGTTTCTGGGGCCGGTGCGTTACGGCGAGGCGCATCGGTTCAAAGTCAGCGCTGACAACCCTTTCCCGGCTTTACTTGAAGATCACCGCGCCCAGGCCGATAACCAGGAATGGCGCCTGTTGATGCCAGCCAAGACCGCCGCGCAGCATCAGGGCAAAGCGGTGTTGCCGTTGGGGCGCGATCTGGTGCGGGCCATTTATTGGTCGGTGGCGACGCCGGAGGACGTTGTTGAGGGCCTGCGTGCGCTTAAGCGCGATATGCGTTACCGCTCGGTGGAGTTCGGTTGTGTGACGCCCGATGCCCACCGTTGGCAACTGCAAATCGACCCCGACTAGTGGTAGACGCTCTGGCCTTGAACTAGCCTGATCTCTATCATTCACTTTTTTTCGCGGGCTGTGCCGCTGTTTCAGGAAAGGACGGAATGCTGCAGACACTACATTTTCTGGTGGCCGACGATGCCGGCTTTATTCGTGATCTGGTTAAGCGCGCCTTGCGCAGTCAGTTTACTCAGTGCCAGATCGACGAAGCCGTCAATGGCAGCAAAGCCCAGGCGCTCTTAAACAAGAAACGCTACGACCTGGTGCTGTGCGACTGGGAAATGCCGGAAATGTCGGGCCTGGAACTGTTGCAGTGGTTGCGTGATCGCGAGCAGTTGGAAGGCGAAGACAAAACGCCCTTCATTATGGTGACCAGCCGGGGCGATAAAGACCACGTTGTCAAAGCCGTTGAAGCGGGCGTCAACGATTACATCGGTAAACCATTCAGCAACGAACAACTGTTGCGCAAGATCTTCAAGGCGTTGTCGGTTACGCATCGCGATTTGATTCGCGCCATTCTCAAAGGCCGGTCGGTCATGGCGCAGTCGCGCAGCGACAACGACTCAGCCAGCCTGCTGACCGGTGCCAATAAGCCGGCCAGCGATGAGTCGGCCGCGAGTCTGCTTACCGCCGGTTCACCCAGTGGCAAGCTGGTGGCGGAAAACGCCATCAAGCCGCCGACGCCTCAAAACCGCAAAAAGCTGACGTTGCAGGTGTCGCTGCGTTCCAGTACCGCCAGTTGGACGGGCGTGGTGCGCGACATCAACCTGACTGAAATCGCCGTGCAGATCGCCTTTGATGACACCTTACCGCCGGTGCTGCACGAGCAGGTGGTGGTGGATGTGCAAGCGCCGGATCAGGAAGGGGTAGTGGCGCGCGTCAACGGCTTTGTAATGTCGCTGGCGCTGCAGGAAGCCACTCAGGATTGCCGGCGCGCACGCGTCGGCGTGAAGTTCGTCGATGACGATGAAGATAAGATGGCGGTGTTAAGCCGTCTTGTCGGCGCGTTCCGCAACCGCTAACACGCGCTCGGCCGGGAAGCAGCAGGTAAACACCGAACCCCGGCCCGGCACACTGGCGATGTCCAGTCGGGCTTGGTGGTGTTGCAGGATGTGTTTAACGATGGCGAGGCCCAGACCGGTGCCGCCACGCGCACTGGAACGGCCCGGATCGACGCGGTAGAACCGCTCGGTCAGCCGCGGAATGTGGCGCGGGTCAATGCCGATACCTTCGTCATGAATCGAGATAAAACCGCCCGCCGCTGACGCATTCCACTTCAACTGAATCTCGCTGCCATCCGGGCTGTAATTCACCGCGTTGTAGACCAGATTGCTGATCGCCGAATGCAGCTCCGAAGCATCGCCTTGCAAGGCGGCGTCGCTGTCCAGTTGCACGCTGATGCGATGGCCGCGATCACTCGACAGCTCGCGCGCATCGGCGGCGATTTTCTCCAGCAAGTCCCCAACCTCAACCCGCTGGCGCACCGAGTGTTGCACTTCGGCGTCCAGTCGAGTCAGTACCAGCAGGTCGTTGACCAGATTGTCCATGCGCTGGGTCTGGGCTTCCATGTTGATCAGACCCTTGCTCAGTGCCGGCGGCAGATCGCCACCGAAGGTCAGGATCGATTCCAGATAGCCCTTCAACACGGTCAGCGGTGTTTTCAATTCGTGGCTGGCGTTGGCGACGAAGTCCTGGCGCATCTGTTCCAGTTGCTTGATGCGGGTGGTGTCGCGGATCAGTAGCAGGCGCTCGCCTTTACCGTAGATGGTCATCGAAACATCGATGTAGCGATCCGGAAACGCCGGGTTTTCTAACTGCACCGTTTCGCTCATTTCGCCAGCGTTGTAGAAGCGGATAAAGGCCGGGTCGCGCAGTAAGTTGGTCAGCAACTGGCCCTGGTCCAGCGGCTTCAAACTGAGCAGCTTTTCCGCCGCCGGGTTCCACCATTCCAGCGCGCCCTGGCGATCCAGTTGGATCACGCCGTCGCGCAGCGCTTGGGTAGAAGTCTGAATGCGCGAGATGACGGTCTGGTAATGCCGCACTTGCTGGCGATGATCGCGCTGCACGCTGTAGAAATGGTCGAACACCATGCCCCACAGGCCGCCAGCATCGGGCGGTTCAGAACGGGCACCATTGCGCAGCCATTTGATCAGACGGCCCTGTTGAAACAGCTGCCAACCCAGCGTGAGCAGGGTGGCCGCGAGCAGGGCTTGGAGGGGATAGCCGATCAGAAAGCCGGCCGTGAATACGGCGGCGAAGAAGATCAGCAGGTTGCGGTAGTAAGGCCGACGAATGTCTCGGATCATGAAGCCGATTGTGCCGAAACTTTGGTGGAGAAGCGATATCCAGTGCCTCTCACCGTCTGTACCAAGGCTTCGTGCGGAGTACCCAGAGCTTTACGCAACCGGCGGATGTGAACATCCACGGTGCGCTCGTCGACATAGACGTTGCCGCCCCAAACCTGATCAAGCAGTTGCGAGCGCGTATAGGCGCGTTCGGGGTGGCTCATAAAGAATTGCAGCAGGCGGAATTCGGTCGGGCCCATGCTCAGTTCGCTGTGCTGGTCGTAAACACGGTGGCTGGCCGGGTCGAGCGTTAATCCCTGAATTTCGATTGGTTCGTCCACACCGGCCGGGGTGGCACGGCGCAACACGGCTTTCAGCCGGGCAACCAGTTCGCGCGGTGAAAACGGTTTGGTGATGTAATCGTCCGCGCCGGCTTCCAGCCCCGTGATCTTGTGGTCTTCTTCGCCTTTAGCGGTAAGCATGATGATGGGGATTTCGGCGGTCAGCGGATCGCGCTTGAGGCGACGCGCCAATTCGATGCCACTGACTTGCGGCATCATCCAGTCGAGCAAGATTAAATCCGGTTTTTGATCGACGACCAAGGCATGGGCTTCAGTGGCGTCGGCGGCTTCCAAAGTGCGGTAACCAGCCATCTCCAATGCGGCGGCAATGACTTCACGAATGGCGGATTCGTCGTCGACGATCAAAATGCTGCGAGCGTTCATGCGTAACCCCGGCTATCACGTTCGTGACCATTAAACGCAGCTTAGATGACAGCAGTGTTACAGCTTTCATCTGTTTGTCAAAAAACTGCAATCCACCGGAGTTAAAGAGCTGCGGTGCCTAAATCGACCACCACACCGACGAACAGCGCCATGCCCGCCCAGTGGTTGTTCAAAAAGGCGCGGAAGCAGGCGTCGCGCTCGCGGCCACGAATCAGCCATTGCTGATAAACAAAGCAGCCGGCAGCAACGGCCAGACCGAGTGCCCAATACAACCCCAGTTCGGCGTGCAAACCGAGCAGCAGCCAGGCGACCCAGGTCATCAGTTGCAGCAGGCCGACCATCAGCCGGTCGGCATCGCCAAACAGAATGGCGGTGGATTTGATGCCGATTTTCAGGTCGTCGTCGCGATCGACCATGGCGTACAGGGTGTCGTAATGCACCGTCCACAAAATGTTGGCGGTGTACAGCAGCCAGGTGGCGGTGGTGAAGGGCGTGTCGACGGCGGTGTAGGCCATCGGAATTGCCCAGGAAAACGCCGCGCCGAGGAACAACTGCGGCAGGTAAGTGTGGCGCTTCATAAACGGATACAACGCCGCCAGAAACAGCCCGACGAACGACATCAGCACCGTGGTCCGGTTGGTCAGCAATACCAGCGCAAAGGCGCTCAACGACAGCACCGCAAACAGCGTCAGCGCCGCTTTTTCGCTGACTAAACCTTGGGCCAGTGGCCGGCTGGCGGTGCGTTTGACGTGGCCGTCGAAATGGCGGTCGGCATAATCGTTAATCACGCAACCGGCGCTGCGCATGGCGATGGTGCCAAGAATGAAGATCAGCACCAGATGGATCGGAGGCAGGCCGCCGGCGGCGAGCCAGAGCGCGGTCAGCGTCGGCCAGAGCAGTAAATAGATGCCAATCGGGCGATCCAGTCGCGTGAGTTTCAGATAGTGAGGCCAGGCAGCAAGCGTCATAACAGGTCCGTATCAAGCCGGGTTGAGTGGCCCGTTTCCCGCCGGGCCGGTTGACGGCGGCCAGTGTATCCACGGGGTCGGTGTTTTGCCAGCAAGCCACGCCCGCCTTGCTTTTGCGGTCGGCTGTCAGTAGTTTTTGCGTCCAGCGCGCCCGCCGGGATTCGGCCGGGCACGAGATCAGCGAGGCGATTCATGAAGAAATGGCAATGTATAGTCTGCGGTTTTATCTATGATGAAGCCGAAGGTTTGCCCGACGAAGGCATTGCACCCGGCACACCCTGGGAAGATGTCCCCGACGACTGGAGTTGCCCCGATTGCGGCGCCACCAAAGACGATTTCGAGATGATTGAACTGGGATGAGTGCCACCACCGAACGCGCACCCCTGGTCATCGTCGGTTCCGGCCTGGCGGCATACAGTCTGGCCCGCGAGTGGCGCAAACTCGACAGCGACACACCGCTGGTAATCATCACCTCAGACGATGGCGCCGGCTACTACAAGCCGAATCTGTCCAACGCCCTGAGTAAACAGCAGACCGCGGACGACCTGATCCAAACGACGGCCGCTCAGGCCGCCGAACAATACCAAGCCCAGATTCTCACCCACACCGACGTTGTCGCCATCGACACCGTGACTCGCAATCTGCACCTGAGCCAAGGCCAGCCATTGAGTTGGGGGCGGCTGGTGCTGGCCGTGGGCGCTGAGCCGATGCATCCGCCGCTCGAAGGCGACGCCGTCGATCAGGTGCACAGCATCAACGACCGCGCCGATTTCGCGGCGTTCCAAACGGCGCTGGCGGGCAAGCGGCGCGTCACCATCATGGGTGCGGGCTTGATCGGCTGCGAATTCGCTAACGATCTGGCCGGTGCCGGTTATGACGTTGAAGTTGCCGCGCCCAGTGAAAGTTTGTTGACCGGACTGGTGCCGCCGGCCATCGGCCAGGCGTTGCAAACCGAGCTGGAAGCACAGGGCATACGCTTCCATTTAGGGCCGTTGGCCAGCCGGGTTGACCATGAAGCGGACGGCAGTCTGAAAGTCAGTCTGACCAATGGCCGCAGCCTGCACGCCGACGTGGTGTTGTCGGCCGTGGGCCTGACGCCGCGCGTTCGACTGGCGCGCCAGGCCGGCCTGGCGGTGCACAAGGGCATCATGGTGGACCGAACTTTACAAAGCAGTCAGGCCGACATCTATGCGCTGGGCGACTGCGCCGAGGTCGAAGGCCTGAGTCTGATGTACATCCTGCCGTTGACCAACGCAGCCCGTGCTTTGGCGAAAACTCTGGCCGGAGAGCCGACCGAAGTGAACTGGCCGGCGATGCCAGTCACGGTGAAAACGCCGGCCTGTCCGGTCGTCGCCTACCCGCCAAAGGGCGATGGGGAATGGAAAATCGAGGGCAGTGGCGCTAATCTAGCGGCCGTGTGTCGTCATGACGAAACCGTCTTGGGTTTTGCGTTGTGTGGTGACCGTATCAAAGAACGTAATACCTGGTTGAAGGCGGTGCCGCCGCTGTTGGCAACCTAAAAACCGTCACGTATGCTGCAACCCGCATCGTGTACCACGATAAAAACAGAAGGAAAGACTTATGCGTAAACCTGAACTGGCTGCTGCGATCGCCGAGAAAGCTGACATCTCCAAAGAGAAAGCCAACGACGTTTTGAACGCCATGTTGGATCAGATCACCAACACCGTTGCCAAGAAAGAATCCGTTACCCTGGTTGGTTTCGGCACTTTTGAAGCTCGTGCCCGCGCTGCCCGTACCGGCAAAAACCCCCAGACCGGCCAGACCATTCAGATCCCCGCCAGCAACACCGTTGCATTCAAACCTGGCAAGGCTCTGAAAGACGCCGTTAACTGAGTTTGAAGTACACCGATGCGATCATCGCATCGGTTGGAGACGGGGCCGTGTTGGCCCCGTTTTCGTTTCTGTCGATTCATTCCCTACACATAGCCCAACGGCAAATCCGTCTTATCCACCACCCGTCGTAATACGAAACTGGAATGCACCCCGGTGACACCGGGAATGCGGGTGATGCGGTTCAGCAATAACTCCTGAAAACGATCCATATCCGGCACCACGGCCTTGAGCATGTAATCGGCATCGTGGCCGGTGATCAGATAACACTCCTGAATTTCCGGGCAGGCTTCGACCTGACGCTGGAATTCGGCAAAGCGTTCGGGAATGTGCCGGTCCATGCTGATCAGAATAATGGCGGTGAGCGACAAACCCAGCGCCTTGCGATCCAGCAGGGTGACGCGTTTCAGAATGATGCCCGCTTCTTCCAATGCCCGAACCCGGCGCAAACAGGGCGACGGTGACAACCCAACCCGTTCGGCCAGTTCCTGGTTGGTGAGGCCGCCATCGGCTTGCAGGCACTCCAGGATATGGCGGTCGAATTTATCGATCTTGACCAACTTTTCGTTCATGTCGATATATCCTGTCTTTAATGTGAATTTATCAGCCATATTATTGCCGAAACGACGTGATAGACAGCAAATTCGCAAACACCTTGCGCAACAGCCGGCCTATACTGGTCACCGTTGCTCAATCGACCCGGCGTTTACCCACCCAGGTCGAGCCCCGGTCAGGCTCACAAGGCAAGACCTCGCAGCCGGTCACACCCAGACCACTGCCGAGCCGGCCGGTTCCGACGGATCGTTGCGAACCGGTCAACCAACGTTGAAATTTTGGACCGGCTTAACCGACAGGACCGCATCATGAGCTTTGACCATCGCAAATACCGTCCCTTCGCCCCCATCCGCAAAACCGACCGCCGTTGGCCCGACCGGGTTATCGAGCAGGCGCCGCTGTGGTGTGCGGTCGATCTACGCGACGGCAACCAGGCGCTGGTCAAGCCGATGAACATCACCCAGAAGCAGCAGATGTTCGATCTGCTGGTGGACCTGGGCTACAAGCAAATCGAAATCGGTTTCCCCTCGGCCAGCCAGCCGGATTTCGATTTCTGCCGCAAACTCATTGAAGAAGACCGCGTCCC
The DNA here is from genome assembly GCF_003367315.1 of Saccharospirillum mangrovi. Taxonomy (GTDB): domain Bacteria; phylum Pseudomonadota; class Gammaproteobacteria; order Pseudomonadales; family Natronospirillaceae; genus Saccharospirillum; species Saccharospirillum mangrovi. Next base: position 610,363 of record NZ_CP031415.1, read on the forward strand.
GGACGACGTCACCATTCAGGTGTTGACGCAGGCGCGGCCGGAATTGATTGCCCGCACATACGAAGCGCTGAAAGGCGTGCCGCGGGCCATCGTGCACGTCTACAACTCGACCTCGACCGTGCAGCGCGAGCAAGTGTTCGAGCTGGATCGCGATGGTATTAAAGCCATCGCCGTCGAAGGCGCCAAGGAAGTGCAGCGCTGGGCCAAACAGTTCCCGGACACCGACTGGACCTTCCAGTATTCGCCGGAAAGTTTCACCGGCACCGAGCTGGATTACGCCGTCGAAGTGATCGACGCCGTGACCGACGTGTGGCGCCCGCAGGACGGCCAGAAGATGATCATCAACTTGCCAGCCACGGTGGAAATGGCGACGCCGAACATCTTCGCCGACCAGATTGAATGGGTGTGCGACCACATGCAGCAGCGCGAGCACATCATCGTCAGCCTGCACACGCACAACGACCGGGGCTGTGGCATTGCCGCCGCCGAACTCGGCCTGATGGCCGGTGCCGACCGCATCGAAGGCACGCTGCTCGGCAACGGCGAACGCACCGGCAACATGGATTTGGTGACCATGGCGATGAACCTTTACTCGCAAGGCATCGATCCGAAAGTCGATTTGTCTGACATGGCGCGCATCATCCGCACCGTCGAATACTGCACCGAAATCGACACTCACCCGCGTCATCCTTATGCCGGTGAGCTGGTGTTCACCGCCTTCTCCGGCAGCCACCAGGACGCCATTCGCAAGTGCCTGCACAAGCGCAGCGAAGGCGATGTCTGGAATGTGGCTTACTTGCCGATCGACCCGTCCGATCTGGGCCGTCGTTACGAAGAAGTGGTGCGCATCAACAGCCAGTCTGGCAAGGGCGGCGTGGCGCATGTGTTGGAGCGCGACTACGGCATTTCACTGCCGCGCTGGTTGCAGATCGACTTCGCCAAAGTCGTGCAGCGTGAAGCCGAAGTCAGTGGCGACGAAGTGGATTCGCACAGCGTGCATCGTTTGTTTGAATCGCAATACCTGGCGATTCCAGACGGCTGGCGCCTGCACACCTACGATCTGCATCGCAGCGATGCCGGCGTTGAGGCACAGGTGAATTTCGGCGACGCCGAATCACCGACTCTGTTGCAAGGCTACGGCCAAGGCGCGCTGGAAGCCCTGGCCGCAGCGTTGGAAAAACAGTTCAACCTGACGCTGAAAGTCGATGCCTACGACGAGTTCGCACTCAGCGAAGGCACCAACGCCAACGCCCTGTGCTGTCTGAAAGTGCTGGTCAACAACACGCCGGTTACCGCAGCGGCCTTGGCCGAAGATACGTCGACCACAGCGTTGCAATCGTTGCTCACTGCGGTCGGTCGTTACCAGCGCGCCAGCAAAGCCGATGTCGAAGCGGCCGGAGCCGAAGCCCCCGCCTTGTAATTGGTTCTTTGATGGACAAAGCTGTTCGACACGGAAGTTGAACAGCGCAATGCTCAGGGCCGCCCCGTGACCACCACCACCCTTATCTACACCAACGGTTTCAATTCCGCCGTCGAAGTCGACGGCGATCTGCCCAGCGACAAAGCCCGCTTTTTCCGCGATCAGGCCGTCGCTGCCGGCTGGCATTTCCAACCCCACAACGCCTTCTTTTACAGCGCCGCTGACATGGACGCGGCACTTGCCGGTTTAGTCCAGAAAATGAACGCGGTCGAAGGTCGGCCGTTATTGATGGGTTCGTCGATGGGCGGTTTGTTGGCGTTGCTGGCATTGGCCGAAGGCGACCGTTTCGACGCCCAGGCGGTGCTGATCAATCCGCTGTTGGTCGCTCGCGAAAACCTGCTTGAAGACAGCCTTGGTCTGGTTGTCACCAATTACGTCACTAATACCCAGCATCAGGTTGAGCTGTCGGTGGCGAAGCGGTTAGTCCAATGGCTGGACCGAGTGCCGGCGCTGCTGGCGGGGTTTGGTGATCGGGTGTCGGTGCATCTCGACCAGGGCGATGAAGTGTTGTCCAGCGCCGCCACGGCCGAGTTGTGCGAACCCTGGTGCGAGCTGTTCGAATACCCCGGCGGCAGCCATCGTTTTGAACATTGGCAAGATGCCTGGGCCCACATCCGCACACTCTAACGACGTCAGCGTACCCGCGTTTCCCGGTGAAACCCCAACCAGCCTTTGCGCACCAGAATCAAAAACGCCCGTCGGCAGTGCTCACATTTTACGGTGTGAGCGCCAGCCGTGCGGGCGGGGTAGTCGCCGTGAAAGGGCGCGCTGCAAAATGGGCAGCGTGTGTTCAAGCGTCGATCGGCGCCGTCGCCTGGCGCGCTTCCAGGTAAGTGATGCGCGTCAGCCCTTGTTCGAAATCGCGCAACAATTGCGCCTGTTGATCGGCCGACAGACCGGCTGCATCCAACTGACGCTGGTACGCCGAACGCAGCAATTCCGGGTTGAAATCGACCGAGCGCAATACCGCTTCAATCGAATCACCTTTGCGCTGATTTTCCAGACGCAAACCATCGGGGCCGTCGAGGTAGACATCGACGCTATCGGTATCGCCAAACAGGTTGTGCAGATCGCCGAGAATTTCCTGATAGGCGCCAACCATAAAAAATCCCAACCAGGGTTTTTCATTGGCTTGCCATTGCGGCAACGGCAACGTGGTCTCGATGCCTTCGCCATCGACATAGCCATCGATACGGCCGTCGGAATCGCAGGTGATGTCCTGGATGACGCCGCGCTCGGTCGGTTCGCGGTCGAGACCCGTCAGCGGCAACACCGGGAAAATCTGGTCGATGCCCCAGATGTCTGGCACCGATTGAAATACCGAGAAATTCACGAACAACTTGGTGGCCAGCTTCTCGTTCAGATCGTCGAGGATAACGCGGTGGCTGCTCTTGGCGGCGTTCAGACGGTCACGCAATTTCAGATTCAGACTGCGCGCCAACTCTTCTGCCTGAGCGCGACCGGCCAACGTCAGTTGCCCCAGGTTATAAGCCTGATGACATTCGCTGAGGAAGTAACCGGCGTCGTGATACAGCTCGGGCAACGAGCGGCGGCGGCTGTCCAGATCCTGATGGCACGACCAGAGTTCGTGCAGCGCTGAAATAGCGTCTTCGTCGGGGCGTTGAAGCTCGACGGGTTCGGCGCGTTCTTCTTCGATCACATCGGTGATCAGCACCGCATGATGCGCAGTCACCGCCCGGCCGGATTCACTGAACACATCCGGGTGCGGCTGGCCGGCCATTTCCGCCGCCTGACGGAACGCGTAGACAACGTTGTTGGCGTATTCGGCGGTGGAATAATTCATCGAGCAGGTTGAGCGCGACCGGGTGCCTTCGTAATCGACACCCAAACCGCCGCCGACATCGACCGCCTGCACCGGCGCGCCCAGTTCGCGCAGTTCGACATAAAACCGTGCGCACTCACGCAAGCCGACCTGGATGTCGCGGATGTTGGCGATCTGCGAACCCAAATGGAAATGCAGCAGCTGAAACGCATCGAGCAAGTCGGCTGCTTTTAAGGTATCGACCACTTTCAACACTTCGGACGCGGTCAAACCGAACTTGGATTTTTCACCGCCGGTGTTCTGCCAGTTGCCTTTGCCGATGGACGACAACCGCGCCCGCACACCGATGCGCGGCTGCACGCCGAGTTCGCGCGCAATCTGAATAATCCAATCCACTTCGCTGGCTTTTTCCACCACCAGATACACGCGGTGGCCCAGCGTTTCCGCCTGCAACGCCAGGCGAATGAATTCTTTGTCTTTGTAGCCGTTGCACACCAGCGTCGTTTTGCCTTTGTAGGCTTCGGACATCACTGCCAGCAACTCCGGTTTGGAGCCGGCTTCCAGACCAATACGACCGTCGCAGACGCGCTGCTGACCGGCGATGATTTCTTCCACCACGCGGCGCTGCTGGTTCACCTTGATCGGGTACAGCGGCTGATAACGGCCTTGATATTTTTCCGACACGATGGCCTGGTCAAACGCCTCAACAATGCGCGCCACCCGGTCGTGCAGAATGTGCGGGAAACGCACCAGCAACGGCAGTTGCAAACCCTGGCTGCGCGCAGCCTCGACAATGCGCGTCAAGCGCATGTCGCCGCCGGGGTGACGCACCGTTACCCGGCCGTCTTCGGCAATGCTGAAATAACCTTCTGACCAGCGGTCGACGTTGTAGCGTTCCAGAGCATCATTGACGGACCAATTCATTGGCGAGCGAACTCCTGATGTTCACAGCGAAATAGGGTTTGGAATGGCGGATTGTAGTGCTTTGTAGTCGCACCGCAATTGGCGATAATGCATGGTTCGTTTTTGTCGAATGCCAGGCCCCGCCGCAGCGCCCAAACTGAGCCTTGGCGCGGCGCGATCACACATCGAACGATCACAAAAAGAGAGTCCACCATGAACAAGAGTGTTATCAGCACCGACCAGGCGCCTGCCGCCATCGGTCCTTATTCACAAGCCGTCAAGCTGGGCGATACCGTCTATCTGTCCGGCCAGATTCCGTTGGTGCCCGACACCATGACGCTGGTCGATGGCGACATTTCCGCTCAGGTGCATCAGGTGTTTCGCAATCTGCGTGCGGTATGCGAAGCCGCCGGTGGCAGCCTGCAGGACATCGTAAAACTGAACATCTTCCTGACTGATTTAAGCCACTTCGCCACCGTCAACGACATCATGACCGAGTATTTCGTGCAGCCGTATCCGGCCCGCGCGGCGATTGGTGTCGCAGCGTTGCCGAAAGGCGCGAATGTGGAAATGGACGGTGTGATGGGTCTGGCGTAAGCCAGGCTTGTTCAGGAAACGAATCAGGCGCGGCCGGCTTTTTTACGCGCCTTGAGCGCTGCGCGGGCGTCTTTGTAGCCTTGCCAGCGCACTTGCAGAGCCGCCAGGGCGCTGAGCAATTTATGGGCGCCACGACGGCGAGTCAGAAATTTGGGCAGGGGCTTGGCCATCGGTGAACGTCCTGATTTGCAATCGCCCGGCATCGCCGGCTTTGGTAAACTAGGGCGCCATTTAACGATTCCAGCCCCGCATGCGTCAAGCCAAAGCCCCTCGACCTCGTAAAACCCGTCAGCGCGATTCGCGCGTTACCGACCGCTTCCAATACCGCGATTTTCTGGCACCCCGTTACTGGGGCGCCTGGTGTTTTATCGGCTTTATGCAGCTGATCGGACGGCTGTCTGAACGCGGTCGGGTGCGGGTTGCGGGCTGGCTGACGCCGCCGTTGATGACGCTGGCACGCAGCCGTCGTCACGTCGCCGCACGTAACCTGCAACTGTGTTTTCCGGAACTCAGTGAAGCCGAGCAACGGGCATTGCTCAAACGCGCGTTTTTCTCGTACATCCTGGGCATGCTGGAAACCGCTCGTTCCTGGGTGCAACCGATGGAACCAATGCGCGACAAAGTACGCTGGGAAGGGCTGGAACATCTCGATGCGGCGCAGTCGAAAGGCCAGGGCGTGTTGTTGGTGGGCGGCCATTTCACCATTCTGGATATGGCCGGCGCGTTGTTTGGTCTGATTCGTGAATACGATCTGATTTACCGCAAACACGACAACGAGTTGCTGAATTATTTTATGACCCGTTCGCGCGAACGCTGGTGTTCCCGCAGCATCGCCCGACGCGATATGCGCGGGCTGATTCGCTCGCTGCGCGAAGGCCGCATCGTCTGGTACGCGCCGGATCAGGATTACGGCCGCAAGGCGTCCACCTTCGTGCCGTTCTTCGGCATTCCGACCGCGACCGTGACCATGACCACCAAACTCGCCCAATCGAGCAATGCCGTGGTGGTGCCGGTGTTTTTCTATCGCGATGAAGACCCGAGCAACTATGTGGCCCGCTTCGAAGCGCCGTTGCCGATTCCCAGCGACGATGCCGATGCCGATGCCGCCGTGTTCAACGAATGGTTGGAAGCCAGAGTCCGCGAACAGCCCGAGCAATATCTGTGGCTGCACAAACGCTTCAAGACACGTCCGTTGGGCGAGCCGTCGGTGTATTGATTGAGCGCCGAGTGGCGCTCAATGGGAGACGCTTGATGGAAGACGGGAGACGCTCTTTAGCGTTTAGCGTCTCCCGTTCAGCGTAAAGCGGGCGCCGCCGCTAGGCGGCGCCTCAATGCAACTTCAAGCGCGGCCGGATGGCGTGGTTCAGTCGATCGATCAACGCCAGCATCAGCGTTCGCGTCACACCGTGCAGCGCCATCTGGTGCTGGCGATACAGACTGATGTACACCAGGCGTGCGATGCGGCCTTCGATCATCATCGAGCCACCCGTCAGATTGCCCATCAATGAACCGACGGTGCTGAACCGGCTGAGACTGATCAACGAACCGTGGTCTTTATAGCGGTACGCCAGCATCGGTTTACCGGCTTTCTGACGTTGCAGATTTTTCAGAATGTGGCTTGCCATCTGATGCGCCGATTGCGCCCGAGGCGGCACCCAACTGCCATCCGGTTGCGGGCAGGCGCAGCAATCGCCGAGCGCCCAGATTCGTTCGTCGCGCGTGGTTTGCAGCGTCTCGTTGACCATCAATTGGTTGTTGCGTGCGCTTTCCAGACCGGCAATGTCCTTAAGGAAATTCGGCGCCCGCACACCGGCCGCCCAAACCAGAATATCGCCTTCAATCATTTCACCGTCTTTGGTTTCCAGCGCGCCTTTATGGCCGCGCACCACCTGAGTGTTGTGGCGCACTTTCACGCCCAGTTTGCCCAGTTCGGTGATCACTGAACCGGCAATGCGATCAGGCAGTGCCGGCAGAATGCGCGGCCCGGCTTCGAGCAGACTGACCTGTAAATGTTCCGGCCCGATGTGGTCGAGATCGTAGTCCTGCAACACTTTTGCCGAGTTATAGAGTTCGGCTGAGAGTTCCACGCCGGTGGCGCCACCGCCGACAATCACCAGTTTTAATTGTTGGTCCTGACCGGCGGCGCGAGCGCGATCCTGGCGCAAAAAAGCGTTCAGTAAGCGGCGGTGAAAGCGTTCGGCCTGGCCGGGTGCGTCGAGCTTCAGGCAATGCTCGTCGATGCCGGGAATGTTGAAATCGTTGGTGACGCTGCCGAGTGCGAACACCAGTTGGTCGTAGCGCACGCGGCGTTCGGCGAGCACCGTCTGGCCGTCTTCATCGACCAGCGGCGCTAACACGACTTCGCGTTGGTCGCGGTTTAAATCGCACACCGAACCGAGAATAAAGTGGAAATGATTGCGCCGGGCGTGGCCGCGATAATTCACTTCATCGACACCGGCATCCAAAGAACCGGCCGCCACTTCGTGCAGCAGCGGTTTCCACAAATGGGTGTTGTTGCGGTCGATTAAGGTGACGTGGGCTTTGCCTTTGCGGCCCCAGCGGCGACCGAGTTGCGTCGCCAGTTCCAGCCCGCCGGCGCCTCCGCCAATGATGACAATCTGTTCGATGTCCGGTGTTTTGATGTCGTGGTTCATACACAAGTCCCAAAGTTGAAAAGAAATCGGTGGCGGGTTTCTCGACGGCGTTAAGCCGTTTCATCGGGTACGAAACCTGCGCGGGCCGGATCGAGCCGAACCGCCGTGGCATAGGCTAACGGCCATTGCCAGCAATCGTCGAACGGTCGTTGCAGCAGTACGGCGGCCAGAGCGCGCAGACTGCCAGCGTGGGCAACGATCATATCGTCGCGTTCAAATTGTAGTGTTTCGGCCCAGTCGGCGACGCGTCGGTACAGATCGCGACCGCTTTCACCGCCAGGCATGACGAAATCCAGCGGCCGTTTGGCCCAGGCATCCAGGCTGGCGCGGTCGATGTCGTCCCAACGTTGGCCTTCCCAGTCGCCGAAATTCAGTTCTTGCAGCGCCGGTGTCAGCACGGCGTGCTTATCCAGTGTTTGGGCCAATTCAGCGCAGCGTGGTGTCGGGCTGCAAAATAGCCGTCGCCAGGGTGGCAATTGGGCGCGGATTCGCTGCGCCGTTTGCGCTGGCGTTGCCACCAAGATGGGGTCGCTGCGGCCATAACAGAAGCCGGTGTTTTGCGGCGCGCCGTGGCGCAACAGCAGGGGGCTGTTAAACACCGAGTGCGACCCAGACCAACAGCAACAGCAGTTCCTGCAATTGCTGCGCGCCGCCCAGACAATCGCCGGTGTAACCACCGAGCCGGCGGCGGAACCAGCCGGTCAGAATGGCACGCAACAGCAACGCCAGCGGCAGCGCCCAGATCAGTGTTGTCACCGACGGCAGTAATAGCAATGCCAGAACCGGCACAGCCGCTATGAACGAAGCGATGACGCCAAAATGCGTCGCCAGCGGTTTGCTTTTGGATTCGGCGTCGGCGCGGGCGTAGTCGAGCGTCCATAACGTCGAGATCGACCAGAACCGACTCCAGCCGTGCAGTAACGGCAGCAGCCAGAACGCGGCCAACGGCTCGGTCGATAACACGACACTCAGTGCGTACCAGCGAATGCCCATCGATACGATTAAGGCCGCTGCGCCGTAGGTACCGAGTCGGCTGTCTTTCATGATGTCGAGCGCGGCTTGTCGGGTATAACCGCCGCCCAGGCCATCGAACAGATCGGCCAGACCGTCTTCATGAAAGGCGCCGGTCAGCAGCAAGCTGACGCCGAGCATCAGGCCGACGGCCAACGGTGTTGGGAACAGCAGATTCAAGCCGTAAAACGCGGCGGCCAACACAACGCCGACGACGACACCGACCCAACTGAAATAACGGCTGCCGGCGTTTAAATAGTCGTCGTTAAAGACCACACCGGATGGCGCGGGCAATCGAGTGAAAAACACCCAGGCGTTGAAGAAGGCGTGATACTGGCGGACGAGCTGGCGAATCATTGAGCGCCGTCCTTGCTGCCCTTTTCTTTGCTAACCCCGGCGCTGTCGAAACTCGCCATGCCGGTAAAAAACGCCAGTGCCGACTGTATCAGCGGCCAGGCCAGAACGGCGCCGGTGCCTTCGCCGAGGCGCAAATTCAACTGCAACAACGGCTGGACGTTCAATGCGTCGAGCAAACGGCGATGGCCGCTTTCGTCCGAGCAATGGCTGAACAGGGCGTAGTCGAGAATAGCGGGGTGATCGCGCCACAAGGTGGTCAGCGCTGCGGTCGCCAAAAAGCCATCGACGATAAAGGGTTTGCCGGCTGCCGCTGTGGCCGCCATAGAGCCGGCCATCATCGCCAATTCCAGGCCACCCAGGTGTCGCAAAATGGCCGCGCCGTCTTTCAATTGATGTCGATGCAGGGCGATAGCCGCGTCAATCACCTCGGCTTTGTGTGCCTGCATTTGGGTTGAAGCGCCGGTTCCTGCACCAACGCAATCGGCCGCTGGCAACTGCAAACAAGCCGCCATCAACGCCGCGCCGGCCGTGGTGTTGCCGATGCCCATTTCACCAAAACTGAGTACATCGGCGCCCCGGTCGAACGATTGTTGCGCCAGCTCGGCGCCGGTCTTTATGGCTGCATCGAACTCGGAGATTGTCAACGCCGGTTGCTGGCTGAAATCGGCGCTGCCGTTAGCGATACGGGCGTTGATCAGGTCGGGATGGTCGGGCAGAGCGTCGCCATCAATGCCGGCATCAACCACCTTCAGCGGCACGCCATGCTGTTGGCAAAACTGATTGATGGCCGCGCCACCTGCGAGAAAATTCAGCACCATCTGGCGCGTCACTGCACTGGGGTACGGGCTGATCTGTTGCGTACAAACGCCGTGATCGGCGGCAAACACCCAGTGGTGCAAATGCTTGAGTTGCGGCATCAGGCTGTGTTGCAGACGTGCGATCTGTGCGGCGAGGCTTTCCAATCGACCGAGTGAACCGGGCGGTTTGGTCAGGTTGTTCAGGTGCTGCTCAATGGCAGCGTTTAGGTCGGACGCCAGCGGGCGAATGTCAAAATCAAATGGCATGAGTTGGTTTCAACCGTTGCGCTAAACCGGCAACGACCCAGGTGACTTCGTTGGCGAGTTCCGCCAGTTCCTGATGCAACCAACCGGCTTCATCCACAAAGCGCCGGCTTAATTCACCGAGCGGCACAATGCCCTGACCGACTTCGTTACTGACCAGCAGCCACTGGCCTTTGGTGTGTGCCATTGTCTGCAAAAACACCTGCCGTTGTTGCGGCCAGCCCTCGGGGTTTTCAGTCAGCCAATTGCTGAGCCAGAGCGTCAGGCAATCGACCAGAACGGTCACGCCGCTTTGGTCAAATTCCGCAACGGCCGAGGCCAGTTCGAGCGGACATTCATGGGTTTGGAAACGGACATCGCGTCCGGCCTGATGATGCGCAATACGCGCCTGCATTTCAGCATCGCCAGCGCGTGCGGTAGCGAGATAAATCAGCGGGTCGGACTGAGCTAAAGCGCAGCGTTCAGCAAAGCGGGATTTACCGGAACGGGCGCCACCGAGGATCAGATGAACGGTCATGCAGGTGGCTGTCTAAAGTGTCCACGGAGCCTAACACTAAACGTACAAAAGCGACTCTTGAAAATAGGTCCGACAGGCACATCTGTATCAGTGGTGGGCCGGTAACGGCATGGTGCTGTTGCCAGCACCCCACCGAGGAGAACAGCCATGAAAACGGGTCTCTACTTGATGGCGACCTTGGGGCTGGTCGCCGCCGCTGCGTTGCCCGTTCAGGCCGAAGATGTCTGGACCGGTGGCGTTGGTATAGCGGAACGAGAACAAGCCCCCAACTACAACACCCGCATTGAATGTTTTGTTGCCAGCGGGTCTTATCTGGCCGGTATCGATTACACCCTGTACAACGCATCCGGACAGCCAGTTGCCGGTGGTCAAACCGATGGCCCTTGGCTGCGGGTGCAATTACCGGCGGGTGATTATCGTATCGAGGCTATTCGGCCGGACACCGGTGACGCACAGAGCGCTCACTTTACCGTGGCCGGTGGTGTGACTTCTGTCGGACTGCGTTTTCCCGACTAACTGAACCTGCGCGCCGCCATGATTGGCGGCGCTTTTATTGCTGATCAATACCGATTCAGGTGTCGATTGTACTAATAAATTATAAAACCGATGCCGAAAACACTGGCCTCTAGAGGTTTTATACCAATACTTTATAAGCACATTTATACCATTAAATTATAAAATCTCTCACTTTTACACCACTACCATAGCCTATGCATATGATGGATTTGATAGTAATAGTTTAAGGTGATTTTTATTGGAAAGACGTCCGGCACTTGGGATTTTAAGTTTTCGAAAGCAACATCCTGTTACATGGCTCTGTTTGTGAAAATCGATTTATCCAAGCAATCTAATGGTAATGCTCGGGAGTTTACATGTGGCTGTGGCCACAAGTAGTAGAGTTACAGGATATATGCGTGCTTTCTAATGTTGGGCTGAAATTTTGAGGTGAGACCGATGCCACTATATGAAACGAATTGTAAGCTGCCGGCTGAAGTGAAAGCGGAGGTCGACCGCAAAGCCGAAGAGCGAGTGCGCTTGATGAAGGCATATAGCAGATCCGAAGCAGGGAGACGACGCTGGGCGTTTTTGGCATCCGTTAAATCGCCAGTCAGCAGTGGTGTTTTAGCTGGTAAGTGATGGTAGTAATATTAGATGTGTTTTCGTGGCTATTAGTTAACGATGAATTGCCGAGTTGTTCATTATAACATCCTTACAGGAACATTTGCGAAACTCGAGATATGTAAAAGACGACCTGTAAGTGCCTAGAAAAGTTACTGTGATTCAATGAATCGGAGTTTCAATAAACACTAACGGTAATAGGTGCTGATATTAAGCCACTTGTTGAAATAGTACTTATAGGCGAAATTGTTACTCAAGCTAAATTTGCTGAGTTGGCAGCTTTCCAACTTGAAAGCACTACGGATCTCATAGAAACATGGTCAGCTATTCAGTCGATTTTAGTTGCTACTGCAAATGTTTCGAAGATTTTATGGCCTTCTAATAGAGGTAGTATTCAGCGCGGAAAGCACTTGCGAAATCTTCTTGGTGTGGAAGACGATAATTTACTCTCCGAGCGGACTTTTCGAAATCACTTTGAACACTACGATGAGCGAATAGAAGAATGGTTCAAAGAAAAAAACTCTGCTGTATACATGGACTATAGAATTGATCCTTTTAGTCCCAATGCAGATGTATTTCCGCAGTACTTCCACCGAAGTTATAACCCATCTACAAAAACGCTAACCTTTCGAGGAAAGTCGATCGACCTTGAAGCGACTTTATCGGAGCTCGCAAAGATTCGAGTGAAGTGTCTTAACTTCGCCCTTCCGTAAATAATGGGTATCTGTTTTTTAGTATAAAAGCGGACGCGATCGCAGCTATATTAGTTCATTGAACCATTGTTAAATGAGGGGATTACAGTCTAAGGCTGCTTCAATCAATAATTTAGAGGTGTTTTTAATCACGTTAGATAAAGGGGGCAATGTGAACTCAAGTATATATCTCGCTTATTGGGCCGATATTACTGCTATTGCGGGTTTTATAGTGACACTGGCTGGTGCTGGTGTCGGCATTCACGGGTATTGTGTGTATCGATGTAGTTGGAAGAGAAAGACGGACGCACTGGTTGCTTATCTCAAAAAGAAAAAGGATGAAGCCTCTGGCGACAAGAAGGGGCAGCAAACGGCGATGCACCTGATTCGTTATGTCGGGCTTACGGAAGACGAGATCCTGAAAATCAGTTTCGAGAACGAGCATGTTGAACGTTCCGTGGGAATGGACGACCAGGGGAAGGCAGACACTCTCTACTTTGAATACAAGCGATAGGTGGGCCAGCGAGTCGTAACGGTGTTGAAACTTGTCGTAAATGCGTGGAGCTGGCTGAAGCTTTTCAGAGAGTCTCGGGACCAATTCGAAACCAGCTTCGCGTTACTGAGTAAGTCTTCTAAGACCTTTTACCATGAATAGCGTGGAAAGTTTATCTGCATACTGTAACTACTCCGAAGTGGATTCGCTCTTGGTTTTTTCTAGTCTTTGCTCTAAATCAGAAGCTAACGATTCAGCCATTTGAAGAAACCCTTTTAGACGATTGAGGCGGTCCTCTAATCGCTCTTGCTCTTCTGCACTTGGGTTAGGTTTGGCTTCTAGATTATGTTCATTATAAATTATACGTACAATAGAAATATCGGCGTCTTCACCCACACCCGCTTCTTCAGCTAGTGCAGACCATTCTTGAGATTCCTCAAGGGCACTTTCGGCAGCTCTTACTAAACAATAGCGAATAAGTAATCGTGCAGAATAATCTATCCCGTCGATAACCTTTAGCCAAGACTGTGACTCTGTGTCTTGGATGTCATCGCCAGCCTCTCTTATCCTACTAAAGAATCTTGGTGTGTGGTTATCGGGGTCAAGCTTTTCAAGTAATCGTAGTGCTGGTTCCAGGGCTTCAAAAGGTCGGCTTCCATCTGGTAATTCATGCCGATGCTTCCAGAGATCCAGGATAGCCTCACTACAATCACGCATTCTGGATGGTTTTTCTTCGGAGGCTGCATTTTCTGCATCATATATTAACTCTGCGATATAATGGGCCATCCAGCGTCCAAGAGTATCAACGGACTGATCGAGATCCAATTCTCGGGTAAGCTTTTTTCCCAAATCGAGCACAGCTCTAGAGCGTTTTGATGCTACCGTCTTTTTTAATAAGGAAGAGTCTGGCGCTTGCTGGTGTGAATCTGGTTTCGTCATCGTAATTATTTTCCCAATGAGAGGAGCGGCGACGCCGCTCGATTTCTACTTTCACAATTAAATCCATTTCTAGCCTGTGTAGGAGATTGAATACAAACTGAAGAGATGATTGTAGACGAGTCCCGCTTTCTAGGTTCGAATCGTCATTGTCTCGATCACGAAAGTTTCCCCATGTATGGGAGCACAGACTACATGTATCTTCATTTTCAACAAACCAATGTCGATTTTCGGTATCGGATTTAAGTTTCATACATTGAATAACAAATTCTGCAGGAGCAGGTGGCGGATAACTTACGGCCCCTGCCCATGGATCAAATTCGTCTAATTTACTACTTTGAGGTTGATCGATAACCCACCCTTTAAGCTGAAAACCATTAAAATCAATTTGTGAATCGCATGCATCAGGAATTCGATAATGATGTGGATTGACTACACTTTGTAAAGCGCTTAGCAAAGCTGTAGATCGATTAGAGGAGACGAGAGCACTGTTGATATTAATCGATTCATTTCTGCGCCCAGACATCCTATTCCAGTGCCCCCACAGATTGATAGTATTGTCTTGAGGGATAAGGAGTTTATCAAAGTCACTACGTGTGAGTTGCCAGCGCCAGTCTTCAGATTCTATGTCCTCTTTCCATGCGACTCGCTCAAGCGGATGTGGGTCTCGGCGGTCAGCAAGCCAGCCATAGTCCGAGCGACTTAGATCATGGCGACTGAGCCATTCACAAAAATCATCCTCGCATTCGTCAACAACATTGTGAACAGGATACCGGCTTAGAATTTTACCAGCGGCTACCATCATTGCATGATATGAAAGATAAAATCGCAATTCGTCTGCGCGTGGATATGAGCCATGTGAGTGGTGAGTTTCCCGATCTTGATAGATTTGTTTCTTATGTCGCTCATCTGCATCCCAGCGGCTGCTGGTTGTTAAATTCCAGTCGTCTCTTATAACCGACAAGACTTCCCGCTCAATCAGCGATTGAGATTTGCCAAAGCATCTTCCAAGTGGTTCCAACCAATAAGGTCCTATGTCAATGCCGAAGTAAAAACTGTCTTCGTCATCATCATCGGTCTCAGGGGGGGCATAATTAATGTGGCTATTGGATTTTGATCCTAGAGGAGGGAATGGGGAGGTGTTGATGGACATAAGTCGTGACCGAAGATTGTTCTTTGGGTCTATAAGTCCGGCGTCAAGTATTGCCAGTAGTATGCGTTTTGCAAACTCTCTAACTAGAACGTGAGGTTCGCTATTGAATGCGAGTTGAGTAAGAAAGTCAGTATGATCGACAAGGACGACGGGGTAGTCCTTTGCAGCACGCGATAATCCGATCAGTAGCCATAACCGCGCATGCATGTCGTAAAAATGCAGGCGTGCATCATGAAATGCACTGACAGATGCGCCACTTGCAAATACAACTAAATGATTAACTATCTTATGGAGGTTAAAAGTGTAAAATGCACGAACCACATGGGCTGCTTCCCAACGCAGGCTTGCGCGTGGTGCTGCTAGGCACCCCCACACACATCCAGCTAGCGAGCTTTCAATATCAAGCGGAGGTGAGAAATTACTTGACCATGGGCCATCACCATCACTGACCTCCAATACGGGATCGAGCAAGTCCAAGCCGAATGAGAGCACTTCCAGTGCATGTTCTTTAGTCATCATCGGTGTAAGAAGGCCTACTAACGTAAACAAACGGCTCGCGTTTGCGATGTCAGAAGCTTCTCCTATAGCGGTCAAGACTTCTGTCAGGATGTCCTTTTCTGAGAGGTCCGACTGCTCGCATGCTATGCGAAGAGGAAGTCTTTCATAATGACGGCTTTTTGTGATTTCCATGCAAAATCGGCGACAGAAACATTTTATTATTTTTGCCAGGGCTGGCTTTACAGAAACTCGATATTTCCAGCTCTCCGGGAGGCATTCAAGCAAGTAACGTAGGTGATAGAGATCGAAGTCGCCGACTTCGGCAACTGCTGAAATAAACTCAGCTTCTTTGCCAGCAATGACACGTCTACAAGCTTCTTCAAAAAAGTGTTCAATATAGTGTGGGGGCTCTGAATTTCTGAAGTATCGATAGGCACACGCAATATCGTTGGAGGAACTGAGATCAATGCTGGAAAATAATTGTCCCCAGTCGCGCTCGCTTTTTCTGGATTTAGTGAATTGGTTACTGGGTATATAGTGGTTTTTTTCTGTTTCCTCTTTGAGTTCAAGAAAATTTATTCTCTCAGAAATTTCCGGAATGGCTATATTGTGGGTGCCTAATATTGATTTAAACGTCTTCCATGTCATAGCGCTTTGCTCTTCAAGCGCCATGTAGCGGTAAATAAAATCCGAAACAACTTGCTTTTCTGTCTTGGTTATATCCGCTTCTAATGCATGCTGTAGTAATTTCGGTTTATCCCATCGTGCGCGAATGGCAGTCAATGTCAGTGCAAGTTTAGGATTCAGATCTCCGCGTGAAACGAGGAAGTTGATTGCGATAGGCAGTGTTTCCTCAAACCACCCGAAATTTCTATCTCGCCAACGGCTTAATATTGCAATGGATGAACTTCCGCATAAGCCTGTAATTGCTTCTACAGTAGCGATCCAATCAAAATACTTATCGCGCACAACATAGTCATACGTTAGTTCTGCGCACCGAGCCAGTCGAAATGCAGAGTGCGGTTCTGGCTTCTCCTGTACGGCCGCGCGCTCAGAAAGGTTCAGTAGTGCTTCCCATCGGTCCAGGTTCTCATCACCGACTTTGCTGGCTACCTCAACTGCTTGATTGAAATAGTAGGCTGCTTCCGAATGGCTTTTTGTCAGTATCGCCCTTGCCAGCTTTATGAAACCGTCAGACTTAGATTCAGCATCTTCACGTTCCTCAAGGCAACGCTTGAATGATTGATTGGCATATTCGAGTGAGTATTTTGCAGGAGCAACTGAATGTGCCAATTTTCGTGAAATATTTGTAAGTGTTGTTGTAGGTAGCGGACGATTTAGTCCTCTTATCCACTGATCGAATGGATCGATCAGCCGCGAGTCAGCCCTATCAGTACTTAATAGGATATCAAGCCAAATCCTGGCAATATAATTGCTGGTGTCTGAATCTTCCCGGTAGCTATGATGTTTTACACTCTCAGCGGCAGATTTAGCATCATCGAACCTGCCTGGAAAATCGGCAAGCGATATTGGGTGTACTAGTGCGTCAGCCCACAGCTGTATCCAGGGTAAGAGGGCGCCGACACTCTCTTTGAAATCTCGAGCTTCCTGTGATTCGGAATATGTCTTGGCTGCTTCTAACTCCTTCCGCAATTCATCGTGAGCTAGCTCAATCACGTCGAGTTTTTGGCCAGAAAGCGCGGCCCTAAGCGTATAGGCACGAAGTAAAGGAAGACGAAGTATACCATGGCGTGATGCGAGGCTACGCGGAGGTGATGCGGGCAAATAGCGGCTTAATAGTGCAATCAAAACATTTCGATCGCTCACAGACAATCTATACGATGATTCAACAAGTGTTGTGATCATCTCGATCAAGGAAGCATCTTCATTGTGCCAATGGTCGTTGTCTTTTAGCGTGACATGTCGGCTGGTAACGAGCCGAAGGGCTTTTTCAACGATACCCTTTGGTGGATTTCGGTATACATCCCTTAATTCTTGTATAATGGCAAGCGAAAGACAAAAATTGTTTCCTGCGGCAATCGCGAGGTTATCGAGTTCGCTGAAACGACCATGATCAATAAGTCGGATCGCTAACATTCTGCCAATGCGGAATGAGATGCTACGAGGTTGCCATCGACGGAGCTCATCAGCGCAGCTTTGTGCACCATAGATGTTTAATTGAGCTGTTGCTATTTCCAGAATATCACTATCTGTAATCTCTTCATTTTGTCGCCCTTCCTCTGGAAGCCGACTCCAGTTTTCCAGCCATTCGTGAGCCATTCTTAACCTGGATCCGGCATCACCCAGAAGTTCACTATGTCCAGATAATAAACCGGCTTCGTATGCATGGTGAGACCCTACCCATCCTGATCCAAATGTGCGCCTAGAAACGAGTTCTTGTATGCGGTCGCTGTCCAAAAATTCTGCAGCTAAGTCAGTATTTGCTTGAATCAATCGACGCTGACGTTCATCACCTGCACTTTCTCCGCCAGCTTTTAAGGCTAATTTTGCTGCATCGGGGTAACGCTTATTACGTAGACTGGCTTTAAGCGCATAATGGAGGCGCTGTAACTCGACATCCCTTTTCTCGATGGGACTATCAGTTGGGAGACCATCAGAAGATAGTGCAAGTTCGACAAGCTCAGTGAATTGTCCTGCTTCCAGTAGAAGTTGAGGTAAACTGGATGCGACGTAAGCACTGCTCGAGGCTAGTGGCTTCAATCCTGATACGAAGTCTGCCAGCGCAGAGTCGTTTGGTTTGAATTTCTCTCTAAACCATGTCTCGGCTGGCTCATCGAAGAACTGAATTGTATTTCCACTGATCAGCAGGGGGCGGCCGAGGTCAAGCGCAAAACTCTTGATCGCTGGTTCACTGACTCCCGACATTGATGCCAAAACAGATATGGGGATCAGTGGGCGGAGTGCGGCAATGCCTGCGCAGATTTTATCTATTTGAGTTTTTTCTACACTCCCTGCGGCGTCCTGAAGTTTTGATATAGATTTTTCTAATAAGTTGCCAATCGTATCTTCAACGGTGGTTGGGTTTGGGCCTAGTGCCCGTAAAGTTTCGCTAAGGGAGTTGTTTTGAGACAGTGCGAGAGCTTGGACTCGCGGGTTATGGGAGCTTAAGCGATGAAATTCGTGGACGTCTTGTTCAGTCGCCTCAGGAAACGCCTGGATCAAATGTGCAGTCGTTTCAGCTAAGCTAAAAGGGGATAGGTTAATCCGAAGAACATCTGTTGGCGGTGCTAAATACTCTTGACGATGGGTCCTACATAAAAAGACAAAACGTACCCCTTCCGGTACTTGTTCTCGTATTAAATCTTTGACAAATGATCGGTTTTCGCCAATTTCCTCAGCTGCCATTTGTGCGTTGTCTGCTGCATCTATAACGATGCAAAGAAGTGCATCTGGCTTCTGACTTCTCAATGAATTGATGCTTTGCCTAAGGCGGTAGATGAAAGCTTTTACATAAGCTGAAGGCTCTGCATGACGGCTTGGAATTAATGGGTGGCATATGCCTTGAGATGCCAGTTCATTCGAGATTTGTACCAAGGCATCCTTGTGCCGGTGTCTGTACCCACTGGCGCTACGGTATTGCCCATCACCAAAGCAGTCATATAGTACACTCAATGATCCTGTTGGCAGAGCTGACCTGATGCGTGTTGCAAGTATAGATTTTCCAACACCACCATCTGCATGAATGATAATGGGAATATCTGAATCCACTATTCTTTTATGAATTTCTGGCTCTTGCTCGCGAGGAACCATGTGATCCGTATCTTTTATGAGACACGGAGCTGGAAATAGGTAGTCTTCGTCTGTTTTCAGTACTCTCAGTACATCCATCTTGGTGATTTC
This sequence comes from Saccharospirillum mangrovi, assembly GCF_003367315.1. Classification (GTDB taxonomy): domain Bacteria; phylum Pseudomonadota; class Gammaproteobacteria; order Pseudomonadales; family Natronospirillaceae; genus Saccharospirillum; species Saccharospirillum mangrovi. The sequence continues at coordinate 629,478 of NZ_CP031415.1, forward strand.
AGGATTCTCTGCACTAGAGGATAGGGCCTTCTTGGTTACTAGTTCTTTGAGTAGAATAGGCGCGTCAACGTCAATATCTGGCAGGTAGTTTTTGAGATCGTGGTTTAACAAATTCCATGCGTTCCATAATCCTGAGTGACTTTCATCAAGATGGAGTAGCTTGCAGAAACTTTTTAATGATGCTCCGCTAAGCCCGGTGAATTTTTCGAGCTTTGATTGATTAGTTTGATTTTGAATCTTTCTTTCGTTACCTGCTTCCCAAATGCTTTCCAAGAAAGAACTGTTAATCTGGCGGTTAGAAACAAACCAAAATTCCAACTTGTTCTCCAAGTTCTCATTAGGGAATCGCTCTTGAATAGCTTTATATCTTTCTGCAAATCGGGACAGGGTCTTTTCAAGCTCGCTAGGTGGCCAATTTTTGTCGATTCTTAGTGTCGAATGCTTGACCTGGACATATCGGATGCATGTTGCCTTTTCTAGCGTGGCACTGCCGTAATACTCTCCGACATCAATGAGTTCTTCTCCCGCGGTAACAGGTTTAGAGGTGCCCGTTTCTGAGGATGACGCACCTTCGATTGTAATGGCTTTTAGAGTTGTATTAGGGGAAAGAAGAAGAAGACATCGGCGTGCCGCCCACAAATAGTGAAATTGATCTCCATCTCGACTTGCGCGGACTAAATCTGTGTCGGACATTATTATTGTTTAATCCCTTGGTTGGTGGAGTGAATTCTCTCCAACAGCCTGAGCGATCCACGATTGATGGTCTAGCTCAGATGGATGTTAGTGCTTTTCACTCCTTGGGCGGGGGCGTTGATGAAGAATTTCAATGGCGTGGTTTAACTGATTCCGCAAAAGCCATGCCAGGGCTCGTATTGCTTTACCTGCGGGCCTAGTCCCAAAGCTTAGCATCAAAGGTGGTACATTTATCATCAACACTTATACACGTCCAAGTGCTTGTTTTCGAGTTTGTCCAAAGAATAGGCAGACTGTAATCCCCCAAATTTCCAACCGCAGTTATTCGTAGAGAGTTATGCAGCCTGCAATAGTCGTGCTGTTGCGACTATAAATTGTCCAGAATGCCTGGAAACGCCCTATCTAAAGCGTCAATGCTCTAAACGACAGGGGGTGAAGTAAAATTGGGAAATTTTCAACATCTCTCACTAAGCCATGTTCTCCTTTAATCGTGAGGAGAAACCCAGTCGAGAAAATCTTGCTCCTGAAATACTGGGTTACTCTGAAGCCCTTCAGCTTCCACAACACATCTGTAACTCATACATATCGTTAAGGCTTCTTCGATTTTCTTTACAGGAGCGGTCTTTTGCTGACTTGAAGCCACATTTAAAGGGTTCATTTGCCAAAGTTTCAGACTATGAGCTGCTGACCTGATGTTATCAGCCAGCCTCTCTGCAATCCTGTACCCTCCAACCTTTCTGGCAGCTTAGGCTGGCAAGCTGGGTGGGCGCGCCAGGCTACCACCACCTGATGCCTGGCGAGTAAGCCGTACCCCAAGCAGCGCGGCTTCAAACGCGCCACTTGCGAATGCCTGCGGCGGTTCGGACAGCGAAACAGCTCAACATGCCGTTCCGGCCCCCAATCGCACCAATACCGGACAGAAACGCGCCCGCTAACATTGACCAACTTCACAGATCGCGGTATTGCTGGGCTGACAACCCGTATCCGTGGCGTGCCCCGTAACCGGCCGGGCGGTAGCGTGCCCAAACCGCCTCAGCACTGATCAACTGGACTGACCATGCCTCGCTCGTGCAACCCCACAACATGAGTGTAGATCTGTGTCGTCTCGATGGAGCGATGCCCCAGGATCTCCTGAATATTGCGCAGGTCCGCACCCTGGCGCAGTAGTTATGTCGCGAAGGAATGGCGGAAGGTGTGGCACGTTACCCGTTTATTGATGCCGGTCGTTTTCACAGCGCGCTTCAATATTCGCTGAACCTGTTGTTCACCGAAGTGATGGCGACGCTCCACCCTGGTACGTGGGTCTACCGAGTAGTGGTCGGCTGGAAATAGGTATTGCCACGCGAGCTCGTAGGGGCGTTGGAATACTTTCGCGCCAATGCATTCGGCAAGTAGATGCTACCGTGCCCAGACTGAAGATCCGCGTGATGCAACTGTTCTACCCGCGCGATCTGTTCTTGTAATGCTGTGATAAGACTGGTTGGTAAAAGCGCTTGACGGGCTTTACCTCCCTTTGCATCCTGAACAAACAACCCTTGGTTCGCGAGGTGCAACCGCATGGCTTCCATGATGCGCAAACCACGGCCATAGAGCAGTTGCACCACCAATTTATGCCGACCGGTCAACTGTAGAATAATGGCGTTCGCTTCTGCTCGGGACAGAACGGTGGGCAATCTCCTTGGACGGTTGGCCCGGTTGAAGTTTAAGTCACCGATTGTCTGTCCTAAAAAATCACGAAACAGGAAAACCAGAGCGTTCAGTGCCGTGCGTTGGGTGTTAACGGACGAAAAGCGATCGACGGCCAAATGAGACAGAAAGGATTCGATATGGTGGGCCTGCATCTGCCCGGCCTGGGAATAACCCCGAACGCGAATGGCCGCCCGAAACTGATCCATGAAGCGATGTTGATTAATGGGCGGAAGCGTTTTTCGTACGTCCATCAGGATTCCTTCCCTTGTTACACGATACTGTATATATAAACAGTATTCGGCTAAGGATTTCTGTGACGAAAATCTCAAAAAATGGTTGGGGCATGACGACTATTCCGGGTGATTCGTGGATAGTCTTCAAAAGTGACGAGTTATCCGGGATATATAGGCTGAAGAGGCGCCTATCTCGAAGCATTGATAATTTGGGCTCCTCCTGCGGTAAGCCCGTCCGGCGGGCTTTGGGAGGACCCGCGGCAGTCTGGATAGTAGGCTGATTTCTAGATATACGTCATAAACGACATAGAATCAGATGTTATAACTCTTTCTACCAGAGACCTAGGAGGTTTGAAGATGACTAAGAAAGTAGATGTAGAAGCAATTGAAAACAGTATTACTGAACTTACAAAGGAATTTAAAGACAGGCTCAGAAGTATTGATCCTGAGCTTATCGCTCAAATTAGGGTTGGGAGAGGGCTTAAACTCCCTGACGGGCACTTTTCAGATTGGCATGATAACTGGAATGATAAAGATAGGTGGTCTAAAACATGGGGAAAGGCAGGAGAAAAGGCAGATTTTGATTTCGACTCATTTGAAGACGAATTTAAGAAATGAAATTGATTGTTGTACAGCCGACATCCTTTTGTAACATCAACTGTTCTTATTGCTATGTTCCCAACCGTAGCGATAAAACAAGGATGTCGAAAGACACTCTCGAGAATCTGTTTTCAGGGCTTTTCGGGAGTGCCTTCCTAGAAGAGAATGAATCTGTCGAGTTTTTATGGCATTCAGGGGAGCCGCTAGTCGTTGGTTTACCTTTTTATAGAGAAGTATTCGAACTGATAGAAAAATACAACAAAAATAAGAATATAGTTGTTCATTCGTTTCAAACTAACGGACTTTTACTCAATGAAGATTGGTGTAACTTCTTTAGGACGAAAAAAGTTAATGTTGGGTTTAGTATTGATGGGCCAGAATTTCTGCACGATATAAATCGAGTTGGCTGGAACGGAAAAGGCACACATAGAGAAGTAATGGAAAAATATTGCCTGCTTCGATCTAATGGCATTTCCTCAGGAGCATTATGTGTGCTTACTAGAGAGCACTTAAGATACCCAAAAGAAATATTAAATTTTTTCGTTGAAAATCGTTTTCCGTCAGTTGGATTTAATGTTGAAGAAATAGAAAATGCAAATACAAATTCCTCTTTAGGGATTCGTGTCGATTTAATTCATTCTGACGTTATTACAGAGTTTAGAGAGTTTGTATCAGAATTTTATGACTTATGGTTGCCCTATAGCGGCATCATTGATGTAAGAGAGTTTCAGGATTTTTTTAATGTTTCACATAAAAAGATACTTGACCCCCTCTACCGAAGAACGCCTGATGAGGTTCAGGACTTTGGTATAGTTACTGTTCAGAAAGATGGTAGTCTGAGCACATATTCTCCTGAATTTGCTGGCGCAAAAAGCGATAAATATAGTGACTTCGTAATTGGTAATGTCCATCGTGATACCTTTTCAGATATTTCATCTTCAAAGCAATTTCTCACAATCAAAAATGACATGGATAAACATAAGGAAAATTGTGAAAATTCTTGCCAGTATTTTGATCTGTGTGGTGGATCATATGCTTCAAATGTCTTTTTTGAAACCTCTGATTTGACACGGCCAGAATCAACAGCTTGTAGATTGTTACGAAAAACACTTTACGATGTCCTGTTAGAAAAGCTTGCTTCAACTCAAGGAAATATTGAAAGTGGCTTTAGTATCAAAAGTTCACACTAGTTATAACAATCACAGGCAATGGACGCGAAAATGCCCGCGCCAGTGCTGTAAACGTTAGGAGTCTACATGGGCCAACTTCCTGATGATATATTCGAAAATAATGACGATTATTATGAACATATCGGGAACGGCTTGTGGCTAATGGACAGCCATAAATGGTCATTTGTTATTTGGAATAAAGAAAGAAATTCCGAAAATCATTATTTGCTAGTACATGTCGATTATCATTGGGATGCTGGATACGACTTTTGGGAGCACCCAGAGGAAGAAGAAAATTTTTTTTCGTCGGATGAGAACGAAATTATTGCAATCGTTAAAGAAGAAAACTTCATTAGATATGATTCTTTTATATGTCCTGCTATAGCAAAAGGAATTATCGATGAGGTTCACTTTTATTGTCTTCAGGGGGATGAAAGCGGCGAAGAAGCTATCTACGAGAATTTTCTAGATAAGTACAATTGCAAGCAGGTATTGCACGACTCAATAAATACACTTTCTGAATTAAAAACTGATAAGCCAATATTTTTTGATTTCTGTGTAGATGTTTTTAACCGATCAAATAAATACTATGAATCGGATATATGGTCGGACAATGAGATCGAAGAGTTCCTTGAAAGCTGTAAACAATTAGTCATATCCGCTGAGGTGGTCACCATATCCATGTCATATGGCTACTCTGGCACGAAAAATGATACCAAAAGACTCACAAAAAGGGTTGTAGAAAAATTTAATGAGTGGCGTAGAAACTCCTAACAAAGTACTCCTAGGGACAAACCTACGCTGCGCTTCGGATTCCCCCAGAGTACGACGTTAGGCAATAACACATGATCCACCGAATTCACATCTTTGGCGCGTCAGGCTCCGGTACCTCGACGCTCGGCGAGTACCTTACGAGAGAGATTGGCGGTTCATCTCGATACAGATTCATACTATTGGCACAAGAGTGAACCGCCATTTGCTCATAAGCATGAGCCATCAGAACGCATAGTGAAGATTGATCATGACATTTAGGGTAAAGAGCGTTGGGTTTTGTCTGGCTCGATTTGTAGCTGGGGAGATTCGTTGCTACACCATTTTACCCTCGCTATCTTCCTCTATCTTGACCCGGCGGTTCGAATGGCTCGAATAGCTGAGAGGGAGCGAACGCGATATGGTGATCGGATTCTACCTGGGGGTGACATGCGCGAGCAGCATCTTGAATTTATGCGCTGGGCTTCAAGCTACGACCATGCGCAGGCGCCAATTCGTAGTTTTATCATTATGAGCGCTGGATGTCGGGATTGGGTTGTCCGGTTTTGCGTTTAGACTCCGATAGGCCGGTTGAGGAACTGTGCAGCGAGATCTTAAGCCGGACACTCGCCTAACCAAGCCAGTCACGGCGACGTCTACTACATTTCGGCTTCGCCTCCATTCCGTAGCCGCGCGTGCTGAGCGGCGTTATGCAATCAAATGGAATCAATATGAACCTATCGGATATTTTCCCAAAAGAGTCCATTAGCAAAAAATTCAATAGTGAAATATCAATTCAAGAACGAGGCCGTAAAAATCTTAATGAAATAGCTAATCTAAAGACAGGCTGTATGGTAGAGATAGGTGGCGGGGCTTGGGATAGGTATGTTCAACAAAATCCAAGTTGTGACCCTAGAGCGTTAGGCTCATTTTTTGATGACGGTTCCCCTAAATTATATTTGGCTATGGAGCGCCTTACAGGGTTAAAAGTCTTAAAAGATATTCTATACACAACCGCACATGTTATAGATGAATCTCTTGAAGATACATTATGTGCTGAGTTATTACTTGCGGTTACGTGGCCAAATGTATTGCGAATATCAGATGTTACTTTCATCAACCCATATGGACCAATACCTGAGACAGAAAGGCAGTATCACTATCAAGATTATAAAGGTTTAGGTTTGTTTCCTGAGCTTTTGGAAAACTGTGAAAAGTTCTGCTCTGAAAACGATATTCCTGAAATCACGCTGTCTGCAGCGTATATAGATCTTGTACCTTTCTTTGAAAGTTATGGGTTTATGGTTGAAGACACACCAGCTGGAAGGGCATATCTTGAGCTGGAGGCAGGTATTCCAATGCACAAAGTTCTAAAGAATGCATAACAAAGCCAAGCACAATCGCCCAATGAAAAAAACGCATTGGGCTGGACCTCTCTGTCGCTCGGCCTGTGTTGGCGGCGTTAGGGTGAATTGGTTGGCATAGCTCAAATTATTTAATTAGAGATTATTAAATGGCATCTCTCTCAGAAGAAGACACCGTAAGGTCATGGCTTGACAATTTTGAAGACCAAGATCGACAAGCGGCAATTGATTTAGTTAACGAAGTGTTGCTGGTCAGTAGGGATGACTTTGTCGAAGAGTTGAATTCGCTGTTAGATTCGATCAGTGGGTCAAAAGCCTGCCCTAAAAAAATCGCCCTTTATGCCGAGCGTCCGGTAAAAAAAGTTTTTGGTAATACCCCTTGCTTTTTTCCAAATTCGAGACATGGACGGGCGGAAGGAAGTGGAGTGCCTCCCATAGTTGCTGATCCTAGGAACCAAGAAGTAGGAAGTGAGGGAATTGTTGCAAACCTTATTACTGATTATTCCCGAAGGAAAGGGGGGTTTTGTTTTTCCCACCCAGGACCAAATAAATTACGTAGTGAAAAGGTTAGAGTTATTGGCGTCGTAACCGATTTTATTGGTTCGGGCCAACGTATTATCAGAATGCTTGACTCACTCGGTTCTGTTGCGACTCTTAATAGCTGGACTTCATATAAACTTATTAAATTTGTCGTTCTCGCTTACTCTGGAACAACAGAAGGGCTAAAGGCAGTCCGGTCTCACAGGTTGCGGCCCGAAGTCCTTGTCGTAATGGGGTGCCCTACTATACAAAATTCTTTCGTAGGCGAAAGACGTAAAGAAGTGGAAAGGATATGCCATTCGCAGCCAAAAAGGCATCCGGAGCCGCTGGGCTTTCTAGCCAGCGGTGCGCTCATAGCATTTTCTCATGGTTGTCCTAACAACACCCCTCCAATTCTTCACAGCAGGAGATCGGGATGGAGACCTTTATTTCGTGGGCGGAGTACCAGTGAGCTTCCAAGTGAACTATTCAGATTTGATGAGTGCAACGCTCATGACCAACGAACGCATCGTCTGCTTAACATAAGAGATGCAAGAAATAAGCTGGATAGCTCCAAAAACGAAGAGTGGGTGACGGTTTTAAAGGTCTTAGCGGCAGCTGAAAAAGGGTTAAAGGACCCAGGTGAGATTTCTGCAAGGGTTCGCATGAAAATTAATACTGTGGACAACATTCTTATGTTAGCGATTCAAGCGCGGTGGCTGAATTGTGAACACCGATTGACGCAATTGGGAATGCGTGAACTCGCACGTTTCCGTCGGCGCCGCCGGAAAGCACCATTGCTTGTAGGTAGCGATGAAAGCTTTTACTATCCAACTCAGCTGAGGGCTCTATGAAAGAGATTAGATATTTGCCACGAAAGTGGCAAGGGGTTCCTTCTGCGGAGCCTAGGGTACGGGAGTTCCTGTGCTCAGATCGCGGAGCAGTCTTTTCATGCTGCGCATCAGCGCAATCTAGCCCGGGCGATGTCTTAGGGCTAGATCGCGCTGATCCCCACCGAGGTGGGTCAAAGTAATGTTTTTCTGGAGTCCTCAGCGCTACCAATTTGAAGGTGAAAAGCACGGGATAGATGACGATTCTATCGCTGCTTCCGTTGAAGTAATTAAACGAATTCAGAGTATTAATAAGCGGTTGCCAATTGTTCTAACGCTCCGTCATTTAAGTTGGCTAACGGATATTAACTACGGATATTTAAGGAAAGTTGTAAGTCGTGAGTCTGGAAAATACAAGCGTGTTCTTTTCAAGAAGAAAGTTCCTGGTAGGTCTCGTTACCGAGAAATACATATTCCTGAAGCATCATTGCTTACAGTTCAGAAATGGATAACGGCCAAAATATTAAGCAACACCAACGCACACCCTTCAAGTTTTGCCTATCATCCTGATTCTCAGCCTATTTTTGCTGCTAGTAGGCACTGCGGATGTAAGTGGCTACTAAAGATCGATATTGAGAATTTCTTCCACAGCATATCTGAGCGTATGGTTTATAAGGTATTTAGAGATCTTGGTTATACAAAATTATTATCGTTTGAATTGGCTCGCATAACTACGACGACAGGCCTTAGTAATAAAAGCAGTGAAGACATTTTTCGATCAGATTCTTCCCGGTGGCCTTCGATTCCGAATTACTATTGCTCTAATGAGGGGTTCCTCCCTCAAGGAGCCCCCTCAAGTCCAATGCTTTCGAATCTTGTTATGAAAGCTATTGATAAAGATCTAGAACATTTGGCTAATTGTAGCGGGTTTACGTATACACGATATGCTGATGACCTTGCGTTTTCAACAGAAAAAAGCGCGACAATAGTGGATATAACTAGATTTAAGAAAAAAGTTAATCGCCTATTGATTGAGGCAGGTTTTAACCCAAATAAAAGGAAGACTGCTATTCGTGGTCCGGGCGCAAGAAGGATTATACTGGGAATTTTGGTTGATAGTACAAATCCAAGATTGAGTAAGGAGTATAAGGACCAAATACGTCAACACCTATACTATTTGTGTTCACAAGAGCATGGCCCTTCTAAGCACGCAGAGGCCCGAAAACTTTCGGTGTCGACTTTGTTTCATCATGTCAGGGGCAAGATAGCATGGGCTAAAAAGGTTGAACCGGAGTTTGGCGCATTGTGTTTGGAAAAATTTGAAAGTATCAGTTGGCCACCATTAGATAAATGGTAAAGGTGACTTGATCACGCCATCTTGGTACAGCCCTAACAATCGCAGGCACGGCGACGTCGTCTATCGGGACTTCGCCTTCATTCCAAAGACGCGCATGCTGCGGGTTTTATTGATTTATAGAGGAGGAAGAGTGTCTCTGAAATATTTTTTATATTGGTGTAGGATAAAAAGGTTAAAAACTTTTGATGACTTACGTTTCTCATTAGAAAACTTCCCATATCGACATTTTTCATATGAACAAGGAAATGTTATAAGAAGGGGCGGTTTGAGAAATAAAAATAATGTACAAGACTATGAAATTTATTGTTCTTCAAAAACTCTAAGTGGACACATCATGACGATAGAGCGTGCAAATACAAAACATCAAGTGTGCTCTATACACCATCTATCAATCCATCCTGATTTTCGTAGGAAAAAGCTTGGGAAATCCTGTATTAAAGGTTTTATTAAGCTTGTTAAGTATGAGAAAAAAGTAGATAAATTAAGGTTTGAGGAGCGGCTTTGGTTCGAGGTTTACTATCAAGATTTTTTCAATAATACTCTTGGCGCAACATTGGTTAGTAGTAACCCTGATGTCTGGGAGCTAACTATGTAAGAATACATCACAGAACGCCCAATATTGACTAACAAACGTTCGGCATATCGGGATCCATTGTGTTTAGTGTTTATGAAGGTAAATCGAGCTGAGTGGTACGCTTATTAACCACTTGGCTTTGCCTATATTTTGAAGGAATTGCAATGTTCTGTGAACTGCCCCCAACTTTCTAATCCAAAGTGAACTTTGTAATGTTCATCACAAGAGAGGACGATGAGCATGAAGAAGCGATTCACCGAAGAACAGATTATCCCTACCCTGAAGGAAGCCGAAGCGGGTTTGCCCATCAAAGAGCTGTGCCGGAAGAACAGTATCTCGGATGCCACCTTTTATACCTAGCGGAAGAAGTGCAACGGCCTTGTAGTCTTTAGGCCCGTCGCCTCATAGCCTTGGAGGCAGAGAACACCCGCCTTAAAAGCTGCTGGCCGAGTCCATGCTCGATACCGAAGCCCTGAGAACCGAAAGTACTAACCGTCGAGAACAAGCGCGAGGCGGTGCGTTCCATGCCCTTGCAGACCCAGCTATCGGAGCGCAAAGCCTGTTCACTCGTCGGGTTATCCCGCGCCACCTTGAGGTATCAGCCCAAGCTGTCTGTGGAGGATCGGGCGTCGTCGGATCGCATTCGTCCCATTGTCTATGAACGTCGCCGGTTTGGTTACCGGCGCGCACTTCAGGTGTTGCGTCAAGAGGAAACGGAGGTGAACCACAAGAAGGTCTACCGACTGTATCGTGAAGCCGGACTGGCGGTTCGCCAGCGCCGTCATGGCGTGATGGTTGAGCGACAGTCGCTGATATTACCCGAAGCGCCGAACCATACCTGGTCAATGGATTTTGTGATGGATGCGTTGGCCACGGGCCGCCGCATCAAATGCCTGACCATCGTGGACGACTTCACTAAGGAGTGCTTGGATACCCGGTTGCCATAGGAATATCCGGTCACCAAGTAGTTCGATTGCTCAATGCCATTGCTGCTTTTAGAGGATATCCAAAGTCGATCAGAACCGACCAGGGCCCGGAGCTTACAGGCAAAGCGTTGAATCAATGGGCGTATGACAACGGTGTCGAGCTGAAATTGATCCAGCCGGGAAAGCCCACGAAAATGGTTACATCGAGAGTTTTAATGGAAAGTTCCGGGACGAACGTCTTAACGAACATTGGTTCCGAGACTTGGCACATGTACGAGAAGAGATCAACTGCTGGCGTCTGGATTGCAATGAATATCGACTGCACTCATCGCGGGGTTATCAAACGCCTTTGGAGTTTGCAGCGATGGTCCGAAAGGCGACAAAAGGTCCAAACGCAATGGACATTACTAGGACGCCGTTGGAGTGAATCTTGAGGCCAGGTCAGCAGAACCGAAGCGGGCAGTCGACATGGGTAGGTATCTCTAAATTGCTTTTAGAGGTTTCGAATCCGAGCGACCAGCTCGTTGATTCTGTCTGCTTTGCCTGGTCCAGTCCCGATAAGCGATTCGGCCAGGGTCATCAGCCAGTGAATGCGTTCATCTTCCGGCGCTTCCAGGATGGCATCCAATGCGCCATCCTCGATTTGTCCCACTATGGTTTAAAGGTTTGCTATCCGATGAACCAACTCACGTTTACGATCGTCCGCGCCGATATTGTCGGCTTTTATGTAGGACTCAGCCAATACCATCAGCCACCTCAACCGGTCTTCGTCCGGAGCTTCCAAAAGTGCATACAGGGCGTCGTCCTCAACCGCCAGCTCGCCAATACTTTGCAATCGGGCTATTTGGGCCTGACGCTTGGCGACCTGGTAGCTTTGCGTGGTCGATTCATACCGGTGCCCCAGCTGTACTTGAGCATAATTACCCAGTAGTGCGGCGGTGCCATGTCGTACCCAGTGGCCCGAAGCTCTGGCTAGAATCGCCTTTTCGCGATCGGTCAATCCCAGCTCTGGGTGCCGGTCGACCCAGCGCTGAACGTACTCGAACAGGCCTCCGATCTCAGCATATACAGTCGAATAGCTCAACGACGTCGACGCCTGGCGTTGCCGGCCAAGCCGCAGGGGCAACAGCAGATGCCGCGGGGCCAACTCTGTCGAGCTTGGCTCTCCGGGCTTGGGCGCTGATGATCGGGGCCGCACGGGCTCGGCTGGCAGGTCCATGGCTGCCCGGTACCGGTAATACTCATCCTGCAGCTCCGGCACCCAGGGCACCGGATGCCGCTTAACACCATGCCCTTTAACGACGAGTGACAGCATTGGGATGTCCTGGTCATCGAGAAAGATGTCATCGAGCGTGGCCAGGCAGCCGGAGCTGACCCGGGCCGCTGTATAGAAGTAGAAATTGAAGATCCAGCGCCGGTGAGCGAACACCCGGGGGGCGAGTGCCGGCAACCGGGGTGCATCAGGCCCCAGCCCCTGGCCATCGTCGGTAAATGCCGCCCCATGGTCCAGATAATGACGAATCGCCTCGATGCAGCTGAACGGAAGCTCCCGCTCCGATTTGCCGGCGTCCCCGTGCTGGCCCAGCCGGGTATCCTCGGTGAGGGCACTGGTCAGCTTCCAGGGGTTGCCCGGGAGGTACCCGGCATCGCTCATCCACTGGAACAGGGTCGAGATCCGATTCAGCGTCTGTTGCGCCGTCACGGCGTTCATGGGCGCTCTGAATGGGCGCCACTCTGGGTTCGGCCGATTTTCCAGGGTCAGCCAATAGGGCGGGGGCTTGCCGGCGCTGGACACGAAGGCCGGTTCCGGGTGCTGCAGCCAGGTCTGGAACTCAGAACAGTGCCGTAATTTAATCGATTGCAGGCTGTCCAGGCCCTGGACCCGCAGGAACACCAGCAGCTTGAGGATGGCGCCGGTCATCGCCTTGTGGGTCGTCGGCTTCTGGCACTTGGCCACCAGATACTCATGGATGGCTTCAAAGTCATTTTCGGCCGCGAGCAGGGACATCGGCCGACCGGCCGCGCCCGGTGATCCCCAGTGGCCCTGTTCCAGGGCATGGATCTGGTACTGCGCCTGCAGCAGCGGGGATGTCTCGATGGGGCGGGTGGCCATGCGAACCTCAAAATGCTATCAATATATTGTTTTATTACATTGATGGCTGGATTAAAACTAAGAGTGGCGTAGATACAGCTAACAATCAAATTCGTCCGACGCCAAAGAACGGCGCGGCTGATTAGGGCGTTATGCTACCAACATAATTGGAGTCTCGATTGAAAGTAGATAAAGGTCAGATTGGGTTAGCTTGAGAATTCAGGGTTGCATCTGAAATTCTACGGCGAGGTTTTTCTGCAAATATCACCTTCGGAAACACTAAGGCTACAGATATAGTCGTTCTGGGTAGCAGAAATCGATTCATACGTGTTGAGGTTAAGACGAGCAAAAATAACCATAATTTCGTGACCAGTTATTTCCCTAAGTACTCTGAGCCGGGTAACTCAGAGCCTGATCTTTGGGTGTTGTATTTGCCCAACCAAGGTGGGATGTCAGATAGCGATAGATTTTTCTTGCTGACCCATGAAGAGGTCGGAGAATTGCAACTGATAGTTAATAAAGGCAACGAAACGGAGAAGGGGAAAGGGGTTGATAATATCCCTCTAAAAGTCCTTCTGGAGAATAGATCAGATACCGAGGATCGATGGAATCTCATGGCCGATTTGTTGTCCTGAATTGAGCTCTAACTGTGGAAAAGCATAACAAGTCATCCAGTTCGTTCCGGCCTTCGGACTCCATCGGACGTCCTTGTCAGGGCGCCGCTGAATATTGGCGATAGTGTTCTCTAGAGTGGCCCGAGATTGGAGAGAGGGAGCTATAGGAAAATGTTAACTGACATATTTGCCGATCGTTATCTCGCGGTTCAAATGTGGGATGCCTTCACCGACGTAGAAGAACGATTCCTTGTACAGGGCTTTCGCATAGTTATCGAACAGTTGATTCCATATTACAGAGACGGAAAGGAAATAGCTTCAGCTAAAGCCACTTGGACTTCATTGCACGATAAGCTGAGTATGGAATTGGGGCTGACTGAGCTAGCGCCTAAAGCGTATCTTTTCCAATCAACCTACAACTGAAACCCGGTAACTCATAGCGGTACGTGGACAATAGAAAAAGTCTGCAAGGATTTTGTTAACGCCAAGTATGACGGTAACTTTTCACCGGATAGATTTATCAAAGAGCGCATTAGTTTCATTGAATTAGCTTTTCGCGAACGCGAAAACCAAATCAATTATATGAACGAAAAATTGCCTCAACAGCTCATTGAAGCCAGAATCGAGAGTAAGCGTGTCCGACCAGGTAGCAGAGGAATTAGATTGCCCGGAAATAGGGAGGATGGCTTGAGGGCATTTAACGAATCTATCAACCGAGCTTTTAAAGAATCGGTAGAAGAACTAAACGAACGAATGAGGCGGGCCAATTTCAATCTGCACTACCATAATGGTTTTATACAAATTTCTAATGATGAACTCATGAATGAGCAGGTTGAGGAGCCTTTCTGGGCTGTTATCAATTCTCTGCTTTGGAAGAATGTTGATATAGATATGAAAGAGGCTATCGACCTGAGAGACAGTAATGGTAGAGACCCAGCCTTCTACGCGGCACGAGCATTAGAAAGTACCATTAAGATAATATCCGACCAAAAGGGCTTCACGCACGGAAGCGAAAAAGGGGCACACAACTACATCGACAACCTCGGTAGCAAAAAGAATGGCGGTTACATTAATGAGTGGGAAAGGGAGTCGCTAAAGTCATTCTTTACTGCAGTTAGAAATTCGTTTAGTCACGGCCCCGGTAGTGATGACATGCCTAAGTTAACAGAACAGCAAACGGATTGGACAATAGAGTCTTGCATGTCTTGGATTAAGTCTTTAGTAAAGCGGATGTGACATATGATGTGCCAAGCAAACACTAACAATGCCAGCCAGAGGGACCAAAAACCCGCCGCTTCGCTCTGGTTTTTCGGCCCCTGCTGGCGGCGTTATGGGTGTAGGAGAATCTGAGTTTGGCGATAGATAGAATAGATTGGCACAGCGGGGCCGATATTTTTCCAAAAGATCTTGCCCATGAGGCTGGTGGAACTCATATTGGTATGTTTATCGCCTGGGTGACCAATAACAATCTTGAAGGCGAGTTGCACCAAACTGACTCTGTTGAATCCGTTGCCAAAGTTAAATCCCGGAAAATGACAGGTACAGAGTTTCTGATCAAGGAGTGTGATAAGAAGTTCTGGGAAGATGACTTAAATCCTGAAGGCTTAGAATTTGCCAAGCATTACTTTGAGTCAAATGCATACTTTGGGGGCTGCGAAGCCGCCTTAGTTTCATCCGAGCCTACGCTTTATCATGTCCAGGATACTTGGGATAATTACGATAAAATCTCAACGTATATCGACTCCGCATTCAAAAAATGGCGAAAAGCTAAAGACAAAAAGTGGTGGCAGTTTTGGCGCTAAACACCCATAACAATCACAAGCAAGGGACCAAACTACGCTCCGCCAATTTGCGGTTCGTTTTTGCTCACTTTACCGCAAATTGGCTCTGCCCCGTTTGACCCCTGTTGTGGTCGTTAAAGGGCTTCTAGGTGACTATGAGCAATTTGGCTGGAATGACCATCGATGTACGTCTCTTTCATTACGGTGTCATGGATGAGTTTGATGCGGCCATTTTGTCTCGTGATCAAGAGGGAGCAATTGCCCTGTTGCAACGTCTAGAGCTTTCGAAGGAAGAGGCAATGGCAACTGTCGCAACGATTTTTAAAGACCCAGGCAAGTGTGGTTACACCAAGCTGTAAGCCAGGTGCTTACCAGCCCAATAACAAGGCCATTAAGTCTGTTCCGGGCCGATGGCTCTCCACTGGATGCCCTTAACAGGGCGCCCCTTATGGCTGACGTTAGACCCCGTGAATTGAATCGAGCATGGAAAAAAATCTAAGCGCACAAGCAACACTCAACATGAGGCCAATGAGCGCTACTCATTGGAGAAACTCAATCGCTTTACGAGCGCCATCGGAAAGCAAGATGATCAAGCTATGGTTTTATCTCTTGCTACCTTTTTGGAAGGCACGCTCGGGCGAATACTTCTTGCATATTTCCGCTCATGCAAAGCCACAAAGGACCTAGTGGAAGGCTTCAATGCGCCTCTGGGAACCTTCGATAGCCGTATCAAAGCTGTTTATGCCTTCGGTTTGGTGACTGATGATCAATACAGTGTTCTATATCTTTCTGCTTGAAAAATTAAAGTGCGCAGGTAAGAGTGATACCAGGATAAATAGATGTCGGTCGCCGAAAAAGTTGCGAAACGAGTAAAACGGATTCCAAGAGGGCATCTCTTTTCAGCAAGGGAATGTCAGCAACTTGGGTCTCTGGCCGCAGTTCAGAAGGCGTTAAGTCGTTTAGCACAATCTGGTGAAATTGAACGTGTTTCAAGAGGTGTCTATTCACGGCCAAAGGCGCGCAAGACCGCGTCCCCTATAGTAGTTTTGCCTAGTGCTGTAACACTGGCCAAGTATTGGGCAAAGATGAATGGCTATACGTTGGTCACTCAGGCTGAGGAAGCTGCCTTTCGCCTAGGTCTTCAGACTCAAATGCCAATGAGGGCCATCTTCTGGAGCAATGGACCCAGTCGTCGGTTCAAGCAGGGAAACGACATTGTGGAAGTCAGGCATGTAGTTGATAGTAAGCTTAGGTGGGCAGGACAACCCGAAGGCGAAATATATCGGGGATTGCTGGTCACTGAACCTTTTTCTATAAGTTACGATGATTGGCTTCGGATCTGTGGAAGGCTGTCAATTAACAATGAGCGAGCCAAGGTGTTCTTACAGCGCATACTTAAAATCTCATTGCCTATCGGATGGAGAGAAAAATTACAGGGTCTTGATCAGAATTGATGGAAATTATTGATCAAAGAAGAGGGGTGCTAACGGGACCCTTATCTTACAGGCGATATGCCTGCTTAAAGAAATAAGATGTCAGTAAATCTACTCATTTCAAACCTTGTGCTTGAAGCCGTAAAATTGTTTTAAGCTTGTTGGTTTATCGACATTAGTGGTGGCAACATACTCAATTTCACCATCCAGCATAGCTTTTAAAAGCTGAACAATTGAATAGCCTTTTCTATACATACCAGCCATAGATGCTGTGTCACTTATAGGCTCTGGATGGGACGCCTTGCTTAATAGCATTGCAATGAGATTCTGACTTTCTTGTTTACCAATCACCCAGTCACGATTAAGAGTGTCTGGCGTTTGTAGTGCCGGGATTAAACCTGCATCAAGTAGCTGTTTAAGCTGAAAACGGGTGATCTCGAGCGCATCACAGGCTTGAACCATCGTCCAGTTTAAAGATATCTCGTTGGCGAGAGCCTCAATTTGATCCCGTAAGTAATGCGCTTTACCTTTGAATACTATTGGGGTTATACGTCTTTGAATAACTAGTTTGTCAATCCTTTCGAGGCGGGATCCGAGTAAACTGGACGCTTCTTTTTTTGAAATGATATTTCTTGATCCGGATACGAATTTGATACGGGTTATTCGCTTAGGTTCCAGTACGCCCGGCCAGTATTCTTCGATATAACGATCGAATTCTTCTTTGAGGCGTGCGATTCCATCATTTTTTTGTTGTCTATGTAACCGCTCATGTATGTCTCTAAAGTGCTTGTTCAATCCAGCTTGACCGATACTACTCATCGGCTTTTCAACATACTGACTGAGCAGTGAATAAAAGCTATCTGGCCAAGTTTGAAGTACATGCCAGGCAGATCCGTAGATATTGCCCAGTTCGTGACATTGCAAGGAAGCTGGCTTAAACGACCCCCCTAGAATACGAACCTGAAAATGTGCGATGAAATGGATAAGACTAAGTAGCTCCCTTAGTCCTAGCCCCTGTGTAATCAACGGTTTAGTATTCGAGGGGCGCTTGTCGAACAATAACATTTCAATATGTCGGCTTTGTTGTATTGAGTTAGAAGGAGCTAAACCACCGGCTGTGCGTATTATTGTCCCATCATCAAACTTACATATATGCTGACGATACCAGCTCAGCCTTTCGCCAGTTGTAAGGTTTATATCCACTAACATTTTTTTGTGATTGGGGCAGGCTACTACCGGGAGTAAAGCCCATTGAAATCTGCAATACCCTAGCTCGGAAAGGCATTCAGGACAAACTCTAGGATATTTTACGAAGAAGTATGGCGTATCAATCGCTCGACGAAAAGATTGAAATGCTGTGGAAGCTTTTGATTTATAGTTTTGTAATCCAAGATTAGAGAAAAGACTTTGTATGTCACGTTCACCTGAAAGTAACTGATGAATTGGTGCCCGATGATTTTTCCAGTTTAATCCAGCGTACTGTAAAAGATAACCAAAATGCCTAAAGCCATTAACCTCTGAAATTCTATTAAGGTAGCCAACTATACATTCATCAATATAGGGTGATGGTCTAACCAGGATCATTTTGGCCCCCTTTTGGAAGTGTAAAATTAAGATATATTGAGTGCGGCGAGTTGTCTAATAAGTGTTAAAATCGTAATGGTAGACCAAGGAAGTAATTGCTTATGATACGTAACAAACTTTTATCGGTTTCCTCTAAGGTATATTTAGGAGTGTTTTTGAGAGTCTCATAAACCGAAACTCCTTTTGGGTATGCAAGCTTACTAAGCTCCTGATCGATTGAAAAAGATATTGCAGTTATCCAGCTATGTATTCCATTTATATTTCTAAACTCACTAAATTTAAAAAATATACAGAAAAAAGCAATAGTGCATACTTTCTCTAAGACAATGCCATTTTCATTTGATATATGCTGACATATTAAATCTAACCTTTTTGCTGCTGTGCACTGAGATAAAATGATAGAGTCGGCATTCTTTAGCTGCCTTTTTTGATCATTTTTTCCTATAGAGAAATTGATTAAATAGTGTAATATTATTCTATGGATTTCTTTTAGGGAAAATTGGATGATGCGCTCTTCTGTAACCTTGAGAAGCGTATGATGTTCGTTTGGTAGGCTCTGAAGTGCATTAGCTGTTAGATTAGCTTTATTGTAATTTATTTTAGCTGAATCTATTTCAGCCTTAGTCAATGACAATTTGTTGCTGTATAACTGACCAGTATACGACTCAAGGCTGTCTTTATGAATATGGCAGATGACGTAGTCATTAAATCGCCAATAGAATCGAAAGTACTCTTTCTCGTTCCAACACTTAGTGCAAACTTTTACGCAAAGTTCATATCTAAAAAGAGGCAAATCTAGTGGGTGTTCGGCTGAGCTATCACCACGTGTTCAATTTTTATAGTAAATATATTCTTGCTCTTGAAGTTGGAATTCCTCGTTTGGAACAGGGAAGCTTTTGGTCAGATATTCAATTGCGTAGACACATCTGGTAAAGGCATTAGGCTTTTCAGATAAATGTGCATTTTCATCTGGTTTTTTATCAAAGTTAAAAAAATATAGGTGTGCAAATGTCCCTCGCAGTAAATCTATAAAATGTGCAGTGTGTGCGAATCCATTGAAATGTGCTAGGCGTTCCAAGTAATCGACAAATAGTTCATCAATGTGTCTTTCTTCATAAAATAGAAGGCTAATTATTTTTTTCTTATCCTTTAGAAGGGTCATGCCGCACTCGTTAGTAAGAAGACTCTATTGTCTTTGGTTATTCCATAAACCACATAACCTGCTTCAATAATCGAATTTTTATTCGCTTTAGAGCCGAAGTTCCAGCTCGAGTGAGTTACTAATTCTCTTAGTTCCAATTTCTCAAGGTCTAGTAGAAATGGGTTTTCTTCAGGTGGTACACCATATAGTTCCATTACTTCAGAGAGTAAGTTCAAATCTACTGAAATATTCTTCATCTCAGACATTATTAATGCATCTCTAAATAAATTTGCCGTTGCTCGAAGATTTCCAGAAGTTGCACAAAATATTCTTAAACTGATTGATGTTTCTTCTAACGCAATTTTTTTATCAAACTCATATGCGTTCGATAGCATCATAAGTAGTCGACGATAGTCGTCTCTGAATGGTTTGCTACTTATTCTATACGGCGGAATCGAGAACCTATATGAAATTCTACCCTTTAGTTGTTGATTTGAATCCACCAAATGACTACTCCAGGGCATTCCCATAAATACTATAGGAATCTGAGTGTCTTTTATTAAGTCTTTGAAGAGATCGGCAATACCCGTTACTACTTTTGCGCTTCTCCGTTCAATAATTACCTGTACTTCATCAAGAATGAGAAGCTCTACCCCTGTGACTTTTAATAGAACTAACAATCGATCATACAGCGTAGAATAGTTTCTTGCATTTTGACCCTGTTGTGGATCTCCTACTGCTATCAAAAGTGATCGGATGAATTCTTGAGGAGTAGATATTGTTCTTAATTCGTAGTGGAGAACGGGTATATGCTTACGATCTTTTTCTTCAACAATGGGATTCTTCTCTAAGTAGTGCTTAGCGATTGCGCTTTTCCCACTCCCGGACTCGCCGGTTAATAGTAAGCATGAAGCAACATTGTATTGGCGCTTCTTGTCTCTTAGTAAATCGAATAGTTCCAACATTTTTTGAAATGAAAGGGTTGATTATATATGGGGCAGATCTCATGGATGTCTCCACTAGTCGATACTCCATCCCTCAAGTGTAAGATCATCATCGATTTCATTGTCCTGATCGACAGATAGAGTAGAAATTCGTCCAAACTGAATTACATTGTCTATGCCAATTTTTTCTGCTCTTGCTGCATTAGTAGTTGTTGTCTGAGTCTTCCGTCTGAAATTTTTTTTATGCATGGCTTCACGTTCGTTTGCGAGTTGGACTTTAGCAGTCTGCAATACCAATGAGTCATTACTGTTTTGTTTTTTCTTTCTTATCTCATGAAGCACTTTCTTGTGTTCAAAGTATGAAAGTCCTGCTGCATAGGAATAGTTGTCACAGAAAACTTCAATGTAGATGTTGTTTGTTTTATCCAAGACGAGAATGGAACCAAGATCAAATTTATTCGATTTTACAGTCATATCCTTAGGGCCATCTCTCCTATAGATATCCTTAAGAATTTCACTGCTGTATGTCATTGAAAAAATGCTTATTGATCCACCTGGGTTTAATCTCCGTATAGTGGTCGATAATAGTGCGGGTAGTAAGTCCTGTTGACTTTCTTCCGCAACAGGGAAATGTGTTTCGGATTCTGTCCAGATTTCGTTGGGTGTTTGGCCGGATTTGGAAAGAGGAGTGTTATGGTAGACGTCTACGATCCATTTCGCTAAATACGTTTTGAACTCTGAGAAAGTTAATTTAGCATCTTGGCCCGCATTATATGATTCGGCCTTCCTGTCTACCTTTCTTGTAACACCAGGCAGGTCATCAAGTACGGTGGTGTTAACAATTCCAAAGAACCTTTCTACGCGGCTTTTCTCATTGCCGCGTCTAATCTTGCAATATTGAAGTATCGTCCCAATTTCATCAGCTACATTGACAAATTCATTGCCCCAGAATTCGTTGCCATTATCTGTAGCCAGAACACTGGGAATTCCATGTGCAGGCCATTCACCCAGAGTTCCTATTGACTCAGTAAAGTCACCTTTGGGTAGGAATGAGTTTAAACATGCGACGCAAACAGAAGAGAAGGATGGGTTCTCAAATGACAGAAGATAGCCCAAAACCATGTGTGAGTAGTGATCAATTAGTACTGTTAAAAATGGTTTTCCCAGAAGGGTTTTGTGAACATCGTGTAAGACGTCTATATCTAAAGGAGTATGATCTATTTCAACTCGCTCAAGAATCCTTTCAGTTTCAATACCACTTGTAGTGCCGAGTAGCTCTTTTCTAAGTTGGGACTCACCTTTGCGAGAACGAATTTTATCCTGATATAAGGCCTTATCTATTCTTAGTTGGATGGTTTTGTACGTTGGCTTCGCGAGCGTATCGTATGGATTTTTAAGGTTGTGCTCAATTATTTTTGCTTCAACGTTCCTCTCCATTGAAGCGATAGAAGGTTGGCTATCTCGGTAATATTTTTTGGATTCTTTCTCTATAATTTTGATCACGCGAGGGTCAAGTCGGTCTTCTCGGTACCCTCTATATCTGTTTTTAGGATAGAGCGATTTTAACTTGGAACCTGATTTTGTGTAGGCATTATGCCAGTTTCTTACTGTCTGCCAGTGAGGTGCTTTTTCGTTAAGCTCTAAAGCAACTTCTTCAATTACCTGGATGGCTGTATTAGGTGTGATCTTTGTTATGTCGTTGTCATAGATTCTATTGAGATATCTCAGGCGTCTTGAAACATAGGTTTGTTCTTGGTCTTTTAGGTCGATAAATGCTAGTTCACCTAGGTTTTTCGTTTCAGTTAACAGTTTTAATTTTTCACCTTCTTTTAGGTCGTAGAGAGTTTCAACTGATAGCTTGTATATTTCGCCATTGGTTATAGATGCGAGTGCAACGATCTCTTTGTTAGCAGACCGGATGATTGCTCTATGGCACGGCTCAGAATTACTGAATTCGACAATAGTTCCCACTAACCAATCGATATCAGACATTAAATGACACCTCTGTTTGTAGGTTTAAGAGCGAGTGCTCAATGTCAAACATCAGATGACCTAAAGCGAGCCATGAGTAGATTTCTCGCACTGTCGCGATGCCATTGAGGTGTAAGATCAGTTTTTCTAATGTCGTTGAGTTTTGGAATTTATCGGCACACTTGTGGAGATTTCGGATATCTAGTTCAGGGCGTTTTCGGTACTGGTACAGCTTTTCGTAGTTTGAGAGTAGGGGCTGGTTATATATCTCAATCTCTGAAACTAGCTTGAAGTGAGATCTGCTGGTCATTGATAAATGGGTACTAAATGTGCTGAACAGCTGCTGATAGTGCTGTGAAGACGCATATTGCAGCGGCTTAACCTCTACAAATGCTCGTTCCCCACTTTCAAAGTTCACTTCAAAGTCTGGGGTATATGATTTGGGCGCGCCTTCGACGGCTAGTGAAAAGGTTTTTGGTTGAGGGGAGTAGCTGACTACTTGAGGGTTAAATTCCAAGTGTAAACAGTACTTCGACTCCAGAATGGACTCGAGGAGGATGGTTTGACCATTGTTCGACTTAATTGCTGGAAAGCGAACAATGTTCTTAACCGCGGACTTCTTTATCGTTCGTGCAGGCCGATTCATAAAGAAAACCTATACCGATAACCGGTAATATAGCTTCGACTATACTCCGGTTATAAGGTATTGGTACAAAAATTATAATTAAATGGTAAGAAATTATAATTTATTGGTAAAAATCACATCAGCTCACCACGTCGGCGAGATTACCCTTGGATTCCAGCCAGGTTTTGCGATCGCCAGAGCGTTTTTTTGCCAGCATCATGTCCATGATTTCGCGCGTGCTTTCGGCGTCGTCGATGTGCAGTTGCACCAGGCGGCGGGTGTTCGGGTCCATGGTGGTTTCGCGCAATTGGATCGGGTTCATTTCACCCAGACCTTTAAAGCGCGTGACCTGCGGTTTGCCTTTTTTCTTTTCCATCTGAATGCGGTCGAGAATGCCGTCGCGTTCGGAATCGTCCAGCGCGTAGAAGGTTTCCTTGCCGATGTCGATGCGGTACAGCGGCGGCATGGCGACGTGCACGTGGCCGTTATCAACCAGGGCGCGGAAATGCTTGACGAACAGGGCACACAACAAGGTGGCGATGTGCAGGCCGTCGGAGTCGGCGTCGGCAAGGATGCAAACTTTGCCGTAGCGCAGGCCTTCAAGATCGTTGCTGTCCGGATCGACACCGAGCGCCACGGCGATGTCGTGCACTTCCTGGCTGGCGAGCAGTTCGTTGCTGTCGACTTCCCAGGTGTTCAGGATTTTACCGCGCAGCGGCATGATCGCCTGGAAGGTACGGTCGCGCGCTTGTTTGGCGGAGCCGCCGGCTGAGTCACCTTCCACCAGGAACAATTCAGAGCGGCTGGTTTCGACACCGGAACAGTCGGCCAGTTTGCCGGGCAAAGCCGGGCCTTGAGTGACTTTTTTACGGGCGACTTTCTTGGCTTGTTTGAGTCGGCTGGTGGCGTTGTTGATCGCCAGTTCGGCGATCTGATCAGCAAGATCCGTATGTTGGTTCAGCCACAGCGCGAAGGCGTCTTTAACAATGCCGGCAATAAAGGCCGAGGCCTGGCGCGACGACAGCCGCTCTTTGGTCTGGCCGGAAAACTGCGGGTCGCGCAGCTTGTACGACAGCACGTAATGGCATTTGTCCCAGACATCTTCCGGGCTCAGTTTGACGCCGCGCGGCAGCAGATTGCGGTATTCGCAGAACTCGCGCAGCGCTTCGAGCAAACCCTGGCGCAGGCCATTCACATGGGTACCGCCGAGCGCAGTGGGAATCAGGTTGACGTAACTTTCCTGCACGCCTTCACCGCCTTCGGGCAGCCATTGCACGGCCCAGTCGACGGCTTCTTCTTCGCTGGAAAATGAACCGACGAACGGTTCAGCCGGCAACGGGTCGTAGACAGCGGTGGCTGAGTGCAGGTAATCGCGCAGGCCGTCTTCGTACAGCCAGTGGTCGGTTTCGTCTTTTTCTTCGTTATAAAAGGTGATGCTCAGGCCGGGGCAGAGTACGGCTTTGGCGCGCAGTACGTGGCGCAGTCGGCTGACCAGAAATTTGCCGCTGTCGAAGTATTTGGGGTCGGGCAGGAAGCGTACTGTGGTGCCGGTTTCGCGTTTCGGGCAGGTGCCGATTTCTTCCAGATCGGCGGCTTTTTCGCCATCGGCAAAGCCCATGCGATAAATCTTACCGTCGCGTTTCACCGCCACTTCCAGCAACGACGACAACGCATTCACCACCGACACACCTACGCCGTGCAGACCGCCGGAGAACTGATAATTCTTGCCGGAGAATTTACCGCCAGCGTGCAGTCGGGTCAGGATCAGTTCGATACCCGGCACGCCATGTTCCGGGTGAATATCGACCGGCATGCCGCGGCCGTTATCGGCGACCGACAGTGAATTGTCTTTGTAGAGCACGACTTCGATGCTGTTGGCGTAACCGCCGATGGCTTCATCGACCGAGTTGTCGATGACTTCCTGCGCCAAGTGGTTGGGGCGGCTGGTATCGGTGTACATGCCCGGGCGTTTGCGCACCGGGTCCAGGCCACTGAGTACCTCGATGGCATCGGCCGAATAGCTGCTCTGACTCATGCTGCGATATGCCTCGTACAAAAACGGATCGGCGCGGGGCCGGGAAGAATGCGCCCAAGGATACTGCCCCGACGCCGCCGGCGTCGAGTTTCGGCTGAAATTTCAGGCAGTTAGGCTATTGAGGGCTCAATAACCTTTAATGCTGTAGTCGATCTCGAAATCGACATCTTCGATGCGCGTCAGGCCGGTTTCAATCTGGCCGTCCGGCATCAACTGCAACCAGCGATAGCCAGGACCGATGTCGTCTACGGCGAAGTCGGTGGATTCGGGCGTGAACTGAACGCAGGTGGACGGGGTCGATAAATGACGAATGTCGTTGATGATGCGATCACTGGCTTGATGAACGTGGCCCCACAGCAAACAACGTACGTTGTTGTGTCGGTTCAGCACCGCTTGCAAAGCGTCGGGGTTGTTGATGCCGATCTTATCCATCCAGACACTGCCCATCGGGCAGGGATGATGATGGAAGGTGACCAGGGCGTGTTTGTCGGCGTGTTGCGTCAGTTGTTGGTCGAGCAGCGCCAGTTGGTCTTCGGCGAGGTGGCCGTAGACTTTGCCGGGGACAGTGGAGTCGAGCAGAACGACGACCCAGTTGTCGAACGCGTAAAACGGGCGACCGACGGATTCGTGGCCTTCCTGCGCGGTTTTCATGTTATCGCGCTTGTCGTGGTTGCCGGCGGTCCAGCGCATTGGCGCGTTCAGCGGTTGCATCAATTGAATAAAGCGGCGGTAGGCTTCGACGGAACCATCTTGAGCGATGTCGCCGGTGGCCAGTACCAGATCAATGTGATCCTGTTCGGCCTGGATGCGGTCCAGAATATGGTCCAGACCTTTTTGAGTGTTCATGCCCAGCAAAGTGCCGTCCTGGCTGGCGTGCAAGTGCGGGTCGGTGATCTGCACCAGATTGAGAATGGGGTGAGTCAAAATCAACGCCTGAGGTCCATTTTTAGTATGTAATTTGTACACCAAAGCAATACAGGAGTCACCTTGGTGACAGCGTCTGTTTCACTCAAACGATGTTCAGGATGGGCTCCAGGCCGCTTCGGCGACACCGTGTCGCAGCAAATGCGCCAGCCATTCACCCAAATAGAGATTGGCCTGGGCCTTTTCGTCGATCTGATACATGCGTTCGTTGGGGTAGGGGTAGACGCCCGATAACTGCCGGCCGTTGCCCCAACTGACCACTTCGGCCATGCGTGCGTCGTGGTACATGCGGATGGTCAGTTCTACGTCCTGCATCGGGTGCGGCAGCGCCGGGTTGGTTTTGGTCAGCGTCAGCGTCGATGTGAATTTGAAGCGTTCAACGATGGTGACTTCCATGTGCACAGGGGTATCGGCGTTGCCGTACCAATGGAACCGATACTGCGGCTGGTCCAGGTCGCCGAGCAGCTTTTCCAGACGCAGAAAATTCGCTTCACTGAGCGCGTTCTGTTCCGGCAGGTCGGGCACATAGCGTTTGGGCATGGTGGGGTTATTCACTCCAGTGTTGGCGCAGCCAGGCCAGATTAAGTTGCAACCATTGCAAAGCGATGAGCGCCGCGGCGTTGTTGATGCGGCCATCGCGGCAGGCGGCAAAGGCGTCATCGAACGGAACCCGGTGCACGCGGATGTCTTCGCCTTCGTCGTCCAGGCCGTGTACGCCTGCGGCGGTGCTGGCATCGGCTTCGGCTACATAAAGATAGACGCTTTCGTTGCTGCCGCCCGGTGACGGCAAGTAGTGCGAAATGGGGTGCAGCCGGCCCAGTTCAACACCGGCTTCTTCGATGGCTTCGCGGCGGGCCACTTCGTCGGGCGTTTCGTCTTTGTCGATCAAACCGGCGACCACTTCGAGCAGCCAGGGGTTGGGCGTCTTGATCGCACCGACCCGGAATTGTTCGACCAACACCACTTCGTTCAGCGCCAGATCGACCAGTAAGACACAGACGGCATCGTGCCGATCCATCAGTTCGCGTTGGATGGTCAGTTCGCCGCCGTTGAAGGTTTGGTGCGTCAGCGTCAGTCGGTCCATCTTATAAAAGCCGTGGTACAGCGATTCGTGCTGATCGATGCGGAACTGGAAGCGGTCGGTATCGCGATTCATGCCATCCTCAACAGGGGCGGTTAGAGTGAGTTCAAGCCGGGCAGTATGGCACAGCCCTAACGCCCGGATAAGTCGGCGAAATCTGATCGGCGATAGCGCCAGCCGTGACTTTTGGGGCTGTTGTGGCGGTTAGTGCGCCCCCACAATGTCGTCCAATTGGCGTAAAGTCGGACAAGTGCGCTGCGCCTTGGTCAGTGGAGTCCGCATAATGTCGCCGCCCTTTTCATTTGGCTTCTAAGAGACTGTGTGATGCGTTTACGAATTTTGGCTGGTGCTTTGGCGCTGGTTGCAACTTCCGGTGCCTGGGCTCAGGTGTCTTTGATGGATGTGTACCGTCAAGCGTTGGACAAAGACCCGCAAATTGCCGTGCAGCGGCTGAACCAGGAAAACGCAGCGGTTCAGGTGAAAAGCGGCCTGAGTAACTTGTTGCCGTCGGTCAATGCGAGCGCAGGTTGGAATACCAGCAGCGCCTGTAACAGCAGTACCGAATATCAACTGTCTCCTGATTTTGAAAATTGCCAGACCACCTCTGCTGGCGTCAGCCTGTCGCAAAACCTCTTTGCGCTGGCCGCCGTGGACGCGTACGAAGCGCTGAAACTGAACGCCTCCAGCGTCGAGATTCAAACCGAATCGGCCATGCAGGATTTGATGGTGCGCGTTGCCGAAGCCTATCTGAACGTGCTGCGCGCTCAGGATGCACGCGATTCCATCGCCGCTCAGCTGGCGGCGGTTGAGCGTCAGTTCGAACAAACTGAGCAACGTTATGAAGTTGGTCTGGTCACCGTTACCGACGTCATGGACGCCCAGGCTACGCTGGATGAAACCCGCGTCGGCTTGATCCAGGCGAGCAACAGCGCCGACATCGCGCTGCAAAACCTGTCCATTCTGACCGGCGAAACCCCCGATTCCATCCTGACGCTCGGCGACAATCTGCCGATCGAAATGCCCGCCGACGGTGGCGCCCAACAATGGATCGACTTTGCACTGGCGAACCATCCGGACGTGCTGGCCGCCGAACGTGGCCTGGCGTCGGGCGAAAAAGAATTGCGCGCGCGTCGCAACAACCGCTTGCCGGTGCTGAGCGCTTCTGCGTCGATCAACTACCAGGACGATCCGACCGACGGCATCGATTTCGACGAAAAACTGGGTTCCTCTGTTGGCCTGACCATCACCGTACCGCTCTACACCGGCGGCGCAACCCAGGCGCAAATTCTGTCGACTGGCCTGAGCAACAACATTGCGGAACAGAACCTGGAATTGCTCAAGCGCAGCATCAGCGTTCAGGTAACCAACCTGTATCGCCAGGTGCAGAGCGATGTGCAGAACATTCAGGCGCAGCAGCAAGTGGTGGCGTCGCGTGAAAGTGCACTGGAAGCCACCGAAGTGGGCTACGAAGTCGGCACTCGCAACATCGTTGAAGTGTTGAATGCCCAACAGGCGTTGTTCCAGGCACGTCAGGCCTACGCCGATGCGCGTTACAACTACGTCTTTGACCGTCTGCAATTGAAAAAAGCCGCCGGTCAACTGAGCGAAGCCGACTTGAGTGCGCTGGAGGCCTACCTTGTCGCACCCTGAATCGTTAGTCGTCCATCATCTGGAATACTCGCGTTCACACCGCGTGCTGTGGATGCTGGAAGAATTGGGTTTGCCGTACGACATCAAGCGTTACCCGCGTAACGCCGCCTGGCTGGCGCCGAAGGAATTGCAGCAGGTGCACCCCTTGGGCAAGTCGCCGGTGTTGACCGTCGGCGACCGGGCGCTGGCCGAAAGCGGTTCCATTCTGGAAACTCTGGCCGAAGAGCACCCGGACAGCGGCTTAGGCATCGCGCCCGGAGAAGCCGGGCGCAGCGATTACCTTTATTGGCTGCATTACGCCGAAGGGTCGCTGATGCCGTTGATGGTGATGACGGTGGTGTTCCGCAAAATTCCCGAAGGCAAGATGCCGTTTTTCATTCGGCCGATTGCTCGCTTGATCAGCCAGAAAACAGTCGAGACATTTTTGCGCCCTCAAGTGACCACACACCTGACCGCGATGAATGCCTGGTTGAGTGAACGTGAGTGGCTGGCCGGTGGCAAACTGACCGCCGCCGACATGCAAATGAGTTTTCCGCTGGAAGCTGCTGAAAGCCGTTACGGCCTGGATTCGTATCCGGCGCTGAAGCGCTATCTGGAACGGTTGCGTGCCCGCCCGGCCTATCAACGGGCGCTGGAGAAAGGCGGACCGATGACGCCGGCCAAGGCCTGATCATCGCTGCTATAAAACCAAAACCGCAGCCAATAAAAAGCCCGCCCAAGTCACGGCCACTCGACCGCCGTCATCCCGGAACCGCGCAGCGGTATCCGGGATCTCCCCTGGGCAACCCGACATTCCAACGAATAACCCCAACAATTTTTAAAAAACTTTAAATTTCTACGTTTTTTAAAACGATTCCTCAAACGGTCGTCGGTTAGCGTAGTCAGGCTCGGTATTGATACCGCCTAACACCAACCAGAGGGATCTGCCATGCATCACCCCAACCGACTGCTGTACCTCGTCACCAGCCTGCTACTCAGCCTCGCGCTCACCGCCTGCAACCTCGAAACCTTTGAATTCGCCCAAACCGGCACCGCCCAACTCGTTACCGGCGAAACCTACACCAACCCGGTGCCGGGCAGCTTTCGCGGCGTCGATTACGCCAGCAGCAACCCCCAGGTCGCGCAGGTGGATGGCCGCGGGCGCGTCACCGCCGTTGGCCCCGGCCGGGCACGCATCAGCGCGCGGCTGGATGGGCAGTCGATTGCTTACTCGGTTGAAGTGGTGAACCGTCGGCTGCGGGTCAGCGCCTGGGTGGGGCCAACCGGCGCCGATTGGCAACTCTCAGACGGCACCGAAGGCACCCGGCTGCACACCACCAGCGACGCCGATTGCAACCCAGTTCAAACCGGAAACTGCGCCGATGCCGCCAGCCAGTTAATGCTTGGCACCGGGTCGGTATTGCCGAGCGAAGCACTGACGCTGAGCCAGCCGGGGTATTTTCAGGTGCGGTATGGCGAACATCAGGCGGCGGGGGCGTTGGCGGCGGATCGGTTTGTGGGGCGGAAATCCCACTCGGTGGTGGCCTTTCGCGGGCGGCTTTGGGTGATTGGTGGGCAGAATCGTGGTGTCCAATACCTAACCGATATCTGGTCGTCCACCGACGACACCACCTGGGTGCCCGAACAGTGGGACAACCAGTCGGAACTGTTGCCCAGTGGCGATGCGGCAATCGTTGGCGACGTCATCCGGGTGGTGCTGTTCAATAACGCCCTCTGGCTGATCAACACCCACACCGGGGCGCTCTGGTCGACGCTCGATAGCCCCGAACACGCCCGCGGTTTTGTCTGGCAGACGCAGGGGTCGATCGGTGCCGGGTTTGAGGGTCGCAGCGATAGCCCGGTGGTTGTCTCGCACGACGGCGACGGCACCGAGCGGCTGTGGCTGGTCGGTGGGTGGTCTACCGGGAACGGCTACCGGAACGACGTCTGGACCTCAACCAACGGCACCGATTGGGCGCGCCGGGAACCCAGTGCCAACGGCAAAGTCTTTTCGGGTCGTGCTGATCACCAGGCGGTGTTTTTCAACAACCGGCTTTGGGTGATTGGCGGCACGACTGGTTTCGTAAGCGATAGCGCCAACGACATCTGGTCGTCCGCCGATGGCCAAGACTGGCGAGAGGAAACCAGCCAGGCTGAATTTTCGGTCCGAGACGGTCACCGCGTTGTGGCGTACAACGATGGCCGTGGCGAGCGGTTGTGGTTGGTGGGTGGGCGCCCCCCCGGTAGTACCCGTCTCAACGACGTCTGGTCCTCGTCCGATGGTATTCACTGGCGCCAAGAGGCGGTGGATGGCGCGTTTCCGGGACGCAAGCACCACGCCCTGGCCGTCTTCAACCAGCAGCTTTGGGTGGTGGGTGGAGATGGCGATCCTTTCCTGAACGATGTCTGGTCCAGCCGCAACGGCCAGGACTGGCAACCCCACACCGCCGAAGCCGCCTTCAGCGCACGCCAGAACCACCAGGCGGTTGCCTTCGCCGACCGGCTTTGGGTGATCGGCGGTCACGACGGCGATGCTAGAAACGACGTCTGGTCCTCCGCCGATGGCCTGCACTGGCAGCAACACCGCGTCCACGCTGATTTCTCGCCACGCTCAAACCATCGGGTGGTCGTGTTCAACCAGCGGCTGTGGCTGGTGGGTGGGGGCTACCGGAACGACATCTGGTCCAGCGCCGATGGCGTGCAGTGGCAACGCGTGCTGGCCGAAGCGCCGTTCAGCCCACGCGCAGCGCACGCGTTAGTGGTGTTCGACCATCGCCTGTGGGTAATCGGCGGCTCAGTTCGGATAGACGGTCGGTATCAATGGGTGAATGACGTCTGGTCGTCCAGCAACGGCCGCGACTGGATCGAAGAAACCGCCCAGGCCGGCTTCTCCGCCCGCGCCAGTCACCAGGCGGTGGTCTTCAACGGCCAGCTTTGGGTGATCGGTGGCCTTGGCGCTGGTAACGGCGTGGTGTGGTCCTCCCACGATGGCCGCCACTGGCAGTCGCGCCCCGACGCCAACCTGACGCCTCGTGATGGACACCAGGCCCTGGTCACCCAGGATGCCCAAGGCGAGCGGCTTTGGGTGCTGGGCGGATACAACAGCGAAGGCAAACCAGACAACCAACTCTGGACCACCCGCAACGGCACCCACTGGACCGCCGTTGACTCCCAAAGCCAAGCCAACCGCTTCACCGTGCGCAGCTACCACCAGGCCCTGAGCTTCCGCAACCAACTCTGGGTGATCGGTGGGATTGATGAGAGTGACACGCCACTGCACGATGTCTGGCGTTCAGCCGAGGGTGTGAACTGGCAGAAGGGGTTGCAGGTGGGGGTTGAGTTTGAGGGGCGTTAATTGAGTGCTCACCTTGTACGCCGCCCATCTCTCGCCCTAACAAAAAGCCAGTGGCTTAACGCCACTGGCTTGATAAAAACCGTCAACAGGTTTTAGGGCGGGGCATGGCCGACCACCGCTTAATGCAGCAAACGATATTGCGTAACCGCTTCGTTGATGGCACGGCTGGCTTGTTCCAGTTGATCGCTGTCGCTGATCAGGCTGGTCATGTCCTGGCCGGTTTGCTGGGCGCTGTCGTGAATGCGTTCCACGCTGGCGCGGATGGTTTCGGTGGCCTGTTCCTGAATGCGCACGGTTTCGGCAACCGATTGGCTGATCTGGTTCATGCCGTTGATGGCTTCGTGAATCAGCGCCAGCGCGCGGCTCGTTGTATCGATGGTTTCAGTGCTGCTGTTGGCCTGATCGACGCCTTCCTGGATGGCCGCTTTCACGCGTTCGGCGTCGTTGCGTAATTGCTCGATCAGACGACTGATGCGCAAGGTCGAATCCTGAGTCTGCTTCGCCAGGCCACGCACTTCGCCTGCCACGACAGCAAAACCGCGACCGCTGTCACCGGCCCGCGCCGCTTCAATGGCGGCGTTCAGTGCCAGCAAATTGGTCTGTTCGGCGATGGTGTTGATCATGGTGGTGACGTCGCCAACATCGACGATGCGCTGGTTCAGATTCCCCAACAAATCGGCCGCTTTATTGATGCTGTCTTTCATGGCGACCACCGCTGTGCCGGCCGTGGCAATGGTGCTGGCCGTGCCCTGAATTTCCGAGCTGGCGCGGTTGGAGACGGCGTTCACTTCGTCGGTCTGGCTGGTGATGGCTTTTAACTGATCGTGCAGCGCCCGGACCGATTCGGCGATGGCCTGGCTGTTGCTCTCCTGTTCGGCCAGTCGCGTGCGGGTTTGCTGGTTGAATTCGAGCAAGGCATGAACGCTTTTATCCACCTCGGTTGAGGTCATTGCCATGCGTCTCATGTTGGTTTCGAACTGGTCCATCATGGCGTTGAAACAGGCGGCAACTTCGCCGGCTTCGCTGCCGAATTCGACGTTCACTCGGGTCGATAAATCCTTGCTTTCAATCACGTTCTGCATGGCGCGCAAGGTGTCGAGCCAACTGTTGGATGCGCCGTGTTCAGAGACGTTCAAGCCCTGAATTTCAAACTCCTGCGACACGCGCAGCATGTGTGTGGCTTTGAGCGCCAGGAACAGAATAAAGCCGGTGGTCAGACACCAGGCCAGTACCGCGCCAACGCCCATCAACTGCACCATAAATTGCGCCCAGGCACCGTGGTTGAGGTTGTCGGCCGGTGCCAGAAACGCCAGCGCCAACGTGCCCCAGGCACCGGCGAAACCGTGTACCGCCACGGCGCTGACCGGGTCGTCCAGTTTGCAAACGCGCAGCAGGAATTCGCTGGCAAAGTGCGCAATCAAACCGCCCATAGCGCCGATGATGACCGCGCCAATCGGGTGCAGCACCGCGCAGCCAGCGGTGACTGCTACCAAGCCGCCCAGCACGCCGTTGAGAATCAATTCGATGCGAATAACCGGGCCGATCAACCGTCCCAGAGCCAGACAGATGGTGCCGCCCGCAGCCGCAGCCAGGGTGGTGTTGAGCAAAATGCCGGGTACGGCGTTATCGAACGCCAGCTCGCTGCCGCCGTTAAAACCGAACCAGCCGAACCAGAGAATGAACACACCCAAGGTCGTCAGCAGCAAATCGTGGCCCAACAGCGGGTTCACTTTGCCGTCTTCGGTAAAGCGACCAAAACGAGGCCCGAGCACAATGATGCCGGCCAACGCCAGCCAGGCACCGGCGGAATGCACCACGGTCGAACCGGCGAAATCGATAAAGCCACGCTGGGCCAGCCAGCCGTCGCTGTTCCAGATCCAGTGGCCGACCAGCGGATAAATCAGCGCTGCAATGACCAGCGAAATCAGCAGATAGCCGCTGAAATGCATGCGTTCGGCCACCGCGCCGGAAACGATGGTGGCAGCGGTGCCAGCGAACATCATCTGGAACAGGAAGAACATGATGTCGAACGGCGCGTGGGTGTCGCTGAAGAAAAAGTCGGTGACACCAAACCAGCCACCAACCGAGCTGCCAAACATCAAGGCATAGCCGACCATCCAGAAACCGATGACCGACAACAACAGGTCGGACATGTTTTTAACGGCGACGTTAAAACTGTTCTTTTTGCGGATAGAACCGGTTTCCAGCAGGCAAAACCCGGCCTGCATAAAGAACACCAATACCGCGCTGATGCCGACCCAGAGCAAATCCAGTTTGGCGTCGATGTCGAGGTCAAAAGCGTCTTCCGCCTGAGCGGGTAAACTGAAGACGGTGGTTAGCAGAAGCGCGGTAACAACGGACCAGAAACGAAGCTGGCCGGGTCGGCGGGAGAGAAGAGGTAACATCACTCGTCCTTATACAACAGGCGGTTGATCAATAAAGGTGTGTGTTATCAACGTTCGAGCAATCAGCCCTGTCGTTCTGTGCGACCGTGGCCGGCCAAGGGTACTCGGTTGGTGTTTTTTTGAACAGAAAAATGGGGGCTAACGGCACCGAACGTGAAGCCAATAAGCTTAGTCGAGATTGATGACATTGCGCGAAATTGATCACTGTTTGATCGTTTCAAATGGAGCAACGATGCGTCCAATAAATATTGCTCAAGCTCGTACTGCGATAAGGCGGCCGTTGGGCCGCCATTTTTTGTTTGACTCAATCTCCGCTCTTCCTCATTATAAATTCGAGAGGTAAATTAAAAACAACAAAACAGGCTCGAACCTGAGCCGCCGATACGAGAGGTCTCACCATGTCCAGCTATTTCAGCGAGATTGAGCCGATACGCTACGAAGGCCCAAACTCCAATAACCCTCTGGCTTTTCATCATTACGACGCGCAAAAACAGGTGCTGGGTAAGTCACTCGCCGAACACCTGCGCTTTGCCGTTTGTTACTGGCACAGCTTCTGTTGGGACGGCTTTGATGTGTTCGGCGAAGGAACCTTTAAACGCCCCTGGCACAGCGGTGCCGACGCCATGACGTTGGCGCATCAGAAAATGGACGTCGCCTTTGAATTCTTTGCCAAGCTGGGCGCGCCGTTCTGGACGTTTCACGATTACGACATCGCGCCGGAAGGCGATTCCATTCGCGAAAGCCGACGCAATTTCGACGAAATGGTCGAGCGCGCCGAAGCCAAACAAGCCGAGACCGGCATGAAATTGTTGTGGGGCACCGCCAAGAATTTCGGCGCCCGTCGCTATATGGCCGGCGCTGCGACCAATCCGAACCCGGAAGTGTTTGCCTATGCTGCGTCTCAGGTGCAGCACGCCATGACGGCGACGCAGCGTCTGGGTGGCGCGAACTACGTGCTTTGGGGCGGCCGCGAAGGTTATGAAACCCTGCTCAATACCGACCTGAAACGCGAGCAGGAACAACTCGGTCGTTTTATGCAGATGGTGGTTGAGTACAAACACAAAATCGGTTTCAAAGGCACGCTGCTGATCGAACCCAAACCGCAGGAACCGACCAAGCATCAATACGATTACGACTCCGCAACCGTCTTTGGTTTCCTGCAAAAATACGGCCTGGAAAAAGAGGTCAAGGTGAACATCGAAGTGAACCACGCCACGCTGGCCGGCCACACCTTCGAGCACGAAATTGCCACCGCGGCGTCGCTCGGCATTCTCGGTTCAGTCGATGCCAACCGGGGCGATCATCAGAACGGTTGGGACACCGACCAGTTCCCCAACTCGGTCGAAGAAATGACGCTCGCCTGTTACCACATTCTTCAGGCGGGCGGTTTCACCACCGGCGGTTTCAACTTCGACACCAAACTGCGCCGCACTTCCATCGAACCGAGCGATCTGTTCCACGCCCACGTTGGCGCCATGGATACGTTGGCACTCGCTTTCACCAAAGCCGCGCAGATGGTCGAACAGGGCACACTGAGCGAATTTGTCGAGCAACGTTACGCCGGTTGGAACAGCGACCTGGGCCGTAAGATTCTCTCCGGTGAAATGAATTTGGCTGCGCTGGCAGACTACGCCGTCGAGCAAAACCTGAACCCCGAGCCAGTGTCCAATCGCCAGGAAATGTTGGAGAACCGTGTTAATCGCGTGATCTACGGTTAACCGCAGTCGCTTGAACGGTTAAGGCCAGACCGCTGCCCAGCGGTCTGGCCTTACTTTATACTGCGCCTGACTTTCTGACGGGCGAAACCGATGACCGAACCAACCTTGGGGCAATTCATACCCTCGCCAGTGCTGGCCGTTGCGGCCACCTATCTGGACGATGGCCGTGACACCGATGTCTACATTTGTGGCGCCGAGGTGCAGTCCGACAATCGCTTGATGTTGCGCTTTGCGCGCGGGCATCGGCTCAGTGTCGGCGCTCGGGTGACGGTGCATCTGGACAACCGCACCGGGGTTTCGGAATACGACGCCGAATTGCGCGTCTATCGTCTGTCGTACAAAGGTCAGGTGGTGCGACTGGACGACAACCGCGTGCTGGTCGAACCGGTACAATTTCAGGTGTTTTATGGTCTGAGCGTGGTGCTGGATTTTGCCCAAAGCGGCTATCACTTTCCCGACGATCAACGCCCCGAACGGTCGCTGCCGACTACACCAATGACCACGCTGCCCAAGATCGACGGCGGCGAGCACGACAACAAAGTCGGCGTACTGGTCACCCGCGCCGAGCAGCAACCGCACACCACTGTGATGGCGTTTTTGTCGACGCAGGACGACGATATTTTCTTCATCACCTTTCCCAGTACGTTCAAATCGACGCTGCTCAAGCGCGACAATCGCTGCCTGTTTGCCATCGATAATCGCGCCACCTTTGCCTTTGAACACGCCATCGAATGGAACTACAGCATCATCAGCGGTCAGGCCTTCGATGTGCCGAAAAACACCGAGCTGTTCCGCGCGATTCAGGAAGCCTTCATCGCCAAAAATCCGTGGGAAGTTGGGTTTTTCAGCAACCCGGAAGTGGAGATGTTTCACCTGCGCGCGGAGCATTTAATTTGCCCCGCGCCGCATATTCCTGGTTGATGTTCACTGTGCTTAATGGTCGGCATTAGTGGCGATTGGCGTTGCCCTGAGCGGGTAGGAAACCCGACACCAGAACAGCACAAGCCGTAAGCGCGATGGACCAGCCGAAGGTGAATTGATACGCCTGCTCCAGAGTGCCGGTCTGCTCGGCCAGGCGCGTCAGAATGATGGTGAACAGTGCCACGCCGGTGGCGCCACCGACTTGCTGACTGGTGCGAATCAGAACGCTGGCATGAGGCATTTGCTCGCGGTCTAAGCCAGAGAAAGCCACGGTCATCAGCGGGATAAACACCAGCCCGACGCCGTACCCGCGTACCAGCAAAGCGATCATCAACAGCGGCGTCACTTCGGCGGATTCGGCCAATGCAAATGGCAACGTAGCGGCACCGGCCAGCGCAAAACCCAGCATCGCCAGTCGGCGCACGCCCAGCCGTTCAACCAGGCTGGCCGCCTGCATGCGGCTGACCAGTGCGCCAACGCCTTGTGGAATCAGCAGCAGTCCTGCCTGCAAGGCGCTGTTGCCACCCAGTTCCTGCCAGAACAGCGGCAGCAGCACCATGGCACCGTAAAGCGTGGCGCCCATGATGAACATCAGCAAGGCGGCGGCCCAGGTTGGTCGGGACCTCAAAATGCTCAGGTCGATTAACGCGCGGCTGCCGCGTCGCCAGGCCCAGACCACAAATCCCACCAACAGCAAAAGTCCAGCGACCAGTCGGAACTGCACCTGTGTTTGTGCCCAGCCGCCGGCCTCGCTCAGGCTCGACAAACTCCACAGCAAGGCGACCAGCGCTGGCGACAACAGCACTAAGCCGACAATGTCCAGGCGAACACTGGGCGCGGCGGTATCGGCCGGGAGCATACGCCAGGCCATGATCAAACCCGTCAGACCCAGCGGCAGATTGATCAAAAACAACCAGTGCCAGCTGAGAAAACCCAGAATCAAGCCGCCAATTACCGGCCCGAAGATAGGCCCAAGCGCGGCCGGCAACGACACCAGCGCGATCAGCCGGGCGCGGCCTTCCTCCTGCGTTGATTGCGCGATGATGGTGGTCATTAACGGCATCATGATGCCGCCCCCAAGGCCCTGCACCACACGGAACGCGATGAGACTGGGCGCATCCCAGGCGAAGCTGCACAGGGCAGATCCGGCCAGGAAAACCGTCAGCGCCAGCAGCCAGAGTCGCTTGGCGCCAAAGCGGCTTTGCAGCCAGCCAACCAAAGGGATAACCGCGCCCAGCGTTAACAGATAGGCGGTGCCTACCCACTGAATGACATGGATGTCCGTGCCGAATGTTTCGGCTAACGGATGCAGCGCAACACTGACTATGGTGGTATCGAAGATAACCGCCAAAGCACCAACAATGATGGCCAGAGCCGCCCGTAATGCAGTTCGATCAATGGAAGTATGAGACATTTCAGCATCCTTAAGATTCGTTTGTGTATCTTAATGATGCGCAGTCTGGCGGCTTTTTATAAGATACGCAAGTGAATCTTAAAAAAGGACGATGAATCATGGCGCAACGACCTCGCCAATCCTCCGGCTCGACCACTGCCAGCCAGAGCGGTGGTGCAACCCGACGCCGGGGCAGCGAATTGGAAGAAGCCATACTGCAGGCGGCTTGGGATGTACTGGTCGAGCAGGGTTATGAAGGCTTTACCTACGAAGCGATTGCCGCCCGCGCCCAAACCAGTCGACCGGTGTTGTATCGGCGTTGGACCCAGCGTGAGGCGTTGCTACAAGCGACGCTGCGGTATGGCTGGCCGGAACCCGTCGCCTTGGCGGACACCGGGCGGTTGCGGACCGACGCCATTGCGATGATGAAACATTTCGGGCAATCGAACCGGGTGGAGATCATCACTCAGGTCGGCGCCCAGTTGATGGCGTATTTCCGCGAAACCAAGACCGGTTTCAGCGACTTGCGGAAAATGATGTTGTCGCCGGAGCGAGCCGGGCGGGTGGCAACCATAGTGAAACGTGCGGTGGAGCGTGGCGAGCTGGCGGCGATGCCAACATCACCTCGGGTGTTGACCCTGCCGGTCGATTTGGTGCGCCACGAGTTGCTGATGACGATGCGCCGTGTGCCCGACCAGACCATCATCGACATCGTTGATGACATCTGGTTGCCGCTGCTGCACCGAACCGCAGCGGCCCAGGATTAACGGAAGTGTTTTAACGCCAGGGCGATGATGCCTTTGCCGGTCATATCCTGTGACCAGGGGTATTGGATGATGTCGGCACGGCCGATCAACTCCGGTATCAGCGAATCTTCAATGCCTTCCAGAATTCCCGCCTGCATTTGATCGAAAGCGCGCACGCCCGGCCCGGTGACCACCACTTTTTGTGGGCTGAGCAAGGCCAGAATGTTGGCAATGCCGAAACCCAACGCCTTGCCGGCCTGATGGAAC
This sequence comes from Saccharospirillum mangrovi, assembly GCF_003367315.1. Classification (GTDB taxonomy): domain Bacteria; phylum Pseudomonadota; class Gammaproteobacteria; order Pseudomonadales; family Natronospirillaceae; genus Saccharospirillum; species Saccharospirillum mangrovi. The sequence continues at coordinate 668,841 of NZ_CP031415.1, forward strand.
AGCCGGCTGGCGGCGACATCGCCATCACGCGCCAACTGAGTCAGACGACTCATTTGTTTTTCGGACGGGTGGCGTCGGTCGGTCGCCGGTAAATCCATCACCGCGCTGGCGTCGCGGTACAGTGCGTAATCGGCCACGTACGCCTCGATGCAGCCGCGTCGACCGCAGGCGCATTGTGGACCTTCGTGGCTGAATTTGGTGTGGCCAAATTCAGCCGCCGCGCCAAAGTGGCCGCTGTACAACTCGCCACCGACGATCAAACCGCCACCAACGCCGTAGCCGATCATCAGAACGGCAAAGTCGCGGCAGTTGGCAAAGTCGGGTTGTTTGTGAATGGCGTAGGCGATGCAATTGGCGTCGTTAGCCAGGTCCACCGGGCAGTTGAATGCGGCTTCAAGCGCCAGCGTTAAGTTCACGTGACGCATGTTCAGCGCCGGGCTCCACACCACGTCGCCGGCGTGCACATCAACAAAGCCCTGAATGGCAATGCCCAAACTGACCAGCCGCTTGGCTTGCTCCGGGTAGCCCGCCATAAAATGCTGCGCCTGGCTGACCAGCATCTCGTTGAGCGAATCCTGATTGTGCGCCTGGGTTTTAGCGGTCACCACGCTCTCGGCAATGATGTTGCCTTTCAGATCGCCGAGCATCAGCCGGATTTCGTTGATCGACAATTTGATGCCCAACACGTAAGCGTGATTCGGGTTCAGATCGATCAGGACGCGCGGCCGCCCACGACCAGTGGTCGGCGTCGAATCTTTCACCTCAGCAATGACGCCCTGATTCGCCAATTCCGAGGTGATGGCCGTCACCGTCGCCGGGCTCAATCGGGTAATTCGACCAATGTCTACCCGCGCCACCGGGCCGAAAACACGCAAGGCATTGATGATGTCGACGCGGTTCGCGGCGCGGATTTGCTCGGTGTCGGACTTCTTCATGCGCGTTTCTATTATTGTTCGGACAAGCGTCTCAGTTTAGGCGGATGATACTTTTTAGTCGACTCTCGAAAATATTTTGACATCGCCGAGCCAACTATGATCTATTTTATTTGAGACGCAAATTTAGTGGCGGGATCACCTATGTGATCGCTAAACAGTCACTGACTGGACCACTAAAAAGTCCCGGGGCGTCGGCAAGACGCTTCCTTGGTAAAACAAAGACAAAAACACCAAGAGGACCCAACCATGATCCGTTTTAAGACCCTGCTGCCGGTTTCACTGGCGGCGCTCAGTTTGATGGCAACAACGATGTCGGCTCAGGCCGAAGAAGTTGTGAACGTGCTGCACAACCAACAGGATGAAAAAATCCGCGCCGCCTGGGAAGAAATTCGCCAGGACTTCGAAGCGCAACATCCGGACATTCGCGTCAACCTGGAATTCCAGGACGACTCCGCGATGAAGCAGCGCCTGCCTACCTTGCTGCAATCGAACGCCAAACCGCATCTGTACTGGAGCTTCGGTGGTGCCAACTACCGCACTCGTGCCACTTCTGGTTTGCTCGCCGACATCACCGACAAGGCCGATGGCCTGCGCGCCAACATTTCACCGGGGGCGCTGTCCGCCTTTGAAATCGATGGCCGTTTGTACGGTGCGCCGTATCGTCTGGCTCAGGTCGGCTTCTGGTACAACAAACGTCTGTTCGAACAGGCGGGCGTGTCGGCCGATGACATTGAAACCTGGGACGACTTCCTCGACGTCGTTCAGCAAATCAAAGATGCCGGCATCACACCCATTGCCGCTGGCGGCGGTGAGCGCTGGCCGTTGCACTTCTACTGGACCTACCTCGCCATGCGCATCGGTGGTCAGGATCTGTTCAACGACATCCTGGCCGACAAAGCCAGTTTCGATAACGCAGCCTACATCCGCGCCGGCGTTGAACTGCAACGTCTGGCCGATCTCGATCCGTTCCAGCCGGGCTACCTGGGCGCCAAGTACAACGAAGCGGCCAACGTGTTCGGCAACCATCAGGCAGCCATTCATCTGATGGGCGAATGGGACATCGGCGTGCAGCGTTCGGAGTCTGAAAGTGGCGAAGGCGTTAACGACAACGACCTGGGCTACTTCAGCTTCCCGGCCGTGACTGGCGGCCAGGGCGATCCGTCTGCAACCCTGGGCGGCGTCGATGGCTGGGCGTTCACGGCCGGTAACGGCACCGATGCCGCCGTTGAATGGTTGACGTTCTTCCTGTCGCCGGAAAACCAGGCGCGTCTGGCCGAGCAAGACATCATCATTCCGGTCGCTCGCGGCGCTGAAACCCATGTGCAAAACCCGCACATGAAAGTGATTGCCGAGAACATCGCGCACTCATCCTGGCATCAGGTGTTCTGGGATCAGGCGCTGGGCGCGGATGTCGGTGGCGTCATCAACGACATTTCGGCTGAGCTGACTTCCGGCGATGAAACGCCCGAAGGTGCTGTCGAACGCATCCAGGAAGCCTGGGATTTCCGTTAAGTCATCCTGTTGAACACGATCGGCGCCGTACCTTCTGCATAGCGCAGAGTACGGCAGCCGATCTCATTGAAATTTCTGTCAGGTTAATTGGATGAGTGCCCAGATTTTGTCGTCTCACCGTACGCCTTGGACGCAACGCCTGAACGCCTGGTTTTATCGCCACAACCAAGGCGGCCGGCTGACAACCCTGGTGTTGTTTTTGCCGCCGGCGCTAACGGTGTTCACCCTTTTTGTTATTTTGCCGATCAGTGAATCCGGCTTGTATTCGTTTTTCCGCTGGAACGGTTTTACCGAATTATCGGAAGGCGGTCGCTTTGTCGGGCTGCGTAATTTTGCTCAGATGCTGCAACACGATGTGTTTCATGTCGCCGTCTGGAATACCTTGAAAATTGTGTTGATTTCGTTGGTGATTCAGTTGCCTTTGGCGATGGCCGTGGCGTTGGCAGTCGCCTCGAAAAGCCGCATCAACAATCTGTTTCGACTGATTTTTTTCCTGCCGTTTATTCTGGCCGACGTGGTCGCCGGTTTGATCTGGCGCTTTATTTACGACGGCGGAACAGGCCTGGTTGCGGCGGTGACCAATCTGTTCAACCTGGAAGCGTTCTACCCGCTGGCCGATGCCGACTGGGCGTTCAATGCCATCCTGGTGGTCGTAATCTGGAAGTACTTTGGTTACCACATGATGATTTACATCGCCGGGTTACAAGGCATTTCCGACGACATGATTGAGGCCGCCAAACTCGATGGCGCCAGCCCGTGGAAAATCATCACCAAAGTGAAATTGCCATTAATCTGGCCGGCCATTCGATTGTCGATTTTCTTCAGCGTCATTGGCGCGTTGCAGTTTTTCGAAATGGCAATGCCGTTGGTGCAATCCGGTGGGCCGGGTGGCTCGGCACACACCATCGTTACGTATTTGTATGAATTCGGCATCGTGCGCACCCGCGTCGGTTTCGGCAGCGCGGTGGCCGTGGTGTTGTTCCTGGCGTGCGCCGTGTTCGCTTTTACTTACCAGCGCTATGTCATGCGCCAGCGCGATTAGGAGCGAAACATGACTGCACACTCGCCCTCTGAAATCAGTTACTCCGCTCACGCCGCGCGCTGGGGTTTGATGTTCATCACCGCGCTCTTTGTGCTGCTGCCGTTTTGGATCACGGTACTTGGTGGTTTTAAAACCCAAGGCGAACTGAGTGCCAATCCATTGGGTTTGCCCAAGGTTTGGCAGACCGAGGCATACACCGACATTCTGGTCAGTCCGAAAACCTGGCACATGCTCGGCAATTCGGTGTTGATCACCGGCTTTACCGTAGCGCTGGTATTGATCCTGGCGTCCATGCTGGCGTTCACCTTTTCACACATCAAATTCGCGGGCCGGAATTACCTCTATTCCTACGTCATTCTCGGCATGATGTTTCCAGGTGCGACGGCGATACTGCCGTTGTTCATCAAAATTCGTGACCTCGGCCTGCTCGACACCTACGCCGGTGTCATCCTGCCGCAAGTGGCGTTTGGTCTGGCAATGAGCGTGTTGTTGTTCCGCACTTTCTTTGAACAATTACCTAAAGATTTATTTGAAGCGGCGCTGGTGGATGGCTGCGGTTACGGGCGGTTTTTCTGGCGCATCGTCATCCCGTTGTCGCAACCTATTTTGGCAACCGTGGGTGTATTTGTGCTGGTGCAAAGTTGGAACAATTACATCTTCCCGCTGATCATGCTGAACGATCAATCGGTCTATCCGTGGCCGCTGGGATTGATGGAATTTCGCGGTCAGTATGGCGCGGAGTGGAACCGTATTCTGGCGTACATCACCATCACTATTTTGCCGGCGGTGGTGTTCTTTTTATTCGCACAAAAATACATCGTCGCTGGTTTAACCGGCGGCGCGGTAAAAGGTTAATTGAGTACAAAAATAATGGCCGATATTCAGATTCAAAATCCGATATTACCGGGCTTCAATCCAGACCCGTCGATCTGCCGCGTGGGCAACGATTACTACATCGCAACCTCGACGTTTGAGTGGTATCCCGGCGTGCAGATTCACCACTCAACCGATCTGGTGAACTGGACCTTGATTGCCCGGCCGTTAAACCGACCGGACTTGCTGGACATGCGCGGCAACCCGGATTCCTGCGGCATCTGGGCACCCTGTCTGACGCACAGCGACGGCCGGTTTTATCTGGTTTACACCGACGTCAAACGCCACAGTGGCGACGCCAAAGACGTGCACAATTACATCACCACCTGCGAGAAAATCGATGGCGACTGGAGCGCGCCGATTTACATCAATTCCAGTGGTTTTGATCCATCGCTGTTTCACGACGACGACGGCCGCAAATGGTTTGTCAACATGCTGTGGGATTACCGCCCGGGCAAACCGAAATTCGGCGGCATCGTGTTGCAGGAGCTCGACGCCAAATCGCTCAAACCTTTCGGCCCGGTGCGCAACATTTTCCACGGCAGCGAACTGGGCATGGAAGAAGGGCCGCATCTGTACAAACGCAACGGCTATTACTATTTGCTCACCGCCGAAGGCGGCACCGAATACAACCATGCCTCTACCTTGGCGCGCTCGCGCGACATTGCCGGGCCGTATGAATTGCATCCGCTGACGCACATCGTTACGTCGCGCTCGAATCCTCAGGCGCATTTGCAGCGCGCCGGCCATGGCGACTGGGTGGAAACGCTGGAAGGCGAAACGTTTTTTGTGCATCTGTGCAGCCGGCCGTTGCGCAATCGTGGTCGCAGTCCACTCGGTCGTGAAACCGCCATTCAACGTCTGGAATGGCGCGACGACGGCTGGCCCTGGCCGCTGGAGGGCGACCCGACACCGCGCGTTGAAGTGGCACCGCCGACCGGATTGGACGTCAGCCGAACGCCGCAACCGCGCGAACAACATTGCGATTTTTCCAGCAGCCAATTGCCCATCGATTTCCAATGGCTGCGCATGCCGTACCCGGAAGAATTATTCAGCCTGACCGAACGCCCGGGCTACTTGCGGCTGTTTGGTCGGGAATCGTTGGGCAGCCTGTTTCGTTCGGCGCTTGTGGCTCGCCGCCAGCAGGCACTGTGTTACACCGCCACCACAACGCTGGAATTCGAGCCGGAACATTTTCAGCAGATGGCAGGCCTGGTGTGTTACTACAACTCGCGCAAATACCATTACCTGTACGTCAGCCACGACGAACAACTCGGTCGCTGCCTGGCGATCATGAGTTGCGAAGGCGACGCCAACGGCCACGCTCGTTACCCCCTGGGCGAGTCACCCATCGCGCTGCCCGACGGCCCCATTCGCTTGCGCGCCGACGTCCAATTCGAGCACCTGTATTTCTCCTACGCCTTGAGCAATGACGACTGGCGGCGGCTGCCGTTCAAACTCGAATATTCCTGGCTCAGTGACGAAGCCGGCACCGGCGCGGGCAACAACTTTACTGGCGCTTTCGTCGGCATGGCCGCGCAGGATTTAGCCGGCACCGCCCAACCGGCGGATTTTGCCGACTTCCATTACCAGGAGTTGTCTTGAACTTGAATTGAAAGTATCTGGCTTCGTTCGTCCTGCGGTGCCACCTGACCCGGTTTTGCCTTTGGCAGCCGGGTCTTTTTTTATTCCAGAGCCGAATAAAAAAATCCGTCAAAAGTCCGAATTTGCCTCTAATACCAAAGTTAATCGGCTGATCTATTGACGAATTGTGTCTTTTTCGAGAAGAATAAATTCGTGAAATAAAAATAATATCGAAGAAGACTTCGATGGCTGTACCGCAATAACAACAACAATGCTGACAACCTAGGAGCAAGTCATGAAACGTACGCTGATCGCACTCGGCTTGAGCATTTGTGCTCTGCCGGCCCTCGCTCACGACATCACCGTTGGTGTGTCCTGGTCCAACTTCCAGGAAGAACGCTGGAAGACCGACGAAGCCGCCATCAAGGGCGCGCTGGAACGCCTCGGTGCGAATTACATCTCTGCTGACGCCCAATCTTCAGCCGCCAAACAATTAACCGACGTGGAAAGCCTGATCGCTAACGGCGCCGACGCGCTGATCATTCTGGCGCAGGATTCCAGCGCCATTGGCCCGGCCGTTCAGGCGGCGGCCGATGAAGGCATTCCGGTGGTGGGTTACGACCGTTTGATTGAAAACCCGGATGCGTTTTATCTGACCTTCGACAACCGTGAAGTCGGTCGTCTGCAAGCGCGTGCGGTGTTTGAACAACAACCGACGGGCAACTACGTCTTCATCAAAGGCTCGCCGGCTGATCCGAACGCTGACTTCCTGCACGCCGGTCAGTTGGATGTGTTGCAAGGCGCAATCGACAGCGGTGCGGTCAAGAATGTTGGCGAGGCTTACACCGACGGTTGGATTCCGGCCAATGCCCAACGCAACATGGAGCAGTTCCTGACTGCCAATAACAACGACGTCGATGCGGTGGTTGCGTCTAACGATGGCACCGCCGGTGGTGTGGTCTCGGCTCTGGCGGCGCAAGGTTTGGACGGTGTGGTGCCGGTGTCGGGTCAGGATGGCGACCACGCGGCGTTGAACCGTATCGCACTGGGCACGCAAACCGTTTCAGTGTGGAAAGACGCCCGTGAACTGGGTAAGGCGGCGGCTAACATTGCCTTCCTGCTCGCCAGTGGTACGCCGCTGGACGATATTCCCGGTGCAACGACCTGGAGCGATGGCCCTAACGGTGTGGAAATGAATGCCATCTTCCTGGCGCCGTTGCCGATCACCCGCAACAACCTGAACGAAGTGATCGATGCCGGCTGGGTCAGCCGTGCTACGGTCTGTCAGGGTGTGCCGTCTGGACAGGTTGCTGTCTGTAATTAACGACTGGGCCGGGCCGGACGCAACACGCCGGCCCGGCATCTTTGCAGCTAAGGAGCCCAGTCGATGTCGACGGCACTTCCCAATCCTGTAAAACGAATTCTGGCGGCGACCGAAGCGGATCTGCGGATCCTGGGGATGGTCGCCGTTTTAGCGCTGATCTGGCTCGGCTTTGGCCTGGCCTCAGACGGCGCATTTCTCAGTGCGCGCAACCTCTGGAACCTCAGTGTACAAACCGCCTCGGTGGCGGTGATGGCAACCGGCATGGTGCTGGTGATTGTGACGCGCAACATTGATTTGTCGGTCGGCTCAGTCTTGGGCGTGACCGGTATGATCATCGGCGTGGTTCAGGCCGAATGGCTGCCGACCGTGCTCGGTTACGACCATCCGCTCACCTGGGTGATCGCGTTGGGCGTTGGCATTGTGGTCGGCGCTTTGATCGGTGCCCTGCAAGGTTTTGTTATTGCCTATCTGGCGGTGCCGGCGTTTATCGTGACGTTGGGCGGTTTGCTCGCCTGGCGCGGTGCGGCCTGGCTGGTTACGTCCGGTCGTACTGTCGCGCCGATGGACAGCCATTTTCAAATAATGGGCGGTGGCCCGGAAGGCTCGGTCGGTGGACCGATCACCTGGCTGATTGCGTTGGCGTTCTGCGCCCTGATCGTGCTTGGTCTGTGGCTCGGTCGCCGTCGTCGTCGCTTGCATCATTTCCCGTTGCGGCCGGTTTGGGCCGAATCGCTGATGGCGGTGGTTTACTGTGGTTCGGTGTTGGCCGCAGCGACGGTCGCCAACGCCTACCATTGGCCAACGCGTGTGGCGCAACGTTATGCCGAAGCGCAGGGCATTCCGGTTCCGGAAGGTGGTTTGATTATTTCTCATGGTTTTGCTGTGCCGGTGTTGATGGCGGTGGCGGTCGGCATCGTGATGACGTTCATCGCCACGCGCACCCGTTTTGGCCGTTATGTGTTTGCCATCGGCGGTAACCCGGAAGCGGCGGAACTGGCTGGCGTGAACACCCGCTGGGTGATCATGAAAGTCTTTATTTTGATGGGCATTCTGGCGGCCATCGCAGCGGCTATTTCCACGGCGCGATTGAATGCGGCGACCAACGCTCAGGGCACGCTCGATGAGCTCTACGTGATTGCCGCTGCGGTGATCGGCGGCACGTCATTGGCCGGCGGTGTCGGCAAAGTCGCTGGTGCCATGTTGGGCGCGTTGGTGATGCAATCGTTGCAGTCCGGCATGGTGCTGGTGGGCGTCGATACGCCGTTGCAGAACATGGTGGTCGGCGTGGTGCTGGTGTTGGCGGTCTGGGTGGATTCGCTGTATCGCAAGAGGGCGACGTTATGAGTCAGAGCCAACAACCACTGGTTTCAATGGACAACATTTCCATCGCCTTTGGTGGCATCAAAGCGGTCGATTCGGTGTCGGTCGATTTGTATCCGGGCGAAGTGGTCGGCTTGCTCGGTCACAACGGTGCGGGTAAATCGACGCTGATTAAAATTCTTTCCGGTGCTTACCAGAAACAAAGCGGCGACATTCGCATCGACGGCCAGTCGGTAACGATCAATAACCCGCGCGACGCCAAAGCGCTGGGCATCGAAACCATCTATCAGACCTTGGCGCTGGCCGATAACGTCGATGCCGCCGCCAATCTGTTTCTCGGTCGTGAATTGCGCACCCGCTGGGGCACGCTCGATGACGACGCCATGGAAGCGGCGTGCCGTGAAGTGATGGGCCGATTGAACCCCAACTTCAAGCGCTTCAAGGACCCGGTGCGGGCACTCTCGGGCGGTCAGCGGCAATCGGTCGCCATTGCTCGGGCGCTGCATTTCAACGCTCGCATTCTGATCATGGATGAACCGACGGCGGCGCTTGGCCCGGAAGAAACGGCCCAGGTTTCGGAGCTGATTCAGAACCTGAAACAGCAGGGCATCGGCATCTTTTTGATCAGCCACGACATCCACGATGTGTTCGATTTATCCGATCGCGTCAGCGTGATGAAGAACGGTCAGTTGGTCGGCACAGCCAAGGTGAGTGACGTCAGCAAAGATGACGTGCTGGGCATGATTATTTTGGGAAAATGCCCGGCCGCAGCGATTCCCGGACCGGGTGCGATGCGCGAAACCGCCGCCGTGTAACGGCGGTTAACCCAAGGCGGATTTTTGCAGGGCGGGTTCGACCATTTCGTCGATCAGCCCTTCGCGAATAGCCTGATGAGAAATGCGCATCGAGGTTAAATCGAAAGCATGAAACACGCGCTGCAAAATGATGTAGCCAGCGGCAAACACAGCAATGCGGCGCGGGTTCAGTTCCAGTAATTGCGACAATTGTTGCTGGCTTTCGGCTTGCGTCAGCACCGGATGCAAACGATCCAACTGGTCGCGCTCGATCACGCCATTGTGGATCAGGCCCAAATTGCTCAACGCCCAACTCACGGCCTTGATGCTGCCCGATGCGCCCATCACGTCATCCCACTGCACACCGACGAAGCGATCGCGCACGCTGGCGATCTGCTCATCGACCATGGCTTCGCAAGCGGCGAGGTGGGCGTCGGTTAAGCGGTCGTCGCTGAGAAATTCACTGGTTAATGTCACGCAGCCTAAATCCAGACTGGCAACGACTTCCGATTGCCGCCCCTGACCGACAATAATTTCGGTGCTGCCGCCGCCGATATCGAGCACAAAACGGCGCGCGTTTTCATCGCGACCCTGCGATACGCCGCGATAAATATAACGCGCTTCGTCTTCGCCACTGAGAATACGGATTGGTTGGCCCAAGGCTGTTTCGGCCTGATGCAGAAAACGCACATCGCCAACCAGACGACGAAACGCACTGGTGCCAACGGCGGTAATGTTTTCTGTGGGAACCTGATGCAAGGCATCGCGGAAATGCGTTAAGCAACGCAGGGCGCGGTTGCGGGCTTCGCGGGTGAGTTTGCCGGTGTCGGCATCAACACCAGCGGCCAGACGCACCAATTCGCGCTTGCATTCGACCGATTGCAAGTGGGTGCCATCTGAGCGCATCACGACCAGATGGAAGCTGTTTGAGCCGAGGTCGATCGCGGCGTAGAGCGAAGGTGCGGTCATGGGTCGGTAATTTTTTATTCTGCTCCGAAATATTGCCCGTCTGGCGCAGAATTGTCACTAGCGCGCACCAAAGCGACGCAAAAAGCGTCGATTAACTGTCGCTTTTCGGCCAGAAGCGCGCGTTCGCGGTTGGCTCCGGTTTGGCTTGGTAGGGGCTGGCATAGACCAGCAGATTTCCAGCCATGGGTTCGCGTTGCCGTTGAGCGTCGCTCATGGCTTCGGTGGCGGAAGTGACGAACAATAAATTTCCGTCCGGTCCGCCCAGAGCGACGCAGGTCGGTTGCGAAACCGGCAGCGGATGCAGGGCTTGCAAGGTGCCGTCCGAATCGAAGCAGGCCACAGCGCTGCCGCTGAACAGCGCGCACAATAACGAGCCATCGGCTGAGGTATTGGCGCCGTCCGGGTAGCCGCGTGGTGCAGTAGCAAAGGGCCGTTCATTGCTCAGGGTGCCGGTGGCGGCGTCGAAATCGAACTGCCGAATCCGACCGGTTGGCGTGTCGGCGTGATACATCACCGTGCCCGCCAGGTTCCAACACAGAGCGTTGGGAATGGTCAGGTCGCTCAAGATGGGTTTGGCGCCATCAACGTCCAGTTTATAGAGACTGCCGAGCGGTTGGCGCTCGCCAGTGTCTTGCATGGTACCGGCCCAAAAACGCCCTTGCGGATCGACCCGGCCATCGTTGAAACGCTGGTTTGGCCGATCGAGTTCGGGTTGCGCCAGCCAGTCAACGGTTTGGGTGTGCGGTTGGTACAGCGCAAAGCCGCGCGCAAAACTGACCAGTAATTGGATGGGGTTGGTGTCGAGCACGCTGAACGACGTTAATCGATCGGGTGTTTGCCATTGGGTTAATGTCTGGCTTGCCCAGTCGAACCGAAACAACTGACTTTCATGAATATCGGTCCACCAGAGTGTCTGGCTCGGCGCGTGCCACTGGACACCTTCACCAAGATGGTTCGCCACTTCCAGGCTGAACAGCAGTTCCAATTCGGTTTCCTGTGGAGCGCTCATGAATCGTCTTTCCTTACACAATGCCGGGGCGTAATAACGCCGTGGTTTTTATCTGTGCCCAAACCGACTGGCCGGGTTTGAGTTGCAGCGTTTGCACCGACCGTCGGGTCAGTTGCGCGAGCAGGGTTTGTTGTTGGATTTGCACGCGAACCAGTGCCCGCGCTGTATCCAACTGGGTGATGTCCAACACCGTTGCCGGCAGGCGATTGAGGATGCTGGAATCGTGCGCTTCGCTCAGCGTCAGGCTGACATCGCGCGCCAGAATGCGCACGCGGACGGTGGCGGTCAGCGGCTCGCCATCGTCGGGAAGCCACAGAGACCAGCCGTTTAATGACAGTCGCATCAGGCCATCGTCGGCGCGTTCTGCGCGGTGGCCGTCGAGCACAACGCCTTGCTGCTCGCCCAGTTGCAACGGGTCGTCCGCGCGCAGTAACAGCTCACTCAACGGGCCGCTGTCGGAAACCTGGCCGTCGCGCAGTAACACCAGATGGTCGGCCAGGCGTTGTACTTCGTCGATGGCGTGGCTGACGTACAGAATCGGCCGGCCGAATTCACGATGCAGACGTTCGAGATACGGCAAAATATCGGCGCGGCGTTGCGCGTCGAGCGCCGACAGTGGTTCGTCCATCAGCAACAATTGCGGGTTGATTAAAAGCGCCCGGGCGATAGCAACGCGCTGGCGTTCGCCGCCGGATAACTGCGCCGGTCGGCGCGTCATTAATGGCTGCAAACCGAGCAACTCAATGACCGCGTCTTGAGTCAGCGCTGCTTCGCCAGTGTCGGCGCGTTGGCGTGCGTAATTCAGATTGCCGGCCACGCTCAAATGGTCGAACAGACTGGCTTCCTGGAAGACATAACCGAGCGGCCGTTGGTGCGTGGGTCGCCACTGGTGTTCGTCCTGCCAAACGTTACCAGCGACTGACACCCGGCCGGATTGCGGGCGTTCCAACCCGGCGACGCAGCGCAGCAACGTCGTCTTGCCGCAACCGGATGGGCCGTAAATGGCGGTAATGCCCTGGCCGGGCAGAACGAGATCGACGTTCAGTTCAAAGTCGGCATAACGATGGTTAAGGCGCAGCTCAATGGCGTTGGTCATCGGCCGCCCCAGCTCAACGTCGTGGCTCGCCGTTGCAGTGTGTAGAGCGCTGCCAGCACGACAAACGCGAAGATCACCAACACCGCCGCCAATGCATGCGCCTGGTCGTACGCCAGTGCTTCAACGTGGTCGTAAATTTGTACCGAGGCGACGCGCGTCTGGCCGGCGATGTTGCCGCCGATCATCAACACCACACCGAATTCGCCGACGGTGTGCGCAAAGCCAAGCACCGCTGCACTGATAAAACCCGGTCGCGCCAATGGTACGGCGACACTCCAGAACCGATCCCAGGGGCTGGCGCGCAACGTCGCGGCTGCCTCCAACGGCCGGTTTCCGAGTGCCTGAAAGGCGTTCTGAATCGGTTGCACCACAAAGGGCAGTGAATAGATGACAGAGCCAACCACCAGACCGGCAAAGGTGAACGGCAATAAACCCAGTCCGAGTGATTGCGTCAGTTGCCCGATCGGGCCATTAGGCCCCAGTGAAATCAGCAGATAAAAGCCCAGCACCGACGGCGGTAACACCAAGGGCATTGCCACCAAGGCCGCCACCGGGCCTTTCAGCCAGGAGTGCGTGCGCGCCAACCACCAGGCCAATGGGGTGCCGAACAACAGTAACACCAGCGTGCTGACACTGGCTAAACGCAGCGTCAACCAGAGCGCGCTCCAGTCGGCCGCGCTGAGATTCACAGCGAGGCTTCCAGTCGGTAGCCGAAGTGTTCAATCAAGATGGCGGCATCTTCACTGCGCAGGTACGCCAATAGTTCACGAGCGGCGGGATTATCGGCGGCGCGGTTGAGCAGCACTGCATCCTGGCGGATGGGCGAATAATATTGGCTGGGCACGATCCAGCCGGTGCCTTCTTCGACGCGGCCGTCCTGCAATATTTGCGACAAGGCCACGAAGCCGATGTCGGCATTGCCGGTGGCGACGAACTGATGCGTTTGCGCGATGTTCTGGCCCTGCACCGTTTTGTTTTGCACCGCCTCGGTCAGCCTGAGTTTTTCCAACACTTCCATCGCCGCTTCGCCGTAAGGCGCCAGTCGCGGATTCGCCACCGCCAGGCGATTGAAATCGCCACTGCGCAACAGCGCTTCGGCGTCGCTAAAGCGATGGGGCGTTGCCGACCACAGCGCCAGCGCACCGACGGCGTAAGTGAATTGCGAATCGGCAACGGCAGAACCGGACTCAATCAGTGCCGTGGGTTTGGCCTCGTCGGCGGACAAAAACACATCGAAGGGCGCGCCGTTTTGAATCTGCGCGAACAACTGACCGGAAGAACCAAAGGACAGTTCCAGATGATGGCCGCTGCGCGTTTCGAAAACCTCAGCCAGTGCCTGCATCGGTCGGGTGAAATTAGCAGCAACGGCCACGTGAAGGGTGTCGGCCCACAACGATTGGGCCATGACGAAAAACAAAAAACCACTCAGCAAACGCGCAAACATACTTATCTACAGTCGAAAAAATCAGCCGACATCATTGTCGATCAGGCCAACGCAGGCAAGACGCGCCGTTCGCGCAAGGTGGTATGGACGCGCCGCCGGTGCGCTTCTAAAGTGCGGCGTTACAAGAATAATTGGAACTGACTGATGTCTAAGCCCTGCACCATTCACGACTACCAACAACTCGCCCGCCGCCGCGTACCGCGCATGTTCTACGACTACGCCGACTCCGGCTCCTGGAGCGAATCGACTTACCGCGCTAACGAAGCCGACTTCGACCGCCTGAAATTCCGCCAGCGCGTCGCCGTCGACATGACCAACCGCACCACCCAAACCACCATGATCGGTCAGACCGTCGCCATGCCCGTCGCACTGGCACCGACCGGACTCACCGGCATGCAATGGGCCGATGGCGAAATCAAGGCCGCCCGCGCCGCCGAACAATTTGGTGTGCCATTCACGCTGTCGACGATGAGCATCTGTTCGATCGAAGACATCGCTGCGCACACCTCGAAACCCTTCTGGTTCCAGTTGTACGTGATGCGCGACCGCGACTTTATCGGTCGCTTAATCGACCGCGCCAAAGCCGCCGGCTGTTCGGCGCTGGTGATCACGCTCGATCTCCAGATTCTCGGCCAACGCCACAAAGACCTTCGCAACGGCTTGTCCGCACCGCCGAAATTCACGCTGAATTCGATGCTGCAATTAATGAGCAAACCGGCCTGGGGTTTGCGCATGCTGGGCACCAAACGCCACGGCTTTGGCAACATCGTCGGGCATGTATCCGGGGTGGCGGACCTGTCATCGCTGTCGGAATGGACCGCGAAACAGTTCGACCCGAAACTCTCCTGGGACGACATTGCCTGGATCAAAGAACGCTGGGGCGGGCCGGTCATTCTGAAAGGCATCATGGACCCGGAAGACGCCAAGTCAGCGGTGAAAACCGGAGCCGATGCGATCATCGTCTCCAACCACGGCGGCCGCCAACTGGACGGCGCACCGTCAAGCATCGAAGCCTTACCGGCGATTCTCGACGCCGTCGGCAACGACATCGAAGTGCACTTCGACGGCGGCATCCGCAGCGGCCAGCAAATCCTCAAAGCCATCGCCCTCGGCGCGAAAAGCACTTACATCGGCCGGGCGTTTTTGTACGGCCTGGGTGCGGCGGGCGAGCGCGGCGTGACCGATGTGCTGAACATTCTGCATAAGGAATTGGACATCAGCATGGCGCTCTGTGGTGAGCGGGATATTCGGAACGTGGGGTTGCATAATCTGGTGAACCCGGGTGTTTTTAGCGTCGAGTAAGTGGTGTTAACTCATTGCCTCGACCAAGGCTTTGATTCAATCTAGAAACTATAAAGTAGTTTTTGTTTTCTACTTTATAGTTAATAAAAACCCTAATGTAGTTTATATTGATCGGATCGTGGCTTTATAGGGCGTTCGTCGTGTTCGTGCTCAAAGGCGTGTTACGGGCGGAGTCTCAGGAAAAAATTCTGATTTATCTGCTATTGAGAGGCGATGGCTACAGCAAAGCCATCGCCGATTTCTATGGTGTTCCACTGACGCCGGTGCAAAAGCAATTACTCCGGTTGGAAAGCGATGGCGTTGTGGTGAGCCAGCAGATTGGCAAGGTGAGGAATTACCAACTGAACCCACGCTATCCGTTTATCGCGCCATTAAAAGAATTGCTGAACATGGCCATAGAGGCCTACCCGGATGAGGTGATCAAAAGCCTTTTGATTCGTCGAACCCGGCCCCGAGCGGCAGGAAAGCCCACTGTTTTGTCAAAGTAAGACCACGGCGCCAAGGGATAGATCATGGAAGATTTCAAAACGACCGGCATTACTGAACTGGCCGCTGTTGTTGCCGAACACCTGCAAGACTGGGATATCGAGGTCGTATTGGTGGGTGGCTTGGCGGTGGAAATATATTCGCAGAACCTCTATCTCACCCAGGATATTGACCTGGTTAATACCAATTACCAGTCACCACAGTTATTAAGCACGGCCATGGCTGAGCTGGGTTTTTTTAAGCAAGGGCGTGTCTACGTCAATACCACGACGGATATTGTGGTTGAGTTCCCCGCCGCGCCACTTTCTGTTGGTGATGAACTCATTACCGAGATCAATAAAATCCAGGTCGCCAATAAAAGCCTGCCCATCCTGACGGTGTCGGATGTTATCAAGGATCGCCTGTCCGCTTTTCTACATTGGCAAGATCGCCAGTCTCTGATTCAGGCCGTTGCCGTCATGCGAAAGCACCAACAAAGGCCGGAAGATTTTTATGATTTCATTCGTAGAGAAGGCAGCGACACGGAAGTTTCATTGCTGACTGCTCTGTATCAGACGGCCAGTGCCCAAGACGCAAATACCATGGATGAGCTGGAAACTATCCTGGTCTCCATGTTGATTTCACCGCAGTAATAAACTCCGTGGTCATGCTTGCGCCACTTGTATTGCGACCGGAGTAGCGCGTCGCTGCCTTGCTCAGATCAGACTCGGAGCCAGCTGCGACGTTCTTTATACTGGCGTCAGTTTTACTGATGCCATTTACCCGGAAGGAAGACCATGTCTCTGTTACCCGCCGTTGAACTGCAAACCCGTCCTAACCCGAACGCGACCGTTATCTGGCTGCACGGTCTGGGTGCCGACGGTCACGATTTCGAACCCATCGTGCCGGAACTGCAATTGGACGATCTGGCGGTGCGGTTTATTTTCCCGCACGCACCATCGAGACCGGTGACGGTTAACGGCGGTATGCGTATGCCGGCCTGGTACGACATCATCGCCATCGACATCGACCGCACCATCGACACCGCCCAACTGATGGCTTCGGCGGATGCGATTGATGCTTTTATCGCGCGCGAACGCGAGCGTGGCATCGATAGCCGGCGCATTGTTATTGCCGGGTTTTCTCAAGGCGGGGCGGTGGCCTACGAATGCGCGTTGCGGCATCCCGAGCCGTTGGCGGGTTTGCTGGCGCTGTCGACGTATTTCGCCACCGAAGCGACCAACCGCGCCAGCGATGCCAACCGTCGAATGCCGATTCTGAGTTGCCACGGCATGCTCGATCCGGTGGTGCCCGAAACGCTCGGGCGCAAGGCGGTCATGGGATTGAAAGCTGACGGTTACGACGTTGAGTATCGCACCTACCCGATGCCACACAGTGTGGCACCGGAGGAGATTCGCGACATCGCCGTCTGGTTGCGCCAGCGGCTTACGGCGCCGCTGGACTGACAGCGCTTAGCGCTGACGGCGATACAACATCATCGTCAGCGGGCCAAAGATGGCGGTCAGCACGAGTGGCGTCAGCAAGGTGATCAACAAGCCGTCCATGCTTGGCTCGCCGGCCAGAATGGCGCGCAGTGTTGTCACCAGATGCGCCACTGGGTTCACCTCGATAAACGCCTGCAACCAGCCGGGCATTGTTGCCGGATCGACAAAGATGTTGGAGGCGAAGGTCACCGGCATCAGTACCAGCCAACTCAACGTCATCACCGCGCCGGGTGTGCGCAACAGCAAACCGAGCGTGGTGAACACCCAGCCGGCGCCGAAGGCGAACACGTTCAACAGCGCAATCGCCAACACCACCGACAAGACGCCGCCGCCCGGCCGGTAACCCAGCAGCAAGCCAATCAAACAGACGATCAGCGACGAGCCGGTGTAGCGAATCAAATCGCCCGCCATGGCGCCGACCAACGGCGACGGCCGCCACACCGGCATTGATTTGAAGCGGTCGTAAATGCCTTTGCCGATGTCGGTGTTCAGCGTCACGCCGGTGTAGATGGTGGTGAACACGACCGTCTGCGCCAGAATGCCCGGCAGCAGAAACACCAGATATTCCTGCGGCGAACCGGCGAGTGCGCCGCCGAACAAAAAGGTGAACATGACGGTGAACATCACCGGCGTGATCACTACATCGAACAACTGTTCCGGCACGTGTTTGATTTTCAGCAAAGCGCGCCAGGCGAAGGTTGCCAGGTTCGACGCCGTGCCGGGCAGCGCCGGTGCGGTTTGCTGCATCAGGGCGTGCAGGTCGAGCGCGGGTTTGGTCGGCTGGGCGTTGCCAACGGCGACACTGGTTTGATCGGTCATGCGGGCATGTCCTCAGTGGTATCCAATTCCGATGGCTGGCCGGTGAGTGCCAGAAAAACTTCGTCCAGGCTGGGTTGGCCCAACGCAAAACTCGCCAGCGCGATGCCCGCGTCGTTCAGCCCTTGAATGGCTCGGCTGGCCGCCGCCGCATCGGCGCAGGGCGCGTTCAGTGACGCCGGTTCCGGCTCTTCGTTGACGCTGGTTTGCAGATGCTGGCTCAGCCAGTCACGCGCGTCCGGCCGTTGCGCCGGATCGACCAGCCGCAGCCGCAGAATGCCCGATCCAACGGTCTGCTTCAGTTCGCTGCTGGTGCCTTCGGCGATCAGTCGGCCGTGGTCAATGACTGCGATGCGTTCGGCCAGTTGATCGGCTTCTTCCAGATATTGAGTGGTCAGCAACACCGTGGTGCCGGCGTTGGCGAGTGCACGCACGATGTCCCAGACCTGATTGCGTGAGCGCGGGTCTAGGCCGGTGGTGGGCTCATCGAGAAACAGCAGTTCCGGCGGCACGATCAACGAGGCGGCGATGTCGAGCCGGCGGCGCATGCCACCGGAGTAGTGTTTCACTTGCTTGTCGCCGGCGTCGCTTAAATCGAAGCTGGCTAACAGGGTGTCGGCGCGGTCGCGACCGGCGCGGCCTTTGAAGCCGAGTAACCGGGCCAGCAAGCGCAGGTTTTCGCGGCCGGTGAGGTCTTCATCGACCGAGGCGAACTGGCCGGTCAGGCTGATGCGTTGGCGAATGGCCTGGGCGTCGCGATGCAGGTCGAGCCCCAGCACGCTGGCCTCGCCGGCGTCGGGTTGCAGCAGTGTCGCCAACATGCGCACGGTGGTGGTTTTGCCGGCACCGTTCGGGCCGAGTAAGCCATAAACGCTGCCGCGCCGGACTTGCAGATCCAGACCGCGAACCGCCTGGGTGTCACCGAAATGTTTGTGCAGGCCCTGAACGTCAATGGCCCATTGCTGAGCGGACATAAGTTGTCTCCTGAAACGGACGCTTAACACTAGACGCAGCCAGACTCGGCGACCAGCCTTTCGTTGCACCAAAACGGACCGGTTTTGACCGCATTTTAGGGGGTCGATACCGCTCGCAGCCTTGCTATACTGGCCCTTTCAGCCCAACAGCCTTGGATTGTTTTAAACCCATGGACGAAGCCTCGCCACCGCGTCGATTGCCCCGGCTGTTGACCCTCCAAAAACCCAATCGCGTTTCCAAAGACCACTATTTGGAATTTGTGGCGATTCAGGTATCAAGTCTGTTTTCGTTGCTGGCGCATCTGGTGTTGTTGGCCTTGTACCAGCACTACCAACTCTGGCCGATGGCCGCCTTCAGTGTGATGAGCGTGTTGTTGTGGAGCGCCGCCATTTTTGCCAACCGGCGCGGTGAACACCTGATATCGGTGGTGCTGGCGTGCTCTGAGTTGTGCGGCTATTCCATTGCGGCGGTGTACTTTCTGGGGCTGGAGTTCGGCTTTCAGTATTACCTCTGGCCGACGACCTGTCTGGCCATCGTCAATTCGCGGCAGCAAGTGTTGAGCGCAAGTCTGACAGGCCTGGCCTGCATCGGTCTGTTTCTGGTACTGAATCTGTTGTTTCCCGGCTCGCGCTACGATGGCGGCCTGTTGGAATGGTCGCGCTGGCTGTTCAGCGCCAATGTGATACTGGCGGCAGCGCCGTTGATTTTGTCGGTGATTCTGGTGCGACGGCAGTTTGAGCGACAACGCCGCGACCTGGTGGAACTGGCAACGCGTGATGAACTGACGCAACTCTACAACCGCCGTTATCTGCGCGAATTTCTGCACCCCTGGCGCGCTCAGGCGCGGCGCACTGGCGCCAGCAGCGTCATTGCCATTGGCGACATCGACAACTTCAAGCCCATTAACGACGAACTCGGCCACGACGTGGGCGACGATGTGCTCAAAGGCGTTGCGGCGTTTTTATTGGATCAGGTACGCGAAGAAGATCTGGTGTGTCGCTGGGGTGGCGAAGAGTTTGTGATCATTTTCGCCAGCACCAGTCTGGCTCAGGCCGAGCGCATTCTGCGACGTCTGCATGAAGCCATGCCGCAGCAACGCTTTATGGACAACGACCGCAGCGTCACCATCAGCTTCGGCGTGACCGATTTCAAAGCGGACGAGGATATGGGCGACGCCCTGGCGCGAGCCGATCAATTGCTCTATCGCGCCAAGGCCGGTGGTCGCAACCGCATCGAAGCGGCGCTGGAATCGTCCTGATTTCAGCGGTTGAGACAGAACCTACTGCAAGCGGAAGAACGACACCGACTGCAACAAATCCTGGCTGAGCGCGTTCAGCGTTTCGGTTGAATCGAGCGACAGTTTGGCGCTTTTGGCGTTGTCTTCGGAAATGCGATTTACATCGCTGACCGTTTCGGAAATGCCGTTCAGGGTGGCGGCTTGCTGTTCGGCAGCGGCCGAGGTTTGCAGCGTCCAATCCTTAATCTGATCCACCGCAGCGACGAACTGCTCAATGGTGCGGCCGGCTTCACCCACGGTGTCGACTGTTGCCACCGACTTGGCGTGGCTGTCGCCAATCACACCCACAGCAGCGCGGCTGCCGCTGCGCAACTCTTCCAATGTTTGCTGAATTTCCTCTGTCGATTGCTGGGTGCGGTGCGCCAGTTTGCGCACTTCATCGGCTACCACAGCGAAGCCGCGGCCTTGTTCACCGGCGCGTGCTGCTTCGATGGCCGCGTTCAGCGCCAGCAGATTGGTCTGCTCGGCAATGGCCTGAATGGACGTGATGATGGTGGTGATGTTTTCCGCCTGGCCGTCGAGCTTTTCGATCACACTCACCGATTGCTCAATTTCTCCCGCCAACGTCTGAATGGAGCTGATGGTGTCTTGCACCGTCTGGAAGCCGCTGTCGGCGGCTTCTTTTGCCAGTTCCGATACCGACATCGACTGGCTGGCCGCCTCAGAAACCTGGCTCGAGGCGGTTTGCAATTCGTCGATGGCCGTCGCCAGTTCGTGCATTTTCTGCTGCTGGCTTTCGGCGTCGCGGAAGCGCGATTCGGTGTCGGCCATGATGTCGCCAGCCGAGTGTTTGAGGTGTTCGGACAGTTCGATCACCGAACCGACGATGTCCGACAGCTTGGCGTTCATCTGCGACACCGCCAGCATTACCTCGTCCACTTCATCGCCGTTCTCGCGCGCTGAAATGCGTTGGCTGAGATCGCCACTGGCCAGGCGTTGCGTAGCCTGAACGATGGATTTCAGGTCGCGCTTGATTTTGCGCAGCATCCAGATGGCGGCCAGCGCGGCGATGACGATCAACACCGCCAGCGAAGCAATCATCACCCGCACCGTGGCTTGCTGCGAGGCGATCAGTTTGGCCGAACGCAAATCAACCAATTGGCTGTACTGAGTCGAAATCTGCGTGATGAGGGTGCCGACCGGCGCCACCGCATCGGCCATGGCGGCCTTGATGGCGTTGCGTTCGTTCCAGGCGGCTTTGCCCAGCCAGGCGGTCGCTGCCGCTTCAGACGCGGTTTTGAGCTGCGCAAGGCCGGCGCTGAGTTGTTCGGCCAAGGTGCCGAGAGAGACCTCAGTCTGGCTGAGCATCACCGAGTCCCAACTGCGAATCAGGTCCGGGTTGAGCTGGGCCACGGCGTCCTGTATCTGCGCTTCGGTCGCGTCGGCGGCATCGATGGCGGCCTGCAAATCGGCCTCGGTGATGCTGCTGGCGAAGTATTGCGGCCCCAGTTCAGTAACCGTGTCGTATTGCTGCGTCAGTGTCTCCCATCCCTGAGTCAGGTTTTCGCTGAGTCGCCGCAGCTGAGCATCCTTCTCGCTGTTGGCAATCACGGTATTGAAACTGGAGATAAAGACCACGGCGAGCACCAGCAGGGCCAGAATTAAAGCCGACACCAGGGCACTGATCTTCAGCGTCAGGGAGAGTTTTTTCATTCGTATGAGCTCGAGGAAATAGCGGCCGTTGTGTAAGACATCGGCACCAATTGGAGAAAGCTTGAATGCGAAAGCCGTGCCGTTGCGAACATTGGTTGAATTGGAAGCGACACCGCCGTGTTAATCCGCGACATCATCGCAGCGTACCTCGCATCGCCCTTAAAGGGTGCGGGCAGCGCACCAAGTGTGTCTGTTTTGGTGCGCCGCTGTCTGTGCTTATTTTGTTAATTCGTTACTATGACCGAGCTTGATGAAACAAATGTTTCTAAAAAGCCGCAATATCGATCATTTGTTCACACGCCAGCCGAGCTGGCCTACCCCTTGCAAAGCATCGCTCGCCATAACGACAACCGACGCTAAGAGGGGATTTAGCATGAATAAACGGACTTGGCTCAGTGGACTGGCCGGCCTGATGGCCGCGGCCGGTGCCAGCGCAACCGACATCGACTTCGCACTCGACTGGAAATTTGAAGGCCCAGCAGCGCCTTATCTGATGGCCATGGAGCGTGGCTATTACGAAGAAGAAGGACTGAACGTCAGCATCGACTCCGGCTCTGGTTCCTTAGAAGCCATTCCACGGGTCGCCTCCGGAACCTACCAACTGGGCTTCGCCGACGTGAACTCGCTGATCAAATTCCGCGACCAGAACAGCGATGTCGCCCCGGTCAAAGCCATCATGATGACCTACGATGCGCCGCCTTTCGCCATCGTCGCGCGTCGCAGCCTGGGTGTGGAAACGCCGAAAGATCTGGAAGGCAAAACACTGGGTGCGCCGGCGACCGATGGCGCTTACGCCCAATGGCCGATCTTCGTGCAGGCCAACGGCATTGACGCCGACCGCGTGACCATCGACAACGTTGGCTTCCCGGTGCGTGAACCGATGCTGGCGCAAGGCGATGTCGACGCCATCACCGGCTTCTCGTTCTCGTCGTACATCAACCTGAAATCCAAAGGCACGCCGGATGACGACATCGTCGTCATGTTGATGAGCGACTATGGCGTCGATCTGTACGGCAACGCCATCATCGTTAACCCGACGTTTGCAGCGGAACATCCCGAAGCGGTCGAAGCCTTCATCCGAGCCACACTGCGCGGCTGGCGCGACACCATTGCCGACCCGGAAGCGGCGGTGCAATACGTGTTGCAACACAACACCGTAGCGCGTGAAGCGGTGGAACTGGAGCGTCTGGAAATGACCATTGCCGACAACATCCTCACCGACTACGTGCTGGAACACGGAATGGGCGGTATCGATACCGAACGCATGGCAAACGCCATCGAACAGATCGGCCTCACTTACGAGTACAGCAACAAACCCAGCGTCGATGACATCTTCACCGACGAATTCCTGCCCGCCATGGCAGGGCGGATGGTCGCACCTTAATAGCGACACGAACCCCGGCGAATTCGCCGGGGTTTTTTGTTTGAACTCCGTGTTAAAAAAATGCTCTGTACGAAAAAAATCACTGCTGAATAAAAGGCCCAAAATGAGTTTCATCGACATTCAATCGTTGTGCTTGGGTTACGGCGGAATGGACGCCGGCCAGTTGGTGCTCGACGGTATCGACCTGCAAGTAGAGCAGGGTGACTTTGCCGCCATCGTCGGCCCCAGCGGCTGCGGCAAATCGACCTTTATGAAATTGCTGTCCGGCTTGCTGATTCCGCAGGAAGGCAGCGTCGTGCTGGACGGCGAACCCGTCACCGGGCCGCGCGCTCAGGTGGGCATGGCGTTTCAGAACGCCATCATGTTGCCCTGGCGCACCACGCTGGAAAATGTGCTGTTGCCGTTGGAAGTCGCACCGGCGACGAAAAAAGATTTTCGCAAACGCCGCGCTCAGTATCGGCGTCGTGGTGAAGAGCTATTGGCGGCTGTTGGTCTGAAAGGTTTGGGTCACAAATACCCCTGGCAATTATCGGGCGGTATGCGTCAGCGCGCTTCACTGTGCCGGGCGTTAATTCACGAACCCAAACTGTTATTGCTCGACGAACCTTTCGGCGCACTCGATGCATTCACACGCGAAGAATTGTGGAACGTGTTGCAGGATTTATGGCAACAACAACGCTTCACCGTCGTCTTGGTAACACACGATTTAACCGAAGCGGTGTATCTCTCCAACACCGTCTATGTGATGAGCGCACGGCCTGGAAAAATCATCGTTAAACGCGACATCGATTTCGATCGGCCGCGTACCTTGGAAAGCCGCTATCAACCGGAATTTGTCAGCGCCGTACACGAATTGCGCGAACACATTCGCAGTGCGCGTTCGGAAGACAGCAACAGCAGTATCGGTTCCTTGCAGGAGACTTCGCCATGAGCGGTGCGACAAAAAAACGCAGTTGGCAACGCTGGCTGTTTGGCTGGCTGGCGCGTGAAGAAGCGATGTCGTTTTGGGTAACCGTGGCCTTCTTTGCGCTGTGGGAATTGATCTGTCGGCTGAGCGATATTCCGGTGTATTTTCTGCCGCCGCCGTCGGTGATTGTGCAAACCGGTTTTGAATTTCAGCGGGCCATCGTCGTCAACTCGATCCAGACCTTATGGACCACCACCGCCGGCTTTGGTTTGGCCGTCGTATTCGGTTTGATTCTGGGCATTGCCATCGGTTGGTCGCGCCGATTGTATCGCGGTTTGTATCCGTTAATGGTCGGGTTTAATTCGGTACCGAAAGTCGCCGTCGTGCCGATTCTGGTGCTCTGGTTTGGTATCGGCACTGTGCCCGCCATTCTGACCGCGTTTTTAATTTCGTTTTTCCCGATTGTCGTCAACGTCGCAACGGGATTGGCGACCACCGAACCGGAAATGGACGACGTACTGCGCGCCCTCGGCGCGTCCAAACTCGACCGCCTGTTAAAAGTCGGTTTGCCCGGCGCCATGCCACACTTTTTCGGCTCGCTGAAAGTGGCGATTACGCTGGCCTTCGTTGGCTCAGTCATTTCCGAAACCGTCGCCGCCAACTCCGGCCTCGGCAACATGATGTTAATGGCACAGGCCAATTTCGAAGTTCCGCTGGTGTTTGCGGGCTTGCTGGCTCTGGCGGTGGAAGGTGTGGTGATGTACGCCATCTTTGTATTGATTGAAAAGCGGATGACGGGGTGGGCGTTTCGTTCGCAGCAATAAAAAAGCCCCCGAGTGGGGGCTTGGAAGGTTGGAGAGTCTGAAAGGGGTTGGTAATTAAGCGCCGATGACGCCGCCGTCTTCGCGGTAGACCGCGACGATGGACGAGCGTGGTACGCCGTCACGCGCGGCGTTCGGCCAGGCGACGTCCGGGTGCTGAATACCGACCAAGGCGACGCGGTGGTCGTTGGAGAAGCTCAGGCCGGTGATTTCGCAACCCTGCGGGCCGACCATGAAGCGGCGGATGTGTCCGGTGACCGGGTCGCCACACAGCATCTGGTTGTTGCCCTGGCCAGCGAAGTCGCCTTCGTTGGAGTAGTCACCATCGGTCTGAATCCACAGGCGACCGAAGTCGTCGAAGCGCAGGCCGTCGGGGCTGTTGAACATGTTGTCGGTGGTGATGTTGTCGCTGCCGGCGTAAGCGCCGGTCTTCACGGCCGGGTTGCCGGCGATGGCGTACAAGTCCCAGCCGAAACGTTCGGCGGTGTGGTCGTGGTTTTCCGGCATCCAACGCACGATCTGACCGTAGTCGTTTTTCTCGCGCGGGTTCGGGCCGTTCAGCGGCTGAGCATCGGTGGTGCCGCGACGGCTGTTGTTGGTCAGGGTGCAGAACACCATCGGTGCGGACGGATGGCAGGCGACCCATTCCGGGCGGTCCATGGTGGTGGCGCCAACGAAGGTGGCGGCGGCGCGAGCGCGGACCAAGACGTCGGCGTGATCGGCAAAGCCGTTGGCGCGGGTCAGGCCGTTAACGCCGTGGCGCAGTTCGATCCAGCGGCCGCTGCCGTTGTCGTTGAACTGGGCGACGTACAGATCACCGTCTTCCAGCAGACGCATGTTGGCGGCGCGGTCGTCCGGGTTGTAGGTGCCGCGTGAGACGAATTTGTAGATGAATTCACCGCGTTCGTCGTCACCCATGTAGACCACAGCGCGGCCGTCGTGGTTGATGGTCATGGCGGCGTTTTCGTGTTTGAAACGGCCCATGGCGGTGCGTTTTTTCGGTGTCGATGTCGGGTCGGTCGGGTCGATTTCGACGATCCAGCCGAAGCGGTTCGGCTCGTTCGGTTCGGCCGCCAGGTTGAAGCGGCTTTCGTGTTGCCACCAGTCGTAGCCAGAACCGTTTTCGCTCAAGCCGTAACGCTTGTGGGCGTCGCTCAGCGCCGTGCCTTCCGGCGCGCCGAAGTAACCGTTGAAGTTTTCTTCGCAGGTCATGTAAGTGCCCCAAGGCGTACGACCGGCACCGCAGTTATTGAAGGTGCCGAAAACGCGACGGCCGGTGGAGTCGGCTGAGGTTTTCACGTAGTTGGTGCCGGCAACCGGGCCGGTCAGTTCGAATTCGGCGTTGCCGTGCAGGCGACGGTTGAAGTCGGAACCTTTCTTGTACTGCCAGCTGCCGTTGCGCTTGCGTTCCAGCTCGACAATGGTCACGCCGTGACCGTTCAGGCCTTTCTGTACGTCTTCGGCGGTTTTGGCGGCTTCACCGTGGGTGTAGAAATATTTGTCGTTCAGGTATTCGTTGTTGACGGCCAGCACGGCGCGGTTCGGGTCGAGGTTGCCGTTGCGGTCGGTCAGGTGAAACATTTCCATGCCGTCGGTGTTGTCACCGAACTGGCCGGCCTGGTCGGCGGCCGTGTTCTCGCGCGCGAAGTTGGGCGCGCCTTTCAGTACCGGGTCGCCCCAGGACATCAATACTTCGTAGCGGTAACCCGGCGGCAGGCTGATGTCGTCAGCGGTGCTGGTGGGAATGTTGTCGAAGCTCATCAGGGTAGTGGCTTCGTTGACGGCCATTGCCAGTGGTGCAACGCCGCCGAGGAAGGCGGTGGCACCGGCAGCGCTGCCGGCTTTGATCAGGTTACGACGGCTCATGGCCAGGTCGATCAGTCGGTCGAATTCGACCGGCTTGTTGTTTTCATCATGCTCAGTATGCATCTCGAAGGTCCTGTGGGTTTTTTAGGTTGGGGGTGGGCGAATCGATAGCACTGCGCAGTCTTGCCAATGGCTGTGACACTTGAATGACGAACCGATGACGCTTGTCTTCAGGCGCAAAAGCGGTACGGGTGGTGGCGAATAACTGTCTGTTTTTTAACGACTTTAAAAATTCACCAGCCGTTCTGGCCTGAACCCGGTTCTCCCTAGGTTGTTCACAAACTTGTCCACGGCTTCTGTGGGTAACTTCATTTCTCGGCGGCATAAAAAAACCCGCCGGAGCGGGTTTTTTGTGGCAATGATTTCAGCGGCGGTAACGCATCAGTGCCGGTTCACCGTCGAAGTCGTAGAGGCAATAGAAGCCGTTTTCGAAAGTCGCCAGGACGGTGCATTCGTAGTCGCCAGCGTCGACGCTTTGCCATGTCTGATCGCAGCTGTCGCGCATGCGCTCGGTGCTGCTTTCCTGGATCAGTCGTCCGCCTTCCTGGCGCCATTGGTAGTCGATCTGATAAACGTCGCAGCGGTTGTTGGCGTCTTTCTGGCGGTACTGGCCGCTGCCGTCGGCGTTCAGGGTTTCGATGGCGTCGGGAAACCAACTGCAATCGTCGCTCATGGAGTCGGTCTGGTAGTCGCCGGGTTCTACGATGAAGTCGTCCGTCAGCGGTTGCAGATCGACACCGACTTGCGCTTCCCAGCCGCGTTCGGTGTGCTGATCCAGATAGCTGATCTGCATCGGCAGGCGGCTCAGTTGCACCATGCCGACGTAGAAGTCGGTGCAGCTGTCCATGTTGTCGAGTTGTTGCAATGAGCTGCTCATTGGCGTGTCGGCGATGGCCATGAAGGCGTCACCGATGGCTTGGTAGTTGGACGCGAACGCCATGTTGCCGTCGGTGTTCAGCGGCTCGCGGGCCATTTGATTGGCCGCTTGCGTGGCGGCGTTGCCGGTGTAGACCAGCAGGTGTTTGCCTTTGATGGCGACTTGCACCGGCTGCGGTAATCCCATATCCGGCAAGGTTACCGGCTCGCCATTGGTGGGTATTTTCAGGCCGGCCAGCGGCGGGAAGCTGGCAGTCAGTGAGGTGGCTAACAGGCTCGGGTTGTCGGCGCTGATGCTGACCAGTGCAGAACCGCTCAGGCCAACCGGGCTGCTGGCGTCGGCCTGCAAGTCGTACAACGCGAAGCCGGCGCCTTTCAGACCCTGCGCCATGCCGCCAACCATGCCCAGAACGGCGGGGTTAAAGCCGGCGACGTCCTGTTGCAGTTTGACCAGCGATGGGCAGTCGAAGTCGGCGGCGCGCAATTGCGTCCAGAGCGTCGTGGCGACCGGCGCCAGGGCTTCGACGTTCAGACCCAGGGCGAAGGCGAAAATCTTGTCGCTGGCATCGCGGCTGTATTGCGGTACGGAACCGGCGAGCTGGCTCAGCTCGGAGGTGATGTCGGCGTTGTTGATTTCCAGCACGAAACGCAGCACTTGATGCAGGTTGTCGGCGCTGGCTTTCATGTCTTCGCTGCCGTACACCAGACGCGGCATTTGCTCGGCGAGGCTCATCCATTCGGCCGGGCAGGTGTTGTCCATCTTGGCGTTCAGATCGGCCATCGGTCCGGGGGCCAGGCGTTGCAGGTCGCGCCCCATGCGATTGTTCTGCGGCATCAATATGGCTTCGGCGATTTTGGCGATGCTGATGTAGCCGCGAGCGAATTCGTCGAAGTGGTATTCGGTGTCGAGCGATTGCCAGTCTTCGCTGTCGGACAGCGGTTGTTCCTGGGCGATCAGGCCGAAGCGCTGGCCGAGCCGGGTGTCGTCGTCGATTTCGGTCAGCAAGGTGGCGGTGGCGATGTGGTCATTAATCGCTATGGCAAAGTCGAACCGGCGTTTGGCGGTCGGTGCCGACAATTGCCAATGGCGAATGTCGACGCCTTCGACGCGGCGGATTTCCGGTTGCTGACCACTGCCTTCGGCCATGTCGGTGATCAATTGTTCAATGGCGGCATCGTCCGATACCTGGAAGCGAACCACAGGAAGGGTGCCGTCCAGATAAAAGGCGTAAGAGCCGTCTTCGTCCAGACCGTAGCGCGCCATCAGTGCGCCGTAGCCGGTCTTGCCTTCGTAGCCGGTGAACTGGGCGACGTTGGCGTAATCTTCGTACAGCCAGGCCAATACCTGCATGCCGGGCGTTTCGGAAAACACATCTGGCAATTCGGGCAGTTCCGACATCACCTCGGTGTTGGTCCAGCTATCGAGCATTTGCGCTTCGGGCGTGGTGTTTTTGCCGAGTGATACCCAGGCGGTGTCGGCCGGAATGGCGTCGATCAGCGTGCTCTGTTTTTTGTCCGAACCGAACAAGCCAAAAAAGCTGAACGACCAGGCCGGGCTGACCACGAACAGCAATACGATGGCCAGCAGGCCAGTGCGATATCCTTTCATCCAGTACTCCGGTAGCGGGTTGACACCCTTCATTGTGGGGAGGGCTGTCGAGTGTAGCAGGATGCAATCCGCCAAACACCGACCCGGTGGACCCGCTGAGAACCTTCTCAAATTACGCAGAAATTACGCCGCCGCTGGCCGGCTGATGGTTCGCTTACGGGGCCATTCATACACTGAGGGCATCTGGTCTCGTGAGTGACAGCGAGTGATGTCCGATCTCAAACCCGCCTTGCAAATTGCCTCTTTCACCGTGTTGCTGTGGGCGGGATTTATGGTGGTGCCGATCCTCTGGGTTGATTGGCACAACGATCAATTGGTACGGCCGCTGGTGTTTAGCGCGGTGCTCTGTGTGTTTCTGTCGCTGCTGTTTTTTGTGCTCGGTCGCGGGCAATTGCAACGGATGCGGCCACGGCAGATGTTTCTGGTCACGCTGTTTAACTGGGGCGTGTTGTCGCTGACCGGCGCTTTGCCGCTGTATTGGGGTTGGCCGGATTTGAGTTTTGTCGATGCGCTGTTTGAAAGCGTTTCGGGTTTGACCACCACCGGTTCGACCGTCATCAGCGGCCTGGATCGTGGCCCGCGTGCGTTGCTGGTGTGGCGCTCGATCACTCAGTGGGTCGGCGGCATCGGCATTATTTTGATGGCGGTGGCGGTGCTGCCGTTTTTGAAAGTCGGCGGCATGCGGTTGTTTCGTACCGAATCGTCCGAGTGGTCTGACATTCAGAACAATCGCATTGCGCGCGTGGCGTTGATGATTGCGCTGGCGTATGCGGTGTTGTCGTTGCTTGCCTTTGTTACTTATTGGGCGCTGGGTATGACCGCGTTTGAGGCGTTCAATCATGCGCTGACGTCAGTGGCGACTGGCGGTTATTCCACCTCGGATGCGTCTTTTGGGCAGTTCAAACAGCCCTCGCTGTTGTGGGCGGCGAGTGTGTTTATGTTGCTCGGTGGCATGCCGTTTTTGTTGTTCGTTAATTCAGTGCGCGAGCGGCGTTGGCTGATCGCGAAAGACGCTCAGGTGCGGCTGCTGTTGAAGCTGGTGGTGGTCGCAACTTTGAGCGTGACCTTGTCGCGCTGGCTTGCCGGCAGCGATGAATCTTTTGGGCTGTTGTTGTCGCACAGTTTGTTCAATCTGGTGTCGGTGATTACCACCACCGGCTACGCCAGTCAGGACTACACACTGTGGGGCGGTTTCGCCTTGCTGGTGTTTGGCTTTGTGATGTTCAGCGGGGCCTGTTCCGGTTCGACCTCGGGCGGCATCAAACTGTTTCGTTATCAATTGCTGGCGTTGATGACGCGCGAACATCTGTTTCATTCGTTGCACCCCAAAGCGCACTTTTCCCGTCTCTACAATCAACGCACCGTGGAAGAAGGGGTGTTGGTGGCGGCGCTGGCGTATTTCTTTCTGGTGATGGCGAGTTGGTTCTGTTGCAGTTTGCTGTTGGCGATGACCGGCCTGGACGCGGTAACCGCGACGTCAGCAGCGCTGACCGCCTTGATGAACATCGGCCCGGGGCTCGGTGCTATCATCGGTCCGGCGGGAAATTTCAGTTCGTTGAACGATGTCGCCAAGTTGCTGTTGTGTGTGGCCATGCTGCTCGGTCGGTTGGAATTTTTAGCGCTGATTGTGCCGTTCACGCCCGGCTTCTGGCGCTGGTAAGGAGACGCTGTGTTAAGAAGCTTTTGGCCCAATCGAAACGCCTGGTTGCTGGCGACGACGTTGCCCATTCTGGTGACGCTTTTAGGCGTGTTGCCGGGCAGTTGGCTGAATCAATCAACGCATTTATTGCTCTATTTAATGGTCGCGCTGGTGTGCGCACTTTGGACCGGTTGGGCGGGTGTGTTGATCTGCGCCTTTCTCGGTTTTGCGCTGTTTAATTTCTTCCACACCGAGCCGCGTTTCAGTTTTCAAATGCACGATGCCGGTGAACTTGCGGCGGCTTTGGCCTATGTGTTTTTTTCGTTGCTGGCCGGTTGGCTGGCGTATCAGTTGCGCTCGCAAGTTACTCAATTGCAGTTTCAGGAAGCCTTTTTAAAGGCCCAGTTGCGACTGATGGCGCGGTTGCAGCAAGGCGACGATTTGGCTGTGGCGTTGTCGGCGTTCAGCGATGAATGCGTACTCGGCCAGTTGCGATTATTTCCCGCGCCGGGTGAACGCGATGCCCACACCGGCGCCCGCGCGCTGCGTGTTGAGGTGTTGGACGACCATCGCTTGCCCGCCAGTTGGCCGACGCTGGTGCGCGGTTTGGGCGAGCAGGTTCAGACCGCGTTGGAACGTGACGCGGCCGCGGCTGAATTGAAAAGCGCCGAGCGTCAGGCCGATGAAGAGCGGTTGCGTTCGGCGCTGTTGTCGTCGGTGTCGCACGATCTGAAAACGCCGTTGGTCACGATGATGGGGTCGGCGACATCGTTGCGCGATTTGCACGCGGATTTATCGGAACAGGACCGGCTTGATCTGCTCGATTCAATCATTGACGAAAGCCAGCGCCTGGAAGGTTACATCCAGAATTTGCTCGATATGACGCGGCTCGGCCAGGGCGGTTTGTCGCTGAACCGGCAGTGGGTGTCGGTCGAGGAATTGTATCCGGTGGTGGCGCGACGGTTGTCGCAAGACAGCCTGCGCCAGCGGCTGCGCTTTGAACCCGAGGCCGATTTACCCTCGCTCTGGGTGCACGCGGCGCTGGTCGAACAGGCGTTGTACAACGCCGTTGATAATGCCTTTAAAGCGTCGCCGCCGGATGGCCTGGTGGTGATTCGCGCACGCCGTGTCGATGACTGGCTGGAACTGGATGTCTGCGATCAGGGCAAAGGTCTGCCGCGCGATCAGTGGGAGGCGGTGTTTGAGCAGTTTTATTCGTTCAGCCGGGGCGACCGTTACGAAAAAGGGTCCGGCCTGGGGCTGACTATTTGCCGCGGCATGATGCGGGTGCACGGCGGCGAAGCGCGCATTGTGCCGGCGCCGGAAGGTTTCGGCCATTGCCTGCGATTGAGTTTGCCGCTGGTGCAGACCGGCGAGCCAGAGGAGAAGGATGAATGAGCCGTATCCTGATCGTCGATGACGAACCCCAGATTCGCAAATTCCTGCGCATCAGTCTGGCGTCGCAAGGTTACGACGTGATCGAAGCCAGCGACGGCCAGACCGGCCTGGCGCAAGCCGCCTTGGCGGAACCGGCGCTGGTGGTGCTCGATCTGGGTTTGCCGGATCTCGATGGCAAAGAAGTGCTGCGTCGCATTCTGGCGGAGCGATCGGTGCCGGTGCTGGTGTTGTCGGTGCGTTCGGACGAAGCGGAAAAAGTGCGGGCGCTCGATTTGGGCGCCGAAGATTACGTCGTCAAACCGTTCAGCGTGAATGAACTGCTGGCACGGGTGCGGCGACTGCTGGCGTCGCGCAGCATCGAGCCGGTGCAACCGGAACCGCGTTTTGAAAACGAGCAGTTGAGCATCGATGTGGCCCAGCATCGCTTGCTGGTCGGCGGTGAAAGCGTGGTGCTGACGCGCAAGGAATGGTCGGTGTTGCGCCTGTTGATGCACTCGCCCGGCCGGTTGGTAACGCAAACGGCGTTGCTTGAAGCCATCTGGGGGCCAACCCACCGCGATGACACCCAGTACCTGCGCAACGTTGTCCGCCAGTTGCGCCAGAAGTTGGGCGATGACGCGGCCAATCCGCGTTACATCGAAACCGAGCCGGGTGTCGGTTACCGCTTTTTGGGGCAGTCGTCCGGTGCCGCTTGATCGCGAGCCGCCGCTGGGGCAAACTGCCCGCCGGTGTCGATATCCGGCACCCATCCCACCTGTAGAGGAGGCGTTAATTATGTCCATCATCTTCTTTGAGCTTGCCCCAGTGGCAGGTCGAGGCTGAGCGCACTCCTGTCGTTTGTGGAGCCTTCGCTCCTGTTCTACCTGCCCTGAATCGGAATGGATCAATCCAGTTTTGACGCTGGATTGAAGTCTGTGTTTGCCCGCCTTTGGCGGGCACCGTGATGGGAAACCCTCATGACATCAATGAATTACTCGCTGGCCGAACTCGGCTGGCGCCCGGTATTTTTGCAACAACTGACGCTCGACGAACTGGAAACCGGCCGTGCCGCCCGAGTCACGGCGGTGCATCGTGATCGGCTGGAATGGCTCGATGAAACCGGCGCTCACAACTGGTTGATCAGCGGCCCCTGGCGGCATGCCGAGGCAGAAGATCGCCCGACTTTGGGCGACTGGCTCTGGCTGGATGCCGCTGGCGAACCACAACGCTTGCTGGAACGGCAGACCTTGCTGCGTCGCACCGCTTCGGGCACTGAACCCAAACCGCAGTTGATCGCTGCCAATTTGGACACCTTGCTGATCGTGGCGTCCTGCAACGCCGACTTTAATCTGTCGCGTTTGGAGCGCTATCTGGCGTTGGCGCTGGATGCCGGTGTCGACCCGGTCATCGTACTGACCAAGGCCGACCTTGCGGACGATATGGAGGCTTTTCGCGACCAGGCGCAAACCCTGCGCGCCGGCTTGCCGGTGGTTTGTCTGGATGCCCGCCAGGATTGGGCGACCGATGCGCTGGCGCCCTGGCTAACACCAGGCCAAAGCCTGGCGTTGGTTGGTTCGTCCGGCGTTGGTAAAACCACCTTGACCAACAGTCTGATTGGCGAGCAGCGGTTTTTTACCGCCGCCATTCGCGAAGACGACGCCAAAGGCCGACACACCACCACGCAACGCCAGATGGTGCGCACCCAGGCCGGTGCCTGGATTATGGACACACCGGGCATGCGCGAATTGCGATTGGGCGATTCCATCAGCGGCGTCAGTGCGGTGTTCGACG
Organism: Saccharospirillum mangrovi; assembly: GCF_003367315.1. Taxonomy (GTDB): domain Bacteria; phylum Pseudomonadota; class Gammaproteobacteria; order Pseudomonadales; family Natronospirillaceae; genus Saccharospirillum; species Saccharospirillum mangrovi. Next base: position 703,026 of record NZ_CP031415.1, read on the forward strand.
ACATCGAAACACTGGCGCAGCAGTGCCGCTTTGGCGATTGCTCCCATCAGGGCGATGCCGGTTGTGCGGTGGCAGCGGCGATTGAGTCGGGCGAATTGGATGCGCGGCGATTGCGGTCGTACCAGAAGTTGCAGCGTGAGGCAGTACATGCCAGCGAAACCGCCTGGCAAAAACGTCGGCGTTACCGGGCATTTGGCAAACTGGTGAAGCAGTCGCAAAAGATACGAAGTTCGGATTGAACTTTGACGGCGCAATTTGTCATCAGAAATTCACGCCCGGTCGTCACGCTGTGCCGAACCGGGCCTGAAAGGCAAATTGGTGAAAAAACGAGCAATATCAGACAGTTGTCGAACATCGCTCAGAAAGCGGGTTAAAACCGGCCAGATCAGCGACTTTAGGCCCATTTCATGCGGCTAAAAAGTACTTTACATCCGATTTGGCTTCGCTAAAGTGAGCTTTGTAAAAGATTGTCGCAATACTTATAAGCAAGACCCCCGGTGATACTTTGCAGTTCCCTGAACAGGTTGCGCGTAAGTAAGACGTTATCTTTACCGGCGACGACCGTCTGGATTTGCTCTGGCTCGGGCGCTGTCGTAACAAATCGCATCCTCTTCCAGGAGTAAAGCTATGTCTGTACAGACCGGCAAAGTGAAATGGTTTAACGAGACCAAAGGCTTCGGTTTTATCGAAGTGGAAGGCGGCAAAGACGTCTTCGTACACTTCAGTGCCATCAAGGGTGACGGCTTCCGCACTCTGGCAGAAGGCCAAGCGGTTCAGTTCACCATCACTGAAGGCCAAAAAGGCCCCCAGGCTTCTGACGTAGAAGTCATCTAAACTTGCTGAACCGCATCGCGGTTAGCCCAAATTGATAAAAGGTCGCTTACAGCGGCCTTTTTTGTGCCCGATGGTTTTTCGCTTTGAGCGTAAGCCCTTCAAGGAAACCCTATGAACGCTCGCCAACGACTGTTTTCCCTGCTGCTGGCTATCGTCACGCTGGCTGGTTGTGCCAGCAAACACCCGGCCGTGGAACCTGCCGATTTATCGCAACTGGTGGTGTTTGATTGCCAGAGCCTGGCGCTCAGTCTGGTGCCAACCCGCGACGACGAAGCGCTGCTGTATTTACCGGATCGGCTGGTGACGGTGCGCCATCAACCGGCCGCATCGGGCGTGTTGTATTTAGGCGACGGTTTGATGTTCTGGAGCAAAGGCGACTCGGCGCAATTGCGAATTGACGACCAGCCACAGCGGGCCTGTGAACTCAGCACTTTGCGCCAGCCGCGCGATCGCCAGGGCCGCTATCCGATTGATTTTCGTGCCACTGGCAATGAACCGGGCTGGTTACTGGAGTTGAGTCATGCCGAGATTCGGTTGCTGACAGACTACGGTCAGTCTCGCACCGTCATGCCGTTGCCAACACCGGAGGTTGACGGTCAAACGTTGATCTACCGTGCGAACAGACGATCCACCAACCTGGTATTGCACCTGGAGCCGATGGCGTGCCAGGACACCATGAGTGATGAAACCTTTGAGTGGACTGTTGAGGTGACTCTGAACGGCCAATCATTACAAGGCTGTGGTCGGCCGCTAACCGACCACTGGCATTGAATGGAATTAATGCCCTGTGCTCAGCGGGCGGATGTCACGCGATGGGCTGGACGGATTGGCGTCTGAATCCAGTTCCAGGTGTTTCTCGATCCAGCTTTCCAGGCGGCGCAAAGCGCCTTGCTGCTGTTGGAAAAACAGGTAGGCGCGTTGGCCGTAGGTGTCGCGCAAATCCTGGCTTTGCAGCAGCCCGAGCAGGCGTTGGGTCAGCTCTTCGTTACCGCTCACTTTCACCAGACAGTGCTCGCCGAGCATCGCATCGACAATGGATTGGAAGTTGAAAAAACTCGGTCCGATTAAAATCGGTTTCGCCAGCGCCGCCGGTTCGATGGGGTTGTGACCACCACCGCCATTGAAGGTGTTGCCAACCACCGACACATGCGCCACACCATAAAACAGCAGTAATTCACCCAAGGTATCGCCCAGAAACACCGCGTCGTTTTTACGCGGTTTGGGCGTGCGTGAGCGGCGGCTGTAGCGCCAGCAATCGCGATCGAGCAGGTCGGCGACGTTATCAAAACGGTCCGGGTGACGCGGCACCAAAATCAACAAGGCATCGGGCAATTTGGCGCGAATGGTGCGATGCACGGCCAGAAAGATTTCGTCTTCTCCGGCGTGCGTGCTGGCCGCCACCCAGACAGGACGGCCGGACAATTGCTGACGATAGGTGTCGATCTGGCTGTGCAATTCTGGCGTCAGTGGCAGATCGAATTTGATTGAACCGGTGACTTCAATGCGCTCGGTAGCAATGCCCAACTGGCCGAAACGTTCGGCGTCGGGCGCGTATTGCGCCGCTACGCCGCTGAGGTTTTTCACCATGGGGCCGATCAGCCGATGCAGCCGTTGGTAACCGCGCAGCGAACGTTGCGACAAGCGACCATTCGCCAACAACACCGGTACTTTGGCAACCTGGCAGGCGTGCAATAAATTCGGCCACAACTCGGTTTCGATGATCACCAGCGCGCGCGGTTGCAGTCGTTTCAGCAAGCGCCGCTGCACGTGCGGTAAATCCCAGGGCAGATAAGCGTGGTGCACGCTATCGCCGAATTGCGCTTTGACGGTGTCCGAGCCGGTCGGCGTCATGGTGGTGACCAGCACCGGCATGTCCGGGTGGCGCTCCAGCCAGCGGTCGATCAATGGCTTGGCGGCGATGGTTTCGCCGACGCTGACCGAATGCACCCAGAGTGCGCCGGTTGGCATATCCGGCCAATGACCAAAACGCTCAGCGATGCGCCGGCGATAACCCGGCAAGGTGCGCCCGCGCAGCCATACACGGACCAGCAACAGCGGCGTAATCAGATAAAAAATCAGGGAATAGAGGTGGCGCACCAGGGTGTTCATGCCAGCCACTCGGCGAGAATGTCGTTCAAGTATAGAAAACCTTGGGGTGTGGTACGCAAGCGTCCGGCCTCTATCGTCAGTAAATTTTGTTGCTGCAAGCGGCTCAGCCTGGGTTCCAGTGTAGCGCTATCCAGACCGGTCGCGACTTCAAAGTGCGCCAGCGGCATGCCTTCGACCAACCGCAGTGTGTTGATGAAGTAATCGAACGGGCGATCCTCCGGCTCGACCGCTTCTTCCTGTCGAACCAGAAGGCGCGAACGATCCAGATAATCTTTTGGCAATCGCGTCTTGCGGGTGCGTCGAATCGAAAAGGGTTCAGCCTGAGTAATTTTACCGTGCGCGCCCGGGCCTAAACCCAGATAGTCGCCATAGCCCCAGTAGTTCAAATTGTGTTGGCAACGCTGGCCGTCGCGCGCGTAAGCCGAGACTTCGTATTGCGCAAAACCGGCCTCCGCCAGACGCGCCTGGCCGGCTTCCTGAATCGCCCAGAGTGTTTCATCGACCGGCAATTCCGGCGGCCGCCGATAAAATTCGGTGTTCGGTTCGATGGTGAGTTGGTACCAACTCAGGTGCGTCGGTGCGAGCGCAATAGCGCGGTCGAGATCGGCCAACGCATCGGCCTCGCTTTGTTCCGGCAAACCGTGCATCAGGTCGATATTGAAATTATCGAAGCCAGCCAGCCGAGCGCGTTCGACCGCACGCACGGCCTGGCCGGGGTCGTGAATACGACCGAGTTTTTGCAGTTGCGAAGCCTGAAAACTCTGCACGCCAATCGACAAACGATTCACGCCCGCTGCGCGCAAATCGGCAAAGCGACTTTCATCGACGGTGCCTGGGTTAGCTTCCAGCGTGATTTCGCAATCGCGGTCGAAACCTAAGCGTTGATCGAGCGAGTTTAAGATTGCGCCGACGGTGTTTGCGCTCAATAAACTGGGTGTACCGCCGCCAAAAAATACTGAGCGAATGCGGCGGCCTTGCGCCAAGGGTGCATCCTGTTCCAGGTCTTCCAATAAACGCGTTAAATATTCAGCTTCAGGAATGGCATTGGGGTCGGCGGCGTGCGAATTAAAATCGCAGTACGGGCATTTGCGCACGCACCAGGGCACGTGCACGTAAACGGATAAATCGGGCAGCGTCATACCTTGAGCCGGTCACGCAGCAGCGGTAATAACGCCGCCATCGCCTGGCCGCGATGCGACAGTTTATTCTTGGTGGCTTTGTCGAGTTCGGCGGCGGTTTTGCCCAATTCGGGTACGAAAAATACCGGGTCGTAACCAAAGCCATCCTGACCGACGGGCGCGTCCAGAATGACGCCTTCCCAACTGCGTTGAACGACCAGCGGTGTCGGGTCCAGAGCGTGGCGCATAAACGCCAGTACGCATTGGAAACGGGCGCTGCGCTGCTCGCTCGCAGCGCCATCGAGGCGCTGCAATAAATACTCGATGTTGGCGGCATCATTTTTCTCGCCGCCGGCGCGTTGGGAAAACCGCGCTGAATAGATACCCGGTTCGCCGTTCAATGCATCGACTTCCAAACCGGAATCGTCGGCCAATGCCGGTCGGCCGGTGGCCGCGGCTGCGTGGCGCGCTTTCAGAATGGCGTTTTCGATAAAGCTCAGGCCAGTTTCGTCGGCATCGCTGACACCCAGTTCTCCCTGCGGCTGAATGTCGATGTTCAGCGGCGCCAACAGCTGTTTGAATTCGCGCAGCTTGCCGGCGTTGCCCGATGCCAAAACCCATTGGCTCATGCGTCTTCTTCCCACATTTCTTTGCTGAAACTGAAATCAAAATCGCGCTCGCCGGGAATCTCGACTTCGATGTCAAACCAGAGCATTTCGCGATCCAGAATTTTTACATTGCCGAGGTGATAAATGGCGTTCTGTTCACGCACGACATCCAGCGGCAGTTGGCGTACCTGGCCCAATAAATCGCGCACCCGAACCCGCACTTCAGCCTCGACCGGCGTGGCAACGCCGTTGGGTTGTTGCTGCAACACCGACAGATTCAGAATGGCGTTGCGGCCGCCGCGCGTCAGGTTGTACTGGCGTGCGATGTCCGGTTGCAACATGGTGGAATTAAATACGATGTAATGCAGTTCGTAGTCGCCGTTAAAAACCACTTTTTGTTCGGCTTGGGCGCTGATTGAACCGAGTAAGCCGAACAATAAAACCGCGAAAATTTTAATGGGCATAACCGTCATCTCTCGATGTGATAGAGCGCAATTTCACCGTGCAGGTTGGGCATCAGTCGCATCTTCCAGTTGCTCTGGTAGTTGCTGTCTACCACGGTCCGGTTGCGAATGTGAATGCCGCGTTCGCGACACAGCACTTCAAAATCCCGGAAGGTGAAAAAGTGAATGTTGGGCGTTTCGTACCAGGCGTAGGGCAGCGATTCCGATACCGGCATACGGCCCCGGAAACCCAAATAGGCACGCGTAGTCCAATGACCGAAGTTGGGGAAAGTTACTACCGCTTGCCGGCCGATGCGCAGCATTTCTTCCACGATGCGATCGGGCGCTGTGGTTTGCTGTAACGACTGCGTCATGATGACGGTATCGAAACTCTGGTCGTCGAAATTATCGAGACCGGCGTCCAGATCCTGATGAATGACATCGACGCCACGCGCCACGCATTCGAGGATGTTGTCGGTGTCGATTTCCAGGCCGTAGCCGCTGACGTTTTTGTTGTCGCGCAGCATCGCCAGCAAACTGCCGTCGCCGCAGCCGAGGTCGAGCACGCGGCTGTCGGGTTTGATCCAGCGTTGAATCAAATCGAAATCGGGGCGATCCAAAACGGTCATGCTGGCGCTCCTTGTGGTGCGGATTCATTTTCCAGCGACGCCAGAAAACCACTCAGCAAACGCACGTATTCCGGAATCGGAAACAAAAACGAATCGTGGCCCTGGTCGGCTTCAATTTCCAGATAACTGACCGGCCGTTGGGCGCGGACCAAGGCTTGCACAATTTCTTCGCTGCGCGCCGGCGTAAAACGCCAGTCGCTGCTGAACGCGGTGATTAAAAAGCGGCATTGGCTTTGTGCCAGGCAGCGCGCTAAATCGCCATCGTGATCACCGGCCGGGTCGTAATAATCGAGCGCTTTGGTCATCAGCAGGTAGGTGTTGGCGTCGAAATTATCGGAGAAATTTTCGCCCTGATAACGCAGGTAAGATTCCACTTCGAAATCGACGTCGTAACTGAAATGCAGTTTGCCCTGACGCAGTTCACGACCGAATTTTTCGCGCATGCCGCTTTCGGATAAATAGGTGATGTGACCGAGCATCCGCGCCAACATCAGACCGCGACGCGGCGAGGTTTCGTGCTGGTAATAATGGCCGTCGTGAAAATCCGGATCGCTGGTGATGGCCTGGCGTGCGACTTCGTTGAACGCGATGTTTTGTGCCGAGAGTTTTGGCGCCGACGCGATGACGGCACAGCCGCGCAGCCGGTCCGGATAATCAATCGACCAGCGCATGGCTTGCATGCCGCCAAGGCTGCCACCGATGACCGCGAGCCATTGATCAATGCCCAATCGATCAGCCAGACGTGCCTGGCTTTTTACCCAGTCGCGCACCGCCATGATGGGAAAATCCGGGCCGTAACGGCGGCCGGTTTCCGGGTCGGTACTGGTCGGGCCGGTGGAGCCGTGACAGCCGCCCAGGTTGTTCAGTGAGACGATAAAATAGCGGTTGGTATCGATGGCTTTGCCGGGGCCGATGCAGGCGTCCCACCAGCCGGGTTTGCGATCATCGTTGCTGTGATAACCGGCGGCGTGGTGGTGACCCGACAAAGCGTGGCAAATCAAAATGGCGTTGGAACGGTCGGCGTTCAGCGTGCCGTAGGTTTCATACACCAACTGATAAGACGACAGCGAACGGCCGGAGCGCAACGGCAAGGGTTCGTCGAATTCAGCAACCTGTGGTGTGACCAGGCCGACGCTGTCGGCCGGAAATTCTGTTGGCATTCAGTCTGTCCTGCAGGACCCGTCCGGGTCCGTGATTCGATCAGAAAACGGCGATGTTACAGACCAATCACCGGCATGATGCCACCGGTGAAATAACCGGCGGCCTGATACAGGCTGGTCATGGGAACGATCATGCCGCTGAGTACGAAATCGCGCAGGATGATCAACACCAGGAACGCAATGATGTACGACAAATCCAACATGCCGACTTGCAGATTCAGCCGACGGAACGGACCGACAAACGGCTCCACCAATTCCTGCAGAAAACCGAGCATGGGGTTTTGCTGACCCATGCTGATCCAACTGCCGATGGCGACAATGATCATGCTCCACTGCAACACCGTCATCAGCAAACCAGCCACGGCGAGCAGCGACCAGATGGCCATCGGGCCAAGGAAAGGCACCGGATTCGCGCCCTGAACGACGAAAATCAGCAACGCCAACACGTACTGACCAATCCAGATGCACACCAAAGCGGCGACATCCAAGCCGCCGAATCCGGGAATGATGCGACGCAGCGGCAACAAGAACGGATTGGTGATTTTCAGCACCGTTTGCGCCAGTGGGTTGTAGGTGTTGGCCCGGGCGACTTGCGCCAGAAAACGGGCGATGAGTGCAATCAGCACGATGCTGAACGCGGTTTTCAGAATCAGGACGGCGATATCACCCAGCATGCGGGGCTCCTTTTATGGCTGCAGTCGGTGGCGCTGAGCGAGGCTCAATCCGCCAGTTCTTCGGATAGTTCAATCGAGCGGGCGCGACAAGCTTGCATGGCGCGTGCGACCACGGCGTCGAGGTCGTCGGTTTCAAAACTGCGAATGGCGCGTTCGGTGGTGCCGTTCGGCGAGCACACCTGGCGGCGCAATTCGGCTGGCATCTGTCCGGTTTGTTGCACCATACGCGCCGCGCCCAAGGCAGTTTGTACGATCAGAGTACGGGCGCTGTCGCCATCCAAACCCTGGGCTTCGGCGGCTTTTTGCATGGCTTCCATAAAGCGAAAGAAATACGCCGGAGCGCTGCCGCTGGTGGCGGTGACGGCGTGTAAATCGTCTTCGGCGTCAACCCACAGGCTGGCGCCGATGCTGTCGAACATTTGCTGCACGGTGTTGCGTTCAGCGTCGCTGACATTGGCGTTGGCGTACAAACCGGTGGCACCGGTCAGCACCAGCGACGGCGTGTTGGGCATGGTGCGCACGATGGCGAAATCGCCGCCGAGCCAGCGGTCAATGCTTTCAGCAGTAACGCCGGCGGCAACGCTGACAATCAACGGCTGGCGTTGTTGGAAGTCGGCGGCCAGGGGTTCCAGCGTCGCTTTTAAGGCTTGCGGTTTGACGGCCAGCACCAGGATGTCGCAGGCCGCGATCAAGGCGTGTGGGTCGGCAGTGGCGGTGAGGCCTTTGCTGGCGAAGTCGGCGCGTTTGGGTTCGTTGCGGTCGCACACTTGCAGACGCTGTGCATCAAAGCCGCTGGCCAGCATGCCATTAATGATGGCACCGGCCATGTTGCCGGCACCGAGAAAACCGATGGTGGCGGTTTGCATGGCGCTCTCCTGTGTTGTTACTGGTGTCGTCATCCGGCGCTCGTCTGGGCGTAGTGGCGTTGGCCGAAAATGGCGCTGCCAACGCGAACGTGAGTGGCGCCGCTTTCGATGGCGATTTCGAAATCCGCGCTCATGCCCATCGACAATGCCGTCGCCTCGGGATGGTGTTGAATAAGGGTATCACTGAGGCTTTTCAATTGATCAAACTGGCGGCGCAGCTCGGTGTCGTTCAAGTCCGCCGCCGGAATTGCCATTAGACCGGCGAGTCGCAGCCGGTCGATCTCACTCAGCTGATCGGCGAACGCCAGCACTTCATCGGGGTGCAGGCCGGCTTTGGCCGGATCCTGACTGATGTTGATTTGAATACAGACGTTGAGCGGCGTTTTTTCTGCCGGGCGCTGGTCGGCCAGACGCTGAGCAATTTTCAGCCGGTCGATGCTGTGCACCCAATCGAAATGTTCGGCGACCGGGCGGGTTTTGTTCGACTGCAACGGTCCGATGAAATGCCAGACCGGAGCCGGGCCTTGCCATTGCTGAATCTTATCGACCGCTTCCTGGACGTAGTTTTCACCCAGATCGGTGACACCCGCAGCGACGGCATTTTGCAGGTCAGCCAACGGCCAGGTTTTGCTGACACCGATCAGTGTGACCGCTGCGGGTTCACGTCCGGCTCGTTGACAGGCGCTGGCAATGCGCTCGCGCACAGCGGCCAAACGCTCGGCCAAGGGGCGTTGCTCTGAGCTCAAGGCGGCACTCCGATGGCGTTGGAACGGTGCTCACAATGCACCGCTCTTGGTTTACACTGGATTCGTTTTTATCACGGCAAACGCCCTGGCTCGCCGGTCTTGCAAAGCGCAACAGCATACCGGTTTTCCACTGCGCTGAGTATGATCACTTGGCCTGTCTGACCACTTTAATTAAGGAATCAACGACCGCATGGACATGACCGAACTTCTGGCGTTCAGCGCCCAACAAAATGCTTCCGACTTGCACCTGTCCGCCGGCTTGCCGCCGATGATTCGCGTCGATGGCGACATCCGCCGCGTCAACGTGCCGGCCTTGTCGCACGACGAAGTGGAAGCGCTGGTGTTGGGCATTATGAATGAGCAGCAGCGGCAGGAATTTGCGCAGCGGCTGGAAACGGATTTTTCTTTTGAAGTACCGGGCGTGGCGCGTTTCCGGGTGAATGCCTTTACTCAGAATCGGGGTTGCGGCGCGGTGTTTCGTACCATTCCTTCACGCGTGCAGAGCATGGCTGATCTCGGTTTGGGGCCGGTGTTTGAAAGCATCGCCCAGGTGCCGCGCGGCCTGGTGTTGGTGACCGGCCCGACCGGCTCCGGGAAATCGACCACGCTGGCGGCGATGATCGATTACATCAACGAACATAAATACGACCACATTCTGACCATCGAAGATCCGATTGAGTTCGTCCACGAAGCCAAGAAATGTCTGGTCAACCAGCGCGAAGTGCATCGCGATACGCACAGTTTTGCCGATGCACTGCGCTCGGCCTTGCGTGAAGATCCGGACATCATTCTGGTCGGCGAAATGCGCGATCTGGAAACCATTCGTCTGGCGCTCACCGCCGCTGAAACCGGCCATCTGGTGTTCGGTACCTTGCACACTACCTCGGCGGCCAAAACCATTGATCGGGTGGTCGATGTGTTTCCCGCGGAAGAAAAAGCCATGGTGCGGTCGATGTTGTCGGAATCGTTGCAGGCGGTGATTTCACAAACACTGCTGAAGAAGATTGGCGGCGGCCGGGTAGCGGCGCACGAGATCATGATTGGCACATCGGCGATTCGCAATCTGATCCGCGAAGACAAAGTAGCGCAAATGTATTCCGCCATTCAGACCGGCTCGCAGCAAGGCATGCAAACGCTCGATCAATGTCTGGCAACGCTGGTTCAGGGCGGTGTGATTGAGCGCGAATTGGCGAAAGAAAAAGCCAGGCACCCGGAGAATTTTTGAACCTGGCTCAGTGCGCTGTGGCGGCAGCGCGCATCTGTTTCAGATCGCGATAATTGCGCAGCCCGCCGTACATTAACGTTTGGAATTTCTGCGCGGTCAGTTCGGTTTTTTCTTTGTAGTCGTTGATGTCGTAGTCGCGGACGACTTCACTTTCCGGGGCGTAACCGGGTTGGCCGGTGCGCAACACCAGTCGCGTTAAATGGTTGCCGATTTCTTCACGAATGGCTTTCACCAAATCCAGGCCAGCGTGTTCGGATTCCATCACCACATCGATCAGTGCCATCGCCAGGTCGTCGCCCAATTGGCGGACAATCGCCAGCGCTTCCTGGGCGGTGGCGGCGGTGTGAACGATCAGGGGTTTGTCTTCAAAGCGGAAGCGGCGCAGGGCCAGGCGGGTGACGGCGTGCACTTCGGGTTCATCATCGACAACAAGAATCTGCCAGCTCTCGGTTGAGTCTGGTGTCGAGTCGTCGTTTTCTTCGGCCAGCCAATCCACGGGCGCCATCAGCGGTACTCCTGTTCGCTGCGCTGTTGTATCCAGTTTAACAACGGAATATGACAGCTAATTTCGTGACTCAAAGATAGTCAAACACCCAAGCATTGCAATCTTGAAAACGCTACCAAAGGCGCACATCTGTCCGCCGATTTGTAAGTGTTTGTGCTGGGATTGCGACGAAAAATTTTCGATCAGAGTTCGGCGTTTGCAGCGGCCTGAGCGCAATTGCGACACAGCCCATGTACTTCCAGTTGCTGACTGCCCATTTCGAAACCGACACTGCTGGCACTGGCTTTTAACTCTGTCAGCAACGAGCGTTGCATGCCCACTTCCTCGACTGCCTGGCAGCGGTCGCAAATCAGAAATTGCGGCACTTCGTGGTCGTGGTCGCAACTGATGTGCGAGCAGGCGAGGAACTGGTTGGTGGTCGCCAGCTTGTGCGCCAGACCCGCCTCCACCAGAAAGTTCAGCATGCGGTACACCGACATGGCCGCAGGCGCGTCGCCATAGGCCGCCTGATGATCGCTGATCAGATCGTAGGCGGATTTAGGCCCGTCCGCAGCCAGCAGCAGATCCAGCAGGCGTTCGCGCTTGGGGGTCAGGCGCTCGCCGAGTTGCTGGCAGTGTTCGCTGGCTTTGTCGAGGATGGCCTGTTTGGCGTTGGTCATGGCGGTCGATTGTTGGGGTGTGCGCCTATGGTACTCAGTCGCGCTTACGAAGCGAAGCCGCGGCGTTATTGTTCCAGCTTGGATACCAAGTGGCGCCCGATGGCATCGGCCCGTTGGCGGTCCAGCATGCCGACGCGCAAGCGGCGGTTGAGCACATCTTCGGCGCGACAGGCACCTTCATACTGCAAGGCCCAACTGAGTTCCGCTTCGATGTACGGCGCGCCCTCGACCAAACGCTCAGCCGGGCCTTGCGCCAAAACGGCCGCTGCGCGGTCGCCGTAGGCTTGCCACAGGTGAGCGGCGATGTCGTCGGGCAGGGCTTTCAGGGCGGCGTCGGTTGCGGCCCGGTCGCCGTTGGCGCCGGCCAGTCGCAACGCTTGAGTGCGACACGGGCCGGCTTTGAGGCCACTGTGAGCAATGACTTCGTCCATGCAGTCTTCGGCCATGCGCCGCCAGGTGGTCCATTTGCCGCCGGTCAGACTGGTCAGGCCATTGTCGGTGACGATGACGTGATCGCGCGACAGCTTCGAGGTGCTGCCGCCGTGCGGGTTGCTGACCAAGGGGCGCAGCCCGGAGAAGGTAGCGCTGATGTCGGCTGCGCCAATCGGCTCGCTGAGCCAGCCATTGAGATGGCGCAATAAATAGTCGATTTCGGCCTGGCTGGCTTCGGGGCGGTCGTTCAGTTCGGCCGGATCGTCGGTGGTGCCGACCAGCGTTTTGCCCAGCCAGGGCAACAGGAACAAGACGCGACCGTCTTCGGTCTGCGGGATCAGGATGCCGCGACCATCGGGCAGCAGATCGCGGTTGAGCAGCAAATGAATACCGCTGGACACCGTCATCATGGGTTTGGCGTCCGGTTTGGCCTGTTGGCGCAGTTGGTCGGTCCAGGGGCCGGTGCAATTGACGACAGCGCGGGCGCGCAGCTCGAAACGGTCTCCGGCGATCAAATCGTCACACTGGGCGCCTACCACCTGGCCGTTTTCAATCAGCAGGTTGTCGACGGCGCAATAATTCAGCGCCAGACCACCTTGTTCCAGCGCAGTTCGAACCATGGCAATGCCGAACCGGGCGTCGTCAAACTGGCCGTCCTGGTAACTGACACCGCCGGTCAGTGGCGCAGCGTCGATGCTCGGGCAGGCGCGTTTAAGTTCGTTTTTACTCTCAATGCGCGAACGGCCCAGGCGCTGAGACCCGGCGAGCACATCGTACAGGCCGAGGCCAAAGCGGTAATAGGGCAGGCCGATCCAGGATTTTACCGGCGTGATCAGCGTTAACGGCCAGGCCAGATGTGGCGCCATGGCGAGCATGCGTTTGCGTTCGGCGAGCGCTTCGCGCACCAACTGATATTTGCCGATGTCGAGCGTTTTGAAGGCTTGTTCCAGATAACGCACGCCGCCGTGAATCAGCTTGGTGGAGCGGCTGGATGTGCCGGCCATGAAGTCCTGACGCTCGATCAGCGCTGCCGTTAAACCGCGACTGAGCGCGTCCAGCAGAACGCCGGCTCCGCTGGCGCCCCCGCCGATGATCAGTACATCGAGGTCGGCAGCCTGAAGCGCATCCCGCTGGGTTTGGCGTTGCCAGGGTTGATTGGCTTGCAGAGGGCGGTGCATGGGCGCTCCTGTTGGTGAAATCGGGTGCCTGGATGATAGTGCCTATTTTCGTTATCTGTAAATATGTGATCGTTATTTTTCGTTTTTTGGTTGGGCATCGGTAGTGACTGAAAGATCCAGGTCAAAAAGCGCTCCATAGCGCAGGCCGATATAGGCATGCTCGCGCATCAGCATTTCAGCGCGGGCGCCTTCGCCGGCCACCAGCGCCTGGTACACCAGCTGATGTTGCAGATGCGCCATCTGAATTTTGCGGAATTCTTCATCGATACGCTGCATATCGAAAATAATCGAATCCGACGAAGCAAACGGCAGGTGGTTGTTGCGCGCTATGGCATCGGCGACGGTGCGGCTGCCGGCGCCGTTGATGATGATGTCGTGAAAGCGGCCGTTCAGTTCGCTCCATTGCAACAGGTCGTTTTCGTCGGGGTTGGGCCGGGCGACCAGTTGGCCGCCGTCGTCAATGCAGGCTTTGAGCGCCAGGCGTTCGTCGTCGCTGAGGCCGCGCTCTGCCATGCGCCGCGCCGCCAGGCCTTCCAGTACACCGCGTATTTCCAGACCGCAGAGCACGTCGTCGCGCGAGAAGCTGCGCACCACAAAGCCCTGTTTGCCGGTGCGTTCCAGCAAGCCTTCCTGTTCCAGGGTACGAAATGCCAACCGGACCGGCGTGCGTGACATGCCCAGGCGTTCGGCAATCTGGACTTCACGCAGCTTTTCACCGGGCTGTAATTCTCCGTCTCCAATCAGTTTGCGCAGTGTCGATACGGCGACCTGGCTGACTTGGCTCATATCAGTGTCCTTGTGTAAATCGCAGTCATTTTCGGGGCTTGAACCAAGAACCACAAGGGTGCGACGTTAAACCGCTTCCTAGCAATATTGGATCCAAAAAAACGACATTTTCTTGACCTTGGTCAGCTGTGTGGCTAATTTTGGATCCAATAAATACAAAAACAACAGACGGAGGCCTTATGTCCAGCCAACCTTCATGGCCGGTCAATACCTGGTATGTAGCCTGCACGCCCGACGAGTTGACGTCCGGCCCGCTCGGCCGTCAGATCGGCGGCAAGCAACTGGTGTTCTATCGCAACGGCGACGGCAAAGTCGTCGCTCTGGCCGATTTCTGCCCACACCGTGGCGCACCCCTGTCGCTCGGTTTCGTCAATGTCGATGGTGATCTGGTGTGCGGATACCACGGCATGGTGATGAACTGCGACGGTTCCTGTAAGTCGATGCCCGGCCAGCGGGTTCAGGCTTTTCCTGGCGTAACCGCCTATCCGATTGAAGAACGCTACGGCTTTATCTGGGTGTGGACCGGCAACGCCGAGGCCGCCGACCCGGCGCTGATTCCCGATTTCAGTTGGTTCGACGAACCGGGCTGGACCTACGGCGGTGGGCTTTATCACATTCGCTGCAACTACAAGTTGATGGTCGATAACCTCATGGATCTGACGCACGAAACCTACGTGCACGCATCCAGCATCGGCCAGACGGAAATCGAAGAAGCGCCCCCGGAATCGTTCAAAGACGGCGACACCGTCGTCACCCAACGCACCATGGAAAACATCAGCGCGGCGCCGTTCTGGAAGCAGGCGCTGACGTTCAACGATCTGGACCCGGAGGCCCTGGTCGATCGTTGGCAGATCAGCCGTTTTACGCCGCCGAGCCACATTATGATCAACGTTGGCGTAGCGCTGGCGGGCGAGGGTGGCATTGACGCGCCGGCCGATAAAAAAGCGTCCAGCATCGTGGTGGATTTCATCACCCCGGAGACAGAAAACAGCATCTGGTACTTCTGGGGCATGGCGCGCAACTTCAAAGCGGACGACGCGGAATTGACCAACACCATCCGCGAAAGCCAGGGCAAAATTTTTGCTGAAGATCTGGAAATGCTCGAAGCCCAGCAGCGCAACATCGATGACAACCCGGATCGCGACCTGCTCAAGCTCAATATCGATGGTGGTGGCGTGCTGGCGCGGCGCATGCTCGATCGCATGATCAAGGCCGAACAGAGCGGGGCCTGAGGCATGGCAGTGAAGAAAACGACGCTGAGCATGACCGTACAGGTGCAGGCCAAACGCCAGGAAGCGGACGGCGTGGCCGGCTTTACGCTGGTCGATCCGCATGGCCGGGCGTTGCCGACTTTTACCGCCGGGTCGCACATTGATGTTCAGCCCGAACCCGGCGTTCTGCGGCAGTATTCATTGTGCAATCAACCCGGTTCGACCGACAGCTATCAGATCGCCGTGCTGCGTGAGCCGCAATCGCGCGGTGGTTCGCAAGCCATGCACGAGGCGGTGGACGAAGGCGATTTGATTCAGATCAGCGCGCCGCGCAACCACTTCGAATTGGCCCCGGATGCCAAGCGTTCGTTGTTGCTCGCAGGCGGCATCGGCATCACGCCGATTCTGGCAATGGCGCGGCAACTGCATCGCGATGGCGCTGAGTTCGAATTGCATTATTCGGCGCGCAGCCAGGCGGCGATGGCGTTTCATGACTGGCTGACCAGTGGGCCACTGAGCGCTCAGGTGCAGTGTTATTTCGATGATCAGGGCAGCCGATTGCCCATTGACCAACTGGTCGCGCAGCCGCACGACGGCACGCATTTGTACGTCTGCGGGCCGGGCGGTTACATCGATTTTGTGATGGATCGTTTTCGCACAGCCGGCTGGCCCGAGGCGCAACTGCACACCGAATTCTTTACCGCGGCCGACATCGACACCAGCAACGACGGCAGCTTCGAACTGGTGCTGGCGCGCAGCGGCGAAAGCTATCGCATTCCAGCCGACCAGACGGTCGCCGAGGTGTTGCTCGACAACGACGTCGATCTGCTGACCTCCTGCGAACAAGGCATCTGTGGTACCTGCATCACCAGGGTACTGGAAGGCATACCCGAGCACCGGGATCGATATATGACCGAGGCGGAACATGCGGCTAATGATTGTTTTACGCCCTGTTGTTCGCGCGCTAAAACGGAACGACTAGTGATCGATCTATAACCGTCATAACCACAAGCAAGGTCCTTTGGACACAACAACAACTAGACAGAGGAACGCCAAGATGAAAACAACTTTGTTATCCACCGTACTCGCCACGGCCTGCTGTGCAGCTTTGGTATCGACCTCGGTTCAGGCTGAGAAAACGCTCAAGCTGGCGCATTTCGTACCGCCGGCGCACGTCCTGACCGGCGCCATCATTGAGCCGCTCAAAGACGGTGTGGAAGAAGCCAGTGGCGGCGATTTGCAGATCGACGTCTATCCCGGCGGTGAACTGGGCGCCGGACCGATGGAGCAATACGTGCGCGCGCTCCAGGGCGTGGCCGACATTACCTGGGGGCTGGCTGGCTACACCTCATCGCAGTTTGAACGGTCCATGATCGTGGAAATGCCCGGCGCCATTCCGGAAGGCATGACCGGATATGACATGCTGTGGAACGCCTACGATGAGCATCTGGAGCGGGAATTTCCCGGTACACACCCGTTGGCGCTGTGGGTCAGTGAACCGAATATCTTCATCATGAAAGACCACGACATCCGTACCCCGGACGATCTGGACGGTCTGAAAATGCGCGTTTCCGGCTCCATGGCCGCCGCCATGATTGCCCGCTACGGCGCCACGCCAGTGCAGATGCCGGCGGGTGAAATGTACAACGCTCTGCAAACCGGACTGATCGACGGCATCGTTACCGGAGCCAGCGCCATCACCGATTTCAAACTCGATGAAGTAGCCAACAGCTACACCATCGGTGCGCCCATGGGGCACATCATGTTCTATCTGGTGATGAACCAGCGCAGTTACGACGGCCTGACCGACGCCCAGCGCACAGTGCTGGATGAACACAGCGGCCGCTGGTTGTCGCGCCACGGTGAAGAAGGCTGGAACGCTCTGGCCGAACGCACCCTGGAAGCCGTTGCGGCCGATAGCAACAACACCGTGATCAACCTGAGCGATGCCGAAATTGCGCCGTTTGAAACCATCGCCGACGCCTTCCGTGCAGAACGATTGAGCGACAGCGGTACGGCCAACATCCTGTCCAGCATGCGCGGCGAATAAGCCGTTTCGGAGTTGCGGATGAAATCTCTGGTGGCTCAGTTGAGCCGGGGTGTGGACAGGCTGATCGGCCTGTCCAGTGTGCTCGGAACCTTGGCGTTGGTGTCGGTGGTGGTCATCGTCCTGGTGGACGTGATCGGCCGCAATCTGCTCGGTCACCCGCTGACCGGCGCTCAGGATCTGACCCAGATGGGCATGGTGATCATCGTCTTTGGTGGCGTGGCACTGAGCGACAAGCTGAACGCCCACATCTCGGTCGATTTGCTGGAAAACAGTCTGCCGCGCTGGGCCAACCGAATGCTCGACGCTTTGGGTTGGTTGCTCGGGGCGGCGTTCTTTATCGGCATCGGTGTCACCATTCTCGACAGCGCTGCCATTTCCCGTCTGCTGAACCTCAGCACCAACATTCTCAATCTGCCCAAAGCCTGGTTTCAGTATGCTGTGGCGGCGTTTTCCTTTGTGACCGCCGCCTCCTTGTTGCTGCGTCTGGTGCGCAACCTGATCGGTATGGCGCCGGCGGATTCCCGTGAAGAGACGTTTTGATGAGCAATGAATTGATCGGTGTGCTCGGCATCGTCGCGCTGTTTGCGTTGTTGCTGGCGCGTATTCCGGTGGCCTTCGCCATTTTTGCGGTTGGCTTTGTTGGCGTGTCGATTCTCGACAGCACCAGCTCGGCGTTGAACCTGCTGGCGAGCGAAACCTTTACCGTGGCGTCCAATGCCGAGTTGATCGTTATTCCGCTGTTTATTCTGATGGGCAATGTCGCCACTGAAACCGGCATGAGTCGTCGCTTGTACGATGCCGCTTACGCCTTAATCGGCTCGATTCGCGGCGGTCTGGCATCGGCCACGGTGGTCGGTTGCGCCGGTTTTTCCGCCTTGTGCGGGTCGTCGGTGGCCTCGGCTTTGACCATGGGGCGGGTGTCGCTTTCGGAAATGGATCGGTATCAGTACAGCGC
Source organism: Saccharospirillum mangrovi (assembly GCF_003367315.1). Taxonomy (GTDB): domain Bacteria; phylum Pseudomonadota; class Gammaproteobacteria; order Pseudomonadales; family Natronospirillaceae; genus Saccharospirillum; species Saccharospirillum mangrovi. The sequence goes on from NZ_CP031415.1 coordinate 721,214, forward strand.
CAAGCTGTCGACGGGCGCCGTTGCGGCCGGCGGTACGCTGGGCATTCTGATTCCGCCCTCAACCGGCTTCGTCATCTACGCCATCCTGACCCAGCAATCCATCGGCCGTTTGTTTCTCGCCGGTGTTGTGCCGGGCATTTTGTTGTCGGTGCTTTTCGTTTTGCTGATTACCGTGCTGGCGACACTTCGCCCGGCGCTGGCACCGAAAGGACCGAGCACCAACCTGGAAGAAAAGCTGCGCGGCCTCGGTGGCGCCATTCCGATTCTGGTGGTCATTCTGGTGACCATCGGCGGCATCTACACCGGGATATTCTCGCCGGTCGAAGCGGCCGCCGTCGGCGCGGGTCTGGTGATTCTTTATGGCGCGGTCACGCGGCAACTGGGCTGGCGGGCGTTATGGCGTGCCTCGCAGAACGCCATTCTGACCACCGCAACCGTCATGCTGATCCTCATCGCTGCCCATCTGCTCAATCCCTTTTTGGCACTGAGCCATATCCCACGTACCTTCGGTGAATTTCTGGTCGGCCTGAACCTGGGTGCTTACGGCACGCTGATCATCATTTTGCTGTGTTATCTGGTGCTGGGCTGTTTTCTGGAAGGCTTCGCCATGCTGGTGCTGACCATGCCGATCTTCTTTCCGGTGATCATGGCGTTGGGCTTCGACCCGATCTGGTTTGGCGTGCTGGTGGTGTTGACGCTGGAAATGGGTTTGATCAGTCCGCCGGTGGGCGTGAACGTCTTTATCGTCAAATCGGTAGCGCCGGGCGTCGCCCTGAAAGACATATTTTTAGGGGTAATGCCGTTCTGGCTGGTCATGATATTGGCGGTTGCGGTGCTGGTGGCGGTACCCGATCTGGTGTTGTTCCTGCCCAATACCATGATGAACTGACGGCCGGGCGGCGGCCGTTAAAAAAATATTCGCTTTGTGCATCTGCCCAATAAATCAATGTCGTCTTGCAGAAGGAACTCAAACACCTTTCCCGACCTTGTTAAGGAGTAAGACGATGAAAAAGATGTTGATCACTGCCGCTACTGCAACCTTGCTGGCGCTGACTGCCAACGTTATGGCTGAAAACCTGCCCGGCAATGTGCCTGTAGATACTCACAGCAGCAGCCTGGGTTCGGTACTGACCGATGACGACGGTATGACGCTGTATATTTTCACCCGGGATGAAGCGGGCAAGTCAAACTGTTATGGTGGCTGCGCGCAAAGCTGGCCGCCGTTTGAAGCTGGCCGCAATGCTCGGAACAGCGGTCATTTCAGCGTGATTGAGCGTACTGACGGCAGCCGCCAGTGGGCTTATGATAATAAGCCGTTGTATTTCTGGGTTAACGATAAGAAGCCAGGTGACGTCACCGGTCACGAAGTCGGTGGTTCCTGGTTCGTGGTTCAGATGTAAACGAACCGATGTAATAACGTTCAGCTGCAATAAGGAAGACTGAACGAACAGCGTGGCCTGGTCGGCCGCGCGCAGGGAGCAGCCCGGCCCAGTGCCGGGCTGATTATTATGACCCCATGGCCAACTGGAACGTCGAATAGACGTTCGGCCAAGCCAACCGAGATTGTTGTCGTGTCCGTATCATCGACTTTGGAACAGGAAACTCCGACCCATCAGGATTCAGCCTGGATGGCGCGCGTGATGAAGCGCGTTGCCGATCAGGACTACGCCGCTTTGAAGTCGCTCTATGACGCCACTTCAAGTCGTCTGATGGGCGTTGCCAACCGTATTTTGAAAAACGAACAGGAAGCGTGCGACGTGCTGCAGGATGTGTATCTGAAAATCTGGCAGCAAGCGGGCGATTACAGCGGTCGTGGCTCAGTCATGGGTTGGTTGACGGTGATGACGCGCAACGCCGCTTTGGATCGACTCAAAAGCCAAAAGCGCAAGCGCGAGGATTTGTCGGAAGACCCAGGCGCCGATCTGGTGGCCGAGATGCCGGAAACGGATACCCACGACATGGGCGTTCACCAGTGTCTGGATCAGTTAAACGACAACGCGCGCGAGGCCATCGTGCTGTCCTATATCTACGGCTACAGCCATCAGGAGTTGCATGAACGGTTGTCGCGTCCGCTCGGTACGGTCAAAGCATGGATTCGCCGGGGTCTGCAGGAGCTGAAAAAATGTCTGGAAGCCTGAGATACAACGACCGCGAGCTGTGCGATCAGCTGGCGGCACAATACGTCGCCGGCGATATGACGCCGCGCGTACGCCGACGCACTGAACAACTGATGCGTCATTACCCGCAATTGCAAACCGCTGTGGATTTCTGGTGCGCCAATCTGGAACCGTTGCAGCGACAGTACCCGTCGCAGCCGGTGCCGGATGAGCTTTGGCAGCGCATTGAACGTCGCGTCAAAGCCGATGCAAAACAACGTCAGGCCGATCAGGCACCGTCGTTCTGGTCGCGCTTGGTCGAGCGTTGGGATCTGTGGCGAACCAGTGCCGTTGGTGGCATGGCGACGGCGTTGGCGCTGGTCGTTACGCTGACTTTGGTGCTGGCGCAGCCGACCGAATTGCGCGCCGCCGATTACATGGCACCGCTCACCTGGAACAGTGAAGTGGCGCTGGTTGTCAGTGGTTACAAAGGGCAGGACGGAGACGCGTCCTGGTTGTCGGTGCAATGGTCCGAGCGATTGTCGGAACGCCCACAAGGCGATTTGTACCTCTGGGCCGACGGTGGCGATGGCAATGCCTGGGTGTATCTGGGCAAGGTCACGCCCGACAACCGGCGTTGGCAGGTTGAATCGTCCGCCTGGCAAGCCGTGGCTAACAGCCGCCACCTGGCGGTCAGCGACAGTGCCGATGGCGTCAGCCTGCAACAGGCCGCCATGCAAGGCCCCTGCATTCAGCTGAAAAACTGGTGAGTTAAAACATCCAGGCACAAAAAAGGGCCGGCTTAGCCGGCCCTTTTTGTTCAACTTAACGCTGTCATCTCAGACGAGCGATCCACCGGCGGATTCAGGCCGCTTTGGATTTCTCGTCTTTTTTGTGTTCCAGCGTATTGGCACCGGTGTTGATGGCGATGCTTTTCGGTTTCATGGCTTCGGGCACTTCTTTGACCAGGCTGATGGTCAACAGGCCGTTGCGCAATTCAGCACCGCGCACTTCCACGTGGTCTGCCAGGTTGAACTTACGCTCGAAGGAGCGATAGGCAATGCCCTGATGCAGGAAACGACGCTGGTCGTTGTCCTGGCTGCCGGCTTTCTTGCCGCGCACGCTCAGAGTGCCGTTCTCCACCTGGATATCCAGCTCAGCTTCTTCGAAACCCGCCACGGCCAAAGTAATGCCGTATTGGTTCTCGCCGGTGACTTCAATGTTGTAGGGCGGGTAACCGCCGCTGGATTGGTCACCGCGCAGAGCGGAATCAAGCAAAGACGCCATGCGGTCGAAACCGATGGTGCTGCGGTACAGGGGAGTGAGATCAATCGTAGTCATGGTGTATATCCTCCATTGAGAAGCAATATATCGTTCAGGTTTGCCCGTTTGGGCGATACCGCCGGACTCTCAACGAGACATCCTTCGGCACGACATAAATAGGGATGGCCGGCGCGGTCGCAAAGGGGGATTTTTTGTAAAAAAAGTGTCAGCTCTGGTCGAGCGCAGCGGCGTACGCCTGGGCGATAATCCCGGCGTCGGCAGAGTCGGTCTGGCGTTGTTGCTGGCGAGCGTGCTTGAGCAGTTTGGTCAGATGTTGGCGATGTTCGGCGTTGCGGGCGTCCCAAAACGGCGCCGGGTTTTCAAGGCGCTGGCCGCCAGCAGGCGTCACCCTCAGCCATTCGTAACCGCGGCCGTTTTCAAACACCCAGCCTTCTTCGAGCAACCCCCAATTCTGGTCGATCAGAAACTGGCGCACTTGGAATAGGTTGTGTGTCGGCATCAGTAACCAGTCGAATTGGGCGCTGGTTTTGTGCTGACTGAGCGATTGGAGAATACGAACCGTCAGTTCGTCACCGACGCCAGCGAGAACCAACAGATGCTTGCCAGCGTCGGGCAATGCCAGCGCTTCAGCCGGGCCAGTGTGCAACTGATAATGCTCAGCGCCATAACGCCGCAAGCGTTCTTCCAGGTCGATCAAAATACCCGGCACGCTGTCGTTGAAGTGAACCCAGGGCGTCCGGTCGGTTTCCAGCAGCGCCATGCCGAGGCGGCCGTGGTCGCAACACAGATCCCAAACGCTGTCGTAGCCGTGTTCGGGTATTGCCTCAAACAGCGCGCGCAGCCGTTTACCGAGTCGGGTTTTCACGACGATGAGTGCGCGGCATGAGCAAGCCCCGCGTCCTGTTCCAATTGTTTGACCCAGATTTGCCGCGCCGGCAGCAGACGCACGGTGGCGACATAGAGCGCAAAAGCCAGTAACAACACACCGGCGCAAGCCCACCAGACGCCAACACCGGTCCACTGCAGCAAGATCCCACCCAGTGCCGGGCCCAGCGCAAAACCGAAACCGTGCAGAGCGTTGGCGCCGAAATAGCTACCGCGCAAATGGTGTGGCGCCATGGTATCGATCTGAACGTTCAGCGTCGGGAACAGAATCGCCTCGCCCAGACTCATCACCAAAGTGGCCAGAATCCAGGCAAGGTCGTTGTCGTGTGGAATCCAGCCATAGGCGGAAAAGCCGAGCGCAAACAACGCCAGACTCAGATAGATGCGCTGGTGCAAGGCAAAGGAGCGCAATAACGCCAGCAACGGAAACTGGCAGCAGACGATGGTCAGCGCATTGGTCGTGACCAGCAGCGCATAAAGCTGCACCGAACGCTCGGGACGCACGGCATCGACAAACTGCACCAGCGTCGCTTCAAACTGGGCGTAGCACACCATGATCAGCAGATTGGCCAACACCAGCCACTGAAACGCCCGGTCAACCTTCAGCACTTTCCAGGTGTTCGACACGCTGGCGGCGGCTTTTTGTACCGCGCTGACGGCACGCTGATGGCGGCTGAACCAGGCGATGGCCGCGGCCCACAGCAGGTAGGTGGTCATCAACAACGTGAAGGTGGTTTGCTGGCCGGTGAGTCCGAAATACAGGCCGATTAACGGCCCGGTGCCGGCACCCACGTTCAGCATGAAATAGCGTAGGTTAAACGCCAGTTCGCGACTTTTCGGGTCAGCGATCTCGTCCGACATCATCGCCTTGGAGGGCGGATCAAGCAGGCTGTAACCGGCTCCGACCAGCAAAATGCACAGGATGAACAATTCCAGTTGGGTGGCGATGGCGAGCAGACCAAAAGCCAGTGCCGAGGTCAGAGTGCCAGCCAAGATCACCACGCGACGGCCAAAGCGGTCGGAAGCGTTACCGACGAAAAAACTCAGCGACGATCCCATCAGCGCAGCGCCACTGAGGATCACCCCGATCACCATCGGCGGCAGCCCAAAGCGGTCTTTCAGTAACACGGCCATAAACGGCCAGATCATGAAATAGGTCAGGCGTGTCAGAAAGGTGCCGAAGATGGTGGTCCAAACCAGAGGCGTGAAGGCTTTGAGCGAGGCGAACATAGTGTGTCCTAAAACAACGCATCGCCCGGCGCGGGCGGTGACAGCAGGCGGCGCAGTATAAGGACGGCCGAACCGGCTGTCATGACAGCTCAACATCGTGCCGGTTGTTCAATGTTTCGATGGGCTGACGCTCGCCAAAAAAATTCACAAGCAAATCAGTTATTTAAAAATAATGAGACGTAAAGTCTCAAAAAAACTTTGACAGTATTGAAAATGCGCAATTAATATCCAGCGATGAAATTAATTTCATTCCATTGGAATTTATTTCAGCCAAAGGCGTAACAGACTACCTAATCCGTCCGCGCCTAAACGATCTCAATGCACCTATAAAAATAAGGAGAGTGCTGATGAGTAAGTTTTCCATCCTGAAAGTGGGGCTTTGCGGCCTGTCACTGACCCTGGCGGCCAGTCTGGCCCAGGCTGAAGACGCACCGAGTTCTGGTCACGACCACGGCCCGTTCCGTTGTGATCCGGGCGAAACCTACTACATGAATGTCATGGTCTCGGGCGTGGAGTACTGGTTCCCGGTCTATGAAATGATGAAGCAGGCGGCTCAGCAAATGGGTTGTGACACCGTCTACACCGGCACCCCGGAATACGACGTGAACAAGCAGCTGTCGTCGTTCGAGCAGATTCTGGCGCGCGATCCGGCCGGCATTCTGTTGCACCCGATGAACCCTGATCCGTTTATCGAACCGATCAACCGCGCCGCTGAAATGGGCATTCCGGTGGTCACTTTCGCTGCCGATTCACCCAACAGCGACCGGGTGTCGTTCATCACCTCCGACAACTACCAGGAAGGTTTCTACGCCGCCGACACCATCGCCGAAGCCATGGGCGGACGCGGTGAATACGCGGTGCTGGAAAACCCGGGTCAGGACAACCACGACCGTCGCATCGCGGCCTTCATCGAGCGCATGGAAAGCAACTGGCCAAACATGAAACTGGTTGCGCGCGCTGCCAGTAACCAGGACCCGACCCGTGCCTACAATGCCGTTCTGACCATGGCACAGGCGCACCCGAACCTGGGCGCTGTGTTTATGCCGGAAGCCAACTCCGCCCTGGGCGCAGCGCAAGCCGCCAAGGAACTGGACAGCGGCATCAAGGTGTTCAATGCCGACGTCAATGCCAAGATTCTGGACATGATCAAAGCCGGTGAAATTTTCGGCGCGGTCAACCCGAACCAGGGCATTCAGGGTTACATGGGCATGATGCTGTTGTATCTGGCCGCTCACCCGGAACAGATCGACCCGATGAACGACTATCTGCGCAGCGGCTATAACCCCATGGGTGTGCCCTTCGTCGATAACGGCTTCTCCATTGTCACCGCTGACAACGCCGACGACTTCTATTGGGACAAGTATCTGCAGCGTCGCGGTACCCGCGGTATTAACGAGTAAGACGGATTCGGGCCGGCACACCGTGCCGGTTCCGACAGGGACGACGGATCGCAAGGACGCTGTCTTTAATGGGGAGGAACGGTTTTGACGACTGTTGATGAAACCGTCTTGGAACTGATCGGTATCGAAAAAGCCTTTGGTGCCACGCACGCGTTGCGCGGTGTCGATTTCAATCTGCGCAAAGGCGAAATCCATGCGCTGGTCGGTGAAAACGGCGCCGGTAAATCGACCTTGATGAAAATCATCGACGGCATTCACCAGCCCGATGCCGGCGAGATAAAAGTCCACGGCCAAACCACCGAGATTGCCGATCCACTGACGGCGCAAAAACTCGGCATTGGTCTGGTGCATCAGGAAATTGCGCTCTGTCCGGATGTGACCGTGGCGGAAAACATTTCCATGCCGATGCTCAACGCCAGCAAACGCTGGTTCGTGAATTTCCGCGAGATTCGTCGCATCGCCCGCGAGGCGATCAAACCGCTGGCCGACATCGACCCGGATGCGCGCCTGCACGAATTAAGCATTTCCAATCAGCAGTTGGTGGAAATCGCCAAGGCGCTGACGCTGAACTGCAACATTCTGATTTTCGATGAACCGACAGCAGCGCTGACCGAAAGCGAATCCAAAGCGCTGTTTCGCATCATGCAAGAGCTGAAAGCCAAGGGCATCAGCATCATTTATATCAGCCATCGCATGGCGGAAATTTTTTCGCAGTGCGACCGCATCACCGTGCTGCGCGATGGTCAGTTTGTCTGCACCGAAAACATTGCCGACACCACACCCGACGCCATTGTCGGCAAGATGGTCGGCCGCGATCTGGGCGAACTTTATCCGCCCAAACTGAGCACGCCGCCGGAAGTGGGAGAGGTGTTACTCGAAGTAAAAAATCTGTCTGATGAGCGGCGTTTTCACGACATTCATTTTCGTGTTCATCGCGGTGAAATTTTCGGCATCGCGGGTTTGATCGGTGCCGGCCGCAGCGAAGTGGTGAAAGCCATTTGCGGATTGCACAAACGCACCAGCGGCGAATTGACGTTTTTGCGCGAGCGCGCCGAGATTCGCAATTACCAGGACAGCGTGGCTCTCGGCATTGTCTATCTGTCGGAAGACCGCAAGGAAAACGGCGTCTTTCTCGACCTGTCGATTGCCGGCAACATCGCCGCGCTCGATCTCGATCAGGTGTCGCGTTACGGCTTCGTAAACCGTCGCCTGGAACGCGAACAAGCCAAAGAATTAGCGCAACGACTGAACCTGAAATACGGCCGGCTCGATCACCCGGTGTCGTCCTTGAGCGGCGGCAACCAACAGAAAGTCGCCATCGCCAAAATGCTGTCGGTAAAACCACGGCTGGTGATTATGGACGAGCCGACACGCGGCATTGATGTCGGTGCCAAATCGGAAATTCATCGGCTGATTCGCGAACTCGCCAGCCAGGGCGTTGGCGTCATCGTCATTTCGTCCGAACTGCCGGAAGTCGTCGGCCTGTGCGACCGCGTCATGGTGATGTGCGAAGGCCGCAGCAACGGCATCGTCAGTGGCGACGCCATAAATGAAGATCGCATCATTCGTTTGGCGTCCGGTCTGGGTCAGTCGGTGGAAAAAACCAGTGCCGACACCGTGCAATCCTTCAGTGCGCAACCGGCCACCTGATAACCGAATGGCTAGCTAATAATAAGAAACGAGGAATCAACATGACCGCAAACACGCCCAGTTTCTCACCCGATCCGGCCAATCGCAGCCTGTTCGGTAACATTCGCAAAATGCGCGAACTGACGTTGATTCTGATCATCGTCAGCCTGTTTATTGTGATGAGTTTCGCCTCTCCGTATTTCCTCACCTGGGCCAACATGAAGGCCATGCTGCTGTCGTTTTCGACCGAAGGCATTGTCGTGGTCGGCATGACGATGTTGTTGATCGTCGGCGGGATTGATCTGTCGGTCGGCGCGGTGATGTGTCTGGCGATGGTGATGGCCGCCAAGATGTTTGTGCTCGGCATGAACCCCTGGCTGGCGAGCCTGACGTCGATCGGAATTTGCAGCCTGATCGGTTTGATTATGGGCAACTGCGTAACGCGCATCGGCATGCATCATTTCATCGTTACGCTGGCCTTTATGGGCATCGCCCGTGGCGGTTCGATGGTGATCACCCAGGGCACGCCGATCTCGTTGTTCTCCTTGCCGCCGGAATTCAAATTCGTCGGCCAGGGTACGTTGTGGGGCGTGCCGTTTTCGATTCTGATTTTCTTTGTGGTGGTCATCATCGCCGATTATCTGCTGCGTAACGCCACCGCCTTTCGCAAGATTTTCTACACCGGCAGTAACGAACGCGCCGCCGAATTTTCCGGCATCCGCACCAAGCGCATCAAGATCGGCGTCACCGTACTCAGCTCAACGCTCTGTGGCCTGGCCGGCATTATTTATATGTCCAAATTCGGCGCGGCCACGCCCAACTTTGGTGTCGGGCTGGAGCTGAACATCATCGCTGCGGCGGTCATTGGTGGTGCTTCGTTGAAAGGCGGCGAGGGCACGGTATTCGGTGCCATTCTCGGTATTGCCTTGCTGTCGGTGGTGTCCAGTTCGCTGATTCTGTTGAACGTTTCGGTGTACTGGCAGGACTTGATTAAAGGTCTGATTTTGCTGGCGGCGGTGGCTATCGACCACATCCTGCACAACCGCTCGGTGCAGCAGGGTTAAGGCTCAGACGCGGCCGTTGAGATGAAGGAGATGAGCGTGGACTACGACAAGGCGCGATTATTCAGCCGGATACTGACGATGCATTTTATCGAGCAGCAGAATCAGTCCGACATTTCCAAATTGCTCGGCCTTTCGACCGCCAAGGTGAATCGCATCATCCGTCAGGCGCGCGACGAAGGTTATCTGGAAATCAGCATCAAGACGCCGTTCCAGTCGTTGTTCGAATTGGAAAAAGCGCTCACCGATGCCAGTGGTATTCCCGAAGCGCTGGTCAGCCCAACCTATTCGGACGACCCGGACACCATCGCCCGAACCGTCGGCACCGCCGCGGCCGATTATTTGCTGCAACATCTGCGCGATGGCGATGTGCTGGCGATCAGTGGCGGTAAGCAGGTGACCGAAATCGTCAAGGCGCTGAACCCGCAACGCCGTTACGACGTCACGGTAGTGCCGGCCACCGGCGGCGTGCAGGGCAAGCACTACACCGATGTGAATCATCTGGCGATGGTGCTGGCCGAACGGCTCGGCGGTCACGCTCTGCAATTGCACGCGCCGCTGTTCGCCGACACCGCTGCCGAACGCAACATGCTGATGGACATGCGCCAGACGCGCGAAGTGCTCGATAAAGCGCGCCACGCCGATATTGCCTTAATGGGCATCGGTTCCATCGTGCCGGAAGATTCCAGTTACTTCGATCTGCGCTCGATGAGTCGCGCCGATCGCGATGCGTTAATTAACGAAGGCGCCACCGGCGATTTATTCGCGCATCTGTTCGACGTGGGCGGCCAATTGGTCGGCCACCAACACAATGAAAAACTGGTCGCGCTGACACTGGCTGAACTGCGCGACATTCCCTTGTCGGTCGGGGTCGCGGCCTCGGCGACCAAGGTCAATCCCATTGCCGGTGCTTTGCGCGGGCGTTTTTTCAAAACGCTGATCAGCGATGAAGTCACCACCAAGGCAGTGCTCAAACTCTTGGAAAAAGGAGCCCAAGCATGAAGATGAGAACGCTCGGAACCACAGACATTCAAGCCTCGGTCGTTGGCCTGGGCACCTGGGCCATGGGCGGCTGGATGTGGGGCGGTCACGACGACGCCAATTCCATTGCCGCCGTGCGCGAATCCATCGACCGTGGCATTACGCTCATCGACACCGCTCCGGCTTATGGTCTGGGCCGGTCCGAAGAAGTGGTGGGTCGTGCCATTGAAGGCCGGCGCGATCAGGTCGTGCTCGCCACCAAATGCGGCATGATCTGGCACGACGATGCGAAAGGAAAATTCTTCGTCGAAGAAGACGGCCAACCGATCAACCGTTACCTCGGCCCGGAGTCGATTCAGTACGAATTGGAACAAAGTCTGACGCGGTTACGCACCGATTACATCGACCTCTACATCACCCACTGGCAAGACCCGACCACGCCCATCGAAGCAACCATGACCAAACTGTTGGAGCTGAAAAAAGCCGGGAAAATCCGCGCCATCGGCGTCAGCAATGTGAACCAAACCGAGTTGCAGGAATACCTGAAATTCGGCCCGGTCGATGCCATTCAGGAATGCTACTCGGCCATTGATCGCGGCATCGAATCGACACTGTTGCCGATCTGTAAAAACAACGGCGTTTCCTGCCTGAGTTATTCCTCGATGGCGCTGGGTTTACTCAGCGGCCGCATGACGCCGACGCGGCAATTCGAAGGCGATGATCAGCGCAAAAATAACCCGCGCTTCAGTGTCGAGAATCGCAAAAAAGTCGCCGATTTTTTTGCCGACATCGAACCGCTGTGCAGCCAATACCACGCCACGCCGGGGCAGATCATCATCGCCTGGACCTTGCAGCAACCGGGTATCACTTACGCCCTGTGCGGTGCGCGCAACCCGTCGCAGGCGGCGGAAAATGCGCGCGCTGGCGAGGTTGAATTGAGCGACACCGACTGCGCCCGCATCGAGGCCGCCCGGGCGAAACATCTGTCGAGCATCGACGACTAGCGCCCACGCCAAAGGGGCGCACTGGCACGCGCCCCATCGACCAAATGCAGATGAGATCAGGGTTATGAACGAGCATAGCAGGGCCGCGCTTTGGCAAAATTTAACGGCCAGGGAAACGGCCGACGTGGTGGTGATCGGGGCCGGCATTAACGGCGTCAGTGTGTATCGCGAACTGGCGTTGCAGGGCGTCGACGTTGTTCTGGTTGATCAGGGCGATTTTTGCGGCGCGGCCAGCGCAGCGCCATCGCGCATGATTCACGGTGGGCTGCGTTATCTGGAAACCGGCGAAACCGCTTTGGTGCGTGAATCGCTGGCCGAACGTAATGCGTTGCTGCACAACGCGCCGCATTACGTGCGGCCACTGCCAACAACGATTCCGATCTTCTACTGGCTGGCCGGTGTCGGCGCGGCGCTGCTGCGTTTGTTCGGTCGCGAGCCCGGTCCGTCGCGACGCGGTGCGCTGATCATTAAAGCCGGTTTGTGGCTGTACGATTTCTACACCCGCCGTCGGCAAATTCTGCCGCGCCATCGCTTTCGTTCGCGCAAGGCAACGCTGCAACAATGGCCTGCGCTGAATAATGAACTGGTGTGCAGCGCCACTTATTACGATGCCTGGATCAGTTACCCGGAACGGTTGGCACTGGAAATGGTGCTCGATACCCAGGCGAAATCGCCGCAGGCGTTGGCGCTGAATTACGTTGCGCTGAGCGGCAGCGAGGGCGACCAACTGACGTTGACCGATCGTCTCAGCGGCCAGAGCACTACGCTGAAACCGCGCATCGTTATCAACGCCAGCGGTGCCTGGATCGACCACACCAATGAGGCGTTAAACAGCGCCAGCGATTTTATTGGCGGCACCAAAGGCTCGCACCTGATTGTCGATAACGACGAGCTGCGCGCCGCCACCGGCGAGCACATGATTTTCTACGAAACGCCCGACGGCCGCGTCTGCATTCTGTTTCCTTTTATGGGCAAGGTGCTGGTCGGCTCCACCGATTTGCCGGTGGATTCGCCTGACGAGCCGTACTGCACACCGGACGAAGAAGCCTACATTCTGGAATCGCTGGCCTATGTGTTTCCGCACATTCGCATTGAGCCGCAGCAGATTCTGTATCGCTTCAGTGGCATCCGGCCGTTGCCGCGCAGCGATGCGGCGGTGACCGGCCAGATCAGCCGCAATCATCAATGCCGCTTCAGCCCGGCGACTGAGCAACGGCCGTATCCGATTCTGTCGATGGTCGGCGGTAAGTGGACCACCTTCCGCGCCTTTGGCGAACAGGTTGCCGACCGCGTGCTGAAACAATTGCAGCGCGAACGCAGCGTGACTACCGCCAACCTCGCCATCGGTGGCGGCTGCGATTACCCGACCAGCAGCCGCGCCCGCCAGAATCTGCTGGCCGATTGGCAGCAGCGTTACGCTCAATCGCCGGCGCGGTTGGCGCAATTGTTCGACCGTTACGGCACCCGCGCCGAAACCGTGCTCGATTTTCTCGCCGCCGGCGACGACTCGCCGCTGCACAGCCTGAACGATTACAGCGAACGTGAAATCGTTTTTCTGATCGAGTTCGAAGCCGCTCACACCTTGCTCGACTTGGTGTTGCGCCGCACCAGTATCGGCATCAGCGGACGCATCACAGCGGCGGTATTGCTTGAGCTGCAAACGCTGCTCGCCCGGCACCGTCAACTGAGCGACGCAGACAGCGCCGCCATGCTGACGTACACCCGCGACCAATTGCGCCGCCTGCACGGTCTGGCCGATTGGCAACTGAACCCCGCCGAGCGCAATTCGCGTTCGGCCTGACGCCTGATAAGGAGCCCACCATGTTCAATACCCACAAGGTTCGCATGAACCGATTACTCAGCAACGGCAAATGCCTGGATGTCGCCATCGACCACGGCGTCTGCAACGAGCCGACGTTTCTGAACGGTTTGACCGATATGGCCGGCGTGGTTGATCAACTGGTCGCCGCCGGGCCGGACGCCATTCAGATGAATTACGGCCAGGCCGATTTGCTGCAAAACCGCGATGGCAAAAACAAGCCGGCGCTGGTGTTGCGCACCGATATGGGCAACCCCTACAACCCGCATCGCCATCGCAGCATGTGGGCGGTGTTGCAGAACGAAGACGACCCGATCAACACCGCGCTGCAAATGGACGCGGCCTGTGTGGTGGTGAATCTGTTTATGTTGCCGGACGAGCCGGATCTGTTTCGTCAGTGCGTGCACAACATCGGCAAGGTGCGCAATGCCTGCGACCGCGTTGGCATGCCGTTGATGATCGAGCCATTGGTGATGCAGCCGCAGGATGGTCGCGGCGGTTATATGGTCGATGGCGACCGCGAGAAAATCGTTACGCTGGTGCGGTTGGCGCGTGAAATGGGTGCCGACATCATTAAGGCCGATCCGACTGCCGAAGCGGAAGATTTCCACGAAGTGGTGGAGGCGGCGCGTTGTCCGGTGTTGGTGCGTGGCGGTGGTAAAGAGGATTTGTCGGCGGTGTTCGGCAAGGCTGAGCAACTGCTGAAGCAGGGTGCGCATGGCATGGTCTATGGTCGTAATATCTATCAGCATCCGGACCCGAGCCGAGTGGTGAAGGCGCTGATGGCGATGATTCACGATGGGATCAGTGCTGAGGCGGCTATGGCGGTTTATCAGCAGGGTTGAGGTTGGGGTGGGCGTCCGTCATCCGCTTGGCCCGGCTGGTTGGCGGCACGCCGTAAACCCATCCATGGGGGCTCGACCCTGGCCATCCATGGCCAGGGACGGCCACCAACCAGCCGGGCCAAGCGGATGACTACTGGCTGTGGTTAGGTTGGAAAGAAGACACAAAACAACAACAAGAAAGCGAGCAGGTTATGGCAAGGCAGACGCCCTTATTGCTGGGCATCGACTGTGGCAACACCGTGGTGAAAGCAGCGCTGTTTGAATTGAACGGCCGCGAAGTGGCGGTGCACGCCGAGAACGTCAGTACCCAGCAACCCGCGCCCGGTTTTACCGAAACCGATATGGACGAACATTGGCAGCGTTGTGTTAAGGCGATTGCCGGGGTGTTGTCGAAAGCGGGCGTTGCCGGCACGGCGATTCAATCCATCGGTGTCAGCGGCCACGGCAACGGCCTGTATCTGCTCGACCACGACGGCCAGCCGCTCAAAGCCATTCAGTCGATGGATACCCGCGCCGAAGCGTTGGTCGCCAGCGGTGTGTTGGACGAAGCGGCGATTTTGCCGCTGAATCATCAGGGCATCTGGGCGGCGCAAACGCCGGTGTTGTTGCGCTGGTTGCGTCAGCACAAGCCCGAGCTTTACCGCCGCATCGGCACCGCTTTTCTGTGCAAGGATTCGGTGGTGCATCGGCTCACCGGCGCACGCTCCAGCGACTTCAGCGATATGAGCGGCTGCGGCCTGATCGACTTTGGCAAAGGCGGTTATTCCGACGCCCTGCTGCACGCCTATGGCCTGGACGACGCCCGCGATTGGTTGCCGCCGCTGCATCAATCGACCGAAGTGGTCGGCGAAGTCACCGCCGCTAGCGCTGAACTGACGGGTCTGGCGGCCGGTACGCCGGTGGTCGCGGGCCTGTTCGATGTGGTTGCCAGCGCGCTGGGCAGTGGCGTCGAGCGCACCGGCCAGGCGTCGTTGATTGCCGGCACCTGGAGCATCAATCAGGTGATTGTCGAGCAGCCGCCCAAACCCGGTTCGGTGTTTATGGCCAGCACCTTCGATGCCAACCGCTTTCTGGCGATTGAATCCAGCGCCACCTCGACGGCCAATCTGGAATGGTTTATCCGCGAGTTCTGCGCCGACGAATCCTTGCGCGCCCGCGAATGCGGCGCTTCGGTCTACCAGATCATTGCCGAAGAATTGGTTGAAGTGGCCCTGCCGGCCGACTTGCCGCTGTTCCACCCCTATCTTTATGGTGCCGGCCAGGCGTTGCACGCCCGGGGCGGCTTTTATGGCGTGACCGGCTGGCACGATCGTAGCGCCATGTTGTATGCGTTGTTTGAAGGTGTGGTGTTCGGTCACCGCCATCATCTGGACCGCTTGCGCGCCGCCGGTGTCCGCTTCGATTCGGTGCGCCTGACCGGCGGCGGCGCACGCAGCGATTACTGGGCGCAGCTCTTTGCCGATGTGCTGGATATCACCATCGACACCGCCGAAGGCAGCGAAACCGGCGCGCTCGGTGCGGCCATCGCCGCTGGCGTCGGCGCCGGTTGCTTTGCCGACTACGCCGTCGGCACGGCCCAGATGACGCGGCTGAGCGCGCGCTACCAGCCGCGTGCCGAACAGCGCCAATTCTTCGAGCGCCGCTACCGCTTCTTCCGCGATCTGCGCACCGCCATGGAGCCGCTGTGGCGCGACCTGGCCGAGTTCAACCAGGCGTTAACCCGCACCGATTGATCCCAAAATCGTCCACTCGTCTGTGCCCGGCCTGTGATGCCCGGGCAGGGCTGAGTGCGGCTTGTCGATAAAATTTATAAAAACGGTACAAAAAGTCTCATTATAAAATTATAGTGAGTAAAACTCAGAGAGCGGCGCGGTTCAGCCGCCGAACGCCAGGCCGTGCCACCGGCCGCAAAGAGGGTCCGACCATGACACACAGAATTGTTCTTCCCCGGTTAATGGAAACCGGCGCCGGCGCGGTGCAGCAAGTACCGGCCTTGCTGAAAACCCTGGGTTGCAAAAAACCGTTGCTGATTACCGACCCGATCATGGTGCAGCTCGGCCACGCCGCACGCCTGCAAGACATCCTCGGCAGCGCCGGCATCAGCAGCGATGTCTTCGCCGACACCATGGCCGAGCCGACCGAAGATTCACTGTTGCCAGCCGTCGAGCAGGTAAAAGCCGGCGACTTCGATGCGCTGATCGCCCTCGGCGGCGGCTCGGCCATCGACAGCGCCAAGGCCATCGCCATTCTCGGTGCCTACGGCGGCCAGATGGCCGATTACAAAGTGCCGCGCATCCTCGATGAAGCTGGCCTGCCGGTCATCGCCATTCCCACCACCGCCGGCACTGGCTCCGAAGCCACCCGCGTCACCATCATCACCGACGCCAAAACCGACGAGAAAATGCTCTGCATGGGCCTGGGTTTTATGCCGGTGGCAGCGGTGATTGACTACGAACTGTCGATGACCGCCCCAGCGCGGGTCACCGCCGATACCGGCATCGACGCACTGACCCACGGCATCGAAGCCTACGTCAGCCAGAAGGCGAACCCGTTCAGCGACCGCCAGGCGCTGGCCGCCATCGAACTGATTGCCCCCAACCTGCGCCGCGTCTACCACGAGCCCGATAACAAACCAGCGCGTGAAGCCATGATGCTCGGCGCAACGCTCGCTGGCGTCGCCTTTTCCAACGCCTCGGTGGCGTTGGTGCACGGCATGAGCCGGCCGATTGGCGCGCACTTTCACGTACCGCACGGCCTGAGCAACGCCATGCTGTTGCCTGCGATCACCGAATGGTCGATTCCGGCCGCGCAACAGCGCTACGCCACCTGCGCCCGCACCATGGGCATTGCCAGTGCGAGCGACAGCGATGCCTCGGCCAACGCCAAATTACTGGCCGAACTGAAAGCCTTGAACGACGAACTGAAAGTACCGACGCCGGCCGGCTTCGGCATCAAAGAGGCCGACTTCTTCGGCAAGCTGGAATTGATGTCCGAACAGGCGCTGGCCTCGGGTTCGCCCGGCAACAACCCGCGTGTGCCGACGGCGGCCGAAATTGTCACGCTTTACGAAACCGTCTGGAATCAGTCTTAAAGGAAAGCCCTATGAAAACGATTGAACACTTCATCAATAACGCCCGCGTCAGCGGTACCAGCGACCGCCTCGCCGATGTCTACGACCCGGCGACCGGCCAGGTACAAGCCAAGGTGCAACTGGCCTCGGCCGACGACACCCGCGTCGCTATCGCCGCCGCCCAAGCGGCCTTTCCGGCCTGGTCTACCGCGGCGGCACTCACTCGTGCGCGGGTGCTGTTTCGCTTTAAAGCCCTGCTGGAAGAACACGAAGACGAACTGGCCGAACTGATCAGCCGCGAGCACGGCAAGGTGCTGTCGGACGCACGCGGCGAACTGACGCGTGGCAAGGAAGTGGTCGAATTCGCCAGCGGCATGCCGCACGCCCAAAAAGGCGAATACAGCCGCAACGTCGGCACCGGCGTCGATACCCACAGCCAGATGATGCCGCTGGGTGTCTGCGTCGGTATTTCGCCGTTCAACTTCCCGGCCATGGTGCCGATGTGGATGTTCCCCATCGCGCTCGCCGCCGGTAACACCTTTATCTTGAAACCCTCGGAAAAAGATCCGTCGGTGGCGCTGCGACTGGCCGAATTGCTGCGTGAAGCCGGTTTGCCCGATGGCGTGCTCAACGTCGTCAATGGCGATAAAGAAGCCGTCGATACCTTGCTCACCGACGAGCGCGTCCAGGCGGTCAGCTTTGTCGGCTCCACGCCCATTGCCGAATACATTTATGAAACCGCCAGCCGTCACGGCAAACGCGCCCAGGCGCTGGGCGGAGCGAAAAACCACCTGGTGGTGATGCCCGATGCCGATCTCGACGGCGCGGTCAGCGCCTTGATGGGTGCCGCCTACGGCGCGGCCGGTGAACGCTGCATGGCAATTTCTGTGGCTGTGGCCGTTACCGATGCCGTCGGCGATGCGCTGGTCGAGCAATTAAAACCCCGCGTCGAAGCGCTGAAAATCGGTGCCGGTTATGGCGTGAACGATGAAAACGACATGGGCCCGCTGATCACCCGCGCACACCGCGACAAGGTACACAGCTACGTCGACAGCGGCGCCGAGCAGGGCGCGCAACTGGTGGTCGATGGCCGCGATTTAAAAGTACCCGGCCACGAAGACGGCTTCTTTATCGGCGGCTGCCTGTTCGATCATGTGCAACCGAACATGACCATCTACCGCGAAGAAATTTTTGGCCCGGTTTTATGCGTGGTACGCGTGCCCGATTTCGACAGCGCCGTGCAACTGATCAACGCTCACGAATACGGCAACGGCACCGCGATATTCACCCGCGACGGCCAGGCCGCACGACGCTTCGGCGAAGAAGTTCAGGTCGGCATGATCGGCGTCAACGTGCCGATTCCGGTGCCCATGGCCTACCACTGCTTCGGTGGCTGGAAGCGTTCGTTGTTTGGCCCGCTGCACATGCACGGCCCGGACGGCGTACGCTTCTTCACGCGCATGAAAACCATCACCACCCGTTGGCCCGACAGCCAGGTTGCAGCCCCGGCTGAGTTTGTCATGCCAACGATGAAATGATCACCATCGAGTGTGATGCAAGACGGCTTCGGCCAATGACTGCCTGTCCAAAAACCGCCATCAGAGCGGAGCACGGATGATTGTTGGGCGCAGGGATGCGCCCTTGTTTTTACCAACCCTGAAGGAGCGGTTTATGCCCGTGGTAACGGTTGCCCAATCGCCGGGCCGAACGCTGGAACAACGGCGTGAATTGGTGGCAAAAATCACCGACGCTTTTGTCACCAGTTATGGTGTTGCGCCGGAAGCGGTGACGATTTTCCTGCAGGATTATGACGATAGTCATTGGGGTAAAGCAGGTCAGTTGCACTTGGATTCAAAAAAAACTGAGTAGAGTTTGGTGAGTGCCAGTCGGACGCAATCGCCCTTGTTTTTTGCAGCTACAGCAAATGGCTTTCTCTCGTTTGTTTCGGTTGCCCAGGTGAGATCCCGGATAAGCCGCTGGCTTTCCGGGATGACGTGGTTTTTGTGGGTGCTTTAAATATGAACGCTAAGATGGGCCGCCCAACATCACTTTGTCATCCCGGCCTTGAGCCGGTTGGGCTGGAACACCGGATCTCTCGTTTGTTTCGGTTGCCCAGGTGAGATCCCGGATAAGCCGCTGGCTTTCCGGGATGACGTGGTTTTTATAGGTGCTTAGATGTGAATGGTGAGGTGCATCGAAAAACGTCACTGCGTCATCCCGGCCTTGAGCCGGCTGGGCCGGCACACCGGATCTCGCCTGGGAAACCCAAGGTATCGATGAGCAATAAACGGTTCAATGCAGGAACTGTTTTCATCAGTGCTCGATAAACCGCTAACAATGCCCATGTTATAGTCTGCCCACTTTCCACCCACCGCCACGGAGCACTTCCCGCCCATGACGCAACGCCGCGAAAAAGGCTCTTCCATCCTGCGTGTGCTCGACATCGTTAAAACCGTCAGCCTGGCCGAACGCGGGGCTTCGCTGCCCAGCCTGATCGACGAACTCGATATTCCCAAAGCCACGGTGCATCGCCTGGTACAGCAGATGGAAGAAGCGGGTTTTTTGCAGATCAACCTCAAAGGCAATGTGGTCCCCGGCCCGGCTTTGCAGCAGGTGGCGTTGGGTGTGCTCAGCAGCAACGAGGTGAAGATTCAGCGTCAAGCCATCTTGCAGGGGCTGGCACGTGAAGTTGACGAAACCTGCGGCATTTCCATTCCCAACGGCACCGACATGCTTTATTACGACCGCGTTCAGGCCAACTGGCCGTTGCAGGTGCATTTGCCGGTCGGCTCGGAAGTACCCATCTGGTGCACCGCCAGCGGCAAACTCTATTTAGCGCTGTTGCCGAAAACCGCCCGCGAGCGGGTCATCCGCAACCTGCCGCTCGACAAACGCGCCCGCAATACCCAAACCGACCCCAACGAACTGGCCGCAGAATTGGAACGGATTCGCGCTCAGGGCTACGGTACTGACAACGAAGAATTCATCGACGGCATGGTGGCCGTCTCGGTGCCGGTGCGTACTGGCGATGGTCAGTTGGTGGCCTGTTTGTTCGCTCACGGCCCGGTGATTCGCTGCTCGCTGGACGAACTGAAAAGCCATATTCCGGCCATGCAGCGGGCGGCGAAAGAACTCGGTCAGGTGCTCGACGGCGTGCAAAACTGAAATATATTTCAATAATGAGATTATTTGTCTCATTATTTTGACTTTAAAGCAGGCGAAGGCTAGGTTGGTCAAAAAATAACAACCTGCGGAACCTGCGTGATGACCTTCGCCCAACCGCTCGATACAGCCTTCACCGACACCCCCAACTGCGTCTTGCACTGCGCCGATGTGATCGGTGAAAGCCCGATCTGGTGCGCCGATTCGGCCACGTTGGTGTGGGCCGATATCGAAAGCGACCGCCTTCACCGCTTCCACCCCGCCAGCGGCCAGCACAGCGTTTACAGCGTCGATATCGGCATCACCGCTCTGGTGCCGACCGACGCCGATGGCTGGATTGCCGCCAGCCGCAGCGGCCTGTATCGCCTTGATGCCGACTTCAAAACCACCGCCTTCCTGCTCGACCCCACCGCCAACGAAGCCGATGTCCGCCTGAACGACGCCGTGGCCGACCGCGCCGGCCGCCTGTGGACCGGCAGCCTGTGCGAGGCTGATCTGGAACGCCCCGCCGGCGCTTTGTACCGCCTCGATGCCCAATTGCACTGCGACAAAGTGGACCGGGGTTTCGCCGTCGCCAACGGCATCGCCGCCAGCCCGAACGGCAAGCGCCTGTACGCGGTCGATATGTTTCACCGCCAGATTCGCTGCTACGACCTCAACCCAGTCAGCGGCGCACTCGGGCCAGCGCAAATATTCGCCAGCTTCACCGAAGCCGATGGCAAACCCGACGGCCTGTGTTGCGACGATCAAGGCGGCCTTTGGGTCTGCCACTGGGGCGGCGGCTGTGTCAGCCGATTCGAGCCCGATGGCCGGCTCAGCGCCCGCATTCACCTGCCGGTTTCCCAGGTCACCCGCTGCACCTTCGGCGGGCCGGACCTGCGCGATCTGTTTATCTGCACCGCCCAATTCGAACTCAGCGCCGCTGCCCTTGAGCGCGAGCCCGAAGCCGGTGGTCTGTTCCATATCCGGGTGCCCTGGAGCGGGTTGCCTGAAGCGCTTTGTAACGTCGGCGATGCGGCTGGAGCCCGTCGCGGTTAAGGAGGTTGCCCGCTTTAGACGTCTTTGAAGGATCAACCGGACCGAGCCGAACACGTCTCACCACAACAAGGCTCAGCCGGTTTGCTTGCCAATCACAGTGCGTCCGAACGAACCGTGCGTCGTTCGTTCGGCAAGGAGATCACAATGAAAACAATAAGAAGGATGCTGTTGGCGGCGCTGGTGTCGCTGGCCGCCGTGCCCGCCGCTTTCGCCCTGAATGGGCCGGGCTTGGGCAATCTCAACTACAACGCCAATGAGCTGTACCAGCGCATTTCGATGGTCGATGGCTCGCTCGGCATTCCCAACAATTCCAACGACCCGGCGGCCGCGTTTGGCTTGAACCTGGGTTATATGTACAACGGTTATTTCGTTGGCATCTTCGCGCCAGACCACGGCCATTCGTCCGGCGGCTGGTTGGTGTTGGACGTTTCCGACCCGCGCAACCCGACTCAGGTAGCGCGCAAATACGATTCCACCTACAGCTTTGGCGACGCCTATAACGGCTACAGCAACGGCCAGCAGGACCCACACTTTTTAGGTGAAACCGGCGATTTCCGCGAAAACCACGGCACCGGCTTTTCCATTCAGGATGGCCGCTTCTACGCCGCCATTCCCACCGGCTATGGCGTGGAAATCTGGGATTTCACCGACGTCGGCCCCGGCGTGCCGCCGGTGCGCGTCACCGCCTTCGACATTCCCAACATCGCCGCCGGCGATTACACCAACACCTCCTGGCAACTGACCTGGCAAGCGCCGTACCTGTACGTCGCCAATGCCAACCAGGGCATCACGGTGATCGACACCAGCGACATCAACAATCTGGAAATCGTCAGCCGCACGCCGATTTCTTTGCTCGGCGGTTTCCGCATCGGGCCGATCTTCGCCATGGGCAACCACATGATCGTGTCGAGCATGGACACCAACGGCCGCGTCGCCAGCATCGACATCAGCGACCCCGGCCAGCCGCAACTGCTGGCAACCTACGCGCCCGGCCAGCGTTTTTACGCCGTCTGTTTCAACGGCTCGCAAGTGATGTTCACCAACCGTGGCACACCGGCCTATATGCAGGTGGTCGATATCAGCGACCCATCGCAGTTTGTCGAACTGAGCAAAAACGAACTGCGCATCGACGAAGCGCTCTATTGCGCCACCCAGGGCGACCGCTATTTCTCCGGCAACCAGGAAGACGTCAGCGTCATCGATATGAGCACCCCGGCCGATCCGGTTTTGCTGGGCGAGGGCAATTTGGGTGTCGGTGGCGGCAGCGACCACGGTCAGGTGTCGGTGTTCGGTAACCTGGTTTATATCGGTAACGACCACGGCAGCGGCAATGGCTTTGTTGTTCAACAAACCTCGGCCGATTCGACCGGCCCTAACGTCACTCAGGTTAGCCCACGTGACGGTGCCACCAACCAGGGTCTGAAAAGCCGCATCGGTTTGGCACTGGCCGACAACGCCCTGATCAGCTCGCTCGATAACACCACCTTTATCGTGCGCGAGCAGGGCAGCACCGTACCCTTGGCCGGCCAGTACAGCGGCCAGGCCGACATTGTGAACTTCACGCCGGCTGCGGCGCTGCAAGCCAACACCACCTATGAAGTGATCGTTCCTGCCGGTGGCATTACCGACTGGTCCGGCAACGCAACGGATGTGGCGTTCAGCTCCACCTTCACCACCGGCGACGGTTCCGGCTCGGCCGACTGCACCGAGAACTGCCCGATCGGCGGCGGCACCGCCAGCGCCAGCACCACCGAAGCCGGCCACCCGGCCAGCGATGGCAACGACGGCGATTTCGGCACCCGCTGGACCGCCAGCAGTGGCTCCGTACCGCAGTGGTTCCAGGTCGATTACGGCACGCCGCACGAATTCTCCGGCGCGCAACTGACCTTCGAATTCGGTGGCGAGCAATACAACTACACCATCGACGTCTCCAGCGACGGCAGCAGCTGGACGCAAGTTGCCGACCGCAGCAACAACCCGGAGACCACCATCCAGCAAACGCTCACCTTCAGCCCGGTCACCGCTCAATACATGCGCGTGAACTTCACCTCGTTGCCGCCGAATTCCTGGGCCGCGCTCTATGAATTCAGCGCGCTGCAACCGGTGCAGGGCTGCAACGCCACCGGCGATGAAGTCTGCTTCGTGAAACTGATTGCCGACTCGGAAGTGAACGGCGAAGCCTGGAGCTCGGTTGCCGAACTGACGGTGCTCGACAACAACCTGAATGCGATTTCGGTCGCCAATCTGGACCTGTACGACGTCGACAGCGAAGAGCTGGCCGGCGAAGACGGCTCCGCCTTCAACGCCATCGACAACAACCCCGCCACCTTCTGGCACACCGAATGGCAGGCGGCTGACCCGGTGCACCCGCACCACATCACACTGAAGCTGAATGAAGGCCGGGTGCTGGGCGGCATCGACTACCTGCCACGCCAGAACAGCTCCAACGGCCGCATCGCCAACTACCGCGTAGAAGTCAGCGCCGATGGCAACAGTTGGACGCAAGTCTCCAGCGGCACCTTCACCGACAGCGCCAGCGAACAACGCGCCCTGTTCGATGAATTCATCGCACCGCTCAGCGTTGAACTGCCCGCGCCGGGTGCGGTCGAAGCCGGCCAGAGCGTGCAGTTTGCCGCCGTCGGCGATGGTGGCGATGGCACGCTGGAATACGCCTACGACTTCGGCGACGGCAGCAACCGCGCGTTCAGCACCAACCCGAACGCCAGCCACAGCTACACCACTGCCGGCCACTACCCGGTGATCGTCACCGTGCGCGATGCCAGCCTCGACACCGCCACTGCCAACCGGCTGCAAACGGTGCATCGCACGCTCACAGCGCAAGCGCCGACGCGCACCTCCAGCATCGTTCAGGCCAATGGCCGCATCTACACCGCCAACACCGATGCCGGCACCGTCACGGCGATCAACGCCAGCACCTTGCAAGTGGCCTGGGAAGTCAGCGTCGGTGCAGAACCGCGCACGCTGGCCGTTGCCAACAACGGCGATGTCTGGGTGGCGAACCAGGGCAGCGACAGCCTGAGTGTGCTCAACGGCACCAGCGGTGCAGTGGTCACCACGGTCGATCTGCCACGCGGCTCGCGGCCGTACGGCGTGGTGTTTAGTTCGACCGGCAGCGCGCTGTACGTCAGCCTGGAAGCCAGCGGCGAACTGCTGTCGCTCGACACCGGCACCGGCGCCCAGCTCGACAGCCTCAGCCTCGGCTCAACGCCGCGGGGTCTGGCGGTCTCGGCCAACGGCCAGAACATCTACGTGACGCGCTTTATCTCGCCGGTGCAGCCGCAAGGCGAAGTCTGGCGGGTCAGCGCCGCCGGTTTGAACCTGGCTGAAACCATCGTGCTGCAAAACGACACCACCACCGTCGATGGCGAAGACCGAGCCCAGGGCTACCCGAACTACCTGGCCGCCGTGACCATCTCGCCCGATGGCGACCGCGCCTGGGTGCCGTCGCAAAAGGTCAACACCGGTCGCGGCACCTTCTTAAGCGGCCAGGCGCTGACCTTTGAAAGCA
This sequence comes from Saccharospirillum mangrovi, assembly GCF_003367315.1. Lineage (GTDB taxonomy): Bacteria > Pseudomonadota > Gammaproteobacteria > Pseudomonadales > Natronospirillaceae > Saccharospirillum > Saccharospirillum mangrovi. The sequence continues at coordinate 746,247 of NZ_CP031415.1, forward strand.
CCGTGCGCACCATCGTTTCGCAAATCGACCTGGCAACACACGACGAAGACTTCGCCGCCCAGTTCGATTTCAACGATTCGAACCTCGCCAGCGACGCCGTGTTCACCCCGCTCGGTGACTACGTGTTCGTCGCGCTGCAAGCCAACAACAAAGTCGAACTGCTCGACGCCTACGCCGGCTCCAGCCTCGGTCAGTTGATCACCGACCGCGCGCCCAAAGGCCTGGCCATCAGCGACGACGGCCGCCGCCTGTACGTGCACAACTTTATGGGTCGCAGCGTGGAAGTGTTCGATACCGGCGGCTTGATCGACGGCGACGACTTCCTGGCCCCGTCACTGGCGCTGATCGACACCGTTGCCGTTGAAGCCCTGTCGGCCTCGGTACTGAACGGCAAGCGTATCTTCTACAACGCCGCCGACACGCGCATGGCGCTCGACAGCTACATCACCTGCGCCTCCTGTCACCTTGGCGGCGACTCCGACGGCCGCGTCTGGGACTTCACCAACCGTGGCGAAGGCCTGCGCAACACCCGCAGCCTGATCGGTGCCGCCGGCACGCGCGATGGCAACGTCCACTGGACCGCGAATTTCGACGAAATCCACGACTTCGAAAACGACATTCGCAACGAGTTCGGTGGCAGCGGCTTCCTGTCGGCGTCCGACTTTGCCGCCACCGCCGACCCGCTCGGCGCCGCCAAAGCCGGCCTGAATGCCGACTTGGATGATCTCGCCGCCTACGTCACCTCGCTCAACGAAACCCCGCCGAGCCCGTACCGCAATGGCGACGGCAGCCTCACCGCCGACGCCGTAGCCGGCCAGACGCTGTTCAACAACCTCAACTGCGCCTCCTGCCACAGCGGTGACTACTTCGCCGACGGCCTGCGCCACGACGTTGGTACCATCCAAACCAACTCCGGCCAGGGCAGCGGCCAGACGCTCGCTGGCGTCGGTTTCGACACCCCGTCGCTGCTCGGCCTCTGGTTCAAAGCGCCGTACCTGCACAACGGCCAGGCCGCCACGCTGGCCGACGTCCTCGATTCCAGCAGCCACGGCGGCACCGACACCCTAACGGTGCAACAGCGCAATCAACTGGCGAGTTATCTGTTGCAACTGGAAGGCCCGGAGGCACTGCTGACCGGCACCAGCCGCCTGCAATCGAAATCCAGCGGCCGCTGCGCCGATGTGGAAGGCGCGGGCAACGCCGACGGCGACGATGTGTTGCTCTGGGGTTGCCACAACAACGCCAACCAACGCTGGCAAGCCACACCCACCAGCGCCGGCTACCTGACGCTGACCGCCGAGCATTCCGGCAAATGCCTGGACGTCGACAACAACAGCACCAGCGCCGGCGCCAACGTCCAGCAATGGACCTGCAACGGCGGCAACAACCAGCAATGGTTGCCAGTCGATACCGGCGACGGCTACTTCCAATTGCAGTCACGTTTGAGTGGTTTGTGCCTGGGCCTGTTGAACAACGGCACCGCTAATGGCGTCACACTGGAACAGCAGGTTTGCTCCAGCAGCGATGGGCAACGTTGGCGGCAGAACTGACGCCCCAACTTGCAAAGCAATAACGCAAACGGCCGCCGAACAGGCGGCCGTTTTTTTTGGCCCAGCCCACTATGTGCTAACGCCTCAAACGTTCCTGATAACTAAATGCACGTTTTTCAAACGAATGCCTCGAAATAAAACGATCGGTAAAACGATGCCTCAAATGGCCCTCTCGTAGACTCGGCGAACGCGCTGGATAAGCGCGCTATCGCTCATTAATTGGCACCCAATGGCACTTTTAATCCCGGCACTTTTAAAACGCTAAAACGCGCCCGGCTAAAGAAACGCCTTAAAAAAAACGCCCTGAAAAAGTGCCCTACTGAGAGGCTCTCACCATGAACAAATGTTCCCTTTGGCAACGCATCACCTTGCCATGTCTGGCCGTGCTGGCGCTGGCCGGTTGTTCCGGCGCCGGCAATGGCACTGACAATGACGATCCGTTTACCGGCACCGTCCAACTGGAAGCCTGGGTTGGAACCGAATCGTCCCAACTGCGGTTATCGAAACCCCTGGCCGGTGCCGAACTGCACGCCAGCAGCGACCGGGACTGCGAGTTTGATACCGACAACACCATGAGCTGCACCAACCCCAACATCTACACCCTCAATAACACCACCGAAGCCTTCACCGACACAGCCCTCACCCTCAGTCACCCCGGCTACTACCAACTGCGCCAGGGCGGACAACGCCTCAACACCCTGCTCAGCCCCAGCCGGTTTTCGCCGCGAGCGGCGCACCAGGCGGTGTTTTTTAACGGGGAGTTTTGGCTACTTGGGGGTGACATTCCTGGTGGGAACAGCGCTGAAATCTGGTCCTCACCCGATGGGGTGCAGTGGGTGTTGCGCGATGCTGAAGCAGACTTCGGGCCTCTTGCCTATCACCAGGTGGTGATTTACCAGAACAAACTCTGGGTGATCGGCGGTTGGAAGGATGACGGTATTAACGCTGGGCCTCAACAGGCCGTCTGGGCCTCGGCGGACGGGCTGAACTGGGAGTCAAAAACCAGCCTGCCGATAGCCCTTAATAGGCACCAGGTCGTAGTGTTCGAGAACATCGCCGCGACTGAGCCGGGCGACCCCGAGAACACCCTCTGGGTGATTGGTGGGGAAGAAAGCAGTGGCAGTGCCACCAACAATGTCTATCTGCTCCACAATGGCGACTGGATTACCCCGCAAATAGCCCTGGGTGGCGCCGGGGCCTCCGGCGAGCCCTTGCCGAAACTTATTGACCATCAAGTGGTGGCATTCAACGCGGACGATGGCGAACAACTCTGGGTGATCGGCGGTCGGAATGAATCGTTCCAACGCAACAACGACATCTGGCGGTCCAGCGACGGCCTCACCTGGAACCAAGTTGAACTCGACCCCGAAGAGGAACGCTTTTCGGCGCGTTATGCGCACCAAGCTGCGGTGTTCGACGACCAACTCTGGGTGATTGGGGGCGTTGACGGTGACAACAAAAACGATATCTGGTCATCCCCGGACGGCAAAGTCTGGACAGAGCAGGATCCGCCAGCGGATTTTCCGCCTCGTGCGTACCACCAGGTGGTCGTCGCCAACGATGGGGCCGATGAATCGCTTTGGCTGATCGGTGGTGACCTAAGGGGTTATTTTCTAAATGACACCTGGTCGTCCAGCGATGGCGAACACTGGCAGCACCGCAGCGCCCAAGCCGACTTCTTTGCGCGCCGCTACCACCAAGTAGTGAGCTTTGACGACGGCACCGGCGAACAGCTCTGGTTGATTGGTGGCAATGATTCACTAAGAAACCTCAACGACCTCTGGACCTCACCCGACGGCCTGAACTGGACACCGGTGGACGTAAACCAGGAAGCCTTTTTCACACCTCGCTCTTCGCACGGTGCAGTGGTGTTCAACGACCAGCTTTGGGTGATTGGCGGCACGGATGGAAATAATGCCCTAAACGACGTCTGGTCATCACCCAATGGCATCACCTGGACGGAGCACACCCAACCAGCCGGTTCCGAGCGATTCAGCCCTCGCTTATATCCCCAGGTCGTGGTGTTCAACGCAGGCGACGGTGAGGGAGACAAGCTGTGGGTCATCGGGGGTTCCAACAATGCCGATGTCTGGTCCTCGGTCGATGGTGATACCTGGACGAAACACAACAGCAATCTGCCTGCGGGGCAGACTGAGCACCAGGTGGTGGTGTTTGATAACGGCAATGGCAAGGCCCTCTGGCTGCTGGGCCGTGATGGCAATGGCGCCGCTGCTATCTGGACTTCCACCAATGGTGAAACCTGGACCGACGTAACGATTGAATTGCTCGAGGGCACGCCAAACCTGCCAACCAATAGCCACCAAGCCGTGGTCTTCGATCAACATCTCTGGGTGATTGGGGGTCAGGACCCTGTTTCCAACAACGTCTGGGTCTCATCCGATGGCAGCACCTGGAAACTGGCCGCGAGTGGCAACAACCCTTTCGCCGCTCGCCAATACCATCAGGCCGTCGTCTTCAACAACGCGCTTTTTGTGATCGGCGGGGCGGATAAAAATATCACCGCATCCCCCCTCAACGACGTCTGGAAATCCACCGATGGCGAAAACTGGCAGTTGGGCCTGAAAACCAATATTCAGGCGTTGGAACGCTAAGGGTTACACGGCGGTGCCTGGCGCACCGCCATACGCCGGCCGGTTTTGTGCTCGCCGGCGTTGGCATTTAAGCGGTTTTTTGAAGCGGGCTGGGGCCCGCTTTTTTTGTCGCCACCCACGGCCGGTTTGCAACCCAACCCAACGCCATTACCGATGCAACGGCTCCACCGGCTCGCGCTGTGCCACCAACAACGGCCAGTCCGCCTCCGGGTGCACCAGGCAGTGGGTGCGCAGTGCGAACGCTTCGGCAACCCGAGCCGGGGTTAAGCTTTCCTTCACTGGGCCGAGCACCAACGGCCGGCCCGCCTTCATTAGCAATACCCGGTCGGCGTATTGAGCGGCTAAATTGATGTCGTGCACGATGGCGAACACACCGATTTTTTGCGCGGTTAATTGCCGCACCAATTGAAAGACTTGATGTTGGTGCGCCGGGTCTAAACTCGCGGTGCATTCGTCCAAAAATAAGTAGCGATGCTCGGCCGGTGACGACAACAACTGGTGCAGTACACGCGCCAATTGCACGCGCTGCATTTCGCCGCCCGAGAGCGTTGGAAATAAACGCTCTGCTAAGTGTACGGTGCCGGTTAAACGCAGCCGTTCCAGCGCCAGTTTTTTCTCTACCGCTTTGCGTTTGCGGCCGTAAGGCGTGCGGCCAAGCGCGACCACTTCCCACACCCGAAACGGAAAACTCAGCGGGCTCGATTGCGGCATAACCGCTCGTACTTTGGCTAAGTCGGCGCGCGAAAAATCGCTGAGCGGTTGGCCGTCGAATTCCACCGTGCCGCTTTGCAGCGGCCATTGGCCGGACAGGATTTTCAGCAACGATGATTTACCAGCACCGTTGGCACCCAATACCGCGACCAGTTCGCCCGGCTTCAGTTGTAGGTCGATGCCGTTGACCAAGGTGCGCTGTCCGGCGCGCCAAACTAGTTGCTGAGCGTTAATCATGGTTCAGCGCGCTCCCATTGTGACGCAGCAATAAATACAGAAAAAACGGCCCGCCGATCAGCGAGGTGATGATGCCAATGGGCAACTCCGCCGGTGCCACCACAATGCGCGCCAGAATGTCGGCCCAGACCAGCAAGGCTGCGCCGACAATACCGGACAGGGGAATCAACGCCCGGTGGTCGGGCCCGATGGACAGCCGCACCAGATGCGGCACCACCAGGCCGACAAAGCCGATCATGCCGGCAACAGAGACACCCGCGCCCACGGCGAGGGCCGTAAAAATAAACACCCGTCGGCGAATGCGATGCGGGTCGATGCCCAGGTGTTCGCACACCGCTTCGCCCATCAGCAATACATTCAGTGCCGGGGCCAGTAGCGGAAAGGCGATCAGCGACACCAGAATCCAGGGCGCAGCGATAGCCAGATCGCGCCAGGTGACCGACGCCAGCGAGCCCATGCTCCAGAAGGTGAACGAACGCAGCGCGGCGTCGTTCGCTAAAAACGTCAGCACGCCAGACACCGCGCCGGCGAAAGCGGTGATGGCGACACCGGCCAAAATCAGCGTGGTGATTTGCCCGCCGCCGGGCGTGCGTTTGGCGATCCAATAAATGATCCAGGTCACGCCCAGCGCGCCGCCGAAGGCAGCCAGTGGCAACGCCAGAAATCCGAAGGTCGTCATCCAGCCGGCGAGCAACGTATTGCCGAGCACGATCACCGCCAGTGCCGCCAGGGCAGCGCCGCTGGATACACCGATCAAACCCGGATCGGCCAGCGGGTTGCGAAACAAACCCTGAATCGACGCGCCGGCCATTGCCAGCGACGCGCCGATCAACATACCCATCAACAAACGCGGTGCGCGGATGTCGCTGAGCACAATTTCAATGTGGCGCGGCAGTTCAATGGCGTTGCCCGGCCACCAGCGCAGCGTCCATAAACCGAGCTGATCGAGCGACACCGGCACCGCGCCAATGGCGAGCGCCATAACAACAGCGAGCGCCAACAGCGCCACCATTGCCAACGAAAACGGCGTGGTGTTCATGAAGCGTCAGCCATGCGCTCCGCCAGTTGTTGCAGCGACCAGCCCAGGCGCGGGCCGAAAGCCAACAAGTCGATGTCATCGACGCTGTAAATGCGGCCGTTTTCGACGGCTTGGGTTAAACGCAGCGCCGGGTTGGCGGCGAGCGTCGCCAGGTCGTTCTGGCTGTGAAACACCAGAATCGCATCCGGGTTGGCTTCGATGGCCGCTTCCGGGGTCAGCGGTTTGTAGCCCTGGATGCTGGCGAAAACGTTATTGAAACCGGCAACCTGCAAAGCGCCGTTCGCCAGCGTTCCGGTGCCGGCGACCTGGAAGCCACGCGAACCGCCATCCATTACAAACATCACATTCAGGCGACCGACGCTTTGCTGCAACGCCTGCTGGGCGGCGCGCACTTCGCCATCAACATTGGCGGCAAGCTGAGCGCCGGCGTCACTCAAACCCAGCGCATCGGCGGTGGCCTGAATTTTGGTTTTCAGGCCGTCGAGGCTGGGGTCGTTATCGAGAATGTCGATCTGCACGCCAGCGGCGATTAACTGCTCCAGCGTATCGGCCGGGCCGGCGTCTTCGGTGGTGATGATGCGCTCCGGCGCCAGCGACAGAATGCCTTCGGCCGACAGCGTGCGCATGTAGCCGACATCCGGCAATTCGGTGGCGGCTTGCGGGTAAATCGAGGTGGTATCGACACCGACCAGGCGATCGTCAGCCCCAAGGGCGTAGACGATTTCGGTGATTGAGCCGTCAATCGTCACCAGGCGTTCCGCTTGCGCCAGGCCGCAGAACAGCACGGTGACGACCAACACCAAAGCGCATTTCAATTTCATGCGGTCACCTCGGCGGCGCTGAGTTCGTCCATCAATGCGCGCCAGTCGGCACGTTCGGCGTTGCCTTCGCGGCGTTCGCCGAAAAACTGCACGATGGTGCGGCCTTGCGCATCGAAGGCTTCGAGCGAGGTCACTTGTCCGTCGCTGGTCGGGCGACGAATCACCCAGGCGGAATCGATGGCTTCGGTGCTCAGGTGCAGGTTGAAACCGGGGTCGAGAATGTTGAACCAGGGGCCGGTGCGCAGCAGTTTTTGCGGCACGGCGGTGTGAATTTGCACCGCGCCTTTGTTGTTCACAAACGTCATCAACGGAATGGCGCGGTCGCGGCAGGCGGTGATGACGGTTTCGCAGGCGTCCACGTCAACGCGTTCGGCCAAATCCGCACCGGCGGCTTCGAGCGCGCTTAAACGATCAACCTCGTATTTCTTCAGCAAACCGTGGAATTGGTGCACGTCGGTTATTGCTTGCCAGTCGGCGCGGAACTGTTCGGTGTCGGCCGACAGCGGTTGGCGGACGTGCGCTTCTACCGCCGCCAAAGCCGGAGCGGCATCGAGCGTGCCGGCGAATTCAGCGACCAGGCTGTTCCAGGCGTCCACGTTGCTGTCGTCTTTGCGATAAATCTTGATCACCGCCGTGCCGCTGGCATCGAACACTTGCAGGCTGTGGCGTTCGTCTTCTTCCACCGCCAGGAAAAATGCCCACTGGGAAAAGAACAGGCGTTGGTCCTGCTCGCCCAAAAACAGCCCGACCTGTTCGCCGCCTTTGAGGTCGGCAAACACACCGCTGGTTTCGTGCACGGCGTGGTCGTTACGCACCAGCGCCATTACCCGGCCGAGTGTGGGCAGGCGACTTGCCAGTTGCTGGGCGCTGAGCGTCAGCCAGGTAACGCCTTCGTTCAGGCGGGTTAACAGCAAATCCAATTCGCTCACGCCCAGATGTTCGGCAGCGTTGCGAATGCGCAGTTTGGGGTTGTCAGCCTTGAGCGTCGCCCAGGCGCGAGCCAGTTCAGCGTGAATCATGGGGTGCCTCTGAATGTCCGTTATCCAATTTATATGAGAACCAATCTCATTTGTTGTTGACGCAAGATCGGCGTTCTCTCTATAGTAATTGATAAGTATTTGCATTTACAAATGGTTATCAGAAGAGATGAAGAGAATTCGCCAACCCCTGCCGCAGCGTTTGCTGTGGTGCGCCGCCGCAACCGGGATGCTGGTTTTCGTCAGCGCTGTTCAGGCTGAAGAAGCCACTTCGACGGAAGAAGCCCTGCCGCTGGGAACCGTCGTTATCACCGGCACACTCAGCGAAACCCTGATCGAAGAAAGCCCCGTTCCGGTGCAAGTAATCACCCGGGAAGCCATCGAAAGCTCGCAAGCGGCCACGCTGGAAGACTTGCTGGCTGATGTACCGGGCATTCAGTTGATACAGACGCATGGGCAGACGGGGTCGTCGATTCAACTGAACGGCATGAGCGAAAAACACGTTCTGGTGTTGGTCGATGGCGTGCCGCTGAACCAGGCCAATAAATCCAACATCGATACCCGCAAAGTGCGATTGGCGAATGTCGAGCGCATTGAAATTGTGTCCGCCAATGCGTCGTCGCTGTATGGCAGCTCAGCCATGGGCGGAGTGGTGCATTTAATCACTCGGCAGGCGGAAGAACCGGGGTATGAAATTGGCGTCCGGGCGCGTCAGGCAGAAGCCAGTACGGATCGTGGCCCAACCCGAACCGATGTGGATGGCCGCGTGGTAACGCCTTTGTTGGGTGGGCAACTGGCATCCACGTTTTCCGTCAGTCAGGACAACGGTTTTGATCGCACGCCTGAGACATGGGAAGACCAGACCGACCAAGGTTTGTCCTGGTCATTGGATGAGCGCTGGGACATTCGTGGCGACATCAATCACAGCCTGGGTGTGAGTTGGAGTGGCTGGGATTTGAGTCGTCCGTCCGGCACAGAGCCACAGGAAAGCACCGAAGAATATTGGAACCTTGGCGGCCAATACCACGGCCAGAGTGAGTCGGCCGAATTGATTCTGGTGGGCTCGTACGAAGAGGCCGAAACCCATAAAACCAGTTTACGCACCAGTGAGTTGTGGAATGCCTCTGCCGATGGTCGATTGTTTTTCGATTTTTTGGGTCACGAACAGGTGGTGGGTACTCGGGTAACCACGGCATTTCTTGGTCAAACCAATGAAGATTCCGGCGAAGCAGAAATAGAACCGTCCGATCAGCAAAGCGTCGAAGCCTACGCACAGGACGATTGGTTTCTTGGCGACCGTTGGGAAGTGGTCAGTGGTATTCGGGGCCATTGGAACGAGGCTTACGGTGTGTTCTGGGCGCCGAATGTTGCCACCCGTTTTGATTTAACCGAGCAACAATTTTTACGCGCCAGTGTGGGTTTGGGTTACCGCGTTCCAGACATTAAAGAGCGCTTTTATGTATTCGACCACAGCACCGTCACGCCTACCTACGGTTACAAGGTTTACGGCAACCCAGATTTGCTGCCCGAAAGTTCACTGGGTTTTCAGGTTGAATGGGTGGCCGGTCCGTTCTCAGTCGAGTACTTCCAGCGCTCGGTAAAAGACCTGATTGCCACACGTCGCACCGGCGGCTATGTCGACCCAACAGATGCTGGTCGTTGGATTGATGAAAACGAATACACCAACATCGATCGCGCCAATATTTCAGGCATTAATTTAGCCGTCGATGGCGAACTGGGCGCTCATAAGCTCGCTGCAGAATTACAATTTTTGCGTGCGGAAAATGTTCAAACGGGCGAGACACTGGCGCGCCGTCCTGAGTACAACTTAGGGCTGAATCATCAGTGGCGTTTCAGCACCATCCGGCCGCATCGACTGAACACTCGAATCACGCACACCGGCCCACAATTTTTCGCCATTAATGATGACGAAGAACCCATTCAACCGGTCGATCCCTACACCTTAATCGATGTCTCTCTGGCAACCGATTTAACCGATTCACTGACGCTGACAGTGGGCGTCGACAACCTGACTGACGTCTGGTCGAAGACCAATGGCGGTGAAGATCCTTTGCCCATTTTGGGCCGCGAATATCTGGTTGGTCTGCGCTACGCACCCTGACCGATTTACAACGGGCGATGTGAGCCTGCTACACATAAACGGAGGCAATATGAACACCTTGAAATGGGCCGCACCGGCGGCGTTTGCACTGATGGTTCTGGCGGGTTGTAACCCGTCCAGCAGTAACAATGACGACAACGATGATGCCTGTTCTGGAACCATCACCGATGGAACCTGCATCAGCGGTTTTGAATTCAGCACCGACCGGATGACCAACGTGTTGGTCGAGTCACCCTGGTATGCGTATAACTTCAATGGCGCGCATAAAATCTTCCCCAACTACCGGGTTTATGCGGTGGATAACACCACAGACGACATCGTCACAATTTTCCAGATAGTGGATTATTACAACGATGCCGGAACCAGTGGGCACATCACCCTCAGGCATCGCGATATTACCGGCGATGCCAACACGATTTTTGAAAACGAACTGGATGCCTCATCGAGTACTGTTTATGTCTCATTCACAGCCAGTGGTGGCTTGACTGTTGTTTCTGAATCGGATGATTTCGATCTGTCGTTCAATCGCACAACAGTCAGTGTTGGCGAAAATCGTGAAACAGCTCTAGTGGCCGCCCAATCCAATTATTACGACAGCGAAGGCAACCCAATTAAGTCCGTATTTATCGATGAAGATTCGGCAGATAAACCGGACAATGCATCCGACGTCATGAAGGAAACGTATTTGGTCGGCGACCTGACCTTTGCAGCTGACGAACTGGACCCGGCGATTAATCGCGACGGCACCGATAAAGTAACTGGCACGTTGATTCCCGATACCAATGTGGCGAACCCAGAAAACGTTTTAATTATGCGTTCCGCCGAAGGCGACAGTTTTGCAAAAGTCAGCTTTACCAATTTGACCTATAACAGCACGTCACATGTTGTAACGGTTGCTGCAAAATTCTTTGTCCAGAAGTCAGGCGAATCCAATTTTAATAACAGCGCGATTACCTGGAATCGAGACGACAGCAGCGAAAATTGCTTCGACTTTGACGGCGGTACGACTGTTGATTGTGGAACCTCTGTTTGGGACATCAAATATTCGTCAGGTGGGGCATCCGTTGACTTCCTACTCAACGGCGGTGTCAGTGGCGATGGTTCCGCGGCGGTATACTACGGCGACGAATAAAACCACCACACTCTTTCGCTGATCCAAAGCCGGGCCCAGCCCGGCTTTTTCACGCCCGCTTCCCCGCCAACCAATTTGAAAATGCAATCGATTCGCAATACCATGCGCCTTTGCACATTCCCCCAGCTCTGACCGTTACGAGAGCCTCATGACAGCGAACACGCCTCCCGATTCTTCCTCCAACTTGGGCCAAAAGACGGCCAGTCGCCTTGCCGGCCAAGCGCTGACCGTTGGTTACGACGACGTTAACATTCTCGACGGTGTCGATTTTGAAGTGCCCGATGGCGAAGTGACCATTCTGGTTGGGCCGAACGGCAGTGGTAAATCGACCTTACTGAAAACACTGGCGCGGATTCTGTCGCCGCGTGCCGGGCAGGTGATTCTGGACGGGCAAGACATTCACCGCAGCAAGACGCGCGAAGTCGCCAAGAAACTCGGCCTGTTGCCGCAAGGGCCGATTGCGCCGGAAGGTTTGACGGTGCGCGAACTGGTCGGGCAGGGGCGGTTTCCGCATCAAAGTTTGTTGCGGCAGTGGTCGAGCGAAGACGAGCGTGCGGTGACGGCGGCCATGGAAACAGCGCGGGTGTCGGAATTTGCCGACCGGCCGGTCGATGGTTTGTCGGGCGGCCAGCGTCAGCGCTGCTGGATTGCCATGGTGCTGGCGCAACAAACCGATCTGATTTTGCTCGACGAGCCGACCACCTTTCTCGATCTGAAAGTGCAGGTCGATCTGATGGACATGCTGGTGCGCTTGGCGCACGAAACCGGCCGAACGTTGGTCGTCGTGTTGCACGAACTCAACTTGGCCGCCGCCTATGCGGATCGATTGGTGATGCTGCGCGATGGTCGCATTGAACAATCGGGCACGCCGGAAGACATTTTCACCAGCGCCAATCTGAAAGCCGTGTTCGATCTCGATGCCCACGTCATTCGCGATCCGCATTCGCAGCGGCTGCTGTGTGTGCCGTCGTCGTTGGGCGAACTTTCCTCCCGGGTGGACGTTGGAGCCCGCATCGCATGACGGCCGTTGCCGTCGCCCCCACTGCGTCACGTCAGCATTTATGGCTGGGCCTGTCGGCGTTGCCGTTGTGCGTGTTGGCGGTGGTCGTGCTGTTTGGCTGGCATCTGGCGGTCGGTGCGCGGTCGGTGCCGCTCGGCACGGTGTTTGAAGCTTTTATTCATTACGACCCGAGTCAGTTTGATCATTTAATCGTTCGCCAGTTGCGCTTGCCGCGCGCCATTATGGCGGCCTTGGTTGGTGCAAGTCTGGCGGTGTCCGGCGCGCTGTTGCAGGGCGTGACGCGCAACCCGCTGGCCGAACCGCACATTCTCGGTTTAATGGCCGGCGCGTCTTTCGCTGTGGTTATGGTGGTCGGGGTGTTCAGTTGGGTGGGTGGCTTTTGGCTGCCCTGGGTGGCGGCCGGCGGTGCCTTGGTGGCCGCGCTTATTGTCTGGTTGATTGCGCAGTGGGCGCCGGGCGGTGCCACGCCGCTGACGTTGACGCTCGCCGGTGCCGCCGTCACGGTTTTTCTGACGGCGCTGATTTCGGTCGCGCATTTATTGAATCAACAATCGTTCGAACAACTGCGCGTCTGGCTCACCGGTTCGCTGTCGGGCCAGGGCAAAGAATTGCTCTGGGTGGCGGCGCCCTGGTTATTGGTTGCGTTGGCATTGGCGATGGCGCTGGCGTCCAAAGTGACCATTCTGGCGATGGGCGATGAAGTGGCGCTCGGGCTGGGCGTGCGCACCGGCTGGCTGAAAGTGCAGGTGTTGTTGTGCGTGGTGGCGCTAACGGCAGGCTCCGTTGCGTTGGTCGGGCCACTCGGTTTTGTCGGCCTGGTGATTCCGCACGCAGTGCGACTGTTTTTTGGTTCCGATTACCGCTGGATCGTGCCGTATTCCGCGTTGGTCGGCGCGGGCTATTTGCTCGGTGTCGATACCATTGCGCGCTTAATTGTGCGCCCGCAGGAAATCGCCACCGGCATCGTTACCGCTTTGGTGGGCGCGCCGCTGTTTATTCACTTGGTTCGGCAACGGGCGCGCTGATGCCTTCGTCTTCTTTGCATTCACATTGGATTGTCCGGCTGACCAACGAGCGCTTGTCATTGCGCGTGCCGCGTCGCGCCGTCTGGGTGTTGCTGGGTTTGTTGGTGGCGGTTGCCGGTTTGATCGCGCTCAGTTTGATGCTGGGCAGTTATTCGATGTCGCCGGCCGAGGTGTGGTCGGTGTTGCTCGGGCACGACGCCGAATCCGACCGCGCCACGGTGGTCTGGGAATTCCGTTTTCCGCGCACCTTGGTGGCGGCCATGGTCGGCGCCATGTTGGCGATGTCCGGCGCGGCGCTGCAAAGCGTAACGCGCAACGCCCTGGCCGATCCGTCACTGGTCGGTATTTCCCAGGGCGCCGGTTTGGCCGTGGTGGCACTCACCATTGTCTGGCCCGAATTGCCCGCGGCCTGGCGGCCCTGGGCGGCGTTTTTTGGCTCGCTGACCGTGGCGGCGTTAATTCAGGCGTTGAGCTGGAACCGCAACGGGGGCAGTTCGATCCGCTTTATTTTGATGGGCATTGGCATGGCGGCGTTTATTACCGCCATCACCAGCGCCTTGCTGACCTACGGCCAGGTGGAGCGCGCGCTGTCGGCGCTGGCCTGGTTGAGTGGCAGCCTGCACGCGGCCAGTTGGTCGGAAGTGAAACTGCTGGTTGTCTGGCTGTTGGTGTTGTTGCCGTTGGCGCTGGCGTTGAGTCGGTCGATGGCGGCGCTGCAAATGGGCGAAGCGACGGCTGTGGGTTTGGGCGTCTCGGCGCGCTGGGTGCGTTACGCGCTGATCAGCGTGGCCGTGGCGCTGGCGGCCATTGCCACGGCGGCGGTCGGACCGTTGGGTTTTGTCGGGTTGATTGCGCCGCACGCAGCGCGGCGTTTAGCGCGCGCGGGCGTTGGTTTGCATTTGCTGTTGAGTGCGGCGCTCGGCGCCACCATTGTCACCCTGGCGGATTTGGCCGGGCGCACTTTGTTTGCGCCGGTCCAGATTCCCGCTGGCCTGGTGACGGCTATTATTGGCGTGCCGGTCTTTGTCGTTTTGTTGCATCGGGCTCATGCCAAAAACACGCTTTAAGCGGAGTGTGAAATGACGGAATTTTGCGCGCAGTACAGTCGTGACGTCGAAGAACCGCTGGCGGGTACGGCCGAACACGCGAACCAGAATTTGCTGCTGAGCTGGCCGATCGGCCAGTGGACACGCACCTATCATCAAGCCAAAACGATGACGCCCGAGGTATCCGATGCCGTGCGGCAACTGGTCGAATCCGGCCGTCGCGTCAACCTGATGCACCGGGCCGATCAACCGGACGGCGTGCACCGCGCTTATTTAATGCCCGAACAACAGGCGTTCGATATTCCCGCCGAACAACTGGCCGATTTCCTGGCGGCCGTGCAGCAAAACCAATCGTTGGAACCTTGGTCAGTCGGCCCGGTAAAACACCGCGTGATGCTGTGTTGCACCCACGGCGTGAAAGACAAATGCTGCGCCAAATTCGGCAACGCCGGCTTCAAAGCGCTGGATTTGGCGAGCCATGCGTTTCCCGGTGAATTCGAAATCTGGCAGAGCACGCACTTGGGCGGCTGCCGGTTGGCGTCGTCGGCATTGGTGTTTCCGGCGTTGCGCAAGTACGGCCGCATCGAACCGGAACAGGCGTTGGCGTTGCTCGAATCCGAACGCCGCGACCAGCCGTTTTTGCCGAGTTATCGCGGCGACGGCACGCTTGGTTCGGTCGCCCAGATTGTCGATATCGCCGCGCGCAACCAATTGCAGACCGACGGCATTGAACCGAACCAAATCGAAATTCTGACCGAAACGCCACTGGCAAACGGCCAGGTTCGCTATCAGGTACGCTGGCAAACCGAAGCGGCTGCGGGCGAACTGCGCATCGAATTGGAACCTATCACCTCCCACCGTTACGGCACCTGTGCCGACATCGACGACGCCATTGCGCCCATTGCCCACGCCACCTGGCAGCCGGTGGTGGTGCAAGCGCTGAGCGTCGAACCCCGCTGAGACAGTCCGTCCACATTCAACCGAACGCTGGTTGCCCGGGTGAAATCGCGCTAAAGTAAATAAGATTTAATCTCATTACTGTTTGAGACTTTAACGCATTCACAAGGATTACAAGATGAGCATTCGGTTCTCCCGGCTGGCGCCTCTGGCCGCCATTCTGTCGTTTGGTCTGGCGGCGTTCAGCGCCCAGGCCGACACCCAATACCCCTTAAGTTTGGACACCAAATTCGGCACCACCGTGATTCCCGCCCAGCCGCAACGCGTCGCCTCGGTCGATTACGCCGGCGGCGACAACCTGCTGGCATTGGGCTTTCAGCCGCTGACCGTCCGGGCCTGGTTTGGCGAGTACGACAACACTTACTGGCCTTGGGCACAGCCGCTGGTCACGGCCGAGCCGCAAGTGCTGAGCGGTGAACTGAATTTCGAGCAAATTGCCGCGACCGAGCCGGACGTCATCATCGCCATTCGCTCTGGCATTACCGATCAGGAATACGACCAGTTGAGCAAGATCGCGCCGGTCGTTGCCGTACCGCCGGGTGAGGGCGATTACTCGCTCACCTGGGACGAGCGCGCTCGACTGGTCGGCCGGGTACTGAACAAGTCGGACGAAGTGGAAACCCGCATCGCACAGGTGCGCGCCAAGCTCGACGCCGCCGCCAGCGAACACCCGGAATGGCAAGGCCAAACCTTCGCCATGGGCACTTACTGGAACAACAGCGTCGGCATTTATTCGGCCGACGACACCAGCGTCGCGCTGATTTCTGCCATGGGGTTGACGGTATCGCCGGAAGTCGAGGCCATGACCGAGCCGGGCCAGTTCTACATCACGCTGTCGGAAGAAGAATTGCCGCGCATCGATGCCGATTTGCTGTTCTGGTACACCTCACCCGAATCGCGCGCGCAGATCGAAAAATTGCCGCTGCGCCCACAACTGCGCGCCCATCAGGAAGGCCGGGAAATCTTCTTGCCGGATACTTCCGAGCGCAACGGCGCGTTGTCCTACGGCACACTGTTGAGCCTATCGCGCGCGGTCGATTTGCTGGTGCCGCTAATCGAAGTGGCGATTGACGGCGACCCGAACACCCTCGTCCCGGAAGCGGAGTAACGCCATGCGCATTCGAGTCGCATCGACACTGCTCACCTTATTGTTGTGCACTGTCGCCTGGGCCGACGAGATGCGCAGCGTTGTAGACGCCGCCGGCCGCACCGTCAGCATTCCGGTGCAGGCCAAACGCGTCGTCTCGCAAAACGACAACCGCCTCACCTTGCCGCTGCTGGAACTGGGCACGCCGCTGGTCGGCAGCGCCGGCCGACTGGACGCCCAAGGCCAGCCGTACATGCGCGCCGTGCCGGATCTGTTGGGCATCACCTACGCCAACAGCGGCATTGAATTTGTAGGTACCTACAGCGACCTCGATTACGAACGCATCGCCGCGCTCAAGCCAGATTTAATCGTCACCATGATCGAAGCCCAGGCCGAACCGCTGTCGCGCATCGCGCCCACGGTGGTGATCGACCCGAATGAATACCCGATGAAAGACGGCATGCAACGGCTCGCGGAAATCAGCGGCCAGCAAGCCAACTACCAACGCCTGGCCGACAACTACGCCCGCAAACTCGCGCAGGCGCGGGGATATTTCGATGCGTTGGAAACAAAACCGCAGATCAGCGTAACGTTCTCCTTCCCCGCCGGCGATGCACTCTATGTGTACCGCGACCTCGGCGCACTCACCGTCGCCCTCGACGACCTGGGCCTGGCGTTACCCGACTGGATCGCCCAAATGGACGAACGCCAAATCGCCCTCAGCCCAGAACGCCTGATCGACCTCGACGCCGACTTCCTAATCAACTTCTACGGCAGCACCCCCGAAGACGGCCCCGCCCCCGTCCGCGCCGGCCTCAACAACTTCTTCCCCGGCTGGTGCCAAGCACTGTTCGCTTGTCGTGAAGGCCAGGTGTTGTTTTTTCCCTACGCCAGTTTTGGTTATGCGTTCAGTGCGTTGGAACTGAATTTGGATTTGTTGACTACGCATATTGTTGGGCGGGAGTGGGAGGCTAGGCCTTGAGGGTGGGTTAAGGTTTTGAGTGATATTGAAAAGCCGGGCTTTGCCCGGCTTTTTGCTGTTCTGTTGGGGCTGTTGCTGCCAAGGATGGTGGTTCATGTTCTTCGACCATCGTTCACTTCATCTAAGCGGACACATCCGCGTCAGCTGACCTTGAACTTGATCACATATAGGGGTAGTCGTAGGAGCATCGAAGGTTTCGCCTGAAGACAAGCAAAGCTATTGGTGTGCTTTATAATCTGCTGGGCGGTAGCGTGTTTATCGCGAAGAGCTTAGTGGTAATGGCGTTGCTCATTGCGGGTAGGCGGTGATTGCAAGCAAAGCTCGTGTTTTGAAGGAATTAATGCAGCTACCTTGTTAGCTTGATGCTCTGTTAGTGGAAAAACGCCGCCGTTGGTGCGACGCATTTTCCGGCTAAAAACCGAGATATGCGTCCTGGTAGACATAGATATACGGAATGGGCATCAGTTGGGACGGTATCTCTGGAGTTGATGTCAGCGGTAATAAGTCTTCAACCATTCCGGGATAGATGATGGCCGCTGGGGTGGAACAAAACACCATGGTTACGAGAAACCAAGGTTGCGCCTAAATATGAGGCGTGAGTGACAATGAATAAGCTGTTATGAGTAGCTGTGTCCTTGGAGTATGGCAACAAAATGGATGTAGTGATTTTAGTTAGTATTTATTTAGCAATTTCGGGCTTAGCTATTTTTCCTGCTATTTTGTTTTGGGGGTTATCTAGCCTTTGGCTCCCTGATTGGTTTTCACTACCTCCCATTCGCATGGCATTAATATGCTTGGCATTGTCTGTTGCTACGGCACTGGTGTTTAACTTTGAGCTTTCAGGTGGGGTGCTCTCAGTAGGGCCGTTTGTCGTGGTCTTGTCATTGGCTTGGTCTTTATTTCTATTTCCTGTGCTCGTTTTAATCAGGTATCGCCGCTATGCCAAAGCAAAACACTCATAACCAGTTGCTCAAAGGCACTCCTGGCCTATGGCCCTCCGCGGGACCGCAAACAAGTTGCGGCCCCTTAGCAAGGCGTTATGCATCTACATCAAATACGAAGATACGAAATGACTAGAAAGGACTTTAGCGAAATTGGGCATACGGGTGGAAAAGTTGCATTCACTATCGTTTGTGATGCACAAGGGCATGTCCGATATCAAATCGGTTACTCTCACTCGTCCCCGAGACCTGCAAGTCTTGTCGGAATCTATGCTCACCCAGATGGGTTTGCGTGTGGAAATATAGTGATGAGAGGCATGGGGGATCCTTGGAATGCGCCTCCTTTTCCCAACTGTATCGCTGTGATGATGGCATCAGACTCACAGGGAAGGTTTGGCCATGAGTGTCCTAGCTGCAAAAAACATTTTCGATCCGAAAGTATCCCTTCGAGATTTCCGTTAACTTGTCCTTATTGTGGCGTAAGAGCAGAGTCGTATCATTTTTTAACATCACCTCAGAAGTCATATATTTCACACTATGTTGAGTCGCTACACACTGCCATATACGAGGCAGAAGCAGACTCAACTAAGGAAGTTATTATTGATATGGATGCTTTGGCTGATTCGATAACGGATGATCCAAGGCCGGATTTTTACTACACATCCACAGCCCAACAAACCGAATTTAGATGCTCTGCATGTAATAGTTACAATGATATCCGCGGGAAGTATGGATATTGTTCTTCGTGTGGATGGAGAAATTCAGCAGAACAACAACGTGTTGCTTTAGAACAAATCAGGGATCGATTAGTGAGTGGCGACTTATCTCCTTCTGACGCGATTAAGCAATCCGTTTCAGAGTTTGATTCAGCTGCACGTGATTATGTGGTTCAGTTGATTTCACATGTACCTATGAAAGAATCAAGAAGGAACCAGCTAGAGAGATTGCTGTTTCATAACCTAGATAAGTTCGAAAATATTTTGAGTGATTGTTTTGATATCAACTTACTACAGGGAATGACAGCAGATCGTGCGTTCGTAAAAAAGATGTTCTTTCGCCGTCACGTCTATGAGCATGACGGCGGTGTTGCGACGCAACGATATGTTGAAGAAAGCGGAGATGCTGGTATTGAAAAAGGCGACCTGATTAGAGAAACCGCAGATAACGCGCACAAATTTATCGGTTGCCTGAATCGCATGATTACCACTTTCGAAACTGATTTTCATGAAATGATCGAGCCCGAGGCGTTTTGCATTGAAATTGAAAAAGACCGCAGAAAGCACATTGGTAAATAAAATGCATAACAATGCGATCGTTCGGACGCAAACTGAGCTGCGCTTCGTTTGCGCCTCACAGCTTAAACGTTAGGTTTTCAAGGAACACTCATGGATTGGCGTGAATACGAAATATATATAACCAAGCATTTCCAAAATCTATTTCCTGGAACATCTATCCAGCATGACGTTAAGCGCGAAGGGTATATATCAAAGACTCAACGGCAAATAGACATCCTTATTGAGGGTAGTATTGCAGGTTTTGAGTTGAGAATTATTGTTGATTGTAAATATTTTAATAAAAAAGTAGATGTTAAAGATGTAGAGTCGTTCATAAGCTTTCTTTTGGATCTTAAAGCAAGCAAGGGCGTTCTTATTACAAACAATGGATATTCTGAAGCTGCTTACAATAGGGCTACTTACGATACGCAAGACATAGAATTAAGAATAATTAGCTTTGATGACCTTGATGATTTTCAAGGATTTATGGCGATACCATATTCACTCTCAGAATGTGCCCTTGTAACTGCGCCTGATGGTTGGGTAGTCGATGCCTCTGGTAGAGGTCCATCACCGGCGGTTTTTTATCCCGCAGGTTTGTCGCAGCAAGAAGCATTTGAAAGGGAAGGTTTTATTTCTTTATCTTTTAGCCATAAGAATAAAGAGTGGCCAGATCTAGCTACGCTCTTGGATAAACAAAAACTAGCAGCAGAACAGCACTATCAACAACTTAAAATGGAATATATCGATACAATTAAGAGAGAAGACTGTACGGTAGTAATGCGTGTAATTGAAGCGCCGCTGATGGGAAATTCCATTGACTATACAATTTTTTTAGATTTTAAAGAGTCGGTAATATTTATGACATTAATAACATACAAAGACAAGGAAGATAGATATGTTAAAAAGCTGGAATGGATTGCTCAAAAATTAATCAAAGGTAAGGTTCTGTTTGATCGTAATGAGAACCCTATAAATATTAATTTATAGAAACCTAATAAGCTGTCAAGTGTTCCTAGGCACTGTAGAAGAGATAAATTAATGCAATATTTGGCAAAGACTCTAAATGAATATGGTTTTTTTTGAGGCTGAATTCTGAGCTCAGGAATACCAGAGAGAATCAGATGTTAGCGCTAAAATTAGTAAACAGGGCACCCACTGTAGCGAAAACATGCTTAAAGCGATGACATTGCAAGGTGTTTCAGGTGCGAAATAAATGGTTAATTCGTTCGACGCTAATCTTAGGTGTACGTGCAGCGTTATTGCCGGATTTCAGGCATAAGAAATTACTGAAGAAGTTCAGTTGGTGGTAATTTTAAGAATATTTTATTAAGTCAAAAGCACTGAGGCCGAACGCCCTGGTGTTCGTCGATAGCCAAGCTTCTTAGATGCGCAAATCAGCGAATGTGTTGAGCCAACAAAGCTTTTAAATGAACTTTCTAAGTGAGTTGATGTGCAGAGCCACTTTTCAGGATCGATATTTGATTGCTCCAGAATCGGCGTTAGGGAATCATCTATCAGACCGCGTTTTCCTCTGCGCACTTGCCGACCGGTCTAATCCATGCGTTCCAAATGATCTTGTAGTCGAAACGATAGCCCCTTAGGCATTTCCTGGTGTGGGTAACCTACAGGGCTATGGTGGGTGTCCGGTTACTCCTTAGTCATGCGGGGAAATATGATAGCCACTGGGCTGGAGCAAAACACCGTGGTAACGTGAATCCAAGGCCGCGCCCAAATAAGAGGCGTATGTGACAATGGATAAACTATTATATGGTCCAAACCTCCAATGCGGATTCGATTAACACACCTCCTGCTCATCATACTAATTGCACCCACGGTTTGTGCTCAGGCGATAGTGGTTGAAAAAGTAACCAACGAAGACTTGATCTACCTGCTCAATCGAATCGAAGTCCTAGGTGAGGTCCGCAGCCATGACCTGAGTGTGCGTATCCTGCAGGTGAGCGATATACCTGGCAGTGCTGGTTACCCCACCTCCGAGGTCACGCATACGGTCTACATCGCTGTTTCTGGGTTTGACGAGCTGCCAGAGCAGAGTCTATTTCGTTTGTCGGGGTTGCTTGCTCCCTCTTTCTCGAGGGTAGCAAATGGTCTGAATGCTGCGTTCATCCTAGATTACGGTGAAGTAGGCAGTCGGAACCGAGTACAGATAACGCCTTCGCTAGAAGGCTTAGAGATACAATCTTCTGGGGAATAGGGCATAACAAGAAGCTAATAGGACACCCAGCAAGGTAAATCGTTAAGATGGGTGTCCTTTTGGTCCGGCGTTAGGTAAGAAAAATGGCGCGTAAAATGTCCCCAGAACGTGAGAAAGAGTACGCAGAGTTGCACGCGTATCTCGATTTTTACTCAACCAATATCTACGGAATTGACCCGGCTGACCCGGTTCACCCAACAAATGTTGGTAAACGAATAGTTGAGGAATATGGGAAATCAAAGGCGCTCGAAGGCCTAAAGCAAGCGGTGAATGACACTGTAGAAGAGTTAAGTGATCAACGGCTTGAGATCATCCAAAAGTTGGATGCGGCTCTTAGGGCTGAAGGAATTGTTACATTTTCAGAGATCCGCCGCCGTTACTCTTCTTCATATAAGCGTATTTTGAAGTGTGGGCGGATAAAGAGCGAGACAGAATTCTATCTTATTGCTGGAGTGCTTGCAGATTTTGGTTCAGTTGCAAGTGATGGTGAGCGTCAAACTCTTGAGAAGCTTATGGCGCAATATGAGCACAGCAATAAATAGGACGCCCACCTTAGCTAAGTCTCCTTGAAATCTATCCGATGATCTATGAGGTGTGTCTAATGTTCTTTGTGAGATTATATTTTCGCTACACTCCAACCCAGCCATAAAACGAGCTAGTAAAGAAACAAGAGGGAGTTCGTTTGATTCCAAGAAGCACAGCAAACTTGAATGAAGGTGATTTTTCATGGGTTGAAAGAGATGATGGACTTTTTGTTCCACTCATGCTTATTTCAAAGATCGGAGGCAAACGTTCGTACTTCTATGGCGGGATCATAAATTTGGCTACAACAAAAGAAAGCGAGATTCCGATAGGATTGAGTATTCTAGAATATGCGTTATTGCATATAGATGTATTTAAAAATAACGAACTAAAAGTCGAGGGGAATCTATTGAGCAAGTTAGAAAAAGGACTAGTTGATGAAATAAAGCATCAAATTAGTGATCTTAGAATTGGGTCGAAATCGAGTGTATGGGGCTATCGAACAATCTATAAGTACGCTGCTGAAGTAAAAGCTTAGCAGGCTTTAATCTATCAATTGGGTTACGGTGGGTGTACTGCTAGTTAAAGCGTTTTCTGCTGCGCACTTTCCGACCAGTCCTGTAAACAGGACACCCACTTTAGTGGAAGCTCCTAAAGACTTGTCCTTTATATAGTCTAAGTGTATTACTTAACCGCCAAAGTCACAGGATTAAGGATAATCCATATGCAACAACGATCTATTTATAAAAGTATTGCTGCGCAATTACGCCTTGGAGTGATAGTACTGCTCATCACTTGCACTGTTTCCGAAGCCTCAGACAATAGTGCATTCACCGAAGCAGAGAGTGGTCAGGAAATTCAGCAACCATCTGTCGATCAGCAGCTTGCCTACAATAATAGCAATTCCGAAACAGTCATTAATCGGCTCCTGTACATGAAGACAGCCTTTGAAGAGAAAAGCGCTGAGAAGATGTCAGATTTTTTTGATTTCCCTACTTCAAATTTCATGTTTATTAGAAGGAATGATGAATTAGCTGAAAGATTGGCGTTAAACAACAATAGCATTTCAAGGCGCGACTTTATTGAATTGGCAAATATTGATACTGCCAGCTTTCACCCAAGTCTCTATCAGTTGTTGGTGTTATTGGATTTGGATGAACTTAGGCACTCTGATGTCGTTGAAAGGGATGTCGAGATTGAAAATGACGGGTGCTATTACATGTATAGATTGAAGATAGATGAAAGCATTTTAATCATAAGTTACGGTTCAAATTCGAATATGAAGTATTTAGATTTAGTAAGCGGCGAAGAATGCCCAGAGGGAAGTTATTTTTTGTATTTTGATATTGGGAACGACACCCTCAAATTTACTGGATTGGAAGTGGCTGGTTAAAGTAAATGGGATGCCCACCTTATTGCTCGCCTTTATCTTATATACAAAGACCTGACCCTTCGGCTGTATGCGCTCAACCGGGAAACCCAAATAACCAACCAACAAAAAGCCGGGCAAAGCCCGGCTTTTTAATCATCACCCCACCTAATCAAGCAGGCACAGGCGTAACCGACTTCAACGTCAGCACCGACAACAACACCGCTATACCGGCGCAGGTTGCGATACCTGCCACCAAAGTAATCGGCGTGCCATTAAACAGCGAGCTGAGGATGGCGATGGCGACGGCGCCCAGCACCATTTGCAAGGTGCCGCCCAAAGACGCAGCGGTCCCGGCAATCGGGCCGTGTTCTTCCAGTGCCAGCACCATGGAGGTTGGAATCACCAGGCCGAGGAAGGCGAAGGTGAGGGCCAGCATGGCGACCAGTAACGGGAAGGCGTCCCAACCGAGCAGTACGAACAACAGCAGCAAGCCGGCCGAGGTGCCGTAGCCGGCGACGGCCCATTTCACTACGGCGATGGAGCCGAAGCGGTTGCCCAGGTTGGCGGCGACCTGGCTGGAGGCGAAAAAGCCCAATGCGTTCACCGCGAAGAACAGGCTGAACTGGAAGGGGTTCAGGCCGTAGTAGTCGGTGTACAGGAAGGAGGCGATGGAGATGAACGAGAAGAAACTCGCCATGCCCATGCCGCCGATCAGCGTCAGGCCCATAAAGCCGGGGTCGGCGAACAGGGTTTTGAACGCGCGCAGCATGTTGCGGAATTTGAATGGCGCGCGGTCGGCCGGTGCCAGCGTTTCCGGCAAGCCGAATACGGCGGCGCTGACGCTGACGATGGTCACCAGGGCGCAAGCGACAAACACCGCGCGCCAGCCGAACGGGATGATGACGGCGCTGCCGATCATCGGTGCCAGCATCGGGGCGACGGAAATCACCAACATGACGGTCGACATTAAGCGCGTTGCGGCTGCGCCGGTGTAGCGGTCACGAATTACGGCGCGCGGAATCGACATCACGGCGGCCGCGCCCACGCCCTGGAAGAAGCGCAAGGCGATCAGCCATTCGATGCTCGGTGCCAAAGCGCAGCCGATGGACGCAACGGCGAACAAGCCGAGGCCGAAATACAACGGCGGCTTGCGGCCGAACACATCCGATGCCGGGCCGTAGAACAATTGCGATAAACCGAAGGCGACGAAGAACGACATCAGCGTGCCTTGGGTGGCCGAGGTTGAAGCGGCCAAATCGGCGGAGATGGTTGGCATCGCCGGTAGGTACATGTCGATGGCAAATGGGCCAAGAGCGCCCATCAACCCCAAAATCAGAGCTGTTTTGAATAGGTCGGTGTTCACTGGGTGTTCCTTTGGAGGTTCATGCCCCGACGAGACGTGTCGGGACTACTGCGGTCATTTATAGAGTTTAACGATTTGCCGCTCGTGGCGAATGTCCCGAAGGTCACTCTTTATCTAAGTATTTTTGATCTAAGTGTTTCATTCGGTCTCCCTGCTGAATGAAACACACGCCTTGGCAACTCTGGCGAAGATGCGTGGATCTTCTGGTGTTGCCAAGGCTCCCGCCCGGGCGATGCCCGGCGGCGGCACATCCGTGTGCCGCTCCATAGGGTTACTACCGTGGCTGAAGAGTAATCGTTTGGCGGGGCACGGTATCGACAACGGATGATGAATTAATGACGGCGTCGATACAGCAGGTAGATAAAGAAAGGCGCGCCGACGGCGGAAACAAAAATACCGGCGGGCAAATCTTGCGGCAGGAACAGTGTGCGACCGATCAGGTCGGCGACCAACACCAGCGCAGCGCCGGTGCAGGCGGAACCGAACAACTGCCCGTTGAGGGTGCGGCCGGTCAACCCACGCGCCAGATGCGGTGCCAGCAAACCGACAAAGCCGATGCCGCCGGCGAACGCGACGGCCGATCCGGCCAGGCCGACGCTGCACAACAGCAGCAATAATCGATAACGGTTGACCGCGAGGCCGAGGCCAACCGCTTGGCTGTCCGTCAAGGTCAGCACGCTCAGCGGTCGCGCCAGCAGCCAGGTGGCGGGCAGCAGGATTGCGGTCCAGGGCAGCAGGCCCCAAACGTCCTGCCATTGTGCGCCGTACAGACTGCCGGTGAGCCAGACGTAAGCGCGCACCGTGGTCGATAACGGACTCATCACCAGCACCAGCGTGGTGATGGCTTTGAGCGCTGCAGCTAGCGCGATGCCGACCAGAACCAGCCGGATCGGCAAGACGCCGCCGCGCCAGGCGAGCGCGTAGATCAGACCGGAACTCAGCAGCGCGCCGGCTATCGCCAGTGGTGGCAACCAGTCCAGGCTCAGCGCCGTGCCCCAGGCCAGAAACAACACAGCGGCGACGGCCGCGCCATCGGTCACGCCAACGATGTCGGGCGACGCCAAGGGGTTGCGCACCAATCGCTGCAAGATGGCGCCGGAGACGCCCAAACCGGCACCGACCATCAACGCCAGCAGGGCGCGTGGCAGCCGCAACGTCTGCACGACAAAGCGGTGCTCGCTGGTGTCGGGTTGCCAAATCGCCCCTGCGACATCGGCGGGCGATAAATAGCTCGAACCCAGGCACAGATAAATGCCGAACAACAGCAGTAAGACCGCGAGCGATATCAGACAGCCAATCACCGTCGAGCGGTGCAGGGCAAACGCCAGTCGTTCATGGCGGCTGCGGACTATCCAGTGCGACCGTTGAGACGTCATAAGGCGGGGCTGCGTTTGCGCGCGACGGCGATGAAAAACGGCGTACCAACCAAAGCCGTTAACGCGCCAACCGGTATTTCCTGCGGCGGCACGATAAAGCGCGACAGCGTATCGGCACCGAGCAGCAGACTGGCACCCAACAGCGCCGAGGCGGGCAACACCCAGCGGTGATCGCGGCCAAACAGCCCCCGCGCCAAGTGCGGCACGATCAAACCGATAAAACCGATCAGCCCGGCCAACGCCACCGAACCGCCCGCCAATACAACAATCACCGCGCCCAACGCCAAACGCGTTGCCAGCACACGCTGGCCGAGACTGCGCGCCACCGTTTCATCGAGCATCATCACATTGACTTGCCGCACCAGCAGCGCGGTGACGAGCAGCGCGGCGATAAAAAATGGCACAAAGGGTGTCATCGTTGCGAACGAAGTGCCGGCGACCGAACCGCCGAGCCAATACAGAATGCCTTCGAGACTTTCCTGATTCAGGATCAGCAAGCCCTGGGTGAAGGCGACGAACAGGGCCGTCATCGCCGCGCCGGCGAGCACGATGCGCACAGGCGATAAACCGGCCGGCCCGCTCATGCCGAGCAAATACACCAACACACTGGCGACGGCTGCGCCCAAAAACGCGAACCCGATGAACTGGCTGACCGACGTCAGCGACAGAAAAGTGTACGCCAGCGCGACAAAAAACAGCGCTCCGGCGTTGATGCCGAACAGGCTTGGCGAGGCCAGCGCATTGCGCGTTAACGCCTGCATCAAGGCGCCGGAGATGGCCAGACTCGAGCCGACCAACAACGCCAGCACGGCCCGGTTCAGCCGGTTGGCGCGCACGATGATGTGGTTCACCACCGTGTCGTCGTAAGCGAACAGGGCGTGCAGCACGGTGTCGAGCGACATCGCCGTCTGGCCCAGTGCGATGCTGGCGAAACCGGTTGCCAGCGCCAGCGCCAGACAGGCCAGCAACGCCAGCGATTTTGCGACGGTCGACGTCAGCAAGTGGCGTCAGTCCAGGCCGTAATGTTCGAACACGCTATCGACCATGCGCTGGGCGGCAATCGGGCCGCCGCCCATGTTCCAGTCGACTTCGTTGACGCGATACACCTGGCCGTTGCGCACCGCATCGAGGGTGTTCCACAGCGGGTGGCTGGTCCATTCCTGATAGTTTTCCATCACCGTCGGGTCGGTCTCGGTCATAAAGATGAAGAACACATCGGCGTTCATCGCCGGAATGCTTTCTTTGGACGTCAGCTTCACGCCCCAGACGTCTTCGCGGTGCGCCGCCGGTCGTTCAAAACCGAGTTCGTTCAGGATGTTGCCGGCGAAACTTGAGTAATAAATGCGCGCGTGGTCGTTGCGGAAGTTCAGCAACGCCACTTGTTGCGGCCAGTGAATGCCATCGAGCGTGCGCACGCGTTGTTGGAATTCGGCGATGCGGGCGTTCCATTGCTCGTGCCAGGCGGCGGCTTCGGCCTGTTTGCCGGTCGCGGCGGCGACCAGATCAAGCGTTTCCTTAAATTGGAAAACCGTTTCGTGAGCGATGGTCGGGGCGATTTGGTTTAACTGATCGTAGACCGCTTCGTGACGCATCTTGGCGGCAATAATCACATCCGGATGCAGCGCCGCAATTTCTTCCAGGTTCGGTTGGGTTTCCAAACCGACGTGCGGCACACCGGCCAGATCGTCACGCAGGTATTCGTACATCGGCTTTTCCACCCAGGAATCCACCACGCCTACCGGCGTGATGCCGAGCGCCACGGCGGCATCGGTCGCGCCCTGGTAAAGCGTGACGACGCGCAGCGCCGGAGTGTCCAGTTCGGCAGTACCGAGCGCGTGCTCAATGGTGATGGGTTCGGCTTGTGCCAGTCCCCAGACGGCGAGCAACGGTAGGGCGTGTTTGAGCGTGAACATGGCGTCCTCTGGTTGGGTTGCGTAAGTCGGTTGGTCAGGGTTTCGGGTGCGATGGCGCGCGCGGCGGGCCGGCGCAAAGAGCGGACATACTATTGATAGAAATTCTCATTTTCAATACTATTTAGATCGCTTCCAAGCCTGAAATGCCGCCTCCGGGTTGGCGCTCAATCCCCGATTTTTGGAGTCTGCCTGTGTCTTTTGCGCTGCGCGTTGTCGTTGTTGTTTCGTTACTGTTGTCGGGCTTTGCCCGAGCCGAATCCGCCTTTCCGGTCACGCTGGAACATAAGTACGGCAGTACCACCATTAATGCCGAACCGGTGCGGGTGGTGTCGGTCGGTTTCAGCGATCAGGACGATATTCTGGCGCTCGGCGTGAAGCCGGTAGCGGTGCGCGAATGGTACGGCGACATGCCGTACGCCACCTGGCCCTGGGCGCAAGATGAATTGGGCGATGCTCAGCCGGTGGTGCTGGGTTCGCGCGATCTGGATTTTGAAGCCATTGCCGAGTTGCAGCCGGATCTGATCATCGGCGTCTCTTCCGGCATGACCGAGCGCGAATACCAACAATTAAGCCGCATCGCGCCGACCTTGCCGCAGTCCGGCGAGTACATCGATTACGGCGTGCCGTGGGATGTGCGCACCCGCACCATTGGCAAGGCGCTGGGCCAGTTTGAACAGGCCGACGCTCTCGTTAACCGACTCGATGCCCGCATCGACGCGCTGCGCGACAGCCACCCGGAATTCCACGGCAAAACCGCCGCTGTTGCCTTCTATTACAACGGCGACATTGGCGCTTACACCTCCAGCGATTTGCGCAGCCGGTTGTTGGTGCGTCTGGGCTTTGACATTCCGGCGGCGTACGACGACATCGCCGGCGACGCCTTTTACGCCTCCTTCAGTGAAGAACGCATCGATTTGTTGGACGTCGATGCCTTGATCTGGCTGTCCGGCGGCGATGCACTGAAAACCAGCGACGCCCTGACACTGCGACCGACGTTGCGCGCCTATCAGCAAGGCCGGGAGATTTTTGTCGGCGATTTGCTGGCCGGTGCCTATTCCTTTTTCAGCCCGCTGAGTCTGGATTACGTGTTGGACGAACTGGTGCCGGAACTGGCGTTGGCGGTCGATGGCGACCCCAGCACCCTTGTGCCGTCGTCGGCGCAGTGAGGTAAATATGGCCCGCGTCGCGCGTTTGCATTGGGTGCCCAGTCTGGCCGATTCGCTGGCCCGGATGGCGTCGGTATCCGAACATCTGCAATCTGATGTCGGTCCGCTGGACGGCGAATGGGTGGCGTATGCCGATTTGCTGTCGGAACACTCGCCGTTACGCGATGCGCTGTTGGCGGGCGAAGCCGAACGTTGTCCGGGTCTCGACGCCAAAGGCCAGGTTGCCTTTTTGCTGGGTGGCGTGGCGCACTATGTGTTGATCGTCTTGGCGCCGCTGTTGATGTTGGGGCGTCAGGTGCCGCTGTTGCAGCCCGATCGTCTGGCGTTTCGCACCCGTCAGGTGCCGTATCAGCACGGCGGCGAGACCCTGACCTATCAAGCCATCGATTGGCGCTTTCTCAGCGAACAATTCTGGACCGACCAACACGGCGAGTTGCCCCACGGCGGCTTCGGAGTGGCGTCTGCGCAGGCGTTGCGCGCCCAGTTGAATGCCCAATTGGAAGTCATGTTCGAGCCGTTGATTGCACGGCTGAAATCGATCAGCAAGCTGAGCCAGGGCGCCCAATGGCGCATCGTGGCCGATTCGCTGGCTGGCGCCTTTCTCAGTACCGGTCAGGCGATCAATCTGGAAGCGCAGGCTTGTGCCGAGGCCGACGCCTTGATCGCCGATCCGCTGGCGGCCATCCACAATTCAAAAACCGGGTTTGTGGAGATTGCGGTCGATCATCCCAGCAAGCCAGGCCAGCCGATTCGTCGCACCTACCGCGCCCGTGGCGGTTGCTGCCGCTATTACACCGCCGACAGCGGCCATCTGTGCGCGACCTGTGTGTTGATCAAACCGGACGAACGCGATGAACGGTTGCGCAACCATTTGCGTCATCACGCGCACGATTGAAACCTTCAGTCTGAAATGTGGAACTGATCACAAATTACTCTTTGCAAATGATAATAATTATCGTTAATATCATTTTCGAAGGTCGATTCAGTACCCAGTCGGCGGTTAGGAGCACGGTCCGCATACCGCCGAACATGGACGACCCCGCTGTGATTTCCCGTTTACTCTCCCTCTGTCGTGATCGGGTCTGGCTGAAGCGGAGCAGGAAGCTGGGGTACTGAATGGTTGCCGGCCGGGATGGGTGGGCGAACATGCATCCCGGCCGGTCTTTTTTACCGGTCGCCTTTTGCGCCAAGGAACTGCGTTATGGACATCAAAATCAAACTGCTGTCATTGCTGTGCGTCAGCGCGCTGTTTTCCGCCTCGATTGCGATTGCGCAGTTCTGGCAACAAGGCATCAGCGCGTTCTGATTCCGGTATCACACGGCGCCGGTTGCGGCCCGTCGTTGCAGCCGGATGTAGACCAACGTAGCGAACGCCAGCGCGGCAATGGCAACGAGTTGCAAACGGAAAGCCGCAGTCAGCCCCACCAGTAACCCCTCCGTCAAACCCATCTGATGCACCACCAGGCCATAAAACGCCGGGCCGAAACACAGACAAATCTGTTGCGCCGTACTCAACACCGCTGAGGCGCTGCCGGCTTGTTCGGCAGGCACTTGCGACAAGCCAATGCGGAAGAAACTGCCCAGCACCAACGCCTGACCAAAACCGAGCAAGGCGGTACTGCCAATCAATTGCGCTGCATCCGGCTGCGGCCAGATGGCGGCCAGGGCCAGCGGCAGCCAGACCAATCCCAACAGCGTCAGCACGCATCCGAACAACAGGGTGTTCAGCAAACCCAGGCGAGCGGTGATGCGGGCGCTGACGTAGGACGCAACAAAGAAGGCAATGCCACAGGCGATAAAGGCATCGCCCGATTGCTGCGCCGTCATGCCCAGGCCCATTTGGAAACTCAGTGCCAGGCAAAACATCATGCCGCTGACGTAGGTGAAGAAGAACAACGCCAGCACCAGACCAAAACGAACCGAACCGGTTTGCATCAACGATGGCGGAATCAGCGGCCAGCGGCCTTGCTGTTCTTTGCGACGTTCCAGTTGGAAGAACAGCGGCAACAGCGCAAAGCCGATCAGCATCAAGACGAAACACCAGCGCGGCCAATTAAGCAGCGGTCCAATCGCCAGAGGTGACAGAATGGCAGCGATGGCAAGCGCCAACAGCAAGGTGCCACTAACATCAAAACCCGCCGGCTGCCCGGATCGCGTTTGCGGAATAAAGCGCGGGCCGAGCAACAACACCAGCAGACACACCGGCACGTTGACCAGAAAAATTCCGCGCCAGCCGCTGCCAGCGATGTCCGCTGCGATGATCCAGCCGCCGAGAATCTGACCGATCAAAAACGACAGGCCAATGACCGCGCCAAAGATGCCAATAGCGTTGGAATGCGCCCGGCCACTGAGTGACACGTGAATGGTCGCCAACACCTGCGGGATGATCAGTCCGCCGGCAACACCCTGTAGAAAACGGCCGGTCAGCAGCCAGGGAATGTTGGTCGCCAGGCCACAGAACAGCGACGCCAAACCAAACAGCGCCACACCAACATTGAGCATCCGGCGGCGGCCGAAACGGTCGCCACTGCGGCCACCGAACGCCAGCGTTAACGCCAGTGCCAGGCTGTAAACACTCATCAGCAATTCCAGTTCAATCTGGCTGGCATTGAGACTGGCGCTGATGGTGTTAAGCGCCACATTAATAATGGAGACATCGATTAGGGGCAGCATCTGCCCGCACAACAGTAATAACAGGCCGAGCCGGCCCAGACGTTGAGACGTGGTTGCAGTCATTCAGGTTCCTTGATTCACACCGAAAGGTCGCGCATTATCGGCGCCGTGTTAAACAGGTACCAGTAAGCAGTTATCCTGGTATCAAAACTAACAGGAACTGCCATGACCACCGCCGCTCAATCGATCCACGGCCAGGCTTTGGCCAACTTTCTGCGCAGCCGCCGCGAGAGTCTCGACCCGATCCGTCTTGGCCTGCCGCGCCAGGGCCGTCGTCGCACGCCGGGTTTGCGGCGTGAGGAAGTGGCGCAACTCGCGAACGTCAGCACCACCTGGTACACCTGGCTGGAACAAGGTCGGGAGGTGCGGCCGTCGGCGGCGACCTTGCTCGCCATTGCCGAGGCGCTGCAATGCAACCGGGCCGAGACCGATCATCTGTTCAGTCTGGCGCAACTGGCGCTGCCCAATCGCGAGTCCGGCGACGCCGACCCGATGCTGGAAGCCTGCCAGAAGATGCTCGATAAACTGTTGCCGTACCCGGCGTATCTGCAGAACGCGCGCTCAGACTATCTGGCCTGGAACGCCGCCATCGACCGCTTCTATGGCTTCAAACTCGGCGACTTGGACGACATCGAACGCAACTCCATTTTCCTCGCATTCAACAACGCCCAATTGCGCAGTCGTTTTACTCAGGCCGAAGTGGCGTTGCCGAGAATGGTGGGGCGGTTTCGCAGCCAGATGAGCGCACACGAAGGCGACCCGGCCTGGCAGGCACGGTTGGACAGCCTGATGCGAAACGAGGAATTTCGGGAGTGTTGGCAACGCTATGAAATCAGCGGCGTGGAAAACATGCTCAAAGAAGCCAACCACCCCGAGTTCGGCGTCTTACGCTTTCAGGTGTTGAACTGGTGGACGGCGCCACGCAATGGCGACCGCATGATGGTGTACATGCCGCAGGACGACGCCACCGACGCCAAACTGCACCAACTGATGGCTCAGCCAGACTGAGCGTCGAGCTGGAAAAACCCTTCGGCCGACAACTGCTGACTGAGCCAGGGCAGACAGTTGCGCAATTGCTCCGCCAGTAAATACGGCGGATTCAGTACGAACATGCCTGAGCCGGTCATGCCGTAGTCGTCGCTGTCCGGCGCGACATTCAGTTCCGCTACCAGCCATTCGGCGCTGAGCTTTTTCAGTTTGCGCACCAGGGTATCGCTGCGTTCGCGTTGGGCGATGGGGTACCAGACCAGCGCGCACAGTTGCGGAAATTTGCGCGTCACCGTTGCCAGCGTTTCGGCCACCTGATCGTAATCGGTTTTGATTTCATAGGGCGGATCGATCAACACCAGTGCACGTCTTTCCTTCGGCGGCATCGCCGACAACAAGCCATCAAAACCATCGCGCTGATAACAACGCACGCGCCGGTCGCCGCGAAATTGTTGCTGCAAAATCGGAAAATCGCTGGGGTGTAATTCGAACAATTGCAGCCGGTGATCGGAGTTCAGCAAGCTGGCGGCCAGCAGCGGCGAACCGGGATACATCTGTGTTAAGTCCAGGCCGGTTTTGGTCAGCGCGTCGAGAAAAAATCGCACTTCTTCGGGTGGGTTTGGCGCGTTATTTAACACGCCTATGCCGGTTTCAAATTCGCGTTTCTTTTGCGCGTGGTTACTGGTCAAGCGATAGGCGCCGGCACCGGCGTGGGTGTCGACATAGACCAGCGGTTTGGGCTTGCGCGTCAGGTAATCGGCACACAGCGCCAGCGTCAGGTGTTTGAGCATGTCGGCGTGATTGCCGGCGTGAAAGGCGTGACGATAACTGAGCATGGCGGCGGCTTCGGCAAGTGAGCAAATTCAGAGCCGGCATACTAAGGGCAAGACTGGCTCGCTGCCAGCCCGTTCAGTGCAACGTCTGTGGCGGGTGGCAGCAACGGCTCATCATGGCGACTTCAAAATACAGGCCGCGCACCTCGCGTTTTTCTGCGGTTGTTTCCGCCAGCCGTTCGAGTTGTTGCAGCGGTTGATGAATGAATTCCAGGCAGCAGCAACGCCAACCTTCAGGCACGAATTCATCGCTGATGGTTTCCAGCAACAACTGATATTGCAGGCGGTGGTAATGGCGTTGTCCAGCCCGACTTTGCAGCCGTTCGGGCAAGGGCGCGTTGAGCCAGTGACGCAACAGCTCAGTATTGTCCGGCTCAGACGCGAAGCGAATCTTGCGCGCCAGCAGCGCAGCGGAACCAATGGCAGCCTGGGTCATGGTCTCGTCCTTGTAATGAGAACTATTATCGTTAAGTTAGGCTGGGCGGTCGGTGCTGTCAACCATTGAACTCAAGCCCTTGGTTCGTTGGTCGATATAAAGGCTACGCCGAGGTTTGAACGGAATCGCCTCGACCATCGCTACAGGGGAGTGGCTGGCCATGATGGATCGTTACTACAGTTTTTTTAATCAACATCCCGATGTCCGTCGTTTTCATGACCAACTGGTTCAACGGCTGAACTGGTATCAAGGCAATACCGTCATGCCGGAGACGGAGCACACCCAGTTCGTCGCGGATTTTCACACGAATATGGAAGATGGCCTCTACGACAATGGCGATGTCGTAGTAACCATTGCGACAGAGCCGGTCTCTAATGGTCTTGATGAGCCGGACATGTACGACAACAAGTCCTATCAACCGGAACCGGGTGTGCTCGTCCAAACTGACCACCCAAACCAGACATCGTCGATAAAGTCAGATCAACGCATTACTCAAGTGGTCGCTAAACACAATGGCGCCGCAGTGCAGACAGAAGCCTTAACGGCGGTGGCGGATGTGGCGGGTCAGGCTGGCATACAAGCCTCGGCATTGCTGACCGCTGTCGGGGCTTTGTCGGCCGGCAGTCAGAGCGCTGAAATTGTTACCCGGGTTGAAGTTGGGCAGTTCAGCTCTCGGGCTGGAATCATGCAGTACGAGTACAGTAACCCCGGTTTGTTTGAGCAAACCTCGGTGCGACAGCGGGATGATGTCGACTTTGGTTTGGATGTGACCCTGGCCAGTGGCAATCGTGTGCGTTTGGCGATGTCCGTCGCGGACGTGACCAATACCGTAGCCTTTCAGGGTGTGCAGCGAACCGTTGCGGTTCATTTTTCGGCGGACACGGCCTTAACCGAAGCAGAGGCTGTGGCACTTCAGGAAATAGCTGTGAGTTTTGATGCGTTAACGAGCCGGTTCAATCACGACAAATCGGTGACTCAAGCTGACGTCGAAGCCTTCCAGGCGGCGGCGATGAGTCACAGTGATCAAGTGCAGTCTGTACAGGCAAACCTGTCATTTGAGCAGGGTGCTGCCTCAAGGAGCATTCAGTTAGGTGTTGAGGATGGCGTACCCAGTCAGTCCGTATCGGAACAGAAAATGACGGACTATTACGGCCGGGGTTATCGTCCCAATATCATTGATGTGATCTATCGAAAGTCGTTTGAAGACCGAAGTGCTGAGTTCTACGACTACTTTGCTGAATTGGAACGTCAGGGACTTCAGGGCCAGTCGATTGACGCCATCGTCACCACTTCTGCCAGCGATGTTCTGGATCGTCGCGATTATTTCGAAGCCAATTTCGAATAAAAAAAACCGGCCTTTCGGCCGGTAAAGCGATCTTGCTGGAGACACCCACTGGGGTTCAGTTCATCGCGATCAGGCGATCCATTCGTTCTAAATCGTTCAGTACCCGCCATTCGCCACCGCCATCAACCACCCGTGCCTGCCAGGCGTCCAGCCGGGTTTGGTAGTCGCGTGGGTCGATGTTGTCGCGGTTCAGTTTGGTGACGTTGAGCGCCACCACCTGAATGCCGGCGACGTCGATTGGGAAGTCGCGGATGTGGCCTTCGGGTAAGTCTTCGGCCAGGTCGGAAAACACCAGCAGGTATTTTTCGCCGGCTTCGGTTTCGTTCAGATAATCGACCGCCTGCATCACGCCGCCGGTGACATCGGTG
Organism: Saccharospirillum mangrovi; assembly: GCF_003367315.1. GTDB lineage: Bacteria > Pseudomonadota > Gammaproteobacteria > Pseudomonadales > Natronospirillaceae > Saccharospirillum > Saccharospirillum mangrovi. The sequence continues at coordinate 782,350 of NZ_CP031415.1, forward strand.
TAGGCACTGCCGCCGTTCACACTGGCGATGAAGTCGTGCATCTGTTTCTGGAAGGCGCGTTTTTGGTCGTTGGCGGCACTCGGCCGGGCATCAAAAGTGGCCTGCACGATGATGTCTTCTTCGTTGAAGCTGGCGCTGTCGATGCGCGCCAGTGCCAGTGAATCGCCAGTGTTCAGCGTCGCCAGCAGGTAGTTCATGATTTTCTCGGCCTTGTCCAATTGCTCGGTGTAGGTGCCGGAAATGTCCATCAACATGTAGACGGCGCGGCTTTTGATCGGCGGTTCGCCGCAGCCGCTCAGCACCAGGCTGACGGCCAGGGCGGCGACCGCCAGGCGGCCGCGGGTGGTTAAGGTGTTCAGCAGTCGCATGATGACTCTCCTCAAACGTCGGCTGTGGATTGGTTGCGGATGCGTTTGCTTTCCAGCATGGCCGGGGCGTCGTCCCAGTCGTCTTCCGGGCGATGGTCGGCGCGGCGCGCTTTGATCAGCCGTTCCACACCCAGCGGTACCATGACGATCAGGTCGTACAGATGAGTGACGATCTGGCAGGCATAACGGCTCAGGCTGCCGACCAGGCGCAAGGTCACACGCAAGGTGCGCAACACGCCGACCATCAGCAGACCCAGCACGGTACGCAGCGAGTGAATGAACGATTCCAGCGGAATGGCGACGAAGGCCAACGCAAACGGCAGGATGAAACCCATCACCATCTGGCCGATGGACGGGATCCAGCGGAACTGGGCTTCCACCACAGCGACACCGGCGAGCGATTGCTGCAAGGCAGAACGGTCCAGCGCCAGCAAATCACGCATGTAAGCGAGCGAGGCTTCGATGGTGGCGAGAACCGACAAAATGGTCAGCGTGATGATGATCATGCGGCGACGCAGCCGGTCGTCCATCGAATGAATCACCGGGAACAAATGGGTGATGCGCAACGATTCGAGCAGGAACAAGCCCATGGCAATTTCCACCAGAATGATCACCAGCGCGGCAATGTCGGACGTGCGCATGGCGCCGATGGTCGAAGTGGCACCGACCATTTCTGACATTGGCAGCGCGATCAACTGGAAGTTGATCAAACCGCCCAGGGTGGCAATCACCAACACAAGACCGGCGATCAGAAATTGGGTTATCGATGACGACGTCAGCGCATTGATTGCCGGGTCTTCGCCTTTGCGAATGGCTTCGTAGCGTTGCATCTGGCCGTCGATGGTGCGGGTGCGTTCTTCCAGGCCATCAAGCGTTTTCTTCACGTTGTCCATTGAGCTTTGCAGCGTGCGCCATTGCGGCTGCATGGTGCTCAGATGACGATGCCGTTCCAGCGTGGTTTTTTGATACGCCTTCAGCGTTTGCTGGTGCGATTCCTCAATCGCGTCCTTGATGTTGTTGAGGATTTTGTTCATCGCCGGGTCGCCGTTGGTCGGCAAAGCCGCGATGGTTTCCACCACTTCCGACCAGGCTGGTGGCAGCGGTGCGTTTTGCGTTGACGCTTGATAATCGGTTTCGATTTTCTCAATCGCATCGGCGATTTTGCGATGCAGTTTCGGGTAAGCACCGAGGTCGCGTTCCACCAGAGTGCTGACACGATTGAACTCGCGCTCAATGGTTTTTTCCGCCTGAATCCGGCCTTGGGCGATCAACACATCGCGGTTGCGCTGCACCAGGCGCTGTTCCAGGCCGCGCACCGAAAACGCCGCCAGGCGCATGGCGTTGAAGATCGCCTGTCCCAAGGTGGCGAATAACTGGTGCGCTTGTTGGCGGCCCAGATACAAAACGGTTACCAGCAATACCAGCCAGATGGCGGCGGAAATTGCCGCTGAGTCGGACCAGATCATTAACAGTTGTTCGAACATAATGCGTGCCTCTTGTTGGGTTTGTTCGGTACGAGGCGGAGTGTGGGAGGTGCCGGTGAAAAATCTGTGAGAAGAAAGGCGCTCGGTGTTTCGTACGGCGTTAAGTGACCAAAAACAGCGCACCCGTTCACGCTAGCGGCGTCTTTACAATGCTAGACTGGGCCACCAACGCAGTAACCGCAGTAACGCCATGACACGCATTCTCTGGGTGGAAGACCAAAGTCACTGGATCGATCGCTTCAAGCCGGTGCTCGAAGCGACTGACTTTGGCGTGGAACCGACCCAGGTCACCACCTTCAAATTTGCCGAAGCCGCTTGCCAACATATTCGCGCAACGGATGCACCGCCGGATGTGGCGTTGCTCGACGCCCACATGGGTGGCAACAGCCATGCGGGTTTGCAGGTGTCGCGCGCGTTGCAAAAACGCTGGCCGGAGGTGCCGGTGTTGTACTTGTCGGAACACGCGGGCACCGACATCGAACAACAGGCGTTCGAACAAAACGGCACGCTGGATTTCATCGCCAAACACCAGCGCAATGTGGAAGCCGTCTTGTGTTGGCGCATTCGTGCGGTATTGCGTCAGCGCCAGCATCAGCAACCTGCCATCGGCACGGTTACTCCGTTGCATCCGGCCGATACGTTGCGCAGCGGCGCGCTGAGCATCGACACCCGCACCTGGGAAGTGTTCTGGCGTGGCACTCGTTTGATGAACCCGACCAACGCGCGTCGGCCCTTGGCGCCGACGCCGCGAAAAATTTTGCGCTTTCTGGTGGAAGCTGCGCCAAGTCCGTTATCGACCCGCCAGATCGTCGACAAACTCGATGCCGACCCGGAGCGGTTTTCCTACGCCAATTATCGCCAGCACATTCGCACGCTAAGACGCGCGTTCGACCAGGCCGAAGGCGAGCCAAACGCCTTCAGCGAACGCTGTCGGCAAGGTGAAGGCATCGTCACCTTTGGCGATGAGGAATCCTATTGCTGGAGGCCGTATGACTGACAAGACTTCAACGACTGATCGTCCGTTTCAACCCAAATTAGCCATCCATTTCAGCTGGCCGAGCAGTTTTGCTGCGCTGGGGTTGATCACCTATTTGTTCCTCGCTACCGAACCGGATATCGCCGCCTATTACGGCCTGACGGGTGAGATTTTTGTGTGGCAATACAAAGTAGCCGCGATGGCTGTTTTCGCCTTGCTGTTGTGGTGGGATGCGCATCGCTACGGCCGCGATAAGCGACGACACAAACGCGAACGCGAACGGCTGCGCGGGGAAATCAATCAACTCTGGGACAGCCGCAAACAACTGCAACGCAAGGCCCACGCTCACGCCGGCCAGGCTGACAAACTCAAATTATTCATCAGCGACAAGCTGTTGGAATACATCGAATACGACGAAAAATTTTTGCACTTCAAAAGCATCGCCGCTGAGGTGCGCCACAACGGCGTGATCAGTTTCGACAAAGTTCAGGGCGCGCTCGAAGCGGCCCACGCCGGCTTGCCCGAAGGCGATATGGCGCGCCGTATGACGGGCGATGCGTTGGAGCAATTGCGTTATCTGTGGGACTTGCTGGACCTGGCAACGGCCGACAACATCGCGCTGCACATCGCCAACCAAATGTTCGAATTTGAAGAGCAATATTACCAGCGCGAACTCAACGCCGAGGCAACGGCAACCTGGGCCTTGCAGCCGGATTTCTCACCGGTACGGGCGCTGCAACGGGCGCTGTTACCGATGCTGGAAAAACCGACTGAATTTTCCGAACGACTGCAAAGCGACTTGCCGCTGCAATGGTCGGACGACAGCCAGTTTCATGTACACATCGAGCCAACCGGCAATTTGCTCGGCAACGAAAACCATTGGGTATTGATGTTGGAAAATCTATTGAAGAACGCTCAGTTTTTCAGTGGTAAACGCCCGTACCGGCACAAGCATCGCCGCATTGCCATTGCGCTGCGTGAGCAGCAAGGGCACGCGCACTTGAGTGTGTTTAATGGCGGCCCGCCGATCAGCGCTGACGATCAACAACGCGTGTTCCAATTGGGCTATTCCACGCGTCGTGTGAAAGAACATCACGGCAAAGGATTGGGTTTGTTTTTTGTCGGCGAAATCGTCAAAGGCTACGAAGGCCAGGTGCGCATTCGCAACATTGAAAACACGCCGGCGCGGTTGTCATTGCGGGTCACGTTGAAAGACGGCCGGGTCGTTACCGATATGATTGAAACTCAAATGGTCGATGAGTTACCGCAAGTCAAACTCACCGACGGCACGCTCAACAACGAACGCCGCTGGCAACTGGATCATCGGGCGGTGGAAGTGGAAATTGCCGCCCAAGGGCGTAGCGAGCCGCATCGGTTAGCGTTGGGAGACAGCAGCGGAAAAACGCTCTGGCTCGATCCGGAAAACCCCGGACGACCGGCCTGGGCGCTGCAAGTGCAGTGTCGGCGCCGCGACACCGAACTGGTGTTCACGCCGCTGGACGTGCGCGGCGTGGCCTTTGATGTAGCCATACCGCTGGCGGCGTCACGATTGGACGACGATTCGTCCGATCTCGATCTGGAGCCGGATCTCGACCGTCTGAATGAGCCTTTCCGAGCGCTGGAAGATTTTCGCGATACCGGCACGGAACCTTTCTCCTCGTCCTGAGTCGAAACCAGACCCGGGCACAGTGGTGGCTGGGTTCACTCACTGGAAAGGAGAATAACGATGAGTCAATTCAAACTGTTGAGTTTACCGGCGGCGGTTTTTGTCGCTTTGTTGGGTGTTGCTGGTTGTTCCAGTATGGGATCGGACGATCACATGATGGACGACGATATGAAAGACAGCGACATGATGCACGACGACGACATGATGAAAGACGAGATGTAAGTCGTTCAGGCGGGCAATGCGCCGAGGCCATTGCCCGCTGTTCTGTTATTCCGATTTAATCCCAAAACTCCACTGTCGCATCCACCACCACTTTGCAGCTGCACGCCAGAATGTCGTTGGCGCCGCAAAAAGCGAGCGGCTCGCCAACTTCTTCAACACGACCACTGATCAGTGTCATGCGGCAGGCACCGCAATAGCCTTCGCGACATTGATAGGGAATTTGATGGCCCTGATCTTCAAGTTGTTGCAGCACGGTTCGGTCGCGTTCGGGGAACAATTTAACCTTGCGCGTGCTGCGGTTATCAGCGCGTTGCTGACTCACAACTCGAAGTCTCCGAGTGCGTCGGCATCAACATCCGAATGAATGGCACCAACCAGATAGGTGGTGATTTCGGTTTCCTGCGGCGCGACCTGAACTGAGTCGCTTTGCAGCCAGGCGTCCATCCACGGCAGCGGGTTTTTCGGTGCGCCGAACAACGGCTGCTGACCGAGCGCCGCCAGACGCTGATCGGTAATGTGCTCAACGTACTGGCCGAGAATGTCGGCGTTCAAACCAATCATTGAACCGTCTTTAAACAGATACTTGGCCCACTCGCGTTCCTGCTCGGCGGCCTCTTTGAAAATCTGAATCAAGGTCTGTTGTTCTTCGGCGGCAATCTCGCCCATTTCCGGATCGTCCTGACCTTTAGCCATCAGGTTCAACATGTGCTGAGTGCCGGTTAAATGCAGTGCTTCATCGCGCGCAATAAAGCGAATGATTTTGGCGTTGCCTTCCATTTTGGAGCGTTCGGCGAAAGCGAAACTGCAGGCGAAACTGACGTAAAAACGAATCGCTTCGAGCACGTTGACCGACACCATGGTGCGGTACAAAGCGCGCTTTAATTCGCGCAGCGCCGCTTTGCCTTCACTGCCGGCGCGCCAGGCGTCGCTGGCGGTCTGGAAGCGCTGGGTTTGGGCAATCAGTTCGTCGTAATAACGCGTTACCGAGGTCGCACGGGCGACGATGGCCGGGTTGGCAACGATGTCGTCGAACACCTTGCCCGGCTCGGTCAACACATTGCGCATGATGTGGGTGTAAGAACGCGAATGAATGGTTTCGCTGAACGCCCAGGTTTCAATCCAGGTTTCCAGTTCCGGCAAGGAAACGATCGGCAACAGGGCAACGTTCGGTGAACGGCCTTGCACGCTGTCGAGCAGTGTCTGGTATTTCAGGTTGCTCAAAAAGATGTGCTGTTCGTGTTCCGGCAGAGCGATGAAATCTTTGCGGTCGCCGCTCAGATCGACTTCTTCCGGACGCCAGAAAAACGACAATTGTTTTTCGATCAGTTTTTCAAAAATCGAATATTTCTGCTGGTCGTAACGCGCCACGTTGACCGTTTCACCGAAGAACATCGGTTGGCTGAACGGATCGAAATCGGCCTGGTTGAATGTTTTGTAACTCATGGTGTGTCCTTGTCAGCCACGGCTGAAAATCAAACTGTCAAACTCAAACTTTCAAGCTCGAATAATCAAACAGATAACCGGTAGAAAGCAGTCGGCCCCACCCGAAGGTGAGGCCGTTTGAGGACTTAGATTTTGCACGCTCCGGATGCGCAATCGTCGTCCTCGAGTTCGGCGCCAGCGCCGTCTCGGGTGTTGTGGTAATACAGGGTTTTCACGCCCAGCTTGTACGCGGTCAGCAAATCGTTGATCAATTGCTGCATCGGTACTTTGCCGCCGGTGAAGCGGGCCGGGTCGTAATTGGTGTTGGCGGAAATCGACTGGTCGACGAACTTCTGCATCACACCGACCAGGTTCAGATAACCCTGGTTGCTGCCTTGTTGCCACAGCAGCTCGTACTGGTCTTTCAACGTGGCAATTTCCGGTACGACCTGTTTCATAACGCCGTCTTTGGACGTCTTGACCGACACCAGACCACGCGGTGGCTCAATGCCGTTGGTGGCGTTGGCAATCTGTGAAGACGTTTCAGACGGCATCAGCGCGGTCAGCGTAGAGTTGCGCAGACCGTCGCGTTTGATGTCGGCGCGCAGCGCTTCCCAATCCAGTTTCAACTCGGTGTTGCACACCTTGTCGAGGTCTTTCTTGTAAGTGTCGATTGGCAGTCGGCCGGCGGCGTATTGGGTTTCGTTGAAGCCCGGGCAGGCACCGAATTCGGCGGCCAGTTTGTTCGACGCTTTGAGCAGGTAATATTGAATCGCTTCGAAAGTTTCGTGCGTTAAATCCAGCGCGGAACCGTCGGAATATTTCTTGCCGTTTTTAGCCAGGTAGTAGGCGTAGTTGATGACGCCAATGCCCAAGGTGCGGCGCTTCATGGAGCCCAGTTCGGCGGCCTTGACCGGGTAATCCTGGTAGTCGAGCAGGCTGTCGAGTGCGCGCACGATCAGTTCGGATAATTCTTCCAGTTCGTCGAGCGATTCCAGCGCGCCCAGGTTGAACGCAGCCAGGGTGCACAGCGCGATTTCACCGTTCTCATCGTTAATGTCGTTGAGCGGTTTGGTCGGCAGGGTGATTTCCATGCACAGATTGCTTTGGCGTACTGGTGCCAGTTTCGGATCGAAGGCGCCGTGGGTGTTGCAGTGGTCAACGTTCTGAATATAGATGCGGCCGGTGGACGCACGTTCCTGCAGCAGAGTGGAGAACAGTTCCACTGCCGGAATCGATTTCTTGCGAATGTCTTCGCGCTGTTCGTATTCGGCGTACAGACGTTCGAACTCTTCCTGATCTTCAAAGAAGGCGTCGTACAGGCCGGGCACGTCGGCCGGGCTGAACAGGGTGATCTGTTGGTTTTTGATCAGACGGGTGTACAGCAGACGGTTGATCTGCACGCCGTAGTCGAGCTGGCGCACGCGGTTTTCTTCAACACCGCGGTTGTTTTTCAGCACCAGCAGGCTTTCCACTTCCAGGTGCCACAGCGGGTAGAACAAGGTCGCGGCACCGCCACGAACACCGCCTTGTGAGCAGCATTTCACCGCAGTCTGGAAATGTTTGTAGAACGGAATGCAGCCGGTGTGGAAGGCCGCGCCGCCGCGAATCGGTGAACCGATGGCGCGAATGCGGCCGGCGTTGATGCCGATACCGGCGCGCTGGCTGACGTAACGCACAATGGCGGCCGAGGTGGCGTTGATCGAATCCAGGCTGTCGTCACTTTCAATCAGTACGCAGGAACTGAATTGACGCGTCGGTGTGCGCACGCCCGACATCAACGGCGTTGGCAGCGACAGTTTGAAGGTGGAGGCGGCTTCGTAAAAACGCTGAATGATGTCCAGGCGCTGATCTTTCGGATAAGACGCGAACAGGCTGGCGGCGATCAGCACGTACAAAAACTGGGGCGATTCATAAACATCGCCGGTTACCCGGTTCTGCACCAGGTATTTGCCTTCGAGCTGTTTCACAGCGGCGTAGGAGAAATTCAGGTCACGCTCATGACGCAGGAAGCTTTCCATCGCTTCGTAGTCGGCTTCGGAGTAGTCGGTGAACAGGTGCGAGTCGTAACGGCCGGCTTCGACCATGGCTTCAACATGGGCGCGCAGCTTGGGTGGCTGGAATTCGCCATAGGCGCGCTTGCGCAGATGGAAGATTGCCAGGCGCGCGGCCAGATATTGGTAGTCGGGCGTTTCAGCGCTGATCAGATCGGCCGCAGCCTTGATCAGGGTTTCGTGAATGTCGCTGGTGGTGATGCCGTCGTGGAATTGCAACTGGGCTTTCAGTTCCACCTGAGATACGGACACATCGTCCAGACCTTCAGCGGCCCAGTTCAGTACTTTGTGGATCTTGTCGAGGTCCAGTGGTTCAGCGTTTCCGCCGCGCTTGACCACTGTGATTTGGGAAGTGTTCACCTGCGTCTCCTGTCGTGTATCCGGTGGTGACGCGCCGAGCGGTGCCAACCTTCCTGGCGACTGCCGCTCCACCGCAGCTCACCCCCGTTTGCTGCGTTTTAAAAAGGAACCGGAGTTCCGTTGTGCATCCGGCCGGGAAACGGTGGCAGTGCAACGGAGTGTCGCTGATGTTTGCCCCTCGACTGCGCCCTGGAGGCTGCAAAAATCAGAGTGACTCGACACGTTGCGGTGCGCGTTTGTTTCGGTGCCGTTTCCGCATCGGACATCGGGAGTGAAGCGGTTGACCTCGTTTGTTTTACCGCCTTGAAAACACCCCTGTGGGCGGTGTTTTCGCACCCGGAAAGTCCGAACCGCCCTGGTGGGGCTGGAACGCCAAAATGCCTAGATATGGTGGTCTCTAACACCATGGCTGTCAATATATAGTTGGTCTGTGAGTGCTCGCTCGCCCGCTGTTGGCCGCCTCAGAGTGGCTGTTCAGAAACTGATCGCGAGGTTCGGTGGTGGTCTGTTGATGCGTCGCTCAGAAAACGTTCAGGCGGCATTTTGGGTACGTCAAAATGTGGCCATTTTGGGGTGGCGTCTGAGTCAGATTTTTGTCTGAAAGGTCTGGTTGCGCAAAACCAATTGAAGGCGGTATCGCTCTTGTTGGGATACTGGGTTGCTACCTTTTGAATTTTGATCGCTGGTTCGCACATTATTTTCGATAAGTCTTGCAAATAAAGTATCTAAATGATGTTCTTCGTCGCTTTCTGAATGTACTCAGGTATAGGAAGGATAGGTGTCCAGGGTTCAGTTGTCGGTAGTCATTCCGACTTATAACGAAGTCGACAATATCGCGGCTCTGGTGCAGCGGTTGCGCCAGGTTCTCACCGACCACCACTGGGAAGTCATCTTTGTGGACGATGATTCACCCGACGGCACGCTGGCAGCGATTCAGGCGTTGGCCGCAGACGACGCGCGGATTCGCTACATTCACCGCCAAGGCCGACGCGGCCTGAATTCGGCGTGCAAGGAGGGCATCTTGGCTGCGAGCGGTGACTGCATCGCCGTTATGGACGCCGATTTGCAGCACGATGAGCGCGTTCTGCCCTCAATGCTGGCGCAGGCGCAGCAGCACGATCTGGTGGTTGCCAGTCGCTATATCGGCAGCGGCGGCGTATCGGACTGGTCCAGATTCCGGCTGTTGATCAGTCGCGCGGCCACCTGGCTCAGCCGAGTCTTTGTGCGCCATCAACTGAGCGATCCGATGAGTGGTTTCTTTCTGATGCGGCGGGATTTTGCGCTGCGCGGTGTCGATCAGATCGACAGCGACGGTTTTAAAATTCTGCTGGAACTGGTCGCCAAAGCGCCGTCTTCGACTCGAGTGGCGGAAGTGCCCTATGTGTTTCGCAGCCGGCTCGCCGGTGAAAGCAAACTCGACAGCCGCGTCGCCTTACAGTTGCTGGCGTTTCTGTTGAAGCATCGGTTCGGCCAGCGCTTTCCGTTCGAATTGTGTCTGTATGCCTTGGTCGGTGGACTGGGCGTGTCGGTGCATCTGGGCGTTTTGGGCGGGTTGCACAAAATCGTCGGTCTGGATTTCCGGTTGGCTCAGGCGTTAGCCATCCTGCTGGCGATGACCAGTAATTTTTATCTGAACAACTGGCTGACTTTTGCCAACTCGCAACGCCGTCATGCCAGCACGCTGCGTGCCTTGTTGTCTTACGGTCTGGTGTGTTCGATGGGCGCGGGTTTGAGCTATCTGGTGTCGGTGTTTCTCTACGCACACGCTACGCCGTGGTGGTTGGCCAGTTTCTCTGGCATCCTTGCCGGCTTTTTCTGGAATTACCAAGCGGCGAGGCTGTGGGTGTGGTGTCGGGCGTAACTGGATTTCAACGACAAAAAGACTGGCTGACCGGCGACCTGGCAATGGCGTTGCTGTTGTTCGCCGTCAGTAACGTGCTGGTGTATGCCGTTGCTCTGATCGGCGCTGGCTTTTTGCCGATTCCGCCGCCCAGTTTTACCGGGTTTTGTCTGGCTGATTGCGAGTGGTATGCCGATCTGGCGACGGCCGGCTACAACGATGGCGCTACCGATCCGGAAAAATATCTGTATTCCAATTGGGTGTTCTTCCCAATGTTGCCGATGCTGGCGCGGGGGCTGATGTGGCTGTTGCCGATCAGCGCCGCCGCCGCTCTGGTATTGCTTGGCAAGCTGTTGTTGCTGGCGAACATCTACGCCTTTATCAAGTTGCTGCGTCAGCAACTGCCCGATGTTCGGGCGGAATGGGCGGGCGCTCTGGTGGCGTTGAATCCCTTCGTGATTTATATGCACGCCGGCTACACCGAAACGTTGTATTTCCTGTTGCTGACCCTGGCGTTTATGGCGTTGCAGCGTGGTTATTGGTGGGCCGGTGCGATTGCTGCGCCGCTGTCGGCGACGCGGGTGGTGGGTGTGTTTTTTGTGCTGCCTTACCTCTGGATGAGCTGGCAACGTTTTGACCGCAGCCATTGGTTCGGGCGGCAGAATTTGAATCTGCTGCTGGGGCTGATGCTGATCCCGCTGGGCCTGGCGCTCTTTATGCTGTTTTTGGACGGCCGCGTCGGCGATCCGTTGGCGTTTAAGGCGGCGCAAATTCATTGGAACCGGACGCTGCAAAATCCCCTGGTTGTCATTATCGAGGGCTTTCGCGGGTTTGAGTCGGCCTATTATTCATTGACCGCGGTGTTGGGGATTATTGCCATTGGCATCTTGTTGCTGTGCCGACAAACGGCCATGGCGCTGTTTCTGATTCCGGCGGTGTTTGTGCCTTTGCTCAGCGGTTTGATGTCGATGCCGCGTTTTGTGTTCTGGCAACCGCCGTTTTTGGTGGCGCTCTATTTCGTTCTTCATCGCTTCCACCGACTCTGGCCGATGTACTTCGCCGCCAGTGGTCTGTGGATTGCCATCATGGTTTTAGCCTGGTTTGTGCCGCATGCGTTATTCAAGTACTGACGGTTTACGCTGGTTGGGTGTGCTGTTGCTGGCGGCGTTGTACGTCTGGGTAGCCTGGCGCATCCTGGTCGCCACACCGGCCCCGCTCTATCAGGGCTGGCTCGACAGCGAGGCCGAGCGGGTGCGCATTGAACGCATCGCCGCTCAAATTCCGCCCCGCTGGCCGGACTGACCCGGCCTGCGGAAACGGTCTATTTCAAGGCTCAGAACGACAGCAGCGTCCACGCCCCAAAGCCGATAAACAACGCACAGGCAAGCAGGTGGGCGGCGCGCACCGGCACGCGTTGCATCAGCCAGTTGCCGGCAAGCACCACCGGAATGTTAGCCAGCAACATGCCCAATGTTGTGCCTAGGGTTACCCATACGATGCTCTGATATTGCGCCGCCAGAATGACAGTGGCGATCTGTGTTTTGTCGCCAATCTCGGCGAGGAAAAACAGCACCAGGGTGGCGACGAACGGACCCCAGCGTTCAAACCGGCTGGTGTCGGCGTCGTCTTTGTCGGGAATCAGAATCCACAAACCGACGGCGATGAAACTCAGGCCAATCAACCAAGGCCCCCAGCCAGCAGGCAACCAACTGACCAGCCAGTCGCCGATCAGCGCTGAAATGCCGTGATTGACTAAGGTGGCAATCAAAATGCCGAGCGTGATGGCCCCGCGCGCACGAAAGCGGGTGATCAACAGCAGAGTCAGCAATTGGGTTTTGTCGCCGATTTCGGCCAGAGCGACCACGACGGTGGAACTGAGCAGAGCGTCCAAGACGATTCCTTAGGGGCGGGATGAGATCACATAAGGCAAACCAGGCAGTCCCGCCCGGTTCCGCCTCGTTTGCCTTAGGTCTCATCAATCCAGCCGGGAGGCTGGGTGCGACGCCCATGAGCTGTGGCTCAATTATGTTGACCGCCGCGCCGGACATTGGAATTGGGTCCGGCCGATTACTCCCCCAAGACGGCGCGCAGTTTAGCGGCTCGCCCAGGGGGAAACAAGTTGGCGGTTTGAGGTCAGTTGTTGGACTCAGCGTTTCGCGACGCCAGGGCATTCAGTGACAACAACGCCAGCATTGCCACCACCCCAACAATCTCAGCGGTCAGACTGGGATAGAAAATGGCGATGACCGCTGCCGTCAGCGCCAGCCGTTGCCAGATTGGTATGGCTGCAAACAGATAGCCCTCAATCACGCCCGCAAAGGCGACCAGTGCCAGAATCACGATCAAGCCGTTCCACAGCAGCAACGGCAGCGGCCCGCCTTCGATGATGATCGGGTTGAACACGAAGAACAGCGGGATCAGATACAACCCTTTGGCGAACTTCCACGACTGAACGCTGGTTTCCATCGTCTTACTGCCGGCAATTGCTGCCGCTGCGAACGCGCCCAGCGCGACCGGCGGCGTGACGTTGGAATCCTGCGAATACCAGAACACCAGCAGATGGGCGACCAGGAGCGACAGCCCGAACTCGTTGGTCAGCGCCGGGCCGACCAGAACGATCAGCACGATGTAGCTGGCGGTAACCGGCAAACCCAGACCGAGAATCAGGCTGGCGATGATCACCAGCAACAAGGCCAGCAACAGATGGCCGCCGGAGAAGGCGATCATCATCGACGAGAACTTCAAGCCCAAACCAGTCAGGCCGACCACGCCAACGATGATGCCCGCCACCGCACAGGCAATAGAAACCGCCAGCGCATTGCGCGCCCCCAGTTCCAGTGCCTGTATCAGTTTGATAAAGCCGTCGCGCACCGCTTGCAGCAGGCACTGGCGCAGCCGGCCTTCGCTGCGACCCTGGCGGTACGCCAGCCAAAGGCCATTCAGCCCGGCCACACCGATCAAGCCAACAATGGCGTAGAAACCAACGCGCATCGGCGAGATACCCAGCACCAGCAGATAAACCAGCAACAGCAACGGCGCCAGAAAATACCAGCCACTGGCAAGCACCTGACGTACCTGTGGCAGCTCGGAACCGGGCAGTCCTTTCATGCCTTGCTTGACGGCGATGATGTGCACGAACAGGTAGACAGTGGCGAAATACAGCAGCGCCGGAAAGATGCTGACTTTAACGATGTCCAGATAGGGCAGGCGGGTGTATTCGGCAATCAGGAACGCACCGGCACCCATCAGCGGCGGCATGATCTGCCCGCCGGTGCTGGCGGCGGCTTCGATGCCACCGGCTTGCGCCGGGCGATAACCGAGCTTCTTCATCAACGGGATGGTGAAGGCGCCGGTGGTGACGACGTTGGCGATGGCGCTGCCGGAAATCGACCCCATGCTGGCCGACGCCAACACCGCCGCTTTCGCCGGACCACCGCGCTGGCGGCCGGTGGCGGAAAACGCCAGGTCGATAAAGAACTTGCCCGCCCCGGTCACTTCCAGCAGAGCGCCGAACAGCACGAAGATAAACACGAAGGTCGCCGCTACGCCCAACGGCAACCCGAAGATGCCTTCCTGACCGAGATACAGCTGAGCGGCGAGGCGATCCAGCGAGTAGCCTCTGTGACTCAGCAAACCCGGCAGCCAGTCGCCCAGCCAGGGCAGCGCACCGCGTGAACCGGCCAGGGCATAAACAATGGCGACTGCGCCGATGATGGTCAGACCCGTACCGACGGCACGGCGGCTGGCTTCGAGCACGGTCACAATGCAGATACAGGCGACAACAATGTCGGTGCGCGTCCAGAAGCCGGCGCGGTTAACGATGTCATCGAGAAAATACACCAGATAGAAGCCGGACAGCGCCGCCGCCACGAACAGCACGGTATCAAGCGCTATGGCCAGCGGGCCACGTGTCTGGCCGGGACGAGGACCAAACAGCACAAAACACAGCATCAGCATCAAGCCCAGATGGATGCCACGTTGGTAGAACAGGCCCAGCGGTTGAATGCCGGCGCCGTACAGATGAAACAGCGATAACCCGATGCCGAGCACAGCCATCAGCGTCAAGCTGAAACGGTTGCCCGGTAATGCCTGAGGTTGCCAACTGCCGGTGGTCTGAATGGGAATGGCGGAGTATTGGCTCATGGAGATGGAGCTCCGTCAGTGGGCGGGATCAGTTGAATTTCGACGCGTTCGCCGGCCGCCAATTGGCTGAGGCTAACGACGCGCGCTCCCACCTGAATGCGATGATCGACGCGCCGACTGCCGACGCGTAACAGAAAATGATTGGCTGGCACCGGCGCGTCGATATCGACGATGCGGTAGCCGTGTTCGGTGTCAGACAGCAAGCGGCCACGACCCGGTGTATGGCCCAGGCCAGCGGCGAAATCCGGTGTGTGGCTGCTGTTCAACAGCAACTGGCCGTCGGCCACCCGATAGCAGTCTTCCACCTGGAAGCCTTGCACCGAGTGATGCCACAGCAGGCACCAATGGCCGTCAGCGGGCAGCGCCAGGCTGGTCAGTTGGCCGCCATCTGAAGTGCGGACCACCAGTGTGCCGGCTGAATCTGGCGCTGCGGCCGGCACCTGTGCCAGCAGCAGCGCCGCGCCCAACACGACTCCGGCCGATTGGGACCAGCGGTTGCGGTTCACCTTAAGGGCGCAGCCGGTCAGGAATGTCGGCGCCGATTTCCTGGTAGTAGCGCAGCGCACCGGGGTGCATTGGAATCGGTGTGGACGTCAGCGAGAACTCGACGGTGGTGTCGTCGGCAGCCGGGTGAATGGCGCGCAAATCCTCAACCCGTTCGAACAGCAGCTTGGTGATCTGATAAGCCAGTTCATCGGACATGGCGGTGTTCACCACCAGAACGTTGGGAATGCCCACGGTCTGAACCGGGCTGTCCATGCCTTCGTACAGGCCAGCGCGCAACTGGTAGGGCGCGAACACCGGTTCAACGGCGATGGCCTTGCGGATTTCTGCGTCGCTCAGCGGCAGCAGACGAATGTTGTGCGAGCTGGCCAGGCTGAGAATGGAACTGGTCGGTGGGCCAACGCTCCAGAAACCGGCGTCAATGTCGCCATCGCGCAGCGCATCGGCGGTTTCGTTGAAGTTCAGTCGCTGGACGGTGAAGTCGTCGTAGCTGATGCCGTTGCTTTCCAGAATCGACTGGGCGTTGACTTCGGTGCCACTGCCGGGCGCACCCACTGAAACACGCTTACCGACCAGATCGGCCAGCGATTCGATGCCCGAATCGGCGAGCGTGACGATCTGCACCGCATTGGGGTAGAGCGACGCCAGTGCAGCGACATCAAGTTTGCGGCCAGAGAAGCGGTCACCGCCTTCGTAGGCTTGCAGTACGGTGTCGGCCAGAGCGATGGCGAGGTCGGAATCCTCACGATGGATCAGGCCCATGTTTTCCACCGACGCCCCGGTAACTTCAGCCACCGCAGTAGCGCCATCCAGGTGTTTGCTGATCAATTCGGCCAGACCGCCGCCGAGTGGGTAGTAAGTGCCGCCGGTGCCGCCAGTGGCGATGGACAGGTCTTCAGCCTGAACGGCGGACCAGCCCAGGAGCAGGGCAGTGCCCAGCGCAGGGAGTAGGGTTTTCATCATGCGTTCCTCTATTGTTTTTGTTTGAGGTCGGTTTCTGTGAACCGAGATCGATAGTACCCGAGTGCGGCGAACAGCCACAAAAAAACCGGCCCTGAGGCCGGTTTTTTAATCGAGCTGCACTTACTGCGCTTAGCAGAACAGTGCGTTACTCGTCGAGGAAGGAGCGCAGGTGATCGCTGCGTGTCGGATGACGCAGCTTGCGCAGCGCCTTGGCTTCGATCTGACGGATCCGTTCACGGGTCACGTCAAACTGCTTGCCGACTTCTTCCAGCGTGTGGTCGGTGTTCATGTCGATGCCGAAACGCATCCGCAGCACCTTGGCTTCGCGTGCGGTCAGACCGGCCAGCACTTCACGCGTGGCTTCGCGCAGGCCGGTGACGGTGGCGGAGTCGATCGGCATTTCCATGGTGTTGTCTTCGATGAAGTCGCCCAGTGAGCTGTCTTCGTCGTCGCCAATCGGCGTTTCCAGGGAAATCGGTTCCTTGGAAATTTTCAGCACCTTGCGGATCTTGTCTTCCGGCATTTCCATGCGTTCAGCCAGTTCGTCCGGCGTTGGCTCGCGACCCATTTCCTGCAACATCTGGCGGGAAATGCGGTTCAGCTTGTTGATCGTCTCGATCATGTGCACCGGAATACGAATGGTGCGCGCCTGGTCCGCAATGGAGCGGGTGATGGCCTGGCGAATCCACCAGGTGGCGTAGGTCGAGAACTTGTAGCCGCGACGGTATTCGAACTTGTCGACCGCCTTCATCAGGCCGATGTTGCCTTCCTGAATCAGGTCGAGGAACTGCAAGCCACGGTTGGTGTACTTCTTGGCGATGGAGATCACCAGACGCAGGTTGGCTTCCACCATTTCTTTCTTGGCGCGGCGCGCACGCGCTTCGCCAATGGAAATGCGACGGTGGATGTCCTTGATTTCAGCCAGCGTGATGCCGCTCTGCTTCTGCACATTGCGCAGTTTGCGCTGAGCACGACGCAGTTCGACTTCGTACTTGAAGGCTTCTTCAGCGAAACGGCTGTCTTCGAGCAGGTTGTTGAGCCACTGTTCGTCGGTTTCGTTGCCTACAAAGCTGTTCACGAACTCTTTGCGCGGCATCTTCAACTGGCGTACGCACAGTTGCAGCAGCTTGCGTTCCTGAACGCGAATGGTGTCGACGATGTCTTTGATCTTGTCCAGCGATTCATCGAACTGACGCGGGGCCAGTTTGAAGCAGGAGAAGGTCATGCCCATGGCGTTCATGGCGTCGATCGCTTCCTGGCTGTAACGACCGTGCTTTGTAATCAGCTTGTTGGTTTCGGCGAGCTGTTCGGCCAACAGCGTGAAGCGTTCACGTGCCAGTTCCGGATCGGGACCGCCTTCGTTATCGCTGTCGCTGTCGTCGCTATCGCTGTCGTCATCATCGTCGTCGTCATCGCGACTGTCGTCTTTGATCTCCGGCGGTGCGATGGCGTCGGGTGAATCGGCCGCCGGTTCCGGGTCGGAATCGTCCGGGTCCTGGAACGAGGTCAGGAAGTCGGACAGCCGGCCACCTTCTTCGGTCTGGCTCTTTTCGTAGGTCGCGAGAATGTCTTCAATGACGCCCGGGAAGAACGCCATGGCCTGCATGACTTCACGCGTGCCTTCTTCAATGCGCTTGGCGATAACGATTTCGCCTTCGCGAGTCAGCAACTCGACAGTACCCATTTCGCGCATGTACATGCGCACCGGGTCGGTGGTGCGGCCAGTGTCGGTTTCCACCGCAGCCAAAGCGGCGGCGGCTTCTTCGGTGGCGTCATCGTCGTCGGTGTTGCTTTCATCGTTCATCAACAACTGCTCGGCGTCGGGCGCCGATTCGTACACGTTGATGCCGATGTCATTGATCATGGCAATGATGTCTTCAACCTGATCCGGGGAATTGATTTCCTCGGGCAGGTGGTCATTCACCTCGGCGTAGGTCAGGTAACCCTGTTCCTTGCCGCGGGCAATGAGTTCTTTGAGGCGTGACTGTTGCTGAGATTTTTCAGCCATAGAAACCCTGTCAGTTCAGTAGTGGATCAGGCGGGCAAAATAGCCCTACATTTTACCGTAATTCAGGGTGTTAGCCAATTTTTGACCAACACTTTCAGGGTCGAAAGTGACCAGGCCCGGTAGCAGCCTGAGCGTTTCGGTGATGAGGGTTTGGCGGTCGCCCTGGCCGAAGTCAGTGTTGGTCGACGCCATGGTTCATCACAACTTGCGTTGCTTTTGCAGCGTTAGGAAGCGCTGCTTCTCAGCCTTCGTCAGTGAAGGATCCAGATTGTTGATGCGCAATTTCAGCGCTTCATACTCCGCGTGCGGAGCCCTCTTTTTAAGGGCGGCCACGAGTTTTTCAAGTTCCCGCCGGGCCAGATCGGTGGCGTCCGGGTTTTCCCCTTCGAGCACCCGATGCTCCAACCATAAATAGTCGGAGGCGGCGATTGGCGCCAGTGTGGCGCGCAATCCGTGTTGGCACAGATAGTCAAAGGCGTGATACAGATCGGCGCCGGGCGCTTCCTGCAAAAGACCGACCACCTGCGTCAGCAAGCCTTTGCCTTCCTGCTCGGGCAGTGTTTCCAGCGCCGCCAGATCAAGATCTTTTGCCAGTTCCGGGTGTCGGATCAGCCAGGCCAGACAACGATGCACCAGCGAAAAACGCACGCCCATGCCGTTGCGTGGGGCGTAATTGTTCGGTACTGCCTCGCCGTAGGGCGGGGCGTCATCGTAGTAAGCGTCGTACTCAACATTCGACTCGGCCAGACCGTATTCGTTCACCTGAGCCGGTTGCGGTGCGGGCTCGGGCGTTACCGGTTTGATCGGCTTGTAGCTGCTGAGAATCTGCTCGACCGGCAGGCCGACCAGCGTTGATAACTGTTGCAGCAACAATTGATGCAGCACGCCTTCGGGCACTTGGTCTATCCAGCCACGTGCCAGACTGGCGAGCCGCGCTTTACCATCCAAGCTTGAGGTATCGGCCAGCGATTGCAGATGTTGAAACAGAAAATCCGGCAGACTCTGCGCCTGGCGCGCGCGGCGCATAAAGCCGTCGTAACCTTCTTTGCGCACCAGGCTGTCCGGGTCTTCGCCGTCGGGCAAAAACAGGAACCGCGCCTGCTGGCCGTCGCGGATTTCCGGCAGCGTATTTTCCAGGGCGCGCAGCGCAGCGCGGCGGCCGGCAGCGTCGCCGTCGAAACAGAAGACGATTTCCGGCGTTAACTTAAACAGCCGCGACACGTGCGTCTGGCTGGTCGCGGTGCCCAGCGTGGCGACGGCATTCTTGACGCCAAACTGCGCCAGTGCCACCACGTCCATATAGCCTTCGACGATGATGATGTTGTCGAAATTGCGCAGCGCCTGGCGTGCTTCGTACAGCCCGTAGAGTTCCTGACCTTTGTGGAAGATCGGCGTTTCCGGGCTGTTCAGGTATTTGGGTTTGTCGTCCGGCGACAACACCCGGCCTCCAAAGGCGATGGTGCGGCCACGGATATCGCGAATCGGGAACATCAGCCGTTCGCGGAAGCGGTCGTATTCGCGGCCGGCGTCGTTGCGAATGGTCATGCCGGTTGCCAGCAACTGGCTGCGGTTTTCTTCGGTGTCGCCGAAATGCTGCATCAGGTTTTGCCAGCCGCTGGGCGCGAAACCGATCTGGTAGCGCTGCACCACTTCTTCGCTGAGGCCGCGATTCAACACATAACGCTGCACGTCAGCGGCTTTGGGGTGGTGATACAGCTGGTGGGCAAAGTATTCGCCGCAACTGGCCATCAAATCGTAGAGGCTGCGTTTGCGTTTTTGCCGTTCGCGTTGCTGCGGCGACTGCTCTTCGCGCGGTACATCGACACCGGCGATGCGCGCCAACTCTTCAACCGCTTCGGGAAACGGCAGGCGCTCGTATTCCTGCAGGAACTTCAGCGCGGTACCAGAGGCGCCACAGCCGAAGCAGTAGTAAAACTGTTTGGCCGGATTGACCGAGAACGAGGGTGATTTTTCGTTGTGAAACGGGCAGCAGGCCCAGTGATCCTTGCCTTTGCGCTTGAGCGGCACGCGCTGACCAATGACTTCGACGATGTCGGTGCGTTCCAACAGGTCGTCGATAAAGTCGTTGGGAATCAGGCCGGCCATGCGTTCCTCGGTAACTTCTCAGTAGCTTCTAACTGTCTACAGCGAACATGAATGGGCACTCAACCGAGTGATGGGTCGGTGGGTGCAGGCTTCGGGGTATTTGCAGCATGGACGCTGCAATTAAGTCTAGATGGACGTATTCACGACGCCCCGAAGTTTGCGCGCATCGGCTCATCACGGACCCGATGCGAAGTGCTCAAATCGACGGCATAGCATACCGCAAGCTTAGAGCCTTACCAGTGAGTAGATTCAGTGAACTTATGAGATGTGGTTGAGTGATGAAACTCAACCCAGACGGGCTTTGATGATCTTGCTGACGGCGCCCATGTCGGCTCGGCCTTGCAACTGGGGTTTGAGCACACCCATGACCTTACCCATGTCTTGCATGCCACTGGCGCCGGTCTGGCTGACGGCCTGATCGACCAAGGCATTGATTTCTTCTTCACTAAGAGCCGCAGGCAGAAAAGTGGCAATCACCTCCATTTCTTCCCGCTCGATTGCGGCCAGATCGTCTCGATTCGCAGCTTCAAATTGCTGGATGGAATCGCGACGCTGTTTGTTCATTTTGTCGAGGACGGCCAGAACGCGGGCATCGTCCACCTCGGTTCGTTCGTCAACCTCGATGCGTTTGATCTCAGCAAGGATCAGTCGAATCGTGCCCAGGCGCGCCTTTTCTTTGGCACGCATGGCGTCTTTCATCGCTTCAGTGATCGCTTGCTTGAGATCAGACATCGTCGGTCAACCCACTTGAAACCGGCTTAAAAGGTATTGATCAGTAGAGACGGACCAGGCGTTTCTGCTCACGCTGCAATTTCTTGGCGTGACGCTTAACGGCGGCAGCGGCTTTGCGCTGACGAACCCAAGTGGGCTTCTCATAGTGTTCGCGACGACGAACTTCAGACAGCACACCGGCTTTTTCGCAAGAACGCTTGAAACGACGCAGTGCTACGTCGAACGGCTCGTTTTCTCTGACTTTTACGCTGGGCATTCAATCAACCTTTGTTTGTGGGTTTAAGCTCAAAGCCGGTCTGTACGGGCATTGCAGCGGTTTCCGCACTGCCCCCGAATTTGAGGCGCGCAATTTTACGTCGCGCCCCGGCGGGTGTAAAGCCTGGGTTCCCATAGCGCCAGGGCTTCATTACACTGCGCAGCGCTTTATTCGGCCAAATGGCCTTCTTTCTACCCCGATCCACCTTCGACCTGCGGAGACCGGATGCGCGTTCTCGGTATCGAAACGTCCTGCGATGAAACCGGCGTCGCTCTGTACGACTCCGAACGCGGACTCTTGTCCCATGCGCTGTACAGCCAGGTGGCCATGCACGCCGAATTCGGCGGCGTGGTGCCGGAACTGGCCTCGCGCGACCACATTCGCAAGCTGGTGCCGCTGATTCGACAGGCGTTTAAAGACGCCGATCTGCCGTTCGGCGAGGTCGATGGAGTTGCCTACACGTCCGGCCCCGGTCTGGTCGGCGCTTTGATGGTTGGTGCTTCGCTCGCCCGTTCGCTGGCCTGGACCTGGGATGTGCCGGCACTCGGCGTGCATCACATGGAAGGCCATCTGTTGGCGCCGATGCTGGAAGACAACCCGCCGCGCTTTCCGTTCGTCGCGCTGTTGGTCAGCGGTGGGCACACCCAATTGGTCGATGTGCGCGGCCTGGGCGATTATCAATTGCTCGGTGACAGTCTCGACGATGCCGCCGGCGAAGCCTTCGACAAAACCGCCAAAATGATGGGCTTGCCGTACCCGGGCGGGCCGTTGCTGTCCAAACTGGCCGACACCGGCACGCCGGGCGTATTCGAATTTCCCCGGCCGATGGTTGACCGGCCGGGCATGGATTTCAGTTTCTCCGGTTTGAAAACCGCAGTGCGTCTGGCGGTGGCCGAGCACGCGGTCGACGAAGTCGTGCCTGAAACCGTCATGGCCGACATTGCCTGTGGCTTTCAGGAAGCGGTGGTCGATACGCTGGTGATTAAGTGCCGGCGCGCATTAAAAGCCACCGGACATCGCGCTTTGGTGATTGCCGGCGGTGTCAGTGCCAACCGGCGCTTGCGCGAAAAATTGCAGGCGATGGCCGACGACCAACGCAGCAAGCTGTTTTATCCGCGTCTGGAATTCTGCACCGACAACGGCGCCATGATCGCCTACGCCGGTTGCCAGCGCTTGCTGGCTGGCCAGCAGTCGGATCTGGCGATCGACATCAAAGCACGCTGGCCGCTGGACAGCCTGGAACCCATCCGCCCGGAGCCGGTATGACCGATCGCGTTTTTCTCGAAGGCCTGAAAGTGGACACCGTTATTGGTGTCTACGACTGGGAGCGTGGTATTCGTCAGTCGCTGTGGCTGGATTTGTCGCTGGCGTTCGATTGCCGACCGGCGGCGGAAACCGACGACATCAACAAGGCGCTCGATTACGACGCTCTGTCGCGCCACATCCGCGCCTGGGCCGACGAGCAAACGTTCGAGTTGATCGAGACATTCGGCGAACGCTTGTGTCAGGAAATCCATCGTTTTGCCGGCATCGACGACATCGAATTGCGCATCAACAAAGCCGGTGCCGTGGCCGATTGCGCCGCCGTCGGCATTCGCATAAGGCGAACCTTTCCTTGACCGATAACGCCGTGACCGACTTTAAATCCGTCGAAGTAGCGCTGAGCCTGGGCAGTAACATTGAGCGTTACCGGCACATCAGCGGCGCCCTGGATGCGCTGGCCGATGCCTTCGGCGAACTGGTCTGCTCGCCGGTGTACGAAAGCGAATCGGTCGGCTTCGATGGCAGTCCGTTTTTGAATTCGGTGGTGATTGTTTCGACTCAGTTGCCACTGGCGGATGTTGTGACGCTGCTGAAGCGCATCGAAGACGACCATGGCCGCAACCGCAGCGGCCCCAAATTCAGCCCGCGAACGCTTGATATCGATGTGCTGACCTACGGCGATGCGGTTGGCGAGTTGGATGGCGTTGAACTGCCGCGTGCTGAAACCGCGAAAAATGCCTTCGTGCTGAAACCGCTGGCGGACGTTCGTCCGCAGGCGCACTTACCCGGCACCACCGACAGCTACGCCCAACTCTGGGCGGCTTACCCCAAAGACCAGCAAAAGCTCTGGCGCGTGCCGTTTCGCTGGCGCGATCTGACGCTCTGATTCGAGCGTCGAACCGTTATCCGTAAAACCGTTCCCCGGCGCTAATGTCGTGCCGCACCACCGCATTGGCGGCGATAATGGCGTCGTCACCAATCGTCACACCCGGCAGTATTTTTGCGCCACCGCCGATCCAGACACGATGGCCGATGCGTATCGGTTTGGCGAGGCACTCGCCACTGGCGCGCGCTTGCGCCGCGCGCGGGTGATCGACGGTATAAAGATGCACGCCGGGGCCGAACAGCACCTTGTCGCCGATGTGGATGTCGGCGGCATCGAGAAACACACAATTAAAATTGATGTAGCAGCCGACCCCGAGATGAATCTGGCTGCCGTAATCGCATTGAAAACCGGGTTCGATAACAACCGCATCGTGCTCGGCAAACAGCCGGGTAATGTGGCGCAAATTGCCTTTACTTGGATGAGCGTTGAAGCGTGCGCAGGCCAGACGTGCGTTTTCCCGACGCTGGCGCAGCTCGGCATCCAGCGTATTGAACGGCAACCCTTGGCGCATGCGGTCGAATTCGGTCACTTGTAATCTTTCCGTCAAGATGACCGATTGCTCAGGGCAGCGTTCACCAGAGGCCATACATTGTCGAGCACCAGCGGTTGCGCCGCTGCCGTCGGGTGCAGGCCATCGTCCTGCATCAGGGCGTTGGTCAAGGCCACGCCATCGAGCAAAAACGGCAGATAACGCAGCTGAAACTGGTCGGCCAGATCGGCGTATTGCTGGGAAAACGGGCCGGTGTAACGAGCGCCCATATTGGGCGGTAATTGAATGCCGAGCAGGATGACCTCGGCGCCAGCGCGCTGGCTCAGTTCGATCATGCGGCTGAGATTGCTGGTGATGCGCGGTACCGGATAGCCGCGCAAACCATCGTTGGCACCGAGCTCGAGCAACACCAGATCGGGCGCGTGTTCGTCGAGTAACGCAGGCAGGCGATCCAAACCGCCGCGCGACGTTTCGCCGCTGATGCTGGCGTTGATGACACGGTGTTCATCGCCCAGTCGCTCGGCCAATAAAGCGACCCAGCCATCGCGCGGGTCGATGCCGTAACCGGCGCTTAAGCTGTCACCCATTACCAAAACGGTGGCCGCGCGCGCCGGCAAAACGGCCAGTATCAACAGCGCCGCCAACAGGCTGCGGTGAATCCATTGACAACGAACAGCAGTGACAACCATGACGACAGCATCCCAGGCAATGATCGAAACCCGGCAGCTTAAACAGGAAGTCCCCAGTCGGGAAGGGCAGTTGGTCATCCTCAAAGGCATTGATATGCGCATTGAGCGCGGCGAGTCGGTCGCCATCGTCGGTGCCTCCGGTTCCGGTAAATCGACCTTGCTTGGCATGCTGGCCGGCTTGGACCGGCCGTCCAGTGGCGAAGTCTGGTTGGGTGGTCGGGAAATCACCGCTTTGGACGAAGAACAACGCGCCTTACTGCGCGGTGAACTGGTCGGATTTGTATTCCAGAATTTTCAATTGCTGCCATCGTTGACCGCCCTGGAAAACGTCATGCTGCCGCTGGAAGTGAAGGGCGTAGCCGACGCCGAAACCAAAGCGCGTGCCTGGCTAAAACGCGTCGGACTCGACGATCGTGAAACCCATTATCCGTTGCAGTTATCGGGCGGCGAGCAACAACGCGTTGCCGTGGCACGCGCCTTCGCCAGCGACGCACCGATTCTGTTTGCCGACGAACCGACCGGCAACCTCGACACCCGCACCGGCGAAACCATCGCCGACTTATTGTTTGAACTGAACCGCGCCAGCGACACCACGCTGATTCTGGTGACTCACGATCCGAAATTGGCCGCACGTTGCAGCCGACAATTGGAAATGAAAGCCGGTGAATTGTTCGAGGGCGTGAGCGCGTGAATTTATCGCTGAAATTGCTGTGGCGCGATTGGCGCGGCGGCGAATTGAATGTGTTGATTGCAGCGTTATTAGTGGCGGTCACCACCGTCACCAGCATCGGTTTATTCACCGATCGCATTCGCAATTCCATCCTCGACGAAGCTGGCACCTTGCTCGCCGCCGACGCCCAAATTCGCGGCGGCTCGCGCGAAGCCATCGATGACGCCGTGCGCGCAAGCGCCGCAGCGGCCGGCTTGCAAACCGCCGACATGATCACCTTCCAGGCGATGGCCTTCGGTGCCGACGGCAACCTGCAATTAAGCTCGGTGAAAGCCGTTTCCGATGCCTATCCGCTCAAAGGCGAATTGGTGTTGGCGGACGAACCTTTTGGCATTGGCCGGGTTGTCACGGCCGCGCCCGCACCGGGCGAAGCCTGGCTGACGTCGCGGCTGTTTCCGGCACTGGGCATTAAGATTGGCGACACCATCGGCCTGGGCAATGCCGACTTTGTTGTCACCGCCGCCTTGATCAGCGAACCCGACAGCGCCGGCTCATTTTTCGGCGTCGGCCCGCGCGTGCTGATCAACGCGGCCGATGTCGATAAAACCGGCGCCGTTCAACCCGGCAGCCGGGTGCGTTATCGGTTGTTGCTCGGTGGCGATGTGGCATCGTTCCAGCCAGTTTTTGAGCGTGAATACAGTGACGACTATCGCTGGGTCGACCCCAGTGAAGCCAACGATGGCATCACCTCCGCGCTCGAACGCGCCGAAAGTTTTCTGATGCTGGCCGGTTCGCTCGGCGTCATGTTGGCCGGCGTAGCGCTGGCGCTGGCATCGCGTCGGTACGCCGACCGCCAGTTGGGCCATGTTGCCTTATTGAAAACCTTGGGCTTAACGCCGAGACGCATTGCCTGGCTCTACGCCGGCAACTTGATGTTGTTGGGTTTGATCGTCGTCTTCGCCGGCCTTGCTTTGGGTTGGTTGCTGCATTGGGGATTCCTCGAACTGGCGGGTGATTTATTGCCGCGCGAACTGGAACCGGCGGGCATTCGGCCGCTGTTGATCGGTTGGTTGACCGGCGTGATCTGCCTGCTGGCGTTCGCCTTTCCGCCGGTCTGGGTACTGCGCCAAACACCTCCGGCGCGCGTGCTGCGTTCGGAACTCGAAGGCGGCACTTTGGGGCGTCGCTTAACGCTCGCGCTGGGCGCGACTGCGGTCATCTTCTTGGTGTGGCTGTACAGCGGTGATCTGTGGCTGACGGCGGCGTTGCTCGGCGGCGGTTTGGTGACGATTCTCGGCGTGTCTGTGTTGGCGGCGTTATTGATTGTGTTGGTGCGTCGTTACGGCAGTCGGCTCGGCACAACCTGGCGTCTGGGGTTGGCAAATTTGCAACGTCACTCACGCCAGAACGCCTTCCAGATTATGGTGTTCGCCATCGCACTAATGTTGTTGTTCGTGTTGACGCTGCTGCGCTCATCACTGATCGGTGAATGGCAAAGCCAGTTGCCCGAAGGCGCACCGAATCATTTCGCGTTCAACTTGTTCGAAGACGAGCGGCCAGGCTTTGAAGCCATTCTCGATAACGCCAGTGTCGACCGTGAACCCTTTTATCCGATGATTCGCGGCCGCCTCAGCGAAGTTGACGGTGAAGCCATGGACGACCGTCTCGAGCGCTTGCAACCGGACGGCGACGACTTCCGCCGCGAACTGAACCTCACTTGGAGCAACACCCTCGCCGACGACAACGAAATAGTCGCCGGCCGTTGGTGGCAAGACGACGATGCCGAAAGCACACGGGTGTCGGTCGAACAGGATTTTGCTGAAGAGCTGGCAATCAACATCGGTGACACCCTGACCTTCGACATCGGCGGCCAAACCGTGAGCGCCGAGGTCGCCAGCATTCGCACCGTACAGTGGGATTCCATGGCGCCGAATTTCTACCTTATTTTTAACCATCCGATTCTCGACGGCGCCGGTGCGGCTTACTTAACCAGCTTCTATTTATCGCCGGAACAAAAGCCCTTATTGGCCGGCTTAATGCGCGAGTATCCGACCGTCACCCTGATCGAAGTGGACGCCATCATTGAACAGATTCAATCGATTGTCGGCCAGGTCACGGTTGCGGTGGAATTCATCCTGGCGTTGGTGCTCGTTGCCGGTTTCATTGTGTTGCTGGCGAGCGTACAGGCAACGCTCGATGTGCGGCTGGTGGAAAGCGCCATCCTGCGAACGCTGGGTGCAAAAGCCGCGTTAGTGCGCGGCGGCTTGTGGATCGAGTTTGCTGCCCTTGGCGCCTTGGCCGGTCTGCTGGGTGCGTTCGGCGCCGAAGCTGCCTTGGCCTATTTCCAGGTGGAAATGCTCAACCTCGATTGGACGCCGCACTGGCTGTTGTGGCTCAGCGGCCCTGTCGTCGGTGCGGTAGTCATTGGCGCGATCGGCGTGGTTTCGACGCGCAAAGTCATCCGCGTGCCGCCAATGGTGGTGCTGAAATCGGTCTGATTGGTTACTATTCGACCGCTGCTTGAAAACAGCGGCGGTTGTCACCATAAAATCGAGTTGTTGAAAGGTTGGTCAGAGCAAGCTTGACCGGTTCGATGAACTGTCACAATCAACGCCGTATGCTAGCGCAGCAACCAACCTTCAGAGTGTCCAAATTCTCAATCCGAAACACCCTAAAAACCATTACAGGAGACTTGCATGAGCGTATTGCTTGGCCGTAAAGCCCCCGAATTCGTCGCCCCGGCTGTACTGGGCGATGGTCAGATCGTCGACAGCTTCAACTTTGCCGACACCATCAAAGGCAAATACGCCCTGGTGTTTTTCTACCCGCTCGACTTCACCTTCGTTTGCCCGTCCGAGCTAATCGCCCTGGACAAGCGCGTCGACAAACTGAAAGAACTGGGCGTTGAAGTCATCTCCGTATCCGTTGACTCCCACTTCACCCACAACGCCTGGCGCAACACCCCGATCAACGAAGGCGGCATCGGCAAAGTGAAATACACCATGGTTGGCGACATGAACCATGAAATCTCCAAAGCCTATGGCGTTGAATCCATCGGTGGCGACAGCTACTACCCGGCCGGCGTTTCATTCCGCGCCTCCTTCGTCATCGACAAAAAAGGTGTCGTTCGCGCCCAACACATGAACGACGAACCGATCGGCCGCAACATCGACGAACTGGTCCGCGTCGTCGAAGCACTGCAGTTCTTCGAAGAAAACGGCCACGTCTGCCCGGCCGGCTGGCAGAAGGGCGATGCCGGCATGGTCAATACTCCGGACGGTGTTGCTGAGTACCTGGGCAATAACTCAGATAAGCTGTAAGACTGAGTGTTGTGTTCGAATAAAAAACCCGGCGAATGCCGGGTTTTTTATTGCCAGTAAAATCAAAATTTATGTTTTATTCGCATTACAGCTGGGTGCCATGCCTGACTCTAATTAATGCGGAATCTTGAGCGTCAAAATTTCGTTTTCTGAGAGTGCATTGAATTGAACTTTAATATTGTCGACGAGATTTTGACAGTGCAGGCAGAACTAGTGTTTACCATCCAGCCTCATTAGCGACGAGCATTTTACTAGGTTGCGGTTTATGCCTTCCATCTAAGTGCCACGCGGCATTGGGGTGCCCGGTAAGGTGATACTAACTTCAACAAAACATCTCAGAAAGTTGCTGTTTAAAGGGCGCACATCTGTCCGCTTTTAGCCGAAAATTAACTTCCCATTTTCTCGTAGGCTGGAATACTCCTCTCTACAGCCGAATCCCCCGAATGGTTCGGTGCACGTATATGGAATGCTCAACCAATGGCTGGAATGTGAGGACCCTGTTGTGAAAATTAAGCAGTTTTTCTTGGGCTTGATTGCTTGTTTGGCGATTCAAGGTTGGGCAAATGATTTGCCAAGCACAAGAATCATAAATGGTACGGATATGGATCCTTCGGCAGATGGTGGAGACTTTTATGTCGCCCTGATGAAGGAGTATCGCTGGGGAGGTAATGGGGTCCCACAAGGACAGCATTGGTATCTGATTTGTGGTGGTACGTATCTCGGTGATGGGATGGTCATTACCGCAGCTCATTGTATGAATGCCATTGATGATGGTGAGGATTTTGCTGTTGTATTGGGCAATACAAATGACCTAGATGTTGATGTTATTGCCTATGAATACTGTACCAATGCAACATCCGCAGCTACGCAAGAGTGTAAAACTGGACCTGAAGTCAATCTTTCTAATGACGCCGGTGCTGGTTTAAGTGGATATTATTATACTGGTTTCGCTGCATATACTGGTAACGACGAGATAGAAGTCGAACGCTCTGAAAGTACGGTTATGGTTCATCCTCGGTATAGAAGTTCGGACTATGAGTATGATCTCGCTTTATTTGTAATAGATGATTCAACAATAGATGATACTGCATTGAACTTGCTTGAGCTTCCTTCTGTATCTGATGATTTTATTACTAATGATAAGTACCGAGTTATCGGTCATGGGGATACCTTAAGTGATACAGATATTCAGACTTCTATTCCAAGTAAGGAATTAGAATATGTAGATATCTCAGCGTTATCTGATTCTAGTTGCGCTATTTATGGGCCATATGAAGCTGACATAATGTTATGTGCCGGCGATCCAAACTTTAATGACCCTTCATCCGGGTTCGATTCGTGCCAAGGTGACAGCGGTGGTCCACTTTATGATAGTGGAACTAATGTTCTTTTAGGAGTTGTGAGTTTTGGTGGCCAGTGTGCAAAATACCCCGGTGTATACGCTGATGTATTTTCTATGTTGGGCTGGGTTAAAACAGCTCAAATAAATCTATCAAATCAACGAATATTCGATGATGAAGTCGAAATAACACTAAAACCTAGCGGCTCGTTTACGACTGTCGTTTGGGAATTTGCGAATAATACTATTGGCACAACAGTTGAAATAGACGATATCCACACGAATAGTCTTCCTAATGGTGTTACGTTGCTAGATTTCTGTACAGGGAGAGAACTTCGTTCTACGGGCGAATGTTCAATTATAGTACAGGCAACCAGAGATGATTTTGTTGGGCTCGGTACTTTTAGAGGTGTGTTTTCCTTCGACTATACCGTAACAAATAATATCGATGACTCATTCAATTCTGCTGTTGAAGGTGCCGAAGTGTGGGTTAAAGCCACTGTGAATCCTTCTACTTCATTCTCAAGTGGGAGTTCTACAAGCACATCGAGTGGTGGTAGTGTCGATTTTGGATTTTTGGGGCTATTTATTTCATTGCTTGTTATACGTTTTAGTAAAATTAAGCGGACCATTTTGGTGGCGTTTTCGAGCGTAATTTTAAGCTCATGTGCTTCTGTTGATGCTTCAGAAGTAATTTACAACCCTGAGTTTGGTGACCAGGAGATCGTCTTTGATGTCATATCGACCGGTTGCACTACAGTAGATGATCTATCCTTATCTGTTGATGGTGAACTGGTAGCTATTGAGCGGTTAAAGGAAGATATGTGCCGAGCTACCCCTTATTTAGTCCACATGACGCTGGCTTTGCCAGGAAGCAAAAGCAACTGGACTTTGAAGAATCCCGTCGGTGTGTCGAATCGCCCATTGCAGTCAAATTGAATTGTGTGTTCTATAGTTAGAGCAGCGATCAAAAAGCGGCCTCTATATGGCCGCTTTTTTGTTGAATTCGAATTTTGCGTTAGGCGCATTAACGATTGGTCGCAACAGGACTCTGGGCTAATCTAAACGCTGACTCAAAGGAGCATCCACGATGAAAAGGATTTTACTCTGCGCGTGCTTGAGTTTTAGTTGCTCAATCACTTTCGCTGATCAAACGATCACTCCTCGTATCATCAATGGCACCACTGTTGCGGATAATGATGGCGGGTTTTATGCCGCCTTGATGGCGCCCTTTAGCTGGACCGGCAGTCCGGCGGGCGAGCATTGGAATCCGTTTTGTGGTGGTAGTTATCTGGGAGATGGATTTGTAATAACCGCCGCCCACTGCACCGACGTGATTTCTAATGGCGCTACCTTTGCGGTGGTGTTGGGGAATCAGAACCCAACCGAGAATATGCAATACGAGTATTGCACGGCAGTAGTGCCACAAAGTTGCAAGTCAGGCTCATCAACGACGCTCGCGGGGCAGTCAGGTTATTCGGGCTATCACTACACCCATTACCTGGCCTATGTCGGACCCAGCGAAATTGAGGTCACCCGTTCCAGCAGTACGGTTCTGCAACATCCTGCCTACCGGCCATACGGCCATGATTTGGCATTGATTAAATTGTCTTCAATTCCTGGTGGCGCCTCATTGTCGGTGCCAGTTTCCGATGACTGGCAAATCAATTTGGGCAAGACATACACCGTGGTGGGGCATGGCGATACGCTTTCCGATTTGAATGACGCCACCTTCGAACCAAGTGCCGAATTACGAACAGTCGATATAGCGTCGCGCTCCGACAGCCAATGCCTGAGCACTTATGGTTCGAATTTCGAATCTGACACTATGTTGTGTGCGGGCAATCCGTCAGTCACACCCAATTCGAACGGAAAGGACTCTTGCCAGGGTGACAGCGGAGGTCCGTTATATGACGGCTCCACGTTGATAGGTGTAGTCAGTTGGGGCGGTCAATGTGCCCGGTATTACGGGGTGTACAGCGATGTCTTCGCCATGCGTCATTGGATTAATACCGCTATGGCAAATCTCAACGGCGATTATGAATTCCCTCAGGCCATTGATTTTGGCAGCAGCGCGGGGTCTTTATCGGGTACGCTGACCTGGCGGTTCAGAAACACAAGCGGTGGCAATGTCGCCTTGTCTGATTTTAATTTTTCCAATCTGAGCCGAGGGTATTCGGTGCTGGGAAATGGTTGTGCCTCAAGTACGTTGTCGTCCGGCCAGTCGTGCAGCTTGACTCTGAGCGCCAGTTTCGCAGACTTGGGTTACCACAATGACGTATTCACCTTTAACGCGGGGACAACAACCATGGAAGTGAGTGCTTTGGCGCAGGTTGCTACGAAGACATCCGACAAGGGTGGTGCTTTTGGGGGTGGATGGGTGTTGTTGTTCGTGCCGATGCTGGCAGGTGTGCGCTGGCGCCGATCTGCGTTATTGGCATTAACTGCCGCCTCCGCCGTTGCGTTAAGTGCCTGCTCCTCCCTCCCTAAAGGCGCTGGCGAACCCGAGGTTTTATTCAACCCGGAAATTACCGCCGAAGGCTTGGAGTTCTCGGTTCTGTCGCACGGTTGTACTGAAAGCGATCATTTGTTTTTGCGCGTGGAAGGCGATTCTTTGACGTTGCTGCGGACACAAAAAGATCTGTGTCGCACGGCGCCGCAGTTGTTGCGGTTTGCCATGCCGTTGCCGGCGAATCATGGCGTCTGGGAGATTGAGAATCCGGTGCGGTTTTCCAATCGGGTAGGGCGTGGCGGTGAGGTTCAGTAACGTCGTTTAATGTCTGCCGAGCGCTGCGTTCTGGCGGTGCTCATTTCTCTTCCTCACGCATCGACACTTCATCCAACGATTCCCGAATCGCTACAAAACTTTCGTAACGACGCTGCGACAGCACGCCATCTTCTATCGCCTGGCGCACGGCGCAGCCGGGTTCGCTTTGGTGGTGGCAGTCGCGAAATTTGCATTGGCCGGCGCTGTTGGCGAGTTCCGGGAAGCCGGCGAGCAGGCTGTCGGGGTCGACGTGCCATAAGCCGAATTCGCGAATGCCGGGGCTGTCGATTAAGTCGCCGCCGCCGGGTATGTGATACAGCTTGGCGGTGGTGGTGGTGTGGCGGCCTTTGCCGGTGGCTTCGGAAATGTCGCCGACTTTGATGATTTCATCGGGCAGCAGTGTTGCAATGATCGATGATTTTCCCACGCCGGATTGACCGACAAAGACCGAATTTCCCTCCGCCACCAACTGACGAATTTCTGCCATCCCGGCTTCGGTTTGCGCTGAAAGCGCGTGGGTTTCGTAACCCAGTTGTTGGTATTCGTCCAACTCGTCACGCATTTCGGGTGCCTGATCCAACTGGTCGATTTTATTGAGCACGATGATCGGATGAATCTGGTGATGTGCGGCCGCGACCAGATAGCGGTCAATCAAATTGGCCGGCGTTCTCGGGCTGGGTGAGGCGACAATGATGATGCGGTCGACGTTGGCGGCCACGGGGCGCATCTGGCCGCGCGTATCGGGGCGGCCCAGTTCGCTGCGTCTCGGCTCGCACGCGGTGATTACGCCGCTGCCGTTGTCGTCCGGTTGCCACAACACAATGTCGCCGGTGACCAACGCTGGCAGGTTGGCGCGTTTGTGGCAGCGGGTGCGTTCGCCGTTGTCGCTTTCCACTTCGGTGGTGACGCCGTAGTGACTGACGACCAAGCCGCGTTGCGCGTCGCCTAGTGTATCTTCGTCAATGGCCGCGTCTTTTTTGCGCGCGCGTTCGAGGCGTTCATCCTGCACTTTGCGGATGCGGAATTGTTGTTGGCGGGACAGCTTGCGTTTACTCATGAATCGACGTGACGGCCTAGGCGCTATACTCTGCGCACATTCTACACGCCCACCGGAACAAAGGTTGAATGCATGGACAAACAAACGAACCTGATCTGGGTTGATCTGGAAATGACCGGTCTGGACCCGGAGGTTGATCGCGTTCTGGAAATCGCCACTGTCGTTACCGACAAAGACCTCAACGTGCTCGCCGAAGGTCCGACGCTGGTGATCCACCAAAGCGATGCGGTGCTCGATGGCATGGACGAGTGGTGCACTACCCACCACGGTCAATCGGGGTTAACGCAGCGGGTGAAAGACAGCGCTTTGACTGAAAGCGAGGTCGAACAGCAGACGTTGGATTTTCTGCGCGATTGGGTTGAGCCGGGCGTGTCGCCTTTGTGCGGCAATTCCATCTGGCAGGACCGCCGCTTCATCATCAAGTATTTGCCCAAGCTCGATGCTTATTGCCATTACCGCAACATCGACGTATCGACGCTGAAAGAGTTGGCGCGGCGCTGGAAACCGTCGGCGCTGGACGGTGTGCAGAAGAAAGGCAGCCACCGGGCACTCGACGACATTCTTGAGTCCATCGACGAACTGCGACATTACCGCAAGACGTTTTTAGCGCTGTAACGCCCTTTACAAGACGCTGTATAACCGGCCGATGTGGTTCTGGAAATGGTCGAGAAACAGTCGGGTTTTCAGCGGTAGTTCACGACTGCGATA
This sequence comes from Saccharospirillum mangrovi, assembly GCF_003367315.1. Classification (GTDB taxonomy): domain Bacteria; phylum Pseudomonadota; class Gammaproteobacteria; order Pseudomonadales; family Natronospirillaceae; genus Saccharospirillum; species Saccharospirillum mangrovi. The sequence goes on from NZ_CP031415.1 coordinate 816,643, forward strand.
GATAACGGTCAGCTGTTGCGCCACCGGCTGGCCGGCCAGTTTTACTTCCAATAACGCTCCGCGCCGCACCGACGGCTCGGCCTGATAACGCGCCAGCCGCGCCAGGCCGAGGCCGCGAATCGCTGCTTGCAATTGCATGTCCGGGCTGTTCAATATCAGCCGGCCGGTAACGGCCACCGATTCGACATTGTGCCCCACCCGAAACGACCACTGGGTTTCACCCGCCTGCAAAATACAGCGACAACGCGCCAGGTCACTCAGTTGCGTCGGCTGTTTGTCGCGGCAATGCGGCGCGAGGAATAAGCCTTGGGGAATGCTCATTAACGTGCGGGCGATCCAGTCGCTCGGCGGCAAGGGGTTGTCGTGCAGCACGAACTGCAAGTCGTAATTCGGCGATGGCGCGGGGAACAGGCCGCTGTATTGGGTGCAGCTGAGGCTGATGTCCGGGTAGCGTTGCAGAAATTCGCTGATCAACTCGCCCATCTGGGTGGTGAATAATTCCTGCGGCATTTGTATCGCCAGGCGGCCTTTGGGTTGGCGTTGGTAGGCGCGTACCGATTCCTGAATGTCGTCCAGTTCTTCAATGAAGGGCGTGGCGTTGTTGAACAGCATCTGGCCGGCTTCGGTCAGATCGAGTCGGCGCGTTGAACGCTCCAGCAGTTTAACGCCGAGTTGCTCTTCAAACTGGCGCAGGTGGCGGCTCAAGGTCGACTTGGGCACGCCGCGTTTGTCCGCCGCGCCGGTGATGCTGCCGGCTTTGACGGTGTCGATAAACAGCGAAAGTCCGTCCAGATCCATCGTTCTGCGCTCTCAAAAGATTGTGCCAAATATGGCACAAAGAGGCTCAGAAAACAGGGGTAGTATCAAAAAGATTCGAGGCTATGATGTGCTCCATCAAAGTGAGTCACCCAAAAGGAAAATCCTATGTCCGCTGTAACCATGTTGAATGCCGAACAGTTCGCCCAATCAGTCGAAGGCGGTGAAGGTCTGACTCTGGTCGATTTCTACGCCGACTGGTGTGGCCCCTGCAAAATGATCGCACCGGTTCTGGAAGATCTGGCGGGCGAATACGACGGCAAAGTGAACGTCGTTAAACTCGACGCCGATGCCCATCCGGAAGTTCTGGCCAAGTATGGTGTTCGTGGTCTGCCTACGCTGATGATGTTTGAAAACGGCAAGCCGGTCGGCACCCGTGTTGGCGCTCAGCCAGCCAGCGCGCTGAAAAGCTTTATTGGTGAGCACGCTTCCTGATTCCCCTATTCCCAGGGAGCAGCGGGCTTTTTCCCGGCCCGCGCATTACTCGCCCGGCATTTGCCGGGCTTTTTTTTTGCGCTCAATTCCTGCGTTCAACAAACCTCGAGCGCCGTCTTTGTTATTGCCCCGCCGTCAACAACCGTAAAAATTTCTCCGCATCATTGGCATCTGCGACACTAAATCGCTAAGTTTTCAAACAGTTGTTTGGAGCACTGTGCCAACAGGTTGTTGAACCGGGAGAATTCTATGAACCATGTATTGGTGTTGGTCCTCGCTGTCGCGGTGATGCTGGCGGTGTTGCGGCGGGAACCGGGCGCGCTGGTGTCGGTTATCGCGCTGGCGGTACTGACGGTCGTCGCCTTTGTGCTGCGCAGCCCCTTGCTGGGTTTGCTCTATGCACTGATCGCTGCGGGTGTTGCCTTTGCCGGCTTGCCGCAGTTGCGGCGTAACTGGCTTACGCCGAAGTTGTTCGCGTTCTTTAAGCAAGTGGCGCCTAAGGTATCGGCCACCGAGCGCGTGGCGCTGGAGGCGGGTACGGTCTTTTGGGACGGCCAGTTGTTTTCCGGTCAGCCGCGTTGGCAGCAGTTGCTGGGGCAGCGCAATCCGGGTTTGAACGAGCGCGAACAGGCGTTTCTGGATAAGCAATGTGAGCACGTCACCGGCTTGGTCAATGCCTGGGAAGTGGCTGTTGAGCAGGCCGATCTGCCCGAGACGGTGTGGGACTATTTAAAGAAAGAAAAATTCTTCGGCATGATCATTCCCGAAGAGTACGGCGGCCTGGGTTTTTCTGCCAAGGCGCAGTCGGCGGTGCTGCAAAAGCTGTCGATGAACGAAACCCTGATGGTTGTCGTCGGCGTGCCAAACTCGTTAGGCCCAGGCGAACTGCTGCTCAAGTACGGCACTGAGGAACAGAAAAACCATTATCTGCCGCGCCTGGCCGATGGCCGCGAAGTGCCGTGCTTTGGCTTAACTGGACCGCGTGCCGGTTCCGATGCAACGTCGATTCCCGACACCGGCATCGTCTGCAAGGGCATGCACAACGGCAAAGAAGTGGTCGGCATTCGATTGAATTTCGAAAAACGCTGGATCACTTTGGCGCCGGTCGCCACGGTGGTCGGTTTGGCGTTCCGCATGTTCGACCCGGATAAGCTGCTCGGCGATGTCGAAGACATCGGCATCAGTTGCGCGCTGATTCCGCGCGATACCGACGGCATGGAAATTGGCCGTCGGCATTGCCCGATCGGCAGTCCCTTTATGAACGGCCCGATCAAAGGCAAAGACGTCTTTATTCCCATCGACTATCTGATTGGCGGCGCCGACATGGCCGGCCAGGGCTGGCGCATGCTGGTGGAGTGTCTGTCGGTCGGTCGTTGCATCACGCTGCCGTCTGGCGCGTCGGGCACTGGCCGTTACATGACCGGTCTGGCCGGTGGCTTTACCCGCATTCGTCGCCAGTTCAATACGCCGGTGGCCGAGATGGAAGGCGTGAAGGTGCCGCTGGCGCGCATTGCATCGATGGCATACATCGCCCGGGCAACGGTGGCGCACACCGCCAATATGATCGATAACGGTCACAAGCCGGCGGTACCGTCGACCATTCTGAAAAGCCAATTGACCGAATTCCAACGCCAGATGGTGACCGACGCCATGGACGTGCACGGCGGCAAAACCGTCACGCTCGGCCCGCGCAACTATCTGGGCATCGGCTATTCGGCCACGGCGGTATCGATCACTGTCGAAGGTGCCAACATCATGACCCGCAGTCTGATGGTCTTCGGTCAGGGTGCGATTCGTTGCCATCCCTATGTGCTGGACGAACTGGCGGCCAAAGACGCCGACGATATTCAGGCGTTCGACAAAGCCATTTTCGGCCACCTGGGCATGGTCGCCGGTAACGTAGCGCGGTCGTTCTCGGCGGCGCTCGGTGTGCCGACCGGCAGCAACCCCTTTAATGGCGATGCCGCCCGTTACGCGCGTGCGGTCAACCGTTTCAGCGCGGCGTTCAGTTTGATGGCCGACGTTGCCATGGGCACGCTGGGCGGTTCGCTGAAACTGCGCGAAATGCTGTCGGCACGATTGGGCGATGTGCTGTCGAATCTGTACATGACGTCGATGGTGCTCAAGCAATGGCAGGAAGGCCGCAAGGTGCCGGGCGAGGAAGCGTTGATGCGTTACTCGTGCGAATTCCTGTTGCACCGTGCGGAACTTGCCATCGACGAAGTGCTGCACAACTTGCCCAACCGTTGGGTGGCGTGTGCAGTGCGGCCGGTGGTATTGCCGCTGGGCCGGCGCTGGCCGATGCCGTCGGACCGGTTGGTCAGTGAAATTGCGCACGACATTTCCACCGACTCGAAACTGCGCGCCTACCTGCTCGAAGACACCTGGCAGACGCAGGCCAAAGGCCAGTTCGCCAACCCGATTGCGCGTTACAACGCCTTGTTGAAAGACAACGAACGCGCCACCGATCTGTACCGTGCGGTCGATAAAGCCTACGCCAAAGGCCAGTTGCTGAAGACGGCGCTGCACCCGGAACAGCGTTTCGAGGAAGCTTTGAAAGCCAAGCTCATCAGCCAGGATGATCGCGACTTTATGATCGCCTACGAAGCTGAGGTATTGGATTTGCTGACCGTCGACGACTTCGCCTTCGACGAGCTGGCGCGCGATAAATCGAAAGTCGTCTGGCACAACGGCAAACCGAAAGCGGCGGCGAAAGAAAAAGCCAAGGCCGCACCGAAAACAGCCGCCAAGGCCAAAGCGAAATCGACCACCAAAGCCAAGGCCAAGAGCGCACCGGCAGCGCGCAGTACGGCGGAAAAATCGCCGTCCGGCAGCGACAGCTGAGCCGCGTTTAACTCGCCTTCAAGCGGCGCCGCACCCCGCGCGCGCCGCTTTCCCAATCGCCCGATTTTCTCCTATGCTGAGCAGTTCCAATCTCTGACTGAGAACAAGCGCTATGACAATGGACATCCTTGCAGTGTTGTTGGCGACCGTCGTCGGTATGGGTGTGGGTTCGCTCTGGTATGGCCCGTTGTTGGGCGAAGAGTGGCGTAAGGCGGCAGGCGTTACGCGCGAGCAGGTAGCGCAATCGAACTTCAAACTGCTGATGGCAGCGACGCTGTTGCTGGAACTGACCATGGCGATTTTTTTTGAATTGGCAGCACGTGATGACACCGTGATGCACGGCGTGCAATTGGGTTGTCTGGCGGCGTTATTTTTTGCGTTGGCGATGGCGGTGCACTATCTGTTTGAGCACCGCCCGATGCGGCTGTATTTGATTAACGTCGGCCACACCAGTCTGGTGTTTATTCTGATGGGCGCGATCTGCGGTTTTCTTCGTTAACGCCGGCCGTTATTAATCTTTGGACAGGCGGTCGATGACCGCCTGTTTTTTATCGGCAAAAGTTTGTTCTTTGTCGGTGCGGGTGCCGACTTTCAACGTCGAACTCAAGCGCGTTACGCCGGCTTCATGCAATTCCTGATGGCAGGCTTTCACCGCCGCAAACACCTCGTCCCATTCGCCGTGCAGCGTGGTGCCGTAAGCGTGCAGTTTGGTGTCGATGTCAAAGCGCGCCAGAATGCGTTGGCACTGGGCAATTTCATCGGCGACCGAGACGCCCTGGCCGATGGGAATGACGCACAAATCGACCATGCATTTCATTCGTCAAACTCCTGATCCATCGCATCCATGGCGTCTTCCATGGTGGCGGGTTCGTCAAACAGTGGCCAGCCGCCGAGTTGTTTCCAGCGGTTAACCATGTCGCAAAACAGTTCGGCGGTTTTGCGGGTGTCGTATTCGGCGCTGTGTGCTTCGCGGTCGTTGAAGTCGATGCCGGCCGCGACACAGGCTTTTTTCAGTACCGTCTGGCCATACACCAGGCCGGCCAGTGCGGACGTATCGAAGGTGGAAAACGGATGAAACGGATTGCGTTTAAGGTTGCCGCGATTCGCCGCCGCCATCACAAAGGAGTGATCGAAGGTGGCGTTGTGGCCAACCAGAATCGCCCGCTTACATTCGGTTTCCTTGATGCCGCGCCGCACCAGTTTGAAAATGCTTTTCAGCGCAGTGCCTTCATCAACCGCCTCGCGCAGCGGGTTGTCCGGATCGATGCCGGTGAATTCCAGCGCGGCCGGTTCGAGGTTGGCACCTTCGAACGGTTCGACGTTGAAGAACAGCATTTCGTCCGGGTGCAGCCAGCCGTCTTTGTCCATGCTCAGCGTCATGGCGGCGACTTCCAGCAGCGCGTCGGTTTGGGCATTGAAGCCGGCGGTTTCAACGTCGATAACAACGGGGTAATAGCCACGAAAACGCTGCGACAGCAGCCAGTGGGCATCGGGATGCGACACGCGCGCTCCACTCCAGGGATTTGTCGGTCATCTTAATGAAGTAGCCCGCTAGCGCAACAAAACCGGGGGCGCGAATGCCACCGCACTGAGACTGGCAAAGCCTTTGCTATAACGAATTCAGAACTTAGAAACGACGGGGAAAGTGCATGACAGGACGGCAACGTTTGGCCCGCAACCGGCCGTACGCGGCGAGCTTTGGCCGCTGTGTGTGCGGGTTGTTGATGCTGGTCAGCCTGACGTTGACAGCCCAGGCCGTCAGCTTCGGCACCGGTATGACCAATACCGACTGGCTGTCCGAAGGCAACGAATTTTATTGCAAGTTCTATCAGCCGATTCCCAATTACGGCATGGCGGTGTTTTTCCAGGAAGCCGGCACCGAACTGGAATTCTATCTGGAAGCGACCCGCAATCTGATGGCCGTCGGCGAAGCGGCGATCACCATCGAAGCGCCCGAATGGCGTTCCAGCGCGCTGACGTCTGATCTTGGTTACACCAACGTGCGCGAACGATTGATCCCGCTGCGCGTTGATCCGCAACGCGCCCAGCGCATGTTTGCCGAACTCGGCCACGGCATGGCGCCCACGCTGACACGCCAGGCCCGATACGGTTCCGAGCCGGTGCGGGTGCGCATTTCTCCGGTCGATTTCAATCAGTATTACCCGCAATACCTGGCCTGTTCAGCGGGTTTGCTGCCGGTCAATTTCAAACAGATTGAACGCACCACCGTGCATTATCCGCCGGGGCAGGATTATCTGACGCCGCAGGGCGAAGGCATTCTTGATGACATGATCACCTACATCAAAGCCGACCCCTTTATCTTGTCGCTGTCGGTCGTCGGCCACAGCGACAACCAGGGCACGCGTTACGAAAACCGACGCTTGTCGGAACGGCGCGCCAATCTGGTTACCGATTATCTGGTCGAACACGGCATCGAACCGGGCATGATCGAAACCGATTACCAAGGCGACCGCTACCCCATTGCCAGCAACGACACCGTTGCCGGCCGCAACGCCAACCGCCGCACCACCATTCTGGTGCGGCGACTGGAAGACCAGCCGAACGATCCGCTGGACGGCCTGCCGGATTACGAAGCGCGTTGAGAGAATTAACCAAGGAGAACGACCTGGAATGACAACCCCTGCCGTGGAATTGCGCGACGATCGCCTGGTGTATCGCCGCGGCCTGAAAGCCCGAACCGAACTGGATATGGCCGACCTGGAAGAAGTCGCGGTCATGGCCAGCAACGACCATTGCTACTGGCACCTGCGCACCCGCGAAAGCGGCGAAGCCCTGGTGCCGGTTGGCATTCCCGGCGAAGCGCAGATTCGCCAATACCTGTCGCGCTGGCGCGGTTTCGATTACGACGCTCTGGTGCGTTTCGTCAGCGAACCGCCGGCCGTTGGCAGCCTGCGGCTGTGGCCGCTGATCTAACCCCGCCGATTAACGGAAACCGGGCGCCTGAAACAGCAGTGGCGGGCGCCCGGTAAACTGCCCGAAGAACAGCTGTGATTCCGGCCCGGTCTGAGTGGCGTCGGCATCGGTGCTGTCCCAATCCCAACTCAGCCACGGCGGCACCTGAGCGCGAACGCCGACCACGCCGGTTTGATCAAATCCATTGATGGTGAAATAACCGCGCCCGGCGTTAAGCCCGGTCAGTTGCCCGTTGGCGCTGGCGGCGATGTTGGCGCAAAGCGATGCCGGTGTATCGGTGCCGTCGATGCGGCATTGGCCTTCGGCGACCAAACCCGTCAGGTCAGTATTCGAGGTTTCGCCGTCGGCATCGAAGGCGTCGAACCGGAACGGATCGGTTCCGGTCAATGTTTCCGTCCAGACATTCAGCGTCACCTGGCTACGGGTGCCGCTGGCGCGAACGTCGGCGTTCAGACGGCCGTAGCGTAACGACACCGCCGACACATTCACATCCAAGGCGTCGCAAACGTCGTCGCCATCGAAGAAAAAGCAGACGCCATCGCTGTCGGTCAAAGCCGCCGCCGGTAGACGCAGCGCTTCAACCGACAGCGGCCGATCGTTCTCGTCGGGTGAACTCTTGCGTGGCCAGGTCAAATTGACGGCCGACAGTGCCAGTTGAGCCGGTGTCGCGGCGTTGTAATCGGTGCTGTCCTGGCGTTGCCAGTCGAGATTGCTGGCGTTGTAACTTAATGCAGCGCCGGTTAGTGACTGATTGGGCAACCGGCTCAACAACCCGGCCTGATTCAAATCGAGCTTAAAGAAATCCCCGTCATAGTTAGCCAGGTTCTGGCCGCTCGCGCTGGTTGCGTCCACCTGCAGACTCAAGCCGCTAAATGGCGCTGGCTGGCTTTGGTAGCGGTAGGTCGTGGAACCCCATTGCGCCACGCCCTGCTGACTGAGCGCCAGATGGTGCGGCACAAAACGGCCCAGCACGCGCGTTTCACTGTCGACGCTTACGTCGGCGACAGTGGCAATCGGCAAATAGCTGGCAATCTGACCACTGAGGTTGATCACCCCGACTTCGCTGTAACTGGGCCCAGCGCCGTTGTCGGCCACAATCTGGCTGGTCGCGCTGCCTGGCTGCCATTGGCTGCCGGCTGTCGATGCGGTTATTTCTCCGTTCACGCCGCCATCGGGTGCCAGCAAGTTGGCCGACCATGCCACGGTTGGCCGAGCGTTTGTGCGCGCAAAGTTGGCGGTCGGAATGCCATTGGCGTCGAGCGCTTCCAGCGTCAGGCCGAAACTGGCTCCGGCCGCTTCGAAGGCGCCAGCGGCGATGGCGGCCGCTTCGGTTTCAGCGCTGTTGATGGTGCGTTTGGAACCGACGAATTCCACAAACCGCAACGCCGCCGGCCGCACTCGTAGATTGATCTGTTCGTTGATGACGGTGACGGTGCTGGGGTCGCTGTCCGGGTCGGTTAAATCGAAACTCAGCAACAGCGGCTGCAAGCCGACGTCTGGCGCTAGCACGTCGAATTCGGCGGTGGAATTGGCGCCAAACTGCAATTCGACGGCGGTTTTGGTGGCGCCGCTGTCGGTGTTTTGCGGGTTGGGCAGCGGCGTTTCGGTGCCGTTCTGGAACAGCGATACCCGCTCACCTTCCAGGCAGGTGCTCGGGTCGCTGCATTGGCTGCCAGCGCGGAACGTTAAGCGTTCACCTTGGGCAAAAACGCCTTCGCAAACGCCGGTGGTCTGGTTGGTTGCCACCGCCTGAGCGCGGAAATGGCCCTGGCTGCCGGCGACCAGATCGAGCACCGCCAGCGATTGGCTGCTGTCATCCGGGTCAATAAAACGCAGCCCGGCGTCGGCCAGGGTGACGTTGCAGTTGGCTTGTTTGATGCCGTTAGTGAAGCAACTCAATTCGCTGGGGCTCGTGACGGTCGGATTGCTCGATGCCACCGCCAGGCTGTAAAGGCCTTGTACGGTCAGTCGCAGATCCAGGCTGTCGCCACTGTGGATGCCGTTGCCCGACACTTGCTGCGACTGCGGGCCGCTGGCATTCAGCGTCACGTTGAAATCGCCGCTGTACTGGGCGCTGCAAGCGGCATCGATGCACGCCCGAACTGCGACCGCCAGTGGCTCACAGGTCAGGCCGGTGCTGCGGCTTCGCTCCAGTTCGAAATGGTGAATTGGCGGTTCGTAGGGTGTGGCGTCGGCGGAGCACACTTCCAGATTGTCGATTTCGTGGTTGGCGCTGGAACCGCCGGTGGAGCCGGTCAGCGTCAGTAATAATTGCGACGGCACGGCGCTTTGGCCGGGGTGGTTGAGAACGTCAATCGGGCCGACCAGGCGATCAAAAATACCGTCGCGGTCGGCGTCGCGTTCGACCGTGACCAGCGCCTGACTGGCGCTGCGGTTGTCGAGCGTTACCCGGTAGCGTTGCGGCGTATGGCGGCCGGTGATGACGCTTGGCGACAGGTTGGCGGCGGTGCCATCAAGGTAGCGGTAGCCGCCGTTGTCGGAACCGCGCAGCGACACCGAATTCGGCCGTTGCCCGGGGCCGCCCTGGCGGCCTTCGGAGGCGCTGGCGAAGTTGCCGAATTCGTCCAGACCGATACCGAGCCAGCCGCCAGCGAAGCCGTCTTCGCCCGAGCTGCTGTTTTGCGCGTACCCGAGCGAGCCGCCGTAGCCGCCGGCTACCGGGGCAATGTTGGCGTCGGATAACACCAGGGCGATGCCATCGGCGGCATCGTCATCGCCGTTGTTTTTGTAGGCGTAATAATCGAATTCGACCTGGAGGCGATTGCCCGCGCTGGGGAAGCGTTGCAGCAACGTCGCGGCGGTGGCGCGGTTGCTGTTGTCGTCGGTCAAACGCAGTCGGCCGCCTTGGTTATGTGGTGTATAGCCGGTGCCGCCGACTTGCCAGCGGTCGCCATCGAGCGCGCCGGAAAAGGCGTCGTTAATGCACAGTTGGCTGCCGCCGCCGCATTGGCTCAGGTCGCGTTCTGTGCCGTCCAGATTTTTGCCCTGGCGTTGCAGATCGTAGAGCAGTTTCACATCGCCGCTGCTCAGTTGTTGTTCGAAGATCGCCACTTCGTCCAACTGACCCTGGAAATATTTCGGCCCGCCGTTGGTGTTTTCCACCCGGCCCAGGCTTTCGAAATAGGTGCCAATCTGGCCGCTGGCCTGACGCCCGGCTTGGTCGAGTTCGCCGTCGATGTAAATGCGGTAGTCGCCGGTGCTGGCGTCGCGGATTAACACCACGTGGTGGAAGGTGCCGTCGTTGATTATCCGGCTGGATTTGCCGTCGTTGCGGTCGCCAACGGCCAGTCCGATGTGGCCGCTGGCATCGAGCCAGCCCCAGAAGATGTCGTCGGTGCCGCCGGCTTGCTCGATGCCGCTGATGCCCGGTGCCAGATACGGCGTGTTGTTGCCAGAGGCCGTGGTGCGAATCCAGAAACTCAGACTGGCAGTGCCGTGCAGGGCGTTGTACAGCGCCGGGGCGCGAATAAAATCGTCCACACCGTCGAATTCACCGGCGCGACACAGCCGGCCTGTCGCCGTGCTGACGTTGCCACCGCCGGTGCCGGGGCGGTTGTTGCCGCTGCTGTCGGCTACTTCACCGTTGCTGCCGTTCCAGTTCGGTTCGTCCATGCGCCATTCCAACTGCGGCGTCGGCAGCAGGCCGTCGCAATGCACCAGATAGCTGGACGGAATGACGGTGAAATTGCGGTTGCCGTCGTCGGTGATGTCCCACAACAAGGCCACGCTGGCGTCGCCACCGTCTTCGTAATATTCCAGTTCGATCGAATAGTAGCGGTCCGCTTCCAGATTGAGCGTCGCCTGATAGGTGGTGGCGCCATGATTGTGCCATTCGTTGATGACGCGGAATTCGTCCACAAAGAGCCGCACGCCGTCGTCGCTGCGCACCGCTATTTCAAACGGCGCATCCTTGGGTGCGCGCAGGTAACCGCTCCAGCGGATGGAGTATTGATCGCGGCCGAGTGCATTGCGGTTGGGTGAATCGTTGCGCCAGTCGAAATCGACGGTGGTGTCGACCTGGCTGAAAGCGGCAGGTGCGGCCAGGTCGGTGCCGTCGAAGTAATCGCCTTCCAGGCCGACGGCTAACGGACAATTCACGGGTGGCCGACTCAGACAACCGGGGTTTGCGGGTGTGCAGGTGCCGAATACCTGGCTGTCGTCGGAGACGTCGATTTTTGCGTAATCCGGGGCGGTAAGATCGCCGTAGACCACGGTGCTGTTGATCAATTCGATGTTGCCGTTATAGGCGTTGGCGTTCACCACGCCGGTCGCGCCGCCGAGGCTGGAACCGACGATGCGGATGGTGCCGCCGCTGAGCGACCCTGACGTCATGGTCACGTCCGTCAGAAAAAGTTTGTTGCTGGTGGAGGTGATGTCGCCGGTGAGGGTGCCGCCGGTGATGCGGATGTCGTTGTTGGCCTGGGCGCCACCGAGCAGGTCGGTGTCTTCGCTGACGATGCCGTTGCTGGTGCTGGTCACTTTGCCGGTCACGCTGCTGTCGGTCAGCTTGATGTCTCCCAGCGCCGTTACCGTTCCCTGCACCTGAGTGCCATCGATGTCGATGGTGTTACTGCTGCTGGTGATGTTGCCGCCGACGCTGCCGCCGTTGAGGTCGATGTCGCCACCGGTCTGTATCGAACCGCTCACGGCGGTGTTGGTTAAATCGATATTACCGCTGCTGGCTTCCAGATTGCCGTACAGCATCGCGCCGGAGGCAGTTATCTGGCCGTAGCTGGATTGAATCCTGATCGGGTTGGCGCTGCTGCCAACGCGGGCGCTGCTGAGCGTGAAGCCGTTGTTGGCGACCAGCGTTGCCGGGCTGTTGGCCGTTACCACATCGCCGGCGCCGAGGGTGATGTGACCATCACCCGTGCATTGGAAAACGCTGCCGCTGACGCTCCAACTGGTCGAACAGTTTGGTCGTTGACCGAACGACAGGTTGTAGGTGGCCGCCATGGCGGCGCTCGTGCCGGTCAATGCAGCCAGCACAACCAGCAGCAACAGCGCCCGGCTGGCGCGCTTACAGATCGAATTCCAGCGTCGCATTCTGTTCTGTCCAAACGTAATCGACTGCGCCCAACTGACCGGTCTGAGCGCGGGCGCGCACATTCAATAGAGCCGTCTCACCGCCATCGTACGACCGGGCGGTGCAGAGCAATGTCACATTGATCGATGGGTAGGCGGGCACCGGTACCGCAACGTTCTGCATTGAGTCGGTACAGAACGTTTCCGGATCGACGTCGGTGACCAGTCGCTGCGTTGCCCATTCCAACCCGGCCAATGCCGCCAGCCGGGCGCGGCTTTGCAACAGATTCTGGTTCAGTTGCGCGGTGCTTTGCGTTGACAGCGTTGCCAGCAAGGTGATGGCGCCACCGAGTACGACGATCAGAAAAATCACCGCCACCAGCGTAAAACCGCCTTGTCGTCGAGTCGGCGTCATGGCGCGCCTCCCAAAACGATGGTGTCGGTCAACTGCACCTGTTCGCGCGCGTTACCGACGCTCAACCGCACCGTCAGACTCGGCGGCTGGCCGATGGTGCCGGGGTGCCAGTCGAAGGCGCAGCTTTGCACCGAATCGATAACCCGGGCCGTGACGGGCGATTCACCAGCCAGGCGGTTATTAAGGTCGGTGTTGTTCAGATTGCTGTAACCGCTGTGACGCAGCAGATGGCCGTCGGCGCATTGGTAGGCGACCGGGCCGTCGGTCAGGTAGGCGCGGAAATAGGGCGACCCGTTACGAAACTGATGGGATGCGGCCAGCGTTAACGTCGTGACCGGGCACAGTGAGCAGTCGCCGCAATCGCAACTGGTGCGTGCCGTGGTGCTGGCGATTTGCGCCGACGAACCGGGCTGGGTGCTGCTGCGCCAATCGCCCAAAATCTGTTCCGCGTTGATACCACCGATGCTGACGTACACCGGCGACGTCAGCGATACCGTATCGAACACATCGAAAGCGCTGTCGCCGCTGATTTGCAGGAAGTCATAACCGCTGAACGGATGCTGCCGGTAACGCAGGGCGGCGGCGCTTTGCGTCTGGCTGAAGCCGAGAAATTCGACCGCTTGATCGTCGCTGCCGTTGATCGGCGTGCGCAGCGAATTGGGCACCGAGGTCGCCAAATCCTGACGCAGATGAAAGAAGGCGAATTCCGCCTGTTGCACCCAAAACGCCCGGTCGCTCGATTGACTGACGGCGCTGTAACCGCGGCCGATCAAAGGCCCGACGACCACCGCCAGAATGCCGGTCAAAACGATGACAATGACCAGTTCGATCAGCGTGAAACCGCCGTTATGTGCGCGCATCAGCAACCGACTCCCGGATCATCGAAATAGCTGGTGCGGTAGGCGTCGAGTGTCAGCGGTTGGTTGCGCGGGTCGGTTACTGTCACCGTGATGCGCGCCACCTGCGGTACGCAGCCGGCCTGATTGCTCAGGCCACTGCCGAGCGCCAGCCCAAAGCCAGCATTCACCGCCGCCTGCACACGGTAACCGCTCAGGCCCGGCATCAGGCTGCCGTCGCGGTAGCGCGGGCCGTCTGTGCCGGAATCGTAACCGTGGTAGTCGCAGATATTGTCCCAGGTGGTGCGGTCGTCGGCGGTCAGTGTTTCCGGCGTCGGGCAGACATCGGTCGGCAGGCTGCCGGGGTTCAGCACCGGGTCGTCGTCGCTGTCGAAAAACGCCTTGGTCTGGATTTCATTGAGCGTGGCTTCGGCCAGCAAACGGCTCTGGCTGCGCAACATCGGATCGACGTTCGCCAGCACCTGCACGCCCAGGCTTTGCAAAATCGCCACGGCGGCAATGCCGAGCACGACGATGGCGATGACCAGTTCGATCAAGGTCAAACCGGCCTGGCGCGATATCCGACTAGAGCAGCGCCGCATAGCCGGTAATTCCGTCCAGACGCAAACGCGCCCCCGTGCTGAGGGCGATCTGGGTGTTGGGAATGGGGCGATTGCTGGCGTCGAGCGTGCCGCCGCAATCGGACGTTAACAGATGCACCTGGCCGCGCGCGGTGAAGATCAGTCGCACCGGCGTTGTCACCGACGCATCGAGCGCCAGATCGCCGCTTAACGCGGCGCCGTTGTCGTCGCGCAACGCATAGGCCGGTGCGTCGCCACAGGCGGGCGCGGGCGAGGTAAAGCCATTGCTGGCGTCGCAACTGTCAGCCGCATCCTGATCACGCCAGGCGCTCCAGCCGTTGTCGTCCAGACGAATCTCGATGCTGCACTGCGCCGTCACCGCCTGATTGCGCGCCAGATTCAACGCCGACTGAAATTCCGTGCGGGCATTGGCGTCGTCGAACAATTGCGGCGTAAAAAAGCGCGGCATGCCAACAGCAGCCAGAATGCCGATGATGGCAATGACCAGAACGAATTCGACCAGGGTGAAGCCGGTGGATGGCATTGGGCGTCTGTGCATGTCTTACGTTACTGCTTCAGGTGTCAACAATAGGGCAGAGCTTAAACGAAAACGCCCCGACAATGGCCGGGGCTGTGTCGGGGCGTCAGGAATCAATTCACTGATTAGCTCTACGGAGTAGCAGGAACGCTGCACTTTGCTGTCGATGCTGTTCCAGAATTATCAGTTTTACCAAGGCCAATCGACGGGGCAGTGCTTGCGGTTGCCGGAATGTAGAAAACGCATTCTTCGTTATCAACGAAGGTTTCTTTGTTTGTAATGATCAGGCCAGCAACGGTATCACCGTCAATTTTTGTTGAACGCACTAAGCCAAAACCTTCCAGATTAGCTGCTTGAACAATGCCGCTGGTTACGTCATCCGCACCTGGGTAGCCAAAGTCCATATCGATGGAGCCTTCCATATCCACTGTTGAACCGGCAACCGATGTATCACAGGTTGGCGATGCCAAACACGCCGCATGCGCAATCGCAGAGCTGGATTTCACCGAACCCAGGGCGCCTTCCAGTGCGGCGGTTGAAGCGTCGCTGCTGAAATCCACAAAACGTGGCAGTGCAAAAGCGGACAGAATGCCGAGTACGACAATCACCATGATCAATTCGATGAGCGTAAAACCTTGCTGTTTTTTCATTACTGCGAATTTCCGTTTGAGTTCAAATCTGAAAGGCTGAGGCGACAGCGTCAGAAAGCCGGACCGTTTGAAAAACGGGCGCCGACGCCGACCCAGGTGGCTGAAAGTGTAGCCGATTTTAGTGAGTTAACACGGTGATTCAAACGAAAATTAGCGTTTTTGAATAAGCGGGGAATCTCTCCGACAGTGATATTTACTAGGTCGGAGAGATTTAAGTCAGAAAAGTGGGGTTAGGAATTCTGTTGAGTATCTCGGAATCGTTTGATTAAAACGGCGGTCGAGGAATCGTAGCCGTCGGTATTGCCGCTGCTGAGCGCATCAAACACCGAATTGCCCAACACCTTGCCCAATTCCACGCCCCACTGATCGAACGAATTCACGCCCCAGATCACGCCCTGCACAAAGACCTTGTGTTCGTACAAAGCGATCAACGCGCCCAGTGTTTGCGGCGTCAGTGTCTCGAAGGTCAGCGTATTGCACGGGCGGTTGCCAGGAATGACTTTCTGCGGCGCCAGCGCGCGGGCGTCGGATTCGCTCATGCCTTTGGCGGTTAATTCGGCGATCACTTCCGCTTCGGTTTTGCCTTCGAGCATCGCCTGTTGCTGGCCGAGGAAATTGGCGAACAGCCATTGGTGATGGTCATCCACCGGGTTGTGGCTGGTCAGCGGCATGATGAAATCGGCCGGAATCAAACGCGTGCCCTGGTGCAACAGCTGGTGATAAGCATGCTGGCCGTTGGTGCCGGTGCCGCCCCAGATAACCGGGCCGGTGGACCATTGCACCGGGCGGCCGTCTTGCGTTACGCGCTTGCCGTTCGATTCCATATCGACCTGCTGCAAGTGGTTGGGCAGGTCTTTCAGCGTTTCGTCGTAGGTCAATACGGCCTGCGTTTCGGCACCGAAAAAGTTGTGATACCAGACGCCGAGCACGCCCATGATGACCGGCAGATTGTGCTCGAGGCCGGTGGTGCGGAAATGCTCATCCATGGCGTGAGCGCCACTGAGCAGTTGTTCGAACACATCGAAGCCGAGCACGATCGACTGCGCCAGACCGATGGCTGACCACAGCGAATAACGGCCGCCCACCCAGTCCCACATCGGGAACATGTTGGCTTCGTCGATGCCGAATTCAGTGGCGGCTTTGACGTTGGTGGAGACGGCCACGAAGTGGTGTTTTACATCTTCCGGTTTGCCGCCCTGGCGCAAAAACCAGTCGCGCGCGGCCTGGGCGTTTTTCAGCGTTTCCAAGGTGCCGAAGCTTTTTGACGCGACCACGAACAGCGTTGTTTCCGGGTCGAGATGGCGGCAGGTTTCGGTGACGTCGGTGCCGTCGATGTTGGCGATGTACTGCAAATCGTAGCCATCTTGCCAATACGGCTTGAGCGCGTCGGAGACGACTTTCGGGCCGAGGAAGGAACCGCCGATGCCGATGTTGACGATGGTGCGCAGCTTCTTGCCGGTGTAACCGGCGAATTCGCCGCTGTGTACGGATTCGGCGAAGGCGCGCATCCGCGCCAGTGTTTCGTTGACGGTGGCGGTGATGTCTTCATCGCCAACTTTGATCGGGTGGTTGCTGCGGTTGCGCAAGGCAATGTGCAGCGCCGGGCGGTTTTCCGAGCGGTTGATAACGTCGCCCCGGAACATGCCTTCAATCGCTTGTGGCAAACCGGCTTCGCGCGCCAGCGCCATCAATTCGGCCAGGGTTTCGTCGGTGATGCGGTTTTTCGAGTAATCCAGATCCAGACCCGCAGCGCTTGCGGAAAAACGCGGGCCGCGCTGGGCGTCTTCGGCAAACAGATCGCGCAAATGCAGCGCTTCGATGTGCGTTTTGTGGGCGCTGAGTTTTTTCCAGGTGCTCAATTGCGTCGGGTCATAAGACATGGCTGGACTCTCTTATTGGTTAGGCGATTCGGTTCGAACAAGGTGACGGCGCGGTTTCAATGTTCAAGGCGTGCGCGAAAACGGGTTGTTATTTAATGACAATAATGGCGCTGAAACCACCGTGGGGTGAAATAAAACTACATTTTTGCGGGAGACGCTGGATGGGAGACGGGAGACGCTGAAAGAAACGGCCGCCGTGGCGGCCGTGGCGGTTTAAGCGAACTGAACCGGGATGGCGTTGCTGGTGTGGCTGACGCTGTTGTCGGCGTTCATGTACAGCATGCGCGGTTTGAAGGCGTCGAGTTCGGCTTCGTCGAACTGGGCGTAGGCGCAGATGATGACGACGTCGCCGACCGAGGCTTTGTGCGCCGCCGCACCGTTCACTGAAATGATGCCGGAGCCGCCTTCACCGCGAATGGCGTAGGTGGTGAAACGTTCGCCGTTGGTGACGTTGTAGATCTGAATCTGTTCGTATTCGCGGATGCCGGCCATGTCGAGCAGATCGCCGCCGATGGCGCAGGAACCTTCGTAATCAGGCACGGCGTGGGTGACGCGTGCCTGATGCAGTTTGGCTTTAAGCAGGGTGAGTTGCATGGATGAACCTCCACCGTGGAACGCAAGGTGGTCGTCGGCTGAATTCAGCGGTCGACCTGGATGTTGTCAATCAACCGAGCGCGACCGAGAAAAGCGGCGGCGAGGATGACCAGTTCGCGGTCGTCGTCGCCAGCCGGTTCCAGGTCCAGGCGTCGGCTGATGTTGAAGTAATCCGGCGTGAAGCCGGCTTCGGTCAGGCGTTCCTTAGCCTGGCGGGTCAATTGGGCAAAGCTGTGCTCGCCACTTTGGATGGCGGCGGCGGTGTCTCTGAGAATGCGGTTCAGCGCCGGGGCGCGTTCGCGTTCGTCGGCGGTTAAATAGTTGTTGCGCGAGCTGTGCGCCAGGCCGTCGTCGGCACGGCCGGTGTCGACGCCGATCATACGAATCGGCAAAAACAGGTTTTGCACCATCAATTCCAGCACTTTGAATTGCTGGAAATCTTTCAAACCAAAGACGGCCACATCCGGGCGCACCTGGTTGAACAGCTTCAACACAATGGTGGCAACGCCGACGAAATGGCCGGGCCGACTGGCGCCGCAGTGCAGGGTGGTGATGTGCTTGACGTCGACCCGGGTTAAATCCGGCTCCGGGTACATGTCGGCGGTATTCGGGGTGTACAGCAACTGACAGCCTTCGGCGATCAGCTTTTTCTTGTCTTCTTCAAGCGTGCGCGGGTAGCCCGACAGATCTTCGTTTTCGCCGAACTGGGTCGGGTTAACGAAGATGGAGGCGACCACGATATCGGCGTTTTTGTGCGCTTCGGTAATCAGCCGCATGTGGCCTTCGTGCAGGTTGCCCATGGTCGGCACAAAGGCGACGGTGCGGCCGCCCTGGCGCAGTTCATCTAGGCTGGCGCGCAGATCGGCCAGGTTGCTGACGGTTTTCATGGGCGCTTCTCCGCAGACGCGGCGCTGAGCGCCGCAGGCAAAGGGGATTCAGTCAAAGCGGTCTCAGTCAAAGCAGTGTTCGGGGCCGGGGAAGGCGCCGCTTTTGACGTCGTTGATGTAGGCGGTGACGGCGCTTTCAATGCTGCCGGTTTCGGCCAGGTAGTTCTTCACGAACTTAGCCATCCGGTGCGGATTGAAGCCGAGCAGATCGTAGCTGACCAGCACTTGGGCGTCGGTGTCCGGGCCGGCGCCGATGCCGATTACCGGCACGGGTACGGCGTCGGTGATGGCTTTGCCCAGCGCCGACGGTACGCATTCGAGCAGCAGCATGTCGGCGCCGGCGTCAACGGCGGCCAGGGCGTCGTTGATCATTTTCTGGGCGGCGGCTTCGTCGCGGCCCTGCACTTTAAAGCCACCGAGCTTGTTGACCGCTTGCGGCGTCAAACCCAGATGCACGCAGGTTGGAATGCCCATGCGACCGAGCGCAGTCACTTGCTCGGCGAGCCAGGCGCCGCCTTCGAGCTTGACCATGTGCGCACCGGCTTGCATCAGCCGGCCGGCGTTGTGCAGGCATTGTTCGAGCGTGCCGTAGCTGTTGAACGGTAAATCGGCCATCAGCAGCGCGCCCTGGTTGCCGCGCGCGACGTTTTCGGTGTGATACACCATCTGGTCCATGGTGACCGGAACGGTGGAGGTTTGACCTTGAATGACGTTGCCCAGCGAATCGCCGATCAACAGTACGTCGATGCCCCAGTCGGAGAAGCGATGCGCAAAGGTGGCGTCGTAGGCGGTCAGGACGGTGAATTTCTCACCCTCGGCGACCTTCTGTTGCAGGCTCGCCGTGGTCTTGGTTTTGGCCATGGTGTCGGGCGTTGTCGCTGAAGTGGGTGCGAATGGTTGCGATTTGGTCCGAGCAAGTCAAGCAACGGTTGTCATCAAACCGTCAATTGATGCAGACGATTCAGTCCGCCAGACGTTCAATGGCCTGGTCGGCCACGCTGTCGAGCCAGTCGATCACCGGGCGACCGGCGAGCATCAGATCGGTGTTCAGATCGGCCAGCGGGTAGAGCACGAAAGCCCGCTGATGGGCGCGCGGATGCGGCAGCGTCAGTTCCGGGTCGGTTTGTGCGACGTTATCAACGGCAATCAAATCCAGATCCAGAGTGCGCGGGCCCCAGTGTTCGTGGCGTTCGCGACCGGCGTCCAGTTCGATGCGTTGTAAGGCGTGCAGTAAATCGAGCGGGGCGAGGTTGGTGTCGATGCGGCAGGCGGAATTGAGAAAGTCGCCTTGTTCCGGCCCGCCAATCGGTGCCGTGCGGTAGCGCGCCGACACCGCCTGAAGCTGCGTTTGTGGCAGCTTCGCAATGGCGTTCAGGGCGAGATTGAGCAGCGCGGCTGAGTCGCCCAGATTGCTGCCCAGGGCGATCCAGGCGCGGCGTGTCATGAGTTGGAGGCGTTGGGCGCCGGCGAACGGCGGCGCTTGCGGCGACGCGGTTTAGTCGATTCAGCTTCGCGTGCCATGGCGTCGCGCGCTTCCGGGTTCTGTTCCTGGTAGTCGGTCCACCAGCGACCCAGATTGCCCGGCTCTTCGCCAGAGCGTTCGCGCACCAGCAGGAAGTCGTAACCGGCGCGGAAACGCGGATGCGCCGCCGTTTGCTCGGCGCGTTTCGGGGTGCGCTTGGGCAGCCGCAACTGCAAATCCCAGATGTCTTTCATCGGCAGCGAGAAGCGCTTGGGAATGGTGATGGAGCGCACCTGATCGGCGACAACCTGCGCCATTGCCTGCTGCCAGGCGGGTGTTTCCGGTGTGCCCATCTGAATGCGGTGTTCGGCGTCTTCGCGTACCGCCGGCCACAACAAGGCGGCGTAGAGGAAGGCAGGCGTTACCGGACGGCCGCGATTGATGCGGTCGTCGGTGTTGATCAGCGCCTGTTCGATAAAGGCGTTGTAGGGCCGGTCATTATTGCGTTTGAGCGCGGCGTGCGTAGCCGGCAGCAGCGGCTCGACCAGGCCGTATTCGCGCATTAAACGCCAGGTCGCCAGGCCCTGGCCGGACATCAGCATCTTGATCACTTCATCGAACAAGCGGGCGGCGGCCACGTGGCTGAGCAGCGGCGCGAGTTCGGCAATGGGTTTGCTGGTGCGCGGTTCGATGTCGAAATTGAGTTTGGCGGCGAAACGCAGCGCCCGCATCATCCGCACCGGGTCTTCGCGGTAGCGGGTTTCCGGATCACCGATGATGCGCAGCGTTTTGTCCTGCAAATCTTTCAGGCCAGTGCCGTAAACGCGCAGCGAGAAATCTTTCGGGGTGTAGTAGAGGGCGTTGACGGTGAAGTCGCGGCGTTCGGCGTCTTCTTCCAGGCTGCCGTAAACGTTGTCACGCAGCAGCAGGCCTTCGTTCGATTGTTTCTGTTCGCCCGGTCCGGCATCCCCCGCACGGCCACGAAAGGTGGTGACTTCGATGATTTCGCGGCCAAAGGTGACGTGAACGATCTTGAAGCGACGACCGATCAGGCGCGAATTGCTGAACAATTTGCGCACCTGTTCGGGTGTGGCGTCGGTGGCGACGTCGAAGTCTTTGGGGTGCAGGCCCAGTTGCAGATCGCGTACACAGCCGCCAACCAGATAGCCTTCGTAGCCGGCACTTTGCAGACGATAAAGCACCTTAAGTGCGTTCGGGCTGATGTCCTTGCGGGAGATGCGGTGGTGATCGCGGGTCACCGTTGCCAAAGCCGCAGCCGGGCCTTTGGCGGGCAGCCAG
Source organism: Saccharospirillum mangrovi (assembly GCF_003367315.1). Classification (GTDB taxonomy): domain Bacteria; phylum Pseudomonadota; class Gammaproteobacteria; order Pseudomonadales; family Natronospirillaceae; genus Saccharospirillum; species Saccharospirillum mangrovi. The sequence goes on from NZ_CP031415.1 coordinate 837,860, forward strand.
CGTTTAATCCATTCAACGACCATGCGGGAGCTGTGATCTCAACAAAAAACGAAGGGCGCAGTTTAGCGGAACTGGGGTGGCTTCTCTATGGTTGGCAGGCCTGCCGAGCGCGATTGCGGTGGGATAAATCAGAAACGGACTGTTCAAAGACGAGCAAGCCGGCACAAGGCCGGCTTTAGCAGCATGAGTACAGATGGCGGGCCAGGTTTTTGTTGTTATGGCGGCCTTACTCTGTGATGCGATTTTTATTGTTGTTATTGATCGGTTGTTATTGTTGTTCTGGCAATGCGTGTTGCCGAATGCAGCCCCCTTATTGTTGTTTTTGGATGGGGGCGCTTTGGGCATCTCGGTGGCCCTTTGTTGTTTTTGTTTGCGGGCCGTTCCTGCATTGCGCTCTTGTAAGAGCAGGTGGCGTGCCAAAAATAAAAAACCGTTAGTAAACAATAAGTTAAAAAGGTGTGATCAAAACGTAAACAGTCCGTCAGCGTCGATCTGTTACGTTAGGTGTCAGATTTGTTACGAAGTTTTGGGCGGGGTTACGTCAGAGTGTTACGCGTCAGCAACGACGCGGTCTCAGCCTGAGGTGCTGGCGCTGGCAGCGCTCTTTTTCGGACGTGGAATGCCAAGACGTTGACGCCGTTCCCACAGCGATTTGCGACTGATGCCCAGTTTCTGCGCCAGTTCGGTCTCCGACATGCTTTGCTGATGTTCGAGCACGAAATGCTGGAAATAGTCTTCCAGCGACAGTTCTTCATTTTCCGGGTTGTCGTTCAAATCGTCGTGCAAACCGGCCTGGGTGCCTTCGCGCCGCGCCAGTGACTCGGGAATCCGCCACTCGCTTTCATCCAGACCCAGTTCCTCGACGCCGATCTCGCCGCCATCGCACATAATCAAGGCGCGCTGAATGGCGTTTTCCAGTTCCCGCACATTGCCCGGCCAGTCGTATTTGAGCAGCGCATCGTGCGCTTCGCGCGACAGCACCACGGTATCTTCGAGTTTCAGACGGCGGGCGTGCTTGGCGAGCAGGTGTTCGGCGATGTCGAGCACGTCGGAACCGCGTTCACGCAACGCCGGCAGCGTCACTTCGATTACTTGCAGGCGGTAATACAAGTCTTCGCGGAAGCGGCCTTCTTTTACCAGTTGTTTTAGATTGCGGTGGGTGGCGGCGATCAACCGGACATCGACCGTGCGTGCGTGCACGGAACCGACGCGGCGCACTTCGCTTTCCTGCAACACGCGCAGCAAGCGCGCCTGCGCTTCCATCGGCAATTCGCCGATTTCATCGAGAAACAGCGTGCCGCCTTCGGCCGCTTCCACCAAACCCTGGCGGGCGGCGGTGGCGCCGGTAAAGGCGCCTTTTTCGTGACCAAAGAGTTCGGATTCGATCAGGCTTTCAGGGATGGCGGCGCAGTTCACGGTGACCATCGATTGCTCGTGACGCGGGCTGTGCTGGTGAATGGCGCGGGCGGCCAACTCTTTACCGGTGCCGGATTCGCCGTGAATCAGCACGGTGACATCGGCTGGCGCCACACGCTTGATGCGCTTGTACAACTTCTGCATGGCGTCGCAGCGACCGACCAGATCGCCCAGTGCACCCGGAACGGACGGCGCATCGGCCGAATTGTTCAGGTTGTCATCGACGCCTTCGATGCGCACCTGCTGGCGGCGTTGTTCATTAATGATGCGGCTGACGGTGCGCACCATTTCTTCGTGATCGAACGGCTTGGCGATGTAATCGACCGCGCCCATTTTCATCGCATCGACCGCCGAACGCATCGAGGCGTAGCTGGTCATGATCAGCACCGGCACCGATTTCGCCATGTCGATCAAGTCGGTACCCGGGGCGCCGGGCAAGCGCAGGTCGGTGATGATGAGGTTAAAGCGGTTGAGGTCGTGCTGGCTGGCTTCGGTGACGGATTCGGCTTCGGTAACGCGGTAATCGTGGCGTTCCAGCAGGCGTTTCAGCGCAGAGCGGATGATGCTTTCGTCTTCGACAACGAGGATGTCGCTCATCTTGGCCTCCGTCGGGGTGCCGGTCAGCCGGCAGAATTCGGTTCGTCTGTTACCTCTGGTAACAGGGTGTGCAAGGGTAACCGAATTGTGAAACGAGTGCCAAGCCCGTCGGCGTGAAAGGCCGGGCTTTCCACGCTGATGTGGCCGTAGTGTTCTTCAACAATGGTGTAGGCCAAAAACAGCCCCAGGCCCGTGCCTTTGCCGACTTCCTTGGTGGTGAAGAAAGGATCGAAGATGTGATCGATCACCTCAGCGTCGATGCCGGTACCGCGATCAACCACCTCGACCAGCACGCTTTCGCCATCGACGGTGGCTTCAATATCAACGGATTCGCCAGCCGGGCTGGCATCGCGGGCGTTGCCGAGCAGATTGATAAACACCTGGCTGAGCCGTTGCGGTTCGCACAGCAACACCAGTTGCGGGTCGATGTGGTTATCGAATTCGACCGTCTGGGTGTCGCGCGACAGCGACAGCAGGTCGATGGCGTCCTGCACCACCTGACGCAGCGGATAGGGCTGATGTTCGGTCTTGCCGTCGTCCTGCTGGCCGGCGTGAGCGAAGTTGACCAGCGAGCGCACGATGCGGGTGACGCGCTTGGCCTGGTCGCGAATCTGGTCGGCAATCTGTTGCAGTTCGGCCGGGTCGGTGACGTAGCGCAGATCCTGCGCCAGGCAATCGATGCCGGTGATGGGGTTGCCGATTTCGTGGGCAACGCCAGCGGCCAGGCGGCCAATCGACGCCAGGCGCTCCGAATGCACCAGTTCCGATTCCAGCAACTTGTGCTCGGTTTCGTCTTCCAGCAGCACCACCCGGCCTTCGTCCATCGGCTGCCGCAATACCGGCCCGGGTGCCTGATGCAGACTGAACCAGCGTTTACCCGGACCTTGGGCGTTGGGCTGTTCGACGGTCAGCTTGTTGGCGCCGCCTTTAATGAAATTGTCGAGCAGGTCGTACCAGTTGGCGGGCAGGCTATCCAGGCGCGCGCCAATGGCTTCCTGTTCGCTGATGCCGGTCATCTCGGCCATAACGCGGTTCCACAGCAGAATTTCGCCGTCGTTGGCCAGGTAACAGACGCCAATCGGCAGGTTGTACAGCGTTTCGCGGTGGTGGCGGCGCAGCCGGTCAAGTTCTGCTGCCATGCCGGTGAGCTGATGGTGAAAACCATCGAGCCGTTGTTCGAAGAAATGAATGTCGTCGCGCTCGACATTGCCGTGTTGCTCGTAAGGCAGTGCGCGCGCGACCAACGCCTGCGCCACGCTCGGCCCCATCAGGCCCGACAGGTTGGCTTCAATGGTGTCGCGCAATCGGCGCAACGCATACGGCCGATATTCACCGATTGGGAAACCCAGTGTTTTCAGCGCACGTTTCACTTCGCGCTCGGCCATGATGCGGCCTAACGGCCGGCTTAGCGCTTCAATAAAGGCTTCGGCATTGCGCGCTTTCAGCGGCAGGCGATGGCGTCGGTCAACCGAGGTAATAACGCAGGTCTGCGCCGCTTCGCGTTCTTCCGGGCTGGTGCGGGTAAACACCGACACCAGAATGAACACCAAGGTATTGAGTGCCAGAGAACTGAGCGTGGTCATCGACCAATGGTCAGTCTTCAGCGCGAATTGCAACGGCAGCCGGGTCGTCAGATGCAGGCTGTCGGTAACCAGCGGCACCAGCAGGCTGACCGCCCAGACCAGGAGCCCGACCAGCAAACCAGCGATGTAGCCTTTGCGATTGGCGCCGGCCCAGAACAGCAAGCCGAGAATGCCGGGCAGCAATTGCAGCAAGCCGGTAAAAGCGGTGATGCCGAGCGACGACAGGTTCTGCAACTGCCCCAAAAACAGATACAGGCAATACGACAGGCCGATCACCACGCCGATCAGTATCCGCCGCACCCACAGCAACCAGCGGTATACATCGGTGTTGAAACTGGGTTTGTGGAACGGCAGCACCAGATGGTTCAACGCCATCGACGCCAGCGCGATGGACGCCAATACGGTAATGCCGGCCGCGGCCGACAAGCCGCCCAAAAACGCCAGCCACACCAGCCAGGGTTCTTTCAGCACCAGGCCCAGACCGAGCGAGAAATATTCCGGGTTCACCGGCGCGCCCAGGCTCATACCGGCCCAGAAAATCGGCATGATGGGCAACGCCATCAACAGCAGATAAATCGGCACCGCCCAGGCGACTAAACGCAGGCGTTTGGGATCGGCGTTTTCGCGGAACAGCAGTTGGAATAAATGCGGCAACACCAAGGGTGCGGCGATGAACATCAACAGCAGCGAAAACCATTGCACCGGCGGCAGCGGTTCAATGGCGCGGTTGACCGGCAGACTCGACGGCCATTCCAGCAGCGGTGCCCAACCGCCAACCAGATGCTTCAACGCCACCGCGCCCAACACCAGCAAGACGATCAATTTGAACGCCGACTCGAACGCCAGCGCGAACAGCAAACCGGGATGTTTCTCGCTCGGCGTTACATCGCGTGCGCCAAACAACAATGAAAACGCCAGCAGAATTAAACAGATCAACAGCGCCAGTGGCTTGGCTTGGGTTTGCGGGTCGAGCCGGGTCAGGGTGTCGGTGATGGCCTGAATTTGCAGCGCCAGCAACGGCAGCATGGCGAGCAACACCGCCAGCGCCGTAACCAGACCGGCCCAGCGGCTGCGGTAACGAAAGGCAAACAGATCGGCCAGCGAGGCCAGTTGATAGCTGCGCGCCAGATCGTGCACCGGGCGCAGAATAATGGCGGAAAACATCAGCGCCACCGCCATGCCTAAATAGTAGGCGAGGTAACCGTAGCCGACTTCGTAAGCCAGACCGACGCTGCCGTAAAACGCCCAGGCGCTGCAATAAACGCCAATCGACAACACATACACCAGCGGATGTTGCGTCAGCCATTGTGGCACCCAACCGCGTTCGGCGGCGTAGGCGATCAGAAACAACACCAGCAGATAGCCGAGGCCAACGGCGAGCAGAAACTCCCAGCGAAATTCCATCAGCGCCGGCTCCGCAGATATTCAGCCAGGCCGTTAACGGCGATCAGCCCAGCCCAGATCAGAAACGGCAGCGGCCACAGATCGGTCCGGCCGGCCCAGCCCAGGGTGAACGGCAGCAACAGATACAACGGCAGAATCAAGAGTTTCAGCAGGATCGACAGTGACATGGACGCATCGAATCAAAAGGCGGCGGCCATGGTACCGCCGAAGGCGGGAATTGGTAAGAGCACCGCCGACGGCGGTTTGACAGCAGCGTGCTTCAGTCCGGATCGGGGTAGCGGCGTTTGATGTCGGCGAACTCGTCGAAATCGGCCAGCAGAATATCCACCAGCGCCGGATCAAAATGTTGGCCGCGTTCTTTTTCGAACAGAGCGCGTACATGATCCAGCGACCAGGCATCTTTGTAGCAACGCTTGCTCGACAGCGCATCAAACACGTCGGCCAACGCCGTAATGCGGCCGCCGAGGCTGATGGCTTCGCCTGCCAGCCCCGTCGGGTAGCCTTTGCCATCCCAGCGTTCGTGGTGTTCGCGGGCAATCAGCGCGCCCATTTTCAGGATCGGCTTGTCGGTGTGGCTGAGCAGGTCGTAGCCGCGTTGGGCGTGGCTTTGCATTACCGTCCATTCGTCGGGATCGAGCGGGCCGGGTTTGTTCAGAATGGCATCGGGAATGGCGATCTTGCCTAAGTCGTGCAGCGGCGCGGCTTCGCGAATCAAACGCGCCTCGGCTTTGGGCAGGCCGGCTTTTTGCGCCAGCAGAAAACTGATTTCCGCCACCCGGCGCAAATGCTGGCCGGTTTCGCGTGAGCGATGTTCCACCGCATCGCCAAGCAAATAGACGACTTCGCGCTGGCTGTCTTCCAACTCGGTACGCAGCGCCAGGTTTTCAAAGGCGGTCAAGGCGTTCTGGCAGAAGACTTCCAGCAGATGCCGCTCCATCGCATTGCGTGTAATCAGCCCGCGCAGAAACAGCACGCTCAGGTGCATTTCACTGGAGCGATACAAACACAGATAGCCGCCGTCGAGTTGCTGGGCGCGAAAGCCGGTGTGCTGGCTCTTGATGAAATCCTGGGCGGTGTCCGGCAGCAGGTCGGCCACGGGTCGGCCGATTTGCTGAATGTACTGGCCGGTGCCGGCGACAACGGTCAGCCGGCCGAATTGTTCGTGCGCTGCCACGCCTTCACACAGGGCATACAGCGCGTCTTCGTCGGGCGACAGGATGGCGGAAATCTGTTCCAGAATGCCGTGGGCAAAATCCTGAATAAAGGTGTGTTGTTGCAGTTGGGTCGAGGCATCAAGAATGCGCTCCAGCCCCTGGCGATTGCGCTCCAGCGCTAGAATGTCGCGGTAGGAACGCAGGCAGGAATACAGCAGGGTGTGCATCTTGCCGCGTGTCAGTTCGGTTTTCTCTTTGTAATCGTTGATGTCGTAGTCGGCGATGATGGTTTCTTCCGGCGCCTGGCCGGGTTGGCCGGTGCGCAGCACGATGCGCATAAAGGAATTGCGCAACTGATCGCGGATGACTTCCACCATGTCCAGGCCGGCGTGTTCGGTTTCCATCACCACATCGAGCAGACACAGCGCCAGATCCGGATGCTGTCGCACCTGCTCAATGCCTTCGGCGGCACTGAAGGCGTGCAGAAAGTGCAGCGGTCGGCCGTCAAAATGGAAGTTGCGCAACGCCAGCGTGGTGATGGTGTGCACTTCATCGTCGTCATCCACGATCAGCACCTTCCAGGGTTTCTGTTCGGTGCGCTGGTCGTTGGGTTGTTCGTCGGCAAATACCAGTTCGTCGCTCATATCAAAACCCCTCTGCTCAAAGCCCTTCGGCCAGCTCAGCGTTGGTCTTCAGCGGTAGCGTGATGCGGAAGCGGCAGCCATCGTGTGGCGGGCTGTGAATCTGGATGCGGCCGCCGAGTTTGCCGGTTACCAGATTGAACACAATGTTCATGCCCAGACCGCTGCCGCCGCTGGATCGGCGCGTGGTATAGAACGGGTCGAAAATGTGCTTGAGCGTTTCCTCGCTCATGCCCACTCCGTTGTCTTCGTACACCAGACTGATGCGGTGGTTGCTGGCCGCGGCGCTGGAAAAGCGAATCTGGCCGACGCGCTGGCCATCGTCGAAACCGTGCATCAGTGAGTTGATCACCAGATTGGTGACTACCTGCGCCAGCGCACCGGGTGAAAGCCGGGTCGTGACATCAGGCTCAATGTCGTTGATGACCTCGATGGGCGCGTTTTTGTATTTGGGTTTCAAACTGGTCAGCACTTCGTCGATGTAAGCGTGCAAATTAATGTGACGCAGCTCTTCGCTGGTTTGATCGACCGCCACCTGTTTGAACGAACGAATCAATTGCGCAGCGCGATCCAGATTGGCCGACAGCAAATCGCCGGTTTCCAGGCATTCGCTGAAAAACCGTTCCAGGTCGGATTTTTTCAGTTGATTGTTGCCCAACGCACGTTGCGCCGTACGCGCTTCCGAGGTCAGATGGCTGGCCGCTGTGATGGATATTCCCAGCGGTGTGTTTACCTCGTGCGCCACGCCGCTGACCAGATTACCCAGCGACGCCAGTTTTTCGCTTTGCAGCAATTCTTCCTGAGCAATTTTCAGTTTCTCCAGCGAGTCAGTCAGACTGCGGTTGCTTTGTTGCAATTGCTCGGTACGTTCGGCAACGACTTTTTCCAGATCGTCCTGGTGCTGACGCAGCGCTTTGTCGCGTTCGATCAGGTTGTCATGTTGGCGGTTAAACACTTCGTACAGCTGACCAATTTCATCGCGTCGGCCTTCCAGCAATGGCTCGCGTTGCTGGCTCCATTGGGTGAAATCGTCCGGCGAAATGCGTTGCACGTATTCGCTGAAATGGCGAATTGGCCGTGCCACCAAACGTTGTACGACCCAATACAAAGCCGCCAGTAAAAAAACAATGGCGACGATGGCCGATACCAGCGCGCCGCCGAGTACCAGGCTGACCTGATTGCGGATCAGTTCGTTATCCGAACGCAGGTAAATCCAGCCAATGGTGGTGGGCGTGTCGTTGAAATCGTGAATCACCGGTGTGGCGATAATCAGGGCGTTTTCGGTCGCCAGTTCCGTGCGCTCTTCGGTGGGCTGCAACCAATCCGGATCGCGGTCTGACAGGTCGCCCAAGTGCAGATTGATCTCGCCCTCAATCGATTGAATCGCCACGCCGGAAATGTACGGATCGCGCAGCAATGCTTCGGCCGCACGCGCCACATTGGCGCTGTCGAACGCCCAGATGGATTCGTTGATCAGCGGCAACATGTTGCTCAAGGAGGCATCGACGTTCTGGTCGCGCAGGTTTTCCATGGTCCGCGTCAGCGTCCACGACTGCATCAATATCGTCACCAGAATGGCGCAGGCCACACCCAGAGTGATGGCCGCCAGTAAGCGCCTGGCGAGAAAAGCATTGACCTGAAACATGTCACTACTCGTAAGTGTCTGTCGCAAGATTAGGTCGCGCTGGCGGGTTTCGCCAGTTGGCAAAGAACGCAGAAAGGCAACCGCGGGTCGATGGCTCGGCGCGGCTAATCGGTATTGATCTGCACCGGGCATTGCGGGTGCTGGCAGGTACGGGTATCACACAGACGGCAGGTGCGGTCGCAGCCGGCTTCATCGAACTCCATACTGGCTAACATTTTCTGCATCAGCTGCTCTAAGGCCAGGCGTTCCTCGGCGTTCAACACCGACAAACAATCGCTGAGAAAACTCTGCTTCTCGCGCAAAATGGATTTGCGAACCGCCTTGCCTTTCGGCGTCAAAGCGAGATGGGTAAAGCGGCTGTCGGTGCCACTTTTGGTTTTGGTAATCAGGTCGTCCGCTTCGAGCCTGGCGACAACGCGTGTCGCGGCCGAATGCGTTTCAACTGCCAGGCTGGAGCGTAAATCATCAATCGTCGGATTATGCCGACTGGCAATCTGGTTCAACGCTATGGTGCCGCCTTCCGAACGGCCGGATTTTGATTGCAGTCGACTGTTCAGCCGGTCGGCAAGGGTCAGCGCAAAAGCGCCCAGAATGTTCTCTAAATAGGCCATGCACGCACACCCTCAACGGTTTCGCCGAAGTGTATGCGCGCCGCATGTATGGGGCAAATTTGCCCGCGCTAGGCCGGTTGAGTGGCAAGTTTGTCGGCGGACCAAAGCAATGGCAGTGCAATGATTAATGCTGCCAGCAACAGCCCCGAAATCGCCGCCGCCGCAAGCTCCAGGCTGAACAAAGTTGCCAGCGTACCCACCAGAAAACTGCCGACCGGCATGCCTGCATAACCAATGACTCGAAACGCGGAATTGGCGCGGCCGAGTAACTCAGCCGGCGTCAACCGTTGTCGAAATGCGGTGATGCAGACAAACCAGAAACTGAGTCCGAACCCAGCCAGGAACGTCGTTCCCCAAACGATTTCAACATGCCTGACATAGGCTGGCACGATGAGTAAGGCCGCCGTGCCCAAGCCATCGAGTAAAACCGCCAGCCGTACCTCAATGGCATTGGGCACATAGCGAATGAACAGCGCGCCCGTCATAGCACCAAAGGCATAAGCGGCGAACATGATTCCGTAACGGCTTGGGTCCAATCCCAAATAGTGTTCGCCGGTCACAAAAATAACGAACGACGTTAGAAAAGCGCCAAATGCCACCGACAGAAAAAACGTAAGAATGGTTAACGCCGATAGATGCGGGTTGGAAAAAATAAATCGAAATCCTGCCAGAATGTACTGAAACGTAATGGCGGTCTGATTGTTTATTGGCAGTGCGGGAATTGCCTTTCCGACCAGAAAAACAGCCACCAGAAACGTCACGATAATAATGGCATAGAACAGCGTTGAACTGGCGGCAAGTGCAACGCTGGCAATGACCGGGCCGATAAAGTAAGAAAAGCCAAAATCCAGAAACAATACCATGGAATAGAAAATCGATAATTTGGTGCCACTCATCAGCAACGGCGGCAACGTCATCATGTAAGCCTCAGCCGAAACAACGATGATGCCTGCCATCATGGAGTAGCCAAAAACCGACAGTAAGTTGGCGTTGGTGGTAAAGCTAAACACTAAGACAGCAACAAAAAACACCGAAAAAATAATCAGGGCGTTTAAAGCCAGGCGTTTTTTATTTTGTCGATCCAGAATGGTACCGACAACGATACCAAACAGCGGCCAGGCGATTGAAAACAAACCCTGAGCCCAACTGACGCCCGATACCGAAAGGTTTGCCTGAACGGCAATCAACGGTACGGAGGTTCGCAGCGCACCGCTGATAAACGCCAATAAGATGACCAGCAGGCAGAAATAGCGAAGGTGTTTTTCGGCCAATAATTCGTACATATCGTCTCCGTTACGATGCGCTAAAAACTTCGGTTGTGCCGTCGAGTTTGATCGGCGCGTTCATCATGTCGTCGATGAAACCGTCGATGATGCTTTTATCGATTTGCGGCAGCAGGAAGAAAGTAAGACTGGAGTACCATTGCCAACCCAATTGAGTGAGTTCCAGGTTGAAGTGGTCTTCGGTAACCAGGCCTGCCCGGATGACGTTGGTTAAATTCTGGTAGGTCACCGGATCGACGTTTTCCCAATCAATTCGGCTTTTGTCGGCGTAGCCACTGTAGGGCAACCGCATACACAGTGCTTTCGACGCCTGTTGTGCTGCGGGGACCCAGTTGAAGTGCACTGTTGGCGTTCCCTGTTCTGCGATGTCGGTGATGTAGCGACTGCGGTTCGGGTCGGCACGTGTTACCAGATTGCCGAGAATGGACTGGGCGGACGCGCCAAAACCCACAACGTAATCGTCCTGATAGCCGTGCAGGTATTTGTGATAGCGGAAGTGATTAGCAGAACTCATGCGCGCGTTGTTCAGCGGTAGCTGATTCGCTTCTTTAACGTAGGTGTGGCCGTTGCACGGCGCGTAACCACAGCCTCGCATAAAGGTGTCGCTGATCAGACGCATCATCTGTCGATGTGCCAGACTTGAAGGTTTCATGCCTTCATTGGCATAGGATTTGTGTAATTTTGGTGTGATGGAAATGTTGTTGATCGGGTAGAGATTGATCGCTTCTGGTTTCAACTCGGTCGCGCGTTTTAAGTCGTAGAATAACTCTTCCGCCGATTGATCGTGCATGCCGTACAGAAGGTCAAAACCCACGTTACCGATGATTTCCTGCGACCAGCGCACGGTGTTTTCAATGTCATCAAAAGTGGCGGTTTGGTCGAACAACGGCCGGAACCGGGTGGAAAAGGTTTGCACACCGAAGCTGATTCGATTGACGCCAATGTTGCGCGCTGCGATCAGCTTTTCTTCAGTCACACTTTTGGCTTCGCATTCGAGTGTGAATTCGGCAAGGTTGGTTAGATCAAACTCAGTTTTGAGTATTTTCCCAAGCTGTTGAAGGTGCGCAGCGGACATGATCGAAGGCGTACCACCGCCGATGTAGATGGTGCGAATAGGCCCTTCCAGAGAGTTAACGAACTCAGCTTTTAACTGGATCTCTTTGAATAATGCCGTCATGTATTCGTCGATTTGATCAGCGCTTTTGTAAGCCCCTTTTTGAAACGGGCAGAACGAACAGATGGTGTCGCAAAATGGAATGTGAATATAAAGAGAGACTGTGCGGGCTTTGGTAATTCGTTCGGTAATCGATGGGTTGGTGAAATTTAATTGGCCCCGGTAATCGTCGGAAATTGTGTGAAACAGCGGGTAAGTGAAATTGTAGATGGGCTTTAGCTGATCGAATTTTAGAAAGGGATGATGGATGAGTTGCATGGCTGTTTACCTCGGTAAGGGACGTGATTTTCGGTGAAAGAGCGACCGGTATTACCGGCCGCCCGTACTGCTTACCAGGCGAATTCGCGGAACATAACAACTCCTCCCTGTGTGTTGATATATGTGTGCGTAACGCACGCATATAAGATGTAAGTTTTTCTCCTGGGGTGCAAATTCTTTTTCGGTCAGTGTTTCAGAAATGTCCGCAGTTTAAGAAACGGTGGTGAGATTTACTGGTCTGGCGTGAGTGTTTTCCGTCGCTGTAACGAGATATTAGGCCAGTGCGCCAAGGCGGTTTGAAGCAGGGTTTCTGGTGGTTCGCCGTCAAGCGTCAGACCCAACAACTGCAGTGCCTGTTGCAGGTTTTGGTCGGCGTTAGCGTCGTCCAACGCCGGGGCGTGGTTTTGCTTGCTGAGCTTTTGGCCGTTGTCGCCGACGACGACCGGAAAGTGCGCGTAGTTTGGTGGGTTCGCACCGAGTGTACGAAACAGGGCGCGTTGCCAGGGCGTGGAGTCGAGCAAGTCGATGCCGCGAACAACGTCGGTGATGCCTTGATCGAGATCGTCAACCGTCACCGCCAGTTGGTAGGCGAACGGGCCGTCGCGGCGACGCAATACCACATCGCCCAGTTCAGCGGCCAGATCGATGAGTTGTTCACCTTGGTAGCGGTCGGCATAACGTTCGATTGTGTTGGGCACTTGCCAGCGTATCGCCGCGTCGGGGCGTGGTTGGCGATGTGCGCGGCAATGGCCGGGGTAGACGGCTGAATCGGCCAAATCCTTGCGGCTGCAATGGCACCAGAACAATTGGTCGGCAGCGGCCAGTTGGTCGAGGGCGGCGATGTACGCTTCGCTGCGCTGGCTTTGGTAGCGCACCGTTTCGTCCCAATGCAGGCCGTGCGCTTCGAGGCTGCGCAAAATGGCGTCGGCTGCGCCGGGTTGTTCTCGCGGTGGGTCCAGGTCTTCGATGCGCACCAGCCAGACGCCGTTTTGTGTTTTGGCGTCCAGGTAACTGACCAGCGCCGCGACCAGCGAACCCAAATGCAGCGGGCCGGTGGGCGAGGGCGCAAAGCGGCCGCGGTAGGCTGTGCTTGGCATGGATAACGGCATGAAAGGCGGGGTTCGCATTTGAAGCTCGGCTCGACATTCTGCATGATGCCGTCGCCCCTTCCCAGCCGTGGACCAACCGATGTTGCTCGCCGAACGCACCGCCCGCATTCAACCTTTCCAAGTGATGCAGATTCTCGCTCGTGCCAAAACGCTGGCCGAACAGGGCCGGTCGGTGATTGGGCTTTATGTCGGTGAGCCGGATTTCGGTACGCCGCAGGCGATTGTTGAAGCTGGGCAGGCGGCGCTGGCGAACGGCCACACCGGTTACACCCCGGCGACTGGTCTGCCCGAATTGCGCCGCGCCATCGCTGAACGGTATCGCCGCTGGCATGGCGTCGATCTGGACCCGGCGCGGATTCTGGTTACGCCGGGCGGTTCCAGCGCTTTGTTGCTGGCGTTCGCGGCCAGCATCGACAGCGGTCGCGAAGTGTTGCTGCCGGAACCGGGTTATCCGTGCAATCGCAACTTTCTTGAAGTGATTGGCGCGCAGCCGGTGTCGGTACCGTTGTCCAACAAGGGCCTGCGTTTGTCGCTGCTGGCGCTGGAAGCGGCGCGGACCGGGCAAAGCCAGGGTTTGTTACTGGCATCGCCGTGTAACCCGACCGGTCAGGTTTTGACGCTGGAGGAATGGCAGCAAGCCGCCGATTTTGCCCAGCGCCATGGCTTGGCGTTGTTCGCCGACGAGATTTATCACGGCCTGACCTTCACCGACGCCCTGCCGCCGTCGGCACTGAACGTGACCGATGACGTCTGGGTCACGCAGAGTTTTTCCAAGTTTTATGGCATGACCGGCTGGCGACTCGGTTGGGCAGTGGTGCCGCCCGACGCCATCGATGCCGCCGAACGGCTGGCGCAAAACCTGTATTTGTCAGCCCCGTCGATGGCGCAACACGCGGCCTTGGCCGCGTTCGAGCCCGAGGTGGAAGCCGAATGTTTTGCGCGCCGCGACGAACTGCGCGCGCGTCGCGATTATCTGGCACCGCAACTGGAAGCGCTCGGCTTGCCGTTGTTAGCGCGGCCAGACGGGGCGTTTTATCTGTACGCCGATATGTCGGCTTATGGCGACGACGCGCTCGACTGGTGCGATCGCTTGCTCGAAGAAACCGGCGTGGCAATTACGCCGGGCATCGATTTTGGCGGCGCGACGCAGGATCGCGCGGTGCGGATTGCGTATACGGCGGAGGTGAAGGTGCTTAAGGAGGCCGTCGCGAGGTTGGCTGCTTTTACCGGGAGACGCTGAACGGGAGACGGGAGACGCCAGTTACAGCTAACCCAGCGTCTTCCGTCTCCCCGGCGCGCAGCGCCTAAGCGTCTCCCGTCAAAACGATCACATCGTTTTGAATAACAAACTCCACCGGCGTCAGATTCTCACCCTGGCACGGGCCGGCTAAACAGTGGCCGCTTTCGATCTCGAACAGGGCGCCGTGGGTGGAGCATTGGATCAGCGCGCCGTCCATGTCGAGAAATTCGTTTTCCATAAATTCCAGCGCCACGCCCAGGTGCGGGCAGACGTTTTTGTAGACGTAGATTTCGCCGTCTTTGCGCACGGCAAACACCGGGTTGTCGGGCAAATCGAAGCCCAGCGATCGGCCTTCTTCCAGGTCGTGGACGCTGCACAGTTCGGTCATCGGTTTCCTCGTTTTTTCATTTCAATTAATGCGTGATGATCAGCGGACCGGCGTGATGCGGATGCGGTTGCACCGTCACCTCGAGCCCAAAATGCTGTTGAATGTTGGCGGCGGTCAGCACTGAATCCGGTGTGCCGCTGCACACGGCGTGGCCGCGATTCAGCAGCAGAATGCGATCGGCGTAATGCGCCGCCAGATTCAGATCGTGCACCACCAGCAACACGCCAACGCCGCGCCGGGCAAACTGGCGCACCGCCTGGAACAACGTCTGCTGATGGTGCAGATCAAGTCCGCTGGCCGGTTCGTCGAGCAGCAAAAAGCGGTCGCCTTCCGGTTGGGCGTCCCAGATTTGTGCCAGCACCCGCGCCAGATGCACGCGTTGACGCTCGCCACCGCTGAGGGTGTGAATGTGCCGTTCCGCGAAGTCGGTTAAGTCACACAGCGCCAGGGCATCGGCGACGATGGCGTCGTCCCGCGCCCGGCCTGTGGCGTGCGAATAGCGGCCAAGGGCGACAACATCGGCGACCTGAAAATCGAAGTTTAGCCGGTGGTGTTGTGGCAGCACCGCGAGCAGCCGCGCGCGGTCCGGGCCGTTCCAGGCGCGCAGCGCTTTGTCGTGCAGGCGCACGGTGCCGGAACTGGGTGTTAATTCGCCGCTGAGCAATTGCAGCAGGCTCGATTTACCCGCGCCGTTCTGGCCGATCAGCGCCAACACTTCGCCCGCTTTTACACTCACTGAAACGTCACTGAGCGTTGCCACGTCGGGCCAGCGATACAGCGTCAGTTGGTCGGCCTGCAAACTCACGACAGCACCGTCCGCTGGCGCTGAATCAGGTAGACAAAAAAAGGTCCGCCGAGCAGCGAAGTAATGATGCCGACCGGCAATTCGGCGGGGCTGATAACGGTGCGCGCCAGCCAGTCGGCCCACAGCGTCAGCAACGCGCCGACGCCCAGACTGAGCGGCAACACGCGGCGATGATCCGGCCCGACCAGCAAGCGCACCATGTGCGGCACGACCAGGCCGATAAAACCAATGATGCCGGTGAACGCGACCGCCGCACCCACACTGGCAGCGCTGAGATAAACCACTTGTCGCTTTAACCGGCGCACGTCGAAACCTAAATGTCGGCATTCGGGTTCGCCGAGCAGCAGCGCATTCAGTGGCCGGTACAGCCGCAACGCCAACAGGCTGACGACCAGCAACACGGCTGCCGTCAGCGACACCGAGCGCCAGTCGGCCGCGCCGAACGAGCCAAGCGACCAGAAAGTCAAAGTACGCAGTTGTTCGTTGCTGGACAGGTAGGCGCACAGGCCGATACCGGCTGCTGCGACCATGTTGAAAGCGACGCCCGCCAGAATCAGCCGCAGCGGCGAGGCGAGGCTGTCGCGACCGAGCAGCATGACGAGTTGAGTGGCGATCAAACCACCGACGAACGCGATGGCCGGCAAGGCAAGGGTCGACAACACCGCCGGCAAGGCCGCCAACGCAGCCGGTGCCAGAATCAGGCTGGCGACGACGGCCAAGGTTGCGCCGCTCGATACGCCCATCAAACCGGGTTCGGCCAACGGATTGCGAAACAGACCCTGCACCAAGGCACCGCTCAAGCCGAGCAGCGCGCCAACGCACAGCGCCAACATCAATCGTGGCAGGCGAATCTGCCAGACAATCACCGCGTTGATGCCATCGCCCGGGTGCCATAGCGCTTGCCACACCTGCGTCAATTCCAGACTGGACGGCCCGACGCTCAGCGCCAGCAAGGCCGACAACAGCAACACCGGCGGCAACAACCAGGCGAGCGTGCGCGCCGTCATCCGAGTCGGTCGACCAGCGTTTGCGCCTGCGACGCCAGCAGGCGGTCGCGATGGCCGGCGATGGCGTCCAGTTCCCAGACTTCCAGACGGCCGCCGTCGGTCAAAGTAACGTCGCGCAACAGCGACACTTCAATCGCCTGATTCACTTCCTGATGTTGCAACAACGGCTCAGCCAGATAGATGACGCCGCGCGGTTGCAACGCGCTGACCTGTTGCAGCCACTGCGCCGCGTCGCCGGCGACCAGTGGCAGCGGCAAGCCGTGTTTAACGGTGCGCGACACAAAGGCCGGTCCGGCGCTCAATGAAAAACCAAAGGCCGGTTGCAGACTTTTGCTTTCGTACTGGCTCAGCATGCTGGCAAGTTGCAACACGCGCGCCGCGCTGACCGCGTGCATGGCGTACTGGTCGTCGTCGCCCAGGCCAAACACCAGCGTGAAGCCTTCGGGCAGCAGCACGCCACCGTAGAGTTCACCGACCTGAGTGATCAGGTTTTCATAACGCGCCCACAGCGCTTGCAGTTGGTGGGCGTCGTATTGACGGGTCAGCGCGTCCCAGTTGGTGCACTGAACATGCAGCAGCGCGACGTCGCAGTAAGCGCCCTGTTCGCCGGCCAAATGCACTTGTTCAAGCAACCGTTCGGCTTCGCCCTGGCCGGTCGTGGTGGCGAGGGTGCGCAGCACTTGCGAGTTGGAATCGAGGGCGTCACTGAGTCGCGTCACCAGCGCTTTTAACTGAGCTTCCGGCGAGCCGCTGAACTGCTGACGCCAGCCGGGCAACTGTTCGCTCAGTTGGCGCGCCAGTTTAACGGTGCTGGCGTCGTGCACGCGTGAGCGCCAATAAATCAGACCGCCGGCCGCCGCCAATGCCAGCACATTAAACAGAAACCAGGAGCGTAGAGTGCGGGTGCGCCATTGCATCAGCGGGCGTTGATCGAGCTGTATTTCGGCTTCGCCCAGCAGTGTCGATTCAAAATGCACCGGATGTTCGAAGCGGATTGGTTCAATCGGTTCCGGGCCGACCGGGCGCGAATTCAACGTCAGGTTTTGCGCGCTGGCGGTCAGTGCGGCCGAAGCGACCAAAGGCTCTTCGGCGGTGCGGTTCAGCAGCAGGCTGATCGCCAGACGGTCGCTGCGTTGCAACGGCGCGGCGATGTCGAACGCCAGCGTACGCACCAGACTTTCGCCGAGGCGTTGTTGCGTCAAAGTGATGGTGTCGGCGGCCGGTTGATACCACAGCCAGGCGAGCAAAAAATTCAGCACGACCAACAAGGCCAGTGCAAAAGCGGTCAGTGGCTGCCACAGCCAGCGCAGAGCATGCATGGTGGATTAATTCAGTCTGGTCGATACAATATCGCCTCCCTAGGGAGCCCCAAGGGCGCGGTCCGGACAGTGCTGAACACCTCACTGTCGGCCGCTGCGACCCAAGGGCGCCATGGTAGCGGTAATCGCTGCTTTTAAGAACCGCCCGGCGGTGTATGCGCCGGTCTGAATCGATTGATCTGAGAGGACGCCCCATGAGTGATGCTGCCAACCAACTGGCCGCCCAGTTGCAGGAAATCAAACAAGGTCTGTTTCTGATGGGCCCGGATCGTTACCGTGCGCTGTCGACCCACGAAACCGAAGATCTGATCGCCAAGCTCGATCAGGTTGCCGACAAAGCGCTGCAAACCCTGGAATCCCTGAAGGGCTGAGCCCAACCGACGGAGCTCTGCCTTGAGTAGCATCTTGATGCTGAAGGTCAGTGGTCACGACCGCCCCGGTCTGACCGCCGACCTGTCCCAGACGCTGGCCCAGTACGGCGTCACTGTGTTGGATTTAGGGCAATCCGTGATTCACGATCAGGTGTCGCTCGGCATGCTGCTGCAACTGCCGGCCGACGCCGACACCGCCGCCCTGCTGAAAGACGTTCTGTTCCGCGCCCACGAACTGGGCATCGACGCCCGCTTCACCCCCGTTACCGACGACGCCTACGCCGACTGGGTCAGCCAGCAAGGCAAAGACCGTTATGTGCTGACGCTGCTGGCGCGCCGCATCAGCGCCGAACAACTGGCCTGGGTATCGCGCGAAGTCTCCAGGCAAGGGCTGAACATTCAGGACATCACTCGCCTGACCGGCCGCATCGCGCTCGACCAGGCCGACGACGTTGGCCAGGCCTGCATCGAATTGACGTTGCGCGGCCAACCGACCGACGATGCCGCGTTGCGCCAGGCGTTTCTCGACATCAGCGCGCGCTTTGACATCGACGTCGCCTTCCAGCTCGACACCGTGTACCGCCGCAACCGCAGGCTGGTCTGTTTCGACATGGATTCAACCTTGATCGAAACCGAAGTCATCGACGAACTGGCGCGCGCCGCAGGCGTTGGCGACCAAGTCGCCGACATCACCGAACGTGCCATGGCCGGCGAGCTGGATTTCCAAGCCAGTTTCCGTGAACGCCTGGCGTTATTAAAAGGACTGGATGAAAGCGTACTGGCCGGTATCGCCGAACGCCTGCCGCTGACCGAAGGCGCCGAACGGCTGATTCGTACACTGAAAGCCTACGGTTTTAAAACCGCCATTTTGTCCGGCGGTTTTAATTATTTTGGTGAGCATATCCAACGTAAGTTGGGCATCGATTATGTATTCGCCAATGAGCTGGACTTTGTCGACGGCAAGCTGACCGGCCAGGTAAAAGGCACCATCGTCGACGGCACACGCAAAGCGCAATTGCTGCGCGAACTGGCGCAGCGTGAAGGCATTCGGCTGGAACAGACCATCGCCGTTGGCGACGGCGCGAATGATTTGCCGATGTTGTCTGAAGCTGGCCTCGGCATCGCCTTCCGCGCCAAACCGCTGGTGCGCGAAAGCGCGCGGCATTCGATCTCGACTTTGGGCCTGGACGGCGTTTTGTATCTGCTCGGTTTCCGCGATCAGGACATCTACTGATTCAGCCAGCGCTTGCCGGCATCGCCCGGCACTTCGCGCACCAGTCTCGGCACCAGATACCCCGGCAAGGACGCCTGCAATTCCCGCCACAATTGTTGCCCGCGCGCATCCGGCACATCGAAATGCGCCGCGCCGCGCACCGGGTCGAGCTGGTGCAGGTAATAGGGCAGCACATCGGCGTTGAACAAGGCCTGGCTTAAGTCGGTTAACGCCGCCAGCGAATCGTTCACCCCCGCCAACAACACCGCCTGATTCAGCAACACCGTGCCGGCTTGCCGCAACGGCGCCAACGCCTGACGCACTTCGTCGTTGATTTCATGCGCGTGATTGGCGTGCACCACCAGCACGGTTTTCAGCCGCGTCTGTTCGAGCAAACGCACCAAGCCTGCATCGACGCGCGACGGCAACACAATCGGCGTGCGACTGTGAATGCGCAGCGTGGTCAGGTTCGGCAAGCGTTCCAGATCGGCGATCAGATCGGCCAGTCGGTCGTTGGGCAGACTGAGCGGATCGCCGCCGCTCAGAATCACTTCATGCAGCTCGGGCTGGCTCGCCAGATAGTCGAGCGCCTGTTGCCATTGCGTCGGGCTGAGTCGGTTGTCGGCGTAGGGAAAATGCTGGCGGAAGCAGTAACGGCAATGCACCGCGCAGGCCTGAGTGGCAATCACCAAAGCGCGGCCCTGATATTTATGGACGATGCCCGGCGCGGGCGCGTGGTCACGTTCGGCCAGCGGATCGTCCTGAAAACCCGGTTGCGGGTCGATTTCAGCCTCGGTCGGCAACACCTGACGCAACAGCGGATCGTGCGGGTCTTTCAGACGCATACGGCGCACAAAGCTTAGCGGTACGCGCAGCGGAAAATCGGCGTTAGCCAGCGCAGGGTTGTCCAGATCGGCGGCGGTTAAACCCAGCAAATCCAGCAACTGTGACACCGAGCGCACGGCGTTTTTCAGTTCGGATTGCCAGTCAGGAAGGGCGTTGATCGAAATCAGGGTGGGGGAGTCCACAGCGGGCTCGAACTCGGTTAACATACGCTCCTCTTGAATTTCCAGGCAATCAGGACGGGTCAATGGCCTCCTATTCTACCAATGAATTCCGTGCAGGGCTGAAAGTGATGCTCGAGGGCGATCCCTGCACCATCGTCGATAACGAGTTTGTGAAACCGGGTAAAGGCCAGGCCTTCAACCGGGTCAAACTGAAGAACCTGAAAACCGGTCGTACGTGGGAGCGGACTTTTAAGTCCGGTGAATCCGTCGAATCCGCCGATGTCATGGACATCGACATGGAATACCTCTACGAGGACGGCGAATTCTGGCACTTCATGAAGACCGACGGTTCCTTCGAACAATTGCCGGCCGACGCCAGCGCCGTGGGTGACACCAAGGATTGGCTGAAAGAACAGGAAACCTACGTGGTCTGCCTGTACAACGGCGATCCGATTTCGGTCACCCCGCCGAACCACATTGAACTCGAAATCGTTGAAACCGATCCGGGTTTGAAAGGCGACACTGCCACCGGTGGTTCCAAGCCGGCAACCCTGTCGACCGGTGCTGTCGTGCGCGTGCCTTTGTTCCTGAACCAGGGCGAAAAAATCCGCGTTGATACCCGCACCCGCGAATACATCAGCCGGGCCAAACAGTCCGATTGATCCGCGTTTCGGGTACAAAAAAGGCCGCATCGTGCGGCCTTTTTTTTATGGAGCAGACAAAGCGCTTAGCTGTTCCAATCGCAACCTGAACAGCGGCGCGGCATCGTCGCCTTGTTCACTTTGTAACAGCGCTGCCTGCAATTCCTGCATTAGATTTTTTGCCAGAGTTGCGCCGTTTTCCTGCTGGTTCAGCAACAGGCTGCGATAGACGCGGCAGAACAGAATATGAAAGGTGTCGCTGAGTAAATCGTGGCGGATTTTGTGGCGAATTAAATCGTTGTAGCGATAGCACACCGTCCAGAACGTACCGACGGAAAATTGCTTCACCAGCATCTTGCTGAGCTGAGACAACGCCGCCAATTCAAGGCGATCATCATCGTCCAGCGGCAGCGGGCCAAGCTCGGCGGTGATCTTCAAAATATCGACTAACACCGTCAGGTCATCGCGGAAATTGGTGCGGTCGGCGGGAATGATCAGCGTGCCGACGCCCGACTTGGTTTCAACAAAACGTTCCAATGCCAGCCGATGCAATACCTGACGAATCGGCGTCCGGCTGACTTCAAATTCCTTCGCCAGTTTTTCCTCGAACAACACCTCACCACCCTGGAATTCGCCTATGCAAATGCGCTTGCGGACGTCGTTGCAGATGGCGTCCAGTTTGTGAATGTTGGCGGATTTGGTCATGGGTTCCCGGTCAGTGGCGCTTGAAGGTCGCTGGCGATTCTAATCAAAAAAGTCGGCACACGGATACTCCTAAAGCCCGCAGATGAATTTTTCATGACCGGGATTGCAGTCCAAAAATTTGCGTGTGTATACTTGTATACAGGTTGCCGATCCGCTAGTTTGAATGCGCAGACAGTGACCCATTTGGTTAATCTAGACCGCGCCAATCCGGCATAGTAAACGGGGTACAGCGATGATGTGGCTGAGTCATAAAGGCGTTCGCACCGTGCTTTTTCAGAGCCTGTTGGTGCTGTTGCTGGTGGCCGTTGTCTATATCGCCGGCGTCAATATCGTGCAGAACCTGGCGGCTGTTGGCATCCACATCGACTATGGCTTTTTAGGCCGCCAGGCCGGTTTTGACGTCAACGAAAGTCTGATCGATTACGACGCCGGTCGCAGTTACGGCCGTGCACTCTGGGTGGGGGTCCTCAATACCCTGGCGCTGTCGGCCGTCTGCATCGTGGGCGCAACGGTACTGGGCACGGTGATGGGCATGCTCAGAACCAGCCAGAATTGGTTGGGCAGCACGCTGGCTTATGTGTACGTCGAAGTGATGCGCAATCTACCCAAATTGCTGATCCTGCTTACGCTCTACATTCTGACCATTAATCAACTGCCGCCGGTCCGACAGGCGGTTGATATTCTGGGTGTATTTCATCTGTCCAACCGGGCGTTTTATTTCCCCGCTTTGATTTGGCAGCCGCACATGCACAGCGTCTTGATCGCGCTGCTGGTGACGGTGTTGCTGTTGTTTGTCTATCGACGCTTTGTCATTCATCACCAACAAAAAACCGGCCAGCGCTGGCCCATTTTCTGGCCGGGACTGGCGTTATTGTGTCTGGTCTGGTGGTTATCGTCGCTGCTGTTCAATGTGCACTACGTCTTTGAAATTCCTCGTTTGCAAGGCTTCGATTTTTCCGGTGGCGGGCGAATTTCAGTGCAGTTTCTGGTGTTGGCACTGGCGTTGAGTGTGTATCACGGCGGGCAGGTGGCGGAGCTGGTGCGCGGCGGTATTCAGTCAGTCTCCAAAGGCCAGGAAGAAGCTGCCCGGTCGAGCGGGTTGACCTATCTGCAAGTGATGCGCCTGGTGGTATTGCCACAAGCGCTGCGGGTCATCATTCCATCGATGGGCAACCAATATCTGAACATCACAAAAAATACCTCGATCGGTCTGGCGGTGGGTTTTTCCGATCTGGTGTCGGTGATGAATACGGCCATTAACCAGACGTTTCGGCCAATCGAATTGATGTCCATTGCGGCGCTGATTTATCTCAGCATCTGTCTGGTCGTCACGCTGTTGATCAATCTGTACAACCGTCGTATGCGGCTGGAGAAAGCATGAAATTGTCGTCCATTTCTGCAGCTTTGCCGGTTGAAGCCGGATCGATCAGCGCCGCGTTTCGCGCATGCGGAATGATCGCGCTGTCCTGGTGTCGGCACCGGCTATTCCGGACGCCACTGGATACCGTGATTACGTTGTTGGTTGCGGGCTTTTTATTGCGCTGGGTGCCAGCGGTTGTCGGTTGGTTCAGTTGGAATGCGGTCGGTTTCTGGAGCGATGCGGAATTGTGCCGCACCGCCAGCGGCGCCTGCTGGCCTTTTATTCGCGAAAAAGCCCGGCTGATTCTGTTTGGCACTTATCCGTTCGACGAACAATGGCGCCCGGCGCTGGCGTGTGTACTGCTGATCGGTTTGGTGGCCGCCAGCATGATACGGGCCTTGTATTCACGGGCGCTGGTGGTGGCCTGGACGCTCGGCAGCCTCGCTTTCTTTATGCTGATGCAAGGTGGAGAACTGGGCCTGGCGCCGGTGGCGTCGATTCAGTGGAACGGCTTGCCGGTGTTGTTGATGCTGTCGGTATTCAGTGTCCTGGGCGCCTTTCCATTGGGTGTATTGCTGGCACTGGCGCGGTTTCAAAAAGACTATCCGGTGATCAGCTCCGTGGCCGTGGCGTACATCGAAATTGTGCGCGGCATACCGATGGTCATGGTGCTATTTATGGGGCTGTTTATTCTGCCTTTGATGTTGCCCCAGGGGTTCAGTCTCGATCCTTTGTTCACCACCTTAATTGTGTTGATTTTTTTCCACGCTGCGTACTTTGCCGAAGAAGTACGCAGCGGTTTGCAGGCCGTTCCCAACGGCCAGCGCGAAGCGGCTGCCTCACAAGGGTTCAGCTACTGGCAAAGCATGCGACTGATCGTCCTGCCTCAAGCTTTGAAACGCGCCATGCCCGGCAATATGAACGCCCTGTTGGGCGCTTATAAAGACACCTCTTTGGTCGTCATCCTCGGCATTCACGACATCATGACCACCGCCAAAATGGCCTACAGCGAACCGCAGTGGCAGCACTATGGCGTGGAGGCGTATTGCCTGGTGGCGCTTTGGTATTTCAGTACTTGTTTGTGCCTGTCGACCTACAGTCGGCGGCTGGAAAGAACCCAAAAAAATTCATAACAAGAATGCTCAACGACTCAGCAATCACGGTAAACGAACCATCTTAAAATTTATCCAAATAACCCAATAAAGGATCGCTAAGATGAAATATTTTGCTGCAGTTTTTACGGCGGCTGCCGCCATGACTTTGTCCATAAACAGCGCTCAGGCGGGTGCAGTGTTGGACGATATTAAAGCGCAAGATCAATTGATTTGTCTGGTCAACCCGAACTCGCCGGGCTTTTCCGTGCCCGACAGCCAGGGTGTGTTCCAGGGCTTTAATACCGATTTTTGCCGCATGACCGCCGCCGCCATTTTTGGCGACGTCAACAAAGCCAGTATTCGCGGCATTGGTTTCTCCGACAGCATGAGAACCATCGTCGCCCAGGGTGCGCACATGGCGTCGCGCAGCATTACCCGCACCGGCACCCGCGATGTGAACCCAGGCATGGCCTTTGTTGCCACCACCTTCTACGACGGCCAGGGTTTCCTGGTGCCGAAAGCCTTGGGTATCCGGTCGGCAACGGAACTGGAAGGCGCAACCGTTTGCGCCGAAGAAGGCTCGACCACACTGTCTAACATTGCCGACTGGTTTGGTGATCGCGGCATGGATTACAAGGTCGAAAACATCAACGACAAAAATGCCCGTTTGCAGGCGTTCTTTGCTGGAAAATGTGACGTCTTGGCCAGCGATTTAACGGCCCTGGCATCCGACCGCCAACTGGCATCCAACCCGGACGATTTCATGTTGCTGCCGGAAATTATTTCCGCCGAACCGCTGACGTTGGTTGCGCGCCCGGATCAGGAATTGGAGTCGGTTATTTACTGGGCGTTTCAAGTGATGTTGAACGCGGAACAGTACGGTGTGAGCTCGGCTAACATCGATCAGGTCATGGCCAATCTCGACGCCCAACCGAGCGACGTGCAGCGCATGTTCAGTGCCGATTCGGCGGCTGGCGAAATGGCCGACGCACTCGGTCTGCCGCGTGACTGGAGCTATCAGATCATCAAGCAGGTGGGTAACTACGGCGAAGTGTACGACCGGCACCTGGGCGCGCAGACCGCGCTGAACATCGGCCGCGAGGGCACGTTCAATGCCCTGGCCAGCGATGGCGGTTTGCAGTATCCGCACCCTGTCCGTTAACCCTTCAGCGCAACCGGAGCGACGCAGCATGTCCGATGATCAGTCGAACGAATTTAACGCCGACGCTCCGGCCTGGGTGACGGTTGAGGTGCCTGCCACGGCTGGCGGTCGCCTCGCCTTGTTGGGCTTTCCTGGTTTGCTGATGGGGGCTGACAGCCTCAGTTACATCGATCCTGTTGAACAAAACGAACGGTTCGATCAGCTCTATCAACACGGCTGCCGACGGTTTTATTCCTTTGTCCATGAAGACGATGTACCGGCCGATGCATTGGCGCAAACACAGCAGACAGCGCGGCAAAACGGCATCGAATTTTGTTGGCTGCCGATCACGGATTTCGGCATCCCGGACGCTACGACGGCCGAACGCTGGCAGCAGCAACAGGCGGACCTGCAAACGTTGTTGCAACAAGGGCAACTGATCGGTCTGAGCTGCCTGTCGGGCATTGGGCGCTCCGGCATGATGGCGGCCGATCTGCTGGCGAATGCCGGCATGACGCCGGACCAGGCGATTGCCTGGGTGCGCCAGCGACTGCCCGAAGCCATTGAAAATCCGCGACAGGAAGCCTGGGTGGGATCCTGAATCATGACGGCCAAAGGTGTGTTTATGCACAGCGAACAGCAGACAGCAGCGCCGATCATTGACGTGATCGGCATGAACAAATGGTTCGACCAGTTTCAGGTGTTGAAGAACATCAACCTGAGTGTCGCGACCGGCGAACGCATTGTGATTTGCGGCCCGTCCGGCTCCGGCAAGTCGACGTTGATTCGTTGCATCAACCGACTGGAAGAACATCAGGATGGGCGCATTGTCGTCGACGGCATCGAACTGAACAGCAATTTAAAACAGGTTCACAAGGTGCGACAGGAAGTCGGGATGGTGTTTCAGCATTTTAATTTGTACCCGCATTTAACGGTGTTGGAGAACTGCACGCTGGCACCGATTTGGGTGCGCAAAATGCCGCAGGCCGACGCCATTGAAAACGCCATGGCGTTTTTGCGTCGGGTCAAAATTGCCGATCAGGCGCACAAGTTGCCGTCGCAATTATCCGGCGGCCAGCAGCAGCGCGCGGCCATCGCCCGCACGCTGTGTATGAACCCGAAAGTGATTTTGTTTGATGAACCGACATCGGCACTGGATCCGGAAATGATCAAGGAAGTGCTCGATGTCATGGTCGCGCTCGCCGAAGAACAGATCACCATGTTGTGTGTGACGCACGAAATGGGGTTCGCCAAACGAGTCGCCGATCGGGTGGTGTTTATGGACGCCGGCGAGATCGTCGAACAAAACGCACCGCATGAATTTTTCGACCATCCGCAGTCGCCGCGAACGCAACAGTTTTTGAGTCAGATACTGGCGCATTAATGCCGTTGTTCGTTTCGATTCAGTTTCGATTTAGCAATAAGCCAATGGAATGATTTCGATCTTATTTATTTGCAGCGGCAACACCTGTCGCTCCCCTATGGCCGAGGCTGTGGCCCGGCACTGGCTGGCGCAGCAGGCGTCGCCGTTGTCGCGGTTGATTCGTGTCGCTTCGGCCGGTACCGATGCCGATACCGCCAGCCCGACCACGCCCGAGGCCATCACCGCTCTGGCCCATCAGTGCATCGGTTTTTCCGGCCGCAGCCAACGGCTGTCGCGCGAATTACTGAGCAACTGCGACATCGTGTTTACCATGACGGCACTGCATCACCGCCGGGTAACCGACTTGCTCGAATCGACACCGGACGCACGCTTGCCGCTGGTGTATCCGCTGCATCCGAACGCGGACATCGACGACCCGCTGGGTCGGGGTCAGGCGCGTTATCACCAATTGGTGATGGATTTTCTGACTTTGATTCCGCAGCGCTTACAGCAGGTGACGCAGTTGTAACTGGCGGCCGTTGCCGCGATGGTCAACAATGCCGCCACCGAACGACGTGGATGTTTTTGATGACCTGGCAACCGACCGCTTCACTGCACAATCTGCAACGCCGTGCGCGTTGCTTGGCCGATATTCGCGCCTTTTTCGCCGAGCGTTCGGTGTTGGAAGTCGATACGCCGCTGTTGTCGAACCAGGGCATCACCGATGTGAATCTGGCGAACATCCGCACCACCGACGGTGGCTTTTTGCAGACCTCGCCCGAGTACGCGATGAAGCGGTTATTGGCGGCGGGCATTGGCGATTGTTATCAGCTCGGTCACGTGTTTCGGCAAGACGAAAGCGGGCCGCGTCACAATGCCGAGTTCACCTTGCTCGAATGGTATCGGCTCGGTTGGGACGATCGGCAATTGATGGACGAAGTCGCGCAACTGTGTCGGCACCTGGCCGGCCAACCGGAACTCAAGGTTGAACAACGCAGTTACGCCGACGCCTTTGTGCGTGCCGGCTTGCCCGATCCACATCGCGCTGAACTCGACGAGTTGAAGTCGGCGGTGCAACAACATTTGTCGGCCGACAGCCACGGTTGGTCGCGCGACGATTGCCTCGATGCCTTGATGGCGCTGGTGGTGGAGCCGTCGCTGCCAGCCGATCAACTGACCTTTATTGCGCTCTACCCGGCCAGCCAGGCGGCGTTGGCGCGTTTTGTTGAAGTCGATGGGCTGACGCTGGCGCGGCGGTTTGAGTTGTACTGGGGCGGGTTGGAATTAGCCAACGGCTATTTCGAATTGACCGACGCCGATGAACAACAGCGGCGTTTTGCGGCCGATCAACAACGGCGTGCAGCGCAGGGTTTGCCTGCGGCGGAAATGGACGAGCGGTTGCTGGCGGCGTTGCGGTCGGGTTTACCGGAATGCGCTGGGGTGGCGCTGGGTGTGGATCGGTTATTGATGCGGATTTTGGGCGAAGACCGCATTGAAGCGGTCCTGCCGTTTGATCGTTCGCGCGCCTGAATTCAGTCGTGCAATTTAGTCGTGCAATTCAGTCGTTCTTGGGCTTGTTAACCAAGGCTTCGAGTTTGCGCTGCAAACGTTCTTCCTGAGCTTTAGCTGGAGCCTTCGGTCGCGGTGCTTTCTTCGCTTTGGGTTTGGCCTTGGCGGTGCGTTCGGCGCGGCGCTTGTCGATGGCGTCGAGTTTTTCCTTGGCGTGACCGGCGTCTTCGGCGCTGACGGTGCCAGCGGCGCTGCCGTCGATGCTCACCCGGTCGGCACCTTCCACCATGCAGGCGTAGTAAGAACGCAACCGCACGTAAACATTCAACGCGCGGCGAATGCGTGTTTTCGACAGCTTGCCGTCTTCCGCCAGCGTTTCATGAATGCCGATTTTCAGCGGCTTGGGCTGACGTGGGTTGAAAGCATTCGGGTACAGCTCACACAGTTCGTCCATGGCCTGGCGGTTGGCTTCAAACTCTTTTTTTCGCTGCGCGTCCGTCTTCTTTTTCTTGGCGCTGTTCGTGGCCTCAGAAGTCGGTTGCTGAGCGGGTGTTCCCTGGGTGTTTTCGTCGGTCATGGTCTGTCCGGCAAGCTTATTGAACGGCGCAGGATACCGGCTTTAAAAAGCCGATTCCATAGGCCTCGCTCAGGAATTGGTCGCATTGAGTGGTTGACCCAATCGCACCGGCTGACCGGCACTGATGGCGGCGTCCCATTCCAGGGCGCCCGCTTCGAATACGGCGATGACGGTGCTACCGAGACGGAACCGGCCCATTTCGTCGCCGCGTTTGAAGCTCGGCCCTGCGTCGCCGAAGTGACGATGCTGAATACGCGAACCGGCCGGGGCGACGATGCCCGCCCAAACGGTTTCGATGCTGGCAACAATCATGGCGCCGACCAGTACCAGAATCATGCGGCCTTTTGCTGTGTTGAATTCGCACACCAGCCGTTCGTTGCGCGCGAACAGATTCGGTACGTGCTCGGCGGTGACGCCGTTAACGCTGAACAACCGGCCCGGAACAAAGGTGGTGCGAATCAGTTGGGCGTCGCACGGCATGTGAATGCGGTGGTAATCGCGCGGCGATAAATACAGCGTGGCAAAGCGGCCGTCGCGAAAGGTTTTGGCCTGGTCGGCATCGCCGCCGAGCAATTCGGTCAGGCTGTAATCGCGGCCTTTGGCCTGGAAAATACGCCCGGCTTCGATGGCGCCAGCCTGGCTGACGGCGCCGTCAACCGGGCAAATCAGGCGGTTGGCATCGGTCGGTAACGGGCGGGCGTCGGCTTTTAATGCACGCGTGAAGAAGTCGTTGAAGTTGCGGTATTCGCTCAGATTTTCGCGTTCGGCTTCGCTCATGTTGACCTGAAAACGACGCGCAAACAGGCCGATAAAACTGCGCCGTATCGGCGCCCATTCGCTGGCGGCGAGACGGCCGACAACACGCGACAACAGATGATGCGGCGCCAGATATTGGCTGGCGACGAACAGGCGTTCGGAGAAAGCACTCATTTTGGATTCCGGGTCAGGGCGTTGTTCCAGTCGGCACAAAAGTCGCGGAACAGACGGTAGTCGTGTTCGTTTAATTCTTCGTCGTCGTCCTTGGCGTCGGCGTAAACCAAAAAAGGCACGGCGTTGCCGACTTTGAACGAGCGCAAAAAGAACGCTTCGTCGGCCGCGGCTTTCAACAAATCCGCCGGCAAGGTTTGGCGGCCTTTGTCGCGGTTGCTGTCGTTCAGCCAGAAGGCGGCGGTGCGTCGGCTGAATTCCTGCATCACCGGGTTGTTGAGCAGCGGCAGGCGCAAATTGCGCAGCAGCAAATAATAACTGCAACCGGCGGTGCGCGTCGCCTGCCAGATGCCGTTGTGCATGTTCAGCAGCACGATGCGGCTCAGGCCGAGGCCGGATTGCAGGCCTTCCAGTGCGGTTTTGTGAATCTCGCTGCGCGTCATGTCGATCGGTCGGCGTAGGCGGGTGCGGGCGTCTTCCAACACGTCGGGATTGAGCGCGCGCCGTTTGGTGGCCACGGTTACCGACGCTGGCGGCGGTGCGGCTGGCTTGGTGGCTGCGACCCGGGCGCGGGGTTCGGGTTTTGGCGGCGGCCGCGTGTCTTCCGTTTCCGCAAGGCGCGGATCGCGGTGCAACGGTGCGGCGGCCGGTGTTCCGGCTTTGCTTAACGATGGTTGCTGGGCGAGCAGCAGGCGGGCGGCGCTGCCGGCTTCGCTCAGCCGGATCTGACGCGCGGCGTTGGGCACCCAGACTTTTAATCGGTCGCGAAAATCGTCGATGCCGAGGGCGGTCGCGCCGATCTTGCACAACCGATCCAGCGCCGGCGATTGCCACGACAAGCGCAGTTGATACGCCAATTCATGGCTCAGCGGCAGCAGGGCGGCGACGTATTGGCTGCGCAGATCGGGCAGCCGTTCGCGAATCTGGTCGAGGTCGTCGGCGCTCAGGCAATCCGGCGCTGGCGGCAGACTGAGCGTGCGGCTCAGGCGTTTGTTCCAGAGTGTCAGCGGTTGTTCGATCAGGTTTTCGACCAGTTCGGTGCGGTTGCGGCCTTCGGTTGAGCGTTGCTCGAAGGCTTCCATTTTCTGCGGCTCCAGCAGCCACAACGCCCAATAACCCAGGTTGTGATACAGCACGCTCCAGTAATCGGATTCGCCCCAGGGCAGGCGGCGCAATTCGAACCACTGTTTCATCAATTGCGCCGCGACCAGACTGTCGCCGATGTTCAGCCGTAAGCCGCGATAAGCGGTGCTGCCGGGGCTGATGCGCGGAATGGCGCGGTTCAGGTTCATGAGCCGCTGCACGCCGAGCACGGCGACGGCGTGGTCCAGCGTGGTCAGTTGTTGATCGCGCCGGGCGAAAATGCGGTTGGCCTGCCCCATGATTTGCAGCGCCAGCAGCGGGTCTTCGCGCATGGCGAGATTCCACGCCGACAGCGCCGCCTCGGGTGACGGCAAGGCGCTGATTGGCAACAGAGCGGGCAAAGTGGCGGCTTGGATGCGTTCAAGCCAGAGGTTGGAAGTGGTCATCCGGTGGTCGTCGGGTCCAAATCAAAATCAGGCCCCGATCGTGTCGGGGTGGGTCGGCAATCCCAGCGTCCAACCCACTCCTCAGTGTGGTTCAAAAACGCTGTTTTAACCAGTCGCCCAACGCCTGGCGTTCGGCGTCGGTCATCTGGGTGCGGTTCAAAAACGGCATGTCACGAGTGACGACCGCGCGCTGGGTAATGCGGCCGGACCACCGCTCAATCTGCGCCAGGTCGTCGAGCATGACGCCCAGCGGCGCTGTGGGAAACATCGAATCGGTCGGCGCGGCGGAATGGCAACTGGCGCAGCGGGTTTGGACCAAGGCCAAAGCGTCGGCGTCGGACATCACTGGCGTTGCTTCGCTGTGTGCGCTGCTGGCGGTATTGGCCGATGCGGTGGCTTTCGGCCAGCTCAGAATCGCCGCCATCAACACAAAGGCCAGCGCCGCGGCGACCAGATAGGCCGGCTGGCGTTGGCCGCGATGCGCCAGATTGAAGTAATGCCGCACGCACACACTGATGGCGATGATGGCCATCAGAATCAGCCAGCTGTCGTCGCCTTGATAGGTCATCGGGTAGTGGTTACTGATCATCAAAAAGATGACCGGCAACGTGAAATAGTTGTTGTGCACGCTGCGTTGTTTGCCGGTGAGGCCCGGTTTCGGGTCCGGCAGTTCACCGGCGGCGACAGCGGCGACCATCTTGCGCTGGCCGGGAATGATCTTGAAGAAAACGTTGGCGACCATGATGGTGCCGATCAGCGCGCCCATGTGAATAAAAGCGCCGCGTCCGGAAAAGGTGTGCGTCAGCAGCCAGGCGAAGCCGCAACCGATGGCGAAAATCAGCACGCCGAACCAGCGGCTTTCGACCAGCCGGGTGCGGCACAAGGCGTCGTAAATCAGCCAGCCGGCGAGCAGAAAACCGAGGCCGTACAGCACGGCGCGGCCGGTGCTCAGTGGCAGCACGTTGGGGTCAATCAAATAGGCTTGTGCGCCGAAGTAATACACCCAGGTCAGCAACAGCATGCCGGTGATCCAGGTGGTGTAGGCCTCCCATTTGAACCAGTGCAAATGTTCCGGCATCTGTTTCGGGCCGACTTTGTATTTGGCGACTTCGTAAAACCCGCCGCCGTGAATGGCCCACAAATCACCGCCGATACCGGCGTCTTTTTTCCACTGTGGCGGCTCGGTCAGGTGGTTATCCAGCCAGATAAAATAAAACGACGCGCCGATCCAGGCGACGCCGGCGATGACATGAAACCAGCGCAAAAACAGGCTGACCCATTCGGCGAAAAAGACGTCCATTAACTGCCTCGATAGGTGGAATAGCCAAAGGGACTGACCAGCAACGGCACGTGATAGTGCGCGTCCGCGCCGCTCAGTTGAAAGCAGACGGTGGCCTCGGGATAAAACGCCTGGCCGTGGGTGGCGTTCAGGTAATCGCCGGTGTGAAAGGTGAGCCGATAAATGCCGTCGGCAAAACCGCCGTCGGGCCAGTCGCCAAAGCGACCGTCATCGTTGGTGACGCCTGCGGCGATAACGGTGCCTTCGGCGTCGCACAGCGTCAGTTTCATGCCGCGTGCCGGCTGGCCGAGCGTGGTGTCCAGCACGTGAGTGGACAGGCTGTGACTCATGCGTTTCCCCTTCTTGTTTTGAGCGCGAATTCAGGTTGCCGGTTCGTTGTCCAGTACCGCCTCGTCCAACCGCTTCAAGGTGATTTTCAGTTGCTGCGCCGCCGCCAGTTTCAGTTCCTGGTCGGTGCTGTTGTTAATGCGGGCGTTGAGCAACTCGAGCATTTGTTCGGCGGTTTTGCCGCTGGCGAAGACGATAAAAATAAAGCCGTGGCGTTTCAGGTAGGCCTTGTTGCCGTCTGCGAGCGCTTGCAAGGTGGCTTCGGACGCACCGATAGCGCCGGACTGCTCGGCGTTGGAAAGGTCTTTGCTGGCGTGATATTTGGCGCGCAGGCTGTTGATGTCGCCGATCATCGGGTGGCCTTCGAATGCCTCGCGCCAGTCATCGGCGTTGGTGCCGGCCCAGTGGATGCGGGCGCTGTCGAGCAAGTCAGTGCGGTGTTTGAACGGGCGTGCGGCAACCATCCGTTCGATCCAGCGTTCGGCGGTGCAGGTGGTGCGCAAAAACGCCGCCATCTGATCGGCCGGCAGGGCGTTGAGTTCGTCCAAGGTCATTCACTGGGTTCCTGGTTCAGTGACCGGCTTTGCGGCCAGTTCAGGCCGGTGGCTTTTTTCGCCGGTTGCGCGGTGTTGGCGTGCAACCGTTGAATCAACTGAGCGGCAATCGACACCGCCACTTCCGCCGGTCGTTTGCCGGGAATGTCGAGCACGCCGACCGGGCACAGCATCCGTTCGATGTCGGCCTGCGACCAACCGCGATGCGCCAGGCGCTGGCGGAAACGTTTCGCTTTGGTGGCCGAACCGATAACGCCGAGGTAACCGATATCCGGCCGTTTCAGCGCTGCCTGCACCAGTTCGAAATCGAGCTGATGGTTGTGCGTCAGAATCAACACCCAACTGTGCTCGGGCAGATCGGCGATGGCGTCGACCGGGTTGGCGAGGCAGTCGGTGGTGACACCGGCCGGGGCGTCGGCCAGCCAGTCGGGCCGGGAATCGATCCAGCTCAGTTGCAAATCCAGCGGCGCCAGAATCGGTAGCAAGCGCTGGGCCACATGGCCGGCGCCGAATATCGCCAACGGTTGGCGGCTGCTGACCAGCACTTCAAACAGCAATTGCGCGGCGCCGCCACAACATTGGCCGCGACTGGCACCGAGTTCGATCTGCTCGACTTCGGTGCGCGCGCTTCCGCCGGCCAGCAGTTCGCGGGCGCGGGCAATCGCCTGGAATTCGAGATTGCCGCCGCCGATGGTGTCCCATTGTTCGCCGGCGGTAACCACCATCTTGGTGGCGGCGTCGCGCGGCGTGGAACCGGCGGTGGCGAGCACGGTGATCAACACCAGCGGCTCGCCGTTTTGCTGCAACTCGTTAAGGGCTTCGAACCAGCGCCAATGCCGTTTCATGCGCTCACCTTGGTGTGTTCTTTCAGTGCTTCGACGGCCATCAGCACGCGTTCGGGCGTGGCGGGCGTGTCGAGCGCCGGGCTGATTTGGTAATCGGCGACGCTGGCGATGGCGTCGCGCAATGCACACCAGACGCTGATCGGCAGCATCAACGGCGGTTCGCCGACGGCTTTCGATTTGAACACCGTGTCTTCGCGGTTCGGTTGCGGGTAGAGCGCGACGTTGAAAATCGGCGGCGTATCGCCGATGGCGGGAATCTTGTAGTTGGCCGGGCTGTTGGTCAGCAGACGGCCGGCCGCGTCCCATTTCAGTTCTTCGCTGGTCAGCCAGCCCATGCCCTGAATAAAGCCGCCTTCGATCTGGCCAAGGTCGAGCGCCGGGTTGATGCTGTCGCCGACGTCGTGCAACACATCGACGCGATCAACCGAGTATTCGCCGGTCAAGGTATCGATGCTGACTTCCGAACAGGACGCGCCGTAGGCGAAATAAAAGAACGGCCGGCCACGACCGTTTTGCGCGTCCCACTCCAGTTTCGGCGTGCGATAGAAGCCGTTGGCCGACAGTGAAATGCGATTCAAATAAGCGGTTTGCACCAGTTCGGCGAAGCTGAATTGCTCGCTGCCAATTTTCACTTGCCCATCAGCAAACTGAACCTGATCCGGGCGCACGCCGTAGTGGTCGCTGGCGAATTCGGTGAGCCGTTGTTTAATCGCCCGCGCCGCGTTTTGTGCCGCCTTGCCGTTCAGATCGGTGCCGCTGGAAGCCGCCGTCGGCGAGGTGTTCGGCACCTTGTCGGTGCGGGTGGCGGAGACCTGAACCGTGTCCAGCGCGACGCCGAATTCGCTGGCGACAATCTGCGCCACCTTGGTGTACAAACCCTGGCCCATTTCGGTGCCGCCGTGGTTCAGATGAATCGAACCGTCGGTGTAGACGTGCACCAGCGCACCGGCCTGGTTCAGGTGCTTGGCGGTAAAGGAAATGCCGAATTTCACCGGCGTCAGCGCCAGGCCTTTTTTGATGATGGGGCTGCGTTGGTTGAACTCGGCGATGGCGGCGCGGCGCGTCCAGTATTCGCTGGTGCTTTCCAGCCGCTCGATCAACTCGGGCAGGATGTTGTCTTCAACCGTCATCTGGTACGGCGTGACATCGCGCTCGCCGCGGCCGTAGAGGTTGCGTTTGCGGATCGTCAGCGGGTCTTCACCGCGATGCCGGGCGATGTCGTCCATCGCCGCCTCAATCGTCATCATGCCTTGCGGGCCGCCGAAGCCGCGAAAGGCAGTGTGCGACACGGTGTTGGTGAAACAGCGGTAACCGTCGATGGCTGAAGCGCCGAGGAAATAGCCGTTGTCGGCGTGAAACATGGCGCGGTCGACAATGGCGTTGGACAAATCCGGCGAATAACCGCAGAAACCGTTGATCTCAATCTTGGCGGCCTGAATCACACCGGCGTCGTCGAAACCCAGGTGCCAGCGGTTGTCGAACGGGTGGCGTTTGCCGGTGGCGGTCATGTCGACGCTGCGCGGCAAGCGCAGTTTTACCGGCCGGCCGGTGTGGTGCGCCAGCAGCGCCGCAATGCAGGCCCACTGCGCCGCCTGGCTTTCCTTGCCGCCAAAGGCGCCGCCCATACGGCGCACATCGACGGTGACTTTGTTGAACGAAATGCCCAGCACTTCGGCAACCAGTTTCTGCACTTCCGACGGATGCTGGCTGGAGCAATACACCAGCATGCCGCCGTCTTCTTCGGGAATCACCAGACTGACCTGGCCTTCCAGATAAAAATGTTCCTGTCCGCCAATCTGAATGCGACCGCTCAGTTGATGCGGCGCGGTGTTCATGGCGCTGTCGGCGTCGCCATTGCGGAAATGCACCGGCTTGCCGACGTCGGCGTTTTGGGCGCGCGCCTGCTCGACGCTGAGAATGGCGTCGCTGGGTTCGATCTCCCAAACCGCACTTTTAACGGCCAGTCGCGCCTGTTCGAAGCGGTCGGCGGCGACGGCAAACAACGGCTGGCCGTGGAACAGAATGCGCTCTTCGGCCAACACAGGATCGCCACCAAACACCGCGCCGATGTCGGTGTGGCCGGGCACGTCGGCGACGGTGATGACGCGCTGCACGCCGGGCGCGTTACGCACGGCATCCAGTTGCAATGATTTCAAAATGCCAGCGGCGACATCAGCCTGGCCGACAGCCGCGTGCAGCAAACCGGCCGGTTCCGGCAGGTCGTCGATATAGCGTGCCGTTCCTGCGACTTGGCGACGGGCGCTGTCGTGTTCGACCGGCTGGCCGGCCTGGCCGGGGGTCTGGCCGGGTTTGAGCAGGGCGTCGGTGAGTTTACGCATGGTGGAAGACTCCCGGGTTGGCGACGCGCAGCGGCTCGGCGCCGCCTTTCGATTCGAGCACAAACCGCCGCCACAGATTGGCGGTGACGGTGACGCGGTATTGAGCGCTGGCGCGCACGTCGTCGATGGGGTGCAGGCGCGCAGCCAGATTGGCGGCGGTCGCTTCGACATCCAGGTTAGACCAGGACTGACCAAGCAGCGCGTCGGTCCAGTTTTTTAACGCCAGCGGCGTTGCCGCCAAGCCGCCGAAACCGGCACGCAGCGCGCTGATTTGGTCGCCATCGCGTTCTAAATAGAAACAGGCGCAGACGGTGGAAATGTCATCCTCGAAGCGTTTGGAAATCTTGTAGGCGCGGACGAAGGCATTCGGGCGGCGGCGTGGAATATGAACGGTGTCAATCCACTCGCCAGTGTGCAGCACGGTCTGGCGATAGCCGGTGATCAGTTCGGTGACCGGCAGGCGGCGTTCGCCGGTCTGGCTCGCCAGCGTGACTTCAGCGCCGAGCGCGATCAGCAGCGGCGGTGTATCACCAATCGGCGAAGCATTGCCGAGATTGCCGCCCAGCGTGCCGCGGTTACGAATCGGCGTGGAACCGAGGCGTTCCAGCCACTCGCGCGCTTCGGGGTAATCGGCCAGCAGTGCCGGTGCCAGATCGGCGTAGGTAACGGCCGCGCCGATGTTGATCCAGTTGGGATCGACAGTCAGCAGTTGCAGTTCGGCAACCTGAGTCAGGTCGATCAACGCCGGCAGCGGTCTCACCAGTTGGGTTTTCTCCAGCGCCAGGTCGGTGCTGCCGGCACTGAAACGGGCGTCCGGTTGCGCTTTGATGATTGCGCCCAGTTCGGCCCGGTTGTGCGGTTGCCAGAAACCGATGCCGTCGTCGTTCGGCGCCGCTGGCAGTGCCTTGAGTTCGGCTTCGATGTCGGCGGCGGCCAGGCTGAAGCGGTCGCCGTGGCGTTGCTGCAACAAGTCCAGCGCCGCGTCGATGATCGGCCGGTAGCCGGTGCAGCGGCACAGGTTGCCGGACAGGGCGTTCAACACAGCGTCGCGGTCGGGCGCGACATCGCAGTGATAGAGCGCGAACAGACTCATGATGAAGCCCGGCGTGCAGAAACCGCATTGCGAGCCGTGGTGTTTCACCATCGCCTCCTGCACCGGATGCAACTGGCCGCTGTCGGCCAGATGTTCGACGGTGAGTACCTGCTTGCCATTCAGACTGTGTACGAAAGTGATGCAACTGTTGATGGCGCGATAGCGCAGCCCCGCTTCGGTGCGTTCGCCGACAACCACGGTGCAGGCACCGCAATCGCCCGAGGCGCAGCCTTCTTTGGTGCCGGTCAGGTGGGCGTCCAGACGCAGGTATTCGAGTAGGGTCTGGTCCGGGTCGGTGGTCGGCAGGTCGATGCGCGTCCGGTTCAATAAGAAGGTGGTCATGCCATGACTCGCTGTTATCGGGCAGACGAACACGGCTGTCTGCGCCTGTTATGGTTCATTGGGCAATGCAAATTGAAGACCATAATATGACCGAGCGGTCAGGAAATGCAAAAAGCGAGAGGGGGCCGGCGGTTGCGTTGCCCGGCCGGTTTTAAACCGGGCAACGCGCGAACCAATTCAGTGCGCAATAAAATGCGTTGCGCTGAATTGGTTCGGGGCGGCTAGGCCGAAGCAGTGGCGCGTCGGGGTTGCAGCCGCATTTCCGGAATAAAGCCGGTAACGATCAAACCCAGCAGTATGACGCCGGCCTGAGTCCACAGAATGATGCTCATGCTGGTGGACCAGGCGCCGCGCAGCTGATGTTCCAGTTGGTCGGCGGCGGCCAGGGCCTGTTGGTGCTGTGCCTCGTCGTTCAGCGTCAGCGCCGGGTCCAACGCTGCATAGCGGGCGTCGATGGCGGTTTTCAGTTCAGCCAGATCGAGATGCGGTTGCGGGTTGTCGGCCGCGCTCAGCTCGATCACCGCCGGGTAATCGGCCAGTACGTCCGGGATGGCTGGCAGAATGTGGCTCGACAACTGAGTGTGCATCACCACCGCGAACAGCGTGCCCATCACCGCCACGCCCAGGGTTGAGCCCAACTGGCGGGTGAAGTTGGCGGCGCTGGACGCCATGCCGATCTTATCGGCCGGGGCGGAGTTGATCATCATCTGGGTGAACAGCGGCATGGACGGCCCCAGGCCAATACCCAACAGCACGATGCGGGTAGTGACCGCCAACTGGCTCTGGTCCGGGCTCAGCGACAGCGCCATCCAGATCACGCCGGCCATCAGCAACAGCAGGCTGGGGATCAGAATCGGCTTGTAGGCGCCGACGCGCGAGACCAACTGGCCGCTGGCGATGTTGCCGAAAACGATGCCCATCATCAGCGGAATCAGGCTGGCGCCCGAGGCGGTCGCGCTGGTGCCCAGAGCGTTCACCATATAGAGCGGCAAAAACACCAGGATGCCGAAGAAGGCCGCGCCGATTAAAAAGCTCGCCAGCGCAGACAGGCCATAGCGCGCGCCCAGAAACAAACGCAATTCGATGATCGGTTCCGGCGAGTGCCATTGGTGCCAGCCAAACGCCAGGGTTGATAAACCCGACAGCGCAAACATGCCCAGCGTTTGCGGCGCGCTCCAGGCGTAGCTTGTCGGCGCCAGGGCCAGCGCCAGCAGCAATGGAATAACCGCCAACAGCAGCAGCGACGCACCCAGATAATCGACCCGGCGTGGGCCGGTGTGGCGCAGCGTCGGCATGCGCGTCAGCACGAAGGTTAGGGCGACGGCGGCCACCGGCAGGTTGACCAGGAAGATCCAGTGCCAGCCGGCCAGGTCGGTCAGAATGCCGCCGATGGCCGGGCCAATCACCGAGCTGACGCCAAAGACCGCGCCGAACAGGCCCTGATAACGTGGCCGTTCTTCCGGCGTGAACAGATCGCCAATCACCGCCATGGCGTTGGTCATGATGGCGGCACCGCCGACGCCTTGCAGCGCGCGCGCCAGCACCAGTTCCAGTGGCGATTGCGCCAGCGCGCAGAACACGCCAGCCAGGCAGAACAGCACGATGCCAGCGGTGATGCTGTTGCGGCGGCCGTACAGGTCGGACAGCTTGCCCCAGATGGGCAGCGTGGCGGTGCTGGTCACCAGATAGGCAGTGGCGATCCAGGTGATCCAACTGGTCGGGAACGCCAGCTCGCGCACGATGTCGGGCGTGGCGGTGGCGACAATGGTTTGGTTCAAGGCCGCGAGGAACAGCGCCAGCATGGCGCCGATCAGGGTGGCGTTGCGTTCGGCCTTAGTGAATTCAGTCTTCGGCATTTACAACTCCTCGGTTAGCGCGGTCGCCAGCTTCTCCAAAGCGGAGGTGGCGGCCAGCAGTTCGTCTTGGCTTAACCCCGAACGCTCGACCAGATCGTGCAGCGCCGATGACACGTGCTGCACCAGCGTTTCGCCTTTGTCGGTCAGCGACAGCAAAAAGCGGCGGCTGTCGGTCGGGTCGAGTTCGCGTTCGATCAGGCCCTGGTTGAGTCCGCGCTCGATCAGGTGCGACACGCGTGAATTGGACACCTGAATGCGTTTGCTGATGTCGCTGGGCGAACGGACGCCCTGCGCGATGGACGCCAGCAATGGGAAATCGGTGAACGGATGTCCGGTTTCCTGCTCGAAACGGGCGGCCATGACCGGCTTGATCAGCATGCCGTAGCGGCGCACGGCCACTTGGAAGCGTTGGCTGTCCTGGGGTTGGGGTTTCATTTCACGTCCTAAATAATTTAGTTTAGGTAGTAAATAGTTTATTCAGGAAAATGAGACGCGCCAGTGTGGATCGCCGTTAGAGCGGAAATTGGCAGCCGCCCTGGCTGTCAATCAATCGGTACAGGTTGTCCAGACGGGCGTTGGAGAGGGCGCGGTAGTCGAAGTAGGGCGTCAAAATCAGCCGCTGGGACGGCGACCAGTCAAAGCCGTTGAGCGGTTGCAGATCGGCCAGTAAGTGCAGACCGCACGATTCGGCGTAGGCCTTGCCCATCACCAAACGCCAACTTTCGGATGGCGTTGAATGGGGAGGCGAAAACAACAGCGCCGTGCCGGAACCGGCCTGCAATAAGCGCTGTTCGCGGCAGTCCTGCCAGCTCGGTTCACGCGGCGACAGCCGATGCAGCAGCTTGGCGTAGAGGTTGAAAATCTTGCGCCAATGGTTGCCGGTGGCGGTGACCAACTGCGCCAGTTCGCCAGCGGCAAACGGATGCATTTGGTCGAGGCCGTCGTATGGCGCCTGCGGCGGCCGGTGTGGTGCGTAGACGCTCAAGATGGCGTTGGCATCGCCCAGGCCGATGGCGGTTGGGTGTGGTCGCTGTGCGGGGTTGGATGGCATCGATGGTGGGATCTTGTTCTATTGGTCGGTTTTTTGCTGTGAAATGCGCTGTCTGTTTTTGTCTGTTTCTGTAGGGAGTGTACTGATGTCGTCATCGCAATCGAACCCGCCGGCCAATTATCCGCGTGATCTGGTCGGCTACGGGGCCAACCCGCCCAAGGCGCAGTGGCCGAATGGCGCCCGCCTGGCGGTGCAGTTTGTCATCAATTACGAAGAAGGCGGCGAGAACTGCCAACTGCATGGCGATGCCGAATCGGAACGTTTTCTGTCGGAAATCGTCGGTGCCGAGGCGTACCCGGAACGCCATCTGAGTATGGAAAGCATCTACGAATACGGCAGCCGCGCCGGCTTTTGGCGGCTGCATCGCCTGTTCACCGAACGGCAATTGCCGGTCACCGTTTTTGGCGTCGCCATGGCGATGGAACGACACCCGAACGCCGTTGAAGCGATGTTAAAAGCCGACTGGGAAATTGCCTCGCACGGTTATCGCTGGATTCATTATCAGAACGTCCCGGAAACGGTTGAGCGCGAACACATGGAACGCGCCATCGACATTCACCAGCGCATGACCGGCAAACACCCGGCCGGCTGGTACACCGGTCGCACCAGCCCGAACACGTTAAAACTGTTCGCGCAGCGGCCGGAATTTTTGTATTGCTCAGACAGCTACGCCGACGATTTGCCTTATTACGATCTGAATTATCAACGCCCGATTCTGATGGTGCCCTACACCCTCGACAGCAACGACATGCGGTTTGCCACGCCGCAAGGCTTTAATACCGGCGAGCAATTTTTCACCTATTTGAAAGACGCCTTTGATGTGCTGTACGACGAAGGATCGGTCGCGCCGCGGCTATTAAACGTCGGCTTACATTGCCGGCTGGCGGGCCGTCCGGGCCGCTTTGCCGGGCTGAAACGTTTTGTCGATTATGTGCAGTCGCACTCAGACGTTTGGGTCACCACGCGCGAAGCTATCGCGCTGCATTGGCAGGCGACGCATCCGCTGTAAACCGTCTGAAAGGTCTGCTGAAACAAACCCATTCGAACGCCGATGGCGTTTGTCGGCAGACAATTTCCAATGGTCGTTGTTATAGTAGCGCCCGGAATGATCTGAGGGATTCCCGTGTCCGAAGAAGTACTGTTTGCCCGTCAGCCGATTTTTGATCGGGGCTTGCAGGTGT
Source organism: Saccharospirillum mangrovi (assembly GCF_003367315.1). Taxonomy (GTDB): domain Bacteria; phylum Pseudomonadota; class Gammaproteobacteria; order Pseudomonadales; family Natronospirillaceae; genus Saccharospirillum; species Saccharospirillum mangrovi. Next base: position 879,819 of record NZ_CP031415.1, read on the forward strand.
TTGGATATGAGTTGTTGTTTCGTCAGGGTGGACTGGAACAAGCGGTGTTCGAGGATGGCGACCTGGCAACCCGGTCGGTCATGCTCAATGCCTATACTCACAGCAACATCGAACAAGCATTGAATCAGAAACCCGGTTTGTTGAACGTGACCAAAACCATGCTCAACGCCCTGCCGGATTTTTTGCGCCATACCTTGATCATCGAAGTGCTCGAGGATTACCACAGCGATGACGATTTAATCGCCATTCTCGCGCATTTGCGTGAGCGCGGTTTTCGTCTGGCGCTGGATGATTTTGAGCACAAAGATTATCGGCCGGCGCTGATCGATATTGTCGATCTGGTGAAAATCGATGTGCTTGCCACTGGCCGCGACGACATTCAAAAACTGGTTAACACACTGCGTTCACACGCGGTAAAACTGGTCGCGGAAAAAGTGGAAACCTACGACGATTTTCAATTCTGTTTGGAACTGGGTTTCGATTATTTCCAGGGTTATTTTTTCTGCCAACCGGAAGCGGTTCACGGCCGTCGGCTGCAACCGGGGCGCATCAATCTGTTGAAGCTGCTGGCCGATCTGTACCGACCCGACATCTCCGTCAACGACATCTATCGGCACGTTCAGCAAGACACCGTGCTGTCGTACAAATTGCTGCAATTAGTGAATTCGTCGTTCTATCGGCGCGGTCAGCATGTCGACTCCATTCATCAGGCCGTGGCGTTATTGGGCATCGATCGGATTCGCGGCTGGGCCACCCTGATCAACATGGATCGCTTCGACAATAAGCCGCGCGAATTGCAACGCGAAGCGCTGACGCGGGCGTTTTTCTGCGAGCAATTGGGGCAACGGCTGGCACCGGACCAAAGCGACTGTTTTTTCACCGTTGGCCTGTTATCGATTCTCGATGCGCTGATGGACCAGACGATGACAGAAGTGGTGCAGGAACTGCCGCTGAGTGCCGACATTAAAGCGGCGCTGTCGGAAAGCGCCGGTTTGCCCGGTCGTACGTTGGCCTTTGCCATTCGTTACGCTCAGGCCAAACCGCTGGACGATGCGTTGCTGCGCGACTTTCAATTAAGTGCTGCGGAATTAAGCGCCTGGTATCAGGCTTCCATCGAACGGGCCGATGGCATGTTGGGGCAATAGCGCGGCTGTTGATCAAACGCGGCGTTCCTTCAGCCCGCGCGCGTATTCGGCCAGAACATCGGCGGACGTTTTGCTCGGGCAGAACCCAAACTCTTCTTTCAGCGCCCGGTTGGCGAGTACCGGCCGGTAGCGCAAAAAATTCAGCTGCTCGGGGCCGTATGGCGTCAACTTCAGGCGTTGCCCGAGTTGCAATCCCAACCGAACCAATGCCACCGGTAAATGCCAGATGGGTTTGCCCAGCGCGCTGGCGATGTCGTCGAGGCTGAGTGCGCCATCGCCGGCCAGATTGTAGACGCCGGTTTTTTCCTCGCGCACGCCCTGTTCGATGATGGCGACCACATCCTGATCCCAGATAAACACAAAGGGCGAGGCACTGCCGCGCAAGGCGATTAGTCGTTTGCCTTCGAACAAGCGGGTGATGAGGTTGTGCGTGTTGCGGCCCAACACCGTGCCTGGCCGCAACACCAGTTGGCGCAATTGCGGATGGCGTTCGCGGTATTCCGCCAGCCGCGCTTCGACCAGACGTTTGTGCCAAGCGTAGGAAAATTCTTCGTTGCCGCGCAGCGCATCGGTTTCGCTGAGCCAGGGCGGGTTGTCGCGGTGATAACCGTAAGCAGCACCGCTTGAGGTGATGGTGAGATGCTGCACGCCGGTGGCGACGCAGGCGGCCAGCAATTGCTCGGTGCCTTCGACGTCGATGCGGTAATCGCGATCGCGATCACGGCTCGGTTCCAGCACCGAGGCCAGATGAATCACCTGAGTGAACGCCTGCTCCGCCATCCAATCGGCCAGGCCGGGTTCGGTGATGTCGCGCTGGACGATGGGGAAGGCGCTGTCGTGGCGCGGGCGAATGTCCAGCCCGGTAACCAACAGGCTTTGGCTTAATCGGCAGCCCAACTGATACACCAGATAGCCGCTGGCGCCGGTGATCAAGACATGGTTCATGCGGTTTCCTCAGCGCTGTGCACGATGGTACTCAATGGCGATTCCAGATCGCGTCGCAGCCGGCGCTGGTGTTTTTTCAGCGCGCTCAGGTAGGTCGGTTTGTGAACGTAATAGGCCATGCGGTCGAGCGTTAAATAGTGCATGCCGCCGTCGCAACGTTCGCTGTGGTGGGCGCGGATGGCGCGTTCGAAATCGCGTGCCGAATGGGTGTCGCGGGCGCGCTGGTGCAGATACAGCGCCACCAGATGCGACTGTTCATCGCGCCCCTGCCAGCCGAGCCCCGCCGCTTCGATCATGCCCATAACGAACAGGTTGGGGTTGTCCGGGTTGAAGATGTTGAGAAATAAATCCGGCGCGGCGCCTTGCCAGTTGAGCTCGTGCTGGGCGATGTACGGATAGCTGAGACGATAGCCGCTGGCTTCCAGAATCAGGTCGTATTCGGCCTGTTGGCCGTCGGCGAAGCTGACACTGTGGCCGTTCACGGAACGTATGTCCGGGCGCGGTTGAATGTCGCCGTGGCCGAGATGATGCAAGAACAGCGAGTTGACCACCGGGTGCGATTCGTACAGCCGGTAATCGGGATTAGGCAGTCCGTAATCCGATGGCTTGCCAATCAGCGCGCGAATAATGCCGCCATCAATCCATTGTTTCAGCCGGTTGGGCAGGCGGATTTTGCCGCCCAGCGTATCAATGGGCCGGCCGGCAACGAACTTGGGCAGGAAGTAATAACCGCGCCGCACCGATAAATCGACGCGGGCAGCGCGATGCACGGCATCGACGGCGATGTCACAACCGCTGTTGCCGCAACCGATGATCAGCACGCGCTTGCCATCGAACAACGCCGGGTCGCGATAATCGGCGCTGTGTAACCGTTCGCCGCTGAATTCGCCGGGCAGTTCGATGCGCTTGGGTTGGTGCAACGTGCCGCTGGCGAGCAAGACACCGGCAACCGCATGGCGTTCGTGACGGCCGTCGTGTTCGGTGTCGATCTGCCAATGGTCGCCGTCGCGCACAACCTGGGTGACGCGGGTGTTGAAACGGAACCCCGAGCGCAATTCGAAACGGTCGGCGTAGGCGTCGAAGTAGGTCTTCATCTGGCGATGGTTGGGGTAGGGCGGCACCGAGGCGGCCATCGGGAAATCGCTGAATTCGGTCATGGTTTTTGACGAAATCAGATGCGCGGACGAGTACATCGTCGAATGTGGGTTATCAATATCCCACAGGCCACCAACGCCGCTGTTCAGCTCAAAACCGATCCACGGCAACTGGTATTGGCGCAGCCGGCGCGCGGTGCACAACCCCATCGGGCCGGCGCCGATTATGGCGTAGGGCAGCATCTTCGATTCCTGACGATACAGACGGTGGCTCTCAGCATAAGAAGTGAGCCAGTGCGCTGGCTTGGCTGCTTCGGGACGGCAGCCGGTTTATTTGGGACAGACGGGCAACGTAATTTGATCGGTTGTTGATCTAAAAAGATATGTTGTAACATAAATGGTGACTCGCCATTCGACGTCGATCTTTGTCTTCAGGAGTTCCCATGACTGAGTTAAAAAAACTGCCGGTTACCGTGTTGTCCGGTTTTCTTGGTGCCGGTAAGACCACGGTGCTGAATTATTTGCTGAACAATCGCGCTGGCTTACGCATTGCCGTCATCGTTAATGACATGAGTGAAATCAACATCGATGCCGCCTCGGTGCGTCAGGAAGTGTCGCTGAACCGGCACGAAGAAAAGCTGGTGGAAATGAGCAACGGCTGCATCTGTTGCACGCTGCGCGAAGACTTGCTGGTGGAAGTGCGCCGGCTGGCCGAAGCCGGGCAGTTTGATTATCTGGTGATCGAATCGACCGGCATTTCCGAGCCGTTGCCCGTGGCTGAAACCTTCACGTTTGCCGATGACACCGGCGTTACGTTAAGCGATGTAGCACGGCTCGATACCTTGGTGACGGTGGTCGATGGTGCCAACTTCCTGGCCGATTACGACCAGGCGGTGGCGTTGTCAGAACGCGGCGAAAGCCTGGGTGAGGACGATCAGCGCAGCGTGACGGATTTGTTGGTCGATCAGGTTGAATTCGCCAACGTGCTGCTGATCAGCAAGACCGACCTGATCAGCGCGGCCGAATTGCAACGCCTGACGGCAATTCTGAAAACCCTGAACACCGATGCCGACATCGTGCCGATTCAGAACGGCGCGGTGCCATTGGAGCGCATTTTAAACACCGGCCTGTTTGATTTTTCCCGCGCCGAACAAGCGCCGGGCTGGCTCAAAGAAATGCGCGGTGAGCACATTCCGGAAACGGAGGAATATGGCATCGGCAGTTTCGTTTATCGCGCCCGCCGCCCGTTTCATCCGCAACGTTTCCACGATTTTCTGCACAGCCCGAAATTGGCCGGAAAGCTGATTCGCTCCAAAGGCTATTTCTGGCTGGCGACCCGTCCGGACTTTGCCGGGCAATGGCAGCAGGCCGGTGGCATTGCCCGCTACGGCATGGCCGGTTTGTTCTGGGCGGGTGTTGATAAAGCGCAGTGGCCGGACGATCCGGACTATCTGGCGTCCATCAATGCCAATTGGCAGGAGCCGTATGGCGATCGGCGTCAGGAGTTGGTGTTTATTGGACAGGGGCTGGATCGGGCGCAGGTGATTACGCAGTTGGATGCCTGTTTGCTAACTGACAGCGAACTTAACGCTGCTCCGGAAGCCTGGTCGAAACTGGACGATCCGTTTCCCGCCTGGTGACATTTTTCAACCAAAAAAAAGCCCGCCAATCGGCGGGCTAACACTCATTCCCTTTTGGGGACCTCACTGAGAGACGGTCACCCAGTCGGGCACTCAGGCCTCGACGAGGCGTTTCATATCGGTCATGTAACCGCGCAGCTCTTCGCCGATCCACTCGATCGGGTGGTTGCGAATGGCTTGGTTGGCTTGAATCAATTCGATGTTATCGACTTCGGTGCTGGACTCGCCCAGGCCTTTGCCGATGACGTCGGTTTTGATTTTCGGCATGAACTTTTCAGCCAGCAGCGGGACGGCGGCGTTGGCGAATAAGTAGTTGCCGTACTCGGCGGTGTCGGAAATCACCACGTTCATTTCGTACAGTTTCTTACGCGCGATGGTGTTGGCGATCAGCGGCAGTTCGTGCAGCGACTCGTAGTACGCCGACTCTTCGATGATGCCGCTGTCGACCATGGTTTCGAACGCCAGCTCAACACCGGCTTTGACCATGGCGACCATCAGGATGCCGTTGTCGAAGTATTCCTGTTCGGTCAGGTCGTTCTTCACTTCCGGCGCTTTTTCGAAAGCGGTCTGGCCGGTGGCTTCGCGCCAGCCGAGCAGGTCTTTATCGTCGGCGGCCCAGTCGGCCATCATGGTGGCGGAGAAATGGCCGCTGATGATGTCGTCCTGATGCTTCTGGAACAGCGGCGCCAGCAAGCCTTTCAGCTCTTCAGACAGCTCATAAGCGCGCAGTTTGGCCGGGTTGCTCAGGCGATCCATCATGTTGGTGATGCCGCCGTGCTTGAGCGCTTCGGTGATGGTTTCCCAGCCGTACTGAATCAGTTTACTGGCGTAAGTGGCATCGACGCCTTCGGCCAGCATTTTGTCGTAGCACAGCAGTGAACCGGCTTGCAGCATTCCGCACAGAATGGTCTGTTCGCCCATCAAATCCGACTTCACTTCGGCGACGAACGAGCTTTCCAGAACACCGGCACGGTGACCGCCCGTGGCCGCAGCCCAGGCTTTGGCGATTTCCAGGCCTTCGCCTTTGGGGTCGTTTTCCGGGTGCACGGCAATCAAGGTCGGTACGCCGAAACCGCGCTTGTATTCTTCACGCACTTCGGTGCCCGGGCATTTCGGCGCGACCATGACGACGGTGATGTCGTCACGAATTTTCTGGCCGACTTCGACGATGTTGAAACCGTGCGAATAACCCAGGGCGGCGCCTTGTTTCATCAACGGCATCACCGCTTCGATGACGCTGGAGTGTTGCTTGTCGGGCGTCAGGTTGATGACCAGATCGGCTTTGGGAATCAGGTTTTCGTGAGAATCGACCGCGAAGCCGTTCTCGGTGGCGTTTTTCCACGATTGGCGTTTGCCGTCGATGGCGGCCTGACGCAGTGCATAGGAAACGTCCAGACCGGAATCGCGCATGTTCAGGCCCTGGTTCAGACCTTGGGCGCCACAGCCGACGATGACGACTTTCTTGCCTTTGAGGGCGTTGCAGCCATCGGCGAATTCGGCCTTGTCCATAAAGCGGCATTTGCCCAGCTGCGCCAGTTGTTGACGCAGGTTGAGGGTATTGAAGTAATTGGTGCTCATGGGGAAATCCTATCTAAATCATGAAGGTGGGAGGCCACCGTTGCGCCGCAGTCTAGCGGCTTTTGGTTGTTGCTTTAAATGAATTGTTAACAACGGACTATTGCTGATATTGCATCTGATGACGGCCGCCTGCGCGGCCGTTACGGATTGATCGGCAGTCGTTTGCCACTGAAGACGGTCAACGCCACCAATAAACCGGTGGTGGTGAAGATGGCGACGGCGCTCATCGCCATACCGACGCCAGGCGAGCCTTGCTCGAATTGGCTGAAGACAAAGGTGGCGACGGTTACCGTGCCGGCCGGCGCAACCATCAGCGATGCCACCAGTTCGCGTGAGGCAATGGCGAACACCAACAACATGGCAACCACCAGGCTCGGCGCCAGCGCGGGTAACAGAATGCGGCGGAAGGTGGTGATAAAACCGGCGCCACTGACGCGGGCGGCGGCTTCCAGGTTTTCGCTCATCTGGCGCAAGGCGGCTTGTGAATAGCGCACCGGATACGGCAACAGCAGACAGGTGTAAGCCAACAGCAACATGATGCCGGTGTTGTAAATCTGCACCGGCCAGAAACGTTGGTTCCAGGCGAGAATTAATCCGACCGCGATAACAATGCCCGGCATGGTGTTGGGCAACAGCGACAGTAAATCCAGCACCCGACGGCCACGCACCTGAGCACGCACCACCAGATAACCGACCAAAGCGCCGAGTATTCCGGTCAACAGCGCCGCCGCAACGGCCAGGCTCAAGCTGGTTCCGAGCGCCGGGAGCGCGCCGCTGCTGTGGTTGAGCAGGGCATCAAAATGCCGCAGCGACCAATTGTTGAGCGCGAGGCCACCCGAGAGCGTTCGGGTCAGTGCCGTTGCCAGAACGGCGAGAATCGGAACGGCGACGGCCGCAGCGGCGGTGACGCCAAACAGCAGCAACACCGGCCAACGCCAGACGCCCAATTCCGATTGCACATTGGCCGAGGGTTTCCCGGTCTGGCTGACGTAAGAACGGCGCGTCACCAGCCAGTGCTGTAAATAGAAGGCGACCATGGCCAGCAACACCAATAACAACGACAGCAGCGCCGCGCCGGGAATGTCGATCGGCCAGTCGGAAAAGCGGTTGTGAATGCCGGTGACCAGAACGTCGTAACCGGCCTGAGCGCCGAGCGTGGCCGGTGTGCCGAATTCTTCGATGGTCAGCGCAAACACCAGCAGCAGACTGGCGGCAATGCCCGGTGTCGACAACGGCAAAGTAATACGCCAGAACGCGCGCCAGCGGCTGGCACCACTGACTCGGGCGGCGGCCTCGTAGCGGCCGCCGATGCTCATCATGGTGCGCGAGACGGCGAAGTAGACGACGGGAAAGACGTTCAGCGTCATCACGAACACGATGCCGGCGAAGGAAAACAGAAAGTCATTGGCGTCGAGGCCAATCAGTTGCTGCGCGTAGCCGCGCGGTTGCAACGTCAGCATCCACGACAGCGCCGCGATGAACGGCGGAATCATGAACGGAATCAGAAACAGGATGTCCCAGACGGCGCCGCCGGGAACGCGGGTTAGGGCGCGCAACGCACCCAAAGGCACGGCGAGCAAGGCGCAGACCAGAACGACCGCCAGCCCCAACTGCAAGGTATTCAACAACAGGCGGATCAGGTCGGCGTTGCCCAGCGTGGCGGCAAAGTGACTGAACGCGCCGGCGAACTCTCCTCGGGAAAAACCGGGAAAAATCGCCTGGAGCACAATAAACAGCAGTGGCAGACCGACCAGCATTAGCACGGCCAGTGCGGTTAGCCACATCACCAGGCTGGCGCTGTTGGGTGCGCGCAGCCCGGCAAAGAATGCGGTTGACCGCATTAATTCACGGCTTCAGCGAAGCGTTGCAGAATGGCTTCGCGCTGGCCGTTTACCGCCTCATCGACGGTGATGATGTTCAGTTCGTTGATGGTCGGACGCAGCGCCGGAATGTCGGTGCGGGCCGGCATCAGATAGCTCTCAGCAACGCGTGCCTGGCCTTGTTCAGACAACACAAAATCGATGAACTGCTTGGCGGCGGCCGGCTGTTGCGTGGATTTCAAAATCATCATCGGGCGCGGGGCAATCACCGTTCCGCTGGTCGGGAAGATGATGTCGATGGCTTCGCCATTGGCTTGTTGGCCCAGCGAAATGTAATCCACGGCACCGAAGACGACGGACTTGGCGCCTTGCAATACCGGGTTCAGCGCACGGGCGTTCGGGCCGGGCACGATCATGCCGTTGGCGCTCAGATCGCTGATCAGTTCCCAGGTGGCGTCTTCGCCTTCGGCGCTGATCAGGCCGGTCAGCAACTGGAAGGCCGCGCCGGATTGAGCCGGGTCCGGCATGGTGATCTGATCGGCGTAGGCCGGGTTGGTCAGATCGTGCCAGTCAGTCGGGGCGGGCGTTGAGCTGTTGCGGTTCCAGATCAGCGCCAGTGCAGAAACGCCTTGGGCCACATAAGTGTCGGCTTTCAGAAAATCCGGAACCAGGGCGGCGTTGGCGGATTGGTAGTTCAGCAGCAGGCCTTCGGCGTCGAGATCGACCGCGCTGTCCCAGGACGCTGAAATAACAACGTCGGCCAGCGGGTTGGCGCTTTCGGCTTCCAGGCGGGCCATGACCTGGCCGGTGGTGCTTTGGAAGACGTTGACCTCAATGCCGGTTTCAGCTTTGAAATCGGCAGCAAGACTGTTGATCAAAGCGCCGGGGCCGGCGGAATACACCGTCAGGGTTTCGGCGTGAGCGGCCAGACTGGCACCGGCGAGTGCTAAAGAAGCGATCACCGCCCGGGCGATGGAAGCGGTAGAGACTGAAGATGACATCGTACGTTTCCTCTGTGATGGATGATGGTTCTGGATCGTTGGTTAATGACCGATGGCTTGGGGCATGTTTTGCGGTGTTCGGATCGACACCGTTGATCCGTCGGTGCGCCACAGGGTTAACGCCGTCGGATCAATTTGCAGGGGGATGTCGGTGCCGGAGAAATCGAAATCGGCGACTTTGATGGTCAATTCGCAGTGGTCATCGAGTTGCAGTCGCAAGGTCCAGTGGTCGCCCTGAAACAGGCGTCCGAGCAACCGCGCTCGCAGTGGCATCGGGCCATGGGCGGCGACGCGGATGGCGTGTCGCGGCAGCAAGACTTTCACCGGGCCTTGGTAGGATTCATCGCTTGAAAGCGACAGCAATTGCTGACCCAGATGCAGCCCGTTGGCGTCCAAACGCCCGTCGATCAGCGCGCCGGCATCGACAAAGGCCGCGATGTCCGGCGTTGCCGGTTGGCGGAACAGCGCCTGAGGCGAGGCAATTTGCTGGATACGGCCCTGTTGCAACACCGCGACCTGATCGGCCAGTGCGAAGGCTTCCTGTTGGTCGTGCGTGACAAAAACCGCACTCAACGACAATTCTTCAATCAAGGCACGAATTTCCAGTGCCAGGTTTTCGCGCAGCCCTTTGTCGAGGTTCGACAACGGTTCGTCCATCAATAACAGCTTGGGCCGACCGACGATGGCGCGCGCCAACGCAACGCGTTGTTGCTGACCGCCGGACAATGAACCAGGGTTGCGCGCGGCAAAATCGGCCAGGCCAACCAGCGATATGGCCCAGGCGACTTGTTCCTGTCGCAGCCGTTTGGCAACGCCACGCATTTCCAGCGGGAAGGCGACGTTTTCGCCGACGGTCATGTGCGGCCACAGTGCGTAATCCTGAAACACCATGCCGAGCTCGCGCTCGTCCGGACTGAGCTGGCGGCCGGGCTCGGCAACTTGTCGGCCTTGCAAGGTAATGGCGCCGGCATCGATGTCGCTTAGACCGGCGATGCAACGCAACAAAGTGGTCTTGCCGCAACCGGACGGACCCAGTAACGCCAGCACCTGGCCTTTGGGCAAGGACAGATCGATACCGGCGAGGGCGGTTTTGTCGCCAAAATGTTTGTGAAGACCTTCAACGGTCAGGGCGAAATCGGACATGAGGCGTCGCAAACGGCGGAAAGACCCGCGATGGTAAAACGCCAATATGAACAAATTCTGACAAATAGATGACGGCCCGGGCCGGTCAGTCCGTCTGCGAAAAAGCGGATTTTCAGATGGCTGTTGAGTGCCGGGTTTTGTTAAACTTCCGCCTCGGGGAAGGGGTCGGGCCTAACCCTTACAAGGAGACAGGCATGTCGATTAAACAGCTGTGGCTGGCACTCTCTTTACTGGGCATGGTCACTCTTATGAGCCGTCCGCAAGCGGTTACCAGTCTGACGGAAAGTCTGGTGGACGCAGGATTCTGGATGTTGTCCACGGCCTACGAAACTTTGACCAAGCTCAGCGTGCAACACTAACGCCGTTGTGCTCGACCTTTGTTGCGTTTGCTGCAATAAAGGTCGGGCCATGCCATAATCGGTGCCCTTCAAAGGAGGCCCATTATGGATCTGCGAGCACTGAAACAGTTCTTGCACCTTTCCCAGACTCTGCACTACGGCAAAACATCCGAAGCGATGCACGTCAGTCCCTCGACATTGAGCCGCAGCATTGCCCGTTTGGAAGATGAAATGGGTGCCACATTATTTGAACGCGACAACCGCACCGTTGTGCTGACTCAGGCTGGGCGGCTGTTTCGGGAATTCGCCGAATCGACACTCGCGCACTGGCAGGATTTGCGCCACAAGCTGCAAAACGATCCGGTCGAATTGCGCGGCCAGATTCGGCTCTATTGTTCGGTGACCGCCAGCTACAGTTTCATGCTCGGTTTGCTGACCGAATTTCGCGCCCGTTTTCCAAACATTGAAGTCGTGCTTGAAACCGGCGATGCCGCTCAGGCGCTGCAAAAGGTGATGGACGATGAAACCGACATCGCCATCGCACCGCGGCCGGACCATTTGCCCAATCCGTTGATGTTTCAATCGATTGTCGAAACGCCGCTCGAATTCATCGCGCCGTCCATCGACTGCCCGGTGCGTGCGCAGCTGCAGCAGTCGCCAATTCCCTGGGAGCAAATTCCGTTCGTGGTGTCGGAATACGGCCTGGCACGCAAGCGCCTCGATCATTGGTTTCGGGCGCACAGCATCAAACCCAATATTTACGCTCAAGTGGCGGGCAATGAGGCCATCGTGAGCATGGTGGGTTTGGGTTTTGGCATTGGCGTGGTGCCTGGTCTGGTGATTGAAAACAGCCCGCTGAAAGAGAAAATTGAGCGCATCCAGACAGACAGTGAACTGGAACCGTTTGACGTTGGCGCCTGCGTGTTGAATCGTCGCTTGCAGGATCCGCTGGTCAGCGCCTTTTGGCAGACAGCCAACGACCTGACCGAGCAAGGCGCGTTCTGAACCGCCGCTTCGGCCGCTAATATTATTTGGATCATATTTTTACAGAGGGGGAACCATGAGTTCCAACGACAGCAAAGTGGCACAACCGACGACGAACCTTCCCGCTCAGCAGCCGACACATCGTCGTGGCATATATCTGTTGCCCAATCTGCTGACGACGGCGGCGTTGTTCGCCGGTTTTTACTCCATCGTTTCGGCCATCAATGGCGACTTTGTTCGCGCCGCCATCGCCATTTTTGCCGCCCAGATTCTGGATGGCATGGATGGCCGGGTCGCACGTATGACGCACACTCAAAGCGAATTCGGTGCGCAGTACGACAGCATGTCCGACAACATGGCCTTCGGTGTTGCGCCGGCGATTCTGATCTTCCAATGGTCACTGCACAGCCTGAACAATTTAGGATGGGTGGCCGCCTTTATTTTTGTGGCCGGTGCGTCCTTGCGGTTGGCCCGGTTCAATACCCAGATCAACTCCGTCGATAAAAAATTCTTCGTCGGCTTGGCGAGTCCGGCCGGTGCGGCCATTTTGTGGGGCTCGGTCTGGGCGTTGTCCAAGTCGGGTGTGGCGGGGGAATCCGTTGCCTGGATCATGGTGCTGGTGGTGCCGTTGGTGGGCGCGCTAATGGTCAGTCCAGTGCGCTACTATTCATTCAAGGATTTGAGCGATCGCGGTCGGGTTCCGTTTGTCGTGCTGTTGCTGGCGGTGGCCATCATCGCTGTTATCGCCCTGGACCCGCCGCGGGTTCTGCTGGGTATGGCGGTGCTGTATGCCTTGTCTGGCCCGGTGTTTGAAGGTTGGCGCCGGATGCGGCAATACCGCAATGTTCGTAAGTCGGGAACTTCCTGACCCTGAACCCGTCTCAGGTCCGTTACGTACCCAACGAACGGGCCTGTCGGCCCGAATGATCCGTTTACGGAGGGCCTTATGATCATCCAACACCGCCCCGATTTGACAGAAAACGACGTCACTCCCAAGTCGGCGTATCTGAATCGCCGACAATTGATGCTGGCCGCCGGTGGCGTGGCATTGTCAGGCATCGCGCCGGCCGCTTTGGCGACACCACCGGCTGCGCCGCCCTGGCTGAGTACCAAAGTCAGCAACACCGCTTATCGGTCCATTACCACAGATGAAGGCGTGACTGACCTGCGTGACGCCACCAGTTACAACAACTTCTATGAATTCGGTACCGGCAAGAGCGACCCATCCAGTCACGCCGCTGATTTCAATCCGTACCCCTGGGAGATCGAAGTCGGTGGATTGTGTGACAACCCCGGCACGCTCGATCTGGAATCGGTGCTCAATGGCAAGCGCACCGAAGAGCGCATCTATCGGTTGCGCTGCGTCGAAGCCTGGTCGATGGTCATTCCCTGGATCGGCATTGAGTTGGCAACCCTGCTCAAACCGTTCCAACCAACGGCCAATGCCCGTTACGTCGCCTTTGAGACCGTACTGCGTCCGAACGAATTGCGCGGTCAGCGCTCGCTGTTTTCCTTTATCGATTACCCCTATGTAGAAGGTTTGCGGTTGGACGAAGCCATGCATCCACTGGCGTTTTTGGCGGTGGGCATGTACGGCGAGCCGTTGCCGAATCAAAGTGGCGCGCCGATTCGTTTGCTGATGCCGTGGAAATACGGCTTTAAAAGCATCAAATCGATTTCCAAGATCACCTTTGTTGAGCAAATGCCGCCGACCACCTGGAACCTGGCGAACGCCAACGAATACGGCTTTTACGCCAATGTGAATCCGCAAGTGGATCATCCGCGTTGGAGCCAGGCGACGGAGCGTCGGATTGGTCCGAATGGCGACATTCGTCGCATCAACACACGCCTGTTCAATGGCTACGACGAAGTTGCCTCGCTGTATCAGGGCATGGATTTACGGAAGCAGTTCTGATGCGACTTTCCTGGATAACCAAGCAAGGCCCACTCTGGTGGGCCATTTTTCTGCTCGCACTGGCGCCAGCACTGTATTACTGGTCGCTGTTCCTGTTGGACCCGCGCAGCCTGGGTGTGGATTCGCTGGAAGTCGTACTTGAGCAGATGGGCAAGTGGGCGCTGTGGTTGTTGTTGATCACGCTGCTGTGTTCACCCTTGGCACGTCACACGCCAATCAAGGCGGTTCGGTATCGCCGGATGCTGGGATTGTTTTGCTTCTTCTATGCCAGCACGCATTTAGCCACTTATTTGATTGGTTGGATTGAGCTGGATTGGATGGTCTTTATTGAAGACCTTGGCAAGCGACCCTTTATTTATTTGGGCATGTTGGCGTGGGTAGGGTTGCTGTTGTTGGCGGTGACGTCACCGAAAGCCATGGTTCGTCGATTGAAGAAAAATTGGAAGCGGCTGCATCGTCTGGTTTATGGCGTGATTGTCTTGGCGCTGATTCATTTTTGGCTGCAATCGCGGGTGTCATCGTTCGAAGCCTGGCTGTACACCTTGATGGCGGTTCTGCTGTTGGGTGAGCGTTTGGTCGTCAAACTCAAAGCGCGTCGTCTCAGCAAGCGTCCGCGTCAATGGTCGCAGACAGCCGCCTGAACGGCGGTTGTCATCTTTCTTTCAACATTCCTTGATAGCCCCGTTGACAGTGGTCTGAAAAAGACTATTATACGCGTCCCTCGCCGCTGAGCGCGGTCAGGGACCGAAGTTTTCCGGCCTTTCTTCTCTTCGTTCGGTACTGTCTAAGTGCCTGTTTTGAAAAGAAAAAATCTCCGATTCTCCGGTTGACAGCGAGGCGCTGATCAGTAGAATGCGCGCCACGTTGAAAGGTGGTCACCCACAGCTGTGACACCTTGTGATCTTTAACATCGTCAGAAGTAATTCGTGTGGGCGCTTGTGGGTCGACCAATAAGCCTTTCGGGATTCGTTCCGGAGGGGTAACTCGATCGACAAGTGACCTGTCAGAAATTCTGAGAGGCGTTTATTCAGGCTTTGGCTTCGGTTGAAGTGTGAATGAGCTTGCGAACGAGTCATGAGTAAAGGCGGGGAGTCTTCGGGTTCTCTGCCAGACTTTAAACTGAAGAGTTTGATCATGGCTCAGATTGAACGCTGGCGGCAGGCCTAACACATGCAAGTCGAGCGGTAACAGGACTAGCTTGCTAGTTGCTGACGAGCGGCGGACGGGTGAGTAACGCGTAGGAATCTGCCCGGTAGTTGGGGATAGCCCGGAGAAATCCGGATTAATACCGAATAATCTCTGAGGAGGAAAGGGGGCTTCGGCTCTCGCTACTGGATGAGCCTGCGTGAGATTAGCTAGTTGGTGGGGTAAAGGCTCACCAAGGCGACGATCTCTAGCTGGTCTGAGAGGATGATCAGCCACACTGGGACTGAGACACGGCCCAGACTCCTACGGGAGGCAGCAGTGGGGAATATTGGACAATGGGGGCAACCCTGATCCAGCCATGCCGCGTGTGTGAAGAAGGCTTTCGGGTTGTAAAGCACTTTCAGACAGGAGGAAGGGTTGATGGTTAATACCCATCGACATTGACGTTACTGTCAGAAGAAGCACCGGCTAACTCCGTGCCAGCAGCCGCGGTAATACGGAGGGTGCGAGCGTTAATCGGAATAACTGGGCGTAAAGCGCGCGTAGGCGGCAAGTTAAGTTGGGTGTGAAAGCCCCGGGCTCAACCTGGGAACTGCATTCAAAACTGGCTCGCTTGAGTACGGCAGAGGAGTGTGGAATTTCCGGTGTAGCGGTGAAATGCGTAGAGATCGGAAGGAACACCAGTGGCGAAGGCGACACTCTGGGCTGATACTGACGCTGAGGTGCGAAAGCGTGGGGAGCAAACAGGATTAGATACCCTGGTAGTCCACGCCGTAAACGATGTCGACTAGCCGTTGGGACCTTTAAGGACTTGGTGGCGAAGTTAACGCGATAAGTCGACCGCCTGGGGAGTACGGCCGCAAGGTTAAAACTCAAATGAATTGACGGGGGCCCGCACAAGCGGTGGAGCATGTGGTTTAATTCGAAGCAACGCGAAGAACCTTACCTACTCTTGAAATCCAGAGAACTTAGCAGAGATGCTTTGGTGCCTTCGGGAACTCTGAGACAGGTGCTGCATGGCTGTCGTCAGCTCGTGTTGTGAAATGTTGGGTTAAGTCCCGTAACGAGCGCAACCCTTATCCTTATTTGCCAGCGGTTCGGCCGGGGACTATAAGGAGACTGCCGGTGACAAACCGGAGGAAGGCGGGGACGACGTCAAGTCATCATGGCCCTTACGAGTAGGGCTACACACGTGCTACAATGGCCGGTACAGACGGTTGCGAAGCCGCGAGGTGGAGCTAATCTGAGAAAGCCGGTCGTAGTCCGGATTGGAGTCTGCAACTCGACTCCATGAAGTCGGAATCGCTAGTAATCGTGAATCAGAATGTCACGGTGAATACGTTCCCGGGCCTTGTACACACCGCCCGTCACACCATGGGAGTTGATTGCACCAGAAGTGGGTAGCTTAACATTGGGCGCTCACCACGGTGTGGTTGATGACTGGGGTGAAGTCGTAACAAGGTAACCCTAGGGGAACCTGGGGTTGGATCACCTCCTTAAACCAAGACCTGCAAGTGTCCACAACGAATTACTTCTTAGAGGCTGAATCGAGCGATCGATTTGGCCTTTAGGCGTTCTTTAACAATCTGATTGAAGTTTTCTCAAAGAAAGAAAGTCTGATTGAACCAAGCGTAGCAATATCTTTGTCGTTCAAGACGTCGCTCATATAACGAGAGCGAGCAGAACAGAGCGAGGATTTTGTTTTCAGATCGAGGCGACTCGGAGCGCAGCCGCGCAGTGTGCTGAAAAGCACATGAGCAGCGAGCACCGAATCAACGAAGAGCTGGAAACAAAAGACCGGTCTGTGACACTCCTTCGGGTTATATGGCCAAGCGACTAAGCGTACAGGGTGGATGCCTTGGCAACTGGAGGCGATGAAAGACGTGGTAGCCTGCGAAAAGCTTCGGGGAGGTGGCAAACGACCTGTGATCCGGAGATGTCTGAATGGGGAAACCCACCCGCTTTTAGCGGGTATCTTGCACTGAATCCATAGGTGTAAGAGGCGAACCGGGGGAACTGAAACATCTAAGTACCCCGAGGAAGAGAAATCAACCGAGATTCCCTGAGTAGCGGCGAGCGAAAGGGGAGCAGCCCTTAAGCACCGGGCCGGCTAGTGGAAGGTTCTGGAAAGGACCGCCATAGTGGGTGATAGCCCCGTACACGAAAGCCCAACGGTGTGAAAACGAGTAGGTCGGGACACGTGATATCTTGACTGAAGACGGGGGGACCATCCTCCAAGGCTAAATACTCCCAGTTGACCGATAGTGAACCAGTACCGTGAGGGAAAGGCGAAAAGAACCCCGGAGAGGGGAGTGAAATAGACCCTGAAACCCTGTACGTACAAGCAGTCAGAGCCCCTTCGGGGGTGATGGCGTACCTTTTGTATAATGGGTCAGCGACTTACATTACGTGGCGAGGTTAACCGTATAGGGGAGCCGTAGCGAGAGCGAGTCTTAACTGGGCGTCCAGTCGCGTGATGTAGACCCGAAACCCGGCGATCTATCCATGGGCAGGTTGAAGGTTGAGTAACATCAACTGGAGGACCGAACCCACTAATGTTGAAAAATTAGGGGATGACCTGTGGATCGGAGTGAAAGGCTAATCAAGCCGGGAGATAGCTGGTTCTCCTCGAAAGCTATTTAGGTAGCGCCTCGGACGAATACCTACGGGGGTAGAGCACTGTTTGGGCTCGGGGGTCATCCCGACTTACCAACCCCATGCAAACTCCGAATACCGTAGAGTACTATCCGGGAGACACACGGCGGGTGCTAACGTCCGTCGTGGAAAGGGAAACAACCCAGACCGTCAGCTAAGGTCCCAAAATCCATGTTAAGTGGGAAACGATGTGGGAAGGCTTAGACAGCTAGGAGGTTGGCTTAGAAGCAGCCACCCTTTAAAGAAAGCGTAATAGCTCACTAGTCGAGTCGGCCTGCGCGGAAGATATAACGGGGCTCAAACATGGTACCGAAGCTACGGACTTGCCTTTGGCAAGTGGTAGAGGAGCGTTCTGTAAGCCGTTGAAGGTGGATTGAGAAGTCTGCTGGAGGTATCAGAAGTGCGAATGCTGACATGAGTAACGACAATGCGAGTGAAAAACTCGCACGCCGAAAGACCAAGGGTTCCTGTCCAACGTTAATCGGGGCAGGGTGAGTCGGCCCCTAAGGCGAGGCTGAAAAGCGTAGTCGATGGGAGACGGGTTAATATTCCCGTACTTGGGTGTACTGCGATGGGGGGACGGAGAAGGCTAGGTGAGCCAGGCGTTGGTTGTCCTGGTTTAAGTGTGTAGGGAGTGGGATTAGGCAAATCCGGTTCCACAATCCTGAGACACGATGACGGTGGTTCTACGGAGCCCGAAGTCACTGATGCCCCGCTTCCAGGAAAAGCCTCTAAGCTTCAGGTACACCCGAACCGTACCCGAAACCGACACAGGTGGTCAGGTAGAGAATACCAAGGCGCTTGAGAGAACTCGGGTGAAGGAACTAGGCAAAATGGTGCCGTAACTTCGGGAGAAGGCACGCTGGTGTGTACGTGAAGGTCCTGCGACTGGAGCGGAAGCCAGCCGAAGATACCAGGCCCCTGCGACTGTTTATTAAAAACACAGCACTCTGCAAACACGAAAGTGGACGTATAGGGTGTGACGCCTGCCCGGTGCCGGAAGGTTAATTGATGGGGTTAGCTTAGGCGAAGCTCTTGATCGAAGCCCCGGTAAACGGCGGCCGTAACTATAACGGTCCTAAGGTAGCGAAATTCCTTGTCGGGTAAGTTCCGACCTGCACGAATGGCGTAACGATGGGGGCGCTGTCTCCACCCGAGACTCAGTGAAATTGAAATCGCTGTTAAGATGCAGTGTATCCGCGGCTAGACGGAAAGACCCCGTGAACCTTTACTACAGCTTCACACTGGACTTTGAGCTTGTTTGTGTAGGATAGCTGGGAGGCTTAGAAGCGTGGACGCCAGTCCATGTGGAGCCGACCTTGAAATACCAGCCTGGCAAGTTTGAGGTTCTAACTCAGCCCTGTGATCCAGGGCGAGGACCGTGTGTGGTGGGTAGTTTGACTGGGGCGGTCTCCTCCCAAAGAGTAACGGAGGAGCACGAAGGTACCCTAAGCATGGTCGGAAATCATGCGGTTAGTGTAATGGCACAAGGGTGCTTGACTGCGAGACGGACAGGTCGAGCAGGTGCGAAAGCAGGTCATAGTGATCCGGTGGTTCTGTATGGAAGGGCCATCGCTCAACGGATAAAAGGTACTCCGGGGATAACAGGCTGATACCGCCCAAGAGTTCACATCGACGGCGGTGTTTGGCACCTCGATGTCGGCTCATCACATCCTGGGGCTGAAGCCGGTCCCAAGGGTATGGCTGTTCGCCATTTAAAGTGGTACGCGAGCTGGGTTTAGAACGTCGTGAGACAGTTCGGTCCCTATCTGCCGTGGACGTTGGAAAACTGAGAAGAGCTGCTCCTAGTACGAGAGGACCGGAGTGGACGAACCCCTGGTGTACGGGTTGTGATGCCAATCGCATTGCCCGGTAGCTACGTTCGGACGGGATAACCGCTGAAAGCATCTAAGCGGGAAGCCCCCTTCAAGATGAGTTTTCCCTGAGACTTCGAGTCTCCTAAAGGGCCCAGGAAGACGACCTGGTTGATAGGCTGGATGTGTAAGCGCTGTGAGGCGTTGAGCTGACCAGTACTAATGGCCCGTGCGGCTTGGCCATATAACGCCCAAGGGGTGTTGGCGGCTTGGACGAACAAAGAAGCAAAGATAGAGTTACGAGCAACACTTGGAACGATCGGACAGATAGAGATAGCTAGCTAGAAAGAACAAGCTAGCGAGAGACAAACGAGAAAACGTGTCAATCAGAGCGAATTGGGTGCGTTGTTACGAGGACAAGGCGAAGGCAAAGAAAGTGAATGCCGACGTTAGAGAGCCACATACGACAGCCACCAACCAGTTTGCTTGACGACCATAGAGCTGTGGAACCACCTGACTCCTTGCCGAACTCAGTCGTGAAACGCAGCCTCGCCGATGGTAGTGTGGGGTCTCCCCATGTGAGAGTAGGTCATCGTCAAGCTTTTAATACCGCCCCGGACCAGCGATGGTTCGGGGCTTTTTATTGGGCCGGAGATCGGGGGGCGACGATGGGTGCAAAAAAACCAGGACATCTCTGACCTGGCCTTAGTCAATATTGGGAACAATCCTGAGGGATATGGTTTTAAAAAGTGCGGTAGATCAAATCCCAAACACCATGACCTAAACGCTGCCCGCGTTGCTCAAATTTAGTCTCTGGTCGATGTTCGGGGCGGCCAGGTAAGTAGCTGCGTGGGCCTGCTGTGTTTTTAAATCCAGGTGCGGCTTCCATCACTTCCAGCATGTGTTCTGCGTAGTTTTGCCAGTCGGTAGCCATGTGAAAAGTGCCGCCTTTAACCAGCTTGGTGTGCAAGAGTTGCGCAAACTCAGGCTGAACGATGCGACGTTTGTGATGACGTTTTTTATGCCAAGGGTCTGGGAAAAATAATTGAACGCAATCTAAGCTGTGATCGGGAATGCAGTCGTTCAGAATCTCAACCGCATCTTCACGAAATACCCTTAAGTTTGTGAGCTGACCATCCAAGATGTGATGCAATAAACGACCTACGCCTGGGGTATGAACTTCGACGCCAACGTAGTTCATTTCAGGGTTAGAGCGAGCCATTTCGGCTAACGAATCGCCATTACCAAAACCAATCTCAAACACTGTCGCGGCCTTGCGACCAAATACTTGAGCCAGATCCAGTAAACCATCTTTGTGTTCGAGTCCGAACTCAGGCCAACCTTTGTCCAGCGCAAGTTTCTGACCTTCTGTCATACGACCCGTGCGCATGACAAAACTGCGAATCTTGCGTTGAATAGGGGTTCTTTCCTCGGTCATTCATTGTCCTTGTGATTAGGAATTTGGGCGCCAACGCCACAATTGAACAGTTAACCAACACCAGCCTGCGATTTGTGCCAACCCGCCCAGTGGCGTGACGGCTCCTAACAACGGCTGTTGCAACAAAACCAGCGCATAAAGACTACCGCTAAAAATCAGGCTGCCAATTCCAAGGCAAAAAGCCGGCCCCATTAAGCGAAGTTGCGACGTTTGCAGTTGAATGGCACCAACGGCCAATAATGCCAGTGCGTGAATCAACTGATAACGAACGGCAGTCTGCCAGGTGTCCAAACGGTCTGGAGTTGCCCAGGATTCCAGCGCATGGCTACCGAAAGCGCCGAAAGCCACTCCGATTCCAGCTAATAAAGCACCCCCGATCAGGATAGGGCGGGCATTTGATTTCATGGTTGTTCCGCTAGGCTGGGTTTAAACGTAAAAAAGCCGCTGATAAACAGCGGCTTTTGGCGTGCCTTAAGTGATCGATAATTAGAAATCGATGCTCATGACCTTTTTAACTTTCTTCATGGCGTTCTTTTCGAGCTGGCGAATTCGCTCGGCAGATACACCATAAACATCGGCTAACTCATGTAAAGTGGCTTTGTTTTCATTCAGCCAACGACGTTGGATGATGTCTTTGGAGCGATCATCCAACTCGGCCAGCGCTGCAAACAATTGCTCATTGGCATCGGTTTCGTAGTTTTCCTGCTCAACCAATACCGCAGGGTCGGCGCCAGCTGCTTCCAGATAATGCACTGGAGACAAAGCCGGGCCTTCATCGTCGTCTTCGGTCGGTGCGTCAAAAGTCGCGTCGTGAGCAGTCAGGCGACCTTCCATCTCGTAGACGGTCTTCAGGTTGACACCCAGAGTGTCAGCGATGGCCTTAGCCTCGGCTTCATTCAACCAGCCCAGGCGCTTTTTGGACGAACGCAGATTGAAGAACAATTTGCGCTGCGCCTTAGTGGTGGCCACTTTGACGATGCGCCAGTTGCGCAGAATGAATTCGTGGATTTCGGCTTTGATCCAATGTACTGCAAAGGATACCAAGCGGACGCCGACTTCAGGGTTGAAACGGCGAACGGCTTTCATCAGGCCAACATTGCCTTCCTGGATCAGGTCACCTTGGTTCAGACCATAACCGGAGTAACTCTTGGCAATGTGAACGACAAAACGCAGATGCGACAAGACCAACCGACGGGCCGCGTCGATGTCTTCTTGGTAGTAAAGCCGCTCTGCCAGTTCTTTCTCTTCCTCTGCGGTCAGCAGATCGAAAGCGTTGACTGACTGGATGTAAGACTCGAGATTTTGGCCTGGAGCCAGAGAATCCAAAGCCAGAGCCGGAACACTGCTATTCAGTTTCACCTTATCTCCTCCCCATCACGCTTTATGTAACGGTGGATGCGGTTTCATTCGTTACGAATATTACCAGAAAACCGCTTTACACCCCTAGTATCGCCGGTAAAGGTCCTGCAAAACCAAGGTGCGTATTGGATGGTAACGATAGCTAAATTTGATGACCTAACCAGTGCAATAAGTCACCTACGGAATGGAGCCAATTTTAGATCAATCTAACGCGGTTCGGCGTCGCGCAAATGGCGCCACAGGGCAATGTGAGTGCCGATCCAACTGACGATCATGGCGCAGAGCAGCAGGAATAATGTTTCTCCCAGGTTCAGCCAGGTGACATGGGCGTCCAGACCGTAGGTTTCCAGAAATGCGCTGAGCGGTGTGTGAAGCCACCAGGCAATGCCGCTGACTAATACCCAGGCGGCCAGCCCGCCCAGCAAGCCATACCATAGACCCAGATAAAGAAACGGGCGCTTGATGAAGGCTTCTGTGGCACCCAGCAGTTTGACGATCCGAATTTCTTCCTTGCGGGATTCGATCGCCAGCCGAATGGTGTTGCCCACAACCAACAAGACCGCCACGCCCAACAAGATGGCCAGGCCGGTAACGCCTGTTGCGATCAACTCTAAAAAGCGATTCAAGCGGTCGATCCACGCGAGGTCGAGTTGGATATCTTCGACTTGAGGCAGGCCGTCAATCACCAAGCGTAGCGCTTCCAATTCGGCAGAACTCTGGCCGTTCGGAACCAACACAATGCTGGCCGGCAGCGGGTTGCTTTCCAGCTGTAGTCGATCTGTGTCCAGCGTTAGTGATTGGCTGAAGCTCTGCCAGGCGTCATCGGCATTGATGTAGCGAGTGCTGATCACTTCCGGCCGTTGCGCTAACTCATCCGTCAGCGTCTGGCCTTCTTGCAGGGTCGTTTCATCCGTCAGGTACAGGGTAATCTGACCCCCGGCCTGCCACCGTTCAGTCTGGTTTTCCAACGACGCCAGCGCCAGATAAAACAGCGTTGGCAAGGTTAAGGAAATGGCGATCACCAACCAGGTCAGGGCGCTGGACACCGGGTTGCGGACCAGTCGCATCAAGGCAGAAACAGCACAATCCCGGTGATGTCGAAACCAGGCGACCGATGCGCCCTGGGCGGGTTCGTCGCGACGCCGATTCACGGCTTGTTGGCGTTGCGCAGTCATGAACGCTTTCCACTAAAAGGCGTGGTCAGTAGGCGGCCGTCCTGCAACGACACCACGCGATAATTTAGCCGCGCGATCAGCCCCAAATCGTGACTGGCGATCAAGACTGTTGTACCGACTCGATTGAATTCGGCAAACAACGCCATGATGTCGCGCGACAACGCCGGGTCCAAATTTCCGGTCGGTTCGTCGGCCAACAGCAACGCCGGTTTGCGTACCACCGCTCGGGCGATGCCGACGCGCTGCTGTTCACCGCCGGACAGTTGGATCGGTCGATAATGTTCGCGATCCAGCAGCCCGACTTTATCCAGCGCGGCACGGACGCGTCGGGTCACATCGCGCGGGTGTTCACCGGCGATTACCAACGGCAAGGCGACGTTGTCGAATACCGTCTGATCCATCAGCAGTTGATGGTCTTGGTGAACAATGCCCAACTCACGGCGGAAATAAGGCACGCGATTTTTACCCAGTCGATTAAGCAACTGGCCGTTGACACGCAAATTACCGGACGAAGGTTTTTCGATGCGCATGATCAGTTTCAGCAAGGTGCTTTTGCCGGCGCCGCTGTGGCCGGTCAAAAACACCATTTCGCCACGCTCAATGTGCAAATCAACGCTGGCCAGGGCTTCGTGGCCACCGTCGTAGCGTTTGCTGACTTGATCAAAATGGATCATGCGTCGTCCTGGCTCAGCAGCGCGTCGACAAAGGTGGCAGCGTCGAACGGCTGCAAATCGTCAACTTGTTCACCGACACCAATAAAGCGCACCGGTATGCCTAACTTGCGGGCCAGGGCGAAAATCACGCCGCCGCGAGCGGTGCCGTCCAGCTTGGTCAATGCCAGGCCGGTCAGGTTGACGGCATCGGTGAAACTTTGCGCCTGGCTGATGGCGTTCTGGCCGGTACCCGCGTCCAGCACCAGCAAAACTTCGTGCGGTGCGCTGTCGTCCAGTTTCTTCATGACGCGAACGACCTTGGCCAGTTCCTGCATCAAATTGTCTTTGTTGTGCAGCCGGCCCGCCGTGTCGGCGATCACAACATCGATGTCGCGCGCTTGTGCGGCCTGAACCGCATCGAAAATGACCGAAGCGCTGTCGGCACCGGTGTGTTGCGCAATCACCGGGATGTTGTTGCGCTCGCCCCAAACTTGTAGTTGTTCGACGGCAGCGGCGCGAAAGGTGTCGCCCGCAGCGAGCATCACCGAATGGCCTTCAGCTTCCAGACGCTTGCTCAATTTGCCAATGGTGGTGGTTTTGCCGACGCCGTTTACGCCGACCACCAAAATCACATAAGGCGCTTTGCTGCGGTCGATCTGAAGCGGTGCTTCGACGCTGTGCAGTTGCGCAATCAGGGTGTCGCGCAATGCGCTGAACAGAGCGTCGCTGTCTTTGAGTTCGCGCTTGCCGAGCTGTTCGGTGAGCTCGTTCAGAATCGCGCCGGTTGCTTCGATGCCAACGTCGGCCGTCAGTAACAGGGTTTCCAGCTCTTCGAGCAATTCATCGTCAATTCGCTGCTTACCGGTGAAAGCGGCCGCTAAACCGGCAGTCAGACTGCCGCGTGTACGACCCAGTCCCTGGCGTACTCGGCTAAACCAGGAGCGGTCGTTGCCGGCCGATTCGGAATGAGGGGTAGAGCGCTTTTTGCCAAAGCCCAGCATGGAAGATCAAACCTTGTTTTGGATGAAAGGCCGGAGTTGGCCCAGAGCCGGCCTATGCTAGCAAAAGCCGGAAGCCAGCCAAAGCGAAGCGTTGAGCGTGGCATCCCGGATCGGGCTTCGGTACATTGTGGCCTTCTTTTTGATAGGACCGAGCATGTTCCACTTCAGTCGCCGAACGCTCTGGATCATCGTTTACGTCACCATTCCTCTGATTTATGTGCTGAACCAACTTGGCGGTGAGCCTGAATCCGAATCGGCCGATGCCGAGGATCAACTCTGGTCACTGGACGAACTGAGTTTTGAGCGGGACGGCAACCGTTGGCTGGTCGATTTACCGCAAGCCAACCAGCTTTGGTTGACCGTAGTGCAAAATGAAGCGCCAGCGGAACCGCTCGATAGCTCCAGCGGCGTGAGGGTGTCACTGCAAGGTGGCCGGACTTTGGTCAGTGTTGTGAATCCTGCGCGCCTGGAATTGCTCGAAACCAGTGTGGATTTTTTAGTCGAGTGGCTGCCCGACGGTGACGATCGGCAACTGATCCTCTCCGGGCCGTTAAACGATGAGTGGGTTGCCGCTTTAGAGCCGTTGAATGGGCGGCTGCAAGGGCAGGCCAGTGTTGAGGAAATTCAGCCGGCCGCAGCGGTCGCCCGGTTAATCGCCCCGCCCATGGGCAGCGATGAGCAACTGGCGTTTCTGATCTGGATCGATGTGCTCGAACAACGGCTCAGTGGCTACCAACCTGAGGTGCGTTGGGACCATCGCGCCGAACGCAGCCAGGTATTGTTCAGCCAGACGTTGGCACCCAATCTGTTTGACGAACCCGTCAGTGATGCGGAACTGGCGCCGGTTCTGGCCGCTTACCAGGCGGCGGCTGAGCAACGTCAGCGCCGCGCCGATCAGATTCACCGTTATCTGGTGACCACGGCGGTTTACGATTTACCGCTCGATTTCCTGCTACAGCAACCGGAACGACTGGCGCGGATCGATCTGGCCGCTGTCAATCAGCAACGTCAACGCACTCAGGAAGCTCGTTAGATGGCTCGCAGAAATCGTCCTAATCCCGGTCGCGGTGCCGGTCTGGTCCGACTGATAGGTGGGCAGCATCGTGGCCGTCGTCTGTCGATTGCCAATCTCGAAGGCTTGCGACCGACCGGCGATCGTCAGCGCGAAACGTTGTTCAACTGGCTGCAGTTTGATATCGCCGGCAGTCGGGTGGCGGACCTGTACGCCGGCACCGGCGCGTTGGGATTGGAAGCGGCGTCGCGTGGTGCCGAGCAAGTCTGGTTGATCGAGCGGCACCCACAGGCGGTCGGCGCATTGCGGAACGCCGTCACCTTGTTGCAGGCACCGGCCAATGTTGAGTCGGCAGACGCCTTGGATTGGTTGCAGCGCACCGAGGCAGGCCCGTTCGACGGCGTGTTTATCGATCCGCCGTTTGCCGACGATCTCTGGGTGCCCACGGTGGAAGCGCTGTTGGCGCGGCCGTTGTTGAAGCCTGGCGCCTGGGTGTATCTGGAAACGCCGACATCCTGGGTACCGGCTGTGCCCGCGTCGTTGCAGTTGAGCAAGGAAAAAACCAGTGGCGCGGTGGTGCAGCGGTTGTATCGATTTGAATCTAATTGACCCTTGGTCAGTTGATTGTTAGCGTCGGCGCTTCTGTCTCCATGAGTCAGTCCGATGCCCGACATAAATGCTCTCTTTGATGCCCAACGCCGCGCCTTTGCGCAACAACCCTTTCCCAGTCTGGCCGAACGCAAACGCCGTTTGCGCCAACTCAAGCGTCTGATTCTCGATAACGAAACCGCCATCGCCGACGCCTTGAATGCCGACTTTGGCAGCCGGGCGTTTTACGAGACGCGTTTTATCGAAGTGCTGCCGTCGGTTGCCAACATCAATCACAACCTGAGCGCATTGCGGCGTTGGATGAAACCCAAACGTCGCCTGTTGCATTGGCTCTATCAGCCGGCGAGCGGCGCGATTTGGGCGCAGCCGCTGGGTGTTGTCGGCATCATGGTGCCGTGGAATTACAGCTTGCTGTTGGCGACCGGGCCGTTGGTGTCGGCATTGGCCGCGGGCAATCGTTGCATGATCAAGTTGTCGGAATTGACACCGCAATTCGGAGCCGTTTTCGCGCAACTGGTAGCGGACTATTTTTCGCCGGATGAGGTCACGGTGATCAACGGCGAGGTCGAGGTCGCGCAAGCGTTTTCCGCGCTACCGTTTGACCATCTGGTGTTCACCGGCTCCACCGCAGTCGGCCGACACATCATGAGCGCGGCAGCAGCGAACCTGACGCCGGTGACGTTGGAACTTGGCGGTAAAAGCCCGGCGTTTATTGATCGCAGCATTCCCGTAGCCGAAGCGGCGCGCCGACTGGTGTTTGCCAAGTGCACCAACGCCGGCCAAACCTGTGTCGCGCCAGATTACGTCTTGTGTCCGACCGACCACATTGATGACTTCGTTGCCGCTTATCTGGCGGAAGTCCGGCGCCAATACGGCGCGCAACCGACCGCCAGCGCGGATTATTCCGCCATCATCAACGCGCGTCAGCACCAGCGCCTGACCGGTTATTTGAAACAGGCGCAACAGGCCGGCGCGCAGTTGCACTGGCCGGATACCGCACCGGATCTGGATGATACCGACGCCAAATTGCCACCCGTCGTCCTGACCAGTGTCGACCCCGACAGCCCGGTGATGCAGGACGAAATTTTCGGCCCGTTGCTACCGGTGTTGCCGTGCGACAGCGCTGAAGCGGCCATCGACTTTATCAACCAGCGGCCAAGGCCGTTGTCGCTCTATGTGTTTGGTTACGACCGCGCCTTGAAAACGCACTTTCAGCAGCGCACACACAGCGGTTCGCTGGTGTTTAACGACGCCTTGATTCAGGTCGCCCAAGACAACCTGCCGTTCGGCGGCGTTGGTGCCAGCGGCATGGGGCACTATCACGACCGCGAGGGCTTTGAGCGTCTGTCTAAGATGAAACCGATTTTGAGCAAGGGCCGAATCTCGACGCTCAAGCTGGCGTATCCGCCCTACAACCGTTGGATTCATCGACTGATTCAGTGGCTGTTACTGCGCTGAGCGCGCATTTGTGCGGTCTGGGCGGCTGGGTTACCATTCGCCCGCTTTCGCAACCCCGGAGCCGTGAATGACCCGCACCGTCGTCTACCCAGGCACTTTCGATCCCATCACCCTGGGCCATATGGATCTGGTTGAACGCGCCCTGCGTCAGTTCGACAAAGTCATTCTTGCGGTTGCCGCCAGCCCCAAGAAAAAACCTCTGTTCAGTCTGGATCAGCGTGTCGCTTTGGCGCGTGAGGTGACCAAGGACATGGGCAATGTCCAGGTCGAGGGGTTTCGTAATTTGCTGGTTGATTTTGCCCGCGAACAAAACGCCTTCACCATCTTGCGCGGCTTGCGGGTGGTCAGCGATTTCGAATACGAATTTCAGCTCGCCAATATGTACAGGGCGCTGGCGCCGGACATCGAAAGTCTGTTCATGACGCCGTCCGAACAGTTCTCCTTTATTTCCTCAACCTTTGTGCGCGAGATCGCGCTGTTGCGCGGCGATGTCACCAAGATGGTGCACCCAACCGTGCAACAGGCGTTGAAGGAAATTTATCATCAGCAAGAAGACTGATCAGTTACACAGTTGAGTACCAGGTTCAATCTGGCGCTTTGGCGTGGCCAGCATGGCTACGTGAGCACCTGGATAAACGAGGTAACTATGAGTATGACCGAACAATACTCCATCGGTTGGGGCATTGATTGGGAGTCGGTTTGGTCCGTCTCCATCCAGTAACACCACGTCCGCCAGATGATCACCTTGCTTGATTTCTTCACCAAGCTTCCGATGGTAAACCACCAGGCCGTTTCCAGGTGAAGTTAAGACCTTAACTTGATCTACGTTCAGTGTTATCGATTGGTGTTCGTTGCTTTGACGTGAAGCTTTGCTGTTTGAAATGAATCCTTGGCACTCGAGAAAACTGAGAATACCTTCTGCATCGCGCTGAGCCAGTGCCTCATTAACATCTTGTTGGCCACGAAGTTCCACTGTCGCTGCAAAACAAGGGCGATCGAAAGGTTTCTGTGTGGCATTAGCTAATCGTACCCAGGGCTGAGTGTGAGTTCCGTCAAACGCAACGGTACCTCGTACGTCTTCTTCTAGACGCACTGGAAACCCCAAGCAGTCAGCTAATTGCGTACCGATTTCACGTTGGTGATCACCGTAGAATACATGTGGTAGTGCATCAAAGTCGCAATGCAAATCGAGCATCACCGTAGCGTCGAGCGACTGGCTGAGCAGCGCTTGGTGCAGTGCGGCAATTTCGGTATCGGCCGGTTTTTCAGCGGCCAGTTGGTGCAATTCGGCGCGGACGGTACGGTCGTTAGCAGCGGCGTTATCGCCCAGTTTTTCGACCACGCGATCGATCAATTCATCGCTGTCGATGGCCATGCCGCGATTGAAATTCTGGCCGGTCACAGCGTCAAAACGGCCCGGAAATTTACCGAACAGGCGTTGGTTCAAACCGACCGGGTTGGCATAAGGCACCACGACAATGCGTTGCAGTATGTCGCCGCTGGCTTCCAGCCGTTGCAAGCGTTCCAGCAGAATTTGCAGCGTTAACAAACCGGGCCATTCGTCGGCGTGCAATCCCGCCTGCAAATAGGCTTTGTGTTCGCCCTCGCCAAATTCATGCACGGTCAAAAAACGCTGATGTCCGGGTGCGGGCGCCGGCAGCGGCAAGCGGTTGGTACGCATGGAATACTCCTGAAAAAGCCCGGGCTGGTGGCAACCCTGCGGCAGATAATCCGGGGCGCAGTGTACACCCAAGTCAGCAGCGCTTCGACGGCGACGTTGTGCCGCGTGGCGGCCTTGATATGCTGGACGCGTCTGATCATTTGATCGCCAACCGGTGCTCACCATGCGCGTAGAAGACGAACTCAAACTGGGCTTCAAAGACGTCATGATCCGCCCCAAACGCTCGACGCTGAAAAGCCGTTCGCAGGTGTCGCTGGAGCGGCACTATCGGTTCCGCAACAGCGATAAGGAATGGCGCGGTGTGCCGATTATCGCTGCCAATATGGACACCGTGGGCACCTTCGCCGCGGCCCAGACGCTGGCGCAGTTTCAGTTGCTGACCGCCGTGCACAAACACTATCAACTCGACGATTGGCAACGCTTTCTGGCTGGCGCCAGCGATGCCGATTGCGCTGGACTGATGGTCAGCACCGGCACGTCGGATCGTGATTTCGAACGATTGGGTGCCATCCTCGCGCTCGACGCCCGGCTGAATTTTATCTGTGTAGATGTCGCCAACGGTTATTCCGAACATTTCGTCGAATTCGTCAGCCGGGTACGCGATGCCTTTCCGGCGCACATCATCGTGGCCGGCAATGTGGTTACTGGCGAGATGACCGAGGAATTACTGCTGGCCGGTGCCGACATCATCAAAGTCGGTATCGGGCCGGGTTCGGTATGCACCACGCGCATCAAAACCGGCGTCGGTTATCCGCAAATCAGCGCGGTGATTGAGTGCGCCGACGCCGCTCACGGCCTGAACGGCCACGTTATTTCCGACGGCGGCTGCACCTGCCCGGGCGATGTCTCCAAAGCGTTCGGCGCCGGCGCCGACTTCGTTATGCTCGGCGGAATGTTGGCCGGTCACGACGAAAGCGGCGGTGAGCCGATTGAAGAAAACGGCCGCCAATACCGGCAGTTCTACGGCATGAGTTCCGATACGGCGATGCAGAAATACCAGGGCGGCGTCGCCAACTATCGCGCCAGCGAAGGCAAGACGGTGCGGGTGCCGTATCGCGGTCCGCTGGCGGCGACGGTGCAGGACATCCTCGGCGGTGTGCGTTCTACGTGCACTTACGTCGGCGCGGCCGAACTGCGCGAGCTGAGCAAACGCACGACCTTCATTCGTGTTCAGGAACAGGAAAATCGTTTCTTCACCGACTGAGGCGCATCACAACGAGCAATAGCAGCCGCGCGCCAGCAGTGGCAGTTGCAGACTCCGGTTGCCATCGGGTTTCAGATAGCCTTCGAGCAAGCTGGAGCCGGACGTGCATTCCAGGCCGGTGTTGATCGGGCCGGCGTACAGCAACTCGCCGTTGGCGTTCTGGATGGCGGCAAAGGGCGTGGCTGGCACCAGGGACTGGAACGCTGGCGGCAAATCGGCCAACTGGCGGTACACGAACTGGGCCGTGTCGCCGTAGCGTTGTGCCAGATCGTTCAGGTGATCGAGCGAGAAACGGTTGCAGCGGCAGCCCTCCGAGCGCACCACCCAGACAGTGACCGCCGCGTCTGCGCTCACTGGCGACAGTTGATCGGACACCTCCGACGCGTAGACATCCAAGCTCGGGTAGCTCTGCAAAATGCGGCCGTCGCGGTCGAAATCCTGAATCCAGCGAAACTGAAACCACCAGAAACCGAAGCCGATCAGCGCCAGCCAGACAACGGCCAGCGCAATCGCCAGATTGTGCCGATCAAACACGGAAGCGGGCCAGTTCACTGTCCAGTGAGCGGAAGGCGTTGAGCAAATCGTTCAGGCGGGCGTCGCTTTCACTGACCGCCTCGTGCGAGCGCTGCGTAATGGTCGACAACTCTTCCAAGGTGCCAGCCAGTTGATCGGACGCTTTGGATTGATGCGCTGTAGCGTCTTTGATGCGTTCGTTCTGGCGGGCGGTTTCGGCCATGCCGTTGTTCAGGGCTTCGGACAAACTCAGCGCCTTGTCGGCTTCCGTGGCATTGGCTTCAACCTGTTCAACCACGCCGGTGATCACTGTCACCGCCTGCTCTGAACTGGTCGACAACCGCGTCAGGATGTCGTTGATTTCCACCGTTGAGGTTTGCGTGCGGCCAGCTAACGCGCGCACCTCGTCGGCCACGACCGCAAAACCCCGGCCCTGTTCGCCCGCGCGGGCCGCTTCGATGGCCGCGTTCAACGCCAGCAAATTGGTCTGTTCGGCGATTTTTTCGATGACGGTCAAGGTCTCGGTGATGCTGGAACAGTCGGAGGCCAGCTGGCTTACCACCGTCTGAGCGGTGCCCAGTCGCTTCACCAGATCGTCGGCGCTGGCTTTGGTGGTCGATACGCTGTGGCGCATGCTGTCGCTGGTGCGGTGGCTTTCTTCGGTGGCACTGGCGACCTGCTCGGCGGAATCGGCCACGTCCTGAGACAGTTGCGACAATTCCGACGTTTGCTCCGCCGCATTCTGGAAACCGCTGTCCTGATCGTTGGCTTGGCGAACCAAGTCGTCAAAGCGGGTGCGCATGCCTTCCAGCGTGTGGATCAGCGAGCGGCTGTTTTGGCTGACGTTGGTGGTCAGTTGGTGCACCTGTTCCAGAATGCCATTGAACTGAGCGAGTAAGGGGTTATTGCGAAAGGCGGCGCGGACGGTCAGATCAACCTGGCCTGGCGTTGCGCTCATCGCCTGGCTGACGCGGGCAATCTCAGTCGCGGTACCCAATACCGGCCGAACCACGCGAGTCAGCAACAGCAAAATGCCGGTTTCCGCCACCACGTAAAGAGCGTGAACCAGAATAAAGCTGAAAGCGTTGAGGTCGCTGGCTGCCAGATAGGCCGTGTCGTAAACAAATACCGGCGCGCCCTGGGCCTGCAAAATGGCGAAAGTCAGGTGATGCACCGCTGCCGTGCCGGCCGCCGCCAGTAAGGTCCACATATCCTGATAAGCGAATAACACCGCCAGCAACACAAAGAAGCCAAAGTGCAGCTCAATCAGCCCTTGCCCCTGGTGGACGTGCAGTGCCGTCATCGCCATAAAGCCGATACCAAAGGCGAGTCGCACTATCAGTCGGCCCGGCACCAGCCAGTTCAGCACGATGGGGCCGGCGGCAATCGGCAAGCCGAGAAAAATCGCCTCGGCCCAGGTTTGATGAACCGGTGCCAAACCCAGCGATACCACCAATAAACCGACCATAATCAGTGTCATCAGTTGGCCGATCACTCGGTCGTAATCGGTGATGATTCGATAAACCAAAGAGTTGGATTGACTCATGTGAGACCTCGATACAACGTCACATCGGAAGACGGGCGGGAATTATTCAAACATCCTAATATTGGGCAAATCTTGATCACTGTTTGATTGATTAGGATCAGTTTTGTCGCTAAATGCCAGTAACCTGCTTTTTCGACACCTTCAGTTTAGCAGGCGCACATCTGTCCGCATGATTGATTTTTGAACATCATGTCCACCTCGTTGAACGAGGCAGCGCTCGGTTACTGAGAGTGTTCATTTCAGTAGACGAAGTGGTGATCTTGAGGCGGTGAAGAAAGGCGGGCGAGAGGTGAAACAGCGTCAGCGCTGGGCAGGGTCGAGCTTAAGCTGCCAGCGCAACAGCGGCTCGTTCTGGTCGTTGAGAAATTGACCGTGTTGAGTGAAACCCAGCCGATTGAGTACCGCCTGGCTGGGTTGATTGTCGGCTGCGGTCACCGCCAGGACGGCGGTGAGGTCGGCACTGGCTGCGCGTTGGCACAGCCAGTGAATCAGTGCGGTTGCCAGGCCGCGGCGTCGATAGGCCGGCAGCACCCGGTAACCGATTTCCACCCGGCCTTGCTGCGGCGGCCCTTTGAATCCGCCGGTGGCAACCCAGCGGTAATCCATCCAGATGCCGGCCGGGCGGTACCACTGGGCCTCGCGAGGCGTGGCCGCCAGCTTATCAATCAGCGTTTCGAGCAGGGCGGTGCGACCAAAGAGTTCCTGGCACAGGTCCGGTCGTGCCAGCAAATCCTTCAACGTGGTGTCGGACAGCCAGTCGATCACCAGCGGCGGTTGCGTCATGCGTCCGTGGGGCCGTTGTCGAGCAGATCGCGCGAACGCAGATCCGACAGGCGTTTCATCAGATGTTCCAACTCGGCGTGTTTTTCCCGCCGTTCGTTGACGCGATCTTCAAGAAAATCGATCACCTGACGTTGCAGTTTGACCTTACTCAGCCGGTTGATGTTGGTAATGCCGCCGGGGTTGCACACGTTCACTTCCAGCAGTTTTTCACCAATCAGATCCAGCCCGACAAAGTCCAGGCCATCGGCCACCAGTTTCGGCCCGATTTTGCGGCACACATTGCGCTGGCCTTCGGTCAGTTTCCAGGGGTGAGCGCTGCCGCCGGCCTGAATGTTGGCGCGCACGTCGCCTTCGGCCGGCTTGCGGTGATAAGCGCCGATGGCCTTGCCGTTGAGCATCAGCACGCGCACATCGCCTTCTTCGGCGCCTTCGATGTATTCCTGCAAAATGACGTAATTATTGCGTTCGCGATCGATGTAGAAATCGAGCAGGGAATTGATGCTCGACTGCGCCGATTTTTCCAACACGATAACGCCGTGGCCGCCGCTGCCATCGAGCGGTTTGAGAATCATCCGATCCTGCTTGCTTTCTTTGATCACACGCTTGAGATAGTCCTTGTTTTTGGACACGTGCGTTTCCGGCAAAAAATCGTTCGACGGATCGTGGAAGGTGGTGTTGTACAGCTTGTTGCTGGCCTTGCGCAGACCGTCAACGTCGTTGATCACCAGCGTTTCGTTTTTCACCGCATCGAGGAAGCTGAGCAGCGTCGGGTCGATGGGCGGGTCTTTGCGCACCATGATGCAATCGAAGGCGTGCAGCGGCAGCATTTTCTCGTCGAACTGAACGCGCTTGTACAGCGACGACACGCTTTCCGGCACTTTCTGCATCGGTTGAATGATGCGCGAAAAGCCATGCACAACGTTGTTGCGCACGGTCAGATTCTGGGGATACAGCAGGGCAACCTTGTGCTCGCGCATCAGGCATTCCTGGATCATGACCAGCGTTGAACTCTTGCCTGGCTCGATGTCTTCCCAGGCGTTGATCAAAAAGGCGATGTACATGTCTGGCCCTAAGTAGGTGAAGGAGTGCAGCCTAAACCGCGATGCGGGTGACAAGCAATGCGCGTGCCCCCGCAAATCGCCGCTCAAAAAAGCCTAGCATCATACTCAGGCGCGCAGGCTGTGGAAGCCTCCAATCACGCGCGTTGCCGTGGTGATCACACAGAGTACGAAAAACAGGCCGGCGATCCATGCAAAGGCGTCGGGCAACAGGCACATCAACACAAAAAATCCGATCGTTTCAGTGCCTTCGGTAATGCCGCTTAAATAGTAAAAACCCTTGCTCGGGTAGCGCATGCTGGTCAGGCCGCGTCGTTCCGCCAGAATAGCAAACGCCAGAAAACTGCTGCCGGTGCCCATAAAACCGAACAGCAATAACGCGGCCGGCAAGGCGTTGGTGTCGGGGCGGGCCAGTGCGAAACCGGCGATAACGGCGGCGTAAAACAAAAAGTCGAGCACGATGTCGAGAAAGGCGCCGCTGTCACTCGGTGCGGTGAGCCGGGCCAGTTCGCCATCGAGGCCATCGGCCAGGCGGTTCAACGCAATCGCCAATAACGCCCAGCTGTAGCATTCAAATGCCAGCAACGGCAGCGCTGCCAGACCGATGGCAAAGCCGGTCACCGACACTTGGTTGGCGCTGATGTGGCGTCGAGCCAGGGGTTTGGCGGCGGCGTTGAGCGGACCTTTGATCAGCGCCAGTGACCAGCGATCAAGCATGGGGTGTCTCCAAAGCCAATAAGATGTCATCCACCGGGCGATCGGCTGGGTCGTGAGTGACCAGCAGAGCGGGAATGCCTAACGCGCGAATGCGGTTGAACACCCAGTCGCGGAAATTCTGCCGTAAGGTTTGATCGAGCTTGGCGAAAGGCTCGTCCAGTAAGATCAACTGCGGTTCCGCCAACAAGGTGCGCAACAAACTGACGCGGGCACGCTGGCCACCCGACAGCGTCGCGACATCGCGTTTGCCCTGGCCGGACAAGCCCGCGTTGGTCAGTGCCGATTCAATCTGCGAGCGACGCTCGCCCTTGGTCAGTCGCGACGGCAACGCAAAGGCGAGGTTGTGATAGACATCCAAATGCGGAAACAACAGGTCATCCTGAAACAGAATGCCGACGCCGCGCGCTTCAACCGGCAGCGCCGCCAGATCGTGACCGTTTAAGCGCATCTGCCCCTGGCTGGAAAACGCTGGCAACAGTGTGCCGCAAATGGCGGCGAGCAAGGTCGATTTGCCGGAACCGCTCGGGCCCATCACCGTGGCGATGTCGCCGGCTTCAAGCGATACATCGAGCGGCGCAAACAACGGCGTCTGATGCAGCAGAACGCTGAATTGGTGCAACTGAAAACTCATCGGGATAAGGCTCCATCCTGTTGCAGGGCGCGATGGCGCCGATAACGCCAGCCGACGGCGAGTGCCGCCAAGGCGAAGCCGATCAGCGGCAAGCCCTGCTGCGCGAGTGCGTAGGCGGCTGCGGTTCGGCGGTCGCTGCCGCTGGCGAGACTGACGGCTTCGGTGGTCAGGGTGGCAAAACGGCCACCGCCGATAAACAGCGTGGGCAGATATTGCGCGACGGAGACGGCAAAGCCCGTCGCCAGCGTATAGCCGATGGGCCGCCACAACATGCCCAGCTTGATGCCGAACCAGGTGCGCCAGCGCGAACCGCTGAGCGTCAGACCAAGCCAGGTGTAGCGATCATCAAAGGCGCGGTACGGCCCACTCAGCGTTAAAAAGGTGTAGGGCAGCACAAACACCAGATGCGACCACACCAGCACCCACCAATGCCGGTCCAGGTTCAGCCAGATCAGGCTGACCTGAAAACCGAACAAAAACGCAATTTGCGGCACCAGCAACGGCAGATACAACAGCCACAATAATCGCTGAGTATTGAACTGGACGTTTTGGTAGCGCAGCCGCACTTCGTTTTCCAGTGCAGCGATGACCAACACCAAAGCGATGACGGCCGCGCTCAAGCCGGTACTGAGCGTCAGCCACAGTGCCGAGCCCAACTGTTCCGGCGCCTGTTGCCAAAAACGCAGACTGAACGCAGGCAGCGCCGCCGGAAAACGCCACTGGCCGGCCAGCGACCAGAGCACCAAAACGACAAGCGCGCCGCCATAGGCCAATGCAGCGATGCCCAGTGCCAGCGCTGCGACGGTTGTTAACATCATCGAGGTCTGGCGACGCCGACCTGAGCGCACGGCCTGCAAGCGCCAGGCGCGTACCAGCGGTTCCAGGCTGCGCAGCGTGACAATCACCAGAACGGTCAGTAACAACAAGGCGGTTGCGCCGGCTGCACCGGGCAGACGCCACAACAAGTCCGGGTCGTTAAACAGTCGGTTGACCAGCACCGCCAGCGTTGGCGGTGTGGTCGGTCCGGCAATTAACGCCAGATCGACCACCGAGAGGTTGTACGCCACCACCGCATAAAACGGCAGTCGCAGCCGACTGAACAGTGGCGGCCACAACAGCGTCAGCCAGATTTTGGCGCGGCCGTAGCCCAGGCTGCGGCCCAGCCAGAGCGTTTCGCGGACTTTTAAAGCCGGCAGCGATGCCAGCGCCATAAACAGCAAAAACGGCGCTTCTTTCAGCGTCAGCACGAACAGCAAACTGAGACCCCAGGGGTCTTGAAAGGTCAGCCAATTGGGCGGGTATTCCGGCCAGCCGGTGGCGCTGGCAAAGAGCCGTACCAGCCAGCCGCTGGGCGCGATCAGAAACCCCAGGCCGATGGCGAAAGCCGCGTGCGGTACCGAAAGAATGGGCGCGAGCAGGCGTTCAATTCGGCGAAACAACGCCGACGGATAAAAGGCGATCAGCAGCAACAAACACATCGACAACGCCAGCACCGCCGAACCCAGGCCAGACAGCAGCGTCAGGCCAACGGCTTTGGACACACCCGGATAAGCAAACAGATCGTGCCAGGGCTGCACTGTGAATTGACGCTGCCCCAGCGCCGGAAACCAACCGAAGGCCGGCAGCCAGGTGCCGGCCAGGCCGACACCGACGGGAATCAGAAACACGGCCAGGATCAGCGTTGGCACCCAGCCGAGTCGGAACCCGAACCGAAACCGCTGTGCGCTCAACGGGCGTAGCGTTCCAGCCAGGCTTGTTCCAGCGCGCCAACCCAGGAGGCGTGCGGCTCGCGCAGCACAGCGCCCAATTCGTCCGGTGCCAGAGTGGCAACGCCGCGTGGCAGGGCGTCGAATAAGCCACGCTGATTAGCATCGAGTTTATCGAGCGCCAGCACGGTCGGATCGCCCCAGACGTTGGTGTCGGCTTTGCGCGCTTGCGCTTCGGGCGACATCAGGAAATTGGCGACCACTTGGGCGGCAGCGGTCTGGCTGCTGTTGTAGGGGATGGCGACAAAGTGAGTGTTGCCGATGGAGCCGGCGTCGTGAACATAAGTGCGCACGCTGTCGGGCAACTCGCCAGTGGCGATCAGGTTGCTGGCGTCGTTCGGGTTGAAGCTGAGTGAAATGGCGATTTCGCCATCGGCCAACAGCCGCTGCATTTCCGGCGCGCCGTTGGTGAAGGTCTGGCCGCGACGCCACATCAGCGGGTGCAGTTCGTCCAGGAACGCCCACAGCGGCGCGGTCACGGTGTCGAAATCGGCGGCTTCGACCGGTTGGTACAGCGCGTCCGGCGTGTCGGTCAATTCCAGCAACGCCTGTTTAATGAAGGTTGTGCCGTGGAAGGCCGGCGGTGCCGGGTAGGTGAAACGGCCGGGGTTGGCTTTGGCGAAATCGAGCAAGTCGGCCATTGATGATGGTGGTGTATCGAGGCGGGCGCTGTCGTAGATAAACACCAGTTGCGCCATGCCCCAGGGCGCTTCGAGGCCGTCTACCGGGGTAGTGAAATCAAAACGGGTGGTGGGTTTGTTGGCGGTATCGACCAGGGCGTAGTTGGGCAGATTTTGCGTGAACGGGCCAAACAGCAAACCGTTGGCTTTCATCGCGGCGAAGTTTTCGCCGTTGATCCACACCAGATCGACCGAGCCGTTTTGATCGCGCCCGGCGGTTTTTTCCGACAACACCTGGCTGACCACCGCGCCGGTTTCGGCGACTTTGACGTGTTGCAACTCGACGCCGTATTCCTCGTCCACTCGTTGTGCGACCCAACTCAAATAGTCATTGATCGGCTGGCTGCCGCCCCAGGCGTGGAAATACACCGTCTGGCCTCGGGCATCGGCAAGAATGTCGTCCCAATCGTCGGCGAAGGCGGTTCCTAACAGCGTGCTGAGTAGCGCGAAAATAAGCGGCAGGCGTTTCATACAAAGTCCTTGTGGTTGGCAACAGACGTAACGGCGGATGATGGTACCCCAAGCGGACTTGCGCTTGGCGGCAAAGTTCCCAAGTTTCAAAGCTTCTAAATTTCAAAGCTTCTAAATTTCAAAGCTTCTAAATTTCAAAAGCCCCTAAGTTTTAAAGCGACATCATTCGCACGCCCATTGTATTTGGATGACCGTTGTTCGACGGGCATTCCGTTCAGCTTGACAGCCCGGCAGTCGCTGACGAGGCTGAGCGCACTCGAAATCGGAGCCTGTTATGTCTGAGCTGCCCAATCCTTTTGCTGAACATCCCGTCTGGGCCGACTTAGCCGCTGAGCAACAACGGTGGTTGTCGCGCTCCATGCATTGCAGCCCCTGGCTGGCGCAATGGCTGGACGGTCGCGATGACGACTGGGCACCGTTCGCAACCAGTCTTAACGCCGAAGTGAATGCTACTGGAGAGTTGGCGGCCTTGAGCGCCGGCTGGACGCTCGACGATGAAGCGCAGGTGATGCGCGATCTGCGTCTGTGGCGCAACCGTCAGTTGGCGCGCCTGATCGTTCGCGATGCCAATGGCCTGAGCACGGTGCGCGAAACGGCGCTCGCTGTGTCGGACCTGGCCGATGCCGCCATCGCCGCCGCACTGGATTACGCCCAACGATTCTGGTCTGCGCAATGGGGCGAGCCGGGGCCGTCTGAATTTGGCGAAACCCATCAGCAACTGGTGGTGTTGGCGATGGGCAAACACGGCGCGCGCGAACTGAATCTGTCGTCCGACATCGATCTGATTTTCGCCTTTCCCAGCGAAGGTGAAACGGCCAACGGCCACAGCCACGAAGCCTTTTTTACCCGCGTCGGCCGCAAGCTGATTCAACTGCTCGACACCCGCACCGAAGACGGCTTTGTGTTCCGCGTCGATATGCGCTTGCGCCCCTGGGGCCAAAGCGGCGCGCTGGTCAGCAACTTCAACGCCATGGCGCGCTATTACACCCAGCAAGGTCGTGAATGGGAGCGCTACGCCATGATCAAGGCGCGGCCGGTGACGGGTGTCGTGGCGGCGCAGGCGGCCTTGATGGCCGAACTGAAACCCTTTGTCTATCGCCGCTACGTCGATTTCCAGGCGCTGGGCGCTTTGCGTCGATTGAAGGATTTGATTCAGAAAGAAGTGCGCCGTCAGGGTCTGGAAGACAACATCAAACTCGGCCGTGGCGGCATTCGCGAAGTGGAATTTATCGCTCAGGCATTTCAACTGATTCGCGGCGGCCAGGATGCCGATTTACAACAGACCGGCACCTGGCCGGTGCTGGCGCTGCTTGCTGGCGAAGGGTATTTGCCTGCCAAGGTCGTGACCGAACTGACCGACGGCTACGATTTCCTGCGCGATCTGGAACACCGGATTCAAGCCCTGCACGACGAACAAACCCAGCGGCTGCCAGCCGATCAAACCGACCTGGAACGGCTGGCGTTGAGTCTGAACCTGGCCGATGTCGAGACGCTGCTTGCGCAACTGGATCATCATCGGCAACGCATCCACCATCATTTCAATCAAGTGATTGCCGACGACAGCGATGCCGACGCCGGAGTGGACGCGCGCTGGCAGCAGTTCTGGCAACAGCCGGAGCAAGTGCCCGACGGCGTGTCCGTGCTGGCGGCCGAGGCGATACGCGCTTTCCACGACGAACCGGCGGTGGCGCGATTGGGCGGAGAAAGCCGCGCCAATCTGGATCGATTGATGCCCTTGTTGCTGACCGAATTGGCGCGCAACGAACAGCTCGAACAAGGCTTTTTAGCCATTCGTCCGATTCTCGAAGCGGTGCTGCGGCGCAGCGTCTATTTCGTCTTGCTGGCGGAAAACCCGGCGGCGTTGCGCGAGTTGTGTCGGCTGGCACCGGCGTCGCCCTGGATCGCCCAGACGCTGGAAAACAAACCGTATTTGCTTGACGAATTGACCGATCCGGACAGCCTGTACCGGTTGCCCGATCGCATCGAACTTCGCGACGAACTGCATCAAATGCTGCTGCGCATTCCTGGCGACGATCTGGAACAGCAGATGGAAGTGATGCGCCATTTTCGCCACGGCCGGGTGTTGCGGGCGGCGGC
Source organism: Saccharospirillum mangrovi (assembly GCF_003367315.1). Classification (GTDB taxonomy): domain Bacteria; phylum Pseudomonadota; class Gammaproteobacteria; order Pseudomonadales; family Natronospirillaceae; genus Saccharospirillum; species Saccharospirillum mangrovi. The sequence continues at coordinate 920,889 of NZ_CP031415.1, forward strand.
TTGTGAAGTCACCAACGCGTTGCCGTTGATGAACATTTCGGATTATCTCGCCTGGGTCGGCGAAGTCGTGGTTGAGCAGGCGTTGGCGCTGGCCTGGCAACCCATGGTTGAGCGTCACGGCCGCCCCAGTCGCGACAACGGCGATTGGTGCGAGCTGGATTTCGGCGTGATCGCCTACGGCAAAATGGGCGGGCTGGAGTTGTCGTATGAATCCGATCTCGATTTGGTGTTTCTGCACGACGCGGCCAGCCAGGGTGAAACCGAAGGGCCGAAGGTGATCGACAACCCGGTGTTTATGGCGCGGCTGGGGCAGAAACTGATTCATTTGCTGTCGGCGCAGACGCCCTCGGGCAGCCTCTACGAAGTGGATGCGCGGCTGCGGCCGTCGGGCAATTCCGGGCTTCTGGTCAGTTCGCTGGCGGCGTTCGAAAAATATCAGCAGGAAAAAGCCTGGACCTGGGAACACCAGGCGTTGGTGCGGGCGCGGTTTATCGCCGGTGATCCGGCGGTGCAGCAACGTTTTGAGCAGATTCGCGCGGCGACGCTGTGCCGGGTGCGCGACCGAGCGACATTGCGTCAGGATGTGGTCGAGATGCGCGCCAAAATGACCGAGCATTTAAGCAGTGGCGACAACACAATGTTCGATATAAAGCAGGATGCCGGCGGTATCGTCGATGTGGAATTTATGGTGCAATACGGCGTCTTATCCTGGGCTTCCGACTACCCGGAACTGACGCGCTGGTCGGACAACATTCGTTGTCTGGAACAGCTGCATCGGGTCGGGTATCTGGACCAAGCAGAGCACCGTCGGCTGCTGTCCGCCTATCTGGTTCTGCGCCGCGAGGTGCATCGCCGTATCCTTGAGCGCCAAGGCAATCGTCTGGACGGCGCTGAGGTCAGTGACGAACTGGCGGCGGTTCGCGCCGCGGTGATGAATTGCTGGCAAGCCCTGATGGAAACCGAACCCCGACAGCCCAAACGCTGACCGTGAGTTCGGCTGGTTCGCCGGCCTTGCCGGCGCTGTTCCCGGTCCGTTCGGACCTTTGCAAAATTGGAAATCAAGATGGCCGCATTTGGAACCGTTTTTATGCCGCAGATGGCGCAGACCCGGTACGAAGGTGGACGTTGGTCGTCGGTTGAAATTGTGCCTTCCGACTCACTGACGCTGCACCCCGGCGCGCACGTTCTGCACTATTCCAGCACCTGTTTCGAGGGCCTGAAGGCGTTTCGACACGCTGACGGTTCGGTGAATCTGTTTCGAGTGGACGCCAATGTGGAGCGCCTGGCGCAAAGCAGCCGTCTGCTCAACCTGCCGGCCATCGATAAAGGTCAATTGACCGAAATGATTGTGGATCTGGTGGCGCGCTTTAAAGATCAGGTCCCGCAGGCGCCGGGTTCGATGTACATCCGTCCGACGCACATCGGCATCGAAGCTGCCATCGGCAAAGCCGCGGCACCGACCGATTCCTCGCTGCTCTATGTGCTGCTGTCGCCGGTGGGCGAGTATTTCAGCGGTGGCGACAACGGTCTGACGTTGTTGCTGGAAGAAGATGGCATGCGTTGCGCAGCGCACATGGGCATGGTCAAGAGTGGTGGCAATTACGCCTCGGCGTTAACGCCGATTTTGTCGGCCAAGGCGGAATTCGGTGCCGATCAGGTGTTGTTCTGCCCGAACGGCGACGTTCAGGAAACCGGCGCCGCCAACTTCATCCTGATCGACGGCAACGAAATCATCACCAAAGGTCTGGACCGTTCTTTCCTGCACGGCATCACCCGTGATTCGCTGCTGACATTGGCGCGTGATCGCGGCATGACTGTCAGCGAGCGCAATCTGAGCGTTGATGAACTGCTTGAACGTGCGGCCAAGCCGGGCACCGAAGCGGCCCTGTCGGGTACCGCAGCGGTGCTGACGCCGGTCAGCCGGTTGATTCGCAACGGTGAGTCTTACGCGGTGGGTTCCGGTAAACCGGGTCCAGCGACGACGGCTCTGCGCCAGGCGTTGAATCAGGTTCAGTGGGGTGAAGCGCCAGACGAACACCACTGGCTGACGCCAGTGGGCTGAACGCTTTACGGGAGACGCTAAATAGCGTCAAGCGTCTCCCGTTCAGCGTTTTGCATTTGCTCTCAGCAAATTTGACAGTTTCGGATTCGGTTTGTCTTCCTGACGCAGTAACAAAGCAACGTGGCCGATGGATTGCACCAGAATGGCGTCTAACTGTTCACAGACAGACGCGATGGCGGCTTTCTTTTCGTCGCGGTCGGCCAGGTTCACTTTAATCTTGATCAGTTCGTGATCGCGCAGCGCCCGGTCAATTTCCGCCAATACGGATTCGGTCAGCCCTTTTTCGGCGATGGTGACCAGCGGGTTGAGGTCGTGACCGATGGCCCGGTAGCGTTTTTTCTGTTCCTGATTCAAACTCATTTTTTCACTTCATCTTCAATGGGTGCGTGCGAGCGCGCCATTGTACGTTAGAACCATCGCAACGAGGAAACCCGTGGCTCGATCCAAAAGCAGCAACGACTGGCTGCGCGAACACTTTGACGATCAGTACGTGCGCCAGGCGCAACAGGACGGCTATCGCAGTCGCGCCAGCTACAAACTGATCGAGTTAATAGAGAAGGACAATCTGCTCAAGCCCGGCATGACGGTGGTGGATCTGGGCTCAGCGCCTGGCGGTTGGTCGCAGGTGGCGGCCCGCGCCGTGGGCGATACGGGTTTCGTGTTCGCATCCGACATTCTGGAGATGGACCCGATTGCCGGCGTCGAATTCATTCACGGCGATTTTACCGATCAAGCGGTGTACGACGCCCTGATGGCCGCCATCGGTGAGCGTCCGGTCGATCTTGTAATCTCCGACATGGCCCCCAACATGAGCGGGGTAGCCGCGGTGGACCAACCAGCCGCCATCTATCTGGTCGAATTGGCATTGGAGATGGCAACCGCTATCCTGAGCCCCGGCGGCAGTTTCGTCGCTAAGGTGTTCCACGGAGAAGGCTTTGATGACTACGTCAAAGCGGCCCGTCAGGCATTTACACGTGTGGTGATGCGCAAGCCAAAATCATCGCGCGCCCGCTCCCGGGAAACCTATCTGGTCGCCCAGGGGTTTCGGGGATAAGCGACAACGCAGTTCGTCTGCAAACAATGAGTAAAGTTGAACGATATGGCTAAGAATCTAGTTCTCTGGTTGATCATAGCGGCCGTACTGCTGGCCGTGTTCAATAACTTCGATATGGCACCCAGCACCGAAGAGATGAGCTATTCCCGCTTCGTCCAGCAGGTCGAACAGGATCAGATCCGCTCGGTGACCTATCAGGGTTTGAACATCCAGGGCATTCGTCGCGACGGCTCGCGGTTCGACACCGTGCGTCCGCCGTACGTGGACGATTCGCAACTGATCGACCAGATGATCCAGCACAACGTCGATGTGGTCTCCAAACAGCCGGAACAGCAAAGCATTTGGACGCAGTTGCTGGTCGCCGCCTTCCCGATCTTGATCATCCTCGCGGTGTTCATGTTCTTCATGCGCCAGATGCAAGGTGGCGCCGGTGGCGGCAAAGGGCCGATGAGCTTTGGTAAAAGCAAAGCCAAAATGCTCAGTGAAGATCAGATCAAAACCACTTTCGCCGATGTGGCGGGTGTAGAAGAAGCCAAAGAAGATGTGCAGGAGCTGGTCGAGTTTCTGCGCGATCCGGGCAAATACCAGCGTTTGGGCGGCACCATTCCGCGTGGCGTATTGATGGTGGGCCCGCCGGGTACCGGTAAAACGCTGCTGGCCAAAGCCATTGCTGGCGAAGCTAAGGTACCGTTCTTCTCGATTTCCGGTTCTGACTTCGTGGAAATGTTTGTCGGTGTCGGCGCCTCTCGTGTGCGCGACATGTTCGACCAGGCTAAGAAGCAGGCGCCGTGCATCATTTTTATCGATGAAATCGACGCTGTTGGCCGTTCGCGCGGTGTTGGCATCGGCGGTGGTAACGACGAACGCGAACAGACATTGAACCAGTTGCTGGTGGAAATGGACGGCTTCGAGCTGAACGATGGCGTCATCGTCATCGCCGCCACCAACCGTCCCGACGTGCTGGACCCGGCCTTGCTGCGCCCCGGTCGTTTCGACCGCCAGGTCGTCGTGGGCTTGCCGGACATTCGCGGTCGCGAACAGATTCTGAAAGTACACATGCGCAAGATTCCGGTTGCCGACGACGTCGACGCTGCAGTTATCGCGCGTGGCACCCCGGGCTTTTCCGGTGCCGACCTTGCCAACCTCTGTAACGAAGCGTCCTTGTTTGCCGCTCGTCTGAGTCGCCGCGTGGTCAGCATGGAAGAATTCGACCGGGCCAAAGACAAGATCATGATGGGCGCCGAGCGCAAATCCATGGTCATGTCGGAAAAAGAGAAGATCAACACCGCTTACCACGAATCCGGCCACGCCATCATTGGCCGGCTGGTGCCGGAGCATGACCCGGTTTACAAGGTGTCGATCATTCCGCGTGGCCGCGCTTTGGGTGTGACCATGTACCTGCCGGAAGAAGACCGTTACTCGGTCAGCAAGCGCCAACTGGAAAGCCAGATTTGCAGCCTCTACGGCGGTCGCATCGCCGAAGAAATGACTAACGGCGTTGATGGCGTAACCACCGGTGCGTCCAACGACATCGAACGCGCAACTCAGTTGGCACGCAACATGGTGACCAAATGGGGTCTGAGTGAACTCGGTGCGCAGCAGTTCGAAGAAGAACAGCAGGGCTATCTGGGCGAGCAGGGTTCCATGTCCAAGGTGTCCGCTGAAACCGCCAAGGCGGTGGACGTCGAGATCAAGAAGATACTCGATAAGTGCTACAAGACAGCCTACGAACTGCTCGATGCCAACCGCGACAAGCTGGAAGCCATGAAAGATGCGCTGATGGAGTATGAAACCATCGACGCCGAGCAGATCGAAGACATCATGAACAGCCGCAAGCCCAGCCCGCCGAAAGGTTGGGAAGACCGTAACAAAGGTGGTTCAGGTCCCGATCCGGCACCCGCCGCCAAGGCGGTGGACGACGAAGGTGACCTGAATCGCGAAGGTCAGCCTGAGTAAGGCGATACGAACCAAGCCAGATAAAACGGCGCTGCGGCGCCGTTTTTTTATTGGGAGCAATACAGGTGGGTATGAACAGTTGGCAGCAGTGGCGTTGTGGCAATCGGACGCTGGACCTGAGCCGCACTCAGGTGATGGGGGTATTGAACGTCACGCCCGACAGCTTTTCGGACGGCGGCCGTTTTGTCGGTCGCGATCAGGCGATTGCGCACGCCGAAGCCATGGTCGCAGCCGGCGCCGCCTTGATCGACATCGGCGGTGAAAGTACCCGGCCCGGTGCGGCGGAAGTCAGCGTGCAGCAAGAGCTGGATCGCGTGTTGCCAATCGTAGAAGCCCTGGCGGGCCGGGTTGATGCTGCTTTGTCTGTCGATACCAGCACACCCGAAGTGATGTGCGAAAGCGCTCGGCTGGGCGCGCACCTGATTAACGATGTCCGCTCGTTGTCGCGTCCGGGCGCACTGGCAGCGGCGGTCGAATCCGGCTTGCCGGTTTGCCTGATGCACATGCAGGGGCAGCCCGGCACCATGCAGCTCAGTCCGGAATACAACGATGTGGTGGCGGAAGTTGAACGTTATCTTGCCGAGCGCATTGCTGCGTGCGAGGCGGCGGGCCTGAGTCGTCAACAACTTATGGTTGACCCGGGGTTTGGCTTTGGTAAAACGCTGGGCCACAATCTGGCGCTGCTCGATCAACTGGCTCGATTTCAGTCATTCGATTGCCCTGTTCTGGTGGGCATGTCGCGCAAAACCATGATTGGCGATGTACTCGGTAAACCCGTCGATCAGCGTCTTTATGGCAGTCTGGCGGTGGCGGTCACGGCCGCGCTCAAAGGAGCGGCCATCGTGCGGGTGCACGATGTGGCGCAGACGGTCGATGCCATCGCCATGGTCAACGCTGTTCAACACGGTTATTAAAAAGGGAGTTGCACTCCAGGTGAGTGATGTAAAACGTTATTTCGGCACCGACGGCATTCGCGGTCGGGTGGGCGACGGTGTGATCACACCGGATTTTGTCCTGAAATTAGGTTGGGCGGCCGGTCGTGTTTTCGCCCGCGAAGGCAAAGGCCGCATCCTGATCGGCAAAGACACGCGCATTTCCGGCTATATGTTCGAATCGGTTCTGGAAGCCGGTTTGTCGGCCGCCGGTTGCGACAGCCTGTTGGTCGGCCCGATGCCGACACCAGCGATTGCCTACTTGACGCGCGCCTTTCACGCCGATGCCGGCATCGTGATTTCGGCGTCGCACAATCCGTATTACGACAATGGCATTAAATTCTTTTCGGCCGCCGGTACCAAACTGCCGGACGAACTGGAACTCGCCATTGAAGCCGAATTGGAATTGGCGCTGACCACCGCCGACAGCGATCAACTCGGTCGCGCCAGCCGCATTCCGGACGCCGGCGGCCGATACGTCGAATTCTGCAAAAGCACCGCCGGCTACATCGGCTTGGGCGGGATGAAAATCGTGCTCGATTGCGCCCACGGCGCCACCTACGACGTAGCCCCAAAAGTGTTTCGCGAACTCGGTGCCAAAGTCAGTGTTATTGGCGCCCAACCCGATGGCCTGAACATCAACGAAGGTGTCGGCTCGACGCACCCGGCCAACTTGCAGCGGGCGGTGTTGGAGCAGCAAGCCGATCTGGGTATCGCCTTTGACGGCGACGGCGACCGTTTGTTGATGGTTGATGGCGACGGCGAACTCGTCGATGGCGATGAACTGCTGTACATCCTGGCGATGCACATGCAATCGACGGGTCAGCTCAATGGCGGTGTTGTCGGCACGCTGATGACCAACCTCGGTCTGGTGGTTGCACTGGAGCGCGAAGGCATTGAACTGGTGCGCGCTCAGGTGGGCGACCGCTACGTGCTGGAACAGCTCAACGAACGCGGCTGGAATCTGGGCGGCGAAAATTCCGGTCATCTGGTGTGCAAACACGTCACCACCACGGGCGATGGCATCGTCTCGGCATTACAGGTGTTGTGTGCCTTGATTCAGGCCGACCAGACGCTGTCGCAAGCCAAGTCCGGCATGCGCAAGTTCCCGCAGGTGATGATCAACGTGCAAATGCCGCAGAAAAAAGACGTGCTGTCGTTGCCCTCGGTTGTCGCTGCTGTTGCGGCCGCTGAAGCCGAACTGGGCCGGACGGGTCGCGTGCTGTTGCGGCCGTCAGGTACCGAACCGCTGGTTCGCGTCATGGTGGAAGGCGAAGACGTCGGCCTGGTCAAACGCACTTGTCGGCAACTGGCGGCTGAAGTGGAAGCGGCGGTTCAGGCGGCTGTTTGACCGGCATTGGCTAACCCCTTGTTTTGAAACCACTCTTTTTGTCGGGTCGCTTGCTCGTGACCCACAAAGGCATTACACTCTGCGCCCGTTTTGAGGGAGGCCCACAATGCGCCGCAAGCTGGTAGCCGCCAACTGGAAGATGAATGGCAGCAAGGCTCAGACCGAAAGTCTGTTGAATGCCTTTGTTGCTGGCATCGATGCGAAAGCCGTCGATGCCGTAGTGTTCCCGCCCGCGCTCTATGTGGCTCAGGTTGCCCAGCTGTTAAATGGCACCGGGCTGGAGTGGGGTACTCAAAACGTCCATGCCGCCGATAACGGCGCATTTACCGGTGAATTATCGCTGGGCATGGTGAAGGAATTTGGCTGTCGTTATGTGTTGATCGGCCATTCCGAGCGTCGCGAATTGTTTGGCGAAACCAATGCGGATGCCGCCACCAAGGTCGCGGCCGCGTTGAACGCTGATGTGATCCCGATGTTGTGTGTCGGTGAAACATTACAGCAGCGTGAAGCCGGTACTACCGAAGCGGTGGTGGGCGAGCAATTGGATGCCGTGCTGAATGAAGTCGGTATCGAAGCGTTCAAACGCATCGTCATTGCTTACGAACCGGTTTGGGCCATCGGCACAGGCAAAACCGCCACGCCGGAGCAGGCGCAAGCGGTGCATGCATTTATTCGTGCCCGTCTGGCCAAGGCGGATGGCGATGTAGCGGCCCAGTGCCGGGTTTTGTATGGCGGCAGTGTTAAAGCTGCCAATGCACAAGAATTGTTTCAGCAGCCGGATATTGACGGTGGCTTGGTCGGTGGAGCGTCTCTGCAAGCCGATGAGTTCACCGCCATCTGCCAGGCTGCAGCTGAGGTTTAACCGATATGATGGTCGAAAATTTAGTTCTGGTTGTGCACGTCTGCCTGGCGGTGGCCTTGGTCGGTTTCGTGCTGATTCAGCGCGGTAAAGGTGCCGATGCCGGTGCGTCTTTTGGTGGCGGCGCGTCGCAAACCGTTTTCGGTAGCAGCGGCAGCGGCAACTTCCTGACCCGCACCACTGCTGTTTTGGCAACCGGTTTCTTTTTGACCAGCTTTGGCTTGGCCTACGTCGCCAAACAAAAAGCCAGCGGTCTGGATGATTTGGGTTTGGACATTCCTGCTGTTGAACAAAGCGCGAGTGAGCCATCCAACAGCGCCGACGATCTCAGTGAGATTCCGGCCGCTGAAGGCAGCACCACTGAGGTACCTGCCGAGTAAGTTTTGCCGACGTGGTGGAATTGGTAGACACGCCATCTTGAGGGGGTGGTGGGCTCACGCCCGTGCTAGTTCGAGTCTAGTCGTCGGCACCAATACACGGGCCTGGTTTCCAGGCCCGTTTTCTTTCTCCCGGATATCACTGGCCGGGGCAGCCTTGAAAGTCGGGTAGCGCATCCCTATAATTCGCGCCGCTCGCAGGTGATCCGTACCTGGATTTTCGAGCAAAGTTTGTTGCGGGGTGGAGCAGTCTGGTAGCTCGTCGGGCTCATAACCCGAAGGTCGTAGGTTCAAATCCTGCCCCCGCTACCAATAAGAAGTGGGCGTCGCTTTAGGTGGTAAGGCGTCCCAGCGGTAAGGTCCAGGCTGCACATCCGTGTGCAGCCGTAAAACCGAACAGGAAGCATGCTTCCTAAGCGTTCGGTTTTACCCTGCCCCCGCTACCAATTGAGATGTTGTTTCTTTATATAAGGAAACAACATTTCCGGAATTCTGCGGAATTCCAGGGTCTTCGGACCACCGGGAGCCAGAGGGCCTCCCGTAGCATAAAGAAGTCCATCGGACTTCAGCATTAAGCCCCTCATGCAGGGGCTTTTTTGTACGCGCAGCCTCTGGATGAGGTAAATGGACGCCGGCGGCGGCCATTGTCGAGATCAGTCATCATTGGTCTGGGCCTGCGGAATCGGCGCCGATGCGACGGTTCCAAAGTCGCCCTTTTTTTGTTTTTGAAAAAGCGCTCAACCAGAGGACGCCCATGGCGAAAGTAGACGAACTGAGCAGCCTGTTGGAGCCGGTGGTAACCGGTTTGGGCTATGTGTTCTGGGGGCTGGAATATGTAGCGCGCGGCAAGCACAGCTTGTTGCGGGTTTATATCGATCACGAAGACGGCATCACTGTCGATCATTGCGCTGAAGTCAGCCATCAGATCAGCGCGGTCATGGATGTCGAAGACCCGATCAGTCAGAACTACACCCTGGAAGTGTCATCACCGGGTATGGATCGACCGCTGTTTACGCTGGAACAATTTGCGCTCTACATCGGCGAGTGGGTGGATGTGCGATTGCGCGTCGCGTTCGAAGGTCGCCGTAAATTCAAAGGCGTACTCACCGCCATCGAAGACGGCGATATTTGTGTGACGCTCGACGGCAGCGATTATCTGCTGCCCATTGAAAGCATTGAAGTGGCGCGTTTGGTGCCGAACTTCGACAACGATTTAACCGATTAATCGCAAAGGAAGCCCGGTACAGGCCCGGCAAACGAGAGGCTGAGACGATGAGCAAAGAAATTCTTCTGGTCGTGGACGCGGTAGCGAACGAAAAGGGTGTTTCCCGGGAAGTCATTTTTGACGCCATGGAACTCGCTTTGGCCGCTGCGGCCAAGAAGCGCTTTGACGACGAAGGCGAAGCGGACATTAAGGTAGCTATTGACCGTCTTTCTGGTGAATACGAAACCTTCCGCCGCTGGACCGTCACCGCGGACGATGTCGTGCCGCTGCTGGGTTCCGAGTGGACCGTCGAAGAAGCGCACGAAGTCGACAAGACGCTGCAACCGGGCGATGTCTACGAAGAGAAAGTGGAAAACGCCGGCTTTGGTCGCATCAGCGCCCAGGCCGCCAAACAGATTATCGTGCAGAAAGTGCGCGAAGCTGAGCGCGCGAAAATTGTTGAGCAATATCGCGAACGTGTCGGCGAAATGGTGTTGGGTACGGTTAAGAAAGTTACCCGTGACAACATCATTGTCGATCTGGGTAACAACGCCGAAGCCGTATTGCCGCGTGAAGAAGTCATCGGTCGCGAAACTTTCCGCATCGGCGATCGCGTGCGTGCAGTACTGCAAGGCGTGCGTGCCGAAGGCCGTGGCCCGCAGTTGGTGTTGAGCCGCGCCAGCAACGAAATGCTGATCGAATTGTTCCGCATCGAAGTGCCAGAAATTCAGGAAGAAGTCATTGAAATTCGTGGCTGCGCTCGCGACCCGGGTTCACGTGCCAAGATCGCTGTGAAAACCAACGATGGCCGAATTGATCCGGTCGGCGCTTGCGTCGGTATGCGCGGTTCGCGCGTTCAGGCGGTGTCGAACGAACTGAACAACGAACGCGTCGACATCATCTTGTGGGACGACAACCCAGCGCAGTTGGTGATCAACGCCATGGCACCGGCCGAGGTCGCTTCCATCGTGATGGACGAAGACACCCACACCATGGATGTCGCGGTCGCTGAAGACAACCTGGCCATCGCCATCGGCCGCAGCGGTCAGAACGTGCGTCTGGCCAGCGACCTGACCGGCTGGACCATCAACGTGATGACCGAAGCCGAAGCCGGTGAAAAACAGGAAGCCGAAGCCGGCGAACTGGTGCGCTACTTCGAAGACAAACTCGACGTCGATGAAGACATTGCGCTGGTGCTGGTGGAAGAAGGTTTCACCACCGTCGAAGAAGTGGCTTACGTGCCGCAGGAAGAATTCCTCGCCATCGACGGTTTCGATGAAGACATTGTTCAGGAACTGCGTCAGCGCGCCAAAGACGTGCTGTTGACCCAGGAACTGGCCAGCGAAGAACAGCTGGACTCCGCAACCCCGGCAGAAGATTTGCTGACCTTGGAAGGCATGGACGATCTGTTGGCTCGCACTTTGGCGACCAAAGGCATTTGCACCATGGAAGATCTGGCAGAACAAAGTATCGATGACCTGATGGACATCGACGGAATGAACGAAGAGCGCGCCGGTCAATTGATCATGGCAGCACGGGCGCCTTGGTTTGAAAACGACTAATCACGGGTAGGAGGAATCCATGGCAGAAGTCACCGTTAAACAACTGGCGGAGAGCGTTGGTACACCCGTTGATCGTTTGTTGAAACAGATGAGCGATGCGGGTCTGCCGCACCAGTCGGAAAGCGACGCCGTCAATGACGACCAGAAGCAGACCCTGCTGACCTTTTTGAAAAGCAGCCACGGCGAAAATGGCGACAGCGCGCCGAAGAAAATCACCTTGAAACGCAAGGTGACGACGCAGCTGAAAACCGGCGGTTCAGCACGGGGCAAGACGGTCAATATCGAAGTGCGCAAGAAGCGCACTTACGTTAAACGCGACGTTGAAGACGCCGTAGAAAACGGCGCGCCGGTTGAAGAAGCCGCAGCACCGGAAGCCGCCGCTGCACCGACGACGGCCAACAACGGCGCCAGTCGTCGTGCCGAAGAAGACGCCAAACTGGAAGCGGCGCGCCTGCGCGATGCCGAAGAAAAGGCACGCGCCGAAGCCGAACGCAAAGCTGCAGAAGCGGCGCGTCAGGCCGCTCAAGCTCCGGACGAGGAAGAAGATCCGCAACTGGCCGTTGCCGACGCCGAAGCCAAAATGGCGAAGGAAGATCGCACTTCCGAGAAGAAAAAACACAAGACTGAAAAACCGGTTCGGGTCGACGATGGCCCGGCTGGCGACAGCCGTAAAGCCGGTCACAAAAAAGGCGGCAAAAAAGCCGAAGTGGCGCAGCGCACGGTCAGCGGTCGTGGCAACAAACATCAACAGATGTTGTCGGTGTTGGACGAAGGTGACGGTGACGGTTTTGGCCGTCGTCGTCGTCGTAAATCCAGCAAGCGTCGCGATCACCAGTTCGAACGTCCGACCGCGCCGGTCGTGCGTGAAGTGCAACTGGGCGAAGCCATCATGGTGGCCGACCTGGCGAACCAGATGTCGATCAAAGCCGCTGAAGTGGTCAAAGTCCTGTTCAAGATGGGTGTGATGGTCACTGTGAACCAGAGCATCGATCAGGACACCGCCATTCTGGTGATCGAAGAAATGGGTCACAAGTACGCCGTGGTGAACGAAAACGCCATGGAAGACGACGTGATGGAAGTGACCTACGACGGCGAAGAAACGCCGCGTGCTCCGGTCATCACCGTCATGGGTCACGTCGACCACGGCAAGACCAGTTTGCTCGACCATATTCGCCGTACCCGAGTGGTCGCGGGCGAATCCGGTGGTATTACCCAGCACATCGGCGCGTACCACGTGAAGACCGACAAAGGCATGATCACCTTCCTGGATACCCCGGGACACGCGGCCTTTACCGCCATGCGTGCACGCGGTGCTCAGGCGACTGACGTGGTGATTCTGGTGGTGGCCGCAGACGACGGCGTGATGCCGCAAACTGAAGAAGCCATTCAACACGCCAAGGCCGCCGGTGTACCGTTGATCGTTGCCATCAACAAGATGGACAAAGAAGAAGCCGATCCCGATCGCGTCACCAACGAATTGTCGCAGCGCGATGTGATTCCGGAAGCCTGGGGTGGCGACACCCAGTTTGTTCAGGTGTCGGCCCACACCGGCCAAGGCATTGACGAACTGCTCGACGCCATTCTGCTGCAAGCCGAAGTGCTCGAACTGAAAGCACACGCCACTGGCCCGGGTAAGGGTGTGGTGGTGGAATCCAGCCTCGACAAAGGCCGCGGTGCGGTCGCGACGGTACTGGTTCAGTCCGGTCTGTTGCGCAAAGGCGATGTCGTACTGGCCGGTTCTTACTACGGCAAAGTGCGTGCGCTGCTGGACGAAAACGGTCAGCAGGTCGAACAAGCCGGCCCGTCCATTCCGGTCGAAATTCTCGGCCTGAACGGCACGCCGGACGCCGGTGACGACTTCGTGGTCGCTGAAAGTGAACGCTCCGCACGTGAAGTGGCGGAAATGCGATTCGAGCGCGCCAAGGAATCCATCCAGGCGCAGCAGCAGGCGGCCAAACTCGATGCGCTGTTCCAAGGCATGGGGTCGGACGAACAGCAGAATCTCAACGTCGTACTCAAAGCCGACGTGCGCGGTTCGCTGGAAGCCATCAGCGCCTCCTTGCAGAAGCTGAGCACCGACGAAGTGAAGGTGAACATCATCGCCAGCGGCGTGGGTGCGATTTCCGAATCCGACGCCAACCTGGCGATTGCCGCCGGTGCGGTGGTGTTCGGTTTCAACGTGCGTGCCACCGGCAAGGCTCGGGATGTGATCGAAAGTGCCGGTCTGGATCTGCGTTATTACAACGTCATCTACGATCTCATCGACGACGTCAAAGCCGCCATGAGTGGTCTGCTGTCGCCCGATCTGCGCGAAGAGATCGTCGGTCTGGCCGAAGTGCGCGATGTGTTCAACTCGCCGAAATTCGGTCAGGTGGCTGGCTGTATGGTCATCGAAGGCACTGTCTACCGGAACAAGAAAATCCGTGTTCTGCGCGACGAAGTCGTTATCTTCGAAGGCGAGCTGGAATCGCTGCGTCGCTTCAAGGACGACGTCCAGGAAGTGCGTCAGGGTATGGAGTGCGGTATCGGTGTCCGCAACTACAATGACGTCAAAGCTGGCGACAAGATCGAAGTATTCGACGTTAAAGAAGTTGCTCGCAGCATCGAAGACTGATGCCCAATCGCCCCGGCCTTGTGCCGGGGCATCACGCTTTAGCTAGGTAATCCTATGGCCAAAGAGAACAGTCGCCTGCGCCGCATTGGCGATCAGATGCAACGCGATCTGTCAGTGCTGATTCAGCAGGAAGTCAAAGACCCGCGCCTGGGCATGGTGACCATTAATGCGGTCAAGGTCAGCCGCGATCTGTCCTACGCCGACATCTATTTCACCTGCATGGCCTTTGGCGACAACGCCGAAGCCGAACAGCAACGCGCCGACCAGGAAGCGGTGTTGAACAAGGCCAGCGGCTTTTTGCGCTCCATGCTGGCGCAGGAAATTCAGCTGCGCGTTATGCCGCAACTGCGTTTTCATTACGACACCGTGCTGGAAACCGGCACGCGTCTGACTGGTCTGATCGACGAAGCATTGCGTCAGGACCAGGCCCGTCATCGGGACGACGACTGAGTCGTCCCGCTTCTTTCTGTTAATTCCCCGCTGACTCATGGCAAGACGCAAAAAAGGTCGCCCGCTCGACGGCGTTATTCTGGTCGATAAACCCGATGGCTGGTCGTCCAACGCTGTGCTGCAAAAAGTACGTTGGCTGTTCCAGGCACAAAAGGCCGGCCACACCGGCGCGCTCGATCCGTTAGCGACTGGCCTGTTGCCGATCTGTCTGGGCGAAGCCACCAAGTTCAGTCGTTTTCTGCTCGATGCCGATAAGGCCTACCGCGCCACCGCACGCTTGGGCGTAACCACCGACACACTCGACGCCGAAGGCGAGGTGACTCAAACCCGGCCGGTGCCTGAACTCAATCGCGACGCGGTTGAACGGCTGCTGGCGGAGCGCTTCACCGGCACCATCGAACAGGTGCCGCCGATGTATTCGGCGCTCAAACGCGACGGTCAGAAACTCTACGATTTGGCGCGCCAGGGCAAAACCATCGAGCGCGAAGCGCGGCCCGTGCAGATTTTCAGCCTGACGCTGGTCGAACTCGTCGGCGATGAGATGGTGCTCGACGTGCATTGCTCGAAAGGCACTTACATCCGCACCTTGGTCGGCGACATTGGCGAAGCCCTGGGCTGCGGCGCGCACATCACGGCGCTGCGACGCACCCGCCACGGCCGCTTCGATCTGCGCGATGCGCAACGGCTCGATACCTTAATCGAACGCCAGGAAGCGCAGGGCCATGAAGCCTTGGACGAATGGTTGCTGCCGCTGTCATCGTTGTTGGTCGATTTACCGCAAATCGAACTCAGCGAGGCACAGGCGCGGCGCTTTTGTCACGGCAATCCGGTCAGTCATTTCACTTTGTCGCAGCCGTTGACCGGTCTGGCGCAGGCGGTTTGCGACGGGCGTTTTCTCGGTGTCGGTGAACTCAGCGATGACGCTGGCCTGCAGCCGATTCGGCTGGTGGTCAGCCCGTCCGATTGAGGCCTTTGTTCCACCTGGACGCTGTTGTATAATCCCGCGCGGTTTGCCGCCGTGACGGCAGCAAACTGGAATGCCACTGTTAATATGCGCGGTGGTCACTCCTTTAAATTTGGCATATTCGTGGAGTTAAACCATGTCACTGACAGTTGAACAGAAAGCGGAAATCGTGAAGGAATTCGGTACCGGCGCCAACGATACCGGCTCTCCTGAAGTCCAGGTTGCACTGCTGACCCGCAACATCGAAGGTCTGCAAGGCCACTTCAAGGATCACAGCAAGGATCACCATTCTCGCCGTGGTCTGATCCGCATGGTTAACCAGCGCCGTAAGTTGCTGGACTACCTCAAGCGGAAAGACGTCGAACGTTACGCCACCCTGATCAAGAAACTGGGTCTGCGTCGCTAAGCGATACCGCCAAGGGCTCCGACAGGGGCCCTTGTTCGTTTCAAGCCAGTGTGACTGTGCTCCCGCCGTTTTATTTGCACTGTTTTTTTGGACGACCGTGAACAACGAGTTTTCCCCGGGCCGGTAATACACCGCCTGCGGAGCTTCTATCCATGAGGCCCAGGCAAGAAGGATGGGGCTTTATCGATAGAAGCATCGTTGGGATCGGGGTCCATCCATCCACCAAAAAAGGAGACTCATGTGAGTCATTTGACCCCTAAAACCCAAAGCTTCCAGTTCGGTGGCAAGACCGTCACCCTGGAAACCGCTCGCATTGCCCGCCAAGCCACCGGCGCTGTGCTGTGTAGCATTGAAGACACCGTCGTGCTGGCAACCGTTGTTGCCGCCAAAGAAGCCCCGGCCAACCAGCCGTTCTTCCCGCTGTCTGTGCACTATCAGGAAAAATACTACGCGGCCGGCAAAATCCCTGGCGGCTACCTGAAGCGTGAAGGCCGTCCGTCTGAGAAAGAGACCCTGACCTCGCGTCTGATCGACCGTCCGATTCGTCCGTTGTTCGCCAAAGGCTTCATGAACGAAGTTCAGGTCATCATCAACGTTGTCTCTGCCAACAAGACGGATGACCCGGATATCGCGGCGATGATCGCCACTTCGGCGGCGCTGTCTATTTCCGGCGTGCCGTTCAACGGCCCGATCGGTGCCGCCCGTGTTGGTTACACCGACGCTGAAGGTTACCTGCTGAACCCGACCTTCGAACAACTGAAAGAGTCGCGTCTGGACATGGTTGTCGCCGGCACCACCGATGCCGTGCTGATGGTGGAGTCCGAAGCGCAGGAACTGACCGAAGACCAGATGTTGGGCGCCGTGCTGTACGCGCACCAGGAATATCAAGCTGTGGTCGAAGCGATCAAAGCCTTCGCTGCGGCCAATGGCAAGCCGCGTTGGGACTTCGAACCCAAGCCGGAAAACACCGCCCTGATCGAACAGGTCACCGCTGCCTTTGGCGACAAGATTGCCCAGGCCTATCAGGTGTCTGACAAAATGGCGCGTTACGCCCAGTTGGATGCACTGAAATCTGAGCTGGTTGAACAACTGGCTAACGACGAAACCGGCCCGTCTGCCGACGAACTGAAATCCGTCTTCGCCAAGCTCGAGAAAAAACTGGTCCGTGGTCGCATCGTCAAAGGCGAGCCGCGCATCGATGGCCGCGACAACAAAACCGTCCGTCCGATCAGCGTCGAAGTTGGTGTGCTGCCGAACGCTCACGGTTCTGCCCTGTTCACCCGTGGCGAAACTCAGGCGTTGGTTGCTACCACTCTGGGCACGCTGCGCGACGGCAAGATGGAAGACCAGCTCAACGGCACCATCACCGATCACTTCATGTTCCACTACAACTTCCCGCCGTTCAGCGTCGGTGAAGCCGGCCGCATCGGTTCTGTTGGTCGTCGTGAAATTGGCCACGGCCGTCTCGCCAAGCGTGGCGTGTTGGCAATGATGCCGAACCAGGACGACTTCCCTTACACCGTGCGTGTGGTTTCTGAAATCACTGAATCCAACGGTTCTTCTTCCATGGCGTCTGTCTGTGGCGCGTCGCTGGCGATGATGGATGCCGGTGTGCCGGTGAAGAGCCCGGTGGCCGGTATCGCCATGGGTCTGGTGAAAGAAGCCGACGGTTTCGCGGTGCTGACCGACATCCTGGGTGACGAAGATCACCTGGGTGACATGGACTTCAAAGTGGCCGGTACCCGCACCGGTGTGACCGCTTTGCAGATGGACATCAAGATCGAAGGCATCACCGAAGAAATCATGGAGATTGCACTGGAGCAGGCCAACGCCGCGCGTCAGCACATTCTCGATGAAATGAACAAGGTGATTGCATCTTCGCGCACCGAGCTGTCCGACAAAGCCCCGACCATGCAAACGATGAAGATCGACACCGATAAGATTCGTGACGTCATCGGTAAAGGCGGCGCGACCATTCGCTCCATCGTTGAAGAAACCGGCGCGGAAGTGGACATCTCCGACGACGGTACCGTCCGTCTGTACGCCCCGGACAACGCCTCGGCCACCGCCGCCAAGAACAAGATTCTGGCGCTGACCACCGAGCCGGAACCGGGCACCGTTTACCAGGGCAAGGTTGTGCGCATCGCCGATTTCGGTGCTTTCGTACAGTTCCTGCCGGGTAAAGACGGTCTGGTACACATCTCGCAAATCGCTGATCGTCGCATCGAGAAAGTGACCGACGAACTGAGCGAAGGCGATGTAGTTGTGGTCAAGATCCTGGATGTCGACAACCGCGGTCGCGTGAAGCTGTCCATTCGCGAAGTGACCGACGAAGAACGCGCCAGCTTTGCCGACGCGCCGGCCGAATAAGCCAAATTGCGTTAAAAATGAGAAAACCCCGGCCAGTCCGGGGTTTTTTTATGGCTTGAAGCCGGCGACTGGATATGAGTTAGACGTTTTACGTCTGACAGCCTGTGGTATGCTTCATGCGTTTGAATTAGCGTTGTATTGGTGGCGACATCCAGTTGCGCGCCGTGGCAACCAGTGGTTGAATGAAAAGGTTATGAAATTTTTGGCTGATTCTGATGTGACAAGCACTTCGTTCTGGTTGCGCCACCCTGATTCCACCCAGGCGGCTGTTCACCTGGCGTTGCAGTGGCTGGCCTATGTGTATCCCTCCAGCGAACAACACCTGCGCGACACGTTAAAGCGGTCGCTGTCTTATACCGACGACACTCTGGTTGAGCGTTGGCGTCAATTGCTCGAAAACCAACCGATCGAGCAACACGTCGAGGCTCTGCGCTGGTTGTCGGAAACCTTATCGCGCGATCAGGTGCCGTTTTTGGTTGAAACCTGCTGGCGGTTACTGCTGGTGCATCATGAAATGCCCAGCCAGGTGCCGTTGGCGCTGCGTTTGATGGGTCGCGTTCTGGATGTTTCTGAAGACCGCGTGCTGGAAATCGGCGAACGCATTCAGCGTGAAACCCAGGAAGAAAATGGCGATTACGATCGCTCGCCGCTGTTGCCGGAAGACCCGCGCTATCTGGATCGGGTGGAATGGCGGCTGTTCGGCATTCACGCCCGAACGCGACGCGCCCCGGCCCCCAAAGGCAACAAAAACAGCCAGTGGGCGTCTTATACACTGGTGTTTTTAATCGGCTTTATGATGGGCGGCGGTGCCGTGACGTATCTGGTTTGGGGTCCGACGCAATGGGGCCGCCCGCCAGTGCCGCGCATGTCGCATCTGGAAATGGAATCGACAACGCCGGCTGTTACACCGCCGGTGACTACGGTTGAATCACCCAGTGCCGCAGCCGATAGCGCCGTTACCGAAGCGCCGGTCGCCGACGCAAGCCCGGCAGCGGAAGCCGCAACGCCAGCGGCCACCGCTACGGCGGCCGCCACTCAACCTGCGCCACAACCCGAACCTGCTCAACCAACACCCACCCCGACGCCAGCGCAACCGACACCCGCACAACCGGCCCAAGCCAGTTCAGCGCCGGTGCAGACCGTGACTCCGGCTCAGCAGCCGAGCGATGGCCCGGCCATTTCATCGACCGGTTCGGAAGAAGTGCTGATGGCGGTGACGGCATCGGTACTGAACGTCCGTGCCGAACCGTCTACCGGCTCACCGGTGATTATGAAATTGGGTGAAGGTGCACGCGTGTGGGTGGATCCGGAGCAGCGGGTTGGATTCTGGGCTCGGGTTCGGGTCGCCGGTGAAATCGGTTACGCCAGCGCTAACTTCTTAGCGCCGGCCAACTGACGGCGTTTTAGTCCGGCAGTTCAACGCTGAGTTGGAGCGCCGCCAGGCGCTCCTGACTGCGCTGCCGGTAGCGTGCCCGCAATTCGCTGCCGGCCGGTTTCTCCAGGTAATACGCCAGTTGATAGGCATCGCCATCGCTGGCACCCGCCTTTTTCAGTTGTTCAATCAAACGATCTTCGGCAGAAAAATCCGGTGCGGGTAAGGCAACTTCCTGTGCCTCGAAATCGATCTCTTCGCCGTCGGCGAGCCGTTCAATCAGATTGCGATACACCGACTCAAACGCCGGCCAACTGTGCCGTTCCGGCTCTGAGCGCAATTTGAAATAGCCGGTTTCGCGCGCCGCCCATTGCACTGCCGGATGCTGCCAACGGGTTTGCGACGGGGCATGGCTGTTCTGGCAGGCTTCGAGATAGGCATCGCGTGTGGACGGTAAGCCGAGCGCTTGCGGGTCGGGCGTCAGATAGCGGACGAATTCTGCGATGGTCGGCGGCCAGGCCAGTTCCAGCTTGCAACGCTCCAACGCGTATTCGATGCGCGCCTGCTCAACACCGGCCAGGCTGTACGCCCATTCGCGTTTGGCTTGCGTCAGGGTTTCTTCGTCGCCATAAGCACTTTCAAAGCGGTGGGTGTAGATCAGCTGCATGCGCGCAAAGATCATGTTCACCAGCAGTTTGGTGTCGTGATCAAGCGGGCCTTTTTTACCAGTCGGTGTCGCGGATGTTACGGAGAGCTTCCCGGACTTTAGCCCGCTTGTCCCGATCAGGGTTTGCAGACTCTTGGGTGCGTTGGTTGCGCTCATAACGGCCCTTGTTGTTCAGTTGATCGTGCCAGGCGCGCTGAACCCAGTTCAGAAAGCGCACATCCCAGCTGTATTCTGCCTTGTCTCTATCCTGATAGTACTGGCGAAATTTGGCCAGTTCCGACAGCGCGAAGGTGATCGGAATGTCGTGGAAAGAGAGCAGGCGGGGAAAGTCTTCCGACGGTTCCCAGTCGGCGTGCATGCGGCTGCGTTCGGCGCGCACCGACATGGCCGGTGGTTGGTCGGCTTTCAGATAATCGAGTTCGTCTTCCATCTGGTTGCGGCGCCGGGCATCGTTCATGCGCCGCACCGGAACGCGCTCGACCGGCGGTTCCGATACTACCGCTGGCACCGACTCGCTCGGTTCCGCCAGATCGGCCAGTTGAATCTGCCAGGGGCCGTCGCCGGTCACTTCGAGCAACCCTTGCGCCTGTAATCGCCGCAATACCGAGCCAACCTGCACCGCGCTCCAGAACGGCAACAACCGCTGCCGATGGGCATCGGTCAGTTGCAGCGACGGGCCACTCATCAGCGTCAGTTCGCTGAGCAGTTGGTACAATAAGGCTTCTTCCAGGCCCAGTGTCTCGGCCAATGCCGGAGAAACCACCAGGACTTTCTCGGGTATCACAGAGGTTTCGCTCCAGGTACTCAGGTAAGGTCGGCCGATGCGGCCAGACAGGGTGAACAGCGGCGCGACCGATGGTCTGGCTGAAGGCGAAAGTCTACCATCGCCGGCGCCCGCTGTAGAATGGCAATTGACCATGGCGTTGCCTCCCCGGTGACGTTAGGCTGCGCAACCAGCGGCCGCTGTGGTCGACGGTTATTTTCGGCAAATCGCCAAGTGTGGAGTGTGGCCCTCTGGCATGAATGAACTTCTGTCCGTTCAACATCTGACCAAACGATATAAAAAACTGACCGCCGTCGACGACATCAGTTTCAACGTCGCCGAAGGCCAGTGTTTTGGTTTGCTCGGCCCCAACGGCGCTGGCAAAACCACCGCCATTGAAGTGATTGAAGGCATACTGCCGGCGACGTCCGGTGACGTTCGGTTATTCGGCGAGCCGGCGCGGCGACGCCAATACCAACGCGTCGGCATTCAATTTCAACACACCGCCTTGCCGGACTATCTGACCGTGCGCGAAACGCTGCAATTATTCGCGGCTTTTTATCCGCGCGCCTTGCCGTTGGACGACGCTATTGAGCTGTGCGCGCTTGGCGATTTTGTCGATCGCGATACGCGTCGTTTATCCGGCGGCCAACGCCAGCGTTTGTTGCTGGCGCTGGCGTTGATCAACGATCCGGATCTGGTGTTTCTGGACGAACCGACTACCGGCCTCGACCCGCAATCGCGGCGACATTTCTGGTCGCTGGTGCAGGCGATCAAAGCGCGCGGCAAAACCGTCGTGCTGACCACTCATTACATGGATGAAGCCCAGGTCTTGTGCGACCAGATCGCCATCATGGATGGCGGCCGCATCATCGAGCGCGGTGCACCGGCAGATTTGTTAGCGCAACATTTTGATGGCGTGTTGGTGCATTTGCCGGCGGCGTCGGTGCACGGCGTATCGCTGCCTTTTGCCGTGGTGGAGCGCGAAGACGGCATCGACATTCAGACCACGGCGGTTGATGAAACCGTCCGGCAATTAAGCGCCGCCGGTGTGCCGTTGGACGGATTAAAAGTCAGCAGTCCCAACCTCGAAGATTTGTTTTTGAAACTCACCGGCCATGCGCTGCGTGTCTGACTGAACGGAGCGTCACCATGTTGAGCCGCATGCTGGCGGTGCTGAAAGCCCGCAACAAAGAATTTCTGCGCGACCGCAGTTCGCTGACCTGGAATCTGATCTTCCCGGTGATTCTGATCGTCGGTTTTTATGTATTGCTTGGCCAGGCGCAGCCGATGTTCAAAGTCGGCGTTATCAGCGAGCAGGATGCCTATGTGAACCGGCCGAAATTCATGGCGCTGGAACACATTCAATTCGTGCCGTACGCGCATTTATCCGAAGCGCTCGATAAAGCTCGCCGCCATCAAATTGATCTGGTGATCGATCTGGATCAACGCCGTTATTGGGTCAACGAAGAAAGCCGCCAGGGTTACGTGGTCGAGCGATTGCTGGCGAGTTCCGATCCGGATTTTCAGCGCCGACGCATCAGCGGTGAACCGATTCGTTACATCGATTGGGTACTGCCGGGCATCCTCGGGATGAACATCATGTTCGCGTCGTTATTCGGTGTCGGACACGCCATTGTGCGTTATCGAAAAAACGGCATGTTGAAGCGATTGAAAGCCACGCCGCTGTCGGCGGTGGAATTTGTCAGCGCGCAAATTCTGTCGCGATTAATGACGGTGTTGGGTTTATCGTGTGCGATTTTTTTCGCCAGCCATTGGTTGCTCGGAACGCTGATGTTGGGGTCGGTCTGGGCGTTGTTGCTGACCTTCGTGCTCGGCGCGTTGGCGATGATTTCGTTGGGGTTGGTTGTCGCCAGTCGCACCCGCAGCGAAGAGTTGACCAGCGGTCTGATGAACATGGCCGCCTGGCCGATGATGGGTTTGTCGGAAGTCTGGTTTTCGTTGGAAGGTGCGCCGCTGTCGTTGCAGCGGTTTTCCGACTGGTTGCCATTGACGCATCTGGTGCAGGCGTCCCGCGCCATCGCCACCGAAGGCGCGGGAGTGGCCGCGATCAGCGATCATTTGCTGACACTCGCGGGCATGACGCTGGTGTTGTTATTGATCGCCGCAGCATTGTTCCGTTGGGACAGCGACCGCCGCTGATCGACGCGCCAAAAACCCTCAGTTATCGACCTCAATGCGCGGCGGCGCGGCGTCGCCGTTGTGGTTTTTGGCTTCGTACCGCTCCAGCGCTTCTTCGCACAATTGATAGCCTTCGGCGATGATTTCTTCCGACAGGTTGTAGTCGAACAGTCCACCCATACTGCGCGGAATTTCGATCAGAATGTCCGGCTGATGCGCCGCCAGTTTCATGTGCGCGATGGTGTTTTGCATGGTGTCGATGGAGCGGTTGATCAGTTCCATAATGCCCCATTTGTTTTGCGGTTCGGCTTCTTTGGCGTCTTCGTTCCACCAACGATCGATAAACCGACCGACGGCGCGCTGCACCGCATTTTGTTCTTTCGGGTCCACTTTGGGCGGTTGCTTCTTGCGCACCTTGGCGGTCGGGCGCGGAATTTCCTCGCGGCCGTTCAGGTTCACCGCCAAGGTTAAATCGGTGATGGTGCGCAGCGTTGGCGCCATCGGTACCGGGTTTAGCACGCCGCCGTCGACCAGCATCATGTCGCGGTAATAATGCGGCTTGAACACCGACGGAATAGCGATGGACGCACGAATGGCTTCGAACAGCGAGCCTTCGGTGAACCAGACTTCGCGCTGGCGTTCGATGTCGACCGCCACGGCAGTGAATTCTATCGGCAGGTCTTCGATCTGGGCGTCGCTGATCAGACGGCGCAGCACCGTCATGATTTTATCGCCTTTGAATAAGCCGCCGCCGTCGAACGATAAATCGAGCAGGCGCAGCACATCGCGGCGGTCCAGCGCCGTGACCCAGCTTTGGTATTTGTCGAGTTTTCCCGCCGCGTAAAAACCGCCGATCAGAGCGCCAATACTGGCACCGGCAATGTTGGTGATTTTGTAACCGTTGTCTTCCAGGCAACGGATGATGCCGATGTGCGCCATGCCCCGCGCACCGCCGCTGCCCAACACCAGAGAAACCGTTTTTTGCGTCACGATACTGTCTCCTCAACCGCTGCTGCCACGCGCCAGAATGTTGGGCGCCGGATTATTGTTTCACTTCGCTCACGGCGTTAAAAGAGCCGGCTCGCTGGCAATTCAACGCCAAGGCCATGCTAGACTTCGCCGACTGTTGTGACGGAGTTCCCCCGTGCTTGATCAAGTCCGAATCGATTTTGACCCCGCCAGCCTGACGCTGTTGAACAGCCTGCTGGCGCTGATGATGTTTGCTGCGGCGCTGTCGGTGCGCAGCGCCGATTTCCGCTACATTCTGCGTTCGCCCAAAGCGCCGTTGATCGGCTTGGCCTGTCAGTTTGTGCTGCTGCCGGCGGCGACGTATGGCCTGACGCGCGTGCTGAATTTAACGCCGTCCATCGCGCTCGGCATGATTCTGGTGGCGGCCTGTCCGGGCGGCAGTTTTTCCAACATCATGACCTGGCTCAGCCGTGGTCATCTGGCAACCTCGGTCAGCATGACGGCGATTTCCTCAACCGCCGCCCTGGTGATGACGCCGCTGAATTTCATGTTCTATGCCCGCCTGAACCCCGATACCCGTCCCATTGTTGAAGCCATTGCCGTCGAGCCGATGCAGATGATGAAACTGGTGGCGCTGGTGTTGGTGATTCCGCTGCTGCTGGGCATGTTCGCCGGCCAGCGTTTTCCTGGTTTTGCGCAGCGTGCCGACCGACCGGCGCGTTGGTTGTCGTTGCTGGTGTTTTTAGTGTTCGTCGCCATTGCCTTCAGCCGCAACGGCGGTTTGTTTATGCAGCACGCGGCGTCGTTTGCCGGCCTGGTGATTCTGCACAATGCCGTGGCACTGGCGTTGGGTTGGGGCTCGGCACGACTGGCGCGGCTCAGCGAATCTGAAGTGCGGGCGGTGACGCTGGAAGTGGGCATTCAGAATTCGGGGCTGGGGCTGATCATTCTGTTCAGCTTCTACCCGGAACTGGGCGGCATGATGTTGATTGCCGCCTTCTGGGGTGTCTGGCATTTGGTCAGTGGGCTGACGTTGTCGGCGTTCTGGTCGCGGCGCGCACCGCAGCCGTTGCCTGCCGTCTAGTGATGTTCCGCCGCGTACTGGCTCGGTGAGCAACCGGCCCAGCGCCGGAAGGCTTTGCTGAACGCCGAGTCGTCGCTGAAGCCCAATTGCCCGGCGATCTCGGCCAGCGAGCCGTGGTCGCCACTGAGCAAACGTTTGGCTTCGTCAAACTTCACCCGATCCGACAACAATTTAAAGGTGGTGCCTTCGTCCGCCAGTTTGCGGTTCAGATGGCGCCCGCTGATCTGCAATTGTTCGGCAATGCGGTCGCGACCCCAACGCGGCTGTGCCCGAATCCAGTCACTCACCTCGGCCGACACACTGCCTTGCACCAGTTCCGACAATTGATGATCGGCCAGCACTTTCATGCGGCGATACAGCGCTGCGTTGCTCTGGTTCAGCGGCAATTGCAGTTGGGCTGCATCGAACTGCACCGCGTCGGCTACCTGATGAAAACTGACCTCGGTGCCAAGGAACTGGCGATACAGTTCGGCGGGCGCTTGTGGGCCGTGGGTGAACGCAATGCGCTCGGGCTGAAAGCGGTCGCCGGTCATCCAGCGGCCCAGATGCACCAGCGTCGCCAGCGCCGCTTCAACGCGTTGCGCCCGGGCGGCATCGTAAGTGGGGGCGTAAATCAGCGTGGCGCGGCCGTCGGCCTGGGTGAAGGTGAATTCGCCACCTTCGCCGACCAGCGGATAGTAAGCAATCAGCGTTTCCAGGGTCTCTTCGAGCGTTTCGCTGCTGAGTAACAGAAAGCCAACGATGTCGAGATTGCCCGGCAAAAAGTGCTGGCTCAGCCGCAAACCGATGGACGGATCGCCGCTCAATTCCAACGCGCTTTGCCAGATGCGGTCCTGCAACGACAGCGGCACCCGGGCGCTTGGGTCGTAGCCGCTCAACTCGGTCTGCAACGGTTGCGGCAGGCTCAGACCCAGGCGCGGCAGATTGGTGAGAATCGCCTGAGTAAATGACTGCGTGACCGTTTTCTGATGCATGACCAAGGCCTCCGCCTCAGGGTTGCTGCGCCGGTTGGTGGCGTGCCTGTAACCAGGCGGCCTGTGCCGGTAGCGGCTGGTCGTCGGGCAATTCGTCCGGCTGCACGACAGCCACCACTTTCAGCCGAATGCGCTGGCGTTTGCCCAGGCGGTAGGCCCAGACCTGCGCCAGGGCGCGCACGATCGGATGAATGCGATGCAGCAGTTGGCGCGTTGGCGAGTGCGACATCTGCACATCGACCAGAACGATCGGCTTGCCGCTGCTGCGCGCCAACCGGACCACGCCAGTGCGCCACTGCGGATCGCGCGCTTCACTCCAGAACGGGTGCGCCACGCTGATGCCACCGGCCGGCGTCATCACCAGACGGCCACCTTCGGCGAGCAAAGCCTCAGCGGCATTGATGGAAGCGCGGCCGGCGTGGGAGCGACGTTGGTTGTCGAGCCGCACCGACAGAAAGACGCGCTGCAAAGGTTCAAACACATTGAGAAAATGCCGGGCGATCACGCGCGTTTTCAGCCCCGGCCGGCTGGCCAGCCAGGCCAGCGCCAGACCATCGAACAAACCGTGCGGATGATTACCGGCGACGATGCAGGAACCGAGATCGTCGATCAGTTCGGCGTTCTCCACTTCCAGCTCGAAGGCGTTGCGCCGAAACAGCCAGTCGAGCATGCCGTGCAGTTGGCCGTTACCGGCGCGCCAGGCTTGATTGAGTAAACGGTCGGCCCAGTCAACGCCAACCAGAATGAACAGGCCACGTCGTAACGGGCCAGGCCAGTGTTCCAACATACCGCTTGTCCTGCTGAATCTTGTACTGCTGATGTGTGTATCGAGAAGGCGGCCGATCTGCGCCGACAGCCTGGTTTCGGGCGGCTATTATGCCGCCTCAACCGCCGTAGGCCGAGCCCAGATCCCACATGGGCAGGAACACGCCCAACACCAGAATCACCACCATGCCGCCCATAAAGGCGAGCAGAATCGGCTCGATCAATTCGGTCATGCGTTTCAAATCGTAGTCGACTTCCTGATCGTAGAAGTCGGCGATGTCGACCAATAAATCGGCGACGTTTCCGGTTTCCTCACCGACGCCGATCATCTGCAAAATCAACGAGTCGAACATGCCGCTGCCGGAGGCGGTCGCCAGCAGCGATTCGCCGCGTTCAATGCCAGACACCATGCCTTCGATACCGCGACCGATGTAGTGGTTGCCAACGGTGCGGCTGCACACTTGCAACGCCTGCAACATGGGCACGCCGGCGTCGAGCATCATGGCGAACGGGCGGGCAAAACGGCCCAGGGCGATGCGTTCGTACAGCTTGCCCATCAGTGGCACTTTCAACAGCGCCCGGTCCCACAACACCGCGCCCTGGGGCGTGCGCTTCCAGCGAATCAGGCCGTAAATGCCCAGGGCGAGCAGCACCAGCAAATACGGCCAGGACACCAGCAAAAAGTTGGAACTGGCGATCAATACCCGCGTCGGCCAGGGCAGGTCGGCGCCGAGGCTGGCGAACACGCCGGAGAACGCTGGTATGACGCGGAAGTTGATGATCAACATCGCCGAGGTAATGGAGATCGACACAAACAGCGGATAACGCGTCGCTGCCGCCAGTTGTTTGCGGGTGCTTTTCTCGCGCTCCAGATGGCCGATCAATTGTTGAAAGGCGGCGTCCAGTCGGCCGGTGGTTTCGCCTACGCGAATCATGGCGACGAACAGATCGTTGAACGCGTCCGGGTGCGCGCGCAGCGCGGTCGAGAGCGTGGAGCCCTGCGTTAAGCTGCGCGTCACGTCGTGCAAAATGGCGCTCAGGCGCGGCGAACGCGACGCATCGGCCAGGCCGTTGATGGCGCGCAACAGTGGAATGCCGGAGCGGGTCAGGGCGTGCATCTGCCGGCAGAACATAATCAGTTCGTCCAGCTTGATGCGCGCTCGGAACAGGCGGCTCAGCCAGTGGCCGTCGCTTTTGCCACGGCTTGGCGTTGCGCTGGCTTTGGCTTTCGCTTTGCGGCCTTTGGCGATTTGAACTTGCGTCGGGGTGATGTTCTGGCGGCGTAATGTCTGCACCAGCGCACTTTGCGAGGCGGCTTCCAGTTGGCCTTCGACCAGCCGGCCGTCGGCATCGCGGCCGCGATAGAAATAATCAGCCACGCTCGGCATCCAGATCGTTCAGGTCCACGCTGATCTTGAACACTTCGGCGAGGTCAGTGAGGCCGTCGCGCGCGTATTCCAGCGCCCAGTCGCCCATGGGTTTGAAGTCGGGGTTGCGGCGGGCGGCGGCGATAAAGGCGGAATGGTCCTGATCGCGCAACGCCACCAGCATCGCCTCGTCCAGTTCCAGCCATTCGAACACGCCTACACGGCCGCGATAGCCGGTGTTGTTGCAGTGGTAGCAGCCGGTGCCGTGGAAGAAGGGCGTATCGACAAAACGGCCGCCGGCCAGATGTTGCAGCCAGATGCGTTCGCGCGCTTCCGGCTGATACGGCTGGCGGCAGTGTTCGCAGACTTTGCGCATCAGCCGCTGCGCCAGCACGCCGCGCAGTGCCGAGGCAATTAAATAGGATTCCACGCCCATGTCGGCCAGGCGCATGGCGCTGGAAATGGCGTCGTTGGTGTGCAGCGTCGACATCACCAAATGGCCGGTTAAGGCTGCGCGCGTGCCGATGGCGACGGTTTCCTGGTCGCGCATTTCGCCGACCAGAATGATGTCCGGGTCCTGGCGCAACGCCGAGCGCAGAATGTTGGCGAAATTCAGTTCAATTTTCGGATTAACCTGAACCTGATTGACGCGCGACATCCGGTATTCGATCGGGTCTTCTGCGGTAATGATTTTGCGCTGCGCCTGGTTCAGGCGGTTCAACGCCGAATACAGCGTCGTGGTTTTACCGCTGCCGGTCGGGCCGGTGACCAGAATCAGGCCGTAGGGCCGTTCGATCATCAATTCGAAGCGCTGGCGAATGGCGTCGGGCATGCCGAGGTCAGCCAGCGGTTGAATGCCGGCGGTCTGGTCGAGCAGGCGCATCACCACCGATTCGCCGTATTGCACCGGCAGCGTCGATAAACGCACGTCGATGGATTTGTTGCTGACGCGAATGTTGAAGCGGCCGTCTTGCGGCAGGCGGCGTTCGGAAATGTCGAGGTTGGACATGATCTTCAGCCGCATTACCAACGCCGAGGCGACGCGTTTTTCCTTGATCACCTGTTCCTGCAAGGCGCCATCCACGCGCATGCGGATGCGGAATACCGACTCGTCCGGTTCGATGTGCACGTCTGAGGCGTTAATCGCCACGGCGTCTTCGAGCACGCTTTGCAGCAGGCGGACCACCGGGGCGTCTTGCAGATCGGAATCGTCGGCCAGGTTGGCAAGGTCGAAATCGCTTTCGCGCAGTTCGCCTTCCAGTTCAACAGCGATGGATTCGATCTGGCCGGTGCGGCGGTACACCGAATCGAGCGTGGCGAGCAGTTCGGCCTCGCGCACAATCGCCGGTTTGACGGGTTTTTTCAGCCGCTTTTCGACTTCGTCGATGGCCATCAGATCGAGCGGGTCGGCCATCGCCAGCAACACGCCGTCGGCGTTGTCGGCCAGCAGCAGACAGCGGAACCGCCGTGCTACGGCTTCGTCGAGTAATTTGAGGGTGTTGGCGTCGAGCTGAAACTGGCGCAGCTCGATAAAGGGAATCTGCAAATGGTCGGACAGCGTGCCGAGCAGTTTGTTTTCCGGCACCAGGCCCATGTCCACCAGAACCCGGCCGATTTTCTTGCCGGTCAGTTTCTGTTCTTTCAGCGCCAGGGCGAGCTGGCCGTCGGTGATCAGGCCGGCGTCAACCAGCAAATCCCCGAGGCGGATTTTTTTGCGATCTTGTGCGGTGGTCATTCGGCGAGTCTGGTTTTACCCATTTAATGTCAGTGAGTCAGCGCATTGATGCGTTGCTTGGCGAAGCCCAGCAGTTTGGCATTCTTGCCACCGTTCAGATAGCGCTGATAGTGCTCCCGGGCTTCGTCAGGCAGGCGCGCCTTCTCCAGCGACACACCGAGCAGCAGATGCCAGCTCGCTTTTATCTTGGGCTGTTGCACCAGTTTCTGAAAGAAATTGATCGCCAGCAGATGCTTGTTGCGTGCCTGCTCAATCAGGCCTGCGTATTCCAGAAACGATGGGTCTTGCGGCGCCAGATCGAGGCCTTGCTGGTAGGGTTCGACCGCTTCGTCGTAATGCCGGCACAGCATGTACAGCCAGATCAGCAGAATCTTGATGCGCAGCGACTGGGCGAATTCGTCCTGGGCGTCGATCAAAAACATCTCGGCTTCGGGGTACTGGCCGAGGCGGATCAATTCCACCGCCATTTCCACCACCTGGCGCTCGTCGCTGCCGCTTTCGGGATATCGGGCCAGGTTCGGTTTGGGGATCGACAGCGTCAGATTGGGGTTGGTCAACACCAGCGACTCGGATGGCATCAGCGTCTTGTTGCCCAGTTTGTAGCGCGTGGTGTGTTGCTGCGGCTTGATAACCTGATGGCTTTTACGCGCTTCGGTGATGCGTTTGAGCAGCGTTTGGGTGCGTGGAAACAGATCGTAGGTCAGCGCCAGATGCATCAGTTCGTAGAAGCCCAGCAGGCGTTCGCGCAACACCAGCCGACCCAGGGCGCGGGCGTCGTCTTTGTGTTTGAGCTCGTCCATCAACCGGTCAAGGCTTTGCGCATCGACCTTGCTGTGTTCCCGCAGCAGGTTGTAGAGGACGTTACTGGCCATCATGGCGTCTCCAATGACCGAACCCGATTGTTGGCAAACGCCGTGAGTCTGGGGTTATCGGCCGCAAATCGATTGAGGTAATTGTGGTACAGACGCACGGCCTGTGCCACCTGACCGCTGTTTTCCGCATTGATCGCCCAATGCAGTTGCCAGGCACCGTGCGTGGGTTGGGCACGTGTCAGTTGCTCGAACAGGACTGCGGCTTGCTCGGGCCGGCCGGCTTTTTCGTGCCACAGCGCCAACAGGCCTTGCGCTTCGACGGAATTCTGACCTTCGAGCAAAGCGCCAATGGCGTCGAGCCGATCCTGGCTGAGCAGCAATTTAGCCAGCCAGACGCGCGGTTGGGCTGCTTCGGGCGCTTCGGCAATCCAGGCGCGCAGGCTTTGTTCTGCCAGGGCTAACTGGTTATCGGCCAATGCCGCCTGAACCTGATCCTGCCAACGGTCTTCGATGCGCGTAACCGTTGTATTCGGTTCGCTGTTGAGCGTTGGCTGCGGCGGAGCGATTGGGGGCTCGATGGGTGTTTCAGGGGCGGTTTCAGCCGGTGGTGGTGGCTGGGAAACGGTGGTTTTCACCGGCGTTGGCTTGGGTTCGGTCGCAGTAGGCACCGGGGGTTGTTCCGGCATCATCACGGTTGCTGGGATAGCGCGGCGGCTGGGCAGTAATGCCAGGGTGTCGCTGGGTTCGGCTTGCAGGGTTTGCAGCGACGCCTGCAACTCCGGCACCAGCGAACTTAACGATTCGGGCAAGGCAGGCAAAACAGGCAATACAGCTGTATCAGGCGGCGGCGTCAGCGGCGGCTCAGGCGTGACGCGATGCTGCCAGGGCGCCCACAGCAAGATTACCGCCAGCGCCAAAGCGACCACCGCCACCAGCCACCAGTACTGGCCGTGAGCGCGTTTGGTGTCGCTCAGTGGATTGAACCCGCTGGCGGCACGTGGCGCTGGCAGTGGCCGCGTCAGCGCTTGATGAATCCGGCTCACACCAGCCTCCAGGCGGCCACGGCGATCAGAATGCCGATGGCGATCAACGCAAACCAGACACCGTGGCGTCTGTAAGGCCGGCGTTGGTTGTCGAGCCAGGCTTGCTGCACATCGCGCACCTGAACCTGCGGCCGTTGATCGGCGTAGGCCGACAGCAACGCCTTGTGCGCCAGCACGTTGATCATGCGCGGCACGCCGCCGGAACGGCGCTGCAACAGCGACAGGGCGCGACGATGAAACAGCGGCGGGCCGTTGTAACCGCTGCGCGCCAGCCGAAAATCGATGTATTGGCGGGTGGCGCTGCGGTCGAGTGTTTTCAGATAGTGCGCGAAGGTGATGCGCTGGCGCAGTTGGCGAAAGCGATCCTGATCGAGCAAGTCGTCCAGTTCCGGCTGGCCGAACAGAATCACCTGCACCAGCTTTTGCTGTTCGGTTTCCAGGTTGGTGATCAGCCGCAGCGCTTCCAGCGTTTCTGCCGGCAGCGACTGGGCTTCATCGACGACGATGACCACGCCGCGTGCCTGTTCGGCCAGCGCCAGAATGCGGCGGGTGATGTGATCGAGCAGGGCGTTGTTGTCGGCCTGTTGATCCAGATTCAGCCCCAGTTCCTGGCCGACGGCGCGGTACAGACCAATCGGCGACAGCATGGGGTTGGGAATGTAAACCGAGTGAAACCGCTCGGCGATGTCCGGCTGTTCGGCCAGATGGCGCAACAGCCGGCGGCACAAAATGGTCTTGCCGGTGCCAACATCGCCGACGACTTTGAGAAAGCCCTCGCCGGTGTCGAGCACGTGCGTCAGCAGGTCGAAGCAGCGTTCGTGGTCGGCCAGCCGCACGAACAACTGGGTGTCCGGCGACAGGCTGAACGGCTTTTGCTGCAATCCAAAATGCGCTTCGTACATGCCGGCGAATCCTATGGCAACCGGCGCAGAACGGCGTCCAGCTGGTCAACCGAGGTATCACTGCCGTACACGATGGGCTTCAGCAGAATGACCAGTTCGCTCTTGTTCTGACTGTCGCGCTGCTGACCAAACAGCCAGCTGAAACCGGGCACGCGTGACAGCCCCGGTACGCCGGTGCGCGAGCCGGTCTGTTGTTGCGACAGCAAACCGCCGATCACGACAATCTGGCCGCTGCTGGCGCGAATCACCGAATCGGTTTCGCGCACGCTGGAAAACGCCAGCGGCAGGTCGTAGGTCGAGCCGCCGACATTGATCACCTTGGTGCGCTCTTCAACGTCGGTCACCGACGGCCGCACGTGCAGGATGACGTTGTCGTTGGCGCTGATCTGCGGCGTCACATCCAGCGCGATGCCAGAGAAGAAGGGCGACAGCGTGAATTCGGGCGTCGATTCAACAATGCCATCGCCGTTGCTGTCGCCGGTCGAGGAATTTACCTCGGTGACGAAGAACTCGTCGGTGCCAACCTTGATCACCGCTTTCTGGTTGTTGACCGTAGCCACGCGCGGGCTCGACAGCACCTGCACGTCGCCCTGGTTCGACAGCAACTGCAACACGGTGCCGAATTCGTTGCTGCCGACGCCAATGGAAAATACGCCGCCAGCATCGGCCGGGCCTTGCAAGGCGTTACCGCCCAAACCCAGACCGCTGGTGATGTTCGACACGCTCAAATCGTCAGCAAAGGCCGACCAGTTGATGCCGGAGCTGTGTTCGCTGCTGAGCGTGACCTCGAGCACCTTGGCTTCAATGACGACCTGTTTTTGCAGGCTCAGTTCGGCGTCGGCCAGAAAGTTGGCAACGATGTCGTGTTCACGCGGCGTGGCGCGTACCACCAACAGGCCGGTTTGCGGATTAACCACCACCTGGCGGCCAGCTTCCTGATTGAGCAGACCCAGGATGGTGGTTTCCATGCCGCTCCAGAAATTGGCGCTGTATTGCGTCGCCACGCTGCTGGCGCGGTTCAGCTCGCCGCTTTCCTGACTGGTGATCTGGCCGCTGGAGACGGTGGTGTCGGAGCGGCCGGAACGGTCGATGTTCAGGTAGTTGAGCTGGTAGATGCGCGTCTGAATCTGGTTGGGCAATACCCGGAAACCGTAGTCGGTGCGCAGGTAGTCGTAGCCATACAGATCGCGAATGGCGTTCATCACCTGTTCGATGGTCACCGCGCGCAGGCTCAGGCTCAACGTGCCGGTAATGGACGGATCAACCAGGATATTGATGTCCTGGCTGCGGCCCAGATCGGCGTAAAAGTGCTGGGCAGGGATGTTGTCGGCCTGCACGTTGAAACGCTTTTGCGTGGCCGGCGGCGCGCTGAAATCGAGCAGATCGGCGCTCAGTTCCGCGGGCGTTTCCACCGGCGCGGCTGCGGACGATGCCGTGCTGTTGGCTGAGACGGCATCACGTTCTGCTTGCAGAACGGCGCGCACATCCAGATTGGCGGTAGTGGTGTCGGTTTTGGCTTCACCCGATTGCGGATTCATCGCGCAACCGTTCAGCAACACAACCAGACCCAGGGCCGCCAGCAAACGGCGGCCGGGGTTATTGATGGCTGACATGACGGGTACTTCGGACAACAAAACCTCAGTCCTCGTCCATCATTGAAATAAGCAATGACCCGGTTTTCGGCAGCGTCAGAACACGTTGCTGGCCGTTCTGGCGGATCACCACCTGATCGTCGGCAATGTGCAGCACTTGCACATCGCCCAGGCGGTCACCGACGCTCAGCCACTGGCCGTTGATCACGGCGTAGGCCTGGTTGTCGAGCAGATACACAGAATCCAGCGCCACGGCGCCGGTTGGGGCAACGGCGTTGGTCGCGCCGCTGGTAGGAAGGGGGTCGGGGCGCATCGGGTCGGCCTGGGCCGAACCAAGCGCTGCCGTAAGCGCTAAACAGAGCACTGCAAACTTCGCTCTAAACATTCATCCAAATCTCTTGATCACTCAGGGTATGCACATCCAGGCGAATGCGCAGTTGGGGGTAGCTGGTGGTTTCGATGCTTAACCGGTCCCAGAACAAGTGCCAGGGCAGCGCTTCGAGCGCGCGCAAATAGGCGCTTAAATCGTCAAAGGTGCCGGTTAAGGTCAGTTCCAGCTTGTGTTGGTAAAGGGCGCTCTGGCCCACCTCGGCGCTGCGCACCTGGGTGACCGGCTGTAACGCCAGTCGCACCAGGGTCAGGTCGCTGCGGTCAAGCAGCTCGCGCAGCACTGAGACCATTTGTTGCGGCGGAATCAACACTTCAGTGATGTTCGCCAGTCGGGCGTCCAGTTCAGCCAGTTCCGCTTCCAGCGCGGCCTGACGCTCGGTCAGTTGAATCACAACGGGGTTGTCGCGTGCGGCAGTCAGGTTGTTCAACGCAGTCTGGTTGGCGTTCTGTTCCAGGTTCAGCTGGTCCAGCCGCTCGCGCTCGCTGTGATGCTCGGCCAGGCCCGTTATACGTCCGGCCAGATAAAACAGACTACCCAGCACCGCGACCATGACGATCAACAGCAACAGCCGTTCGCGCGGCTGCAAGCGGCCGAGCAGCAGCCGCAGTCTGAGCGTGGTGGCGGTTGGCTTCATGGCAGCAACTCCTCCAGGCCCTTGGGCGTGTCGAGGGTTTCGGCCATGGTGAAGCGCCACAGGTTGGTGCCGCTTTGTTCAATGCTCAGGTTGCGGATGCTCAGGCCTTGAAAGACGGAGCTTTCGAGTTGCCCGAGATAACGCGGAATCAGATTCGGCTGGCGCGCCATGCCTTCAAGTTCCAGATGGCTGTGGCTGTCGCGCAGTTCGATGCGGGTCAGCCAAAGGCCGTCCAGATCGTGGTCCGACAGGCTGGCGAGCGGCCGCGCAAAACCGCTGGCGACGGTATCAATCTGGTTGGTCAGGCCGTGCAGCTCTTCGCGTCGGGCGGTCAGTCGCGTTTGCAGCGTTTCGTTGTTGGCGCGCAAATCGGCTTCGCTGGCGATGCTCGGGTAATTCTGGCGCAAGCGGTGCAATTCCAGCGCGCTGGCGTCTACTCGCTGCTGTGCGCTGTCGATGCGCCGCTCGATGGTCAAACCGATGACCGCATGAACACCCAGATAGACGAAGCCCGCGACCAGCGTCAGCGCCAGCACGGCGGTAAACAAGGGCAGTTGCACCCGGCCCTGGCCGGGGCGCATGTCCGGTGTCATCAGATTGATGTGGCGGGTCATGACGCGGCTCCACGAAAGGCTGCGCCGGCCAGTGGCAACAAGGCTTCGGGCAAGGGCGCGTCGGGCATCGAGATAAAGTCGGTCAACTGAATCGGGTTGAAGCGCAGGCCGAGTTTGGCGCCTAGATCCTCGATCATGCCGGAGGTGCCCGGCCAGCCGATCAGTTGCAGTTGGTTGATGCTGCCCAGGCCGAGTTGCGATTCGTAGTAGTCGAAGGTGCGGCGCAATTCGAGCACCAGTGAATCGCGCTGAATATCGGTCTGGCCTTCGAGTACCAGGGCGTCGCCTTCGGCATCGGCGCCGAGGTCGAGATAGCCGATGTCAAAGCGCCGGCTCAGCACCAGTTCGTCCTGGTAGATCAGCAACAGTTGGCAGTGATCGTCGCGCAGATGCAGCAGGCCGTTTTGCGGCTGGTCGCTGGCGCGCAACGCCAGGTTGCGCAGTTGCAGCTGATCGATGTCGACGCTGGTCAGCGTCAGGCCGTGTTTGGCCAGCGCCAGGCCCCATTGCCGCAGCGGTTCTTTGCGCGTGGCGACGACAAAGGCCATGCGGGTACGGCCGTGGTAGGCTTGCGCCGGCAACAGGATCACCGCCAGGCTGGCGTCTTCGAGATCGTAGTGCAGCAGTTCGGCGGCTTTCAGGCGCAGCGCGGCTTCCATTTCGTCGGCTGGCACGTCGGGTACATCGACCAGCAACAGTTGGTAGTAGCCTTCACCGAGCAGAATTTTCACCGTGCCTTTGGTCTGCTGCGCGAGCCAGTCGGCCAGGCGCTCCGGGTGTTGCAGCGGGTCGGTTTCGTCGTGCCAGGATTGCGGCAGACACAGCGGCATTTCGCCGGATTTCGCGCGCAGGCGTGCGAACCCGAAGCCGGTCGGCGTCAGGTAGAGCCAGTTGTGCATGCCACGCTGGGCGCGATTAAATAAAGCCAAGAACCGAATACTCCGGCGTTTTTCTGGACCCGGATCGACACCGGTTCGGTTGTACGCCAATCGTTTGAATGTTGGCGCTGGGGGCCAATATGGTGTGCATCTGGCCGCTCAGCGTCAAATCATTGTGTGTTTCGATGGGTTAACCCCGTTATTCATGCCTAAAGGTAGACTATCTGTGTTCCATATCGTGCTTTATCAGCCGGAAATCCCACCCAATACCGGCAACATCATTCGCTTGTGCGCCAACACCGGTTGCCATTTGCATCTCATTGAGCCGCTGGGCTTTTCCATGGAAGCCAAGGCGTTGCGACGCGCCGGGCTCGATTATCACGAATTCGCCGATATCCGGCGTTACCGCGATTACGCCCATTTCCTCGACAGCGCCGCTCCCGAGCGCCTGTTTGCCTTGTCGACCAAAGGCACCGCCGGCCCGGCCGAGGTGCGTTTTGAAGCCGGCGATTATCTGATGTTTGGCCCGGAAACGCGCGGTTTACCGGCCGATATTCGTGAATCCCTGCCCGCCGAACGGGTGTTGCGCCTGCCGATGGTGCCGGGCAGCCGCAGCCTGAATCTGTCGAACGCCACCGCCATCATGCTGTATGAAGCTTGGCGTCAGATCGGCTATCAGGGAGCGCTCAACGTTTGAAGCGGCGTTAGCTCGTGGCCGCTTCGATGATGGCGCGTTTGGCCCAGCGCTGACTCGCCAACCCCTGCATCCCCAGATTTCGCGCCAATACGGCCAGCGGATGCGGGCTGCCGAAGAGTCGCTTGAACCCTTCCATGGCGGCCATGGTGGTCAGGTTGTGCGTTTGGCGGCGGCGCTGGAAACGGCGCAACACAGCGCTGTCACCGCACGAAAGTTGCAGCCGTTTGGCCCGTCCCCATTCCTGCGCCAGCACCTCGGCGTCGCGGAAGCCAAGGTTCACACCCTGGCCCGCCAGCGGGTGAATGGCGTGGGCGGCATCGCCCAGTAGCACAAGCCGGTCCTGTATATAGTCGACGCTGTGCATTTGCGCCAGTGGAAAACGAAAACGCCGGTCGCTGTGTTCAATCTCGCCCAAGCAACCTTCGCTGGCGCGGTTGAGTTCGGCCAGAAACGCGGCGTCGTCGAGTGCGAACAGCGTTTCGGCGCGGCTGGTATCGGCGCTCCAGACGATGGAACTCCAGTGTTGGCTGCCGCTGTCGTCACTCAATGGCAAAAACGCCAGCGGGCCGGTGTCGAGAAACACCTGGCGCGCGGTGTGAGCGTGTGGGGCGCTGTGGCGAATCGAGGTCACCAGCGCCGTCTGGCCGTAATCCCATTCGCGGGTGGCGAAACCGGCCTGTTGGCGAATGCCGGAGAATTTGCCGTCACAACCCGCCAACACGGCTGCCTGAAAGCGACTGCCGTCGTCCAGTTCAATGGCGACGCCATCCGGTTCGACCCGCCATTCCTGCAAGCGTCGGCCGATCAACTGCTGCACTTTAGGCAGCGCATCGACCCGTTCCCACAGCGCCTGAGTGATCCAGTGGTTTTCGACGATCTGGCCGAGTTGCTCAGCACCGACTTCGCTGGCGTGAAACTCGATGGCGCCCTGGCCCTGGCCGTCCCACACGCGCATCGCCGGGTAGGCACAGACACGCGCTGCCGGAATGCGCTGCCAGGCGTCCAATTGCGTCAACCATTGCCGATTGTGCGGGCTGATGGCACTGACGCGCGGCGCAAACTGGCTGGGCTGCGGCGCCACCGGCTCGGCGCGGTGTGGTTCGATCAGCGCCACGCTGAGGCCCTGTTCGGCGCTGGCAACGGCCAGACTGAGCCCGACCATGCCGCCGCCGACAATCACCGCATCAACGGTGGTGTTCATGATTGTGCCTCCGGTAACGGTGCGCCCTGGCTCAGGCCCATGCTGGCGAGCACAAAGCTGCGGCTGAGCGACGGGTGGCGGTCGAGCAGATTCAGGCCCAGGTTGCGGCCCAATTGCAGCAATGGATTCGAACTGGCGAAGGTGCGCACCAGGCTGTCGGAAAAAGTGGCCGTCAGGCGCTGATCGCCGGCAATGTCGGCCGCCAGCGGTTGCAGTAAAGCGCTGACGCCGGGGTCGTTCTGGTTCAGCAACGCCTGGTTCAAACGCTCGGCGGCGCGCATCAAACCGCGAATCGCCAGGTTGTAACCCTGGCCGGCCACCGGGTGCAGCGTGGCAGCGGCGTTGCCGAGCGCCAGCAAGCGCGGCCGCACCGGGTCGAGCAGTTCGCGCTTCACCAGCGGGTAGTCGAAGGCGTTGCCGAGTTCGGTGATGCGGCCGAGGCGTTGGCCGAAGGATTCGTTCAGCAACGCCAACTGCGCATCGTGCGACAGCGCATCGAGCTGACGCCGGCGCGAATCTGACAGCGTCCACACCAGTGCCGAATAATCGCCAAACGGCAGCAATGCGATCGGGCCGGCCTCGGTGAAGCGTTCGTAGGCGCGGCCGTTGTGGGGTGTTTCGGTGCGTACGGTGGCAATGCGTGCCCAGCCGTTGTAGTCGGTCTGGCGGGCGCTGAGGCCGAGTTGTGCGGCCAGCGGCGAGCGACCGCCGTCGCATAGAATCACCAGGCGGGCGTCGATGTCGGCGCCGGAATTCAGCGTTAATTGCTGGGCGTCCTGACCGGGCTTCAGCGCGCTGACGCTGTCGCCGAAGCGCCAGTCCAGACCGTCCAGTTCACGCGCGCGTTGCCACAAACCCAGACCCAGATTGGCGTTGGCGACGACAGCGCCGAAATCGCCATCGAAGTCGGCCGAATCCATCTGGTGGTAACCGAGATGGCCGCGGTCGCTGACTTCAATCCAGCGGATCGGGCTGGCGTATTGTTCCAGCAACGGCCAGACGCCCAGACGCTGGTAAACGCTCTGGGTGTAAGCCGATAAAGCGGTGGCGCGGTCATCAAAACTGGGGGAGCGAGGGGCGGACGTTTCCGGCTGAGGTGCCGGGTCGATCAATGTCAGGCGGGCGCCTGCGCGCAGGGCAGGCTCAAGGGCGATGGCCAGTGTCAGACCGACCAAACCGCCCCCGACAATCGCGATGTCGTAACGGGGCATGGCGTGCTTCGCATCCGTAAAAGTGCGCGGATGATAGCAGGCCAGAGGCCGCCGGTCAGGCTTTGCGCATCACCATAAAAAAGCCGACCACAAACAATACCGCGCCGACGCCGTAACGGATCATCACCTGAGTGTTTTCACCGCCGACGGCGTCGGTCAACATGCCGGACACCGAATGCGACATGTCGTACCCCCACCACAAACTGCCGGCACCGAGCACGACCAACACCAAACCGATTAACTTCTTCATGCAACAACTCCTGTCGTGAATGAAGCTGCGATTCTAAGCACAGACGAACGGTGTCTGACCAGCGACACCGTCACGCTTTGCCTATTTCACCGCGCCTGACGTCAAACCACGGATCAGGTGTTGCGACAGGAAGGCGTACAGGACCAGCACCGGCAGCACCGCCAGCGACAAGGCGCTCAACACCGAATTCCAATCGGTCGCGTACTGGCCGATAAACTGCTGCACACCCAACTGAATGGTCTGAGTGCTCGGCCCCGGCGCGAGAATCAGCGGGAACCACAGATCGTTCCAGATCGGCACCATGGTGAAGATGGCAACCGTCGCCACGGCCGGTCGAATCAACGGCAAAATAATCTGGAAAAACAGCCGGTATTCGCTGACGCCTTCGCAGCGTGCTGCCTCTTTTAATTCTTCCGGCACCTGGCCGACGAACTCGGTCAGAATCAAAATCGCCAGCGGCAAACCCTGAGCGGTGTACACCAGAATCAACGCCAGATGGGTGTTGACCAGATTCAAACCCACCATGATTTCCAGAATGCTCACCGTGCCCAAACGAATCGGCACCATGATGCCCATCGCCAGAAACAGCGCCAGCAAACGGTTGCCGCGAAAACGGTATTCGCTCAACGCCCAGGCGGCCATGGCACCGAACAGCATCACCAAAAACAACGGCACCAAGGTGACCAATAAACTGTTGCCGAAAAACAACAGAAAATTCGATTCTTCCAGCACCTTGGCGTAGCCAGCGAGACTGAACGAATCCGGCCCTGGCAGTGCCAGCGGATCGGTAAAAATTGCGCGCCGGGATTTGAATGAATTGATGATCACCAAAATGATCGGGAACAGCGCGATCAGGGTGTAACCGAGCAGCGTGAAATGCACCAGCGCTTTGCTGCTGAGTCGATTGGAAGGTCCGTTCATTGGCGGCGGCTCCTGCAAGAAAAACGTGACATAAACAGCCTCACCATTGGTAACGCGTCAGTCGACGCTGAACGATAAAGAAATACAGCATGACGCCGACCAGGATGACTAAAAACATCATCGTTGCGACCGTGGCACCCATGGTGGCCGAGCCAATTTGCGACTGGTAACCGAAGAAAGTTCGATAGAAAAACGTACCCAGAATATCGGTGGAAAAATTCGGTCCGGCGAGTGCGCCTTTAACGGCGTAAATCAATTCGAAGGCGTTGAAATTTCCGACGAACGTCAGAATGGTGACCAGGCCTAAAGTCGGCAAAATCAATGGCACGCGAATGCGCCAGAAAATGCGCCAGGGTGAAGCGCCATCGACATGGGCGGCTTCAATTAAGTCGTCCGGAATCGACAGCAGCGCGGCGTAAATCAACATCATCGGGATGCCGACAAACTGCCACACCGAAATCAACGCCAGCGTAATTAAGGCACTGCTTTCACGACCGAGCCAGGCTTCGAATAAAAAGCCCAGTCCAAAGAAATCAAGAAAACCTTCGGTCACGCCCCACAACGGACTCAGCATTAATTGCCAGATAAAACCGATGATGACGACCGATAACAACGTCGGTAAAAAAATCAGCGTGCGATAGGCGCGCGCACCGCGTAAATCTTTCAGGCTGAGCAAGGCTGCCAACAACAAACCGATGGGGTTTTGCACCAGCATGTGAATGATAAAAAATTTGGTGTTATTCCACAGCGCGTTCCAGAACGGACCGGACCAGTTGTCATCGCCCAGCAGAGTAAAAAAATTACCCAGGCCATGAAACTGACGGACACCATCGGGGCTGTCGGTAAACAAACTCAGGCGCAACGTATCGAATAACGGATAGGCGCTGAACAGGGTGTAAATCAGCACGGCCGGCGCCAGGAAAAAAATCAGGTGCCAGGGGAAAGCGCGTTTCATGGTGAACCTCGGAACGGCTAAAAACAGCCGGGCTTTTTGCGAATTAAAAAGCCCGGCAGGGATAAAAAAAGGAGAGGCGTGACCGCCCCTCAAAGAGCCGGGAGAGTGACCGGCTCATCAGCCCTTTCAAATCATTTGGACTGAGGTTCGTACCATTGCTCGAAACCGTCCTGAATCTGTTCAGCCGCGTCTTCCGGCGACAAAGTGCCGTTCAGAACCTGGCTGGAAACCACCCACAGTTCCTGTTCCATGTTCGGCGTGCCACGGTTCATAACCTGGGCGTTCAAGCGAATGGTGGATTCGCAATCGTTGCGCCAGGAAATCATTTCCGCCGCGACCGGATCCTGCACTTCAACCTGATGGTTCGACAGTGAGAAGAAACCGGTGACTTCGTTGGTGAACAGGTCGGCGAAATCAGCGCTGGCAACCCAGTCGAGGAAGGTGCGGGCGGCATCGCCGTTTTTGCTGGCCGGGTTGATGCCGATGCCCATGTCGGTGTGATCCGAGATGTAGCAGGTGTCGCCGCTGTCAGCGACCGGCGGTTTGAAGGCGCCGAACTCGAAGATCGCCTGGTTGTTGAAATAGGAAATGTCCCAGGAACCGGTCGGGTAAATGGCCGCGCGGCCTAAAGCGAACAGGTTTTGCGAGTCGCCGTAGGTCTGGGCTTCGTAACCGCGACCCATGTAGTCGCCCCAGCTGGCCATTTCTTTCCAGACGTCGACGAACTCGTCGTCGGTGAATTTGGCGTCGCCAGACAACAGCGCCAGTCGGCCTTCTTCACCTTTCCAGTAATTTGCACCGATGTTGGTGAAAACGATCTGGTTGGCTTCCCACTGATCGTTGGTGCCCAACGCCAGCGGTGTGTAGTCGGAGTCGTCTTTGATGGTGTTCAGTGTGGCGAAGAATTCATCGCGCGTTTCCGGGATGTCCAGATCCAGTTCGTCAAAAATGGCTTTGTTGTAGAAGAAGCCATGAATGACTGAAGCCATCGGCAGACAGAAGGTGGTTTCACCGTCGTCGGTGCTCCAGGCACGCTTGGCGAAATCCTGGTAGTTGTCGAGCGCGTCCAGGCCGTTCAGCGGTTGCAGGTAGCCTTGGTTGAACAGACTCAGCGACTGGTCGAACGGACGGCAGGTGATCAGGTCACCCGCGGTTCCGGCTTGCAGACGGGCGTTGATGGAGGAGTCGTATTCGGTCGGGGCCGTGGCGTTAAAACGCACTTCAATGTTCGGATGTTCGGCGTTAAACGCCGGAATCAGAATGTCTTCCCACAGGTCTTTATCGTCCACACGCCAGCTTTCGATGGTCAGTGTTTCAGCCTGAACGCCCAGGCTCAGGGTCGCCGCCAGCGTGACACCGGCAACGGTCGTTTGCATCTTCTTCATCTCGATTCTCTCGCTGTCATTATTGTTCAGGCCGCGTTGTGTGTTTCTTATCCGTTGCGGCCGACTGAGCCACTCTAGGAGGCTTGGCAACCTGACTGTGAATAACCCGCCGGCCCGGTTGAAAGGTGGCCGAAAGAGAGCCTGAACGGCGATGTCTCGCCGCCTCGAACCGGCGTAAACGACACCCTGGGACGTTGCGCAAACTTGCCCGCAAGACAGCGGTTACTGACGGTAAGACAGCGCTAAGATTTAGTAATACTTTGAAGGGTTTTGCTGGGTTAGGATGGCGAAAACGCTGTGATGTCCGTCTGATGAAACCCGCCATTCTTCGTTCCCTGTGCTGCTGTCTTCTCTGGGCCTGCTGGCTGCCGTATGCCGTCTCGGCGGACATGCCGACCTTGGAAGTGTTGCACTGGTGGACTTCGGCCGGAGAGGTTGAAGCGGCTGATGTGCTGAAGCAAGGTTTGGCCGAACGCGGTTTAAACTGGCAGGACTATCCGGTGCCCGGCGGTGGCGGCGATTCGGCCATGGCGGTGTTGAAGGCGCGCGTCATCAACGGTTCGCCGCCGGGCGCGGCGCAAATCAT
The DNA here is from genome assembly GCF_003367315.1 of Saccharospirillum mangrovi. GTDB lineage: Bacteria > Pseudomonadota > Gammaproteobacteria > Pseudomonadales > Natronospirillaceae > Saccharospirillum > Saccharospirillum mangrovi. The sequence continues at coordinate 964,960 of NZ_CP031415.1, forward strand.
CGGGCCGAACATTCAATACTGGTCGGGATTGGGTTTCTTGCAGCCGCTGTCGAACCCGGCGCTGGCGGCGGACGGTCTGTTTTATCCGGTGGTGGACGATTTAATTCGGGTCGATGGTCAGGTAGTAGCGGTACCGCTGTCGATTCATCGCATCAATTGGATGTGGCTGAACCCCAAGGTGTTCGAACAACTCGATTTGCCGCTGCCAACTACCTGGAGCCAGTTGATGCGCGCCGCGCCAAGGTTGCGCGCCGCCGGCATTGTGCCGCTGGCGCACGGCAACCAACCCTGGCAGAACGCGACCTTGTTTGAAGTGCTGTTGCTGAGCGAAGCCGGGCCGGAATTTTATCGGCGTTATTTTGTTGAGCAGGACCCGGCGGTGCTGGAAGACATTCGCGTCGTTGCGACTTTTGAACGCTTGCGCGAACTGAAGTCGCTGATGGATCCGGGCATGATCAACCGCAGTTGGCAGGACGCCAGTCGCATGGTGGCCGACGGCGATGCGGCGGCGCAGATCATGGGCGACTGGGTGAAAGGGGCATTCACTGCCTGGGGCCTGAAAGCCGGCGAAGATTATTTGTGCCTGGCCGTGCCTGGCACTAACGAGCAGCATCTGTACAGCATCGACACCTTCGTGCAGTTCAAAGACAACCCCAATCCGATTTCCGCCCAGCCGTTTATTGAAACGCTGTTGGCGCCGTCGGTGCAGCGCGAATTCAGTCTCGCCAAGGGCACGATTCCGGTGCGGCGCGATTTGACGATGGCGGGTTTCGACGATTGTTCGCGCGCCTCGCATCATGTGTTTAATCAGGCGGCGGACGAACATCGATTGGCGCCGTCGATGGCGCATTCGATGGCCACCTCGCCGGAAACCGAAGACGCGGTGTTTGAAATTGTGCACCGCTTTTTTATCGACGACAGCGTCAGCCCCGAAACCGCCACTGCGCAATTGGCGCAATCGTTAAGAGCCTTGAAGTGATGAAAGCCAAACGTCTGGTCGTGGTCGATGACGACTACAAAATCCGCGAATTGCTGAAAACCTATCTGGAGAAAAACAATTACCAGGTCGATGTCGCTGCCGATGGCGAATCCTTTCTGACGTTGTTCCGACAAACGCCGGATATTTCATTGGTGGTGCTCGACATCATGTTGCCCGGCCAGGATGGTTTCAGCGTCTGCCAGAAAGTGCGGGCGGTGTCGGACGTACCAATCATCATGCTGACCGCCAATGCCGAGGAAACCGACCGCGTCGTTGGCCTGGAAATGGGTGCGGACGATTACATCGCCAAGCCGTTCAGTCCGCGCGAATTACTGGCGCGCATTAAGGCCATTCATCGTCGTTATGAGCCGATGCAACACAGCGCCGACGATGGCGGTCGTTACTATCGGTTTCGCGGCCATGTGCTCGATGGTCTGGAACGCACGCTGACGTTGCAGGGCGGCCAGCCGGAAAGCATCAGTGGCGCCGATTTTCAGTTGCTGAAATTGTTCCTCGATCACGCCGGCGATGTGTTGTCGCGCTCCTATTTGATGAAGTCGACACGCGGGCGTGATCTGGGTCCGCTGGATCGTTATCTGGATGTGCAGATCAGTCGTTTGCGCACGCGGTTGTCGGGCAGCGATTCGTCGCAACTGATCAAAACCGTGCGCGGTCAGGGCTATGTGTTCACCGCCGATGTGGAACGGCTGCATGCGCCCGATTAAAGCCTGGCTGCCGAAATCGCTGTTTGCCCGTTTGTTGCTGGTGATGTTGACCGGCATCAGTTTGGCGCAGCTCAGCACCAGTTTGATTTGGGCCAGCCAGGTGCGCAGCGACAGCCGCGCGCGCATCAACGAAAACGCTCAATACATGGCGGTGTCGCTGGCATCGACCATTCGTTATTTTCAGGCGCTGCCGGATAACGTGCGGCCGATTGTGATTGAGCAGCAACGCGAAGTCGGCGGCAGCCGTTTGTTCATCAGCGTTAATCAGACGCGCTTGCCGATTGAGCCGGAAGTGAACGATCCGTGGCGGGCGCCGCTGCTCGGCGCCATTCAGACGCAACTCAAAGCCGAAATTGATCAGCCGGTGCAACTGGCGCTGGCGATGCCGTCGGCGGTTCGGTTGTACGACGAGCGCATTCCGCTGACCGAAATGCCGGTGCGCTGGATTCGCCAAAGTCTGGTTCTGGAACCCGATCCGGCGCCCATCGTTGTCGCCCAGGTACCGCTCGATAATGGCCATTGGTTGTATCTGGCGACGCTGATGCCCGATCCGTACATTCTCGATCGTGATCGCGGTCTGGCGCCGGAACGGTGGTGGTCGCTGGGCGCGACCTTGTTCGTGGTCGGCGTGCTGTGTTTTCTGTTCGTGCGCTGGCAAACCCGACCGCTGCGCCGACTGGCCGAAGCCGCCGATGCCTTTGGCCGGGGCGTGGAAGAGCCGCCGGTCTCGGCCTCGGGCATGCGCGAACTGGACGCCACCGCCGAAGCGTTTGAGGCGATGAAGCTGCGCATTCAGCGGTATCTGGACGATCGCGAACGTTTGTTCGCCGCCATCTCGCACGACTTGCGCACACCCATCACCCGCTTGCGCATTCAAGCGGAATTGATCGACGACGACAGCCTGCGCGCCTCGCTCGACGAAGACTTGGAAGAGCTGGAAATGATGGTCAAGGGCGCGCTGCAAACGGTGCGCGACACCGATATTCACGAAGACCCGCGCCCGGTCGATCTCGGTGCCTTACTGTTGAAGATTGCCGACGAGCGCCGGGTGGCGGCGCAGTCGGTGTCGGTCACGGTGTCTGATGCGGTTGATTACGTCGGCAAACCGCTGGCGCTGAAACGCAGCCTCGCCAACCTGATCGACAACGCCATTCAGTATGGCGACCGCGCCGAGGTGAGTCTGGCGGTGGTTGGCGACAGCGTGGAAATCCGCATTCGCGATCACGGCCCCGGCTTGCCAGACAGCGATCTCTCCAAGCTGTTCAAACCCTACAGTCGACTCGACCACGGCCGTGCCCGCAACGCCGGCGGCATGGGGTTGGGTCTGGGCATTGCGCAAAGCATCGTGCACGCCCACGGCGGCGATTTATTGCTGGCGAATCATCCATCCGGCGGCTTGTCGGTGCGGGTACGTCTGCCGCTGATTTATGCAGTGCGTCGCCTGTGACGGCTGGCACGGGCTATGCTGGTTGAACGTGCAACTGGAACAGTAACCGTCAAAGAGGACTAGCAGATGGATGCATTTTTACAGGCGGCAATTGACGAAGCGCGACTCGGTCTGGACGAAGGCGGTATTCCCATTGGCTCGGTGCTGGTGCACGAAGGGCGCATCATCGGGCGCGGTCATAACCGGCGCGTGCAACACGGCAGTACGGTGTTGCACGGTGAAATGGATGCGCTGGAAAACGCCGGTCGTTTGCCCGCTTCGGTGTATCGCGACTGTGTGTTGTACACCACCTTATCGCCGTGCCCGATGTGTACTGGCGCCATCTTGCTGTACGGCATTCCCAAAGTCGTGATCGGTGAAAACCACACCTTTATGGGCGAGGAAGGCTTGTTGCGCGAGCGTGGCGTCCAGATTGAGGTGGTGCAGAACGCCGATTGCATTGCGATGATGGAAGGCTTTATTGAAGCCGAACCGACCTTGTGGAACGAGGACATCGGCGAGTAGCCGATGCCCCATTCATCACATTAAAAACGGACCGAGCGTCGGCCGTTGCAACCAGTTTTCTGGCGCGTAAGGCAGTGCGCCATCGACGACGTGAAAGGTCAGTGCCAGGCGCGAACGCGCCGAGCGATTGGCTGCACTGTAATGCGGCAAGTGGCCGTGAAACACCAGCAGATCGCCGGCCTTAACCGGCATCGGCGTGCCGCTGTCGGTGGGCCAGGGCGTTGCGTCGAGCGGCACCATCCACATCTCTTTGCCATCGCAGTGATAGCGTTCGCGCAGCGGGCCGGTCTGGCCGCCAGGGTCGAGCCACAGGCAACCGTTTTCCAGCGTCGCATCTTCCAGTGCAAACCAATACGTCAGCACGCTGCTCGGTTCGGTATAGAAGAAACTGGCGTCCTGATGCCAGACCACTTCGCCACCGATGCGCGGCTGTTTAAAAATCACCATGGTCTGATACAGGCTGGGCTGTTGCTGGCCCAGATCGCGCGCGATGTCACCAAACACAGAACGTTGCGCCACTTCGCGATACACCTCGTCCAGATCGTGCAAGGCATGGCCGATTTTATTGATGCTCTGTGCTCGAGGCTGGGCCAGTTCGCCGGCGTCGTTGAAGGCTTTTTCTTCAAAAAAGCAGCGCACTTTTTCCGCCGAACCGAGAAAGAAATCGTTGTTCAGATGTTCGCGGTCGACGGTGGAAAAGCGCACGTTCGGATCGATTTCGGCGCTCTCAATTAATTCATAAGCGCGATCAATCAACGCAGCACGATCGGCGGCGCTGAGTTGTTGCGGCAACAGCACGTAGCCGTCGCGATCGAAGTGTTGGCGTTGTTCGGCACTGAGCATGGTTGTTCTCGCGTATGAAGGCGTGACAACGCCTCGGTTAATCAGGCGTCGGCGATTTCCGATTCGGCGATGGTTTCGGCTTCTTCCTGAGCGGCACTGAGCCATTCTTGCATGGCTTTGAGCCGGTTCAGTTCGCCCATCCATTGGCTGATTTCCTGCGGCACGGCGATGCCATAGGTTGTGAATCGACTTGCCACCGGGGCGTAAAATGCATCGGCGATGGAGAATTTTCCGAGCAGAAATGGCCCTTCGGAGCGCTGCAATAAATCACCCAATAATTCACACACCCGGTCGATGTCTTTTTGCGTGGCGGCATCCGGTTTAAAACCGCTGACCCGACGGCGGCAATTCATCGGCATGGCGTTGCGAAGCGCGAAAAACCCGGAGTGCATTTCGGCTACGGCCGCGCGACCGAGCGCACGCAAATTCGGATTACCGGGCCAGCCCTGACCGTCAAGAAAACGCTCGTTCACGGTTTCAGCAATGGCGAGCGAATCGCAGACCGTGAGGCCGCCCATATCGAGTACCGGCACTTTTCCGCTGGGTGAGTATTGCGCCATCAATGCCGACGTGCGTGCTTCGTACAACGGAATGCGCACTTCCTTGAAACGCACTTTGAATTGTTTGAGCAGCAACCAGGGGCGCAGCGACCAGGATGAATAATTTTTGTTGCCGATGACCAGCGTCAAATCGTTCATGATGACTCTCCTTCTGATTCTCCTTGATGAACGAGGCGGGCTTGGACTGCTTTGGGCAGTGTTTGTTTGACCAGTTCATAGGAATCGTCGATCCAGCTTTGCACCAGTTCAATGTCCAGACCGGCCTCGAGATCGATCGTATTCCAGTGTTTTTTATTCATGTGGTAGCCGGGCGTGACGGCACTGAAGGTGTCGCGAATGATCAGCGCCTGTTGCGGGTCGCATTTGAGATTCATGCCCAGCGGTGTGCGATCAATCATCAGCAGCGCGAACATTTTTCCGGCGACTTTATACACCAACGCCTGCGGGCCGAAGGGCGTCTCTTCGGTGCAACCGGGTTTGGCGCTGAGTCGTTCGCGCCAGACTTCGACTTCGTTGTTCATGCAACCTCCGTTTTGCGCGGGCGCGTCGAGGTGTTACCTCCAGCGTTGCTCTATTGCAGCCTGAATACCAGCGGCGTCCAGGCCGGCTTCGCGTAGCATTTCTGTGGGTTTGGCGTGTTCGATAAAACGATCCGGCAAGCCCAATTGCAACAGCTCGACGCTCAGGCCAGCGTCGTTCAGACATTCGCTGACCGCCGAACCGGCACCGCCCATGATGGCGTTTTCTTCCACTGTGACCAATCGGCTGTGACTGGCGGCAACGGCCAGCACACGCTCGCGATCGAGCGGTTTGATAAAGCGCATGTTGATCAGAGTGGCGTTCAGCGCGTCGGCAACTTGTTGCGCCGGTGTGACCAGACTGCCGAAGGCGAGAATGGCGATGTCTTTGCCCTCGCGCAGTACTTCGGCTTTACCAATCGGCAGGTCGTCGAGGTTGTTGTCGATAGCAGCGCCCGGCCCGGTGCCGCGCGGATAACGCACCGCCGCCGGACCCGGATGGCGATAACCGGTGGTCAGCATGCGCCGGCATTCGGCTTCGTCTTTCGGCGCCATGATGACCAGATTGGGTACGCAACGCAGGAAGCTTAAATCGAAACTGCCGGCGTGTGTCGGGCCGTCTTCGCCGACTAAACCGGCGCGGTCGATGGCGAACAGGACGTCGAGGTTTTGAATGGCGACGTCGTGAATTAACTGGTCGTAGGCGCGTTGCAAAAAGGTCGAGTAAATTGCGACCACCGGCTTGGCGCCATCGCAGGCGAGGCCAGCGGCCAAAGCCACTGCGTGTTGTTCGGCAATGGCGACATCGATGTAGCGTTTGGGAAAACGTTCAGAAAACTGCACCAGGTCTGAGCCTTCGCGCATAGCGGGGGTGATGCCGATCAGTTTTTCATCGGCCTGCGCCATGTCGCACAGCCACTGTCCAAACACGGCCGAATATTTGGTGCCTGTTGGCGCGCTGGTGGCGGCATGTCCGGCGTCGGATTTTTCCAGTTTGGTGATGGCGTGGTACTTGATCGGTTCGTTTTCCGCCGGTGTGAAACCTTTGCCTTTTTGCGTGGCGACGTGCAGAAATTGCGGGCCTTTAAAGGTGCGTAAATTACGCAGCGTTTGCGCCAGGCCGACGACGTCGTGTCCATCAACCGGGCCGACGTAATTGAAGCCCATTTCTTCGAACAAAGTGGCCGGCGACATCATGCCTTTAACGTGTTCTTCGGCGCGCCGGGCAAACTCCAGAACCGGCGGTAAATTCTGCAGCACTTTTTTCGAATTCTCGCGCAGGTGCGAATAGGTTTTGGAGGCAAAGACACGCGCGAAGGCGGTGGATAAGGCGCCGACGTTTTCGGAAATCGACATGTCGTTGTCGTTCAGAATGACCAGCAGGTTGGCGCCATCGTGACCGGCGTGGTTCAAGGCTTCGAAGGCGAGGCCGGCGGTGAGGGCACCGTCTCCGATAACGGCAACCGTCTGGCGGCCTTCGCCGAGCAAACGGTCGGTGATCGCCATGCCGAGTGCGGCGGAAATGGATGTACTGGAGTGACCGACGCCGAAGGTGTCGTAGTCGCTTTCCTCGCGCTTGGGAAAGGCGGCCAGGCCGCCGGCTTGACGAATGCTGTGCATGCGCTCGCGGCGACCGGTGAGAATTTTGTGTGGGTAGGCCTGGTGGCCGACGTCCCAGACCAGTTTTTCGACCGGGGTGTTATAGACGTAGTGCAGTGCGATGGTCAGTTCAACAACGCCGAGGCCGGCGCCGAAATGGCCGCCGGTCTGACCGACGCTGTAGAGCAGAAATTCGCGCAGTTCATCGGCGAGTTTGGGCAATTCGGCCGGGCTCAGTTGACGCAGATCGGCAGGCAGATCAATGCGGTCGAGCAGTGGCGTGGTGGGCCGTTGTTGCGGGATGCGGGTAAATACCTTCATGAATGCGGTCTGGTCCTGCCGTAGCCCTGTCGGGCTGTCCGTACTGTGAAGATCGAAACCAGCCTAATGCCTTGGCCGGCCCGGTGAAAACCACCCTGTCGATGGCGGCGCACAGTTTACCGGAAAGCCAGCGGCGACCCCAGCGGCAATGCGTCGCAGCCTGATCGGCGTCAGTGATTGCGGCCGAGCAGCCAGTCGGCGAGCCAGGGCAGGGGGGCATCGTCCGGCAGGTTGAGTTCTTCCAGTGCGCGACATGCCTCAGCCGTTTGCTCGGCGGCGTGTTCGCGGGCGCCGTCCAGACCCAGCAAGCTGACGTAGGTCGATTTGCCGCGTGCGGCGTCGCTGCCTTGGGGTTTGCCCAGCGTGGCGGTGTCGCTGGTGACATCAAGAATGTCGTCGGTAATTTGAAACGCCAGGCCCAGAGCGGCGCCGTAGCGTTGCAGGCTGTCTTGAGTGGCGGCGTTGGCCTGGGCGCAGAGCGCGCCGAAGGCGATGGCGGTTTCGATCAACGCGCCGGTTTTCAGCCGGTGAATGTTGGCAAGTTCGGTCGGTTGCAGCGTCTGGCCTTCGGCAAGCAAATCCTGCATCTGGCCGCCAACCATGCCTTGGCGGCCACTGCCTTGTGCCAGTCTATGCACCATGCTCAGTCGGGTTTCGACCGCGAGGTCGGTGGCCTGGCTGAGGTGTTCGAAAGCCAGGCTTTGCAACGCATCGCCGGCGAGAATGGCGGTGGCTTCATCGAAGGCGCGGTGATTGGTGGGGCGGCCGCGGCGTAAATCGTCGTCGTCCATGGCCGGTAAGTCGTCGTGAATCAGACTGTAGGCATGGATCATTTCGACGGCCGCCGCCGGTGCCAGCCAGCGCTCGCTGGTGTCGCCCAAACTCAAAGCGGTGGCGTGAACCAACAGCGGACGCAACCGTTTGCCGCCGCCGAGCATTGAATAGCGCATGGCGTCGGTGAGGCGAGGGGCGGTGGTGTCGGCGAGCAGGGTCGCCAGGTGAGCTTCCAGGCGGGTGCGACTGGCGTGCAGAAAATCGTCTAAGGGGTTGGACACTGGGTTCAATCTTCGTCGTCAAGCGGCTCAAGTCGTTCAGCGCCAGCTTCGCCCAGCAGAACCTGAACTTTTTGTTCGGCGGTGTCGAGCGCCGCTTGGCAGTCGCGCGTTAAGCGAATGCCCTGCTCGAAGGTTTTCATGGCGTCGTCCAATGACAGTTCACCCGACTCAAGGCGTTCGACCAATTGTTCCAGGGCTTGCATCTGGCTTTCAAAATCGGTTTCTTTGGTGTCGGTCATTGGATTTTCCTGCGTGCAGATTCGGCGCAACGGTAACGGCGCCGGCAAAAGGAATCAACTATTGCAGGGTGCGGCCGATACTCTGATTACTCTGGCCAGACCGCGATATGACGCCGCGTAAAGACAGCGAGCGACGGGGAACTGCTGCTAGAATATCAAGTCGGGTTTGGAAACCGGATTGTTGGGGAAGGGTTCACTGTGGATTTAGCTTCTATTATCGGCATGTTTGGCGCCTTTGCCATGGTCGCCATGTCGATGCTGCTGAACGGCAGCGTGGGAATGTACGTTAACGTACCGTCCATTCTGATCGTGGTGGTCGGCTCCATTTTCGTGGCGATGTCGAAGCTGACGCTGGACAAGTTTCTCAGCGTCGGCGGCATTATCGGCAAGGCGTTTTCGTTCAAGATTGTGCAGCCGGAAGATCTGATCGACGAAATCGTCGAACTGGCCGATGCCGCTCGTAAGGGCGGTTTGCTGTCGTTAGAAGGTCGCGAAACCAGCAACGAGTTTCTGGCAAAAGGCATTCAGTTATTGGTCGACGGTCACGATCCCGATGTGGTGCGCCAGTTGTTGTCTCGCGATATGAAAATGACCAAGGAACGTCATTTGGCCGGTGGTTATTTCTTTTCTTATATTGGCGATGTGGCGCCTGCGATGGGGATGATCGGTACGCTGATTGGCCTGGTTGCCATGTTGGCGAATATGGATGACCCCAAATCCATCGGCCCGGCCATGGCGGTGGCACTGCTGACAACGCTGTATGGATCCTACATGGCAACCGCCTTCGCGTTGCCGATCAAAGACAAACTCAAGTTGCGCGCTGAAGAAGAAGAACGCATCCAGCGCATGGTCATTGATGGCCTGATCTCGATTCAGGGCGGCCAGAACCCTCGTATTATTGAGTCCATGTTGAAGAGCTATCTGCCGGCCACCAAGCGTGGCGCCGATTAAGGCAGCGCTAGCGGAGACGTCATGAGCGAAGAAGTCGAAGACGATTGCCCCGAATGTGAGCCTGGCCTAGCCGCCTGGATGGCCACCTTCTCAGATTTGATGGCACTGTTGATGTGCTTTTTTGTGTTGTTGCTGTCGTTCTCGGAATTGGACGCTTTGAAGTTCAAGCGTCTGGCGGGTTCGCTGCGCAACGCTTTCGGTATCCAGTCTGAAGTGCTGGCCGATTACATTCCCAAAGGCACCAGCATCATCGCGCGCGAATTCAGCCCCGGTCGCCCGGAGCCGACACCGCTGAATGTGGTGCGCCAGAACACCGTCGATGAATTGCGCGATTCGCTGGAAGTGCTGTGCCAGGACACCATGACCGCACAGGAAGAGGCGCAGGGTGATCGGGGTGAATTGACGCGGCGCATTGTTGTGCCGCTGGATTCGATCAACGAAGAAGTGCAACAGCAGGCCGAGGCGATGGCCAATGCGCTGTCGGATGTGATTGCCGAGGGGCTGCTGGAAATTGAGACGGTCAATCAGACCATTATTATCCGCGTGAAAGAGCAGTCGTTTGGTGAAGGCACCGATTACGTGGCTGATCGGTTCCTGCCCATTCTCGACCGGGTGCGCGAATTGTTGGTGACGGTGCCGGGCAGTATTTCCATTGAAGGCCACACCGATAACATTCCGATTCGCTCGGCTCAGTTCCGCAATAATTGGTTGCTCAGTGCGGCGCGGGCGTTGTCGGTGGGTGAGTATTTGTGGGAAGCACCGGAAATGCCGGAGGAGCGATTCCAGATTGTCGGGCACGGCAGTACGGAACCTTTGGCGAGTAACGACACCGAAGAGGGACGTGCGCAAAACCGCCGTGTGGAAATTATTGTGTCGCGCGATAATCCGGATTACGAAGGCCAGATTGTGCCGCCGGACGAGCAAGGGGAAGGCGTTGATTTTGGTGAGCCATCGCTGTTTGGCTTGGAACCGGAAGAGATTTTCTAGCGCGCACGGTTTCGCCTAAGTCATAAAAAATGGCCCGATAAGGGGCCATTTTTTTGTCTGAAAAAAACGCTATTTGACGATCAGAATATCCACGGTGATGCGGTCGAGAATTTTCTCGGCGGTGTGGCCGAGCAGCCAGCGCTCCAGCCCGGAACGCGGTACTGCGCCCATGATCACCAGATCGATGTTGGCCTGATGCAGATGATCGGGAATGACCGACAGCGTTGAGCCGGTTTCCAGCACGGTGTTGGTTTCGGCGATCTGGTGTTGGGCTGCCAGCGCTTTCAGTGCGGCATCGTGTTGGTCGCGGATGTCTTCGCTGATGTCGGCGCTGTCGATGGTCGGCTGGTCGAGATAGATCAGCAACGGCGTCGGGTCGTAGACGTGCAGTAATTGCAATTCGCCGTGCAGCCGCGATGCGAAATCTTTGCCCCAACGTACGATGTGTTCGTCCAGCGAATCGGGTTTGTCGTTGGCCTGTACCGGATCGACCGCAGCGGTTACCCGCATCGGTTCGTTCCAGGCGTTGGCTTTGGTCAACAGCAACGGCAGCGAGCAGTGGCGAATCAATTCCCAGTCGGTCTGGCTGAAAAAGGTGCGTTGGATGACGTTCTGGTGATGCGTCGCTTTGACCACCATGTCGCACGGATGCTGTTCCAGAAATTGCAGCAGCGCGGCACCGGCGTGTTTGTCCCAAACGCCTTCGGTCTTGACCTCGACGCCTTCGCCCCGGGCGATGTCGGCGACGGTTTCAAGGCCATCGAGCAGGCGGTGCATGTAGGCTTTTTTTGCCCGCTCGGCGGATTCGGGATCAAGCGGATGATTGGACGCCAGAGTGGCGTTGTAGCCGCAAGCGAAGAGCGTCAAGCGGGCGTTTTCGAGTTTGGCGAGTCGACTGGCCTTTTGTACGGCCAGTGCACTGTCTTCGGCTGGGTCAATCAGGACAACGATATGCTGGTTCGCGAACATGATGGGCACCCCCTTCGTCGTGGCCGGCAGGCGCATCCCGCGCCGATCCATTGTCTCCTGAGTTCAGGTTAGCCTGTTGCGATCCGCTTGTCCTGATTTCGATCAGGGATTGGCGCTGGCCGGTCGCGAAAAGACCGTTACAACGCGTTGCACGCCGTTCACTTCGGTGGCTATCTGCGCCGCCTGCTGAGACGTTTGCTCGTTGACCCGGCCCATCAGATAAACCACGCCCGCCTCGACGATGACTTCCACGTGTGAGGACGGGAAGTTGTCGCGGGTGAACATGCGCGAGCGCACTTTAACCGCCAGCCAGCTGTCGTTGGCGCGCACGCCGGCGGAGAGCGGCTGTCCGACAGAGAGGTGATTGTGTACCGCCTTGACTGCCGGGTCGTGCCGGGCCACTTCCGATGCCTGACGCACCAGCGCATCGCTGGCGACCTGGCCGACCAACAAAATAATGCCGGCGTTGGCGTACACCTGAATACGACCCTCTTGCAGCCCCGGTGACGCCTTATTGAGGTTCACTTCCAGCCGGGTGGCGAGGCTCTTGTCGTCGATGACTTCGCCCATCGAACGACCTTGTGGATTGGGTGTGATCGGTTCATCGCCGGAGACGCCGCCGAGGATGGAGGCGCAGCCGGTCAAGCCCAGAGTCAGGCTGAGTGTCAGGGCGAGTGTTGGCAGTGAGGCTTTCATCAGAGTTCGCTTCCAAACAGTTGGTGCTCGATCAATTCGCCGAGGCAGTTCAACAGTAAGTGATGGGTGAGTTGGATCAGGCCGCTTTTGTCGGCGGCGACGCGTAATTCTACGTCGTTGTCTTCCAGTAGCGCGGCGATGTCGCCGCCACTGCCGCCGGTCAGGGCGACCACTCTCATGCCCATTTCGTGCGCGGCTTGAATCGCCCGGATCACCGGCGGTGCATTGCCGGTCGCCGACAGCGTTAACAGCACATCGTTTTCGTGGCCGAGCGTTCGCAACTGACGGGAATAAATGTCGTTGGGGTTGGTGTCGTGGCTGATGCCGGTGAGCAACAGGCCGTCAGCCGACAGCGCCAGTGCTGGCAGGCCCGGGCGTTCGCGCTCGAAGCGACTGAGCATGCGGGCGACGAAGCCCTGGCCGTTGGCGGCGGAGCTGCCCATGCCACACACCAGAATTTTGCCGTCGTTCAGCAACGCCTGAGTCAGCAATTCGGCGCCGTGATGCAACAGGTCGTCGAGTTGCTCGGCTGCCAGTTGGAAGCTTTCCAGACTCTGGCCGATTTGTTCGTAAATGATGTTGTCCGCGTTCATCCGGCGGTAAAAGCTCCTTTGATCCAATCCAGTTGGCCGTTGGCGTCGAGTGTGATGACGTCGAATCGGCTTGGCCGGCGCGCCTGCCGCGGGTTGTCCTGCAAATAACGCTGGGCGGCGGCAATCAGTTTGCGTTGTTTGGCGACGGTGACCGAGGCGGCTGCACCGCCGTAATTCGGGTTGCTACGTTGCCGCACTTCAATAAACACCAGGGCATTGCCGTCGTCACAAATCAAATCCAGTTCACCCTGAGTGACGCGATAATTGCGCGCCAGGGTGCGCCAGCCTTGCTGACGACACCATTGCTCGGCCCGGTCTTCGGCGTCTGTACCGGCGCTCGGTCGCCAGGCCATCAGGGGCGCGGTGCGCTCGACGGTAACGGGCCTTCACTGGCGCGGGCAACGCCGTTGGTCATGGTGGCCCAGGTCAGTTCGCGGTGAATACGGCGACCATCGTCCAGACGCAGGGTGCCGGTTTCACCGTACAGTCGGGCGGTCGGGAAGCGCTGCAACTGCACCAGACGCGGGTGCAGGTGATAGGCATCCACGCCCAGTGCCACCAGCGTTTCGTATCCGCTGAACTCTTCGTTGAAAGCCTGATCAATGCTGCTTTCGAGCGCTGAATGGTGCAGCTTCCACGGCATTTCTACGAACTGGACGCCATCGAGGTCTTCGTCGCGTTCACGGTTGAGCGTACCGCCATACAAATGCGAGGTGCCCATCACCGGAATGGCGGTGGCGTACTGATAATTCAGAATCGGTTTGAGCTGTCGCGCCTGTGGCGGGAAGGCGACCATAAAAATGAAGTCGACGTCTTCCCGACGACGTGGCTCAAACACCAGCTCGCGCTCGGTAAAGCGACGCAGGTTGCGCTCGCGGGTTTCACTGTCGTCGATGTTGAGCGCGCGCTTGACGGTGTAGAGATATTGGTCCGGCTGGGTGAACAGCGATTTGCTGGTGATGCTGCCGCCCTGGCGTTCCCAGCGCTGTACGAAGGCATCGCTGACTTTGCGGCCCCAATCGGTATTGGGCGCCAGCACCATGGCGCGGCGATGGCCTTCCTGCCAGGCCTGATCGGCCACCTGCATGGCTTCGTCTTCCGGTGCCAGACCGAATTGGTAGAAATTCTCCGGTGCGGGCAGGCGCTCGTCGCCGTAGTTCAATGCCAGCACTGGCACGGTTAAGGCAGCCTGGCTTTGCAGTCGTTGGACGCGGTTTTTGTCGAGCGGACCGATGACCAGATCGGCGCCTTCAAACACCGCCTGTTTATAGACGTTGTAGACGTCGTCATTCAGAGCGGTATCGAAAAAGGTGATGGCCGGAGCGTCACGTCCGTTGGCACGGGCGTCATACCAGGCGGCCAACAAGCCGCTGCGAATGGCGCGGCCGGCTTTTTCCAGCGGGCCGGACAGCGGTACCAGCACGGCAATGTTCTGCGGTTGGCGGTTGGCCAGTTCACGCAGCAATACCAGATCGCCAGGCAGGTCGCGTGCTGCCGGGTGGTTGCGATGGCTGTTAATCCAGCTGTTGATGGCGAGCAATTGCTGGCGAACGTCGTCGGCGCTTTCGCGGCTGATCAACGCCAGCTCCAGCCAACCGGTAAGGTCCGGGCTGGATTCGGCTTCAATTAAGGCGCGCATCTGGTCTTCCGGCGCACGTTGCAGTGCCGACCAGATATTGTCGCGGTTGCTCTGTGCCAGTTCGGCGTCCAGTTGCGGTGCCAGGAAAATGCGTTCGCGGGCGGCGGCCAGGTATTCACCGACCAGCGCATAGGCTTCGGCGCGCTTCAGACGCAAATCGATTTGTCGTTGCATCGGTAAGCCGTCGAACAAATAGGCGGTATTGCCAACCAGCCAGTTCAACGCTTCCTGGCCGTCGCCGCGTTGCAGTGCCAATTCGGCGCGTAGTTCGGCGTAGTCGGTTTGTTCGGCGATGGTGAGTTGATCGAACTGCAAACCGCTGAGCGCGATTTCGGCTTCTTCGGTGCGGTCTTCGTTCAACAGTTGGCGGGTCAGATCGAGACGTTCGGCAACGCTTTGCGGAACGGTCAATTCGGTCAGCGAACCGTCCACTCCGGTCGGCCTGGAACCCTGACTGGCACAACCGGCCAACAGGACGACGAACAGCCAGGCAAGCAGCCGGGCGCTGGGGCGCAGGGGCATTGTCAACTTCCACCTAAAGACGGTTACAATAATGCGCAGCATTCTACTCCAGAAGGCGGCGCGCTTGAAAACCGCACCGCCACTCAACCGACAGGCCTTCCATGACCACCGACTCTTCGTTGCCCGCTGCGCTTTATGTGGTAGCAACGCCCATCGGTCATCTCGATGACATCACTCGCCGCGCCGCGCAAATACTGACCGAAGTGGACGTCTGTTGTTGCGAAGACACGCGTCACAGCAAGCGCCTGTTGGAGCACTTGGGCGCGCGCCCGAAACTGGTTTCGGTGCACGAACACAACGAGCGCGAGCGTATCGACTTTATTCTTTCTTTACTCGAACAAGGCCAGCGCGTGGCCTTAATCAGCGACGCCGGAACGCCGCTGATTTCCGATCCGGGTTTTCCGCTGGTGCGTGCGGTTACGCAAGCGGGATTTGATGTCCGGCCGGTGCCCGGCGTCAGTGCTGTCACCGCGGCTTTAAGTGTGGCGGGTTTGCCAACCGACCGTTGGGTCTTCGAAGGTTTTTTGCCGGCCAAAACCGGCCAGCGTCAGCAACGCCTGCAACAACTGGTGAATGAAACACGCACGCTGGTGTTGTACGAAAGCAGCCATCGTATTGAGCGTTGCCTGGATGACTTGGTTGACGTCATGGGTGCGGATCGACCTCTGGTATTAGCACGCGAACTGACCAAACAATTTGAAACGGTCTTGCGTGGAACAGCCGCTGAGGTTCGGGAACTTGTCGCTCAGGATGCCGACCAGCGCAAAGGTGAGTTTGTGTTGATGATTGGCGGTGCTAATAGCGCCGATCAACCGAGCCAGACGCAACTGGATGGCGATCAATTAATGGCAGTTCTGGCGCCATTGATGCCGCCAAAGCAAGCCGCTGCAACTCTGGTGGAATTGATTGGGGGTCGCAAGAAAGACTGGTACGAGCGCATCGTCGCTTTGGGCGGTTCGTCGGCTGATCGCTAAAACACTTGCCAATTCCCTGCAAACCCGTATTGTGCCCGCGCGAGCTGGCCAGGCAGTCGCCGCTTCGAAAGAAGGGGAGGAAAGTCCGGGCTCCATAGGGCAGGGTGCCAGATAACGTCTGGGCGGCGAAAGCCGACGGAAAGTGCAACAGAAAGGAAACCGCCGTTCGCTTGCGAGCGGTAAGGGTGAAAAGGTGCGGTAAGAGCGCACCGCGGCTCTGGTAACAGAGACGGCGATGGTAAACCCCACTCGGAGCAAGGCCAAATAGAGTCCCACACAGGCGTGGCCCGCGCCGGGACCGGGTAGGCTGCTTGATCCTGACGGTGACGTCAGGGCTAGATGAATGACTGTCCACGACAGAACCCGGCTTATCGGCCAGCTCGCCTTTTTTAATGGGAGACGCTAGACGCACGCTGCGCTGACGCTAAACGCTGAGTTAGCGTCTCTCGTCTCTCGTCTCTCGTCTCTCGTCTCTCGTCTCTCGTTTTTAGCTCCCTCTGCTTATCAAACTCCTCAGATTCATTCGAAAACAGTCTTTGACCTGATAAATCACTTTAACTTCCAAAGCTAACTTGGCTCGCTTGCGGCGCTTTGTGTCGTTAGTGCTTGCTAACTTTTGTTCGGGGACTGTGAGCCACTTCCTAACCTTCTGTTTTGACAGCTTTTTTTTTGGCTTTCCCGGCTAGTGACCACTTGCTTGTGGCAGTTGCGCCTCCTATAGTGTCGCATTGTGGAGAAAAGTGGCAGAAAGTGGGTTTTTGGTGCTGTTAGCGACCACTAACCCGTCGCCGAACGACAAAGCGCGGATCAAACCGAGATGGCTGGAAATCAAACGATGATGTTGCGGGGCGTACACACCCTGGCGTTAGACGCCAAGGGTCGTATTGCCGTGCCCAGTCGTTATCGCGCTTTGCTGCAATCGATGGCCGAAGGTGCCCTGGTAACCACCATCGATACCGAAGCGCGTTGTTTGCTGATTTATCCGCTGTCGGAATGGGAAGTCATTCAGGAAAAAATTTCTGCGTTATCCAGCTTTAATAAAGCCGCGCGTCGCATTCAGCGGTTGTTGGTCGGCCACGCGACCGACGTTGAGATGGACGCCTCCGGTCGCGTACTGGTGCCGCCGCCGCTGCGCGATTACGCCGGGCTGGATAAAAAGGTCGTGCTGTTAGGGCAGGGCAATAAGTTTGAACTCTGGTCTGAAGAGCAATGGGCTCAGACCCGTGATGCGTATTTGGATGAGGCGGGTGACGAAGACACTCTCACCGCCGAGCTGGAGCAAATTTCATTGTGACCGTCGATCCCGGCCAATTCAGCCACGAAACGGTACTGCTGCAAGAAGCGGTGGACGCCCTGGCGGTCGACGGCGGCGTTTATGTGGATGGCACCTTTGGTCGTGGCGGTCACAGCCGGCTGATTTTGACGCGTTTGGCCGGCGACGGCCGTTTGGTGGTGGTCGACAAAGACCCGCAAGCCATTGAACAGGCGCAGCAGTTAGCCGCTGACGATGCGCGCGTCACTGTCTGTCACGCCAGCTTTGCCGAACTGAAAAACGAATTGAAAGCACTGGGGCTGGTGGGTCAGGTGTGCGGTCTGTTGCTGGATTTGGGCGTGTCGTCGCCGCAACTGGACGACGCCGAGCGCGGGTTCAGTTTCCGTGCCGACGGCCCGCTCGATATGCGCATGGACCCGACTCAGGGCGAAAGCGCCGCCGACTGGCTGGCTCGGGTGAGCGAAACCGAATTGGCGGATGTGTTGTATCGCTACGGCGATGAACGTTACAGCCGACGCATCGCGCGCGCCATCTTGCGGGTACGGGAAAACGAACCGCTGACGCGCACCTTGCAACTGGCCGAAGTAATTGCCGAGGCGCATCCGGCCTGGGAGCGCCACAAGCATCCGGCGACGCGCAGCTTTCAGGCGATTCGCATTCACATCAATCAGGAATTGAACGATCTGCAAGCATTGCTGGCAGACGCTGTGGAGATTCTGGCGCCGGGCGGACGACTGGCCGTGATCAGTTTTCACAGCCTGGAAGACCGCCAGGTGAAGCAGTTTATGCGCGAAGCCGAGCAAGGGCCGGAATTGCCGCCGGGCTTGCCGATTCTGGACAGCGCTATTGATCGGAAAATGAAGCGCATCGGCAAGGCCGTTCGGCCGACGGAAGCAGAAATCGCCGTCAACCAACGCTCGCGCAGTGCCACCTTAAGAGTGGCAGAGAAGTTGTGATGGCGACGCCCTGGCCGCGCCGTCTGCTCACGCTGGTGTTGTTGGTGCTGGTGTTGGTATCGGCGTTTTCGGTGGTGGGCGTGACTTATCAAAGTCGCGTGCGCTACGCCCAGTTGGAGTCAATGCGTCAGCAGGGGCAATCGCTGGAAGAGCAGTGGGGCCGCTTACTGTTGGAAGAGAGTGCGTTTTCATCGCCAGCGCGGGTCGAGCGGCTGGCGCGTGAGCAATTAAAGATGACCGAACCCGGCAGTGACCAGGTGCGTTGGTTGGGCCGGGCACAAAACGAGCAAGAGGCAAGTCGTTAAATGTTGGCGAACTGGCGATTCTATTTCGTGCAAACCGTACTGGCGGCCCTGGTGGCGCTGGTGGTTTGGCGCGTCGTCAGTTTGCAGGTGCTTGATAAGGACTTTCTGATCGACCAGGGCACCTCGCGCTGGCAACGCATTGAAGTGGTGAACGCCCCGCGTGGCATGTTGACCGATCGCCACGGCGAGCCGGTGGCGGTGAGTACGCCGGTGGTATCGGTTTGGGCCGATCCGCGTGAACTGCGCGAAGAAGATTTACCCACGCTGGCTGAGGCGGCCGACGTGCCGGTGCGCACCCTGGCGGCCCGGCGTCAGCAACATCGGGCCTTTATGTACGTCAGCCGACATCTGTCGCCGGAAGCCGCCGAGCGCATTCTCGATTACGACATTGCTGGCGTGTACGGGCTGACCGAATACAAACGCTTCTACCCCGCCGGCGAAGTGGCGGCGCATGTCGTCGGCTTTACCGATGTCGATGACCAGGGCCAGGAAGGCGTTGAGCTGGCGTTCGAAAATCAGTTGCGATCCGAACCCGGCCGCAAAGAAGTGATTCGTGATTTGCTCGGCCGGGCAGTGCGTGATGTCGGTGAACTTCAGGCACCGGAACCGGGTCGCGATCTGAGTCTGACCATTGATCTGCGACTGCAATATCTGGCCTACCGCGAACTGAAAAAAGCCGTCACGCAATTTGGCGCGCGCGGCGGTTCGGCCGTAGTGATGGACGTGGCAACAGGCGACGTACTCGCCATGGTCAATCAACCCGGTTTTAACCCCAACGATCGCAGCCAGCTGTTGCCGGTCGCGACGCGCAACCGCGCCATGACCGACCAGTTCGAACCTGGCTCCGTTATGAAACCTTTAAGCATGGCGACCGCGCTGGACAGCGGTCAGTTTGTGCCAACTGATGTGATCGATACCTCGCCGGGCTATTTGCGTCTGGGCGAATACACCATTCGCGATTTCCGCAATTACGGCCGGCTCGATCTGACCGGCATCATCACCAAATCCAGTAACGTCGGCATGGCCCGGGTGGCGATGCAGCTCGACGGTCAACAGATGTGGGAAACCTTCTATGGCCTGGGTCTGGGTCAGACCACCGGCATCGGTTACCCCGGCGAAGCGACCGGACGTTTGCCCAATCCGCTGAACTGGCGACCGGTTGAACAGGGCGCGCTGTCGTACGGATATGGTCTGGCCGTTACGCCGCTGCAACTGGCGCAGGCGTACGCAACCTTGGCGAACGATGGCCGCCGCGTGAACGCGCGCATTTTGCTCGATACGCCGGTGCGTCCGGGCGAGCAAGTGGTGTCGCCGGAAGTGGCGCATGAAGTGCTGACGATGATGGAAACCGTGGTTACGCCCGCTGGCACCGGCAGTCGCGCTGCGCTCGATTGGTACAGTGTGGCCGGCAAAACCGGCACGGTGCACAAAGTCGGCGAGCAGGGTTACGAAGATCAAAAATACATTTCGTCGTTCGTCGGCATCGCTCCGGCGCATGATCCGCAAGTCGTGACGGTGGTGGTGATCAATGAACCGCCGACCGACCACTATTACGGCGGCGAAGTTCCCGCGCCGGTGTTCCGCGGCATCATGAATCAGGCATTGCCGCTGCTCGGCATTCAGCCCGACCGCATACCGGCGCAAGCGCGCCTGGAGAGTGGCTCATGATTCTGCTCTCAACCTGGTTGCCCGATCATCCCGAATTGGCCGGCGTGAAAGCGCTCGATTTGACGCTCGACAGCCGCGAAGTGCGTCGCGGCAGTGTCTTCGTGGCGCTCAAAGGCAGCGCGGTGGACGGCCACGATTACATCGACGCCGCTATCAACGCCGGTGCCGTAGCCGTGTTGGCCGAACACCCGGTGGGCGAACTCGCCGTGCCGGTTGTGGTGTTTGCCGATTTGCGCGCTCGCTTGGGCGAACTGGCGCATCGGTTTTTCGAGGCGCCGTCCGAACAGCTGAATATGATCGGCATTACCGGCACCAACGGTAAGACGTCGACCTGCCAGTACATCGCTCAGTCTTTCGATTTCCTTGGCCGCCGCTGCGGCATCATCGGCACCAACGGCCAGGGTTTGTGGGGCGCGTTGCAGCAAACCCAGAACACCACGCCGGATGTGATTCGACTGCACAAAGAACTGTCGCGTCAGTACGTGCAGGGCGGTCGCTATTGCGCCATGGAAGTGTCGTCGCACGGTCTGGATCAGGGTCGGGTCGACAGCGTGTGTTATCGCACCGCTGTGTTCACCAACCTCAGCCGCGACCATCTGGATTACCACGGCACCATGGAAAACTACGGCAACGCCAAATGGCGGCTGTTCCAGTGGCCAGGTCTGGTCAATGCGGTGGTGAATCTGGACGACGCCTGGGTGCGCGAACATCGCGACAGCATTCAGGCCGAACAGGTGCTGACTTACGGCGAATCCGCCGAGGCCGATGTGCGCGTTATCGCTTACCGCTGTCACCCGACCGGCTTGGACGCGCGCGTTGCCACGCCCTGGGGCGAAGCCGAACTGAATTTGCCATTGCTGGGTCGCTTTAACCTCAGCAATGCTCTGGCCGCCTTCGCAGTCCTGTTGTGCGAAAACGTACCGCTGTCGACGGCAGCGCGGGTGTTGTCGAACCTGCGCCCTGTCAGCGGCCGGATGGAAAAAATCGCCTTGCGCGACGGCGCTACTGTGGTGGTCGATTACGCCCACACACCGGATGCGTTGGAAAAAGCGCTGGCCGCTTGCCGTGATCATGTTCAAGGCCGGCTCGGCGTTATCTTCGGTTGCGGTGGCGATCGTGATCGCGGCAAGCGACCGGAAATGGCCGCCGTGGCGGAAGCCGGTGCCGACTTTGTGGTGATCACCGACGACAACCCGCGTTCGGAATCGTCCGCCAGCATTCTGGCCGACATCCGTGCTGGCTTTGTCGCGCCGGAAAAAGTGACCGTCATCGCTGACCGCCGCCAGGCCATTTACGACACCCTGAACCGCACCGGCGAAGACGATGTGGTGTTGATCGCTGGCAAAGGTCACGAGGCGTATCAGGAAATCGCCGGCGTGCGTCATGACTTCTCCGACCAGCAAACGGTTCGTGACTGGCAGGAGGCGCACCATGTGGACTGAGCCGCGTCTGAGCCAGTGGGCGAGTGCCGCCAACGGGCGTTTGTTGGGCAATGATCAAGTAGTCGGTCAGGTATCGACCGATAGCCGCGAACTGACGCCGGGTGATGTCTATGTCGCGCTCAAAGGCGAGCAGTTTGACGGCCACAGCTACGTTGAGGCCGCGCTCAAGCAAGGCGCAGCGGCCATCGTGGTTGAACAGGAAATGCCGGTCGATGCACCGCAACTTATTGTGCCGGATACGCGGCTGGCATTGGGACAACTGGCTGGTCTGCTGCGGCAGGCGTTTCCGGGTCAGGTGATCGCGTTAACCGGCAGCGCCGGCAAAACCTCAACCCGAGCGATGCTGCAACGCATTTTTGAACAGGACGCCGGGCTGCTGGCTACCGCTGGCAACTTCAATAACGACATCGGCGTACCCAAAACCTGGTTTCGAATTAACGACGAACATCGTCGCGTGCTGCTCGAGTTGGGCGCTAACGCTCAGGGCGAAATTGCCTGGACGGCGGGGTTCAGTCAGCCGTACATCAGCCTGTTACTGAACGCATCCGAAGCCCATTCCGAAGGCTTCGGTGGCCTGGATGGCGTGCGTCAGGCCAAGGGCGAAATCATTGACGGCACTCTGGCGGATGGTCATTGCGTATTGAATTGCGACGACCCGGCCTTTGCGCAGTGGCGCGAACGCGCTGGCTCTCGTTCGGTGTTGCGTTTTGGTCAGTCGGCCGAGGCCGAGGTGCGTCTGGACAGTTACGTCGCCACCGGTTTCGGCTCGATCTTTCAAGTGACATTGCCGGAAGGCGAAATCGAAGTGCGCTGGCCCATGCTGGGTCGGCACATGGCGTTGAATGCCGCCGCCGCTGCGGCCACGGCCTGGGTGGCGGGGATGTCGCTTAAATCGATCGTTCTGGGTCTGGCGCGTATGCAGCCCGAACCGGGACGGTTGCAGCCGTTGCCATCGTTGCACGGTGGTTTGCTGGTGGACGATTCCTACAACGCCAATCCGGCGTCGGTGCGCGCAGCCATCGATGTGCTGAGTGAAACGAGTGACGACACGGTGCTGGTGCTCGGCGATATGGCCGAACTCGGTACCGATGCCAACGAATTACACGCCGACGTTGGGCGTTACGCTAAAGGTCGCATCCGCGATGTCTGGACGCTGGGCAATTTGTCCCAGGCGACCAGCGCGGCCTTCGGTGGTGAACATTTTGAATCGCTGGATCGACTGGTGGCGGCGTTGCCATCCCGTCTGACTGAAAAGACCGCGGTGTTGGTGAAAGGATCACGCAGCGCGGCCATGGAAAGGGTGGTTGAAACCCTGAGAAGGAAAGCCTGATGTTTGTTTGGTTGACGCCTTTTTTGATGGAACTGCACAGCGGTTTTTCCGTGTTGCAGTACCTGACACTGCGCGCCATTTTCGGCGTGTTGACCGCGCTGGGTGTGTCTTTGCTGTTAGGCCCCTGGCTGATCCGCACGTTGCGCCAATATCAGATTGGTCAGTCGGTGCGCAGCGATGGTCCGCAAACGCATTTGAGCAAAGCCGGCACGCCCACCATGGGCGGCGCGCTGATTCTGATTTCCATCGTTATTTCCGCCTTGTTGTGGTCGGACCTGAGCAATCGCTACGTCTGGATCACCATCGGTGTGACCGCCGGTTTCGGCATCATCGGTTGGGTGGACGACTACCTCAAAGTCGTCAAACGCAACAGCAAGGGCTTGCCGGCGCGTACCAAATATCTGGCGCAATCGATGTTCGGTCTGGGTGCCGCCCTGGCGTTGTTTCTGACCGCAGGCGGCACCGTTGAAAACACTCTATATGTGCCGTTCTTTAAAGAAGTGGCGATTTCTCTAGGCGCCTTCTTCGTGGTGCTGACTTATTTCGTCATCGTCGGTACGTCCAACGCGGTCAATCTGACCGACGGTCTGGATGGTCTGGCGATTCTGCCGACGGTGTTGATCGCCGGTGCCCTGGGCGTGTTCGCCTACGTCGCGGGTAACAGCGTTTATTCCGATTATTTGCAGATTCCGTATGTGCTGGGTGCCGGTGAATTAATCGTACTTTGCGGCGCCATGGTTGGGTCGGGGCTGGGTTTTCTTTGGTTTAACACCTACCCGGCGCAGGTGTTTATGGGCGATGTCGGTTCACTGGCTCTGGGTGCGGCCCTGGGTGTGATTGCCGTCATCGTGCGGCAGGAATTGGTGCTGTTCATCATGGGCGGTGTCTTCGTTGCGGAAACCCTGTCGGTGATTCTGCAAGTCGCGTCGTTCAAGTTGACCGGCCGCCGCATTTTCCGCATGGCGCCGTTGCATCACCACTATGAATTGAAAGGCTGGCCCGAGCCTCGGGTCATTGTGCGTTTTTGGATCATCACCGTAATTTTGGTGCTGGTCGGTCTGGCTACGTTGAAGATTCGTTGAGATGAATGTGATCACTGCTACACGCAATTATCTGGTCGTCGGCTTGGGTGCCACAGGCTTGTCCTGTGTGCGCTTTTTGCGCGCGCGCGGCCAGAGCGTGGCGGTGGTCGACAGTCGCGCCACACCGCCGGGACTGGATGTGTTACAGCGCGATTTTCCCGATGTCGAACTGACCACGGGCGCGTTCTCGGCGGAACAATTAAAAAGCGCCGACATTCTGGTGATGAGCCCGGGTGTGCCGCTGGCAACACCGGCGATTAAGGCAGCCATCGATGCCGGTGTGCCGGTCACGTCGGACATCGAATTGTTTCACCAGAATTTTACCGGCCAGCTGGTGCTGATCACCGGCTCCAACGCCAAATCGACGGTTACTTCCTGGGTGGCCGATATGGCTCGGCTGGCGAACAAGGCTTATGTCGTCGGCGGCAATCTGGGCAAGCCGGCGCTGGAATTGCTCGATGAACCAGCCGATCTGGCGATTCTCGAACTGTCGAGTTTTCAGTTGGAATTGCTGCCGCCTTTGGTGTCGAGCGTGGCGACGGTGTTGAACGTCAGCGAAGACCATCTCGACCGTTACGACAGTTACGAGGCCTATCGGCAGGCCAAGCTGCGCATCTATCGCGGCGCGCAGCAAGTGGTGTTCAACCGCGCCGATGCACTGACGCAAGCGTCGCTGGAAACACCGGCGCGGTCTTTTGGTCTGGACGCTCCCAAGGGCGACGATTTTGGTTTGGTCGACGTCGCTGGCGATCTTTGCCTGGCGCAGGGCGAACAACCGTTGCTGCCGGCGAGTGAGGTGGCATTACCCGGTCGACACAATCTCGCTAACGCCCTGGCGAGTGTGGCGTTAGCCAGCGCTGTTGGCTTGCCGCAAGAAGCCATTCTGGCCTCGCTGCGCCGCTTCAAAGGTTTGCCGCATCGCTGTGAATTGGTGGCCACCAAAGCGGGCGTGCGCTACGTCAACGATTCCAAAGGCACCAACGTCGGCGCGACGCTGGCGGCGGTCGAAGGCCTGGGTCGCGAAGCACCGGGCACGCTGATTTTGTTGGTTGGCGGCCAGGGCAAAGACGCGGATTTCGCGCCGCTGGCAGCGCCGGTTAATGAATTGTGCAAGGCGGTTTTTGCTTACGGCGAAGATGGCGATTTGCTGGCGGCGGCCATCGGCCCGCTGACGCAACGCCTGGATACAATGCAGGACGCATTAACAGCGGCGCATCAAAGCGCCAGCGATGGTGACACTGTATTGTTGTCGCCGGCCTGCGCCAGCTTCGATCAATTTCGCAATTTCGAACACAGAGGCGAGCAGTTCCGCGCTCTGGTGGAGGCGCTGGCATGACCGCACAAGCGCGTTCATTTCCGTTACTGACCGACCGACTCAGCGCCGCCTATCAACCGCTGTGGCGCGGTGACCGCTGGTTGCTCGGCAGCAGCATCACGCTATTGATTCTGGGTGTGGTGATGATCGCCTCGGCGTCCATCGACATCAGTCAGCAGAATTTCGGTGTGCCGTATCACTACACCTTGCGGCATCTGATGTATCTCGCCCTCGGCGTCATGCTGGCTGCACTGGTGTCGGTGGTGCCCATGGTGGTGTGGCAGCGGTTGAGTGGTGTGTTTCTGATTGCGGCTTTGTTGCTGTTGGTGATCGTGCTGATTCCGGGTGTCGGCCGCGAAGTAAAAGGCAGCTGGCGCTGGATCGATTTAGGCCCGTTCGGCTTCCAGCCGTCGGAGTTGGGTAAAGGCGCCATCATTTTGTACGTCTCGGCGTATCTGGTGCGGCGTCGCGATGAAGTCATGACCCAGTTGTCGGGCTTTGTGAAACCACTGTTGGTGATGTCGGTGATGATCATGCTGCTGTTGCTGGAGCCGGATTTCGGCACGGTGGTGGTGGTGCTCGGCACCATTCTCGGCATGTTGTTTTTGGGTGGCGTGAAGGCCGGGCAATTCTTCCTGGCGATTCTCGCCGCCAGTGGCGCCATCACCATCATGGTGGCGTCGCAGACGTATCGGGTGCGGCGCGTACTGGCGTTCCTGGACCCTTGGTCGGCGGAAAATGTGTACGGCAGCGGCTATCAGCTGACGCAATCGTTGATCGCTTTTGGGCGTGGCGAATGGTTCGGCGTCGGCCTCGGTAATTCGATGCAGAAACTGTTTTACCTGCCCGAAGCGCACAACGATTTCATTCTCGCCATCGTCGGTGAAGAACTGGGTCTGGTCGGTGTGCTGTCGGTTTTGGTGCTGTTTGGCATTTTGATTCAGCGGATGTTTTTCATCGCCCGCCTGGCCGAGCGCAAAGGTTATTTGTTTGGCGCCTTTGTCAGTTATGGCATCGGTTTGCTGTTCGCGATTCAGGTGCTGATCAACATCGGCGTGAACACCGGCCTGTTGCCGACCAAGGGTTTGACGCTGCCGTTTTTGTCATCCGGCGGCACCAGTCTGCTGATTTGTTTGTCGCTGCTGGCGTTGGTTAATCGCGTCTACGGCGAAGCCCTGGCACGTGATGCCGAGGAGGCGACGTCATGAGTCGCATCCTGATCATGGCCGGTGGCACCGGTGGCCATATTTTCCCGGCCATGGCCGTTGCCGAAGCCTTGCAGGCCGAGGGCTATCAGGTGAGTTGGCTGGGTGCTAAGCGCGGTATGGAAACCGATTTGGTGCCGCGCGCGGGTTTTGATCTGCACACTTTGGGTGTGACCGCCTGGCAAGGCGGCGGTCTGCTGCGCAAGGTGACTGCACCGTTTAATTTGCTCGGCGCGCTGATGCAGGCGTTGGGTTTGTTGGGTCGATTAAAGCCAGCGGCGGTGATCGGCTTTGGCGGCTATGCCTCGGCACCGGGCGGCGTTGCGGCGCTGTTGCGTGGCATTCCGCTGGTATTGCACGAACAAAACGGCGTGCCGGGTTTGACCAACGCCAAGTTGGCCAAGCGTGCGACGCGTCTGTTGCAGGCGTTTCCGCGCACCTTTGTCGGCGATGTCGAAGTGGTCGGTAATCCGGTACGGCAGGCGCTGACGCAATTGGCACCGCCGGCTGAGCGCGGTTTGGGCGGCCACAGTCGGTTGCGGGTTTTGGTGATGGGCGGCAGTCAGGGTGCTCAGGCGTTGAACGAAACCGTGCCGGCGGCGATGGCGACATTGAGCTCGACCCAGCAGCCGGAAGTCTGGCATCAGGCCGGGCGTGGTAAGGCTAACGAAACTCAGGCGGCCTATAGCCAGGCCGGGGTTGAGGCGAGCGTGGTCGAGTTTGTTGACGACATGGCGAAGGCCTATCAGTGGGCCGATCTGGTGATTTGCCGCAGCGGTGCGTCAACGGTGTCGGAACTGGCGGCCGTTGGGGTGTACAGCCTGTTGGTGCCGTACCCCTGGCACAAGGATCGCCAACAGTATCGCAACGCCGATTGGCTGGTTTCAGAACAGGCTGCGGAGTTGTGTGATCAGGCGGATTTGACCGCCGACAGCCTGGGTGAGCGACTGGCCTATTGGCACGCTCACCGCGACGAATTGAAGGCCGGCGCCCAGCGTTGCTGGCGTTTGGGAATACGTGATTCGGCCCGGCGTGTGGTTCGGGTCGTCGATGAAATTTTAGTGGAGCAAGCCGCATGACGCGTCTGGATTTGAACAACGGCCAGGAATTTCCAATTCCGGAGATGCGCCGCATTCGCCGCATTCATTTTATCGGCATCGGTGGCGCAGGCATGTGCGGCATCGCCGAGGTGTTGCACAACCAGGGCTATGCGATCAGCGGTTCGGATTTGAAACTGAGTGCCGTCACCAAGCGCCTGGAAGACCTGGGCATGACGGTGTTTTACGGCCATGACGAAAGCAACGTCAGCGGCGCCGATGTCGTGGTGGTGTCCAGCGCGATCAATCCGGCCAACCCGGAAGTGAAGTGGGCGCTGGATCGCCGCGTGCCGGTGGTGCGTCGCGCCGAAATGCTGGCGGAGTTGATGCGTTATCGCCACGGCATTGCCATTGCCGGTACGCACGGCAAAACCACCACAACCTCTTTGATGGCGTCGGTCATGGCCAAAGGCGGCCTGGACCCGACCTTTGTGATTGGCGGCAAACTGAACAGCGCCGGTGCCAATGCGCGCTTGGGCACCAGTCGTTATCTGGTCGCTGAAGCCGATGAAAGCGATGCGTCGTTTCTGCATCTGCAACCGATGACCGCCATCGTCACCAACATCGATGCCGATCACATGGGCACCTACGAAGGCGACTTCGAACGGCTCAAAGACACCTACATCCAATTCCTGCACAACCTGCCGTTTTACGGTTTGGCGGTGCTGTGCATCGACGACGAACACGTGCGCTCCATTCTGCCGCGCCTGAGTCGGCAGTTCGTCACCTACGGATTCAGTGACGAGGCCGACTACCGGGCGGTGAACGTCCGTCAGCAAGGCATGGTGACTTACTTCAAAGTGGAGCGTCCGGCGGGTCAGTCGCCGCTCGACATTGCGCTGCACATGCCGGGCGACCACAACGTACTGAACGCCCTGGCGGTGATTGCCGTCGCCAGTGACGAAGGTGTGTCGGACGAAGGCATTCAGGCCGGTCTGAACGAATTCGACGGCGTCGGCCGCCGTTTCCAGGTGCAGGGCGAATTCGCCATTCCTGGCGGCAAAGTCATGTTGGTCGACGACTACGGCCATCACCCGCGTGAACTGGCGGTGACCTTCGATGCGATTCGTCGCGGCTGGCCGGACAAGCGGTTGGTGGTGCTGTTCCAACCACACCGCTACAGCCGCACGCGCGATCTGTACGAAGACTTTGTCGATGTGCTGTCCAAGGTTGACGTGCTGCTGTTGCTCGACGTCTACGCCGCTGGCGAAGAACCGATTCCCGGCGCCGATGGCCGCAGCCTGAGCCGCAGTTTGCGCATGCGCGGCAAGGTCGAACCGATTTTCATCGAACACCGCGACAAGGTGCTGGCCGCCTTGCCGGATATTTTGCAGGACGGCGATTTGCTGCTGACTCAGGGCGCGGGCGATGTCGGCGCGCTGTCGGCGGAAATCGCGCACGCTCAATTGGGGTTTAAAGCATGACGGCGGGCAAACAATTCAATCGCGTGGCGGTGCCGTACGGCGGCCTGTCGGCCGAACGCGAGGTCGCTTTGAACAGCGGCATGACGGTGATCCAGGCACTCAAAGACGCCGGCTACGACGTTGTCACGCACGATGTGACGGATAAAGCGGCGCTGGTTGAGTGGATCGGCCAGTTGGACGTCGATGTGGTCTTCCCGATGCTGCACGGTCGTGGCGGTGAAGACGGGCAGATCCAGGGTTTGCTGGAGTGGCATCGGCTGCCATACGTCGGCAGTGGTGTGCTCGGTTCGGCGCTGGCGATGGACAAATTGCGCGCCAAGTGGGTGTTTGCCAGCGCTGGTGTCGCCACGCCGCCGTTCGCGGTGATTCGCTCCGACGCCGAGCGCGAAGCGCTGCAAACACAACTGGAATATCCGGTCATGGTGAAGCCGGTGCACGAAGGTTCCAGCATCGGCATGAGCCGTGTTGATTCGGCCGAACAACTGGCCGCTGCCTGCACCGAAGCGTTTCGTTTCGACAGCGAAGTGATGATCGAACAGTTCATCGCTGGCAGCGAATACACCATCGGCATCGTTGGCGACATTGCCTTGCCGCCGATTCGACTGGAAGCGGCCAATACGTTCTACGACTACAACGCCAAATACTTGTCCGACGACACCCGCTACTTCCTGCCATGCGGCCTGGATGCGCAGCGCGAAGCGGCGATCAAAGAACTGGCGTTGCAGGCATTCCGCGCGCTCGGCTGTTACGGCTGGGGTCGGGTGGATTTGATGATGGATGAGGCCGGTCAGGCCATGGTGCTGGAAGTGAACACCATTCCGGGCATGACCGATCACAGCTTGCTGCCCAAGGCATCGCGGGCGCACGGCTGGGAGTTGCCGCAATTGATGCATGAAATTCTGGCGACGGTGGTGCTGCCGAAATGAACGACGCCCGCAAACGCAAACAGGGCGCCACCGTGCGCCGGCAGCCGCTGAACTGGCGGCGGCCTTTGCGTTATGGCTCGCGGGCGTTACTGGGCGGTATCGCTTTGGCGTTGGTGATTACGGTTGGCCGTTGGTTGGTGGGCCTGGAAGTGAGCTGGCAGCCGATGGCGTTGAACGATTGGCAGTTGGACGAAGTGCTGATTTATCAGAGCCGTGCCGATCTGGACCAGACCCTTTCGCACTATCAGGGCCGCAGCCTGCTGCTGATTTCGCCCGAAGCGGTGCGCAAAGATTTGGAAGCGTTGCCCTGGGTGTCGGACGCCCGGGTCAGCAAAGAATGGCCGGATCGGTTGCAGATTCATATTGATGAACACCAGCCGGTCGCCCGCTGGAACGGCGAGCAGGTGCTGAACAGCGATGGCGAACCGCTGACGCGGCCAGTGGCGGATCTGGTACTGGCCGATTTGCGCGGGCCGGAGGGGCAGGCCAAGCGGGTCATGGATCAGTACCTGCAATATTCCCGCGTCTTCGTCGACTCGGGTGTGCGTCTGGCGGGTGTGCGCATGCATCCGCGCGGCGCCTGGGATTTGCAGTTGGACAACGGCATTGAAGTGGCGCTGGGTTCCAGCGACATGCTGGACCGGACCACTCGGGTGGTGGCGCTGCTCGAACGCAGCCCACTGAACCTGACAGAGATTGACTATATAGACGCTCGTTACCCGAACGGTGTGGCCGTCGGGCGGCGGGCGAATCGCGAACCATCGGCTTGAGGTGAATCATGACATCGCCGTTGAAGGGAAAATTGATCGTCGGCCTGGACATTGGCACGTCCAAGGTGGTCGCCATCGTCGGTACGGTGACGGCGGACGGCGGCATCGAGATTGTCGGTCTCGGTTCGCATCCGTCGCGCGGGCTGAAGAAAGGCGTGGTGGTCAACATTGAATCGACCGTGCAGAGCATTCAGCGCGCGGTGGAAGAGGCTGAACTGATGTCCGGCTGTGACATTCATTCGGTCTACGTCGGCATTGCCGGCAGCCACATCAACAGCCTGAACAGTCACGGCATTGTCGCGATCAAAGAGAAAGAAGTGATCGAGGCAGATCTGGAACGGGTAATTGATGCCGCTCAGGCGGTCGCGATTCCGGCGGACCAGAAGATCCTGCACATCCTGCCGCAGGAATACATCATCGATAACCAGGAAGGCATCAAAGAGCCGCTGGGCATGTTCGGTGTGCGTCTGGAGGCCAAGGTGCATCTGGTGACCGGTGCGCAGAATGCAGTGCAGAACATCGAAAAATGTGTGCGCCGCTGCGGTCTGGAAGTGGATCAGATCATTCTCGAGCAACTGGCTTCGTCACAATCGGTACTGACTGATGATGAAAAAGAATTGGGCGTGTGCATGGTCGACATCGGCGGCGGCACCACCGATATGGCGATCTTCACCGAAGGCGCGATTCGCCACACGGCGGTGATTCCGATTGCCGGCGATCAGGTGACCAATGACATCGCCATGGCGTTCGCAACACCGACGCAGCATGCCGAAGAAATCAAGATCAAATACGCCTGTGCGCTGTCGCAACTGGCGGGCGAGCACGAAACCATCAAGGTGCCGTCGGTCGGTGATCGCAGTCCGCGCGAACTGACGCGTCAGGCGTTGGCTGAAGTGGTCGAGCCGCGCTACGAAGAGTTGTTCAACCTGGTTAAGGCGGAACTGCGTCGCAGCGGTTTCGAAGACATGATCCCGGCCGGCATCGTGTTGACCGGCGGCACCGCCAAGATGGAAGGCGCCGTCGAACTGGCCGAAGAAGTGTTTCACGTGCCGGTCCGGCTGGCGATTCCGCAAGGCATCTCGGGTTTGTCTGACGTGGTGTCAAACCCGATTCACGCCACTGGCGTTGGCTTGCTGCAGTACGGCTTGAAGCAGCTGCACAGCGGTGGTGCGGGGCAGGCGGTATCCAAGGGGCGTCACAACGAAGATGAACTCGGCGGTTGGGCGCGCTTTAAGCAGTGGGTTGCCGACAATTTTTAAGCGGTTTTTAACAGCAATTTTTAACGACAGCATTCAGGGCACGGACGCGAGTCCGTATTGAATATCACGAAGATAGGAGCAGGAAGATGTCCAACTACGATACCGACATGAACGGTGGCGACATGTTCACGCTGGTCGATGAACAGCCACAATCCGCGGTCATCAAAGTATTCGGTTGCGGCGGCGGCGGCGGTAACGCTGTGCGTCATATGCTGGAATCGAAAATCGATGGCGTTGAATTCATTTGCGCCAACACCGACGCCCAGGCGTTGCGTGGCGTCGGTGCGACGACTCAGTTACAGCTGGGCAACGCCATCACCCGAGGTTTGGGTGCCGGTGCCAACCCGGAAGTGGGTCGTCAGGCGGCGCTGGAAGATCGTGAGCGCATTGCTGAAGTGCTTAAAGGTGCCGACATGGTGTTCATCACCGCCGGCATGGGCGGCGGTACCGGTACCGGTGCGGCTCCTGTGGTTGCAGAAGTTGCGCGCGATCTCGGTATTCTTGCGGTGGCGGTGGTAACCAAGCCGTTCCCGTTTGAAGGCCGTCGCCGGATGAAAGTGGCGATGGAAGGTCTGGATATGTTGCGTGAAAACGTCGACTCCCTGATCACCATCCCCAACGAAAAGTTACTGACGGTACTGGGCAAGAACGTCACCTTGCTGGAAGCTTTCTCCGAAGCCAACAACGTCTTGCAAAACGCGGTACAGGGCGTAGCCGATCTGATCGTTCGTCCCGGCACCATCAACCTCGACTTTGCCGACGTTCGTACCGTGATGTCTGAAATGGGCATGGCGATGATGGGTTCCGGCATTGCATCAGGCGAAAACCGCGCGGCGCGTGCTGCCGAAATGGCGATCCGCAGTCCGTTGCTGGAAGACGTCGATCTGGTTGGTGCTCGCGGCATTCTGGTGAACATCTCAGCCGGTGTGGATTTGGGCCTGGATGAGTTCACCGAAGTGGGTA
Organism: Saccharospirillum mangrovi; assembly: GCF_003367315.1. Lineage (GTDB taxonomy): Bacteria > Pseudomonadota > Gammaproteobacteria > Pseudomonadales > Natronospirillaceae > Saccharospirillum > Saccharospirillum mangrovi. The sequence continues at coordinate 998,096 of NZ_CP031415.1, forward strand.
ACACCATTGAGGAATTTGCCTCCGAAGAAGCCACCGTGGTGATTGGCACAGTTATTGATCCTGAGCTGAAAGATGAAGTCCGTGTGACCGTGGTTGCAACGGGGATTGGCCAGGGTGAGGCTCGTGCTGTGAAGCCCAAGGTTGCGGTCGATAACACGCGCAAATCGGATGGCAGTGTGGATTACAAAAAGCTGGAGCGCCCCACGGCAGTGCGAAACGCCCAGCCGGCCGCACCAGAAGAGGACGCCAAGCCCGTTCGCAGTGCAAAGGATTTGGACTATTTGGACATCCCGGCGTTTTTGCGACGTCAGGCGGACTGAGAACTGGTTAATAGTTGTGCAGCGCACCATTTGTGCACAGCTGGGGTTCTGCTAGAATGCCCGCTCTTGGAACAGGTTAGACGGTATTCTGCCGCCCCCAGGCTAAGGAACCACTTACTTTATAGGGTCAATTCACCCCATGGTTAAGCAACGCACTCTGAAAAACACCATCCGCGCCACCGGCGTGGGCCTGCATACAGGTAAAAAGGTGTACCTGACGCTGAAACCGGCGCCAGTGGACACGGGTATCGTATTCTGCCGCACCGATCTGGATCCGGTGGTGGAAATTCCTGCTCACGCCCTGAATGTGGGCGATACCACTTTGTCCACCACGCTTGTGCAGGGTGACGTGAGCATCGACACCGTTGAACACCTGTTGTCCGCCTGTGCGGGCCTGGGTGTGGATAATGCCTATATAGAAGTCAGTGCTGCCGAAGTGCCGATCATGGATGGCAGTGCCGGCCCGTTCGTGTTCCTGCTGCAATCGGCGGGTATCGAAGAACAACCGAAAGCCAAACGCTTTATTCGTATTAAAAAGCCGGTCTCTATTGTCGATGGTGACAAAGAAGCCCGCTTTGAACCTTACGAGGGTTTCTCGGTCCGTTTCACAATCGATTTCGACCATCCGGTTTTTCGTGATCGCGTACAAACGGCTGAGTTGGATTTTTCCACGACTGCCTTTGTCAAAGAAATCAGCCGCGCCCGTACTTTTGGTTTTATGCGCGATTTCGAATATCTGCGCGCCAATAATCTCGCCCTGGGTGCCAGCGTTAATAACGCCATTGCGGTTGACGACTACAAAATCCTGAATGAAGATGGGCTGCGGTACGAAGATGAATTCGTCAAACACAAGGTGTTGGACGCGATTGGCGATCTGTATCTGTTGGGCCACAGCCTGATTGGTCGCTTCACAGGTGTGAAATCCGGACATGGGTTGAATAACCTCCTGTTACGCGAACTGCTGAAGCAAGAAGACGCTTGGGAGTTTGTTACTTTTGAGGAGGGCGAGGCCGAATCCGTGCCCATCGCTTACGCGCCCGTTCTGGCAACAAGCTAGGTAGTACTGTGGTATGAACATCATAGTGGTTAGCCGACGGCACGGTCGGTCTCGAACGATTACATTTTCGGCTTTGGTGACGATGCTGACACTCGGCGTTGTCAGCTTGGTCACCTTGGCGGTGCTGTCCATTCAATGGATACGCGCCAGTGAGCCGTCCATCATTGATATCCAGGCTGTTAAACAGTGGCAGCAGCGTTTGGTCAGTCAGGAAAGCGAACTGGACCGAACGCGGGCTCACACTGAAGAACAGATTCGAGCACTCACCGTTAAATTGGCGGAATTGCAGTCTCGTTTGACTCGACTGGATGCGCTCGGTGAACGTCTGGTCGATGTTGCTGAGCTGGATGACGGCGAATTTGATTTCACCATTCCGCCTGGCGTCGGTGGCCCTGAAACCGAAGCGGGCAGTTATACCCCTCCTGATATCGTTGGCGCTCTGGATAGCCTCTCTTCAATGATCGACGACCGTGAGCAACAACTCTCGGTACTGAATTCGTTGTTGGGTGATCGTAAAATTCAGTCCGCTACCTTTGTTGCTGGTCGTCCGATTGAGCGCGGCTGGATGAGTTCCCGTTATGGTTACCGGAACGATCCCTTTACCGGCGAAGTGGCTTGGCACGACGGTGTCGACTTTGCAGGTAAAGATGGTTCCAACATCATCGCTGTGGCTGCTGGTGTCGTGACCTGGGCCAGTGAACGATACGGCTACGGCAACCTGGTTGAGATTAACCACGGTAATGGTTATGTCACACGCTATGGCCACGCCAAGGAAATTCTGGTCAATGTGGGTGATGTCGTTAAGAAAAATGACGTTATTGCATTGATGGGTAGCACCGGTCGTTCTACCGGTCCTCACACCCACTTCGAGGTTCACCACCGCGGCCGTTCAGTCGATCCGGCTGAATACATCAACCGCGTCGCACGCTTCTAAACGTTTTCGGCCGAGCACCCTCGTACTCGGCCGAAAACGCTTCCACTTCCAGCGAACATCGGATCCCTTTGATTCTTCGCCAATTTCAAAGACAAACGCACTTGCAGTCAGTATAGTGGGCCACCACTTAAGTCTTTGAATCCAATCCAAAAACGACGCTTTCCTATGTTCACCACTCTGATCCGAAAGGTGGTCGGTACCAAGAACGACCGCGAAGTTAAGCGGTTGAGCCGCTTAGTTCAACGTATTAATGCCCTTGAGCCAGACATGCAGGCTCTTTCCGATGACGCCATTCGCGCTAAAACCGCTGAGTTTCGTCAGCGTCTGGAAACGGGTGAAACACTGGATTCCCTTCTGACTGAAGCCTTTGCGCTGGTTCGCGAAGCCAGCCGTCGAACGCTGGGACTGCGTCATTTTGACGTCCAGTTGATCGGCGGCATGGTGCTGCACGCGGGCAAAATTGCCGAGATGAAAACCGGTGAAGGTAAGACACTGGTCGCCACCTTGGCGGTCTATCTCAATGCGTTACCCGGCAAGGGCGTTCACGTCATCACCGTCAACGATTATTTGGCGCGGCGCGATTCCGAATGGATGCGGCCACTTTATGAAGCGCTGGGTATGAGCGTGGGCGTGGTGGTTTCCCGCCAGGAACCGGCTGAAAAACGCGCTGCCTACGAAGCTGACATCACTTACGGCACCAACAACGAATTCGGCTTTGACTATCTGCGCGACAACATGGCGTTCAGCCTGGCCGACAAATATCAGCGCGGCCAGCCGTACGGCATTGTCGATGAAGTGGACTCCATCCTGATCGATGAAGCCCGGACGCCGTTGATCATTTCCGGTGCCGCGGAAGATTCCAGCGAACGCTATCTGCAGATCAACAAGCTGATCCCGTCTCTCATCCGCGCCTATGAAGCCAACGAAGGCGAAGAGGCGAAAGCGGGTGATTTTCTGGTCGATGAAAAGAACCGCACCATTGAGTTGACTGAGCAGGGCCACGAAAAGATTGAGCAGCTGTTGCAGCAGGCCGGCTTGTTGCCGGAAGGTGAATCGCTCTATGCACCGCATAACTTATTGCTGTTCCATCACGTCACAGCGGGCTTGAAAGCGCATCACCTGTTCCATCGCAATGTCGATTACATCGTCCAGGACGCCCAGGTCATCATCGTGGACGAACACACCGGCCGTACCATGCCGGGTCGACGCTGGAGCGACGGTCTGCACCAGGCGGTTGAAGCCAAAGAAGGCCTGCAGGTTCAGAAAGAAAATCAGACGCTGGCCTCCACGACCTTCCAGAACTATTTCCGCCTGTACGAAAAATTGTCCGGTATGACCGGTACTGCCGACACCGAAGCTTTTGAGTTAAATCAGATCTACGGTCTGGACGTGGTGGTGATTCCGACCAACAAGCCGGTGTCCCGTACCGATAAAAACGATCTCATCTATCTGACCGAGCGGGAAAAATACAACGCCGTTATCGAAGACATCATTGCCGAGCGCGATAAAGGCAGGCCGGTGTTGGTGGGTACCGCGTCGGTCGAAGCGTCCGAACGCATTTCCGAAGCGCTGACGAAAGCCAAGATCGAACACAACGTACTCAACGCCAAGCAACACGACCGTGAAGCGGATGTGATCGCTCAGGCCGGTCGCCCCGGCGCGGTGACCATCGCCACCAACATGGCCGGTCGAGGCACCGACATCGTGCTGGGTGGTAACTGGAAAAACGAAGCCGAAAAACTCGACAACCCGAGCCAGGCCGATCTCGATAAGCTTCAGGCCCAATGGCAGGAATTGAACCGCCAGGTGTTGGACGCGGGCGGTTTACACATCATTGGTACCGAACGCCACGAAAGCCGACGCATCGACAACCAGTTGCGTGGTCGCGCCGGTCGTCAAGGCGATCAGGGTTCGTCGCGTTTCTTCCTGTCGATGGAAGACAACCTGATGCGCATTTTTATGCCGCCGCGCATGAAAGGCATGATGCAGTCGCTGGGCATGAAAGAAGGTGAAGCCATCGAAGCCCGGATGGTGACCAACGCCATTGAGAAGGCACAGCGCAAAGTCGAGAACCGCAACTTCGATATTCGTAAACAGTTGTTGGAATACGACGACGTTGCCAACGATCAACGTCAGGTGGTGTACCAGCAGCGCGATGAGCTGATGGCGTCTGAATCCATCGAAGATGTGATCGACAACATCCGTACCGATATCGTCGATTCAGAAATCAGTTACTACATCCCGCCGCAAAGTTTGCCGGAACAATGGGACGTTGCCGAACTGGAAAAAGCGCTGCAGCGTGAATTCGCCGTCGAGCTGCCGGTGCAACAGTGGCTGGATGATGACGACCATTTGAGCGAAGAAGGCGTCCGCGAACGAATTCAGCAAGCGGTGCACGAACGTTACAAAGAAAAAGAAGCCGTGGCGGGCGCTCAGGCGCTGCGTCAATTTGAAAAGCAAGTCATGTTGCAGGTGCTCGATCAACATTGGAAAGAGCATTTGTACAACATGGACCACTTGCGTCAGGGCATTCACTTGCGCGGTTACGCGCAGCGCAATCCCAAGCAGGAATACAAACGCGAATCCTTTGAGCTGTTCCAGTCCATGCTGGAGCAGGTCAAGGCCGATACCATTCGCATTTTGTCGAACGTTCGGGTGCGGACACCGGAAGAAGCCGCTGATGAAGAGCGTAAGCGTCGTGAGGCCGCTCTGGCCCGGATGCGCTTCCAGCACGCCCAAGCCTCGGCCATGGCTGACGCCAATGCCGGGCCAGCTGATCAACCGGCTGGCGTTGCAACCGCGCAACCGCAAACACGCCAGGGCCAGAAAGTCGGGCGTAACGAACTGTGCCCGTGCGGTTCCGGCAAGAAATACAAGCACTGTCACGGCAAGTTGAACTGAGGAAAGGCCATGGCCGTTGGTGAAGGTTTAACGGGAGTGTTGTTGCCCATCGCCGGTGTTGACATCGGCGTGGCGCAAGCGGGCATCAAGCGCGTTGGACGAACCGATCTGGTGGTGTTCCGCCTGGCCGACGGTGCAAGAACCGCGGGTGTGTTCACGACCAACGCGTTTTGTGCAGCACCGGTTCAAGTGGCTAAGGCGCACTTGCAGTCTCAGCCGCCCCAACTCTGGTTGATCAACACCGGCAATGCCAACGCCGGTACCGGCGCCCGTGGCTTGAAAGACGCCAACGACAGCTGTCAGGAACTGGGCCGCTTAACCGATTTGCCGAGTGAGTCGGTATTACCGTTTTCCACCGGAGTCATCGGTGAGTATCTGCCGATGGATCGTTTGTTGGCCGGCTTGCCCAACGCCCTGGATGATCTGAAAGCAGACAATTGGCAAGCCGCCGCACGCGGCATCATGACAACCGATACCCGCCCCAAAGGCCTGTCGTGTGAAATCGAACTTGATGGCGAGCGCATTCGCATCACCGGCATCGCCAAGGGTTCGGGTATGATTAAACCGAACATGGCTACCATGCTGTCGTTCGTCGCCACCGATGCTAAAGTCGCGCCTGCCTTATTGGATTCATTGTTACGCGACGCAGTGAACGCCAGTTTCAATCGCATCACCGTCGACAGCGACACCTCCACCAACGACGCCTGCATGTTGGTCGCCACCGGCCAGGCAGCGGTCAGTGAGATCGATTCACCACAGCACCCAAGCTACGACGCTTTCCGCGATGCCTTGATCGACGTTATGCGCGGCCTGGCTCACGAAATCGTGCGCGACGGCGAAGGCGCCACCAAATTTATCGAGATAGCCGTTGAGCAGGCAGCGTCGACCGACGAAGCGTTGGCCGTGGCTTACACCATTGCACACAGCCCGCTGGTAAAAACGGCACTGACGGCGTCAGACGCCAACTGGGGGCGCATTCTGGCGGCGGTTGGTCGCAGTGGCCTGGCCGACCTGGATGTCGACAAAGTGGATATCTGGCTGGACGACATTCAAATCGTAGCCCAGGGCGAGCGCGCCGCCGACTACACCGAAGCGGCGGGCAGCGCGGTTATGCGTCAGGAAGAATTGACCATTCGGGTGGTGTTGAATCGCGGTCCGGTAGCCGATCGAGTCTGGACCACGGATCTGTCCTACGAATACATCCGCATCAACGCGGAATATCGCACCTGATATGGCGGTCAAGACCGTACAGGTTGCCGTTGGCATGGTGTTGGATGGCGATGCCGTATTGATCGCCAAGCGCGCCGACCACCAACATCAGGGCGGCCTGTGGGAATTTCCGGGCGGAAAAGTCGAAACTGGAGAAACGGTACCGCAGGCACTGGCGCGGGAATTGGCCGAAGAAGTCGGCCTGACGGTCGATCCGAACACGATGATTGCGCTGACTTGTCTGGATTTTGACTACGGCGACAAGCGCGTTTTGTTGGACACCTGGATTTGCCCCGAATTCACCGGTCAGGCGCAAGGTCTGGAAGGTCAGCCGGTGCGCTGGGTGGCGGTCAATGAGCTGGATCAGTACGACTTCCCCGAAGCCAATCGCAGCTTAATTGCTCAGTTGCAGTCTTACCTCGCCACCTCAGTCTGACACCGCTCAGTGCGGGCGTTCGTCGCTCGGCGGCAAATCATCACTCAGTAATTCTTCCGCCGCTGGCTTACCTGCAATGCGATGGCTTTCACTCGCCCATTCCCCTAAATCGATCAAACGACAGCGTTCGCTGCAAAACGGGCGGTGCGGGTTGGCCGGATCGTATTTCAGAGTTTTGCGACAGGTAGGACAAGGCACTTCAACGGTCATGACGTTGGCCCGGGTGGTGATTGGGTGGGCAGTTTTGCCATAAAGCTGTGGTGCAATGCAACCACAGCGGCTTCCAATTCGGCCAGGGTGCCGCTGTTGTCGATGATGTGATCGGCGCGGGCGCGTTTGTCAGCGCGGCTCATTTGTCGATCGATGATGGCTCGGGCCTGTGCCTCGCTGCCACCGTCACGCTCAATTACACGGCGAATCTGAATGTCTTCGGAAACATCAATCAGCACGCTCTCATCGCAGCCCTGGTCCAGATCGTTCTCGAACAACAGCGGCGCCACCAACAGAGCGTAGGGTGATTGAAACGCCGCTAACTGCTGTTGCATGCGTTGGCGGATGGCCGGGTGCAATAACGCTTCCAGCCAAAGTCGTTGCTCGTCGTCCTGGAAAATGCGATCCCGCAGGGCAGCCCGATTCAAGTGACCGTCGGTCGTCAGGATGCCAGCGCCGAAATGGTCAAGGATGGCCGCCAGCGCTGGTTCGCCGGGTTCGACCACTTCGCGTGCCACCCGATCCGCATCGACGCAGCCAATGCCGAGGCGTTCGAAAATCAACGCCGCTGACGATTTGCCAGAACCGATACCGCCGGTAAGTCCAATGATCATGCCAGTCCCCTCAGATACCAGTGCATCAACGCGTCACCCCAAAACACATACACCAGCGCCGCGCCGCACAAATAAGGACCAAACGGAATCGGCAATTGACGCTGGCGACCCATCACCGCGATGGCCGCCAAACCCAGCACCGCGCCGACGATGGCTGCAAGAAAAATGATCAGTGGCAGGCTGGCCCAACCAAACCAGGCGCCGAAGGCGGCAAAGAGTTTGAAGTCGCCGAAGCCCATGCCGTCTTTGCCGGTCAATAACTTGAACACCCAGTACAGCGACCAAAGCGACGAATAGCCCAAGGCAGCACCGAGCACGGCATCAGGCAGTGGCGTGAACAAGCCATTGAGATTCAGCAGCAATCCGACCCATAACAGCGGCAGCGTAAGCACATCGGGCAACAATTGATGGTCGATATCGATGGCGGTCAGCGTCAGCAAAGTCCAGAAAAACCCCATCAGCGCCAACGTCTGCAGGCTGGCACCGAAGCGCCAGGCCACGGCCAGCGCCAATATCGCGGCCGCTAGTTCTAACAATGGATAGCGCAGTGAAATGGGAGCCTGGCAATGTGAGCATCGACCGCGCAATACGATATAGCTGAGCAGCGGAATGTTTTCCCAGGCGCGAATGCGATGTTGGCAATGTGGGCAATGCGAATCGGGACGCATCAGATTGAATGGTTCGGAAGGCGGTAATTCCCGGCCTTCGTGCTGGGCTACATCGCGCGCCCATTGGCGTTGCATCATGATGGGTAAGCGATGAATTACGACGTTCAGAAAGCTGCCGAAAATCAGTCCGGCGAGGCCGGCAAACACCAGCAAAGTCGCCGGGCTGGCGCGCAAAATATCCAAGAGATTCATTAACCGATGACCGCTCCCAGGCGGAAGATGGGCAGATACATGGATACTACCAAACCGCCGACCAGGAGTCCCAAGACAGTCATGATCATCGGCTCCAGTAAACGGGTCAGCGAATTCACCTGCTGGTCGACCGCGCTTTCGTAGATGTCAGCGGCCTTGTTTAGCATAGATTCCAAGGTGCCGGACTGTTCACCGATGGCAACCAACTGCGTCAGCAACGCAGGAAAGCACGCATGTTGCCGCATGGCGTTAGCCAATTCCGTGCCGTTAGCAACCGTTTTGCCAACCTCAGTTATCGCTTTTTGGTAAACCCAATTACCGGCCGCGCCGGCTGCGGATTGCAAAGCATTGAACAACGGAACTCCGGCCGCAAAGGTGGTCGATAACGTTCGGGCATAACGGGCCAGGGCCGCCTGGTGCAAAACCGGCCCGAGCAGCGGTAGTTTCAATTGCAGCCTTTGCCATGCGCGTTGCCAGTTCAGCGAACGGCGCAGTTGGAACCGCAACAAAACCGAAACCATCACCAGTCCGCCGAACAGCATCGGGCCTTTGGCCTGTAGCTGTTGCGACAGTTGAATCACCAGGGCTGTGGCGGTTGGCAAGGAGGCACCAAAGCTGGCGAACATCTCGGCAAAGGTCGGTACCACCTTGAGCAACAAGATGGCGGTCACGATGCCAGCAACCGCTAATACCAGTATCGGGTAAGTCAAAGCGCCACGAATTTGCTGGCGAATTCGTTCGGATTTTTCCAAATGCACCGCGACCCGTTCGAGCATCACATCCAAACTGCCCGACCGTTCTCCGGCGTCAATAAGCGCGACATAGAGTGCGCTGAACTGGTCGGGGTGTTGGCGTAAGGCATCAGTAAAAGTGCTGCCGCTGGCGACCGCCTGGCTCAGTTGATTAACGAGTTGAGACAGCCGCGGTTGCGCCAACCCCTGCCGAATAATGTCGAACGCCTGCATAAGCGGAACGCCGGCTTTGAGTAACGTCGCAAGCTGACGGGTGAACGCAGCAATGTCGGCTGGCCTGACGCTGCGTTGGCCGAAACCGAACCAGGATGTTTGCCGGTACAAGCGGATGACGCGCACCATCCCCTGGCGTTGCAACATCAGCCTGGCCAGAGTGGGCGACGAGCTGGAAATGCGGCCTTGATGTCGGAGTCCGGTGTGATCGATGGCAACAAAGTTGAACCAAATTTCCGGCGAAGGTGATTTGTTCATGGTGCCCCCTTTCAGTCATCCACGGTGATGCGGTGTACTTCTTCCAGGCTGGTCAAACCGGCCAGAACCTTGCGCAAGCCCGCTTGTCGCAGGCCGTCGTATCCAGCGTCGGCCAAAGCGTTTTCTAAAGCCTGAACGCTCGCGCCGGTTAACATCGATTGCGCCATTTCCGCCGTCAGTTCGACCACTTCAAACAAACCCAACCGACCCTTGTAGCCCTGATGGCAGTGTTCACAACCGACGGCCTTAAATAATGTCGTTTGACCAAACTGTGCGGGGTCCAGCCCCGCCGCCTGCCACTCCTGTTGGCTCAAGGTCGTGGCTGCTTTGCAATGCGCGCACAAACGCCGAACCAGACGCTGGGCCACAATCAATTGAATACTGGCGATCAGGTTAAAGGCCGGTACGCCCATGTTGAGCATGCGAATCAGCGTCGCCGCAGCGCTGTTGGTGTGCAGCGTCGATAACACCAGATGGCCGGTTTGCGCTGCGCGAATCGCCGTGTTGGCGGTGTCCAGATCGCGTATTTCACCGACCATAATGACGTCCGGATCCTGTCGTAAAAATGCGCGCAAAACGGTGGCGAATTCCAATCCGATGCGCGGGTTGATGCTGACCTGATTCACGCCTTCAAGATGAATTTCCACCGGATCTTCGGCGCTGGAAATGTTGATGCCTTCCCGATTCAACAAACTTAACGCCGCGTAGAGCGACACGGTTTTTCCCGAACCGGTCGGGCCGGTTACCAGAATCATGCCCTGCGGTTTTTTCAACGCGCGCAACAGACGTTGCAGAGAGTCTTCCTCCAATCCCAGCGCCTCAATGTTCAATCGTGCGGTTGACGCGTCGAGTACCCGCAACACCACTTTTTCACCAAAGAGGGTCGGCAAGGTGCTGACGCGAAAATCGGTTGTGGTGTTTGCGTCGAGTCGCAGTGTCAGTCGGCCATCCTGGGGCAGGCGCCGCTCGGAGATGTCCAGATTGGCCAGAATTTTCAGACGAGCAGCGAGTTTCGGGCCGACCGACACCGGCGGTTGAGCGATGTCCTTCAAGACGCCATCAATGCGAAATCGAATCCGATAGCGGTGCTCATAGGGTTCGAAATGAAGGTCGGACGCACCTTGGCGAATGGCCGTGGTCAGCATCTGCTGCACAAACCGAATGATCGGTGCATCGTCGGTATCGCTGGTCAGTTCAAGATGCATCGGCGGTCGGTGAATTGCAGACTGCGCTTCGGTGTCTTTCGACTCCAACAGCACATCCGACGCCTTATCGAGCCACTGCTGCAGCGCGCGTTCCAACTGATCGTGATCGACCATCCAGGCTTCAATGGCTAAGCCGGTGTGAAAGCGAACTTCGTCCAGCGCCGACAACTGACTGGGATCGGCCAGGCCCACACAGAGCACCTCGTCGCGCTGCTGCAATGGCAACAACCGCAACCGGTTCAACAGTTGATCAGACACCAACTGCGTTGGTGCGTTGGATAAGTCGAGCGTGTTCAGATCGCAAAAAGGTAAACCAAATTCTCCCGCTGCCAGTTCCGCCAACGGGCGTGGTGGTACCCGTCTTTCGTTCAGCAACAGTGTCATCAGGCTGAGGTTTTGTTGTTGTGCCGTCGCCGTCAGTTGTTGGGCTTCAGAGGCGGTCAGCAGTTGTGCCTGAACCAGGCGTTGGGCCAAGCCAGAAAGTGAAGTGGTCATCGACAGTCCTTTGTTAAAACAGAGTGAACGCCCATCCAATGGGCGAAGCCGTTTATAGCCGATGCGGCGTCCCGACTTCAGTGTTGTGGCCGACCTTATTGTCAGGTTGTGAGCCAGCGCACTTTTTATCGTGGCTTGAACGGTTAACTCAGCGGAACGGCGTTGGCATGATCGGTCGGTGCGATTGAGTAAGCCCAACGAGATCGTGCATGACAGTTTTTTCCAAGGAGAAGGAAGATGCGAAATCAGCAGGGATTTAGTTTGATTGAATTGATGATGGTGGTTGCCATCATCGGCATTTTGGCATCGTTGGTATTGCCAGCGTATCAGGACCACATTGCACGGACGCAGGTCAATCGAGTCTATGCCGAACTGACGGCATTGAAGTCGAATGTTGAAGATCGGTTGATGCGCGGTGTTACCGATTTTGACGAAATAGCAGACTTGGGTGGTCAGGTGTCGTCGCTGGTGGGTGAAGGAAATTATCAGATTGATTTTGCCAGTTCAGCAAACGGTTCCGGTTTTTTACGCGCCACTTTAGGAGGTGACGCCGCTGTCTCGATTGCCGGCACTGTGTTTTCTCTGGAACGAAATTCGGCCGGAATCTGGAACTGTAAAATATACAAAGATGCTCTGGGCGGTTGGCAGGATGACTACACGCCCAGCGGTTGCAGCGCTGAAGATGACGTGGCTTTTTGATGTCTTGAATGGCTGCAAACTTTTACTGAGCTAGCCAAAAAAAAGCCGCGAATCGTTACTGGATTCGCGGCTTTTTTTTATTTGGATTTGAATATCAGGCAGACTCGTCCATCGTCAGTCGTAAACTGAGATCCATCGCCTGAATGTGTTTGGTGATCGCGCCGACGGAAATAAAATCGACACTGGCACCCGCTGCCAGGTCGGCGTTCAATCGATCCAGATCGAAGTCCCCCGAGCTTTCCAGTTTGACGCGACCGGCGGTGCGTTCAACGGCCTGGCGGGTGGCGTCGGTATCGAAATTATCCAGCATCACGATGTCGGCGCCGGCGGCAATGGCTTCGTCCAGTTGCGCCAGAGTTTCCACTTCAATTTCAACGGGAATGTCCGGGTGCAAACGTTTGGCCTGAGCAATGGCCGGTTGAATGCCACCGCAGGCGGCGATGTGATTTTCTTTGATCAAAAACCGGTCGTACAAACCCAACCGATGATTCTGACAACCTCCGGCTAACACTGCGTATTTTTGCGCCAGGCGCAAACCTGGCAGCGTTTTGCGGGTGTCGAGAATGGCGAGCGGCAACGACTCGACGCGGCTGGCGTAATGGTGTGCTGCCGTGGCGGTGGCACTGAGCGTTTGCAGAAAATTCAGTGCGCAACGTTCTGCGGTCAAAATGCTGCGCGCTGCGCCATGAATCTCGACCAACAGTTGATTGGGCGTTACCGCGTCGCCGTCTTCAACGTGCCAGTTTAATTGCAGTCTGGCGTCGATCTGATGAAAGCAGGCGTCAAACCATTCGCGGCCACACAGGACACCGGCCTCTCGGGTGATGACGCGTGCCGAGGCTTGAGTGTCAGCCGGAATCAGTTGGGCGGTTATGTCGCCGGAACCGAGATCTTCTTCCAGCGCAAAACGAACGCTGCGCGCCAGATGGTCGGCTAAAGTGGCGGCGTAAGGCGTGTCGGCAATAAACATTAGGCGTCCTGGTCGTCGGTTGAGGCGGCATTATAGGGAGGCGGCCGAGCGCTTCGCAATCGGTCGGGGCCGATGGTAATCTGAGCGCCATTATCGCAACTTGGAGCTTCGCAACATGACCTTTGTGGCAGCATTGCTTGCCTGGCTGGTGTCGCTCAGCGTTACCGCCCGGCGCTTGCCCGGCATGGATTCTATGCACTCCGTTCTGGCCTTTCTCATTCGCCGTCTTGGCGGCGGAACCTTGGCTTTGTTGTTGATTGTTCTGTTGCCAGCCGTTCTGGTCTGGCTGTTGCTGTGGTGGTTGCAGCTGTGGTGGGTGTCGGCGCTGGTGGGGTTCATCGTGCTGGTGCTGGCGTTTGGCCCCGGCGATCAGTCGGACCGGCTGAAAGCCTATCGCGCCTTGCAGGAAGAGGGCGATGACGAAGCCGCCTATCAGTTGGCGGTCTCCTCGCTGGGGTTGCAGGAAGGCCTGTACGAACGCGGCGCCAGTCAGATGGATCAGGCGGTTAAGCAGGGCATCGCTTATCAGTTGTTTCAGAATTTCTTTGTCAGCCTGTTTTGGTATGTCGCCTTTGGCGCGCCGGGTGTGGTGATGTCGTGTCTGTTGAGCCAGGTGCAACCCATTTTCCGTGGTGAGCTGGGCGGCACGCTGGCGCTGCAATTGAGCCATGCGGTGAACTGGATTCCGGTTCGTCTGCTGACGCTCAGTCTGGCGCTGGTCGGCAATTTTGCGCAGGGGTTTGCCATCTGGGTGCGGCGCTTGCGTGAGTTTGAATACGTCGATCGTGCCTTGCTGGCGTCGGCGGTGCGTTCGTCGTTGCCGGGTGAACCGCACGAACAAAAACCGGAAGATTTGTTGTTGCTGGTCAAGCGCGCGCAGGTGCTTTGGCTGGTGGTGTTGGCGATGTTTACTATTTTCGCCTGACCGATGCGGGCGCCTTCCCGCGACGGCAGGGCGCCCGGCTATTCATTTAATCCTCACTTAATCTTAGTCATTAACAATCGCCGCTATAGAAAGGCAAGGCTTGAATCAATCGCCAAAGCCGCCATTCTATGCGCCAGTCGAATTTCTCCCACCTTTAAATGGACGGACACTCCGCTATGAGCACTCAGCATCATGAATTGATCATCCTCGGTTCCGGCCCGGCTGGTTACACCGCGGCGGTCTATGCGGCACGCGCGAACCTGAAGCCGATTGTCATCACCGGCATGCAGATGGGCGGCCAGCTGACCACGACCACCGAAGTCGAGAACTGGCCCGGTGGTCACGCTGAGTTGCAAGGCCCGGAACTGATGGAAAAGATGAAGGAGCACGCCGAGCGCTTCGATACCGAAATCATCTTTGACCACATTCACACCACGCAGCTGACGCAAAAGCCGTTTCGTCTGGAAGGCGACCAGGGCGTTTACACCTGCGATGCGCTGATCATTGCCACCGGCGCCAGCGCTCGTTATCTGGGTCTGGACAGCGAAACTGCGTTCCAGGGCAAAGGCGTATCGGCGTGTGCAACCTGTGACGGTTTCTTCTACCGGGGTAAGGAAGTGGCGGTTGTTGGTGGTGGTAATACCGCCGTCGAGGAAGCGCTGTATCTGGCTAACATCGCCAGCAAGGTGCATTTGATTCACCGTCGCGACAGTGTTCGTTCCGAGAAGATTCTGGCCGACCGACTGGTGGAAAAAGAACGCGAAGGCAAGGTGGTGTTTCACTGGAACAACACCCTGGATGAAGTGCTGGGCGATGAAATGGGCGTGACCGGCGTTCGGCTGAAAAACACCCTCGACAACAGCACCTCTGAACTGGTGTTGGACGGCGTGTTCATTGCCATCGGCCACACTCCCAACACGGGTATTTTCGAAGGCCAACTGGCGATGGAAGGCGGTTACATCAAGGTCAATTCCGGCTTGGCCGGTAACGCCACTCAGACCAGTGTTCCGGGCGTGTTTGCCGCGGGCGATGTGATGGACCACATTTATCGTCAGGCCATTACCTCAGCCGGTACCGGCTGTATGGCGGCGCTCGATGCCGAGAAATACCTGGACAAGCTGAAGCACGCTTAAGTGATATTCAGACCATAAAAAACGCCGGCAGTTGCCGGCGTTTTTGTTTTTCGGGACGGGAATTATTTGGGCAGGTTGACGTTCACTTCCAGGATCGAATGGTTGCCGTCGTCGTTCAGATCGACCTGCACCTGATCCGGCTCTACCCGCACGTATTTTTCGATCACCGCCAGGATGTCGCGTTGCAACGAGGGTAAGTAACTCGGTGCGTTGCGTTGGCGGCGTTCGTGGCTGACGATCACCTTGAGGCGATCACGGGCGACATCCGCCGACCGGGCCTCTTCCTTGTCGCGAAAGCGGTCGAAGAATGCCATCTCAGCCTCCGAAAACCCGTTTGAAGAAACCCTTGCGCTGGGCTTCGAGGAAACGGTGCGGTTTGTCTTCACCGAGGAAGCGGTCGACGGTGTCCAGATAGGCCTGACCTGCGTCGCTCTTTTCGTCCAACACCACCGGCATGCCTTTGTTCGAGGCGTTCAGTACTGCCTGGCTTTCCGGGATCACACCGAGCAACGACACCGCCAGAATTTCTTCGATGTCCTGAACCGTCAGCATTTCACCGCGGGCGACGCGTTCCGGGTCAAAGCGAGTGATCAGCAAGTGTTCTTTTACCGGCTCAGCGCCGGTTTCGGCACGCAGACTCTTGCTTTGCAGAATGCCGAGAATGCGATCGGAATCGCGCACGGATGAGACTTCCGGGTTGGTCACGACAATGGCTTCATCGGCGTAATACAGCGCCATCAACGCGCCCTGTTCGATGCCGGCGGGCGAGTCGCAGATGATGAATTCGAATTGCTGCGCCAGTTCGTCCAGCACGGCTTTGACGCCCTCGCGGGTCAGCGCGTCTTTGTCGCGCGTTTGCGACGCCGGCAGGATGTACAGCTGGTCGCAGCGTTTGTCTTTGATCAACGCCTGATTGAGGCTGGCTTCGCCTTGAATCACATTGACGAAATCGAACACCACGCGGCGTTCGCAATTCATGATGATGTCGAGGTTGCGCAGGCCGATGTCAAAATCGATGACCACGGTTTTGTGGCCTTTCAACGCCAGGCCCATGCTGATGGCGGCACTGGTTGTGGTCTTGCCCACGCCCCCTTTGCCGGAGGTGATGACGACGATCTTGGCCAAAATAAAGCGTTCCTGTGTTTGTTGAATCCATGATGTTGCGGTGACGATTGCGCGCGAATCATTGCCCGTCGCGGCGAGCCTAGCAAGGATAGCGTCTGGCTTCAGTAGCAATCCACCCGAATCTCATCGTCGAGCCGGTAAATGCGCGCAGCGCCGGTCGCTTCGGGCAGATCATCCCGCACCCGATACAGACCGGCGATGGCGACCAGATCGGCGTCCATCTGCTGGCAGACAATTTCGGCGTTGGTCCAGCCTTGCCCGCCGGCCAGCGCCCGCCCGCGCAACCGACCGAACACGTGAATGTTGCCGTCGGCGATGATTTCCGCACCGGCGCTGACCTGATTCATCACGATCAAATGCGCGTCCCGGGCATAAATCTGTTGGCCGGATCGCACCGGCTGAGTCACCACCTGGGTGCTCAGCGTCGGCGTGTGAGCGCGGGCTTTGGCTGGCTTGTCCTGCTCGTCCTGCCAGGCCAGATGAAACTGATCGCACCAGGGCAGCAAGTCCGCCTTGGGACCGGCCAGCGCAAAGACGATCAGGCCGCGCTGGCGTGCCTGTGCCAGTGCGTTCGTCAGCGCTGGCTCGCTCAGGTGTTCGATCACCGGGCTGAGATCGAGCGCTACCGGCGCGCGTTGAAACAGCGCCGGCGCTTGTTTGACGGTGGCGTCCAGGCGTTGGCTCAGTTCGGTTTCGTCCAGCGAGTCGATGCGCAGCCGTTGAATTGGCAGCATGCGGGCGCGGACGTCGAGCGGTTGCGGTGCGCTCATGCGTGCTGGTCCAGATAATCTTGCAGCGCGATTTCGCGTTGCCGTTGTTGTTGCTTGGCGGTCAGCAACGTCGGTTCGGCAGCGCGGCTGTCGCAGTCGGTCAGCGGGCAGCGTTCGCAGCTTTCGTGGACGTCCATTTCCGGTACGTCGGTGTCTTGCCAGAACGCCGCAATTTCACGGAAGCGATCGTCGATCAGAAAGCCCAATGCCATGGCGGTATTGCTGTTTTGTTCCAGCGACAGCGGCCGTACCACGGCGAAATTGAAGAACGTCTGGTCCTGATGAATGAACCGGCTGCGCTGCGCGGCCACCAGCAATTGCGGCGTTTCGCCACTGCGTTGCCGGTCGCTGACGACTTCGAGCAGTTTCATCGCCACCCAGCGGCGGCAATGGTGTTCGTTGGGGCCAAAGCCGCGCGGTGAGAACACGTTGGTGGTGTTCAGTTCTTTGGCGATGGTGTAGCGCCGACTGTCGGCCGGGTTGTGCAGGCGCATGTAATGCAT
The DNA here is from genome assembly GCF_003367315.1 of Saccharospirillum mangrovi. GTDB lineage: Bacteria > Pseudomonadota > Gammaproteobacteria > Pseudomonadales > Natronospirillaceae > Saccharospirillum > Saccharospirillum mangrovi. The sequence goes on from NZ_CP031415.1 coordinate 1,015,685, forward strand.
CTGATGCAGACCAAAGTGATGCGGCATCAGTTGCGACATCCGATACAGAAACATTTCCGGCGTGGCGTCGTAACGCTGCATCAGTGCGACCAGGGCGTCGCCATCAAAACGCGGCTGTGCCAGCCAGGCGCGCAGATCGTCGATCAGTGGCGCTTCGGGAATCAGCAGGGCGCTGGCGAAGTACGAGGCTTTGAAGTTGTTGAACACCTGTTCGAACGACTCGACCTTGATCCAGGACGACGTCATCGACCGCTCGGCCATCGCCAGATAGCGAAAGCCCAATTCCTTGGCGAGCAGAAACTGCCGTTGCTGATTGGATAGCCGGCTGTTAACGACCAGGCGGCGCGGCGATACGCAGATTGAGCGCAGCCCGGTCAATTCCGGTTTCGATTCGAAATCGTCGTATTCGACGGCGCAGCGGTAGTCGTTGGTCAGGCGCTGAGTCAGCCAGTCCAGCGTCAACGTCTGATCGGTCGGCAACTGGTGTTGCTGGCGAAATTGCTGTGCCTGTTCTTCCAGTTCGGCGAAATAATTCAGGTGCATTTTCTGGTACGAGCGCAGCGCGGCGAGCAGGAAATGCTCGACCTGCATGTCGTAACCGCGGCCGATTTCCAGCAGGGTGCGCACAAAGGCGCCGGCTTTGGATGGCGAATCGGTGACCAGATCGAACAGGTCCGACAAGCCGATGCCGAATTGTTGCAGTGGAAAATCCTTGAACAACGGCGAGTTGAGCAGGGCGGTGATGGGGTTCAGTTCTTCGTCGAGCTGCATCGACACCAGATCGTCGTAGCTCTTGCCCAGCCCCTCGGCCAATTGAATGATTTTTTCCGGCTTGGGGTACTTTTTGCCTTTTTCGATTTCGCTGAGGTAGGAAATCGATAAATCGGTGCGTTGTGCCAGTTGCTTCAACGACAAACCCGCCGCCTGGCGGTACTGCTTGACCTTGATGCCCAAAATGAAGCGCAGGCTTTCGCTGTTAATCGTCATGAAAAGTTCGCTGCTGGCGAAATGGTGGCGAGCATTCTAGTGACCTGTCGGTCGGAAGTGAACTGCCGTGCGCGACCCACGACGGTGGCAACATTTCGTAACAGTCGGTCTGGCAGGCTGAACTAGGCTGAAAGAGCGTTCCACCGTCCGCTGTCGTGCAGGAGGGTCGCCATGGCGTATTGGTGTTGCTTGGCTGTGTTGCGCTGGTGGCAGTTCTGGCGTTTGCCGGAAACGCCGCACAGCCTGCGTGTGCAAAGCGCCCGTCACCGGGTCAAGATCGATTGGGTCAAACGCCTCTGGCTGGGCGGTGCGACGCTGGTCTGGTGCATTCCTTCGCCACCCTTTGCCGCCATCACTTTCCTGGTGCTGACCTTTCTGTCCTTTGTACTATTAGATGAAACCGCCTGACGTAACTGAGCGTATAGGTCGGCCATTGTCTGTAATCGATGTTGGGAGGTCGTGATGTCCGACACCTGGGTCCGGTCCGGTGAACGCTGCGCCCTGTTCCCATTGGAAGCGCTGCTGCTGCCCGAAGCCACCTTGCCGCTGCAAATATTCGAGCCGCGCTACCTGATGATGGTGTCGCGCTGCATGCGCGAAGACGATGGTTTCGTGGTGCTGATTGGCGAGCCGGTGCGTGGTCAATCGGTGATAGGTTGCTGGGGCAACATCATCGATTTTGGTCAGCGCGATAACGGCTTGCTCGGCATTACCGTGGCCGGGCGTTGCCGCGTTCGTGTCAGCGATCTGGATAAAGATGCGACCGGGTTGTGGTGGGGAACAGTGGTTCCGTTGGAAGAAACGGCATCGGAAGTCGCCGCTTTGGCGCATTGGCGCGAGCATTTTCAGCCGTTGATGGACGCGTTGCTGGATCATCCGTATCTGGCCGAACAGGTCGGCATCGACATGGAACCGTCGCTCAGCGCGCTGCATCAGTTGATGACCTGGCTGCCGCTGGAGCGTCGTATGAAACAGCGGTTGCTGGATGCGGACGGTTTGGTCGAGCGCTGTCGGCAACTCGACCGGATGCTCGCGGAACTGGCGGGCGTGGACGCTCAGCCCAAGGCGTAATCCAGCCGCGCCTGCGGCAGCATCAGCACCAGATAAGCCGCAAAGGTCAGCCCGATCAGCCACCAGAACGCAGCGGTGCCGGCCAGATGAAACCGTTTGGCGGTCAATTGGGCGTATGCCAGCCGACCCAGGGCCGCGCAGAACAGCGCCAGCGCCAGTCCCGCCAACACATCCGACAGCCAGTGCACGCCCAGCCATACCCGGGAAAACGCCATGCCGAGCATCACGATGCCGGCCGGCAGGTACAGTTGCCAGCGTTTGTCGGCCGGGCGGCTCTCGTTGGCGATGGCGGCTGCCAAGGCGATGTAGAGCGCAAAGGCGGAGGCGTGACCGGATGGAAACGAATCGCCCGGCGGCAAGGTGGCAACCCAGGTCGGGCGGGGCACGCTGAAGAAGGATTTGAGTTCAAAAATGCCCCACTGCGCCAAAGCGATGGTGACCACCAGTTGCGTTGGTAGCCAGTAGAAGCCTTTCAGGAAAAACCAGAACGCGAACATCAGGCCGGTCAGCGCCAGAATTCGTGGATCGCCCAGCAAGGTGTAGGCAACAAACAACGAATCGGCCCAGCCGCTGCGCCAGATGGGCACCTGAGCGTTCAACAACGCATCCCAGACCAAGGGTCGTGCCAGAATCAGCCACAGCAGTGCGCTGCCGGCAGTGACCGCAAGCATGACCGAGGAAAACGGCAACCGTGGCGACAAGCGGTTCAGCCAGGGCCAGCGTTGCAACATCTTCGGGTGCTGTGGGTGCAAATGGTGGTAGAGCACCATAAAGGCCAGCAAGCCAGCCGTGGCGACCAGGACGGTGACGATCAGGCTGCGTTCGGCCAACGAGCGGTGATGCATGAGCTCCACCAATTCACCGGCGATAAACCCAGGCAACATATACGCCGGGGCCCAGGCAATCACCGAGCCAATCGACAAACCGACAAACACCCGTGGCGACATATTCAGCATGCCGGCAATCAACGGCACGACCGGACGCAGCGGACCAACAAAGCGACCGATCAACACACTGAGCCAACCCCAGCGCCGGAAAAACCATTCACCCTCGGCCAACCAGTCGCGGTGGCGTTGCACCCACGCCAAACGGTCCAGTTGATGTTGCAGCCGATAGCCAATAAAGAAACTCGACAGATCACCCAGGCAAGCGCCCAACGCCGCCGCCAACAGAACCCACCACAGCGCAATACCGGTGCTTTGTGCCAAGGCGGCAAGGCTGAACAAAAACACCACGCCCGGCACGATGACGCCCACCAGTGCAAAGGATTCGATAAAAGCAACGACAAAAATGGCGGCCAGAATCAGCCAGGGACTCGCTTGTAACCAAACAGCCATGGGCGTCCTTAAACGTAATGATGGTGCGAATGGGTTAACGGAGCCGACAAAGATAATCGGCGTAGACCAGACCCGGACCCTGTGGTGACACTCCTTGAGCCTAGCTTGCCCGGGTGGTGATTGGGTGGCTCTAGTCGCTATAATGACGGCATTCTTAGTCGGGACTGTCAAGAGCGCAAGGCGCTCATCGGTCCGGGGCTGTCAGCCTGAAATGACACGGCAAATCGCCCGACGACAATCACAGCGAGACGACCAGAGATTGCTCCAATGAATGTCACTGATTACATGCACGACTTAGGTCGCGCCGCCCGTTCTGCCGCCACCGCCTTGGCGCGTGCCAATACCGGCACCAAAAACCGGGCGTTGCTGGCTACTGCTGAGGCGATTGCGCAGCAGCGACCGGCGCTGCAACGGGCCAATCAGGCGGACTTGGCGGCCGGTCGTGAACGCGGCCTGGATGCTGCCATGCTGGACCGCCTGGAACTGACCGATGCGCGCGTGAACGCCATGATTGAAGGTTTGCATCAGGTGGCGGCGCTGGCCGATCCGGTCGGTGGCATTACCGATTTGAATTTCCGCCCGTCGGGTATTCAGGTTGGCAAGATGCGCGTGCCGCTGGGCGTGATCGGCATCATTTATGAGTCGCGTCCTAATGTGACCATTGAAGCGGCCAGTCTGTGCATCAAGTCCGGCAACGCGGTGATATTGCGCGGCGGCAGCGAAGCCATTCAATCCAATCAGGCGCTGGCCGCGTGCATTCGCACTGGTCTGGCGGCGGCCGGTTTGCCCGAAGCGGTGGTGCAGGTGGTCGAGACAACCGACCGCGCCGCCGTTGGCGAATTGATCGCCATGCCTGAGCTTGTCGACGTTATCGTACCGCGCGGCGGCAAGGGTCTGATCGAACGCATCAGCCGCGACGCCCGCGTGCCGGTGATCAAACATCTGGACGGCATCTGCCACGTGTACATCGACGACGACGCCGATGCGACCAAGGCAATGAACATCGCCATCAACGCCAAGACGCATCGCTATGGCGTCTGCAACGCCATGGAAACCTTGCTGGTGGCTCAATCGCGTGCCGAAGAATTGCTGCCACAACTGGCTGCCGCCTTCACTGAACGCGGTGTCGAGTTGCGCGGCTGCGAACGCACTCAGGCATTGATCGATTGCAACGCCGCCAGCGAGGAAGATTGGACCACTGAATATCTGGGTCCGATTCTGTCGATCCGCGTGGTTGCCGGTCTGGATGAAGCCATTGAGCACATCAACACCTATTCCAGCCAGCACACCGACAGCATCGTCACCGAGAACTACACCCGTGGTCGTCGTTTCCTGACCGAAGTGGATTCGGCGTCGGTAATGATTAACGCATCTACCCGTTTTGCCGACGGCTTTGAATTCGGCCTGGGCGCGGAAATCGGCATTTCCACCGATAAGATTCACGCCCGGGGCCCGGTTGGTCTGGAAGGTTTGACCTCGCAGAAATACATCGTGCTTGGAGACGGCCAGATCCGTGAGTAATCCGCTCATGGCCGTGTTCGGCGGCACCTTCGATCCCTTTCATCGCACTCACGAATGGCTGTGCCAAACCGTTCTGGCGAACCCTGAGGTTCGCCAGTTGCGGTTGGTGCCTTGCCAATTACCGGCGTTGAAGGCCGCGGCGCAGGCGTCGCCGGAGGATCGCCTGGCGATGTTGCAGGCCTGGGCCCAGACGCAGGACGAAGCCGACCGGCTGGTGATTGATCGCCGTGAACTGGACCGCCCCGGCCCGAGTTACAGCCGCGATACGCTGACGGCATTGCAACAGGAATACCCAAACTGGCGCCGCGTTTTCGTGATGGGCGCCGACGCCTTCGCATCGCTGGCACGTTGGGATGGCGTAGACGACCTGATCCGCTGCTCGCACTTTTGGGTGTTCCCTCGCGGTAATGATCCGATTACTGTTCCGGCCCTGCCATTGCGACAGGTCGAACACTTATCGCAGCTGGATTTAACCGGCGGAGCCTGGCTGGCTGGCCCGGCGACCGGTTCGGACTTATCCTCCACCAGCCTGCGCCGCGGCCGTCTGGATTGGCAGGCGGAATTGCCGGCGCCCATTTATCACTACATCAAGACGGCTGGTCTGTACCGGCCGAGCTTTCATTGAATCAAGAGCCCTCCTGTGGAGGTCGCAACCTGGAAAACCGAATGACCGATAGCAAAACCGCCAATGCCCAACCTGCCGGCTTGACTGAGGCCGTGATCGAAGCCCTGGAAGACATCAAGGCGCAAGACGTTCAGGTGATCGATGTCACCGATAAAACCTCCTTGATGGACACCCTGGTAGTTGCCTCCGGTACCTCGCGGCGGCATCTGTCGGCGGTGGTCAATTCCGTCGCCGAAGATTTGAAAAAGAAAGGCTTTATCGCCCGCGCCCAGGAAGGCAGCGGCGCCGGTTCGGATTGGGTGTTGCTCGATTTCACGGATCTCGTGCTGCACGTCATGTTGCCGGAAACCCGCGCTTATTATGATCTGGAACGACTCTGGTCCGGCGCCGGCCCCATGGGTTCCGAAGCGATCGAATAATGAAGCTGCGTGTGCTCGCGGTCGGGCAAAAAATGCCGGCCTGGGTTAAAGACGGTGTGGCCGAATACGATAAGCGATTACCCGCCGAAATGCCGCTGGAATGGGTGGAGTTACCGCTCGGTCAGCGCGCGAAAAATCGTCCGATTGAACAGGCCATTGCCCAAGAAGGCGATGCCATGCTGGCAGCCATTCGTGCGGATGATAAAGTGATCGCCCTGGCCGTCGATGGTAAAGCCTGGTCCACGCCGGAACTCGCCCGTCAGTTGGAAAACTGGTGGCTCGAAGGGCGTGACATCAGCTTGCTGATTGGCGGTCCGGATGGCCTGGACGCCCGTTGTCTGGCGCGTGCCGACCAGCGCTGGTCGTTGTCGGCGTTAACCCTGCCGCACCCCTTGGTGCGCGTACTGCTCGCGGAACAGTTGTATCGTGCCTGGACCATTACCCGTAACCACCCTTACCATAAGTGACCCGATTTTCAGCGGACCTTTTGGCTGTCATGAGTAATTGCCGCCCATGTTGAATACGTCGCTCGACAACCGCGAACAGGAACGGCGGTTGTTTTTAAACAGGATGACGGCGGCAGCGGTTTTCGTCTGTCTGATGCTGTTGATCCTGGTCGCCCGGCTGTTTTATTTACAGATCATCGAAAACGAACAGCACGTCGCCCGCTCGGAAAATAACCGTCTCGAAGTGCTGCCAATCGCGCCAACGCGTGGGTTAATTTATGACCGCAATGGCGATTTGCTGGCCCGCAACCAACCCAGTTACACCCTCAGTGTGGTGGTGGAACGTGCTCAGAATGTCGACGCGCTGATCGAAGAAGTCAGCACCATGGTCGACATCTCCGATGAGCAGAAAGAACGCTTTTTCCAGCGCTTGAAATCCTACCGGCGTCCGTTCGAACCCATTCCTTTAAAACTCAATTTGAATGAACGCGAAATTGCGATTCTGGCGGCCAATCGCGTGTTTCTTGAAGGCGTTCAGGTGCAGGCGGAATTGATTCGACATTACCCTTATGGCGATACCTTTGCGCACGTTTTGGGTTACGTCGGCCGCATCAATGAAGAAGAATTGCGCTCGGTCGATTTGGGGCGCTACGCCGGTACGCGTTACATCGGCAAGCAGGGTGTGGAGCGACAATACGAATCGGCCTTGCTGGGCTCGCCCGGTTTTCAACGCGTGGAAACCAACGCACGCGGACGCATCATCAGCGTCATGGAACGGCAGCCGCCGCAACCGGGCGCTAACCTGCATCTGTATCTCGACCGCCGATTGCAGCAAAAGGCTGTTGAATTGCTGGGTGACCGGCGCGGTGCCATCGTCGCCATCGAACCGGAAACCGGTGGCATTCTGGCAATGGTCAGCCAGCCCGGTTTCAACCCCAATCTGTATGTTTCGGGTTTCCCGCTGGAGTTGTACAACCAACTGCGCGATTCACCTGACAAACCGTTTTTGAACCGCGCTATTCGCGGTCAGTATCCGGCTGCTTCTACTATCAAACCCTTTATCGGCATTGCGGGAGTGGATCAGGGTTTTGTTACTTGGGATTACACCATCAACGACCGCGGTTGGTTCCAGTTACCCAATGACGATCGCATCTACCGCGACTGGCTTCGTGGCGGCCACGGTGAAGTGAATATGACCACCGCCATCGCGCAATCCTGTGACGTCTATTTCTACGAGCTTGCTTACAAAATGAAGCTCGAATCCATCCACGATACGCTGGATCAATTTGGTTTCGGCCGCGTCACCGCCGCCGACGTGTACAACTCAGAACCTGGCATCAATCCAACGCGCGACTGGAAGAAAAACCGCCACGGTTTTGCCTGGTACGCAGGTGACACCGTTAACCTCAGTATCGGTCAGGGTTATATGTTGACCACGCCAATGCAGTTGGCCATTGCTACGGCCGTTATGGCGAATAAAGGGCATTGGGTCACGCCCCGTTTGTTGCGCTACAGCAACGACAATCAGTTGATGGACAATATTCCTGAACCACCCGCTGACATCGAATTAAACGATCCCACCAACTGGGATCGCATGCATCAGGCTATGCACGAAGTGGTACAAAGTAACCGCGGTACAGCCCGGGGTTCGGGCTTGAGCGCCAGCTACGACTGGGCCGGCAAATCCGGTACTGCTCAGGTGATTGCGATTGAGCGTGACGACGACGGTAACCCCATCGAAGACGTGCCGGAACGCTTCCAGGATCATGCCTGGTTTAACGCATTTGCGCCCTTGGAAAACCCCAAAATTGCCGTCGCAGTGTTGGTTGAAAACGGCGGTGGCGGCAGTGGTGTCGCCGCGCCCATCGTGCGGCAGTTGTTTGATTATTATCTCGGACTGGAGTCGAACTCATGAGCTTAATGGATTCCGTTCGACTGAGTCCTGACCATCGTATGGATCGGCCGCGCAGCCTGTGGTTGCGCGTGCATCTGGACCCGTATTTGTTCTTTGGTTTGTTGCTGATTTGTGGTTGTGGACTGTTCATTCTGTTCAGTGCCACAGGCGGTAATTGGAACGTCGTATTACGCCAGATGGTACGCCTGGCCGTTGGCTTTGGTGTGCTCTTTGTTGTGGCGCAATTCGACCCGAATTTTTTCCAGCGTTGGAGCCTGGGTTTGTTCCTGGTCGGCGTTGCGTTGCTGGCTGCTGTGCCGGTATTGGGCACTCACGCCATGGGCGCGCAGCGCTGGCTGACGATTCCGGGTCTGTTTCGATTCCAGCCGGCTGAAATTATGAAATTGGCGTTGCCGATCATGTTGGCCTGGTATTTATCGCGGTACGGCGTGCCACCTAAATATCGGCATTTGTTTGTCTCGGTCATTCTGTTGGCGACGCCGGTGGTGTTGATCGTCGAGCAGCCCGATTTGGGGACGGCGTTGTTGATTGCCGCCTCCGGTGTGTTTGTGATTTTTCTTGCCGGCTTGAGCTGGAAATTGATTCTGGCGCTGACCACCTTATCGATTGGCATGATGCCGGTGTTGTGGATCTACGTGATGCGCGACTATCAGCGCCAACGCGTACTGACGTTATTCAATCCAGAGTCCGATCCACTCGGTGCCGGCTGGAATACGATTCAGTCGATTACCGCCATCGGTTCCGGTGGCTTGCAGGGCAAAGGCTACATGCTTGGCACTCAATCGCAGTTGGATTTTCTTCCGGAAAGTCATACCGATTTTATTGTTGCGGTGCTCGGCGAAGAATTGGGTTTTGTCGGCATGTTGTTGTTGCTGGCGGCCTACGTTTGGGTGTTGATGCGCGGCATGCTGATTGCCGTGCGCGGCCGCGATAATTTCTGTCGATTATTGGCCGGCAGTTTGACGCTGACGTTCTTTATTTACGTCTTTGTAAATGTCGGCATGGTCTGCGGCATCCTCCCAGTGGTCGGTGTACCCTTGCCGCTGGTGAGTTACGGGGGTACCTCCATCGTAACGCTCCTGGCCGGGTTCGGTGTGTTGATGTCGATCAGCACCCATCCACGTTAGCTGAACGCTCCGCCAGCGGCGGGGCCCGACCAGAAGAAGGAAGACCGATGTCCAGAGTTGTCTGCCATTTGCTGTTGATGGGCGTGTGCGCCGGTTCAACAGCCCAGGCCAACAGTCTGATCGACCATCCACTCAGTCGCAGTGTTATCGATGCATTGGTGACTGAACACAGCTTCGATCGCAGTGAAATGGAAGCGCTCTTTGCCGAAGGTGAATACCTGGAACGCAACGTTGAGTCGCTGGCCAATCCGGCCGAACGCACCCAGTCTTACCATCAATATCGCCCCATGTTTATTTCCGACGCCATGATCGAAAACGGTCGTCGGTTTATGGACGAGCAGGCGCAATGGTTGGATAAAGCCGAAGAGCGCACTGGCGTGGCGCCGGAAGTGATTGCAGCCATTATCGGCGTGGAAACCCGCTACGGTGGTTTTCTGGGTCAGCACCGCACCTTTGATGCGTTAGGCACTTTGGCTGTAACCGAAGGTCGGCGTGCCAATTATTTTCAGCGTGAATTGATCAACTTTATGGGCATCAGCCGCGATCAGGGTTTTGCGCCGCGTTCGGTGAATGGCTCCTACGCCGGTGCCATGGGCTATCCGCAATTTATGCCGTCCAGTTATCTCGCTTATGCAATTGATCTGGATGAAGACGGCGATATTGATATCTGGAATGACCCCATCGATGCCATCGGTTCGGTCGCTAATTATCTGGGTCAGCACGGTTGGCGACGCGGTCAATTGGTGGCAACCCGGGCGCACGTCAGTGGCGATTATCTGAGCGTCAAACTCAACAGTTTTGATCGCGATCAGGATTTGATCGACGTCCGCGCCAAAGGCTGGGAACCGGTTCAGGCATTGAGCGATGATGCCCAGGTTCATCCGATTCGGCTGGACGGAGAATTGGGCGCTGAATTCTGGCTGGGCTATCGCAATTTCTGGGCGATTTCACGCTACAATCGCTCCATCGTTTACAGCATGGCGGTGTATCAATTGTCGGAAGAATTACGCACAGCGGTGCAATCGGCGCGTGAGGGCGCGCAGTAATGGTATCAGCGCGCGGGCTCAGCCTGCTGCCGGTGCTGATGCTGGTGTTGACCAGCTGTTCGACGCAATACAGTTCGGGTGTCGTGCAAGAAAGCAACGCCGGCCGGTATTCGATCAGTCAGGATCGAGGCCCGGACCAGACCCAAACCTTAAGTGCCGACGACATCGTTATCCCCACGCCACGTTTTGAGCCGATCAGCCCACGCGGCAATGCCAGTCCTTATGTGGTGAATGGTCGTCAGTATTATGTGTTAGCCAGTGCGGATCAGTACGTCGAGGAAGGTCTGGCGTCCTGGTATGGCGCCAAATTCCACGGCCACACCACCTCCAATGGCGAAGTCTTCGACATGTATCAGATCAGCGCGGCGCACCGTTCCTTGCCGTTGCCGACCTGGGTTCGGGTTACCAATCTGGAAAACAACAAAAGCATCATCGCGCGGGTTAATGACCGCGGGCCTTTTCATCCGGGGCGGGTGATTGATTTGTCGTACGCCGGTGCGGTCAAGCTCGACTACGTGCACAAAGGTACCGCTCGGGTTCGTGTTGAAGCGTTGTCGTTCGACGGCGGTGGCAGCAGCAGTCCGGCACCAGTGGGGCAGACCGCCTACTACGTGCAACTGGGTGCGTTCAGCGAACGCAATTCTGCTGAAGCATTGCGTGACCGGGTTTCTGGCCGGGTTCAGGACACCGTTCGTATCGATCACAGCGATTTATTCCGCGTGCGCATCGGCCCGGTGGACTACGATCGTGCGCTGCAATTACAGCAGCAATTGACCAGCCCGGAGTTGGGTCGACCGATGCTGGTTGGGGCAAACTGACCGCGATTGAGGTCAGCGTCGGCTTTCACATCCTTTACGCTTTCACTCTGCTTACAACCGCCAAGGTGATTTTACTGGTCGCCTTGGTACAATGCCGGCCTGCGGCCGGTGTCGCCTGTCAGGCGGGCCCTCTATTCCACAGTTATCAGCCACTTCTGAAATAAGGACAGTGTTCGTGTTGAAACGCCGTTTCAAACCCCGTGTTGTCATCGTTGCATCTGTTTGCCTCGCCTTTCTCACCAGCATCGCCAGCCCGCTTCAGGCCGAACCGATTATCCCGGCTCCGCCTCAGTTGGCGGCGTCGTCCTACATTCTGATGGATGCGCAGACCGGGCAGATTCTAGTCGATGAAAACTCGGACGAGCGCCAGCCGCCGGCGAGTCTGACCAAATTGATGACCAGTTACATCGCCGAGCGCGAGATCATCGAAGGCCGTATGAATCTGGACGACGAGACGTTGGTCAGCGTGAAAGCCTGGCAGACCGGCGGCTCGCGGATGTTTATCCAGGAAGGCCGTTATGTATCGATGGAAGATTTGCTGCGCGGCATCATCATTCAGTCGGGTAACGACGCTTCGGTTGCTATGGCTGAACACATCGCCGGCAGTGAAACCAATTTCGCGCAGATGATGAATTCCTATGCCCAGCGCCTGGGTATGACGCAGACGCATTTTGAAAATGCCACCGGCTTGCCGTCGGACGAGCATTATTCGTCCGCTCGCGACATCGCCATCCTGTCGCGCGCCATCATCTACAACAACGCCGAATTCTATCCGCTGTACGCGGAACGTAATTTCACCTTCAACGGCATTACTCAGTCGAACCGCAATTCGTTGTTGGGTCGTAATCCATCGGTCGACGGTTTGAAAACCGGCCACACCGACGAAGCCGGTTATTGCCTGGCCGCCTCGGCCGCGCAAGACGGCATGCGGCTGATCAGCGTCGTGATGGGTACCAGCTCCGACGAAGCACGCAGCCAGGAAACGCAGAAACTGCTGGCCTACGGCTTCCGTTATTTCCAGACCGCTCAGTTGCACGAAGCCAATACCTCGCTGTATCAGGCGCGCGTCTGGGCTGGTAAGTCCGATGAGGTCAATCTGGGTCTGGCCAACGACATGCGGTTGACCATTGCCCGTGGTGGCGAAGGCGGCATCAGCACGGTGTTGAACATCAACCCGGTGATCAAAGCGCCAGTGCAGACCGGCCAGGTACTGGGCGAGCTGGTGGTGCGTCAGGACGGCGAAGAAGTTGCGCGCCGGCCATTGCTGGCATTGGAGCCAGTGGAGTCGTCGGGTTTCTTTGCCCGGATTTGGGACTATATTTTGTTGTTCTTCTTTAACCTGTTCAGTGGTGACGGTGAATAGTGAGCCAGCCTGACGCCCCCAAAATTTCCTTTCCGTGCGACGACTACATGATCAAGGTCGTCGGCGATGCCGAAGTCGCTTTGTGCGACTTCGTGCATTCGGTACTGGTCCAGTTCGACGAGCAGCTGACGCTGGATTCGTTCACCACCAAGCCAAGCCGCAACGGCCGGTTCGAAAGCCTGACGGTGTTCATGCGCATCGAAGAAGAAGTGCATTTGAGTGAATTGTTCGAGCAACTCAAATCCGATGAACGCGTCAAGATGGTGATCTGATGAGCGCCGAGGTGTTAATTCGCGATCTGGGCCGGGCTGAGTATTTGCCAACCTGGCATACCATGCAGCGGTCCACCGAGCAGCGCGAAGCCGGCAGCCAGGACGAAATCTGGCTGGTCGAACACGAACGCGTTTTCACCCAAGGCCAGGCCGGCAAGCCAGAACATCTGTTGATGCCCGGCGATATTCCGGTGGTCCAGGCCGATCGGGGCGGTCAGGTGACCTACCACGGCCCTGGTCAGTTGGTGGCCTATGTGCTGTTGGATTTGAAGCGTTTGGGCAGTGATGTCCGCCGGTTGGTCTCGGCACTGGAAGACAGCATTGTCGACCTGTTGGCCGAGCAGGGTGTTACTGCCGCAGCGCGTCCTGACGCGCCGGGCGTCTATGTCGGCGAACGCAAGATCTGCTCACTGGGACTGCGCATCAAGCGCGGCTTCAGTTACCACGGCCTGGCGTTGAATCTGGACATGGACCTGGAGCCCTTCCAACGCATCAATCCGTGCGGCTATCAGGGCATGGAAATGACGCAATTGGCCGATTTCATGTCCGATGTGAATCGAGCCGCCATCCAACGACGCTGGGTTGAATTGTTCTGCCAACGCCTCGATTTGCATGCCCAATGGGTCGATGCTGAGACCGAGCAACGTCAGGCTGGCTGAAAGCCGGTCGCTTAGGCGCGGTCGCGTTGCTATCATTCGTCCCCGTCGTTTCACTGCTATGAGCCTGCCTGTATGAGCGAAAACCGCATTCCTGTAGTTCAAGTCGAAAGTGGTCGCAAATTTGTGAACCATAACGGCGTCACCGCCATTAAAAATGGCATCAAGGTGCATAAGGATGCGCGTCGTAACACCGAGCGTAAGCCCGAGTGGTTGCGGGTTCGTCTGTCGACCGGGCCGGAATACGAGGCGGTGAAAGGCATCGTTCATGAGCATCGGCTGAGTACAGTGTGTGAAGAGGCGATGTGTCCGAACATCGGCGAATGCTGGAGTGCCGGCACCGCGACCATCATGCTGATGGGCGATGTCTGCACCCGGGCTTGCCGTTTCTGCGCGGTTGATACCGGCAATTCTCACGGCTGGCTGGATTCGGAAGAGCCGGAAAACACCGCTCAGTCGGTGGCATTGATGGGCCTGAAATACATCGTGTTGACGTCGGTGAACCGCGATGACCTGGAAGACGGCGGTGCAGCACACTACGCAGCCACTGTTAAGCGCGTTAAGGAAGTCAACCCGGACACCGCCGTTGAAGCTCTGACACCGGATTTCCAGGGCAAACTCAGCGATGTCGAAGTGGTGGTGGATTCCGGCATTGAAGTCTTCGCCCAGAACGTTGAAACGGTGCGCCGATTGACGCATCCGGTGCGTGATCCGCGCGCCAGCTACGAACAAACACTGGCGGTGCTGGAACACGCCAAACGTTACAAGCCAGAGGTGTTGACCAAGACCAGCGTGATGCTCGGTTTGGGCGAAACCGATGAGGAAATTCTGGAAACGCTGGATGACCTCAAAGCGATTGGCGTCGACATCGTTACCTTTGGTCAGTATCTGCAACCGTCGCTGAACCACTTGCCGGTAGAGCGTTATGTGACGCCGGAACAGTTCCAGGAATACCGCCGTTGGGGGTTGGAACGTGGCTTCCTCGAAGTGGTGTCGGGCGCCTTCGTCCGGTCCAGTTACCGCGCTGAACAGGTGCTGGAAAAGAACAACGTTGGTCTGGGTTAAGACCAACGTTTTACGCCGGTTCGGCTAAGACGCGGGACACTTCGTTCACCCGCGCCAAACCGGCTTCGTCCAGCCGCTCCAACCAGGGCAGCAGAATCGCAAAGTTGGCGTTCTGCGCTTGCCGGTACAGATAGACCGGCGTTTCTTTGGACAGCGACAGCGGACTGGTTCCTGTCGCCATCCAAAACCGCATGATCATGTTGACGCTGTAATGCGGGCACAACTCGGGCGTTTCGTATTTTTTATACGCCGCCAAAGACACCCCCATCAACCGCGCCACTTCTTCCTGAGAAACCTCACGCTGCAAACGAAAGTCGCGCAGCTTTTCCGACACCGACCGATAGTAGGGGTCACGCAACAACCCCGCGCTCAGACTGCTGCGCAACTCAGCAACGCTGACGAACGGATTGGTTTCCGTGCTGTAGTCCCGCAATAAGCCCCGGAGTACCGAGTGCAGGGCTTCCAACGCCCAATCGGGCGCGCGATTCACGAAATACAGCACCGGCACCCAGGCGGGTTTGAACGGCAACTGCAGCCATTGTTGGTAACGGGTGCCATAGAACAACCAATGCGTTGGCAATCCGGTTTCCAGCGACCACAGCAGGGCGGAATGCAATCGGGGTAAATCCCGGCCGGCCTCGTACTTGCGGTATTGGCTGAGTGAAATCTGCATGCGCTCACTCAGACCGCGCTGACCCAGGCCCAGATGGCTGCGCACCGAACGCAGGTTCTGACCAATCTGATCGGCCAATGTTTCTTCAATGGTGGCGTAGTCGGGTGGCTCGCCCTGATGCGCCAGGAAGACTTCGGTCGGCGGCGCTTGGGGTTCAAACATGGCGTTTTTTATCGTAATTATGGCTACCTTTGTGACTGTACCACCGCTGGGGGTCATTGCAGAATACGACTGCGCGCTGAAGGGAGTCTGGCGCCATCACAGGGAAGTGATAACTTGCCTCAGCAAAGGCATAGGGAACAGCCGGGAAGGCTGGCTTTGCTGACAACGAGTCTCTTCTGCTTCACACCCTGGTTGTGAACGTTCTACAGACAACCCTCACTTTTCCGTCCCCTTGCTCGTCCGCCGACTGCGGGCGAGTTTTTGTTGCCTCCTCACCACCGCCAAACCAACACATTCACGCTAGAAAACTGTAAATTCATACAGTATATTGGCCGCGCTGGTGCACTGGGGGCAGTGGTTGTGACCGGGCGAAAAATCATCCACATCGATTGCGATTGTTACTACGCCGCGCTGGAAGTTCGGGATTTCCCCGAGTTGCGGGGCCAGCCGGTTGCGGTCGGCGGGTTAGGGCCGAGAAGTGTGCTGTCTACCTGCAACTATGAGGCGCGTGCCTTTGGCGTGCGTTCCGCCATGCCTACCGGCCGTGCGCTGGCACTCTGTCCGCAATTGATCGTCCGGCCGTCCCGCTTTGATGTGTACCGTTCCGTCTCACGCCAGATGCGGGACATCTTCAGCCGTTACACCGACCGCATTGAGCCGTTGTCGCTCGACGAAGCCTTTCTGGACGTCACCAACAACCGGGCGTTTGCCGGCAGCGCGACACGCCTGGCCGAACATCTGCGTGCGGAGATCAAACGTGAAACCGGCATCACGGTGTCGGCCGGCGTAGCGCCCAATAAATACCTCGCCAAAATTGCATCCGACTGGAACAAGCCCGATGGCCTTTGCGTGATCACACCCGATCAGGTGGCAGATTTTGTACGCAAACTGCCGGTGGAGCGGTTGTTTGGCGTGGGTCAGAAGACCGCCGAACGGATGCATCAGTTGGGTTACCGCACCTGTGGCGACTTACAGCAGGCTGAATTGATGACGTTGGTGGATCAGTTTGGCCGGTTCGGGCCGCGACTGTATCAGTTGGCCCGAGGGCAGGATGATCGACCCGTGCGCACCGAGTATCGGGCCAAGTCACTCAGCGTTGAGCACACCTACCCAACTGACTTGCCCGACGAAGCCGCCTGCCGCGCCGAATTGGCAGCTTTGCACGAAGAACTGCAACGCCGTCTGGCACGGCGTCAGCAGGTTGCTGATATCGATCGGGTGTTTCTGAAAATGCGCTTTCGTTCGTTTCGTCAGACCACGGTGGAGCGGGCGTTGCCCGTCGCTCTGGAGTCGTTTGAGCCGTTGTTGGCGGAAGCCTGGCAGCGTCGGCAGGAGCCGGTGAGATTGCTGGGGCTGGGCGTCCGTTTCGTGGAAGAAGCACCCAGCCAGCAGTTGGCGTTATTTGAAGGAATGTCACTCGCTGGTGTAGATGCGGTCCATCAGTCGGCCGTTTAGTTCGTACAGCCGGTCGCCCAGCATTGAGCGGAGTGTCTGATAGGCTGCCGTTTGCGACACGTACGGGTAGTACTCGGCCTGAGTGATGAACAGCTTGAAATCATCCGGGCGCTGCAACCAGAAGTCGCTGTAGGCTTCGTCGTTATTGGCGGGGTTGTTCAGCTGTCGCAACAGATCCGGTGCGATGGCTTCCCATAACCCAGCGACAATTTCCTGCTTGTTGCGGAAGTAGTAGTAAATGGACGGCGCAGCGCAGCCGGTTTCAGCCGCGATTTTACGCAGTGACAGCTTGTTAATGCCTTGCTGAGACAAGACATTGCGAGCCGATTCGAGAATATTTTCTTTCTTAATCATGGCGTGAATACATCCGAGTAAACAGCGTTTTAAAATCTAGCAGTGGATTTCAGAGGCCGCTAAATTTCGCTTCGTGTTGTTTTGTAACGCGCTGTTTATCTGGGATGTATTCGTATTGGCCGGCTGGCGGTGCGGCTTATTGCAACTGCTGGGCGGCGCTCAGTGTGCTGACCAGACGTCCGAGTTTTTGCCATTGCTGGCGTTCGGAGCGGGTGTCGCTGTGTTCGACACGGTGTTGAATGCGCTCGGGCAAACCGGCCGGCTCCACCGGGTTGTCTTCCAGGGGTTTGGCCAGGCTCATCAGCCTGCCTGCTTCGGGAACGGAAATTAGGTCGTAGCGCAGCAGGCGGTCGGACAGGCGGCCAAGATTGGCCGCTTCGTTGCCGCTGGCGGCACTGAGATTGGGGCTGTTGTCGGCAATCCATTCCAGGATGATGATGCCGTCGCTGAGCGATACCGAATCGTCTTGCAGACTGTCGGTAGCGGCACTGTCCGCCGTTTTGCCCGCTTCTGCCGCCTTGGGCGGGGTGTCCAGGTGGCTGAGTTGTTGGTGTGACTGGTAGCGTTCCAGACCTTGCAGGCTGACACTCATGCCGTTCTCCAATACCGTCGATGTTGCCGTTATCGCGGTCTATCGCAAGGCTTGTGCCAAATGCGCAGGCACAAAAAAAAGCGCCTCAATGGGCGCTTTTTCGAGTCTGGCTGGCGGCTCAGGCGTCGCGGAAATTGCGTTCCTGACGTTCCTGGCGCTGCTTTTCTTCGGCACAGAGAGTGGCGGTGGGGCGCAACAACAGGCGACGAACGCCAATCGGCTCACCGGTCACTTCGCAGTAACCGAAATCGCCAGCGTCGATGCGCTTGATGGCGTCATCGATTTTCGGCAGCAATTTGGTCTGGCGGTCGAGAAAGCGCAAGTTCATGCGACGCTCTTCTTCGATGCTGGCCTTGTCCAATTCGTCGGGTTCATTTTCGAACTTGGTCAGCGTTTCGCGAGCTTCTTTAAGCGCAGCGCGTACTTCGTCTGCTTGTTCTTGCAGCAGATTACGGAAGAACGCCAGTTGCGCTTCGTTCATGTACTCCTCGTCCGGAGCTGCCAACAACTGTTCTTCAGTCAGCATATTGGATTCCTGTTCGGTCGCTTGGTTGCCTTTAATAAGGGCTTTCCAAGGGGCTGCAAGCTGTACAAATTTTGCTCGCAGTCGTCAAAAGAGGGCACATCATATATCATCACCCAGGCCGTTAAAACAGCTTTTTTCCTGTAGATTCAAGCCCTTGGAGTAGCCCTCAATGGAAGGTGTGTATCGCCTGGTGATGTCCTGTCCGGACCGTGTCGGCATTGTTGCGCGGGTCAGTAATTTTCTGGCGCAGTACAACGGCAGCATCATGGAAGCCAACCATCATGCCGATTTGGAACAGGGCTGGTTTTTCATGCGCAACGAAATCAAAGCCAGTTCGCTGCCATTCGGTGCCGACACCCTGGCGGAAGTCTTCGCGCCCATTGCCGCCGACCTGAATATGAGTTGGCGCATCACCGATTCGGCAGTCAAACCCCAGGTCGTACTGATGGCGAGCCGCGACAGCCATTGCCTGGCCGACATTCTTAACCGCTGGCACAGCGGCGATCTGGATTGCGACATTCCCTGCGTCATTTCCAATCACGACGATTTGCGCAGCCTGGTCGAGTGGCACGGCATTCACTTCCATCACGTGCCGGTCGATCCCGAAAACAAGGCGCCACATTTTGCCGAAGTGGAACGTCTGATCGAGCATTACAAAGCCGATACCGTGGTGCTGGCGCGCTACATGCAAATTTTGCCGCCAGCGCTGTGCGGCAAATTGCCGTATCGCATCATCAATATTCATCACAGCTTTTTACCGTCGTTCATCGGTGCCCGGCCGTATCATCAGGCGCACGAGCGCGGTGTGAAGCTGATCGGCGCGACCTGTCATTACGTGACCGAAGATCTGGATGCCGGACCCATCATCGACCAGGACGTGGTGCGGGTAACGCATCGTGATCGCATCGACGACATGGTGCGCTTAGGTAAAGACTGCGAACGGACGGTGTTGGCGCGCGGTTTGCGCTGGCATCTTGAGGACCGAGTTTTGGTACATGGCAATAAAACAGTGGTGTTTAACTGACAATGCAAAAACCTTTCTACCTGGCCGCCCTGGCGGTGGCCCTTCCCGCCGTGGCGAATGCCACTGACAGTCGATTTACCGGTCAGATTCAAGTTCAGGGCAATTATCAGGAAACCGATGGCGAGGACGGCAAATGGTCGTTGGCGACGCGTCATTCCTGGCTCGGCATTGAGGCCGTTGAGGCCATCAACGGCACGCGCTACGTCGGCGTTGCCGAGGCCGATGTTGATCCGCTGGAAGACAGCGCCAGTGCGCGCCAGTTCTATCTCGGTCTGGAACAGGCCTTATATGAAGTGCGCGCCGGCCGGATAACCACCTTGGAATACAACTATCTGGCAGAGCCGGTCAGCCTGATGCAGGGCACTGGCGCTGACAGTTCAGCGGTAGGGCAATACCTGGATCCTTTTGCCGACCGGTTGGTGCAGTTGGAATTGAGCAGTCGTGAGGCCGGATTCTTCGCCGCTGAATGGCAACTCGAAGATGAAGATGCCAGCGACACTTTGGCCGCCTGGACCGTGGTGACCGGCCTGTACACCGCCGAAGGCCAGGCCAGCCTGAGTTACCATCAGGATGAAACGCAGGACGCCGGCCGTTGGGGCCTCAGTCTGCGCTGGGCCGATGGCCCCTGGGCCTTGTCGGCGGCTTATCTGTTCCGTGAAGACCCGCTGGCGTGGGACATCGGTGTCGATTATCAAACCGGCCAGATCGTCTCTAAATTTGCCTACGGTCAGGATGAAACCCCGGGCGGGGTGGAATATTGGTCGGCGGGATTTGAGCAGCTGTTCACCGTTAACGTGAACAATTTCTTCGAGGTGCGCTGGCAGCCGGAAGACGAAATCCTGTTGGGCCAGGTTGGTTTCCAGCTGCGTCTCTGAACCGGCGTCAGAACACCGGTTCTACCGGCAGTCCGGGCATCGGCAAGGTATTTAGCGGTTGCCCGGTGCTGTGTTCGGCCGCTTGTGGGTAGGCGCGTCGCATCAGGTTGTAATAGCGACGGATGTTGGCGACGTAGACCACGGGTTCGTGACCTCGGGCATAGCCGTGTTCGGTCCAGGGGTACCAGGCTTTGAGCGCCAGCTTCGGCAGATGCTGGCGCACATCGATCCAGGAATCCGGATCGCCGCCCTGGTTTTCGGTGATGCGTCGCGCATCTTCCAAATGGCCGGGGCCGACGTTGTAGGCGGCCAACGCCATCCAGGTCCGGTCCGGTTCGACAATGCGCGTCGGTAAACGATCCTTAATGCCCGCCAGAAAACGACTGCCCGCCTCAATGCTTTGATCCGGATCCAGACGGTTGCTGATGCCCATGTCGCGCGCTGTCTGCAAGGTCACCATCATGATGCCGCGCACGCCGGTCGGCGACACCGCGTTGGCGCGCCAATGACTCTCCTGATACGCCACCGATGCCAGCAAACGCCAATCCAGCCCAGTCGCGTCGGCCTGGGCGCGGAAGCTGTCTTCAAAGTTGGGCAGGCGTGTGCGCATGTGGCGCTCGAAGGTAACGTTACCGACGTAATCGAAATCGGCGGTGTGGCCCAGATGCCGATCCTGCAGACGATTCAACTGGCCGTCTTCGCTCATCTGCTGAATCGCCTGATTGACCTTGTCGATCAACGAATGATCGCTCTGATTGCGAAACAGTGGGCCAATCGGCCTGGGTTGATCGCTCAACGGGCTGAACCATTGATTGGGAAAGAATGGCCGTTGCACCAGAAAATCACGCCGGTCCATAACCGCCATTTCCAGTTCGCCCAGTTCAATTCGGGTCATTAATTCAGCGGCAGATTCACTGCCTTGTGGCGACAGCCGGGTGGTGCCGGATTGGCTCAGTTGCGCCAGCACCCAATCGTGAGCGAACGGATCGAGCAGGGCGACTCGATTGGTTTGCGGCGTCGCATCACGCGCGCCCATGGCGCGCACCAGGCCGACCCGGGAACTGAGGTAGGGCGTGCCGGAAATAAACTGGTGCGCATCGGTCAGGGTGGTGCCGGGCAAGGCCAGATCGACCGCGCCGCTGGCCAGCGCCCGGTACAGATCGGCGGTGTCGGTAACCGAAAACAGCTGAACGTTGACACCCAGGTCATCGGCCAGTTGTTCCAGCAGATCGTGTTCCAGGCCGACGTAGCGTTGATCTTCCGGCCAATACACGCCTTCGCTTTCGCGCACGGCTACGACCAGTGAACCGCGCGCCAGCACGCGGTCCCAGTGATTGCGCCATTGCAGCCCCTGTAGCAACAGCCACAACACCAGCAGAACGGGCAGCGCAAACAGGCCTAGGCGCAGGCTGTTGCGGATGGGATTTGACCAGAAAAAAACCATAGAAACATCAACAGACGAGGGCGGTACGACGCTGCCATTCTAGCCGCTTTTCCGCTACCATACGCGCCGTTTTTTCTCCCCTCTTACGAACAGGCCGTCCCGTCATGCTGACACTTCGTGGAACCCCCGCCCTTTCGTCGTTTCGTCGCCAGCGACTGCTGGAACGACTCAGCACCGCCCTGGAACCGACGCTGGCTGGCAAGATCACCGATGTTTACGCCGAGTACCGGCATTTTGCCGATCTGTCCGAGCCGTTGAGCGCCGATCAACAAGCGGTTCTCGAAGCCCTGTTGCACTACGGACCGAGCAGCGACAGCCAGGACATCGACGGCCCGGCGCTCTGGGTAATTCCGCGGCTGGGCACGCTGTCGCCCTGGTCGACTAAAGCCACTGACATTGCCCACAACGCCGGTTTGCAGACGGTACGCCGCCTGGAGCGGGGCATCGAGTATCGTCTGGTCACCAAGGCGGACCTGAGCGACGCCGAACGCCAATCTGTGGGCGCGGTGTTGCACGATCGCATGACTGAAAGCCTGTTGCTGGCCGAACCGGAAGCCGACGCTCTGTTCGGTCGTCAAACCCCCGCCGAACTGGGCCGGGTGCCGGTGTTGACCGGCGGCCGCGACGCTCTGGTTCGCGCCAACAACGAACTGGGCCTGGCGCTGGCGGACGACGAAATCGACTACTTGCTGGACGCCTACCTCGGCCTGGAACGCGACCCGACCGACGTCGAACTGATGATGTTTGCCCAGGCCAACTCCGAACATTGCCGTCACAAAATCTTCAACGCCACCTGGACCATCGATGGCGAAGAACAGCCCTGGTCGCTGTTCAAAATGATCAAGAACACCTACCAGAACAACAGCACCGGCGTGCTCTCGGCCTACAAAGACAACGCGGCGGTGGTCGAAGGTTTTAAAACCGGCCGCTTCTACCCCGGTGCCGATCATCATTACGGTTACCACGACGAAAACGTCCACATCCTGTTCAAGGTGGAAACCCACAACCACCCGACCGCCATCGCGCCCTTTGCCGGTGCGGCAACCGGCGCTGGTGGTGAAATTCGCGACGAAGGCGCTACCGGCACCGGCGGCAAACCGAAAGCGGGCCTGGCCGGTTTCAGCGTATCCGACCTGAACATTCCCGGTTTCGTGCAGCCGTGGGAAAGCCAATACGGCAAGCCCGGCCGCATCGTGTCTGCTTTGGACATCATGATCGATGGTCCGCTCGGCGCGGCGGCGTTCAATAACGAATTCGGCCGCCCCAATTTGCTCGGTTATTTCCGCACGTTGGAAATCACCGCGCCGGGCGTCAACGGCAAAGAAGTGCGCGGTTACCACAAGCCGATCATGATCGCCGGCGGCTACGGCAACATCCGCGAAGACCACGTCGATAAAGCCTGGGACGCCATTCCCGAAGGCGCCAAGCTGATCGTGCTTGGTGGCCCGGCCATGCAGATTGGTCTGGGTGGCGGTGCGGCGTCGTCGGTCGATTCGGCCGAAGGCAACGAAGATCTGGATTTCGCTTCGGTGCAGCGCGGCAACCCGGAAATGGAGCGTCGCTGCCAGGAAGTCATCGACCGTTGCTGGCAGCTCGGCGCCGATAACCCGATTGCCTTTATTCACGACGTCGGCGCCGGCGGCCTGTCGAACGCCTTCCCGGAACTGGTTAACGACGGCGGCCGTGGCGGCAAATTCGAATTGCGCGATGTGCCGAACGACGAACCGGGCATGTCGCCGTTGGCGATCTGGTGTAACGAAAGCCAGGAGCGTTACGTCCTCGCGGTCACGCCAGAGAAATTGGCGCAGTTTGAAGCGCTGTGTGCGCGTGAACGCTGTCCGTTTGCTGTCATCGGTGAAGCCACGACGGACCGCCGTCTGGTGGTTACCGATCAGCATTTCGGCGACACCCCGATCGACCTGCCGTTGAACATTCTGCTTGGCAAACCGCCGCGCATGGACCGTGCGTTTGATCGCACCGACTTTGATCGTGATGCCTTCAGCAGCAAAGGCATCGACTTGAACGACGCCGCCGAACGTGTGTTGCGTTTGCCGTCCGTCGCCAGCAAAAGCTTTTTGATCACCATCGGCGACCGCTCCATCACCGGCCAGGTCGCACGCGACCAGATGGTTGGCCCGTGGCAGATTCCGGTCGCCAACGCAGCGGTTACCACCAGCGGTTATCAGGGTTACACCGGCGAAGCCATGTCGATGGGCGAACGCACACCGGTCGCCTTGATCGACGCGCCGGCGTCCGGTCGTCTGGCCGTGGCCGAAGTGCTGACCAACCTGGCGTCGGTCGCCATCGGCGAGATGAAACGGGTGCGTTTGTCCGCCAACTGGATGGCCGCTGCCGGTCACCCGGGTGAGGACCAGGCTTTGTACGACACCGTTAAAGCCGTGGGTCTGGAACTCTGCCCGGCGCTCGATCTGACCATTCCGGTCGGCAAAGACTCCATGTCGATGCGCACCACCTGGGACGACAACGGCCGCACCAAAGCGGTGACCGCGCCGCTGTCGCTGATCGTCTCCGGCCTGGCGCCGGTAACCGATGTGCGCCGCACGGTCACGCCGCAATTGCGCACCGACCAGGGCGACACCGATTTGATTCTGATCGACCTCGGCCGCGGCCAGAACCGTCTGGCGGGTTCGGCGCTGGCGCAGGTTTATCGCAAGGTTGGCGACGTGCCGGCGGATCTGGACGACCCGGAAGATCTGAAAGCTTTCTGGGCCGTGCTGCAAGGTCTGGTCAGCGATGAATTGTTGCTGGCCTACCACGACCGTTCCGATGGCG
Source organism: Saccharospirillum mangrovi (assembly GCF_003367315.1). Classification (GTDB taxonomy): domain Bacteria; phylum Pseudomonadota; class Gammaproteobacteria; order Pseudomonadales; family Natronospirillaceae; genus Saccharospirillum; species Saccharospirillum mangrovi. Next base: position 1,040,251 of record NZ_CP031415.1, read on the forward strand.
GCCTGTTCGCCACCCTGTCAGAAATGGCCTTTGCCGGCCGCACTGGCATCGACATCGACCTGGGCCGTGTCAGCGACGGCGACCACGCCGCAGCCTTGTTCAGCGAAGAATTGGGCGCAGTGATTCAGGTTAAGCGCGACCACACCGAATCGATTTTGCAGCAGTTCACCGCCGCGGGTCTGGGCGACTGCACCACCGTGATCGGCCAATGCAACGACGACGATTTCGTGCGCATTCTGGTCGAGGGCGAGGAAATTCTGGTCAAGGCACGCACCGATTTATTGCGCGCCTGGAACGAAACCAGCTACCGCATTCAGGCGCTGCGCGACAACGCCGACTGCGCGCAGCAGGAATACGACCGCTGGCTCGACGCCAACGATCCGGGCCTGCACGCCAAACTCAGTTTTGATCCGAGTGACGACATCGCCGCGCCTTTGATCGGCGGTGCCCGACCGCCGGTGGCGATTCTACGCGAGCAGGGCGTTAACGGTCAGGTGGAAATGGCGGCCGCGTTTGACCGCGCTGGTTTCGATTCGGTCGACGTACACATGAGCGATTTGCTGGCCGGCCGCGTGCAACTGAGCGACTTCCGTGGTCTGGTCGCTTGCGGCGGTTTCTCCTACGGCGACGTGCTCGGTGCCGGCGAAGGCTGGGCCAAAACCATTCGCTTCAACGCTCAGGTGCGCGACGCCTTCCAGGCGTTTTTCGAGAATCCGAATACGTTCAGTCTGGGCGTGTGCAACGGCTGTCAGATGATGTCGAACCTGCGCGATCTGATTCCCGGCGCTGAACTCTGGCCGCACTTTGTGCGCAACGCATCGGAACAGTTCGAAGGCCGGGCGGTGATGGTCGAAGTGCCGGAATCGCCGTCACTGTTCTTCGCCGGCATGGCCGGTTCACGCATGCCGATTGCCGTAGCGCACGGCGAAGGCCTGGCTGAATTCCGCGACGAACAGCATCGCCAGCAGGCGCACAACAGCGGTCTGGTGGCGATGCGTTACGTCGATAACCAGGGCGCGATCACCGAGCGCTATCCGTTCAACCCGAACGGTTCGCCACTCGGCATGACCGGCTTCACCACCGCCGACGGCCGCGCCACCGTGATGATGCCGCACCCGGAACGGGTGTTCCGCGCGGTCACCAACTCCTGGAAGCCGGACAGCTGGCAGGAAGATGGCGGCTGGCTGCGGTTGTTCCGCAACGCCCGTCACTGGTTGGGGTAAGCGAAGATGCTGGAGTTGCTGGTCGTCACCCTGGTCACCGCTTTGGTGTTCGGCGGGGTGGCGCTGGCGCTGGTGTTTGGCAGTGCACCGGTGTACCGGCCAACGGTGGAATCAGTGCAGGCGCTAATGACCTCGTTGCTCGAAGGCGATGCCGACGAGCAACAATGGCAATTCTTTCTGGATATGCCGATCCGCCACGACCCGGACCTGGAAGCGTTGCGTCAGGAATGCGTTGAGATGCAACAGCAATTCGGTCGCCGGCCGCGCGACGGCAAAGCACGGCTGACCGAAGCCGGTGAGATTCGCCTGCGCCACAAATTGCACCAGTTGGAGCAAAGTGGCGCCCGCACGTTCTGATTTCTGCGTCGTTATTCCGGTAAAAACCCTTCCAAAATACGCATGAACGCACGCGGTTTTTCCGCGTGCGGCCAATGGCCGGCGCCTTCAATCAGTTTGGCTTGGGCGTGTGGAAAGCGTTCTTCGATGGCGGGTTGATCGTCGCGGCTGATGTAGTGGCTGTTCATGCCTTTGATAAACAGAGTTGGGCCGGTAAAGGGCGCGGTGAAGTCTGGTGCTTTGGCGATGCCGTCGTAGCTGGATTTCAGTAATTCCAGATTAAAGCGCCAGGCCAGTTGGTTCTCATCATTGCGATACAGGCTTTTCAGCAAAAACTGACGGATGCCCAGATCGCGCACGCCGTGCTCCATCAAGGCCGATTCAACGCCGCGACGGTCGCTGAACTGGCTCAGATCGATGGCGTCGAGTGCGGCAAAAATATCTTGATGATGCGGCGGATAATCGCGCGGCGCGATGTCGACAATCACCAGTTTCTGCAACCAATCGGTGTCGCCGGACAACGCCAGTTGCATTGCCGTTTTGCCGCCCATTGAATGGCCGATCAGATGCGTGTGTTTAATGCCGTTGGCGTCGATCCAGTCGCGCACCGCATCGGCAAAACTCGGGTAATTCAGTTGCTCGGTCCAGGGCGATTGGCCGTGGTTGGGCAGGTCCAGGCAGTGCACCTGGAAGCGGTCCGACAGCGCCTTGGCGACGCTGCGCCAGTTGTCGCCGCTGCCAAACAGGCCGTGCAGAATGATCAGATTCGGGCCTTTACCCAGGCTATGGCTGTGCAGCATAGTGCGCTCTCATTTTTCCCAGTGATCGAGGCAAAGCAGTGGAGTGTCGTTCCGGGTGCGGTGCCTGTTGCATTGCGCCATCGATTAAGACGCCGTATTTCGGAATGCCCGAGGGCAAGCCTGCGGGCGTTCGTTGTGTGCATTTATTGCCGGATTATCGCTGCGGCATTTTCGGTCAACCGGAGCGACCGGCGGCTTGCGCGGCCTTTCAGGCGGAGCCGGATTTTTGCGGTCAGGATCGAACCGAAGCGCTGCGCATCTTAACGCAGATGGAAACCGATACGCTGCCGTCAATCAGATAAAGGCGGCACGTGCGCGGGCCGCCAGATCGTCGAGCCGCAGGTACACCTCGGCATCGCGCTCAGTCGGCAATTCCAGTCGGGTAAAAGCCGATACCGAGGCCCAATCCTGCTGCGCCCAGGCATTGTTGGCATCCCGTTGCGCCAGCAGGTTTGCCACCATTACCAGATCGACCAGATCGGCGCTGGCCGGTTGCCGGTCAAAGTCCCGATAGTGCAGCGGCACATCGACAAAGACCGTCGGAAAATCCCAGCTTTTCAGAATGGATTGCCCCAGGTTGCTGTGCAGTTCGTTGATGACGGTGGACAGGGTGTCGTCATCGACGACCAACGCCGGATGCGATTCGGCGTAACTCAAAATCGGCAATGCGCCGAGGCGGTGAATCAGCCCCGCCAGCAGCGCTTCATCGGCACCGGCCGCACCGCTGTGACGAGCCAGCACCGACGCCAGCGCCGACACCTGACCGTTCAATCGCCATAAATCATGCAATCGCCGATCGATGTTTTTATCGGTCGCCTGAAACATCTGCTCCATGGCCAGGCCAATGGCGAGATTGCAGCTGTAATTCATGCCCAACCGACTGACCGCCATCGCCAGGTCGCGCACTTCCTGTGGCGCTCGCAGCAGCGGGCTGTTGACCACCCGGATGATGCGCGCGCTCAAGGCGCTGTCCTGGCTGATGATGTCGACCAGATCTTTGATGGTGGCGTCAGGGTTTTCGGCGGTAGAACGAATTTGCAGTGCGACTTCAGGCAGACTGGGCAGGAACAACTGGTCGCTGTTCAGGGCATCGAGAATGTCTTGTTTAACGGTTTCAGCCAGCGTACTCATCGGCTTGATGCCCATCCTGCGGTCACAACGGAGGCTCAGTTTAGCAGCAAGTTTGCGCGGCTGAACATCGCTCCAGAATCAGCCGACCTGAACAGCAATTTGCCGGTCGGCGTCGATGAACAGCGGCGTTGGCGCTTCAATGTTGCGAACCACGGCCAGGCCGGCACCACCGCTGTCGGTGCCAATCCAGTTAATCCATTCGCCGGCCGGGCCGGTGTTGCCGAACAGCTCGGTGCCGGTCGGCTCAGCCTTGCCTTGCCACTGCACCCGAACCATGCCGCGTTTGCTCTGGCCTTTGAAGTGCAGCCGGGCGACAACTTCCTGGCCGGTGTAACAGCCTTTGCGGAAGGAAATGCCATCGCTGTCTTCCAGGCCAATGGTCTGCGGCACGAAGGCGCCACTTTGGGCTGCTTCGATCCAGGGTTGGGCGGCGGCGATGTCGAGTTGTTGCCAGGCAGACGTTGGCGCGATGCTGTATTGCTCGACTCGGGTCAGCCAGTCTTCGTAACTGTCGGCGCGGGCATCGAGCCACAGCTGAGTGCGGCCGTCGGGCAGGGCGAAGGCGAAATGGCCGTTGCGAGTCCAGACGCCATGGTGTGCCGGTGCGCCAAACCAGTCGTTCATCAGTGCAGCGTCGCCGTCACCAGTGATGCCGAGGCCGTGATAATTCAGCCGGTCGTCGGTCAGTTTGGAGCCACGGAAAAACGGAATGTATTTCGCCAGGTGTTGCTGTAACAGCGGCGCGGTCGAGGCGTGCAATACCAGTTTCAGATGCGCGGGTTCAGCTTCCAGCAACACATTCCAGACATTGCTCACCGCCCGGCCTTTGGGTGTGCAGAACGCACCGGGCAGGGCGCTGGTCTCGCTCAGACGACGATAATCCTGAGTGCCCTGGCCTTGCAGGAAGGTCAGCGCATCGCTGCCCTGAATGCCCAGCAAACTCAGATGTTCAAGCGGATAAAAAGTGACGTTGGCAGTGGCAGTTGGCATTGGTGTCGGCTCAATGGACGTGCTGTTACAATGGCGCGGCCCGCTCGCGGGCCTGTCTCTTTATTCTTAGGGCTAAGCCTGGACTTTTAAACGTGGATTCAACAGAAAAAGCCGCTTTGGAACATCGCCGCCTGTGGTGGCACAGCCGCCGCGGCATGCTCGAACTCGATGTGTTGCTGGTGCCGTACACTGAAACCGTCTACCCAACGTTGAGCGCCGATCAGCAGCACATCTATCAACGCTTGCTCGCCTGCGAAGACCAGGACTTGTTCAACTGGTTCCTGGAAAAATCCAAACCCGAAGACACCGAACTGGCCGCTATGGTGCGTCAGATTCTGGATCGTGTTCAGCCCAATTGAGTGCCGCTTGCGGCCATCACGCCTTGCCTGGCTGATGGTTGTGCTGCCGGCGCCGCTGTTGGCCTTGGTTGCCATCGCGGCGCAACGGCCTGTCGGTCTGACGTTGTTGGCGGCTGCGGCGGTGCAATTGGCGTTGTGGCACAGCCGGCCGGCCAATCCGCCGGCACAGCGGCTGCGTTGGGACGGCGATCGTCTGTTGCTGTTTGAATCCGACACCCAGGCGGCCGAATTCCGCTGGCGTGGCACGGGTCGTCGGTCCATGGCGTACATCCGCTTGCCGTTGGTGCAGGAATCGACCGGCTTAAAGCACACGCTGATGCTGTGGCGCGACAGCCTCGACGACCCCAGTTGGCGCACGTTAAACGCCTATTTCCGCGTCCACGAAGCGGCTGTCCGCCGCGAGGCTCAGGCCGACTGACTGGGTTCGGTTCGCGGCGACAGCACAGTAATTTCCGCGCGCTCGCTGGTCTGCGGGTAACTGCGAGTGAAATGCAGGCCGCGACTTTCCTTGCGCGACAGCGCCGACTCAATAATCAGCTCCGCCACCACAATCAAATTACGCAGCTCCAGCAAGTCGCTGTTGACGCGGAAGCTGGCGTAATAATCGTGAATTTCCTGCTTCAATAAATGCACGCGCCGACGCGCCCGTTCCAGGCGTTTGTCCGACCGGACAATGCCGACGTAGTCCCACATAAAACGACGCACTTCGTCCCAGTTGTGGCTGATGACGACTTTTTCGTCCGAGTCCGACACGCGCGATTCATCCCACAGCGGCAGACGGTCGGCGTCGAATTCCGGCAAGGTCTGAGCGGTTAAATCGTCGGCAGCGGCGCGCGCGTAGACAATGCATTCGAGCAGCGAATTCGACGCCAGTCGGTTGGCACCGTGCAAGCCGGTGTAGGCGCATTCACCGGCGGCGTACAAACCGGGTACGTCAGTACGGGCCGACAAGTCCGTGCGAATGCCGCCACAGGTATAGTGCGCGGCCGGCACTACCGGAATCGGTTCGCGCGTCATGTCGTAGCCGTAGCTGAGGCAGCGTTCGTAGATGGTCGGAAAATGCTGGCGAATGAAATCGGCCGGTTTGTGGCTGATGTCGAGCAACAGATGGTCGGCACCGAGGCGTTTCATTTCGTGGTCGATGGCGCGGGCGACTACATCGCGCGGCGCCAGTTCGGCGCGTTCGTCGAAGCGATGCATAAAGCGTTCGCCGTTGGGCAGTTTCAGCAAACCGCCTTCGCCGCGCACCGCTTCGGAAATCAAAAACGACTTGGCGCGCGGGTGGTACAAGCAGGTCGGGTGGAATTGGTTGAATTCCATGTTCACGACGCGGCAGCCGGCGCGCCAGGCCATGGCGATGCCGTCGCCGGTGGCGCCGTCCGGATTCGAGGTAAACAGATAAACTTTGCTGGCACCGCCGGAAGCCAATACCGTCGCGCTGGCGCCGATGGTGATTACCGCGTCGTTGCGGGTATCGAGCACGTAGGCGCCAAGGCAGCGGTCGTCGCCACCTTCGTTGGGAAAAATTTTGCGCCGGGTGATTAAATCGACCGCAACGTGATGCTCCAGCACATGAACGTTGGCGCGCTGGCGCACTTGTCGAATCAGCGTTTCGGAAATGGCGCGGCCGGTGGCGTCGGCGGCGTGAATGATGCGGCGGTGGCTGTGGCCGCCTTCGCGGGTCAGGTGGTAATCGACTTCCGAGCCGTCTTTGTGGGTGAACGGCACGCCCTGGTCGATCAGCCATTGAATGGCGCTGGCCGAGCGCTCGACGGTGTGCCGCACGGCCTTGGGTTCGCACAGGCCGCCACCGGCGGTCAGCGTATCGGCGACGTGGTCTTCCACTGAATCGACTTTATCGAGCACCGCCGCCACGCCGCCTTGCGCCCAGGCGGTGGAGCCGGTGCCCAGTTCGCCTTTGCAGATCAGGAACACATTCAGATGGCGCGGCAGGCTGAGCGCCAGCGTCAGGCCGGCGGCGCCGGTACCGATCACCAGAACATCAGCGGACAGACGGGAAGCCATGGACCACTCCGGCAGACTTGGGCGGACGGCGAGTATACTCAAAGCCGGTCGCTTTCCGATAATCTCAATGCCGTTGAACTTTTCCGCGACGCCACCGTCGATAGGGAAAGCACAGTAGGAGTTGCGCCATGGCCGAGCGCCAGGACGCCGATCAGATTCTGGTCGACAAAGCCCAAAAGGGCGACAAACGGGCCTTCGATTTGCTGGTGTTGAAATACCAGCATCGGGTTGCCACGGTGATCACCCGCTACCTGCGCGATCAGGATGCGGTGGCGGACATCGTTCAGGAAGCCTTTATCAAAGCCTACAGAGCGCTGCCGAATTTTCGCGGCGACAGCGCTTTTTATTCGTGGCTGTATCGCATTGCCATCAATTGCGCCAACAGCCATCTGGACGCCAGCCGGCGTCGGCCGAGCCAGGATGGCGTCGATATCGATGGCCTGGTGTCGGCCGATGAACTAATGGATTTGGCGACGCCCGACCGCCTGCTGGCGCGCGAGCAAATGGAGCAACGCCTGCAACGCACCTTAAATGCCTTGCCGGAAGATTTGCGCGTGGCGGTGACGCTGCGCGAGTTTGAAGGTCTGAGTTACGAAGACATCGCACGCATCATGGATTCCCCGGTGGGAACGGTGCGCTCGCGAATTTTTCGCGCCCGCGAGGCGATAGAAGTGGCCTTGGAAGTGCCGGTCGGCGTGACCAAAGGCCGAGCCCGCCCAACCGATTTTGCGCGAGGTGAATGATGAAACAGGATCGCATTAACGAAACCTTTTCGGCGTTTCTCGATGGAGAAGCCAGTGAAATGGACATCCAGCGCTTGCTCAAAGCCATGGAGTCCGACCCGGAACGCATTCAGGATTGGCATCAGCTGTCGCGCGTGCAAGGCGCGTTGCGCGGCGATGTGCTGGTCGATGTCGCGGTGCAGCCGCAGGCACAGGATGAACCGACGCGTGAACAAAGCGGTTCGCGCTGGTCGTTGCGTCTGGGGCAGTTTGGTGTGGCAGCAGCGGTGGCAACGGTGGTGATTGTCGGCGCGCAGTGGTCGCTGCAAACACCGACGGCGCCGACTCAGCTGGCGCTCGACACACCGGCCGCTCAGACCGAAGACGTCGCCGCTGCCCAGGCGCGTTTCGAAGCGCAGCAACGCCTGAATCTGTATCTGCGCGAACACGCCGAAGCGGCGTCGTTCAGCAGCGGCCACGCCGTAGCGCCGTACCCGGTGGATTGGATGGAGGCTGAATGAGAGCTCTGTTAGTCGTATTGGCGTTGGGATTGTCCTGGCCGGTTCAGGCCATGGAATGGGAATGGCTCGACCAAATGCGCGACGCCATTCAGAACGCCAGTTATCAGGGTGAATACGTGCACCGGCGTGGCGACCAGACCAGCGCCTACGCCATCGCTCACACCGTGCGCGACGGCGAACCGGTCGAGCGGCTGCAACAACTCGATGGCGCCATGATCGAAGTGATTCGTCACGGTAATCAGGTGGTGTGCTATTACCCGGCCGGCGCCGAAGACCAGATCGATCGACCAATTCCGGCCGCGCCGTTTTCCCAGGTCGGGCCGATGGCGCTGGATCGTCTGGCGCAGAGTTATCAGGCGCAGGCGCAGGGCGAAGCCCGGGTGGCGGGGCGTCAGGCGCGCATCCTGACGTTGAGTGCCGACGCCTGGCGTTACAGCCATCGACTGTGGCTGGACCAGGACACCGGCCTGTTGCTGCAATCGGAAATTCTCAGTGCCGACGGCGAAGTGCTGGAACAGTTCCGCTACACCCGCCTGAGCGTTGGCGGTCCCATTGCTGAGTCGGCGTTGCAACCGACCATCGCCGGTTCTACCGGCCGGCAGCAGAGCCGGGTGCAGATGCCGATGCCGGAACCAAACACCGATGCGTTTGTCACCACGCTGAGCTGGATGCCGCCGATGTTCAAACTGACCATGGCCGAACGCACCGTGAGTGCCGATGGCTGGCTGGAAAAACGCGTGTACAGCGACGGCCTGGCAACCTTTTCGATGTTCGTCGAACCGGCCATGGCCGCCGAACCCGACAGCCTGGTGCGCATGGGCGCGACCACGGCGTTAATGAGTGACATCAACGGCCTGACTGTCACGGTAATTGGTGAAATTCCCCGCGTCACTGCCGAGCGTTTGCGCGACTCCGTCAGCCGCCTACAATAGGCGGCACTTTTTGTCCTCAGGTTGGCTGTCTTGGTCGAAGAAAACGGCACGGTTATTCGCAGCGATGCGCAACAATTAATTGTTGCGGTGGTGCAAAGCAGCGCCTGCGACAGCTGTCGCGCTCGCCAGGGTTGCGGCCAGGCGGTGTTGAGTAATTTCACCAGCGCCGATGCTCAGGCAGCCAAAAATCATTTCTCCTTGTCACCACAGCCCAACCTTCAGGTGGGCGATGTGGTGCGCCTGGGCATTCCTGAAGATTCGCTGACATTGGCCGCTATCTGGATGTATTTGTGGCCGCTGTTGGCCGCGTTATCGGCGTTGCTGGTGAGTTCGATCTGGGTGGCGTCAGAAGGCGTTCAATTGCTGGCGGCGGTGCTCGCCGGTGGTGCGGCGCTGTTGTTTACAAAGCGACGTTTTCAACACGCCGATACGCGCTGGGAACCGCGTGTACTGGCGCTTTCATCGAATGTAAAGACCCAGTCTTCATCGAACTCTGCGCCGGCTGTTAAGCCGTAAAAGAGACGTAAACCAGGGTGTGACCGCGTTTGCATTTTTGCGGCCTCGCCTAATATGCGAAACCTGGTTAGAGGACACAACAGGAGTAGGGTATTTATGTTCAAGCGGACTTCCATTTGGGCCGCAGTTTTGGTTGTGACTGCATTTGCCGCTCAGGCAATGGCTGAGAGCCTGCCCGATTTCACCGAACTGGTCGAACGCAATTCACCATCGGTTGTTAAGATCACCACCACCACGGCTGTGGCGCAAAACCGCTCGTCGGGTCAGCCGCAAGAAGTGCCGGAAATTTTCCGTTATTTCTTCGGCGATCAACTGCCGGACAATTTCAATTACCAACCCAATCCGCAACCGCGTCAGGGCGTCGGTTCCGGTTTTATTCTGTCGGAAGACGGTTACATTCTGACCAACAACCACGTCGTCGATCACACCGATGAAGTGGTGGTCACGCTGACCGATGGCACCGAATACGAAGCCGAACTGATCGGCACCGACCCGCAATCCGATGTGGCGTTGTTGAAAATCGATGGCGAAGATCTGCACGCTGTCGATATCGGCAGCAGCGAAGATTTGAAAGTCGGCGAATGGGTATTAGCCATCGGTTCACCGTTCAACTTCGACTACTCGGTGACTGCCGGCATCGTCAGCGCCAAAGGCCGCGCTTTGGGTGGCGCCGACCGTTACGTGCCGTTCATTCAGACCGACGTGGCGATCAACCCCGGTAACTCTGGCGGCCCGCTGTTCAATCTGGACGGTGAAGTGGTCGGTATTAATTCCCAGATCTACACCCGTTCCGGCGGCTTTATGGGTGTGTCGTTCGCCATTCCGATCGACATTGCCATGGACATTGCCGATCAGTTGAAAGCCACCGGCACTGTCGAACGCGGTTGGCTGGGCGTGGAAATGTACCCGCCGTTCAACGACAACCCGGAACTGGCGCAGTCGATGGGTCTGGATCGTGCCGAAGGCGCTTTGGTCGCCCGTGTTTTTGACGGCAGCCCGGCCGCCGATGGCGGCATTCAGACCGACGACATCATCCTTGAATTCAACGGTCATCCGGTGCGTCGCTATTCCGATCTGCCGCCGCTGGTTGGTCAGGTGCGTCCGGGCACAACCGTTGAAGTGGACGTACTGCGCGGCGGTAAACGCCAGACGCTGGATGTCACCATCGGTGTGTTGAACGAGCAGCAACTGGCGTCCGGCACGCCGCAACAACCGACCTCCGACAACCCGCTCAACATCATCGTCAGCGATGTTGATAACGGCGACGGCGTTCGGGTTGAACGCGTCCTGGCTGGTCCGGCGCTGGAAGCCGGTCTGCGTGACGGCGACATCATCACCATGCTCGGCGGCGAATTCATCAACGACAAAGAAGAATTCGACCGTCTGGTGACCGAATTGCCGGACAACGGCGCGGTGGCGGTGCGTGTCTTGCGCGGTACCAACATCGTCTATCTGGCTATCCCGACCGACTGAGTCGAGCCATTGCCCCGACCGCCCTGGCGGTCGGGGCTTCGTGGTCTTCCCAGACCAGTTGGTGTAAACTCGCGGCCCCATTTTTCAAGCTGAGTATTGGCTTCTGTGAGCAGCGATCTCTCTCATATTCGCAACTTCTCCATCATCGCCCACATCGACCACGGAAAATCGACCCTTGCCGACCGCTTCATTCAGGTTTGCGGTGGTCTGAGCGACCGTGAAATGGCCGAGCAGGTGCTCGATTCCATGGAGTTGGAGCGTGAACGTGGCATCACCATCAAAGCGCAGAGCGTGACGCTGGATTACACCGCACGCAGTGGCCGTACCTATCAGCTCAATTTCATCGACACCCCCGGACACGTCGACTTCGCTTACGAAGTGTCGCGCTCGCTGTTCGCCTGTGAAGGCGCGCTGCTGGTCGTGGATGCGGCGCAAGGCGTCGAAGCCCAGTCGGTTGCCAACTGCTACACCGCCATCGAACAGGGTTTGGAAGTGGTGCCGGTGCTGAACAAGATGGACCTGCCGCAAGCCGAACCGGAACGCGTGGCGCAGGAAATCGAAGAAATCATCGGCATCGACGCTCACGATGCCGTCCATGCTTCGGCCAAGGCCAACATCGGCATCGAAGACATTCTCGAGCAGTTGATCGAGCGCATTCCGGCCCCGGAAGGCAACCTCGACGGCAAGCTGCAAGCGCTGATCATCGACTCCTGGTTCGACAACTACCTGGGCGTTGTCTCACTGGTGCGGGTGCGCCACGGCACGCTCAAGCGTGGCGACAAAATCTGGATCAAGAGCACCGGCCGCACCCATGTAGTCGATAAACTGGGCATCTTCACGCCCAAGATGCGCGATCTGGATGTACTGCGCGCCGGCGAAGTCGGCTTTATCTGCGCCTCGATCAAAGACATCAAAGGCGCGCCGGTGGGCGACACCATCACCCACGCATCGACGCCAGACGTCGAACCGGTGCCGGGTTTCCAGAAGAGCAAGCCGCAGGTTTATTCCGGTCTGTTCCCGGTCTCGGCCGACGATTACGAAGATTTCCGTGTCGCGCTGGAAAAACTCAGCCTCAACGACGCCTCGCTGTTCTACGAGCCGGAAAGCTCCGACGCCCTGGGCTTTGGTTTCCGCTGTGGCTTCCTTGGCATGCTGCACATGGAAATCATCCAGGAACGGCTCGAGCGTGAATACGACCTGGACTTGATCACCACAGCGCCGACGGTGGTGTACGAAATTCTCAAGACCGACGGTGAAGTGGTTCAGGTGGCGAACCCGTCGCAATTGCCAGCCGTCAACAACATCGAAGAATTCCGCGAGCCAATCGTGCGCGCCAACATCCTGGTGCCGCAGGAACACGTCGGTAACGTCATCATGTTGTGCGAAGAACGCCGCGGCACCCAGAAAGACATGCAGTTCATGGGCAGCCAGGTGTCGGTGGTGTACGACCTGCCGATGGCGGAAATCGTCATGGACTTTTTCGACCGCCTGAAATCGGTCAGCCGTGGTTTCGCCTCGCTCGATTTCGCCTTTGATCGCTTTGAAGCCGCCAACCTGACGCGTCTGGACGTCTTGGTGAACGGCGACCGGGTCGATGCGCTGGCGGTGATCATGCACCGTGAACACATTCAACGTCGTGGCCGGGTGTTGTGTGAAAAAATGAAAGAACTGATTCCGCGCCAGATGTACGACGTCGCCATTCAGGCGGCGGTTGGTAATCAGGTCGTGGCGCGGACCACGGTAAAAGCATTGCGCAAGAACGTCACCGCCAAGTGTTATGGTGGCGACGTCAGCCGTAAGAAAAAACTGCTGCAACGTCAAAAGGAAGGCAAGAAACGGATGAAACAGGTGGGATCGGTAACGATCCCGCAGGACGCCTTTCTTGCGGTACTCAAAGTCGATAGCTAAGGAAGTCGAAGCGGATGAATGTCATCGTCATTTTTTGGACCTGTCTGGCATTGACCCTGGTCCTGGCAGTATTGACGCTGGTGCGCCATCGCGCGCGTCTGCGTGCGGGCGTCGAGCGAACCGATTGGACGCTGGACGAGCTCAAGGCGCTGTTTGAACCGGGCATCGATGAAAAGGCGCTCGGATATTTGCTGTTGTTCATGCTGGCCTGGCTGGTGGTGCAAACCATCCTGGCGAGTTTCGATTTTGCGTTGGTCATGGCTGCGGCCTGTCTGGCGACCGGCCTGGTGTGGGCGGCAGACGCTTTTTTGCTGCAACCGATGCGCCGTCAGGTACTGACCAACGCCACCACCAGCATCAAGGGTTTTGATGCCAAACACCCGCCGATCAACACCGAGCCGGGTGTGATCGATAACAGCCGGGCGTTTTTCCCGGTGCTATTGATCGTGTTTCTGCTGCGCAGCTTTATGTTCGAACCGTTCAAAATTCCGTCCGGTTCCATGAAACCAACGCTGGAAGTGGGCGATTTCATTCTGGTGAATCGCTTCACTTACGGTCTGCGCATGCCGATCACCAACGACGTGGTGATTCCGATCAACGAACCGCAACGCGGCGATGTCATTGTTTTCCGCCCGCCGCACTTGCCCAACACCAACTACATCAAGCGCGTCATCGGCGTGCCGGGCGATTTGATTCAGTACGATTACGGTCGCCGCATTCTGACGCTCAACGGCGAACCGGTGGAGCTGACCTTTGATCGCCGCGTCACCGACGACGAAGGCCGCTACATTCGCTACACCGAGCATCTGGACGGCATGGATCATTCGATCTATCTGAACCAGGCCGGCCCGAGCCGCCAGCCGTACGAATGGTTGCCGAGCGAAGGCGTGGTGGTGCCCGAAGGCCATTATTTTGTGATGGGCGATAACCGCGATTCGAGCCTGGATGCGCGTTACTGGGAAGGCCTGCGTCGCGGTATGCAGGGCGATTTCAGCAACAGCGGCAACAACGCCTGGGGTTTCGTTGATGAAAACGAAATTCTCGGCGAAGCGGTAGCCATCTGGATGCATTGGCGCTATCTGCTCGACGGCCCCAGCTTTGCCCGTTTCGGTGGCATCTATACTAAAGACTGACGCCAGTCGTCGGTGTCGCCGTGGGGTCGATTCGGCCCCACGGTTGTTTGCGATTTACTCAACGATTTTTTCAACTATGGACTCTGAACGGTGTCACTTGCACTCGACCGTCTGAGCCAGCGGCTCGGCTATCGTTTCAACGATGAGGCGCTGCTGACGCAGGCACTGACTCATCGCAGTTTCTCGCGCCAGAACAACGAGCGGCTGGAATTCCTGGGCGATGCCATTCTCAACTGCACCATTGCGCAGCAACTGTTCGAGCGTTTCCCGCGCGCCAAAGAAGGCCAGATGTCGCGGCTGCGAGCGCACCTGGTAAAAGGCGAAACGCTGGCTGAATTGGGCCGTGAATTTGAGCTGGGCGATTGTCTGCGATTGGGCAGCGGCGAATTGAAAAGCGGTGGCTACCGGCGCGATTCCATTCTCGCCGATGCGGTCGAAGCGGTGATTGGCGCCATCAGTCTGGACAGCTCGCTGGCCGACGCTCAGGCGATGATCATTCAGTGGTACCAGTCGCGTCTGGCCGATCTGAACCTGACCGACAACATCAAAGATTCCAAAACCCGATTGCAGGAATTTTTGCAGTCGCGCAAAGCGCCGTTGCCGGTCTATCGTGTCACCGAGGTCAGCGGCGAAGCACACGACCAAACCTTTACCGTCGACTGCGAAGTCGAAGGGCTGGCGCAACCGACGGTGGGCGAGGGCAACAGCCGTCGCATCGCCGAACAGGAAGCGGCTCGTGCCGCCTTGCAGGCCCTGGGAGAAACCACCAAGTGAACGACCACCCCATTCAAACACGCTGCGGTTATGTGGCCATCGTCGGGCGGCCGAACGTGGGCAAGTCGACGCTGATGAACCACATTCTCGGTCAGAAGGTGTCCATCACCTCACGCAAGCCGCAAACCACGCGTCATCAGGTGTTGGGCATTCACACCGAAGGTGACACTCAGTTGGTGTTCGTCGATACGCCTGGCATGCATCGCCAGGAAGAACGCGCCATCAACCGGCATATGAACCGCGCTGCCGATTCGGCATTGGCGGATGTCGACGCCGTGGTGTTGGTGGTCGATCGCACCGTCTGGACCGACGAAGATCAATGGGTGCTCGACAAGCTGCGCCGCGTCAAAGCGCCGGTGATTCTGGCGATCAACAAGGTCGATCAACTCGACGACAAAAACGCCTTGCTGCCGCACATCCAGACATTGAGTCAGTCGTTCGAATTTGATCAGGTGGTGCCGTTGTCGGCGTTGCGCGGTCAGAATCTGGCGGCGCTGACCGACACCCTGGCGGCACGCTTGCCGTACAGCGAATTTTTCTTCCCCGAAGATCAGATTACCGACCGCAGCGAACGCTTTATGGCGGCCGAATTGATTCGCGAAAAACTGATGCGTCAACTCGGTGCCGAATTACCGTATTCGATGGCGGTGGAAATCGAACAGTTCAAACACGATGGCTCGGTACTGCACATCCACGGTTTGATTCTGGTGGAACGACCGGGGCAGAAAAAAATCGTCATCGGCGACAAGGGCGCACGCATCAAAAAAGTCGGCCACGATGCCCGTCTCGATATGGAACAACTGTTCGACGCCAAGGTGATGCTCAACCTATGGGTCAAAGTCAAAGGCGGCTGGGCCGACGACGACCGCGCCCTGAAAAGCCTGGGCTACCTCGAAGATCGATGAAACCGCGTCGCGCGCCCGATCAGCCGGCCTTTGTGCTGCACGCTCGGCCGTACCGCGAACAGCACTGGCTGCTCGATCTGTTAACGCCCGACCAAGGCCGCGTTGCAGCGGTAGCGCGCGATCCGCGTCCGGAAACCTTCCGTCGCCTGCGCATTCGCTTGAGCGGCCAGAGCGATCTGAAACGCCTCGACGATTGGCAATACGTTGAACCGCTACGCCTGCATCAAGGCGCGGCGCTGTTGCAGGCGTTTTATCTGAACGAACTGTGCGTGCGGCTGGTGCCATCGTTTCAGGCTGGCGATACTTTTTTTGGCGTCTACGCCAGTTCGTTGCTGACGCTGGCCGATCCACAACGCCAAACCGCCGCGCTACGCTTTTTCGAGCGGCGACTGCTGGAATGGATCGGCGCTGGCATCGATTACCGGCGCACGCTCGACAGCGGCGACTGGATCGAACCGCAAGGTTTCTACCGCTTCGAACCCGCGCTGGGTTTTTGCGTACGCGGTACACCCGGCCCGATTCCCGGCGCTGCAATTCTGGCAATGGCCGAAGATGACTGGATGCAACCACTGGCGCAGACCTGGGGTGACGTCGTACACCGCGCCCGGCTCGATTTACAACTGGAAGGTCGCGAACTGGTCAGTCGGCAATGGCTGGCAACGCCCGCTCAACAAGCAGAGATTCCCTCACCATGATCCGAGGCATCGGTACCGACATCGTCGATATTCAACGCATTGAGGCCGTCTTGCAGCGCCAGGGCGAGCGCTTTGTCAAACGCATCCTGACCGAGGCTGAACAAGGCGAATATCAACGCCGTGGCGAGCCGGTGAAGTTTCTTGCCAATCGCTTTGCCGGCAAGGAAGCGGTCGCTAAAGCGCTCGGCACCGGCATTGCCGAGGGCGTCACTTTTCAACAGATCGAAATCCTGCCGGGCGACAAAGGCGCGCCTCAGGTGCAGTTGTTTGAACGGGCGGCGCAATTGGCTGACGGTGGGCAGATGCTGCTCAGTCTCAGCGATGAGCAGCGGTCAGTAGTGGCGTTTGCGTTATTGCAGGCGGTTTAACCGGTTCGGCGTTTGGCCGGTTGGCTGGGCGCCAACGCATCGAAGGCGCTGCTCCAGTCGCTCTGTGAGGCCCAGGCTTGCAGTTCGACAATGGCTTCGAGCAACAACGGCAGAACCGTGTCGAGGTTGTCGTAGTGGCCTTGCTTAAGCAGCACCTCGGTGTGATAAGCCGTCTGCTGTACCCGCGGCACACCGCAATAGTGCGTGGCGCCGTGCAGGCGATGCACTTCTTCCAATAACGCCTTGTAATCGCTTTGCTGGTGCAGTTGCTGCAAGCGTTGGCGATCCCCATCCAGACTGCCCAGTAACATCGCAAACATGTCTTTTGCCAGATCGAGCTTGCCGCTGGCGCGTTCCAACCCCAAACCCAAATCGACCACGGCAGCGCCTTTCAGCGCGACGGAATCAAACTCCTGAAGGTTGTCGTCTTCAGGCAGGCGCAGTGTGGTGCCGTCTTCGGTGGCGAGTTCGGTCAGGCCGGTCCATTTGAACAGGGTGCGTTGCAGTTGGTCTTCGTCGATGGGTTTGGTCAGATAGTCGTCCATGCCACTGTCGAGCATGGCCTGGCGCTCTTCGGCAAGGGCGTGAGCGGTCAGTGCGATGATCGGAATGTGGCGCATCGGCGCTTCCTGTTTGCGGATGCGCCGAGTGGCTTCCAGGCCATCGATGCCGGGCATTTGAATGTCCATAAACACCAGATCGAATTCACTTTGACTCAGCGCTTTAAGCGCCGCTTCGCCGCAGGCGACGCCGGTAACCTGAACGCCCAGACTGTTGAGCAGGGTAACGATCAGTTTCAGATTGGCGGCGTTGTCGTCCACGGCCAGCACGCGGGCGGTGCTGTGCGGTCTGAGGTTGTCACTGGTGGTGGCGGTGTTGGCTTCATCGGGCCGCAGTACCTGCAACATGGCCTGATACATCTGCACGTCGCGAATGGGTTTGGACAGATAATGCTTGGCACCCTGTTCGATCAGTTTGTGGCGGATGTCGCCGTCCTGATGGTTGCCCAACACCAGCGTCGGGCATTGCCAATCCTGTTCCAGTTGCAGAATTTGCCGGTAAAGTCGCTCGTCCGGGTTTTGGCTGCTGACGTCGATCAACGCCAGGTCTGGCTTGGATTCGCCGCGTTGCAGCGCATCCATCAAGTCGGTCAGCGATGCGAAATCGGTGCACGTCATGCGCCATTTTTCCGCTTCGTGGCGCAACGCCAGACGCGACATATCGCGTTCTTCGATGAGTGCCAGATGGTAACCGGTCAGCGCGTCCTGGCGCGGTGGTTGCTGGCTGTCGGGCGCGACCTGAGTTTTGATGCTGAACCAGAAGGTCGAGCCATCGCCTTTGACGCTTTCCAGGCCGATGTCGCCCCCCATCTGTTCGACCAGCCGCTTGGAAATAACCAGCCCCAAACCGGTACCGCCGAATTCGCGCGCGGTCGATGAATCGGCCTGAGCAAAGGCCTGGAACAGGGCTTTCTGTTCGGAGCGCGATAAACCAATGCCGGTGTCGGTCACGCTGATGCGCACCACCAGTTTGTCGCCTTGCGCCTGTTCCACCATGGTGCGCACCACGATGCTGCCGGTCGGCGTGAACTTGATGGCGTTGCTGACCAGATTGGTAAGAATCTGCTTGAGCCGCAGCGGATCAGTGATGACCTGTTCCGGCACATCGGAATAGAACAGCGACACCACTTCCAATTGCTTGGCCTGAGACGCCGGCGCCAGCATGACCAGCACGTCTTCGATGGTTTCGTGCAGGTTGGTGGAGCGGTTGTCCAGCATCAGCTTGCCCGCCTCGATCTTACAGAAGTCGAGCACGTCGTTGATGATGGTCAGCAGGCCTTGCGACGACGACAGAATGGTCGACACATAGTCGTCCTGTTTTTGCGTCAGGTTCGACTTCGCCAGCAGGCGGGCAAAACCAATAATGCCGTTCAGCGGGGTGCGGATTTCGTGGCTCATGTTCGCCAGGAACTCGGTCTTCACCTGGTTGGCCTGTTGGGCTTCGCGTCGCGCCATGTCCAGTTCGATGTTCTGGATTTCGATGGTTTCCAGCGTTTCGCGCAAATCCTGTGTCGCCTGTTCGACGCTCGACTGCATGTCTTCGTAGGCGTCTTTGAGCGTGCTCGCCATGGCGTTGATGCCGTCTTCCAGTTCGCGCAGTTCGCCGCTGGCGTTTTCCTCGATGCGCGCATCCAGATTGCCTTCGCGAATGGCGTCCACGGTGTCGATCATCTTGTGCACCGGCCGGCTGATTTCCCGGCTCAGCCAGAATGCCAACCCCGACACCGCCAGCAAACCGCCGATCAGAATCAGGCTGTTGATCAAAATGGCCCGGTAGTGCGCAACCTGGGTGTTGGCGTAGTCGAATTCCACTTCCAGCCAACCCAGTGGCGCCGAGGTGGCGACGCGCAATTGCAGATCGGTCGGTTGCTGAATCGGCACCAGATAGCGCTTGGTTTCGTGCGAATCGAAACTCGACAGCCGATTGGTTTCCAGAATGGGGTGCGGGTAGGCGGGGCCGATCATGGTTGGGCCGGAATGCAGCCATTCGCTGCCGTAACGATCGAACAGCCGGACCGAGCGGGCGTCGCGTTCATCCAGCGCACGGCGCAATAAGGCCTGAATTAACTCCGGCGTGTCGTTGGCGACTGGCATCACCAGGGCGTCGGCCAGCCGTTGCACCGCCGTTTGGGTGCGCTGCTCGAACGCCTGGCGCTGCTGAGTCAGATCGCCTTGGGTGAACCAGGAAATAAAACCGATGCCCAACACCAAGGCCGGTGCCAGGGCAATCACCAGAATGCGATTCTGCAAGCCGGACGCGCGCATAGGATGGACCCGGAAATAACGTAAAAGGACTGTAATGCCCGCCGTGCAGGGGGTCAATTGGCGCAGTAGGCCGGTATTTTGCGTCGGCACCCGAGCGGCCGGGTGCTTTAGGTTTGTGACCGATTAGGCAGTATTATGTGCGCACTCAAAACGTCAGGAGGCCAGTATGCCGTCTTACCCGACGATCGAAGATTTTGTCGGCAACACTCCCTTGGTTCGGTTGCAGCGCCTGGGCGCTGGCGGTTCCAACACCATTTTGCTCAAGCTGGAAGGCAACAACCCGGCTGGCTCAGTGAAAGACCGGCCGGCGTTAAGCATGATCCGCCGTGCCGAAGCGCGGGGTGACATCAAGCCAGGCGATACTCTGATCGAAGCCACCAGCGGCAACACCGGCATTGCGCTGGCGATGGCGGCGGCCATCAAAGGCTACCGGATGATTCTGATCATGCCGGAAAACCTCAGCGAAGAGCGCCGCGCGAGTATGCGGGCTTATGGCGCGCAGATTGTCAGCGTGACTCAGGCACAAGGCATGGAGTACGCACGTGATCTGGCACTGCAAATGCAAAGCGAAGGCAAAGGCCGGGTGCTGGATCAGTTCGCCAACGCCGATAACCCGCAGGCGCATTATGAAAGCACCGGCCCGGAAATCTGGCGCGATACCCAGGGTGAGGTGACCCATTTTGTGTCATCCATGGGTACCACCGGCACCATCATGGGCGTGTCGCGCTATCTGAAGGAACAGAATCCCAACATTGAAGTGGTGGGCTTGCAGCCCAGCGAAGGGTCGCAGATTCCGGGCATCCGCCGTTGGCCGGAAGCCTATCTGCCGAAGATTTTTGATGCCCGGCGCGTGGACCGCATTCTGGACATCGACCAGCACGACGCCGAAGTCACCATGCGTCGTCTGGCGGCCGAGGAAGGCATCTTCGCCGGGGTATCGTCCGGCGGTGCCGTGGCCGGTGCTGTGCGTCTGGCGGCCGAACTTGAAAACGCCGTCATCGTCGCTATTGTCTGCGACCGGGGAGATCGCTACCTCTCCACCGGCGTATTTTCGGGGTAAGTGTTGCGGCCCGGGCTGATGGCCCGTCCGCCCGTTCGAAGCGGAAGTCTTCGGACGTCGATAGAAGAGACCTAGATGGTAAAGGTACGGGAAGACCAGCCGGTATTCAGTGACGGCACTGTCGATCTGGAGTCCTGGCTGGCTCGCATAGAACACAAAGCACCGCTGATCGACAGCGATGAGCTGGTGCGTGCCTGCCGCATTGCGCGGCGGGCCGAAGAAGAAACCGACCAGCCGAAAAACCACTGGGGCGAGGGCGAGTCTGCCTATCGCACCGGTCTGGAAATGGCCGAAATTCTGGCCGATTTGAACCTCGATCAGGATGCGCTGATCGCCGCCATTCTTTACCGCACCGTGCGCGAAGAAGAACTGCCGCTCGATACCGTACGCGACCAGTTCGGCCCACAAGTCGCCAGCCTGATCGAAGGCGTGCTGCGCATGGCCGCCATTCACACCCAACACAAATCCACTCGCGCGGCGATTCTGGGTCAGAACGAAACCCAGGGCGAAGCGGTGCGCAAAATGCTGGTGGCGATGATCGACGACGTGCGCGTCGCCTTGATCAAATTGGCAGAACGCACCTGCGCCATTCGTGCCGTCAAGCACGCACCGGCGGCTCGCAAACACAAGGTCGCACGCGAAGTTTCCGACATCTACGCACCGCTGGCGCATCGGCTTGGCGTCGGTCAACTGAAGTGGGAATTGGAAGATCTGTCGTTCCGCTATCTGGAGCCGCAGGACTACAAAAAAATCGCCAAGCTGCTCGACGAAAAACGCCTCGACCGCCAGCGTTATATCGAAAATGTGCAATCGATTTTGCAGGCCGAAGTCGAAAAGGCCGGCATTCAATCGGAAATTCAGGGCCGCGCCAAACACATCTATTCGATCTGGCGGAAGATGAAGCGCAAGTCGATCAGCTTCAGTCAGGTGTACGACATCCGCGCCTTCCGCGTGCTGGTGCCGGACGTGCGCGATTGCTACACCGTGCTCGGCATCGTGCATTCGCTGTGGCGCCATATTCCGCGTGAGTTTGACGATTACATCGCCTCGCCCAAATCGAACGGCTACCGCTCG
This sequence comes from Saccharospirillum mangrovi, assembly GCF_003367315.1. GTDB lineage: Bacteria > Pseudomonadota > Gammaproteobacteria > Pseudomonadales > Natronospirillaceae > Saccharospirillum > Saccharospirillum mangrovi. The sequence continues at coordinate 1,062,021 of NZ_CP031415.1, forward strand.
TTGCACACCGCAGTAATCGGTCCGGAAGGCAAGGTTGTGGAAGTGCAGATTCGCACCCACGCCATGCACGAAGACGCCGAATTGGGCGTCTGCGCGCACTGGGTCTACAAAGGCACCGACGCCAAGGGCAACTCGCATTCGCGCGGCTACGAAGAAAAGGTCAACTGGCTGCGTCAGGTGCTGGAATGGCATGACGAGTTGGGCGGCATCGAGGAAATGGTCGAAGAACTCGGCGGCGACGTCGAGACCGACCGCATCTATGTGCTGACACCCGAAGGCCACGTCGTCGATCTCGGTCGCGGCGCGACGCCGATCGATTTCGCCTACAAGATTCACACCGACATCGGCCACCGGTGTCGCGGTGCCAAGGTGAACGGCCGCATCGTGCCGTTGAACCATCAACTGAAAATTGGCGATCAGGTGTCGGTACTGACCGGCCGCGACGCCAGCCCGAGTCGCGACTGGCTGAACCCCGATCTCGGCTATGTGCATTCCAACCGGGCGCGCGCCAAGATTCGTCACTGGTTCAAGTCGCTCGATCGCGATCAGAATCTGGCCGAAGGCCGCGCCATGCTGATGCGCGAATTGCAGCGCTTCAACTTGCCCAAGCTGGACATGGATGATCTGGCGCAACGCGTCAATTACAGCAACGCCGACGATCTGTACGCCGCCATCGGCGCCGGCGATCTGCGCTTGATGCAGGTGGTGCACGCGGCGGAAAGTCTGGTCAATCCGCAACAGCCGGACGAGATTCAACTCGGCGAAGTCACCGAACACAAATCCAGCGGCGATCTGGTGATTCACGGCGTCGGCAACATGCTCACCGCCATTGCCAATTGCTGCAAGCCGGTGCCGGGCGACCCGGTTGTGGGCTACATCACCATTGGCCGCGGTGTGTCGATTCACCGCCAGGATTGCGTGAATTTGTTGCAGCTGAAGAGCCGCGAACCGGAACGCATTATTGAAGTCAGTTGGGGCGGTCGTTCGCGCCGCACTTATCCGGTGGACATCACCATTCTGGCGTACGATCGCACCGGCTTGCTGCGCGACATCATGATGATCATGGCCAACGCTAACCTGAACGTAACTTCGGTGAACACGCTGTCGAACAAGGATGAAAGCCAAGCCGATATGAAGCTGACGGTCGAGATCGAAGACATCGACGCACTCGGCAAAGTGATGGCGCAACTGTCGAAAATTCCCAACGTGGCCGACGTGCGCCGCGTCTTCCATCGCCCGCAATAATTGCCCGACAAAAAGGTCTGCCATGAGCCAGCGTCGCTACGGTTACGACGATTTAAAAACGCTGATGCAACGGCTGCGCGATCCGGTTAGCGGCTGCCCCTGGGATGTGCAACAGGATTACCGTTCCATCGTGCCGCACACTCTGGAAGAGGTGTACGAAGTCATCGACACCATTGAACGCGGCGACTTCGAACACCTGCGCGAAGAACTTGGCGATCTGGTATTTCAGGTGGTGTTTTACGCTCAGATTGCGCGTGAAGAAGAACGCTTCGATCTCGACGATGTGATTCACGATCTGGTTGCAAAATTGCTGTATCGCCACCCGCATGTATTTCCCGACGGCACTTTGGAAAGTCGCATCGATCCGGCGCAGCGGCCGGAAACCGATGCCGTCAATCAGCAATGGGACCAACTGAAACAGCGCGAAAAATCCGCCAAAGAAAAACCCAGCGGCGTGCTCGACGACATTCCCAATGCACTGCCTGGATTATTACGCGCGCGCAAATTGCAAAACCGCGCCGCCAAGGTCGGCTTCGACTGGCCATCGACGGCCGAGGTATACGCCAAAATTGAGGAAGAGTTGGCTGAATTACGTGAGGCCGAAGCCAGCGGCGACAACGACGCCATCGAAGACGAACTCGGCGATGTGTTGTTTGTAATGGCGAATTTGGCGCGGCATTTAAAGGTTGATCCGGAGCAGGCGTTGCGTCGAACCATGGCGAAATTTGAATCGCGTTTTGGGCATGTGCAACGTCAGGTTGAAGTCAGCGGTCGCGATTGGTCCGACTTCAGTCTGGCGCAACTGGACGCGTTCTGGGACGAGGCCAAAGCACGGACTCGCGCCACGACTGACGACTGAATTTCCAATCGAATTAAAAAAGCCCGACTCAATGAGCCGGGCTTTTTTTTGGCAAACCGAACAGTGGCGATCAGGCCGATTCGGCGCGTCGCTGCAACAGCGGTTTCAGGTAGTGGCCGGTGATTGACGCCGGGTTGTTGGCGACGTCGGTCGGCGTGCCTTCGGCAATAATCTGGCCGCCTTTGCTGCCGCCTTCCGGGCCCAGATCGACAACCCAGTCGGCGGTTTTCACGACGTCCAGATTATGCTCGATTACCACCACCGAATTACCGTCGTCGCGCAGGCGATGCAATACCGCAAGCAGCTGTTTGATGTCCTGGAAATGCAGGCCGGTGGTCGGTTCATCCAGAATGTACAGCGTGCTGCCGGTGTCACGTTTAGACAGTTCACGTGCCAGCTTGACGCGCTGCGCTTCACCGCCAGACAGCGTCGTCGCGCTCTGGCCCAGTTTGACGTAGGTCAGACCGACGTCGATCAGGGTTTGCAGTTTGCGCGCCAGCGCCGGAATGGCATCGAAGAATTCGCGACCTTCTTCGATGGTCATGTCGAGTACTTCGTGAATGTTTTTGCCCTTGTAGCGAATCTCCAGCGTTTCGCGGTTGTAACGTCGGCCTTCGCACACATCGCACGACACATAAACGTCGGCCAGGAAGTGCATTTCTACTTTGATCACGCCATCGCCCTGACAGGCTTCGCAGCGACCGCCTTTGACGTTGAAACTGAATCGGCCCGGCTGATAACCGCGTGAGCGCGCTTCCTGGGTGCCGGCAAACAACTCACGAATGGCAGTGAAGGTGCCGGTGTAAGTGGCCGGGTTCGAACGCGGTGTGCGACCAATCGGGCTTTGGTCGATGTCGACGACCTTGTCGAAATGCTCCAGCCCTTTGATGTCTTTGAACGGCGCCGGCGACAGGGTGGTGTTTTTGTTCAGTTTGGCCGCCGCCAGCGGGTAGAGCGTGCGGTTGATCAAGGTCGATTTGCCCGAACCGGATACGCCGGTGATGCAGGTCAGCAAACCGACCGGCAGATTCAGCGTCACATTTTGTAGATTGTTACCGCGTGCGCCGGTGATGGTGAGTTGGCGTTTCGGGTCGGCTGCGGTCAATTGTTCCGGCACATGAATCGCTTCCTGGCCGTTGAGGTATTTACCGGTCAGCGAATTCGGGTTGCGCATGATTTCCGCTGGCGTGCCGGCGGCGACAATCTGGCCGCCGTGAATGCCGGCGCCGGGGCCGATGTCGAGCACGTAGTCGGCGGCGCGGATGGCGTCTTCGTCGTGTTCAACCACCAAAACGGTGTTGCCCAGGTCGCGCAGGTTGGTGAGCGTTTGCAACAGCCGGTCGTTGTCACGCTGGTGCAGACCGATGGACGGTTCGTCGAGAATGTACATGACGCCCACCAGGCCGGCACCAATCTGGCTGGCCAGACGAATGCGCTGGGTTTCGCCGCCGGACAGCGTATCGGCGCTGCGGTCGAGCGTTAAATAATCGAGACCGACGTTGACCAGGAACGACAGTCGCTGACCAATTTCGCGCAGAATTTTATCGGCAATTTGCGCTTTCGATCCGCTCAGGCTGAGCGCTTCGAAATAGCGCATCGCATCGCCAATCGCCATGTGCGTCACTTCCGGCAAATTGATGCCGTTGACGAACACATGGCGCGCGCTTTCTTTCAGTCGTGAGCCGTGGCAACCGGGGCAGTCCTGTTCGGTGAGGAATTTGGCGAGTTCTTCGCGCACCATCTGGCTGTCGGTTTCGCGGTAGCGCCGCTCCATATTCGGCATGACGCCTTCGAACGAATGGCTGCGGCTGTACACAGCGCCGCGGCTGTTCACGTAAGAGAATTCGATCTCGGTGTTGCCGCTGCCTTCGAGCACAATTTTCTGGAATTTTTTCGGCAGCTTGCTGAACGGCACGTCGATGTCGACGCCGTAATGTTCGCCCAACGATTGGATCTGGCTGAAGTAATAAACAGCGCGACGGTCCCAGCCAGCGATGGCGCCTTCGGCCAGGCTGCGGCTCGGGTCGCGTACCACTTTGCCGCCGTCGAAATACTGTTTTACGCCCAGGCCGTCGCACTGTTCGCAGGCGCCGGCCGGGTTGTTGAATGAGAACATGCGCGGTTCGAGTTCGGCGATGGAGTAACCGCACACCGGGCAGGCGAAGCGGTCGGAGAACAGCAGGTCGTCGCCGTCTTCGTCCATCCACACCACTTTGGCGGTGCCGCCGGATAACGTCAGGCAGGTTTCGAACGATTCGGCCAGACGCAGTTTCAGATCGTCACGGACTTTGAAGCGATCGACTACCGCTTCGATGCTGTGTTTGCGTTTTTTGTCGAGCGTTGGTACTTCGTCCAAATCCATCACCGTGCCGTCAACGCGTACCCGCACAAAACCCTGGCTGCGCAGTTCGTTGAATACGTGCAGGTGCTCGCCTTTGCGGTCGTCGATCAACGGCGCCAGCATCATCAGTTTTGAACCTTCCGGTTGCGCCAGAACCTGATCGACCATCTGGCTGATGGTTTGCGCCGCCAGCGGTTCATCGTGATGTGGGCAGCGTGGTTCGCCGACGCGGGCGTAGAGCAAACGTAAATAATCGTAGATTTCGGTGGTGGTGCCGACGGTGGAGCGCGGGTTGTGGCTGGTGGTTTTCTGTTCGATGGAAATCGCTGGTGACAGGCCTTCGATGTGATCGACATCGGGCTTTTCCATCATCGACAGGAACTGGCGCGCGTAAGTCGACAGCGACTCCACGTAGCGGCGCTGGCCTTCGGCGTAGAGCGTATCGAACGCCAAAGAGGATTTGCCCGAACCGGACAAGCCGGTGAGCACGACCAGCTGGTCGCGCGGGATTTCCACGTCGATGTTTTTCAGGTTGTGGGTACGAGCCCCCTGGACGGTGATCTTGTCCATGCGTTCCTCTCGGCGTAATGGCGTTTTGGCGTCGTGACGGCGGCCCGACACAAAGGCGCCAGTTTACTGTATATATGTACAGAACCCAAGCGGGACCACCGCCCGGTTCTTTTCTGTTAAGATGCGCGGCTTCGCACGATGTCGGATACGCAGAACCCCCGCTCATGGCTTTCAATTCGCTGGAAAAACGCGCGCTGTTTGGACTGGGAAGCCTCTACGCCGCTCGCATGCTCGGCCTCTTTATGGTGCTGCCGGTTTTAACGCTTTATGGTCAGCATCTGGCTGGCGCAACCACTCAAACACTCGGTCTGGCGCTGGGCATTTATGGCGTCACTCAAGCGTTGTTACAAATCCCTTTGGGCATGTTGTCCGACCGCTTTGGTCGCAAGCCGGTCATTTTTGCTGGCTTGATGATTTTCTTCGCCGGTTCTGTGTTGGCTGCTTTGGCGGACGATGTGGTCTGGCTGATCGTCGGCCGTGCACTGCAGGGCAGTGGGGCCATCGCCAGCGTGGTGTTGGCTTTGCTGGCGGATTACACCCGCGAAGAGGAACGCACCAAGGCGATGGCGATTGTCGGTGCGGTCATCGGCGGCTCCTTTGTGTTGGCGGTGATGGTTGGCCCCTGGCTGGCAGGCGGTTTTGGTCTGGCCGGTCTGTTCTGGGCGACCGCCGGTCTGGCGTTGGGCAGTTTGTTGATTCTCGCCTGGTTGCCAACGCCGCCGGGGCCGGTGGTGCATAAAGAGCGGCAGTGGCGCGGCAGCCAGTTGGGCGCGGTATTACGCGACCGGCAATTAACGCCACTGAGCCTCGGCATTTTCTGTCTGCATCTGACTATGACGGCGCTGTTCGTCGGCCTGCCGGTGATGCTGACGCGCCAGGGTGCGGACCCGTCGCAACTGGGTTGGATCTACGCGCCGGTCATGGTGCTGTCGTTCGTCGCCATGGCGCCGCTGATCATGATCGCCGAACGCCGTCGCTGGCATGTGCCGGTGTTGCTGTTCGCCGCGGCATTGGTGTTGGTGGCGACATTAAGCCTGGGTCTGAACGCCTGGCTGGCACTGAGCGTGGTGCTGATCTGGCTGTTTTTTGTCGGCTTTAACCTGATTGAAGCCAGCTTGCCGTCGTTGCTCAGTCGGCGTGCGCCGGGCGATGCGCGTGGCACGGCTATGGGCTTGTTTTCCACCGGCCAGTTTTTGGGCGCAGCCTGCGGCGGCGTGCTCGGCGGCTGGTTGTTCGGGCAGTTCGGTCGGCTGGGTCTGGCTGCACTGGCCGTGGTCGCCATGGGCAGCTGGATGCTGGTGCTGTGGTGGGCCGAACGCAGCGCCCGTACGGTGACAGTGGCGGATTGACCGGACCGGAGTGCGCACCGATGATAGTCACCACTGGACTCAACTTCATACCCTAAGCAAGTGGCCCGGATGGCTGCTTTCAAGAGCGTTTAACCAACAGGATATCGATCATGGCAAGAGGCACGGTAAACAAGGTCATCATTCTCGGACGATTGGGTCAGGACCCGGACGTTCGTGCCACGGCTTCGGGCACTCAGGTGGTTAACCTGAACGTTGCCACCAACGAATTCGGACCGCAGGACGATCAAGGCAATCGTCAGGAACAAACCGAGTGGCACCGCATCGTGATTTTCGGTCGCATGGCGGAAACCGCTGCGAACTATCTGCACAAAGGTTCACTGGTGTACATCGAAGGCCGTTTGCAGACGCGCAAATGGCAGGATCAAAACGGTCAGGATCGTTACTCCACTGAAATCGTCGCGCGTGAGATGCAATTTGTCGGCGGTCGCAGTGAAGGCGGTCAGGGCCAGGGTGGCGGTGGCTTCGGCGGCGGCCAGTCCAACCAGGGCGGTAGCTTTGGTGGTCAACCGCAGGGCGGTTTCGGCGGTCAGCAAAACAGCGGTGGTTTTGGCGGTGGTCAATCCAACCAGGGCGGCGGCTTTGGTGGTGGGCAACCTGCGCCGAGCCAACCGGCACCACAGACCGGTTCTCAGCCGGGCAACAATAACTTCGACGACTTTGACGACGACATTCCTTTCTGAGGTCGCTCCGTGAACATTTTGGTGACCGGCGCGGGCAGTCAGGTCGGTCTGGCACTGACGCGGTTGTTGACCAGCCGTGAGGTGACATTCGTCGCCCTGGATCGCCGCCAATTGGACATCACTGACGCGGCGGCGATCGACGCCGCCCTGGCGGAGCATCAACCCCAATATCTGATCAACACCGACGGTCTGTTCGATGCAACGCTGGCGCAGCAGGATGAAACCGCCAGCTTTGCGCTCAATCGCGACGGCCCGGCGCTGTTGGCTCAGGCCTGTGCTGCACGCGGCATTGGTATGGTGCAGTTGTCGTCCGAACGCATCTTTGATGGCACCAAGGCGGCGGCCTATCTGGAAAACGACACGCCGCATCCGTTGTCGGTGTTGGGTGAAAGCCAGTGGGCCGGCGAGCAGGCGGTGCGGGCGGCCTGTCCGCAGCATTTGATTGTGCGTACCTCCTGGGTATTCGGTCCGGATGGCGACAACCCGCTGACCCGCACACTGGCGCAACTGACCGACCGTGCCGTGCTGAATCTGTGCAACGACCAACAAGGCTGCCCGACGCCGGCGGCCGATTTGGCGCGCGTTATTTTCGCCATGCTTGAGCAAGTCGATTGCCAGGTCGATCCGCCGCTTTGGGGCACGTATCACTACGTTGGCAGCGACCGCACCGATTGGCGTACCTTCGTCGAAACCGTGGTCAAGGCGGCCAAGTCATACGTCGATGTCAGCGTTGAACAGTTAGCCGAAACCGACGCTGTGGTGGAGCCGGAAGACAACATACCCAGGCCGGTGAACGCCGAATTGGCGGCGCGCAAAGTGTTGGCGACGTTCGGCATCAAGCAACAACCCTGGCGACGTGGCATCCAGGATGCATTAAAAATGCGCTTCGAAAATCACGCCGAGGACACCCAGTGAGGCTGCTGAGCCGACTGTTGCTGCTGATAGCGATACTGATCGTGGCGTTGGTTGGCACCTTCTGGTGGCTGACCGACGACGACAGCGCCGTGCCGCGCACCATCATTCCACTCAGCGATCTGCGTAAATACCGCCAGTGGCTGGAGGATTATCATCCGGCGCGGTTGGTCAGCGGCCAGACTTATCGCATTGAAGTCAGTGAAGCGGATATTCAGAAGTTGGCGATTTTACTGGCGTCGACTCAGCCGCGTCTGGCGCATTCGCAATTTCGCGCCGAAGTGACACCGGAGCGGCTGGCGTTGGATGTCTGGTGGCCGACCGGCATTTGGGACCGTTATCTGCCGCTGCAATTGCAGTGGCAACCGCAGCAGCCGTTTTATCTGGCGCAGCTGAGCATCGCGGGCGTCCGCTTGCCCGCTTATCTGTTGGAACGGGTCAACTTGCGTCTGGCTGCGGTGCCGTCGGTATCCGATGCCGAACGGCTGTGGCGGCAATTGCAGCCGAAGGTGGAATTAACCGACGGCCAGATGGCGCTGGAGGTGGTCTGGGACGATCCGTTGCTGGCCGGTTGGATGCAGCGCTTTGCACCGTTCTGGTCGGACCCGCAACAGGTTGAGCAATTGCGCGAAGAAGTGCTCTGGCTGGGCGATTGGCTGGGCCAGCGCGAGGATTTCCGCATCCCGCTGCGCGACGCCATGCAGGCCATGCTGGCGCGGCCGGATTTCGATTGGGACGCCGACGCCCCCGCCATGTTGGGCGCGCTCAGTTACGCGGCGTTGCGTTCCAGCTCCGGCCTGACGCCGGGTGAAGATTTGCCGGAACTGCCGTTCAAGCGGCTGACGCTGCAAGGGCGTTATGATCTGGCGCGGCATTTTGTGCTGGCGATGTGGCTGGGCACACAGATGTCGCCGCAATCGGTGTTGGAATTGGCGGTCTACAAGGAGTGGTCAGATGCGTTGACGCGGCCCACGGGTTTCAGCGCGGAAGACATGGTGGCGAACGTTGCAGGCCTGGAAATGTTGCTCTGGTTGCAGTCTTTATCCGACCAGGAACGTAAAGAAATCGGCCTGTTGACCGATGACAGTCTTATGCCGCCGGAAGCATTCTGGCAGCCGTGGATGCGCGAAGGCGAAGTGATGACCGAATCTCAGCTGCGCGAGCTGGTTGCCTCGACGCGCGCCTGGTTGGCAAACAGTCCTTTGTATCAGCGTTGATCACGTTCAGCGCCACCGTGTCGGCCTTGCATCCAGCGGGCGGCGACAAACGGTCTATCGAATTGTGCTCGTGCGTGTGTGTCGTCAACCCCAAGGTTGAGCACGCCGAGTGTGTTTGGAGGAAGCCTGGCGATGGCCAGTATTGATTTCAGTAAAATACGCCTGACCACCGGCCTGAGTATGAAACTCGAGGTCGAAGGCGGCGACAGCAAGCGCCATAACGTCAACCTGATTGGCTACATTCCGGGCCGGACGGTGTTGATCACCACGCCGTTACTCGGCGAGCACCGGCCGTTGCTGTTGCGCAAAGAGCAGGGCGTGATCGTGCGCTTTTTCTCCAACAAGAGCGCCTGTGCGTTCCGCACTCAGGTGGCACACATCTGCACCACGCCGGCGTACTACCTGCACCTGACCTGGCCGGATCGGGTCGAAGCCGGTGAAATTCGTAAAGCCGAACGGGTGCTGGCGAATTTGCAGGTCACCATCGTCAATCAATCCAGCACCACCGGCGAGCGTGGTACCGGCGCCATTGTCGATTTGTCGACCACTGGCGCGCGTCTGGAAACGCTGCAGGCGCTGGGCAAACCGGGCGACATTCTGCTGATGACGTCGAAGGTGTCGGTGGGTCATGTGACCCGGGTGATTTCCATCGAAGCGGTGATCCGGGCGGTGCTGGATCGGAAGGAGTTGTCGAACAGCGCAGCGGCGTATGGCATCGAATTCAAGTACGTGTCGGACATCGACTTCCTGGCGCTGCAAGCCTTCGTCAATGCCCAGATGGCGCGCGGCGCCGAGCGTTAAACCGCCTCAGTTATCGCGCGCGACAGCCAGCTCCGCCAAACTCGCCAAGGCGGTTTTGTAGGGGCTGTCGGCAAAACCATCGAGCTGTGCCAACGCCTGTTCCACCTGTTGACGTGCCTGGGTTTTGACGTAATCGATGGCGCCGCAGCTGTGCACGATGTCCAAAATGGCGCCCATATCATCCAAGCCACCTTTGCGAATGGCGCGGCGAATCAGTTGAGCATCAGCTTCCGGAGCGGTCTGCATGGCGCGGATCAACGGCAGCGTTGGTTTGCCTTCGGCTAAATCGTCACCGATGTTTTTGCCCAGCTTGGCGGCGTCGCCATCGTAATCGAGCACATCGTCGATCAACTGAAACGCCAATCCCAACTTAAGTCCGTACGTCGCCAGACGGTCGCACTCATCCGCGCTCAGACCGCTGAGCAACGCCGCGGTTTCGCTGGCGGCCTGGAACAGAATGGCGGTCTTGCCTTTGATGACGTCCATGTACTGCGCTTCGCTCACATTCGGGTTGCGCACGTTCATCAACTGCATGACTTCGCCTTCGGCCAAGGTTCGGGTTGCGATGGCGAGCCGGTTCATCACCGACATCTCACCGATCTCGACCAGCAATTCAAAGGCACGGGCGTAGAGGAAGTCGCCCACCAGTACGGACGGCGCATTGCCCCAGTTGGCGTTGGCGGTGGGTTTGCCACGGCGCATGTCGGAGGTGTCGACCACGTCGTCGTGCAGCAAGGTCGCGGTGTGCAGGAATTCGATAACGGTCGCCAGCTTGTGATGGCGTTGGTCAATGGCACCGCCGCTGATGCCCGAACTGAGCAGTGTCAACAATGGCCGCAGGCGTTTGCCGCCGCTGGAAATGATGTAATCGGCGATCTTTTCCACCAGCGGGACGCGCGATTCCAGTTGCGCCAAAATGGTTCGGTTGACGGCTGCGAAGTCGTCGGCAACAACAGCGAAGATGGCATTCTGATCCATGTGGTGCGCGGGTCCTGCTCAGGTTGGAAAGCGGCTAGCTTAACAGGGCCGGTGGCCGGCGTCAGGCAGGCGGAGGTGGGTCGAACGGTTCCGCTGAAGTTAGGCCAATCCGGGCTTGCGCGGTGGGGTTGATATCCGTACAATTGCGCGCCCTGATCGATCCGCTTCATTCCCTGTCATAGGGTGCTCCCAGCGTAGGCGATGCCTTTAGCAGCAGGTTTCAAGTAATGAGGTCGGTGCGGGTCGGAAACACTCAGATGGAGAATCCCATGTACGCTGTAATCGTAAGTGGCGGTAAACAATACCGCGTCAGCGAAGGCGACACGCTGAAGCTGGAAAAAATTGAAGCCGAAACCGGTGCCAAAATCGATTTCGACAAGGTGTTGCTGGTCGCTGATGGCGACAAAATCACCGTGGGCGAGCCCGCTGTGAAAAGCGCCAAGGTCTCTGCCGAAGTGGTGGCTCATGGCCGTCACAAGAAGGTGAAGATCCTGAAGTTCAAGCGCCGTAAGCACCACATGAAGCAGATGGGCCACCGTCAGTGGTTCACTGAAGTTAAGATCACTGGTATTTCAGCATAACGGAGAGAAACCATGGCTCACAAAAAGGCAGGTGGTAGTACTCGCAACGGTCGCGATTCCCAGAGCAAACGCTTGGGCGTGAAAGCCTTCGGTGGCGAAACCGTTTCTGCTGGCTCTATCATCATTCGTCAGCGTGGCACTCGTTTCCACGCCGGCGACAACGTTGGCATTGGCAAGGATCACACCCTGTTCGCCAAAGCCGATGGCAAGGTGGAATTCACCACCAAGGGCAAAGAAAAGCGCAAGTTCGTCAACATCGTCGCCTGATCGACGGGTTAACAACGCTCTTGCTAAAAGCCCTGCATCGCAGGGCTTTTTTGTATCCGTACCGATTCAAACAGAGGTCGCAGTAACCGATGAAATTTGTGGACGAAGCCAGTATCAGCGTCGAAGCCGGTAAGGGTGGCAACGGCTGTGTCAGCTTCCGGCGCGAAAAATTCGTCGAGAAGGGCGGCCCGGACGGCGGCGACGGCGGCCACGGTGGCAGCGTTTGGGTGAAAGCCGACGACAGTGTCAATACGCTGATCGATTACCGCTATACCCGTCGCTACAAAGCCGAAAATGGCGAGCCCGGCAAAGGCCGAGACATGACCGGTCGCGCCGGTAAAGACACCACCTTGATTCTGCCGGTCGGCACCACCGTCATCGACGCCGACACCGAAGAAATTCTGGCCGATCTGCGCACTGACGGCGAAACCGTGAAAATTGTCCAAGGCGGTTTTCGTGGCCTTGGCAACACCCGTTTTAAATCGAGCACCAACCGCGCACCGCGCCAGTTCACTAAAGGCACGCCGGGTGAATCGCGCAACTTGCGGTTGGAATTGAAAGTCATCGCCGATGTCGGTTTGTTGGGTTTGCCCAACGCCGGCAAGTCAACGCTGATCCGTTCGGTCAGCGCTGCCAAACCGAAAGTCGCCGACTATCCGTTCACCACCCTGGTGCCGAATCTGGGTGTGGTGCGCGTCGACGACATGCGCTCTTTTGTTATGGCCGACATTCCCGGCTTAATCGAAGGCGCGTCCGAAGGTGCCGGTCTTGGTATTCGTTTTCTGAAACATCTGGTGCGCACCCGGGTGTTGTTGCATCTGGTGGATTTGTACCCGGTTGATGAATCGGATCCGGCTGAGAACGCCCGCGCCATTGCCGACGAACTCGAAGCCTTCAGCGAAGCATTGTCGCAACGCGAACGTTGGCTGGTGCTGACCAAAATCGATTTGCTGCCGGAAGACGAACGCCAGGCGCGCATCGATGCAGTCATAAAAGCGCTGGACTGGGACGGCCCGGTGTTCGCCATTTCTGCGATGGCCGGTGAAGGCACCAAGGCGTTGACCGGCGCGCTGATGGATTGGCTGGAAGCCGATAACGAAGCGCTGGCCGAAGATCCGGATCGTTTGGAAGCCGACATCGCGCACCGCGATCAGGTCGAACGCGAAGCGCGCGCGCGCATTCGCATGCTGGCCGAGCAACGTCGCGCACAACGCGCCAAAGACAGCGACGATGACGACGACGATCACGATGTGGAAATCATTTATGCGCCCTGATCGGGGCGCTATCATGCCGCAGTCGTTTCGCTAAAGGAGAGCGCCGGTGAGCAGTACCCGGCAACGCCATTCTGCTTTGACCGAAGGTCAGCGCTGGGTGGTCAAAATCGGTTCCGCTTTGTTGACCAACGACGGTCGCGGATTGGATGAGGTGCGCATCCGTCAGTGGGTGGCGCAGATGGCGTCGCTGCGCCAGCAAGGCGTGGAAATTGTGCTGGTATCGTCCGGTGCGGTGGCTGCTGGCATGCACCGTTTGGGTTGGCAGACGCGCCCGGAATCGATGGAAATGCTGCAAGCGGCGGCGGCCGTTGGTCAGACCAAACTGGTGCAGACCTACGAAGATTTTTTCCAGCAACACGGTTATCACAGCGCGCAAATTTTATTGACGCACGACGACCTGTCGGATCGTCGCCGTTACCTCAACGCACGCTCCACCTTGCGTGCGTTACTGGCCTTGCCAGTCATCCCGATCGTTAATGAAAACGACACCGTCGTGACCGACGAAATTCGCTTTGGCGACAACGATACCCTGGGCGCTTTGGTCGCCAATCTGGTCGAAGCCGATGCGTTGATTTTGCTGACCGACCAGGACGGTTTGTTCGATGCCGACCCGCGCCATAACCCCAATGCACAGTTGATTGAACAAGCCTCCGCTAGCGATCCGCGTCTGGCTGGTATGGCCGGCGGCGGCGGTGTGCTGGGTCGTGGCGGTATGACCACCAAAGTACGGGCCGCGAGTCTGGCGTCGCGTAGCGGCGCTGTTACCGTCATCGCCGGCGGTCGCTTGGACGATGTGCTGCTGCGCATTCGTGCCGGCGACAGCATCGGCACGGAATTAACGCCGGAAATGGAACCGCTGGTAGCGCGCAAACAATGGCTGGCGGGCCATCTGCAAACCAAGGGTGAACTGTCACTCGACGCCGGTGCGTGCCGGGCATTGATGGAGCAGGGCAAGAGTTTGTTGGCCGTGGGCGTCACTGCGGTCAAAGGCCGTTTTCAGCGCGGTGAATGTGTGTCGCTGCTGGACGACAGCGGACGCGTGATCGGTCGCGGTTTGTGCAATTACGACAGCGACGAAGCGGCGCTGCTGGTCAAACAACCGTCCAGTCAATTCGAGCGCATTCTGGGCCACATGGCGGAACCGGAATTGGTTCACCGCGACAATCTGGTGCTGTTATGACCGACGCGAACGACGACAAAAGACGCTGCGGCTGGTGCGGCGGAGATACGCTGTATCAGGCCTATCACGACAACGTTTGGGGACGGCCGGTGCGCGATGGTCGCGAACTGTTTGCCAAGCTGTGTCTGGACGGTCAGCAAGCTGGTCTCAGTTGGATCACCATCCTGAGAAAACAGGACAATTATTATCGCGCCTTCGCCGATTTTGATCCGGTTGCCATTGCCGCATTCAGCGACGCCGATCTGGCCGAGCGGCTGACCGATCCGGGCATCGTGCGCAACCGGCTCAAGGTGGAATCGATCCGTCGTAATGCGCGGGCCTATCTGGCGATGCTTGATGCAGGCGACGATTTTGCAGCCTTTCTCTGGTCCTTTGTCGACGGCAAACCGCTGATTCATCGCTGGTCACGACTGGATCAGATTCCGGCGGTCACGCCACAGGCCGAAGCCATGTCGAAAGCGCTGAAAAAGCGCGGCTTCAATTTTGTCGGCCCAACCATCTGTTATGCCTTTATGCAGGCGACGGGTCTGGTCATGGATCACCTGACTGACTGCCATTGCTTCGACGCCTGCGTTGCCGAAGCCGAAGCTTTTGCACCGATCGGTGCAAAGTCGTGACTTTCGACGCCTGTAGCCAGAGTCCGAGGCCCGTACAATGTTGGGTGTCGTAATTGGCTATTGAGTTTTATTGATGCAGCACAAGCCCCCCTTTCTGCCCCCGGCTCTGGGATTGCTGGTGATGCTCGGCATCTTCTCACTGCATTTTATCTGGCCAATTGGCACGCTTTTCCCTTACCCCTGGAACTTCATTGGATTGATCCCTCTGGTGCTCGGCGCTTTGCTCAACATTGTTGCCGATCGCGAATTGCAGCGCGCTGGTACCACCAGTCGTCCGTTCGAACGGCCGACTTCGCTGGTGGAACGTGGTGTGTTCCGCATCAGTCGTAATCCGATGTATCTGGGCTCGGTCTGCATTGCTGTCGGCTTGTCGATCTGGGTCGGGTCAGTGTCTTCCTGGGTGGTCGTACCGCTGTTTGTTCTGGTGTTGTATTGGGTGTTTATCCGGTCTGAAGAACGCGTGCTGGAACAAGAATACGGCGTCCGATATCAGGCTTACTGCCGGCGGGTTTGTCGCTGGTGCGGCCGTTGCAAAGAACAGCCGTCGAGCGACACCTAAACAGTCGCCAACAAGCCGACCCTTAAGTAGCATGGGCGTTTTGCTGCCCAGGCTTCGCCAAGGAAACACTCAGCATGTGGTCTCGTCTGCTTCACCTCTATGAACGCTTGATTACCGAACGCGCCCTCTGGTTGATGGTGGCGTTGGCTGTATTGTTGGCCGTCTTCGGTTACCAGGCCCGGCATTTTTCGCTGGATGCGTCCGCCGAAAGTCTGCTGTTGGAAAACGA
Source organism: Saccharospirillum mangrovi (assembly GCF_003367315.1). GTDB lineage: Bacteria > Pseudomonadota > Gammaproteobacteria > Pseudomonadales > Natronospirillaceae > Saccharospirillum > Saccharospirillum mangrovi. Next base: position 1,077,701 of record NZ_CP031415.1, read on the forward strand.
TCCCGATCTGGAATTATTCCGCACCGTTTCCGAGCGCTACGGTTCGCAGGAATTTCTGGTGCTGACGTATACGCCAGAAGAGTCTTTGTTCGCTCAGAAATCCCTGGACGTCTTACTCGATTTACGCGACGAATTGCGCCAACTGGACGCGGTCGATTCGGTGGTGTCGGTAATGGACGTGCCGTTGTTGTCCAACCCACCGGTGCCGATGACTGAGCTGGTCAGCAACATCAAAACGCTCGAAGACCCGGACGCCAATTTGGATATGGCGCGCTCGGAATTGGCGAACAGCCCGCTGTACGTCAACTTGCTGCTGAACCTCGATGCCAACACCACGGCACTGCAAATTAACTTCCCGCGCGATGAAGTGCAGGATGATTTGCTGGCGCAGCGCGAGCAATTGCAGGCGTTGCGCGATGCTGAATCCGCCGACTTCGATCCAGACCAGTTAACGGCGGTGGAAACCGCTTTGCGTGACCGCCGCGACGAGCGCTCGGCCAGCATCGGCCAGGCCATCGAAGCTGTGCGCGCCATCATGGCTAAATACGAAGCCTATGGCGAACTGCACCTAGGCGGCGTGCCGATGATCGCCGACGACATCATCCGTTTTGTGCGCAGCGATCTGATCACCTTCGGTGTCGGCGTATTGTTTCTGCTGATTGCTACTTTGACCGCTATTTTCCGTCACCCGCGTTGGGTGGTGTTGCCGATGATCAGCTGCGGCGTCGTCGTTGTCGCCATGCTCGGTATTCTCGGTTGGGGGCGCTGGCCGGTGACGGTCATTTCCAGCAATTTTATTTCGTTGCTGCTGATTTTAACGATGTCGATGTCGATTCATTTGATCGTGCGTTACCGCGAATTGCTGCGGAAACATCCCGATTGGGATCAGCGCCAATTGGTGACCACCACGGTCCGTCGCATCGCTGTGCCCTGCTTGTACATGGCGCTGACCACCGGCGTTGCCTTCGCCTCCTTGTTGTTCAGCGGCATCCGCCCGGTGATTAATTTTGGTTGGATGATGACGCTGGGTATTGGCGTTGCCTTTGTCGTGACCTTCCTGTTATTCCCGTCGATGTTGGTGCTGCTGGGTAAAAAAGAAAGCACCGGTGAGCGGCGTCAGGGCGGTGTGGCGAGTCGGTTTTTTACTCATCTGACGCTGCGTTCCGGCGGTTGGATTTGGGTTGCCAGTCTGGCGTTAGCCGGCCTGACGCTGGTCGGTGTTTCGCGTTTGGTGGTGGAAAACAGCTTTATCGATTACTTCGGCGAAAACACCGAAATTTATCAGGGCATGACGGTGATTGATCAGCGCCTGGGCGGTACCACGCCGCTGGAAGTACTGATTAATTTTCCGGATGCGTCGTCGTTGCAACCGGCCGACGGTGTCGATGTCGAACAATTGGAAGAGGCGGCGGAAAGCGTTGCGGCCATGCAATCCGAAGTGGCCGATGATGGCTTTATCGATGATTCTGAAAGCGCTTTTATTGAAGAAGATTTTCTCAGCATGGACGGCGGCCAGGTTGGCTCTTTCCAGGATGATTTTGTCGAAGACGACGACCCGCAAAAATACTGGTTCACCAGCGACAAAGTGGAAAGGATTCGGGCGCTGCATAATTATTTGGACGCCCAGCCGGAAACCGGCAAAGTCATTTCGCTGGCGACCATGGTGACCATTGCCGAATCGTTCAATAACGGCGAACCGCTGAGCAATTTGCAGTTAGCGTTGTTGTACTCAGTGATACCGGCAGAGTTCCGGGCGTTGGTAATCGACCCCTATGTGTCGGTCGAACATAACCAGGCGCGCATCAACGTGCGCATTCTCGATTCGATGGACGGCCTGAAGCGCGACGCCTTGTTGCAGCGCATCGAAACCGACGCAGTTGAGCAACTCGGTTTCGAACCGGGCCAGGTGCAATTGAGCGGCATGATGGTGCTCTACAACAACATGTTGCAGAGCCTGTTTGATTCGCAAATCAAAACGTTGGGTGCGGTGTTCACCGGCATCATGCTGATGTTTTTATTGTTGTTCCGCAGCCTGAAACTCAGCTTGATTGCCATGGCACCGAATCTGCTCGCCGCCGGTTGTGTGCTCGGCATTATGGGTTGGTTCGGCATTCCGCTGGACATGATGACCATCACCATTGCCAGCATTACCATCGGCATTGCGGTCGACAACACCATTCATTACATCGTGCGTTTCCAACGCGAATTTGCCAAAGACGGCCAGTATGTGCGCGCGCTGAAACGCAGCCACGATTCCATTGGCAAAGCGATGTATTACACCTCTCTGACCATCATTCTGGGCTTCTCGATTTTGATGCTGTCGAACTTCCGGCCGACGCTCTATTTCGGTCTGCTGACGGCGCTGGCGATGGTGGTTGCCCTGGTCGGCGCTTTGACCTTGTTGCCGCGTCTGATCGTGTTGTTCAAGCCGTTTCCAAAACCGCAATCGCTGATACCATCGAACGACTGAGCCATTGGCTCAGTCTTGCGGATGGGCCAGGATGGTTGGGTCCAGCAAGCGTTCCAATTCCTCGCGTGAAAGGTCGGTCATCTCGGTGGCGACATCGATAATCGGCCGGCCGTTTTTGTACGCCGCCTTGGCGATTTCCGCCGCCTTTTGATAACCCACTACCGGATTCAACGCTGTCACCAGAATCGGATTGCGGTGCAACGGCGCTTCAATGGCGGCGGTATTTGCCTTCAAGCCAGCGATGGCTTTTGCTGCTAAGTGCTCGCACGCCTGTGTCATTAATTGAGTGCCTTGCAGCAAATTACGGGCGATTAATGGCAGGCTGACGTTGAGCTGGAAATTGCCTGACTGGGCAGCCAAAGTGATCGCCGTATCAAAGCCAATCACCTGATAAGCCGCCATCAATACCGCTTCGGGAATCACCGGATTCACCTTGCCTGGCATAATCGATGAACCCGGTTGCAGGGCCGGCAATTCCACTTCCGCGAGGCCTGCTAATGGCCCGGAATTCATCCAGCGCAAATCGTTGCTGATTTTAATCAGCGTGGCCGCGAGGCCTTTCAAATGCGACGACAATTCCAGCGACGCATCTTGACTGCTGATGCCGTAAAAGGCGTTGTTGTGCGGACTGAAATCGCTGTGAATTTGCTGATTCAGATGAAAGCAAAAACGCTCCGCAAAACCTTTTGGCGCATTGATGCCGGTACCGATGGCCGTGCCGCCCTGAGGCAGCGATTTGATCCGCACCAGGCTTTGTTGCAGCCGACGTTGGCTGGTGCTCAGCGCTTCGCTCCAGGCGGAGAATTCCTGTTGCAGTGTGATCGGCATGGCGTCCATTAAATGGGTGCGGCCGGTTTTGACGATATTGGCGAAGGCGTTGCCGCGTTCGTCGATGCGATCGCGCAGCGCGGTAATGGCTGGCAATAATTCGGTTTCAACTGCCAGCGCACTGCTGACCTGAATGGCGGTGGGAATGCTGTCGTTGCTGCTTTGACTGGCGTTGACGTCGTCGTTGGGATGTATGTCCAGCCCGCTGGCTTCGTGCGCCAGATGCGCCACCACTTCGTTGACGTTCATGTTGGTGCTGGTACCGGAACCGGTCTGAAAGACATCGAGCGGAAACTGGGCGTCGTAGTCCAGCTCGCGGGCCTGTTCGGTGGCCGCGACAATGGCCTCGGCACGGTCGGCGGCCAGCGTGCCCAACTCGGCGTTGGCGCGGGCGGCGGCGGCTTTGATGCTGAGCAGGGCGTTGATGAAGGCGTCCGGCAAACGCTCGCCGGAAACCTGGAAGTTGGTCAGTGCCCGTGCGGTCTGGGCACCGTAATAGGCGTCGTCGGGGACCTCGAGTTCGCCAAAGCTGTCGGATTCGGTGCGCATGCTGAATTCTCCGCTGTGAATGAGTCACAGCGGAGAATTGGGGGTGTCCGGAGCAAGTCAAGGGCGACGCAGCGTCGCCTGGGAATCAACGATCGTCGCTGAGGTCGAGACGGGTGACTTCGAAGGCGCGCACGCGGCGGTTGTCGGCGTTGATGACGCGCACCATCAGATCGCCCAGGGTGATGGATTCGTCACGCTTGGGCACTTTGCCGAATTTGTGCATGACGATGCCACCGATGGTGTCGAATTCTTCGTCGCTGAATTCGGTCTGGAAATGGTCGTTGAAATCTTCGATCGGTGTCAGCGCCTGCACCAGAAAACCGCCATTGCCGTTGGGGCGAATGTTGGCATCGGCCGCATCGTCGTGTTCGTCTTCAATTTCACCGACGATTTCTTCCAGCACGTCTTCGATGGTGACCAGACCAGCCGTCTGGCCGTATTCGTCAACCACCACCGCCATGTGGTTGCGGTTGGAGCGGAAATCCTTGAGCAAGACGTTGAGGCGTTTGCTTTCGGGGACGAAATTCACCGAGCGGATCAGGCTGGACAGGCGGGCTTGCATAACATCCAGCTTAAAGCCGGTTTGCAGGCCGAGACCGAGCAGGTCTTTGGCGAGCAGAACGCCGACCACTTCGTCGGAATGTTCGCCCAGAACCGGGAAGCGGGAGTGACCGGATTCGACGATTTTGCCGAGCCAGTCTTCGATGGTTTCATCGACTTCCACGCTGACCATTTGCGAGCGGGGAATCATGATGTCGCGGACGTGCATGTCCGACACATTGAGCGCGCCTTCGATGATCTTGAAGGCTTCGCTGTCCAGGATGTCTTTGTCCTGAGCGTCTTTGAGTACGCTGAGCAGATCTTCGCGATCCTTGGGTTCCCCGGTAAAGGCATCCGACAGTCGTTCCAGCCAGGACCGCCTTCCGGGGTTGCTACTCGTGGGTCGTTCGTCGCTCATGGCGCCATCATTCCTCTGTGTGTGCCGAGTGATCGGCGGTTAACCCTGTTCACTGTCGGTGGCGTCCGGCAGCAGATAGGGGTCGGGCAGGCCGAGATTGGCCAGCACCTGACGTTCAATGGTTTCCATCACTTCGGCATCCTCCGGCTCAATGTGGTCAAAACCGAGCAGATGCAAGGCGCCGTGAATGACCAGATGCGCCCAGTGTTGCAGTTCCGTTTTGCCTTGTTCGGCGGCTTCGCGTTGCAGTACCGGTACGCAAATCACCAGATCGCCTAGCAAAGCCTGTGCCTCTGGGTCGTCGATGCCCGGTGGCGCTTCAAACGGGAATGACAGGACGTTGGTGGGTTTGTCTTTACCGCGATAATCGCGATTCAGCGTCTGGCTTTCGGCTTCATCGACCAGGCGGATGCAGACACTGGCGTGGTCGCGATAACCGGCCAGTGCCTGTGTCAGCCACAGCTCGAATTGGGCCGGCTGCGGCAAGTTATTGCCGCTGCTGGCCAGTTGCAGGTCGAGGTCGAGTGTCATGCGGTGTCGTTTTTGTCGTAGGCGTCAACGATGCGCTGCACCAGCGGGTGGCGCACCACGTCTTTGGATCCGAACTGGGTCACGCTGATGCCTTCGACGCCAGCGAGCACTTCAAGCGCGTGGGCGAGGCCCGAGCTTTGGCCGCGCGGCAAGTCGATCTGCGTCGGGTCGCCATTGATCACAGCGGTGGAACCAAAACCGATGCGGGTGAGGAACATCTTCATCTGTTCGCGGGTCGTGTTCTGGCTCTCGTCGAGAATGATGAAGGCGTTGCTCAAGGTGCGACCACGCATGTAGGCCAGCGGCGCGACTTCGATGACATTGCGTTCGATCAGTCGGTCGACTTTTTCAAACCCAAGCATTTCGTACAAAGCGTCGTACAGCGGGCGCAGGTAAGGGTCGACTTTCTGGCTCAAGTCGCCGGGCAGAAAACCGAGCTTTTCACCGGCTTCGACCGCCGGACGCACCAGGATAATGCGCTTGATCTGATCTTTGCTCAGCGCATGAACCGCGCAGGCAACGGCCAGAAACGTCTTGCCGGTACCGGCCGGGCCGACACCGAAGTTGATGTCGTGCGTCAGTACGTTGTGCACGTAAGCGCGCTGATTCGGACCGCGCGGTTTCACTACCGATTTGGGCGTGTGCAGCACATAGAGTTTCTGATCGTGCAGCTGATCTTCCGGCTGCTTCAGCGTTTCCACTTCGGACGCCTGCAGGAACAGATTGATGGTGTCCGGCAGCAGATCACGCCCGCCTTTGGTTTCCCGATACAGGCGTTTGATGATGTCTTCGGCTGCTTGCAGAGTGTCGTCGTCGCCCAACAGTTCAAAGCGATTGCCGCGATTGAGCACTCGCACGTCCAGGCGTTCTTCGATCTGCTTGAGGTTGTCGTTAGCCAGGCCGCACAGGCTGGCGAGTCGCTGGGGGTTGTCGGGTTGCAGCTCGAATTGACGCTGGCCCGATGCCGGGGCGTCGAGCCCGGCCAGGGACGGGTTAGTCAAAGTGGGTGAAGTCCTCTGATGGGGTGTTGGTAAGGGTCAAGGATACGCAGCGATGCGGGGCTGTCAAAATGCCATTCGTCTAAAAAACAGACGTTTTATAGCACTTGGTTTGATCGCCCCGCTCAATAGGCCAGGTCCGCGTTGATCACTTCGCCGCGCAACGAATTGGAGAAGGCTTCGGTGATGCGTACCTGAACGAATTTGCCGATCAGGTCTTCGTCGTCGCAGCGGAAAAACGTGGGCCGGTTGTTTTCGGTGCGGCCTTGCAGCTCGCCTGGGTCGCGCTCGGACGGGCCGGTGACCAGCACCATCTGAGTGGAACCGACCATACGACGGCTGATCTGTGCCGCCTGCTGGATGATGCGTTCCTGCAAAATCGCCAGGCGTTGCTTTTTCACCGCTTCGGGGGTGTCGTCTTCCAGGCTGGCCGCCGGCGTGCCGGGGCGCGGGCTGTAGACGAAACTGAAGCTGTGATCGAAACCAATGGTCTGGATCAGGTTCATCGTGGCTTCGAAATCGGCATCGGTTTCGCCCGGGAAGCCGACAATGAAATCGGACGAGAAGCTGATGTCCGGACGGTTGGCGCGGATGCGTTCCATCTTTTCGACGTATTCGGCCGCGCTGTGGCCGCGTTTCATCGCCGCCAGAATGCTGTCGGAACCGCTCTGCACCGGCAAATGCAGATGGCTGACCAGTTCCGGTACGTCTTTGAACGCATCGACCAGCGATTCGGTGAATTCGACCGGGTGGCTGGTGGTGAAGCGAATGCGGTCGATGCCGTCAATCTGCGCCGCCAGTGTGATCAATTCAGCCAGATCCGCCTCGCTACCGTCGTGGCGCGGGCCGCGATAGGCGTTGACGTTCTGACCCAGGAAGTTGATTTCGCGCACGCCCTGGCCGGCCAGATGCGCCACTTCGGCAATCACATCGTCAAACGGCCGGCTGACTTCTTCGCCGCGTGTATAGGGCACGACGCAGAAAGTGCAGTACTTGGAGCAGCCTTCCATCACCGAGACAAAGGCTGACACGCCGTCGCTTTTGGGTGCTGGTAAATGGTCGAATTTCTCGATTTCCGGAAAGGTGACATCAACCATGGCAATGCGGTTTGTGCTGGTCGGCGCTTGGCTGTTGGCGCCATCGAGCATGGCCGGCAGGCGGTGCAACGTCTGTGGGCCGAAAATCATATCGACGTAAGGCGCGCGCTCGGAAATGGCGGCGCCTTCCTGAGACGCCACGCAACCACCAACGCCGATCTTCAGATTGGGGTTTTTGGCCTTCAACCGCTTCCAGCGACCGAGTTGATGGAACACCTTGTCCTGGGCTTTTTCGCGAATGGAGCAGGTGTTCAGCAGCAATACGTCGGCGTCTTCGGCCGAATCGGTCAACTCGTAGCCATGGCTGTCGCCGAGCAGGTCGGCCATGCGGGCCGAGTCGTACTCGTTCATCTGGCAGCCATGGGTTTTGATAAACAGCTTTTTGGTCATGAAAGCGGGTGTGATCGTCGTTGTCAGTGAAGTCGTTGTCAGGGCAACAGTGAACCCATCATGGGGGCGGCGATTATACGCATTCAAGGTCTGCGACCCAACCATGGATTCACCCTCTTTGCTGGCGCTGCAGGCCATTGAATCCGAGCGCTCGTGCATCCATATAATGCGCCGTTGTGACTGGATTGAACCGAGACTGCATGACCACGCCCAAAGCCATTTACCGCGTTGCCTTTCTGAATCAGGACAAGGTGTACGAAATTTACTGCGCCCATATTTATCAGAGCGATCTGTATGGGTTTATTGAAGTGGAAGAACTGCTGTTCGGCGAACGCAGCCAGGTGTTGGTGGATCCGGGCGAGGAGCGGTTGCAGAAGGAATTCAACGGCGTGAAACGCAGTTTTATTCCGATGCATTCCATTGTGCGCATCGACGAAGTGGAAAAAGAAGGCGCAGCGCGCATTCGCGACAGCAAAGGCGGCCCGGTGGTGCAGTTTCCGGCCAGCGGCCCGCGTCGCAGCGAATAGCGGCGAGGTTGTTCGGCTGGCAGTCGGTTGCAGCCGGACTATACTGATGCCAACGGAGCGCTCTGTGAGAACGCTCCCTGGCCTGAAGAGGTAAGTGCCATGACAGTATTATTGCTGGTTGTCAGTCTGATTGCGGCGGCGGTGTTGACCTCCGCATCGTCGTCATCTCAGAAGCTGGAACCAATTCGTCTGCCAGTAGAAGAGCAGCGTCACCCGCGCCGCCCCCGGCGTTAAGCGGTTTGGGTGGGCCGCGGCCGACCCATCACCCAGAGCGCCAGCACGGCCAACACCAGCATCATCGGTACGGTCACCCACAGCAGAGCGTTCCAACCCACCTGAAACAACAGCCAACCCGCGCCCAGCGATGCCACCGCCTGGGCGCCAAAGACCAGAAAGTCGTTGACCGCCTGAACGCGAAAGCGCTCATTGCCGACGTAACTGAGCGGCAGCAGCGCCGTTCCAGCCACAAACAGAAAGTTCCAGCCAATACCCAGCAACACCAGCGACAAGCCGTAATGCCCCAGGCTGCGACCGGTCAGGCCTGCGATCACCATGCCCGCGTAAATCAACAAGCCTGTGACCATCAAAGCCGTTGGGCCGAAACGGCGGATCAGCGTTGCGGTCGCCAGCGACGGCAGAAACATCGCCAGGATGTGCGCCTGAATCGTGCTTTTGGTCAGCGCCAGGCTGTGGTGATCAAACTCATGCATGCTGATGGGCGCGGCCGTCATCACCAGACTCATCACACTGAAGGCCGTCGCCGCCGACAGTAACGCCAGCCACAGCATTGGCTGGGCCAGCAACTCCGGCCAGGAACGGCCGTCTGTGGCAGCGTCGGCCGTGACCATTACCGGGTCGCGGAAGCCGAACACCAGCAGGGCAGTGCTGACCAGTTGCAGAGCCGCCAACAATAAGAAAGAACCAGCGTAAGGTACCGCCGTGAGCATTTCGCCACGGGCACCGGCTTCGGGGCCGACAATCGCCGCGAAGATACCACCCAGCAGCAGCCAGGAAATCGCCTGGCCCTGGCGCTCAGCCGTCACGCTTTCCATGGCCGCAAAACGGTATTGATTGATGCACGCCATGTTGAAACCCAGGCAGGCCGAAGTAATCAGAAACAATGGGAAACTGGCCTGATTCAGCGCCACAAACCCCAGCAGGCAGCCAGTGATGGACACCGCATTGCCGGTCAAAAAGCCGAGCCGGCGACCGACTTTGCGCATCAGCAACGACGCCGGCAGCGTGCTCAGCGCGGTAGCCAGGATCAGCACCGCCACCGGCAAGGTGGCCAACTGCGGATCGGGCGCCAGTTGCGCGCCGACCAGACCGCCGATCAATACGACCATCGGCACCGCTGACATGGAAAACGCCTGGGTGGCAATTAACACCCAAAGATTGCGAGGAATGGCAGACATGGACGGGGTTCCTGCTTGAGAAAACGCCAGACTAAAACCCGCCATCACAGGAAGGTCAAGCCGAAGGTTGGCGACTTTTTGACCACTGCGTATAATCGCCGCGCCGTTTTGAGCGCCACGCTGCGCACAGGAGAGTGAATGCGGTTGTTACATCCACGAGCCTACTGGCTGGTGTTGAGTTTATTGGGCCTGGGCTGGCCGGTGCAGGCGAGCGATTTGGCGCTGTTGGACAGCGCCCTGCCGGATTTGACCGAGGTGGTCGATGTCGCGGAAAAGAAAGCCCAATTCCTCGATTATCTGGCGCCGCGGGTGAAAGCGGAAAACCATCGCATCGAAGCGGAGCGGGCCTGGTTGACACTGATGCGCGAGCAGGCCAACGACGGCGTTCCCTATGAACCCTGGCAGGCGGCTCTGCTGGCGCGCTTGGGAGCCTACTACGAAATCGATTTTGAACCCGGTACCGACGCCTATTTCACGCACATGCTGCACCGCGTCGATACCTTGCCGGTGTCTTTGGTGTTGGCTCAGGCAGCAAAAGAAAGCGGTTGGGGCACCAGCCGGTTTGCTGTAGAAGGCAACAATCTGTTCGGGCAATGGTGTTTTTCCGAAGGCTGCGGCCTGGTACCCAGCGGCCGGCCCGATGGTGAACGGTACGAAGTCAAAGCCTTCGATACCGTGGCGCAGGCGGTATCGGCGTATTTCCGCAATGTGAATACCCACGATCCGTATCTGCCGTTGCGCAACATACGCGCCGAATTGCGTTATCTGTCGGTGCCGTTGGAGAGCGATACGCTGGCCTGGGGCCTGGAACGTTACTCCACGCGCGGTGAAGCCTACATCCGCGAAATATCAGACCTGATCGATTACAACGACCTGAAACAGTACGATCTGCCGGCCTTTTACGCCCTGAATTAAGCCGGTTCTTGTGCCTGTGCGGGAAACCCCGTACAAAGGTGCCTTTGTCTGCCGAGGTGGTTTTTTTTATGTTCAGCGGGATTGTCCAGAATACCGCGCCGGTGCGCATTGAAGCGCGCCACCAAGACCTTTGGACGTTGTCGGTGCCATTGACGGCCAGCCAACGTGACGGCCTGGTGTCCGGTGCCAGTATTGCGCTGAACGGAACCTGCCTGACGGTGACGCAGATCGACGACGCCGGTCGCGCCCATTTCGATGTGATGATGGAAACGCTGCGGGTCACCAATTTAGGCGATCTTCACGAAGGCGATCTGGTCAACGTCGAACGCGCCGCCCGCTTTGGCGACGACATCGGAGGCCACGTTATGTCCGGCCACATTCAGGGCCAGGTGCCGGTGGTCGAGATCGAACGTCCGCAAAACAACTGCATTCTCTGGTTTGGCATCACGCCGGCTCAACGTCGTTATCTGTTCGCCAAAGGCTTTGCCGGTTTGAACGGTTGCAGCCTGACGATTGGCGAAGTGCTTGATGATCGCTTCAATGTCTTCCTGATCCCCGAAACCCTGAACGTCACCAGCTTTGGTGAAATCAAGGTTGGTGATCGCGTCAATCTGGAAGTCGATGCGCACACCCAGGCCATTGTCGATACGCTGGAACGCATGCGCGCTGCGGGTGAGCTGTGATCGTCGAGCAAACCCAGACGTCGGATGTGATCTGGCAATGCGTGCCTTTTGACGCACTGGACACGCGTACTCTGTATGCGCTGTTGGCGTTGCGTTTGTCGGTCTTTGTGGTTGAACAGAACTGCCCGTATCAGGAACTCGATGGCAAAGATCTGGCCGCCTGGCATTTGCTGGGTTATCGCCACGGCGAACTGGTGGCGACCTCGCGCATTCTCGCGCCGGGTGTCAGCTACGACGGTGCCAGCAGCATTGGCCGGGTAGTGACGGCACCGAGCGAGCGCGGCACCGGCCTGGGTCCGCAATTGATGAGCGAAGCCGTCGCCGCTTGCCAGCGGTTGTTCCCGACACTGCCGATTCGCATCGGCGCCCAGGCGCACCTGCAACGCTTCTACGGCCGCTTGGGCTTCGTTGCCGAGGGTGCGCAATACCTTGAGGATGGCATTCCTCACGTCGAAATGACCCGCCCTGTGGGTGCATAATGCGCGCAGGTTCTGTAACGGTCTGACAAGAGGTGGCCGTGGATATTCCAGCCTTCCACCAAACACTGCGTGACCATTTGCCCGACGAGCGTCTGATCACCGATGCCGCCCGGCGTTTTGCACTGGGCACCGACGCCAGTTTTTACCGCCTGACCCCGCAACTCATTGTGCAAGTCGACAACGAAACCGAATTGCAGACCGTCCTGGCGGCGGCCCGCGAATATCAGGTGCCGTTGACGTTCCGCGCGGCAGGCACTTCGTTATCCGGCCAGGCCGTGACCGATGCGGTGCTGGTGACGCTGACGCCCAACTGGCGTGATTGCCGCATCGAGCCTTTGGGCGAACGGGTGCATCTGCAACCGGGTTTGATCGGCGGTCTGGCGAATCGAAAACTGGCGCCGTTCGGCCGCAAGATCGGCCCCGACCCCGCCTCCATCAACGCCTGTCAGATTGGCGGCATCGTCGCCAACAACGCCAGCGGCATGTGCTGCGGCACGCGCCACAACAGCTATCACACCTTGGCCGGCATGCGTGTGGTGCTTGCCGACGGCGGCGTACTCGACAGCCTCGACCCGGAAAGCGTGCGCGCCTTCCGACGCAGCCATCCGCGCTTGCTCAAAGGTCTGTCCGAACTCTCGCTCAAACTGAACCGAAACGAAGCGCTGGCCGAGCGGGTGCGGCACAAATACCGCCTAAAAAACACCACCGGTTACGGCCTCAATGCGTTGCTCGATTTTGACGATCCGATCGACATCCTGACGCACCTGATGGTCGGCTCCGAGGGCACGCTCGGCTTTGTCAGCGAAGTCAGCCTCAATACGGTGCCGGACCATCCGCATCGCGCCGCCATCATGGTCGGTTTCGAACATTTAACGCATTGCGCCCAGACCGTCAGCCAACTGAAAGCCGCGCCGGTGGACGCGGTGGAATTGCTCGACAGCCGGGCCGTGCGCGCCGTTTCTCACATGGACGGTTTGCCGTCATTCGCACGTCGCCTGCCGGATTCCGGCGGCTTGCTGCTGCTCGATGTGCGCGGCGAAAGTCTGGATCAACTGGACGAACATTGTCAGGCGGTGCAACAGATTCTGGACGAAGCCGGCGTCAACATGAGCACCGGCTTCACCCGCGATTCGCGCCGCATCGACGCCTACTGGACGCTGCGCAAAGGCACCTTTCCGGCGGTCGGTGCACACCGCGCGGTTGGCACCACGGCGGTGATCGAAGACGTCGCCTTTCCGGTGGAAAAACTGGCCGATGGCGTGGCGATGTTGCAGGCGTTGTTTGATCGTCACGGCTACGACGAAGCCATCATTTTTGGTCATGCCCTGGAAGGCAATCTGCACTTTGTCTTTACCCAGGGCTTTGACGACCCGGCGGAAATCCGTCGCTACGAAGCCTTTATGGCCGACGTTGCCGATGCTGTAACCGGCGAACTGGACGGCTCGCTGAAAGCCGAACACGGCACCGGCCGCAACATGGCGCCATTCGTGAAACAGGAATGGGGCAAAGACGCTTATTCGCTGATGAAGGCGATCAAGAAGTTGTTCGATCCCAAAGGGCTGCTGAACCCGGGCGTGATTCTGAACGACGATCCCCAGGCGCATCTGCAAAATCTCAAACTGATGCCGGCGGCGGACCGTCTGGTCGATGCCTGCATCGAATGCGGTTTCTGTGAGCCGGTCTGTCCATCGCGTGAGTGGACGTTAACGCCACGGCAGCGCATCAGTCTGCATCGGGAGATGCAGCGCCAGCGACGCGAGGAAGGGCTGGCCGATGGTTGGCAGGATCGTTTTGAACATCAGGCCATCGACAGTTGCGCGGCGACCGGGCTGTGTCAGGCCCAATGTCCGGTGGGCATTAACACTGGCGAACTGGTATTGAAGCTGCGCGCGGAGCGCAATCATCGTTACATCCGCCTGGCTAAATCGATGGGGCGCCATTACGCGGCGCTGGCCAGTGTCACCCGTGCCGGTCTCTGGGCTGCTAATTCAATGCAGCGACTGACCGGACCGAAACGGCTGGAGCGTTGGTCGGCGGCGATTCGCAATCTCAGCGGCGGTCGCACACCGTTGTGGCTGTCTACTTTGCCGGGGCCGGCACGACCGGTGTACGCGCCCAACCGCGCCACCCGACCGAGCGATCGCGAAGTGCTGGTGTATTGGGCGTCCTGCGTATCGCAGACCTTTGGCGCGGCGATTGACGAAAAAGGCCGCGGCAGTTTACCTGCCTCGGTGTTGAATGTGTTACGCAAAGCCGGCCTCAATGTGGTGATGCCACAACCGACACGCGGCCTGTGCTGTGGCCAGCCGTTTCAATCGAAAGGGCATTTCAGCGTGGCGGAGCAGCAGCGTCAGGAATTGGTCGATGAACTCTGGGAAATGTCCAGCGGCGGTCGTTTTCCGGTGTTGGCGGACACCAGCCCGTGCAGTTTGCGGGTGCGTGAGGCGGCCAGTGATCGTGGCATTCAGTTTTACGACAGCGTCGATTTCATCGATCGCTTTCTGCTCGACCGGCTTGCCATCCAGCCCGATCCGCAACGCGTTGCCGTGCACACCACTTGCAGCGTTCAGCGCCAGGGCATTGCGCCCAGTCTGGCGCGAGTGCTGGATAAACTGACGCCGGACTGGATTCAACCCGACGGCATGGCCTGTTGCGGCTTTGCTGGTGACAAGGGTTTTACTCAACCGGAACTGAACGCCTCGGCATTGCGCGGCCTGGACAATGCCGTCAGCGGCTGCGCCTACGGCATCTCCACCAGCCGGACCTGCGAGATCGGTCTGAGCCGGCACAGCGGTCTGACTTATTATTCGCTGTTTGAAGTGCTGGATCGGCTGTCCACAGTGCGCGAAGACGCCGCTTAATACGCGGCGTCGTTCAGGCTTTCAGAAAGGGATTGAGAATCCAGCCCAGCGGGCCGGTGAGTTTTACCGGCGCTTCGACGACCGACAGAATCAGGCAGTCTTCGTGCGCATCGGCCTGGGGCGAGTGGGTGTCGCGGCCGGAGCGCCGAATGAAATCGCCTTCGCCGTACGACCCCAGTCGATCAGAAAATCCGCCTTCCAACACCACGCTGATTTCTTCACCGCGATGCTGATGGTTCGGCACCCGGCCGCCAGCTTTCATGTGGTGCAGGCCGACGATCAAGCCGCTGTCGTCCTTCATTAAACGGGTGACACGCAGATTCTTCATCGGCTGTTTCCAGTCCAACTCGTCCAGCGATTCCGGCAGCAGTGCCGCCAACGCACGCGGGAAGCGCTGTTCTGTTTGTGGTTCGGGTGCTGCGGCTGGCGCGGGTTCACGCGCGATGCGGTCCATCAGGCTGGCAAAGGCGGTGTCGGCAACCGGTGCGGGTGCCTGTTGTTCAAACAGCACAGCGCTGGTGCTTTCCAACTCGCTGAGCGCCTGGCGGCAACGGCTGCAGTAATGCAAATGCACCGACACCGCAATGCTGATACCGGGGCGGCAGCTTCCGGCGGCAAACTCCACGAGCTGATCGGGATGTGGATGCCACTGGGTCATAAGTCGAGCCCTTCCAAAGAGAGTTTCAATTTCTTCATCGCCAGCCGGACCCGGCTTTTCACGGTGCCCAGTGGCAAGGCCATTTCGTCGGCCACTTCCTGATGGCTTTTGTCTTCCATAAAGACTTTGGCGACGACCTGGCGCTGATCCACCGGCAGTTCCGATAACTGGCTGCGCACCTGTTCCTGAACGCGCGACTGGCGCACTTCACCGAACAGTTCGGTATTGGCTTCGAGTTCCCAGATATCGTCGGCGGGCAGATCGTTTTGGTGTTTGCGCAAGCGGCGCAGCATGTCGATGCGCTGGTTGCGGGCGATGGTGAAAATCCAAGTGGAGGCGGCTGCCTTGTGTCGGTCGTAACTGGCGGCTTTGCGCCAGATGGCGAGCATCACTTCCTGCACCAATTCGTCGGGCAAATGATCGCCGTTGCGGTGCAGGCCGGACGACAGCGCGAAGGCTTTGATCAGCGGAGCGAAATGGTTGAACAGCGCTTCGAAGGCCGGAATGTCCTGGCGTCGGGCGACCGCTTCGAGATGGTCTGCCCATTGTTGTGCCGCCGGGCTGGTTTCGGTCATGGTGCGCGCGTTTTTGGCTGAAAGGATCGAGATTACAGGGGCGCCTGCCATAAGAAAACCTGTGCTTGGTTGATCTGACGGCGATTTACGCCGTCCACCAAGATTCGGATCACTTTGGCAGGGCAGACGCTCAGGCGCGGCCGGTCAGGGCGTCGCGAATCCATTGCAACAGGCGTTTGCTGTTTTTGCCGCTGCGCATCGGCGCGTCCGGTTCGTCCGGCTGTTCCTTGCGCGCGGCGCGTACCAGGGCGCGAAAGGATTGCCGTTCGGTGTCGGGGAATTGTTCGAACCAGGCCGCTTCGGCGCTGCTGTCTTTAAGCAAGCGACTGCGCCATTGCTCGGCCTGGCCCTGTTCGCGCAGAAACACTTCGGACGACGGATCGAGCCGGTCGAGCGCCAGTTGAATGCCATCGATGTCTTCATCACGCATCAGTTTGCCGATGAATTGCAGGTGGCGCCGGCGCGCTTCGTTTTGGGTGATGCGGCGGCTTTCGGCGATGGCGGCTTTCAACGCCTCGCTGGTCGGCACGGTTGCCAATTGGTCGGCGCGCAGCGACAGCAAACGTTCGCCGATGGCCTGCAGACGATGCATCTCTTTTTTCATTTGGGTCTTACTGACCCATTCGATGTCGTCGTCTTGGTCGAAATCTGAATTGTGATCGGACATGAGTACCAGAGGGTCTCCGCCGGGCCGCCAGTTGTCAGAGCAAAAAGAGGGTGGCCAGGCTCAGGAAAGTCAGGAAGCCAACGACATCGGTGATGGTCGTCAGCACAACGGTGCCGGCCAGGGCCGGATCAATGCGCAGCGATTTTAGAAGAAAGGGCAGGGTGGCACCAGCGCAGACGGCGACTACGAGATTGATGACGATGGCCGCAGCGATGACCAGCGCCAGGTCGGAATCCTGATACCAGCCGATGGTGATGGCGCCGATGATGCTTGCCCAGAGCACGCCATTGACGGCGCCGGAGCCGAGTTCGCGGCTGATCAGCCAGCCCAGGTTGTCGCGTTTGACGTGGCCGGTCGCCATGCCGCGAATCATCACCGTCAGCGTTTGGCTGCCGGCAATGCCGCCCATGCTGGCAACGACCGGGCTCAGAACTGCCAATGCGACGATCTGCGCAATGGTCGCCTCGAACTGACTCATCACCGCCGCGGCGATGAACGCCGTCAGCATGTTGATGCCGAGCCAGACGGCGCGGCTGCGCGTGGTGCGGATGACCGGCGCGAAGATGTCGTCTTCTTCGTCCAGGCCGGCCATGCTCATTACAGCGTGGTCGGCGCTGTCGCGAATCACATCGACGACGTCATCGACGGTGATGCGACCGAGCAAAATGCCCTCGTCGTTGACTACCGGCGCCGATACCAGATCCAGACGTTCGAAACGTCGTGCCACCTGATCTTCGTGCAAGGTGGCCGGTATGCCTTCGATGTCGTCCTGCATGATTTCCCGCACCGGCGTTTCCGGCGCGTGCGTCAGCAATTTGGTGATCGGCAGCAGGCCGACGTAGCGGAACTGGCGATTGACCACCCAGAGTGAATCCAGATGGTCGGGCAATTCCAGCCGGCGCAGATAGCGCAACACCGTTTCCAAGGTGACATCGGCGCGGACGGTGATGAGATCGGTGTTCATCAAGCCGCCGGCGGTGTCTTCTGGGTACGCCAACAGACCTTCGACGGTGGCACGATCCGACGGCGGCATCAGCGACAGAACTTGTCGTGTTACCGGCTCGGGGATTTGTTGCAGCAGGTCGGCGAGGTCGTCGTGGTCGAGATCCTGAGTCGTTTCCAGAATCTCGTGCGCGTTCATTTGCGCCAGAAACGCCTGCTGCAGGTCTTCGTTGAGGTGGGGCAGTACCGCGCCCTGGCGTTCGTCGCTGAGAAAATCCCACAGCAGCTCACGCACCCGGCCCGGCGAGGATTCCATGATGTGCGCCAGATCGGCCGGCGCCAGGTCTTCGTCGCAGTAGCGCTGAACTTTATCCAGATCGCCCGCTTCCAACGCCTGCAGCAGACCGGCGCGGTCGTGGTCGTGCTGTTCCAGGTGCGGTGAGGTGGTTGGCATGGGCGTCCCGTTGCCGAGGTGGGCGATCGACAGGGAGTGTAGCGGTTAGCTCAAACGGGAATAAAGAGGGCGGGCAGTAATCCTGAAATGAAAAAGCGGCACAAGCGCGTTACTCGGCTTCTCCAAAGCGATCCTGCACTAACGCCAGAATGGCGGTCCAGGCGTCGGCGGCGTCCGGGCCATCGATTTCCACGTTCAAATCGGTGCCCTGACTGGCCGCCAGCATCATCACCGACATGATGCTTTTGGCGTCCGCTTCGCGGCCGTCTTTGCTCAGTGTGATGCGGCTTTGATAGTTACCGGCGACGCCGACCAGTTTGGCGGCCGCGCGGGCGTGCAAACCCAGTTTGTTGATGATGGTGAGTTGTTCCTGAATCACGCCTGGTCGTGTCCCATGTCGCGGTGGCGCAGCTGAACGTTGGCGTTACTGCTGGCAAAGGTTTGATGGAGTTGTTCGGCCAGATACACACTGCGGTGCTGGCCGCCGGTGCAGCCAATTGCCACCGTCAGATAAGACCGCTGGTTGGCTTCATATTGATGCAGCCAGCGATCGAGAAAGCGGCGAATGTCTTCGAACATTTCGGTCACCGCCGGAGCAGCGCGCAGAAATTCCTGAATTGGCTGGTCGCGCCCGGTGAACATGCGCAGCGATTTGTCCCAATAAGGGTTGGGCAGGCAACGCACGTCGAACACCAAATCGGCATCACGCGGCACGCCGTGTTTGAAACCGAACGACAAAAATTGCAGCGCAATGCCTTTGGGTTTCTCGATCAGCCGCTGGCGCACCTGATCGCGCAGTTCCTGCAACGACAAACCGCTGGTGTCGATTTTCAAACTGGCGAGATTGGCGACCGGCGCCAACAGTTCACCTTCCACAGCAATGGCTTCGGCCAGGGAGCGGTGTTGGTCGGTCAGCGGGTGTTTGCGTCGGGTTGCCGAGAAACGTTGCAGCAAAATGGTTTCTTCGGCGTCGAGATACAGAATGTCGGGAGTGACGTTGGCCGGCAGTGTTTTCAGAATGGCCGGCAAGCCGTTGATGGCGTCGGAGGCGACACGGGCGTCGATACAGACCGCGACATTGGGTTGCGCCGCGCTCGCTGTCATCCAGTGCACCAATTCCGGCAGCAAGGCGGGCGGCAGGTTATCGATGCAATTGAAGCCGGCGTCTTCGAGCGCGTTCAGAACGGTACTCTTACCCGAACCGGAACGTCCGCTGATGATGATCAGTCGGAAATCGGGATGGGCCATGGCGGTCAGACGCCTTTGATAAAATGCTGATAGAGCGTTTGCGGATCGGATGCGTGGCGCAGGGTTTTTACCAGAGCAGCATCGTTAAAGCGTTCGACCACAGCGGCGAGTAAATTCAGATGGTCGTCAGTGGCCGCTTCGGGCACGACCAGGGCAAACAGCAAATCGACGGGTTTGCGATCAGGGGATTCGAAATCGACGGCTTCGTCGAGTTTGGCGAGAGCGGCCACGGGTCGGTCAATCTGGGCTAACCGGCAATGCGGCACAGCAATGCCCTGGCCGAGGCCGGTGGAACCAAGTCGCTCACGAGCAATCAACTGATCGAATAAATCGACATCGCCGACACCCTCCAGGGAGTCTGCCAGTCGTTCCGCCAAACTTTGCAGAACGCGTTTCTTGCTGACGCCGAACGCGCCGGTATAGACGCGTTCAACGCTGAGGACCTGGTCCAGTTGTATCATGGTTAACGAGAATTCCCGTGCATGCGGTCGACCGTTTTTTCTTTGTGCTTGAGCAGTTGGCGGTCGAGTTTGTCAGTCATCATATCAATGGCAGCGTACAGGTCATCATGCTCGGCATCTGCGTGTATTTGTGCGCCTTTGATGTTGAGCGAAGCTTCCGCTTTTTGCCGGTTCTTTTCAATACTGAAGGTAACCTGGACATTGCCGATCTGGTCGTAATGTCGTTCCAGTTTTTCCAGCTTACCGGCGACATAGTCGTGCAGCGCTTCGGTAACTTCGACGTGTTGACCGCTGATGTTGACTTGCATAGTCCGCTCCTCGTTCAGTGACAGTGATTCTGGCCCTCAAACCGGGCCGGCTTCCTTGACTGACTGGATTGAGTTCCCTCAATCCAGTCTAGCTCCTGATTCAATCTTTGCGGTGAGCAGCGCGTACTTCAAGTCGGTGCCCTTACGGAAACCTGATCTAAATCAAACTCTTACGTTCATTTGATGGCGGTATGTGCATCGCTTCGCGGTATTTGGCGATGGTGCGGCGAGCGACCTGAATGCCCTGGTCGCCCAACAAGGTGGCGATCTTGGAATCACTCAGCGGTTTGCGTGGATTTTCCGCCGCCACCAGCTTGCGGATGATGGCGCGAATGGCGGTGCTGGAGCATTCGCCACCACCTTCGGTGCTGACGTGGCTGGAGAAAAAGTATTTCAGCTCAAAAATACCGCGCGGTGTGTGCATGTATTTTTGTGTGGTGACGCGTGAAATGGTTGATTCGTGCATCTCGACGGCCTGAGCCACATCGTGCAACACCAGCGGCTTCATCGCTTCTTCGCCGTGTTCCAGAAAACCGCGTTGGTGCTCGACAATATTGGTGGCAACTTTCAACAGCGTTTCATTGCGGCTTTGCAGGCTTTTGATGAACCAGCGCGCTTCCTGCAAGTGGTCTTTGAGATAGGTGTTGTCGCTGGAATTATCGGCGCGTTTGACCATGGAAGCGTAAGACGGATTAACGCGTAATTTGGGCGCGATTTCCGGGTTCAGTTCCACCAGCCAACGATTGTTTTTCACGTCTTTGCGCACAATGACATCGGGTACGACGTATTCGTCTTTGCCGCTTTCAATTTGATTGCCCGGCCGTGGGTTCAGGCTTTGAATCAACAGGATGACGTCGCGCAAATCGTTTTCTTTGAGACGAGTTTTGCGCATCAACTGGGCGTAGTCGCGGGTGCCGAGCAGATCGAGATGTTCTTTGACAATTTTGATGGCGTCGCTGCGCCAGAGGGTTTCTTCGGGCAGTTGATTGAGCTGAATGCTCAAACAATCGGCCAGGTCGCGAGCGCAGACACCGGGCGGATCGAAATGCTGAACGCGGCGCAGCACGGCCTCGACTTCGTCCATTTCCAGTGGATCGTCGTCGCCCGACAGCGCTTCAATCAACCCTTCAAAAATATCGTCCAGACTGGACTGCAAATAACCTTCGCTGTCGACGCTTTCGATGATGGCTTCGGCGATCAGACGATCGCGGTCCGTCATGGTGGTCAGGTTCAATTGCCAGTTCAGGTGGTCCCACAATGAGTCGGTGGTGCCATAAACGTTTTCGAAATTGAAATCGTCGTCGCCCGAGGGCAAGCCGTGGCTGGTTGGGGTGTGGGTGTAGATGTCGTCCCAGGAGGAATCGACCGCCAGGTCGTCAGGAATGTGTTCCTGAATTTCCACTTCCTGACGATGATCGCTGTCGTCGTTGGTGGAGGTTTCGTGTTTGCTGGCATCACCGTTCAGGCTATCACTGCTGTGACTTTCGCCGTTTAGGTTGTCGTTATGGTGACTGTGTTCCCCGTCGCCGGCGTCGTCTTCGCGCACTTCCAGCATGGGGTTGGTTTCCAGAGCCTCCTGGATCTCCTGCTGCAAATCGAGTGTCGACAATTGCAGCAGTCGAATGGCTTGTTGCAGTTGCGGCGTCATCGTCAACTGCTGACTCATTTTGAGTTGTAAGGAGGTCTTCATAGAGGTGTTAATACGCCTTTGGGCCTGTTAATTACAACGAGTCTTGACGGTCTTAGTGCCGTCATAGCCGGAACTGGTCGCCTAAATATACCTCACGCACCGTGGCGTTGTTGAGTACATCCTCTGCACTACCTTCGGCGATGATGTGTCCGTTGCCGACGATATAGGCTTTTTCGCAGATATCGAGCGTCTCTCGTACGTTGTGATCGGTGATCAGTACGGCGATGCCGCGGTCACGCAAGTGGTGAATGATGCCTTTAATGTCGCCGACTGAAATCGGGTCGACGCCGGCGAAGGGTTCATCCAGCAAAACAACCGCCGGTTCCATCGCCAGCGCCCGGGCAATTTCCACGCGTCGCCGTTCACCGCCGGACAGCGCCATGCCTAAGCTGTCGCGAATGTGCGTGATGTTGAATTCCTGCAGCAGCGATTCCAGCCGTTCGTGTCGATCAGCGCGCGACAATTCTTTGCGCGTTTGCAGCACGCCCATAATGTTGTCGGCCACGCTCAGCTTGCGAAATATCGACGCTTCCTGTGGCAGATAGCCAATACCGTGGCGCGCTCGGGCGTGCATGGGCAAGCGGGTGACTGGCGTATCGCCAACGTAGACCTCGCCTTTATCGGCCGGAATCAGACCGACGATCATATAAAAGCAGGTGGTTTTGCCGGCACCGTTGGGGCCAAGCAGTCCGACAATCTGACCGGCTTCGACACTCAGGCTGACGTCCCGGACCACCGGGCGTTTGCGATAACTCTTGGCCAGATGTTTGGCGTGCAATAAAGCCATTCAGTCCACGGCTCCCGGTTGGATAACCCAGGTTGCCTGCGGCGCTTCCGGGTTGGCGGTCTGGGTGCGCACTGAGCGTACGCTGAGTGTTTCGTCAAGCAGATTGTATTGAATGTATTCCGCCTGAATTTCACTGCCTTCCTGTTTCAGGCGGCCATTGCCCTCGGTAATGATGATGTCTTGTTGCGGCCGATATTCGATGCGCAGGCCTTCCACTTCAATAAAGGCGGCATCGACATCCGGTTGTTCCTGATAACGGGCCGGCTCGCCGCGGGCTTCCAAAAACTGAATAACGCCGGTTACCGGATCGCGGGTCACATCCAGCGTTTCCGCCCAGACTTCCAGACTGCCCTGTTGCAAATGGACGTTGCCCTGAAAGTGAGCCTCACCACTGCCGCTGCGAAAGGCGCCCTGGTCGGCCTGAATGGTCATCGGCTGATCGCGATCTTCTGGCAACGCCAGCGCTGCGTCGCTGAGCAAAAAAAGCGCTGCGAGCGCCAGGCTCTGGCGCCAATGCCGCTTGGAATCAGTCGGCCTCATAATGAATGGCTACCTCGGATTGCAAAGTAAGGACGGGATCGTCCGTCGTCAGATCGGCGTTGAACCCCACGCCCGTGGCCACCTGCGGGCCCTGGGTGAGTTTAACAGGCTCCGGAGTGCTGACGAAGTCGCCGTTTTCCGTGACTGTCAGCCAGTCGGTGATTAATTCCCAGCGATTGAAATCGCTCAATTCCTGCACTTTTACGTCGTCCTCGAAGACCACATCGCCGTTGCTGAATGCTGTGGCGGCTTCGGAGCGGATGGTCCAGTCGGGGCCGTTGTCGCGAATCAGTCGCACGGTGGGTGACTGAATCTGGCTGTTGCCGCTGTCCTGATAAAACGAAAAGGTACTGCCGACGGTATAGAGGCTGGGCTGACCGGCCGCGTCGTAGCGGGTCTGCTGAAAGGTGCGAATAAACAGATCCGGCGGGTCAGCCGGCAATTCCAGATCGGTGCTGAAACTCGGCGGCGCTGCCGCCGGGCGCCACCAGATGACAGCCGCCAGAATCAGCAAGGCCGTGGTGATGGGTAGAGCAGTGCGCAACCAGCGCATCAAGCCACGCCTGCGCGCAGAATGTCGTGCATGTGAACGATGCCGACCGGCTGATCGTTATCGATCACCACCAGGGCGGTAATTTTGCGCGATTCCATTTCAAACAGCGCTTCGGCTGCCAAATGGTCGGCGGAAATAGTTCTGGCACCGGGATGCATAACGGTTTCAATCGGCGTCGTCTGCAAATCGAGGCCGGCATCGAGGGTGCGGCGCAGGTCGCCGTCGGTGTAGACGCCGAGCAGGTGGCCGGCGTCGTCAAGCACGGTGGTCAGACCCAAACCTTTGCGCGTCATTTCCAGCAGGGCATCGCGCAACGGGGTGCCGGGACGCACCGCCGGGAAGGCGTCGCCGCTGTGCATGATGTCGCTGACTTTGAGCAGCAGTTTGCGGCCCAGGCTGCCGCCGGGGTGCGAAAAGGCAAAGTCGTCGGCGGTAAAACCGCGCGCTTCGAGCAAGGCAATGGCTAACGCATCGCCCATAACCAAAGCCGCCGTGGTGGACGACGTTGGAGCCAGATTGAGCGGGCAGGCTTCTTGTTCAACGCCGCAGTAAATGTGCGCGTCGGCCGAGCGGCCCAATGTGCTGTCGGGGTTGCCGGTCATGCCGATCAGCCGCGCGCCGAGGCGTTTGATCAAGGGGATCAAGGTGACGACTTCATTTGATTCACCAGAATTCGACAGCGCGATAACGACATCCTGGCCGGTGATCATGCCCATATCGCCGTGGCTGGCTTCGCCGGGATGAACAAAGAACGCCGGCGTGCCGGTGCTCGCCAGGGTGGCCGCTAATTTGTTGCCGATGTGACCTGATTTGCCCATACCAGTGACAACGACCCGGCCGGTGCAGGCGAGCGCCAAATCACAGGCTTTGACGAAACCCTCATCCAAATGCGTGTGCAGCGATTGCAACGATTCAATTTCCATGCGCAGAGTGCGCTGAGCGGATTCCAGGTAGTCGATCGTCGAAGACATATCAGTGGGTAACTCATCGGTTCTAAACTGGCGGGCTAGATTACCACAAAGGTGCCGCACCTGAAGTTGCCTAGACGTGAACGGCATCCTTTTTGCTGACCTTTGGCAGGCTCGCACCTGAAAGGCTTCGACCCTAAAATAAGGCGGGTATGCCGAAAGGAGAAAAGCATGAGTGTTATCCGAAGTGCGTCGGTTGTGATGCTGGGTCTTGGGCTGTTGTTGGCCGGTTTGGCGTCGGCGGAAGGGTTTACCCCCGCTAAGTCTGCCGAGCAAAGCGTGATCGAAGGTGTCGAGCAGGTGCTGACGGTGGTTGAGAAATACAACAGCGGCAGCGCCGGGGATCGCCAGGCCTACCTGGATGAAGTGGCGGAAGTGCTGGAGCCGTTAATCGGTTACACCGTCATTGTCAGCCGCATCATGGGCGATACGCTGCAAACGGCGACCAACGAACAGAAACTGCGCTTTCTGGATGTTTTCAAGCGGTCGATGATCAACACCTACGCCGGTGGCCTGTATAACTTCGGTGCCTATGACGTGCGTCTGGTGCCGGATCAGGACAGCGAAGAAAACACGGTGCGCAACACCCGGGTGCGGCTGGAAGCCGTATCGCCACAGGGCCAGCGCTATCCGATGATTCAGAGCGTTTACTACAGCCAGGCGTCGGATGGCTGGAAAATGCAGAACGTCATTTTCAACGGCATCAACCTGGGTGTGACGTTTAAAACTCAGTTTGACCAGATTTACCGCGAGCAGGGCGGCGACCTGGACGCGACCATCGACGAATGGGAACGCATCACCGCCGAATCCTACGAAACCAGCCAGTTTCAATAATCTCACTCAGACAACGGAGGCCACGCTGCCTCCGTTTCTCCATTTCGATTTGTCGCCGCTTTCCGTATAATCCCCAGCCCTTTTTATCGGATTCAACGCAGAGAGACCTATGTCAGCTGAGGATGTAAAGGCCATGCTGGTTGCGGCCCTGCCGGATGTCGACTTTGTCGTCGAAGGTGCCGGTGCCAAATTTTCCGTTCGTGCCGTGGGTGAGGTGTTTGCCGGCAAGCGACCGGTGCAACGCCAACAACTGATTTACGGCGTGCTGAACGAGAAGATCGCCACAGGCGAAATCCATGCGGTCACCATGGCCCTCTATACACCGGACGAATGGTCCAGCGCGGAGAACTAAACCTTGGATAAATTGCTGATTACCGGTGGCGCTCGTCTGGACGGTGAAATTCGTGTGTCCGGTGCCAAAAACGCCGCATTGCCGATCATTGCCGCCACCTTGCTGACCAAAGAACCGGTCACCGTGCGCAACCTGCCGCACCTGAACGACATCACCACCATGATCGAACTGCTGGCCTGCATGGGCGTTGAAGTGGTCATCGGTGAAGACATGAGCGTCGAAGTTACCGCCGGCACCATTCGCAACGTGACCGCGCCTTATGAACTGGTCAAAACCATGCGCGCCTCCATTCTGGTGCTCGGCCCGTTGCTGGCGCATTTCGGTGAAGCCAACGTCTCGTTGCCCGGTGGTTGCGCCATCGGCAGTCGTCCGGTCGATTTGCACATTCGCGGTCTGGAAGCCATGGGCGCGCAGATTGACGTCGAAGACGGCTACATCCGTGCCCGCAACAACGGCCGCCTTAAAGGTGCGCGCATCTTTTTCGACAAGGTCACCGTGACCGGCACCGAAAACATCCTGATGGCCGCCGCTCTGGCCGAAGGCACGTCCGTGTTGGAAAACGCCGCTAAGGAACCGGAAGTGGTCGATCTGGCGAATTGCCTGATCGCCATGGGCGCCAAAATCACCGGCGCCGGCACCGACACCATCACCATCGAAGGTGTCGAAAGCCTGCACTCAGCCGACTATTCGGTATTGCCCGATCGCATCGAAACCGGCACCTATCTGGTGGCGGCTGCCATCACCCGTGGTCGCATTCGTCTGCGCGAAGCCGATGCCTCCACCATGGGCGCGGTGCTGGATAAATTGCGTGAAGCTGGCGCTCGGATCGAGACCGGTGACAACTGGATTGAACTGGATATGGAAGGCCGTCGCCCCAAAGCGGTCGATATCACCACCGCGCCCTATCCGGCGTTTCCGACCGACATGCAGGCACAGTTCACCACCCTGAACGCTATTGCTGAAGGTACGGGTTCGGTGGAAGAAACGGTGTTTGAGAACCGTTTCATGCACATCAACGAACTCGAGCGCATGGGCGCCGAAGCCCGCATCAAAGGCAACACCGTGGTCATTACCGGCCACGATAACCTGACCGGCGCGCCGGTAATGGCAACCGACTTGCGCGCCTCGGCGTCGCTGGTGCTGGCTGGCCTGGTCGCCAAGGGTTCGACGCTGGTCGATCGCATTTACCACATCGACCGTGGCTACGAATGCATTGAAGAAAAACTGGCGCAGCTGGGCGCGACGATCAAACGCGTCGCCGGCTAACACGCCAACCACCTGCCACGGACGGCGGACCAACAACCTGTTACCTGAACCAACCTCGCGCTACCACGAGGCCAACTCACCCAGATCAAGAGCGCACAACCGAGCATGGCGAAGCCGACCGACCAGATCACCATTGCCCTGTCCAAAGGGCGGATTCTCAAGGAAACCTTGCCGTTGTTCGCGGCCGCCGGCATTGAGCCGCTGGAAGACATCCATCGCTCGCGCAAACTGATTTTTGAAACCACCCGCCCGGACGTTCGTTTCATCCACATTCGTGCCACCGATGTCCCGACTTACGTTGAATACGGCGTCGCCGATTTAGGCGTCGCCGGCAAAGACGTGCTGATGGAGCACGGCGCCGACGAGATGTACGAACTGCTCGATCTCGACATCGCCCGCTGCCGCCTGATGACCGCGCGGCTGGTCGATGCCGAGCCGGTGTTGGGTCGCATGAAAGTGGCGACCAAGTTTGTCAACGTCGCCAAACGTTACTTTGCCGAACAAGGTCGGCAGGTGGACGTGATCAAGCTGTACGGCGGTATGGAATTGGCACCGATCATGAAGCTGGCCGATTGCATCGTCGATATTGTCGACACCGGCAACACCCTCAAAGCCAACGGCCTGATGGCTGAAGAACACATCGCGGACATCAGCAGCCGTCTGGTCGCCAGCCGTCTGGCGCTGAAATTGAAAGACGAACGGCTCAACCCCATTGTCGAAGACCTCAGTCGTGCTGTTGCAGAACGCAGGAAGGCTCGCGCATGAGCAAGTTGCCGCTGCGTCGATTGGACGCTCAAAACCCCGGTTTCGCCCAGGAATTGGACGCCTTGCTGGCGTGGGAATCGGTATCCGACGCCAACGTCCAGCAGCGCGTCGCCGACATCATTGCCGACATCCGCCAACGCGGCGATGCGGCTTTGCTGGAATTCACGGCGCGGTTTGACCGCTTCCAGGTCGATAACATTCAACAGCTGGTGTTGGGTGCCGACGCCATTTCAGCCGCCTTCAATCGCTTACCGACCGATCAGCAACAAGCGCTGAGCGTCGCCGCCGAGCGGGTGGAGAGCTATCACCAGCATCAGTTGGGCAAGAGCTGGCAGTACCGTGAAGACAACGGCACGCTGCTCGGCCAGCAAGTAACGGCGATGGATCGTGTCGGTATTTACGTGCCCGGCGGCACTGCGCCGCTGGCGTCGTCGGTGATCATGAACGCCATGCCGGCCAGGGTCGCGGGCGTGTCCGATGTGGTTATGGCAACGCCCGCACCGGATGGCAACGTCAGTGATTTTGTTTTGGGCGCGGCACACGTGGCGGGCATTGATCGCATCTTTTTGATCGGCGGCGCGCAAGCCATTGCTGCTTTGGCATACGGCACTGAGACGGTGCCAGCGGTCGATAAAATTGTCGGTCCAGGCAACATCTATGTCGCCACTGCCAAGCAGCAGGTGTTTGGTCGCGTCGGCATCGATATGATCGCCGGGCCGAGTGAAATTCTGGTCGTCTGTGACGGCAAAACCGATCCGGAATGGATCGCGTTGGATTTGTTTTCTCAGGCCGAACACGACGTCGATGCGCAATCAATTCTGATCAGTCAGGACGGCAATTTTCTCGACGCGGTCAACGATGCCATCGAACGTTTGCTGCCTACACTGGAACGCGCCGACATCATCCGCCAGTCGCTCAGCGAACGCGGCGCCTTGATCCAGGTGGCTGACTTGGCCGACGCGCCGGCGCTGGTCAATCGCATTGCGCCGGAGCATTTGGAATTGTCGGTCGATGATCCGGAAAGCTGGCTGGGTTCGATTCGCCACGCCGGTGCTATTTTCCTCGGCCGCCATACCCCTGAAGCCTTGGGCGATTATTGCGCCGGGCCCAATCACGTTTTACCGACCAGCGGCACGGCACGCTTTTTCTCGCCGCTGGGTGTGTACGACTTCCAAAAACGCACTTCTTTGATCGGCGTTTCGCCGCAAGGCGCCAAAACCCTGGGCGCGGTGGCGTCCGTTCTGGCGCGCGGCGAGCAATTGACCGCTCACGCGCGCAGCGCGGAAAAACGCCTGGACGACTGATGTCATGACCGACCGACTTTCCGAATGGCAAGATAAAATCGAAGCGCGTGTACAACGTCTGGTGCGCGAGGATATTCGCAAACTGACGGCTTATCCGGTGCCGAATTCCAGCGGTTTTCTGAAGCTGGATGCCATGGAAAATCCGTTCACCTGGCCGGCTGAATTGCAGCAACAATGGCAGGCGACTTTGGCCGACGTGCACGTCAACCGCTATCCGCATCCGGATGCACCGGAAGTGAAACAAGGCCTGCGGCGGGTGATGAACATCGACGAGCGCTGGGACATTTTGCTGGGCAACGGTTCGGATGAACTGATTCAGTTAATCGCTATGGCCGTTGCCGGTGCGGGTCAAACCTTGATGGCGCCGGAACCGAGCTTCGTCATGTACCGGATGATCGCGCAATATCTGCAGATGGATTACGTCGGTGTCCCGTTGACGGAGCGCTTCGAAATCGATCTGGAAAACACCCTGGCGCGCATCGAGCGCGAACAACCGGCGTTGATTTTCCTGGCACAGCCGAATAATCCGACGGGCAATTTGTGGGGCGACGAAAAGCTGCGTCGCATCATTGAAGCCGCACCGGGCCTGGTCGTGATCGATGAAGCCTACACGGCTTTTACCGAAGCCGATTATCTGCCCTGGCTTGAGGATTATCCGAACCTGCTGATCATGCGCACCTTGTCGAAAGTCGGGTTGGCGGGTTTGCGTCTTGGCATTTTGATCGGCGATCCGGCCTGGGTGAACGAAATCAACAAACTGCGTCTGCCGTACAACATTGGCAATCTGGTGCAAGCGACCGCAACCTTTGCGTTGGATCATTTCGAGGTGTTTCAACAGCAAACCCAAGAGCTGGTCAAACAACGCGCTGTGTTGATTGAACAGTTGCGAGCGCTGCCGGAACTGACGGTCTACGACAGCGAAGCGAATTTTGTGCTGGTGCGGACGGCGCCGGGTCGCGCCGCTGAGATTCATCAGGGTTTAAAAGACGCCGGTGTGCTGATCAAAAAACTCGATGGCAGCCACGCGCTGCTCAACGATTGTTTGCGCATTACGGTTGGCAGTGCGCCGGAAAACAATCGTTTGATGAGCGCTTTGGTGCCACTGCTTTAATCATTTATCAGCGCGGGCGTTCGCCCAAAATCACTTCACGCTGATAAAGGATGTGATTGCGCAGCAAGGTTAGCGTCAGACGGTCGCCGGGTTTGTGCTCGGCGATGCGACCCACCGCTTCGGCGCGACTCGACAGCGCCTTACCATCGATACTCACCAGCCAATCACCCGCCAAAACACCAGCTTTGTCCGCCGGACTCTCGGCCATCACATCCGCTACTTCCCACGCCGGCGTCACCAAGCCCTGACGCGCTCGTTGCTGCGGCGCCACCGGGCGAACATCAATGCCCAGATAGCCGTGCATTACCTCGCCTTGCTGAATCAGTTGTGTTGCGATATCGAGCGCGTGGGCGTAAGGAATGGCGAATCCGATGCCTTGAAAACCGCCGGTGTTTGAGAAGATCGCTGTATTCACACCCACCAGTTCGCCACGCGCATTAATCAACGCACCGCCGCTATTGCCGGGGTTGATGGCCGCGTCGGTTTGAATGAAATCGGAGAAGCGCGTCAGGCCCGGTTGATGACGGCCGGTGGCGGAAACAATGCCCATCGACACCGTCTGGCCAACGCCAAACGGGTTGCCGATAGCAAACACCAGATCGCCGACCTGGGCGCGGTAATCCGGGTTCACACGAATGGCATTTAACTCAGTCGATTCGATCGCCAAAACCGCCAAGTCGCTGTCCGGGTCGCTGCCAACCAGGCGCGCCTGATGGCTTTGACCGTCGTTGGTTTCAACGACGATTTCCTCACCGCGCGCGATGACGTGCGCGTTAGTCAGAATATGGCCCTGATCGTCGATTACGACACCAGAACCGAGGCTGGTTTGTTGCTGCGGCTGGCTGGGCAGAAACTGCGAAAAGAACGGATCGTCGAGCAACGGGTGGCTGGGCCGGGCGATCTGACTGTTGCTGTAAATGCTCACCACGCTCGGTTGCGCTTGCGCGATGGCGTCGGCATAACTGGCTGGATTCGGAGCGGATTCCAGGTGTGTTTTACCTGGCGGAGGCGGTGGTGCGGTGTTCGGCCAGAGCACAACGAACAGGCCGCCCATGATCAGTCCAATGGCAATTGGCGCCAGCCAGAGGCGCACACTTTGAGGTACACTCATGCCCGAATTCGACCCTGTAATTTCATCACTGACTGTTCATATTTGATAACGGCTCGGAGTGTACCATGACGCTGCATCGCGACGACCTCACCGCTTACCTTGATGATTATCTGAGCGTTGGACAATTTCAGGATTATTGCCCAAACGGTTTGCAGGTGGCGGGCCGGTCTGAAATCCGTCGTCTGGTGACGGGTGTGACTGCCAGCCAACGCTTGATCGACGAAGCTATTGAGCGTCAGGCCGATGCGATTCTGGTGCATCACGGTTATTTCTGGAAAGGCGAAGCCGCGCCGATTACTGGCATCAAACGCAATCGCATCGCCGCCTTGCTGGCCAACGACATCAGTTTATTTGCCTACCATTTACCGCTCGATGCCCATCCGGATGTTGGTAACAACGCCCAGTTAGCGCAATTGCTCGGCTGGACGGCAGAGGGCACGCTGGGCGACAGCCTGGTTTGGCACGGCCGTTTGGATGCCGTTGAAACCGGCGCGAGTCTGCGTCAGACCTTGAGTGAAACCTTGGAATTTCCGGTGCTGCACATCGGCGAAGCCGAAGACGAAATCGAAACCATCGCCTGGTGTACCGGCGCGGCACAAAGCTATTTGCAGCAGGTGATTGATGCCGGCATTGATGCCTTTGTGTCTGGTGAGATCAGCGAGCCAACGGTGCATTTAGCGCGCGAAAGCGGGGTGCATTATTTTGCGGCTGGGCATCACGCGACCGAGCGTGGCGGGCCCGAAGCACTGGGCTGGCATCTGGCCCAGCGCTTCGGGATTCATGTCGAGTTTGTCGATCTACCGATTCCGGTGTGATCAGTCTTCCAGGATGTCGTGCTGGCGCAGCAGTTTGATCACTGCTGCCGGCGTGGCGTCATCAACTTTGAAACCGAACGGTGCGTCGGTGCCGCCGGCGATGATGGCGATAAAGCCAGCTGCTTCCACATAAGGCGCAACCGCCAGAGCATCTTCCGGACGAACGATGACACTGGCGTGGCCCAAATCAAACAATGCGCGCTCCAACGCCACCGCACGTTCGGCCGCATCGGCCACATCCAACACCACGGATACCGGCTTCTGACGATAGCGCGCAGTGCGTTCGGCTTCGGTCACCGGGTGGTTGTCGCGCACTGCGGCGGCGGTTTCGATCATGCCCGCGCCGACGGTTACGTTGCTCAAGCGGTCGATAACAATAAATGCACCGGTGCCAGCAATCTGACCGTAGGGGTCGGCGACAATGGGTTTGTTCAATTGCAACGTCACATCGCCGATGCCGTTCAACGGCAGTTGTTCGGCCGCACTGGCTTCGAGCGTGTTGACGTCGATCTGGCGATGCAAGGCGCTGAACGTGCCGGTCGCACTCTGAGTGCCGACTTTGAAATCGTACTGGCGGCCAGGCACCAAGGCGTCGTCGTGCATCCAGACGATTTTGGCGTTGAAGGCTTGCGACACCAGCGGTTTTTCGTTCGGTCCGACCAGCATGTCGCCGCGGCTGACGTCGATCTCGTCCGCCAGCGTCAGAGTGATGGCTTGGCCTGGGAAGGCTTCGTCCAAATCGCCATCGAAAGTGACGATGCGTTCAACGGTCGAACTCAGGCCCGAGGGCAGGGCACGCACTGTGTCGCCGGGTTTGACGGTACCGGCGGCAATGGTGCCGGCGAAACCGCGGAAATCGAGATCGGGACGGTTGACGTATTGCACCGGCAGACGGAAATGTTCGGTGTCGCGGTCGTGCGATATTTCGATGGTTTCCAGCAGTTCCATCAACGGCATGCCCTGGTACCAGGGTGAGCGTTCACTGCGGCTGACCACGTTGTCGCCATCGAGGGCCGACATCGGTACGAAATGAATTTCCGGCAACTGCAACTGTTCGGCGAAGGTTAAATAGTCGGCTTTGATTTCCTCAAAACGCGCTTCACTGAAATCGACCAGATCCATCTTGTTGACGGCGACAACGATGTGTTTCAAACCCAACAGATGCGCGATGTAGCTGTGGCGGCGGGTTTGTGTCTGCACACCGTAGCGGGCATCAATCAGAATCACCGCCAGATCACAGGTGGAAGCGCCGGTCGCCATATTGCGGGTGTACTGCTCGTGCCCCGGCGTATCGGCAATGATGAATTTGCGTTTGCTGGTGGAGAAATAGCGGTAGGCAACATCGATGGTGATGCCCTGTTCGCGTTCGGCCTGCAGGCCATCGACCAGCAACGCCAGGTCGATTTTCTCGCCGGTGGTGCCTGATTTTTTGCTGTCTTTTTCAATGGCCGCCAGCTGATCTTCGTAGATCATTTTGGAATCGTGCAGCAGGCGGCCAATCAAAGTGGACTTGCCGTCGTCAACGCTGCCGCAGGTCAGAAAGCGCAGCAATTCTTTGTGTTCGTGTTGCTTCAGGTAGGCGTGAATGTCCTGAGCGATCAAGTCGGATTGGTGTGCCATTAGAAGTAGCCTTCCTGTTTTTTCTTTTCCATCGAGCCGGAGGAATCGTGGTCGATGGCGCGACCCTGACGTTCACTGGTCGTGGTCAGCAGCATTTCCTGAATGATGTCCGGCAAGGTGTTGGCTTCGGACTCGACAGCGCCGGTCAACGGATAGCAACCGAGGGTACGGAAGCGCACCATTTTTTCTTCGACGGTTTCACCGGGCAGCAACTTCATGCGGTCGTCGTTGACGTTGATCAGCATGCCGTCGCGCTCCACCACCGGACGTTTGGCGGCGAAATACAGCGGCACAATGGGAATGCTTTCCAGGTGGATGTATTGCCAAATGTCGAGTTCGGTCCAGTTTGACAGCGGGAAGACGCGGATGCTTTCGCCACGGTTGATCTTGCCGTTGTAGATGTTCCACAACTCCGGGCGCTGGTTTTTCGGGTCCCAGCGGTGATTACGGTCGCGGAACGAATAGACGCGTTCTTTGGCGCGGGACTTTTCTTCATCGCGTCGGGCGCCACCGAAGGCGGCGTCGAACTTATACAGATCCAGCGCCTGTTTCAGCGCCTGGGTTTTCATGATGTCAGTGTGCTTGGCGCTGCCGTGGTCGAAAGGGTTGATGCCCTGGCGGACGCCGTCCTGGTTTTGGTAGACCAGCAGTTCGAATTCGTAATCGCGCGCCATCTTGTCGCGGAATTCGTACATTTCTTTGAATTTCCAGCCGGTATCGACGTGCAGCAACTTAAAGGGGATGCGGCCGGGGAAAAACGCTTTGCGGGCCAGATGCAGCATCACCGCTGAATCCTTGCCGATCGAGTAAAGCATGACCGGGTTGTCGAATTCAGCGGCGACCTCACGAATGATGTGGATGCTTTCCGCTTCCAGCTGATTGAGGTGGGTGAACATTTGCTGTGCCATAGTCCGTCCAGAAAGGGTGTTTCGAAACTGGACGCACTATATCAAAGCTATTTGTTATTGTTGTTACCGTCTTTAAGAATATTTAGATATAAACCTATCGCGACTTTTTAGGCTTTTCTACGGCCGTGGTTTCGGCTTCTGCTTCGTCTTCGTCGGGGAAGAGCTGGGCACGACGGAGGCCGTAAGTCTCCGACAAGGTACCTTCTTCATCGCCGTTTTTTGGGGCGTAATCGCGCGGGCCTGAGAACGATACGCTGGTCAGTTCTGAATCGGGTGCGAGGCCTTGCAGGTCTTCACTGCCGGCGCGAGCCGATTCCAGACGATATTCCGGTGCCACCAATTCATCGGCACCCTGATCCAGGTGGGTGCGAATGGCGTTGTAGCTCTCGGTCAGGCTATCGATCAGCTCAGTGGTGCGGTTGAAGTGTTCGGTCACACTGATTTGATAATTCTGATGCTGACGCTTGAGATCATCCAATTGACGTTTCAGGCTGCCGGTGTCATCTCCCTGGCCGCGTGCCCAGAGCCGACCCACGACGATGCCTACGATAAGTGCGACAACCAAGGCCGCCAGCAATGTCATCCAGTCCAGTTGCAGCATGTGAGTCTCCAAAATGATGAGCGATTGGCCTGGGTTGGCCATCGTAACGCCCGTATTCTAACTCTTGTCGAAGCGCTTCGCAGCGGTCTGTTCAGCAGGTTCGACGATTGATTGTCAGGACCTTTCCCGTAAAATTCCCCGCCTTGTCCTTATCTGTGGAGTCGTCGATGACCACCCCTTGGGCCCGTTATCAGGCCGACTTGGAACAACCCGGCTTTTCCCATGATCCGGCTCAGGAAGATGCCGTCAAGGCATTGCAGTCGGTATTCGACCAATTGCTGGCCCAGCAGGAAACGCAAAAAAAATTAACCGGCCGGTTGGGACGGTTGTTTGGTCGGTCGCCTGAGCCGGTGACAGGTCTGTACTTCTGGGGCGGTGTAGGGCGAGGCAAAACCTACCTGATGGACACGTTTTTCCAGACGTTGCCGTTTGAAGATAAAGGCCGGATGCACTTCCATCATTTTATGCGGCGCGTGCATCGGGGTTTGAAAGAGCACAAAGGGCAATCCAATCCGCTGGATCTGGTGGCCGAAGAAATCGCCCGTGAATCACGCGTGCTGTGTTTCGACGAATTCTTCGTTACCGATATTGGCGACGCCATGATCCTGGGTAATCTGTTGCGTGCCCTGTTCGAACGCGGAGTAACCCTGGTCGCCACATCCAACATTCCACCGGATAAATTATATAAAGACGGGCTGCAACGCGCCCTATTCATACCCGCTATCGAATTGCTGAAGCGTCATACCCGGGTGCTCAATGTTGATGGTGGTGTGGATTATCGGTTGCGTACACTAAAGCAGGTGAAAATCTTTCATTCACCATTGGATGCATCGGCGGAACGGAATCTACAAGAAAGTTTTCGCAAACTAGCACCGGATGCGAGGCAAGCTATCGAGAATGCCCAATTGAATATACTGGGTCGTCGCATTGAGGCTGTTTGGCTTAATGATGATGTTGTGCTGTTTGATTTTGCTGAAATCTGTGGTGGCCCTCGCTCTCAGAATGATTACATTGAAATAGCTCAGCAATTCCATGCGGTGCTTATCCGAAACGTACCTCTGTTCGATGGCAAAAATGATGATATGGCGCGTCGGTTTATTAATCTGGTCGACGAGTTTTATGACCGTAAAGTAAAACTATTACTTACAGCCGCCGATACGGTACAGGCCTTGTACCGAGGGGGCCGCTTGTCATTTGAGTTTCAACGTACAGTCAGTCGTTTGTTGGAAATGCAGTCAGAAGATTATTTGCAAACGGTGCACAAAGCGTGAGCGAAGATTTGAAGAAGCGAGTGCTGATACTTTCAGATTTGCATCATCGCATCTCCGGTGTTAGCGCAAGTATTCGGGCTATGATTCCGCGGTTGCAACAAGAGTTCGACCTCTTTTTTGTGGCAAAGCGCCCAGCGGGTAACCATATAGCTCAGTCGATTTT
The DNA here is from genome assembly GCF_003367315.1 of Saccharospirillum mangrovi. Taxonomy (GTDB): domain Bacteria; phylum Pseudomonadota; class Gammaproteobacteria; order Pseudomonadales; family Natronospirillaceae; genus Saccharospirillum; species Saccharospirillum mangrovi. The sequence goes on from NZ_CP031415.1 coordinate 1,114,374, forward strand.
GAGTTTGTATCGATTATTAAAACACTGGAATCATGACTACGATCCGGTGTGGCACGTCCGCCGCAACAATGAAATGACCTGGGGTATTTTATTTCGCTGGCTGGTATGTCCACGACTTAAGCTGGTGTTTACCAGTGCCGCGATTCGAACCCACAGTCCATGGCCGCGGTTTCTTATATCAAAAATGGATGCTGTTATTGCTACCAGTCAGACCGCTGCCGCCTTGGTGCCCCACGTCAAAGCCATAGTTCCTCATGGTGTCGATATCGCACGTTTTGCGACCACAACAGACCAGCCAGTGGACTATCCGTGGCACAGGTACTCAGTGGTCATAGGAATTGTAGGTCGGGTTCGGCCGGAGAAAGGTACGGATTTATTCTCACAGGCGCTATGCCGGGTACTGACACAGTACCCCGATGCCTGTGCTGTAATCGTGGGTAAAACCACCCGTAAGTACAGACCGTTATTACGGCAGATGCGGGAAGAGTGGCGGTTGGAAGGCATTGCGCAGCGTGTATTTGTAATGAACGAGGTTGATGTTGATGCGATGCCTGCCGTGTATCAATCTCTCGATATTGTTTGTGCCCCGGCGCGCTATGAGGGTTTTGGGCTGGTACCCATCGAAGCCATGGTTTCAGGGGCTGCGATTATTGCAAGTCGTACCGGTGCTTATGAGGATATGATTTTGCCCGGTATAAATGGTGAGCTAATTGAGTGTAATAACCTTGATCAATTGGATAATGCGCTCCGGAAATTGCTATCCAATCCATCTCTGGTGGCAGCATATCAAGCACAAGGCCAGCAGCGAGTAGTTCAGCAGTTCAGCTTGGACGCTGAGGTGGCTGGAGTGATGGATGTCTATTCATCTTTTTGGAGGTGAACATGAAAGTTGGTGTTGTTGTAACAACCTACAACTCGCCTAGGTGGTTGGAGAAGGTATTGTGGGGCTACGAAAATCAGGACGACACTGACTTTACGCTGATTATTGCGGACGATGGGTCAGGCGATGAAACTAGGCAGCTCGTCAATCGCTTCGTTAGTAGAGGTAAGCTGAATATTGTGCACGAGTGGCAGCCGGACGATGGTTTTCAGAAAACAAAGATCTTGAATCAGTGCGTGCGTAATACGGACTGTGATTATCTGATCTTCACCGACGGCGACTGTATTCCAAGAAGCGACTATATTTCGGCGCACAAAGCCTTCGCGAGACCTGGAAGATTTGTTTCTGGTGGTCTGTATCGGTTGAGCATGGCCGTCAGCGAATCAGTGGAAGAAATGGATGTTGTCTCTCAGCAAGTGTTTGACTTTGCTTTTCTCCAACAACGAGGTCAGCAGCGTGACTTCAAAAAAAATAAACTGACTCGGAATCGCTTTCTGGCAACCTGTTTAAATAGATTGACGCCGACCAAAGCCACTTGGAATGGTGGCAATACAGGTTGTTGGCGTCGAGATATCTTGGCCGTCAACGGTTTCGACGAGCGGATGCAGTACGGGGGGCTGGATCGAGAAATAGGTGAGCGAATGTCGAACAATGGCATTAGGGGGGTCCAGGCGCGGTATTCGGTCATTACATTGCATCTTGATCATAGCCGTGGCTATGAGAACGAAGCGTCATGGAAGCGAAATCGCGCCATCCGCAATCTGGTCAAAAGCGAGCGACGTAATTGGACGGATTATGGGCTAGAGAGGACGAGCCGATTTCAAAACTAAACGGTTGACTCGCGTCCACCCATCCCTATAATGCGCCTCCGCTGTCACCGACAGCCGTCCTTGAAGCGCCGTTCGAAGTATTGAGTGGTGTTCTCCTAACAAGCTGATTCCTAAATGAATTTTGCAAATTAGAGTTGACAGGATGCAGCGCAGGCGTAGAATACGCGCCTCGCTTAAACGAGCGCCGACAGCGCGGCTCGTTGATCTTTAACAGTATTGGAATCAAGTAATTCGTGTGGGCGCTTGTGGGTCGACCAATAAGCCTTTCGGGATTCGTTCCGGAGGGGTAACTCGATCGACAAGTGACCTGTCAGAAATTCTGAGAGGCGTTTATTCCGCTTTGGCTTCGGTTGAAGTGTGAATGAGCTTGCGAACGAGTCATGAGTAAAGGCGGGGAGTCTTCGGGTTCTCTGCCAGACTTTAAACTGAAGAGTTTGATCATGGCTCAGATTGAACGCTGGCGGCAGGCCTAACACATGCAAGTCGAGCGGTAACAGGACTAGCTTGCTAGTTGCTGACGAGCGGCGGACGGGTGAGTAACGCGTAGGAATCTGCCCGGTAGTTGGGGATAGCCCGGAGAAATCCGGATTAATACCGAATAATCTCTGAGGAGGAAAGGGGGCTTCGGCTCTCGCTACTGGATGAGCCTGCGTGAGATTAGCTAGTTGGTGGGGTAAAGGCTCACCAAGGCGACGATCTCTAGCTGGTCTGAGAGGATGATCAGCCACACTGGGACTGAGACACGGCCCAGACTCCTACGGGAGGCAGCAGTGGGGAATATTGGACAATGGGGGCAACCCTGATCCAGCCATGCCGCGTGTGTGAAGAAGGCTTTCGGGTTGTAAAGCACTTTCAGACAGGAGGAAGGGTTGATGGTTAATACCCATCGACATTGACGTTACTGTCAGAAGAAGCACCGGCTAACTCCGTGCCAGCAGCCGCGGTAATACGGAGGGTGCGAGCGTTAATCGGAATAACTGGGCGTAAAGCGCGCGTAGGCGGCAAGTTAAGTTGGGTGTGAAAGCCCCGGGCTCAACCTGGGAACTGCATTCAAAACTGGCTCGCTTGAGTACGGCAGAGGAGTGTGGAATTTCCGGTGTAGCGGTGAAATGCGTAGAGATCGGAAGGAACACCAGTGGCGAAGGCGACACTCTGGGCTGATACTGACGCTGAGGTGCGAAAGCGTGGGGAGCAAACAGGATTAGATACCCTGGTAGTCCACGCCGTAAACGATGTCGACTAGCCGTTGGGACCTTTAAGGACTTGGTGGCGAAGTTAACGCGATAAGTCGACCGCCTGGGGAGTACGGCCGCAAGGTTAAAACTCAAATGAATTGACGGGGGCCCGCACAAGCGGTGGAGCATGTGGTTTAATTCGAAGCAACGCGAAGAACCTTACCTACTCTTGAAATCCAGAGAACTTAGCAGAGATGCTTTGGTGCCTTCGGGAACTCTGAGACAGGTGCTGCATGGCTGTCGTCAGCTCGTGTTGTGAAATGTTGGGTTAAGTCCCGTAACGAGCGCAACCCTTATCCTTATTTGCCAGCGGTTCGGCCGGGGACTATAAGGAGACTGCCGGTGACAAACCGGAGGAAGGCGGGGACGACGTCAAGTCATCATGGCCCTTACGAGTAGGGCTACACACGTGCTACAATGGCCGGTACAGACGGTTGCGAAGCCGCGAGGTGGAGCTAATCTGAGAAAGCCGGTCGTAGTCCGGATTGGAGTCTGCAACTCGACTCCATGAAGTCGGAATCGCTAGTAATCGTGAATCAGAATGTCACGGTGAATACGTTCCCGGGCCTTGTACACACCGCCCGTCACACCATGGGAGTTGATTGCACCAGAAGTGGGTAGCTTAACATTGGGCGCTCACCACGGTGTGGTTGATGACTGGGGTGAAGTCGTAACAAGGTAACCCTAGGGGAACCTGGGGTTGGATCACCTCCTTAAACCAAGACCTGCAAGTGTCCACAACGAATTACTTGATTCCTTGAAGATGTGAATGGATTAGCGACAGGGCTCGCTGATTTTTTGCGTGTCCAGGTTATGGGCGGCTCACCAAATCAGCCTACAGCCACTGACAATTTTTAGGACTGTAGCTCAGTTGGTTAGAGCGCACCCCTGATAAGGGTGAGGTCGGCAGTTCAAATCTGCCCAGTCCTACCAAATTTCTGCAATCCTGCGTTGGAAGCCCGCTCACGTATTGTTAATACGCTTCGCGAACTTCCGCCTTGTCTTGCGAAAATTAACCGAGTTCACTTTAGGGTTTATTCGGGCCAAGTTTTGGGGCTATAGCTCAGCTGGGAGAGCGCCTGCTTTGCACGCAGGAGGTCTGCGGTTCGATCCCGCATAGCTCCACCAAATCCGTCAATCCTGCGTTGAAAGGCGCGTCGCATAGATGACTATGCTTCCTTACCTTTCGCCTTGTCTTGACGAATTTGGTCATCGAGAACGTTCTGCAAAATCCTAAAAAAGAAAATCCATTCATTGTCCGCAACGCCAAGTGGTTTTGTTGTTTTAACAACAAGAACATTTCGCCTTGCGCAGACTCGCAAGCATCTTCTGTTCTTTAACAATCTGATTGAAGTTTTCTCAAAGAAAGAAAGTCTGATTGAACCAAGCGTAGCAATATCTTTGTCGTTCAAGACGTCGCTCATATAACGAGAGCGAGCAGAACAGAGCGAGGATTTTGTTTTCAGATCGAGGCGACTCGGAGCGCAGCCGCGCAGTGTGCTGAAAAGCACATGAGCAGCGAGCACCGAATCAACGAAGAGCTGGAAACAAAAGACCGGTCTGTGACACTCCTTCGGGTTATATGGCCAAGCGACTAAGCGTACAGGGTGGATGCCTTGGCAACTGGAGGCGATGAAAGACGTGGTAGCCTGCGAAAAGCTTCGGGGAGGTGGCAAACGACCTGTGATCCGGAGATGTCTGAATGGGGAAACCCACCCGCTTTTAGCGGGTATCTTGCACTGAATCCATAGGTGTAAGAGGCGAACCGGGGGAACTGAAACATCTAAGTACCCCGAGGAAGAGAAATCAACCGAGATTCCCTGAGTAGCGGCGAGCGAAAGGGGAGCAGCCCTTAAGCACCGGGCCGGCTAGTGGAAGGTTCTGGAAAGGACCGCCATAGTGGGTGATAGCCCCGTACACGAAAGCCCAACGGTGTGAAAACGAGTAGGTCGGGACACGTGATATCTTGACTGAAGACGGGGGGACCATCCTCCAAGGCTAAATACTCCCAGTTGACCGATAGTGAACCAGTACCGTGAGGGAAAGGCGAAAAGAACCCCGGAGAGGGGAGTGAAATAGACCCTGAAACCCTGTACGTACAAGCAGTCAGAGCCCCTTCGGGGGTGATGGCGTACCTTTTGTATAATGGGTCAGCGACTTACATTACGTGGCGAGGTTAACCGTATAGGGGAGCCGTAGCGAGAGCGAGTCTTAACTGGGCGTCCAGTCGCGTGATGTAGACCCGAAACCCGGCGATCTATCCATGGGCAGGTTGAAGGTTGAGTAACATCAACTGGAGGACCGAACCCACTAATGTTGAAAAATTAGGGGATGACCTGTGGATCGGAGTGAAAGGCTAATCAAGCCGGGAGATAGCTGGTTCTCCTCGAAAGCTATTTAGGTAGCGCCTCGGACGAATACCTACGGGGGTAGAGCACTGTTTGGGCTCGGGGGTCATCCCGACTTACCAACCCCATGCAAACTCCGAATACCGTAGAGTACTATCCGGGAGACACACGGCGGGTGCTAACGTCCGTCGTGGAAAGGGAAACAACCCAGACCGTCAGCTAAGGTCCCAAAATCCATGTTAAGTGGGAAACGATGTGGGAAGGCTTAGACAGCTAGGAGGTTGGCTTAGAAGCAGCCACCCTTTAAAGAAAGCGTAATAGCTCACTAGTCGAGTCGGCCTGCGCGGAAGATATAACGGGGCTCAAACATGGTACCGAAGCTACGGACTTGCCTTTGGCAAGTGGTAGAGGAGCGTTCTGTAAGCCGTTGAAGGTGGATTGAGAAGTCTGCTGGAGGTATCAGAAGTGCGAATGCTGACATGAGTAACGACAATGCGAGTGAAAAACTCGCACGCCGAAAGACCAAGGGTTCCTGTCCAACGTTAATCGGGGCAGGGTGAGTCGGCCCCTAAGGCGAGGCTGAAAAGCGTAGTCGATGGGAGACGGGTTAATATTCCCGTACTTGGGTGTACTGCGATGGGGGGACGGAGAAGGCTAGGTGAGCCAGGCGTTGGTTGTCCTGGTTTAAGTGTGTAGGGAGTGGGATTAGGCAAATCCGGTTCCACAATCCTGAGACACGATGACGGTGGTTCTACGGAGCCCGAAGTCACTGATGCCCCGCTTCCAGGAAAAGCCTCTAAGCTTCAGGTACACCCGAACCGTACCCGAAACCGACACAGGTGGTCAGGTAGAGAATACCAAGGCGCTTGAGAGAACTCGGGTGAAGGAACTAGGCAAAATGGTGCCGTAACTTCGGGAGAAGGCACGCTGGTGTGTACGTGAAGGTCCTGCGACTGGAGCGGAAGCCAGCCGAAGATACCAGGCCCCTGCGACTGTTTATTAAAAACACAGCACTCTGCAAACACGAAAGTGGACGTATAGGGTGTGACGCCTGCCCGGTGCCGGAAGGTTAATTGATGGGGTTAGCTTAGGCGAAGCTCTTGATCGAAGCCCCGGTAAACGGCGGCCGTAACTATAACGGTCCTAAGGTAGCGAAATTCCTTGTCGGGTAAGTTCCGACCTGCACGAATGGCGTAACGATGGGGGCGCTGTCTCCACCCGAGACTCAGTGAAATTGAAATCGCTGTTAAGATGCAGTGTATCCGCGGCTAGACGGAAAGACCCCGTGAACCTTTACTACAGCTTCACACTGGACTTTGAGCTTGTTTGTGTAGGATAGCTGGGAGGCTTAGAAGCGTGGACGCCAGTCCATGTGGAGCCGACCTTGAAATACCAGCCTGGCAAGTTTGAGGTTCTAACTCAGCCCTGTGATCCAGGGCGAGGACCGTGTGTGGTGGGTAGTTTGACTGGGGCGGTCTCCTCCCAAAGAGTAACGGAGGAGCACGAAGGTACCCTAAGCATGGTCGGAAATCATGCGGTTAGTGTAATGGCACAAGGGTGCTTGACTGCGAGACGGACAGGTCGAGCAGGTGCGAAAGCAGGTCATAGTGATCCGGTGGTTCTGTATGGAAGGGCCATCGCTCAACGGATAAAAGGTACTCCGGGGATAACAGGCTGATACCGCCCAAGAGTTCACATCGACGGCGGTGTTTGGCACCTCGATGTCGGCTCATCACATCCTGGGGCTGAAGCCGGTCCCAAGGGTATGGCTGTTCGCCATTTAAAGTGGTACGCGAGCTGGGTTTAGAACGTCGTGAGACAGTTCGGTCCCTATCTGCCGTGGACGTTGGAAAACTGAGAAGAGCTGCTCCTAGTACGAGAGGACCGGAGTGGACGAACCCCTGGTGTACGGGTTGTGATGCCAATCGCATTGCCCGGTAGCTACGTTCGGACGGGATAACCGCTGAAAGCATCTAAGCGGGAAGCCCCCTTCAAGATGAGTTTTCCCTGAGACTTCGAGTCTCCTAAAGGGCCCAGGAAGACGACCTGGTTGATAGGCTGGATGTGTAAGCGCTGTGAGGCGTTGAGCTGACCAGTACTAATGGCCCGTGCGGCTTGGCCATATAACGCCCAAGGGGTGTTGGCGGCTTGGACGAACAAAGAAGCAAAGATAGAGCTACGAGCAACACTTGGAACGATCGGACAGATAGAGATAGCTAGCTAGAAAGAACAAGCTAGCGAGAGATAAACGAGAAAACGTGTCAATCAGAGCGAATTGGGTGCGTTGTTGACAGAGGCCGCTATGACAATGGCTTCGTTGAAACCGTAAAAACAACAGCCACCAACCAGTTTGCTTGACGACCATAGAGCTGTGGAACCACCTGACTCCTTGCCGAACTCAGTCGTGAAACGCAGCCTCGCCGATGGTAGTGTGGGGTCTCCCCATGTGAGAGTAGGTCATCGTCAAGCTTTTAATACCGCCCCGGACCAGCGATGGTTCGGGGCTTTTTATTGGCTGGAGATCGGGGAACGACGATGACCTTCTCTACGAGTACCGGAGCGCCGGCCGGGTCATCGTCAAGCTTTTAATACCGCCCCGGACCAGTGATGGTTCGGGGCTTTTTATTGGGCCGGAAAATGGGTTTAGAAAAACCAGACATCCCTGTCCAGCGTTCTCCTTGCTATGCCCCCAAACTGATCACTCAATCATTCGCAGAAAAACGCACTCGATACCGATAGTGTTTTTTCGTTAGCAAATATTCCGGGTGAACACTTGCGCTCCAGGAATCATCGCCGCCGACACCCATGTGATACGCATCCAGGCGCAGTTCCAATCCAGCTTCTTCGATTAGTTCATGTTGATGGCGAGCCAGCGCTACCTGTGCTTGGTGATAAGGACTCAGCGCAAAGTGGAAGTCACCTTGCACGCGCAAAAGACCGATCTCCAAACGCCTCGTGTCGCAACGCAGACCGTTATCGCTGGGGAAGATATAAGGCGTATGAAGTTCATCAACGGAGGTCTGATGAACGCCCCAGTGTGCAGACAGTTTTCGGTCCGGATAGTTTTCGTGCGGGCCGCGGCCTAACCACTGAATGGTTTCGGGTTTTTGTACCAATCGCATCATTAAACCAATGCGTGCCACCGGTGGTAGACCGGCTGCTAATTGAACGTCCACATCAAGTGTCAATTGACCTTGGCCGTTTAACTGCCAGATCCAAGTTGAGGCGGCGCAGTCAACGCCATCAACCGACCAACGATTTTTTACAGTGACGATGGCAGTCTTTTGCTGCTGGTAAGCCGTCACTGAATAACAACGCCGTTGCAACCGATCTAACCCGACTGCCTGCCAGCGACTCGCCCAGGCATTGGGATCGATGCGCTCAGCTTCGCTGACGCCAATATCGTTATCCAGCGGTGCACGCCAGAAATTATCAATGGGTGCTTCAGTAATAATTTCCTGATCGTTGATTTGCCATGAGCGGATCAAGCCTGTTGTAGCATCAACGCTCACACGAACTTCGGCCGCTTGCATTAACCAGCCATTCGATTCTGCCGTCAGTTGGGCGGTATTATTTGAGTCGGCTGCTGTGGGATGTGGCAATTCACGGCTGGCGGGTAGTGCAAATTGATCACGTGCACACTCATGATGGGCAGCCGACCAGGGTGTTTCCTTTGGCTGAGATATCCAGACGTTCAGGTGGTATTGGCAACCGGCATTTGGTGTCGCCAGCGTTTCACTCAGTTGGAACCATTGTTGGCTTTGAGCGTCCAGATGAAGCGGCTGTTCTCCACTATCCAAAACCACACCATCTTCAGTCACGTTCCAGTGCAGTATTTCGTTATCGCTGTGGCGAAATAAAAATTCGCTGCGCACGGCAATCTTTAATGGCGCGGTTGAAACCAGTTCGAATTGAAAAAACTGCTGGCAACGTTTGGCTTCTAATAATGTTGGGTGCGGTGTGCGATCGGGAAACATTAAGCCGTTTATGCAGAACTGGCGATCATTGGGTTGGTCGCCAAAATCGCCACCGTAGGCCCAATAGGTTTTGCCGTCTTGGGTTTGTGCATTCAAACCTTGATCCACCCAGTCCCAAATAAAGCCGCCTTGCAGACGTGGGTACTGACGGAACGCTTGCCAATAGTCGGCAAAGTTGCCCAGGCTGTTGCCCATGGCGTGCGCGTATTCACACAGGATTAGCGGTCGATTTTCGTTGGGTAAACCGATCCACTTTTTGATTGCTAATTTAGGTACAGATACCGGCAGCGTCAGATCGTTGTCCAGTCGAGCGTACATTGGGCAGATGATGTCGGTTGCCGCGCTGTCGGCACCGCCGCCCTCATATTGAACCGGTCTTGTCGGATCGGTTTGTTTGATCCATTGATAGAGCGCATGGTGGTTTCCACCGAGGCCGGACTCGTTGCCTAACGACCAAACAATAATGCTCGGGTGATTGCGATCGCGCAGCACCATGCGACTGGCGCGCTCAAAATAGGCATTCATCCAGGCGGGATCATCGGAAACCTGACCGGATGGATTCAAGCCGTGTGTTTCGATGTTGGCTTCATCGATGACATAGAGGCCGTATTGGTCGCACAGCCGATAGAACTCCGGGTGGTTCGGATAGTGGGCCGTACGCACCGCGTTGAAGTTGTATTGCTTCATCAGGCGGATGTCTTCTTCCATATCCGCCGCTGTAACCGCATGACCACGTTCGGGATGATGCTCGTGTCGATTCACGCCGCGAATCAATAATGGTTGGCCGTTGATGCGCAATAAACCATCAAAAATTTCGACACTGCGGAAACCAACATCGTAGGCTTCGATATCAATAACTTGTTGTTGATCGTTTAGCAGTCGAACCACCAGACGATATAAATTCGGCGTTTCAGCCGTCCATTTTTCCGGACTAGCGACCGAAATTTCATGATGCACCCGGTCGCGAAAACCACCACGCTCATCCACCTCAACTTGACCGGCACTGGCGGTGATTTCATCGCTGACGGCTGTGCCATTGTGAAATAATTGCGCGGTTAATTGCGTAGATGGATCAGAAATTCGGCTACTGATATTGACGATCGCATCGCGATAACTGGCATCAAGTTTTGTCTGAATACAGACGTCTTCAATGCGCTGTTGGGGCTTGTGCAGTAACGACACATCTCGAAAAATGCCACTGAGCCACCACATGTCCTGGTCTTCCAGATAACTGCCGTCCGACCAGCGAATCACCATCACCGCCAGTCGGTTGCTACCGGCAATTAAGACATCGCTCAGGTCGAATTCTGTGGGCAATCGGCTGTCCTGGCTGTAACCGATCCAACGGCCGTTACACCAAAGATGAAAAGCGGAATTAACGCCATCAAAACGGATGCGCGTTTGACCGTTCAGATGGTCAGCTTTTATTTCAATGTCGGTGAAATAACACCCGGTTGGGTTGTCGCTGGGAACCTGAGGTGGCTTCGGTTCGAACGGGTATTGCACGTTGGTGTAGATCGGCCGGTCGTAGCCTTGGCATTGCCAGTTGGACGGCACATCAATGCGGTCCAGCGTGGTTATATCGACGCTGTTTTCAAACCAGTCGGCCGGAACCGATTCTGGCCGGTCGAACAGTCGAAAGGCCCAGGATCCGTTCAAACTGCGGTTACGCCAGGATGGGTTGTTATCCAGCGCAGCGTTGAGACCATCGTACGAATGCAGCGGGCTGTGTGCGGCCAATTTGTTGGCGCCCACGACGGCCGGGTTTTCCCAATCGCGTCGCGCCAGAATTTCCAAAAATGTTGGCATTCCAACCTCCAGAAACAAAACAGGGCGACGCAGGGTCGCCCAAAATCAGCTCAGCAAAAACTCAGCGGAATACGCGCTGACGAACCCGTTCCAGATTATTCAAAATGGCATCCAGACGATCCGGATTCACCATAAATTCCTGGAACCCTTTCATACCTTCGGACGCCATGGCCGGGTCGGTGTCGCGGTCATAAAACTGTGCGGTACCGTCGGCTTCAGACAACATTTTCAGACCTTCTTGCAAGAAGTGGTTGTCGCCGGCTTGAGCTTGAGCATTGGTTGGCAGTTGGTTCAAGCCCAGGTTCAGGCGAGTCTGAACATCCGGTTGTGCAACATACGCCAGGAAACGCTTCGCGTCGGCTTTGTTTTTGGCGCGAGACGGAATGTGCACGGTATCGGTCGGCGCGTCTTCGTACATGCCGACACTGGGATCGATTTGCGGGAATTGGAAGAAACCGTAGTTCGAGCCTTCCGGGAAACTCGGCGTTAGGAAATTACCCATCAGGTACATACCAGCCTCGCCATTCAGCAAAGGTGCCTGAGCTTCCTGCCAGCTGTAGGACGCGTGGTTTTCCAGGAAGTAGCCGCCATCGACCAGTTGACGCCAGTTCGCGAATGTCGCACGGACACGATCGTCGGTGTAAGGAATTTTTCCGTCCATTAAATCAATGTGGAAATCCAGGCCGTTGGTGCGCAGGTTCAGATAGTCGAACCAGCCTGCGGCGGTCCACAAAAACTTGGTGCCGATGGTGATGGGGGTGTAACCGTTCTGCTTGAGAGTTTCACAGACGTTGAGAAATTCTTCCCAGGTCTGAGGTTCGCTCAAACCCAACTCGTCAAAGATGTCGGCGTTGTAATACAGGCCCCACTGATAGTAAGTAGCCGGTACACCATACTGCTCGCCATCGACCGACATGGACGCGCGCGTTGAGGCGAAATCGCGATCCATGTTGTTCTCTTCCCAAACGTCCGATACCGGTTCAAACAAACCGCGATCAACAAAGAATTTCATCCGGTTGCCGGCAAACCAAAACACAACATCCGGTGGCGATGTGACCAGCCAATTGCGGATGGCGCTTTTGTAACCTTCGTGATCGTATTCGTTCAGTTGAACATCGATGTCCGGATTGGCCGCTTCGAAATCGGCGATGATATTAGTCCAGGTTTCGCGTGGCGCCGGATCGGATTGGTTGGAGTTGATGACCAGGGTTCCCGCCTGGGCCTGGCCGAGTAACAAGGCGCCAAGGGCGCTGGCAGTCAGTAGGTGTTTCAGTTTCATGGCTTCGTCCTTCTTTGTTGTTGTGAGACGACGGTTGGGGCCAAGGCCCCTGTTCGTGGCGTTGCGGTAAAAACCAAGGCACAACGCCGGGCGAAACGTGTTAAGCGTTCAGCGCTTCAATGGCCAACACCAGCAGGCTGTCCGGGTCCATCACTGGCAGCGGCAAGCCAATATTCATCAATTCGATGCCAGATAATTGCATCGTTTTCAGTTGCATCCACTCCGGTTTTATTTTCATCAGATGACCAGTGTTTTTGGGTTCAAATAGGATGCTGATTTGGTAGCGCTGTTTGGCGTCGAGGCATCGAATTTTCAGAGAATTGCCCATGGCCAGTGTGGGCATCCGTTGTTGAAAAACACTGATTAAATGATGGTCGTTGTGGCTGACGGCGAAAGCGATTTGCGCATCGTCGCCCGTGTCGAGTGCTTGTCGGATTCCGCTGTGAATAACCGGCCGCCAGGCTTTATGCAACGCAATGCCTTGGCTTAATTCTTCGAAGGCAGCGTCGTCCAAATCACGGATGTCCCATTCAATACCCAGGTGCCCGAAGAAAGCGGTACCAATGCGCACATCGTTGCTATGAACGCGACTGGTGGTGTGGCTTTTGGGTGGGCCAATGTGGCTGCCGATGACTTCAGCGGGGAAGAACAGCGCTGACCACTGTTGCATGATCTGGCGTTCGTGTGCGTCGTTGCAGTCGCTTAACCAGAACCGATGCGTGCGCTGTAGTATGCCGAAATCCATGCGTGCGCCGCCGGACGCACAGGACTCGATCTCAACGTCTGGATGGTGCGCGCGCAGTCGATCCAGCAAGGTGTACAAACCCAATGTCTGACGATAACCAGCGGCGCGTCCGTCGGCGTCGGCGGCTTGTACATGGTCACGGTTCATATCCCATTTCAGGTAGCGAATGGGGTAGTCGTTGAGCAGTTGATTCAGATGCTTAAACAGATATTCGCGAACCTCGGTTCGCGTTAAATCGAGCACGCGTTGCTGTCGCGCCAGAGGTTGGTGTTGTCCGGCAATGGCCAACACCCAGTCGGGGTGTTGCTCGTGCAAACGTGAACGTGGATTCACCATCTCCGGTTCGACCCAAAGGCCGAATTCGAGGCCGTTTTTTTTCAGGGTCGCAGCCAGTGGATGCAGTAATTGCGGATAAACATCGGGGTCGACCACCCAGTCGCCGAGACCTGCGCTGTCGTCGCGTCGGCCGAGAAACCAGCCGTCGTCGAGCACGTAACGTTCGGCACCGACGCGTGCCGCCGCTTCAGCCAATCGATCCAAACCGTCCTGGTTATGATCGAAGTACAGCGCTTCCCAGGTGTTGATATGAACCGGCCGTTCTTTGGCGCCGGACAGCGGCACGATGCGTTGGCGAACAAAGGTTTGGAAACGTTCGGCGATGCCGTTGTATCCGCGTTCTGATCGACAAGCGTAGAGTTTGGGTGCGGTAAAAACGTCACCAGGCTTGAGTTGAACTTCGCCGGGCATTAACTGAGCACCAGCCTGATATTGGCAGAAGCCGAGCTGGCTGCGTTCCAAGCGCTGACGATGATTGCCGCTCCAGCCGAGATGGAAGCCGTAAACGGTGCCGAGGTCGGGTTTGAAATCTGTATCGCTGACCAGCAAGCCGGGAAAATGATCGTGTGAGGTGCGGCCGCGCAGGTTGGTGTATTCGAGTGAGCCGAGCGGCAGACGATCGCGTTGCGGTTGGAATTCGTGCACCCAACGGCCGCTGAAACTCATCACTTCGGTCATCGATGTGGGCAGCGGCAAAGTGCTTAACCATTGCTCCAGCGACAGGGTGCGAGTGCCGACGTTGGTGAGTTGCGTTGAGACAGTTAACACATCGGTGTCGGCATCAAGTTGCAGTTGCCAGTCGAGTTGAATGTGGCCGTTAACGGCCTGCAATTGAAACCTCAGTTGATGATCGTCGTGGGAGACGCATCGGCTGTCCCACTGTGGCGCCCAATGTTCACCTTCGACATGGCAACGCAGGGCTGGCTCCAAAAAAGTGCCGTCGGCCAAGGTCGGTGCAATGCTCAGCTCTGCGCGTTCATCGAGGCCGGCTTGTGGCAATGCCCGCTGCCACAATTGGCTATTGGGTTCGATCGCCAAGGGTGTGCCCCAATAGCGCAGAATGGGCGCGCCGGCAGCCGGTTGTTCGATCAACAGGCTGGCGTTGCGACTGTGCAGAGCGTAAAGCGTCATCAAATTAACCCTTGGTTGCGCCCAGCGTCAGGCCGGCAATGAAATGACGTTGCATGGTGAAAAACAGAATCACCGGCGGCAGCGCGGCAACAATGGAGCCGGCTGAAATCAATTGCCAGGACGCCAGCCATTGGCCGCGTAGGGCGCTGATGCCGGCCGTCACCGGTCGTACTTCGTCACTTTGCACCAATACCAGTGCCCAGAAATAATCGTTCCAGACGAAGGTGAAAATCAGCACCGCCAAAGCAGCCAGTGCGGGGCGTACCAACGGCAAAACAATGCGCGAAAAAATGTGCCATTCACTGGCGCCATCGAGGCGACAGGATTCAAATAATTCGTCCGGCAAATCGACAATGAAGTTGCGCATAAAGAGCGTACAAAAGCCGGTCTGAAAAGCGGTGTGAAAGAAGATCAATGCCCAGACACTGTCGTATAAACCCAGGTCGATAGTCAGGTCGCGTACTGGAATCATCAGAATTTGGAAGGGCACAAAATTGCCGCCAATAAAGGTGGCGAAAATTGCCAGCCGTCCGCGGAATCGATATTTGGCTAACGCGAAACCGGCGAGTGTTGCCAGGGCAACCGACGCCACCATGACCGGCACGGTGATCAGCACGCTGTTGAATAAATAGCGGCCCATGTTGGAGCGGGTGAATACGGCGGTGTAGTTCTCGATCAGCATCCATTCTTTTGGCCAGCCCCAATAATTGCCGGCGTTGATGTCGGCAATGGAGCGCACCGAGGTCATCAATACCGCGAACAGCGGCAGTAGCCACAGCACAATGGACAGCGGTAAAGCGACTTTGTAACTGATGCGCGTCAGCGGCGAGGTTTGTTGGATCGGAGTGGGAAACATCTTAGCCTCGCTCGGCCCGCAGCATGCGCCACAGGAAGAAAGAAATGTAGATCAGCATGATGGCAAACAGCACCGTCGCGATGGCCGCGCCGTAGCCCATGCGGTAATTGAAAATGGCTTGTTCGTACATGAAAAACGCCAGTACGGACGAACTGCCGTAAGGCCCGCCGCCAGTCATGGTGGCGACCAGATCGAATGAACGCAGTGCGCCGATAACGGTTACGACAACCGCCAGAAAAGTGGCCGGACGCAATTGCGGAATAATGACGTGCCGAAGCATTTTCCAGCCGTGGGCGCCGTCCATGCGGGCAGCTTCAATTTGTTCCGGATTCAAATTGTTCAGGCCGGTCAGATACAAAATCATGGTGTAGGCGATTTGCGGCCACAGACCGGCGGCAATGATGCCGTAGGTCACCATGGTTTCGTCGGCGAGAATCGGTAGTGGACCCATGCCGAACAGGCCCAGCGCTTTTTGCAGCAGGCCGTAGCTGGGGTCGTAAAACCAGGAGAAGACGACGCCAACGATGACCTGAGAAATCACAAAGGGAAAAAAGAATAAGGATTTGACCGCGCGAATGCCGAGCACTTGCTGGTTCAGAAACAGCGCCACACCCAAACCCAGCGGCACCGCCAGCATGTAAAACACCAGCCAGAGGATGTTGTTTTTAAGCGATGTCCAGAACAGCGGGTCTTCGGTGAGCTCGACGTAATTACCCAGGCCGATGAACACCTTGTCGCCGAAACCATCCCAATCGAAAAAGCTGATCCAGATGCTTTGCAGGATGGGCGAGACTACATAGACCAGAAAGAAGAGCATGGCCGGCAGCATGAACAGCCAGGGCGTGAGGCGTTGCCAACGATCGGTGCCGGAAAAGTCGTGCACGACGCACTCCTACTTATGAATGTTGTTGTTATGTTCGGGCGCTTGGCTGGCCCGTTGGTGGACGAGTATGGTGAGCCTTGGAAACGTTTTCAAGAATTTTTTCAATCCGCGCCCGTTCGGCTTATTCGAATATATAATATGGCCCTCTTAGCCCTGATTGTGTGGGGTGTATGAAATGAAATCGTTTTCAGATTTGGCGTAAATGGCGACAACTGTCACTGTCGGTTGAGGCTTGAAGCGGTACACTGCCGCAACGCAAATGACGCACCGGCACCGTTAAGTACCGCCCCGTTATTGATCAACAATAAAAACCGAAGGAGTCCTTATGTCCGACACCCTGCTTGCCATTGACCAAGGCACCACCAGTACGCGCGCCATCCTGTTCAATCGTGATGGTCAGGCGCTGCACAGTGCTCAGCAGGAATTCCGGCAAATCTTTCCGCGCAACGGCTGGGTGGAACACGCCCCGGAGGACATCTGGCAGAGCACCGTCAGCGTGTGTCGTTCGGTGCTGGAAAAGGCCGGTATGGAGGCCTCGGAAATCCGCGCCATCGGCATTACCAATCAGCGTGAAACGACGCTGGTATGGGACAAACAAACCGGCGAGCCGGTGTACAACGCCATCGTCTGGCAGGACCGCCGCACCGCCGATTTTTGCCATCAGCTGCGCGACGCTGGCAATGCCGCCTGGGTCGCCGAAAAGACCGGCTTGTTGCTCGATCCGTATTTTTCCGGCACCAAGGTTCGCTGGATTCTGGACAACGTTGATGGCGCTCGAGAACGAGCCGAACGCGGCGAACTCGCCTTCGGCACCGTCGACAGCTTTCTGCTGTGGCGGCTGACCGGTGGTGCTGAACACGCCACCGACGCCACCAACGCCTCGCGCACCCTGTTGTTCAACATTCACACTCAAAACTGGGACAGCGCTCTGTTGGACATGCTCGACGTACCGGCGTCCATGATGCCGACGGTCAAAGACTGCGCCGCTGACTACGGCAACACCGATCCCAGCCTGTTCGGCGCCGCCATTCCGATTCGCGGCATCGCCGGCGACCAGCACGCTGCTCTGTTCGGCCAGGCCTGCTATCAGCCAGGTATGGTGAAAAGCACCTACGGCACCGGCTGCTTTATGGTGATGAACACCGGCAAGAAGCCGTTGTTGTCGCGCAACAAGTTGTTGACGACGGTCGGTTATCGGTTGAACGGCGAAGTCACCTACGCGCTGGAAGGGTCTATTTTTATGGCCGGGGCAACCATGCAGTGGTTGCGCGACGGTTTGAAACTGATCGACAAAGCCTCCGATTCGACGGCTCTGGCGGAACAGGTGGGGCCGGATCAGGCGGTGTATCTGGTGCCCGCCTTTACTGGCCTGGGTGCGCCTTATTGGGATCCGGATGCGCGCGGCGCCGTGGTAGGGCTAACACGCGATTCCGGCATTGCCGAAGTGGTGACGGCCGGTTTGCAGAGTGTCGCCTACCAGACCCGCGATCTGGTGGACGCCATGCGTGCCGACGGTGCCAAAGAGCTGGAAGGCTTGCGCGTCGATGGCGGCATGGCGGTCAACGACTGGACCATGCAGTTTCTGGCCGACATCCTCGGCACCCGGGTTGATCGACCCACCGTGACTGAAACCACGGCATTAGGCGCCGCATTTCTGGCTGGATTGGCATCGGGCCTTTACACTTCTTTGGACGACATTGCCGCCTACTGGCAATGCGATCGACGTTTCGATGCCCAAATGCCAGCGACGGACCGCGACCGGCTTTACGCCGGCTGGCAGCGGGCAGTTAAGGGGGTGCGGCAAGTCAGTCACGACGGTTAACATCCGGCCGAGTGGCTTCAGAAAATCCGACGAACGCCGTTATCTATAGCAGTCCGCCTTGATACAGCGGCTTGGATAGCGGCGCTGCCCCGCCAACCCAGTACAGATGCATCAGTAACGGAATACTTAATAAAAGGTTCGCCTAATAAAGAAGGTATCGACTATGAAGTGGGGTTCGATCAAGCCTGGCCTGAAATTGAATGTGGCTTCGCGGCTGAATCTGGCGTTTGCGGTCTTGTGTCTGGCCATCATTGCCGTGGTCGTGCTGGGTGCGCTCGGTCTGGATCGCATTAACGGCGGCGTCAGTCGGGTGGTGACCGGTGCCGCGCCGGCGCAGAAATCGGTCGGCGATTTGCAGATTGAATTGCTGCAAATCAGCAGCCTCGCCATCGAACACTACAACACTCTGGATGCGGAGCAGTTGGGTCGACTGGAAGCGGATTTCGATGCCACGACAGTGGCGTTTGCCAACGAGGCTGCCGAGCTGGGCGAGCATTTGGACCGCTTAGGCACACTCGAGGCGAGTCGCCGCGATTTGAAAAAAATCGTCGAGCGCAGTCAGGCTTTATTCGACAGCATTCGTGAAAACATGCGCATTTACAGCCAGTCGTTGCAGGCGCAACAGCAGATTGCCGCCATTCGCGTTGATTTGCAGACCGTCATTGGTGATCTGGATGCCGTCTTTCCCACCTACCTTGATGCCGTTGAAGGCACCGACAACAGCGAGCTGCTGTACGACATTCGCGATCTGGTGGTGCGCGGCTCCGCCTGGGCGCGCGAACTGGCTTTGGTCAATACGCTGACCGATTTTCGTGAAGCCCAGGACAACTTCCGCGACTTTGCCAACGACTACGGCCGGGTCGGGTTTCAGATGATGGCGCGCGCCCGTCAGGAGCCGGTGATCGGCGAATTCCAGCGCGAGCTTGGCCCATTGGTCAGTCAGTTGGTGGAAAAAGTCACCGCCAATGAAGGCCTCGCGCCGTTGCAGAACGATTTCCTGCAAATCAAAGCCGCGCTGCGCACCGGCGTCGGTCAGACTCAGGATGGCCTCAGCACCGAAGTCGCATTGCTCAGCCGCATTGCGGCGCGGGTTGATGCCGCCGCCGGTTCCATCGGCTCGCGCGCGCAGGATGAAGTGGTACGGTCGCGCCTGGCGCTGATCGCCGTCGCGGCGGTCGCCGTTTTGTTCTGTGTGCTGGTGTCGGTGCTGGTGGTGCGGTCCATTCGCCAACCGCTGAAACGGTTGCGACGTTATATGACGCAAGTCGGCGAGGGCGATTTCACCGCCCGTTTCGGCCGCCACAGCCGCGATGAACTGGGCGACATCAGCCAGGCAACCGAACAATTGGTGGAAACCCTGAGCGGCATGATCGGCCGCATTCAGGCGCACAACCAGACGCTGAGCCAGGTAGCGCACGACACCACCGCCATTTCCGACCAGACCCGCGCCAGCGTTGAACGTCAGCGCACCGAACTCGACATGGTGGTTACCGCCATCAACGAAATGACCTCGTCGATTCGCGAAGTCGCCAGCAATGCCGAAGTCGCCAGCCGGGAAATGCGCGACAGCGAACAGGACGCCCGCGTCATCGACACCACCGTCCAGGCAACGATGACCGCCGTCAGCGCGTTGGAAGAAAAAATGGCCAGCGCGGCTGAAGTAATTCGGCGGTTGGACGAAGGCGTCACCAGCATCGAAGACATTCTGGCGACTATTCGTGGCATCGCCGAACAGACCAATCTGCTGGCGCTGAACGCCGCCATTGAAGCGGCCCGGGCTGGCGAACAAGGCCGAGGTTTTGCCGTTGTGGCCGACGAAGTGCGTACTTTGGCTGGCCGCACTCAGGCTTCGACCGAAGAAATTCGCGTCAAAATTGAATGGATGCTGGAGCAATCGGCATCGGCGGTAGCGGTGATCGAAACCAGCCAGGCGGCGACTCAGGATGTTGCCGAACAGGCGCGTTCGGCGCAGGAACGCTTCGCGCGCTTTATGGAAGCGATGACGCATCTGAACGAACTGAACATGCTGATCGCCACCGCCTCAGAACAACAAAGTGCGACCACCGAAGAGATCAACCGCAACATTGTTGCCATTCGCGAAGTGTCTGAAGGCACCGCAGAAGGCGCGCAAAAAGCGGCGGAACAAACGCACCAGTTGCAGAACGTGGCGCGCGATCTGGACCAGGCGGTGCAGCAATTTAAGGTCTGACGGTATCTGACGGTATAGGTAGGGCCAGGCTTCAGGCTTTGGCCCAGTGCACCGAAACGCCAGCTTCGGCAAACATCGACTCGCTGATCTTCACCTTATCGCCCCAGCGCGACAGATAATCCGCGTTCTGCTCCGGGCAATGCACCACGGCAATGCCAGTTTGAATAATCTTGGCGGCGCAGTTGGGGCAGGGGAAATGCGTCACCCAGATTTCACAACCGGCCAGATCGCGCTTGGCAAACAGGATGGCGTTTTCTTCGGCGTGAATGGTTTTGGCGTATTTGAGATCGCGGTCTTCGGTGTCGGCACGGTCCGATACCCCATGCGGATAACCGTTAAACCCGAGTGACACCACCCGGTTGCCTTGGGTGATGACCGCGCCGACCTGCGTCGACGGGTCTTTGCTCCAGGAGCCAACCAGTTCCGCCATCTGAAAAAATCGACTTGCCCACTTGCTGGCCATCTCGGCTCTCCTTGGATTTTCGTGCTGCGTTTGTAGCAGACCCGCACAGCGGCGTAAATCCAGGCTGCCGCCTGTCAGCGTGATGCGATGGTGCAACGGCCGCCGATTCACGCCAGCGCCATTGAAATCGACCCCTCGCGCTACCACTTATAGGCCTCGTTTTTTCGCCGGTTAACTGGCTCGCCCACCCCCAGAACCGGCCCGCATTTCACGGGAGTTTCATGACCTTAGCCCTCGATATTCAGCAACTGCGCAAGGTGTATGACAATGGCTTTGAAGCGCTCAAAGGCATTGATCTGAGCGTTGCCCAAGGCGATTTCTTCGCACTGCTCGGCCCCAACGGCGCCGGCAAATCCACCACCCTCGGCATTGTGTCTTCGCTGGTGAACAAAGGTTCCGGCCAGGTTCGCGTCTGCGGTTTTGATCTGGACACCCAGCGCGAAGCGGTTAAGCGCAGCCTGGGCGTCGTGCCGCAGGAGTTCAATTTCAATCCGTTCGAAAAAGTCGACGACATCCTGATCCAGCAAGCGGGCTATTACGGCATCAAACCGAAGCCGGCCGCCGTGCGTGCGGAGAAATATCTGAAGCAACTGGATTTATGGGACAAGCGCGATGTGCCAGCGCGAATGCTCTCCGGCGGCATGAAACGTCGTTTGATGATCGCCCGGGCGCTGGTACACGAACCGCGTATGCTGATTCTGGACGAACCGACAGCCGGCGTGGACATCGAAATCCGCCGCTCCATGTGGCAATTCCTGCGCGATCTGAACGCCCAAGGCACCACCATCATTCTGACCACGCACTATCTGGAAGAAGCCGAAAGCCTGTGCCGCAATATCGCCATCATCGATCGCGGTGAAATCATCGCCCAGGCACCAACCCGGCAACTGCTGCAAGATAAACAACGCTCCACCTTCGTCGCCGACCTGGACCAGACGCTGACGCAAGCGCCCACGCTGAACGGCTACAACTGCCGACTGACCGACGATGGCAGCCTGGAATTCGATCTGGCTCACGACGAAAACCTGAACGATGTCTTCGCCCAGTTCCAACAGCACGGTCTGGTGGTTACCAGCATTCGTCCGAAAACCAACCGACTGGAAGAATTGTTTGTGGATCTGACGTCGAAAAAACCCAATCAGGAGAGCGCTGCATGAACCATCCGTATTGGGTCGCTTTCTACGCCATTTTGTCTAAAGAAGTGCGCCGTTTTATGCGCATCTGGATTCAGACATTGCTGCCGCCCGCCATCACCATGGTGTTGTATTTCATCATTTTCGGAAATCTGATCGGCAGCCGCATCGGCTCGATGGACGGCGTGAATTACATGCAATACATCGTGCCGGGTTTGATCATGATGTCGGTGATCACCAACAGTTACGGCAACGTCAGTTCGAGTTTTTTCTCCAACAAATTCCAAAAATCCATTGAGGAATTATTGGTATCGCCGGTGCCCAACTGGGTGATTATGCTCGGCTTTGTGTTCGGCGGTGTGGCGCGCGGCCTGGCCTGTGGCGTTATCGTACTGTTGCTCAGCCTGTGGTTTACCCATCTGCAAGTGCACAATCTGTGGGTCTTGCTCAGTGTGATTCTGATGACCGCCGTGGTGTTCTCAACCGCCGGTTTGATCAACGGTTTGTACGCCACCAAGTTCGATGACGTGTCCATTGTGCCGACTTTTATTCTGACGCCGCTGACCTATTTGGGCGGAGTGTTTTATTCGGTCGCGCTGTTGCCGGACGTCTGGCAATGGGTCAGCAAGTTGAACCCGATTTTGTACATGGTGAACACCTTCCGCTATGGCTTTATTGGCATCAGCGACATCTCGCTGTCGTTCGCCTACGGCATGTTGTTTGTGTTCCTGGCGGCGCTGATGGGTTGGGCGTTGTATCTGCTCAACACCGGCCGTGGTTTGCGTAACTGAGCTGACTGAAAAAGAGATAACCATGTCGACACCCGAACAAAGCCCACTGGGCAAAACCAGCGCCTACATCTGCGAATACGACGCCAGCCTGCTGTTCCCAATTGACCGACAAGGCAAGCGCGATGAAATTGGCGTCGATGGCGCGGCGCTGCCGTTCCGTGGTGTCGACATCTGGAACGCCTACGAGCTGTCCTGGCTGAACCCCAAAGGCAAGCCGGTGGTGGCGCTGGGTGAGTTTTTCATTCCGGCCGACTCGCCGCGCTTGATCGAATCCAAATCGTTCAAGCTGTATCTGAACTCGTTCAACCAAAGCCACTTCGCCAGCCTGCGCGAAGTCGCCGAAACCATGACCGCCGATTTGAGCAACGCCGCCGGTGCCGAAGTAAGGGTCACGCTGGTACCGCTCGGCCAGATGGGCCACAGCGCAGACATCTTTGCCCTGCCGGGCGAAAACATCGACGAGTTGGACATCGAGACTGATCAATACCAGACCGACCCGACATTGTTGGCGACGCTGCCGGGCGAGCCGGTGCACGAAGTGCTCAACAGCCACTTGCTCAAATCCAACTGTCTGGTTACCGGCCAACCGGACTGGGGCAGCGTCGTCATCGACTACCACGGCCCCAAACTCGACCGCGCTGCGCTGCTGAAATACCTGATCTCCTTCCGCCAGCACAACGAATTCCACGAACAATGCGTCGAGCGTATTTTTCAGGATTTGCGTGCGCACTGCGGCACCGAACAATTGACCGTGTACGCCCGTTACGTTCGACGCGGCGGACTCGACATCAACCCTTACCGCAGCAACGACCCAGCGTTCGAAGCCGACAACCGCCGGCTGGTTCGACAATAGCCGTCGTCAACAAACGGATCGCAGCTAAGCGCTTGTTTTCCCTGAAAAACTTGCATTGGCCCGGTCGATCCGCTAGAGTTCGCCGCCGTTGCGCCGCGTGTGGCGACAGCGTGTATGGTGAGGTGGCCGAGTGGTCGAAGGCGCACGCCTGGAAAGTGTGTATACGGAAACGTATCGAGGGTTCGAATCCCTCCCTCACCGCCAGAATTAAAAAAGCCCCCGGCCCAAAAGGCCGGGGGCTTTTTTAATTCTGTCAGTTGCGGGCGGTGTGGACGAACCCTCTGGTTCGACTGGACGCCCAGCGTCCAGGACCGCCGCAGGCGCCCGAAGGGTGAGGTGCGAAGCACCTCAGTCCATCCCGACCGGGCGTGCCTATATCTCCGTCTTTGGTTTTGTGCGCTCATTCTGATCACCCGACACTTCACTCAATCTCAATTCAGCGCCGCTTTAACACCTTCAGTATTCAAATTCACATCCCCGGTCACCTTCAGCCGGTGCCGTTTCCCAATCGGCCGCACCACCACCGACAGCATCGTCGCCTCGCCCAACACCCTCAGTCGCACGCCCAGCGGGCCGTCGAATTTTGGCTCGGCATTGAGTACTACATAAATAATTTCGTCATCGACCCGCAGCGGGAACCAATTGGAATTTTCGCGATAACCGTGGATGACGCCGGTGCTCAAACTGAGCCAGCCCGGCCAATTCCAGCGATAACCGGCGCTGTAGGATCGGTCGCCGAACGAATTGACGAAGGTGGCGATTTCCCAATTGTGGTAGCCGGTGCCAATCAGTTGGTTGTCTTCGTACAGGCCTGTGGAAATCCAATGGTGGGTCGCCAGGCCCATTTCGATTTCAAAGTCGTCCGCCTGGCCTGGCGCCGGCAGCATCAGGGCCGCCAGTAACGCAAATAAGGCGGTTGGTGGGCGTGGTTGCAAACAAGGTAAGGGCTGAGTCACGGGCGACAGACCTTGGTGCCGGGGTGTTTTAAAAGTAGACCTGCTTCACATTTTTGGTAGCGCGCGATCACGCTTCAGCCCGACTTGACCCCACTGCGGAAAACCCCCATCGTCGTCCGCCTCTTCGCTAGGCGCTGCCCGATGTTGCAACTGATTCAACTGACCATCCCCGGACTCAACCCACTCACCCTTGAACTCACACCCGGCCAGATTCTCGGTGTGTCTGGTCCCTCGGGCTGCGGTAAATCGCGCTTGCTGCGCGCCCTGGCCGACCTGGATACGCACCAGGGCGAGGTGCGTTTGAACGATCAACCGCAATCGGCCTTTGCCGCGCACGACTGGCGCCGCCAGGTGATGTTGGTGCCGGCGGAAAGTCAGTGGTGGTTCGATTCGGTGGCTGAGCATTTTCCGCAACAAAGAGTGCACGACTGGCAAGCGTTGGGGTTTGCGTCGGACCCCACCGACTGGTCGGTCGATCGGTTATCTACCGGCGAAAAGCAGCGTCTGGCGTTGTTGCGGGCACTGGCGTATCAGCCGCGCGTTTTGTTGCTCGATGAACCGACCGCCAACCTCGACGAAGGCAGTCGCTCTCTGGTGGAAAACTGGCTGGTAAGCCTGATTCGCCGTGAGCAGAAAATCGCCATCTGGGTCGGGCACGATACCGCGCAATTACAGCGAGTGGCGGATCAACGCCTGTCGTTCGGCCGTTCGGCTGAGGCGGTAAGCGTATGAACGTTATCGATTTGAGCGTCTGGCAACTGTGTCTGGTAGCGGCTTTATTACTGGTGTTGGCGGCCACCCTGTGGGCGGCGCGTTTGGGGGTGAGTGGCAGTCTGGTGGTGGCAGCGTTGCGCACGGCGGTGCAGTTGTCGCTGATTGGTTTGGTGCTGGAGGCGTTGTTCGCGGTCGGTGCGTTGCTGTGGGTGGCGTTGCTGGCTCTGGGCATGTTGGTGATTGCCGGGCGTGAAGTCTGGGTGCGGCAATCGCGACCGCTCACAGGCGGTTGGGGGTTCGGCATCGGTACGCTGTCGATGTTCATTTCGGCGTTCAGCGTGACTATTTTGATGCTGGCCGTCGTGATTCGCCCCGACCCCTGGTACCAGCCGCAATACGCCATTCCGCTGCTGGGCATGTTGCTCGGCAATACCATGAATTCAGTGACCCTGGCGCTGGACCGTCTGACCGAGTCGGCCTGGCGGCAACGCGCTGTGATCGAAGCGCGCTTGATGCTAGGCGAAAAGGCACCACAGGCGCTGAGCGACATTCGCCGGGCTGCGGTGCGTTCGGGGCTGATTCCGGTCATCAATGCCATGGCCGCTGCCGGTGTGGTGAGCGTGCCGGGCATGATGACTGGTCAGATTCTCGCCGGCAGCGCGCCGTCGCTGGCGGTGAAATACCAGATCATGATTATGTTTGGCATCACCCTGGGTTCCGGCTTCGGGACGCTGTTTGCGGTGAATCTGGCCAGTCGGCGGTTGTTTGATGCCCGTCAGCGCCTGCGCCTGGACCGGTTACGGTCCAGCCGGGGTTAACAGCCGCGGGTTACACCGGAGGCCGAACCACCAGGGAGAGAATGGTCGCCTCGCCCAATACACGCAGGCGGAGGTTTACTGGGGCTTGCATGAAGGTTTCGGCGTTGAGGGAGACGAACACCACTTCGTCATCGATACGCATCGGAAACCAGGTGGCGTTGACGCCATAACCATGAATGATGCCGGAGCTGACGCTGAGCCCCCGGAACAGATCCCAGCGATAGCTGCCGCTGTAGGATCGGTCGCCAAAGGAATTGATGAAGGTCGATGCTTCCCAGCGTTTGTAGCCGGTGCCCACCAGGCGGTTATCTTCGTAGAGTCCTTCGGAAACCCAGTGATGGGTGG
Source organism: Saccharospirillum mangrovi (assembly GCF_003367315.1). Lineage (GTDB taxonomy): Bacteria > Pseudomonadota > Gammaproteobacteria > Pseudomonadales > Natronospirillaceae > Saccharospirillum > Saccharospirillum mangrovi. The sequence goes on from NZ_CP031415.1 coordinate 1,140,787, forward strand.
CAACGCCCAGTTCAATTTCGAGCCCGTCGGCGGGGTAAACGCTGCCAATTGTGAAGGGTAAAAGTATCCAGGGTCGGAACATGGTCAGTCTCCCAGAGCAGAGGGTCGGCCGAGGCCGATGTGTTCTGGCGACTACACGTCCGTGTCTGCCGGAGTTACCTAATGTGTCGGTTCCGGCAGAGGAAACTTGAGCGGGGGGTTCAGGTGGGGGCGTTGCTCAGGGCGTTGTTTCAGTCTGGGCGGGCTGTTGCGCGGCCCAGTCGAGCAGGGCGTCCAGCGCCGGGCACAGCGATTGCCCCCAGTCAGTCAGACAATATTCCACTTTCGGCGGTACCTGATGGTGCACGATGCGGCGGACGATGCCGTCGTTCTCCAATTGCCGCAGTTGCTGAATCAGCATTTTCTGGGAAATGCCGTCGATGGCTTTTTCCAAATCGGAAAACCGCAACACCTGCCCGCCGAACAGATGGAACAGAATGATCAGCTTCCAGCGGCCTTCCAGCATCTTTAATGCTTTTTCGACACCTTCGGCGGCGGTATCCCGCGTAAAATTGTGTTTCTTACTCATGGGTAAGTACCATACTTTTTTGTCGGTTCTTGTCATTTTATAGAGTACAGATCAGCATGGCGACCTCGAACTGTGAGGAGCCTGTTTTTATGACCATTAATGTTGAACTGCCGCCTCCACTGGCGCCGTATTTTGCCGCCGCCAACGCTGGCGATATCGATGCCCAGGTGAGCCATTTCACCGCTGACGCACGCGTAAAAGACGAAGGCGAATGGCGCCAGGGCCACGCTGCCATAGCCGATTGGGCGCGCGACACCCGCGCACGTTACCAGCATCACGCCACACCGTTATCGACGGACAGCGATGCCTCGGCTGTCTTCGTCAACGCCCGGGTGGAAGGTTCGTTTCCCGGCAGCCCGGTGGTGTTGCGCTACCGTTTTGAGTTGGTCGACGGCTTGATCGATCGGCTGGAAATCGTCGCGGCATGACGGCAATGGATATGACGGCAAAGCGCGTGCTGGTGTCTGGCGGTACCCAAGGCGTGGGCGCGGTTCTGGTCGAACGTCTGGTGGCGCAGGGCGCTGAGGTTGTAACGACGGCTCGACGCGAGCCGGAAACATTGCCCGCCAACGCGCACTTTATCGCCGCTGATGTCAGCACAACGGCGGGCTGCGACACGGTATCCAACTGGGTGCTGGCACACTGGGGCGGGGTCGATATCGTGATTCATCTGGTCGGCGGATCGACCGCCCATCCTGGCGGCTTTGCTGCGCTGGACGAAGCGACCTGGCAAGCGGAGTTGTCGTTGAATTTACTGCCGGCGGTGCGCCTGGACCGTGCCTTGTTGCCCGCCATGCTGGCGCAGAAATCGGGCGTGGTGATTCACGTTACCTCCATTCAGCGCGAGTTGCCGCTGCCCGGTTCCACCACGGCTTACGCGGCGGCCAAAGCGGCCTTGTCGACCTACAGCAAAAGCCTGTCGAAAGAAGTGACGCCCAAAGGCGTGCGCGTGGTGCGCGTATCGCCGGGGTGGATCGAAACCGATGGCGCCGTGCATCTGGTGCAACGCACCGCCGCTGATGCCGGCACTGACTACGCCGGCGGCCAGAAAATCATCATGGACGCACTCGGCGGCATTCCATTGGGTCGGCCCGCCAAGCCCGCAGAAGTGGCCGACTTGATTCTGTTTTTGGTGTCCGATCGCGCCGCTGCCATTTCCGGCGCTGAATTCCGGATTGACGGCGGCACCGTGCCGACGGCCTGACAGAACCGACGAACGCAGGTTCGTCGTCCGGCTATTCAGCGCGTTCCGGCCGGGCGACCGAATTCGCGACCGCCAGAATCAGCAGGCGCAACCAGCGGTGGGCCGGGTCATCGCGGTAGCGCCGGTGCCAGGCCATATCGACCGGAAAGGTGCCCAGATCGACCGGCGGCGGCAGGATTTTCAAGCGCGGATCGTCTGCCAGCCGCCGACAAACCTGACTGGGCAGGGTGGCGCAGTAATCCGTTACGGCAATGATTTCCGGCACCGCCAGAAAATGCGTGACCGATACCGCCACTTCCCGCTTCAGTTGTTGCCGTTCCAGGGCCTGAAACAAACCCGCACGCAGGCGCCCAGGCGGCAACACATTGACGTGCTTCAGGCGCTCGTACTGCGGTCGCGTTAACCGATCGCTTACTTCCGGGTGGTCGGCACGCACCACGCAAGCCAGCGTTTCATCCATCAAATGCTGCACCACCAGATTGTCGGGCGGATCGACCATCCGGCCGATGGCGAGTGCGGTTTCGCCCGAAATAACGCCGGTCTCGGCCAGGTCGCTGCCGTAAGGCGTCAGCCGCAATCGAATGCCCGGTGCCTGTTCGCGCATGCGAGACACAATCAACGGCGCCAGCACCAGTTCGGCGTAACTGTTTGGCGCGATGACAAATTGCCGCTCCGCGCGCTGCGGATTGAAATCCTGTTGCTCCAGAATCGCTTCATCCAAGTCGCCCAACGCGGCTTCAATCACCGGCGCCAGCGCCATCGCTTTGGCCGTGGGTTGCATGCCGTAGCGTTCGCGAATGAACAGCGGATCGTTCAGCAAGCTGCGCAACCGGGTGAGGGCGTTGGACACGGCGGGTTGCGTCATGCCCAGCCGATCGGCGGCGCGGGTGACGCTGCGTTCTTCAATGAGCGCGAGCAAAATGGGCAGGAGATTCAGGTCGTATCGCATCAAGATATATTCTTTGAAAATATCTTAAATTCAAGAAATAAATTGGTCGTATGTTGTGATGGACGACCATGATGGCGTCGTTCCAAACCAATGGCGTGCCGCGACGGCCAAACTCGACGTCCGGCACTGAGATGATGACGTTGCAGGAAAGGAGAGATCGATGACTGTTCAACAATTACTGCCCGGTCGTTTGGGTTTTGGTACCGCCCCGCTGGGCAATATGTTTCGTGATATTCCCGAAGACGAAGCCCTGGCCACGGTGGCCGCTGCCTGGCAAGACGGCATCCGCTATTTCGATACCGCGCCGTTTTATGGCGCTGGCCTCGCCGAATTGCGCCTGGGCGAAGCCTTGGCCGACAAACCGCGCCAGGACTACGTGATCAGCACCAAGGTAGGCCGTTTGGTGTTGGATGAACTGGAAGACGTCAGCGCCCGCGATCTGGGCGAAAAAGGCGAGGTGTTCAAGTACGGCCGGGCCAACCGCATCGTTAACGACTACTCCGCCACCGCCACCTTGCGTTCCATTGAAGACAGCCTCAAACGGCTGCGCACCAACCGCATCGACATGGTTTGGGTGCACGATGTCGCGCAGGATTTTTACGGCGATGACTGGCTCAGCGTGTTTGAAACCGCGCGCAAAGGGGCGTTCAAGGTGTTGGACGATTTGCGCGATCAGGGCGTGATCGGCGCCTGGGGTTTGGGCGTTAACCGGGTCGAACCGATTGAGTTGCTGCTGGCGCTTGATGGCCCGCGTCCGGACGGCTTCCTGCTCGCCGGTCGTTACACCCTGCTCGATCACGACCGGGCGTTGCAGCGGCTGATGCCGGAAGTGGTGGCGCAGCAACTGGGCGTTATTGTCGGCGGGCCTTACAGCTCCGGCGCGCTCGTTGGTGGCCCGAACTTCGAATACGCCCCCATGACGCCGGGAATCCGCGAACGCGTTGCCCGTATTAAAGCGATTGCCGACCACTACAACGTCAGCATGAAAGCGGCCGGATTGCAGTTTTCACTGGCGCATCCGGCCGTGGCGGCGGTGATTCCCGGTGCCAGCAAGCCGGAGCGGATTGCTGAAGACCGGGCCGCGCTGGATGCCGTTATCCCGGCTGATTTCTGGCGCGATCTGCGTCAGGCCGGCCTGGTTTCCGAGCTGGCACCGCTGCCAATCTGAGCGCGGCCCTAATTACCGTCAGGCCGTCGCGGGGTGGCGCTTGGCGAGCGGATTGGGCAAATCGGTGATGGTGCCGCCGGCCAGTTCCGCCGCCAGCCCGACGGTTTCGTGCAATGTCGGGTGGCCGTGAATGGTCAGCGCCAGATCTTCAGTGCTGGCGCCGAATTCCAGCGCCAATGTCAGTTCACCGAGCAATTCGCCGGCGTGCGCACCGACTAAGCCGGCACCGATCAAACGGTCGCTGTCGGCGTCATAAATCAGTTTGGTGCGACCGTTGCCTTGACCCGACGCCAACGCGCGGCCACTGGCGCTCCACGGGAAAGCCGCGGTGCGAACGTTCAGGCCCTGCGCCTTGGCTTCTTTTTCGGTCAGACCCGTCCAGGCCACTTCCGGATGGGTGTAGGCGATGGACGGAATTGCCAGCGGCGCAAAGCGTGCCGGTTCGCCAGCGGCGACTTCGGCCGCAACATGGCCCTGATGGCTGGCTTTGTGCGCCAGCATCGGCTGACCGACCAGATCGCCAATCGCCAGAATGTGCGCCACGTTCGTGCGCAACTGCTCATCGACGGCCACAAAGCCGCGGTCATCCACTGTTAATCCGGCTTTCTCGGCCTGAATCAAATCGCCATTCGGACGCCGACCGACGGCCACCAGGATGGCATCGAAATCGGCGCTCACGCTTTGGTCGTTGGCGTCGGTCAGGGTGACGTTCAGTGCCGCTTCGGTGGCGCTTACGCTGTCCAGCCGCGTTTTCAGGCGGATGTCGAAACGGTCTTTGTTCTGGCGTTGGTACAGCCGCACCAAGTCGGAGTCGGCCGCCGGAATCAGTTGGTCGGCGGCTTCGACAATGGTGACGGCGCTGCCGAGGGCGCGATACACCGTCGCCATTTCCAAACCGATAATGCCGCCGCCAATTACCAGCAGGCGCTTGGGAATCTGGCTCAGTTTCAGCGCATCGGTGGAATCCCAGATGCGTTCGTCTTTGGGCAGGAAGGGCAATGCCACGACGCGCGAACCGACCGCCAGAATCAGTTGTTCAAAACGCAGCAGCGACTCGGTGCCGTTGGCATGGCTCAGGCGCAGCTGGTGGCTGTCTTCAAATACGCCAGTAGCCTGAATCACCGTCACGCCGCGTTCTTTTGCCAGCGCGCTGAGGTTGGTGGTCATGCGCTCCACGGTCTGGTCGCGAAAGCGCTGTACGGCGGCCAGTTCCGGTTGCTGCGGAGCGAAACCCAATTCCGCCAGATGTTCGTTTTCTTCGACCACGCCGGCGATGTGCAGCAGTGCCTTGGAGGGAATGCAACCGACGTTCAGACAGACACCGCCCAAGCGCTCGTAGCGTTCCACCAGCGTCACTTGCAAGCCCAGATCGGCGGCGCGAAAGGCCGCTGAATAACCACCCGGGCCACCGCCCAAAACCACCAATTGCGCTTGCGTTGTCTGTGTCATATCGGCATTCCTCCGTTATCTATCTAGTGATAGGTAGGCGAACTATAGTGACAGCCCGGCAGAGCGTCAATAGACTACCGACCGCTAGGTCAGTTTTTTGATTGCGCTGGTCACTAGCCACTGTCATCGCCAACGAATGTGAACTGCCATGAATCCCACTGCTGAACGCCTGCTGGAGCGGGCCGAAGAAACCATCCGCACGCGCGGCTATGCCGGCCTGAGTTTCCGCACGCTGGCGGACGATGTCGGCATCAAAAGCGCCAGCGTGCATTACCACTTTCCCACCAAAACGCACCTGGGCGTCGCCGTGGCGAGCCGTTATCAGGCGCGGTTCGGGCGGGCGCTGGAACAAATTTCTCAACGCGTCGACGAACCGCAGGAACAGCTGCGGCAGTTTGTCGACATCTACGGCAGCGAGCTGCGCGCCGGCAATAATCGTCTGACCATCTGCATGATGCTGGCGGCAGAGAAAGATTCGTTACCCGATGAAGTGAACCGTTGTGTGTCGTCGTTTTATCAATTGAATCTCGATTGGCTGAGCGCCGTTCTGCAACAGTTAGGCGACGCCGACCCGGCCAATCGCGCCCGGCAAATTCTGGCGCTGCTGCAAGGCGCCGTGCTGGGTTCGAAAACCCTCACCGACATCGATTATTTCGAGGCCGCCGCCGCCGCCGTGATGCAGTTGGTCGGGGTACCGTCGCCAACGCTGGCCGCGAACTAGGCCTGCATCTTGCTGTGCAACCCGGTTGCTGAAAGCCGCGCCACGATCACAAGGAGTCCATTGCTGTATGCGGGTGTTATTTGCCGCGCCGGAAACTGCCTGGGGCGGAATTCTGGCGCGTTTTCAAGCCGCCTTGCCGGAGGTTGAATTCGTCGCCACCGGTTTTAACCCGACCAGCCTTGCCGGTTTCGAGGTGGTGATTCCGACCATGAGCCAACTCGATGCTGCGCTGATTGAGGGCGCCGACCGGTTGCAACTGATTCAGCAAATGGGCGCGGGCCTCGAAGGCGTCGATCTGGCCGCCGCCGAGCGCGCCGGTGTCGCCGTGGCAAATGTCCCAACGGCCGGTTCCGGCAACGCCGATTCGGTGGCGGAACTCGCCATGTATCTGATGCTGGCGTTACTGCGCCGCGCGCCGGAACACGCCCAGACGCTCGCCGCCGGTCTGATGGGGCAACCGACCGGCCAAAGTCTGTTTGGCAAACGCGTCGGTCTGGTCGGCTTTGGTGCTATTGGTCAGGCATTGAGTCAGCGCTTGGCGCCGTTCGGCGTGCGCCAATGCGCCATCAAACGCAGCGCCGATGCTGCTTTGGCGGGTGCCTTCGGTCTGGACTGGCTCGGCGGCCGCGACGACTTACCGCGCCTGCTGGCGGAATCCGACATCGTTGTGCTGGCCTTGCCTGATGCCGCCGACAGCCACGGCCTGATCAACGCCGAACGCCTGGCGCAGATGCAGCCGGGCAGCTTTCTGGTCAACGTCGGTCGCGGTGGACTGATTGAGCGCGATGCCTTGTTCGCGGCGTTGCAATCGGGCCATCTGGCTGGCGCCGGGCTGGACGTTTTCTGGCAGGAACCGCCCGATACGAACGATCCGATTTTCCACTGCAATCTGGTAGCAACGCCGCACGTCGGCGGACTGACGGACCGGTCGGTGACCGGCATCCTGAACGCCAGTGTCGATAACATCCGCCGGCTGATGCGCAGCGAAGCGCTGCACGATCGGCGCGTTTGAATTCATTTGAGGACTCCATGACTGACACCCCAACGACGCTCTGGCAACAAGCCGAAGGCATTGCCAGCGGCCGATTGAACCCGGTTGAGTTGACCGAAACCGCGCTTGCCAAAGCGACCCAGTCCGAATCTGTTTTTATCGCCATCCTGTCCGAACGGGCGCGCTTTGAAGCGGAACAATCGCGTGCGCGTCAGCAGGCCGGCCAGCGGCTCAGCCCGATCGACGGCGTGCCGATTGCTTGGAAAGATCTGGTCGATATGGCCGGCACCGTCACCACCGCGGGCAGCCAGTTGTACGACACCCCGGCCACGCAAGACGCCGAAGCGGTGCGTCTGGCGACGCAGGCCGGGCTGGTGTCGGTCGGCAAGGTGAACATGACTGAACTGGCGTATTCCGGCCTGGGGCTGAACCCGCATTACGGCACGCCGACGCTCAAGCGCAGCGGCCCGGCCCGCGTTCCCGGCGGTTCCAGCAGTGGCTCGGCGATGGCCGTGGCGCAAGGCATTGTGACCGCTGCTATTGGTTCCGATACCGCCGGTTCGCTGCGCATTCCGGCCGCGTTCAACGGTTTGGTGTCGTACCGGCCGTCGATGGACCGGCCCAAAATGGGCGGCGTGCATCCGTTGTCACGTTCAATGGATACGCTCGGCGTACTGGCGCGAACGTTGGCCGATGTGCTGGCGGTAGACGACGCCATGCGTCTGGGTCGTGTTGAACATCGCGCGCCCGTTGCCGCGAGCGAAATCCGCGTCATTCTCGACACTGATGCCCTGGCCGATCCGTTTATTTCCGAACCGGTGCGCGCCAATTTGCTGGCCGCCGCCGAGCGTTTTGAAGCGGCCGGCGTGCGCGTGATTCGTCGCCCGGTCGCAGCCATTCAGGATGCCTTGGCAGCCATTGCCAGCAACGGCTGGCTGGGCGGCATGGAGGCCTACACCGAATACAAAGACCTAATCGAATCGCGCCCGGCTGGCGATTTCGACCCGCGTGTGCGCGACCGTTTACTGACCGTCAAAGACGCCGGGCCGGATCGCGTCATTCGCCTGTATCGCGCGCGCCAGCAACTGCTGTTGGACTTGGCCGCGCAGCTCGATGGCGCCTTGTTGATATCGCCGACGGTTGCGAACGTTGCACCCGAACTGGCGCCGCTGCTAAGCGACGATGCACTCTATGCCAAGGTGAATCTGGAAGCGCTGCGCCTGACCATGGCGGCCAGTTTATTGACTTGCCCGGCGGTCGCGTTGCCAACCGGAACCGACGCCGGGGGCTTGCCAACTTCGGTACAATTAACGGCGTTGCCGGGCGGCGACGAACGCCTGCTGCGCACCGCGCTCACGCTCGAAACGCTGGCCGCAGGCTGACCTTGTAACCGCGCTAACAGATCACATTTACAGCGCAGATGAGAGCTCTCAGCGGAGAATCGTTATGGAGTTCAAAGACTATTATCGCGTGCTCGGCGTGGCAGACAGCGCCGACGCAGCCGAGATCAAAAAGGCCTATCGCAAACTGGCGCGGCAATATCACCCCGACGTCAGCAAGGCCGACGATGCCGAAGCCCGTTTCAAAGAAGTGGGCGAGGCGTACGAAGTGCTTGGCGATGCCAAACGTCGCGCCGAATACGATCAGTTGCGGCAATTGCGTGCCAGCGGCGTGGGCGGTCGCGGCCAGTCGCGGCACTACAGCGACGCCGATTTTAATCGTCAGTTCGGGGATTTTTTTGAATCCGTCTTTGGCGGCATGAATGGCGGAATGGGCGCTCGTGGCGGTCGTCAAAACTGGCAGGCTGCGTTCGATCAACGCGGCCAGGACGTCACTCACCCCATTCGTCTGACGCTGGAAGAAGCGGTCAACGGCGTCGAGCGCGAAATCCGTTTGCGTTTGCCCGACGACGGCTGGAACCCGGGTCAGTCCCGTACGCGCACACTCAAAATCAAAGTGCCGGCCGGTGTGTTGCCGGGCCAGCGCATTCGACTGGCCGGGCAAGGCGGACCGGGTGCTGGTAAAGGCGCGGCGGGCGATTTGTTTTTGGAAGTTGAGTTTGCTGAACATCTGCGCTTTGAGGTGGACGGGCGCGACCTGAAATTGACCTTGCCGGTCACGCCTTGGGAAGCCGCGCTGGGCGCCAAAGTCATGGTGCCGACGCTGCAAGGTGCGGTGCGTTTAACGGTGCCCAAAGGTTCGACATCGGGCAAAAAACTGCGCTTAAAAGAACGCGGTCTGGGCCAGAATCCGGCCGGCGATCTGGTGGTGACATTGGAGCTGGTGCTGCCGGAAAAACATTCGGCAGCGGCCGAACAACTGTACCGGGAACTGGGTCAATTGCAGGGCGATTTTAACCCCAGACGCAAGCTGGAAACCTCAGACTGACGGCGCAGCTTCGTCCTGGCTGACGACGCGATTACGGCCTGAACGTTTGGCCTGATAAACGCGGGCGTCAGCCAGTTGCAGTGCAGCAGCAAAGCCGGCGCTGCCGGTAAATTCGGCAACGCCGGCACTGAATTGCAAGGTCAATTCCTGGCCGTCGAGATTGATGGTCCGGTCGGCCAATAATTCGCGTAATTGATCAACCACATCGGCCGCGCGCGCCAGACTCAACTTCTCAAAAATCAACACGAATTCTTCGCCGCCCCAACGGCAAACAATGTCGCTTTGCTTCAGATTATTGCGCAGCACTTTGGCAACCGTCGCCAGTGCCTGATCGCCAATGGCGTGGCCGTAATGGTCGTTAATTTGCTTGAAATGATCGATGTCGATCAACGCTACCGACGCCTGCTGGCGCGGGTCGTGCCATTGTTCCAGGCTGCGTTCCAAACCGGCGCGATTGACCAGACGAGTCAACGGATCGGTAAGCGAATTCTGGCGATGCGTTTCAACAGTGAACTTAATCGCCCGATAGGATTGCAAATGAATCCATTCGGAAATCAGCGACAGCGCCACTAAAAATGCCAGCGCAATAATCAGACGGACGCGGCCGTCCTGTGGGTAGTGATAGGCAAACTGCGGGTGAAAAAATTGCGCCGCTGCCGCCACGACCAAAAACGACACACCCAGATAAACGCCCAGCCGTAATCCGGCGATCATGATCATCAACACCACCAGACCAAAGGCGAAATAGACGCCGGTGCCGGCATGGCCGCCGGTGACGATCAAATAGACGTTAAACAACCACAATAAAATCGACAGTAATTGGCTGGTCAGTTTGGTTTGTTGCCGTTGGTGCGCACCAGCCACCAGACCGGCGGTGGCGCCAATCATCAGTGCCAGAATGGTGGCTAATTCCCAGCGCTGATGCAGCACCGAGACGATCAGAAAAGGCACCATCACCAAATTGCCAGCGATGATAAAAAAACGCATCAACAGGAGTTTTCGCTGCAGCTCGATTTCTTCCGGGGTCTTGCCTGAACGCAACATGCGCATCCTTATTCGGTAGGGCTGTTTGCAGCTTAGACGCTGAACTCTGTTCGTGCCTGTCAGGAGGTGGAATGAGTCGCGCCGTCGAGCGTGTAAAAACGATGACGCCGTTGCCACAGCAAAGCCGTGAGGCCGAGTGCGACCAACGAAAATATCAACAAGGTCCAGCCAAAGCCGAATGATTCGGCGACCGCGCCCATGCTGAACGCGCCAATGGACGGCGCACCCAGACTCACCATCGACCAGATACTCAACACCCGGCCGCGATAGGCGTTGTCGACCGTCAGTTGCAGCAGCGCCTGGCTGCCGGTGCCGATGACCGTCATAAACAGACTCGACACAAAAATAACCGGCACCATCGCCACCAGACCGTGCAACAAAATAACTGGCATCAACACCAATGCGCTGACGCACAACGCAAGGTACACCAACCAACTGATGCGACCGGGATTGCCGCTTTGGCGCGATGTCACCCAGCCGCCGAGAATGGAACCGGCGCCGGCGCTGGCGGTCAGCGTTGCCAAAGCGCTGGGCGTGCCGCCCGCCAGGTGCCCGGAAATCGCCGGCAGTAATTCGGTCACCGAACGGCCGAGCAAACCGTTGACCAGCGTCATCGCCAGAATCAACCGGATCATCGGGGTCTGGGCGATAAAGCGGAAACCAGCGCCCATGTCGTTCAACACACTGGCCGGTTGGTCGCGCTCGGCGGCCGGCGCGTTGGGCAGACGGCGCAACAGAATGGCGGTGGTGACGAACAAGGCCGTCGCCAATGCAAACACCCAGAACGGGCCGCTGACAGTCAACAAGGCGGCGGCCAACGCCGGGCCGATGATGCGTGAGGTATTGAACACGATGGCCGAATAGCCGATGCCGCTGGGCAATAATTCGCGCGGCAAAATGCGCGGCATTAACGCCAGGCGCATCGGCTGGTGGGCGGCGGTAACGCTGCCAAACGCCAGTGCGAACAGCAGCAGCGGTTCAATGCTCAGCCGACCGAGCAGATAGAGCGCGGTCAGCGTCACGGCGATCAAGGTGTTGCAGGTGGCGGTGATGATGATGCCGTTGCGGGTGTCGAGCCGGTCGGACAACACGCCGAACAACGGCGACAGCGCAAAGGTTGGCACCAGCAACAGCGCGCTGACGGCGCCGACCCAAAAGGCCGATTCGGTCAGATGCCAGGCAAACCAACCGATCATAAAACGCACGATCCAGGTGCCTAAGGTGGCGAAGCAGGCAGCGAGAAAATAAGGGCGGAAAACGGGTTCACTGAAGGCGGTACGACGAGATTTGGAAATGGACGGGGACGACATGCTGAACCTATCTGACAGAAGCCGTCATGCTAGGCGCGTCGTCGTCGTTTGACCAGTTGAATCAGGCTATCGGCCGCGTCGCCAGCCGGATTATTTCAACGTCAGATGGCTGGTGTCGGGCGGTTTTGGGACGTCGTCCTGGGCTGCGCCGGTGGTGTCGCGCAAATCGGCACCGGTGTCCGACAACGACAAACCGGATACCGCTACTGCCGCCGGTTGCTGCGGTCGCTCATCCAATACATCGGCGCCGGTCTGCGCCAGGCTTAACGAAGAGGTATCGATGGATACTGGCGCGGCGGTTGGTTGTATGGGGCGTGGATCGGCCGGTGCCGGCGCGCCTTCAGGCACCACAATCAGCTCGGCGCCGATGTCGCGCAGCGCGCGCTGATAACGCGCAACCGTCACCTCTGCCACGCGCAATTTGATGACCTCGGTGCGGCCGGAAAAATAGGTCGCAACGCGGGCGTCGTCGGTCTTGAACAGCACGGCGAGATCGCGTCGCACCTGATCGGCCGAATAGCCGTCCAGAACGTCGCCACGGTAATAAAGATCGAAATAGGTCTGGCTCATCGCTTGGTCTCAGCGGGTGTCCAATCGCAGATGGTTCAGTTTCAGGTTGGCCTTGGGGTAGGCAATGCACGGCAGAATCCAGCCGTCGGCCTGCTGGCCGCCGTTGAGACCATAAGGGTGGCGGCCGCGATAGTCCACCGCACCCGACATCAGCCGACAGCGGCACACGCCACAAACGCCGTTAACGCACGCCTTGCGCAACACAACGCCCTGTTCGGCCAGGGCGTCGTACAGCGTCTGGTCGGTGTCGCCGGGCACGCGCTCGGGTGTCATTTGCAGTAAACGAAATTCAACCAGACTCATAGGAAATACCCGGAGGCACAGCGGCAGAAGAGGGCAGGACGGCATGCTAACGCGTCCGACCAGCGACGCACAACACCGGCGAAGCGCGACTGCACTGCGACTAATTGTCTACAAATAAGGGTTGAAGCCTCGGTTTTGATGCCGTTTAATCGCCGAACTTTTAAACATTGTAGACAATCCATGGAAGCCAGAACCCAGACCGACCGCATCTACCAACAACTGCTGGACGCCATTATCCAGGGTCAGATTGCGCCATTGAGCCGGTTGCGCGAATCGGACCTGGCGCACGATCTGGGCATCAGTCGCGGGCCGTTGCGCGAAGCGCTGGCGCGACTGGAAAGTCGCAAGCTGGTGCGCAAGGTGCCGCATGTGGGCGCGCAGGTGGTGGGGTTTGAACGGGCTGAATTGATCGAGTTGTATCAGATTCGCGAAAACCTCGAAGCCCTGGCTTGCGAGCTGGCGGTGGACCGCATGAGCGACGCCGATCTGGACGAACTCGGCGCGGTGCTGGAGCGCCACGCCCGCTACCTGGACGACCAGGATGGCCAGTTCTACATTCAGCAGGACGGCGATTTGGACTTCCATTTCAAAATCATTCAGGCCAGCGGCAACCGTTGGTTGATCAGCCTGCTGTGCGATGAGCTGTATCAGCGGGTGCGGATGTTTCGTTACCAGTCGGCGCACCATCGCCGCCGTCCGCGCCAGGCGCTGGAAGAACACCAACGCATATACGAGGCACTGCGTCAGCGCGACGGTGAACTCGCCGCCCTGCTGATGAAACGCCACATTCGCTCGGCGCGAGCCGTGCTCGAACAACTCACCGAGGAGGCTCCGCAATGAGCGCCGGATACCGTTTTCGCCAGGCGTTGGCCCGGCATCAACCGCTGCCGATTGTCGGCACCGTTAACGCCTACAGCGCCATGCTGGCCGAGCGTGCCGGCCACGACGCCATCTATCTGTCCGGCGGCGGTGTCGCCAATGCGTCCTTTGGTTTGCCCGATCTGGGTGTCACCACGTTAAACGATGTGGCCGAAGATGCGCGCCGTATTACCGCGGCCTGTGAGTTGCCGTTGCTGGTCGACATCGACACCGGTTTCGGCGGTGCGTTTTCCATCGCCCGCTGCATTGCCGAAATGGAACGCGCCGGCGTGGCGGCGGTGCACATTGAAGATCAGGTACCGCAAAAACGTTGTGGGCATCGGCCGAATAAAGAAATCGTCTCCAGCGAAGAAATGGTTGACCGCATCAAGGCCTGTGTTGATGCACGCAAAGACGATGGCTTTTTCATCATGGCGCGCACCGATGCCTTTGCGCAGGAAGGTTTGCAGGCGGCGCTTGATCGCGCCGCTGCCTGTGTCGAGGCCGGTGCCGACGGCATCTTCGCCGAAGCGGTGCACACGCTCGATGATTACCGTGCCTTCACCAAAGCCCTGAACGTGCCGGTGCTGGCGAACATCACCGAATTTGGCCAGACGCCTTTGTTTAATCAACGCGAATTAGCGGAGGTCGGCGTTGCCATGGTGCTGTATCCGTTGAGTGCGTTTCGCGCGATGAGTCAGGCGGCGTTGGCGGTTTACCAAAGCATTGTCGACAACGGCGACCAGAAAGCCGTGGTTGAACGCATGCAAACACGTGAAGAGCTTTATGACGTGCTGGGTTATCACGATTACGAAGCCAAGCTGGATGCGTTGTTTAATGCGAAGAAATAGCAGAAATAAAGGGCGTTGGGTTTAACAACAATAACAATCAAAACAGGAGGCCAAGATGGTTGATAAACAACTCGGCGGCGCTGGCTTACGAGGCCAGGTCGCGGGCGAAACCAAACTCTGCACCGTCGGCAAATCCGGCAGTGGTTTGACCTATCTGGGTTACGACATTCAGGCCCTGGCCGACCAGGCCGATTTCGAAGAAGTTACCTACTTATTGCAATACGGCGAACTGCCCAGCCGCAGCGAATTGGACGACTACCTCGACCGCCTGGCACCGCTGCGCAAATTACCGCAACCGCTGCTGGAAACGCTCGAACGCATTCCCGCCTCGGCGCATCCGATGGATGTGATGCGCACCGGCTGTTCGATGCTCGGCGTGCTGGAACCGGAGCTGAGTTTTACCGATCAGGATGCAGCCATTGAACGTTTGCTCGCTGCCTTTCCCGGCATCATCTGCTACTGGTTTCATTTCAGCCGCAGCGGCAAACGCATCGACACCGACAGCGGCGCTGAAAGCATTGCCGAACATTTTTTAACCTTGCTGCATCAAAAAGCGCCGCCGCTGAATCACATCAAGGTGATGCACGCGTCCCTGATTCTGTATGCCGAACACGAATTCAACGCCTCGACCTTCACCGCCCGCGTTGCCGCCAGCACGCTGACCGATATTCACAGCGCGGTCACCGGCGCCATCGGCACTTTGCGCGGCCCGTTGCACGGCGGTGCCAACGAAGCGGCAATGGCGATGATCGAAAGCTTCAAAGACCCAAACGACGCCGAACAGCAATTGCTCGCCATGCTGGCGCGCAAAGACAAAATCATGGGTTTCGGCCACGCCATCTATCGCACCAGCGATCCGCGCAACGCCATCATCAAAGCCTGGGCAAAAAAACTCGCCGACGCCGATGGCGACCATCGCCTGTACGACATCGCCGAACGCTGCGAAGCAGTGATGTGGCGCGAAAAAGAACTCTTCCCCAACGCCGATTTTTTCCACGCTCCGGCTTATCACGCTCTGGGCATTCCGACGCCGCTGTTCACGCCCATTTTTGTTATGGCACGCGCCGCCGGCTGGACCGCGCACATCAAAGAGCAACGTGCCAACAACCGAATTATTCGACCGAGTGCCAATTACATCGGGCCGGAACCGAGGGAATTTACGCCGCTGGAGCGACGGTGATTTTCGGGAGACGCTTGGGTGCTACGCACCCGGGAGCGGTTCGCCGCCCGGACGGGAGACGCTGAATAGCGGCGACGGTTTTGCTCTTCGCTAACTGGCGTCTCCCGTCTCCCGGGTGCGCAGCACCCAAGCGTCTCCCATCAACAAAAACCAAAGGAACAAACAGCGCATGAGTTCAAACGTTGATACAAACAACAGACCCGACTACGACGACGTTTTGCAGGCCATTGCCGATTACGTGCTCGACTACGACATCACCAGTGCAGAAGCCTGGGACACCGCCCGCAATTGTTTGATGGACACGCTCGGCTGCGGTCTGTTGGCGTTGCGCTTTCCCGAATGCACCAAACATCTGGGCCCGATTGTCGAAGGCACCATCGTGCCCAATGGCGCGCGTGTGCCAGGCACTCAGTTGCGGCTCGACCCAGTAAAAGCCGCCTGGGACATCGGCGCCATCGTGCGTTGGCTCGATTACAACGACACCTGGCTTGCCGCCGAGTGGGGTCACCCGTCCGATAATCTGGGTGGCATTCTAGCCGTGGCCGATTATTTGTCGCAGCAAAAGGTGGCGCGTGGCGAAGCGCCGTTGACGATGGACGCCGTGCTCGAAGCCATGATCAAAGCGCACGAAATTCAGGGCGTGTTGGCGCTAGAAAATTCGTTCAACCGGGTGGGTCTGGATCACGTTGTTCTGGTGAAAGTCGCATCAACGGCCGTGGTCGGCAAATTGATGGGCGCGACGCGTGAACAATTATTGAGCGCCTTGTCGCACGCCTGGGTTGATGGTCAATCGCTGCGCACTTATCGCCATGCGCCCAACGCCGGTTCACGCAAAAGCTGGGCGGCCGGTGACGCCACCAGCCGAGCGGTGCGCCTGGTCGATATCGCCTTGCGTGGCGAGATGGGCATTCCTGGCGCGCTGACCGCGCCGCAGTGGGGTTTTTACGACGTGCTGTTCAGCAAGACCAATAAAGACCAACAAGTAAAACCTGAGCAAGATCGCCGGTTTAAATTCCAGCGCGATTACGGCAGTTATGTGATGGAAAACGTGCTGTTCAAAATCAGTTTTCCGGCTGAATTCCATGCGCAAACGGCAGCCGAAGCGGCGGTGACCTTGCATCCGCAAGTGGTCGATCGCCTTGATGACATTGAGCGCATTGTTATCACCACACACGAATCGGCGATCCGCATTATTTCCAAAGTCGGTCCGCTGGCAAACGCTGCCGACCGCGACCATTGTTTGCAATACATGACCGCCGTGCCGCTGTTGTTCGGCAACTTAGTCGCTGAACATTACGAAGACGATTTCCACGCCGCCCACCCGGAAATTGACCGACTGCGCGACAAGATGGAGATCGTTGAAGACAAACGCTACAGCGCTGAATATCACGAGGCTGACAAGCGCTCCATCGCCAACGCCATCCAGGTATTTTTCAGCGATGGCAGTTCCACGCAGCAAGTGGCGGTGGAATACCCAATCGGCCATCGCCGCCGGCGCGAGCAAGGCATTCCGTTGCTGGAGCAGAAATTCCGCGCCAATCTGGCGACGCGTTTCCCAGCGGCGCGCGCGCAGCAGATATTCGAGTTGTGCACCGACGCCGACCGGCTGAAACAAACGCCGGTGCATCGGTTTATGGATCAGTGGGTGATTTGAAGATAAAAAATGGCGGCTTAAAAGCCGCCATTTTTTTCGTTAGCTCAAGCGGCTTGGTGCAGAAATTCGTCAGCCGAACGGATGCCTTCCCGACGCAAACACACTTTAAACAGGCTGAATAAATTTTTGGCCGTGGCATTGCCCTTGGGGCCGACCATCCGACGCAAACTGGCTTCCTGCATGTTCAAATTGTTGGCAACCTCAGCGAACGCCTGAGTGCCGTTCAGATAGTCACGCAGCAATGAATTACCAACAACGATGTCGCCTTCCAGATAAGACTCCAGCGCTTCCAGCAGGAGTTCCTTGCGGTAGTCTGCGTTTTTGCACAGTTCCATGACGGTGTCTTTGAATTCTCGGGTGAGGGCCATGGTCGATGTCCTATGTGGTTACGCTTTTCTGACTAAATAGTCGGTCAGGTACTGTTGGGCGTTTTTGATGATGGCGTTTTGGTCGGCTTTGGTACTGCCTGCGAATAAAACAATCAGTTGGTCGCCGTCGATAAAGTAATAAAGCCGATAGCCAGGGCCGTAATGGATGCGTCGCTCCTGCAAACCTTTGCCATCCGTGATGGCTTTGTGATCACCAAAGTTGCCTGCTTCCATCTGCTTAATGGCTTTGGTGATCTTGGCCTGTGCCCGGGCATCTTTTAGCTGGGACAACCAGCGCCCGAAAGGGCTCTTTCCGTCCGGACTCTGATATTCCAGGGCGATTCGCTTAATAGCGGGTGACGCCATCAGTCAAACTCCTTTTTGAATGATAGTAACGTATATGTTATTAAGCAAGCGCTCAGTAACCGGTTAACTCCAAATAACCAACGCCAGCCGGCGTTTTGTCGTTCAATGCCTCCGCCCGGACCGGCCCTTCCCAGTACGGAAACAACCCGTCAAGCCAGCTGTTGGCACGATCAGCCTGAATGCGCCAGCGCTGGTTGCGGTCGGGCAATGTCAGCGTCCAGTCCAGTGGCAGTGTTTTCTCGCTGCCGTCTTTTAAGACGATGCGTTGGCGTTGGTTGACGCTCAGTTCGATGGCTTGGGCGGGCAGGGGGGCGGTGCGACCGTCCGCGTCAATCCAGGTGCCGCTGACGCTGGCTGGGCCGTCGCTTTGGCGCAGTTGGTAGACCATCAGCGCCGAGCCGTCGTTCAGGTGCAGCGCGAACCAGTCCCAGCCGGGTTGGTTGGGGGCCAGTGGTTGCGAACTCCATTCGCGGTCGAGCCAGGCGGGGCCGCTTAATGAGTGCGTTGCGCCATCAATGTTGAGCGTGCCGGCAACCTGAATGTGCGGTTGGCTGTAGTAGTAACTGGCCTGGCCGAGGTTGGATTTTTGGTGATAGCCGTTGTCGCCTTGTAGCACCCAGGGTGTGTTGGCGTTCAGCTGCAACGTCAGTTCGATGTTGTCGAAGTTCAGTTGCAGCGTGCCGGGAAATAATTCAGCGCCGCTGCCAGTCCATTGCCAGTCGTCGAGCCAGGCGTTGAAGTCGCTATCGTCGTTTAAGGCGACGCCGGCCTGGCCGATGCCGCCGCGCGCAAACCGTTCGGCGTGGCGGTGGCCGTTGGGCGTTGAGAGGGCCGCGTGTGCCATCCAGACTTGGTTGCTGGCCCAGCCGCCGGGGTCGGTTTGCGGCGTCAGCGATTGCCGAAACAAGGTCCATTGCACGCCCCAGTGTTGGCCGTTTGTGTCGGTCAGGTTGGCGGTGAGGTACCACCATTCGATGCGGAAATCCGAGTGCGGCAAATGGTCGGCCGGGAAATTCATTTCATAATCCGGCTCGGCACTTTGGTAGCCGCTGGGGTCGGCGCGCAGCAGTTGGTAATCGTCAGCAAACGCAGATGTGCACAATAAGGCGAGTAGCCAAAACCATCTCATGCGTCGTCCTCCCCCAGTTGTTTCAGCGCTTGGGGCAAACGGCGGCGCACTTGCCACAGGCTGATCAATAGCGTGATTCCCAGCACGGCGAAGGTCAGCAACGCCAGCCGTGCGGCCGGTGCCCATTGCCAGCGCAGCGGCATGGTCCAGCCGAAGGCGAGCACGTTCAGATCGTGCACCAGCAGGGCCGACAACAAAGCGCCCAGCGGCAGCGCTGCCAGGCCGGTCAGTGCGACCAACAACGCTAACGGCAGGGCAACGATCAACAGCCATTCGCGATGTTTTAGACCCAGCGCCCGCCAATGCGCGTATTGCGCTAACCGCTGTTGGTGCAGCGCCAGCAAGGCGGCCAATAGCGCGATGCCGGCGACGCTCAACGTCAGGCCGTTCATTGCCGTGGTGATGGCGAAGGTGCGCTCAAAAATACGCAGCGAGACGGTTTTGATGGTGTTCTGGTTCAGCCAGTCGCCCGGTTGCGCACCGGCGGCAAGCAAGGCGGATTCGGCCTGTTGTTCGGCGGCGGGCATGTCGGCCAGCCATAACGCCAGGCCTTGTGGTGCGGCGTTCGGCCAGTGCTGGGCGACGACGTTGTAAGGCAGATAAAACTGGAAATAGGGGCTGCCGTAGTCGTGGAAAAAACCGGCAACGCGGAATTCGGCGGGGCCGGTGGCGGTGTCAAGTTCAACCGCATCGCCCAGTTGCAGGCCGGTCAGATGGTGCGCCTGTTCGTTCGCCAGCAGCCAGCCGTCGTGGCCGGCCAGCCAGTCGTTAAGGTGGGCGTTTTGATCGGCCAGTGGCAGTGCGCGGCTGTCGGGCGCGTCGGTGTTCAAGCCACGAATCAGCGTCGGCCGGCCACTCCAGCGAATTGCTACGCCATTGCGTTGATGGCTGGCGACGAGCCAGGGCGCGGTGCCGTTGTCGGTGAATTGCGCCAGCCGCAGGCTGTCGTCCTGGATGTAGAGATCGGCCGCCAGGCGTTGGTCGAGCCAGGCGGTCAGCGCTGAACGAAACGAACCGACTAACGTTTCGACGCCCAGGTTGGCGGTCAGTGCCAATAGCAGCGCCATCATGGCGACACGCACTTGCGGCAGTTGCGCCCAGGCGTCGCGCAATGCCCAGCGCAGTTTCCAGGCGCGCTCGGGCAAACATCGCTGCGCCCCTTGCAAAGCCAGGGCGAGCCACAGCGGCAATACCCAGGCGGCGGCGAAAACGGCCAGGCCAAGTACGACGAAGCCTTGCGTCACGCTGGTCAACTGGCTGTGCAGGATTAACGCCGCGAGCGCCAATATCAGTCCGCCGCCGGCGAGCCACCAGCGCGCTTTGCCATCGGCGGCCCAGTCGTCGCTGGTGGAACGCGATTGGCGCAGTGTCTGGCGGCTTTCGCGCCACAGCGGCCAGGCCAGTGCCAGCAATAAACCCACCAGTGTAATGCCCCAGGCAAACAGCAGGCGTTGCCAGCCAAGTTGAATGTCGGCACCAACCACCGCGCCGTACAGGCTTTGCAGGCTGGCGGCGACCGGCGGCAGCAACAGAGTTGCCAGAGCGCGGCCAGCGACCAGCCCGCCGAGGGTACCGACCAGGCTCCACAGCACCGCTTCCAAGGCCACAGCCAGCGTCAGTGTTCGGTTCGAAGCGCCCAGTTCGCGCAAGGTATGCAGCGTCGGTCGGCGCAGATGCAGCGCAAAGCGCACGGCGTTGAAGACGATAAACAGCCCGACTGCGAAGGCGAGCAGGCTCATGGCGGTCAGGTGCGAATGAAGGCTGGCGGTGAGTTGAGTGAGGTCGAGGCGCTGGCGGTTATCGACCAGTTGCAGGTTATCCGGCAGGGCTTGGCGCAAGGCGTTGGCGTCGGGTATTTTGGCGACGCCGAGGTAACTGAAGTGGTCGCGTTGCAAGACGGTGAGCGCGGCGCCGATGTCCATAAAAACGCGCCGGCCCTGTTGCGGTTGTTGTTGAATCGCCGCCGGTGGCAGCGTGCGGCCGTCGTCCAGCGCTAAAGAGTCGCCTGCGGCCAGGCCAAAATCAGCCGCCAGATCGGGTGGGTACCAAGCCTGAAATGGAGGCTGAATCAGCGTGGTCCAGTCGCCGTTACCCGAGCCCAAGGGCGATTCGGCACGCGGCAGCGCCAGTAAATCCGTGGCGATCAGCCACAGCGGTTCGTCGTTCGCCGTAAGCCGGGTTTCCAGCACCGGGTAGATTTGGGTGAAACCGGCGCGGCGCAGTGCGATGTAGTCGGCCGGGGCAATGCCGCTGCCATCGCGGGCGCGAATCCAATGGCTGGCCTGGGCGCCGAGCAGATGGTCGGCCTCGGCGTAGCTGGCGCGGGCGTGGTCGTTGATGATTTGTACCGCTGACCAGAGGCCGACGCCGGTCACCAGGCCGACGGTCAGAAACAGTGTCTGCCCGAGATGACGGCGATAGTGGCTGAGCAGCGTCAGCAACACGCGAACCAGCTGTCTCATGCGCCAGTCTCAAGCTGGCCGCTGCGCAGGTGCCAGCGTTCGTCCAGATAGCCGGCCATGGCCGGGCTGTGAGTGACCATTAACAGGCTGGCACCGGCGTCGCGCACCAGTTCAGTCAGCAAGTTCATCACCGCCGCGCTGCTGGCTTCGTCGAGGTTGCCGGTCGGTTCGTCGGCCAACACCAGCGCCGGCTTGTGCAGCAGGGCGCGGCCGATGGCCACACGTTGTTGCTGGCCGCCGGAGAGTTGATGCGGCAGACGTTGCAACAGGCCGCCCAGGCCCAGACGCTCGACCAGTTCATCGCGTTGTTTCGAGTCGTATCGACCGGCGAGCCGGGCTTGCAGGGCCAGGTTGTCGGCTACGGTCAAGGTCGGTACCAGATGGTAGTTCTGGAAGATGAGGCTGAGTGTGTTGCGTCGCCAGGCGGCCCAGTCGGCGTCTTTGAAAGCGCGGGTATCGGTGCCGTCGAGTTCGATGTGGCCGCTGTCGGCGCGGTCGAGGCCGGCGATCAGATGCAGCAGCGTGCTTTTGCCGCTGCCACTTTCGCCCAGCAGTGCCGCCGAACGGCCGCGTTCGAGCCGGGCATTCAAGCCGTTCAGTACGCGGACGTCGCCGTCGGCCTGGCGGAAATGTTTGTGCAGATCGGTCAGTTGCAGCATCGCGAAACCACCTTTATAGCCAGATGGCGGCCGCGCTGGCGGCCAGCGTCATGCACAGCAAAAACCATTTCAGCGCCGTCTGGCTGATGTTCAACGCCAGCCGCACGCCGATTTGCGCGCCCACCATGGTGCCGACGCCCAATATCAAACCCGGCACCCAGGCGACCAGGCCGTCGATGATAAACACCACCAGCGCCACGGCGGTAAAGCTGCCGGCACACAACAGTTTCAGCGCGTTGGCGCGCACCAGATCGTAACGCAGGCCGCCGGCCAGGGCGGCGAGCAGCAGAAAGCCGACGCCAGCCTGCACGAAGCCGCCGTAAATGCCGGTCAGAAACAGGCCAAAGGCGGCCCAGGGACGGTCGCGAATACGCTGCGGTTGTTCGTCCGGGCCGGGGAACACGGTTTTGGGTTTGACGATCATCAACACCGACAGGCTGATCATCATGCCCAGCAACAGCGGTTTCAGCAGGCTGTTGGGCAAGAAGGAGGCAATGCCGGCGCCGACGGCACCGCCAAGCAGGGTGGGCAGCAGAATCGGCAGCATGTCGGTGCGTTCCAGTCGGCCGCTTTTGTTGAAACCACGCAAACCGACCAGGCTTTGCAGCATGACGCCGACGCGATTGGTGGCGTTGGCCATGTCGGCCGGCAAGCCCATAACCATCAACGCAGGCAGCGTTAAATTGGAACCGCCACCGGCGAGAACGTTGATGATGCCGGCGGCAAAGCCGGTGACGAGCAATAAAGCGATGAAAAACGGCGTCAATTCGAACATGCGATGAGTTCCGTACGAGTGAATCGGATCAGCGCGCTAGCCTAGCGGAAACCGGGGCCGAGAACAGCGTTCTGTTTTTTAGGTCAAAAAACAGACATCAGTTAAGTTTAAAAAGATCGGTTCTTTGCTTTGGATTAAGCTCGCGGCCTCACGCTAACCACCCTGTGGACCATGGCAGAAGACGGCATTTATTTGGATCGCGTTCGCCTGGAGCGCGACGGCCGCCCGGTGCTGACCGATGTCAGCCTGAGCTTGAACGAGCCGCGCATCGGCCTGATTGGTAACAATGGCTCTGGCAAATCGTCGTTGGTGCGGCTGCTCAACGGTCTGCTCAGACCGAGCGCGGGCGAGGTGCGCGTGCACGGCTACAACCCAGCCGACGGCCCGGAAGCGATGGCCGCTCAGGTCGGTTTTATTTTCCAGAACCCGGACCACCAGATCATCTTCCCGACGGTGCTCGAAGAAGTCGCCTTTGGTCTGCGCAATCTCGGTCGCAGCCGCAAGCAGGCGCAGATTGAAGCACAGGCGTTTCTCGATCAACACGGCCGCGCCGATTGGGCCGAACGCCCGGTGCATTCACTGTCGGAAGGGCAAAAACAGCTGGTGTGTATTTTGTCGGTGTTGGTGATGGAACCGGCGCTGATTGTGCTCGACGAACCCTTTTCCGCACTCGATTACCCAACCCGGCTGCACCTGCTCGACTGGCTGCACAGCCTGCCGCAGCAACTGCTGATGATCAGCCACGAACTCGACAGCCTGGAGCGTTTCGATCGCTTGATCTGGCTTGAAGACGGCCGGGTACGCGACGACGGCGAACCGGCACGGATTCTCGATGCCTACAAGCGCGCCAGTCTGGCCGGGGTGTCGCTGTGATCAGCCTGTACATAGCCGGGCGCAGCCCGCTGCATCGGCTGCCGGCGGGCATCAAGCTGACGGCTTTGATGGCAATCAGCATTGCGCTCTATCCGATTGATCAACCGCTGTGGCTGTTGCCGGTGTTGCTGTTGACCGTCGTCGGTTACGCCAGCCTCGGGGCCGGCGGTTTGCAGCGCTTAACGCTGGTGAAACCCATCCTGCCGATTCTGGCGCTGATCCTGATTTTCCAGACCTGGACCCAAGGCTGGGCCGCCGGCCTGGTGTTGCTGCAACGCCTGCTGATTCTGGTGTTGCTCGCGAATCTGGTGACGCTGACCACTTCGATGGACGCCATGATGGCGGCGGTGATGCCGCTGTTGCGTCCACTGCGCTGGGTTGGCATCGCGCCGCATCGTATTGCCTTTGCCGTGGCGCTGCTGGTGCGCTTTGTGCCGGTGTTGATGGCGCTGACCGCCAGTTTGCTCGACGCCTGGCGCACCCGGGGCGGCGGCCGTCAGCAATGGCGTCTGGCGGTGCCGTTGTTGATCAACGCCATCCGCATGTCCGATCACATCGCCGAAGCGCTCGCTGCGCGCGGCGGCATTCCGAACGATTCAAAACGATAAACGGAGAACAACGATGAAAGAGCACGCTTTAAACGATCAACGTCTGGTGCAAATCGCACTCTACGCCGCCCTGATTGCCGCCCTGGGATTGATCCCGCCGGTGCCGTTTTTATCTGGCATTCCGATCACCGCTCAATCGCTCGGCGTGATGCTCGCCGGTGTGATGCTTGGCCCGGTGCGCGGTTTTCTGGCGGTAGTGTTGCTGTTGTTTGTTGTCGCTATGGGCGCGCCCTTGCTGGCCGGTGGCCGGGGTGGGTTGGCAGTCTTTGTCGGCCCGACAGCCGGTTTTGCCATCGGCTGGGCGTTCGCGGCCCTGGCGACGGGCTGGGTGACGCAACAATTGCAACGCCTGAACCTGGCGCTAGCGGCCGGCATCGGCGCTTTTGTGGGCGGCATCGTCGTGTTGTACGTCTTCGGTATTGCCGGCTTTATGTTGGTGACCGGTAACGGCTTGGTGCGTTCGACGCAGATAATGGCGGTCTACATTCCCGGCGATCTGGTCAAGGTGGTGATCACGGGTTTGGTGGCGCAGGCGGTGTATAAAGGCTTGCCGGGTGCGGTGGCGACTCGGACTGCTTGAAGGCATTTGCGTCGGGCGATGGCGATTCACGATCACCCGACGCGCCTGGAGATGTTACTGATACGCCTCAATCGGCGGGCAGGAACACATCAGATTGCGGTCACCGTGGACGTTATCGACGCGGTTGACCGCCGGCCAGAACTTGGCGGCTTTGACTGCTGCGTTCGGGAACACACCCAGCTCACGCGGGTAAGGCCGCGTCCATTCGCCGACCAGATCGGCCTGTGAATGGGGCGCATGGCGCAGCGGGCTTTCATCGGCCGCCCATTCGCCGCTGGCAACGCGGGCGATTTCGGCGCGGATGCCACGCATGGCGTCGATGAAGCGGTCCAGCTCAGCTTTCGATTCCGATTCGGTCGGCTCGATCATCAGCGTGCCCGGTACCGGGAACGACATGGTCGGCGCGTGGAAACCGTAGTCCATCAGTCGCTTGGCGACGTCTTCTTCGCTGATGCCGGTGTCGGCTTTCAGCGGTCGCAAATCAAGAATGCATTCGTGCGCGACACGGCCCTCGGTGCCGCGATACAGCACCGGGAAATCGTCTTTCAGCGCTTCGGCCAGATAGTTGGCACCGAGAATGGCGACTTCGGTGCTGGCTTTCAGGCCGTCGCGGCCGAGCATGCGGTTGTACATCCAGGTGATCGGCAGAATGCCGGCAGAACCAAAAGCCGCCGCTGAGACCGCGCCTTCAGACTCTTCTCCATGGCCCGGCAGGTACGGCGCCAGATGCGCTTTCACACCGATCGGACCCATGCCGGGGCCGCCACCGCCGTGCGGAATGGCGAAGGTTTTGTGCAGGTTCAGGTGCGACACATCGGCGCCGACTTTACCCGGCTGCATCAAACCAACCTGAGCGTTCAGGTTGGCGCCGTCCAGATACACCTGGCCGCCGTGGCGGTGAATGGTGTCGCACAGTTGTTTCAAACCTTCTTCGAACACGCCGTGGGTGGACGGGTAGGTGATCATGCAGGCGGCGAGTTTGTCGCCGGCTTGCTCGGCTTTGGCGGCCAGATCGTCCAGATCGACGTTGCCGTTGTCGTCGCATTTGACGATGACGACATCCAGGCCCATCAGGGCCGCTGAAGCCGGGTTGGTGCCGTGGGCCGAGGCCGGAATCAAGCACAAAGTGCGCTGTGCATCGCCGTTGGCTTCGTGGTAACGGCGAATCGCCAGCAGGCCGGCGTACTCGCCTTGCGCGCCGGAGTTCGGTTGCATCGACAGGGCGTCGTAGCCGGTGACGGCCAACAATTGCGTTTCCAGATCGTTGACCAGTTGGCGGTAACCCGCCGCCTGATCGGCCGGCGCAAATGGGTGCAGATTGGCGAATTGCGGCCAGCTGACCGGCTGCATTTCGGCGGCGGCGTTCAGTTTCATGGTGCAGGAGCCGAGCGGAATCATACCGTGCACCAATGAATAGTCGCGGCTTTCCAGACGTTTGATGTAGCGCAACAACTCGGTTTCGCTGTGGTAGCGGTTGAATACTGGGTGCGTCAGTACGGCGTCGCTGCGGCGCAGACTGGCGGGCAGGGCCGGTTTCGGGCTGGCAACGACAGCGGCGTCGAGTTCGGTGATATCCAGGCCGTGATTGTCGCCCAGCAACACCGTGAACAGCCGTTCAACATCGGCCACGGTGGTGGTTTCGTCCAGGCTGATACCGACGCGGCCGTCGCTGAAACGGCGCAGGTTGCAGCCGGCGGCGACGGCGCGGTCGTGCACGCTGGCGTCGAAATTAAACGTCAGCGTATCGAAGCAGTGGTCGGCCAGTTCAACACCGTTACGACGCAAACCTTCGGCCAGAATGGCGGTTAAACGATGGGTGCGTTCGGCAATGGTGCGCAGGCCGTTCGGGCCGTGATAGACGGCGTAGAACGAGGCCAAATTCGCCAACAGCGCCTGGGCGGTACAGATGTTCGACGTCGCTTTTTCGCGGCGGATGTGTTGCTCGCGGGTCTGCATCGCCATGCGCAGCGCCGGGCCGCCTTTGGCATCAACCGAGACGCCGATGATGCGGCCGGGCACTTGGCGTTTGTGTTCGTCGCGCACGGCAAAAAAGGCCGCGTGCGGGCCGCCATAACCGAGCGGTACACCGAAGCGCTGAGCGCTGCCAAAAGCGATGTCGGCGCCCAGTTCGCCGGGCGAACGAAGCAGCATCAGTGCCAGTAAGTCGGTGGCAACAGCGGTTACCGCGCCGGCGGTTTTGGCCGCTTCGATGTGGGCCTGGATATCGCCAATGGCACCGCTGGAACCGGGGTAGCTGAACAGCGCGCCGAAGACGTCGTGTTCGCCGACGCTTGCCGCCGGTGCGACGATCAACTCGATGCCCAGATATTTGGCGCGAGTGCGCAACACCGCTAGCGTTTGCGGGTGGGTGTCGGCGTCGACAAAGAATTGCGTGCTTTTGCTTTTGCGATTAACGCGCTGGCACAGCGTTAAAGCTTCGGCAGCGGCCGTGGCTTCGTCGAGCAGCGAAGCATTGGCCAGATCCAGTCCGGTCAGGTCCATCACCACTTGTTGGAAGTTCAACAAGGCTTCCAGACGGCCCTGGCTGATTTCCGGCTGGTACGGTGTGTAAGCGGTGTACCAGGCCGGGTTTTCCAGCACGTTGCGGGCAATCGCCGCGGGAATATGAGTGCCGTAATAACCCTGGCCGATGTGGCTGGTCAGAACGGTATTCTGGCTGGCAATTTGCGCCAGTTCGGCCAGAGCCTCGGTTTCGCTGCGACCGGCGTCCAGCGCCAACGGGCCGTCCATGCGCAGGCTGGCCGGTACGGTCTGGCCGATCAGGTCGGCCAGGCTGTTCAGGCCCAGCGTTGCCAGCATGGCGGTTTGGTCGTCGGTATTCGGGCCCAGATGGCGCGGCGCGAAACCGGCGTCGGCGAGGGCAGTGAGCGGTTGCTGGTGCAGCGAAGAGGCGGTCATGAATATCTCCGGCGGATCAGATCTGGGCGGCGTATTGGTCGGCGGTGAGCAGGTCGTTCAGGGCGCTCGCATCTTCCAGTTGCAACTGGAACAGCCAGCCGGCGTCGTAGGCGTCTTCGTTGAGCCGCTCGGGCTTATCGGTCAGCGCTTCGTTGCACGCCAGAATGGTGCCGCTGAGCGGGCTGTAAATGTCGGACGCGGCCTTGACCGATTCGACCACGGCGATGGCGTCGCCAGCTTTAACCTTGCTGCCCAGTTCCGGCAGTTCAACAAAGACGATGTCGCCCAATTGAGCCTGGGCATGGTCGCTGATGCCGACAGCAACGACACCGTTGCCGAGATCGCGGACCCATTCGTGACTGGCGCTGTAACGCAAAGATTCGGGAATTGCAGACATGGAAATCTCCACAAGAAGGGGAAGGCAGGAATGGCGCGGAGCCTAGCAACGCTGGTTTACTAAAACAACAAAAATTTCCTATAGGAAACAAGCGGACCTTATGGTCAACTTTTGCCCGTCTTTCGTTTCCCGTGGCCGGTGGCTGTGCAATACTCGCCCGGCCCGATGCCTGTGTGTGGGCGTTGTATTGAGTCTCTGATTGGAAACCGGCTGCCATGGATCCGCACTTCCTGAACGAACACGACAAATCATCGCCTGAGATCAGCCGTAAAAGCGGCCAGGAAGCGACGTTGGAGCCGTTGGAATTGGGCCAGCGCGTGCGTGCGATTCGGCTCAGCCAGAACCTGACGTTGGAAGAGGCGAGCCAGCGTACTGGCCTGGCGCGTTCAACGCTGTCAAAAATCGAGAACGAACAGATTTCGCCGACCTTCACCGCCGTGAACAAGCTGGTGCACGGCCTGGGCATTGACATCCCGCAGTTGTTTGCCCAGCCGAGCAGCGACAGTCGCGCCAGTGGCCGCCGCGACATCACCCGGGCCGGTGAAGGCAAACCCCACCCGACACCAACCTACGAACACGAATTGCTGGCGACCGAACTGTCGCAGAAAAAGATGGTGCCGTTCCGCACCCGGGTTCATGCCCGCAGCTTCGACGATTTTCCCGACTGGGTGCGCCACGACGGCGAAGAATTTCTCTACGTGATTTCCGGTTCAATTCTGTTCTACACCGAGTTCTACGAGCCGGTGGAACTGTTCGAAGGCGACAGCGCTTATTACGACTGCACCATGGGGCATGCGCTGGTATCGACCAGCGAAGAGGACGCGGTGTGTTTGTGGGTGACGGCGTGAGGCGCGCATAGCGCGCCGGAAGACGCTAGGGCGCTGCGCGCCTGGGAGACGGAAGACGCTTAGTTACAAAAAAGGGAGCCACCCTAAGGTGACTCCCTTTTTGTTTGCTTAACGCTAGGGTGCTGCGCACCCGGGAGATGGAAGAAGCTAGACCAATAAAATTGGCTCGTCGCCGCTATTTAGCGTCTCCCGTCTCCCGTCTCCCGTCTCCCGTCTCCCGTTATGCGTCTAGCCGTTATTTAGCGAAGTTTTCGTTGGCAAATTCCCAGTTCACCAACTTCCAGAACGCCGCCAGATAATCCGGGCGGGAGTTGCGGTAGTCGATGTAGTAGGCGTGTTCCCAAACGTCCACGGTCAACAGCGGGGTTTGGCCGCTGGTGATCGGGGTGCCGGCGTCGTCGGTGTTGACGATTTCAACCGAGCCATCAGCGTTCTTCACCAGCCAGGTCCAGCCAGAACCGAAGTTGCCGACGGCTTTTTCATCGAATTCTTTCTGGAAGGCTTCGAACGAACCCCATTTGCCGTTGATGGCATCGGCGACCGCACCGGTCGGAGCGCCACCGCCGTTCGGGCTCAGGCAGTGCCAGTAAAAGGTGTGGTTCCAGATTTGAGCGGCATTATTGAACACACCGCCGGAAGACGTCTTGATGATCTCTTCCAGGGTTTTGCCTTCGAATTCGGTGCCCGGCACCATGCCGTTCAGCTTGGTGACGTAGGTGTTGTGGTGTTTGCCGTGGTGGTATTCCAAGGTTTCCTGGGAAATGTGCGGTTCCAGGGCGTTCTTGGCGTACGGCAGTGCTGGCAATTCAAAAGCCATGTTTGCTCTCCCTCTGTCTTAATGAATATGAATGGTCGGGAGTGCCACGGAGCCTCCCATGTCTGACTCAGTAAAACATAATCAGGCCGGGCTGCTGGCGTTTCAAGGCCTTTGTCGGCTTGTGATCTGGGTGCTTGTTCCAATAGGTCGGCTCTCTATAATGGCCGGACGCTTTTCCATTCGAACAGGTAGTGAACACAATGGCCGATTCCAAGCCGGGACAGGATTTTCCACCCATGGTGCCGGACCGCGATGACATTCGAAATCGTCGCCCGTCGGAGCCGACACCGGCCAAGAAAGCTGCGGTAAAACCCACTCCCAGTCCCAAACCAAAAATGCCTGACGACGCCAACACCGATGGCGGTTCCAGCAAGGTAACGATGACCTTGCTGATTGTGGCCCTGGTGGCCATCGTCGGGTTGTTGCTGTGGGTGTTTGGTCAGCGCCAGGCGTTAGCGTCGTTTGACGAACGGTTGCAGTTGGCCGATGAACGCTTGGTATCGCTGGAGCGGTCGTTGACGCAGACCGACGAATCGGTCGCGTTGAACGAAACCGCCATCAACGCGCGCTTCACGCATTTGTCGGAAGCCGATGAATTGCAGATGTCGGAAATTCGCAAATTGTGGGCCGTGTCGAACGAGCGGAACCGTCAATGGATTGAAGCCAACCAGGCGGCCGTGGCGACCATACAAAGCACCATCGGCGAACTCAACACACGCCTGAACGGTCAGACCCAGACGCTGACGGCGGTGGACAATCAGCTGGATGAATTGGCGGCGCTGGCGGCCGATCTCGACAAGGCCGTGACTGCGGTTGAAAACCAGTTGAATGGATTCGATGCGCAATCGATTGACGAGCGACTGGTGTCGCTGACGTTGGCGCAGGAAAACCAAATGATGGACATCGGCGATGTCGCCAATCAGGTCGACAATCTGGATCGCAGCCTGAGTTCCATCGACAGTGGCCGCTTGGAAACCAACCGTCGACTGGTGGCGCTGAGTGAGCAATTGCAAGCGTTGGAAGCGCGGGTATCCGCCTTGGGTGGCGGCCAATAAAGATGGCCGCCCGGGCGCAGGATAAATCGCTGAACCCGCGTCAAACGGCCATCGCGCGGCGCGTTGAACAGGAAGGTCACGCCACCATCGATGAGCTGGTGGCGGCCTTTGAAGTAACGCCACAGACCATCCGCCGCGACCTCACCATTCTTGCCGACAGCGGGTTAATTGCCCGCTTTCACGGCGGCGCCAGCCCAGTGAATTCCACCGAAAATCTGCCCTATCAGGATCGCCGGATTCTGAATCAGACGGCCAAGGGACGCATTGCCGCAGTGGTCGCCGCTCAGATTCCGGACCACGCCAGTTTGTTCATCAACATTGGCACCACCACCGAAACCATCGCACGTGCCTTGCTGCAACATCGCGGCTTGCAAGTGGTCACCAACAACCTGCACGTCGCTGCCATTCTCAGCCCGAAAGAAGACTTTCGCGTCATCGTCGCCAGCGGCGAAGTGCGGGCGCGCGACGGCGGTATTGTTGGCGAAGCCACGCTCGATTTTATCCGTCAGTTCAAACTCGATTACGGCATCATCGGCATCAGCGGCATCGAAGAAGACGGCGCTTTACTCGACTACGATTACCGCGAAGTGCGCGTCGCCCAAA
Source organism: Saccharospirillum mangrovi (assembly GCF_003367315.1). GTDB lineage: Bacteria > Pseudomonadota > Gammaproteobacteria > Pseudomonadales > Natronospirillaceae > Saccharospirillum > Saccharospirillum mangrovi. Next base: position 1,172,454 of record NZ_CP031415.1, read on the forward strand.
CCATCATGGAACAAAGCCGACAAGTGCTGCTCGCTGCCGATCATTCCAAGTTTGGACGCCGCGCCATGGTGCGGCTGGGCCACATTACGCAGGCGGATGTGTTTGTGACCGATGTGGCGCCGCCGGAGGCGATTGCTGAGCAACTATCAGCCGCTGAAGTGAGGCTGATAGTTGCGGGAGACGCTTGACGGGAGACGCTAAATAGCGGCGACGGTTTAGTCTCTTAGCCATCTTGCGTCTCCCGTCTCCCGTCTCCCGTTAAGCATCAAGCAGGCGCGCTTTGCGCGCCTAATTTCGATGCAACTCGCTGTTCAATTCAACCTGCGATTTGTTGGTCAAACATTCCACCCGGCCGGTCTCGGCGTTGCGCCAGAACAGCAGGTCCGGCTTGCCGGCCAGGTCTCGCGCTTTGACGGTGCCGACCGGTTGCTTGTTGTTGTCGAGCAGGGTGATTTTGGTACCAGCGGTGATGTACAGACCGGCTTCGACGGTGCAGCGATCGCCCAGCGGAATGCCGATGCCGGAGTTGGCGCCGAGCAGTGAATTCTGACCCATCGATACCACCACTTTGCCGCCGCCAGACAGCGTGCCCATGATCGACGCGCCGCCGCCAACATCGGAACCTTCGCCGACCAGAACGCCAGCCGAAATGCGGCCTTCGACCATGGAGGTGCCCGCCGTGCCCGCGTTGAAGTTGACGAAACCTTCGTGCATGACGGTGGTGCCTTCACCCAGATGCGCACCGAGACGCACGCGAGCGGTGTCGGCAATGCGCACACCGCTCGGCACCACGTAATCGGCCAGCTTGGGAAATTTGTCGACGCAGTTCACTTCCAATACGCGACCGGCCAGACGCGCTTCCATTTGGCGCTCGGTCAATTCCGGCAAATCGATCGGGCCTTCATTGGTCCAGGCGATGTTGTGCAGCACACCAAACAAACCGTCGAGCGAACAGCCGTGCGGCTGTACCAGACGGTGCGAAATCAAGTGCAGTTTCAAATAGCCTTCGGCGACGGAACTGGGTGCGATGTCGCTTTCAAGCGCGACCAAAATCAACGTCTGATGACTGCTTTCACCGGCGCGGCAGAATTGCGCATTGACGGTTTGGCCGGCGTCGTTGAAGCGGCTGGCTAATTCGTTCATCTGCGCGGTTTCCAGCACAAAGACTTCGTTGCCACCGCTGAGTTTGACGACTTCACTCAGGGCTTTGATCAAGGCGTCGCTGGGGTTCAGGATCGGCTGCGGATACCACGCCTCAATGATTTTGCCATCCTTGTTGCGGGTCGCAGTGCCAACCGCCAGTGCGAAATAACTCATCCGTTTTTCCTCAATTCGTGCCAATAAAAATACGCGCATCGGGCGCGTGAAATCAGTCCAAAGCCAGTAAGTCTTTAAACGCTTGTTCGTTGTAACCCACCAGCGCCAGCCCGCGATGTTCGACGACCGGACGTTTGATCACCGATGGGTTTTCAATCATCAATTGAATGGCGCTGTCGGCGTTTAAATCGGTTTTAAGTGCGTCGTCAATGTTGCGCCAGGTTGTGCCGCGTTTGTTGACTAAATTTTCCCAACCGATATGTGGCAACCAGCTGCGCAATAAATCGTCGGTCGGCGGTGTTTTTTTGTAGTCGATGAATTCGTATTCGGCGTTCTGGCTATCGAACCAGGCCAGCGTTTTTTTGATGGTGTCGCAGTTGCGAATTCCGTAAATCCGGATCATGGCGTTCGCCCAATTAACGGTAGTTAGTTTGGTTATGAAATGGTCTTGTTGATGCCGACGATTACAGCAAGCTGCGCAGTCTTTCCGCCGCTTCGATGCAGGCATCCAGCTCAGCGACCAGCGCAATGCGCACGTGTCCGTAGCCGGGATTCAAACCATCGACTTCGCGCGACAAATACTGGCCCGGCAACACATGAATGTTGGCTTTTTCCAGCCACAAACGCGCCACCTGTTCGTCGTCGGTTTCCAGGTTCGGCCAAAGGTAAAAGCTGGCGTCGGGGATGTCCACCGGCATCTTGTCGCCGAGAATTTGCTGCATCGCCTGATACTTCTGGTTGTACAGCGTGCGGTTGTCTGCAACGTGCGATTCATCGCGCCAGGCGGCGATGGAAACGTGCTGGGTGGGCAGCGGCATGGCGCAACCGTGGTAGGTGCGGTAGCGCAAAAAGGTTGCTAACAGATCAGCATCGCCGGCGACAAAACCGGAGCGTAAACCGGGCAGGTTGGAGCGTTTGCTGAGGCTGTGAAACACCAGGCAGTTGTCGAAACCACCTTCGGCCGCAGCCGCTTGTAACAAGCCCGGCGGCGGCGCGTTTTCGTCGCGATAGAGTTCGGAATAGCATTCGTCACTGACCAGAATAACGTCGTGCGCGCGCGCTTTTTTGACCAGCCAGCGCAACTGCTCCAGCTCGATCAAACGGCCCGATGGATTGCCCGGATTGCAGATAAACAGCAGTTGGCAGTTATCCCAGTCGGTATCGCTGAGCGCGGTGAAATCCGGTTGGTAACCGCTGGCTTTGGTGCACGGCAGATAGCGCGGTTCACCACCGGCGAGAAAAGCTGCACCTTCGTAAATCTGGTAGAAGGGGTTCGGCATCCAGACTTCTTTTTTTGCCGAGTCGGCATCGAACAAAGCCTGCACCACCGAGAACAAAGCTTCGCGAGTGCCGGTGACCGGCAGCACGTGTTCGTCGGCGTTCAGTTGACCTGCCGCCAGGGCGTAGCGTTGCTGGCACCAGTCGGCGATGGCCTGACGCAATGCTGGCAAACCGGCGGTGGCCGGGTAGACCGAAAAGCCATCCAGATGTGCACTGAGTTTTTCCGCCAGAAAATCCGGCGCGGCGTGTTTGGGTTCACCAATGCCCCACAACACCGGCGGCAAATTGGCGGGCGTGATGTCGGCCGTCAGTGCCTTGAGTTTTTCGAACGGGTAGGGATGCAAGCGCGCCATCCGAGAGTTCATTCGCTTTGTCCTTCCAGGATGATGGCTTCGAGTGTCGATTGCAGTTCGGCAACGCCTTGCGATTCGTGCAGTGGTTCGTTGTCGCGATCGACAATAAAGAAGACGTCTTCGACGCGTTCGCCCAGGGTTGAGATGCGCGCGCTTTGCATGCGCAGGTCGAGGCGTTTGAACACCCGGCCGATGTCGGCGAGCAGGCCGGGCCGGTCGGAGGTAATCACTTCGACCACGGTGCGTTGGTTGGCCGGGTCGTTGCTGATGGCAATTTGCGGCGCCAGAGCAAAATGTTTCAGTCGCCGTGACAGCCGTCGGTTCGGCGTGGCGGTTTCTTCGGGGTCTTGAATGGCGAGCAGCAGCCGACGTTGAATGTCGCGCAGGCGTTCGGGGTTGTCGCCGATGCTGTGGCCGTTTTCGTCCAAAACAATAAAGGTGTCGAGACTGAAATCGGACGAGGAGGACGTCATGATGCGGGCGTCCTGAATGTCGAGTTCCAGTTGATCGAGGCAAGCGGCGATGTCGGCAAACAGATGCGGACGGTCGGGCGCGTAGATAAAAATCTGAGTGGCGCCAGCGTAACCTTCGGCGTCGGTTTCGCGGATCAATACCAGCGGCACATTCAAGCCGTGGTTGGCGATGGCGCGGGTGTGCCAGGCAATGTTTTCCGGGCTTTCGCGCAGAAAATAATCGTCACCCGGGTTGTCCCAGAGTTCGAGAATTTCGCGTTCCGAATAGCCGTCGGTACTGAGCAATGCCAGCGCCGCGCTTTTCACTTCGTCGATGCGTTCTTCTTTATTAACCGGATTTTCCAGACCGCGTCGCAGCGCGCGCAAGGTTTCGTTGTAGAGTTTTTTCAATAACGAAGCGCGCCACGAATTCCACAGGTTGGGATTGGTGGCGTAGATGTCGGCGACGGTGAGTACGTACAGATAATTCAGTCGGTGCAGATCGCTGACTTGCTGCGCGAAGTGGTTGATCACTTCGGGGTCGGAAATGTCCTGACGTTGCGCGGTCATCGACATCAATAAATGGTTGCGCACCAGCCAGACCACTAAGTCGGTTTCCCAGCCGGTCAGCCGATGCCGCCGCGCAAAGCGCAGCACTTCTTCGGCGCCTTCCATCGAATGATCACTGCCGCGGCCTTTGCCGATGTCGTGGTACAGCGCCGCTACATAGGCCAATTCCACCTTGGGCAATTGGTGAATAATTTTGGTGGCGATTGGGAACTGGACGGTGTTGTTGGCGTGGCGGAAACGGCGCAGATTTCGGATGGTCAGCAGGGTATGAGCATCGACGGTGTAAACGTGGAACAGGTCGTATTGCATCTGTCCGACGATGCGGCCGAATTCGGGCAAATAGAGACCGAGCACACCGTACTGATTCATGCGCATCAGGTTGGTGGAAACGCCGGCCGGGCTGCGCATCAGTTCCATAAAGAAGGTGATGTTGCGCAGGTCCTGACGGAACTTGCCGTCGATGCGATGGCGGTTAGCAAAAATCTGCCGCAGTGTTGCCGCGCGAATGCCTTTGATATCCGGCCGCTGAGCGCAGAGCACAAAGACTTCCATCAACGCCGAGGGCGTGCGAATAAAAACACTGTCGTCGAGCGTTTCGATGTAGCCGCCGCGCACCTGAAAACGATTGTTAATCGGCAGGATGTGGGCGTCGTCTTCGTTGCCCAGAATGGTTTCGTCGAAGTGTTGCAGCAGCATGATGTTGAGTGCGCGCAAGCGGAACACCTGACGGAAATAATCCTGCATTAAATGTTCGACTGCGAGTTGGCCGTCGCGGTCGCGGTAGCCGAATTGTTCGGCCACTTTTTCCTGCAAATCGAACAGCAAGCGATCTTCTTCGCGGCCGCTGAAGCGGTGCAAGGCGTAGCGGATGCGCCACAGATAATCCTGGCCTTCGAGCAGACCTTGATATTCGGCATCGGTGAGAAAACCGCGCTCGACCAATTCGCTCAAATCGGTGTCGCCGAAGTGGCGTTTGGCGACCCAGGCGACGGTCTGGATGTCGCGCAGACCGCCTGGTCCGGCTTTGACGTTGGGTTCGAGGTTGTATTCGGTCTCGTGGTATTTCTGGTGGCGGTTGGTCTGTTCGTTGATTTTGGCTTTATAGAAGTCGGCACTCGGCCAGATGTGCGCCGGGCTGATCAAAGCGCTGACTTTTAGCCGCAGGCTGTTGTTGCCGGCGAGGGTGCGCGTTTCCATCAGGTTGGTGGTGACGGTGACATCGCCTTCGGCTTCTTCGCGGCAGGCGTCGATGGTGCGCACGGAATGGCCGATGTCGAGTTTCAGATCCCACATCAGCGTCAGAAACGATTGAATGGATTCGACGTTGGCGTCGATGCAGGCGTCGTCGCTGAACAGCAGCAGTAAGTCGATGTCGGACTTGGGCAGCAGTTCGCCCCGGCCGTAACCGCCGACGGCGATCAGCGCCAGGTCGTCGGGGCGTTGCCAGTCAAAATGGTGCCAGGCGGTGTGCAGGATTTGGTCGAGTGCCCAGGCGCGGCCGAACACCAGGCTGCGAATCGGTTCGCCGTGTTCGAAGCGTTTGTCGAGTTGCTGTTGCAGAGTATCCAGTGCCTGACGCAAGGCCGGAATCGGCGGACGTTCCGCTAACGCCTGGCGCAAGCTGTCGATATCGACCAGATCGGTGTCCGCGTATTCGCTCAGCGTCATCTTTCGTCCCACAGGAAAACCGGTTCAGGCCGGCAAGCGTGGCCCGGCCGAACGGCCGGTGCCGGTCTCAGAAGGTTTCTTCGGCGCGCTTGGTGAGTACCTCGACGCCCGTGCTGGTCACCAGCAGGGTGTGTTCCCATTGCGCCGAGGCTTTGCGGTCTTTGGTGACAACCGTCCATTGGTCGCCCAGCACTTTGGATTGTGGTTTGCCGGCGTTGATCATCGGTTCGATGGTGAAGGTCATGCCTTCTTTCAGTTCCAGGCCGGTGTCGGGGCGGCCGTAGTGCAGCACTTGCGGGTCTTCGTGAAACACCGCGCCGATGCCGTGGCCGCAGTACTCGCGCACCACCGAGTAATAGTTGCTTTCCGCGTGCTGCTGAATGACGTGGCCGATGTCGCCCAGGCGTGTGCCCGGTTTGACCAGTTCGATGCCTTTATACAGACATTCCTGCGTTACCCGCACCAGACGCTCCAGATGCGCGGGCGCTTCGCCGACGAAATACATTTTGCTGGTATCGCCGTGATAGCCATTTTTAATGACGGTGACGTCGATATTGACGATATCGCCCTTCTTCAGAATTTTGTCGTCGCTGGGAATGCCATGGCAGATGACGTGGTTGACCGAGGTGCAGATCGATTTGGGGAAGGGCGGGTTGCCGTAGTTCAGCGGTGCCGGTATGGCTTGCTGGACGTTAACGATGTAGTCGTGGCAGATGCGATCGAGCTCGCCGGTGCTGACGCCCGGCTGTACATGCTCTTCGATCATTTCCAGCACCTCGGCGGCCAGGCGGCCGGCAACGCGCATCTTCTCGATTTCGTCTGCGGTCTTGATGGTAACAGCCATGAGAGTCTCAAGCGGATGGTGATTCGTAGCGCGCTAGTTTACCGATTTTGCAGGTAGGTTGCAGCCTTGTGACGGAATGACGCCAGGCGTTGGCCGGCGCGTGCCGGTTGCTGCCGTTGAGTTCGCCCGGTCGCTGTGGTATAAAGCGCGCCGCTCTGGCCGAGCCTGATGGTTCTGCCGGCACTGTGCCGCTAGCATCGCTGCGGCGAATACCAACTCTCACATACGCCGGCACATGATTCCGGGTGCCTTCTGCTTACGGGCAAAGGTTGGATCATGGGGCGTGTGGAGGCCTAACCCGAACAGTGAGGACATTATGGCTACTGTTTCTATGCGTGACCTGCTCAAAGCAGGCGTACACTTCGGTCACCAGACCCGTTACTGGAACCCGAAGATGGGCAAATACATCTTCGGCGCTCGTAACAAGATTCACATCATCAACCTCGAACATACCGTACCGGCTTTGAACCTGGCGCTGTCGCGCATCGGTCAGATGGCGGGTGGCAAGAACAAGGTTCTGTTCGTCGGCACCAAGCGTTCTGCCAGCGCCATCGTTCGTCAGGAAGCCACCCGCGCCGGTATGCCTTACGTGGTACACCGCTGGCTCGGCGGCATGCTGACCAACTACAAGACCATTCGCGTTTCTATCAAGCGTCTGCGTGAGCTGGAAGCCCAGCGTAACGACGGCACTTTCGATCAGTTGACCAAGAAAGAACGACTGATGCGTGAGCGTGAAATCGAGAAGCTGGAAAAAACCATCGGCGGTATCAAGGACATGGGCGGTCTGCCCGATGCCCTGTTCGTTATCGACGTTGATCACGAGCGCATCGCTATCCAGGAAGCCAACAAGCTGGGCATCCCGGTCATCGGTGTGGTCGATACCAACTCCAACCCGGACGGTGTGGACATCGTCATCCCGGGTAACGACGACGCCATTCGCGCCATCGAGATCTACGCCAGCTCTGTCGCTGACGCCATTCTCGAAGCTCGTGCTGCCAACGCAACCGAAGCGGACGAGTTTGTTGAAGTCGCTGAAGAAGCGGCGGACGACTCAGCCGAGTAAGCGGCTCAGGCACCGGCCGCACGACAGCAAGAAGGGGCCCCGGCCCCTTTTTGTTAGCTGTGAAATGTTGGCGTGAATGACGCTGGCGAATGCGGCCGATGGCATCGTGAATTGAATCGAACCTTGAGGAATTGAAGATGGCTAATATTACAGCGGCCCAGGTGAAGGAACTGCGTGAGCGCACCGGTCTGGGCATGATGGAATGCAAAAAAGCACTGGTTGAATCCAATGGCGACATCGAAGCGGCCATTGATAACCTGCGCAAAGAATCTGGTTTGAAAGCGGCTAAGAAAGCCGGTCGTACTGCGGCTGAAGGCGTGATCATCACCCGTCAGACCGCTGACAACAGCGTTGCCATGCTGCTGGAAGTGAACTGCGAAACCGATTTCGTGGCACGCGACGACAACTTCCTGGCGTTCGCCAACAAGGTGGCTGATCACGCCATCGCGACCAAGCAAACCGACATCGCCGCTCTGATGGCCGACGGTCTGGAAACCGAGCGTGAAGCGCTGGTTCAGAAAATCGGTGAGAACATCAGCGTGCGTCGCGCCTTCCTGATCGGTGGCGCGGGCAAAACCGTTGCAACCTACATCCACGGCGGCCGCATTGGCGTGGCTGTGGAAATGGAAGGTGGCAACGAAGAACTGGGCCGTGACATCGCCATGCACGTGGCGGCAATCAACCCGCAGTTCGTCTCCGCTGACGACGTACCGCAAGACGTGATCGATCGTGAGCGCGAAGTGGTTTCCGCTCAGGCTGAAAACTCTGGCAAGCCGGCTGAGATCATCGAAAAGATGGTCGGCGGTCGTCTGAAGAAATTCGTTGCTGAAATTTCTCTGCTCGAACAACCGTTCGTTAAAGACCCGGACACCAAGGTCGGCAACCTGGCTAAGAACGCCGGTGCGACCGTGACTGCTTTCACTCGACTGGAAGTGGGCGAGGGTATCGAGAAAGAGGAAGTCGACTTCGCCGCTGAAGTCGCCGCCGCTGCCAAAGGCAGCTGAGCAAAAAAGGGCAGCTTGACTGCCCTTTTTTTTGGCCGTCGCAGACGCCCAAGGAGTGCCTGTTTTGCCGGACTTCAATCGCTATACTGCGCAGGCCAGTCAGGCCGCCGATCTCACCGGCGGTCGCCATCATTCAGCTAAGGACGAGGTTGCCATGCCGACGAAAGACTCCCACCCCCGTTACAAACGCATTCTGCTCAAACTCAGTGGCGAAGCCCTGTCGGGCGAGCAGGGCTTTGGTATTGACCCGAAAGTGCTGGACCGCATGGCGCTGGAAATCGGTCAACTGGTCGGCATCGGTGTGCAGGTGGGTCTGGTGATTGGCGGCGGCAACCTGTTCCGCGGCAAGGCGTTGAACGAAGCCGGCCTGGATCGCGTTACCGGCGATCACATGGGCATGCTGGCGACGGTGATGAACGCCCTGGCGATGCGCGATGCGCTGGAGCGCTCCAACATTCGCAGCCGCGTGATGTCGGCCATTCCAATGTCGGGCATCGTCGAGCATTACGATCGCCGCAGCGCCATCCGTTATCTGACCCAGGGCGATGTGGTGATTTTCTCCGCCGGCACTGGCAACCCTTTCTTTACTACCGACTCTGCCGCCTGCTTGCGTGGCATCGAAGTCGAAGCCGATCTGGTACTCAAAGCCACCAATGTGGATGGCGTGTACAGTGCCGATCCCCGAACGCATCCGGATGCGGTAAAATACGACCGCCTGAGCTACGACGAAGCACTGGAAAAGCAACTGGGTGTGATGGATTTGACGGCCGTCTGCTTGGTGCGGGATCATAATATGCCGGTTCGGGTATTCAATATGAACAAGCCAGGAGCCTTGGTATCGCTGATGGTTGGCGGTAACGAAGGAACGCTCATGGCCGAGGATAAGACTGCATGATCGAAGACATTAAAAAGGAAACGGAAGCGCACAATAAAAAAGCCCTGGTCGCTTTGGACGAAGGCTTCAATCGCATCCGTACCGGTCGGGCCAACCCGTCCATCTTCGATGCCCTGAGCATCAGCTATTACGGCGTCGACACCCCGCTGAAACAGGTCGCCAACATCACCGTTGAAGACGGTCGCACCCTGGCGATTGTGCCGTGGGAAAAAAACATGGTGCCGGAAATCGAAAAGGCCATCATGAAGGCGGACCTGGGTCTGAACCCGGCCACCTCTGGCGACAAAATCCGTGTTGTGATGCCGGCCCTGACCGAAGAAACCCGCAAAGACATGATCAAGGTGGCGCGTGCCGAAGCCGAGAAAGCGCGGGTATCCATCCGCAACGGTCGCCGCGATGCCAATGCCACCATTAAGGATTTGGTCAAGGAAAAAGAACTCTCGGAAGACGAAGGCCGCAGCGCTGAAGACGATATTCAGAAGCTGACCGACAAGGCCATCGCGCAGGTGGAACAACACCTGGAAGAGAAAGAAAAAGAGTTGCTGACGGTCTAACACCGTCATCCTTGCTTTGTACGGGGAGGCAGCATGGCAGTGCCATGTTGCCTTTAGTTTTTTCAGTCCCTGAGTGATGCGGGTTCAAGTGACCCGCACGCCGCCGCCGGGACAAGCGCGCCGGGACGGGCGCGGTATCCAGACCGACTAATGGAACGCTTATGACCACTGCCCAAGAACCGGCGGGAACTACGGTACCTCGCCATCTGGCCATCATCATGGATGGCAACAACCGTTGGGCAAAACAACGACTGCTGGGTGGCATATCCGGCCACAAAGCGGGCGTGAAGGCCGTGCGCAGTGTTGTGGAAGCTTCGGCACGTGCCGGGGTGGAAGTCTTGACGCTCTACGCCTTCAGTTCGGAAAACTGGCGACGGCCGACGGAAGAGGTCAACGCGCTGATGGATTTGTTCCTGATGGCGTTGAACCGGGAAGTCAAAAAACTGCACAAGAATAATTTGCGCCTGCGCATTATCGGCGACACCAGCCGGTTCAGCGCCGCCATTCAAAAAGCGATTGCAACGGCCGAGCAACTGACCGCCGGCAACACCGGCATGACGCTCGCGGTGGCGGCCAATTACGGCGGCCATTGGGACATCACTCAGGCGGCTCGCAGCCTGGCGGAAGACGTCGCAGCCGGTCGGATAACGCCCAGCGAAGTGACTGAAGATGCGCTGCAAGCGCGGGTCGCTTTGGGCGATCTGCCGCCGCCGGATCTGTGCATTCGCACCGCCGGTGAGCAGCGCATTTCCAATTTTTTGTTGTGGCAGTTTGCGTACACAGAATTCTATTTCACGCCCGAATTCTGGCCGGACTTCAACCAAGATTCACTGCAGCGGGCCTTTGACAGTTTTGCCAGTCGAGTACGCCGCTTTGGACGCACCGACGAGCAACTGGAGCAGACGCTGAGTTCCTGATTATGTTTATACAACGCCTCATAACTTCACTGGTGCTCGCGCCGTTGATGCTGGCTGGCATCTACCTGTTGCCGCCGGAACAATTTTCGCTGTTTATTGGTTTGATCGTCGTTTTGGCCGCCTGGGAATGGGCCAATCTGGCCGGTTACAGCCGGGTGACCACTCGGTTAACCGTTGCCTTGGCCGGGGCCGCCATTCTATTGGGCATCGACTGGTGGCGGCTCAGTGCCGACATCGATTGGCCGACACTGATGATCGTCGCCTTGCTGTGGTGGCTGCTGGCGCTGTTGCTGGTGTTGACCTATCCGGCCAGCCAAACGGTGATTCGTCGCCGTTGGATTCGGCTGGTAATGGGCGTGCCGGTGCTGGTGCCATTCTGGCTGGGCCTGAACGTACTCAAAGGCCGTGACGATTCGGCATTGGTGCTGACCTGGCTGATGCTGCTGGTCTGGGGTGCCGATGTCGGTGCCTATTTCGCTGGCCGTGCTTTTGGTGATCGCAAGCTGGCGCCAAACGTCAGTCCGGGCAAAACCTGGGCCGGTGTGTATGGCGGCATGGCGACTTCCATTCTGGTGTCGGTGGTAATCGTTCTGGTGTTCCTGCCGTCGCTGACTGCGCTGCAATGGCTGGCGTTGGTGCTGGTCAGTGCGTTGCTGGTTGCCATTTCGGTGTTGGGCGATTTGCTGGAAAGCCTGCTCAAGCGCTATCGCGGCATTAAAGATTCTTCGCATCTGTTGCCCGGTCATGGCGGTGTGCTTGATCGCATCGACAGCCTGTGCGCCGCCACACCCTTGTTCTGTCTGTTGCTGGTGGTGATTTCGGTATGACATCGGCGCGTCCACAACGAGTCTGTGTGCTGGGCGCCACCGGTTCTGTGGGCGTCAACACGCTGGATGTGATCAGCCGCCACCCGGACCGGTTCGAGGTCGCCGCGTTGAGCGGTCATCGCAACATTGAGCGTCTGGCGCAACAAGTCCGTGATTTCCAGCCGGCCCGCGTGGTGGTGGCCGACAACGATGCCCGTCAGCAATTGTTGGCCCGCATCGGATCGGGTTCGACCGAGGTTTTGGTGGGCGAAGCGGCGCTGGCCGACATCGCTGCGACCGACGATGTGGACGTCGTTATGGCCGCCATCGTCGGTTCCGCCGGCCTTACTTCGGCACTGGCGGCGGCCCGTGCTGGCAAGCGCTTGTTGCTGGCGAACAAAGAAAGCCTGGTGGTCGCCGGCGATTTATTGATGCGCGCCGTCGCCGAATCGGGCGCTGAACTGCTGCCCATCGACAGTGAACACAACGCTATTTTTCAATGCCTGCCGTCCGACCATCGTCGCCAGGGCGTGGCGTCGGTATTGCTGACCGCGTCCGGCGGGCCGTTTTTGAACACGCCGGCTGAGCAGTTGGCAACGGTGACGCCAGCGCAGGCAGTGGCGCATCCAAACTGGTCGATGGGCGCCAAAATTTCCGTCGACTCCGCATCGTTGATGAACAAAGGGCTGGAATTGATCGAAGCCTGCTGGCTGTTCGGTTTGACGCCGGATGACGTCGAAGTGGTGATTCATCCGGAAAGCATTATTCATTCGATGGTGCGCTACATCGACGGTTCGGTCATCGCCCAGCTGGGCACACCGGACATGCGCACGCCCATTGCCTTTGGTCTGGGTTATCCGGACCGCATCGCCAGTGGCAGCGCGCCGTTGGCGTTTGATCCCAGTCTGTCGCTGAATTTCGATCAACCCGATCGCGATCGCTTTCCGTGTCTGCGGTTGGCCGAACAGGCCATCGCCGCCGGTGGCACTTTGCCAGCGGTGCTGAACGCGGCCAACGAAGTCAGCGTGGCGGCTTTTCTCGACGGTCGATTGTCTTTTACCGATCTGGCCCGCATCAACGAAGCGGTGATGGGCCGCATCGGCAGTACAGCGGTGGAATCGGTTGAGCAATTACTAGCGATTGATCAGCAAGCCCGGCACGCCGCCGAGGCGGTGATCGAAGCGAGGCGCGTATGAATCTGGTGAACAGCTTGGTGGGCATTCTGGTTGCCCTGGGCATTCTGGTGACGATTCACGAATTCGGTCACTTCTGGGTGGCCCGTCGCAACGGCATTAAGGTGCTGCGTTTTTCGATTGGTTTTGGCCGACCGCTGATTCGCTGGCACGACCGTCACGGCACGGAATTCGCCATTGCCTGGATACCGCTGGGCGGCTACGTGAAGATGCTCGACGAGCGCGAAGGCCCGGTCGCGGCTTCCGAGCGCGACCAGGCGTTCAACAACAAGACGCCGTTGCAGCGCATCGCAGTTGCTTCGGCCGGTGTGATCGCCAATTTTTTGTTTGCGATTCTGGCGTTTGCGGCGCTGTACAGCGTCGGCGTGCGTGAACTGGCGTCGTACGTCGAGGCGCCACTGGACAGCACGCCGGCCGCGTTGGCCGGGTTTGCTGAAGGCGACCGCATCACCGCTTTGGACGGGCAATCGATCAATTCCTGGCGCGGCATCAGCCTGGCTTTGGCAAGCCGGGTGGGTGACAGCGGTGAATTGGAATTTCAGGTTGAACGCAACGGTACCGAGCGCGAGTTGTCGATTCCGGTGCAGCGTTGGCTGGCGTCCGAGTCAGAACCGAACCCGTTGAGCAATCTGGGTTTGTTTCCGGACCGGCCGGACACGCCCGCCATTATCGGTGAAGTTTTTGCCGGCGGTGCGGCCGCAGCAGCGGGTTTGCAGGCGGGTGATCGCATCGTCGCTGTGGATGGTCAAGCCATCGAAAATTGGCTGGACTGGGTGGCGGTCATCCAGCCCAATGGCGGGCTGGATTTGACGGTCGACCTGATCCGCAACGGTGCGCCGCTGCAACTGACCGTGACGCCAATCGAGCGCGATGTGAACGGTCAGGTTCAAGGCTTTATTGGTGCGGCCGCCGCGCCGGTGGAATGGCCGGCCGATCGTCTGATGACGTTTCGTGTTGCACCCTGGACCGGCATCTGGCTCGGTCTGCAAGACACCTGGGAAATGGTGCATCTGAGCTTCAAGATGCTCGGCAAAATGCTCAGCGGTCTGGTGTCGGTGCAACAGATTGGCGGACCGATTTCGATGGCGCAATTAGCCGGCGATTCGGTGCAGGGCGGTCTGGAAAGTTTTGTGCGGTTTCTGGCCTTTATCAGCATCAGTTTGGGCGTGGTGAATCTGCTGCCGATTCCGATTCTGGATGGCGGTCATATCCTGTTTTACAGCATTGAATGGTTGCGCGGTCGGCCGTTGTCCGAGCGCGTGCAAGCCATTGGTTCCCAACTCGGCTTGTTGCTGGTGATGGGGCTGATGGTGCTGGCCTTTGTGAATGATCTCGGCCGTTTGGGCTGAATGATGGTCTGTAGTCGTTAATCGTTTGGGAGTTGTTATGAGATCAGCCTGTGCAGCATTGACGGCCATGCTGCTGAGTGTCGGCGCGGTTGCCGCCCCTTTTGAGTTGAATGCCATCACCATCAATGGTTTGCAGCGAGTGTCCCTCGGTTCGGTGTTGCAGGCGTTGCCGATTCAGGAAGGCGACCGTGTCGATACCAACAATGCTGCTGACTGGTTACGTGCGATCAACGACACCGGCTATTTCAACGACGCCCGGGTGTCACGCGAAGGCGACGAACTGATTTTCGATCTGACTGAACGACCGGCCATTCACAGCGTTAAATTTTCCGGTAATAAATCCATTCCGACCGAAACGCTGGAACGCGTGTTGGAAAACGTCGGTCTGGACGAAGGCGAAATTTACAGCCAGTCGTTGCTTGAAGGCATCGAGCTGGAACTGGAGCGCCAATACAGTTTGCAAGGTCGCTACAACGCCAGCGTTGAACTGGTGGTAACGCCGTTGTCGTTGAACCGGGTCGACATCGAACTGGACATCAGCGAAGGCCCGGTGGCGACCATCGACCACATCGAAATCACCGGCAACAGCGTCTTCACCGATGCGGAATTGCTTGATGCGATGCAGATGCGCGAAACCAGCGCCGAACGTTACCCGTTGCAATTCATCAGTCGCCGCAATCGGTTCGGACAAGCGCAACTGACCGGCGATGAATCGCGTCTGGAAAATTATTATCTCGACCGCGGTTATCTCGATTTCCGGTTGGAATCCACGCAGGTTTCCATCGCCGATAACAAGTCGGCCATCACTCTGGTGTACAACATTCACGAAGGTGAGCCGTACACCTTGTCGAGCTTCGAACTGACCGGCGATCTGGTCGGTCTCGATGACGAACTGAATGCGTTGGTGACCGCGCAAACGGGTGAAACCTATTCGCGTCTCACCGTTGCCAAGATCAGTTCCGCCATCAGCGACAGCCTGGGCGAGCGCGGCTATGCCTTTGCCGATGTGCGTCCGCAACTGGAACCCGATCGTGATGCCTTGACCGTCGGCGTTAATTTGCAGGTCAACCCCGGCCAGCCGGTGTACGTGAACCGCATTGAAATTCGTGGTAATACCGCGACCAACGACGAAGTAATCCGTCGCGAAATGCGTCAGTTAGAACGCGCATTGGTGATCAACCGCAACATTCGCCAATCGCAGGCGCGGCTGGAGCGTCTGGGCTATTTCAGTTCGGTGAATATCAGTACTCGGCGCATTGCCGGCCGTGATGATCTGGTCGATCTGGTGGTGGAAGTGACAGAAACCACCAACTCTCAAATTACTGGCTCCATCGGTTTTTCCGACGCCAGCGGCATCTTCGCCGAAGCACGTATCGACCAGAAAAACTTCCAGGGCAAAGGTTACGATTTTGCCGCCTCGGTGACGGTCAACGAAAGCGAACAGAACTACAACCTGTCATTTGAAGACCCGTACTTCACCATTAATGGCGTCAGCCGCGGCATCAATTTGTTCTATCGCCGCACCGATTTCAGCAATGCGACGTTCGATACCTATGCCACCAATACCTTTGGCGGCCGTTTGACGCTGGGTTATCCGATTGCTGAAAACCAGCGCGTGAATTACGCCGTTGGTTACAGTCAGGATGAATTGTTCGTCAGCGACTCGGCGCCGAAAGAATTGACCGATTTCAAAGACGGTAATCCGGGTACTTACGACATCTTCGATGCGCGGGTGTCCTGGGTGTACAACACCTTGAACGGGACTTTCAAAGCGACCGACGGTCGCAGGATGACGCTGGCCAGTGAAGTCGCTACGCCGTTGGGCGATCTGACTTATTACCGCCTGACCGCCGCCGCCGAGCAGTATTTCCCGATCAACGACAATTACAGCATCCGGCTGCACACCGACCTGGGTTACGGCGGTGGTTACGGTGACGTCAGCCAGCTACCCTTTTACAAGAATTTTTACGCAGGTGGCGTGCGTTCGGTGCGCGGCTTCCAGCCGAACTCTTTGGGTCCGCTGGGAACGCCGCAATCGACCGATGGCGTGGCCGACCCGATTGGCGGCAACATCAAGGTGGAGTACGGTGCTGAGCTGTTGATTCCTATGCCGCTGGTGCAGGATCAGTCGACGTTCCGGACATCTTTGTTTGTCGACGGCGGCAACGTCTTCACCGACCAATGCCGATCCGACAACACGGATTGTTACGAAGGCGTCGATTTTGGCGATATGCGCTACGCCGCCGGTGTCGATGTCACCTGGATTACGCCACTGGCGCCGCTGAGCCTGAGTTACGCTTGGCCGCTGAACGCTCAGGATGGCGATCAGGAACGACGCTTTGCCTTTACCATCGGTCTGGCATACTGACCGGCCCGACTTGAACGACCCACATTCACCGGAAAAAACGGGAGTCGCTGTGAAATTTCATCCATTCAAGGCATCACATCGAAGCATTCGCCCACTGCTGCTGGTGGTCATGAGTTCCCTGGCGCTGTTGTCAGCGACCGCTCAGGCTGAAGATCTCGCCCTGCTGGATCAGGATTACGTGCTGTTTAACAGCCAGGTGGCACAACAAGCCAGCAACGCATTGAAGCAGGAGTTTGCCCGCGAAGAACAACAGGTGCAGACACTGGAGCAGTCCATCCGCCAATTGCAAAGCCAGGCGCGTACCGACGCCGACATCATGACCGATGAAGAACGGGCACGACTGCAATCCGATCTGCAAAGCCGCCTGCGCGAACGCGAGCAACTGGTGCGTCAGTTACAGCAAGTGCAGGCCGAGCGGCGCAACGCCTTTATTCGTCAGTATCAGCCGATTCTGGCGCAGGCCGTGGAAAACGTGGCCGGTGAACAGTTCGACATCATCTTTGACAAAGGCGCGGTGATTTATCATCGCAACTCGCTCGACATCACCGAAGCGGTGTTGAACGAATTCAACAGCCTGGTTGCACAGCAAGGTGGCGCTAATTGATGCAGACGGCACGAACCCTGGCTGAATTACTGAACGCTCGCCTGGCGGGCGATGAAAGCCAATGGGATCAGCCGTTGCAACAGCCGGCGCCGCTGGATAAGGCGGTTGCCGGTCAACTGACGTTTTTATCGTCAGTCAAATACAAGCGTCAGTTAACCGACTGCTCGGCCACAGCGATTCTGCTTAAAGAAGACGCTGTATCCGATGCGCCAGCGACCGCCGCATTATTGGTGGTGCCTGACCCTTACCGCGCCTACGCCCGCGCCTCGCGTGAATTCAGCCACGAGCCGGCGCCTTACGCGGGTGTGCACCCCAGTGCTGTGGTGGCTGACGACGTGACTTTGGGCGAAGGCGTCAGTATCGGTGCGCGTGCTGTGGTGGAAGCGGGTTGCCGGATTTCAGCGGGCGTGGTGATCGGTGCTGGCTGCTATCTCGGCGAAGGTGTGGTGATCGGCGAACGCACGCGTTTGATGGCTAATGTCACCGTGCATTACGGCGTGACCTTAGGCACCGATTGCCGCATTCATTCCGGCGCGGTGCTTGGTGGCGACGGCTTTGGCTTTGCGCCGGCGGCGCCTGGCTGGGAGCGGATCGCACAACTGGGGTCGGTAGTGATCGGCAATCGCGTCGATATCGGCTCCAACTGCACGGTCGATCGCGGTGCCATCGACGACACCCGCATCGACGACGACGTCATCATCGACAACCTGGTGCAGATTGGCCATAACGTTCACCTCGGCCAGGGCGTGGCGATGGTCAGTCAGTCCGGCGTGGCTGGCAGCACCGAGGTAGGTGCGGGTTGTACCATTGGCGGCCAGACCGGCGTCAACGGCCACATCAAGGTGTTGCCGGGCACGCATTTCACCGGCCAGACGATGGTGACCAAAGCGCCGACCGAGCCGGGCGTGTATTCTTCCGGCTGGCCGTTGCAGCCCAATCTGGAATGGCGGCGGACGGTGTCCCGGTTGCAGAAACTGGATAAATTTGACGAACGTTTAAAACAATTGGAAAAGAAGTTGGCGTCAGCCAATCGTGAAGAGGATTCCGAATGACCCTGTCGTTACCCCTGGATCATGAAGCCATCAAAACCTATTTGCCGCATCGTTATCCGTTTTTGCTGGTCGATCGGGTGACCGATCTGGCTGCGGGCGACAGCATCCAGGGCTACAAAAACGTCTCCGGCAATGAAGAAGTCTTTAACGGCCATTTTCCCGGACAGGCGATTTTTCCTGGCGTGATGATCTGCGAAGCGCTGGCGCAGTTGTCGGCTATTCTGGGCTTTGCCACCAGTGGCAACCGCCCGGCCGATGGCTATCTGTATCTGTTTGCGGGCCTGGATAACGTCAAATTCAAACGTCAGGTGGTACCGGGCGATCGGCTGGAACTGTTTTCCAAACTGGTGTCAGAACGCCGTGGCATTTTCCGTTTTGAGTGCCGCGCTGAAGTGGACGGCCAGCTGGCGGCCACGGCCGATATTGTCTGTGCTGAACGGAAGCAGGGTTCGTGATACATCCAACCGCTTTGGTCGATCCGACCGCGCGCCTGGCTGAAGGCGTTGAGGTCGGTCCATATTCCATCATCGGTGCCAACGTTGAGATTGGCGCCGATACCTGGATTGGCCCGCACGTGGTCGTTCAGGGGCCGACGGTCATTGGCCGTGGCAACCGTATTTTCCAGTTCGCCAGCGTCGGCGAAGCTTGCCAGGATCTGAAATACAAAGGCGAACCCACGCGCCTGATCATTGGCGACAACAACACCATTCGTGAAGGCGTTACCTTGCATCGCGGCACCATTCAGGACCAGGGCGAAACCCGGGTTGGCAACGGCTGCCTGCTGATGGCCTACAGCCATGTCGCACACGATGTGGTGATGGGCGACGACGTTATCATTGCCAACGGCACCCAGCTGGCCGGCCATGTGCACATTGGCGACCACGCCATTTTGGGCGGCAACTGTGGCATCCATCAGTTTTGTCGCATCGGCGCGCACGCCTTTTTGGGCGCGGGCACGACGCTGGTTAAAGACGTGCCGGCTTATTTGATGGTGCAGGGCAACCCGGCGGCACCGCATGGCATGAATCTGGAAGGCTTGCGCCGGCGTGGTTTCAGCGCTGACGCCATCAGTGCGTTGCGACGTGCCTATAAAACCGTTTATCGCGAAGGCCGCACCGTCAAAGACGCCTTGGCGGAGCTGGAAACCCAGGCCGCCGACCACCCGGAAGTCCAGCCTTTTATCGACAGCATCGCCACGGCCAGTCGAGGCATTCTGCGTTGATGAGCCCTGTAGCCAAGCCGCCCAAGCTGCGCGTCGCGTTGCTGGCCGGCGAGACCAGCGGCGATATCCTCGGCGCCGGTCTGATGAAAGCACTGCGTCGCCAACACCCCAACATTGAATTCGCCGGCATCGGCGGTCCGCGCATGATCGCTGAGGGCCTGGTCAGTCGTGTGCCGATGGAGCGCCTGTCGGTGATGGGTTTGACCGAAGTGTTGGGGCGGCTGCGTGAATTGTTCCGTATCCGGGCGCGCTATCGCGACTGGTGCCTGCACTGGAAGCCGGACGTTTTTGTCGGCATCGATGCGCCCGATTTCAATCTCGGCCTGGAGAAACAACTGCGCGAGGCCGGCATTCGCACCGTGCATTATGTGTCGCCCTCGGTCTGGGCCTGGCGCCAGGGGCGGGTGAAAAAAATCCGCGCTGCCGTCGATCACATTCTGACGCTGTTGCCGTTCGAAGCCGATTTCTACCGCGAGCATGACGTGCCGGTCACTTTCGTTGGTCATACCTTGGCCGACAGCCTGCCGTTGGAGCCCGATAAAGCCGCTGCCCGTCGTACGCTGGGCATTCCCGACGACGAGCGCTGTCTGGCGGTATTACCGGGCAGTCGCGGTTCGGAAGTCAGCCGGCTGGCGCCGCTGTTTTTGCAGGCGGCGACTGAATTGCAACATCGTACGGGCGCTGTCCGGGTATTAATTCCGGCGGCCAATGAACATCGTCGCGAACAGATTGAAGCCGCCGTATTGCGCCACGGCAACGGCCTGCATATCGACCTGATTTCCGGTCAGTCCGACACCGTAATGGCGGCGGCCGACGGCGTTCTTTTGGCGTCGGGCACGGCAGCGTTGGAAGCCATGTTGCTGAAACGCCCCATGGTCGTGGCGTACCGGCTGAATGCGATTACGCATCAGATCGTCAAAGCGCTGGCAACCAGCCGCTGGGCGTCATTGCCGAATGTGCTGGCGCAAGCGGATTGGGTGCCAGAGCGGTTGCAGTACGACGCCACCGTGGAGCGTCTGTGTGACGATCTGATCGAGATTCTCGACAACACCGAATACCGCAATCAGTTCGAACAACGCGCCACCTTTTTGCATCGCCAACTGGCGCGCAACGCCGATGAACGCGCGGCCGAAGCAGTATTGGCGGTGGCCGGCGTTAAGGCGCCATGACGCAAGGCGGGTTCGAGTTTGAGCAAGGCGCCGCCTTGGTCGCTGGTGTTGATGAAGTTGGCCGGGGGCCGTTGGCTGGCGATGTCGTCGCGGCGGCCGTTATCCTCGATCCGAATCGTCCGATTGCCGGCCTGGCCGATTCCAAAAAACTCAGCGCCAAACGGCGCGAAGCCTTGGCCGAACAGATTCGCGAACGGGCTTTGGCCTGGTGTGTTGCTCGCGCCAGCGTTGCTGAAATCGACACCCTGAATATTTTGCAGGCCAGCCTGCTGGCGATGAAACGCGCGGTGGCCGGTTTGACGCCCCAGCCGGATTTCTGCCAGATCGACGGCAACAAGCTGCCCAAGGGTTTGCCGTGCCCGGCCGAGGCCATCGTTGGCGGCGATGGCAAAGTTGCAGCCATCGGCGCGGCGTCGATTCTGGCTAAAGTGCAGCGCGACCAGGAACTGGTTGAACTGGACCGTCGCTTTCCCCAGTATGGTTTTGCCCGTCATAAGGGCTACCCGACCGCCGAACATCTGGCGGCCTTGGCCGAACACGGCGTTACTGACCAACATCGACGCAGTTACGCCCCGGTCCGTCTGGCGCTGGCGCGCGCCGCCGACAACTGATCGTCACCTTTACATCGTCAAGATTGGAGAATTCCGTGGCTCCGCAATTCGTTCACCTGCGCGTACACACCGACTATTCGCTGCTCGACGGCCTGATCCGGCCCAAAGGGCTGGTCAAGGCAACGGCCAGTGCTGGCATGGGCGCGGTCGCCATCACTGACATCGGCAACTTTTTTGGTCTGGTGAAATTTTACGGCGCGGCCATGGGTTCAGGCGTCAAGCCGATTCTGGGCGCTGATCTGTGGATCGAAAACCCGGCCGACGATGCCGCGCCGTTCCTGATGACGGCGCTGTCGATCAACCCCGACGGCTATCGTAACTTGACCGAACTGATTTCCGACGGCTACCAGCTCAACCAACGCCACGACAAAGCCTTAATCAAAGTCGACTGGCTGGAGGCGAAAAACGCCGGTCTGGTGTTGCTCAGCGGCGCCCGGCACGGCGACGTTGGCGATGCGCTGAGTCGCGGCAAAACCGACTACGCCCGCGAACTGGCAGCACGTTGGAAAGCGACGTTCGGTGATCGTTATTACTTGGAATTGCAGCGCACCAGCCGCGATCAGGACGAAACTCTGGTGCAGGGCGCTTTGCTGGTGGCGCGCGAACTGGGCATTCCGGTGGTCGCCACCAACGATGTGATGTTCTTAACCCAGGACGACTTCGACGCCCACGAAGCCCGCGTCAGCATCAACGATGGCGTCGTGTTGGACGACCCGAAACGCCTGCGCCGCTATTCCGATCAACAATATTTGAAGAGTCCGGCGCAGATGGCCGAGCTGTTCAAAGACATTCCCGAGGCCATCGAGAACTCGGTGCACATCGCCGAGCGCTGCTCGACCACCATCAAGCTGGGCGAATACTTCCTGCCGGAATACCCGATTCCCGCCGGCATGACGATGGCCGAATACTTCCGTCAGTTGAGTTTCGATGGCCTGGAAAACCGCCTGAAAACCATTCTGCCGGAAGGCACGGCCGACCTTGAGGCGCGCAAAAAAGAATACGTCGACCGGCTCGATTTCGAGCTGAAGATCATTCTGGACATGGGTTTCCCCGGTTACTTCCTGATCGTGATGGACTTTATCCGCTGGGCCAAGGAACACGACATTCCCGTTGGTCCGGGCCGGGGCTCGGGTGCCGGTTCACTGGTCGCCTATTCGCTCGACATCACCGACCTGGACCCGATCGAATACGACCTGCTGTTCGAACGTTTCCTGAACCCGGAGCGGGTGTCGATGCCCGACTTCGACGTCGACTTCTGCATGGAAAAACGCGACCGCGTGATTCAGTACGTGGCCGACCGTTACGGCCGCCAGGCGGTGTCGCAGATCGTCACCTTCGGCACCATGGCGGCGAAGGCGGTGGTGCGCGATGTCGCCCGGGTGCAGGGGAAGGCTTATGGCCTGGCCGACCGCATCTCGAAAATGATTCCCGGCGATCCGGGCATGACGCTGCAAAAGGCGCTCGATGAAGTCGCGGAATTGAAGGAGTTTATTGAGCAGGACGAAGAAGCCGCCGAAATCTGGGAAATGGCACTCAAGCTCGAAGGCATTACCCGCCAGACCGGCAAGCACGCCGGCGGTGTGGTGATCGCGCCGACCAAACTGACCGATTTCTCGCCGCTGCTGTGTGAACCGGACGGCACTGGTCTGGTCACCCAATACGACAAAAACGACGTCGAAGAAGCCGGTCTGGTGAAGTTCGACTTCCTGGGTCTGCGCACGCTGACAATCATCGACTGGGCGCTGAAAATTATTAACCCGCGCCTGATCGCCGACGGCCAGGAACCGATCGACATCAACACCATTCCGTTGGCCGACGAAGCCTCGTTCGACCTGCTCAAGCAGGCCAAAACCACGGCGGTGTTCCAGCTCGAATCACGCGGTATGAAAGACCTGATCCGCCGCCTGCAACCGGACTGTCTGGACGACATGATCGCCCTGGTGGCCTTGTTCCGCCCCGGCCCGTTGCAGTCGGGCATGGTGGACAACTTCATCAACCGCAAACACGGTCGCGAAGTCGTCTCCTACCCGGATTCGCAATATCAGCACGAATGGCTGAAAGACATTCTGGCACCGACCTACGGCATCATTCTGTATCAGGAACAGGTGATGCAGATTGCCCAGGTGCTGGCCGGCTACACACTCGGCGGCGCCGACTTGCTGCGGCGTGCCATGGGTAAAAAGAAACCCGAAGAAATGGCCAAGCAGCGCGAAGTCTTTGCGCAAGGTGCGGCGGCCAAGGGCGTCGATGCGGAATTGGCGACCAAGATTTTTGACCTGGTGGAAAAATTCGCCGGTTACGGTTTCAACAAATCGCACTCGGCGGCTTATGCTTTGGTGTCGTACCAGACGCTGTGGCTGAAGGCGCATTATCCGGCTGCCTTTATGGCGGCAACGATGTCGTCGGAATTGGACAACACCGACAAGGTGGTGATCTTCATCGAAGATTGCCGCCAGTTGGGCATCGATGTGTTGCCGCCGGACGTCAACGCCGGTGAGTACATGTTCACCGTCAACGACGACGATCAGATCATCTACGGCCTCGGCGCCATCAAAGGCGTTGGCGAAGGCCCGGTCGAGGCCATTGTCAAAGCACGCCAGGAAGGCCCGTTCACCGATTTGTTCGATTTCTGTCAGCGCGTTGACAGCCGCAAGGTCAACAAGCGCTGCATCGAAGCGCTGATCAAAGCCGGCGCGCTCGACAATTTAGCGCCGCACCGCGCCATTATGCTGGCGGCGATGGAAGACGCCGTGCGCACCGCCGAACAGGCGGCCAACAACGAAGCCGCTGGCATGGTCGATTTGTTTGGCGAAATTCAGGCCGAAGTGCAGAGCGATCCGTACGAACCGTTCAAAGATGTGCTCGAACACGCTATCAAACAACGGCTGGCGGGCGAAAAAGAAACGCTCGGTCTGTATTTGACCGGTCACCCGATCGACGAATACGAAGCCGAAGTGAACCGCATAGCGTCGATGCGTCTGGGCGAACTGAACGTCTCGCCGGATGAGTTGCGCCGCATGCGCAAGAGCACCAAAACCCTCGCTGGTCTGGTGCTCGGTGTGCGCACGCGCCAGACACAACGCGGTGACACCATGGCGATTGTGACACTGGACGACCGCACCGGCCGCGTTGAAATGACACTCTTTGGTGACGATTACCAACGCTACCGCGAACTGCTGGAGCCGGATGAAGTCATCATCGTGGAAGCGGAAGTCGGCTGGGACGACTACGCTGAACGCGCGCGGGTGCGGGCACAAAAACTCTACAGCCTGACCCAGGCACGCCAGGAACTGATTCGCGGCATTGAATTCACCGTCAGCGAACGCGACGCGGCGGATTTCCTCAACCGACTGAAAGCTCTGATTCGCGTCGATCTTGACGAAGGGCAGGGCACGCCGGTCTGGGTGAATTACCGTTCCGGCGCGGCATCCGGGCAAGTCCGATTGGGTGAGCAACACCGTATACCTTTGGAAGACGAGACGCTGCACCGGCTGCGCCAGACGTTCAGCGACAGCGCTTATCAATTTAGGTATCAGGATTAGTGACGGGAGACGCTTTGGCGCTTCGCGCCGGGAAACGGGAGACGCTAAAAAGCTAACACAGCGTTATGCGTCTCCCGTTAAGCGTCCAGCGGCGGCGCAATAGCGCCGCTATTATTTCCATTTGCTCAAAGCTCAATAAGTATTGATGCTCTTGTTCAATGTAAGGCGGGCTTTTAGTCTGGGCCGCCATAAATTTCGGCATCGGCTCACAAGGAACCGGTATGAATCCAGATTATTTGGAATTTGAGCAACCCATAGCGGACCTCATCGCCAAGATTGAAGAGCTGCGTTTAGTGGGTAACCGCAACGACCTCAACATCTCGGCGGAAATCGATAAGCTCAATGCCCAGTCAGTCAAACTGACCGAACAGATTTTCTCCAACCTCAGCGCCTGGCAGGTGTCGCAATTGGCGCGTCATCCCAAGCGTCCATACACCCATGATTACCTGAAGGCGATCTTCACTGATTTCGAAGAGCTGCATGGCGATCGGCATTACGCCGACGACGCAGCCATTGTCGGTGGCATAGCCCGTTTGGATAACCGCCCGGTGATGGTGATCGGCCATCAGAAAGGTCGTGACGTGAAAGAGAAAGTGCGTCGCAACTTCGGCATGCCGAAACCGGAAGGCTACCGTAAGGCGCTGCGTCTGGCGCAGATGGCCGAGCGTTTCCAAATGCCGGTGGTGACCTTTATCGACACGCCAGGAGCCTATCCGGGCATCGGTGCGGAAGAGCGCGGCCAGAGTGAGGCCATCGCCTTTAACCTGCTCAAACTGTCGTCGCTGCGCACGCCGATCATCGCCACGGTGATTGGTGAAGGCGGTTCCGGTGGCGCGCTGGCGATTGGCGTTTGCGACCATCTGAACATGCTGCAATACAGCACTTATTCAGTGATCTCGCCGGAAGGCTGCGCGTCCATTCTGTGGAAAACGGCTGAGCGTGCCTCCGATGCCGCCGAAGCCATGGGTATTACCGCGCCGCGTCTGAACGAGCTGGGCCTGGTCGATACCGTGGTGAAAGAACCGCTCGGTGGTGCGCATCGCAACCCGACTGCCATGGCTGAAGCGCTGAAAAACAATCTGCTTGTTCAACTGGACGATTTGTCTGGCCGACCGATTGATCAACTGCTCGAGTCGCGTTATCAGCGTCTGATGAGTTTTGGTGCTATCGAGCAGTAAAGCGCTCGAAACCGGCGGTCTTTTGGGGCTATGCTTGCCATAGTCTGCTGTCTTTGGACCCACTATGACCGCCGCCCACGCTTTCCCCTTTCGCCGTTACGAACCCATCGTGGGTGAGGAATTGGCGCTGCTGCTGAACCGCTACCTTGAAGGTGCGCGGGCACTCGAAGGCGTACCGGCTTATCTGTTCGACATCGTTCTGCACGACGGCACCCTGGTCGGCCAAATCGATTTGCGCATCGGCCAGGACGACGCCTTGATTACCTACGCCGGCCAATTGGGCTATGGCATCGAACCACCGTTTCGCGGCCACGGCTATGCTGCCGAAGCCTGCCGACTGATCGCTCCAGTCGCGCGCGACCACGGCATGAGCGCACTCTGGATCACCTGCAACCCCGACAACATTGCCTCCATTCGCACCTGCGAACGGCTCGGCGCGCGCTTGATTGAGCAAGTCAAAGTGCCGCGCTGGTCGGAATTGTGGCGTCGTGGTGATCGGGAAAAGCTGCGTTATTACTGGCCGCTGCCGCCATCTGCCTGAACCATGCCCCGTTCTGATTTGTACGACGCTCTCGATCACTGGATCGCCCAAACCGCGCCGCCGCATTGGGTGGCGCTCAGCGGCGGTCTGGATTCCACGGTGTTATTGCACGTAATGTGCGCACGGTTGGGCAGCGATCAGGTGCGGGCAATTCATATTCATCACGGCTTGAGTGACCAGGCTGATGCCTGGGCCGAACATTGCCAACAATTGTGCGACCGACTCGGCTGCGCATTGACGATCCGACACGCGCAAGTAAACGTCCAAACCCAGGGTTTGGAAGCCGCCGCCCGAGCCGAACGCTACCGTTTATTCGATGCGGAATTGGCCGGCGGCGGCACGCTCTGGCTGGCGCATCATCTGGACGATCAACTGGAAACCTTCGTGCTGCGCTTGCTGCGCGGCAGTGGACTGACCGGCCTTGCGGCCATGGCACCGTTGCGGGCTCAGGCCGACTATCAGTTGGTACGCCCCTGGCTGGAATTACCGCGCTCTGTGTTGGAATCCCACGCTGAACAACACGCCCTGAATTGGATTGAAGACCCGAGCAACGCGGACGTTCAGTTCGATCGCAATTATTTGCGCCAGCAAGTGTTGCCGTTGGTCGAACAGCGCTGGCCGGGCTATCGCCAGACGCTGAACCGCTCTTTGCAGCATTTGCAGCAGGCACACTCGCAATTGCGCGTCGATCTGGACGTTGAACTGGAACACCGCCTGGCCGCCGACGGCGCACTCAAAGCCGTCGCTTTTGACGACTGGTCGGATGCCGACATCCTGGCGCTGCTGCATCACTGGCTGGTGCGGCAACAGGCGCCGTTGCCATCGTCCGTTGTGTTGCAGCGGCTGCTGAACGAAGTGGTGCGCGCTCGCCCGGACGCCCAACCCCAGGTCGATTTTGGCGGCGGCTCAGTGCGACGTTTCAAAACAGCACTGTATTGGGTGCCCGATCCAGTCGACCCCGAACCGGCTCCCGACTTTGTTGAAGGCGAACTGCATTGGCCCGGCGTCGGGCGTTTGACCGTCGTACGATCGGAGCAAGGCGCAGGTCGATTGCGCGTGACTGACCAGCCACTGCGTTGGGCGTTGCGCACAGGCGGAGAAAGTTTGTGGCCGGCCGGTCGCAGCCAACGGCGCGATCTGAAACGGCTGCTGCAGGAATACCGGCTTTCGCCCTGGTTACGCGATCGGCTGCCGTTGCTGTTGTGCGGCGATGAACTGGTTGCATTGGCCGGCTACGCCATCGACCGTGACTGGCTGGCAGAAGAAGGCGAACCTGGCTGGACACTGCACTGGTATCCACAAATTTCCCGCTGAACACACCACTTTCTAATTGAGCGCGAAAAGCCTTTTTGTTAGTCTGGCCTCCCATCTTGAGTTGCCCAATCAAACCTTCGACGTCGCGCCCTGACCCGCGGTCCGGTCAGCGTGCGTTTTTGTGCGTTTAAGACGATTTGGGTCTGACATTCGGCTGTTTTCAGATGGGATCTCTTCTATGACGCGTTATATCTTTGTCACCGGCGGTGTGGTGTCCTCCTTGGGTAAGGGCATTGCATCGGCCTCCTTGGCCGCCATTCTGGAGGCCCGAGGGCTCAAGGTGACCCTGCTCAAACTGGATCCCTACATCAACGTCGATCCAGGCACCATGAGTCCCTTCCAGCACGGCGAAGTCTTCGTTACCGAAGACGGCGCTGAAACCGATCTTGACCTCGGTCACTACGAGCGCTTTGTGCGCACGACCATGACCCGCCGCAACAACTTCACCACCGGCCGTATTTATCAGGATGTACTGCGCAAAGAGCGCCGTGGCGATTATCTGGGCGGCACTGTGCAAGTCATTCCGCACATCACTGACGAAATCAAACGCCGTGTCATCGAAGGCGCCGGCGATGCCGATGTGGCGCTGGTGGAAGTGGGCGGCACAGTCGGTGACATCGAATCCTTGCCGTTTCTCGAAGCCGTGCGTCAGCTCAAGGTCGAACTGGGCAGCCGCCGCGCGCTGTCGATGCACCTGACGCTGGTGCCGTACATCGCCACCGCCGGCGAAGTGAAAACCAAACCAACGCAACACTCCGTTAAAGAGCTGCGCACCATCGGTCTGCAGCCGGACATCCTGGTGTGCCGTTCCGAACAGCCGATTGGCAAAGCCGAATTGCGCAAGATCGCGCTGTTCACCAACGTTGAAGAACGCGCCGTGGTGCCGCTGCCGGACGCCGATTCTATTTACCGAATCCCGGGCATGCTGCACAAAGCCGGCCTCGACAACATCGTGGTCGAGAAATTCGCGCTGGAATGTGGCGAACCGGACCTGTCTGACTGGGAAGACGTGACCGACCGCAAGCTGAACCCGGACGGCGAAGTCACCATCGCCATGGTCGGTAAATACATGGAATTGCTCGACGCTTATAAGTCGTTGATCGAAGCCATCGACCACGCCGGCATCCGCTCGCGCACCAAGGTCAACATTCGCTACATCGACTCCGAAGACATCGAAAAAGACGGCACCGACGTGCTGTCCGATGTGCAGGGCATTCTGGTGCCGGGCGGTTTTGGCTATCGAGGTGTGGAAGGCAAGATCGCCGCTGCGCGTTACGCCCGCGAAAACCAGATTCCCTATCTGGGCATTTGCCTGGGCATGCAGGTTGCCGTTATTGAATACGCGCGTAACGTGGCCGGCTTTGAAGGCGCGCATTCGACTGAATTCGATCGCCAGTCGCGCCATCCGGTGGTCGGTCTGGTGACTGAATGGATCGAAGCCGACGGCAAGAAAGTTGAGCGCGAAGAAGGCGCCGATCTGGGCGGCACCATGCGCCTGGGTGGTCAGGAATGCCAACTGTCGGACGATTCGATTTCGCGTCAGTGCTACGGCAAAGATCGCATCGTCGAGCGCCACCGCCACCGCTATGAAGTTAACAACCATTATGTAGAAGACTTACAAAAAGCCGGTCTGCGCATCGCCGGCCGTTCGGTTGACGGCGCCCTGGTCGAGATCATCGAGATTCCCGATCACCCCTGGTACGTGGCCTGCCAATTCCACCCCGAATTCACCTCCACACCGCGTGACGGCCACGGTTTGTTCAGTGGTTTCATCGGTGCGGTACGCGCCAAACGCGGTTAGGCGGGGCTGGTATTCGACGGCTAAGGGCCTATAATCCGGCCGTCGAATTTTTGTAACAAAATTACATTTCAGGGCGTACAGCGCCCGTTCTTGGAACCGAGCCGCGCTCCGGCTCCGTTACGCTCAGGAGAGTCACAGATGGCCAAGATCGTTGATATCAAAGGACGGGAAGTACTCGATTCCCGTGGTAACCCTACTGTTGAAGCCGACGTCATTCTGGAATCCGGTTTGATCGGCCGCGCCTGCGCGCCGTCGGGTGCCTCCACCGGTTCGCGCGAAGCGCTGGAACTGCGTGATGGCGACAAGAGCCGCTACCTGGGCAAGGGCGTGTTGAAAGCCGTCGCTGCCGTCAACGGCCCGATCCGTGATGCGTTGCTGGGCTTTGATGCGCTGGACCAGGCCGGTCTGGACAAAGTGATGATCGATCTGGACGGCACCGAGAACAAATCCAACTTCGGCGCCAACGCCATTCTGGCTGTGTCACTGGCCGCCGCTAAAGCCGCTGCTGCCGACAAAGGCGTGGCACTGTACGAACACATCGCCGACCTGAACGGCACATCCGGCCAATACAGCCTGCCAGTGCCGATGATGAACATCCTCAACGGTGGCGAGCACGCCGACAACAACGTCGACATCCAGGAATTCATGATCCAGCCGGTCGGCGCCAAGTCCTTTAAAGAAGCGTTGCGCATCGGCGCGGAAATCTTCCACGCACTGAAAAAAGTGCTCAGCGCCAAAGGCCTGAACACCGCCGTTGGTGACGAAGGCGGTTTTGCACCGAACCTGGAAAGCAACGCTGCTGCGCTGGCGGCCATTGAAGAAGCGGTTGCTGCGGCCGGTTACAAGCTGGGCACCGACATTACTTTGGCGATGGACTGCGCCGCGTCTGAATTCCACGACAACGGCCAGTACAACCTCAAAGGCGAAGGCAAAGTCTTCGACTCCAACGGCTTCACCGATTACCTGGCTGAACTGACCGAACAGTACCCCATCGTCTCCATCGAAGACGGCCTGGACGAAAGCGACTGGGACGGCTTTGCCTATATGACTAAAAAGCTGGGCAACAAAATCCAGCTGGTGGGTGACGACCTGTTCGTGACCAACACCAAGATCCTCAAAGAAGGCATCGACAAAGGCATCGCCAACTCCATCCTGATCAAGTTCAACCAGATCGGTTCGCTGACCGAAACACTGGCGGCGATCAAGATGGCGAAAGACGCCGGCTACACCGCTGTGATTTCACACCGCTCCGGTGAAACCGAAGACGCGACCATTGCCGACCTCGCCGTCGGTACCGCTGCCGGCCAGATCAAAACCGGCTCGCTGTGCCGTTCCGACCGCGTTGCCAAGTACAACCAACTGCTGCGCATCGAAGAAGCGCTGGGCAGCAAGGCGGTGTACAACGGCCTGAAGGAAATCAAAGGTCAGGGCTGAGATTCTGCGCTGACGTAAAAACGGGGGCTCAGGCCCCCGTTGTTGTTTTAATAGTCGTTTAAATGGTCGTTTAAATGGTTGTTTGAAGCGAGTCATCTGCCGAAACCGTGCTGGCGTGGCGTGGCACGGCGTTTTCGGTCAGAATGGCCGCAGTTTTTTGGACGGTGGATTGAGCCTTATGCGTTGGCTGCAACTCGGATTGGTGTTCTTGCTGGTATTGCTGCAATACCGACTTTGGCTGGGGGAAAATTCCTGGCCCGAAGTGCACCGTCTGGATGCCGAAATTGCCGCTCGCCAGGTTGAAATCGACCGTCAGCAAAGCCGCAACGTCGTGCTCGAAGCGCGCGTGGATGATTTGAAATCCGGTCTCGATGCGGTCGAAGAACTGGCGCGCAACAACCTGGGTCTGGTCAAACCGGGTGAAACCTTTTACGTGATTCCCGCCGACGAGGCCGATCAGTGACGCCTCGCTTATGACGCTCCATCTGCTGTTGCCGGCCGCCGGCATTGGCCAACGCTTTGGCCAGAACACTCCCAAACAATATTGCCCTGTCGCCGGAAAACGGCTCGCCGAATGGACGCTGGATCTGTGGCGGGGCGTTGCGATTGACGGCCGGCGTTTGCTGATTCTGCGCGAAGACGATGCCGTCGGTCAGTCGTTGATATCGAACTACCCCAAGTTGGAATCGGTAACCGGCGGCGCTGAACGCGCCGACTCGGTACTGGCCGGGCTGGATGCGTTGGACGCCGGGCCGGACGACTGGGTGATGGTGCACGACATCGCCCGGCCTTGTATCCGCGCCGACGATATCGCCCGGCTCTGGCACCACTGCCAACAGACCGGCCGTGGCGCCTTATTGGCGCGGCCGCTGACCGACACCATCAAACGTCAGGTCGATGGCGAACTGACCAGTCTCGACCGGCGCCAACTCTGGGCCGCCATGACGCCGCAGTGTTTCCCGGTCTTGATGCTGCGCGACGCCTTGCGCGATGCCCTGAACACGGGTGAATCCATCACCGATGAAGCGTCTGCGATGGAGCGTCTGGGTTGCCCGGTCGATCTGGTTGAAGGCGCCGCCGACAACATCAAACTGACCCGCGCCGAGGACCTCGCGCTGGTCGAATTCTATTTGCAACAACAGGGGCGTTTGCCATGAGAGTGGGGCAGGGGGTGGACGTCCACCGTTTCGATGAGCAATCCGAGCCGACCACCATTCGTCTAGGCGGTGTCGATGTGCCGGCGCCACACGCGCTGCTGGCGCATTCGGACGGCGATGTGCTGCTGCACGCTATCTGCGATGCCATGTTGGGCGCCGCCGGTCTGGGTGACATCGGCGAGCATTTTCCCGATACCGACCCGACCTGGGCCGGTGCCGACAGCCGCGCCTTGTTGAAAGACGTCGACAGCGCCGTGCGTCAACGCGGCTGGCAACTGGTCAATCTGGACGTGACGTTGATCGCCCAGACGCCGCGCGTCGGCGAGTTCAAAGCAGCGATCCGAACCAGCATCGCCCAGACGTTGAACGTCGATCCGGGCCGCATCAACGTTAAAGCGACGACCACGGAAAAACTCGGTTTTATCGGTCGCAAAGAAGGCGTCGCTGCCGAAGCGATCTGCCTGCTGGAGGCCGCTCAATGAGTTTGCCGGTGTGGCCGCGTGCCTGGGGTGAATCGCTGGGTACGGCGCGACTCAAGGTCGAAGCAGCGGATTTTCAAGTCACCGAAGTATTGCCGGAAACGCCGTCGGGCGAGGGCGAGCATCTGTGGCTGACGGTCGAAAAGACCGGCCAGAACACCGCCTGGCTGGCGCGCAAGCTGGCGAACTGGGCGAATCTGTCGCCGCGCGATGTCAGCTACGCGGGTTTGAAAGACCGCCACGCTGTGACAACTCAGACGTTTTCATTGCACCTGCCCGGTCGCGACAACCCGGTACAGACGCTGGCGGTTGACGGCGTGCGCATCCTCAAGCAGGAGCGTCATCACCGCAAACTGAAAACCGGTCAACTGGTGGGCAATGACTTCCGTATTCGGCTGCGCGATTTCAACGGCGATGCTGATGCGCTGGCTGAGCGTTGGGCCGTGTTGGTCGAACAAGGCTTTCCCAACTATTTCGGGCCGCAGCGGTTTGGTCAGAACGGTGCCAATCTTGAGCGCGCACGCGGCTGGTTTAACGGCGACACCAAATTGCGCCGGGAACAGCGCGGCATCCATTTGTCGGCCGTTCGTTCCTATCTGTTCAATACCTTGCTGGCGCAGCGCGTCGCCGATGGCAGCTGGAACCAATGGTTGCCGGGCGACTATTTGCAGTTCCGCGAAGGCCAGGGCGGTTTCGTCTGTTTGCAGGCCGACGCGCATGATCTTGAACGCGTCCAGAGTGGGCAATTGTCGCCTACGGCCAGCATGCCGGGTCGGGTGCGTGAATCCCTGGGGCCGTTGGATGAACGGGAAACCGCGGCTTTGGCGGACGAGTCGTTCTGGATCGATGGATTGACTGAACGCGGTATCGAACGCGGTCTGCGTAAGCTGCGCGTCTTTGCCGAACGCGGTCGGCTGGAATGGCAGGACGGCGATCCGGTGTTCCACTTTTTCCTGCCCTCCGGCAGCTATGCCACCACGGCGTTGCGCGAGCTGGTGACGTTGAACGAAGACGACAGTGATGAATAAGCACGACAGCGATGGAGCGCGCCGCTCATGAATCTCAGAGGCATTGGCATGACCTCCGAACGGACGCGCAAGCGGCTGATAGAGCGGCTGTTTGAAAAAGGCATTCGGGATCCTCGTGTGCTGGAGTGTTTCAACCGGGTGCCGCGCCACATTTTTGTCGATGAGGCGTTAGGCCACAAAGCCTACGAAGACACGGCCGTGCCGATCGGCTACGCCCAAACCTTGTCGCAGCCTTATATCGTGGCGCGCATGACCGAACTGGTGCTGTCGGCGCGGCATCACGAACGGGTGCTGGAAATTGGCACTGGTTCCGGCTTTCAGACAGCGGTGCTGTGTCAGGTGGTTGAAGAGGTTTTTTCGGTCGAACGTATTGCGCCCTTGCAGCAGAAAGCCCGCGAACGGTTGCGGCATCTCAAGGTATACAACGCTCGTCTGAAACTCGACGACGGCTTTCTTGGCTGGCCGGATGAAGGCCCGTTTGACGTCATCATCGGCACCGCAGCGCCGGAATTCCCACCGGAAGAGTTGATCAACCAGCTGATTCCCGATGGCGGCCGATTGATTCTGCCGTTGGGTGGCGACGTTCAACACCTCACCATCATCGAGCGCGAAGGCGACGACATTCACACTCAGCAAATCGAGCCAGTGCGCTTTGTGCCGATGCTGAGCGGCGTACAGAGAGAACTATGAAACAACGACTGATCTGGTTTGCCAAAGGCGCCGTTATGGGTATGGCCGACGCGGTACCGGGCGTTTCCGGCGGCACCATGGCATTGATTACCGGCATTTATGAACGACTGATCGCGGCCTTGGCGGCGGTGCGCATCGACACCGCACGTCAGGCGTTGCAAGGCGATTGGGCCGGTGCCTGGCGCAAGCTGGACGGCAATTTTCTGTTGAGTTTGGGGCTTGGCATTCTGCTCAGTCTTTTTACCACTCTGCACGTGATGCATCTGTTGCTGGAGCAGGCGCCGCAATTGGTCTGGGCGTTCTTCGGTGGTCTGATATTGGCCTCATTAGTGGTATTGATGCGACGCCACCACTGGCAGTGGATCGATGTACCGCTGATGACCGTCGGGGCGTTGCTGGCGGTAGGCATTGCGTTGTCGAGCGCATTGAATTTACCGCCGACGCCTGTCTGGCTGGTGCTGGGTGGCGCACTGGCGATTTCCGCCATGCTGCTGCCGGGTATTTCGGGCAGCTTCATTCTATTGCTGCTGGGGTTGTATCCGGCGGTTGTCGAGGCCATCAGTGACATGAATCTGATCATTGTCGCCTGGGTCGCCTTGGGTTGTCTGTTGGGATTATTGGCGTTCAGCCGGCTGTTGAATGCGCTGCTGGCGCGGTGGCATGACCGGGTGCTGGGTTTTATGCTCGGCTTCGTTTTGGGCGCATTGCTCAAAGTCTGGCCGTGGCAGGCACAGGAACAGTGGCTCAGCCCACAGGCGTTTGAGGCAATGACCGGTCAACCGGCCTGGACAGGCGCTTGTGTGCTATTGGCGCTGTTGGGAGCGGCGGCGGTCGCCGTGGTGACGCTTAAGTCTCCGTCCTGATTTTGTCAACTTTAAAAGCCGCCAGGCTGCACAGAAACCGATAAAACTCTAAAAGCTCTTAGATTAAATTTTACTAATAAACGTTGTGCATACTGGCTTTGAGAATAATACGGTGTTACGAACGGTGTTGGAGCCGACTCGACCGGAGATTGAAACGGAGATTAGGGGCTTGAACAGAATCGGTCGAAAGGCGTCAAAATTTCTGACAGTTACCAGTATCGTGGTGCTGTTGACTGCCTGTCTGAACAATCCCGCCTACCGTTCTCTTGACGGCAATTCCACGCCGTTCACAAGCCGTAACAATACCAATTCGGGCAGTTCCAGTCAGGATCGCCCGGCTCGCTATCAGGTGCGCTCTGGCGACACTTTGTTCTCCATCGCATTCCGCTACGGACTCGATTATCGCAAGCTTGCTAACGCCAATAACATCGATTCCAGCTACACCATCTTTGCCGGCCAGGTGCTCGAATTGCGGGAGGCAGAACGGTCGGGTGGGGCGGTTTCTAGTACCAATCAAAGCCGTCCCAGTCGCAGCAACGGTGGAAGCTCATCTTCAGTTACAAACGGTAACAGTCAAAATTCCGGCGTCAACGCCTCCACGGCTAATTCGGCTGCAGAGCCCGCGATTCAATGGGTTTGGCCGCACGACGGTACTATAGTGCGAACGTTCAATGCTAATGTATCCGACCGCAAAGGCGTTGATATCGGGGGTCAGTTTGGGGATTCTGTCAAAGCCGCCGCTGAGGGGACCGTCGTCTACGCAGGCAATGGGCTTCCCGGATACGGCAACCTGATCATTCTCGAACACAGCCATTCTTTGTTGAGCGCCTACGCCTTCAACCAGGAATTGTTAGTCTCCGAACAAGATCGGGTGCGCAAAGGGCAGGAGATTGCCCGGATGGGCAGACAGGGCGACCAACCCGGTCTGCACTTCGAGATTAGGCGGGAAGGCAAGCCGGTGAACCCTGAGGCATATCTGCCCAGGCGCTAGCCGGTCAAGTCTGGCCTCAGTCGGTCGATAGCACCGACATTGGACGCACAGGTGAATGACTATGGCAGCACTCAGGGAACACGATTCCGCTGTAGCGGAAGACCAGTTCAAGCAGTACCAGGACATGCTGGATTCCTCCAGCTTTGACGAAAACCTGGCTTCTCTCAAAGAAGACCCTGATGCCCAGCAACTCGACGAGGACGTCGACAGCGATGCTGAGGAATCGGAATTCCGTGACGCGCTAAGCAGCAATGCAGGTTTGCAGCGCTCGCTGGACGCTACCCAGATGTACCTGAATGAAATCGGCTTCTCTCCGTTGTTAAGCCCGGAAGAAGAAGTCTATTTCGCCCGATTGGCGCGCAAAGGCGAACCGGCCGGCCGCAAACGCATGATCGAAAGCAACCTGCGTTTGGTGGTGAAGATTGCGCGGCGTTATCTGAATCGCGGTCTGACGCTGCTGGATCTGATCGAAGAAGGCAACCTGGGTCTGATCCGGGCGGTCGAGAAATTCGATCCTGAGCGCGGTTTCCGCTTCTCCACCTACGCCACCTGGTGGATTCGCCAAACCATTGAGCGCGCCATCATGAATCAAACGCGCACCATCCGTTTGCCGATTCATGTGGTCAAAGAATTGAACGTCTATCTGCGCGCAGCGCGTGAGTTGACGCAAAAGCTGGATCACGAACCGACGGCCGAAGACATCGCCGAGCTGTTGGAACGTCCGGTTGAAGACGTCAAACGCATGCTGGCGCTGAACGAGCGCGTGACGTCAGTGGATACTCCTCTGGGTCCGAACTCTGAAAAGAGTTTGCTCGACACCATCGCCGACGAAAAATCGGCCGATCCGTCGGAAACGCTGCAGGATGAAAACCTGCGTACCAGCATCGATGGCTGGCTGGACGAATTGTCCGAAAAACAGCGGGAAGTCGTCGCCCGTCGCTTCGGTCTGCGCGGTTTTGAAACCAGCACGCTGGAAGAAGTGGGCCGTGAAATTGGTCTGACGCGTGAACGTGTGCGTCAGATTCAGGTCGAAGCCCTGCGTCGTTTACGCGACATCATGGAAAAACAGGGCTTGTCAGCAACCGCGTTGTTTGGCGCCTGATCGCTTCGAATTTCCCCCACCCCCGAAACCAAAAAGAGCGCCTCAGGCGCTCTTTTTTTTGCTGCATTTAACCGCAGGGCTTAACGCTGCTTTTAACCACAGATAACCACAGAGCTTAACGCTCCAGGGCGGCCAGCTTGCCGGCCTTGCCGTTTTGTTCGTCGGCGCCAGGCATCGGGTCTTTGCGCTCGCTGATGTTCGGCCAGACTTCCGCCAGTTCAGCGTTCAGTTCGATGAATTCGATTTGATTAGCGGGTACTTCGTCTTCGGACAGAATCGCTTCGGCCGGACATTCCGGTTCGCACAGCGCGCAATCAATGCATTCGTCCGGATGGATCACCAGGAAGTTCGGGCCTTCGTAAAAACAGTCCACCGGGCAAACTTCTACGCAGTCGGTGTACTTGCACTTGATGCAGTTTTCGATCACTACAAAGGCCATGAATGGTCGCTCCAGTCGAATTCGTAAGTGGTGCGTATTCTAGTGATACCCCCAGGCCCTCTCAAGCCGCCACTAAGACGAAATGACCAGTTTTTTATCGCTGGAGGGAATAAAAAGCCGTTTTAAGCTACTTATTGAGTATTGTTCTTATTTGGGCTTCGACGGTTTTCCCGTCAGTGTCTGTTGCTGTTGATGCAGCCAATTCAGGGCGTCGAGCGGTGTCATTTGATTCAGGTCCAGGTGTTCCAGGGCGTCGGCCAGCGGATGCGTGGGATTCGCGAACAAATCGTTCTGCAACGGAGCGTTTTGTGCTTTGGCGGGTTTGGACGGCTTGACGACAATTGGACTGAGCGTCGAGCCGGTTTCCAGTTCCGACAGTTTTGCTCGGGCGGCGTCGATGACGGCGGTCGGCACACCGGCCAATCGCGCAACTTGAATACCAAAACTCTGGCTCGCCGGGCCGGGTTGGACTCGGTGCAAAAACACCAGGCGGTCGTCGTGTTCGGTGGCGTCCAGATGCAGGTTCTGGGCTTTGGGATAGACCTCGGGCAGGGCGGTCATCTCAAAATAATGCGTTGCAAACAGTGTCAACGCACCTTTGTTGCCAACCAATTCGGACGCGGCGGCCCAGGCTAACGACAAGCCATCGAAG
This sequence comes from Saccharospirillum mangrovi, assembly GCF_003367315.1. GTDB lineage: Bacteria > Pseudomonadota > Gammaproteobacteria > Pseudomonadales > Natronospirillaceae > Saccharospirillum > Saccharospirillum mangrovi. Next base: position 1,210,957 of record NZ_CP031415.1, read on the forward strand.
GTCGAGGTGCCACGGCCGACTTCGTCCATAATCACCAGACTGTGCGGCGTGGCGTTGTGCAATATGTTGGCGGTCTCGGTCATCTCGACCATAAAGGTGGAGCGGCCACCGGCGATGTCGTCCGACGAACCCATGCGCGTGAAAATGCGATCAATGCTGCCGACACGTGCCTGACTCGCCGGCACAAAACTGCCAATGTGCGCGAGCAGCGCAATGACCGCCGCCTGGCGCATAAAGGTGCTTTTACCGCCCATGTTCGGGCCGGTGATGACAAGGGTGCTGGCGTCGCTGTCGAGCGTCAGGTCGTTGGGCACAAAGGGCGCATCGGTGACGGCTTCGACGACCGGGTGCCGGCCTTCAACCACGTGCAGTTCGGCGGCATCGGTCAGTTCCGGCGCGGTCCAGTTGAAGCGATCGGCGCAGTTGGCCAGACACACTAAGGTGTCGAGTTCCGCCAAGGCGCGCGACATGCGTTGCAGATTGGCGAGATCGTCCGCCAGTTCCTGTACCAGCGTTTCGTAAAGATATTTTTCCCGCGCCAGCGCCCGGCTTTTGGCGCTCAGTGCTTTGTCTTCGAACGCTTTGAGTTCCGGTGTAATAAAGCGTTCGGCGTTTTTCAGCGTTTGCCGGCGGGTGTATTCGACCGGCGCTTCGCGTGCCTGCGCCTTGCTGATTTCAATGTAATAGCCGTGCACTCTGTTGTAGCCGACTTTGAGCGTTGGCAGGCCGGTGCGCTCGCGTTCCTGGGTTTCCAGTTGCACCAGAAAATCGGTGGCGTTGCTGTCGATGCCGCGCAGTTCGTCGAGTTCGTCGTCAAAACCACTGGCGATGACGCCGCCTTCGCGAATCACCACGGGCGGGTTGTCGATCAGCGCGCGATTGAGCACGTCCTGCCAATGCGGTTGTTCGTGCAGATCGGTGGCGAGTTGCGTCAGGCGTGGCGAATCCAAGTTGGCCAATTCGGTTTGCAGAAACGGCAATTGCGTCATCGCTTCACGCAGTCGCACCAGATCGCGTGGACGCGCCGAACCCAAGGCCACGCGAGACAAGACGCGTTCGATATCGCCGATGGGTTTGAGCAGAGCAGCAATGCCTTCAAAGGCAAAATCGTCGAGCAACGTGGCGACCGCATGCTGACGTTCGCGCAGCTCGCTGCGATCACGCACCGGCCGACCCAGCCAGCGGCGCAATTGACGGCTGCCCATGGCGGTGGCGCATTGGTCCATCAATTGATAAAGCGTGTTGTCTTCTTCGCCGCGAACGTTGATGTCGATTTCCAGATTGCGGCGTGAGGCGGCATCCAGAATCACCGAATCGTCGTGGCGTTCGGGCAGAATGGCGCGGATGTGCGGCAGCTGACTTTTTTGCATGTCGCTGGCGTAGGTCAGCAGGCAACCGGCGGCGCGCAATGCCAGCGGCATGTCCTGTACGCCAAAACCGCTGAGGTCGCGGGTGCCTAATTGAGTCGTTAACCGATCCTGAGCAGAGTCGAGATCGAATAGCCAGACCGGCTGATGGCGAATGGCGGTGCGACCGGATAATTCCGGGGCAGCGTCGTCTTCCGGCAGCAACAATTCGCTCGGGCGCAACCGTTCCAATTCGGCGGTCAGTGCTTCGTGTGAGTTCAAAACCTGAACGCTGAAACGGCCGGATGCCATGTCCAGTGCGGCCAGGCCAAAGGCATTGTCGCGTTCGATCAAAGCGACCAGCAGGCTTTCCTGGCGGTCGTTGAGAAAGGCCTCGTCGCTTAGGGTTCCCGGCGTCAGCACTCGCACGACTTTGCGCTCAACTGGCCCTTTGCTCAGGCTGGGGTCGCCAATCTGTTCGGCAATCGCCACGGTATGCCCTTGGCGCACCAGTCGGGCGATGTAGCCTTCAGCGGAATGGTAAGGAATGCCCGCCATCGGAATGGGTTCGCCGGCGCTTTGGCCGCGCTGCGTTAAGGTGATGTCGAGTAGCCGCGCGGCTTCCTTGGCGTCGCCGTAAAACAGCTCGTAAAAATCGCCCATGCGATAAAACACCAGATCGTTGGGGTGCTGCCCTTTGATCTGCAGGTACTGTTGCATCATGGGGGTGTGTTGATTTTTACTGGTGATTTGCGACATGCGGCTTGGAAGTCTTGGTTGATTCGTGACGAGCCGCTCATGGTATTCGAATCACTTGTGGGATGAAACGCATGGCACGCCGTGACGATCAAGTTGAGCGCCTGGCCACATTATTACTCGCACGCAGTGCGCGTTTGGCGACGGTAGAAAGTTGTACCGGCGGTCTGATCGCCGCGGCAATAACGGATAAGGCCGGCAGTTCCGATTGGTTCGAAGGTGGCTGGGTAACCTATTCAAACGAACTGAAACAGGCGCTGGGTGTACCGGCCGCGGCATTACGTGACCACGGCGCTGTCAGCGAATCTGTAGCCCGAGCCATGGCGCTGGCGGGTCAGCAACAAGCTGGTGTGGAATATGCCGTCGCCGTTACCGGCGTCGCCGGGCCAGGCGGTGGCAGTGCGGAAAAACCCGTGGGCACGGTCTGGATCGGATGGGCGTTTGGCCGTGATGTTCAAGCCAAACGCTTTCTGTTTCCCGGTGATCGTGCCGCGGTTCGACAACAAACCGTTGAAGCGGCGCTGAGTGGTTTGATCGAATCACTGGAACGTGAAATTTAGCCTTGTCGGTATCGACCGACCTGTGACAGAATACTGTCTATTCATACAGTAATCGCGGTGTTGGTCTGCCCAGCACCTTTCGGCAGCCTCAGGGGGAAGACCATGGACGCCAACAAAGAAAAAGCCTTATCCGCCGCGCTGAGTCAGATTGAACGCCAATTTGGCAAAGGCTCTGTGATGCGTATGGGAGACCAGAAACACGTCTCCATTCCATCTATTTCAACGGGTTCCCTCGGCCTGGACATCGCGTTGGGCATTGGCGGTTTGCCGCGTGGTCGCGTGGTGGAAATCTACGGCCCGGAAGCGTCCGGTAAAACGACGCTGACGCTGCAAGTTGTCGCGGAAGCGCAGAAAGCCGGCGGCACTTGTGCGTTTGTCGATGCCGAACACGCCCTGGACCCGTCATACGCCAACAAGCTGGGCGTCAATGTCGATGACTTGCTGGTTTCTCAGCCCGACACCGGCGAGCAGGCGCTGGAAATTGCCGACATGCTGGTGCGCTCCAACGCCGTCGATGTGATTGTGATCGACTCGGTTGCAGCCCTGGTGCCGAAAGCGGAAATCGAAGGCGAAATGGGCGATATGCACGTTGGTCTGCAAGCGCGTTTGATGTCGCAGGCGCTGCGCAAAATCACCGGCAACATCAAATCCGCCAACTGCCTGGTGATCTTCATCAACCAGATTCGTATGAAGATTGGCGTCATGTTCGGCAGCCCGGAAACCACCACCGGCGGCAACGCGCTGAAGTTCTACTCCTCGGTACGTCTCGACATTCGTCGCACCGGTACCATCAAAGAGGGTGACGAAGTGGTCGGATCCGAAACCCGGGTTAAGGTGGTGAAGAACAAAGTTGCCCCGCCGTTCAAACAAGCCGAGTTCCAGATTCATTACGGCAAGGGTATTTACCACATGGGCGAGGTGATTGATCTGGGCGTCAAGATTGGCCTGATCGAAAAATCCGGTGCCTGGTACAGCTACCTGGGTGACAAGATTGGTCAGGGCAAAGCGAATGCAGCCAAGTTCCTGGAAGACAACCGAGAAGTCGCCGAAGCCATCGAGAGCAAAATTCGCGAGGCCTTCCTGGTGACCAACAAGGCACCGGAAGAATCGGAAGCGGCGGCTGAAAAGCCCGCCGATGCAGATAAGCCTCAGGTGGAAGCCTGAGAATAAACGGGCGGCCACGGTCGCCCGTTTTTACATGACGACCACCCTTAAATCTCTTCGTTATGGCCGATACCCCCTGGAATACTGCTCTGAACCTGCTCGCTCGGCGTGAATACAGTCGCGCCGAGCTGGCGCGCAAACTGGAACAGCGGTTTCCTGACCAGCCTGAAAGCATCGCCGATGTGCTGGAACGGTTGAGCGAGCAAGGCTTGCAAGACGACCAACGCTTTGCCGAAGCCTTCTTCCGCAGCCAATTGGGGCGTAATCGCGGCCCCAATCGGATGCGCCATGAAGCCCGCCAAAAAGGCATTGGCGAGGCAATCGAAGCGGAACTGGCCACCGCCGATGTGGACTGGTTCGACCTGGCGCTGGATGCGGCCCGGCGCAAACTGGGTCGGGACGATCCGGCCGATGTCAAAGTGCAGGCGCGATTGTCGCGTTTTCTCGCGTATCGTGGCTTTGATGGCGACTGCATTGGCCGCGTGTTGTCGCAGTTGCGCTCAAGTGGCGCAACGGACGAATTCGAGTCCTTCGATTAACGCCTTTTATCGGCCCGAAACCCCTAGTCTACTGGTGTCCCCCAGACCTTCTGTGTAACATTAGCGCCCTTTGAAATGGCAGCTTGACGCGCATCGCTCTGTCGTTTCGTCACAGTTTCTGGCGCGGCCCGACTAGGGTTGGCGGCCGCTGCGGTAAAGGACGCAAGCAAGATAATGAAGACTTCCGAAATACGTCGACGCTTCCTGGATTACTTCGTTCGCCAGGGCCATACCGAAGTGGAAAGTGGTTCTCTGGTACCGGGCAACGATCCCACCTTGTTGTTCACCAACGCCGGCATGGTGCAATTCAAAGATGTGTTCCTGGGCCAGGACAAGCGCTCCTACAGCCGTGCTGCCACTTCACAGCGCTGTGTCCGTGCCGGTGGTAAACACAACGATCTGGAAAACGTCGGCTACACCGCTCGCCATCACACCTTCTTCGAAATGCTGGGCAACTTCAGTTTCGGCGATTATTTCAAGCGCGATGCCATTCGCTTTGCCTGGACGTTTTTGACCGAAGAATTGGGCCTGCCCAAAGAGCGCCTCTGGGTCACCGTCTTCCATGAAGACGATGAAGCCGCCGACATCTGGATCAACGAAATTGGTGTGCCCGCCGACCGGTTGTCGCGTCTGGGCGAGAAAGACAACTTCTGGATGATGGGCGACACCGGCCCTTGCGGCCCGTCCTCAGAAATTTTTTACGACCACGGCCCAGACGTTCCGGGCGGCCCGCCGGGCAGTGAAGACGATGACCTGGATCGTTACATCGAAATCTGGAACCTGGTGTTCATGCAGTTTGAACAGGCCGCCGATGGCACACGCACGCCGTTGCCGCGCCCGTCCATCGACACCGGTATGGGTCTGGAGCGCCTCGCTGCTGTATTGCAGCAGGTGCATTCGAACTATGAAATTGACCTGTTCCAAAAACTGATTCAGGCGGTTATGGCCGCCACCGGTTGCAATGACATTGAAAACCGCTCGCTGCGCGTTATTGCCGACCACATTCGTTCCACGGCCTTTTTGATCATCGACGGCGTGTTGCCGTCGAACGAAGGTCGCGGTTATGTGTTGCGCCGCATCATGCGCCGCGCCATTCGCCACGGTTACAAGCTGGGCCAGAACGAACCCTTCTTCTATACATTGATCGACGCACTCGGTCAGGAGATGGGCGAGGCCTATCCGCAATTGCTCAGCATGAAAGAGCATCTGCAAAAAGTGATTCTGCTCGAAGAAGAACAGTTTGCCCGCACGCTGGATAACGGCATGCAAGTGTTGGAAGCCGGTATCGCTGAATTGTCGGGCACGGTTTTGCCCGGCGAATTGGTGTTCCGCCTGTACGATACCTACGGTTTCCCCGCTGACTTGACGGCCGACGTGGCGCGCGAACGCGGTCTGGATATCGACACCGCTGGCTTTGAAGAACAGATGAACGCCCAGCGCGAACGCGCCCGTTCCGCCAGCAAATTCCGCATGGACAAAGACCTCGATCTGAACCTTGCCGGCACAACCGAATTCTTGGGTTATGAGACGCTGGTGGGCGAAGGTCGGGTGGTCAAGTTGCTGCACACCGGCGAAGCGGTCGAAGAATTGAACGCCGGCGATGATGGCGTGGTCATTCTTGATCGCACGCCGTTTTACGCCGAATCCGGCGGCCAGATTGGCGACCATGGCCAACTGAGCGCCCAGGGCGTCGAAGTTATTGTCGACGACTGCACCAAGCTGCAAGGCCATCATTTGCATCAGGTTCGAGTGCAGCACGGCCGCATTCGGGTCGGCGATGCGCTGACGGCAACGGTGGCCCGTGCCGAGCGCGAAAACACCATGCGTCACCACAGTGCCACCCATTTATTGCATGCCGCTTTGCGTGAGGTTTTGGGTGAGCACGTTCAACAGCGTGGCTCGTTGGTGAGTTACGACAAACTGCGTTTTGACTTTTCGCACCTCGAAGCGGTGACGCCAAAAGAGCTGCGATTGATCGAACAACGCGTCAACGAACAGGTCTTTGCCAACACCGAAGTCAGCACGCAATTGATGCCGATTGACGAAGCCAAAGCCAAAGGTGCGATGGCGTTGTTCGGCGAAAAATACGACGACGAAGTTCGTGTTCTGACCATGGGCACCGACAACTATTCGATCGAACTCTGCGGCGGTACACACGTGCGTCGCACTGGCGATATTGGTCTGGTGCGTCTGGTGTCGGAAACCGGCATTGCCTCGGGCGTGCGTCGTATCGAAGCAGTGGCGGGGCCTTATGCGTTGGCCGAGGTGCATCGTCAACAGGATCGACTGGATCAGGTTGCGGTGGCATTCAAAGCCAGTGCCGATCAAGTGGTGGAGCGCGCGACTCAATCACAACAGCGGTTGCGTGAACTGGAGCGTACTGTCGAGCAATTGAAAGCCAAGCTGGCGGCCAATGCCGGTGCGGATCTGGCCTCCAGTGCGGTTGAAATCGCGGGCATTCAGGTGTTGGCGGTAGAGCTTGAAGGCGCCGACGCCAAAACCCTGCGCGCCACGCTGGACCAACTCAAAGACAAGTTGAAAACGGCGGCCATCGTGCTGGCGGCGGTCAACGACGGTAAAGTCCAGTTGGCAGCCGGCGTCACCAAAGACAGCACTGATCGCATCAAAGCCGGTGACTTGGTGAACCAGGTTGCCAGCCAGGTGGGCGGTAAAGGTGGCGGCAAGCCCGACATGGCGATGGCGGGTGGTTCTGAACCGGCCAAGCTGGCACAGGCGTTGGCGTCGGTACCGGCCTGGGTTCAACAACAACTGGGCTGAGCCTGATGCTCAGCCTGTCATAGCAGCTTCCTGCAGTCAGGAACGAAACGGATGGCGTTATACGTTCATAAGTACGGCGGCACTTCAGTCGGTTCGGTCGAGCGCATCGAACACGTCGCCGATAAGGTTAAGTCCGCGCGTGATGCCGGCGATGACATCGTTGTCGTCGTCTCGGCGATGAGTGGTGAAACCAACCGCCTGGTCGATCTGGCCAAAGGCATCACCGATCAACCCAACCCGCGAGAAATGGACGTGCTGCTGTCGACCGGCGAGCAGGTCACCATCGCGTTGCTGACCATGGCGTTGCAAAAACGCGGTTGTGCGGCGCGCTCTTATACCGGTGATCAGGTCCGTATTCTGACCGACAGCGCTCACACCAAAGCACGTATCCGCCACATTGATGTTGATGCCATGCGCAACGACCTGAAAGCCGGACGCGTATTGGTTGTCGCCGGCTTCCAGGGGGTTGATGAACTGGGTAACACCACCACCTTGGGCCGTGGCGGCTCCGACACAACGGCTGTGGCGTTGGCGGCTGCGTTAAAAGCGGATGAATGCCGGATCTATACCGATGTTGATGGCGTCTACACCACCGATCCGCGTGTTGTGGATCGCGCCCGCCGTCTGGATCGCATCACGTTTGAAGAAATGCTGGAAATGGCCAGCTTGGGTTCGAAAGTGTTGCAAATCCGGTCGGTCGAATTTGCTGGTAAATACAATGTCCCGCTGCGAGTGCTGTCCAGTTTTGAGGATGGCCCCGGAACCCTGATTTCGTTAGAGGAAGAGACCAAGATGGAACAGCCCGTTATTTCCGGCATCGCTTTCAATCGGGATGAAGCCAAGTTGACGGTTCTGGGTGTGCCGGATATCCCGGGTGTGGCCAGCCGCATTCTTGGCCCGGTCAGCGCGGCCAATATCGAAGTGGATATGATTGTTCAGAACGTCGCTGCGGATAACACCACCGATTTCACCTTCACCGTGCACCGCAACGATTTTGATCGGGTGAAGCAGATTCTGACCGAAGTGGCCAACGATCTGGGTGCGCGTGAAGTGCGTGGTGATTCAGCCATTGGCAAGGTATCGATTGTTGGTGTGGGCATGCGTTCTCACGCGGGTGTCGCATCGAAGATGTTCGACACGCTGGCGGCCGAAAACATCAATATCCAGATGATCTCGACTTCTGAAATTAAGGTGTCGGTGGTGATTGCCGAGAAATATCTTGAATTGGCAGTACGCGCGCTCCATTCAGCGTTTGAACTGGATGAGCCGGCGGAAAGCCGCTAAGGTTTCCCCGGCATTGTTGTAACTAGTGGCACCGGTTGCTGCCCCGACCGGTGGTTGCGGTCAGACTCACAGAGTCGACCAAACAGTAGGTGTAAGTGGTCTTTCTGCGGATAGCTCTCTTGATACGGTGTGTTCAAGTCACTGAGGGTCATTCGGTAGGAGCTGGATAATAGGTAGTTCCAGATAACTTAGGAGAAATTCGATGCTTATTTTGACTCGCCGCGTGGGTGAAACCCTAATGGTGGGTGACGAAGTCACCGTCACCGTACTTGGCGTGAAAGGGAATCAGGTTCGCATTGGTGTAAATGCCCCCAAGGATGTTGCGGTACACCGTGAAGAGATTTATCAGCGCATTCAGCGTGAGATGGGTCAACCTGAAGGTGAAGACCAGGCCTGAGGGCTCTGTCAGCGGCATGCGTACCGCACCGAATAAGATGAGCTAATCGCTTAATTTTATTGAGTTTTTTCCTTTCATTTTGGAAATAACATGGTAAGATGCGCGCCGTTGTTCGGAGAGATGGCCGAGTGGCTGAAGGCGCACCCCTGCTAAGGGTGTATGGGAGAAATCTCATCGAGGGTTCGAATCCCTCTCTCTCCGCCATTTGCTCTTGTTGATGTCACTGATATTTGAGTGATGTCCGACGGCAAAATCGATGATCGGTCCCGGGCCGGTCATCGTGTTAAGCGCCCGTAGCTCAGCTGGATAGAGTACCTGGCTACGAACCAGGCGGTCGCACGTTCGAATCGTGCCGGGCGCGCCATTTCCAAGGTCAACTTGTCCATCGGGGCTAAGTTGATAACGCTCTTGCTTCAAAGAGCCTAAACCGAAGCACTTCGCGCCCGTAGCTCAGCTGGATAGAGTACCTGGCTACGAACCAGGCGGTCGCACGTTCGAATCGTGCCGGGCGCGCCATCTTCCCTTCCGTTTCTTCCGTTTGATTTTCACCTCTTAAGCCACCGCTTTAATCCGTTGATCCAACCGTTTCAGTTCGCGTTCGCCTCGTACGGCCTGCCACAGTTGTTCCGCCTCCGGATGCACCTGGCGCAAATGATTGAGCCACTGTTTTAACCGACCGGCGCAGTACCGTTCGGGCATAACACGACGCACATCCTGCCAAAACTCCCCAATCAACGGTTGCAATTGCGACCAAGGCGTAGCCGCAGTATCCGATTGTTGGCGAATGCGTTGCGCCAAGTCGGGGTTGCGCACCGCGCCACGGCCAAGCATGGCATCGGCAGTGCCGACAATTTCGATGCAACGGCGGTAGTCCTCCGGCGTCCAGATATCGCCGTTGGCAATCAGCGGCAAGCGCAGCTGTTCGCGCAGTCGAGCCAGTTCGTCCCAATGCGCTGGCGGCGCGTAACCCTGCACTTTGGTGCGAGCGTGCACCGTTAATTCTGTAGCGCCGGCGCTTTCGATAGCCAGCGCGTTGTCGAGCATCAGGCTGGCGTCGTCGTAACCCAGACGCATCTTGGCGGACACCGTAACCTCGGCGGGAACCGCCTGGCGTACGGCCTGAACAACGCGAAAAATGGTGTCCGGTTCGCGCAGCAAAATGGCGCCGCCTAAACTGCGGTTGACGGTTTTGCTGGGGCAGCCGAAGTTGAGGTCGATGCCGAAGGAACCCAATTCGATGGCACGCTGCGCATTGGCGGCCATGGCATCAAGATGGTTGCCCAGCAACTGCACCCGCACTGGGGTGTTGCTGGCGGTTCGTCCGCCATCCAGCAGCTCCGGACAGATGCGATAAAAGACGCTGTCGGGCAGTGGCCGGTCGACCACGCGGACAAATTCCGACACCACCCAATCAAAACCGCCCTGAGCGGTGATCAGGCGGCGCAAAAAGTGGTCAGCCAGGCCTTCCATCGGCGCGAGAACCAGGCGCATAGATCAAACAAATCCAAATGTGGGAATGCGCCGAAAGTCTAGTCAAACCGACAGCTGGATCAAGCGAAAAAGCGCTGTCAATTCAGCATCTTGCAATGATTTGTTGTGAAAATTGCCGAATCGGCCTCGGTTGCTTGTGTTCTTGTTGTTGGGGTAACCTTGGGCGCGTTTGGGCTGCCTCACTGGCTGTTTGTGGGGGACAAATAATTAAAACGACAGAGCACCTACGGCTCTGCTGAAACACCCAAAACGTCCGGCCGCTCAAGGTCCCGGCCGCGCCAAATCGGACGGCCTGACCCTGCCGTCTGATCGAGCAAGGACCTATGTTATGTCTGATCTGATGATGAGCGGCTTTGAGCTGATGCTGTTGGGCATGGGCACCGTTTTCGTCTTCCTCACCGTTCTGGTGATCGGTACGTCTGCCATGTCTCGGTTGATCATGCTGGTACCGGGCACCCCCGAACCCGAACCCAAACGTTCGAACCGAGCCAACCGCGACGATCTGTCTGAAGTCGCAGCGGTTGCTGCGGCGGTCAAGGCGGTACACGGCCGCTGAGCCGAGCGCACGATACGATTCCCACGCTAAGGGCGAACACCATGACAACAAACAAAAATCCCATTCAGCTGACCGACGTCGTCCTGCGCGACGCTCATCAGTCGCTGTTCGCAACCCGTCTGCGTCTCGATGACATGCTGCCGATCTGCGAGAAACTCGATCAAATCGGCTACTGGTCAGTCGAATCCTGGGGCGGCGCCACCTTTGATGCCTGCATTCGCTATCTGGGTGAAGACCCCTGGGAGCGCATTCGCGAGCTGAAAAAAGCCATGCCCAACACCCGTCAGCAGATGTTGCTGCGCGGCCAAAATCTGCTCGGTTATCGCCATTACGCCGATGACGTGGTTGACCGTTTTGTTGAACGCGCCGTTACCAACGGCGTCGATGTGTTCCGTGTCTTCGATGCCATGAATGATCCGCGCAATCTGCAACGCGCCATGGCCGCCGTGAAGAAGAATGGCGCCCACGCTCAAGGCACTATTTCCTATACCACCAGCCCGGTGCACAACACCGACGCCTGGGTGGAACTGGCGCAGCAGATTGCGGCCATGGGCGCTGACTCGCTGGCGATCAAAGACATGGCCGGCATCCTGACGCCTTACGACGCTTATGACTTAGTCAGCCGCCTGAAAGCTACGCTGGACATTCCGATTGCGCTGCATTGCCATGCCACCGCGGGCTTGTCGTCGATGACGATTATGAAAGCCATCGAAGCGGGTATTGATCGCGTCGACACCGCCATTTCATCGATGTCCATGACCTACGGCCATTCGCCGACCGAATCCATTGTTGCCATGCTGCAAGGCACCGAGCGCGACCCGGGTTTTGACTTGCACAAGCTCGAAGAAATCGCCGCCTATTTCCGCGCTGTGCGTAAAAAATACGCGGCCTTTGAAGGCCAGTTGCGCGGCGTTGATTCGCGCATTCTGGTCGCTCAGGTGCCGGGTGGCATGCTGACCAACATGGAAAGCCAACTCAAAGAGCAGGGTGCCGGCGACAAATTCGATCAGGTGCTGGAAGAAATTCCGCGCGTCCGCGAAGACCTGGGTTACATCCCGCTGGTCACGCCGACGTCGCAAATTGTCGGCACTCAGGCGGTGTTGAATGTGCTGACTGGCGAGCGTTACAAATCCATTTCCAAAGAAACCCAGGCGATTCTGAAGGGTGAATACGGCTCGGCGCCGGCGCCGTTTAACGCCGAGTTGCAGGCCAAAGTGCTGGACGGTGCAGAGCCGATCAGTTGCCGCCCGGCGGATTTGATTGAATCGGAAATGGACCGGCTCAGCGACGAGCTGGCAGCCATCGCTAAAGACAAAGGTTTCCAACTGGCGGTCGATGCCGTCGACGATGTACTGACCTACGCACTGTTCCCGCAAATCGGGCTGAAATTCCTGGAAAACCGTGGCAACGCCAGTGCCTTCGAGCCGGTGCCGACCGGCACCAGTGCGACCCCGGCGAAAGGCACGGACGAGAGCAGTACCTACACCGTTGAAGTCAACGGCAAGTCGTACGTGGCGCAAGTGGATGCCCGTGGCGATGTCAGCGTCAATATCAATGGCAAGGCGTATCAGACGCGTATCAGTGCCGGTGGCGAGGTATCGGCTGCCCCGGCGGCGTCGGCCAGTGGCCTGGAGATTCCTGCACCATTGGCCGGCAATATCTTCAAAGTGCTGGTTGAGCCGGGCGATCAGGTCGAAGAAGGCGAGGTGGTGGTGATCCTCGAAGCCATGAAGATGGAAACCGAAGTCTGCGCCTCGGCGTCCGGTACGGTCAGTGCCGTGGCAGTGAAGGCGGGCGATTCGGTGTCCGTCGGCGACACTCTGCTGACGCTGTGAGGACGGCATGGATAAACTGAACTTACTGCTGACCCAATCCGGTCTGGCTAATTTAACCCTGGGCCAGTTGGCGATGATTCTGGTTGGCCTGCTGCTGATCTATCTGGCGATTCGCAAAGGCTTTGAACCCTTGCTGCTGTTGCCGATTGGCTTCGGCGCCATCCTGGTCAACATTCCCGAAGCCGGCATGTACGCCGCGCCGGTGTACGGTGACGATGGCCATTTGCTGTCGGCCGGCGGGCTGTTGTATTACGTCTACCACATCGGGATTGGCAGCGGCGTATTCCCGTTGCTGATCTTCATGGGCGTTGGTGCGATGACCGATTTCGGCCCGATGCTGGCGAACCCCAAAACGCTGTTTTTGGGCGCGGCGGCGCAATTCGGTATCTTCGGCACCATCATCGGCGCGGTCTGGATGAGTTCGATGGGTTGGATGGATTTCTCGCTCACCGACGCCGCCGCCATCGGCATCATTGGCGGTGCCGACGGTCCGACCTCCATCTTCATTGCCAGCCGCTTGGCGCCGGACATGCTCGGAGCCATCGCCGTGGCCGCCTACAGCTACATGGCGTTGGTGCCGTTGATCCAGCCGCCGATCATGCGCTTGCTGACCACTCAGAAAGAACGCGCCATCACCATGACGCAGTTGCGGGTGGTGTCCAAGCGCGAAAAGATCATCTTCCCCTTGCTGGTGTTGGTTCTGGTTGCCTTGTTCTTGCCGTCGGCGACGCCGCTGCTGGGCATGTTCTGTTTCGGCAATCTGATGCGTGAAAGCGGCGTGGTGGAGCGCTTGAGCGATACAGCCCAGAACGCCCTGATGAACACCGTCACCATCTTTTTGGGGTTGGCCGTGGGCTCGAAACTCAGCGCCGAGGCCTTCCTGAACGTGGAAACTCTGGGCATTTTGCTACTCGGCCTGGCGGCATTCTGTGTCGGCACCATGGCCGGGGTGTTGATGGCTAAGGGGATGAATCTGGTTAGCAAAACCCCGATCAATCCGCTGATTGGCTCGGCTGGCGTTTCTGCCGTGCCGATGGCTGCCCGGGTGTCCAACAAGGTCGGACTGGAAGCCAATAATCAGAACTTCCTGTTGATGCACGCCATGGGGCCAAACGTGGCCGGTGTGATCGGTTCTGCCGTCGCCGCCGGCGTTCTGCTCGCCTACCTGGGCTGAAATCAAACGATTCAAACGATGCCGCCTCCGGGCGGCGTTTTTCGTTTGAGTCGGCTATATGGTCACCCGCCTGGGCATGGCATACTGCCGCTTTGATCTCCCCTTTTAAGGATGGTACATGGAAATTCTGGCGTCTTTTTCGGCCCTGACGTGGCTCTTTATGGCGTTGATTCTGGGCTTGCTGGCGTATTTCCACGGCCCGGTTTATTCGGCTCACACGGCCAATTACACACCCAGTATTCTGACGTCGATTGGCATCTTCGGTACTTTTATCGGCGTCGCCCTGGGTTTGGCAGGCTTCGATACCACCGACATTCAGGCCAGTGTTCCCGATCTGCTCAATGGTCTGAAAACCGCTTTCTGGACCTCCATTGCCGGCCTCGCCGGTGCACTGACCATCAAGTTCCGCTACGCCATTTCCAGCATGCGCGTACGGGCGCATCGCGAAGCCAAACAAACGGCGACGATGGACGATTTGGCCTGGCACCTGGAACGCATCTCCAACCATCTCAGTGGCGAAGACGACGAAGCGCTGACGCTGATGTTGAAACAACAACATGAAGCGCAGCGGGCACAGCAACAGGACATGGTTGACGCCATCCGCAACTATCAACGCGACATGACCGAAGCCAACAAGACAGCGCTGCAGGAAGCCATCGGTCACGTGATGCGCGAGTTCAACACTCGCATCGAGGAGCAATATGGCGAAAACTTCCGCCGCCTGAACGAAGCGGTCGGTCGCATGGCCGAATGGCAGCAACAGAATCGCGACCAGATCAACGAACTGGTGGAAAGCAACCGCGTCAGCGCCGAAAGTGCCCGCGCTGGGGCCGAAGCCTTTGAGCGTCTGATTCGGCAAACCCAATCCTTTACCAGCGTTGCCGAAGACATGGAAACGCTGCTCGGCGCGCTGCGCACCCAGAGTGAAAACCTGCGCGATTATCTGTCGACGTTTTCATCGTTGGTCGCCGACGCACACCAAGGATTGCCGCAATTGGAAAACCGCATTCTGCAACTGACCGACACCTTGCGCGATGTAGTGGAAGGCCAGGGTAAACAGATGCGCCAGTTGCTCGAAGATGCCGCTGGTGGCATTCGCGAGACCAGCGCCAAAGTCAACGAGGCGCTGGTGGCTGGCACCGAAACCGCTCAGTCGCGGTTGGGCAAACAGTTAAACGAATTGCTCGAACGCAACGACGCCCAGATCAAGAAACTCGACGAAGCCATGGAAGCGGAATTGAATAAGGCGCTGAAATCTTTTGGCTATCAGTTGACGGCGCTGTCGGAAAAATTCGTTAACGACTACACCCCGCTGACCGATCGCCTGCACGATTTGATCAAGGCCGCAGAAACGTCGAAATGAACAACACTCAGGAACACATCGAACAGGAAGAACATTGGGTCTCGGTCAGTGACTTGATGGCCGGGTTGATGATGGTCTTTTTGTTGGTCGCCATCGTCTTCATGGTCAACGCCGAAATCGAGCGTAATAAAGTGCGCGACGTGGCGATTTTGTACGACCGTCTGCGCACTCAGTTGTACCAGGATCTGGTGAATGAATTTGCACCCGATCTGGATCGCTGGGGCGCCGAAATTGATCCGGATTTGAGCATTCGTTTTAACCGCGAACAGCTCACCTTTGCGCAGGGCGAAAGCAATTTGCGGCCTGAATTTGAGAGCATTCTGAGCGAATTTTTCCCGCGTTATTTGCGCATTATTACCTCGGAAAAATACCGTCACGACATCGCCGAAGTGCGCATTGAAGGCCACACTTCCAGCGGCTGGGCCGGCCAGAGTGAAGACGCGGCTTACATTCTCAATATGGGTTTGAGCCAGGCGCGTACGCGTTCTGCGCTCGACTATGTGTTGAATCTGGATGCTGTGGCGGGCGAACGCATCTGGTTGAAACAGCACATGACGGCTAACGGTCTGTCGTCGTCAAAGCCGGTGTTGGACGCCAATGGAAATGAAGATCCCGACCGTTCCAGGCGTGTGGAATTCCGGGTGCGCACCGATGCCGAAAGCCGCATTGCTTCCATATTGGAGAGTCAGCTCTGATGGAATTGGTCGACTTCCTGCAGTTTGAACCGTTCAACGAGATGCGGGCGTCCATGGGCACCGATCAGCTGGGCTATTTCGAATTGTTCGATCCGAACATTCATCTGACCGGCGAAGAGCGTTCGCAATTAGAACGTCAAGGAATGTCGTTACCTTCACATCAGGTCGGCCGCTTGTTGGACCATACGCTGTGCTACAAAAACACCCGCATTGTTTTGGTTGGCGCTGGTTGCTATCACCTGTCGCATTGCGATCAGTTGACTGCCGCCGAAGAAGTGACCATTGCCACCAGCCTGCACCCGGTGAATCCGTTAGCCTCGGTCTGCAAAGCCTGCTTGCAGCTGTTGGGGTATCAGGGTTACGACGAGCACAAGGGGCGCAAAGAAGGTTACAACGCGCGCGTGCTGGCCGATTTTTCGTTGCAGGAATTCTGGCGTGAATACCCGCCTTATCCGATCAAGCGTGGTCGCGAATTGGTCAAAGCGTTGGATTGACCATTGGCTGCGTCTGCGGTCTGAGCGGTTCACCATTTGGCATGGCGACCGGCCATGCGATTTATCCAAGAGGAAAGTCATGTCTCCTTTGCGTCTCATTTTGGTGTCTGGCTGGGCATTGCTGTTAAGCGGATGTGCCGCTTTTCAGCTGCCGGATAACCTGTCCAGTGCCATTCTCGACAGCGACGATTTGCAAACCGTCGAAGATGGTTTGCCCAGCTATTTGTTGATGGTCGATGCGCTGGTTGCCACCTATCCGAAAAATGAAGAAATGAAACGTACCGCGGCAACATTGAACGGCGCTTACGCTGGCGTATTTGTAGACACCACCGCCGTTGAACGCCGCAAAAACATGACCACCAAAGCGTTGGATTATGCCTTCGATGCGTTTTGTACCTATGACAAAGACGCCTGTGGCCTGCGTGATGTTCCGCCGGATGAACTGGCCGATACGCTGAGCCAGTGGGATGACGAAGACGATCTGCCATATCTCTATACCCTGGGCACCAGCTGGGCCGGTTACATTCAAGCGAACAGCGATGACTGGTTGGCGGTAGCCGAATTGGGGCAAGTGCAGGCGGTGTTGGAACAAGCAATCCGGATTGAGCCGGGCTACGAAAAAGGCACGGCCTTGTTGTACCTGGGCGTGATGAATTCCATTTTGCCGCCCAGCCTGGGTGGCAAGCCGGAGATCGCTCAGGATTATTTCGAGCGGGCGTTGGTTGCCGCCGATGGAGAAAACCTGATCATCCAGGTTTATTACGCGTCCCAGTACGCGCGCTTGTTGTTCGATCGCGAATTGCACGATCGACTGCTTCAGGAGGTGTTAAGCAGTGATCCTTACGTTGAGGGTCTGACGTTGCAAAACATCTATGCTCAGCAAGAGGCCGCGCGTTTGCTGGCCAGCGCTGACGATTATTTTTAAGGAAGGTTGCCGATGTTGAAAGTCGTATTTCGTCGCTGGATGGTGTTGAGTCTGGTCGCCGTGGCAGGCCTGGCGCAGGCCACTACCTTGAAAATATCCACGCAATATCCCGATGGCAATGCCGTTCTGAACGAACTGCGCCGCGCCGGTCAGGCCATTGAAGCGCGCACCGACGGGCGTGTCGCTGTGCGGTTTTATCCCGGCGGTGTGATGGGTGATGACCTGGCCGTGCAGCGCAAAATTCGCATTGGTCAATTGCACGGCGCCTTGGTGCAAAGCGGTGCGCTGGCGAATTCTTATCGGGACGCTCAGGTATTAAATGCGCCGTTGTTGTTCCGGGATTACGACGAAGTTGATGCCGTTCGTACCGAACTGGATCCGGTGATTACTCAAGGCCTGGCCGATAACGGCTGGCTGACGTTTGGCTTGATTGAAGCCGGATTTGCCTATGGCATGAGCCAGCATCCGATGATGACGCTGGATGATCTGGAGCGGCAAAAACTCTGGCTGCCGGCGAACGATCCGTTGTCGGAACAGGTGGCCCGCGCGTTTGAAATCAATCCGATTGTGTTGAACATCGGCGATGTTTTGACCGGCCTGCAAACCGGCGCGATCAACGCCATCGTCGCGCCGCCAGTCGGTGCCATTACGTTGCAGTGGTACAGCCGTCTGGACTATTTGACCAATGCGCCTTTCATGTACACCTATGGCGTACTGGCGATTCACGAACGCGCACTGAACGGTGTGTCTGACGCCGATCGTTCCATCATCAACGAAGAGTTCACCACTGCCAGTCAGTTGATTGATCGCCAAACGCGGCAAGACAACAACCGCGCTCTCGCGGCGTTGCAGCAGTTGGGTATCGAGATACTGGAGCCGCAGCCGGAAGATCGTCAGGCTCTGGAGCGCGAGTCCGAAGAAGCGACCGAACGCTTGATCGACGACGGCCAGTTTTCGCAACAGATTTACGACCGGGTTCATCAGTTGCTGATGCAGGTGCGTAACGAATCATGAAAGGGTTGTGGCGTTTGGACGCAGCCCTGGCCCGGCTTGAAACCGGTCTGCTGGCGTTGTCTCTCTTTATTATGATTGGTCTGGCGGTGTTGCAGATTGGTCTGCGCAATCTGGTGGGAACCTCCTGGTTCTGGATCGATCCGGCCAATCGTCTGCTGGTGCTTTGGCTGGCACTGTTGGGTGCCCTGGTGGCAACGCGGCGCGGCGAACACATCGCCATCGATGCGTTGCGGCACTATGTGCGCGGTGTCGGGTCGTTGATCATTGAGCGTGCCGCTACGGCCTTTGCCGCCATGTTGACCGGCATGATGGCGTGGCAATCAACACGTTTTGTCATCGACGAATTCCAATTCAAAACCACCACCTTTGCCGAATTACCCGCCTGGCCGTTTGAGCTGATCATGCCCGTTGCCTTTGGGCTGATGGCGCTGCGCTTTGCGGGCCTGGTGTTTGTTGGCCGGCCGGAGGTGCGCGATGTCTAGTCTGATGTCGGCGATCATCGCGGCCTTCGCCGTGCTGGGCGCGCCCTTGTTCGTGGTGATTCTGGCAGCGGCGGCCTGGGGCTTCTGGGCCGCTGATATCGATTTGATGGTGCTACCTATCGAGTTGTATCGACTCACCGAAAACACCTTGCTGATGGCGTTGCCGTTGTTTGCCTTTGCCGGCTATTTGCTCAGCGAAAGCAAAACCGCCGATCGCCTGGTGCGTGTCTCTAACGCGGCGCTGGGCTGGTTGCCCGGCGGCAGCATTCTGATTGCGCTGTTGGCGTGCGCCTTTTTCACCATGTTGACCGGCGGTTCTGGCGTCACCATCGTTGCGCTGGGTGCTTTGCTGGTGCCGGCGCTAACGCGGGCTGGTTACAGCGAACGCTTCGCGCTGGGTCTGGTAACAACGTCTGGCAGCCTGGGGCTGCTGTTGCCGCCGGCCATTCCGCTGATTCTCTATGGTATCGTCGCCCAGCAGATGGATATCAGCGGCGTCGCCATCCAGGATCTGTTCCTGGCCGGTTTGATTCCGGCGCTGCTGATGATTCTCGCGCTGTGGGGCCTGGGTCTGTGGCAACAGCGTCATCAGTCGGTGCCTTTGGTGCCGTTCAGTGGCCGCGAACTGGGTGCGGCGCTGTGGGAAGCCAAATGGGAGCTGGGCATTCCGGTCATTGTGATTGGCGGCTTGTTCAGCGGCTGGTTGGTGGTTTCAGACATCGCGGCCATCACCGCTCTTTATGTGCTGATCATCGAAGTGCTGGTGTACCGCGAAATTCCCGTGCGTCGTCTGGGTGCCATTGCCACCGAAGCGATGAAAGTGGTCGGTGGCATTTTGCTGATCCTGGGTGTGGCCCTGGCCTTCACCAACTTGATGATCGACCTGCGCGTGCCGGATCAGGTGTTCGAGTGGGTCAGCACGCACATCGATAGTCGTTGGGCGTTCCTGCTGTTCCTCAATTTGGCGTTGCTGATTCTCGGCGCTGTGCTCGACATTTTTGCCGCGCTGATCATCATCGTGCCGTTGATTCTTCCGGTCGCGCAGCAATACGGTATCGACCCGATACACCTGGGCATCATTTTTGTCGCCAACATGCAGATTGGCTATTTCACGCCGCCGGTAGGCATGAACCTCTTTATCGCCAGTTACCGTTTTAAACGATCCATTACCGAGCTGTATTTGGCGACGCTGCCGATGATGCTGGTACTGATGGCAGTGGTTCTGTTGATCACCTATTGGGAAGGCATGGTGCTCTGGCTGGTCCGTTAAGGCGGCCAGAGCCGAACCAAAAAAATCCGCTAAACGTTTGACTCCATTAAGAAAATCGCTAAAATGCGCAACACTTTCGGGGCAGGGCAAGTCGATATGGCTGGTGCTGTTACTGGAAAAAGCAGTAGCCGGAAGGCTTTAAATTCTTGCGTTATGGGTGTGTAGCTCAGCTGGGAGAGCATCGCCCTTACAAGGCGAGGGTCAGCGGTTCGATCCCGTTCACACCCACCATAACGCGGAGCGGTAGTTCAGTTGGTTAGAATACCGGCCTGTCACGCCGGGGGTCGCGGGTTCGAGTCCCGTCCGTTCCGCCATTTCTCTACTAATCAGTAGAGCTCGTTTAACTAAGTAATAGCCAGTTAAACGTTTGATCTTCCCTAGACCTTTGGTCAAAGAAGACGGGAGCTGAAACCCGCCAAACAGGGCTGCAGAGCCTGAACTGTGTTTGGAGCGGTAGTTCAGTTGGTTAGAATACCGGCCTGTCACGCCGGGGGTCGCGGGTTCGAGTCCCGTCCGTTCCGCCATTTGAATCGATAGGTTTGAGTGGTGTTAGTAAGTCAGCCGGAAGGCTTTAAATTCTTGCGTTATGGGTGTGTAGCTTTTATGCCCGTAGGGTGCAGCTGGGGCGCGAAGCGCTTAGGCGGCCGTGGCGACGCAGCCAGTCGGAAGACTTAAAATTTTTAGCGTTATGGGTGTGTAGCTCAGCTGGGAGAGCATCGCCCTTACAAGGCGAGGGTCAGCGGTTCGATCCCGTTCACACCCACCATAACGCGGAGCGGTAGTTCAGTTGGTTAGAATACCGGCCTGTCACGCCGGGGGTCGCGGGTTCGAGTCCCGTCCGTTCCGCCATTCCTTTCTAGTAATTCGGTAAGACCCTGGTCGCGGTCTGGAGCGCCAGCCCGCTGGTATGCCCGTCCAATCGACTTCCGTCCGTTCCGCCATTTCCTTTCTGTGTTAAACCCTGTCTGGGTATCGACCCAATTCGCGGTCGTCAGCTTTCATTTCATACGCCTTATTTCCCATCGACTGTCCTCCGTCTTTTGCTAGCCTTGTTGTGCTGTCACTACGGCGAGAAACCTGCCTTTGCTGTTTCGTCAGCTTGACTCCAAACACCCCCTGTGGTGCCATTCGCCAAATTAAAACAACTGTTTGAAACGGGTGAAAGAATCGCCATGTCCACTGCTTATCCAGCTCTGTTCCAGTCTCTTGATGTTGGCCCCTTTGTGCTGAAAAACCGCTTCTTGATGGGTTCCATGCACACCGGTTTGGAAGAAACCAAAGGCGGTATTGAACGAGTCGCGGCGTTTTATGCCGAACGGGCGCGTGGTGGTGTGGCGTTGATCGTAACTGGTGGTGTGTCGCCCAATGAGGTCGGCGTTACTTATCCGAATGCCGCCAAGTTGACGACGGCGGAAGAAGTTCAGTCACACCGTGTGATCACCAGCGCGGTGCACGAGGCGGGCGGGCGTATCTGCATGCAGATTTTGCACACGGGTCGCTACGCCTTTGTGCAAAACAATGTATCAGCGTCGTCGTTGCAAGCGCCGATCAATCCGTTTCAACCGAAAGAACTCGACGACGCCGGTGTGGAACAAACCATCAATGACTTCATTCGTTGCGCTGAACTTGCCAAGCAAGCCGGTTACGACGGTGTCGAAGTCATGGGTTCGGAAGGCTATCTGATCAACCAGTTCACGGCGCCGCGCACCAACCAGCGTCAGGATCGCTGGGGCGGCGACATCAGCGGCCGTGCCAGCATCGCCGAACACATCGTGCGCGGTATTCGCGCGCAATGCGGCGACGATTTTCTGGTCGTTTATCGACTGTCGATGATCGATCTGGTGGAAGACGGTAACACCTGGGACGAGATCGTCGATCAGGCCAAACGCATCGAAGCGGCGGGTGTGCATTTGTTGAACACAGGCATCGGCTGGCACGAGGCGCGGGTGCCGACCATTGTGACCTCGGTGCCGCGTGCGGCTTTTGTGGCGGTGACCGAGCGCATTCGCAAAGAGGTGACGATTCCCGTCGTCGCCTGCAACCGCATCAACACACCGGAAGTGGCCGAGCGCATTGTGGCCAGTGGTCAGGCTGACATGGTGTCGATGGCGCGTCCGTTCCTGGCCGACGCTGATTTTGTCAACAAAGCGGAAGCTGGCGATGCCGAAGCGATCAACACTTGCATCGCCTGCAACCAGGCGTGTCTCGATCATGTGTTCGAGCTGAAACCGGCGTCGTGTTTGGTGAATCCGCGTGCCGGTCGCGAAACCGAATTGAATTACACGCCTGCCGAGCAACCCAAACGCGTCGCGGTGGTCGGCGCTGGCCCGGGCGGTTTATCGGCAGCGACCGTGGCGGCGCAGCGCGGGCATCACGTTACCCTGTTCGATGAACACGACGTCATCGGCGGCCAGTTCAATTTGGCGCGGCGTATTCCCGGTAAAGAAGAATTCAACGAGACACTGCGCTATTTCCGCGTGCAGTTGCAGCGCCTCGGCGTAGAGCTGCGCTTGGGCGCTCGGGTCGAAGCCGGTCAGTTGAGCGAGTTCGATGAGATCATCGTCGCCACCGGCATCGTGCCGCGTACGCCGGACATTCCGGGCATCGACCATCCGATGGTGGTGTCTTATGTCGATCTGGTGTCAGGAAAGGTTAAACCGGGCAAGCGTGTTGCCGTCATCGGTGCCGGTGGTATTGGCTTCGATGTGGGCGAAGTGCTGGTGCACGGCGAAGTCAGCCCCAGCCTGGACATCGACGCTTTTGCGCGCGAATGGGGCGTTGATTTGGCGGTGAACAGCCGCGGCGGTCTGGTGAAGCCGCAACCTGAACCCAGCCCGCGCGAAGTCTGGCTGTTGCAGCGCAAGGCATCGAAGCTGGGCAAAAATCTCGGCAAGACAACCGGCTGGGTGCATCGTGCAACATTAGCGCACAAAGGCGTGACGTTTGTATCGGGCGCGGACTATCAGCGCATCGACGATGCCGGCCTGCACATTCGCGTCGATGATCAGGAACAGACGTTGCCGGTCGATCAGATCGTCATCTGCGCCGGTCAGGAATCCCGCCTGGATTTGTATCAGGCGCTCGAAGCGGCGGGCCGGACCGCACACCGCATCGGTGGCGCACTGAAAGCCGGTGAACTGGACGCCAAACGCGCCATCCGCCAGGGCGCAGAAGTCGCCGCACAGCTGTAACGCAAGCACGCCGCTGAACCCACAGCGGCTGTGATACACTGCGCGCCTTTGCTAGCCAGGACCTGACATGGCCAAGATCAATTGGTTCCCCGGCCATATGGCCAAGGCGCGTCGCCAGATTGGCGAACTGATGCCCAAGATCGACGTGGTGATCGAAATCCTCGACGCCCGTCTGCCGCAATCCAGCATGAACCCCATTCTGAGTCAGGTGCGCGGCGACAAGCCGGTGGTTCGTTTGCTGTCGAAAAATGACCTGGCCGACCCCGAGATTACCGAAGCCTGGCGCGCGCATTTCAGCGCCGAGCACAACATCAGCGTCTTGCCGTTGGAAATCACCGATCGTCGCCAGATCAAGCGCGTACCCGACTTGTGCCGCAAGCTGGCTCCGTTTCGCGGCGGCGTTGGCAAGCCAGTCCGCGCGTTGGTGATGGGCATTCCCAACGTCGGCAAATCGACACTGTTGAACGGCCTGGCCGGTCGTCGTATCGCCAAAGTCGGCGACGAACCGGCGGTCACCCGCCGCCAACAACGCATTCAGATCGCCGACGATTTCACGCTGATGGACACGCCCGGCATCATGTGGCCGTCACCGGATAGCGAAGTCGGCGGTTACCGCCTGGCGGCGTCCGGCGCCGTACGCGACACCGCCGTCGAATACGAAGACATCGCCCTGTTCGCCGTCGATTACCTGATGCAACGCTACCCAGAGCGCCTGCAAGAGCGCTACAAACTCAAAGAAATCCCCGACAGCGCCATGGACTGCATGGCTGCCATCGCCCGCCAGCGTGCTTGTGCGCCGGGTGGCAACGTCGATTGGCATCGTGTCAGTGAGATTGTGCTGAAAGAATTGCGCGGTGGAATTCTGGGGCGGATCAGCTTGGAGGAGCCGGGTAGGGAGATTCCGTATCGGGAATTGGATACAGAAGCCGAACACTAATCGCGGCGCTTTCCGCCGGGCTGAATTATCGATCATCGCCAGCTCAGTTCCATGAATACCGGCATAGGCTCAATCACTGTGATGATCACTCGCAGCTACAAAGATGGATCCAGGGAGTTAGGCGTTGTTTTCAAAACCTCTATAAAGGCACGCAGGTTGACGGGAACTTGCCGGTAGCCTGGATAATAAAGCGCCAACCCTGGGTAGTAAGGGCACCATGATTCGAGCAAGGGGACCAATTGACCTTGCTTCAAATAGGGCTTGGCCAATAGTTGTGGAACGAAGGCGATTCCCAAACCACTAATCGCCGCTTGCAGCATCAATTCGGAGCGATTGAGCCTTAAAGCACCCGCCACATCAACGCTGAGCGATTCCCCTTGGCGTTCAAATTCCCATTTGAAAGACCTGCCGGCTGGTGTGCGTGAGCAGATGCATTGGTGGTCTTTCAAATCATCCGGCGTCAGTGGAATCTGCTTGTTTCTAAGGTAGGCCGGCGAGGCCACTGGCAACATCCGGGATGGTTCGCCAAATCGAACCGCAATCATGTCCAGGGGAATGTCTTCTCCCAGTCGAAATCCGGCGTCAAATCCTTCGGCGACAATGTCGACAAACTCGGATTTTGCCACCAGGTCAACGCTGACCTCCGGATATTGTTCGATAAATGTCGGGATGGCAGTCTGCATCAAAATCATTGATGCGGTCTCAGATGCCGTCAGGCGCAACTGGCCGGACGGTCGCTGGCGTTCAGATTCAATTTCCACCAAGGCGCTATCGATGGCGTGAAGGATAGGTGCCAGGCGGTCCACCAGGCGCTGTCCTGCCGCAGTTGGTGAAACACTGCGGGTGGTTCGGTGCAGTAATCGTACTTCCAGCCGGGTTTCGAGTGCGGTCATCATATGACTGAGTGTAGATGGCGCCATGTCCATATCGCCGGCGGCTTTGCGGAAGCTGCGGTGACTGACAATGGCAGTCAGTGCACGTAGCTCAGTCAGTGACGGCTTGCTATTCATGGTTAATTTGCACTAGTTCATCCAAAGATAGGTTGGTTATCACCATCAAACTACCGCTTTATCCTGTCGCTCTCAATGGTGAGCTCGATACGGGAGAGCGAAAATGACAGAACGTACTTGGTTGATTACTGGAATTAATAGCGGCTTTGGCCGGTTGATGACTGAAACCTTGCTGGCGCGCGGAGAACGTGTGGCAGGAACAACGCGCAACCTGGCAGCAGTCAACGATCTTAAGGCTCAGTATGGCGAGCGGCTGTGGGTAGCCGTGCTCGACCTCACCGACACCGATGCGATTCACACAACGGTGCAACGGGCGTATGAGGAATTGGGCCGTATTGATGTCGTTGTTAATAACGCCGGCTATGGCTTGTTTGGCGCTGCGGAAGGACTCAGTAACGAACAAATACGACATCAGCTGGATACGAACCTGGTGGGTCCTATTCAGGTCGTTCGGGCGGCACTGCCTTTTCTGCGGCAACAGGCGGGTGGGCACATCATTCAGCTGTCCACTTATGGCGGTCAGGCAACGCACCCCGGTGCATCCTTGTATCACGCCAGCAAATGGGGGATTGAGGGTTTTATGGAATCACTGGCGGCAGAAGTATCTGCTTTTGGTATCAAGGTCACCCTGGTGGAGCCAGGTGGCGCGCGAACCGCTTTTCGTTCTGCCGCGAGCAGTAACCTGGGGCTTCGACTGGACGCCTACAAAGGAACACCGGCGGATATGGTGCATACGGTATTGACCGATCCGGCACGGGAGCCAAACGGTGATCCTGCCAAAATGGCCGCAGCCATGATCAACTGTGTGGATATTGAGCCGGCACCGCGGCGTCTGATTTTGGGATCGGACGCCTACCGGATCATCCACGATGCGTTGTCACAGCGATTGGCTGAACTGGAAGCGCAGGAAGAAACAGCGGCGCAGACCGATATCAGCGCCGGCTGATAGTGTGTCCGTCAGGTTTCCAGCAACACGCGGATATGCGCTTCGGCGCTGTCCGCCAGCGCTTTCAGGTGATAGCCACCTTCCAGCATCGACACAATGCGCCCCTCACAAACCTCTTCCGCGACTTCAACAATGCGACGGGTAATCCAGTCGTAGTCGGCCGTTTGCCAGTTCAGTTGGCCCAGTGGGTCGAGCGTGTGGGCGTCGAAGCCGGCGGAGATGAAGATCATTTCCGGTTGGTGGTCGAGCAGCGCAGGGCGCCAGCGGGCTTCCCAGTCGGCTTTTAGATCGTCGGCGGTGGCGAAGGTGATTTGAGGTGATAAGACGATGTGCGGGTGTTCGCTGGCCCAGTGTGAATTGGGGTAGAACGGGTGCTGGAAGCTGGAGCAGACCATAACCTCCGGTCGGCTCTCGAAGGCTTCGATGGTGCCGTTGCATTGGTGCACGTCGAAATCGATGATGGCGACGCGTTTCAAACCGTGCACGGCGATGGCGTGAGCAGCAGCCACTGCAATGTTGTTGAAGAAGCAGAAGCCCATCGTCACGTCGGGTTCGGCGTGGTGGCCCGGCGGGCGTACCGCGCAGAAGGCACGTTGGTATTCGCCGGCCATGATGGCGTCAACCGCGCCGGTACCAGCGCCGACCGCCCGGTACGCCGCTTCCCAGGTGTAAGGCCCCATTAACGTATCGGGGTCGGCTTGTATCAGGCCGTGTTCTGGGCTGATGCGGTCGAGTTGTTCGATGTAGATGTCGCTGTGAATGCGACGCACGGTTTCGGCGGTATCGAGGCGGGCTTCGCGTACATCCAGGCGCTGCATCAGTCCGGTTTCATCGAGTCGGCTGAGGATGGCTTCCAGTCGCTGCGGCGATTCCGGATGACCTTCGCCCATGTCATGCAGTTGGCAAACCGGATGATGGATGAGCGCTGTTCGAGTCATGCGGACGGTCCATTGAAAGGCAAGGCAGTATAAGGCTAGTCTTGTCGCGATTCATCCCGACTTTGGTGGTACCGTGCCCGACCTCAGTGCCTTTTTCCAGCCCAAAAGTGTTGCGGTTTTGGGTGCCTCAGAACGACCCGGCAGCATGGGCGCAGTGGTCACCACCAACTTGAAAGACGCCGGTTTTGAAGGCCGCATTTATGGCGTCAATCTCAAAGACTACGACCGCGTTTTCGGCTTTCCCTGTTACCGCTATGTGCGGCAAATTCCCGATCCGGTCGATCTGGCGCTGATTTGCCTGCCGCCGGAAACCATTTTGCGTGTGCTGCCGCAACTCGGTCGCAAAGGCATTAAGGCGGCCATCATTCTGACCGGCGGTCTGTCGCGGCGTCTGGCGGTGGAGCAAAAACGGCGTAACCAACGCATTGAGGAGTTGGCGCGCGAGCTGAACATCCGCATCCTGGGGCCGCATTGCTTGGGCGTTTTGGTGCCGGACGCCAAACTCAACGCCAGTTTTGCGCATTTGAACGCCGAACCGGGCCGGTCGGCCTACGTCGGGCATTCGGCGGCCCTGGGTTCGGCCTTGCTGGATTGGGCCGGCGCGCGCGGCATTGGCTTCTCACACTTTCTGACCGCCGGTTCCAGCGCTGATCTGCGCATCTCCGACATCGTCGACCATCTGTCCACCGACCGCCGCGTGCGCGCCATCCTGATTCACCTGGAACACATTCGCGACGCCAACCGTTTGTTGATCGCCATGCGTGCGGCCGCCCGCTCGAAAAAAGTGCTGGCGATCCGCACTCAGGTGCAGGACAAACTGCCGCCGGGCCTGATTGACCGGCGCGCCGTCGATGACGAATTTTTCGCCCGTGCCGGGGTGTTGCAGGTTGATAGCGTCGATGGCTTGTTCAGCGGTCTGGAAGTGCTGTCGCGGGCGCGGCCACTGCATCGGCCCAATCTGGCGATTGTCAGCAACGGACTCGGCCCGGCGATGCTGGCGCGCCAGCAGTTGCAGACGCTGGGCGGTGAATTGGCACCAGTCGGCACCGCCAGCGAGCGGTTGACGGATCTTTGGTACGCCGATGAAACCGGCTACAACCCGGCCATTCTGCCCGCCAACGCCAGTGGCGACGATTACGTGCGGGTGCTGAGTGAATTGGAAAAGGAACACGCCATCGGCGGCATTCTGGTGGTGCATGGCCCGAACCGACGTTCCGACCCGACCGAAGTCGCCAAGAAACTACTGCCTTGGGTAAAGCGCAGCCGGCGCCTGGTGCTGACCTGTTTCCTCGGCGGCGTCAGCATTGGTAAGGCGCGGCAGGCGTTTGATGCGGCGGGTCTGCTGAATTTCGATTCGCCCAACGACGCCGTCGAGGCGTTTTTCACGCTGGCCAAACACGAAATGGCGCAAGAGCGGCTGCGTGAAACGCCAACCTCCATGGCGCTCGGTTTCCAGCCGGATCGCGATCAGGCGTTGCAATTGTTCCGTCAGGCCGAAGAGCAAAAGCGCCGCTATTTCACCTGGGCTGAAGCGCGCATGTTGATGCGGCTTTATGGGTTCCAGATGGTCGATTCAACCTTTGGGGTCGACTTCGATCGGGTGCTGGAACGATTGACGCATCGCTATTTCCCGGCGTCGTTGCGCCTGGTGCACGAGGCCTACTGTTATCCGTTTGCCTACAACGAAACACCAGCGGAGCGTTGGCGCGGCGTGCGCATCGAACTGAATTCGCCGGAGGA
The DNA here is from genome assembly GCF_003367315.1 of Saccharospirillum mangrovi. Classification (GTDB taxonomy): domain Bacteria; phylum Pseudomonadota; class Gammaproteobacteria; order Pseudomonadales; family Natronospirillaceae; genus Saccharospirillum; species Saccharospirillum mangrovi. Next base: position 1,239,842 of record NZ_CP031415.1, read on the forward strand.
ACTGCGTCAGGCACGCGACGAACTGGAAGCCGAGAAAGCCGAGCGTTTCCCCAACAGCCGCACCCTTGGCTGGGGTGTGCAGCCGATGCGACGCAAGATCGATCACCTGCAATTCAGCTTGGGCATGACGCGCGATGAATCCTACGGGCCGTTGATTCTGTTTGGCGAAGGCGGTTCCCGCGCCGATATGCTGGCTGATCGTCAGGTAGCGCTGCCGCCGCTGAACGCCAGCCTGGCGCGCCAGATGATTTTGCGTTCGCACGGCTATCAGGTATTGGCGGAACGTTCAGACCATCTGGAGAAAGATTTAGCACGGCTGACCCGAGCCTTGAAACGGCTGTCGCAAATGGTGATCGATCTGCCCGAACTGGCCGGTCTGGAAGTCAATATTCTGCTGCAACCGGGCGAGGAATTGCTGGTGTTGGGCGTCGCGGCCTGCCGTGGGCCGGCGCAACGCCCGGCGTTGAATCCGTACCCGAGCGAACTGGTCGAGCGCATCAAACTGAAAGATGAACGTTCCATTCTGATCCGGCCAATTCGCGGCGAAGACGAACCTCAGCTCAAGGCGTTTTATGGCGGCTTTGACGCCGACGCCTTGCGCTTGCGCTTTTTCGGCAGCCGGCTGAATTTCGAACACCGGGAACTCGCGACGTTATGCCAGATCGATTACCGCCGCGAAATGGTGTTTGTGGCGCTGTCAGAAGGCGCAATCGTTGGTGAAATGCGGCTCTGGACCGATGTGAACACCAACGAACTGGAATTCGCCATCATGGTTTTGCCGGCGTTTCAGGGCACAGGCCTGGCCGGTCAACTGATGCGCAAGACGCTGGAATATGGCCGTGCTCAAGGCGTCGATCAAATCGTGGCTGACGTCCTGGCGGAGAACCAGCCGATGCTCGGACTGGGCAAACGTTTCGGATTTCGCGTCGAACCGGACGAAGAGGGCGTGGTTCGGTTACGCTTGTCGCTCCAATCGGTTAAGGAACCTGTCCGTGCTGTATGAACTTGGCAACCATCGCATTGAATTACCGGGCCAGGCGCCGAAATCGACCCCCGACGATCGCCTGTTGCTGTGGCAGGACGGCGAATTGGTCAGCCCGGATGACGACTGGGTGCAACGCCGTTCCGATTGGTCCAGCGATGCGTTAGTGGACGAGGAATTCATCGGCCTGCTCGACGGCCATGCCTATTACACCGCCCAACTGAACGGCGCCCAAGACTTTCCCCGACTGGGTTTGCGAGACATCGGTCTGCGCAGCGAAACCGCTTTTATGTTGGCAGCGCGCGCCCGTGGTTTGCTCGACTGGCGGCGTCAGCATCGGTTTTGCGGCCAATGCGGCCAGCCGACGCAGGCGATGACCGGTGAATCGGCCATGGTTTGCGAACCCTGCCAATTGCGGTTTTATCCGCGCGTCAGCCCCTGTGTGATTGTGTTAATCACCCGCGGGCCGGAAGTGTTGCTGGCGCAGGGCACGCGCCATCGCAGTGCGAATTGGTACAGCACGCTGGCGGGGTTTGTGGAAACCGGCGAATCGTTGGAGCAGGCGGTGCACCGCGAAATCCGCGAGGAAGTTGGGGTGGAAGTGACCAATCTGCGCTACCAAGGCAGCCAGACCTGGCCGTTTCCGCATCAATTAATGCTGGGCTTTTGGGCCGACTACGCTGGCGGCGACATTCGCCCGGAGCCGGGTGAAATCGCCGATGCGCGCTGGTTCCATCTCGATGAACTGCCCGAGTTCCCGCCCAGCTTCTCCATTGCCGGCTATATGATCGATTCTTACCGACGGTTCTGGGCGTCCGCCTGAGCGTTTTGCGGATGCGCGTGAATGTCCTGGCGGACAAACCAGGCGATGCCGCCAAAAAACGCGAAGATCAAACCGACAGTGAGCAGACCGGCGATAACAACAGTGTCGAAATACATGGTTGGTAACCCCTTGGACTGGAGGATGCGTTCAGTCTAGGGGCGGGGCGGGATTCGGATTTGACCTGGATCAAGGCAGTAAGGTCTGCCGATTGATCCAGATCAATTCAGGCGCTGATGCCGAGTTCGAGGCGTTCGCAATCGGCCAGGGACGCCATCTGGGTCAGGGCGGTTAAATCGACGATTTCGATGTCGCGCGCGCTGTTGCTGTCGGCCAGAATGCCCTGGCGCTGGAAGCGGGTGAACACGCGGCTCACAGTCTCTACCGCCATGCCCAGATAGTTGGCGATGTCCGAACGCGCCATGGTCAGGCGGAACTGGGTGCCCGAATAACCACGCCGGCGGAAACGCGCCGCCAGGTTCAACAGGAAAGAGGCGATGCGCTCTTCCGCGCTTTTCTTGCTCAGCAGCAACATCATTTGCTGATCTTCACGCAGTTCACGGCCCATCAACCTCAGCAACTGACGCCGCAGTTCAGGCAACTGGCCCGACAGGGCATCAAGTCGATCCACCGGAATTTCGCACACGTTGGTGGTTTCCAGCGCCCGTGCAGAGGCGGGGTAGACGGGAGAGTCATAGGCGTCCAGACCGACCAGTTCGCTGGCCAGATGGAAGCCCGTGATCTGCTCGTCGCCGTCCTGAGTCAGGGTGTAGGTTTTCACCGTGCCGGTGCGCACGGCAAAGACGGAATCGAAGGGTTCGCCCTGGGCGAACAGGAGTTCCCCTTTTTTGATCGGCCGACCGCGCCGGATGATGGCATCCAGCTTGTCCATTTCACTGGTATCCAGTGACAACGGCAGGCACAAAGGGTGCAAACTGCAATTGCTGCAGTGAGTGGTCAACGACATCACGAATCTCCCGTCCAAGGGCTGGCAGCCAGCGTTCTCCAACCACGGTAAAACGCCCACTGTTCTGTGTTCGCCATCTTAGCCGAATCGACCGGTCTGTACAGGCTTGGGGTCTATTCGTCGGTCAGTTCGTCGGTGTCCGGTACCCAGGTATTGACGCGGGTTTGTGCCATCGGACTGAACTCGCCGCCGTCGCTGACTGGCGCCAACGGGATGCCGATGGCCTGCATTGACAGGAAATCGAATTGTTGACGGTCCGCCAGTTGGGACGGTGCGATGTTCTGGATGGACCGGAAGATGTTTTCAACGCGGCCCGGATGCTGTTTTTCCCAGTCGCGCAACATGCCTTTAATCGCCTGGCGTTGCAGGTTGTCCTGCGAGCCGCACAGGTTGCACGGGATGATCGGGAATTCGCGCGCCTGGGCGTATTGCTCGATGTCGTCTTCGCGGCAATAGGCCAACGGCCGGATCAGAATGTTGGTGCCGCTGTCGGACAACAACTTAGGCGGCATGGCTTTGAGTTTGCCGCCGTAAAACATGTTCAAAAACAGCGTTTCCAGAATGTCGTCGCGATGATGGCCGAGCGCGACCTTGGTCGCGCCGATCTGGTCGGCAAAGGCGTAAAGCGTGCCGCGACGCAGCCGTGAGCAGATACCGCAGGTGGTTTTGCCCTCGGGCACCATGTCCTGAACGATGCTGTAAGTGTCGCGCTCCAGGATGTGGTACGGCACGCCCAGGTTTTTCAGGTAATTGGGCAGAATGTCTTCCGGGAAGCCGGGTTGTTTCTGGTCCAGATTGACCGCCACCAGTTTGAAATCGACCGGCGCGCTGCGTTGCAAATTCATCAGGATGTCGAGCAGGGTGTAGGAATCTTTGCCGCCAGAGAGGCACACCATGACGGTGTCGCCTTCTTCGATCATGTTGAAATCGGCAATGGCGCGACCGGTTTCGCGGCGCAGCCGTTTTTGCAGTTTGTTGAATTCGGTACGCGATTTCTTTTCGGCAATGCTCTGGACAGTCATGGTGTTCTGGACGGCTGGGGGTCGGGCGCGTGTTCTACCACCTCAGCCGCCGAACAACAAGCCCCGGCCGGTGTCAGGCCGCTAGGCGCGAGGGTTGCGGGTGGTAGGCGCGACGGAAAACGGCGTCGTCGACGCGATGGCCGCGGTGACAGGCTTGCTGCCACAAAGCGACCGCCTCGTCGCTGTTCAGCAATGGCAACGGGCCGTCGGCGTGAAAACGCGCATTAAGCGCAGCCAGCGCCGTTGCATAGCCCCAGTTCAGGCTCAGCTCGCGATGTGGATCGGCCAGAAAACAGCGTTGGCTGGCGAGACCGCGAATGCGGCAGGCCAGATCCGGCCATTGGGCAATGTAGTCGTCCCAGACGTGTTGATGTTGGCGGGCCGTCATACCGAACGGGCCGAAGCGGTTGTCGCTGCGGCGCGGTCGTTCCGCCTGCGCCACGGCATCCAACCAGGCGGGCAGGCCGGCATCCGGCAATTGTGCGCATTGCAATGCAGGCTCAATAACGGCTTGTTTCAGATCGAGACAATACGGATTCATAACGGACACCTCTCTAGCTCGAGCTCAGCCTGATACGGTTGGACTGAACTCGGCCTGAATCATCTCCGGCGCACCTATCTGGGTTAGCGGCCGCCATTTTCAAGGCTGTAGCGATTAATCGACAGGCAGTGACTGCCGCTGGGTCAGGAGGTGTGGCAGTTCGTCTGTCAGCAAGGCATCGACCTGAATCGCCAGGCGGGGTTCGTTCATCGCACGCGGATAGAGCGGCGCTGAACGGTCATCGCACAGATGTTGCCAGGGGCCGGTGGTGTGCAGAAAACGCCGTGCGAAGGCGTCGCCGTAACTCAGACAACCGTTGAGGATGACGTCGAGATAGCTTTGCAGAATGGGGGCCTCGGGCTGTGGTGTGGCGCTGGAATCGCCGACGTAGGACCACAGGGGTAATTCGATGGGCAACGGCTGGCTGTCGAGCGAGCGTACGGCGGACCAGTCGATGCGGTGTCGGTCGTAGCCGCGTTCGCGTTCATCAAAGCGGGCCAGATTGGCGTCGTCGACCACAAAAACCACGCCGTTGCAGTGGCTGTTGGGGTTCAGATGCGCGCCGACAGCGGTGCCGCGATAGTCCGGCACCTGCACTGACCAGCGCCGCTCGATGCCGGCGATTTCTACCGCCAGCGCCGGCCCACCCACGCCGGTGCGGCGTCGGCTGTCGGCGCAAATCAGGCTGCCGTAACCAAAGATCGCCTGCATCGGTTACAGCATTCGACTGGCGTTGACGATCAGCCAGACCGCGAACAGCAACAACAAAGCGCCGATCACGGCTCGGGTTGCCGGGCGTCGCAACCAGCCGTTCAACTGTTGGCTGAAGGCGCCGGTCGCCAGCATGGCGGGCAACGTGCCAACGCCAAAGGCGAGCATCAGCGCGCCGCTGCGAACCGCATCGGCTTGCGTCGCTGCGTAACCGAGTGCGGTATAGACCAGCCCGCACGGCAATAAACCCCACACCAGCCCGACCGGATACGCCTGTAACGGGTGCCGCAGCGGCAGCCAGCGCCGGGCCAGTGGCTGCAACCGTCGCCACAGCGGCAGGGCGAGTTTTTCCAGTTGGGTGATCCAGGGTTTGATGTTCAGGTAGTAGAGCGCGATCAGTACCAGCACCACCGCCGCCAGCAAGCGCAGCACCGGCGTGGCGCCGGGTGGCAGCCAATGCAGGCCGGCGCCGATCAGCAAACCTAAGAACCCGTAAGTGGAAATGCGGCCCAGGTTGTAGATCAGTAAGGTGCCGACACCGCGGCTGTGCAAACCCAGCGCGAGGGTGACACCGCCGCACATGCCCAGGCAGTGGCCGGCCGAGATCAAACCGATCAGCGCCGCTGAGAGCAGATCAGCGGTCACGTTTGGATTTGTGGTCGTTGGGAATCATGTCGTCATCGTCATCAAAGAGGATGCGATGAGCCGGGCTGTCCAGGTCGTCGTATTGACCGGAGCGGACGGTCCACCAGAACAGGCCGCCGCCGATCAACAACAGCAGGGCCGATACGGGCAGTAATAAACGCAGAATATCCATGGTTCAGTTCAAACGTCTCAGTCGCAAAGCATTAAGCACAACCAGCAGCGAACTGGCTGACATACCGATGGCCGCTTGCCAGGGCGTTACCCAGCCCAGCGCCGCCAGCGGCAAAGCGACGCCATTGTACACCAGCGCCCACCACAGATTCTGGCGAATGACGCGCCGCGTTTTGCGGGCGGCGCGAATGGCCGAGGCCAGCACGGTCAGTTGATCGTTGAGCAGCAGCGCATCGGACGCCTGTTTGGCGAGGTCGGTGCCGGACGCCAGCGCGATCGACACCGGCGCGCCCGCAAGCACCGGGGCGTCGTTGATGCCGTCGCCGACCATGGCGATGTGGCGGCCATGCGCCTGCTGTTCGTGCAGCCAATTCAGTTTGTCGGCGGCGCTCAAATTGGCGTGGTAGTCGCCGTTCAGCGCCAGGGCCGTCAGGCGGGTATCGGTCTGAGGGTTCGGATCGCCGGTCAAGACGTGGCAGCGCAAGCCCAGTGCCGACAGCTGTTGCAGCGCCGTTGCGGCGGTTGAGCGTATTTCATCGGCCAGTTGAAACCGCGCCAGCGCCACACCATCGCGGCTGAGCCAGAGCGTACCGGGTTGTTGTGCGTCCGCTGGTGATTCGGTCAGCGCAAATTGAGCGGTGCCAAGGCGATAGGCACTTTGCGCATCGCGACCGGACACGCCTGCTGACGGGTGTAAGGTTCGGTCGTCAATCGCAGGCAACGGCAGGCCTTGAGCGGCATCGCGGAAGGCGCGTGCCAACGGATGATCGCTGTCCGCTTCCAGCGCGGCGGCCAGACGCAGAGCGCTGTCGTTGGTCAACCCGGTGTCTTGGGCAGTACGGGTTAATTCGGTTTCGATCAATCGGAACCGGCCTTCGGTCAGGGTGCCGGTTTTGTCGAAGGCGATGTCGGTGATATCGGCCAGCCGTTCTAGCGTGTGGCCGCGCGTCACGATCAAACCTTCTTTAGCCAGGCTTTGTGTGGCTTGCGCCAAAACCGTCGGCGTCGCCAGACTCAAGGCACAGGGGCAGGTGACGACCAGAACGCTGATGACAATCCAGAACGCGCGGTCGGGTTCGATCCACAACCAGGCAAGGCCGATCAAGGCGGTGATCAGCAAGGTCGATAAGACAAAATGGCGCGCGCCACGGTCGGCCAATTCCGCCAGCCGAGGTTTCTCGCTGGACGCCCGTTCCAGCAGTTGCGTCAGTGCCGAGGCGGAGCTGTCGGCGCCGAGCCGTTCGACTTCAATATCCACCGCCTGGCTCAAATTAGTGGTGCCAGCCAGTACGTTGCCGCCGGGAGCTTTCGGCTGCGGCGCGACTTCGCCGGTCAGTCGCGATTCATCAAATTCGCTGGCGCCGTGCACCAGGCGACCGTCGACCGGGCAGAGTTCGCCGGCGCGCACCTGAATCACATCGCCAACGACCAGATCGCGCACGGGTCGTTGTTGGTAGTCGTCGCCGACGCGCACCCGGCAGGTCGGCGGCAACTGGCGTGCCAGAGCATTGCTGGAGGCGTGCACCGAGGTACGGGCGCGGAATTCCAAAAAGCGGCCCAGCACCAGGAAAAAGGTGAACATCGACACCGATTCGAAATAGACCTCGCCCTGGCGCGTGACCGTAGCCCAGACGCTGGCGGCAAAGGCACCGCCAATCGCCAGCGACACCGACACATCCATGCTCAGACTGCGCGATTTCAGCGCTCGCCAGGCAGCGGTGAAATACGGGCCGGCGCCGATAATGACGACGGGCAGCGTGATGAACAGCGAAGTCCAGCGCAGCCAATGCACGTAGGTTGCTTCAATGCTGCCGCTGTACAGCGCCACGGCGTTCATCATCGCCTGCATCATGCCGATGCCCGCAACGCCCAGACGCAGCAGATAGCGGCGGCCGGTTTTTTGCCGCAGCGCTTCTTCGGCGTCGGCCTGATAGGGCTGGGCGCGATAACCGAGTGAGTGCAGCGCCACGAACAAGGTCGATAACGCGGCGTCGCCTGGCTTCCAGCGCAATAACAGGCGGTGCGTGGTCTGGTTGAAACGGGCTTCGGCGACGCCGGCTTGCTGATACAGCCGTTTCTCGATCAGCCAACTGCAGGCGGCGCAACTAACGCCATCGATCATCAGTGTTGCCTGACAGTCGCCGGAATCGAGCCGTTGTACGAATTCGGACTGAACGTCGTCGCGGTCGTAGAGCGCCAGTTGTTCGCGGTCGCGGTCGCTGACCGGGGGCGCGGCGGGGGTTTGGTCGGGGTCGTGAAAGCGGTAGTACTCGCCCAGGCCGGCGTCGAGAATGGTCTGGGCGGCAGCCAGGCAGCCGACGCAGCAGAAGACTTTTGCGTCGCCGCCGACTTCAAGCTGAAAGCGCTCGTCAAACGCCGGCAGGCCGCAATGAAAGCAGGGTTGCGTCATTACAGACGCGGTTGAAGCCTGATGATGCTGCGATCCGGCAGAACCGCTTCGCCGTGCAGACGCCACGGTTCGGCGACACCGACCGGCTCCAGAATCAACTGACGACGCTCGCTGACGGCCTCGGACAACGTGCCCAGATAACGGCCGTCGGGCTGACGCGTCAGTTCAACGCTGACGTCCCAGCTGGCGCGAGTCGGGAAGGCGTAGGTCAGCTTTAAGGTGTCCGGTCGTTCCTTCAATTGACCATCCAGACGCAACTGAACGCGCTCGCCCAAGGTTTGCAGCTGGGCACTCAGATGCTGCTCGGCCGCCCATTGTGATTGGGTGTTGCGCTCGATGACCGACAGGCCGTCTTCGTAATAATTGTCGAGGATGGCGCCGTCGTTGGTCCGAATGGCCACGGGAATAAACCAGGCCCAGGCGGCGACCACGGCGATCAGTGGCGCCAACATGAACCAAACCCAGAATTCCTGAAACCAGCGTTTACCAGTCTGTTTTGCCATAAATACTCCTGAACCGCCGGTTAGAATCGCGCCGGGCCGAAGAAGCGGCTCTCGGCGCTGACTCGTTGCGACGGATCTTCAACCGCTTCGGCGGTGAAATGAATTTCGTTGTTCGGCAACTGCAACTCGTTCGGGTTGATCAGCAGACGCACCGGGAATTCGGCGACGCCGCCGGCTTCGACTTCAACCATCGGCGGTGCAATCAGTTCCAGATCGTCCAGACCATCGACGCTCAAACGGTAGCGATGATCGCGCTCAGACATGTTCATCAAACTGATCTGATAAGAGTTTTCCACCAACCCTTCGGACGTGATGCGGTGCAACTCGCCGCGGCCCCGTTCAATCGACAGATCGAGTGGAACGCGCGTCGCAATCACCCAACTGAACAGGCCGATCATCACCGCCAGCGCCAGGCCGTAACCGATCAGTCGCGGACGCAGAATGCGGCTCGGTTTGCCTTCGAGACTGTTTTCGGTGGTGTAGCGGATCAGGCCGGGTTCGTAGCCCATTTTGTCCATCACTGAATCGCAGGCATCGATGCAGGCGGCGCAACCGATGCATTCGTATTGCAGGCCGTCGCGGATGTCGATGCCGGTCGGGCAGACCTGGACGCAGAGTTCGCAATCGATGCAGTCACCCAGGCCGACTTCACTCGGTTCGATGCCGCGTTTGCGCGCACCGCGCGGCTCGCCCCGGGCTTCGTCGTAACTGACGATCAGGGTGTCCTGATCGAACATCACCGCCTGGAAACGGGCGTAGGGGCACATGTAGATGCACACCTGTTCGCGCAGCCAGCCGGCGTTGCCGTAGGTCGCCAGCGTGAAAAAGGCGATCCAGAAGATGGCCCAGCCACCGACCTGAAACGTCACCAACTGCGGCAGCAGGGTTTTGATCGGCACGAAATAGCCGACGAAGGTCAGCGCGGTCGCTAACGCCACCGCCAGCCACAGCAAATGCTTGGCGGCTTTACGGGCGAATTTTTCCAGCGTCATGGGTTGATCATCGAGCTTGATGCGGGCGTTGCGTTTGCCCTCGGTTTTTTCCTCGATGAACATGAAAATCCAGGTCCAGGCGCTCTGCGGGCAGGTGTAACCACACCAGACGCGACCGGCCAGAACCGTCACCAGAAACAGCGCGAACGCACAGATGATCAACGCCCAGGACAACAGCATGAAATCCTGCGGCCAGAAGGTGATGCCAAGAATGTGAAACTGGCGGGCGGGCAGGTCGAACAGAACTGCCTGGCGGCCGTTCCAGTCGAGCCAAAGGGTGCCGAAGTAAAGCGCAAACAAGGCCGCACCACCGTAAACACGGAGATTGCGGTAGAAACCCTTGATCCGGCGGACGTAGATCTTTTCCCTTTCTTGGTAGAGGTCGACGGTCTTGACGGCGTCGTCCGTGACGTCTTTGACCTGAATTTTATCGGTCATGGCATGTGAAGGTCAGGAATGGTTTGGGAAGGGCAGGCGCGCCCGTCCTTTCCAAGCCAGTCCGGGGCGCGCTGGCACGCGCCCCGTGAGTCGGCTTAAAGCTGACTCAGACTGTAGATGTAACCGGCGACGATGTGCACGCGCTCTTCGCCCAACACATCGGCCCAGGCCGGCATGCGTCCGGAGCGACCGTGTTCGACGGTGTACTGCACAGAATCGCGCAACGATTCACCCGGAATGCGGTACAGCCAGGTGTTGTCGGTCAGGTTAGGTGCACCCAACGCATGGTTGCCGGTGCCATCCTGGCCGTGACAGGCCACACAACTGGCGTTGAACAGGGTCTGGCCCTGACGTGCCAGGCTGGCGTTGACGTCGTCCTGGCCGGACAACTGCATGACGTACTCAGCTACTGCCCGCACACCAGCGGCACCCAAGGCATCACCCCAGGCCGGCATCTGACCATTGCGACCGCCCAGAACGGTGGTCTTGATGGTGTCGCCAGCGCCGCCGTAGAGCCAGTCGTTGTCAGTCAGGTTGGGGAAGCCGTAGCCGCCCGTTGCGGCCTGGCCGTGACACAGCGCGCAGTTGTCTTCGAACAGACGCTGACCCACGCGCATGGCTTGCGGGTTATCTTTCAGGTCTTCGACCGGTACCGACGCCAGGCGCTGATAGATCTCACCATAGCGACGTTCGTGTTCGATCTGATCGTTGGTTAACTGGCCACTGGAGCTCCAGTTCAACAAACCTTTCCAGTTACCCACCGGCATGGCAATCAGATAACCCACCGCAAAGATGATGGTCGCCCAGAACAGGTTGAGCCACCACTTGGGCATGGGGTTATTGAACTCTTCAATGCCATCGAACTGATGGCCGGTGGTTTCGCCAACACCCTCGGAGTCAGGCATGCGTCGGGTAAAGTGAATCAACGCGACGATGCCCACCAGGAAAATGGTGGTGATACCGATAATGTAGAAACTCCAAAAGCTACTCATCGTCTTTCCTCTTTCTTGTCCGAGGCAGCATCCATTTTTTCGTCGAGCTCGGCGAACGGCAGGTTGGCGGCGTCGTCAAAACGCGCCTTGCGCTTGCTGGAATAGGCCCAGTACACCACGCCGAAAAAGGCGATCATGGTAAAGACGGTGGCTAAACCGCGCAGCGTATTGATGTCCATGGTGAAACCCCTCAGCGACCGGTCACAACAGTGCCGAGATGTTGCAGATAAGCCACCAACGCATCGATCTCGGTGGTTCCGGCAACGGCTTCCTGAGCACCGGCGATCTGCTCGTCGGTGTACGGAACGCCAACCCGACGCAGCGCCGTCATCTTGGCAGCGGTGTGCTCACCATCCAGCGTCCGTTCGAACAACCACGGGAATGCCGGCATGTTGGATTCCGGAACGACTGAGCGCGGGTTGTACAGGTGCGCTTTGTGCCATTCGTTGCTGTAACGGCCACCGACACGCGCCAGGTCTGGACCGGTGCGCTTGGAGCCCCACAGGAACGGATGCTCGTAGATCATTTCGCCGGCCTGTGAGTAAGGTCCGTAGCGTTCCACTTCAGCACGCAGCGGCCGCACCATCTGGGTGTGGCAGACGTGGCAGCCTTCGCGGATATAGATGTCGCGACCTTCCAATTGAACCGCGGTGTAAGGCTCCAGGCCCTCCACCGGTTTGGTTGTGTCATCGATGCGAAACAGCGGCACGATTTCAACCAGACCGCCAAAGCTGATGGCAATGACGACCAGAAAGGCCATCAAGCCAACGTTCTTTTCAATCTTTTCGTGTTGCATCTTGAATCCTACCTATCAAGCGGCCTGAGGCGCGGTTTCAGCCTGAGTGGCCTGGTCGTTGCGCACAGTGCGCCAGACGTTGTAGGCCATCAGCAGCATGCCGCTCAAGAAGGTGATACCGCCAATCAGGCGCACCACATAACCCGGCCAACTGACTTCGACACCCTGGACGAAGCTGTACATCAGCGAACCGTCGGTGTTGACCGCACGCCACATCAAACCCTGGGCAATGCCGTTAACCCACATAGCGGCGATGTACAGAACGGTACCGATGGTGGCTAACCAGAAATGCACGTTGATCAAGGCAACGCTGTACATCTGGGTCTGGCCGAACAGGCGTGGAATGGTGTGATAGAGCGCGCCGATGGAAATCATCGCCACCCAGCCCAACGCGCCGGAGTGAACGTGGCCGATGGTCCAGTCGGTGTTGTGCGACAGGGCGTTAACCGTCTTGATCGCCATCATCGGGCCTTCAAACGTTGCCATGCCGTAGAACGACAAAGACACCACCAGGAAACGCAGAATCGGATCGGTGCGCAGTTTGTGCCAGGCGCCGCTCATGGTCATCATGCCGTTGATCATGCCGCCCCAGGACGGAACCAGCAGAATCACCGACATCACCATGCCCAGGTTCTGAGCCCAGTCAGGCAGCGCAGAGAAATGCAGATGGTGACCGCCGGCCCACATATAGATGGCGATCAAAGCCCAGAAGTGGACGATGGACAACCGATAGGAATACACCGGACGTTCCGCCTGCTTGGGCACGTAGTAGTACATCATGCCGAGGAAGCCGGCAGTCAGGAAAAAGCCCACCGCGTTGTGGCCGTACCACCACTGAACCATGGCGTCCATGGTGCCGGGGTACACCGAATAAGACTTAAACCAGCTCACCGGAATGGCAATGTTGTTCACCACGTGCAGCACCGCGACGGTCATAATGAACGCCAGATAAAACCAGTTGCCGACGTAAATGTGCGAGGTGCGGCGACGGTGGATGGTGCCGACGAAGACCGCCAGATACGACAACCAGACAACGGCGATCAGGATATCAATCGGCCATTCCAGTTCGGCGTACTCTTTTGTAGAGGTCAGACCCAGCGGCAGGGTAATAACGGCAGAAACAATAACCGCCTGCCATCCCCAAAAGGTGAATTTTGCCAGCCCCTCAAAGGCCAGACGGGCCTGAGTGGTGCGCTGAACGACGTAATAAGACGTTGCGAACAAAGCACAGCCGCCGAACGCAAAAATAACCGCGTTGGTGTGCAGCGGACGCAAGCGACCAAAATGAAAATAAGGACCGAAATTTAACTCTGGAAAGGCCAGCTGAGCAGCGATAATGACACCGACCAACATACCGACAATTCCCCAGACGACGGTCATGATGGCGAATTGACGAACAACGGTATAGTTGTACGTTTCATTCACCTCAGTAGCGGGGCTAGGATGGCTCATGAATCAGCTTCCGAAGGGGCTAGGGGTTAGGAAATAAAGGCGGCGCAAGTATGCTCAGCCCGTCAAGGTTTTGCAAATGACCCAAGTCAATTTAGCTGTCAAAGTTGTCCGTCCGACGTGGCCTGGCGTCGTGTTTTGCCAGAGCCTAGCAAAGGTTTTCGGAGTCTGCCGATTTCCTCAGAAGTGTTAACGAATGTTGCAAATAGCGACGGAAAACACCGATAAATTCCCCTCAATAAAATGATAATAATTATCATTAGATAAAATTCGCAGCGACGCTTGATTGGTCCGAGCGCCTCGTTAGACTGACGCCGCGACCAAAACGGCAAAGAGGGAATGTCGATGCAGTGCATGAAGGCTTGGGTGTATGGCAAGGTTCAGGGCGTTGGATATCGCCTGTTTTGTCGTCGTCGTGCGCGCGAGCTAGGCGTTACCGGCCACGCCATTAACCTGCCGGACGGCCGGGTCGAAGTATTGCTGTGCGGCACCGAAGATGCGCTGTCCAGTATGATTGATGCGCTGCATCAGGGGCCGCACTTCGCGCAGGTTGCCGGAGTTGACGTAGAGCGCATCGCGCTGGGTGGCGCTGAAGTCCCAACTGACTTTGTGACCGGCTGATCACGGCCGCCCAATAACCACCGAACAGCACCGAGCTGCCGGTAGTTAAACCGCCGACAGCCGGGTATAATGCCGGCCCTTTGTGACAACCCTTTAGTAAGTATTTGTCAGTACACGACGACACGTCGGTACATGACTTGTGCAATAAGACAATTCAAGCACCCGATTCAGGAACTCCTATGCGAAGCCATTACTGCGGGGAACTCAACGCTTCCCTGATTGACGAGACCGTGACCATCAGCGGCTGGGTTCACCGCCGCCGCGATCATGGCGGTGTGATCTTCCTCGACGTCCGCGACCGTGCCGGCATTACTCAGGTCGTGTTCGATCCCGATGCACCGGAAAGCTTCAATATTGCGGACCGGGTGCGGTCTGAATACGTCATCGAAGTGACTGGTCGGGTTCGGGCGCGTCCCGAAGGTACCGTCAATGCCAATATGGCGACGGGCGAGATCGAAGTGCTGGGCAAGGAAATCACCGTACTGAACGCCGCCAAAACGCCGCCGTTCCCGCTGGATGAATATTCCGATGTCGGCGAAGACGTGCGTTTGCGTTATCGCTTCATGGATCTGCGTCGTCCGGAAATGCAGCAAAAGCTGGTGTTGCGTTCGCGCATTACGTCCAGCATTCGTCGCCATCTGGAAGAGCAGGGTTTTCTTGATATCGAAACCCCGATTCTGACGCGTGCTACTCCCGAAGGCGCACGTGATTATCTGGTACCGAGCCGTACTCACCCGGGCGAATTTTTCGCATTGCCGCAATCGCCGCAGCTGTTTAAACAGTTGCTGATGGTGTCTGGCTTTGATCGCTATTACCAAATCGCCAAATGTTTCCGCGACGAAGATTTGCGCGCCGACCGTCAGCCGGAATTCACCCAGATTGACATTGAAACCTCGTTCACCGACGAAGACGGCATCATGTCGCTGACCGAAACCATGATCCGTAATCTGTTCAGTGATGTACTCAAGGTTGATTTCGGCGACTTCCCGCGCATGCCGTATTCCGAAGCCATGGAAAAGTACGGCAGCGACAAGCCGGATCTGCGAATTCCGCTGGAGCTGGTCACTGTCAGCGATCTGATGACTGACGTCGATTTCAAAGTTTTCTCCGGCCCGGCAACGGACCCCAAAGGTCGCGTAGCCGCCCTGAAAGTGCCCGGCGGCAGCGAACTGACCCGTAAGCAGATCGACGACTACACCAAGTTCGTCGGCATCTACGGCGCTAAAGGTCTGGCCTACATCAAGGTCAACGACAAGACCAACCTGCCGGACGGCCTGCAGTCGCCGATTGTCAAGTTCATGCCGGAAACCGTACTGGCGCAATTGATGGAACGGCTGGACGCCAACAACGGCGATCTGATTTTCTTCGGTGCCGACAAAGCCAGTGTCGTCAACGATGCGCTGGGTGCGTTGCGCTGCAAAATCGGCGAAGACCTGGACCTCTACACGCGCGACTGGGCGCCGCTGTGGGTGGTCGACTTCCCGATGTTCGAAGAAACCGGCGAAGGTCGCTTGGCCGCGTTGCACCATCCATTTACCGCACCGTCGTGCAGCCCGGATGAACTGAAAGCCAGCCCGGCAACCGCTTTGTCGCGCGCCTACGACATGGTTTTGAATGGCGTCGAACTGGGTGGCGGTTCCATTCGTATTCACAACGAAGACATGCAGCACTCTGTCTTCGAAGTGCTGGGCATCAGCGCTGAGGAACAGGAAGAGAAGTTCGGCTTCCTGTTGTCGGCTCTGCGCTATGGCGCGCCGCCGCACGGTGGTTTGGCGTTCGGTCTGGATCGTCTGGTTATGTTGATGACCGGCGCCGACTCCATTCGTGAAGTCATCGCCTTCCCGAAAACCCAGACAGCAGCCGATTTGCTGACCCAAGCACCGAGCGAAGTCAGCCAGGAACAGCTACGCGAACTGAACCTTCGCATTCGTAAGCCGGCGACCGACGCCTGATTCGGTCGCCCAGGAAAGAGCACGAGGAAACTTAAGCTATGGCAGGTCATAGTAAGTGGGCCAACATCAAACACCGCAAGGCCGCGCAAGACGCCAAGCGGGGTAAGGTCTTCACTAAAATTATTCGTGAGTTGGTGGTCGCTGCCAAAAACGGCGGTCCCAGCCCGGAAGATAACCCGACGTTGCGTTCGGTCATGGACAAAGCCCTGACCGCCAACATGAAAAAAGACACCATCGAAAAAGCCATTGCCCGCGGTGCCGGCAGCGCCGAGGGTGACGACTACGAAGCCATGACCTACGAAGGCTACGGCGCCAGCG
Organism: Saccharospirillum mangrovi; assembly: GCF_003367315.1. GTDB lineage: Bacteria > Pseudomonadota > Gammaproteobacteria > Pseudomonadales > Natronospirillaceae > Saccharospirillum > Saccharospirillum mangrovi. Next base: position 1,256,172 of record NZ_CP031415.1, read on the forward strand.
GTGTAGCGGTGTACGTCAAGTGTCTGTCCGACAACCGCAACCGGACGGTTTCGGAAGTGCGCCATGCCTTCACCAAGTGCGGCGGCAATTTGGGTACCGATGGTTCGGTGGCCTATTTGTTCAGCAACGCCGGTCAGTTGTTCATCGAAAGCGGTGATGAAGACGCCATTATGGAAGTGGCGTTGGAAGCCGGTGCCGAAGACGTCATCAGCCTTGACGATGGCAGCTTCGAAATTCGCACCGCGCCGGAAGATTTCCTCGACGTGAAAAATGCGCTGGTTGCGGCCGGTCATGAAGTCGAAGGCGAAGTCACTATGATCCCGTCGACCGAAACCGAACTGGATGTCGAAACGGCCGAGAAAGTGCAGCGCCTGATCGACATGCTGGAAGATCTGGACGACGTCCAGGCGGTGTACACCAACGCCGCCTTCCCTGAGGAAGCGGAAGCTTCCTGATGACGACGCGCCCATGGCATTGATCCTTGGTATCGACCCCGGTTCGCGCAAGACCGGGTTTGGCATCATCAATGTCGTGGGTAGCCGCCAGGAGTACGTGACCTCTGGCGTGATTCGTCTGGAATCCTTCGAGACCTTTGCCGAGCGGCTCGATAACCTGTTTCGTTTTCTCACCGAAGTGATTGAGCAATATTCGCCCGGCGAAGCCGCTATTGAACAAGTCTTTATGGGTCGCAGTGCCGATTCAGCGTTGAAGCTGGGTCAGGCGCGCGGTGTTGCCATTCTGGCGGCGACTCAGACGGGTTTAGCCGTCAGTGAATACGCCGCACGAAAAGTCAAACAGGCCGTGGTCGGAAACGGCAACGCCGACAAAGTACAGGTGCAGCACATGGTGCAGCGCATCCTCAAATTGCCGGGTTTGCCGCAAGAAGACGCCGCCGATGCATTGGCCATCGCGCTGTGCCACGCCCACACCAGCGCAGGCCTGGTGCGCGTCGCCGGCAGCCGCCATTCGCGCCGCGGCCGCTGGCTGGATTAACACGCGTTCCATCGACGCTATATAAGGAAGCAAGACATGATCGGTCGTCTGCAAGGCACACTGCTGGAAAATCGCGCACCGGATCTGTTGGTGGATGTCGGTGGCGTTGGTTACGACGTTCAAGCGCCCTTGTCGACCGCGTTCAAGTTGCCGCCGGTCGGCGAAACCGTGGTTCTGCACACCCATCTTGCCATTCGTGAAGACGCCCACCTGTTGTTCGGTTTTGGTACCCGCGAGGAGCGCAGCCTGTTCCGCGCGCTGATCAAAACCAGCGGTGTCGGGCCGAAGCTGGCACTGGCGATTCTCAGTGGCATGGAGCCGGAGCAGTTTGTCCGTTCCGTGCAGCAAAAAGACGCCACCATGCTGGTGAAAGTGCCGGGTGTTGGTAAGAAAACGGCCGAACGGCTGATCGTCGAAATGCACGATCGCATTGTCGATCTGGGCGGTGCCGAGCGTTTGCTGGCAATGCCGATGGCGCCGCAAGCCACTCCGCGTCCGGCCAGCGCCGAAGAGGACGCCGAAAGTGCGTTGATTGCCTTGGGTTACAAGCCGCAACAGGCGTCGCGTGCCATCGCACAAGTGGCCGAGCCTGGCATGGATTCCGAGGCCTTGATCCGTGCTGCCCTCAAGCAGATGATGTAACCCACTTGCCGACCGAACCGACCGTCTCATGATCGAAACCGACCGCTTTATCGCGCCCGAACCGCAAGACGCCCGCGAAGAACAATTCGACCGGGCGATCCGGCCGTTGTCGTTGGCCGAGTACATTGGTCAGGCGGTGGTGCGCGAGAAAATGGAAATTTTCATCAGCGCTGCGCGCATGCGCGAAGAGCCACTCGATCATACCTTGGTATTCGGGCCTCCCGGTCTGGGTAAAACCACTTTGGCGAACATCATCGCCAACGAAATGGGCGTGAACATTAAGACGACGTCCGGCCCGGTCTTGGAAAAAGCCGGTGATCTCGCCGCCATGCTGACCAATCTCGAATCCGGCGATGTGCTGTTTATTGACGAGATTCACCGCCTGTCACCGCAGGTGGAAGAAGTGCTGTATCCGGCGATGGAAGACTACCAGTTGGACATCATGATCGGTGAAGGTCCGGCGGCACGATCCATCAAGCTCGATCTGCCGCCTTTCACCTTGGTCGGCGCGACCACGCGCGCTGGTTTGCTGACGTCGCCACTGCGGGATCGCTTCGGCATCGTCGAACGGCTGGAGTTTTATTCGGTTGCTGAATTGACGGAAATCGTACTGCGCTCAGCAGGTAAGCTGGGTGTGGAAATCGATCGCGAAGGCGCTGGCGAAATCGCGCATCGCTCACGCGGTACACCGCGCATCGCTAACCGCCTGTTGCGTCGGGTACGCGACTACGCCGACGTCAAACATCAGGGCCGCGTCGACCAGCAAATTGCCGACGGTGCGCTCAACCTGCTTAACGTTGATAAAGCCGGTTTCGATCATCTCGACCGACGCATGTTGATCACGCTGATCGAGAAATTTGGCGGCGGTCCGGTTGGCGTGGAAAGCCTGGCGGCGGCCTTGAGTGAAGAGCGTGATACGTTGGAAGATGTGGTCGAACCCTATTTGATTCAGCAGGGTTTCTTAACCCGTACACCGCGTGGCCGGATGGTCACCGACCTGGCATACCGTCACTTCGAATTACCCCGCCCGGAATAGTCCGTTCAACGCCGCGTATTGCCCTGTGCAAAGGGATTGAAAACCCATTTGGGCAAATAGACGCCGTCTAGTATTTGCCAAAAAACTTCTTTAGTCTGGCCCGCTGAAAGTCTCCGAGGATGATGGTAGTGGGCAGTCAAGTTTCAATTTGGGAATTGGTCAGCGAAGCCACCTTGCTGGTGCAGTTTGTGATGCTGATGTTGTTGGCGGCCTCGGTCGCTACCTGGGTATTTATCTTTGAGCGCCGCAAAGTGCTCACCACCGCTTACCATCGTTTTGCCAATTTTGAAGAGCGCTTCTGGTCCGGTATGGACCTGTCGCAACTGTATCGTCAGATCAACGCCAATCCGGACCCGGACAACGGCGGTGAACACATCTTCCGCGCCGGTTTCAAAGAATTCAGTCGGCTGCGCCAGCAGCAGGTCACCGACGCCGATGCCATCATGGCCGGCTGCCAGCGTGCCATGCGCGTTGCCGTCAGCAAGGAAATGGAAAAGCTCGATCAGCACTTGCCGTTTTTGGCGACTGTGGGTTCGACCAGCCCTTATGTCGGCTTGTTCGGTACCGTCTGGGGCATCATGAATTCCTTCCGTGGTTTGGCTTCGGTCAGTCAGGTAACGTTATCGACGGTTGCACCCGGCATTTCCGAAGCCCTGATCGCGACTGCCATGGGTCTGTTTGCTGCCATCCCGGCGGTTATTGCATACAACCGTTTCTCGGCCCGATCCGATAAGTTAGTGGCGAACTACGAAACCTTTGCTGAAGAGTTTGCGGCCATTCTGCATCGCCAAACGCATTTGCTGGCCGGCCAGGGCCGCAAGCAGGAAATTGCTGAATGAGTAGCCTGGTCCGCAAACGGCGCAAGCCCATGTCCGAGATCAACGTGGTGCCTTATATCGACGTCATGTTGGTATTGCTGATCATCTTTATGGTCACGGCGCCGATGATGATGCAAGGCGTGGAAGTGGATGTGCCCCAGGTTGAGTCCGGCCCGTTGGAGCGTGATGAAAATCAGGAGTACCTGATTGTTGCCATCGACGCCCAGGGCCAGGTTTATGTTGAACGCGGCGAAGAAGCGCCCGAAGTTGTTGAGCCGTCGGGCGTTGGACAGTATGTCTCCAGAGTGTTGGGCCAACAGCCCAGCTTGCAGGTGTACATTCGTGGCGACACCAACATTACCTACGGTCGTGTAATGCAGGTCATGTCGAATTTGCAGGCGGCCGGCGTCGAGTCGGTCGGGCTGATTACCGAGGCGCCGGATGAGCAATAAGTGGCGCTTGAGTCGAGCCCATTTGGCACTACCAGCGGTTCAGGCCGTTGGCCTGCATCTGTTATTGGCGTCGCTGGTGTTGGTTGGATTCAGTGTGACTCATCCAGCACCGGAGCGGTTTGAACTGCCGCCGACGCTGACCGCCAATTTGACGATGGAACCCAAGCCGCAGCCCGTCCGTGAAGAACGGCCGGTGCCGCGTGCGCAACAACCTGCGCCAGCGCAGCCTAAACCACAGCCAAGACCTGAGCCGCAACCTCAGCCCGCGCCGCAACCAAAACCGGCACCAACACCACAACCAACGCCGCAGCCACAACCCGCTGCACCGGTCGCGCAGCCCAAACCTCAACCGGCTCCGACACCGGCGCCGCAACCAACTACGCCAGCTCCGGCTCAGCAGCAACCGATCAATACGGCAGATGTATTCGATGACATGCTGGCGGGTTTGGACGACGAGGATTCACAACTGGAACGTCAGCAGGAAGAGTTGGCGGCGGCACAGGCGCAGATTGAAAAAGACGCGCAAGTAACGGCAACTTATTCTGATTTGATTTCACAACAAATAATGCGGGCCTGGAACCGGCCAATGGAATTACAACTGATGGATCTGACTGGCCGTGAAACGGTCGTTCAGGTTTCACTGTTGCCGACGGGCGAGTTGCTGTCCGCGGAGATTCTTTCCAGCAGTGGTATTGCTGCGTTGGATCAGTCTGCCATTCGAGCGGTGCAGCGTGTTCGTCGATACCAGGTTCCGGAAGATTCCATTTTGTTTAATCGGAATTTTCGATCCTTCCGCTTTCGCTTTAAACCAGAGGACTTGATGAAGTGAGAATTCAACGCCGCCTTGCCATCTTGGTACTGGCTCTGGTGACCTTGTTGTCCGCCGTTCTGGTTCAGGCTGAAGATCTTGAAATTGTAGTTACCCGTGGCTACGACGCTCGGACGAAAGTTGCCGTCGTACCGTTTTTTTGGGGCGGCTCTGAAGCCTTGCCGGAAGATGTGGACGCCATCATTCGGGCGAATTTAAGTCGAACCGGACGCTTTGAACTGCTGCCAGCCCGTGAAATGCTCAGTCAGCCCACTTCGCAAGAGGGCGTGTTCTACCGGGACTGGCGTTTGCTGGAACAGGAATACCTGGTCATTGGTCGGCTGGAGCCGGCTGGGGGCGGACAAATACGCGTCAGTTTCTCGCTATTCGATATCGTTCAGGGTCGCCGTTTGGTTGGCGGCAACCAAACGGTCGCTGTTTCTCAGCTAAGGGATTTGGCACATTCCATTTCGGACCTGATTCATGAACGCATTACCGGCATTAAAGGTATCTTTTCAACCAAGATCGCGTTTGTAACTCGACTGCCAACCAGCAATGGAAACTTTGAATACCGATTGCAGGTGGCTGATGCCGACGGCCAGCGTGCCCGTACGGTTTATCGCTCTGATGAACCGATTATTTCTCCTGCCTGGTCGCGTGACGGTCGTCGAATCGCCTTTGCGAATAAAGTGGGCGATCGTTGGAAAGTATTTGTACAAGAATTGTCGTCGGGTCAATCCGATACATTATCCGGTCGAAGCGGTTATACCAGTTCTCCAGCGTTTTCACCGGATGGGCGTTATTTGGCTTATGTTTCCAGTACGGAGGGTAATCCGGAAATATATCTTTATGATTTTTCCACTGGCCGCAGTACACGTTTAACACGTAATACCTATATTGATACTGAACCGAGTTTTGCACCCGATTCTCGGTCTTTGATCTATACCTCTGAAAGAGGAGGCAGACCACAAATTTATCAAATGGACCTTGCCACTAAGCGCATTGAGCGCTTAACCTTTGAGGGTAGTCAAAACCTGAAAGCCCAATACAGCAGCGACGGGCAATACCTAGTCTTTATTCATCAATTGGAAGGCAGGTTTCACGTTGCAGCAATGGATCTGGCATCACGAAATATTCGAGTGCTGACAGAAACCAACCTGGATGAGTCTCCCAGTATTGCGCCTAACGGCACTATGCTGGTCTATGCGACGAAGAGAGGGGGTGAGGGGGTTTTGGCCTGGGTGTCCCTGGATGGGCAGGTCACAAGCCAGATGCCATCGATATACGGCGACGTTATCGAGCCGGCCTGGTCTCCCTACTTGAACTAGGGTCATTTGCAGGGCAATATGCCAATAAGGGCAAATTGGTCTGTAAATAACCAATAAAACGACATATAACCGATGGGATAAAGGAAAATGGCTAAATCCAAACTGATTCAAGCTGCTGCTATTACTTTCGCTGTATTCCTGGCGGGCTGTGCCTCTACTTCAGAGACAGGGTCTGCAGGTGAAGCCTCTTCTACCACTGGAACCGGAACTGTAGCGCAGGACGAAGAACTGACACTCGACACAACTGAGTCCACACAAAGTGTTACTAGCGAGTTCCAAGCGCTGTTGGATCAGACCATTGTCTACTTCGATTTTGACAAGTCAGAAATCCGCACTGAATTCCGCACCGTTCTCAACGCTCATGCGATGAACCTGGTTGCTAACCCGAACATGTCTGTCGTTCTGGAAGGCCACGCTGATGAACGCGGTACTCGTGAATACAACTTGGCTCTGGGTGAGCGTCGTGCGCAAGCCGTTGCTGATTATCTGATGCTGAAAGGCGCTGCGGCCAGCCAGATCGATACTGTTAGCTATGGTGAAGAACGTCCGGTTGCACTGGGCAGCACTGAAGCTGACTACGCTGAAAACCGTCGTGTAGAGATTGTTTACCAGTAATTCCATGCTGAAAAAACAAGCGTTAATTTACAGTGCTGCCCTCTTGGGCAGCACTTTTGTTTTTATAGGATCACTTTCGGCCGAGCCTGCCATTGTTGAGTCGCAACCAGATGGGGCGACAGGCAATACACGGCTGGGGACATTGAGTGGCCCTGATTCCTCATCCAGATCAACCGGAGCCGGACCATCGGCGGCTTTTGTTGAGAACTTGATGTTTCAAGTACAGGATTTGCAGCAGCAGGTGGCTGAACAAAGAGGCTTGATCGAAGAGTTAAGCTATCAGCTAGATGTGATGCGCGAACAACAACGCGAGCGCTATATCGATTTGGATCAGCGCATTCTGACGTTGCAGCAAACGCCCAGTTCGGGCGCGGCCACTGTAGAAGCCGACCCTGTTGAATCTCTTGGCCCGGATGCGGTGAGCGATGAAGACATTCTGGCGGAATATAATGCTGCCCGAGATCACATACGGGCACGTGAGTTCCCGCAAGCCATCGCTGCATTACGGGCTTTTGCGGAAAATCACCCCGACCATTCCCTGACACCGAATGCCTGGTATTGGTTAGGCGAAGTACAGCTAGCCAGTCGCCAGATTGATGAAGCTCGTATGGCCTTCCAGAGAGTTGTTGAGCAATTCCCCGACAACGCCAAAGTGCCAGATTCGCTCTACAAGTTGGGTATCATTGCTCAACAAACCGGGAATACCGATCAGGCACGTCAGTTGTTTGAGCGAGTGATTCTGGACTATCCCGATAGCCAAAGTGCTCAACTCGCCCAGGCCCGGCTAAACTCCAATTAGGTCAGTGTCCGCTCCGGTCATACTTCAATTTATCCAGAGATTTGCCCATGACGAAAAAAGCCGTGGTACTCCTGTCCGGTGGCCTCGACTCAACCACCGTTTTAGCGCATGCCAAAGCGGAAGGGTATGACACCTACGCACTTAGCTTCAATTATGGCCAGCGCCATGACGCTGAGTTGGATGCTGCCAAGCGGATTGCCTCGGCGATGGGTGTTATTGAGCACAAAGTTGTGCCGATCGACCTGGCCAGCTTGGGTGGTTCGGCATTAACGGACCATAGTATTGACGTGCCAACTGAAGCCAGCGAAGGCATTCCGGTCACCTATGTCCCGGCGCGGAATACGGTGTTTCTATCGATTGCCCTGGGTTGGGCCGAGGTGCTCGAAGCGCAGAACATCTTTATTGGTGTCAGTGCCGTCGATTATTCGGGATATCCAGATTGTCGCCCGGAATACATTGAGGCCTATGAGCGCCTTGCCAACTTGGCTACCCGTATGGGCGTTGAAGGGCGGACGATTAAAATTCACACCCCGCTCATCGAACTCAGCAAGGCTGAAACGGTCCAGCTGGGCAGTCGTTTGGGTGTGGACTACAGTCTGACGGTCAGTTGTTATCAGGCAAATGAGGCGGGTGAGGCCTGTGGCCGATGTGACTCCTGTCGCTTGCGACAGAAAGGGTTCGCTGAGGCGGGTTTGGCTGACCCTACGCGATACCAGGGTTGAACCGCGTTCGGGGCTTGAGGCAAAGCCCTTTTAGATCAAAGGCTTGGCCGCAAAAAAAGACAGTGCCGGGGTTGCGTCTCCACTAAAAATACATATTATATGCGCCTCGTTTGGGTCGTTAGCTCAGTTGGTAGAGCAGTTGGCTTTTAACCAATTGGTCGCAGGTTCGAATCCTGCACGACCCACCACCTTGTTTCGCATACGGTCCTGAGGCGAAACAGTGAGCATTAGCTCAAGGGTATGTAATCGGGCCAGCTACCAAGGGTCGTTAGCTCAGTTGGTAGAGCAGTTGGCTTTTAACCAATTGGTCGCAGGTTCGAATCCTGCACGACCCACCATATTTTAGAAAAGGAGAGCCCGGCTCTCCTTTTTTTATGCATGCCTGTCACCCATTGTGCTGCTGATCAATCACCCCCATCTTGCGGACAACTGGGGCTCCGTTGCCATGCGGAGTACAATGGGGCTGTACAAGAGGCCATCGACTGTACCATGACCGATTCTGCTGTTTTGTCTGACTTAACCATTAACTTTGAGATCCCCATTGCTGAACGGCAAAGTGCGCTCAGTACGGGCGAAGTTCGGGCGTTGAACAGCGACATCATTGAGTTAATGCGTGCCAATAAAGCGGTGTTGGTGGCGCATTATTACACCGACCCTTTGGTTCAGGCATTGGCAGAAGAATCCGGCGGTTTCATTGGTGATTCCCTGGAGATGGCACGTTATGGTCGCGATGTGGATGCCGATACGGTGATCGTAGCGGGTGTCCGTTTTATGGGTGAGACCGCCAAGATTTTGAGCCCGAACAAGCGGGTATTGATGCCAACGTTGGAAGCTACCTGCTCACTTGATTTGGGCTGTCCGCCAGACGAATTTTCGGCGTTTTGTGATCAGCACCCTGATCGCACGGTTGTGGTTTATGCCAATACATCGGCGGCTGTCAAAGCACGGGCGGACTGGGTGGTAACGTCGAGCATTGCGCTGGACGTTGTCGATTATCTGGATCGTCAAGGTGAAAAAATTCTTTGGGCGCCAGACCAGCACCTGGGCCGGTACATTCAGCGCGAAACCGGTGCCGATATGTTGCTGTGGAACGGCTCATGTATTGTTCATGAAGAATTCCGCGCCAAAGGTCTGCAGGACTTAAAGGCGTTGTATCCCGAAGCCGCCATTCTGGTTCATCCTGAATCGCCTGAAGCCGTTGTTGAAATGGCGGATGTTGTGGGGTCAACAACCCAGCTGTTGAATGCCTCAGAAAAACTGCCTAACCAGCAGTTTATCGTTGCAACGGACCGCGGCATTTTTTACAAAATGCAGCAACGTTCGCCACAGAAAACGTTTATTGAAGCGCCCACGGCAGGTCAGGGTGGCAACTGCCGGTCCTGTGCGCATTGTCCTTGGATGGCAATGAACGATCTGGAGCGCATTAAATCGGTGTTGCTTAATCCAACTGAAGAAATCGAGGTCGCTGCCAACTTGATTGACCGCGCCCGTTTGCCGTTGGATCGCATGTTGAATTTCGCCGCACAACGCACGGCCTGAAGTCAGCTCGGTAACAGATTGCGTTGACGTTCGAACATTGTCAGCTGTTGCCGTAAACGGGCCAACTGGCTGGTGTTGGCCGGCTGTTCGATGGCCTGGCGCAACAGATTGATCGCCGCACTTTCTTCGCCGCTGTACCACAGCCAGGCCGCTCGGGCTTCGGTTTCCCGTTCTGGTTGGCACCGCGCGGCCAGTTGTTGAGACAGCTCCAACACCTCTAAATAGACATCTTCCACGTTATCCAGATAAGCGCGTGCTTGCCGGCACGCGCCGGTATCTTCTTGCTTGCTCATCCACTGCGCTTGCCAAAACCAACCCGGATCAAAATCGGGGAATAACTGGGTCAAGTTGGCCAGTTGCGCCGAAACCTGAGTGGGGTTGAACTGGTCTTTCTGATGCAGAATCCAGCCCAACATCAAATCCGGATCGGCCTGTTGCAGCAGTTCATCCGGTAGCACCGATCCGTTGGGTTTCGCCAATAACAACGCTCGATAGCGTGCCGGCCAGGGAGCAAAATTGTCGTTGGGTCGATGGGCGCGATTCAGGTGCCAGCGCACAACGTCATAGTTATGGTCCGGTTGGTCAGCTGGATTGGTGTTTTCGTCCAGATCGTCGAGACGTGCGACCCGGCTGGCAGGTAGTGGGTGTGATTGCCAGTAATCGGAGGCAGACGTCTGGTAGGCAATCTGCTGTTGCATGCGGCGGAAAACCTGAGCGCCGGCGTGAGCGTCGTAACCGATTTCTGCCAGGGTCCGGCTCGACAGATCGTCGGCTTCAGATTCCATGGTCCGGCTAAACGCCAAACTTTGTTGGATAGCACTGGCTTGTGCCCCCGTGAAAGTTGCTGCACCCAGTTCCGAATTGCTGGTCATCAAAGCGATGCCCAGCAAAGCGCCGCTGATGGCTAACCAGCTTTGTTGACGGCTGGCATCTTGCAGTCGGCTGAAATGACGCAATTTGAGGTGCGCCAATTCGTGGCCCATCACCGAAACGAATTCAGCTTCTGTTTCAGCGGTTCGCCAAAGCCCCAGGTTGAAGCCCATGACGTTGCCGGGCAGCGCAAAGGCGTTGAAGCGACTGTCGTCGATGGTGAGCGTGGTTAATTCATAGAGTGGAATGTTGGAAGCCTGGCGTAAACGCTCGGCGCGCTCATGCAGCCAGTACTCGACCCAGACATCATTGATGACCAGTCCCTGGCGCTGTAATCTTCGCTGCAAATAACCCGCAACAGCCGCTTCTTGATCGCGAGTCCAGCCCAGTGATTGATCGCCAAAGGTTTCGGCGTTAAGCGAGCTCGTACTGGTACTGGCCAGGGTCAACGCCAAACCGGTAATAATGGCGGAACAACGATGTATCAATTGGCCTTTGCAAAATCGCACAGCGACTCCATAGAGCGACGTTGAGTGCGCCTATCATAAGGGCGTAACCTGCAGCTGGCACCAGGAGGGTGTAATTGAGTTGTAAAACCAAAGCGACATACTGCCTGGATGTGCGAGGTTTGCGCTGCCCTTTGCCGCTGCTGCGAACCAAGCAACAATTATTGAAAATGGATCCGGGTGCTGTGTTGGAAGTCTGGGCAACAGACGCCGGTTCCTGGCGTGACATTCCGGCTTATCTGGCCATCAGTGAGCATCGTTTGCTGGAGCAGCACGAGACCGTTGACGGCGAATACCATTATTGCATCGAACGAGGAGTCGACTGACTTGAAGCTGTATCGGGTTATACAAGGATTTTTCCAGCGTTATTTCTCCGACGAAGAAGCGGTCATTCTCTTCATTCTTTTGGTGTTATTCGGGCTGGTGGTGTATGCCTTGGGGCAAGTACTGGCACCGGTTTTTACCGCCGTCATTCTGGCATATTTGCTGTCGCCTATTGTCGATCGTCTCAACAACATGCGCGTGCCGCATATTTTATCGGTCAGTCTGGTTTGCCTGTTGTTTTTCGGTTTATTGGTCCTTGCGATGTTGATCATCGTGCCGTCGCTGGTCCGACAGGTCACCAGTTTAGTAACCGAGTTGCCGTCAATGCTGCGCTTGTTTCAGGATCAGATTCAATCTTTGCCGGAGCGTTTTCCAGAACTGATTTCCAGCGAGCTGGCGCAGCAATGGTTGCGTGGGCTCGACCTCAGAGGCTTTAGCCAGCAATTGTCGACCTGGTTGCCTCGAGTGTTGACGATTTCTCTGAATACATTACCCAATGTGGTGGGTGTTCTGATCTATTTGGTTGTAGTTCCCTTGATGGTGTTTTTCATGCTCAAGGACCGTACGACTTTGTGGAACGGCGTTAAGTCTCGACTGCCAGCCCGGCGTGGATTGATAAACCAGATTGCGTTGGAAATGAATCAACAGATTGCCAACTACCTGCGTGGCAAAGCCATCGAAATTTTAATCGTTGGTTTGGTGGCGTTCGTGACGTTTGAATTGTTTGGCCTGCAATATTCAGCGCTGTTGGGAACCCTGGTTGGTTTGTCGGTCCTGATTCCATACATAGGCGCGACGGTTGTCACCTTGCCGGTTTTTCTAATCGGTGCATTTCAGTGGGGCTTTACCAACGAATTGTATTACGTGATGTTGGCGTATCTGATCATTCAGATGCTTGATGGCAACGTGTTAGTACCGCTACTGTTTTCTGAGGCGGTTAACCTGAACCCGGTTTCCATCATTATTGCCGTCTTGCTATTTGGCGGATTGTGGGGCTTCTGGGGTGTCTTTTTCGCCATACCACTGGCGACTTTCGTCAAGGCGATATTTAACGCCTGGCCGCAACACCCCACTGGCCCCGAGCCAGAGACGGAATCCTCCACGGAATCTTAACCGGTGCGGCGTGAGTCCTGACCTGTGTTCAGTTCGTCCAACAGACGATGCACGTGTTCACGGGCGTCGACATCACGCCAGGCCCGGATCAATTGCCCGTCTTCGTCGATCAGGAAAGTGGATCGAACCAGGCTGTGAATCTGCCGGCCGAACATTTCCTTTTCGCGCAGAACGCCAAACATTCGACACAGCGCTTCGTTGCTGTCGGAGATCAATTCAAAGGGCAGGCTTTGCGCCCGTTTGAATTCTTCCTGGCTTTCCAAGTCATCGCGGCTGACTCCAAACACCAGAATGCCCTGACGGCGGAAACGCTGATAATTGGCACCAAAGTTTTGAGTTTCGATGGTGCAGGCGGGGGTGTGGTTCTTGGGGTAGAAATACAGCAACACCTTATAACCGCGTAAGGCGCGCAAATGGACGTTCTTGTTGTTTGTCGCAGGTACGACAAAATCGGGCACGACGTGTCCCACTTCGAGCTTCATGGTATTACCTCCCTGAATCCCTCCAGAGTTGAATGGTTCAGTATGGTCGATATTTGACCAAACGCCAGTGGCCCAGCCTTGTGTCCAGACAAGGCGGCCAGTACCATTGCCGCGACAACCAGCTCGCCCGTCGGGCGTCCTATTTCGACGATTTCATCGTTCCGAACCACCCATCCTATCCAGGGAACAGCGGGGAGACGCGTAATTCATGATCACTGGCAGTATTGTGGCCTTGGTGACACCCATGCAGGCAGACGGTTCCGTCTCCTGGGAGCATCTTGAGCAGCTGATCGAGTTCCATATTGACAATGGCACAGCGGCCATCGTTGCCGTTGGCACGACTGGCGAATCCTCGACGCTGGACATGAAGGAACACGAGGAAGTGATCCGTTTTACCGTTGATAAATGCGCCGGCCGTATTCCCGTCATTGCCGGCACCGGTGGTAATTCGACCCGTGAAGCCATGCACTTGACGCGTGTTGCTCAGGCTGCTGGTGTCGACGCCTGTTTGCTGGTGACTCCTTATTACAACAAACCGACTCAGGAAGGTCTGTATCAGCATTACCGGACCATCGCGGAAAACGTCGATGTGCCACAGATTCTCTATAACGTTCCCGGCCGCACCGCTTGCGACATGCAACCGGAAACGACGCTGCGACTGGCTGAAATCCGCAACATCATTGGCATCAAAGAAGCGACCGGGAATCTGGATCGTGCCCGTTTTTTGATTGAAAACGCGCCCAAAGATTTCGCCATTTACAGCGGCGATGACGTCACCGCTATGGAACTGATGTTGCTCGGTGGTCACGGCGATATTTCCGTGACGGCCAACGTCTCCCCCAAAGCTATGTCCAGCTTGTGTGCCGCCGCCATGGCGGGTGATCGCGAATTGGCGACGCGCCTGAACGATCTGCTGATGCCGTTGCATACCCAGTTGTTTGTTGAATCCAATCCCATCCCGGTTAAGTGGGCACTGCACACCATGGGGCTGATCCCCGAAGGCATGCGTTTGCCGCTGACCTGGCTGTCACAAGCGCATCATGAAACCGTTCGCCAAGCGTTGATGGAAGCAGGTGTTATTTAAGGTGTCTAAGTACTCTTTTATTTTTGTCGCGGTGTTGGTGCTGGCAGGTTGTGGTAGCCGTACGGTCAACGTCAGTTATCAACCTCCAGGTAACGCCATGCCCGGTGACTGGTTTCCGGTACCAACAGAGACAGAACGCACGGTGACCGATGGTGAGCGCACCGTGGAACGTCCGCCGCTGGTATTGGCGGATTCCAAAACCATCAACGACAGTGAATCGCCATTAAGCGTGACCGAAACCACCGACAGCTTCGGCAACGTCAGCCTGGCGGTGAATCGCGGCGCCAGCTTGACCTGGGAATTGCTCGATAGCAGCGTAACCCGTCTGGGCTGGCCGGTGTCCGATCGCAACCGTTCGGAATATCGGCTGCAATTACGCGATGCCGATGTCGCCGCGTCCAACGGTATTTTTGCCCGCATGGGTCGCCTGTTTGATGACGAGCACCAGCCGGTACATCTGATCCTGGTGCCGCGTATCGATCAGACCACCATTTCCGCTGAATTCGAAGATGGCACAGTGCTGCCGCAGGAAGACAACCAGCGGTTAATGGCGCAGCTTCGGGAACAGATGCGCCAAGGAGGCTGAGGTGCGCTTCACCTCCCTGGGCAGTGGCAGCAAGGGCAATGCAACACTGATTGAGTCGGGCGAAACGCGCCTGTTGATCGATTGCGGTTTTGGCCTGCGCGATGTCGAAGAACGACTGCATCGTCGCGGCGTCGCACCGGAATCACTGACGGCCATACTGGTGACTCACGAGCATGGCGATCACCTCAAAGGCGCGCCCATGTTGGCGAATCGCTATCGTCTGCCGCTTTACACCACACCGGGTACGGCGCGTTCATTCAAAACGCCGGTGCCGACTTATCAAGCCATCAATGTTCATCAGTCGTTTCGTTTGGGCGACATCGACGTCGAGCCGGTAACGGTGCCTCACGATGCGCGTGAACCCAGTCAGTTTGTATTTCAGGCCGGCAACTATCGTCTGGGTTTGTTGACTGACCTGGGCAGCGTTACATCGCTGGTGCGAGAACGTTATCGGCAGTGCCAGGCGTTATTGTTGGAGTGCAATCACGATCCGCGCATGCTGGCCGAAGGGCCGTACCCGCCCAGTTTGAAACGACGTGTTGGCGGCGATTGGGGCCATCTGAGCAATCAACAGGCCGCCGATTTGCTGGCCAGTCTTGATTTGTCGGTGTTGCGACATTTGATGATTTCGCACATCAGTGAAAAAAATAACCATCCGGATCTGGCTCGGGCAGCGCTCGATCCAGTCCTGGCTGGCGCCACAGCCGTCGTCCAAACGCTCAGCCAGGACGATGGTTGTGACTGGATCAATCTGGAAACCGTTTAACCACGAGGCCAAACCCATGAACAAAACGGGTGTGTTGTACGCCGGCAAGGCGAAAACTGTCCATACCACTGAAGACCCGGAATTGCTGGTACTGGAATTCCGTAACGACACCTCGGCGTTTGACGGTGAAAAAATCGAACAGCTGGAACGCAAAGGCCAGGTCAATAATGAATTCAACGCCTTCATCATGCAGGCGCTGCAACAGGCGGGCATCAACACCCACTTTGTAAAAGCGTTGTCGCCGACTGAATCGCTGGTCCGAAACATGAAAATGATTCCGGTGGAATGCGTGGTGCGTAACCGAGCTGCCGGCAGTCTGGTGCGTCGTTTGGGCGTAGCCGAAGGTGAAATTCTGGACCCACCGGTGTTTGAATTTTTCCTCAAAGACGATGCTCGCCACGACCCCATGATCAACGAATCGCACATCGCCACCTTTGGTTGGGCGACCGCAGCGGAAGTGACGCGGATGAAAGAGTTGACCCTGGCAGTGAATGCCGTACTGAAAAAACTGTTCGCAGACGGCGGTTTATTGTTGGTCGATTACAAATTGGAATTCGGTCGGTTCAACGGCGAAATTTTGTTGGGCGATGAGTTTTCGCCTGACGGTTGCCGTCTGTGGGATGCGCAAACGCTGGAGAAAATGGATAAGGATCGTTTTCGCCAGGACCTGGGTCACGTTATTGAAAGCTACGAGGAAGTTGGCCGTCGCATTGGCGTGCAATTCAGCTAACAGACTCTACACTTAAGCGACTGAATTTCTACAGCCGTAACAAAGGGGACGTTCTATGAAAATCTGGATAGCCGCCGCTACCGCTACCTTGGCAGCACCCATGGCATGGTCAGCACCGCTGATCGATCTGACTGGCAGTGTCGGGTACAGCTTTAACAGCTTAAACGAAGGCACTTTGGCGAATAATTCGATTGATCTGAAAGGCAGTAACGCGACAACTGAACCTGTTGGTCTTAAACAGGAAGCGGAAAACGGTCTGTATGCCTATGCAAAAATCGGTTTGCCTGTACTGCCAGACATCGGTTTGAAATACGAAAGTTTGGTGAGCTCGGGTACTAACGAGTTGCTAACTACCATATCGTATGGTGGTGAATCGGAAACGTTCAGTGACGATGTGGATTCCGAACTGGATATGAGCTATCTGGATATCTCGTTGACTTATGGCTTTCCGTTGCCTTTGTCCACGGTAGATTTTGGTTTGAACTTTCGGTCAATGATTGGTGGCTTTACCGCCGAAGCACAAAATGCCGATCAATCTATCGACGCCCCCTTTGAAATTGAAGGCGCTCCGTTGATCGTGCCGATGCTGTATCTGAGCGGTTCTTTTGCCCCGCCGATTCCTTCAGCTGACGTTCTGCTTAGTGGCGAACTGAAAACACTTCCGCTGGGCGACACTGGCATTACCGATTGGAATCTGAAAGCAACCTACTTTGCGCCGCTGCCGACCAACGCCTTGGGTAAACTGGGTGTTGAAGGTGGTTACCGCAATTACAGCCTGAAGATTGGCGATTCCACTTTGGGTGCGGACACCGAAGATTTCGTCTCCGACGTGAGTTATTCCGGTTTCTTCCTGGGCGCGACTGTTCAGTTCTAATCCGTGAATCAGACCTAAAAAGCCTCCATCGGGAGGCTTTTTTATTTCAGGCGCATCCAATTGCAGATTAAGCGTCGTCTTATTCATTGATCGCGCAAGAGCAACTGCAATCGGTTGCGCGGGATTCCCATCAGTATCGAATGGCCGCCCAGCTTGCTGAGGCGGCATTTTTTTGTCCGATATAAACAACGGACGCCGGTTTACGGTTGATCCGGCCAGAGTCTTTGAAAACTCCATCGCAATTCGTCCGCGAACGACAGCCGCAAGGCGGAAAATTCAGCGCGGTCGGCGTGGTCCGCCAACACGGGCGGCCATTGCAGCAACTGCCACAAACCAAGCATGGCGGCATAGGCGTGCAATAAGCCACGGCTGCCGTCGCCGGTCTTTAGGCCATAGGTGTTATCCAACCAGGTACCGGTGCTGACCAGAGCATCGGCCAGTTCCCGTTTGAAGTGCATCAAAGTTGGTTGATCCAGATTTTGCTGCAAGGTGGCGTGTAATTGCGCGGAAAGCGGCATGAAACTGGGTTCGGCCTCGATGTAGCTCAGGGCGTGGTGGCACAACAACTCCGCCAGTGAGTCGGGTGCAGCGCTCTGCCGCAACTGAGTCAGCAAGCGGTTGAGGTGCTCGCCCAGCAAACCCAGGAAGATCGCTTCCTTGCTGTCGAAATACAGATAGACCGTGCCTTTAGCGACACCGGCGGCTTCGGCCACCTGGGCTGTTGCCGGCATTTGATAGCCGTTGTCGACAAAACAATGCGCCGCGGCGTTGAGCAGCGCTTGTCGTCGGGCGGCTTTTTGTTCAGGGGCGCGGGCGCGTTTCATGGGCGGCTCAATGCAGATCCGTTTGCATTGTGCCGCAAATGTTTGCGCTTCTCATCCGTCGTGGCGTTTCGGGTTGTCGCTGCGCTAGGCTTGATGCGATTAAACGTCGAGGGTTCGAGATGCAGGCGGTAATGACGGTCGAAGCGATCAAGGCTGCGGAGCAGCATTGGGCGCAGCGCCAGGGTGGCGAGACCTGGTCGCTGATGTTGAAAGCGGGCCAGGCGGTGGCGCGTCATGCCCGTCGCCATTGGCCGTCGGCACATCGGGTACTGATATTGGCTGGGCGCGGCAATAACGGAGGCGATGGTTATGTGGCTGCGACCGAATTGTTGTCAGCCGGGCTTGCCGTAGACGTGCTAGCCCCGGCGGGCGAACCACGGTCGGGCAGCGACGCCCAACGTGCACAACAACGGTTTCAACAACGCAATGGCACCCTGGTTGATCGATTTGATGCCCAACAGCCCTGGGATTTGATCATTGATGCGGGCTTGGGAACCGGCCATCAGGGCGTGCTGAAAGCCCCCTGGCCGGCTTTGTTTGAGCAAGTGAGGGCGTTGCAAGTACCGGTCTTGGCGGTCGATGTGCCGTCCGGGCTGGACGCCTCAACCGGCCAGGCCGATGGCGCAGCGTTGCCGGCCACGCGCACGCTCAGTTTTATCGCTTGTAAGCCGGGCCTTTTGACCGGCGACGGCCCAGGTCTGGTAGGGCTGTTATTGTTGGATTCGCTGGGTGTGGAGGCCGACGCGGAACCGTTCGGGCACTTTCTGGATGATGCTCCTGCCTGGCCACCGAGGCCGGCGAATGGTCACAAAGGCCGTTTTGGTCAGGTAGCGGTATTGGGCGGAGCGCCGGGTTTTACAGGAGCGGGCTTGCTAGCAGCGCGCGCAGCCTTGGCCGCCGGAGCGGGTAGGGTGGTGTGGCACACCGATGGCAGCGGCGTTCAGGCCGCCTTGGCGACCCAACCGGAATTGATGACGGCCGCGCCAGACGCATCGGCACAAGGTACCTTGGTGCTTGGTCCCGGCCTGGGTTTGGGCTCCGCTGCGGATTCCCTGTACCAGCGCTATCTCAACCCGGAAACCCAGGGCGTGTTGGATGCCGATGGCCTGACCTGGCTATCGCAACAAACCCAGATTCCCGTTATGCCCCACTGGGTGTTGACGCCACATCCTGGCGAAGCCGGCCGGTTACTCGGGTGCGACAGCGCGGCGATTCAAGCCGACCGGTGTCGGGCTGCGTTGGCCTTGGCGGAGCGGTATCAAAGCGTCGTGGTGTTAAAGGGGGCGGGCAGTGTGGTGGCCTGGAATGGCGAACTGCGATTTGTGCATCCAGGTACCGCAGCCATGGCAACGCCGGGCATGGGTGACACCTTGGCTGGCTTGATTGCAGCCTTGATGGCGCAAGGCCAATCGCCCGATCAAGCGGCTCAGACCGGTGCCTGGTGGCACGCCTATCTGGCCTGGCAATTGGCGCAGCATCAACGCGTGGTGCTGGCGACCGATGTTATCGCCGCGATTGCGCGCGCTGATCAGTATTCCGGCTGATTGGTCCAGCGTTTGCCCGCGGCGGTGCAGGCATCGGACAGCCGAGTGCGCTGAATGTCGAAGGATTCGCCGCTGTTTTTCAACGGATTGATGTAATAGAAAACGCGCAGTTCGATATCCAGCTCGGTACAAACGCCCAATAGCGCGCCGCCGTTTTGTTCGACGCTGGAGCAGCGGGCCGGTGACGTTATGGTTTTGGTCGCCCCGGTCAGCGCCGGAACGCAACTGCCGTAAATACCGCCGTCCAGCGGTTCTTCACACAGATTGATGGAGTTTTGATCGATCTTGCCCGGATCGGTCGGGCAACTGCCGGCCGCGCCAAAACTGGGGTCCGCCAGAGGGTCCAGGCTGCTCACCTGCAGAATCAGACCCAGGGTGTTGCGGTTGCCCAGATCGTCGGTCACGGTAACAACCCAGCTGTGTGGTCCGGGCCGCGACACCGGCGCGGTCAAATTGTTTTCATTAAAGCGTTGTACGCTGCCGTCCGGTGCCACCAATTCCTGTAGAAAGGTCAACGAACTGCCTGCGGTTGAGTAAGTATCGGAAGCGTCCAGGCGGATCGATCTGGGGGCGCTGAAGCGGGCGCCAGGGCTGACGTCCAGATGCATTACGATCAAATTGGTGCCACCGGGTTTGGGCACGTTTACGCCCAGAGCATCGTCGGTGACGGCTTTACTCAGTGGCGTCGGATAGCCGTTGCCAAACAGATCGACGTAGTTGACGCTGCCGACTGCATTGCCTACGGCGTCACTGACGTCCAAGGTCGCGGCGGTGGCGGCATAGTGAAAGTGGTCGTGCAGGTTGTCGAGCCAATCGATTGCGGGGTCCGCCAGGTACAAATCGTTGAACGGATCGCGATTCGCTTTCCAGGCTCCGGCCAGAAAATGGCCCAGGCGTTCACTGGCGACCGCTTGGATATTGGCGCTGAAACTGCTGATTAAGGCCGGCTCGCAGGTCGTGCTTTGGAGGCAGTTGTCCAATGTCTGGCCAAGATTGAACCGGGACCAGGCATCGAGCAGCGCGGTGGTGGTTGGGTTCAGATTCAGAATGACGTCACTGGTGTTGGTCGAGTGCCGATACAGGCTGGTCAGCCAGGTGAGCTTGCCATCTTTTT
The DNA here is from genome assembly GCF_003367315.1 of Saccharospirillum mangrovi. Lineage (GTDB taxonomy): Bacteria > Pseudomonadota > Gammaproteobacteria > Pseudomonadales > Natronospirillaceae > Saccharospirillum > Saccharospirillum mangrovi. Next base: position 1,276,741 of record NZ_CP031415.1, read on the forward strand.
CCGGCACCGCTGCCCGCACCAGTTGAGATTGCGTCAGCGGTAACGTCAGGCGGTAGTTGCCAACGTTGTTGGCGCGGGTGCAATCGTCGTTGATGCAGACATTGGCCCATTGGCCGGGTCGGCCCAGAGCGACAGTTCCGGCCAGATGATAGAGCTGTACCTGGCTGTCACTGCTGCCATTGCCGTCTTCGCTGCACGCACTCAACGCGGCAGCCAGAGCGACCAGAATGGCCGAACGCAGCAAGTGGGAGACAGTAGCCATGATCAACCTCAACAGCGGTTGCTCTATAGATCGGTCTGTCGGCGCCGAACTTGAGTTGTGCGTCGCACCGGGCACCGCTTTTCGGCTACACTGTGACGCGGCCCGGCCCTGGCTGGAATCGGGCTCCAGCTGTTCCCGAAGAGGTCCCTTGTGAACTGGATGATCATACCCGACGCGCCCCTGTGGTCGGCGCTGGTGATATTGTTACTGGCTTTGGTGCTGCTCTATGCGGCGCGCCTGCCTGTGCACCGTTTGGTGCAGCGGCTGTCCCGGCTGGTGACGTCGTTATTGCGTCTGTACGGCCGTTCGCTGGCAGCGCTGGCCGATCAGGTTCGGTTGCGCAATCGTGAAGTCCTGCTGGAACTCGGTCGCAGCCGCGAAGAACGCCGTTTGGAGCGTCATTTTCATCAGGTGAAACGTCTGGTCGAGCGCGATCTGGCGCGTTTCCCCGATCTGCAACAAGCCATCAGCCGCCACATCGCGCAATTGGAAGACGATTACTACCGCACCGCCGAAACGCCACCACCGGCACCAGACTGGCTGGACGCCATCGACAAGGTGGTGCATCTGCGTGAAATTCAGTCCGGCAACCCGGTGGTGTCCAAAGTTCTGGCGGACCTGGAATCCAAACTGCACCGGCAGCACGAACAATCACTTGAAGATTTTCGCCGTGGCATGCAGCAGCGCCACCGGCTGTTGCATTCGATGATGCCGCACTGGCGCAAACTCAATCACGAAGTCGAAGACGTCGGTCGCGGTATGCGCGGCCTGCTCAATCAGGCGGCGCACATCGACCAGCACTATCGGCAATACCGCGCGTTGCGCAGCCATTCCGACCGCATTGAAAAATTGCAGCGTGTTTCCGTGTTTGGTCAGTTCATGCTGGCCAGCTTGCTGTTGTCCGCCTGGGCCTTAGTGGGCTGGCTGAACGTCCGGTTGATTCGCCCGGCGTTTGAATCGACCGCCATCGCCGAGCCCATTTTGGGGTCGATCACCTGGGCCGATTTGTCCGCCTGGGCGCTGGTGTTGGTGATCGCCATGCTCGGCACCTTGTTGCTTGAAGCGCTGCAAATTACGCGCATCTTCACCAGTTTTTCCTTTCTTGATGACCGTCGCCGACGTTGGGTGTTTTGGTCCGTGGTCACCGCGCTGGTGGTATTGGCGTTGAGTCAGGCTGGTCTGGTATTTCTGCACGAGCGCATGCAAACCGTCCCGGAACTGTACCATCGCCTTATCGCATACCCGGTGGTGGTTTATGAGGCTCCGTTGATTGATCAAGGCGTGCCATTACTGGCGCGCATGCTGCTCGGACCTGTGCTGACCTTCCTGCTGATGTTCGCCATCGTGCCGCTGGAGCGATGGGTCGAAAACGGCCGCATTTTGCTTGGCGATGTACTGGTGGCGGGGCTGCGTTTTATGTCGCTCGTGGTAAGGCTGCTGGCGTCGTTGATTCGCAACAGCCTGGCGCTGCTACTGGCCGCTTATGATGTGCTGATCAGCTTGCCGCTGTGGCTGGAAAATCTCTGGCTGCAAGTGCGCAAACAGCGTCACCTGAACAAGGACATGTCGCCGGAAAGCACACAAGTAGGAGTCAATTCGCGGTAAACGCGGTGGAGTTGACGACTTTCATCAGGTTACACTGGCGCGCGCTTTTGCTGGGCGGCGTTTTTTTTTATGGCCCAAAAAAAGTGAACGCCGAGGGTGACATTGCCCTTCTCAATACTGGAAGACGGATGTGTGGCTTGTATTGGTATTGGTCGCTCCGCTTCCCTCGACTGGATGTTTTTATGTCTCTGACAAGCCTGAAACACGCCGTATTTGCTGCCGCAGCCACCTTAGTTCTGGCGACTCCGGTCATGGCCGACGACCTGGACACCGATGAAGCGGTTGCCTCTTACGGCATCGGTTACGGTTTCGCCAACAGCCTGCTGCAGCAAACCGAGGGCGTGACCCTGGATGCCGACGCCATGGAAGCTGGCCTGCGTGCCGCCATGGCAGGTGAAGAAAGTGAATTGAGCAATGCCGACATCAACGCTGCCATCCAAGCATTGCAGCAACAACTGCAAGCGCAGCAATCGGCGCCGGAAGAAGGAAACTAAGATGCAATTGATGGTTGTACGCAAACGCATGATCGCAGGCGCGGCTGTGCTGGCGCTCACTGGCTCCGTTTTGGCAGCCGATCTGGATACCGATGAAGCCGTGGCGTCTTATGGCATTGGTTACGGTTTTGCCAGCAATCTGCTGCAACAGACGCAAGGTCTGGAATTGGATGTCGATGCGTTGGTTGCCGGCGTTCGTGCGGCGATGGACGGTGAAGTCAGCGAGTTAACTGACGATCAGATCGACACCGCTGTCCAGGCGTTGCAGCAGAAGCAGCAGGCGGCCATGGCCGAACAGCAGGCTGAGCGTCAGGCGGTGATCGAAGCCACCAAAGCCGAAGGCGCCGAATTCCTCGCCAGAAACGCAGAGCGCGATGGCGTCGTTGTGACCGATTCCGGCCTGCAATACGAAATTCTGAACCAGACTGACGAAGGCGCGTCGCCGACCGCTGAAGACACCGTTCGGGTTCATTACCACGGTACCCTGATGGACGGCACCGTCTTTGACAGCTCGGTCGATCGCGGCGAGCCGATTGAGTTCCCGCTCAGTGGCGTGATCTCCGGCTGGACCGAAGGCGTTCAGCTAATGTCCGAAGGCGACAAGTTCAAGTTCTACATCCCGTCCGACCTGGCTTACGGCGATCGCAGCCCAAGCCGCTCAATCCCGGCCGGTTCCATGTTGATCTTTGAAGTGGAATTGCTGAACGTAGTCAGCGCTAACTGATTGCCGTCCCTGCATTGCCCGGTTCGCCAGGCCATGCAGGGCGGTCGTTCGAATCCAAAATTCGGACACAAAAAAGGGCGTTCCATCGGAACGCCCTTTTTTTATCAATGCGCTGACTGACTTCAACACACCGACGGGAATTTGGCTCCTCGAGCAGGACTCGAACCTGCGACCAATAGATTAACAGTCTACTGCTCTACCAACTGAGCTATCGAGGAAGATAGCGTTGGCTCCCCGAGCAGGACTCGAACCTGCGACCAATAGATTAACAGTCTACTGCTCTACCAACTGAGCTATCAGGGAACAACGGCGCGTATTCTAGAGGAAGATGCCCGGGTGTCAAGCGTTAGGCCTTTGTTTTTTTTAGGGTTTTTGGCTTTGTGGCAGCAATGGTTTTCGCCGGTTTTGCTCAGGCATAACGGGCCTGAAACGGCGATCGGCGCCATCTTTAAGCGCTGAATCAAAATGGGCACGAAAACTGCTCAAGGAGAGGGCTAGGCTGAAAAGCGTCAAAAAACTAACGAGGAAACCATGATTACGCTGGAAATGATCGATACCGGTGTCAAAATCGCCGGCGGTGTGCTGGTCAGCGCGCTGATATTTTGGCTCTACCTGCGTCGCCATCGCACCCTGGACCAGAAGATTGTCGAAGACGTGCGCAAGCGCCGCGAGTTGCTTGAGCGCGTTGCCGCCAACGTCGGTCGCGTGCATCACGTCTATCAGCAGTATCTGGGTTTGGCCACGGAATTCACCCGCTATGGCCAGCAGTGGCCGCGCACCCGGCGCGAGGAAATGTCGCGCGTCGGGCAGGAACTGGCCGATGTGTTCCGCGAACTGACCGAAGCCGAAAGCACGCTGTTGCTGCTGGGCGAGAAAAAACTCGAACGCACGCTGCGCATCTACGGTTCGAAGATTGTGAATCTGCGCCGTCAGGTTCACGCTGAAAAGCAGCAGTTCAGCGGCGAAGAAATGCATGTTATCGACGAAGTCAAAAAGGAGATTTCTCAGTTGCGCGAAAGCTTTTTTGACAACCTGTCCAGCCGTTACATGCCGCGTGCCTGATGGCTAAGAAACCCTGTCGTCGTTGCCAGCAGATTCGTTACACCGGCTTTGTGCTGGCGGCGTTGATGTTGCTCGGCTATGGATTGTTGCGCGCCCTCGGCGGTTGAGTGGCGCCCGGCAATCGCTTTGCGTAGAATGCCCGGCCTCACGCCGTCCGGGCCATTGTGATTGGCTGCGCATGTCATGCCAGCCGTGGGTGTTTTTTTCATTGAATTGTCATTGAACTGACACCCAGCAAAAGGCTCCGGACGCTTTCGGCACAGGTGTCTTGGCAGTGACGCACGACGATCTCGAATACTCTCCCTATGTGGCCGGACTGGGGCTGTCCAACGGTCATTTGCAGTCCATTCTGCCTTCGCTGGCGCGTCGCATCAGCGTGCCGTTTGAACGCCAGCGTCTGGAACTCGACGATGGCGATTTCCTGCTGGTCGATGAACTCGCTGTCGAAACCCCCGACGCGCCGCTGGTGATCATCAGTCACGGCCTGGAAGGCAATAGCCATCGCGCTTACGTGCAGGGCATGGCGCGCCATTTTCACGACGCCGGCTGGCACGTCTACGCCTGGAACTTCCGCAGTTGCGGCGGCGAAATGAACCGGCTGCCAAGGTTTTATCACAGCGGCGCGATTGACGATTTACGCGCCGTCATTCGCTCAGGTATTGAGCGCGGCTTCAAGCACATCTTTCTGGTCGGGTTCAGCATGGGCGGCAACCAGACGGTACTGACGCTGGCCGAGCCGGATCTGGAAGCGGAAGTCATCGGTGGTGTCGGTTTCAGCGTGCCGCTGGATTTGGCCGCTTGCGCCGACCAATTAGCCAAGCCTGCGCAGTCCATCTACATGCGACGTTTCCTCAACGATTTGCGCGTCAAGATTGCCGACAAGGCCGAACGCTTCCCGAACCTGATCAGCCTGGACGGCTACGACCAGATACGCACCTTTCGTCAATTCGATGATCGCTACACCGCGCCGCTGCACGGTTTTCGCGACGCTCAGGATTACTGGCAGCGCTGTTCCTCGCGCGCGGTGCTCAACCGCTTGCAACGTCCGACACTGGTGGTCAACGCGCTTAACGATCCATTTTTGGCCGATGCCTGTTTTCAGCGGCCGTCCGACGCTTCGGCTCATTTCCTGCTCGAAACCCCGCCGCGCGGCGGCCATTGCGGTTTTATCCGCTGGCGCCTGAACCAACCGCTGTGGTCGGAAAAACGCGCACGCGCCTTTGCTCAGGCGCTGTTGAGCGATCGGGTCTGACCGTGTCGCCTGCGTTGTTGCTGTTGTGCCGGCCCGGTTTTGAAAAAGAGTGCCTGGCGGAAATCACCGCCGTGGCCGCAGAACTTGGGCACAGCGGTTGGGCGCGGTTGGAAGCAGACTCGGGATTTATCCGCTTTGAATGCGCCAGTGCGCTGGCGCTCTACGACGCCCTCGCACCTTTGGTGTTCGCGCGCGATGTCTGGCCGTTGCTGGCGGAGATCGACAATTTGCCCGCCGCCGATCGCATTGCCCCCATCCTCGCCGCCTTAACAACGACACTCGGCACCGAGGCTCCGGCCTTTGGTCAACTGTTCTGCGATACCGCCGAAGGCGACGCTTATCGCGCTACCGCACGCTTTGCTGGCAAGTTCGTCCATCCACTGCGACAGGCGTTGCGCAGCGATGGCCGGCTGCTGGCAAAAGACGACGCCAAACGCCCCGCACTGCACGCCTTCTTCCCGGATTCCAGCCGTGTCTGGCTGGGCGTTGATCGGCCGACATTGCGACCGGCCTGGCCGATGGGCGTGGCGAGATTGAAATTCCCCGCCAGCGCGCCGAGCCGATCCACGCTCAAATTGGAAGAAGCCTTTCAGGTGTTTCTCGGCCCGGCCTGGCGCGAGCGCTTGAGCGACGACCGCACCGCCGTCGATCTCGGTGCCGCCCCCGGCGGCTGGACCTGGCAATTGGTCAAACGCGGTTTGCACGTTGATGCCGTCGATAATGGCCCCATGAATGACGAGCTGATGGCGACCGGCCAGGTCAGCCATCACCGCGCCGACGGCTTTCGCTGGCAGCCGGAGCACCCCGTTGATTGGCTGGTGTGCGACATGGTGGAACAGCCGGCGCGCGTGGCGGAGCGGATGCTCGATTGGCTGGAAGCCGGTTGGGCGCGGCAGGCGGTTTTCAATTTGAAATTGCCGATGAAACAGCGCTGGGCGTGCTGGCGTGACATCCGTGAACGCATCGCTGAACGTCTGGCGGGTCGGCAGTACGAGCTGCAAGCCCGCCAGCTCTATTTCGACCGCGAAGAAATTACCCTTTATCTGGCGTTGGAGGATCGGCCATGAGCGCGCCGCACATTGAACAGGGTCACGATCACGAACTCGATACCCGCGGGCTGCGTTGCCCCGAACCGGTGATGATGCTGCACCGGCAGATTCGCACCATGGCCGCCGGTGAAACGGTGTTGATTCAAGCCACCGATCCAGCCACCCAGCGCGACATTCCGCAGTTCTGCGAATTCCTCGGCCATCAATTGCTGGAGCAAGACAGCCAGGGCGACGACTACCGTTACTGGGTGCGCAAGAAAGCCGACTGAGCCGAGCCGGACGAAGGCCGGCTGAACCAGAACAGTCGCGTCAGCAGCAACACACCCGCAGTACTCAATCCCACCGTCAAGCCAACCCAGAAACCGGCCGCACCCAAGGCCGGCACCAGCCAATCGGTGAACGTCAACGCATAACCGAGCGGCAGGCAGAAACCCCAGAAACTCAACACCATGATGTACATCGGCAGGCGGGTATCGCGATAGCCGCGCAAGGCGCTGATGCAAGTGACTTGCAAGACATCGGCAATCTGGAACAAAGCGGCGAAAGACAGCAGGCGAATGGTCACCGCCTGAACTTCAGCTACGCCGGTATAGAGGGTGGCTACCCACGGCGCGCCAACAAACAGGCCGGCGGCGTAGAGCAGGGCAATCGCCAACGCCAGTATCAGTGACGATCGGGCAACCAGATGGGCGGTGTTGAGCTGACGGGCGCCGATTAAAAAGCTGATGCGCAGTGTCAGCGCCATACCGATGCTCAGCGGAACCATAAAAATCAGCGATATCACGTTCAGCGCTATTTGATGGCCGGCGACAACATTGGGGCCTAACGGCACCAAAAACAAAGCGATAACCGCAAACATGCTGACTTCGACAAAGATGGTAAAGCCGATGGGAATGCCCAGTTTCAGCAGGTATTTCAGATCGGTCAGGTTTGGTGCGGCCCAATCCTGAACCAGATGGAAATCGCGATAGGTTTGACTGCGCTGCAAATACACCAGCAAGGCAGTAAAGGCCAACCAGTTGGAGATTGCCGTCGCCCAACCACAGCCCACACCACCGAAAGCCGGCAACCCCAGCTTGCCGTAAATAAAGATGTAGTTCAGCGGCAGGTTAATGGCCGCGCTGAGCAGCGAAAACGCCATGATGACTTTGGTGTGGCCCAGACCATCGGTCAGTCCGCGCAAGGCGACCATCGCCATCATCGCCGGTACGCCCCAGACAAAGGCGCCGAGATAGCCCAGCGTAACACCCGAGGTGACCGGCTCCAGTTGGCGCCAATCGAGAAACGGCTGCACCTGGCCCAGTACCAATACCATGATGACGCTGGCGGCAATCGCCACGTACAACCCTTGCCAGGTGATCGGCATGATGCGTTCAACCGTGGCGCTGCCACGATGGCCGGAAATAATCGGTTGCAACGCACTCAGAGTGCCGCCGAAGAACAGAAACAGCGGCGTCCACAAACTCGCACCAATGCCGACGCCCGCTAAATCTTCCGCACTGGCGTGGCCGGCCATCACTGTATCGATGACACCGTTGGCCATCATGGCCAACTGGGCGATCAGAATCGGACCGCCGAGAATGGCCAGAGTTTTCCACTCCGTCAGTGTGGTATGGATCAGGCCAGCCCGGGTATCTGGCGAGGGTTGATGATCCTGATCCACAGCGGCCTCCGGGCTCGAATTGAAAGGTTGGCTATTGTGCCTTTTTTTGGTGCGTTGGCAATGTACCTGCGGTCAACCACGGTTGGCCTCTTGTCAGCGACGTCCAGACCGGTAGACTGCCGCCGCCAAACCCATCCGATGATTGTGTATGTCACCGTTAGCCCGCGAATTCTGGGAAGCCGATGTCGACCGTCTGCTGGCGACGCTGAACCCCTGGCTGGAACGCCAGTGGGGCGCTTGTCTGTGGGCGGGTGCGGGCGAGCCGGTGTATTTGCCGGCAACTGCGGGGCAGCCGCTGCATCGCATCGTCTTCGCACACGGCTACTTCAACTCGGCGCTGCACGAACTGGCACATTGGTGTCTGGCCGGCGCACAGCGGCGTCTGCTGGAAGATTACGGCTACTGGTATTGCCCGGACGGTCGCAGCGCAGAACAGCAGGCGGCGTTCGAGCAGGTGGAAGTCAAACCTCAGGCGTTGGAGTGGTGGCTGGCGGCGGCCTGCGGTCGGCGTTTTCGCACCAGTCGCGATAACCTCGGCGGCGAAGCGACCGACGACCGGCCATTTCGATTTGCGGTGCAGCAACAGGCGCAGCGGTATTTCAAGGATGGTTTGCCGGAACGGGCAGCGCAGGCGGTTGAGCGGTTAACGCAAGGTTTCGATCAGCCCTGGCCGGACGCGGCTCACTTCGAACAGCCGCCGGCGTAACGGCTCAGCGACTGTCCTGCCCCGCAGCCGGGAGAATGGACGGATCGGCCAGCTCAGTCAGCCAGTTTTGCAAGGCCTCAAGCGGCATCGGTTTGGCTAACCAATAACCCTGAATGGCGCCGCAGCCGAGGCGTTGCAGGTGTTGCACGGTAACTTCGTTTTCCACGCCTTCGGCAACCAGATCCAACCCCAGGGCTTTGCCCAATTGCACAATGGAACGCACCAGCACCTCGGCCGACGCGCTGCTTTGCAGTTGCTGCACAAATTGTTGATCGACCTTCAAACAATCGATCGGCAGTGCGTGCAAATACGACAACGACGAATAGCCGGTGCCGAAATCGTCGAGCGACACCCGCACCCCGGCCTGACGCAATTGTTCCAGGTTTGACACCGTCGGCGCCCAGTCGTCGATCAACATGGATTCAGTGATTTCCACCGCCAGCGAACCGGGCGCCAGCCGGTGTTCCGCCAAGGTATTGATCAACCGGGCGGGCAGGTTGGGGCGGGTTAAATCGCCAGCGCACAAATTGATCGACACGCACATCGGCCAGCCGGCGGCGCTGAGTTGTGCGCTGGCGCGGCAGGCGGCTTGAATCACCCAATCGGTCAGCGCCGGCATCAAACCCGTGCGTTCGGCGATGGGGATGAATTCGCCCGGCGGAATCCACGCACCATCGGCCTGTGGCCAACGCACCAGAGCTTCGACGCCGTAGACGTGGTTGTCGGTCAGACGGCGTTGCGGTTGGTAGTGCAGCTCCAGTTCGTTGCGTGCAATGGCTTGTTTCAAGCGATACGCCAGGCGCAATCGTTCGGGCTGATACGGATCGGTGTCGGCGCGGTATTCCATAAACAGGCGGTTCTGGTTGATCGCCTGATCGACCGCCACCTGCGCTTTGCGAATCAAAGTACCCAAGGTGCGGCCATCTTCGGGCAGACGTGATGAACCCAGGCGGCATTGCACGGCGATGTCGAGGCCGGGCAGGGCGATGGCGTCGTTCAGCGCCGCGTCGGCTGCCTTAGCCAATTCCGCCAGCGGGTGGCCGTCCGGGCCGTTGTCGAGAATCATCAGGAAGTTGCGGCCTTCCACCTGAGCGATGCGGCGCGGATGCGGTTCGCCCGGGTTCAACACCTGGGCACCGTATTGATGCAGCGGCAGCGATTCAATGCGTTGAGCGGCGCTGCGGGTCAGTTGATCGACGTTGGATTCACCCAGGGTATTGAGCAATTCGCGCAAATTATCGGGCCGGAAAATCACCAGTCGCAGCGGCGCGTCGGATTTGATGTGGTCGATGAATTGCGCAATTTGCGCCTTGTTCGGCAAGCCGGTTATGGGGTCGCGCAGCGCCTGACGCGTGGTTTCTTCCTGGTTACGTGCCAGGGCCCGCAACGCCCGGCGTTCACGATCGAGCGCATCGCGCGCCGAGGTTTCGGCCTGTTTCAGGCTGTCGGCAATCACCAGCGACAGCAGCGCCACCGCCATCACCAAACCCGCCGGCAAGGCGTATTGGGTGATCGGCGATACCGGCAGCCAACCCACGTTGCGCGTCATAAACAGCATGGCTGCGATCAAAAACGGCAGCCAGGAGGTTAAATAGAACACCGCCACCCGGCGCTGTCGGCGCAACGACAAGGCGCCAGTGGTCAGACTCAAACCCAATAGCCAGATCAAATCGGCCAAGACGAACATACTGATCCAGCGATAACTGATCCAAGGGCTGACCAGCACTGGCACCACGTTGACCAGCAACGAAATATTGAGCAGCCGGTTCATCAGCCCTAACTGACGCGTGCGCAACACGCCTTGGGTAAACAGAATCAGACCGATAAAGCCCAAAATGCCGAATTCCGGTGCCCAGTTGACCAGATGCACGGAAATGGTCTGGCCCAGCAGCAGCCGGCTGTGGCCGTTGAGCAGCGCCACGCAAATCGACATGCTGAACACAAACAGCAGGTAGGGCGGGTAAATGGCGCGGCGGGTACTGACCCAGAGAAACAGGTTGAACACCAATACAAAGATAATGGCGCCGTAAAAAGTGCCCCAGATGAAATTCTGCGCCGGCAGTTCGCGGTAGAACCGGCTTGCTTCCCACAGCGTCATCGGTGCTTGCACCGAACCCTGGCTGCGCAATTTCGACAACAGGATGTAGCTGCCATCGTTGTAGTCGAAATTCATCGCCAGATGCGGGCGGAAGGTGGCTTCGTTCTGGCTGGGATGGGGTTGGCGGTCGCCTTCCTGAAATTGCTCAATCACCCGGCCGTCTTTCAACAGCCAGGCGTCGATCCAGTCGATGGTCGGGTAATCGAACGAAACCACTGAATCGAAGCTGAGGGGTTGTGAATCCTGGTGTCTGGCCGCAATCGGAACGGCAACCCAAAGGCTGCTACTGGTATAGCCGATGTTGGCCGGCTGACCATCGGGCGATTGAAAACCGCCCGACAGGAAGCGCTGATAGGCGTGCTGCCAGTCGGTATCCGCGGCTGGATCAATCCAGGTGTGGCTGTAATCAGCCAAATTGACTTGCTCGGTATCCGGCTGGAGGACCAATAAAGGCTCTGCCGCCCGGACCGATGCAATCACCAGGATCATCCAGATAGGGATGAACCAGTACTTCACAATTGCAGTCTCCTTGGCGGGAACCTCCGGCTCCCTAAGTGAGCCTGGCGGATCCGGCCAGGCTTATTCCCTACGGTCGGTACACGCAGTCCCAGCCGAAACCTTAGACTAGCGGCAGGCTGGCCGTGCAGCAAGGCTGGAAGTTAAAGTGATTTATTAAGTTCATTAAAAAATACGGTGCCTGGCGCTTTCCATAAGCCCGACAGCGGCACAGAAATTCGAGACTGGCCGAAAAATGCGCTACAATCGCCGCCCCCGAGCACAGGCTCCATGCCACAAGGCACAGAGCCCGGTTGCTGGGTGGATCGAACGCCCAATAGGGTGATCGCGTTCTTTAATGGCTCTGTTGAGCCAAGCAATATCCGTCCGTTATCCGGCTGCCTCAGTGCGCCGAGTTCGGGCATAGGCAGGCCGCCCATATTGCCGGTTAATCCGGTCGGGACGGTCATTTAAGCAATCACGCCCCAGCCGTTGAATCGCTGACGGGCGCAAGCAATTAAGTGTGACTCTGTGACCAATCAATCTCGCAAACCCCGTAAACCCCGCTGGCATATCTCTCAGTTCAAAGTTCCCGAAGCTCCAGGCAAAGTCCGATTCCACGACCTCTTCCTTCCCATTGCTCTGATGCGCGCCATCCATGAGCTGGGTTATGAATATTGCAGCCCGATCCAGGGCATGACGCTGCCGTACACCCTGGCCGGCCACGACTGCATCGGCAAAGCTCAGACCGGTACCGGCAAAACCGCCGCCTTCCTGATCACCGTCATCACCGATCTGATGGAACACCGTCTGCCGGAACAATACGCCGGCGAGCCGCGCGCCCTGATTCTGGCGCCGACGCGTGAACTGGCACTGCAAATCGCCGAAGACGCCAAACTGCTGACCAAACACAGCCGCCTGAAAGTGGCCGCTCTGGTCGGTGGAATGGACATGGATAAACAGCGCAAGCAATTGCAGGAAAGCCGTCTCGACATTCTGGTCGCCACGCCGGGCCGCCTGCTCGACTTCATGAACCGTAAGGAAGTCTTCCTCGATCAGGTCGAAACCCTGGTCATCGACGAAGCCGACCGCATGCTCGACATGGGCTTTATCCCGGACATCAAATCCATCGTTCGCGCCACGCCGCGCAATGAAGAACGTCAGACGTTGATGTTCAGCGCCACCTTCTCTTACGACATCCTCAACCTGGCCGAACGCTGGACTCAGGACGCCGTGCGTGTGGAAGTCGAACCCAAGGTGAAAACCGCCGAGCAGGTCGAGCAACACGTCTTCCTGGTCACCGCCGACGAAAAGTACAACCTCCTGCGTCACGTCCTGAAACAGCCGGGTGCTGATAAAGTTATGGTGTTCGCCAACCGCCGCGACATCGTGCGCGATCTGAGCGACCGCCTGCGCAAAGACGGCATCCAGAACCAGGTGTTGTCCGGCGAAGTGCCGCAAGCCAAGCGCGTTAAAACGCTCGACAACTTCAAAGAAGGCAAGGTGCAAGTACTGGTCGCGACCGACGTCGCCGGCCGTGGCATTCACGTTGACGGCGTATCTCACGTAGTCAACTACACCCTGCCGGAAGACCCGGAAGATTACGTGCACCGCATTGGTCGTACCGGCCGCGCCGGCGCCAAAGGCCAGTCGATCAGCTTCGCCTGCGAAGACGACTCCTTCCAGATTCCTGCGATCGAAGACTACATTAAGCGCAAGATCGATCTGGAACAGCCGCCGGAAGACTGGCTGCAGGATCTGCAAGCCGCCGATGTGGCAGGCGCAGCTGACCGGGCAGACGCTGAAGCTGCTGCGTTGCGCGCAAACGACCACTACGATGACGCTGATGATGGTGAAGACGACAACATCGGCAACCGCGCCGATGATCACAGCGACACCTATGTCGATTTGTCAGAAGTGGACGCGAACTCAGACGAGGAAGACGACACCGACGACGAGTCTGAAACCGACGTCGAACGCCGGGAAGGTTCTGTCTGATCCATGGCCACCGGCCTGCGCATCGTCGCCGATGAAAACATGCCCCACGTCGAACCCTGGTTCGACGCGGTGGCAGCGTCCATCACCCGTGTCGCCGGCCGCAGCCTGACCCACGCCGACCTGAAAGACGCCGATGTCCTGCTGGTCCGCTCGGTCACCAAAGTGAATAAAGATTTACTGGCGGGCACCCCGGTCCGCTTCGTCGGCAGTGCCACCATCGGCACCGACCATGTCGATACCGCCTGGCTCGCCGAACAAAACATCCCGTTTCACCACGCCCCCGGCTGTAACGCTCAATCCGTTGTTGATTGGGTGCTGTCCGTCTTTGCCCGTCTGCATTTGGATGCCGACCTGAACTGGTGGCAAAAAACCATCGGCGTTGTTGGCGCCGGCAATGTCGGCGGTCTGTTGGTGAAACGCTTAAACGCTTTGGGCGTGCGCACCCTGGTGTGCGACCCGCCCCGCGCTGAACGCGAAGGCCACGCCGGCTTCACCGACCTCGATACCTTATTGAGCGCCGCCGACATCGTTTGCCTGCACGCGCCCCTGGTGCGTGACGGCAATCACCCAACCCTCGGCATGATCGGCGCTGAACAACTCGCCAAACTCAAGCCCGGCGCCTGGTTGCTCAACGCCGGTCGCGGCTCGGTGATTCAGGAAGCGCCGTTGCAACAGGTGCTGGACGCCGGCCACATTCAAGCGGTGTTGGACGTCTGGCCCGACGAGCCACGCGTCAGCGAGCGCTTACTGAACTCAGTCGTCCACGCCAGTCCGCACGTGGCCGGTTACAGCCAGGAAGGCAAATGGACCGGCACCCGCATGCTCGCCGAAGCCCTATACGCCTGGGCAGGCGAACCTTTACCCCAAGGCCCCGACCTTCCCGAAGGCCCCAGCCTCGACGCGGCCTTCTTCAATACCGACACCCCGGAACGCCTGGGCAGCGAACTGATCCAGGCGCTGCACGATCCGGCGCGCGACAGTGTCGCCATGCATCAAAGTGTGACTGACGGTGCTATCCAACCGGCTGACTTTGATTTGCTGCGCAAGCAATATCCGCAGCGCCGTGAAATCGGCGCCGCCCGACTGGCGAATGTGCCAGAGCGCGCGCGAGATTGGTTTTGTGCTTTAGGGTTCAAGCCCTAGCAATCGACCCACGGTCGTCTTCAATACCCCGCCTCGAACATTGCCAATTTCACTCAGGCACACCAAAGTAAGCGCTCCGTTACCGGCGTCGTCATTTCCGGCTGCGCCTTAATACACTGAGTGTCGCCAACCCATGTTGCATACCGCTTTGCTTATTAAGCTGGCCGATGCCAAATCGATGCTGGCGCAGATGGCTGAGTCGTCGTTGAGCGTTGAGCAGGTAGCCGACGCCATTGGGATGTCGCCGTATTATTTTATCCGGCTGTTTAAAACGGTCTTTGGTGTTACTCCGAATCAGTACCAGATTCAGGAGCGACTGAAGGTCGCCAAACAACGCCTGATGGAGACTGACCATTCCGTGACGGATATTTGTCTGGACGTCGGCTATTCCAGCCTCGGCACCTTCAGCGATTTGTTCGCGCGTCGATTCGGGATGACACCCACGGAATATCGTCAAACCTACCGGCCACTGGTTAAAGCATCCGGCGAGGTGCCCAAACAATGGGTGCCGAGTTGTTTCGCGTTGATGTGCGGGCAACCAAAGCAACAACGCAATTTTGAAGAAGCCTGAGTCATTGGACTGTCGTTACACTCCATCTCCGGTTGATCCCACATCCGGCCGCACAAAGGAGGCAACATGAAGATCAAACTGAACAGTATTTTTGTCGATGACCAGGACAAAGCACTGACGTTCTATACGGAAATTCTGGACTTTCAAAAAAGCAAAGACATTCCCGCAGGTGAATTCAAATGGCTGACGGTGGTCTCTCCCCAGGATCCGACAGGCACCGAATTGGTATTGGAGCCTAACCACAATCCGGCGGCGAAAACCTTTCAGGAAGCGCTGTTCAAACAGGGCATTCCGATGACCGCTTTTGAAGTGGACGACATTCAGACGGTGTGTGACCGGCTGAAAGAAAAAGGCGTGGTGTTTTCCATGCCGCCTACCCAGGCTGGCGATGTCACCATCGCAATTTTTGCCGACACCTGTGGGAATCTGATTCAGGTGTACCAGTTGTAACTGCAGCGACACAGCCATCGGGGGTCGAAAAAACCGATCGGTCGTGTCGAATCAGCAATGCTTGGAACGACTACTCAAGGAATGCTCATCAACGAGAATGTGAGGTCGTATGAAAAAAACAGGTTGGGTTATGACGGCGTTATTTGCACTCTTTATGTTGGTCGCTTCCGTTGCGCCTAAATTGGTGGGCGCGCAGGTGGCGGTGGATTCAATGATTCAACTCGGCTGGACGTCCGATTATTTGCTGCTGATCGGTATCATTGAGTTGTCCTGCACCCTGTTGTTCCTGATTCCAAGAACGGCCTTGTTAGGGGCCATTTTGTTTACCGGATTGTTGGGCGGCGCGCTGGCCAGTAATTTGAATGCCGGCAGTCCGTTGTTCAGCCACACGCTGTTTAGCGTTTATCTGGGCATATTTATGTGGCTGGCGTTGTGGCTCAGAGACAATGCCGTTCGGCGGGTATTTCCCATTCATCAACTCACGGACTGATCAGTGATAAAACAACTTCGTTTTAGTTTGGCTGCCAACATTCTTTTAACGATGTTGTTGTGTCTGGTGGTGTTCCATCTGTTGCTACTGGTGGGTGTTGTTCCGTTCGATCAGGTCTGGGGTGGGCGATTGAACAACACCGTCCAAGTGCGAGTATTTGAAACAATATCCCTGGTGGTCACGGTTTTGGTCATGGCCGTTGTCGCAATGAAAGTCGGCTACCTGCGCCCGGTGCTTGTACCTTGGTTGATCAACGCTGTCTTGTGGGTTCTGGTGGGGTTGTTTTTGCTGAACGCCCTGGGCAATTTGGCATCCACCCAGGCAGTTGAGACCTTCGTATTTACCCCGGTTACGATGATCGCTGCCTTGTTGTGTTATCGGCTGGTGATTGAACCAAACGCCTAGCCAGTGTGGTTTACCGGATGGACACCGAGAGCCCTTCAATATGCCGGCCATAACATTCCAATCACCCAACCCGTTGCTGATGATCATCGATTTGCAAAACGCCATTGATCATCCCAGATGGGGCGTCCGCAACAACCCGGACGCCGAAGCACAGATCAGTCGGTTATTGAACGCCTGGCGTGAACGCCAACTGCCTATTTTGCACGTCAAACACATGTCCACCGTGCCGGGTTCGACCTATCAGATCGGCACGCCCGGCAACGATTTTAAAACCGTCGCGATGCCGCTGCCGGGCGAGCCCATTCTCGAAAAAGATACCAACAGCGCGTTTATCCGAACCGATCTCGATGCCAGGCTGCGCAGCCAGGGCATTACCGACATCGTCATCGTCGGCGTCATCACCAATAACTCGGTTGAAGCCACGGCGCGGATGTCGGGAAATTTGGGTTACCGAACCTTTGTGGTATCGGACGCTACCTTCACCTTTAACAAAGTCGACTTTGGCGGCCACGAGCGTTCGGCCGAGGAAGTTCACCTGATGTCACTGGCAAACATGGACGGTGAATACGCTACGGTGTTGGACACAGCTGCCGTTATGCAACGGCTTGCCGGTTAGTTATCGATTGTTTTCTTGATGGTGTCGAAATTCGATTATCCGGTTCGACTGAGTGCAGAAGGCCAATCCATGGCCTTTAACCGTCGGAGTTCATCATGGCTAAAGAAGTGTTTATCAGTTTACCGGTCGCCGATCTTGCCAAAGCCAAAGCCTTCTATCAGGCCATCGGTTTAGAAAATAACCCGCAACTGAGCGACGACACCGGCGCCTGCATGGTGTGGAGCGAAGCGGTGAGCATCATGCTGATCACCCACGCCAAATGGCGTGAATTTACCGACCGTCCGATTGCCCCATCGAACACCAGCGAAATGGCCATTAATCTGTCGTGCGACAGCCGCGAGGCCGTAGACGTTATGAATCAGGCGGCGGCCAAACACGGTGGTCAGGCGGATGTGAATCCGATCCAGGATCACAGCTTTATGTACGGTCGCGATTTTTGTGATCCCGACGGCCATATCTGGGGTGCCATGTGGATGGACATGGCAGCGGCCACTGAAGAATCGGCAAGCTAACAACATTGCATAGGTGTAATTTTTTATGACCAAAGTATTCGTCAATATCGGTTTGTCACTCGATGGGTATATGGCGCCGGAAGGCATGTCGATGGAGCATTGGCAGACGCCCGAATATAAAGATTGGGCGGCAAAGTGGGGCTCGCTGATGGGCTGGGTGCTAAAGCTTGAGTCTTTTCGCAACAACCTGAAGTTTGGTCCCGGCGGAGAAACCGGCCCCGTAAACGACATGTTTCGCGCCACGACAGAACGCATCGGCGTCAACATTTTAGGCAAACGCATGTTTGAAGGCGGCGAAGTTTCCTGGCCGGAAGAAGCGCCATTTCATACCCCGGTGTTTGTGCTGACGCATGAAAAACGTGAACCCTGGGTTCGCCCCGGTGGCACCACTTTTTATTTTGTAAACGAAGGTCCGGAACACGCCTTGGAGCAAGCGCGGAAAGTCGCCGGAGGGAAAGACATCCGGATTTCCGGCGGCGCCGATGTTATTCAGCAATATTTAAACCTGGGCGTGGTTGATGAACTGGAAATTGCATTGGTGCCTATTCTGTTTGGCGGTGGCCGGCGGTTGTTTGAAAACCTGGCCGAACCCACACCGCAATTCCGAGTGGATTCTGTTTTGAATACACCCGATGCCACCCATTTGCGGTACGTGCGCGCCTGAACCGAAACGGGCGGTCCAACGCATGAGTGGACCGCCAGACTCTCCTTAGGAACAAAGCAACGAAAGCTTCGCCATGGTTGAAAGCTTCGATGTAATCGAATATGAAGTTGACCACTAAAACGTCAACGAAAGGTCGGCTCCATGAACAAGCGGAAGTCAGTTGTAGCGATATTACTCACGGCGGCATTTCTGAATGGCTGTGCTGGATTGGAAACGCGATACCAGGCGGATATGGACCAGATCAGAATTCAGCATTTGGATACCATTTTTAATCTGCTGGTCGAATACCAAAATAAATCCGGCCAGTTACCGCTGCAAGGCGATGTCCTGTCGCGCGATATCGAAGTCTTTATCACACACCGTAAATTGCCCGACTGGCTGATCACTCAAGCTGCGCAAGCCCCGTTGGACATTTACCCGAATGAAGCGTTGGAAGCCGAATTTGAGCGTGTTCTGGGCCGCGAAATCGAACTGCCATCCGACCCGCAAAACGTCGCAACCTATGCGCCCAATGTCTATGTCTATCACGTGAATCCTGGTTGGGCCTGTGTGGCTGCACATTTATATAGCCCGGCACCGGGAACCAAAAACGTTCAAAACCAATATTACAAATATGAGAAGTGCGTTCAGTCGAGCATCTGATGCCGTCTCAACCTAAGCGCTTACTGGGAAGAGTAAGCTGAGCTGCTTCCGGATTAAAAAGGGGGTAGCTCCCCTTTTTAATCTTCACTCCGGAGCTGATTGAATTCAGTTCAATGTGGTGTCCGATGTTGAGTGGTCTTCTTGAAACAGCCGTTCTACCTGCGCGATTTTAGTATCCGATTCCTCTTGGGTTAGCGCCCCTTCCTTGACTAACCAGCGAAATTTATTGATCTCCATTTCCAGACTGTTGTTTGGATCGATGTCCGCATAGTGTTTCAACAGTTGCTCCTTTTTTCGTTCTTTCAGAGTCTGAACAATCTGATCGTGGTGCTTGTCCTGAATCACATGGACATTCCAGCGGTCGACGTGAAAGACCGTAAATTTCACCCGTGAGAAATATTCGATGGCAAGGCAAGCCACACCGAGCAGAATCCAGACGCCTCTGCCAGCCAGTGACATCTGTGCGTAGGCAGCAATACCCAGCTGAATGCCGCCAACGATCAACCAGATGTAGCCGACATTCCTGAGCCAGTCATTGCGCTCAATTTGCACGAAGGGTTTCTCCGCAACGTCCATATAGTCCAGATCCAATTCTCCTGAACCATGTTTCGATTGGTAGGCAAACGTGAACGTATCCTCGTGAAAGGTAAAAATGTGTTTGTGCGATTTCTTCTTTTGTACGATTTTCAAAGCATTCATCCTGTTCGCCAAAGATTCCGTCCGATCAAACGGGGTGACTCGGATAGGACCAGGGATTACCGAGGCTGGGGGTTAGAAACACCGACCTGTTTATATAAGCGCTAACTTTGACTTACCGATTATGGGACAACAAGCATCAATGGCGCATTTGTGTCCGCCTAATGTGAAAAATTGGCGGCACGGGACTTAGCTGTGATGTAACCGCCATGTCGTGGCCCCAAATACTTGGCGACTGTAAGGGAATATGAGAGCTTAAGCGGCCATACAATTCAGGCTCAGGTGGCCGACCATGAATAACAAGGTTCGAAACCTCGATAAGACCCTGCTGTCCGACAATTGGTACCACCTCTACAAGTACCGTTTTGACTATCAACGCGCCGATGGTCAGTGGGAAACGCAGGAGCGTGAAGCCTATGACCGCGGCAATGGCGCGACCATTCTGTTGTTCAATCGCGACCAGCAAAGCGTCATCCTCACTCGCCAGTTCCGCCTGCCTACCTACATCAACGGCAACACCGATGGCATGTTGATCGAAACCTGCGCCGGCCTGCTCGATCAAGACAACCCGGAAGACTGCATTCGACGCGAAGCCGAAGAGGAAACCGGCTATCGGGTGTCCGATGTGCAGAAAGTCTTCGAAGCCTATATGTCGCCAGGGTCGGTTACTGAACTGGTCCACTTTTTCATCGCTGAATATCACGATTCGATGAAGGTGTCCGACGGTGGCGGTCTGGTCCATGAGCAGGAAAACATTGAGGTGCTGGAGATGCCGTTCACCGAGGCGTTGGCGCGCATTGACAGCGGTGACATCAAAGACGGTAAAACCATCATGCTGTTGCACTATTTAAAATTGAAAGGAATGGGGTGAGACGATGTCGCTTGCCAGTGTCGATGCCTTCGTGAATAACGCCAAACAGTGGCCTGAAGAGTTCAAGCTGCTGCGCGCCATTGTGGTGGCATCGCCACTTACTGAAACTTATAAATGGGGCAAACCCTGTTACACCTTTGACGACAACAATGTGCTGATCATTCAAGGGTTCAAACAGTTTTGTGCTTTGCTGTTTCCCAAAGGCGCTTTGCTGAATGATCCAGACGGCTTGTTGCAGTGGCCGGGAAAGCATACCCAATCGGCCAAGCGCCTGTGTTTCACCGATGCCAGCACCATTCGCCAACAAACAGCCGCTATACAGGCGCTGATTGCCGAAGCCATCGCGGTTGAAAAGTCCGGTTTGAAAGTTGAGTTTAAAGCGACCGACGAGTTTGAAATACCGGAAGAACTGCAAAGCCGTCTGGATGAATCGCCGGCCTTCCGCGATGCCTTTCAGGCATTAACGCCCGGTCGTCAACGTGGCTATTTATTGCATTTCTCCAGCGCCAAACAATCGAAGACCCGAGCGGCCCGAGTAGAGAAACACCGCGAACGCATCATGGACGGTTTGGGGCTGCACGATTAATTCCGGTCAACGACTAACGACGGTAATAATTACAACAACAATAATTACAATAATAACTACAACAACAGTAAAACCTAAAGGATGTGAAAATGAGTCAGCCCATGCGACCGAACTCAATGTTAGATCCGGTAGCGAATTATGAAAAAACCTGGATCATCGCCATGTATATTCTGTGTGTGGCGATACCGCTAACCATGATGGTGGGGCCATTTATCGGAGCAGTTATTGCGTGGATCATGCGCAAAAATGCCGAAACAGAATTCGCCAAAAATCATGCGCGTTATCAGCTTGGTGTCTTGGGTAAGAGCGTTGTATTTGCTGTCATCGGGCTGGCTCTGATGTTCGTGTATTTCGTTGTTCTGTTCCGGGCAGACCATGACGAAGTGTGGTTGGTGTTGATCGGCATTACCCCAGTAATTTTTGTTGCTGGCTGGTACGGGGTTAAAACCCTGATCGGCATGTGGGCGGCTTTTCAAAATCGAACGCTGCCTTAGTTGCAGTCGTTGTACTTAAGGAATGTATTGAATGCACAAGCTCTACGGTGATCACCAGTCCGGGAATTGTTACAAAGTCGAATTATCAGGCAGCTTGTTGAACATTCCTCTGGCGTGGGTCGACGTTAATATCCTGAATAATGAAACTGCCGCGCCTGGCTTTCGCGCCAAAAACCCGAATGGCAAAATTCCATTGCTGGAATTGGACGACGGTCGTTGTTTATGGGAATCCAATGCCATCATCAATTTTCTGGCCGCCGGTTCCAGCTTTTTACCCACCGATGCGTTCACCTTAGCCAAGGTGCAGCAATTGCAATTCTTCGAGCAATACAGCCACGAACCCTATATTGCGGTAGCCCGGTTTATTGCCAAATATCTGGGCTTGCCGGACGATCGAAAAGCCGACTACGACGCCAAACAGCAAGGCGGGCATAAAGCGCTGAAAGTGATGGAAACCCAGTTGGCACAAACGCCGTTTCTGGTGGGCGATCAAGCCACCACAGCCGACATCAGTTTGTATGCCTATACGCACGTTGCACACGAAGGCGGGTTTGACTTAGCGGAATATCCGGCAATTCAAGCCTGGCTGACGCGTCTGGAAGCGTTGCCAGGTTATCGTGCCATGGGCGCATAAAGGCCGTAATGAATACGATATTGGTTTGGCTGGCGAACGTCGTTTTGTTGCTGCACGTATCGTTCGTCGCGTTCGTTGTTGTTGGTCTGGCGCTGGTCTATGTCGGCTATTTTTTCGATTGGCATTGGGTGCGCAGCCGGGTGTTTCGTCTGGTGCATCTGGCGGCGATTGGTTATGTGGTGGTGCAGTCATGGCTGGGTGTGATTTGTCCGCTGACGGTGTTGGAAATGAAGTTGCGTGCCAGTGCCGGATTGGATACCTACAACGGTTCCTTTATTCAGCACTGGCTGCAAAGCCTGTTGTATTACAGCGCACCGGACTGGGTGTTTATTCTGGTCTACAGTCTGTTTGGTGCGCTGGTGGCGTTCAGTTGGTGGTTGGTTCGGCCGCGTTGATGCCCGGCCGTAACGCTCGATACAGCAACGACAGCGGCAACAGAACTTCTCCGATAAAGGTGTATTGAGCGATAAAGAATCGATCGGTACCCAGTGCGAACCAGGTGACGGTGTCGAGGAAATAACCAATGCCGCCAATGATCAACAGCCAACCAACAATCGACGGCAGGAAGCGGGCTTTAGCCACCAGCCAACCCATCGGCATCAACCACAACCCCCAGAAAATATGAGCGATCATGATGCCGTCGGCGTGCAACTGAAACGCGAACAAGATGGCAGCGTCGAGTTGGTCGCGGCTGAACACAGCGCTCATGCCTTCGGAATCCAACAGCATTAATCCGGCAACACGACACAGTTCGTTGAGCATCGCAATCGGCATGGTCGCCAGCGTGAACAACACCATAAATGCCGCCACGGTGTTGCCAAATTGGCGCAGTAAATAATAGAGCGCGACAACCAGAAACAGCTGCGTAATCTGGATGGCAAAGGCCGTTAAAATGCTCCAGCGAATGGCGGTGGTGTTGGCTTCAATATTGGCTAAGGTTGCTAGGCTGTCGCCTTCCACCCAGATAAATTCCGGCACATAGAGAATGCCGAATACACCCAGCGGAATCAGCAGCAGATAGAGCGCCGCGGCAATGCGGGCAAGACGTTGTTCGGATTGAGTCATGGTTGTGATCCCGTTATTGAATAGGAATGAGGTTGTGGTTGTCAGTGCGATGGGGCGAAAGCCAGGGCCGATTCGCTTTGGCAACTGCAAATGGCCGGCGCTTGTTGAATCAGTTCGTCGTCGCTGACGGCGTGAACCATAAAGAGCGCAAAGTCGGTGCGTCGGGTGCGATTGCTGGACAGGGCGGCGTCACCAACGTGTTGCGACCAGATCGGCAAACCTTCGCTGGGGCCTTCATCCAGATCGCTGCCACGGACAACAGTCCAGCGGCGGTCGCTGTTGAAAATCAAATTGGTGGCGCGAACCTGATCGTCCAGCTCGGCTACCCGCAACCAGCGCGCTACCCTACCGAACACCGCAACGATGGCTTTCAGTTTCCAGCTGTAGCGATCTTGCCCATCCCGGCTGATGTGCCAGCCGCACGAAAAAATCAGTCGCGCGTCGCGGGGTGCCTGTTCCAAAACCGCTGTTGCGGTTCCTGAGGCGTAACGTTCCATGCCCCAGGGCACCAGAACGGTTAATACGGCATCGCAGCCAGCGCTGGCGCGGCGAATGGTGTCGGCGTCGTCGGTCGGTGCGCCATGCAATTGAATGCGACCAACAAAGCGCGCCAGCTTGGGCAGGCTTTGTTCGCGGCAAACGGCGGAGACGTCGTAGCCGGCTGCCAGGGCGTGTTCGATCATGTATTGGCCGAGCTTTCCTGAAGCGCCAACAATGCAGATTTTTTTAGGTTTCATGGGTCAATAGCTCCGATAAGTAAGGTTGAAATCAGTGTACGGGGCATTGGTGAGGCGTTACATTGCCCAAATCGGCCTGGCATCTATGCAAATATGCATACCTTAAGGAGTCTGTTTTGGATTGGACCGCCATCAATTTCGATTGGAATCGGGCGCGCGCTTTTCTGGTGACCGCAGAAGAAGGTTCGTTTTCCGCCGGCGCCCGTGCCTTGGGGCTGGCGCAGCCAACGTTGGGGCGTCAGGTGTCGGCATTGGAGATGGAGTTGGGCGTTACGTTGTTTGAGCGTGTCGGGCAGGGGTTGGTGCTGACCGCCGCCGGCCGCCAATTGAAACAACACGTGCAGATGATGGCCGAAGCGGCCGGCCGTTTTTCGTTGTCGGCGACCGGGCAGGCCACTCAGTTGGATGGCACCGTGACCATCGCCGCCAGTGAACTGGAAGCGGTGTTTTTGTTGCCCTCGGTGATCAGCCGCATTCGCCAGCGTTGGCCGGGTATCCATCTGGATGTGCAGGTATCGCATTCGGTGGCCGATCTGAAACGCCGCGAAGCCGACATTGCGCTGCGTTCGTTTCGTCCCACCGAGCCCGATCTCATTGCCCGAAAGCTCTACGAAGAGCCCATCTGGCTATACGGAACGCCGCAATATTTATCGACGTTCGGTCAGTTGGAACGGCTGGAGGATTTGCGCGATGTCCAGGTGATTGGGTTTGAACAAAGCAACCAATTGGAAGAATTTCTCAAGCCCCGAGGCTGGCCCATCGGTCAGGACAACGTTCGCATTACATCGCTATCGCAAATGCTGCATTGGCAACTGGTGCGACTGCACCAGGGACTTGGTTTTTTTCCGCAGCGCATTGGCGATACTGAGCCGGCGTTTCAACGCGCCTTTGAGCATCTGGGGCCACCATTACAGTTGCCATTGTGGTTGGTGAGCCATCGTGAATTGCGCACCAGCCAACGGGTAAGGGTGGTGTATGATGCCCTGGCAGAAGCCCTCGCCGACACCGGTGAAGTGTCATCGGCGCATTGGTAAGCTGAGCTGGAATAGGCGCCTGGGCAAGTCTATCCACACAGGGAGATAAGTATGAATGTTGTCGCGTTAAGCAAAGACGATCAGCATCGTTTTTCCAAAGTGCCAGCCGAGCAACTGACGTTTCGGGCCGGCTATGGCATTGAAGGCGATACGCACGCTGGTACCACTGTGCAGCACCGCTCTCGGGTCAAGGTCGATCCGACTCAACCTAACTTGCGGCAAGTGCATTTGATCGCCGCAGAAACGCTGGAAGAACTGCGTGCCGACGGTTTCGATGTTCAGGCCGCCACGCTGGGTGAAAACGTGCTTACGCTGGGCGTTGATTTATTGTCGTTACCAACCGACACGGTGTTGCAATTGGGCGACAGCGTTCAACTGCGCATCACCGGTTTGCGTAACCCTTGTGCGCAACTGGATCACTATCAAAAAGGTCTCACCGCCGCGTTATTGGACCGCGATGCCGATGGAAAACTGATTCGCAAAGCCGGTGTGATGGCTGTGGTGGAAGCCGGCGGTACGGTGCAGACCGGCGACGTTATTGCGGTGCAATTGCCGACGCAACCGCATCGTTCTCTGGAGCCGGTCTGAACATGGAAGCCTCGTTCTGGCACGACCGCTGGCAAAGCAATCGCATCGCCTTTCATCTGGACGAAGCCAACCCGCTGCTGGTGCATTATTTCAGCCATTTGCAACAACCGCTTGGGTGTCGCGTCTTTGTGCCCTTGTGTGGCAAAACGCGCGACATCGGCTGGTTGCTGACACAAGGATATCGCGTCGTCGGTGCTGAATTGGTGGAATCGGCCATCGTGCAATTATTTG
This sequence comes from Saccharospirillum mangrovi, assembly GCF_003367315.1. Lineage (GTDB taxonomy): Bacteria > Pseudomonadota > Gammaproteobacteria > Pseudomonadales > Natronospirillaceae > Saccharospirillum > Saccharospirillum mangrovi. Next base: position 1,302,578 of record NZ_CP031415.1, read on the forward strand.
CCGATTTGGGCGTTGAACCCGAGGTGGTTGAGCACGGACCACTGAAGCATTTTCACGCCCGGGATGTGGATATTTGGGTGGGCGACGTTCTGGAATTAACGCCGGCGCTGCTGGGTGAAGTCGATGCCGTTTACGACCGGGCGGCCCTGGTGGCGCTGCCCGAACACATGCGCGCCGGCTACGCACACCAACTGATGACATTGGCGCCTGCCGTGCCGCAATTATTGATCAGCTACGTTTACGATCAGGACCAAGTGCCGGGACCGCCGTTCTCGGTCAGCGACAGCGAAGTCCTGCGCCATTATGACGCCGCCTATCAATGCCTCGCGTTAGCCCGGCACGACGTGAACGGCGGTTTAAGAGGCCAGGTGCCAGCGGAAGAAGTGCTTTGGTTGCTGCGACCCGAAGCCAATATCTAACTGCGGGAATTAACCTTTCATTGGAGCTGAAACCATGATCAAAGGCAGTTGTCATTGCGGCGCCGTCAGCTGGACATTCGACAAACGACCGGAAACCGTCACGGCTTGCAATTGCACCTTGTGTCGCCGTTACGGTGGGCTTTGGGCCTACGACTATGAAAACGAAGCCATTACTCTCAGCGGACCGACATCCGTCTACGTTCGAGGTGATCGGGAAATCGGTTTTCATTTTTGCAAAGAATGCGGTTGCGTTTGTTATTGGCGCGGCATAGAAGCTCCGGCTGACGGCCGCCGCCGTGTTGCCGTAAATATGAGGTTAACTGAACCAGAAGCCATTGCAGATATTCCGGTCAAACATTTTGATGGCCTGGATAAATTTGAACCCATGCCTTTCGATGGCCGGTGTGTGCGGGACCATTGGTTTTAAACCTGTTTTAAAAGGACAGTATCCATGCCTTACGTCAATATCAAAATTACGCGCGAAGGCGCAACCGCCGAACAAAAACGTGAGTTGATTTCTGGCGTCACCGATTTGTTGCAGCGGGTCTTGAATAAGAACCCACAAACCACAGTAGTAACCATAGACGAAGTGGATACCGACAATTGGGGTATCGGCGGTGAGTCGGTCACCGAACGACGTAAAAACGGTTTGTAATTCGTGCCCGAATTAAAGGCGGTATTTCAGCACTATTTGCAACAATTGAACGGGTTGCTGCAACGCATTCCAGACGATTGTTTTGGGGCATCTTTGGCGCCCGATATGCTCAATCTGGCTGAACAGGTTCGTACTGCCATTCAGTTCAGTCTGCGGGTCTATTGTCCGTTGGTGCGGCAGACGTTGCCCGACTTCGAAGCGGCCGCTCTTTCCCGAGCCGAGTTGCAGCATCAACTGGATAAAACCCAGGCTTTTCTGGCGCAGTTGCCGGATTGGCAAATTGCCGATGAGTCGCATCGCATTCGAGAACGTGCCGGGTTTGCGGATCTGGAATTGTCCGAAACAGAATTTGTCCACCTTTATGGGCTGCCCAATTTTTATTTTCATCTGAGCATGGTCTACGCCATTGCCAGGTCGCAGGGTGTGCCGTTAAGCAAAGGCGATTTTGATGGCTGGCACCGTTATCCCGATGGGTTCAGTTTCGTCGGGTCGGAACGGTAAATGTTGTTATAAATGATCAATAAAAACTGCGTTAATTAGGAGAAAAACGATGTTGTTAGTAGCCAATATTCTGGTGGCTTTGGTTGCCCTGTTGCATGCCTATTTTCTGCTCCTGGAAATGTTTCTCTGGGATAAACCAGCGGGTATGAAAGCGTTTAATTTAACCGCTGAACAGGCGGCAACCACTAAGGTGATGGCGGCGAACCAGGGTTTGTACAACGGCTTTTTGGTGGCGGGCCTGGTCTGGGGTTTGTTGTTAGGCGATGCCGGCTTTGCCGTCAAAGTATTCTTTTTGGCGTGCGTCGTTGTTGCCGGTGTGTTTGGCGCAGCAACTGTCAGTCGGAAGGTTCTTTGGGTACAGGCCGCGCCGGCAGCTTTGGCGTTATTGGCGCTGGTCTTTGCCTGATAAGGAAGCCTACGATGGGACGGATGCGTCAACTCGGCTTGAGTCTTTGTCTTTTGGGACTGGCCGTTATGGCCCGTGCCGATACCACAGATGCGACACACTTGAACGCGGCATTGGATCATTTCGGTTTTTCAGAAGTGACGATTGATGTGGCAGGGGACGATGTCACCTACTACATCAACCGAAACTCCGGGAAAGCCAAACACCTGGTGCTGTTTATTCAAGGGACGGATCCGTTCCCGATCTTCTTTTATCAATCCACAGCAAACGGGCTGCGGTTTATTAAATCGTTTCCCGACGACGACCAGCGGTTAAACGATGACTACCGCTATGCCGTGGTGGCAAAACCCGGCTTGAGTGGCATTCGGGAGTGGGGACATTTTGAAGTGCCGGACGAATACCAGCGGGCTAATTACCGGCAACGGCGCATTCGGGACATCGTTCAGGTGATCGCTCACATTCAGCAACATGAGTTGGAGCCGGGTGGTCAGATCATTGTTTACGGCCATTCGGAAGGTGCACAAATTGCGGCCAGTCTGGCGCGCAATAACGATCAGATTACTCACTTGGGATTCTGGTCCGGTAATGTGCTGAACAATTTCTATGAGTTTGCGCTGTTTGAACGCCTGGCGGCGTTGCAAGGCCAGCAAAGCGACGCTGACGCGCATCAACACATTATGGAATTGCTGGACTGGTATCGGTCCATCCTGGCGGACCCGGAGTCTACAGAGCTTGACGACTGGGGTTACACCAATCGCCGCTGGTCGTCTTACCGTCATGCTCCCAGTGAAGATTTATTGGCGTTGGACATTCCCATTTACGCACAGTTTGCTACCGAAGATGAAAGCACGCCGATTGAGACGGCGTACTTATTGCCGGTGCAGTTTTTATCGGCAGGTAAAACCAATCTGGATTTTCACGTCTGTCTGGGCTGCGATCACAGTTACGTCGAACCCTTAGCCGAAGGTTCCATTGATCATTGGCCGGCGGTGTTCGACGATTTCATGCACTGGACACAAAGCCAACCTCAGTGATGTAGAGCAAAATCGGATGATTTCACGGTTACCGCCTTGGGTTGAATACGGAGCCTTTGCGTTGGCGCTGGTGGCTGGCTGCGTCAATGCCATTGCGGTCTTGGGTCTGGATCATCAGGCGTTGTCGCACCTCTCCGGCACGGCGACGTCTTTGGGTGCAGGTTTGGGTCGACTGCCGTGGAATCAAAGCCTGCATTTATTGCTGATACTGGTCAGTTTCTTTTTCGGTGCGCTGGTGTCTGGCCTGTTGGCGGGTGGCGGCGCGCTGAAGCTCGGTCGCCAATACGAAACCTTGCTGGTGCTCGAAGCGTTGCTGTTGTTCGGCGCCATGGGTTTGTTCGACCACGGCTCGCACTCCGGGCAGTATTTGGCGTCCGCCGCCTGCGGCATGCAGAACGCCCTGGCGACCACTTACAGCGGTGCCGTGGTGCGCACCACACACGTCACCGGTCTGTTTACTGACTTGGGTATCCTGCTCGGTTCCTGGTGGCGCGGTGAGCCATTTGATCGTCGTAAATGTGTGTTGTTTATCCTGATCATCGTCGGTTTTATCAGTGGTGGCGTCGTCGGCGCCTGGTTATTTCCACGCTTCAGTTTTAACGCTCTCGCTGCGCCGGCCAGTGCCTGTTTGTTGCTGGCTGTTGTCTATCATCGTTATCGGGTTCGGCAGTGAAAGTAGCAGCGGACTGGGGCCAGTTTTGCAGTACTGAACTATTGTTTCAGTCGCTGTCGAAATCACACAAACTGGTTCGACTAAGCCAAAACAAACGCCATTAAAATTCGAGGAGGCGCCATGAAAATTGAAGTCAGTACGCAAGTTAACGCCACGTTGGACGCTGTTTGGCAGGCCTGGACAACGCCGGATGATATCAATCAGTGGAATGCCGCCTCGGACGATTGGTGCAACCCGCGCAGCCAGCTCGATTTACGGGTAGGTGGCCGTTTTAACTATCGCATGGAAGCGCGCGATGGCAGTGCGGGTTTTGATTTCGGAGGCACCTTTACTCAGGTCCAGGCGCCGAGATTATTGGCGTATCGCATGGGCGATGATCGGGAAGTGGAAGTGCGCTTTGTGGCCGATGCCCAAGGTGTGACCGTGACGGAAATCTTTGATGCCGAAAGCATGAATCCGCCAGAAATGCAGCGCGCAGGATGGCAGGCCATTTTGGATCGGTTTGCCCGGCACGTCGAAAATAAATAAGCCGGATTAAAACGGCGAGTGGTATTTTGCCACTCGCCGTTTTGCATTATTTGATGGCTTGATCCTGGGTTGATGACGTGGATTCGTCTTCCAATTCGCTTGGATGCAGCCGGCCTTTTAACATCTCTTCCCAGTCGCGCGTCATTTCCCGAACCTTGTCGATGTAGGGTTGGTTTTCCATCGTCGGAATGTTCGGATCCCACAGTTCGGATACTTCCACCATGGATCGGCGATCCACTTTCTCAAATTCATCGGCAATGAATTGTGCCCGCTCGCGGCTGATGCCCATGGCTTCGATGGCCGACCGACCGATGCGAACCGAGCTGTCGTAGGTTTCACGAATAACGTCGCGGCAACCGGCGTACCAGAGGTCGTAAACGTGGAAGCGATCGAAGGCACGTGCGGTGATGTGCACCTTGGGATAGGTCTTGTGAATGTAGCTGACCAGTTTGGTGATTTCGTCTTTGTTGTCGATGGCGACCACCACCACTTTGGCGTTTTCGATGCCGGCGGCTTTGAGCAAGTCGGGCCGCGTTGCATCGCCAAAAAAGACGCGCAAGCCAAAGGTGCGTAGCATTTCCAATTGAGTTGAACTGTAGTCGATCACGGTGGTGGAAAAACCGACCGCGCGCATCATGCGGTTGACGATACCGCCGACGCGGCCGTGACCAAGAATTAACACATCGCCCTGTTCGGTGATTTCATCCATGGCGCCTTCCACTTTGCTGTAGCGCGGCAACACCAGATACTCGAAGGCCAGAAACAGCAGCGGTGTCAGGATCATCGACAGACCAACAACCAGCATCAGGCGGTCGGCGATTTCGGTCGGCAACACGGCGTTGGCGACACTGAACGACAGCAATACAAAACCAAATTCACCTGCCTGAGCCAAAGCAATGGCGGTCAGGGATTTATCCGAGCCGCGAACGCGGAAAATATAAGCCAGCACGCCAAGTACGACAGCTTTGACGACGATCAGCGCCAGGGTTAAGCCAAGCAAAACGGCGAATTCATCGAACAGTAATTCGAAGTTAATGCTGGCGCCGATGGTCATAAAAAACAGGCCGAGCAACAGTGCTTTGAACGGTTGAATATCGGCTTCCAGTTCGTGGCGGTATTCGCTGTTGCCCAACACCAACCCAGCCAGGAAGGTGCCCAGCGCCGGTGACAAACCCACCAGCGACATCAACAGCGCGATGCCAATCACTAGCAACAAAGCGGCGCCGGTAAAGAGTTCGCGCAGCCGCGCGCTGGCGACAAAACGCATCAGCGGTCGTGCTAAATAGGTACCGATCACCAATACAAATACAACCGCCGCTATGGTCACCAAGGCTGTTTGCCAGCCGACTAAACCGTCCACCAAACTCAGACCTTGAGCGGCTTCACCATGCGCATCGATGGCGTTGTGCGGTTCGCTTAATGCCAGCAGTGGGATCAATGCCAGCATCGGAATGACGGCGATGTCCTGGAACAACAGCACGGCAAAACTGGCTTTGCCGCCGTCGCTATTGAGCAGCCCTTTTTCGCTGAGGGTTTGCAGCACAATGGCGGTGGACGACAGCGACAAAATTAAACCGATGGCGAGCGAGACTTGCCACGGCTGGCCTAGCGCCATGGCGATGCCCATCACCACCAAGGCGGTGACCACCACTTGCGAGCCACCCAGGCCGATCAGTTTGCGGCGCATGTCCCACAGTTGTTGCGGGTTGAGTTCCAGGCCGACCAGAAACAGCATCATCACAACGCCGAATTCGGCAACGTGCTGCACGGCCACCACATCAACACGCAGCAACACCAGCAAAGGGCTGATCAGCACACCGGCGAGCAAATAGCCAAGCACCGAGCCCAAGCCAAGGCGCGATGCAACGGGCACGGCGAACACGCCGGCGCAGAGGAATAAGAAGGCGATGAGCAGAACGTCGGTCACGGTGGGCCTCGTCAATAATAGGTAGGCAGCGAATACCATCGGCCAAGCATCAAGGCTTGTCCAGTATGGCGCTGAGCGGGCAAGTCGCTCATAGTGGGGCCGGATTTTTTTGAATCAAACCATCGACATGCTCAGCCCCAAAGCCCGCCACTATTCTCAACTTCTGCATCGCGAAATGGCGCGTCAGCGCAGCCGGACACAAACGCTCGAACAAGAACGTCAGGCACAGGAAGACGTCGCCCAACTGGCGCTGCGTTTGCCGGACGGTGTTCGGGTGGAAGATGACAGTCTGGCTGGCCGTCCGGGTAAATGGCTGTTACCGGCGCGGGTCAAATCGTTCGGCTGGGTGCTGTATTTTCACGGCGGTGCTTACCAGACCGGCTCGCCACGAACGCATCTGAATCTGGCGGCGCATCTGGCGTTGGCGGCGGGGCATCGCTTGTGGTTGCCGGATTATCGATTGGCGCCGGAGCACCCGTTCCCGGCGGCATTGGACGACGCCGTGGCGGCCTATCAGGCATTGGCCGATAAAGGCGAAGGTGCGATTGCATTGGCGGGCGATTCCGCCGGTGGCGGCCTGGCGTTGGCGACGGCGTTGCGCTTACGCGATGTGCAACTTCCGGTAGCCGGTTTGGCGTTGTTGTCGCCGTGGACGGACCTTACGCTCAGCGGTGCGAGCCATCAAAATCGTGCTCAACTGGATCCGTTTTTTCCAACGCCCGATGGCTTGGCGGAAGCTGCGCAACGTTATGCGAATTCGCAGCCGCTGGACCATCCGCATCTGTCGCCGTTGTTTGCTGATTTATCGGGCTTGCCGCCGCTGTGCGTACACGTTGGCGATCACGAAACCTTGCTCGACGATTCGGTGGCGTTGGTGGATCGCGCGCAAGCGGCGGGTGTTGAGGCACAACTAAAAATCTGGCCGGAGCTGTGGCATGTGTGGCAGAGCTACGCCGGCCGGCTGGAGGAGTCCGATCAATCGCTGGCGGAGTTGGGTGCTTTTCTGCGCCAGCGATTGCTCAGTGCCTGATGTCAGGCTTGCCGATACTGGCCGAAAAAGCGGTTCATGCGTTCCATGGCATCGAGCAGGGTTTCGCGCGGTGGCAGGAAAACGATGCGGAAATGATCGACGTCCGGCCAGTTAAATCCGCGACCGTGCACCAGCAGAATTTTTTCCTGTCGCAGTAAGTCGAGCACCAGCCGTTCGTCGTCAGTCAAATTGAATTTCTGTTTGTCGACTTTGACGAACATATACAGCGCGCCCTTGGGTTTAACGCACGATAAACCCGGGATCGCATCGATCATTTCCCAACACAGATCGCGCTGATCGCGCATCCGGCCGCCGGGTAAAATCAGATCGCCAATGCTTTGATAACCGCCGAGTGATGTCTGAATGGCGTGTTGCGCCGGCACGTTGGCGCACAGCCGCATATTGGCCAGCATGTTCAGACCTTCAATAAAGTCGGTGGCCTGATATTTCGGGCCGCTGACCACCATCCAGCCGGAGCGGAAACCGGCCAGACGGTAGGCTTTCGACAGGCCGTTAAAGGTGAGCGTTAACACATCGTCCGACAGCGCCGCCAGGCAATGATGTTCGGCGTCGTCGTACAAAATTTTGTCGTAAATTTCGTCGGCCAGAATGACCAGGCTGTGTTCGCGCGCGATCTCTACGATGTCGAGCAACAACTGTTTGGAATAGACCGCGCCGGTCGGGTTGTTCGGGTTGATCAGCACGATGGCTTTGGTGCGTTCGGTGATCTTGGCGCGGATGTCGTCGGTGTCGGGAAACCAGTCAGCGCCTTCGTCGCATAAATAGTGCACGGCGGTACCGCCGGACAGCGTGACGGCGCCAGTCCACAGCGGATAATCCGGTGCCGGCACCAGCACTTCGTCGCCGTTATTGACCAGGCCCATGCACGCCAGTTGAATCAATTCGCTGACGCCGTTACCGAGGTAAATGTCGTCGATCTCAACGCCTTTCACCTGACGCTGCTGGTAATATTGCATCACCGCTTTGCGCGCCGAATACAGACCTTTGGAATCGCTGTAGCCTTCGCCTTGCGGCAGGTTGCGAATGACGTCGGTGATGATTTCATCGGGTGCATCGAAGCCGAAAGGTTTGGGGTTGCCGATGTTCAGCTTGAGAATGCGATGGCCTTCGTCTTCGAGGCGACGCGCCTCGTCCAGCACCGGGCCACGAATGTCATAAAACACATTGGCGAGCTTGTGCGATTTGTGCAGCGTTTTCATGAAACTCCCGATGAACTTACCAAGGGTGCAAGGGTCTGAACCGTGGCGTAAATATTGGCGTTGAACAGGCGGCCGCTGATCGCGAAAGCCTTGAAGGGCGGGCAAAAGACGCCATTGTCGAAGGCGGCTGTGCGCGCCGAACGAGTATAAACCTGCGCATCTTCATTTCCTATGGGAGCCCCGTATGTCTGAGAAAATCGTGAAAACCGACGCCGAATGGCGCGCTCAACTGAGCGACGAACAGTTTCGTGTGGCGCGTCAGGCGGGTACCGAACGGCCGTTCACCGGCGCCTATTGGGACACCGACAAGCCAGGCATTTACCGCTGCATTTGTTGTGGCAGTGAGTTGTTCAATGCCAACACCAAATTCGACGCCGGTTGCGGTTGGCCGAGTTTTTACGAGTCACTCGATAAAAGCGCCATTGTCGAGCGCGAGGATTTTTCGCACGGCATGCACCGCATCGAAGTTTTGTGCGCTCAGTGCGATGCGCATCTGGGCCACGTATTTCCGGACGGACCAGAACCGACCGGTTTGCGTTACTGCATCAATTCGGCATCGTTGAATCTGGATGAGGCGGGCGAGTCGTGACGCTGAGTTTTGCCGAACTGCAACGTAACGCGTTGGCGCATCACGATCAGGTCGATATCGAAGACCGCATGCCGACCCTGGCAACTAACGAAGAACTGATAGCGCGTTCGGACGCCAACTGGCTCAGCCTGATCAGCCGTCGGGTATTTCGCGCCGGTATGAAGCATTCGGTGATCGATGCGCGTTGGCCGGCCTTCGAAGAAGCCTTCTGGCAGTTCGACCCCAAGGCGTGTCAGCTGATCGACGACGACCGCTTCGAGCAGTTGATGCAGGACGACCGACTGATTCGCCATTGGGGCAAGATGAAGACCATTCCGGTCAATGCCCTGATGGTGCAACAGCGCTCGAAACAGCACGGCGGATTCGGCCGGTTTATCGCCGAATGGCCGACGGACGACATTGTGGGTTTGTGGCAGGTCTTAGCCAAAGAAGGCGCGCATCTGGGCGGCGATGGCGCCGCCCGCCTGCTGCGCATGGCCGGCAAAGACACCTTTGTGCTCAGCCCCGATCCGCTGCGAGTGCTGGTTAACGCCGGCATCGTCACGCGCAAACCGACGGCCAAACGCGACCTGCAAGCGGTGCAAGATGTCTTCAACGACCTGGCGGCCGAGTCCGGTTGGCCGCTGTCTCACCTCAGTATGCTGATGGCCTTGTCGATCGGTCCGGATGATCGCTAAGCCGCGATCTGCCCCATCCACAACGCCGACCAGACGGTTGCCAGCAACGCCAGCGCCAGGCCGCGATTCATCCAGCGGTGTTGCTGCGGGCTGTGTAACAGACGGTTGGCGCTTTCGCCCAGCCAGGCCCAACTGAAAATCGCGGGTATTACCAAGACGAAAAAGGTGCCGGCCAGGTGCAATGCCTGCGGCCAGGCGGGTTGATCCGGGTCGGCAAATAAACTGCTGATCGTCACCGCCATCAGCCAGGTTTTGGTGTTCACCACTTGCAGTGCCAATCCCGTCGGCCAACTGATCAGCCGTTGGCTGGACTCAACGGTCAGGTTGTTTACTGGCGCGCGTGCCAGCGAAATGGCCAGCCAACTCAGCCAGAGCGTGCCGGCCCAGGCGAGGGTCGCGCGTATCCAATCTGTATCCAACAGCCAATTGGCTAATCCCAGTACCACCAGCAAAACGATGCTCGATGCCGCGCTGGCCGACGCCAGTGCGAACGGCCAGACGCTGCGCCAGCCCGAATGCTGGCCTTGAGTAAGCGCCAGCAAATTGGTCGGGCCGGGGGTGATGACGGCGAAGAAAGCGAACAGGGCGAAAGGCATGGCAACAACTCCGGTAGCAGGGAGTTGTCAGTCTGTGGCGTTGCGGCTGTTCAGTCTGGAAGGCCTGTGCAACGGCGGCGGTAATCGGCGGGCGTTAATTGATAGGCGCGTCGGAACCAGCGCCCCAGATGGCTTTGATCGGCAAACCCCAGATCGGCCGCTACCTGCGCCGGTGTCTGGCCGAGTGCCAGCAGCCGGCGTGCCTGAGTTAAGCGCCATTGAATCAGATAGGCGTGCGGCGCTAAGCCGTAGGCGGCTTTGAAGGCGCGGCTCAGCCGGAAACGGTCGGTGCCCAGTGCCTGCGCCATCTCGCTCAAACCGATGTCCTCGTCAGCGTGGGCGTGCAAATAACTGCGGGCGCGTTCGGCCAGCAATGGTTGACGCGCTTCGCTGTCGCGGCGGCGCCAATGCAGGTGGCCGGTCGCCTGAATCAGCATCTGGTCGAGGCAGGCGTCGCGCACAATCCGGGCTTCATTCTGGTGCACAGCCAGAAAGCTGGCGGCGATGCTGCCAATCAGCCGGCGGTCGGTCGATAGCGTTGCATCGACGTGCCATTCAAATTGATCGGGCAGGGTATCGAACAGACCGGCGAGCTGACCGTGCACCCAGTCGCGCGGCAAATACAGGATGCGGTAGGTGAAGCCGTCCTGTTGCGGCGCTTCGCCGTCGTGCACTTCGCCGGGTTCCAGCAAGAAGGCATTGCCCGGTGTGGAGCGCTGCACCTGGCGGCGGCAACGAAATTGCTGCACGCCCTGTTCGGTGTAGCCGATGGAGTAGTCGTCGTGAAAATGCGGGTCGTAGGCGTGCCCGCGAAAGTGAGCGCGCAAGGATTCGATGCCGGTGTCGGCGTCGCGATTGAAGTCGATCCAATGGGTGTCGCTGGCAGTCATCGTAAGTGGGCCGCTGTGTCCGCAAGGCCAGTGTAACAGTGAACACCGATGCCAGTGGGCTGTCTGGAAGATTTGTGCAAACCGCCGGTTATAAAATCGCATCTGCTTAGTGCACTACAAATTATTTTGAGCCGTTTCAGCGCGCCTTTTGCCCCAAGATAGCGCCGTTGCGTCGCTTTTAGTGCCAGCGACGTGTCGCTTCTGGACGTTGAAGTTTAGGGTTCAATGTTTTAGGGTGATTTTTATTGAACGATCAATTAAAAACCGGGAGGCGCTGGACGGGAGACGGAAGACGCTGTTTAGGCACCGCTATCCAGCGTCTCCCGTCAGCGCAGCGTGCGTTCAGCGTCTCCCGTTTCCACAAGGAAACCCAATGCCCAAAGTCGGAATGGAACCCATCCGCCGCCAGCAGTTGATCGACGCGACCCGCGCCTGCATCGGCGAGGATGGTTTTGCGGCAACCACGGTGCAGAGCATTGCCAAACGGGCGGGGGTGTCGACCGGCATCATTGCGCATTATTTCGGCAGCAAGTTGGGATTGCTCGAAGCGACGATGCGCGAGCTGTTGCAACAACTGAAGTTGGACCTGATCGGTCGGCTGCCGGCGAATCCGACGCCGGAGCAACGCATCGACGCCATCATCGAGACCAACTTCTCGAAAACGCAGACCGACCCGTTGTCGGCCAAAACCTGGCTGGCGTTCTGGTCCAGCGCGATGCACGAACCGACCTTTGCGCGGTTGCAGCGCATCAACGAAAAGCGACTGCATTCGAACCTGCGTTACTGCTTCAAACAACTGAACCATCCGGCGCCGAACCAGGCGGCCGGAACGCTGGCGGCCTTGATCGATGGCCTCTGGTTGCGCGGCGCGCTGTCGCCGGACGGCATTCAGGCCGAGCGCTGTATCGCCCTGTGTCGACACCAGACGGAACTGTTGATCGCCGTCGCCAGAAACCACAACACCAAACCGGAGACTGCTTGATGAGCTTGCCGCGTCTGACTTCTTTTATTCACGGGCGTTACCTGCCTCCCGGCGATGGCGAAACCTTCGAAGTGCTGAACCCGGCCACCGGCGATGCCATTTACGAAGTGGAAATGGCCGACGCAGCCACCGTCGATGAGGCCGTGCGCAGTGCCCAGGAAGGCTTCCAGGTCTGGTCAGCGATGGGTGCTTTTGAGCGCGCGCGCATTCTGCATAAAGCGGTCGCCTTGCTGCGTGAGCGCAACGACGAACTGTCTGAAATCGAAGTGCTCGATACCGGCAAGCCGTGGCAGGAAGCCAGCGTCGTTGATGTCGTTACTGGCGCCGACAGCATCGAATATTACGCGGGCCTGGCGCCGGCCATTGAAGGCGTGCAGCAATCGCTCGGTCAGGATTTTTTCTACACCCGGCGTGAACCGCTGGGCGTGACCGCCGGCATCGGCGCCTGGAATTACCCGTTGCAAATCGCTTGCTGGAAAGCCGGGCCGGCGTTGGCGTGCGGCAATTCGCAAGTGTTTAAACCGTCCGAAGAAACGCCCAAAGGCGCGGCCAAACTGGCGGAGATTTTTATCGAAGCTGGCATGCCGCCGGGCGTGTTCAATGTGGTGCAGGGCGACCATCGCGTCGGCCAGGCGCTGACCGGCCATCCGGACATCGCCAAAGTTTCGTTCACCGGCGAAGTCGGCACCGGCAAAAAAGTCATGGCGGCGTCGGCCAGTTCATTGAAAGAAGTGACGATGGAATTGGGCGGTAAATCGCCGCTGATCGTCTTCGCCGATGCCGATTTGGATAACGCTGTCGGCGGTGCCTTGCTGGCGAATTTCTACACCCAGGGTGAAGTCTGCACCAACGGTACCCGCGTCTTTGTGCACGACAGCATTTATGACGCCTTTGTTGAGCAGGTGAAAACCCGCACCGAAAACAACGTTGTCATCGGCGATCCGATGCATCCGGACACCAACGTCGGTGCGCTGATTTCCCGCCAGCACCAACGCAAGGTGCTCGGTTTTATCGAAGCCGCCAAAGCCAGCGGCGCTCGCTTGGTCACCGGCGGTCAGCCGGTGCAACCGGACGGCTGTGAAGGCGGTTTCTTCGTGCAGCCAACGGTGTTCGCCGACTGCACTGACGAGATGCCGCAAGTGCGCGAGGAAATCTTCGGCCCGGTGATGTCGATCCTGCGTTTTAGTGACGAAGCCGACGTCATCGCCCGCGCCAACGACACCCACTACGGCCTGGCCGCCGGCGTGTTCACCCAAAACATTCAAACCGCGCATCGCGTTATCGCCCAATTACAGGCCGGCATTTGCTGGATCAATGCCTGGGGCAATTCGCCAGCGGAAATGCCGGTTGGTGGTTACAAGCAATCGGGCATCGGCCGGGAAAACGGCATCGAGACGTTGGCGCAATACACCCAGACCAAGGCGGTGTATGTCGGCATGGGCAAGATTGAGTCACCTTTTTAACCCGGTTTTCACATTCAACGATCAGCAGAAGTGAGCAAGACGATGGCATACCGCTTCGACAGCGAATTCGACTACATCATCATCGGCACCGGCTCGGCGGGCTGTGTACTGGCTAACCGGCTGTCCGAAGACAGCGACAGCCAGGTGCTGGTGCTGGAAGCCGGCCGCAAGGACGACACCTGGAAAATCCACATGCCGGCGGCGTTGACGTACAACCTCTGCGACGACAAATACAACTGGTATTACCACACTGAAGCGCAGGAACACATGGATGGTCGCAAGCTGTATTGGCCGCGCGGCAAAGTCTGGGGTGGTGGCTCGGCGCTGAACGCCATGGTCTACATCCGCGGCCACGCTTTTGATTACGACCGCTGGCAGGAAGAGGGCGCCGACGGCTGGTCGTACGCCGATGTGTTGCCGTATTTCCGCAAAGCCGAAAGCCGGGAAAAAGGCAGCGACGATTATCGCGGCGGCGACGGCCCATTGAATGTGCACACCGGCGATTATCCGAATCCGTTGTTCGATGCCTTTATCGAAGCCGGCCAACAGGCGGGCTATCCGTTCACCGACGACATGAACGGTTACCAGCAGGAAGGCGTCGGCGTGATGGACATGACCATCAAGCAAGGCAAACGCTGGAACACGGCTCAAGCCTATTTGCGACCGGTGTTGAGCCGACCGAATTTAAGCGCTGAAACCGGCGCCATGGTGCAGCGGATTTTGTTCGATGGCACCACCGCCGTTGGCGTCGAATATATTCAGAACGGTAAAACCATTCGCGTTAAAGCCAACAAAGAAATCATCGCCAGTGGCGGTGCAATTAACTCGCCGCAGTTGCTGATGTTGTCAGGTGTCGGCGACGAAACGCATTTGCGTGAAATGGGCATCGATGTCGTCGCGCATCGGCCCGGTGTTGGTCAGAACCTGCAAGACCATCTGGAATTGTACGTGCAGCAGGAATGCACTCAGCCGATCACGCTGTACAAGTATCAGACCCAACCGCACATGACGATTGCCGGCGCCACCTGGTTCATCAATCACAACAAGGGCGCCTGCCGCACCGCGCATCTGGAAGCTGGTGGATTTATCCGTACCGAAGCGGGGGTGCGTCACCCCGACATTCAATTCCATTTCCTGCCATCGCAAGTGATCGACCACGGCCGCACCGCGCCGGAAGTGCACGCTTACCAAGTGCACGTTGGCCCGATGCGGCAGACCAGTCGCGGCTATCTGAAACTGAAATCGGCCGATCCGAACGAGCATCCGATCATTCAGCCGAATTTGTTATCGACCGAGCGCGACGTCTGGGAGATGCGCCAGAGCGTCAAGCTGGCGCGCGAGATTATGGCGCAAGACGCCTTCGCACCCTTCCGTGGTGAAGAGCTGCAACCGGGCCCGGACGTGCAGACCGACGACGAAATCGACGCCTGGGTGCGCCAGCATTCCGACAGCGCCTATCACCCGTCCTGTACCTGCAAGATGGGCGCACTGGACGACCCGATGGCGGTGGTCGATAGCGAAGCGCGGGTCATTGGCGTCAACCATTTGCGCGTGGTGGATGCGTCCATCATGCCATCGCTGGTCAGCGGCAACCTGAATGCGCCGACCATCATGCTGGCGGAAAAATGCGCCGATCACATTCGTGGTCGCACGCCGTTGCCACGCTCGAACGCGCCGGTCTGGGAACACCCGAACTGGCAGACGGCGCAACGCTAATGACTGTTTGAATTACGCAAATCGGGCCGTCCACAGCGGCCGATGAATTGCCGATTCCCGGCAACGATAAGCGGGCCGCAGAGCCCGCCCAAAAATGAAAGCAACCCCGAAGAGGACGAGACCATGAAAGTGCAATCGATGATGGCGGCCGCTCTGGTCGCTGGCAGTGTTGCCACTGTGGCTAACGCAGCCGATCAATGTTCCACCGTACGCTTCGCCGATGTTGGCTGGACCGACATCACCGCAACCACCGCTCTGACTTCCACCGTGCTGGAACGCATGGGTTACGAAACCGAAAGCGAATTGCTGTCGGTGCCGGTGACCTATCGCTCGCTGGCGAACGGCGAAATCGATGTGTTCCTCGGCAACTGGATGCCGACCATGGAAGGCGACATCGCCGCTTACCGTGAAGCCGGTACCGTCGACATTGTTGGCGTTAACCTGGAAGGCGCGAAATACACCCTGGCGGTTCCGCAATACGTCGCCGACGCGGGTGTCACCAGTTTTGCTGACATCGCCGCCCACGCCGACGAATTCGATGAGCGCATTTACGGCATCGAACCGGGCAACGACGGCAACCGTCTGATTCAGGACATGATCGATACCAACGCCTTCGGCCTGAAAGACTTCGAACTGGTCGCTTCCAGCGAAGCCGGCATGCTGGCGCAGGTTGGTCGTGCGGTGAACCGCGACAACTGGATCGTCTTTTTGGGTTGGGAACCGCACCCGATGAACGCCAATTTCGACCTGGCGTATCTGTCTGGCGGTGACGACTACTTCGGCCCGGATTTCGGCGGCGCCACCATCTACACCAACACCCGCGCCGGCTACGTTGAAGACTGCGCCAACGTCGGCACGCTGCTGAACAACCTGACTTTCACACTGGCGGCGGAAAACGAAGTCATGGCGTTGATTCTGGATGAAGGCATGCAGCCGGAAGCGGCCGCTGAGCAATGGCTGAGTAACCACCTCGACGTGCTCGACGCCTGGCTGGACGGCGTGACGACATTGGACGGCGCACCGGCGCTGGACGTTGTGAAATCCGCTTTCTGATCCGTTACCAGACGAGACCCGTGCCCGCACGGGTCTCTCATTGAGACACTGACTTATGGATAACTACAAGATTCCACTGGGGCGAGTGATCGAACGATTTTTCGATTGGCTGGTTGACTCCGGTGCCTGGTTTTTCGACGGCGTGTCGGTTGCTCTGGAATGGATGATCGAAGGCGTTACCGACATGCTGCTCTGGTTCCCGCCCTGGGCATTTATTCTGATCAGCGCGGCATTGATTTACTGGCTGCGCCGCAACATCGGCCTGACCATTTTCGCCATCCTGTCGTTTTTGCTGGTGTGGAACCTTGGCTATTGGGAAGACACCTTGCAGACCCTGGTGATGGTCGTTTGGGCCACTTTTATTTGTGTGTTGATCGGTGTGCCGATCGGCATCGCCGCCGCGCATCGTCCCTGGCTGTACACCGTGCTGCGGCCGATTCTGGATTTGATGCAGACAGTGCCCACCTTTGTGTATTTGATCCCGACCCTGACGCTCTTCGGTTTGGGGGTTGTTCCGGGTCTGGTGGCGACCATTATTTTCTCCATCGCTGCACCCATTCGCCTGACCTGCCTGGGCATTTCCCAGGTGCCGACCGAACTGGTCGAAGCCGGTCATTCCTTTGGTTGTTCCAACCGCCAGTTGCTGTGGCGTATTGAATTACCGGCGGCGGCCTCGAGCATCGCTGCGGGCATTACCCAATGCATCATGCTGTCGTTGTCGATGGTGGTGATTGCTGCTCTGGTCGGTGCCGACGGTCTCGGCAAGCCGGTAGTGCGGGCGCTGAACACAGTGGACATTGCGCGTGGTTTTGAAGCGGGCTTGTCCATCGTATTGGTCGCCATCTTGCTCGACCGCCTGTTCAAGCAACGCGATGAGGTGCGCTCATGATCGAATTCAAAAATGTGGATCTGATTTTTGGCAAACGTCCGCAACGCGGTCTGGCGTTGATCGACGACGGTTACGACCGCACCCGCTTGCAGGCCGAAACCGGTTTGGTGCTGGGCGTGCGCGACGTCAATCTGCGCGTCGAGAAAGGTGAAATCTGCGTGCTGATGGGTTTATCGGGTTCGGGTAAATCGAGCTTGCTGCGCTGTGTGAACGGTTTGAATACGGTGACGCGCGGCCAGGTGTTGATTGACCAGGGCGACGGCCAGGCGGTGGATTTCACTCACGCCAGCGATGCCACTCAGCGCGATTTCTGCATGAAACGCATCGCCATGGTGTTCCAGCGTTTTGCGCTGATGCCTTGGCTGACGGTGGCGGAAAACGTCGGTTTCGCGCTGGAAATGCAGAAGTTGCCGAAAGAAGAAATTGAACGCCGCGTCGATGCGCAATTGGAACTGGTCGGCTTGAGTGGCTGGCGTAACCACAAGCCCAGTGCGCTGTCGGGCGGTATGCAACAGCGCGTCGGACTGGCGCGTGCGCTGGCAACGGAGTCTGACATTCTGTTGATGGACGAGCCGTTTTCCGCACTCGATCCATTGATTCGCCAGCAGTTGCAGGACGAATTATTGGAACTGCAGGAAAAATTGCAGAAGACCATCATCTTCGTCAGCCACGATCTGGACGAAGCGCTCAAGCTGGGCAACAACATCGCCATTATGAAAGATGGCGTCATCGTGCAGCAGGGCAAACCGCAGGACATCGTGCTGAACCCGGCGGACGATTACGTCGAGGATTTTGTCGCCCACACCAATCCGTTGCACGTGTTGCGCGGTCGCGATGTGGCGCAGCCGCTGGCGGAACACCGTCAGGAAAACGGCCGTTATTGCATCGATGAAAGCCAGAATTGCTGGTTCGATCCCACCGACAAACAGCTCTATCGCGACAACGAAGTGGTGGCGGTGCAGCAGTGGCAGGAAGGTGAAGCGATTGAAAGTCTGGCGGCGGTGCCAACGCGCGTCAGCGGCCAGTGCCGATTCCGCGACATCATGGAAGTGCGTTATCGCACTGGCTGTGCGGTCTTGGTCGAAGAGGGCGGTGAAACGCTGGTGGTCGGCGATACCGAGTTGTACAAGAGTCTGCTCGGCCAACGTGCGGCCTGAGCAGACGCCACCAGAAAGCCGGTTGTCAGTTGTCGACCGGCTCCGCTTCGGCCAGGTGCCGATATAGCGTTTCAGTCAGTTCTTTTAACTGCATTGCCTGTTCCGGCGTCACGCCAGTGCGGCAGTAAAAGGCTTCCGGGACATTCATCGCCTCGGCTTTTTTGTTTCGACCGGCGTCGGTCAATTGAATGACGCGTTGCCGTTCGTCGTTCTCCGAACGTTTCCGTTCAATCAAACCTTTCTGCTCCAGCCGTTTCAAAATGGGCGTCAGACTGCCGGAATCAAAGCGCGTCTGGCGCACCAGATCTTTGACGGGAATACCGTCGGCTTCCCACAACGCCAACATCACCAGATACTGGGGATAGGTCAGATCCAACGGATCCAGCAAGGGTCGATAGGCCCTCACCATGGCGTTGGTCGCGGAGTACAGCGAGTGGCAAATCTGGTTGCTGAGTAATTGGTTCGGTCCGAGATCCATGGCGGCTTACTTTCAAGGCTGTGCAAGTATTTTGCGCGCAAGGTATTGACAGGTCAATAATCCGTCGATAAATTTTGCGCACAAGATACTTGCAAACAAGCAAATAAGGAGAAGGTTATGAAAATACTGTTGATTGTGCTGTTGGTGGTAGTGGCGCTACTGGTGCTGAACATTGTCCGCATCGTTATGCAAAACACCACGGTACCGACGCTGGGCCATGACAATGGTCAGTTGAAGCCGCTGAGCAAAAAGCCGAATGCCGTGTCCACTCAGGCGGCCGATGAAGAACGTCGCGTACGCACCTGGCCGTTCAAAGCGGACCTGGCGAGCACCCGTGCGGCCATTCTGGAAGCGGTCAAAGCTTACGGTGGCGCTGAAGTAGTCACTGAAGCAGACGATTACATCTATGTGGTGTTCACCACCGCCAAGATGCATTACCACGATGACGTCGAGTTCTATCTGGATAACGAAGCCCAGCAAGTGCACTTCCGTTCAGCCAGCCGTGCCGGTTATTCCGACCTGGGCCTGAACCGCCAGCGCTATGAAAAACTGACTGAACTCTACGGCCAGTAAGGAGTCTGATTCGCCATGAAACGCTACGACCTGATCATCATTGGCACCGGCGCGGCGGGTTTGACCGCCGCCTTTACCGCGCTCGGTTTTGGCAAGCGCGTCCTGGTGGTGGAAAAAGACCGGCCCGGCGGCGAATGCACTTGGTCAGGTTGTGTGCCGTCGAAGGCTTTGATCAACCAGGCCAAGGCCATTCATACCGCCAAACAGTTCGCTGACATCGCGGTCGATGGCGCGGCGGTGCTGGAGAAAGTGCGCGCGGTCAGTGAGCGCGTCTATCTCGATGAAACGCCGGACGTACTGGAAAAAGCCGGCGCTGAATATTTGAACGGTGTCGCGCGTTTTGTCGATGCGCATCACATCGAGGTGGATGGCGAACGCTACTACGGCCGCAAGTTCATTCTGGCCACCGGCAGCCGCCCGCTGTTGCCGCCGATCGACGGTCTGGACGACGTCGATTATCTGACCAACGAAAGCGTGTTTCAGCAGCGCGATTTACCCAAATCCTTGCTGGTACTCGGTGGCGGTGTGATCAGCATGGAACTGGCGCAGGCGATGAATCGACTCGGTGTTGCAGCGACCATTGTCGAGATGGCACCGGAAGTGTTGCCGCGCGAAGAACCGGAATTTGCCGCCGCGTTGCGTGCACGACTGCAAGCTGAAGGCGTGCGTTTTGAAGTCGGCGCTCAGGCGGTGCAAGTGAAACGCAGTGACGCGGGCGTCACCCTGGTTGCACAGCGCGACGGCCAGACATTTGAGCTGAGCGCCGAACGTTTGTTGGTGGCACTAGGCCGCCGCGCCAACGTTGAAAATCTGGGTTTGGACACAGCCGGCGTGAAAGTCGATCGCGGTCTGGTGTTGAACAAACAGTTGCGCACCACGGCGAAAAATATCTACGCCTGTGGCGATGTGGCCGGGCCGTATTTGCTCAGTCACATGGCGAATTATCAGGGCAAGATTGCAGCGATGAATGCGATTCTGCCGTTGCGTCGTTCGGTCAATTACGACCACGTCAGTTGGGCGATTTTTACTGATCCGGAATTTGCTCGCGCCGGTCTAACCGAAGCCGAAGCGCGTGAACAATACGGCGATGGCATCCGCGTCTACCACTACGACATGGCGGAAAAACTCGACCGCGCCAAAACCAAAGCCGGCGATGGTGGTCGCATCAAATTGATTACCAGCTCGCGTGGCAAGGTGCTGGGCGCGCACATTCTGGCAGAGCGCGCCGGTGAATTAATTGCCGAAGTGCAGGTGCTGAAAGCCCTGGGGCTGAACTTTGCCAAGCTGCAAGGCGTGATTCATCCGTACCCGACCTACGCCGACAGCCTGCGGCAAATGTCGCAACAGGTGCTGTTGGATAACATTTTTCAACATCCGGTCGTGCGTTTTGCCCGTAAATTGATCGGTAAATAGGCCGATAACCGTTTTATAGGCGGCTCTCCGCCATTCCCCCAAGCCCGCGTTTTCCCCCTTTATCGCGGGCTTCTTTTTTATCTGCGCTGCGGTGCCAGCCTTGGTTTCGAGACACCGCTCTGGTTAAATCCCGCTTTCGTTTTTGTGCCGGAGGCCCGCCATGACCGTTCTTGCTACACCTGAATTAACGGTGCGCGGCACCTGGGTCGGATTCTGGCGGTTGCTGCCGTTGTCGTTATTCGTGGTCGCCTTTGGCTTGGCGTTTGGATTGGCCGCGGTGCAGGCCGGTTTGTCGTCAACAGAAACCGTCCTGATGAGCATGACGGTCTTCGCTGGCACCGCTCAGTTTGCCGCCCTGGATTTATGGCACGGCCAGGTGCCGGTGTTCACCTTGCTGGTGACGACCTTTGCCATCAACGCGCGCCATTTGTTGATGGGCGCAAGCCTTTACCCCTGGATGCGAACCTTGCCGATGGGCAAGCGTTACGGTTCGCTGCTGGTGCTGTCGGACGCCAACTGGGCGATGACGCTGAACGATTTCCAAGGCGGCAGCCGCAATTTGGGTTTGTTGCTCGGCGGCGGCATCGCGCTCTGGTGCACCTGGATGACCGGCACGCTGTTGGGCATGGCCGGTGGCAATGTCATCGCGCAGCCGGAAGTCTTTGGTCTGGATATGGTGATGGGCTGTTTCATGCTGGCGATGGCGCTTGGTGGCCGTAAAAACGCACGCATGCTGACAGCCTGGGTCGTCGGTGGCCTGTCGGCCTTGGCCGCTTATCTGTGGTTGCCCGCCAATACTCACGTGGTGGTGGGGGCGTTGGGCGGTGGACTGGTCGGGGCGTTTTGGCTGGAGGGCAAGCGATGATCGGTATCGAGGGTTACGGCGGTTTGATGCTGATCGGCCTGATGGCGCTGGTTACTCTGGCGACGCGCTTCGGCGGCGTCTGGATCATGTCGTTCATTCCCATCAACCGCCGCGTTGAAAGTTTCATCAACGCCATGTCCGGTTCGGTGTTGATCGCCATCCTGGTGCCGATTGCCGTCGAAGGCGACAGCGGCGCGCGCCTGGCACTGGTCGCGACCGCAGCGGTGATGTTGGCCGTGCAGCGCACCATGCCCGCCATCGCGGCGGGCATTGCCACGGCTGCCGGTTGGCGCTTCTTTATCGGCTGACTTAATTCAGTCGGAACTGACCGATCAATTGTCGTTGGTCGGTTGCCAGGCGGGTCAGTTTTTCGCTGTTGTTGGCGGCTTCTGCGGCGGTTTTGGCGAGGTCGTCGGCCATATCGGAAATGCGCACCACGTTTTGCGTTACTTCCCGCGCTACAGCGCTTTGTTCTTCCGAGGCGGTGGCGATGGATTGGCTCATGTCGTTGATGTCGGCCAAACGCTGCACCATGGCGCTCAGTGATTCGCCGGTGCGGCGCGATTGTTCCGCCGAGGCGCGTGACAGTTCGCGGTTGCTGCTCATGATGTTCACGGCATTTTCTGCCCGCTGACGCAGCCGATCGATCATGGTGCGGATGTCGCCCGCCGATTGCTCTGAACGATTCGCCAGGTTGCGCACTTCTTCAGCCACGACTGCAAAGCCGCGGCCTTGCTCGCCCGCCCGGGCCGCTTCGATGGCCGCGTTGAGCGCCAGCAAGTTGGTCTGTTCAGCGATTTCCTGAATCACATCCAGCACCGATTCAATCTGTTGGCTTTCTTCGCTCAGGCTGGTGATGACGCCTTCGGCTTCCTGCTGGGCGCGGTCGAGATCGGCGCTGTACTGAATGTTGGTTTCCATGCTCGACATGCTGTCTTCAGCGGCGCGGGTCACTTCGGCCACTTCGCTGCGGCTGCGCTCGGCATTGCGGGCGACTTCGCCCACGGCGGCTTCCATTTCAGTGATGGCGGTGGCGACAGAGCCGGTCTGTTCCTGCTGTTGTTCGACACTCTGGCGCGTCTGGCCGCTGGTGCTGGAGGCGTCTTTGGCGAGGCTGGAAATGGTGTCGGAGGAGGTGCGAATTTCGCGGATCAGGTCGCTCAGCCGGTCGGCCAGGGCGTTGACGCCAGCGCCGATGCGGCCGATTTCATCGCCGGACAACGATGCAATACGCGGTGTCAAATCGCCCTGGGACAATCGCTCCAACGTCTGCAAGGTGCGCTTGAGCGGCGCGCGCATCGAACGCACCACCGACAAACCCACCACGACCGACAATCCCACGGCGAACAACAACAGCATCAAGGTCAGACGTTGGGCGTTGCTGGCGGTGTGTTCGGCGTCGCGTTGTGCGGTCTGCGTGAGTGCGCGGATATCGCCGATGATGGTGTCCAGCAGCGCCATGCTGTCGTTCATGCCGGTGTCCATGGCTTCCATCAACTCGGAGCTTTGCTGGCTGAAACGCACGTAATGTTTGTGGCTTTGGAACAATCCCTGGTTGCCTTCGGTCGCTTCGTGCAACACCTGAATGTAGGGCGCGATGACTTCCACGGAGTCGGCACTTTCGGCTTTCATCGAGTCCAGTTTGGCGTCCAGTTGCTGCAACAGAATGTCGAGTTCGGCTTCGGTGCTGTTGATTCGATCCACCCGCGAAATAGCCAGGGCGCGCTGCAACATCGATTGCGCCGACTCAGCCTGCTGCATCACGGTTTGCAAATCCCATTGCAGCCCTGACAGGCCTTGCGATTCTGCCTGGCTGGCCAGCGAGCCCAGATCGCCACTGAAAAACGCCCAGTCGTTGGTGAACAACTGCGCTTCGTCCAGAGCACGCTGACGAGCGTTGAGTCGGTTGTTTTGCAGTTCGAGGTGACGCTCGGCCTGGGTGAAGAGCGTGTGCGCCAGACTCGCCTGTTCAGACAAGCGGTCGTGCATGGTCGGGTATTCGTTGAGCCGGTTGTCGAGATCGCTGGCCAGGCTTTGATAGTGTCCGCGAACGCTGAGGTATTGGGCTTCAAGCGCGTCGCGGCGGTCGGCCTCTTCGGCATTGGCGTGCTGGGTGATGGAGCGGTTGGCTTCCTGCAGCAGGCTGCGCAGACGGTTGGTGTCGTCCAGTAGCCCACCCAAATGACTCGATGCCAGGTCCATTTGCTCGGACAGTCTGTTTTCGACGCTGATGGAATACAGGGTGATGGTGGAGAAGATCAACAACAGTGCAGCAAACCCGGTTACAACGCGGGCAATGAGAGACAATTTCATCGCGGGTCACTTCGGCGGAAAACGCCGACTACTTGGCAAGGAACGGACTGTAAAGGCTAGGGGAAAGGGCTGGGGCTGTCTATAGATGGGAGACGCTGGACGGGAAACGGGAGACGCTTATCCGCGGCGCCTTCCGTCTCCCGTTTTGTGTTCGGCGGTTTACCCTGCCAGCTTGTCTTTCAGCAGTTGATTCACCTGTGCCGGGTTGGCCTGGCCTTTGGATTCTTTCATTACCTGACCAACGAAGAAGCCAAACACCTTGTCCTTGCCGGAGCGGTACTGTTCCACCTGTTCCGGGTTGGCGGCGATAACGGCGTCGATCATGGCTTCAATGGCACCGCTGTCGGTGACCTGTTTCAGACCACGTTTTTCGATCACCTCGTCCGGCGAACCTTCACCAGCGGCAATGCCTTCGAATACCTGTTTGGCGAGCTTGTTGGACACGGTGTTGTCCTGAATCCGTTGAATCAACTGACCCAGATGCCCGGCGCTGACCGGGCTGTGTTCGATTTCGATTTCGTCCCGGTTCAACAGCGCTGCCAGTTCGCCCTGACACCAGTTGGCGGCCAGTTTGGCATCGCCGCAGATGCCGGTAACCGCTTCGAAATAGTCGGCCATGGCGCGGCTGGCTGAGAGTACGGTGGCGTCGTATTCCGACAAGCCGTGTTCGTTTTTGAAACGCTCAATCTTGGCGTCCGGCAGTTCCGGCAGGTGATCGGCAATGTCCTGAATGTAGGCGTCGTCGATCTCGACCGGCAGCAAATCCGGTTCCGGGAAATAGCGGTAATCGTTGGCAAATTCTTTCGAGCGCATCGACCGGGTTTCGTTTTTGTCGGCGTCGTACAAGCGGGTTTCCTGAACGATTTGGCCGCCGTCTTCGATGACATCGATGTGACGCTGTACTTCAACGTTGATCGCTTTTTCAACAAAGCGGAACGAGTTGACGTTCTTGATTTCGGTGCGCGTGCCCAGCTCGGTGGTGCCTTTCGGGCGAACCGAGACGTTGGCGTCGCAGCGCATCGAACCTTCGGCCATGTTGCCGTCGGAAATACCCAGATAGGTCACGATGGAGTGAATTTTGCGCAGGTAAGCCACGGCTTCCTTGGCGTTGCGCAAATCCGGTTCGGAGACGATTTCCAGCAGCGGCGTACCGGCGCGGTTCAAATCGATGCCGCTCATGCCTTCGAAATCTTCGTGCAGCGATTTACCGGCGTCTTCTTCCAGGTGCGCGCGGGTGACACCAATGGTGCGGGTGCTGCCGTCGTCGAGCACGATGTCCACTTTGCCTTCACCGACGATGGGGAAATCCATCTGGGTGATCTGGTAGCCCTTGGGCGAATCGGGGTAGAAGTAGTTTTTGCGATCAAACACCGAGCGCTTGCCGATGTTGGCACCGATCGCCAGACCAAACGCCACCGCCTTGCGCAGCGCACCGGCATTGAACACCGGCAAGGTGCCGGGCATGGCTAAATCGACCAGGCTGGCCTGGGTGTTCGGTTCGGCGCCGAAGCGGGTCGACGAGCCGGAGAAAATCTTGGACTGGGTGGAGAGCTGTACGTGGATCTCCAGTCCGATAACGATTTCCCATTCCATTCACGGATCCTCTGAATGCGTGTTCGGGTGCCGGGTTAAGGCCGGCACCAAAATTACCGTCTTAAGCCGGGGTTTTGGTGTGCCAGTCAGTCGCTTGCTGGAAGCGATGACCGATGTTCAGCAGCCGGCTTTCATCAAAATAATTACCGATCAATTGCAGACCAACCGGCAGTCCGTTGACCTGACCACAAGGCAGGGCAAGGCCGGGCAGGCCAGCGAGGTTGACCGACAGGGTGTAGATGTCTTCCAGATACATGGCGACCGGATCGCCGGATTTTTCGCCCAGTTTCCAGGCGGGCGACGGCGTGGTCGGGCCGAGGATGACATCAACATCGGCAAAGGCGCGCTGGTAATCGTCCTTGATCAGACGACGTAATTGCTGAGCCTTGCGGTAGTAGGCGTCGTAATAACCGGCCGACAACGCATAGGTGCCGACCAGAATGCGGCGCTGTACTTCGTCGCCAAAACCCTCGGCGCGCGAGCGTTTGTACAAGTCTTCCAGATCGACCGGGTCGTCACAGCGGTGGCCATAACGCACGCCGTCGTAACGCGACAGGTTGGTCGAGGCTTCGGCCGGGGCAATGATGTAGTAAGCCGGAATCGACAGTTCGGTGCGCGGCAATGAAATCTCTTTGACGACGGCGCCCTGGTTTTCCAGCTCTTTCACTGCGGCCATCACAGCGCTGCGAATACCATCGTGCAAACCGTCGCCAAAATATTCGCTCGGTAAACCGATGCGCAGGCCGTCGAGCGGGCGATCCAGATGGGCGGTGTAGTCGTCTACCGCGACGTCCATGCTGGTGGTGTCTTTCGGGTCGTGACCGGCCATGACGTTGAACATCAGGGCCGCGTCTTCGGCGGTGCGCGTTAATGGGCCACCGCAATCGAGTGATGAACCGAAGGCGATCATGCCCCAGCGCGATACCCGGCCGTAGGTGGGCTTCAGCCCGGTCAGGTTACAAAAGGCGGCCGGTTGGCGAATGGAGCCGCCAGTGTCGGTGCCGGTTGCCGCCGCAGCCAGGCCAGCAGCAACGGCCGCTGCGGAGCCGCCGGACGAACCGCCCGGTACGGTGTCCAGATTCCAGGGGTTGCGCGTCGGGCCGTAGAAAGACGTTTCGGTGGACGAACCCATGGCGAACTCATCCATGTTGGCTTTGCCCAACATAACGGTGCCGGCATCGTTCAATTTTTGCGTCACCGTGGATTCATACGGCGCAATGAAATTGTCGAGCATTTTTGAGCCGCACGAAGTGCGCACGCCCTGGGTGCAGAAAATGTCTTTGTGGGCGATGGGCAAACCAGTCAACGCGCCAGCGTTGCCTTTGGCACGTGCCTCGTCGGCGGCTTTGGCGGCTTGCAGCGCTTGCTCTTCGGTAACGGTGATGTAGGCGTTTGTGTTCTGATCCGCCGCGATGCGAGCTAAATAATGTTGCGTCAATTCGACGCTGCTGAATTCACCGGCGGCCAGGCCATCCGACAATTGTTTCAGTGTTTTGAATTCCATGGGCAGTCGGGGCTCACTCGATAACTTTCGGGACTAAATAAAGGCCGTCGGTGGTGCTCGGTGCAATGCGTTGATAGTCGTCGCGATGGTTGGTTTCGGTCACTTCATCCGCACGCAACCGGGCCGTGGCGTCGAGCGGATTGGCAAGCGGTTCGATACCGCTGGTGTCGATTTCCTGCATGCGATCGACCAACGTCAAAATGCTGTTCAGGCTGGCCAAAGTGGCGGGCATTTGATCGTCGCTGACCTTCAAACGGGCCAGGTGGGCCACGATTTCAACCTCGTTGCGATCAAGGCTCATGGGCGTCTCCTTGGGATGACAATCGGCAGGCTGGAATGGATCTTTTGGTCAACTATTAGTCAACCAAAGGTTTCACTCAGCAAAGGCACGTAAATATTTGAAAGCGCGTAAGTTATCATATTTACAGCTTGCCCAACATCCCCGCCATTGATACATTGCGAGGCTGTTTAGTGGGGTTGATATTGCTTTAAAAGAACGCTTATTCGGGGCGTTCGACCTGGTCATTTTGACCCCCACCGCAGCCATCGGAACTGGAATTGTTAAATCATGTTTAAGAAGATTCGGGGAATGTTTTCCAGCGATCTGTCGATCGACTTGGGAACCGCGAACACCCTCATCTATGTACGCGATCGCGATATTGTCCTTAATGAACCCTCTGTCGTCGCCGTGCGCATGACCGGCAACCAAAAAACGGTTGCCGCCGTTGGTGAAGAAGCCAAGCGCATGTTGGGCCGAACGCCGGGCAGCATCCAGGCGATTCGCCCACTCAAAGACGGCGTTATTGCCGACTTCCACGTCACCGAAAAAATGCTGCAGCACTTTATCTCCAAAGTGCATGAAAATTCGTGGTTTGCGCCGAGCCCGCGCGTGCTGGTTTGCGTACCTTGCAAATCCACTCAGGTAGAACGCAAAGCCATTCGTGAATCGGCCTATGGTGCCGGTGCCCGCGAAGTTTTCCTGATCGAAGAACCGATGGCGGCTGCCATTGGTGCCGGTTTGCCGGTTGAGGAAGCGCGTGGCTCCATGGTCGTGGACATCGGTGGTGGTACCACTGAAATTGCCGTTATCTCGTTGAACGGCGTGGTGTACTCCGAATCCGTCCGCGTTGGTGGTGACCGTTTTGACGAAGCCATCATTGCCTACATTCGCCGCAACTACGGTTCACTGATTGGCGATTCCACCGCTGAACGCATCAAAATCGAAATCGGTTGCGCCTACCCGGGTACCGAAATTCGTGAGATCGACGTACGCGGCCGTAACCTGGCCGAAGGTATTCCGCGGAGCTTCACACTGAACTCCAACGAGGTACTGGAAGCGCTGCAGGAAAGTCTGTCGGCCATCGTCTCTGCGGTTAAAGGTGCGTTGGAACAGACGCCGCCGGAACTGGCCTCCGACATCGCCGAGCGCGGCCTGGTGTTGACCGGTGGCGGTGCCATGTTGCGTGACCTGGATAAGTTGCTCAGCGAGGAAACCGGTCTGCCGGTGTTGATCTCTGACGACCCGCTGACCTGTGTGGCTCGTGGCGGCGGTCGCGCCCTGGAACTCATGGATGAGCGCATCTTCGATTTCACCTCTGACTGATCGCTTGTAGGAGGCTGTCATCAGCGCGCTCTTCACTGCCGGCCCCCAGCATGGTTATCGCCTGCTGGTGGCCGTTGTTTTTGCCATCGCTTTAATGACGCTCGACGCTCGTTTTACACAGCTCGATTACGTCCGCCAGGCGTTGTCCTATCTGGTCTCCCCCGTCCAGCAATTGATTCGCATGCCGACCGATATGGTGCAATGGTCCAGCCGGACTTTTGCTGAGCGCGATGAATTGCTCGACGACAACCAGTCGTTGCGCAGTCAGGTGTTGATCCTGCAACAGAAGGTTCAGCAACTGGCGGTGCTGCAGGCGGAAAACCAACGGCTGCGTTCGCTGCTGGGCGCGACCGAGCGTTTCGAAGCGTCCTATCTGACTGCGGAAATGATCAGCATCGATCCCGATCCGTTCACTCACCAAGTGATCATCAACCGGGGCGCCCAGGACGGTGTTTACATCGGCCAGGCGGTACTCGATGCCACCGGTCTGTTCGGTCAGGTGATTCAGGTTGATTCGCTGTCGTCGCGCGTCTTGCTGGTGGCGGATGCCAACCACGCGGTGCCGGTGCAGGTAAACCGCAACGGCATGCGTTCGATTCTGGTCGGCACTGGCGATCTGACTACGCTGGAACTGGAATTCGTGCCGGAAACGGCCGACATTCAGGTGGGCGATTTGTTGATGACATCAGGACTGGCCAGCCGTTTCCCGGAAGGCTATCCGGTTGCCGAAGTGCAGGCGGTTGAGCACAACCCGGGCGAGCCGTTCGCGCAGATTCGTGCGCGTCCGCTGGCGGCGCTGGCACGCAGTCGTAACCTGCTGCTGGTCTTTAAAGACGGGGAGGCTGGCCGATGAGACAGCGCGCCAATCCGCCGCAATCACTCTGGGTGATTGCCGTGTCGTTCTTCGTCGCCTACTTGCTGGCGGCGGTTCCGTTGCCTCACGTTATTGCGTTGGGCCGGCCCGACTGGGTGGGCCTGTTCCTGATTTTCTGGGTGTTGGCAGTGCCCGAACGCGTCGGCGTGTTCATCGGTTTCTGCGTCGGCATATTGCAAGACGTGGTCATGGGCACTTACCTGGGCACCTTTGCACTGGCGTATTCCGCTTTGGCCTACGTTGTGCTGGTGCTGCATTTGCGTCTGCGCATGTACCCGTTGCTGCAACAGGCGGTGGTGGTGTTCATGGTCATCGCACTCAGTCAGATTCTGGTGCAGTGGTGCAAGAGTTTCTTCAACGCCGGTTTTGACAGCAGCATGCACCTGTTGCCTGCGGTAATCAGCGCCGTTTTCTGGCCCTGGATCTACATCCTGTTGCGGTCGGTCCAGGTGCAATTCCGCGTGCAATAGCCTGAGCCACAAGGAGCGGTTCATGAAGCTGTATCTGGCGTCGCAATCACCCCGACGCAAACAATTGCTGACCGATCTGGGCGTTGCCTTTGAAGTTTTGTCGATCGAGGTCGATGAAAGTACCAAGGCGTTGGAAAGCGCTGAAGATTATGTAGCGCGTCTGGGCGAAGCCAAAGCGCGTGCCGGGCTGGATATTCTGGCCGGTCGTGGCGAATCGGATGTGCTGACGCTGGGTTCCGACACCACCGTCGTTGCCGATCAGGACATCCTCGGCAAGCCGCGCGATTACGACGATTTCGCCGACATGATGGAGCGCTTGTCCGGCCGTTCGCACCGGGTGTTTACCTCGGTGGCGGTGGCGTCGCACGAATCGGTCGAGGTGAAAGTAGTGGAGTCGCGCGTGGTCTTTGCCGAACTGGAGCCCGAGGCGGTCCGCGCCTACTGGGACAGCGGTGAGCCACAAGACAAAGCCGGCGGCTACTCGGTGCAAGGCCTCGGCGCCGTCTTTATCAAACGTATTGAAGGCAGCTATTCTGCCATTGTCGGTCTGCCGCTGCGCGAGACGGCCCAGTTGTTAACCAAGCGCGGTTTGGCGGTTTGGTCCGGAGCGCTGGGGCGGGTTTAAGCGCGGTTGTGGCGGTCACGACCCGACGCCGACGCAACCAACAGGACACAAACGCATGAATTCGGAAGTGCTGGTCAATGTGACCCCGATGGAAACCCGGGTCGCCGTGGTCGAAAACGGCGCCGTACAGGAAGTCTTGATCGAACGCGAACAAACGCGGGGCATCGTCGGCAACATTTATCGAGGCAAAGTGGTGCGCGTGCTGCCCGGCATGCAGGCCGCTTTTGTTGACATCAATCTGGAACGTGCGGCCTTTATTCACGCCTCCGACATCGACGCCAGCCGCAGCGACGGCGAAGGCCAGAAATCCATTCAATCTCTGGTGCGCGAAGGCGAATCTCTCACCGTTCAGGTGATCAAAGATCCAATCGGCACCAAAGGCGCCCGCCTCACCACCCAACTGTCGATTCCCTCGCGTTATCTGGTGTACATGCCAGACAGCCACCACACGGGTATTTCCCAGCGCATCGAAGGTGAAGACGAACGCGAGCGCCTGCGCGAAGCCGTCGCCAAAGCCAAAGAAGCCGAAGGCATCGAGCAGGGCGGTTACATTTTGCGCACCGCTGCCGAAGGCATTGGCGAAGCTGAAATTCAATCGGATCTGAATTACCTCAAGCGCGTTTATCGCGTATTGAGTGAACGCATTGCCACCACCGAAGGCCCGGCGATTATCTACGAAGATTTGCCGCTTTATTTGAAAGTTGCGCGTGATCTGGTGCGCGCCGACGTGGATAAAATTCGCATCGATTCGCGCGAAACCTTCACCAAGGTGATCGACTTCGTGCGCAAATACACGCCCGAAGTGGAACCGGTGTTTGAGTATTATCCGGGCGAACGTCCGATCTTCGATTTGTTTTCCGTTGAAGACGAAATCGCCCGCGCTCTGGGCCGTAAAGTCGAACTGAAATCCGGCGGTTATCTGATCATCGATCAGACCGAAGCCATGACCACTGTCGACGTGAACACCGGCGCCTTTGTCGGCCATCGCAATCTCGAAGAAACCATTTTCAAAACCAATCTGGAAGCGGTGACCGCCATCGTGCGGCAACTGCGACTGCGCAATCTCGGCGGCATCATCATCATCGATTTCATCGACATGGAAGACACCGAACACCAGCGCCAGGTGTTGCGCATGTTGGAAAAAAATCTCGAACGCGATCACGCCAAAAGCAAAGTCACCGGCGTGTCTGAACTCGGGTTGGTTGAGATGACGCGCAAGCGCACGCGCGAAAGTCTGGAACACATGCTCACCGAAACCTGCAGCGTCTGCGCCGGTCGCGGGCGGCAGAAAACCGCTCAGACGGTGTGCTACGAAGTATTCCGCGAAATCCTGCGCGAGGAACGCGCCTACAACAACGATCAGTATCTGGTGTTGGCGTCGCAGAACGTGGTGGATCGTTTGTTGGATGAGGAATCGTCCAACGTCGCCGATCTGGAAGAATTCATTGGCAAGCCGATCCGTTTCCAGGTGGAGCCCATGTACACCCAGGAACAGTTCGATGTCATTTTGCAATAACCCCGCCGTTGTCCGTTCCTGCTCTGACCGTTTGACGTTCGCCTTATGATGCCGTTTCGCTTTGGTCAGGCGCTGCTGTCCGCCTTGCTCAAGGTATTCGCCTTTTGGGTGCTGCTGGTGGCTGCCTATCTGGCGCTGGGTCGGCAATTCTTTCCGGGAATCGAGCGTTACGATCAGCAACTGTCCGCCATCCTGACGCAGAAGCTGGGCGTCGAGGTTAAGATCGGTCGTCTGCAGGGCCAGTGGCAGCGTTTCAACCCGGTGTTGATTGCCGAAGAGGTGGAAATCGGCGGTCAGATTGAAGTGCAGCGCCTGTTGCTGGAACCGGCCATCATGCAGTCCATCGCTACGCTGTCGCCGGTGTTTGGTCGGTTTGAACTGGACGGTTTCAGCGCCCAGGTTCGGCAGACGCCAAACGGGTGGCGAATGGTCGGTTTGAACGACCAACCCATTGAAACTGACGCCACCGAAGCCACCACAAGCAGCGCCTGGTTGTCGGTGGATCGTCTTGCCAGTCTGGTGCGGCAGCAGCGCCAGGTCAGCTTTTCCAACATGACGCTCACGGTCGAACCGCAGGAATTGCCCAGTTCCGTTCTGGTGTTGAGCGAAGGTCGGCTGACTGGCTCAGGCGAAAACAACTGGCTGCGCGCCGATGCGCATCTGGTGCGCGACACCCTCGATGTGCCACTGGAACTGCAAGCCGAAAGCACGCGCAGCAATGGCGATTATCAGGTCGATCTGTACGCTCGCCACGGTCGTTTTGACTTTGCCCCCTGGTTGCAGAATCGCTGGCCGTGGCTTACGGAATTGGATGTAGCGGGCGAGTACTGGCTGAGTCTGCGCCAGGACCGCTGGCAAGACTTAACAGTACGATTGCAAACCGACCGGGCGCTGCTAACCGGCTCGCAAAGCCAGCTGAGCCTGAGTGATGCCCAAACCGAGCTGTACCTCAGTCGGGCAGAGCAGGGCTTCAATCTTTGGCTGAACCAGCTCAACCAGCACTGGGCACTCGACGGCACCGAATTGCCGTCGGCCGATGTGCCAGTGCAGGCGCAGGTGCAGCAGCGCGACCAACATTGGCAGGCGCAATGGGACCGGCTTCCGGTGCAGCCATTCAGCGCCTGGCTAGCGTTGAACGATGCCAGCGGTTTCTGGCCCGTCGCCTTGCCCCAGGGCGAATTGCAGCAAGGCCAAATGCAGCTCGACGCGGCCGATCCGAGCAGTCTGACGCTGTCGGCGCAAGTGGCGAACGCGGCCATGCAGGCGGCCGGCGGTGCCCCGCACATTGCCGGCCTGGATGGCGAATTGAGCGTCACACAACACCACGCCCGGTTCCGTTACGACGACACCGACATCGATTTCGAACTGCCCAACGTCTACGACTCGCCGTTCCATTTCAGCCGTCTGGCTGGCGAGTTGGACGTGCGCTGGTGGCCGGGTGTGGGCGCGCAATTGGCGTCGCGGCATCAGGCGCGAATAGTGCCTGACGACACTCAGCAACAACTGGGTCTGTCAGACCTCGACATGGACGCCCGCTGGCGGTTGAACCTGCCCATGGGCGATGCCGACCGTGAACTCGGTTACCAGTTGGCGATTGAAGTGCCCAAGGCACCGCTCGGTTGGGTGCAGCGGCTGCGGCCGGATCGTCAGATTCCCGAATCCGCCCGTGAATGGATTGCCGACAATGTCCTGGCCGGCGAATTCAGCAACCTGAGTTTTGCACTGACCACGGCGAATCGGCAGGGCCGTCTGGTGCAGACCGGGTTGAGTCTGGATGCCGACTTCACTGATGCCCGGGTGCGCGTCGAGCCGAGCTGGCCGGTGCTGAACCAAGGTGTCGGTCGTCTGGTGATTGGTCTTGATCGGCTCGACGTTAACGCCCAGTCGGCGCGCCTGGCTGGTTTGACGCTGAATGGCGGCCATCTGGGTTTTCCCTACAACGATCAACGTCTGGATCTGGACATGAACGTGTCCGGCCCGGCGTCATCGGCGCTGGCGCTGTTTCAGAAAGGGCCATTGGCGGATGTGGCCGGCGATGCCCTGACCGGCTGGCAAGCCAGCGGCGACAGCCAGGCGCAGGTCAAAGTTGCCATTCCGCTCAACGGCGGCGTGCCGCAAGCCAACGTACTCGGCCGGCTGAGCAACGGTCGCCTGCAACTGCCCGAACAACAGCTCGACATCAAACAGCTCAATGGCGAGCTGAATTACAACGACGAACAAGGTTTGTACTCGCCTCGTCTGAACGGGGTGTTGTTCGGCTCGCCGTACCGCGCCAGCCTGCGAACGGTGCAACAGGCCGCGGCGGAGGTTATTGAACTCAACGTTTCAGGCACCGCGCCGCTGGCCGACTGGGGCCGTTGGTTGAACGACCCCTGGCTGAGCGCGCGCAGCGAACGCACGGCGGCTCGGGCGCGGCTGCGCTTTGGTGACCAAACCGACATCGACATCCGCTCCAGCCTGATCGGCGTACCGATCGACTTACCGGCGCCGTTGGGCAAAGACGC
The DNA here is from genome assembly GCF_003367315.1 of Saccharospirillum mangrovi. Taxonomy (GTDB): domain Bacteria; phylum Pseudomonadota; class Gammaproteobacteria; order Pseudomonadales; family Natronospirillaceae; genus Saccharospirillum; species Saccharospirillum mangrovi. The sequence goes on from NZ_CP031415.1 coordinate 1,337,314, forward strand.
CCAAACCGCTGCGCCGCTGGCGATTCAACTGCAACAAGGCCCGAACCAACCCGGCTGGCATGTGCATCTCGATTACGATGGCCTGGTCACGGCGGTGCTGGAATTGGACGCCCAAAACGCGCTGAACGGTGGCACCCTGGCGATCAACCAACCGTTGCGGTTGCGACGGAACGAAGCGGGTCTGTTTATCGACGCACGCCTGGACGAGGCCGACATCGACGAATGGAAAGCAGCGCTGCTGGCGCTGTTGTCACCCTATGCGACCGCAACCGAGGCCACCGATGCGGCGGTTCGTGCCGACATCACCGAGCAGCTTGGCTGGCTGCGGGAAGTTAATCTGGTCGGTCAGCGCTGGACCAACTTCGGCCAGTTGTGGACCGAGCCACGTGTGCAGATTCAACGTGGCGACGAAGCCTGGCTGGCGCAAGTGACCGCCAACGAGGTGGCCGGTCGCTTGTCGCAACCGTTCGACCCGAGCGAGCCGTTGTTTGTCGATCTGGAATTTCTGGCGCTGCCGGCGCGCGATGATGACGGCGAGGAAGACCCGGATGCGCCGGAAAATCTGATTGATCCGATGCAGGCTGCGCGGCCGGAGGACATTCCGCTGACGAATCTGCAAATCGGTCAGCTGTCGATCGGCGAGCGCGATCTGGGCAGTTGGCGCGTGGAACTGGTGCCGGGCGACGACGAACTGCAAGTGCGCAACATCCGCGCCGACATTCCTGGCGCCGACTTCAACGGCCAGTTGATCTGGCGCTATCTGGACGAGCGCCATCGCACCGAATTGAGCGGTGAAGTCGACATCGACAACATTCAAACATTGCTCAACAGCTGGGGCTACGCGCCGGTGCTGGTCAGCAAAGGCGGCCGGTTCGACCTCGATCTGGACTGGAACGGCTCGCCCGCCTTCTTCGATTACAGCCGCCTGGAAGGCCGCATCGGTCTGGAACTGACCAACGGCGCCATTCTGGAGTTGGAAGAATACGAAGGCGTCAAACTGGTCGGCTTGCTCAACTTCACCCGGGTGTTGCGGCGCTTGTCACTCGATTTTTCCGACCTGATTAACGAAGGCATCACTTACGATGTGATTCGCGGCGAACTGTTGTTTGATCGCGGTTTCGCCCGCGTCGGCGAACAGTTGATCATCGACGGCCCCGCCACCAAATTCTCCTTCACCGGCGACGCCGATCTGGTGCGCGATCAGTTGGATGTCGATATGGTGATGACGGTGCCGCTGTCGAGTACCTTCCCGCTGGTCGCCTTGCTCGCCGGCGTGACGCCACAAGCAGCGGCGGCGATTTATGTTACCGAGCGGGTGTTCAACAACGAACTGGAACGGCTGAGTTCGGCGCGCGTACACGTCACCGGTTCGCTGGATGAACCGGAAATCCGTTTTTACCGCGTGTCCGACGCCACCCAAACGCCGGCCAGCAGCGTATCGCCGTCCAATCCGGAAGAATAAGCGGGAGGTCGAGATGAAATGGTATCTGGCGCAAATGATCAGCGGGCCGGACACGGCGGCCAATCTGGCTGCGGTGCAGCGTCATTTGATCGAGGCGCAACGCCAAGGCTGCGATGCCGTTCAACTGCCGGAAATGTTCGCCCGTTTCGGCACCTCCAAAAACGCCGACATCGCGGATTTTGAAGCCGATTTCAACGGCCCGGTCGGCGCACCGCTGCGCGACTGGGCGCGTCAGTATCGGCTGTGGATCGTGGCCGGCACCGTGCCGGTTCGCGTGGCGGGTGAAGAACGGCCCCGGGCGCGGTTGCATGTGCTCGATGCCGACGGCGAACTGCGCGCCCAGTACGACAAAATTCACCTGTTCGATGCCACCGTCGGCGACGCCCAGGGCCGCTATCGCGAGTCCGATTACTATCAGCCCGGCGAGACCGACGCCAAAACCGTCGACACGCCCTGGGGCCGGTGGGGTTTGAGTGTTTGTTACGACCTGCGCTTTCCCGAACTCTACCGCCGCCTGCGCGCTGACGGCGCCGACACGCTGCTGGCGCCCTCCGCTTTTACCTTCACCACCGGCCAGGCGCACTGGGAATTGTTGTGTCGCGCCCGGGCGGTGGAAAACGGCTGCTATCTGGTCGCTGCCAATCAGGGCGGCCAGCACGACGCCAAACGTCACAGTTGGGGCCATTCATTAATGGCCGATCCGTGGGGTGAGGTGGTGCAATTGGGCGAAGGTGAAACCGGCCTGTGTGTGGAAACGGACATGGCGCGCCTGGCCGAGGTGCGCCGTAATCTGCCCAGTTGGGACAACCGCCGTTTCTAGCCGGCTTGCCAATCAAACTGGCGGCTTGCTGTTGCCTCGCCCGCCGCATTCAACTGAGTTTCCTGAACGTTTATCTGATCGTCTTGATGCACACGCAGCCAGGTTCGGCAGCGGGTGCCATAGCGCTCGCCGGTGATGGTCTGGGCGGAGAGCTGGCGTTCGATGTCCAGCGGTACGCCGGTGCTGGGCAACGCTGAATCGTTCGCCGGAGTTTGATCGGTTAACACTCTTGCGGCGTTGAAATCGCGTTCCAGGATGTCGGTCTGTGCCGTCATCTGCGCGATGGCGGCCTGAGTTTTCGGCCAGGGTGTGTCCAGGGCGTCGTTACTGACGGCGTGAATGCCGGGCGTCAGCCAGTGGCCGGCGGGATGGTCGGAGCTGAACCACAGCAAGCGCTGACGATTGCCAACAACCAGATTAAAGCCGCCATAACCCGTTATCTCTGTTTGAACGTCGTGGTGAAAATCGTCGAGCGTGCCACCAGCGGCCAGGGTGTCGATAAAGCGCAGCGGCAGTTCGCCGCGGCTGCGTTCGGCATTGCGACCGATGTAACCGGGGCGGATGTTGGTCAGCAGCGCAAAATCACCGCCTTCGCCAATCGCCAGCCAGGTGCCGCCGGCTTGCTGATCGCGACCGGCCAATAGTGTTGGTCGCTGAGCCTCAGCCGGCCACCAATGCATCGGCTCGGTCGGCCGGCCACGAAACTCATCGCGATTGGCGACCACCAACAAAGGAACGGCGGCCTCAGGCCGCCAGTTCAATACCATTAAGCACATTTGGGCTCCTTTGGAGCGGGAGACGCTAATTTGCGGGAGACGCTGGACGGGAGACGGAAGACGCTTGTTAGCAGCGAGAGTGCAACGCTCTTCAGCGTCTCCCGTCTCCCGTCAAGCGTCTCCCACGGCGGCCTCAGCCGCCACGCATATCCGTCGATTCAAAAATCTTGTCGGCGCTGGCGGCGACAAAACCCTGATACAGCTGGCCGTCTTCGTTCAGATAGCGCTTGGCGAATTCGTAATAGCAGGTGGTGACGTCGTGCGTTTCACCGCCGGCGAACGCAAACGGTTGCACGCTGGCTTTGGTCGAGCCTTGCTCCAGCAGCACCTCGGGCGTGCCTTTAACGCGGCCGCCGCTGGCGTTGATGGCAAAGCCCAGGTCTTCAACCAGGGTGTTGATGGCTTCGATGCTGTCGATGTCGCGCAGCGCGTTGACGTCGATGGTGAAGTGGTTGCAGCGCAAACCGATCACCGACAGCCAGGCGGCGTATTCACTTTCGGCGGCCAGTTGCTGATAGTCCGCCCAGCTCGGAACGTCCCACAGCGGGCCGCGCCAGAAGATGGACGCATCGCTGACATCGTTCGGATCAATCTGTTCGATCAGACCGTCGATCAGCCGCTGCGCGCCGGTCGACAATTCTTCCACCCGCAACTCGCTCAAAAAGATGCGCGGCTGTTCCGGGTTAGGCGGAATGTAGCCAAAGGCGTCGAGTTTCTTCTCAGCGAAGTTATACGGCTCGTAACGCTGGTAACCCATGTCGAGAATAAAGGGTTCCAGTTTTTCCAATGCAATCGGGCCGCGGTTAAAGGTCCGGAAGGCGACGTGATCGTTTTGAATCCGCTCGCCACGGCTGCGCAACGCCTGGGCGATGGTCTCGGCCTGGGGCGTCATGCGGATGTAATCCTGCCAGAGGTGGTCAAAAAAAGTATCGATGTGCATGAGGCGTCTCCGCGCTTTTTATTTGCCGGCCAGTCTAGAGCCGGTTGGCGACTTTGGGTTAACAAGGCCACGCCGTCAATTTGTCGCAGCGCGACTTCTTATCCCCAGGGCGACTTATCCGTAGTGCGACTTCCCAAGTGCCGCGCACATCGCTAGGGTGCGCTCTGATTTCTTACCGTTAAGGAAAAGCGATGCCTGCCTGGTGGCCTTTTGTTCTGGTGTATACCGCCGCTGTGATCAGCCCGGGGCCGGATTTCGCGCTGGTGGTGCGCACGGCGTTAACGCGTGGCCGCCGCGCCAGCGCGCTGAACGCGCTCGGTATCGGTTGCGGCGTGACCTTTCATACGCTTATCGCCGTACTCGGCATCAGTGCCTTGGTGCAGTCGTCGTCGGCCCTGGCGATAACCTTACCCTGGTTGGGCATTGGTTATTTGCTGTATCTGGGCTGGGGCGGTTTGAGCGCACAACCGGCCACCGAGACCGATATCGAACTGTCTGAGACCGGTTCCGGCCGCAGCGATTTCTGGCGCGGTTTCTGGACCAATGTGCTGAACCCGAAAGCGCTGCTGTTTTTCTCGGCGATTCTGGTGCAACTGGTGGCGGGGCTGAATGGTTGGATGCAGGCCGCGCTGGTGATCTACGTGTTTATTGTCACCAGCGCCTGGTTTGCCGGAGTGGGATTGCTGCTGGCGCGACCGGCGCTGCGCCAGCGTTTCCTGCGGCGCCGGCATTGGATTGATCGCGGCGCCGGCGCCATTTTTATCGTCTTGTCGCTGCTGTTTGTTGTTGATTGGTGGCAGCGCTGGCTGAGTTGATTCAGGTCGGTTCGGCGACAGCCAGTTCATCGCTGACACGACGTCGCGAGCGGCGCATCTGCCGCAACGAATCGACGGAGATGATCAGCAGCGCCAGCCAGATTAAACCGAAGGTCACCAGTTTGGCCGGGCTCAACGGTTCGCCGTAAATAAAGACCGCCGACAGAAACATGCCGCTTGGCGCGATGTACTGGAAGAAGCCCAGCGCCGTCAGGCTGATGCGATTGGCCGCTGCGGCAAACAGCATCAGCGGCGTCATGGATACCGGGCCGGCACCGATCAGCAACAGGTTTACCCACCAGGCATTGTTCAACGGGTTGCTGGTCGGCGTTTGCACGATGAACAGATAGAGCAGACCGACTGGCAACAGCAGGCCGGTTTCCAGCGCCATGCCGGTCAGGCTGTCGACGCCGAGTTTTTTCCGCACCAGACCATACACCGCAAAGCTCGACGCCAGCGCCAGCGCAATCCACGGCAACTGACCGAACTGAATCATCTCAAACACCACCGCCGACACGCACAGCGCCGCCGCCAGAGTGCGCACTTTATCGAGCCGTTCACCGAAGAAAATCATGCCCAGCAAAATGCTCATCAGCGGGTTGATGTAGTAACCCAGGCTGGCACTCAGCATGAAGTTGGCGTTGATCGCCCAGATGAACAAACCCCAGTTGAAACCGATCAGCGCTGTGGAAGCCAGCAACGCCAGCAAGGATTTGGGCGAGCGCAGTACGGCCAGCAAAGCAGGGCCTTTGCGCCACAGCAAAATGATCGCCAGCGTAATCACAAACGACCAGATCACCCGGTGGGCGAGAATTTCCACCGCCGGCACAAAGTTGAGCAATTTGAGGTACATGGGCGCAACGGCCCAGATGCTGTAAGCGAACAGAGCATAGATCGCGCCGGTTTTGGTGGTGTTGTCCATGGGGTGTCCTGATGTCAGTGAAAAAGCGTCAGTGAAAAAGCGTTCGTTAAATGTGGTTCAGTGAATCGCGGCCGTAGACCGGCTCGCCGATCAGTTGAATCAGGGTGTCGATGGCGTCGAGCAAAGTGGCGCGTTGAATCTGCCCGCCAATGCACAGGCGGACCGCTTGCGGCGCGGCGTACTGGCCGGCGGCAAAGACTTCGGCGGCCTTGATGCGAATGCGATGTTCGGCAGCGCGCTCGACCAGATTCACCGCCCGCCACGGCGATGGCAGTTCCAGCCAGACGTTGAAACCGCCGCAACGCGCGGTTAATCCGGCCGCCGTAAAACGCGCCTGAATGGCGTTGTGGCGCCAGTCCAGTTCGGCTTTTTGGGTGGCAATCAATTGGTCGGCGTAGCCGGAGGTCAGCCACTCGCAGGCAACTTCGGTGGTCAGCGGAACCGCCATCCAGCAGGTGGCGCGGAAGGCGGCGCTCAACGCCGGAATCCAACGTTCCGGGCCGCGCATAAAGCCAACGTGCAAACCGCCACACAGCGCTTTCGACAGGCTGGCGATGGTCACTGTCAGGTCCGGGTGGCGGGCCGAAAACGACGGCCGGTCCGGCTCGCCCAAACACCCCTGAACGTCGTCTTCGAGCACCACGATCTGATATTGCCGACACAGCCGTGCCAACTCATCAATGCGTTGCGCCGACATGGCACCACCGGTCGGGTTGTGTTGGCGGGTCATCAAATACAGCACGCGCGGTGGCTGGCGCAGACACTGCGCTTCCAGCGCGCCGGGCAGTAAGCCTTCGTCATCAAACGCCAACGGCATCAGGCGCAGGCCCTGCTGGTTGGCGGCAGCGACCAGACCCGGATAGGTCAGTCCTTCGCAAGCCACGCCATCGCCCGCCTGGGTTAGACCCAGCAGCGCGACGAAAAAGCCGTGCTGGCCACCCAAAGTAACCATGATTTCATCGGCGCTGTAATCGCCCAGCCCGGTTTGTTGCAGCCACTGGCGGCCCACTTCGCGCTGGTGCGGCAAGCCGAATTCCGATTGATAACGCAGCAAGTGAGGCAGTACTGGCGAGTCCTGCAGACGCACCAGGCTCTGTTGCAACTGTTCCGCCTGGTCCAGCTCCAATGCCTTGGAAAACCCCAGGTCGATGCCGGTGTCGACGGTTGAGTCGGTCACCTGAAAATCCGTCGTCGGCACGGTCGCACCGCGCACATAAGTACCGCTGCCAACACGGGCTTCCACCAGACGACGGCGCTCAGCCTCGGCGTAAGCACGCGTCACAGTGCCGACGGTAACGCCCAACTCTTCCGCCAGTTGGCGATGCGTCGGCAGCCGGTCGCCCGGCTTCAGGTCGCCATCTTGCAGCGCCTGCTCGATGCGGCTGGCGAGCGCCTTGTATTTGGGGCCGGTGCATTGGTCGAGGTTGAAAATTGTCATGGTGACAAAGATTTGCTTGCAGCCAAGTGTCTGCGCATTAGACTGCAATTGTGCCTATTTGCCAAGGTTTCAATCACAACGAAGTTTGGCGGGAAGCCCCGCAGAATCACCGCTGTAGCGTGAGTGAAGTTAAACCGCGTTGCTGCCTCAGTGTCGAAATTGTACCCATACAAAAAGGAGTCAAGATGCGACAGCCGTTTCAATTGGATGCCTACCAAACGCAGGCCACCGCTCAGGTGGTGAGTTATCAGGATCAGCGGCTGGTCTTGGACAGCACGCTGTTCTACCCGCGCGGTGGCGGTCAGCCGGGCGATATCGGTTGGATCAGCGCTCAGGGGCAACGCATTGAGGTAGTGGACACCCGCTACAGCGACGACCGTTCGCGCATCGAACATCACCTGGCCGAAGCGGTTGATTGGGCACCGGGCGACCGCGTTGAACTGGAGTTGAATTGGGATCGACGCCACCGCCACATGCGCATGCACACCTGCCTGCATCTGCTGTGTCATCTGATCAAAGATCCGGTCACCGGCGGCAATGTCGGAGCCGAGCAAAGCCGCGCCGAATTCGACCTGACCACGCCGATCGACAAAGCCGAACTCGAAGCACAATTGAACGCCTTGATCGCTCAGGGCGCCGAAGTCACCACCGAGTGGCTGCCGGAATCGATTCTCGACGAACAACCGGAACTGGTGCGCACCATGAGTGTTCAACCACCACGCGGTGCCGGTGAATTACGCATGGTGCGGGTCGCGGGTCTGGACTATCAGCCCTGCGGCGGCACCCACGTGAAGAACATTCGCGAAATTGGCCAGGTGCGCATTCCGTCGATCAAGAGCAAAGGCAAACAGAACAAACGCATCAATGTTGAGTTGGTGAATTAAACCTCAGGGGATTTTGTGGTTATGGCGTTTCCGATTTATCAGGTCGATGCCTTTGCTGACGCTATTTTTCAAGGCAATCCAGCGGCGGTGATGGTGCTAAACGAACCCTTGCGCGAGTCAATAATGCAGCAACTGGCGATGGAAAATAATTTGTCGGAAACCGCCTTTGTCTGTCGTCAGGGTGACGACTGGCAGATTCGTTGGTTTACCCCAGGCCAGGAAGTGAAACTCTGTGGCCACGCCACCTTGGCCAGTGCGCATGTGCTATGGAATGAACTGAATTGCAGTGATGACATCCTGCGACTTCACAGCCGCAGCGGCCTGTTAGAAGTGCGTCGTCGTGGCGATTTGCTGGAGTTGGATTTCCCCGCTTACCGGCCGGAAGCCCAAACTTTGCCAGCAGAAATATTAGGCATTTTGGGGCACAACCCCGTCGAAACGGTTGTCGACGATTTTATGATGGCGGTGCTCGACAGCGAGCAACAAGTCGCCGACTTCGAACGCGATTTTTCCCAATGTCTTGCCGCCGACCACGCCGTTATTTTGACAGCGCGCAGTGAACGTCCGGGTGTCGATTTTGTTTCGCGCGTCTTCTGCGGGCCTAACAGCGACCTAATCGAAGACCCGGTCACCGGCTCCGCCCACTGTCTTTTGGCGCCGTACTGGGGCGCCAAGTTGGACAAAACGATTTTGCAGGCCGAGCAGATTTCTAAACGCGGTGGACGGCTGGAATGTGAATTGAAAGGCGACCGTGTACGCATCCGTGGAAGAGCTAAAACTTACTTAAGAGGTTTTGTTGAATGGACGTCCTGACGCTCAGTTTCCTGGCGCCAATTCTGGTCTACACCCTCAGCGTCACCGTGACGCCGGGACCGAACAATCTGATGGTCACCGCCTCGGGCGTGAACTTCGGTTACTGGCGTACCTTGCCGCATATCACCGGCATTTTTATCGGCTTTTTCTCGCTGAATATTCTGGTCGCCGCAGGCATTGGGGCAGTCTTGCTGGCGGTGCCGCAATTGCATTGGGCACTGAAAATTGCAGGGTCGGTGTATCTGTTGTGGCTCGCCTGGAACATCGCCACCGCGGGCGGTCTGGGCAAAGCCGCCGATGGCGAAGCCAAACCGATGCGTTGGTGGCAGGCGGCGTTGTTTCAGTTGATTAACCCCAAAGCCTGGGCGATGGCAATTACCGGCATCGCCGCCTTCAGTTTGTCGGGCGATGCCTATTGGCCGAGTGCTTTGGCGGTGGCGTCGATGTTTGCGTTGGTGACGTATCCCAGTTGCAGTCTGTGGGCTTTGCTCGGTATGCAACTGCGCCGTGCGTTGCAGGATGATCGCAAACGCCGCTGGTTCAACGGCGTGCTCGGTGCGCTCACAGCGTTGAGTGTGGTGTTTATTCTGCTCTGATTTTCTGCTTCACCACTTCCGCCCAAAGCCAAAACGGTCACCCTCCCGGCACCCCTTGCCACGACCGTTTTATCCGGGCGGAAGTTTTTTCCTGAGCCCATGCGGGCTGCTGCACCACTCGAACACCCTTAGGGCGAACGCATCCTAATATAGAACTAAATGTTCTAGTTTCTCGGATTGTCATTCCAATATCGTTTATTTAATCTGCACGCCATTCTGATAACCGCCTGTTTCTAAGGAGTAATCATGGTTCGGTTTCTGGCGTCTGTTTCTGCTGTAGCTCTTAGTCTGAGTCTGGTCGCCGCCCCGGCGCAGGCCGAAGGCCAATCCCGCGAATTGCTCAATACGTCGTACGACATCGCGCGCGAATTGTTCGCCGACATCAACCCGAAATTCATCGCCTGGTGGCAAGCCGAGCAGGGCGAAACCGTGAGCGTGAAACAGTCGCATGGCGGTTCGTCCACGCAGGCGCGTTCCATCATGCAGGGCCTGCGTGCCGACGTAGTGACCTTTAACCAGGTCACCGACGTGAATGTACTGGCCGAGGCCGGTCTGGTTGCCAACGATTGGCAAGCCCAGTACCCGAACAACGCATCGCCGTATTACTCAACCACCGCTTTTTTGGTGCGCAAAGGCAACCCGAAAAACATCGAAAGCTGGGACGATTTAGCGGCCGATGGTGTTGAGTTGGTGTTCCCGAACCCGAAAACTTCCGGCAACGGTCGTTACACCTATCTGGCCGCCTGGGGTTATGCCGACCGCGCCTTCGGTGGCGACGAAGCACAGATCGAAGCCTTTATGAAAGACTTCCTCGGCAACGTTGAAGTGTTCGACACCGGCGGCCGTGGCGCGACCACCACCTTTGTTGAACGCGGCATCGGCGATGTGCTGATTACCTTTGAGTCGGAAGTGAACAACATCCGCAACGAATACGGCGTTGATGATTATGAAGTTGTGGTTCCGCCGGTCAGCATCCTGGCTGAATTCCCGGTTGCAGTAGTCGAAGACTACGCCGAGCGTAACGGCAACCTGGATCTGGCGCGCGGCTATTTGGATTACCTCTACACCGTCGAGGCGCAGCGTTTGCTGGCTGGTTACAACTACCGCGTCAACGACGCAGGCGTCGCCGCTGAATTCAGCGACCGCTTCCCGCAGGCCGAACTGCTGCGTGTGGAAGATGTTTTCGGCAGCTGGCCGCAAGCGATGCAGACGCACTTCGCTAACGGCGCCAAGCTGGATCAGTTGCAACGTCGATGACCACAGCGTCCGCTTTAACATTCAAACGCCAACACCGGGTTCTGCCCGGTTTTGGCTTATCGCTCGGCGTCTCGCTGACGTTTATTTCGTTGGTGTTGCTGTTGCCGCTGACCAGTCTGGTCGGGCAATTGTCGAACCTGAGCCTGTCGCAATATTGGTTCCTGATCACCGACCCGCGCATCGTCGCCAGCTACAGCGTCACCGTTGGCGCGGCCGCCGTTGCCTGTGTGTTCAACGCCGGCTTTGGTTTACTGATGGCCTGGGTGTTGGTGCGTTACGACTTTCCCGGTAAGCGCTTGGTCGATGCCTTGATGGATTTGCCCTTTGCGTTGCCGACAGCGGTTGCGGGCATCACGCTGGCGACGCTCTATTCCAGCAACGGTTGGATCGGTTCGTTGCTGGAACCAACGGGCTTGTCGATTGCCTACACCTGGGTCGGCATTGCCTTGGCGATGGCCTTCACCAGCATTCCTTTTGTGGTGCGCACAGTGCAGCCGGTGTTGGAAGATTTGCCGGTGGAAATTGATGAAGCCGCGGTCAGCCTCGGCGCCAAAGACGGCCATGCATTTCGTCGCGTAATTTTGCCGCATTTGTGGCCGGCATTGTTGACCGGCACTGGCTTGGCTTTTGTGCGTTCGTTAGGCGAATTCGGCGCGGTGATTTTTATCGCGGGCGGCAAACCCTACGAAACCGAAATTACCTCACTGATGATTTTTGTACGCTTGCAGGAATACGACTACGCCGGTGCATCGGCCGTCGCATCCATCGTCCTGGCGACGTCGTTGTTGCTGTTGTTGATCATCAACCTGTGGCAAGGCCGCTTTATTAAACGACTGCACGGAGGGCGCGGCTGATGATTCGTATTGGTGATGCGCCGGTTGTGCGGAGAATTTTAATCGGCTCAGCGTTGGCATTAACCGGCCTGTTTCTGGTGCTGCCACTGGTGGCTATTTTTGCTCAGGCGTTGGCGCGCGGCGTCGATATTTACTGGCAGAATTTGAGCGACCAATACACGCTCGCCGCCATCGGCTTAACACTGTTTGTATCGGCATTAACAGTGCCGGTTAATTTGGTGTTCGGTGTTTTTCTGGCCTGGCTGGTAACGCGGTTCGAGTTTCCCGGTCGGCGTTTACTGCAAACTCTGATCGATATTCCTTTTGCCGTTTCGCCGGTTGTGGCCGGTCTGGTTTATTTGTTGTTGTACGGTCGCAACGGCTGGCTCGGCGGCTGGCTCGACCAGTACGACATGCAAATTATGTTTGCCTGGCCGGGCATTGTGTTGGTCACGCTCTTTGTCACTTGCCCCTTTGTCGCGCGTGAATTGATTCCGCTGATGCAGGCACAAGGGTCCAAAGAAGAAGAGGCGGCGGTCACGCTCGGCGCATCGGGCTGGACCATTTTCCGCCGCGTTACGTTGCCGAATATTCGCGGCGCTTTGTTGTACGGCGTCATCCTTACCAACGCCCGTGCTGTTGGTGAATTTGGCGCGGTGTCGGTGGTCGCCGGCGCCATTCGCGGTGAGACCAATACCTTGCCGTTACAGGTCGAACAGCTGTATCAGGATTACAACACCGTCGGCGCTTTCACCAGTGCTTCGTTATTGGCGTTAATGGCTTTGCTGACGTTGGCCGCCAAAGCGGTGCTGGATAAACGCGCTGAGCGTCGGGAGAAACACGCATGAGCATTCGCATCGAACAGATTGCCAAAACCTTTGGTCGCACCCAGGCATTGGAGCCGATCGATCTGAGCATCGGCGACGGCGAACTGATCGGCTTGCTGGGCCCGTCCGGCTCCGGCAAAACAACCTTGTTGCGCATTATCGCTGGTCTGGAACAAGCCGATGCCGGTCGCATTCAATTTGGTGATCGCGACGTTACAAACCTGCACGTGCGCGACCGCCGTATTGGCTTTGTGTTTCAGCATTACGCGCTGTTTCGACACATGACCGTGTTCGAAAACGTCGCCTTTGGTTTGCGCGCCTTACCGCGCAAAGAACGGCCATCGGCGGGCGATATTCGTGCGCGCGTCATGCAATTATTGGACATGGTTCGGCTCAGCGATTTTGCCGACCGCTTTCCGGCGCAATTGTCCGGCGGCCAACAACAACGTGTCGCGCTGGCGCGTGCTTTGGCGTTGAAACCCGACGTGCTGTTGCTCGACGAACCGTTCGGCGCACTCGATGCCAAAGTGCGGCAGGAATTACGCCGTTGGTTGCGCCACTTGCACGAGGAATTGCACTTCACCAGTTTGTTCGTCACGCACGATCAGGAAGAAGCGCTGGAATTGTCTGATCGCGTGGTCGTGATGAGCAATGGCCGCATCGAACAAATCGCCACACCGGATGTGTTGTATCGACAACCCGCGAACCGTTTTGTGTTCGAATTTCTGGGCGATGTAAACCGACTGGAAGGCGATGTTCGCGACGGCGTTTTAACCTGCGGCGACGCACACCTGCGCGTCGATAACGTGCCCGATGGTCGCCAGGAATTGGTGTTGCGCCCGCATGAAATAGCGTTGGTGGATGAGGCATCAGCCGACTCGCATTTGCCGGTAACGGTGACAGCCATTGTGCCGGTAGGCGCTGAAGTGCGTCTGGAATTGGAAGCCGATTGGTTGGTTGAGCCCTGGCTTGCAACCATCAGCCACAGCGATTTCGAACGACTGGCGGTGCAGCGTGGCAAACGGCTGTTTGCGCAGTTGTCGAACTGGCGTCAGTTTGATGCGCCAGTTGCGAAACCTGCGGCGGAGATCGTCGTTTAAAAAATCGTTTAAAAAAATCGTGAAATAAAATCATGTAATAAAAGTGCCGATGGTTCACCATCGGCACCTTAATTATCCTGCCTTGTCTTGCCTTACTCCCGAACCGGCACCAGCCATATCACCTGATAGGGCGATACGGTCAGTTCGACATTCGAATTGATTTCCTCATCACTGATCAGGTCTTGGTATACCCAGGCTTCTTGTGACGGCAACAGCCGCGTCAGGTCCAGCGTACGCGGTGTGGCGGTGACGTTGAAAATGCCGTAAACGCGGCTGTCTTCGGCATCGCGTCGCAGAATAAAAAACGCCGAATCCAAATCGATCACCCGTTGGCGCGCTTCAGGATGAAAGGCTTTTTGCTGCCCGCGCAATGTGATTCGCCGAGCCAGTTCCTGACTGACCACATAAGACGAACTGCGCTCATCGGTCATCACCTGGTTCAGGTCAGTCCATTGCCAGGTTTTGCGATTGATCGACCGCAAACGTCCGGTTCGTTCAACACCGGCGATGTCGTTCGGTGTGCCAATCAAACTTTGCAGATAGAAACCGGGAATGCCCTGCAAACTCATCATCAAGGTTTGCGAACAGAGAAAGCGTTCAACCTGCCATTGGTCTGGCCCGGTGCGCGTGCCTTTGAGCGCGTCGAAATAACTGATGTTAATTTCGTACGGGCTGTCTTTGCCGTTAGGGTTGGCCTTCATGCTGACGTAGCCGCCAAATTGATGCATGCAATCGAGCAGACTTTGAATTTCGTAAGCCGGCAAAATGCCTTCCAGTGCGCGCAAGCCAATGCCATCGTGGCTGGCGGTGAAATTCAGGTAGGTGCATTGCGGTGGCGGCGGCGCCAGTGACATCGCCCAATTGGTCAGCAAGTCGGCGTTGCCGCGATTGAGGGTGTACAGCAGCAGCGGTGGCAGCGCGAATTGATAGACCATCGAGGCCTCATCGCAATCGCCGAAATACGACAGATTTTCTTCGTGCGGTACGTTGGTCTCGGTGACCAGAATCACCCAGGGTGCGATGGCCTCAACAATGTCGCGCATCAATTTGACGACTTCGTGCGTTTCCGGCAAATGGATGCACGACGTGCCCAGTTGCTTCCACAAAAACGCCACGGCATCAAGCCGGACCAGACGCGCGCCCTTCGATAAATAGAACAGGAATACATCCATCATCGCCAACAGCACATCCGGGTTGGCGTAGTTCAAGTCGATCTGATCTTCACTGAAGGTTGCCCACACATAACGGGTGCCGCGATGGGTGTTGATCGGCGCAGCCAATGGCGACGACCGTGGCCGGGTAACCATCGAGACGTCGGTGTTCGGGTCCAGTTCAATGAAATAGTTGCAGCCGGGTTCGACGTTCTGAATGTATTCGATGAACCAGAGGTTTTCGCGCGAACAATGGTTCAACACCAGATCGAACATAATACCGAAGCGACGCGCCAGGGCATCGATGTGATCCCACTGGCCGACGGTGTCGCGTACCTGCTTGAAATCGATAACGGAAAAACCGTCGTCCGAGCTGTACGGGTAAAACGGCAACAGGTGAATGTTGCTGATCAGGTTGGGGTAGAACGCCTCCAGAAAACGCTCTAACTGCAACAAGCCCGGTTCTTCGCGGTTGCGAATGGCATCGCCGTAAGTAATGAGGATGTTGTCGGTTTCATCCCAGTCGGCGGCGCGGGTGTGGTGGTAGATGGCCGGTTGGTAGCGGTTCAGTAATCCGATCAGTTGGTCGGTAACCGTGGCGGCGCGCTCGCTGCCATAAAGCAGCGTCAGGCGCTGTTCGGCGGACTCTCGAAATGCCGCCAGACGGGCCTCGGCTTCTGTCATGTTAGTCTCCCTAACCTGATGTATGATGATGACGGTTGGACGCTCCGCACCATCCTGGTGCCATGCCCTACATTAGTGCAATGACTTTGGTGTAAGGTTTGAACCAACTTGAAACCCGATAGGGCGCGCTAAAGCGGTGCAGCAAGTTCAGCCTCAACCAAGGCTGCAAGACGTATCGCAAACAACGCGCCACTTTTGGGGCTGGTCAGGTAATTGCTTAGTTGGCTAGAGAAGACACAAACAGAGGACAACGAATGATTCGCAAATGTATGTTCCCGGTCGGCGGTTACGGCACGCGTTTTCTGCCGGCGACCAAGGCACTGCCCAAGGAAATGCTGCCGGTGGTCAACAAACCGCTGGTTCAGTATGGGGTAGAGGAGGCCATTGAAGCCGGGCTGAATGAAATCGGCTTTGTGACCGGCCGCGGCAAGCGCGCCATCGCGGACCATTTCGATATTTCTTACGAACTGGAACACCAGATCAGCGGTTCCAATAAAGAAGAATTCCTGAAATCCATCCGTTACGTGATGGACGAAGGCATCTTTTCGTTCACCCGTCAGAAGGAAATGAAAGGTCTGGGCCACGCCATTTTGTGCGGCGAAACCCTGATCGGTAATGAACCCTTCGGTGTGATTCTGGCGGACGATTTGTGCGTGCCGGAAGATGGCATGGAAAACGTCCTGGCGCAGATGGTGAAAGTATTTAACCAGTTCCGTTGCAGCATTGTGGCGGTGATGGAAGTGCCGGAAGACGAGATTCACAAGTACGGCGTTATCGACGGCGAAGAAATGAAAGACGGTCTCTACCGGGTAAAAAGCATGGTGGAAAAACCCGCCAAAGAAGATGCCCCGTCGAACCTGGCCGTCATCGGTCGTTACATTTTAACGCCCGATATTTTCGATATTCTGCGCAACACCCCGCCGGGCAAAAACAACGAAATTCAGTTGACCGATGCGTTGATGACGCAAGCGCAGGACGGCGTAGTAATGGCCTACCGCCTGAAAGGCAAACGCTTCGATTGCGGCTCGGTGGAAGGCTTTGTCGAAGCCACCAATTACTGCTTTGAAAACCTCTACAAAAAAGGTCTGCTGACCTGATTGTTATCCGTCCGGGCCGTTCTGGCCCGGACTTTTATTTGGAACCTTTTGCATGTCTGCATTCACCATTCGTACTGGCGGTTTGGACCATCCGGCTGTGGTTGAACTTCTGGCGGCGCACCTGGCTGGCATGGCCGAACACTCACCGCCGGAAAGTGTGCACGCGCTCGATCTCAGTGGCCTGCAACAACCTTCCATTCAATTCTGGACCGCCTGGCGTGACGACCAACTACTGGGCTGCGCTGCGTTAAAAACCCTGGATGCTACGCATGGCGAATTGAAATCCATGCGCACCGACCCGCGCTTCCTGCGCCAGGGTGTGGCCCGGGGTTTGTTGCAACACGCTTTGGATCAGGCACGCGCCCAAGGCATGACCCGTGTCAGCCTGGAAACCGGATCGATGGACGCCTTTGCGCCAGCGCGAGCGATGTACGAAGCCTTTGGTTTTACCTACACCGATCCCTTTGCCGATTACGCCTTGGATCCGCATTCCGTTTTCATGACCTTGACACTCTGAGCGGCTGGCGCACGGCTGTGCTCTGCTAGGCTTAGCGGCTTCGTCAATGTCAATGCTGTGTCGGTTTGGCGTCAGTCGATTGGTTTGGAGTCTGTAGCATGTTGCGTCGTCTGGTATCTGGTTTTCTGATTGCGGGCCTGAGCATTGCTGGCACTCAGGCCGAAACAACGCCCGCTTCGATTCAGGCCGCCGCCGCTCAATTTCAAACGCTGTACACCCTGCAAATTGCCCAAGCCGGTGAAACCATCTTCGCCGAAAGCTTTAACGGCGCGCGGCTGGACCAACCGGCCAACATTAAGTCGGCGTCAAAATCTGTCATGTCGGCGTTGGTCGGTATCGCCATCGAGCGCGGTGTGATTTCGGGTGTCGATCAACCGATTGCACCGTTATTAAGTGACCAACTGCCCGCCAACCCGGACCCGCGCTTATCGCAAATTACCGTGGGGCATTTGTTGTCGATGCAGGCGGGTTTGGAACGCACTTCTGGCCGTAACTACGGCGCCTGGGTCAACAGTCGCAACTGGGTACAAAACGCACTGGCGCGACCGTTCGATGCCGAACCCGGCGGCACCATGCAATATTCCACCGGCAGCACCCATTTGTTATCCGCCATTTTGACGCGTGAAACCGGACGTCCGACCGATGAACTCGCCAACGATTGGCTGGCACCGGCCGGCATTCGAGTGGTGAACTGGCTGCGCGATCCGCAAGGCATTCCTCTGGGTGGCAATCAAGTCAGCATGACACCGGCGTCCTTATTGGCGTTTGGCGAACTCTATCGGCGCGGCGGTCGTGCGGCGGATGGAACCCAGGTCGTTCCCGCCGATTGGATAGACGCCAGCTGGCAAACCCGAACCCATTCCCGATTCACGGGTGACGGCTATGGATACGGCTGGTTCCTACGCGATTTCGCCGGGTACGACGGCTATTACGGTTGGGGCTACGGCGGCCAGATGGTGTACGTCGTGCCGGATCTTGAATTGACCATAGCGATAACCTCGGACCCCAATACCCCGGCTGGCCGCAGTGGCTATCGCGGGCAATTGCATCGCTTTGTGGCGCAGCAGATTGTGCCGTTGGCGGAGCAACGTCTGGCGCGCCTTGATTCCGCTGTCATGGTTGCGGCGATAGATGTTGAGTAAACTGCGCCGTCGTTTTGGGTTTTTTAAGGCGGATGTTGTATGAAAGCCTGGTTGATTTTAGCGGTTGCCATTTGCGCTGAAGTGGTCGCCACCTCGGCATTGAAAGCCAGCGAGAATTTCAGCCGTCTGTGGCCCAGTGTTTTAGTGGTCGTCGGCTATGGACTGGCGTTTTATCTGCTCGCCGAAACGTTGAAGGTGATCCCGGTGGGCATTGCCTACGCTGTTTGGGCTGGTGGTGGCATCGTACTGATTACGCTGGTGTCCTGGTGGCTGTTTGATCAGCAACTCGATTGGCCGGCGCTCTTGGGTATGGCGTTGATTCTCAGCGGTGTGCTGGTACTGAATTTATTTTCCAAGGCGGTGCCGCATTGATACAAATGAAACGGGAATTTTTCAGGGTGTATTAAGGGAGAGGCAATAATGCGATCTATCATCACTTCGTCAGCGATAACCCTTGGCGTGTTCAGTCTGATTGGCTGTGCCGAAACAGACTCTGAAAATGTGACAACAAAAGGTACCGGTGCCTACTTCACCGTTCAGGCTGATGGCGATGGTACTGCTACCGTCAGTGGGCGTTTGACAGCGGGAACCGGCCTGGCTCCGACTCAGTTGGTCTTGAGTGGCGATGATCGATTGTTTGCCAGCGATAGTCGGACTCGCAGCAGTATGCGACAGAGCAGCAGTCTATTAGATGGCGATTATTACGCCCGGTTTGACAATGACGATTCACTCACCGAATTCACCATTGATTACCAAAGAGCCATTGATGTCGATGCGCACCTGAGCGTCTTACTGCCTGAACAATTTGACATTACCCATCCCAGCAACAACCAGTCCGTTAATAACAGCCAGGTTGAATTGGAGTGGAGCCCGCATTTCAATTCGTCGAGTGCCTCTCGAACAATGGATCTGAAAGTATCCATGAAATGTGTGGATCAGGATCACGATGAATTCTCAGTAGGCCGCCCGATATCTGTCAAAGACACCGGCAGCTATACAATAAAGTTATCGAATTATGTTGATGTCGATATCAATAGCCTTAGACATTGCTATGTGGACGTTGAACTGGAACGAAGCAAAAGAGGTGACGTCGACTCGAAATTGGCTGGTGGCTATTTCATAGCAACTCAAAGCCGTGAAGTTTCATTTATTTTTGATCTCGTTGATTGATATGCATGTTGAACAGGTAACAACCGACGAACAATTAATGCGCATGGCACCCGTCATGTGTCAGTTACGGCCGCAGTTCGATGCGGACGGCGTTGTGCAACAGGCGCGGCAGCAAATGTTGGAAGAGGGTTACCACCTGGCGATGGTGGTGGACGACGATGAATCCGTATTGTGCGTCGCCGGCTTTGTTATCCAACGCAAACTGGCCTGGGGCAAACATCTGTATGTGGACGATCTGGTTACCGATGAATCGATGCGTTCAACCGGCGCAGGCGCGATGATGATCGACTGGCTCAAAGCATTTGCCCGCGAGCGCGGTTGCGAACAATTGCATTTGGACAGCGGCGTACAACGCTTCGGCGCACACCGTTTTTATTTGCGTCACGGGTTTGATATCACCAGTCATCACTTTGCGATTTCCAAATTGTGACTGAAAAAATTCAGGCAAAAAAAAGCGACCGAAGTCGCCTTTTTTAAACTCGCTTTTTTTGTATCAGATGGGCCAGGTAAATAACCAGCCCAACCAGATAACGGCAGCCGCCAGACTGAACAACAGCCAGTAACGATTCACCTCACTGCGTGCCGGGCTGTTTCCCATGGCCGGTTTGCGACCGTGCACCATGGCTTCAACCAAGGGTTCCTTGAAGCGGATGCGATGGTACAGCACCGCCAGAATGTGGGCGCTCACCAACAGCAGAATCAAGGCTGGCAGGCGAGGGTGGAACCAGGCGGCCAGGTCGATGGCCCAGAGCGGCGCGTCCATATTGAACGGGCCAAACCAGAAGGCATCGTCACTGAAAAACAAACCGCTGACCGCCTGAATGGTCAGAACCAGTAACAGCAACACCGCCATGGCCGCACCAGCCGGGTTGTGCCCTAATGCTGCGTCGGCTTTGCCGTGCGCCAGTTCAGCCAGATGCCGAAACACTGCGCGGGGCGATAAATTCCAGCTCGACCAACGTGCGTAAGTTGTGCCCACCAACGCCCAGAGCAACCGAAAAACCAGCAGCGCCGAGAGGGCATAACCGGCGTAAAAATGCACTTGCATCTGGCCGATATTCACACTGACAAACAGCACGATCAGGCAGAGCACCAAACCCCAGTGCACCAGTCGAACCGGCAAATCCCAAACCTTTACTTCTGCGTTCATAGCGTTGTCTCGTTAGCCGCGGCAGCTGCGATCTTTGAAGTTGCGGTGGCCGTCCTTGCGCATGTCGCCAATGGTTTGCAGGTGGCCCGCAGCGGTGCCCGTGTCGCCGGCTGCTAACGCTGCCGACGCCAGGTCCAATTGCTCAATCAGATCGTTGATGGCGGTGTGAAAGGCGTCGATGTCGGCAGCGTTGCCGCCGTTGCTCAGCGAGTAGGGCGTTTCATCGGAAGCATCGACTGCCGCTTCGCGCAAGGTTGCCAGGCGAGACTGGGCTTCTTCAACGTTGTTGCTGCGAAGAGCGCTGACCAACGGACGCATGTTATCGGCCATGGTTTCCATGTTGGCGTACAGCTCGCTGTCGTTGCAGCTTTCGGCATACGCCGTGGTGGATAAACCAAAAGTGAAGGCGGCCGCAGCCAGGAAATGTTTTGCATTGAAAGTCATGGGAGGTCCTTGTCACGGTTGGAATCAAAAATTCCGGGTCATAATACTTGAGCCTTTCTTAAGTCAGCATGAAGCCAGTGTGGAGGCTTTGTAAAAATAATGTTTAGGCTCGCAGGGTGTGCGACAGCTTGGTGCGAAGTCTGGCGGTGGCACCGGCTTGGCGCGTGCTCTGATCAAGATTGGCGCATTTTTGATCAGTGTTCATAGAGGGAAATTATCAATTTAATAGTTTAATGATTTGTCTGTGAATCTATTGCTGTTGGCTATCGATGCTATTGTTAATGGTGAGTTCAAACCAGCCCTGTCCCTCCCTACTATTTGCAGCGTCGAAGGCGGGACACCCGCCCTAGCTTACTCACCCAACCTTCAATGATGGACACAGGAGCAATTCATGAACCGTTACATCGATTCCGAACTGAAACCGTTCAAAGCCACGGCTTTCCACAACGGTGAATTCGTTGATGTCAGCAGCGACGACATCAAAGGCAAGTGGGCCGTATTTTTCTTCTACCCGGCTGACTTCACCTTTGTTTGCCCGACTGAGCTGGGCGACCTGGCTGACAACTACGACGAATTCAAAAAAATGGGCGTAGAAATCTACTCGGTTTCCACCGACACCCATTTCACTCACAAAGCGTGGCACGACTCGTCCGACACCATTGGCAAAATCCAATACCCGATGCTGGGCGACCCGACTGGCACCATCACTCGCAACTTCGGTGTGATGATTGAAGAAGACGGTCTGGCTGATCGCGGTACCTTCGTGATCGATCCGGAAGGTCGCATCAAGATCGTTGAAATCACCGACGGTGGCATTGGCCGCGACGCCAGCGAACTGCTGCGCAAAATCAAAGCGGCTCAGTACATCGCCGCTCACCCGGGTGAAGTGTGCCCGGCCAAATGGAAAGAAGGCGAAGCCACTCTGGCCCCGTCTTTGGATCTGGTTGGCAAAATCTAAATCCGGGTTCAGAAACCAGGACAAAAACCCCGGTTTTGGTAACCGCAAACAGGCCCTCGATTGAGGGCCTTTTTTAAGAATTTTATAGCCTGGCTCGCGTAACCGCAGCGAGGCTGATTGGACACACCAAAGGACACAACGATGTTGGATGCCAATTTAAAACAGCAACTGGACACCTACTTGCAGAACATTGTCACTCCCATCGAGGTCAGTGTGTCCAGCGACGATTCCGCCAAAGCTCGCGAACTGAGCGAACTGGCGAACGAAATTATTGAACTGAACGGCAAAATCAGCCGTGGCAATTACCAGGGCAAACGCACCCCTAGCATGGCGATTGCGCCGGCCGGTGAAACACCGCGCGTCAGCTTTGCCGGCGTGCCGATGGGCCACGAATTTACCTCGCTGGTATTGGCCTTGTTGCAAGCCGGTGGTCACCCATCGAAAGCCGACCCGGCGTTGCAAGACCAGATCAAAGCCATTCCCGGCCCGCTGCATTTTGAAACCTACATTTCGCTGTCGTGCCAGAACTGCCCGGACGTGGTTCAGGCCTTGAATCTGATGGCGAAACTGAACCCGAACATCACTCACGAGATGATCGACGGCGGTGTGTTTCAGGATGAAGTGGAAGCCAAAGAAATCATGGCGGTGCCGTCGGTTTATCTGAACGGCGAACATTTCGGCCAGGGCCGCATGTCGCTCGAAGACATTGTTGCCAAGGTCGATACCGGCGCGGCCGAACAGCAAGTTGAAGCGCTGAACCAGCGCGACACTTACGATGTGCTGGTGGTCGGCGGTGGCCCGGCGGGCGCAGCGGCTGCCATTTATGCGGCACGTAAAGGCATTCGCACTGGCCTGGTGGCCGAGCGTTTTGGCGGCCAGGTGATGGATACCGTCGGCATCGAAAACTTTATTTCTGTGCCTTACACCGAAGGCCCGAAATTAACGGCCAGTCTGGAACAGCACGTTAAAGAATACGGCGTCGATATCATCGTCGGTCAGCGCGCTACTGAGCTGACGCGCGATGGCGTGGTCAAGCTCGGCCTGGAAAGCGGCGCGGCTTTGAGTTCGCGTTCGGTGATCCTCGCGCCCGGTGCGCGCTGGCGCAAACTGGGTGTGCCCGGCGAAGCCGAATACGCCAACAAAGGCGTGGCCTATTGCCCGCACTGCGACGGCCCGTTTTACAAAGGCAGGCGCGTAGCGGTAATTGGTGGCGGTAACTCCGGCATTGAAGCCGCGATAGATCTGGCCGGCATTGTCGATCACGTGACCGTGTTGGAATTCGCCGATACGCTGCGCGCCGACGACGTGCTGCAACGCAAAGCCAAATCGCTGCCCAATGTCGATATTCTGACCAATGCCCAAACCACCGAAGTGATTGGCAACGGCAAGAACGTGACCGCATTGAACTACACCGACCGCGCGACCGGCGAAGCCAAGTCGATTGAACTGGCGGGCGTGTTTGTGCAAATCGGTCTGGTGCCCAACACCGAATGGCTGAAAGACAGCGACGTCGAACTGAGCCGCGTTGGCGAAATGGTGATCGACGCTCGCGGTGCCACCTCGGTGCCCGGTGTTTATGCGGCTGGTGATGCCACTACCACGCCGTACAAACAGATTGTGATTTCGATGGGTTCGGGTGCCACGGCCGCACTGGGCGCGTTCGATTATCTGATTCGCGAATCGGCGCCGGCCAGTGCAGGCGAAGCCACTCGCGCCGAAGCCGCCGCGTTGGTGTAAGCCGCACTAGCCAATAAAAGGTTCATCGCGGACTACCGGGAAAGCGGCTTTGTTTTTGAGAAAGAGACTGTGTTCTTGAGAAAACAAAGCCGTTATCCCGCTAACTGTTTACCGGGTATTCCCGCACGCCCCAGATTGGATTAAGACGTAAAAATGTGACGCCCTTATCAATGCGTTAAGGCCAACCCGCTATTTCGGTTTTTTCAAACGTTTCGGGCAAAAATTCCACCATCGGCAAAACGATTACTCAAACGGCCACCGTTTAGGCTTTCTCCGGGTTTTTTCAGCGGATGAATTGTTCACATCCCCACCGCTGCCCGCCCCAGAAGTACGGACTTCCCGGAGATTCGATCATGCCGCACTCAAAGCCTTTGAGCCGTTACTGGCTCCCCCAACTGTTGTTCTGCCTGGTCATGGTGTTGGCCGGCTGTAGCAGCCCCGACGACCCGCCCAAAAAATCGCCACCGCCATCGGCCCCGTCGCAAACCGACACCTTTACGCTGGGCGGAACCGTTGTCGGCTCGACCGGCCAAATAACGCTCAATCTTTTCAACAGCGATGAAAACCTCACGCGCACGGGCAACGGCGAATTCGTGTTCCAGACCCGACTGGAAGACGGTATGCAATACAGCGTCAACATTGTCAGGTCACCGTCCGGCCAGCAATGCCGCTTTGCCAACAACACGCAACATCAGGTCGGCACGTTGGGCAATGGAAACGTCACCGACCTGAATGTAACGTGCTCGGCCATCGTCACCGGCCCCGGTTCGGTATCGATCGGCGGCAGCGTGACGGGTTTGTCGGGTTCGATGTCCATCAACATTGGTGACACTCAGGTTTCCGTAACCGACTCGACGTTCACGTTTCCAGACCTAGCGGCGAATAAAACCTACACCTTGGAAATCACCGGGAAGCCGGATTTGCAGCAGTGTGTGTTCGTTGAAAGCGGCACACAGAACCAGACTGTCAACGTAACCACCACCAACGTCACCGGCATTCAGATCACCTGTGTTGACCGCACTTTCTCCATCCGCGGCAGCGTGACGGGTTTGTCGGGTGCGATGTCCATCAACATTGGTGACACTCAGGTTTCCGTAACCGACTCGACGTTCACGTTTCCAGACCTGGCGGCGAATAAAACCTACACCTTGGAAATCACCGGGAAGCCGGATTTGCAGCAGTGTGTGTTCGTTGAAAGCGGCACACAGAACCAGACTGTCAACGTAACCACCACCAACGTCACCGGCATTCAGATCAACTGCACTAACCGCACTTTCTCGATCGGCGGCAGCGTGACGGGTTTGTCGGGTGTACTGGGCATCAGCCTGAACGATGACGAAAACAACATCGTCACCTTAACCAGCGACTCGGACTTCACCTTTTCAGACCTGGCGGCGAATGCGTCTTACAGGCTGACAATCACCCAAATGCCGACCGCGCAGCAGTGTTTCTTCCTCGACGGCGACACAAAGACAGAGAGCCTGACCGTTCCGGTAACCACCACCAACGTCACCGGCATTCAGATCAACTGCACTAACCGCACCTTCTCCATCCGCGGCAGCGTGACGGGTTTGTCGGGTCCGATGTCCATCAACATTGGTGACACTCAGGTTTCCGTAACCGACTCGACGTTCACGTTTCCATTCCTGGCGGCGAATAAAACCTACACCTTGGAAATCACCGGGAAGCCGGATTTGCAGCAGTGTGTGTTTGTTGAAGGTAACGCTGAGAGTCGGGACATTGCAGTGGGCATGGCCGATGTCACCGGCATTCAGATCAACTGTGTTGACCGCACTTTCTCCATCCACGGTAGCGTGAGCGGTTTATTACGTGACCTGACAATCAGCATTGCCAATACCGATAAAACCGCATCCTTAACGACAGGCGACTCAACCTTCTCGTTGTCAGGTTTGGCACCCAATACTTCTTACACCCTGAACACCTTAAGCGCGTCGGCTACAGATGATTCTACACAGGCGTGCTGGTTCGATAACCTCCACCAAGCAAGCCTAGCCGTCCCAGTGGGCACAACCGACGTCACCGGCCTTGAGGTGGATTGCAATACTTACTACCCCGTTAAGGTCGTGATCACTGGCTGGGAAGGTGGCGAGTCGGGCAAGGTGACATTAACGTGGGGGCCTGGCGCGTCGTCCGGAAACGAAGCCCGGTCGTTGTCTCAAAATTTCACATTTTCTAAGCGCCTGCGCAGAGGCACGCCGTACACCATTGGACTGGCAGACGTTCCGGAAACGTTGGCCTGTGAACTCAATGGCGACCACACCAGCAACGAGGGTGGCATTACCGCCAGTGCGCTGGTCACCATTGCGTGCAGCAAGAAGGTCACGCTGTTCATGACGATTCAGGGTTTGGTCGCGCCAACAATCATCACCGCACAGGTGAACGACCAGCCCGACAATGCGTACACCGCAAATAACACGTTCGACCTCGGTGTCATAAAAACAGGCACATCAAACACTGTCACACTGTTTAGTGATGCCGTTACAGACCTGCCCCAAACCTGCAAAGTGGGTGACGATATAATCCCGCCTAAACCCAGTGATGGGCTTCAGCTTCCGTTCAATGCGGGTGTTTCCACCGATCAGTCAATTAACGTCCATTGTGAATTCGACGTTAGCGCGGCCGCACTCACCATGGTGCCGTCGGGCATCAAAACCCTCGAATTCAGTTGGCCATCGGACGCTCGCTTCAGCTATCGGCTGTTGGAGCGCATCGACGACCCAGACCCCAACAGCGGCGACTGGACGCCCATCCACCCCCATGCCCTGGCCGGTACCGGCGCTGAGATGAATTATCGCCATGAAGTGCCGCTCTATGCGCTCACTCACCGCGACTACATCCTGGAAACCTGCTACACCGATACTGCCGGAAAAAACCACTGCCAAGGCAGCACCGAATTAACGACTCGAGGTGTTGAAGCGCAGTACAACTACCTGCTGGGCAGCATCGGTTATTTCAAAGGCGAGGACGCAACCAACGCGGGCAATCTGTTTGGTCGATCGGTCAGCCTGAGTGACGACGGCACCGTGATGGCCGTGGGCGCTTATGGTTTTGATCGTCAGCTTCCGTACCAGGAAAATTCTGGCGGCGTCTTTATCTTCCGTAAGACCGATGGCGTTTGGGCGCAGGAAGGCGCTGTCGCACTGGTGCCCAACCTTCCCCACGGTGAGGCCTATGACCACGTTGGCATGGCCGTCAGCCTGAGTGGCAATGGTGAGTACCTGGCTGTTGGCGCGCCGGATGAAGATGGTAGCGGTGAAAGGGTGAATCCTGCGCACGATAACAGCGACCTGGACTCTGGGGCGGTCTATATTTTTCACCACGAAAACGGTGACTGGGTGCAGCAGGCCTATCTAAAACCGCCTAACAAATTTTCGGTTGCTGACGGTTCATTCAGTCATAGATCAGGCGAACTCTATGGGTTAGCTCTCAGCTTGGACTACGAAGGGTCAACACTTGTCGTAGGTAAAAAGCGGGCTACCTATACGGCCCCTGTAGGAGAAAACGAAGATGTGGAACTCAGAGGCGCGGGCTATCTGTACACCCGAAGCAATAACAACTGGTATTTTCGTACTGCGATCACTGGGCTTTCTGGAAAAAAAGCAAGAGTGGGGCATTCCGTCAGCATCAGCCGCAATGGGAGAACGATTGCCCTGGGAGCACCACAAGCGCCCAATAACAATGCGATTGGGCGAGGTGCCGTTCAGGTGCATTTTTATCCCAACCCTGTTGGCGCACCCGCGTACCTGACTGACCCAACCTTCATCCGATCCCCCGATCCAACCCCAGAGCAGGGCTTCTTTGGTGGCTCCGTCAGTCTGAGTGATGACGGGTCGGTGATCGCCATTGGTGACCCTTGGAGCAGCCGGCCGGGCGCGGGCATCAATCCAGCACAGGGCACTGCTTTTGACAAAGCAGGCTCCGTTTATATTTACCGTTGGCACGACGGCGATGGCTGGCAACAGGAAGTTCATATCAAGGCGGAACACCCGGGCAAAAACGATATGTTTGGCACGCAGGTCAGCCTGAGCAATGACGGACGGCGGCTGGCCGTCAGCACCGGAGCGGATTTCGAATATGACGGGCCTCCTGATGCGACATACGAAGGGTCGGGCGAAGACAGCTCAGCCGTCGGCCTGAACGGCAATCAGTTGAACGATTCTGCGGCCGATTCCGGCGCGGTGTACACCTATGTGCAGGACGATGATGGGCAGTGGCATTTTGAGTCGTACATCAAAGCCTCCAACACTTCCTGGGAGCAGGCGTTTGGCCTGGGGCTGTCGTTAAGTGGCGATGGCAACACCCTGGCGGTGGGTGCCTTCGGTGAAGATGGTAATGCGACAGGCGTTTCTTCTGGCGTCGGCCCGGGGACACCGCTGCCAACTGCTGCGCAATCGGGCGCGGTTTACCTGTACTGAGGCTTGCCAGTGCCGTTGCATAAACTTCGTTCGCGGTTGGCATCACGTTCCCGCTGATCCGCGAAGAACAAAACGCGAAGAACAAAAAAAAGGGCCATGCGGCCCTTTTATTTTTTTATTGCGAGCGACTAACGCCCGTCGAACGCAACCTCTATCGGCTACCCCTTCTGGCAGGTTACACCATCGGCAGGGTGCCAGGCTGAGGTACGCTCAGCGGTTGGGGAAGTGAATATCGGCGCTTAATCCTTTTTGCCAGTTCGTACCATCGGTGGAAGACCAGACGTCGTTTTTGTAGTCGCTGTTGCCATAGCCGCCAATCAGTACCAACCGTTCGTCGTTGCCGTCGTCGAAGGTCAGCAACTGGTGGCCCTGGCGCGGAGAGAAGCCGCCGGCCGGTGTGGTGACCAGAGTCCACTCAAAGCCGCTGTCGGAGACCCAGATGTCGGCGTTTTCTGCACCGTCATTGTCTGTGCCACCGAGTAGCCAGAGCTGGTCTTTGAAGGCGACGACCTGGTGTTCGCTGCGTGCGGTGAAGGCCAGCTCTTTTGTTTCGTCATTGTCATCCTTCGCGAAGGCGCGCGATTCCCAGTTGTTGCCGTCGTTGGCGACCCAGATATCCGCCACTACGCCGTCTTCGGTTTCACCCCCGAACAGCCAGGGTTGACCTTTCCAGACCACCACTTGATGGCCCTGGCGCGCGGTCAGGGTGAAATCGTTTTCGACGGTGGTTTCGTTGATCCAAGTGACGCCATCACGCGTGGACCACTCATCGCGGACCAGTGTTTGCACGGTGTTGCCTTCGTCATCTATAACGGTGGCGTAGCCGCCCACCAGCCAGAGCAGGCCCTTGAACACCACCAGTTGGTGGCCTGCGCGTGGCTCGAAACCTGGATCGTCGGTTTTCAGTTCCCAGTCGATGCCGTTGCTGGAGGTCCAGACATCGTTCAGGTACTGGCCGGCTGCATCGTAACCGCCGACCAACCAGAGGGCGTTGTCGAAGACGATGACCTGGTGGCCATCGCGGGCGGTAAAGGTGGTGTCCTGCTCGCTGATCTGCTGCGTCCACACCAGGCCGTCGGCCGACGACCAGACTTCGTTATTGGGCAGGCCATTGTTGCTGCCGCCGATCACCCAAAGCTGGCCATCGAAGGCGACCGCCTGATGTTGCTCGCGGGCGCCGAAGTCGGCATCGAGGGTTTGTTCCTGCCAGCTAACGCCATCGGCCGAGGCCCAAACGTCGTCCTGAACGCTGCCGTCGTAACCGGCCAGCAACCAGAGCCGATCGTTGAATGCCACAAGCCGGTGGCCGTAGCGGCCGGAGAATTCAGCGAGCAGTTTTTCCTGGTGCCAGATTACGCCGTCGTCAGACCACCACAGCACGCTGTTGCCCACGCCGTTGTCACCGCTCACCAACCACAGCCGTTGCTTGCCGTCGTGGTTTCTGACCGCGACCTGATGGCTATAACGGGCAGAAAAATCGGCCTGGTTGGTTTCGAGTGTCCAGGTGATGCCGTTGGGTGACGACCAGATTTCATTGCTGGTGTCGGCACCGTCATCGTCGTCATCTTCGGCCAGGCCACTGAACAGCCAGAGCTTGTTGCCGGTGCTGCCGTCGTTAAACACCACCAGTTGGTGTTCAAGGCCGGGCAGGAAGTCGGCAATGTCGACGGTCGAGTCGCTGCTTTGCAGGTCGTTGGTGCGGTCGGTCCAGTTGTTGCCATCGGTCGATGAGTAGACGTCGCTGAACCGGTTGCCATCGACATCAACACCGCCAATCAACCAGAGTACGGGGTCTGCGGTGCCTTGCGGCGTGAAAACAGCCACCTGATGGAAGGCTCGGTTGGAGAAGGTTGCATTGGCGTTGAGTTCGGTCCAGTCGATACCGTTTTTCGACGTCCAGACATCGTTTTCAACCGTGTCACCGTTGCCACCGCCGATCAGCAACAGGTTGTTTTGGAACACCACCAACTGGTGGCCGTGGCGCGCCGGTGGTGGCTTGGTGGAGTCGTGTTTTACCCAGCTCAGACCGTCGGCCGACGACCAGATGTCGGCCAGGTCGTTACCGTCGTTATCTCGACCGCCGACGATCCACAGTTGGTTATTGAAGGCTACGGCGTCGTGATCGTACCGGCCGGGAAACCGATGCGCGCTCAAGCCCGCTTTCACCTGGCGACCGCCAAAATTCAATTGGAAATAGCCGGGTTGTTGCAAGGTGGTGGCTGTGGTGTTCAGTAAGCTGCCGCTTCGGGCCAGCAGCGTTTGGCCGCCATCGCAACCGATGACTTGGTTGAAGTTGCAGTTCGGGTCGCTCGCGGCGGCGATTTCCACGCCATTCAGACCGGCCGACGGCAACAGCCGACTGCGGCTGGTGCCAACCCAGGCGCTGAGTGTGGCGTCGCGGTCGATCACTTCTACCGAAAAGCGGGCTGTGTCGGTGCGTTCACCCAGAGATTGCGTTGCCACGATATAGGCCTGACCGGCCGCCATTGCGGTGACTTCGCCGTTATCGTCCACGGTTGCTACTGCGGTGTTGGTGCTGCGAAAGTCGAGTGTGTCGTTGCCATTAATGGTGGGGTTGCGAAAGCGGTCGCCGACGACCAGCTGGGCAGTGCCTTCCTCTTCGAAACCAAGCTCGGGTGCGGTGCAACCGAATAAGGTGGTGAGTGATACAAACCAGAGTATGGATGCTGGTTTGGTGAACGGACGGATTAGTGATCGGATCATTCCATTGCCCTCATGATGTATTGCTCTGTTGTTGCGGTATGCCGTTGTGCGGGAGCTAAGACGCCCACCGGGGCGCCTGAGGGGCTATTCATACAGAGTGACCGTTTGAGAATTCGTTGGAATAAAAGTGGAAAATTGCAAACGCATGCTTAGGTTGAGACGTGCGTCACATATTTGTTGCGGAAGGTGGTGGTTTTGATTGAAGGGACATTGAAGGGGCTAAGAACCGAAGGGGCTAAGAACCGACGAGCCAGGTGCTGTGGCGATTCATCGGTTAGGCCCACCGATTGCCGGATATGAGGATTAACAGCAAATGCCTGGCAAAGCCGATGCGCTGGATCGCGCGCCGGCCTTAAAACGCGAGCAATAAAAAAGGGCCCGAAGGCCCTTTGTTTATCTGGCTGAAATATCAGCCTTCGTAACGCTGCATCACCAGGGTTGCGTTGGTGCCGCCAAAACCGAAGCTGTTCGACATGATGCGATTCAGCTTTACGTTTTCGCGCAGTTCGGTGACCACATTGGCGTCGCCGGCTTCCGGGTCGAGGGTTTCGACGTTGGCGCTGGCGGCGATGAAATCGCCTTGCATCATCAGCAAGCTGTAGATGGCTTCCTGCACGCCCGCAGCACCAAGGCTGTGGCCGGACAGAGATTTGGTGGAAGCCACCGGCGGCATCTCTTCGCCGAAAACGGTACGCACCGCATTCAGTTCGGTTACGTCGCCAGCCGGGGTGGAAGTGCCGTGGGCGTTGATGTAGTCGATGCTGCCTTCGACGTTTTGCAACGCCATCTGCATGCAGCGCACCGCGCCTTCACCACTTGGGGCAACCATGTTGTAGCCGTCGCTGGTGGCACCGTAGCCGACGATTTCCGCGTAGATTTTCGCGCCACGGGCCTTGGCGTGTTCCAACTCTTCCAACACCAACATGCCGCCGCCACCGGCGATCACAAAGCCATCGCGGTTGGCGTCGTAAGCGCGGCTGGCGCGCTCGGGGGTGTCGTTGTATTGGGTGGACAGCGCGCCCATGGCGTCGAACAGAGAACTCATCGTCCAGTGCTCGGCTTCAGCGCCGCCGGCGAACATTACATCCTGTTTGCCCAGCTGGATCAGTTCCATGGCGTTGCCAATGCAATGCGCGCTGGTGGAGCAGGCAGACGAAATCGAATAGTTCACGCCTTTGATCTGGAACGGCGTTGCCAGGCAGGCCGAAACAGTGGAACCCATGGTTTGGGTGACGCGATACGGGCCGACTCGTTTCAGGCCTTTTTCGCGCAGAATATCGGCCGCTTCGGTCTGGCTGCCGGAATCGGCACCGCCGGAACCGGCGATGATGCCAGTGCGGATGTTCGATACCTGATCGTCTGTTAAACCTGCATCGGCAATGGCTTGCTGCATGGAGACATAAGCGAAACCGGCGGCATCGCCCATAAAACGGATCGATTTGCGGTCGATGTGTTCAGCCAGGTCGATTTCCGGCGTGCCGGAAATGTGGCTGCGCATGCCCATGTCGGCATAGGTTTGGTTAAAGCGGATGCCCGAACGACCGGCGCGCAGGTTGGCGGCAACGGTGGCGGCATCGTTGCCCAGGCACGAAACAATGCCCAGGCCGGTAATCACAACGCGTTTCATCGGTGTCAGCCTCCCATCTGTTCAGGTTTGAACAGACCGACTTTGAGGTCTTTGGCGAAGTAGATGGGCTTGCCGTCGCATTCAACAACGCCATCGGCGATGCCCATGATCAAACGCGATTCCATAACGCGCTTGATGGTCAGTTTATAAGTCACCAGTTTGGCGTCCGGCTCGATCTGGCCTTTGAACGACAACTCGCCTACACCGAGTGCACGGCCGCGGCCTTCGTTGCCACGCCAGCCGAGGAAGAAGCCCACCAACTGCCACATGGCATCCAGGCCCAGACAGCCGGGCATCACCGGATCACCCGGGAAATGGCACTGGAAGAACCAGAGATCGGGATTGATATCCAGCTCCGCGATGATTTCGCCTTTGCCGTTTTCACCACCGGTATCGGTGATCAGGCGGATGCGATCCATCATCAGCATGTTATCGACCGGCAATTGCGCATTGCCCGGGCCGAACATGCGCCCATAGCCGCACTCGATCAGGTCTGCTTTGTCGAATGAATTGGG
This sequence comes from Saccharospirillum mangrovi, assembly GCF_003367315.1. Lineage (GTDB taxonomy): Bacteria > Pseudomonadota > Gammaproteobacteria > Pseudomonadales > Natronospirillaceae > Saccharospirillum > Saccharospirillum mangrovi. The sequence continues at coordinate 1,370,149 of NZ_CP031415.1, forward strand.
GCGATCTGTCATAAAAGTCGAATTCTCTGTCGTCAAAAAGGGGGATGGTGGGCGCACGATAGCTGAAAGGGGGTGGCTATTCCATGCCGTGGGGGAAAAAGTGAGTCAAGATTATAGGGGGTTAAGGCAATAAGGGAGGGCGGTTGAAGGTTGCCGTGATTTGACCAACCGCCCTTACCAATCGCCTCTAAAAGTTGATGCCGGTTAATTGGATGTCGGCTCCAATAAAAAGACGCCGCTGGCGCTATCGGCGACGCTGTTGTCGCCCGGCCCATTAACGACCTCGGCGTTAAAACCACCAACGAAATCCTGCCCATTGCTGCCGGTAAACATGCCGCCCATGGCGCCGGTCAGCCCGTAGGCATTGTTGGTGGAGCCGTCGGTGACACTACTACCCCACAAGTTGGCCTCAACAAATGCCCCATCGGCCTGACCGGCGAATCGCATAAACCACGTATCGTGAGCGGAATCTCCATCCGGACTTTCAGCGTAAAAACCGATGCTGCCGTTCACATTCAACGAGTCGAAATTGACGGTCATCGACACTTGCGGATTGCCTACTGCCAAATCCAACGGCAACGAAGCACTGAAGTTGTTATCGACATCACTTAACGTGAACTGACGGGTACCGGACAAGCCGGCCGTTGCCACCGGATCGGCCTCAACATAAAAGAAGGGCGTGTCGATTGTTGCGATGCCATCGGCGCTGTGTCCCTGTGCCGGGTTGGCCGCGTCCACATCCCATATTCCCCAATCCACGTGATAACCATTGCCCAGATCGTGACTCGCCAAAGGTGTCGCACTCATGCCAGCCGGGCTGTGAATGACTGCAGTCGGCAAGCCGGTTTCCGGGTCGGCACCGTCGTTGTATTGGGCGTAGAACGTCGATCCGTTGAGTTGCGCGCCATAGACATAGTTGAGCGGACTGGCGTCGGGCGTAAGCAGAAAACCAAACTGGCCGTCTTGGTTCAACGCCGCCTGTTGCTCAGCCGAGAGCAACGACGACGAGGCGCCGGGGCTGTCTGGCAAACTGTTCTCAACGGTATTGAACGACGGTTGTTTGTCGGTTGTGGGAATCTCAATCAGATTGTCCGGGTCGCTGTCTGGTCCGGTAGCCAAGTTGGCATCGGCCAGGAAAGTTGAGCCAGACGATTCGCTTTGAGCACCCGACTGGCTCTGTCTGTCTGGTGTTTGGGCACCGTTCAACACGGCCGGGGCGATGAGCGTGCCTAGCGGCGCCTGGCCGGGACTGACCTCGGCAAAATTGAAATTGCCACCCAGACCCAGCGCTAGCGAACCTTGGGCGTTGCTGACCACAATGCCACCTTCATAGACCCCAACCGCCAGACGGTCGTTCGTCAAAACCGCTTCATACTGCGTGCCACGGATGCCAATGCTGGCGTTGGGCGTATCGAGCCGGTACGCCTCGCGGTTGCTTTTGCCCAAGCTGCCACTGATGGTGCGCAACCCACCCTCAAGCAAATTCATCAGTACCTGTTCTTGTTGCGTGTCGCTGCTGCCGTGATAGGCATCGATGCGCAAGCGCGACTGTTCGCGCAGTGCCAACACCGCATTGTCGGTAAAGCGCAATTGCAACTGGCTGTTGGCCTCGGTGATCAGGGTATCGCCTGCAAAAATTTCCGCCCGGCGATACAGCACCCGGTACTCGTTGTTGGTATCCAGGGCATAAACATTGCCCGAGGCAATGACGACCTTGCCAACGCTGGCCCATAACGGCAGCGACAGAATCATCAAACCCGAAGTGAATAGTATCCGAAGGAGTGGTTTCAGCAGAGTCATTATCGTCCAAGAACTGCAGCGCCCAGGCGCTTCTCAGCTTCCCGTTTGTGGTGAATGGGTCATTTATTGAGCGGCGATTCTGACCAGCCTGTTCAGACCGAGCTAGTGAACTCGTGGTTCAGTAGGTCGGTATTAGGGGGTTCTGGGGAATAAATTATGAAAAAGATCACGCAATTATTAACTTGGATTGATTAATATTGACCGGTTGGGCAGGAAACTCGCGTTCCTGGTCCAGTACCAGTGGGAGGGAGACAACCCACTAACGTGTGAAATATCTATTCGGAGTAAGAAATATGAAGTACCCAGTAGTGGCCGTAATGCTGACTGCCGTCGTATTACAGGGATGCCAAGTGGAAGAAGACCAAGGGCCGACAATCGATGCCACCGGGCATTGGACGATGACCAGCCAGGTGAATGACGAACGTTCAAACATCATGGTGGTGGATGACAACCGCTTCCTTATTCTGGAAGACGACGACAATAACGAACTGGACATTAACTTCAGCACCGGAACCATGAATCAGTCGGTCACTCGAGCGTCGGGCCAACTGACCAGCGATGACTCCATTTGGTGTGACATCAATTTAGGCGCCGACGAATTCGACTGCGCCGACATGGACGTTACGATATCGGTGGAAAGCGCCACTCGCCTTACCGGCGAAACCCAAGTTGGTGATTTCAACAACAGCATCGTTCTGGAACCGAATGCGACGTTGAATAAAGAAGTTGGCGTTGATGATCTGGTGGGTTACTGGGTGTACCTCGGCACTGCGTCACTCAGTATTCAGGCCGACGGTACCTTCACCGGAACCGATGCCAATAGCGACCCGATCAGCGGTGAGTTTTTTGACATTGGACCCAACGAATTCAAATTCACCGTGAACGCCAGCATTGGCGATGGCAAGCGAGCCGACATACCGGGTCTGGCGTATCTGGATGATGACGGCCGACTCGTCGCCGGTGCCTATCGATTGTTTGATAACGGTGACCATTCCATTTTGGTTGCCTTCTATGAGCATCCGGCGCCTTGATGGGGTGGGGTTGAGTTAAAAAAATGCCGGCTTATGCCGGCATTTTTTATTTGGTTGAGGCTTGGGGTTTTTAGTCCACTCCTATTTCTTGTCCGGAGTATTCTTCCATTACGAAAACCCCATAAACTTCATCATTGTTGTCAGTATCTACAGTTTCCGCACTAAACCCACCAACAAAATCAATATTTTCGCTTTCTCCAGTAAAGACGCCATTAACGCTACCGGCTACCTCATATATTTCTGGAATCTGAAGTTCGACCGTATAGGTGCTGCTATCGAGAAGAGATGCATTTAAAACACTTCCATTTACCTGACCCTCGAAATCAAGAGACCAGGTTTCTACGAAATCGCTGTCACCAAATGTTAGGTTGCCATTGGCCACACCCGAATTAAAAGATGCTTCTAAATAGCCAGAGACATTACTTCCAAAACTACTAAAACCCGTGCTTTCCAACATGCCCACATCTGGCCCTAAAGAAAAGAATCTAGTTCCACGTAGTTCTGCTTGTGTCGGCTCAGCTGTAATGTAGTAAAACGTTTCAATAACTTGCCCTGAGCCAAAGCCTGAATCGGATCCAGCTAAGGCCGTTGTAGGCTGTTCAACGTTGGCGTTCCATTCTTCCCAATATATATCCCCAAGTTCACCATAACTCCCATTGTCATCTGCGTAGCTACTGTCATCAGGCCTGATAACCAAGTTTGGTGAAACTAAATCCTGCTCTTGTTCATCTAAATTTTGCGAGCTAAAGGCGATAAAAAATGGGGAGTTGGTATCTTGTAAATTTTCAGTTATGCCTTGGTATCCAAATACTGGCCCACCAGGGAACATAAGTTCACCATCAGTCCCTGTAGTCGAAGGTGAAAACACTAAAATGACAGCGGTAGAATTATTATTAATTGCGGTTACTTCATCTTCCGTTAATTCAACTACGCCTGGCCCGCTCTCACTCTCATCTTGTCGATTCAGCTCTTCCTCCAGCGCATCCTCTAACGCACTGAAATTAAAATCATCGGCAGTGAAACCGCCAACGTCGTTCGCAACCGAAGCTGTATCGTTAGGGTTGTTATCGGGCGATTGATTGGCGGCGTCGTCATTTAAATCGCCATCGCTTTCGTCGCTGCCGTCATCCGATTCTTCTTCGTCGGATTCCTCGCCTTCTTCATCCGTTTGCGGCGTGTTTGGCACATTCAAATTCGCCGGCGGGTTCAGCAAGCCCTGGGGCAAATTGCCGGCCTGAACTTGTGCGAATACGAATTCGCTGTCGAGGCCGAGGTTTAATGAACCCTGGTCGTTGGTGAGCACGATGCCGCCTTCGTATACGCCCACGCTCAAGGTGTTCGATTCAAATACGGCCTCGTAATGGGTACCGCGAATGCCGATGCTGGCATTGGGGGTGCGCACCTGGTAGGCGTCGCGTTCGGATTTGCCAAAGCTGCCGGAAATGGTGCGGAAACCGCCGCCGAGCAAGTCCATTAATACGCGTTCGGGTTGGGTGTCGCTGGCGCCGTGGTATTCGCTGATGCGTAATTGGGAGTCGGCGCGTAAGGCAAGAATGGCGTTGTCTTCGAAGCGCAATTGCAACCGGCCGTCGGTGCCGGTGATCAGGGTGTCGCCTTCAAACACATCGGCGCGTCGTTGAAGCGGTCGGCGTTCGTTCTGGGCGTTGACGGCGTAAACATCGCCTGCGGCGATGACGACTTTGCCAGCGGCCGCATAAAGCGGGAGGGGTAAAGCCAACAACAAACCAACAAGGAAAAGCTGCAACTTCTGACTTATGCAATCCATGGAGCATCCTGCTTAATTGAACTCAATCAGGCGAGTCTGAGTGTCCCTGTTGTTCGTCGCTATACAGACAATGCCTCAGTGCCGACGACGTCCTTGCCGCTCGGTGGTGTGGCGAATAGCGTGCCTGACTTCAGCCCTTTTCCACTGAAAGTTGACTGAAATTTGATCAAGCCTACGCCAGTGTACGACAGAATTCTGTTGGTCTTTGTAAGCAGAAACGACCGGATTTTCCGACGGGGTCAAAATGCCGCCGGGAAATCCGGTGGGAAACATTGCGAGGCGTCAAGGGTTCGACGCCATCGATAACCTTAATTAACGCCTTCGCCTTCCGTCAGCAGGTAGACGCCGTAGAGTTCGTCGGTACTCACCGTCTGTGCATCCTGCGTGGTCAGGGGGTCGGCAATGGATGCATTCACGCCGCCGACAAATACCAGATCGTCATCCGGGCCGGAGAAAATACCGTAGACGCCGCCGGTCAATGCGTACGAGTTCTGACTCTGGTCCACCAGATACGCCGACTCACCGCCAATCAAACCCACCATTTGCGTGCCAATGATTACTCCTTCGTATTGAATGGACCATTGGTTTGAACTGGGCTCAATAAATGTCAGGTTGCCCTGTGCGGACAGGTCGCTGAAATTAACGTTGAGATCGCCCGAAAAACTGGTGCCCGTCGGCAGGTTTGAACTGAAACAACCGGACGAACATTCACCGCTGCTGAACGAGCGTTCGCCGCTCAATTGTGCCGTGGTCGAATCCGCCAGCACGTAATAAAACGGCTGGTCGATGGTGCCGGTTTGTGCGCCGGATTCGGTGTTGTGGTAGGTCTGCGCAGAGTGATTGTCCGAGGCGTTCCAGATGCCCCATTCCACAACGTCGCCATTGCTGAGCGTGAATTTTTCCAGCGTGGTCTGTGTCAGTCCTTCGGTTTTTACGATGCCGACTACGGTGTCTGTTGCCGGGTCAACGTCGTCCAGCGGTAGCAGAACTTCTTCGGCTTCGTCGCTGAATATTCCGTAGAAGGTATTCCCGCCGGAGACGGCCGCAGCGTAACTAAATAACACGTTCAGCGTGGCAAACGAGTCGTCGTCAGAGGTGTTGGCGCTGTCGTTGAATGAGCCGGCTGCAAACACCAGAAAACCGGTCTGGTCGCTGCTCGCTAACGCCTGTTCTTCGGCGTCGGTTAAACGGGGGTCGCCGCGCAGTTGTTCGGCGCTGTCGTTCAACACATTTTCCAGGGTATTGATGGTGAATTCATCGGGGTTGGTGACGAGCGCATCGGGTTCGGGGTTGGTCGGACTGTCGGTGGATTCAACATCCGCATCGCTGAGTTCGCCGTCGTCGTCTTCGGTGTTTTCCGAGCCGTCGGTTTCGTCGTTATTTTCGCTGTCACTGTTGCCGTTGTTTTGCGGGCGCAAGCGTGTGCTCGGAATGTTCAAAATATCCGGCGGGTTCAACAGGCCGCGTGGGGTGTTGTTAGCGGCTACTTCGGCAAACAAAAAGTTGCTGTCGCGGCCCAGATTCAATTCACCGAAATCGTTGCGAACCGAAACGCCGCCGTCGTACACACCGACGGTCAACGTATCGGATTGAAACACTGCTTCGTAATGCGTACCGCGAATGCCGATGCTGGCATTGGGCGTACGCACCTGATACGCATCGCGCTCCGACTTGCCGAAGTGGCCGGAAATGGTTCGGAAACCACCGCTGACCAATTCCATCAACACACGCTCACCGCGTTCTTCGGTGGCGCCGTGGTATTCGCTGATGCGCAGTTCTGAATTGGCGCGCAGTGCAAGAATGGCGTTGTCTTCAAAACGCAATTGCAATTGGCCGTCGTCGCCGGTGATCAACGTATCGCCTTCAAACACATCAGCACGTCGTTGCAGTTCCCGACGTTGGTTTTGCGCATCAACGGCAAACGCATCGCCTGCGGCAATGACTACTTTGCCTGCGGCAGCCAAGAGCGTGGAGGGTAGGAGTAAACAAAGAACAATAGCGAGACATGGCCCGGTAACGGGCAGCAATCGTTTCATACAACATCCTTCACAAAACGATGGTTAATTTTAAGAGTTAAGTTTTAGGTTGCGCATCCCTAGCGCGGGTGGGGTGACAAAGCCAGAAATTAAGAGTTGGGAATTATTCTATCTCCGAAGGAATTCCATTCGTTTGATCCATGGTGAAAATGCCATAGGCTGCGGACGATCCGTCGCCATTTTCAGCGCTGAATCCGCCTACAAAATCTATGGCACCACTGGTGCCGGTAAAAATTCCACTGACATTTCCAGACAGGGAATCTGAACCACCAATTTGACTGCTGAAAGTATCGGTGTTGCCGCCGCCCCAATTGATCGATACAGAATCGACGAGCGACGCGTTTAGCACCGTTCCATTGATGTCGCCTTCAAAGCCCATTTCCCAGACTCCTGAATCGGATTGGAACTGTAGAAATCCATCTGCATCAAGGTTCTGGAAATCGACCTTTAATCCGCCAGCCGCTTCTGAAATTCCACCCATACCATCGACAGCAAAGCAGCCATCACACATTGAAAAATTCATCGTGCCAGAGAGTTTGGCCTGTGTGGGTTCGGCCTGGATAAAAAAGAATTGCGATGCGCTACCGCTACCGGAATCGAAATCCGACGTGCTGCCAACCTCGATATCAACGGATTCGTCCCAATGTTCCCAATTCACTGATTCGGCTAACCCACTGCCGATTTCATCGGCACCGGACGTTCCGGCAAGTCCATCCGGCCGCAACACCAGATTGGGCAGATAAAAACTGCCGTCTAATTCAGTGCCGTTTTGGGTTTCATAAGCGACATAAAGGTTGCTGATGTTTTGCCCACCAACCTGAGCGCTGTAGGCAATGATCGGGCCTTGGCCCGATGGCGATTGCCCCGGCGCAAACACCAGAATTCCAGTTACGGCGACGTCACTTTTCAGCGCATTAATCTCACTGGTCGTTAACGCCACCACGCTGTTGGGATCCTGCTGATCGATTTTTTCATCCAGGTCGTCTTCGATGGCGCTGAAATTAAAATCGTCGTCGCTGATGTCGTCCGCGTCAGGTATCGGCAGGTTGGTGTTGTCCGGGTTATTGCTTGGCGGCGGGTTGTCCGACGGGTCGTTTATGTCGGGCAGCGGCGCTTCTTCGCTGCCATCGGATTCATCGTCGCTGGCTTCGTCGGATTCTTCGCCATCGTCTGCTGGTGGCGCGTCAGCTTGTGGCGTGTTCGGTACGTTCAAGTTGGCTGGCGGGTTCAGTAAACCTTGCGGTAGGGCGCCCGATTGAACCTGGGCGTAGAGGAAGTCGCTGTCTAAACCAAGGTTAATGGTGCCCAACTCGTTGGTGACCGAAATGCCGCCTTCGTATACGCCCACACTCAGGGTGTTGGAATCAAACACCGCTTCGTAGTGCGTGCCGCGAATACCGATGCTGGCGGTGGGCGTGCGGACTTGATACGCATCGCGATCCGTTTTGCCGAAACTGCCGCTGATGGTACGGAAGCCGCCGGCCAGTAAATCCATCAACACGCGCTCGCCCTGGGCACCGTCGGCGCCGTGGTATTCGCTAATACGCAGTTGTGAATTGGCGCGTAACGCCAGAATGGCGTTGTCTTCGAAGCGCAGTTGCAGTGTGCCGTCGGCGCCGGTGATCAGGGTGTCGCCTTCAAACACGTCGGAACGACGTTGCAGCAGCCGGCGTTGTTCCTGGGCGTTTACCGCAAAGACGTCACCGGTGGCGATGACTACTTTGCCGGCGGCCGCCCACAACGGTGCCGGTGTCAGCAGCACCAACAGCAGCAATAAAAGGTGTGGGCGTAATAATCCTTTCATGACACGACTCCTAGAACGTCAGCGTGACTGATTGATTGATCACCAACCGGTCCCGCTCATAGGCATTGATGTTCGAATCCAGCCATTCAAACCGACTGCCAGTGCGGGTTTGTAACCAGGATGCCGGTTGCCAGCTCAGCCCTATGTCGGCGGTGATGAGTTGGTCTTTGCGCACCTTAGTTTGGTTGTTGCTGTTGTTTTGCAAAAACAGCAGGTCGTCGTCCTGGTAGGTGCGCAGGTCGTGACGGAAGGCTACGTCGGTGGTCCATTTGCCAGATAACTGCCAGCCCAGGCTGTAGCGGTTGCTGATGCCGTTCCATTCCAGATGGCCGTCGTTGTTGCCGCCCCGACGGAAACGCACGAATTGGCTGTCGAAGCGATGGCGGCGATTGTTTTCAGCCGCAGTAAACAGAACGCCAATGGCGTCGGTGCTGCTGTCGGAAGCGTCGTCGCTCTGGGCAAAACCCATATTGAGCTGGGCCGCCAGTCCGCCTTCCAACGACGCGAATAACGGCGTCGTGGCCTGGCCGCTTAAGGCCGCCGAGAACTGATAGGCTTCGCCGCCGAGCAGGCTTTGGCTCAGGTTGGTCGATATCTGCGCACGCGATTTACGCGGCAAAGCGCGTTGCAGGCGGTATTGGCCGGTGATTCGGGTTTGGTTGAAAGAATCGTCTTCCAGGTACTGCGTGGCCTGGCCGAGGAAGCCGAAAACGTGGCCGGTTTTTAAGCTGGTCGGTTGCACCAGACGGGCGCCAAAACGGTACTGGGTGTAGGCGCTTTCGATGGCCAGCGACTCGTCACTCAAGTCGGTCAGGCCGAGCAGGTTCGGATCGAGCTGCCCATCCAGATTGCCGCCGCCATTGATGTTGGTGTCGTAGCCGCCTTCAACGCCAGCGAACAGATTGAACTGACGGTCACGGGCGCGTTCGATGGCGGTGATGCGATCCAGAAACGCCTCGATGTTGGTGCGCACCTGCGGCGGCGGATTGGTCTCCAGAACGCGTTCAAATTCGGTTCGTGCCCGCACCAGGTTGTTGTTGGCGTAATAGGCCCGCGCCAGATCGAGCCGGGCGCGGTGCTGTTCCGGTTGCATGATCAGCACCCGTTCGAGCGCAAAAATGGCTTCGCGGGTTTCGCCGTCGTGCAGCAGCAACTGGGCGTAGAAGAAGTCGAAACGGGGCGTGCCTTCGAAGCGATCCAGCAGCTCCGGTGCCATGATGCGCGCTGGCTCCCAATCACCGGCACGAATCATGCTGATAAACTCTTCGAGCACGGGGCCGTTAACATCCTGGTCCAGTGCGACAACTGGACCATTTGAATTGGGTGTGGATTGAGATTCGGCCATGGCCGAAAGCGGCAGGGAAACAACCAGGGTGACGCTCCAGGCAAGGGCAGGGCGTCGGCCAAAAAAGGAAGAGAGGGCCATGTTACATCGTCCGTGGTCAGTGCTCTCGCCCCAGAACGCAGTTTGGCGTGCCGATAACTGCAATAATCGGGCAGGGAACTACTTAAGTTGTGCGTTGGTTGCTATGCTTAGACGCAGTTTGTCTATCAGTTCGCAAAGTAGTCCGAAAAACTGCGACCAACATGCGGTCAGTCCATTTTTTGAAAAAGAAATTGACCACTTTGTGATCAGTTTAACAGTGAACCCATTTCGTTGAGAACCCCTGGGTCACTGGAGCAGTAACAAAGGAGCCCTAATGGGTTTGGACTTATCAGATTCGCTGAATAAGCACGTTTTACTGGTCGACGATTTTGCCAACGTGCGTAAGTCGATTAAGAGCATGATTACCTCCATCGGGCTGCGCAACGTCTTTGAAGCGGCACATGGCAACGAAGCAACCCGCATTGTGCGGGAACAAAAGCTCGATATCGTCATGTGCGACTACAACCTGGAAAAGGGCAAAAACGGCTCGCAGCTGCTCGAAGAGTGGCGCAAGCGCGGTTGGCTGTCGCACGAAACCTTCTTTGTGATGATCACCGCAGAAACCTCGCGCGACCGCGTTATGGGCACGCTCGAATTCCAGCCGGATGACTACCTTGCCAAACCCTTTGCTCTGGACACGCTCAAGCAGCGACTGGTGCGTTGGATGGACCGCCAGGAAGAGTTGCGGCCAGTCAATGCCGCTCTCGACCGTGGCAACTGGGAAGAAGTGGCTAAGATGTGCCGCGACCTGATCAAGAACAAGAGCCGCTACCGGCCCTGGGCGCAGCGTAAATACCACCAGGCGTTGCTGAAAACCGACCGTCTGGACGATGCCACCAAGTTCCTCGGCATGGTGTTGAAAGAACGCGAATACCCCTGGGCACGGCTGGAAGTGCACCGCATTCAGGTGGCGCGCAAGGAATTGCCAAAAGCCGAAAAAGGCTTGCGCACGCTGATCAGCAAAGAACCCAACCTGATCGATGCTTACGACCTGCTGGCGCAGGTGCAGAACATGCTCAAGCAACCTGAGCATGTGCAGCACACGCTGGAGCAGGCGTTGGAGCGCTCCCCGCTGAACATTCCGCGTCAGCGCAGCCTGGCGAAAGTCGCCACCGGTAATGGCGACCTGGCGACGGCTACCCGCGCTTATAAAGAAGTGGTCAATCTGTCCGAAGGCACCATGCATGACTCGCCCGACGTCTACAAAGACGCCCTGCGCGCCACCCGGACCCGCATGGCGCTGGAAACCAACGAAGCCCAGCGGCGTCGGTTGCGGCTCGATGCGATGACCTACTTAAAGAAGTTGATGAAGAACTTCCCGGACGATGCCGATGGCGATTTGGTGTCGCGTGCATACCGGGCCTTTTTGAACGATCCGCAGGACGTTCGTGCCCGCGCCGACGGCTTTATTAAAGAGCTGGCGCAAAAGGCGTCGCGCAAGATGGAAGAGTTGTCGCAGGACAGCGCCGTGGATATCGCCGAGATCATTTATGAAAAGGGCGAGAACGAACTGGCCGACGAATTGATCGACAAACTGCGCGATTATCACCGTTCGTCCAAGGCTTTCCTCGATCGCCTGAATCAGGTTCAGACCGAGCCAAAGACCACCGCCGAGATGCGCGAAAAGGCGCACCACCTGAACATTCAGGGCATCGAGCACTACAAGAAAAAACGCTACTCCGAAGCGGTGGGCCAGTTCGAAGAAGCGCTGGAACATTCGCCACGCCACCCCGGCATTATTCTCAACCTGGTGCAGTCGAGCCTGTTGGAAGTGGGTACGGGTACGCCGTCGAAACAGCGCCTGGATCAGTGCGTGGAGTTGGTCAAACGGATCAGTTATTTGCCGCGTGACCACTATCAGTACGAACGCTATCTGACCATTCGCACCAAACTCAATGATTTGACCGACGGCGCTGTTGTCGCGCAATGACGAGGCAAACGATGAGCAAGCTCGAACTCGATATGAACACCATCATGGCCTCGACCGTCCATGATGTGAAAAACGCCCTCAGCCTGATCGACGATCAGATTCGCGACGTCATGCAGGAAGTGGCGCAGGTGAGCCCGGAAGGTGCGGCCTATCTGAATCGCATCCGGCTGGAAACCGGCCGCATCAACAACGATCTGGTGCACATGCTGGGTTTGTATCGCATGCACCAGAACACCTTCCATCCGAGTTTCGACGACGTGCCGGTGGAAGAGGTGGTGCAGGACGCCAGCTCGCGTTACACCGAAAGCCTGACGGCTCTGGGCATTGAATTGAACATCCAGATGGATGACCCGGACTGCGTCTGGTACATGGACCCGGCGCTGATCGAAAGCGTGCTGGCGAATATCCTGACCAACTGCATTCGCTATACCCGCGACCGGGTGGATGTGTTTGTCAGCGAACGCGACGGCGGTTTGTCGATTCGGGTTGTCGACAACGGCGATGGTTACCCGGAAAAATTGCTCAATTTTATGGGCACCGAAGAAGAGCAGGGTAGCGTGAATTTCCAGACCGGCAGCACCGGCCTGGGCTTGTTCTTCTGCCATCAGATTGCCGGCCTGCACCGCAACGGTGATCGCCAGGGCACCATTCAATTGACCAACGATCCCAAAGGCGGCGCCAGCTTCGAACTCTGGCTGCCCTGATTTCGGCTTCGATCCCTGTTGCCCTTCGATTTGCAGAGTTGACCAAGAGGTCAACTTTGCTATCCTTGCGCCGTATCAACTACCCCCAGGCCGTCATGAACCAGACCGCCCCTTTGACCGGCGCCGTGTTGCTGCTGGCTCAAACACTGGATTTTCCCACCCCGTCTGACTGTCGCCATCAGCCCCAAGGCGCCTTAGTGATTCAACAAGGCCGTATTCTCTGGCACGGCGACCGCGCCGATTTGCCCTGGCCGCGCGACCAATTTGACGCCGTTTACGATTATGGCAACGCCTGGCTGTTGCCGGGTTTTATCGATAGCCACGTGCACGCTGCCCAGATGCCGGTGATCGCCAGTTGGGGGGAACAATTGCTCGATTGGCTGGAGCGCTACACCTTTCCGGCCGAGCGTCGCTTTGAAGACCCGGCGGTCGCACGCAGCGCCAGCGGTGCCTTTCTCGATTCATTGCTGGCGCACGGCACCACCACTGCGTTGGTGTTCGGCACCGTGCACGAAGACGCCACGGATGCCTTGTTCGAAGCCGCGCAAACGCGTGGCATGGCGATGATCGCCGGCAAGGTGTTGATGGATCGCAACTGCCCCGATTTTCTCAGCGACACCGCCCAAAGCGGTTACGACGCCAGCGCCCGGCTGATTCAACGCTGGCACGGCACCGACCGTTTGCGTTACGCAGTTACGCCGCGTTTTGCGCCCACCTCGACCGAGGCACAACTGGAAGGCGCTGGTGCGTTGATGTCGCTCGCCGAGGGCCTGTACAGCCAGACCCATGTGTCGGAAAACCCGGCCGAAGTGGCTTGGGTGAAATCGCTGTTTCCAAACGCGCGCGATTACGTCGATGTCTATGAACGCTACGGTTTGCTGAACGATCACGCTGTTCTGGCGCACGGTTTGCACCTGACGGATCGCGAGTGGCAGTCGCTGGCGAACACCGGCGCGCGACTGGCCGTGTGCCCGACCTCCAATACGTTTTTGGGCAGCGGTTTGTTCGACTTCCAACGCGCCGAAGACGAGGGCGTGGCCTTGAGTCTGGCGACCGATGTCGGCGGTGGCACCTCGCTGTCGCAACTGGTGTCGGCGGCCGAGGCTTATAAAGTCGCGCAATTGAAAGGCAAAAAACTCTCGGCCAACTGGCTGTTGCACCGCATCACCCAAGGCAACGCCGAGGCGCTGCATCTGGGTGCTGAGATTGGCACTCTGGATGTCGACAAGCAGGCGGATCTGGTGGTGTTGAACCCGGTGGCGAGTCAGAATCTGGCGGCGCGGCTGGACGGCATCGAGGCGTTGGATGAGCGTTTATTCGCGCTGGTGATTCTCGGTGATGAACGTTTAACGCAGGCAACCTGGGTTGCTGGTCAGCGCCGTTATTGCAATGGTCAGACAACACCCATAAGCTAAAAACAGCGCTGAATCAGTGAGTTAGCGTTCCATTCAACCGCAGTGTAGGAAACTCAATGGTCGATCAAGCCCAGAAACGGCTGAAGGAAGAATTCCAGACCAAGGAAAAAGCGGGTCGTATTCGTCAACAAAACGAAGCCGTTATTCTCAGCGCGGCCGAAACGGAATTTGCTCAGCACGGCTTTAAAGGGGCGTCGTTGAACGCTATTGCCGAACGCGCCGGTCTGCCCAAATCCAACATCCTGTATTACTTCCAGAATAAGGCCGGTTTATACGGTGCGGTGTTGTCGGACATCCTCGGTATGTGGAACCAGGCGTTTAACGACGCCACTGTGGATGACGATCCGGCCGAGGCCATCGGCGCTTATATTCGCGCCAAAATCCGTTATTCGCGCAGCCATCCTTTGGCGTCGAAAATCTTTGCCATCGAAGTGATTCAGGGCGCGCCGCATCTGAAAAAATACCTGGCGGATGAACTGCACATCTGGGCGCGTGGTCGTGCGAAAGTGATTCAGGCCTGGATCGACGCTGGCAAAATGGACGCGGTCGATCCACTGCATCTGATGTTTCTGATCTGGGGTGCCACTCAGCATTACGCCGACTTTGCCACTCAGGTGCAGTGGGCGTTGGATGCCGAAGAGTTGTCGGATGCCGATTACGACACCGCCATCGCTACGGTTACCCAAGTGGTGCTCAAAGGCATCGGCTTGGGCTGATCAGCGCGGGTTGGTGTTTTTGTCGTGCTGAATCAGTAATTCGTCGAGCGTCAGTTGGTAGGACTCAACGAAGTGGGTCATAAAATAATCCACTTCCGGGTGTGCCAGCTGGCGAATCTTGCGTTCAATCTCCACTGCCGCCCGGGAAAATTCCTGATTATTGGCGTTCAGTTCGCTCTGGCATTTCAAATAAGCGCTGATTAAATCGGCCGCCTTCACTAAGTCCGCTACTTCCTCGTCCATGTCCTGATGTCGCAAAAACGGCGCGTAGGCGTTTTGCATCCAGGCCGGTAATTGCGCCAGCATTTCCTGTTCGGCTTCGTCTTCGATGGCTTTGTAAGCGGCGGTGATGGTGCTGGAGTGGTACTTGATTGGCGACGGCAAATCGCCGGTGATGATTTCGCTGACGTCGTGATACAGCGCGGCGGTGGCAACGCGTTCTGGCGAACAGCCGCCACCGAACTGTTCGTTGCGAATCACCGCTAACGCATGAGCGATGGTGGCGACCTGCCAGGAATGCTCCATGACGTTTTCTTCAATGACGTTGCGCTTGAGCCCCCAGCGTTTTATCCAGCGCAGCCGGCCGAGATAGGCGAAGAATCGGTAGGTGGTCATTCGTCCTCCCGGCGCTTGATGGCGTAGCGGCAACGTTGGCCATCGCTGAGTAAATGCTCGGCGCGTTCCACTTCGTAATCCGGTCCCAGGCTGTCGCGAAACACCGTCAATTCGGAGCGGCAAAAATTCTGGCAGGTTTCGGCGGCGGCGCAGATCGGGCAGTGGTGTTCAATCAATTCCCAGCCGCCATCGGTGGCGATAACTTCGGCCATGTAGCCTTCGCGCGAGCGTTCGGCGGCGAGTGCGTCGAGTTTGGCTTGTGGCGAATCGGGCACCTGACGCAAGGCATTTTGGTAACGCGTGCGCTGTTGTTGTTCGCGTTCGCCGATCAGACGATTCAGGCCGTCGTCGCCAAACAATTGCCGCACCTGGCCGATCAGTTCGACCGTTAAGCGGTCGTGACGATCACCAAAGCGGTCGTGGCCGTCGCGCGTTAAGCGCCACAAACGCCGTGGCCGACCGCGACCGTGAGGCGTTTCCTGCCACTGCACCAGACCATCGCGTTCCAGTCGCTCCAGATGGCCGCGCGCGCCCATGCTGGTCAAGCCGGTGGCGTCGCCAACATCGGCGGCGGTCAAGGCGTCGCTTTGCTTGAGCAATTGGAGAATGTCGTCGCGGGCACTCATGGAATGGCAGATCTCGTTCACAACCTCGGCCCAACGGGCCAGCCGCTTAAGTCTGGGGGCTGACTCCTTGACTGGCAAGCGCCGAGCTGGCTCTGGCACCGGATAAATGTTGAGATAAATGCATCGCATTGATAGGAGAGATTAATGTTGCCGTTGCAAATTCCCCGCGCATTGCGCGCTGGTGACCGCCTGGCTGCGGTCAGTTTGTCCTGGGGTGGGCCGGGAGTGTTTCCGCACCAGTACGAATTGGGCAAGCGCCAATTGGAGGCTGAATTCGGTGTTGAACTGGTGGCTATGCCGAATGCGTTGCGCGACGCCGATTGGCTGGCGCAAAACCCAGCGGCCCGGGCGGACGATTTAATGCAGGCGTTTGCCGACGCCAACATTCACGGCATTGTTTCCACCATCGGCGGTGACGATTCGATTCGGTTATTGCCGCATCTCGATCTCGACGTGGTGCGCCAAAACCCCAAAATTTTTCTCGGTTATTCCGACACCACCGTCAGCCATCTGGTCTGTCTGAAAGCCGGGCTGCGTTCTTATTACGGACCGTCGATCATGGCTGGCTTTGGCGAACGCGGCGGCCTGTTGCCGTTGATGGTCGATAGCGTGCGCGCGACCTTGTTCGAGCCAGAGCCCAACTGGACATTGCCAGCCAACACCGGCGCCTGGTCAACCGACGTTGTGGACTGGGCGATTCCAGTGGAAGGCAGCCCGACCCGGCCGCGTGAGCAACCCACGCAATGGCATTGGTTGCAAGGCGATGGCCGGGTGCACGGTCATCTGCTCGGTGGCTGCATGGATTCGCTGAACGAATTACCCGGCACGCCGTTGTGGCCGACGCTTGAGCACTGGCAGGACGCAGTGCTGTTTATGGAAACGTCGGAAGAAGCACCGCCGCCGGGTCAGTTGCTGCGCTTTATCCGCGCGCTGGATGCGATGGGCGTGTTGCGGCGCTTAAAAGCGATTTTGCTGGGCCGCCCCGGCGGGTGTCGGCCGGAGCAATTTGCCGATTACGACGCGGCGCTGCTGCGCGGTGTGCGCGACGAAGCCGGGCTTGATCTGCCGTTGGTCACGCACCTCGACTTCGGCCATACCGATCCGATGTGGGTGTTGCCGATGGGCGCGGAGATCGAGATCGATTGCAACGCCCAAACGTTACGCCTGTGCGAACTGGCAACGCGGCCAAGTGACTGATTTTGCAAAGGACATAAGGTAGAGTAGGCCGATTCAATTGACTGCGAACCGGCCTTTATGACCACCGAATTTGACGACATTCGCCCTTACCACGACGACGAAGTACCGGCCATTCTCAAAGCCACGGTGAATGACGTCGAATTGCACAGCGCCATTGGCTCCTGGCTGGCGCCGGGCGTGAATCGCAAAGCGCCCTGGCTGATTCGCCCGCTGGTGAAACTGGCGCTGAAATGGCAGTTCCGCGGTGTGCGCCGGGTGGATGATTTTCAGCCGCGCCTGCGCGGTTTCGTCAAACGCATTCTCGATAAGTCGGTGTCGGATTTGCAGGTGCGCGGCCTCGATAAACTCGACCCCAACAAAGCCTATCTGTTTGTCTCCAACCATCGTGACATCGTGATGGATCCGGCCATGGTCAACTGGGCCTTGTACCACGCCGGTTTCCAGACCGTGCGCATCGCCATCGGCGACAACCTGCTGAGCAAACCCTTTGCCTCGCATCTGATGCGGCTGAACAAAAGTTTCATCGTGCGGCGCTCGGTTAAGGGCGTGAAAGCCAAGTGGCAGGCGGCGCAAACGCTGTCGCGCTACATCCATCATTGCATCACTGTCGATAACGCCAACGTCTGGATTGCCCAGCGCGAAGGCCGCGCCAAAGACGGTTACGACCGCACCAATTCAGCGGTGATCAATATGTTCAGTCTGAGCAAACCGGCCGACCGCGATTTCGCCAGTTACGTGCGTGAACTGAACATCGTGCCGGTGTGCATCAGCTACGAGCTTGACCCGCTGGATTTGGCAAAGGCGCGCGAGCTGCACGCTCAGGAACAAAAGGGCGGTTATCGCAAACGCGCGCATGAAGACATTCAATCCATCGCGCGCGGCATGACCGGCTGGAAAGGCCGGGTGCAACTGACCTTTGGCGATGTGCTGGATGGTGATTTCGAGTCGGACGAGGCGGTCGCCAAAGCCATCGATGAACAGGTTCATCAGCTGTATCGCGTCTTTGAAACCAACGACTGGGCGTATGCAACGCTGAACGGCGAAACGCCTGCGCCGGCCAATGCGGAAGTGGAGTTGTTAGCTAAACGCGTTGGCAGCGCGCGCGATGCGCTCAAGCCTTATCTGCTGCGTCAATACGCCAACGCGGTGCGCATGAAACGCGGCGAAACACCGTTGGTGTCGGCGGTGGCCGAGGCGTCCGAGCCGACTCAGTAAGGTCGGCTGTCTTCCGGTAACTCGCCGTTGACGAAACGCGCGGCGGCGGCTTTTTCGTCGTTGATCAGGCGTCGGTTGGCGATAACGCGCACCAGCCAGGGCAGGGGTTTTACGCGCTGGCCGGTGGCCGCTGCCAGCACATAGGCCTTGGCGCATTTCTCGAACAATTCTGCGTTCAACACCAGGCGATTCGCGCTCATGCCCAGCAGCAACGGCTGACCGGCGAGCCAATGAACGTTCCCGCCCAGCTCCAATGCCGCCACATCGTTGCGAGCGCTGGCGCGCATTTTTCCCAGATGACGCACCTGTTCGTCGAACACGCCTGGCATCCGGCCGTGCACATCAAACAGGTGCTGACCGTAGCGACCGCAGCCGGTGGCGATGGCACCAACATCAGGGCGGCTGCGCAACAGGTGTGCGGCCAGGGTGGCGTTACCGTTGCCGGCGATGGGCATCCACTGCGGCTGGTCGGCGTCGCTGCTGCCAAACCAGAAACCATCGACACCCGGTACCCGCAGCGCCAGCCAGGCGCTGGGCGTTTGCAGCAATTGCCTGGCACGCAAGCGGTGCAGGCTGGTGCGCCATTCCTGCTGTAACTGTTGTTTGAGGGCGTTCTGCAAGGCGGCCTGAGGGCTGATGTTCATAACGCCGCCTCCTGTTGCAGATCGTTCTGCAACACCGCCAGGGCATCACGTTTGGCGGGCGGCATTCGTTCCAGTCGCTGACCGATCAACCGATTCAGATGCGCAGCGGCCAATCGTTCCAACGCTTCAATAGCCGCCAGGGCGGTATCGCTGTCGGCCGCTGCGCACAGCACACCGTGATTGCGCATCAGCCAGGCGTGGCTGTGAGCATCGACTGCCCGCTCCAGACGCCGCGCCAGCAAGGTCGTTCCGGAAGGCGCGTAACCGACCACCGGCACACGTTTGCCCAGCAGCGGCTGTTGTTCGGCTGGCACGTCCAGCGGTGCACCGAGTAATGCGCAGGCGCTGGCCAGGGGTTGGTGGGTGTGAATGCTGCACTGCAAATCCGCTCGGCGACGCAGCACGCGAGCGTGCAGACTGGATTCGACCGATGGCGAGCGCTGCGCTTCAACCACCGAAAGATCACTCAAGTTGAGCACGCAGACATCGGCGGCGCTCAGGCTGGCGTAGTCGGTCGCTGATGGGGTAACGGCCACCTGGCGCGCGTCCAGACGCAACATCAGGTTGCCCCCGGTGGCGGCAAAAAATCCGCGTTGCGACAGCTGCTGGCACAGCTCAACGACCGTTTGGCGTTCGGTTTCAAACAGCATCCCGGTTCTCCTTGCTGACTTTGTCCTTGGTACTGCCCGGCACATCCTCAGTGCCGTCAGGTACACCATAGTACCGATGCCAAAGTTCGCTATACCGATGCCATTCTTCTTGCCATTTTGTGTCGTCCCACCCCAACGCCGGTTGCACCAGCTTGCGAATGGGCTGCTGCAAACCGGCGCCACCGTGCGCCAGCAGCAAGCCAATTCGGGTGCGCCGCAGCAGTAAGTCGTCGAGTTTCACCACCGCTTCGTGCCGGGCGCACCAGGGCAATTCGGCCCAAAGCGTGTCGGTGCCTGGAATGATGTTCAACGTTTTCGCATCGGCCGACGCCAGAAATTCACCCAGCCGCTCGCCGTAGCGCCCGGCCAGTCGTTTGAATTGAGCGTCGTTGAGTGCGCTGGGTTTATCCGGCCAATGGCTCGGCATCGACAACGGCGGCCCCGCGCGGTGCAGGCGTTTGAGTTCGGGAAACTTGTCGCGTACCCGGCGCAGGGCATCGCGCGCGATGTGCTGGAAGGTGGTCAGTTTGCCGCCGCCAATGGTGATCAGTTCGTGTTCTTCCCAAACGGCGTGGTCGCGCGCTTCTTTGGACGGGTCATCTGCGCCGCTGTCGACCACCGGGCGCACGCCGGAGAAGGTCGCCAGGATGTCGTTGCGCTGTAAGTTGAGCGACGGGAAATAGTGGTTCACCGACGCCAGCAGATAATCGACTTCGGCGTCGGTAATGGCCGCGTCCTGTTGCAAGTCCTGCCGGTGGTCCAGGTCGGTGTTGCCGACGATGACGCGGCCTTGAAACGGCGTGATAAAACCCGGGCGGCGGTCGTGCGGGTGTTCGGTGATCAACGTACCGCGCACCGGCAGACGGGCCGCGTCGAACACCAGATGGCTGCCGCGCAATGGCCGAATGCGTGGCGCGTTGGCCTGGCTGGATTGCACGCGTAGCCGATCGGCCCAGGCGCCGGTCGCGGCGATGACCTGGCGCGCCGGTATCCGCGTTGGTTGGGCATCTCCCAGATCAACATAAACGCCGCGCACCGGTGTTTTGCCGGCCGACTCCGGCTGGTACAGCCCGGTCACTTCGGCGTAATTTAGTGCAATGGCGCCGCTGCTTTCGGCGGCCTGAATCAACCGCAACGTCAGCCGGGCGTCGTCGGTCTGGCCTTCGTAAAAACACAGTGCGCCATCGAGGTTCGGTACCTCGAGTCCGGGAAACATTTCATGCAGCCGCGTCAGCGACACCGGATGGCGGCGCCGTTTACCGGCCATTCGATCGTACAGCCAAAGGCCGGCGCGGATGATCAGCGAACCTTTCCAATCGCGTCGATACAGCGGCCAGTGCATGCCTTCGATGTCGATCAGGCCGGGCAGTTGGGCGCACAGCTTGTCGCGCTCGCGCACTGCGTGCCAGGTGGTCAGCAGTTGGCCTTGCTTGATGTAACGCAAGCCGCCGTGCACCCATTTGCCGGAACGGCTGGACGCGCCCCAGGCGAAGTCGCGCTGTTCCAACAGCAGGCAACGCAAACCCAGACGCGACGCCTCACGCAAGACGGCGGCGCCGGTGATGCCGCCGCCGATGACGATCAAATCCCAATCTTGTGCACTGAGCCAGGCCGGTTCAGGTCGAAACATCGGTGCCATCCATTCAGACCCTGTTGAGTTACGCCGGCAATGCCTCGATGCCGGCACGGATTTGTTGTTGCAGCGGTTCAATTTCCGTCGGTGCCTGCCACAGCGCCAGGCGGCTGGCGCGAATCGGCAGCATCCAGGCGTCGATCTGCTGGTTGATCCAGGCCGGGTCGAGCTGACGCAGCCGCGCGTAATGTTTGAAATAACGGCGGTAAATGTTCAGCCGAAAACGGCCGTACAGCCATTCTTTGAATTTGCTGATGCCGGGAAACAATTCGGCTTCGTGAAACAGAAAATGCGTCATGGCAAGGTCGGCCCCGACATGGCCGCGTGCGGCCGTCGCCCAGTCGATAACCGTTTCCAGGTGCGGATTCACCAGAATATTTTCGGTGTGGAAATCCATGTGCAGCAGGGTATTGCCGTCGGGCAATTGATCCAGATAACGGTGCAGACGCGCGCGCTGGGCATCGCTGAGAAAATCCAGCGCGGCGGTGTCGATGTGTTGATGAATCTGGCTTTTCACATCCGGCAGTTGATCGGTTTCGGCGGCGTGCACCCGAGCGTGTTGCACCGCCATACGGCGCGGAATGCTGAGAAAATTCAGCGGGTTGTGGTCCAGACTGCCGGTCAGGGTGGTGCCGTCGATGCGGTTCATCACCAGACCAAAACGACCGTCCAGGTTAACCATACCCAGGCACTCAATGGCGGTGGCGCCTTTGGCGTGGGCTTCTTCGGCGTTGCGGCGTTCGAGGTCGGCCATGCTCTGGTCGTATTCGGCGTGGAAAAGTTTCACGATCTGGCCAGCTTGCCAGGCATAGATGTCGGCAGAACGGGCCGATACCAGGGGTTGACCCAGGTCGGTCATGGTCAGGCTTTGGGTGGTCATGGTTGCGTCCGGTCTGGCTCGACGGCTGTTGTGGTTTGGCGCTTGGGTGCCGTGCGAGCCGTTGTTGTTGTTTTACGCCGGATCGAATCATGGCACTCTGCCCCCGCGTTGGTATTGTCATTTGGTGACAAAATGGCGCGACCCGAACAACCGGCTAAGGAGTCGTGGTTTTGGCAACCGACATGATTCAAGCCCGCGCCTTGCTGGGCTTTGCCGAGCTGCTGAGCGATGTCAACGCCGACCCAATGCCGCTGTTGGACTGCGCGAAGATCCCGCGCGAGGCGCTGCACGAACCGGAACGGCCGATTTCACTGGATGCGCTGGCGCGGCTTTATGACCTGACAGCCGGACAACTGGGCATGGCCGATTTCGGCTTGCGATTGTCGACCTATCAGGACGCTTCGCTCTACGGCCCCTTGGCGTTGATTGCGCTGAACGCCCACAGCGTTGGCGAAGCGCTCGACGGCCTGACGCGGAATTTCGCGTATCACACCCCCGGTGCGCATTTCGATGTTGGCCCGTCGGACGATGGCCGCTGGTTGGGTGTGCAGTATCGGTTGCGTCTGAGCGCGAACATCGATGGCCGCCAGATCATCGAACAGTCGTACGCCATGGCGTTCAAATTGTGGTCGATGGTCGCGCCGCAACGCGTTCAGGAAGCGCACATTATTTTGCGCCACGCGCCGGTTTTGCCGTTGGCAACTTACGCGAATTACTTCGGTTGTCCACTCAGTTTTGACCAACCGCAAGATGCGATTTTGTTGCCGCTCGACGCCCTGGCGACGCCACTGGCGCAGACCGATGACTCGTTGCGGGCGACGGCCGAGCGTTATGTGGCGCACATCATCCGCCGTCATCCGTTGGATGTCGGGCGACAGGTGGAACAGTTGATCGATCAGCAACTGGCCGTCGGCGGCGCCCGCATTGACGCCATTGCCCGGCAATTGGGTTTGCATCGTCGCACGCTGCAACGGCGTTTAGCCGAACAATCGCTGGTATTTGATCAATTGCTCGACCAGCGCCGCCAGGCGCACGCCCGACGTTACCTGGCCGACGATCAACTCAGCCTGGCGCGGGTAACGACGCTGCTCGGTTACAACGAACAAAGTTCCTTTATCCGCGCCTGCAAACGCTGGTCGGGCCTGGCACCGGGGCCGTGGCGGCGGCAACTGATGGCGGCGTCGATTGGCTCGGATCAATAGGTATACCGTTATCTTGCCAGAGGCTTTTGCGCTTTTGCGCTTTTGCGCTTTTGCGCTTGTGCGTGGGGCGGTGATCGTGTGTGGTCCGTCAGTGTGGAAGGGTAGATATTGGCCGTCGGCTGACGGCCTGAGCGGATGCTTAGCTGGCGTCGGCGAGCCAGCTGCGAATCACCAGTCGGCCGCTGGCGTCGTCGCGTTCAAAGTCGATGCGTTGCGGCAGGGCGTCCGGGCCGTCGCCGTAGTAAGCCGGGAAGTTCACTGTCCAGCCGGACTGTTGCAGGCGCGTCATGCGGCCTTGGTCGTCCAGCGTCAGCGTGCCGATGTCGCGCGGCGAAGCGCGGCCTCGTACCCAATATTGCAGGTGATCGAGCGGCAGGTTCATGTCGGCCAGACGTTGGCCGAGTTCGGTCAGGCTGCGTGCGTGCCAGACGTCTTCGCCCTGGCGCAGCGTCACCCGGCCCGGACGACCGGCCACTTCAACCCGGCCCTGGCCCAGCGGGCCGGAAAGTTCAATCTCGAACGAGGCTTGCGATTGCACCCAGTCGACATTGAAACTGCTGGCTTCGCGCGCGTTGCGTACCGCCATTTTGCCGCTGAACGCCCAGGTTTCGGTTAAGTCGGCGTAATCGGGTTGGGTGTCGTTGTTGGCACAACCCACCAGCAACAGCGCGACGGCGCCCAGCGCCAGCCAGATTTTCACAGGTCCACCTTAAAGCGATCGACCACACCAGTGGCAGTCGGGCTGTCGGCGTTCAGTTCAAAGGCGTGGCGCAACCAGCGGCGCGCTTCTTCCTGTTCGCCTTGCACCCACAACACCTCGGCCAGATGGGCAGCCACTTCGTCGTTGTCGAACGCGCCTAACGCTTTGCGCAGCCAGTCTTCGGCGACGGATAGATTGCCCAGTCGATATTCGATCCAGCCTTTGGAATCCATAATCGCCGGGTCTTCCGGTTCCAGTGCCAGCGCGCGGTCGATGTAGTCCTGCGCTTGCGCCAGGTTCAGATTGCGGTCTGCCCAGGTGTAACCCAGCGCATTCAGTGCTGAGGCGTTGTTCGGGTCCAGTTCCAGCACGGTGCTGAGATTGGCGTCGGCCAGTTCAAAGCGCTCCAGGCTGGTGGCGATTAACGCCTGGTCGTACAGCAGGCTGATGTCGCGCGGGTTCTGGTCCAGGCCCTGGTCAAGAATGGATATCGCCTGTTCGGCGTCGCCACGGCTGCGCAACGCACCGGCTTCAAGACGCCACAAGATGGCGTTTTGCTCGGGGAAGTTAACGCGTGCCTGTGCCAGTTGCTGGCGCAGTTCGTCCAGTCGGTCCTGCGCCCAGAGTTCGGTCAGTTCGGCCAGCGCCGAGATCAGATACGGCGGTTGCTGCACGGCGAGAAAATGCTCGGCAGCGAGTTCCGGGCGAGCGTTTTCAACGTTGATGCGGCCGAGGTAATACTGCGCCTCGTCGGCATGAGCGCTTTGGACCAAGCGTTTGAACAACGCTTCGGCGGTGTCGTAATCGCCGGCTTCAAAGGATTCGCGTGCGAAAGTGCGCACGATCAACGGCTCGTTCGGGAAGCGGTTGAACAGCGACTCCAATACTTCGGATTTGTCCGCCATGCCCTGGCTGTAAGCGAAGCTGGCGTAAGCGCTGGCGACCTGGCTGTTGTCCGGATATTGCTCAGCGAGATCGGCAATCAATTCGTGGGCGGCGTCGAGTTCGTTGCGTTCCAGATGAATGCGGTACGCCAGCAGGCCTGCACCGGGGCTGTCGGACAACTGCCGCGACCGGGTGACTTCGGTGTAGGCGGTGTCGAAATCGCCGGCCTCGGTCAGCAAACGGGCGGCGCCGTAGGGCAGTGCGGCCGAACGCGGGTATTGGCTTTGCAGCCGTTGATAGATAGCCGCCAGTTCCAGCTTGCGATCAGTCGGCAAATAACCCGTGCCGATTAAAGCGGTTTCTGCCGGTGCCTGCGGGAACCGCGTCAGCCATTCATTCAACGCCTGTTCGCCGGTGACAAAATCGCCGTTGGCAAAACTCGATACCGCCAACGCCTGCCAGGCTTCGGCCACTTCCGGTTCCAGTTGTACCCAGTGGCTGGCGTGCGGCTGCATGCGGCCGTAGTCGTTGACCAGTTGCATCAAGGCCGAGGCACGGCGGGCAATTTGTGCGTCGTCGGTGCGGTTGTCGAGATGGCTGTACAGTTCAGCGGCGGCACCAAAATCGCCTCTATTAGTCGCGATCTCGGCCAGCAACAATTGATAGAAGCTCTGGCCGTCGAGCGGAGTGGTGGCGATCTCGGGTGCGGCTGGCTCGGTCGGTTGCGGCGCGCTGCGCGGGCTCGGTGACGCTGTACTGCCAGGAACGGTCAGGCCGGAGGCGCAGCCGCTGAGTATCAAGCTGAGCAAAACCAGGGTGACCAACGAGCGGAAAGCGTACGGACGGTGTTCGGTGTGGGCTGACTTCATGCGATAACGGCTGTCCTGATGAGTAGGTAACGGCATGACTGCGCGGCTCATTGTGCCAGATGGGAACCGCAGTGTCCCATGCGTGCCCAAGCCACTGTGGATGGGTCTTGTAAAGGTGTGCATTGCCGGTAGGGATGTCGCCTCGAACGGTGAAAATCGGTAGACTACGCGCCTTCCAGCGACAGTGAGTGGACCCCGCCTCAGATGTCTTTAGTGGCCATCGGCATCAATCACCAAACCGCACCGATCGACATTCGGGAAAAGGTCAGCTTTGCGCCTGAAACCATGTCGGAGTCGCTGGCGGCGGTCCTGGCGCTGCCGGGTATCGACGAAACCGTCATCCTGTCTACCTGCAACCGCAGTGAAATCTATTGCGCCGCCGACGAACGCAGCATCGAAGCGGTGGTGCAATGGCTGGCGGATTATCACAACGTTGAAATCAACCAGCTGCGCGACGCGCTCTACATTCACATCGACCGGCCGGCCATCGAACATCTTGGCCGTGTCGCCGCCGGGCTCGATTCGATGGTGCTGGGCGAGCCACAGATTCTCGGCCAACTGAAATCCGCCTTCGCCGTCGCGCAGGAATACGATTCGGTCGGCCAGCAATTGAACCAACTGTTCCAGCACAGTTTCCGCGTCGCCAAAAACGTTCGCACCCAGACCGCCATTGGCGAAAACGCCGTCAGCGTCGCCTTTGCGGCGGTCAGTCTCAGTACCCGTATTTTCGACAAACTCAGCGAGTGCCGCGCCTTGCTGGTTGGCGCGGGCGAAACCATCGATCTGGTCGCCCGGCATTTATTGGAAAAAGGCGTCACCGATCTGGTTGTTGCCAACCGCACCTTGACCCGCGCGCAGGAATTGGCCGAGCGTTTCGGCGCGCGTGCAGTCTTGCTGTCGGACATTCCCGATGAATTGCCGGCGGCCGACATTGTGATCAGTTCCACCGCCAGCCAGTTGCCGATCATCGGCAAGGGCATGGTCGAGCGGGCGCTGAAAAAACGCCGCCACCGGCCTATGTTCATGGTCGATATCGCAGTACCGCGCGACATCGAAGCCGAAGTTGGCGATTTGGGCGACATCTATCTGTACACCGTTGACGATCTGAAATCGGTCATCGAAGCCAATGTGCGCAGCCGCCGCGAAGCCGCCAAAGAAGCGTTGCAGATTATTGGCCGCTCCACCGATGCGTTCAGTCAGTCGCTGAAAGAACGCCAGGCGGCGGATGTGATTCGCCAACTGCGTGCCAAAACCGAAACCCTGAAAAGCACCGAACTGGACAAAGCCCGTCGCGCTCTGGCGCAAGGCGGCGACCCGGAGCAGGTGCTGGAACAACTGGCGCGTGGCCTGACCAACAAACTGCTGCACGCCCCGACCGTCGCTCTGCGCAAGGCGCACGGCGAGGGCGAAGCCGAAGCGCGCGACTGGGTAACGCGGCTGTTTGATCTGGAAGATTCTTAGCGGCGCTCACGCCACCGACGCTGAATGTCTCCGGCATTGACTGAGTTAAATGCCCACCGCGATCTGATTTGGACTGCACATCTATGAAAGATTCCATCCGCCACAAACTGGCCGATTTGACCGAACGCTATCAGGAACTGGCGCGTTTGCTGGCCGAACCGGAAGTCATTAACGACCAGTCTCGTTTCCGCAGCTATTCGCAGGAATACGCCGAACTCGAAGAAGTGGTGAACTGCTTTGCCGACTATCAACGCTGCGAATCCGACCGCGACGCTGGCCGCGCCATGCTCGACGACAGCGACGCCGAGATGCGCGAACTGGGCAAAGAAGAAGTGCGCAACGCCGACGCCAGACTGGCCGACCTGAGCGAACAACTGGAAGTGCTGTTGCTGCCCAAAGATCCGAACGACGGCAAAAACGTCTTCCTGGAAATCCGCGCTGGCACCGGCGGCGATGAAGCGGCGCTGTTCGCCGGCGATCTGTACCGCATGTACGCACGCTACGCCGAAGCCGAAGGCTGGCGCTTGGAAATTCTCTCGGCCAGCGACGGTGAACACGGCGGCTATAAAGAAGTGATTACCCGCATCAGCGGCGAGCGGGTGTATTCGCGGCTCAAATTTGAATCCGGCGCACACCGGGTGCAGCGCGTGCCGGCGACTGAAAGCCAGGGCCGCATTCACACCTCAGCCTGCACCGTGGCGGTGATGCCCGAAGCCGACGAACTGGCGGAAATCGAAATCGACAAAAGCCAGTTGCGCATCGACACCTTCCGCGCTTCCGGCGCGGGCGGTCAGCACGTCAACAAAACCGACTCGGCCATCCGCATCACGCACTTGCCGACCGGCATTGTGGTCGAATGTCAGGACGAACGTTCGCAGCACAAAAACCGCGCCCGGGCGATGTCGTTGCTGGCAGCGCGGCTGCAAGACGCCCAGCAAAGCGCGGCGGCCAAAGAACAGGCCGACACCCGGCGTTCACTGGTTGGCAGCGGCGACCGTTCCGAGCGCATCCGCACCTACAATTTTCCGCAAGGTCGCATCACCGACCACCGCATCAACCTGACGTTGTACAAGCTCGATGAAGTGATGACCGGCGATCTCGATCCGGTCATCGTGCCGCTGGTGCAGGAAGATCAGGCGCGGCGATTGGCGGAGATGGCGTCGTGACGGATCACACCAACAGCGTCAAAGCCGTGCGTCAGTCGGCGATTGAGCGCGGCCTCGATGCGCTCGACGCCGATTTGCTGCTTGCCCGCGCGCTCGGTCAAACCCGCACCTGGCTGTTCACCTGGCCCGACAAAACCGTCGAACCCGGCCCGTTGGCAACCTTTGCAGCCCTGGCAGAACGACGTCTCGCTGGCGAGCCGGTGGCGCACATTCTGGGTGAGAAAGAATTCTGGTCGCTGCCGCTGGCCGTCAACGCCTCGACTTTGGTGCCAAGGCCCGACACCGAAACGCTGGTTGCTGCGGTGCTCGACCGTTTCGGCCCGGCCCCCATCGACCTGGCCGACTTGGGCACCGGCACTGGCGCCATCGCGCTGGCACTTGCTAGCGAACGGCCGAACTGGCGCATCACCGCCATTGATCGCATTGCCGATGCCGTGGCCTTAGCCAAACACAACGCCGAGCAACTGGGTTTGCCGGTCACCGTTGTGGACGGCGATTGGGCCGCGCCCTTAGCCGACAGCCGTCTGGACGTTCTGGTCAGCAACCCGCCGTACATTGATGCTGCCGATCCGCATCTGGCGCAAGGCGATGTGCGTTTTGAGCCGCGTTCGGCGTTGGTGGCAGACGATCAGGGCCTGGCCGATTTGCGGCGTATCGTCGGCGAAGGCCGGCGTGTGTTGAAGTCAGGCGGTTGGGTGTTTCTCGAACACGGCTGGCAGCAGGGCGCGGCGGTGCGTCGGTTGCTCAAAGAAGCGGGTTATCACCAGATCAAGACATTGCACGATTTGGCTGACCGCGAACGGGTCAGCCTGGGGCGTTGGGACTGAACGGAATCAGTACACCAACCGAATCACGGTCTGGGCGACACAGGCCGGGCGGCGCAGGTTTTCGATCTCAACGGTAATTTCTTCGGTCACTTCCAGACCACGCTGCACGATCTTCACTTCGACAATTTTCTTAGTGCCGCGCACGCGGCTGCCAGCGCGCAACGGGTAGGGGAACCGCACCCGGTTCAGACCCATGTTGACCACCATCTTGGCGCCTTTGTACGGCGGGTTATTCGGATCGACGGCATTAATCAAACGCGGAATCAGCGACAGCGTTAAAAAGCCGTGCGCAATGGTCGCTTTGAACGGCGATTCTTCAGCGGCGCGTTCCGGGTCGGTGTGAATCCATTGGCGGTCTTCGGTGATTTCGGCGAATTGGTTGATGCGGTGTTGATCGACCGTCATCCAGTCGCCGATATAAATCACTGTATCCAACTGTGCCAGCAATTGCTGACGCATGGCTTCGGCTTCGGGGCTGTCGCAGACCGGCTGGGCTTCTTCGTCGGCGAGGCTGCGCTGGTCGCTGTCGAGAATCCAGTTTACCCACTGATGATTGCGCGCGCTTTGCCACAATTCGGCCCAATAGCCGCGCCATTGCGGCGCAATCAGATCGCGGAATTCCGCCTGATTACGGGTTAGACGTTCGGTCTTTTCTTTCAATAAATCGATGACATTCATCCGGCTTCACCTGTTGTACTGGTTAACAGTCCGGTTAAGAGCCGAGCGGTAACAACGGGCAGAACAACACCCACCGGGGCTGGATTGGCTGATAAAGCAGAAATAATGCCACATTAGTGATCGCTATTCTTGGCCACAAGTCACAACTCCACGGCCTATCGGTCTTCCAGCCAGGTTGTCAGCTTGGTTTCAATCTGTCGCAACAGTGTGCTCATGGCTTCGTTCGAGGCCCAGGCCACGTGCGGCGTCAAAATCACCCGCGGGTGTTCGGCCAGACGCCAGATGGTGTCCGAAGGCAGCGGCGGTTCGTTGGTCGCCACGTCCAGACCGGCACCCCCGAGCTGGCCGCTGCGCAACGCATCCAGCACCGCGCTTTCGTCGATCAGGCCGCCACGGCCGGTGTTGATCAGCACGCAGCCGGGCTTGACCTGCGCCAGCGTGCGGGCGTTGATCAGATGCCGGGTTTCCGGCGTCAGCGGGCAGTGCAGGCTGAGCACATCGGCCTGGCTCAGAGCGCTGGCGAAGTCGGTGAAACCGGGCCGAACCTGAGCGGCACCGGGGCGCTCGGCGTAGCAGATGGACATGCCCAGCGCCTGCGCCCGTTGCGCCAGACCTTCGCCCAGTACGCCCCGACCAATCACAGTCAAAGTCCGGCCGGCGAGGTTTTGAATCGGCGCGACGCGATTGAGGAAAAACGGACTGTCGGACCAACCCTGCTGGTCGGCATCGGCCAGGTATTCTTTGAGGTTGCGCATTAACGCCAGCATCAGCATTAAGGCGTGTTCACTGACAGATTCTTCGGCGTAGCCGGTGGCGTTGAACACGGCGATGCCCGCTTCGGCGCAATAATCGAGATCGACGTTGTTGGTGCCGGTGGCGGTGACGGCGATGGCTTTCAATTCAGGCAACTGGCGCAACAGGTCGGCATCGAGCATCACCTTGTTGGTGACCGCCAGCGTGCAACCGGCCAGGCGTTCGTAGCGTTGTTCGGGTTGGGTGAGGCGGTATTCGGTCCAGTCGGTGATGGCGGCGGGCGGTTGCAACGCCAGCTCATCAGGGAAGGTACCGCGGTCGAGAAAGGCGCCTTTCATGTGGGCATCCCGTGTCGCAGTCGAAGGAGCGCCTACCTTAACGGTTGGCTGGGCGACACGGAAGCCGGTCGCCGCAACCGTCCAGCGTTTTAAGTGCGGAACCGCGACAGATGCTGGCGAATGGTGTCGCTCAACTGATGCAATTGATCCGACTGACTGGTGGCCTGGCGCACGTTGCTGGCGAGCCGGTCGGACGCATCCTGAATGGCGGTGGCAATGCGGCTGATTTCCTCAGTGGCGGTGTTCTGCTCACGCGATGCCTCGGCGATGGTCTGAGCGCGTTGGGTAATGTCGGTGATCGAGCTGGCTACGATGTCCAGGCTGGCGGTCACGCCTTGCGCACTTTCGGCCGTGGCGGCGGTCAGTTCTTTGCTGGTGCCCATCAGATCGACCGCTTGCTGGGTTTGGTCCTGCAACGCTTCGATCATCGTCTGAATTTCGCCGGTGGCGTCGTGGGTGCGTTTTGACAGCGCCCGCACTTCGTCGGCCACCACAGCAAAACCCCGGCCCTGATCGCCGGCACGCGCCGCTTCGATGGCTGCGTTCAGCGCCAGTAAGTTGGTCTGTTCGGCGATGTCCTGAATGGTCGAAAGAATGGTGTTGATTTGCTGTGCCTGAGCATTGAGCTGACCAATAACGCCAGTAGCGGTGTCGATCTGCTCGGTCAGCCGGCCCATGCGCTGGCGGTTTTCGCCGGCGCCAACCGAGCCTTTCTTGCCTTCTTCGTTGGCCTGTTGGGCGGCCGTGGCGGTGTCGGCGGCGTTGCTGGCCACTTCGGCAGCGGTGGACGACATCTCGTTAATGGCCGCTGCAACCTGGCTGATTTCCGATTGCTGCAACTGAATCGCTTCGTTGTTGGCCTGAGCGCGGTCGCGCGCTGATTCCGACATCTTCGCCAGTTGCTGGGCCGAATCGAGACTGTTCGCCACCAGATCGTGAATCGATTCGATGAAGTGATTGAACGACTGGCTCAGCCGGCCAACTTCATCGGCGCGCACCACATCCAGCCGACGGGTCAGATCGGCCTCGCCCTGAGCAATGTCCGACATGGCGGTGTTGACCTGGCTGAGCGGTTTCAGCAACAGCGAAATCACCACGCCGCACACCAGCGTCACCACGATGATGGTCAAGGCCGACACCACAGTATTGCTGCGCGCCAGGTTGAACAGTTCGGCAAAGGCTTCGTTGCGCGGTGCCAGCAACGCCATGCGCCATTGGGTGCCGGCAATCGGGTAGCTGGCGCCGAGCCAGGCTTCGCCATTGAGCGTTATCGCCTTGGGCGATTCACCGAGGCTGGTGTTGCCAATCAACTCGGTCAGCGGGGTATCCAGCAGGGTTTCGTCCGGATGCACGATGAACGTGCCGTTGCCGTCGATCACCGCCGCATAGCCCGACTCCCACAATTGCACGCCGAGCACTTCGTTAACGATTTCAGTCAGCGCCACATCGGCCGCCAGTACGCCGTTGGCGGCCGGGCGGGCAAAGCTCATCACCAGATCGCCACTGGAGGCATCGACATAAGGCGGCGTCAGAATGTGGCCGCCGCGTGCCTGCGCCTGGCTGTACCAGGGACGGGTGCGGGGGTCGTAATCGTCGGGCAGGGCGGTTTCGGGTTGGATCAACATGCGCCCGGCAGCGGTGCCGAGATACATATAAAGGAAGTCGCCCGAGCGGGCGCCCTGCGCCACCACCGGCAAAATAGCGCCGCCGGTTTCCAGCGCATCGGCGGCGCCATCGAGTACGGCCTGTTTGGCGACCAGCCAGTTGGCAACGAATCGGCTGGCGGCGGTGCCGGAGCGGTGAATGCGGTCATCCACCGTTTCACTCAAATTGTTGCGTGCCTGCAAATAATTAAAGGCGCCGTTGATGGCGACCAGCACCAGCACCGTCAGTGCCACGCTGCCCATCAACCGCGCCCGAATACTCAGGGATTTCATGCATCCGTTCTCCGTGAAATCGACGTATTACGTTCAATATAGCTGCCAATTTCAGTAAAACTTCAGCGAGTCCTAATTTATTGCGGGTTCTGTGCCGCCTGAATCGCCGTCAGCGCGATGGTGTACAGAATGTCTTCGACGCCCGCGCCACGCGACAAATCGTTCACCGGCTTGCGCAAACCCTGCAACATCGGCCCGATGCTGACCACGTTCGCGCTGCGTTGCACGGCCTTGTACGTGGTGTTGCCGGTGTTCAGGTCGGGGAACACAAACACATTGGCGCGCCCGGCCACCGGGCTGTTCGGTGCCTTGCCTTTGGCGACGCTCGGCGTGCTGGCGGCGTCGTATTGCAGCGGGCCATCGATCAACAAGTCCGGGCGTTTTTGCTGGGCGATTTTGGTCGCCTCGCGCACTTTTTCGACGTCGCTGCCAGCACCGGATTCGCCGGTGGAATAACTGATCATGGCGATGCGCGGTTCGATGCCGAAGGCGCGCGCGGAATCGCCCGACTGAATGGCGATGTCGGCCAGCTCGCTGGCGTTTGGATCGGGGTTCACCGCGCAGTCGCCGTACACCACCGCCTGATCGGGCAGCAGCATAAAGAACACCGACGACACCAGCGCCGCGTCCGGTTTGGTTTTAATCAACTGCAACGCCGGGCGAATGGTGTTGGCGGTGGTGTGCACCGCGCCAGACACCAGGCCATCGACTTCATCCTGCGCCAGCATCATCGTTGCCAGCACCACGGTGTCTTCCAGTTGCGCTTCGGCCATCGGCTCGGTCAGACCTTTGTGTTTGCGCAACTCGACCATGGGGCCGATGTATTGGTCGCGCACCGTTTCCGGATCGATGATTTCCAGATCGTCCGGCAGTGTCAGGTTCTGGCTGGCAGCGACGCGCTGCACTTCGTCCGGCCGGCCCAGCAATACGCAACGCGCCATGCCTTTGCGGTGGCACATCACCGCCGCCTGAATGGTGCGCGGCTCTTCGCCTTCGGGCAGCACAATACGCTTGTTGGCGGCGCGGGCCTGCTGCACCAAACGGTGTCGGAACGCCGGTGGCGACAGGCGTTTTTCCATTTCCAGGCTGGCCCGTTTCATCAGCCAGTCGCTGTCGATGTCGGCCGCCACGGCATTCATTACCGCTTCCATGCGGGCAACGTCGTCGGTCGGCACTTCGGTGTTCAGAGCGTTCAGACGTTGCGCGGTGGTGAAGGTGTTGGACGGCACCTGCATCACCGGCAGGCCGGTGTTAAACGCCGCCTGACACAAATCCAGAACCGCTGCATCAGGCGTGATGCCGCCGGTAAACACCAGGCCGGCCAGCGGCACGCCGTTCAATGCGGCCATGCAACTGGCAAGCAGAATGTCTTCACGGTCGCCCGGTGTGACCACTAGCGTGCCGGCGCGCAGCGTATGCAGCATATTGCGCATGGTGCGCGCACAGACGGTGATGGTTTGCACCCGGCGCTCGGCCAATTGGCCTTCGTACAAAAGCTTGGCGTTGAGGTGGCGTTGCACGTCCAGCGCGCGCGGCGCGACCAGCAACGGGTCCCACTGAATGGTGCCCAGGCAATGAAACCGCTCGTTGAACACATTCAGCGAACGGGCGGTCACGCGCACATCCGGCACGCTGGCCTGGGCGGGCGGGTCTTCACCGGCCAGCACCTGTTGGCTGTCTTCACTCGGCGCGCCGACTTTGTTGAGAATGCAGCCGAGCACACGTTCGTTGTCGGTGCCGCCGAACAGGCTGGCGGTCATGCGGATGCGTTCGGCCAGCGTGCTCCAGTCGTCGTCGTTGCGCGCGCCGACCAGAATCACATCGGCGTCCAGCGCGCGCGCCAGATTCACATTCAGTTTGCCGATGTAGCTTTCGTCGGCCACCGGCACCAGGCCTTCAACAATCACCACGTCGGCATCGCCAGCCGATTGCTGGAACACTTGTATGACTTCTTCCATCAACGCATCGGTGCGGTTTTGCGCCAACTGTTGTTGGGCGTAACCGAGCGATAATGGCTGCGCCGGTTCCAGTCCAAGTGTGGCTTTAATCAGATGCGTCGAGCGTTCCGGCCCGGCGTCGCGGTTTTGGGTCTGGGCGATGGGTTTGCAAAACGCGACTTTGACGCCGCGCTGTTCCAACGCCCGAACCAGGCCCAGACAGACCGACGTCAAACCCGTGCCGGTGCCGGTGGCGGTAACAAAAAAACTGTGCTGCATGGCGAATTCCTAGCGTTGCGTCAGTCGTTGGGTGTCTTGGGCGATCATGAATTCTTCGCGCGTCGGAATAACCAGCGCGGCGGTGGAGTCGGCTCGGGTAATGCGGACGTGTTCGCCCGGTTTCAGGTTGGCGGCTTCGTCGCATTCAAAACCGAGCACACCCAAATGCGCCAGCACGCGGCTGCGAATCGGTGCTGCGTTTTCGCCAATGCCGCCAGTGAACACCAGCGCATCGAGACGGCTCAGGCTCATCGCCAGGCCGCCGATTTTGCGCGCCAGACGGAAGCAGAACACATCGATTGCCAGTTCAGCATCGGCGTTGCCCGCGTCGGCGGCTTCAATCAGGGTGCGCATATCGTTCGACAACCCCGACAAACCCAGCAAGCCGCTTTGGCGATTCAGTGCGTCATTAATTTGCGCCAACGACCAGCCCAAACGGTCGGCCAGATAGGCGTGCAAACCCGGGTCAACATCGCCCGAGCGCGTGCCCATCACCAAGCCTTCCAGCGGCGTTAAACCCATGGTTGTGTCAACAGCGCGGCCGTTTTTCACGGCGGTCGCGCTGCAACCGTTACCCAGATGCGCGCTGATCACGCCGTGGTCGTTCGGGTCGAGCGCCAGCCGTTGCACGGCTTCGCCCGCCACATAACGATGGCTGGTGCCATGAAAGCCGTAGCGGCGCACACCGAGGTTTGTGTACCAGTCTTTCGGCACCGCATAGAGGAAGGCTTCGGGCGCCAACGTCTGGTGAAAAGCGGTGTCGAACACCGCCACTTGCGGCACTTGGGGGTAAAGCGATTGTAAAGCCCGAATGCCCAACAAGGCGGGCGGATTGTGCAGCGGCGCCAGGCTGGCGCAGGCCTCTATACCGGCAATTACGCCAGCGTCGATCAGCACCGATTCAGTAAACGCTTCGCCGCCGTGCACCACCCGGTGGCCGATGGCAAAAGGCGCGCCGTAGTCGGCTTCCAGCCGTTTGGCGATGGCCGACAACGCCGCTGAATGGTCGCCACCGTCGAGTGATTCGCGCTGCTTTCCAGCCGACGCTTGCCATGTTAAAACCGCCTCCGGCGTGCCCAGACGTTCGGCCAGTCCGCTTAACAGTTCGTCGCTGAACAGGTGTCCACCGAACAGCGAAAACTTCACAGACGATGAGCCAGAATTGATTACCAGAATAAAAGTCGTCGACGCCAAACCAGTCACCCGATTAAAAAATGAGAAGGGGAAGTCGTGCCCGAAGTGTATAAGAGCGCTGTTGTGAAAGGTATGGCTCGGTTACTGAGTTGCGTCATGCTTTTGGGTGTTTCGCTGGCGGCCGATGCGGCCGAACAACCGGAGGGTTTTGGTCAGTGGGTCAGTGGTGGATTTTTTATCGGCCACACCCAGGCCGGCAGCCGGGTTGTGTTCAACGGCATCGATATCGACGTGGATGCCGACGGTTATTATTTGCTGCCGTTCGAGCGTGAACAGCACGGCGAACAGGCGTTAAGCATCACCCTCGCCAGCGGCGACGTTCAGCATTATCAACCCATTGTTCGCGACCGCGATTTCAACATTCAACGCATCAACGGCCTCGACCCGAATCAGGTAGACCCGCCGCCCGAAGTGATCGACCGCATTGTCGCCGAAGCCGAACGCAACACCGCGGCGCGTGCGCAAGTCGTTGCGGCCGACGATTGGCGGGAACCGTTCATCTGGCCGATTCGCGGCCGCATTTCCGGCGTGTACGGCAGCCAGCGCATTCTCAACGGCGAACCGCGCCAGCCGCATTGGGGCATCGATCTGGCACGGCCAACCGGCACGCCGGTGCGTGCGCCCGCCGGGGGTGTGATCACGCTGGCTGAACCCGATCAGTATTTCAGCGGCGGCACGGTGATGTTGAATCACGGTGCGGGTTTATCGTCGAGTTTTCTGCATTTGTCGCGCGTCGATGTTGCGGTCGGTCAGCGTGTAGAGCAGGGCGATTTAATCGGCGCCGTGGGTGCCACCGGCCGCGCCACTGGCCCGCATCTGGATTGGCGCATCAACGCTGGCCCGGCGCGTATCGACGCCGCTTATTGGGTGCCGCCGCAAGACGAACTGTGCCAGCCGGAAGGCGAAGGCCGCGAAGCCATTTTGTTGCTGCACGGCCTCGGTCGCACCGAAGGTTCAATGAACGCGCTGGCGGAAGATTTGCGCGCCGCCGGTTATGTTACCTGCAACCAACCGTACCCCAGCCGCGAACTCAGCCTGCCGGAATTGGCTGGCTACGCGGCCAATGCGTTGGATGGTTTGGAGCAGGCCGGCTACGAACGCGTGCATCTGGTTACGCATTCAATGGGCGGCATTCTGGCGCGCTATTTATTGCAATTCCGCGCCTTGCCCGGCGAAGGCAATCTGGTGATGCTGAGCCCGCCCAACCACGGCAGCGAAATCATCGATGCGTTTGGTGATTACGGCTGGTTCCAATGGTTGATGGGGCCGGCGGCAGCGCAACTGGCGACCGACGATGCTTCGCTGGTTAACCGCCTGCAACCGATCGACACCCGCACCGGCATCATCACCGGCACCCGTTCCAGCGACCCCTGGTTCAACTTTTTGTTCGACGGTGAACACGACGGCAAAGTATCGGTCGATAGCGCCCGGCTGAGCGAAGCCGAGGGTTTTCGTCTGGTCGATGCCGGCCACACCTTCATCATGCGCGATGCGCAAGTGCGGGCGTTGGTGATCGAATTCCTGCGCGATGGGGCGTTTTCGAACTAGGGCGGCCAGTGTTTAGAGCGAGTTTCATGAGAGAGTTTCGTGAGGTGTTTTGCTCGTCCGCCTGAACATGGGATTGAACAAAACACCTCACTATTTTGCGTTATTTTGCCCAAAGAAATTTAAGCAGTTGCTAATTTGGATAATTATTCAACCTGACCGAAGGTTCCGGTTTCAGTTTGTTTTCGCCGTTCTTTGACAAGTGAAATCCGAACGCACAATAAGCAACTCGCGATTCGCTCATGTAACTGTGCGCAAAGCCCGCGCTAGAGCCAGTCGGCCCCTTGTATTTCTGAGTGAAACTCCGCAACATGGCCGGGTCCGTCCCTTCGGGGAATGACCAACCCTTTGCGAGAGAGACTCATGAATAAAAAACTTACCATTGGCGCCATCGTGGTCGCCGTTGTGATTGTGCTGGCCGTCGTTTTCGTCCAGCAATCACGTCCTCAAGAAGTCAAAATTGGCTTCCTCGGTGGTTTCACCGGTCCGATTGAAAGCCTGGCTCCGCCGATCTTCTCTGGCGCTGAACTGGCTGTTGCTCAAGTGAACGCCCAAGGCGGCATCCTCGACGGCGAAACGCTGTTGATCCCGAGTGCCGACACTTCCTGTGCCGACGCATCCGTCGCTGTAAGCGGTGCTGACCGTCTGGTGAACACCGAAGGCGTTACCGCCATCGTGGGTGCTTTGTGCTCTGGCGCTACCATTGCTGCGGCCAATCAGGTTGCCGTACCGGCTAACGTGGTGATGATTTCTCCGGCTTCTACTTCCCCGGCGCTGACCACCCTGGCTGATAACGACTTGGTTTACCGCACGCCGCCGTCAGACGCCTACCAAGGTGAAGTGCTGGCGCAATTGCTGATCAGCAAAGGCATCGAAGACGCCGCGGTCACCTACGTGAACAACGACTACGGCAAAGGCCTGGCCGATGCATTCGCCGCTGCCTTTGAAGCCCGTGGTGGTGACGTGACTGCCAACCTGGCGCACGAAGACGGCAAAGCCGACTACCGCGCTGAAATCGGTTCTCTGACTGGCAGCGGTTCTGAAAACCTGGTCGTACTGGCGTATGCCGACGGTTCAGGCCAGACCATTCTGCGTCAAGCCTATGAAAGCGGTGCTTTCTCTACCTACATCGGTGCCGATGGCATGGTGGGTGACGCCCTGGTTGCCGCCGTTGGCGCCGACGTACTGGCAGGCATGATCGCCACTCGTCCGGGTACACCGGAACTGCCGGGTGCCGACCTGTTCGCTGCCCAGGCTGAAGAAGCTGGTTTCGACCCGAACGCTGTGTTCGCCGGCCAAGCCTACGACGCTGCCTTCATGCTGGCCCTGGCCATCGAGAAGAACGGCAGCAACAGCCGCGACGGCCTGAGCGCTGCACTGCGTGACATTGCGTCCGCTCCGGGTGAAGTGATCCTGCCGGGCGAATGGGAAAAAGCGAAGCGTCTGATCGCCGCCGGCACCGACATCAACTACGAAGGTGCCACTGGCTCCCACGAGTTCGATGCCAACGGTGACGTACCGGGCGTGATTGTAGAAATGACCGTCCGTGGCGGCCGTTTCGTAGAAGTGGGCCGCGCCGGTAACTGATCGCGCGGACCGCTTGATGAACTGTTTGACGTGTTAAAACGTTAGTTAAAACGTTAAACACAAGAAGCCGGCGAAAGCCGGCTTTTTTTTGTTCACTCATTCGTGAGGAAGAAAAACGGTGCATCACGAATAAACGGAGAAAACTCAGCTTGCGCAATCAAACAGGCCCATTGTCCGCCCTGGCAGGATTAAGGCATTCATTCACTGGAACCAATTTCCCGAGTTCACGATGAGCAAAAAAAAGGCCCTGTTTACACAGGGCCAAGGTATTCACCAGAAGTGGAAATGATCAGTACAGGTAGACGGCTCCGGCTTGGGGCGCGTTCGTATTCGAATCGCCAGCGCCAGTACCGATATTCCAAGCGATACCATATCCTGAACTATCTTCACCGAAGGCACCCACGGCCAGGGTATTGCCATCGCCACTTAACGACAGCGCTTCGCCGAATGCCTGCTCAAAGGCGGTGTTGGAGGCTTTGATATACGATTCAAATACCCATCCATCACTGTTGCTCAGAACATAGGTATACACGGCACCGGGGTCGGACAGGCTGTTGTCGTTGCGGTTGCCATTCAGGCCGATGGCATTGCTATCCTCGCCAGATTTTGTGGTGGTTGATGGTGGCTCATCGTACGCATAGTCTGCACCGGTACCAACGGCCAAACGCATACCATCGTTGCTTAGGCTGATAGTGCGACCAAAATTATCATTGGCGTCCGCGTTTTCAGCTTTGATATGGGCTTGCTGTACCCAGCCTTGTTCTTGGGTCCAGCGGAAAACGTAAGCTGAGCCGGAATTAGGCAAGTTATTACCGGAATCGACAGGGTTAACACCCGTACCTGGCCGGCTGCTCAAGCTATCCCCAACGGCAATAACTGCACCGTTACCACTTACACTGACAGACGAACCAAAGAAGCCGGTTGCATCCTGCGAAACCTCACTGGATTTGATGACTTTGGGTGTGCCCCAGTCATGGGTGGATTTGTTGTTGCGGAAATAAACATAAACGCTTCCGCGTCCACTAGTCGCAGGGGCGTTACTGAAATCGTGCGGGGCGCCAATGGCGAGGGTTTGCCCTGCATTACTGAGGCTGACAGACATCCCGAATCTTGCACCGTCACTCATTCCGGTTGGCAAAAGTTGAGTACCTGATGTAAGCCAACTATCGTTTTGGCGATAGTAAATATAAACCGCACCCCTGTCGTCGTTGCCTTGAAGCCTGGCTCCCACAGCGAGTGTTGATCCGTCTTCATCAAAGCTGAGCGAAAGTCCAAAGAAAGAACTTGTCTCTGGGCTTGTCGCTTTTAGGTAAGCCTGCCGTGTCCACGTATTATTGTCGGTGTTGTGATGGAAGACATATACGGCTCCGGATTTGGTAGTCCCATTAGTGACGGTTGGATTCACCCAAGAACCGCTACCGTCTTCATCCGGCGTTCCGACAGCCAGGTACTCACCGTTGCCGCTCAGGCTGACGGCCATGCCAACATGGTCCTGCGCCTCGGCAATATTAGGCACAAGCACTGACCCCTCTTGAGCCCAAACGCCATCGGTCTTGCGGAAGATAAAAACGCCACCGGTGTTGTCATTTGGATCAGACCCAACATCATAGCCAAAAGCCCCTACGGCCATCACAGTGCCATCGTCACTCAGGCTGACTGATCGACCAAACAGGTTGCCCGCGTTGGTTGTATCCCCGCCTTTGAAATAACCGATGCTGCCCAGCAGGTAGTTGTACTGATCCTGATCTTCAGCACCTCGGGTAGTTAATATGGCGCTGTATTGGCAGTGGTTTTTTTCGTTGGTATCGGTGTAGCAGGTTTGCAGTACGTAGTCGCGGTGAGCGAGCGCATAGAGCGGCACTTCATGGCGATAAATCATCTCAGCGCCGGTACCGGCCAGGGTATGGGGGTGGATGGGCGTCCAATCGCCGCTGTTGGGGTCTGGGTCGTTGATGAGTTCCGACAGCCGATAGGTGAAGCGAGCATCCGACGACCAACGGAATACGAGGTTTTTGATGCCCCACGGTGTCATGGTGAGTTCGGCCGGGCTAAAGTCGAATACACAGCGGACTTCAATTACCCGATCCGTGGCAGTGGAAACACCCGCATCGAACTGAAGCTGAAGCCCCTCACTGGATTCAGACGGGATTGTATCCTCACCCACTTTACAGGTTTGGGGCAGGGTTGTGGCTGTATCGGCGGTATCCCTCAGACCACTAAACAGTGTGACGGTGTATGACGTGTCTGTCTCCATGTAACTGAGCTTGAGTGTGTTATCTGCGGTGTACTTGATAGTCTTGTCGTTCACCTTTGCGGTGATGATTGTTGGCGATACCAAACCCTGAATATCTATGGACAGCTTTGGCTTCTCGCTGCACGCGATGGTGACCGTCACGTTCGCTTGGATGCCGGTTGTCGTGTTGGTGCTGTTGTTACTCAAGGCACACGTCGTCATCGATTCAGGAAGGGGGGAGCCAATAGTTAGGGTATAGGGCGTACCCCGGAGCAGCGGGGTCTGGAAGGTGAATGCGTCATTTCCAGATACATCCAGAGTTTGCCCTTGCGCTGAACCGTCAGATAATTTCAGTTGGCCGGTGTCAGTACCCACCCAGCCGCTGATGTTGGCTGTGACGGTGTAGGTGGGTATGTCGGAGCATGTCACGGCAATACCCGACACATTCTCCGTCTCCACTGAGACTGTCTGAGTATCGGTTTTGCTGGTGTCGAACTCGCAGTGTTGAGTGCCCGGATTGCTGGCAATGGATAGCGTGTAATTTGCATTAACGGGCAGCTCATCAAAGGTGAAATCTGTATTCGGGTTGTCAGAGTTCACCTCTTCGCTGCCGTGCGGAGTGTTATTGCTATCTTTGATATTGACATCCATTAGACCCGTTAAACCACTAACGCTGCCGCTGATGGAGACGGTGAGGTCAGTGCAACTGATCTGAATACCGGTGACGCTTTCAGCGCCCAGGGTGCCGGGTTTCTCCTCTGAGTTGTTGTCAAACAAGCACTGCTGCGCAGTGGGTTGCTCGGTAATTTTCAGAATGTAAGAAGTATTGGCCGTTATACCTTGAAAGGTGAAACCTTGGCTGGGGCGGGTGCTTTTAATTTCGGCATTACGGAGCTCATTACCAGCGTTATCTGTGAGAGCTAATTTCAATGTCCCCGACAAATTCACCACGCCGCCGCTGATGGAGAAGGTGCGGTCAACACAGGTGATCTGAATGCCGGTGACATCTACGGTAGTCACGTCAACGATCCGCTCATTCTCATTGTTGTTATCGAATGAGCACAGTTGTGTAGTCGGTGCATTGGAAATTTTCAGAGTATGAGATGTATTCGCTGCCAGTTCTGAAAACGTGAAATCCAAGTCGCTCGGGGCGGTTACGGTTTGGCTGGTTTCACCAATGCTGACAGTCAGGCTACCTGATAAATCCACCACACTGCCGCTGATCGAAACTGGATCAGGAGTGACGACGACATCCGAACAAGTCACGTTTAAATCGGTGACGTTTTCAGCGCCCAAGGTGCCGGATTTCTGCTTCGAGTCGTTGTCAAAAAGGCATTGTTGGCCGGACGGTGGCGTAACAATGCTGAGGCTGTATTGCGTGTTTTCTTCCAGTTGGGTCTGGAATTCAAACGTACCGTCACCTGTGTGGGTGAGGCTTTCTTCGCTGTTATGGAGATTGAGCGTTAATTGGCCGGTCGATCCGGAAATGGTTCCGCCCAGGGTGAAGGTGTTGGTCTGCGGTGGTGCCGGTGGCGGCGATTTTTTCGGCGGGTCATCGGGGCTGCTACAGCCGGCCAGGACTAATGCTAAAGAAAACAACAGACTGGGGAGCCAGAAACGGCTCCCGATATTTGATTGAGGCATGAGCGGATCTCCAGGACTTCTTTTATTCGTGGTTGGATGTGCACGGTTAAGTTCGGAACGGCGCAATATCCCAATTGCCGACATAACCTGGAGAGACGATAAAGGGGTGCCGTTTGAAAAATCGTTTTGCTGATGGTGGTTTTTTTGGGCGAAACGTTTGAAAAAATGAGGTTTTAACGGCTAATTGGTTTGAATTGCCAAGGGCGTCACAAAACGTGACGTTGCGTCATGTACTGACTTCACGTTTTTGAATGTTGGCGAAGGAAAAACAGCGAAGGAAAAAGCAGCTAAAAAAGCAGCGAAGAGAGACGTTGGCGATGGGCAGGAAGTGTTGTGCCCCGGTATCAGTAAACACCGGGGCACGTTGCAATTAACTGTGGTGTTTCACCTGTTCGGGAATCAACCCTTTGGGCGCATAGCGCAGCACTAAAGAAATGATCAGACCAATCACAAACACCCGCGCTTGCAATGCGCGGCTGTCTAAATCGCTCGGCGCTTGCCAGCCGAACCAGGCATCACCCAGGTGGCGAACAATGTCGAGCAGCAGTAACGCCACGGGTTCAGACATGGTCCAGACCACATAAACGAACACGGCACCGAACAAGGTGCCCAGGTTGTTACCCGGGCCACCGAGAATCACCATCACCCAAATCAGGAAGGTGTGGTTCAACGGCAGGAAACCACTGGGGTCGAAGATGCCGTTAAAGGTGATCAACGCCGCACCGCCAATGCCCATCAACACCGAGCCGAGCACAAACACTTCCAGGCGACGTCCGTTGACGTCTTTACCCATGGCGGCCGACGACAGTTCGTTGTCGCGAATCGAGCGCATGGTGCGGCCCCAGGGCGCGTTGTAGGCACGGTGCAGCAGGAAGAACAAGCCGGCAATGATGACGGCCGTCAGCGACAAATACGCTGCACGCGCGCCAATAAAGCCGATGTCAGCCGGGCCGGGCACCGGCCACGGAATTGGCGATACCGTTAAGGTGCCGCGCGTCAGCCAGTCGGCATTTTTCAAAAAGGCTTTGATGATTTCGGCGATGCCGAGTGTGGCAATGGCTAAATAATCGGAACGCAAACCCAAACAGATGTGGCCGATAAAGTACGCCACCGCACCGGCGAGTGCGCCACCCACCAGCCAGCCGAGCCAGACTGGCAATCCCAAACCGCCAATAAAACCGGCTTGCGATTCAATGGCCGAAGCCACCGGGTCGAGTGAAACCTTGATCCACAAATAACCGAGCAGGCCGACGATGATGCCAAGCCAGGCGCCGAGTTTTTTCGGTGCGCCGAAACGCTTCAATTGCGTCAGTCCGACGACGACGGCGATCACCAACACGGCTTTCAGAATAACGCCGCCCAATTGGCCGGGCAGGTCGGTAGACCAGAAGTCGTCGTTGATGGGGAAGCCGAGCAGCACCGACATATAACCGCCGAGTGCGACAAAACCCATGATGCCGGCGTTGAACAAACCGGCGTAGCCCCACTGAATGGTCAGGCCCAATGCCAGAATGGCGTAGCAGGCGGCTTCGGCGAGCAGACGAATGCTGAACGGCGCGCCCATAAAGGCGAACACCAACGCAAACAACAGCGCCAGGCCACCGAACAGATACAGAGTTTTTTCGGATTGATTCATCACAGAACCTTCCC
This sequence comes from Saccharospirillum mangrovi, assembly GCF_003367315.1. Taxonomy (GTDB): domain Bacteria; phylum Pseudomonadota; class Gammaproteobacteria; order Pseudomonadales; family Natronospirillaceae; genus Saccharospirillum; species Saccharospirillum mangrovi. Next base: position 1,415,142 of record NZ_CP031415.1, read on the forward strand.
TTTCAGGATGCCGGTCGGGCGCCAGACCAGAATCGCCACCAGAATGAAGAACGGAATGGTGATTTTGTATTCAGTCGGTACGAACGCCAGGTTAGCTGGCAGTTCCCAACCGAAGGTGGTTGCCAGCGGGCGCAGCAAAATGGACCAGTTGAACACCGCCAGTGTTTCGGCAAAGCCGACCACAAAACCGCCGACCAAAGCGCCATACGGATGGCCGACACCGCCGACAATGGCGGCGGCAAAAATGGGCAACAGAATCATGAACGACAAGTCGGGTTTCAGTGTTACGTCGAGCGACAACAAGGTTCCCGCGGCGCAGGCGAGCGCACCGGCAATGACCCAGGTAACGCCAACGACGGTGTTGGTGTTGATGCCGGAAACGCGAGCCAGATCCGGGTTGTCGGACATGGCGCGCATGGCTTTGCCCAAACGGGTGCGGTTCAGAAAAACGTGCAACGCGACGACTGCCAGAATCGTGAACACGAACAGCAAAATTTGCGGCTCGGTGATGACGATTTTTTCCGAGGCTTCGGTTAAGCCAAAACTGAAAATGCTTTTGCGATCGTCGATGTACAGGCTTTGCGAGCCGGTGCCGGCGAAGAAGCGAATCACGCCTTGCAGCATCAGGGTGACGCCGACGGAGGCCATTACCATTACCACCGGCTTGACGTTGTTTTCGCGCAGCGGTTTGTAGAAGGCTTTGTCGAGGCCGATGGCGATAACGGCGGTCGCCGCCATGGCAACCGGCATCATCACGAACGCCGTCGGCAAACCGATGGCCGGGCCGACCGCCGGGAACAGGGCGGTGAGAATCAGCACTAAAAAAGTACCCATTGTCATCATGTCGGCGTGGGCAAAATGCGCGAAGCGCAGAATGCCGAAAATCAGCGTTACGCCGATGGCGCCAATGGCGTAAATGGAACCGATCACGGCTCCGGAAATCAGCACGAAATTGATGAAGAAAATCAGCTCGTTCAAAACGGACTCCTTGTAACCTCAACCACCCAGGAAGCTTTTCGCCACTTCCGGGTCGGCGAGCAAATTGGCGCCGGTGTCTGTGTAACGGTTCTGGCCGGCGGCCAATACGAACCCCTTGTGCGCAATGCGCAGTGCCTGCTTGGCGTTTTGTTCCACCATCAGCACACCGACACCGCTTTTGTTCACGGCCACAACACGCTCGAAAATTTCGTTCATGTACAGCGGCGACAATCCGGCGGTCGGTTCGTCCAGCAACAGCAAGCTGGGTTCGACCATCAGCGCGCGGCCCATGGCAACCATCTGACGTTGGCCGCCAGAAAGTTCACCGGCCGGTTGGCGGCGTTTGTCTTTTAAGTCCGGGAAGAAGGAGTAGACGCGTTCGAGCATGTAGCTGTAATCGTCTTTGCGCGTGAAGGCGCCCATTTCCAGGTTTTCTTCCACGCTCAGGCTGACGAACACATTGTGTTCCTGCGGCACGAACGCCATGCCTTTGCGCACCAGCGCGTCGGGCGCGTTGTTGGTGATGTCGTCACCGCGCAGGGTGATGTTGCCTTCGCTGATGTTGAGCAGGCCGAAAATGGCTTTCAGCGTGGTCGATTTGCCGGCGCCGTTGGGGCCGACGATGACGCCAATTTCATCCTGCTCGATGCTCATGTTGACGCCGTTCAAGATGTTCATGCCGCCGTAGCCGGCGAAGATATTGTTGGTTTCAAGCAGGGCCATTGGACGCTCCGGTTGCGGGCTCGGTCGGGTCGCTGCCGAAATAGGCTTCGATGACGGCGGGGTTGTTCTGAATTTCTTCGATGGTGCCTTCGACCATCACGCTGCCTTGCGCCAGCACGATCACCGGGTCGCACAGTTCGGCAATCATGTCCATGTCGTGCTCGATCACCAGGAAGGAATAACCCAGTTCTTTATTCAGTCGCTGGATGTTGCGCACCAGATCTTTCAACAACGTGCGGTTTACGCCGGCGGCGATTTCGTCGAGCAGCACGACCTTGGCATCGACCATCATGGTGCGGCCCAGTTCGAGCAGCTTTTTCTGGCCGCCCGACAAGTTGCCCGCCAGTTCGTTGCGCACGTGGCTGAGGCCAATAAAGTCGATCACATCAATGGCTTTCTGGCGCACCTCGGCTTCGCGCGCGGCCACTAAGCCAGGGCGGAACCAGGTGTTGAAGATGTTTTCGCCCGGTTGTGCCGGCGGCACCATCATCAGGTTTTCCAGAGCGCTCAGATGACTGAATTCCTGGGCAATCTGGAAAGTCCGCAACAGGCCTTTGCCGAACAATTGCTGCGACGGCAGGTTGGTGATGTCTTCGCCGTCCAGCGTGATGCGACCGCTGTCGACCGGAAAGGTGCCAGCAATCAAATTGAACAACGTGGATTTACCGGCGCCATTGGGGCCGATCAGCCCGGTGATGGAGCCTTTCTCAACGCTGATTGAACAGTCGTTGATGACTTGCAGCGCGCCGAAGGCTTTCGACACTCCGCTGACGTCAATGATGGAACTCATTAACCCTCCCGCATTTTTGGGTTGGCCGTCGCTCTGCGGCAACTGGCCGTCTGGATTGGCGTGCATGGTGCTGAGCCGCAGGTCGGTCGGTGATTTTGCCCAACAGCAAAACCGGCCGGGCAAGGCCCAACGGGAAAGACACGCTCGAGACAGTGATCGTGATGCGCCAGTGAGGACGCCGGACGCTTCGGCCAGGCCGTGCGTCTCTTGTGAGTGTTTTGGTGGGGTTTGTGAACCGCCGCTCAAAATCCGGGCGATTCTACACGGTTCAGGCCGGGAAATGAACGCGCCAGGCCGTTGTGGCGGGCCTGGCGCGGTTAAAAAGTCAATCGGCTGTGGCGGGGCGCACCGGTCGGCTTAAGCACACCGCGAGCAACGCCAGTGGCAGCAACAACCAGAGCGGCCCGCCCCAGCGCTGATAGGGCGTGCGGCCGGTGCGCAATTCGACCTCGCCGGTAACCGTCGCCACTTCAAACTGGGCGCTGCGCTGCAACACCCGGCCGCGCGCGTCGATCAACGCCGAAATGCCGTTTTGAGTGGCGCGCACCAGGTCGCGACCGTTTTCGATGGCGCGCATCCGGGTAATCTGCAAATGCTGGTGCGGCGCCAGCGAATCGCCAAACCAGGCGTCGTTGCTGACCATCACCAGCAAATCCGAATCGCGCGCCAGCTTGCGCACCAAACCGGGGTAGGCCGCTTCGTAACAGATGACCGGCGCCAGTTGGCGGGTCACGCCGCGATAACTCCAGGGCATGGTGCCTTGCGCGGTTTGCGCCGGAGACATGGTTGACATCGGAATGCTGAAGAAACTGATCAGGCCGCGCAGTTGCGCCTCAAACGGCAGGTATTCGCCAAACGGCACCAGATGCTGTTTGCGGTATTCGCCCGAGGCCGTGCCGAACCCCAACAGACTGTTAAAGAAGCGGCCGTCTTCGCTGGTGATGATGCCGGTAATAATGCCCTGCTGGCGGTCTAGGCCCAGCGCATCCAACTGGCTTAAGTAGGTAGCCAGCCGATCCGGCCGTGCAGTGAGCGCCGCTTCCGGCCAGATCATCAAATCGGCTTCGATCTGAGTGCGTGCCTGTTGGGCGTAAAAATCGAGCGTCGGCCGCAGTTGGGCGGCGCGCCATTTGTCGCGCTGGGCGATGTTCGATTGCACCGCCACGGCCAGAATGCGATCGCTCGGTTCGGTCCAGCGGTCGGCCGGTAACAAGGCTCCGGCGATATAACCGACCAACGTCAACACCGCCGCCGCGATAACACCCGCACGGGCCGGTGCGCCCTGGACTAACACCCGCGCCAACTGAGCCGCACCGAGCGCCAGCAGCAAGCTGATGCCATACACGCTGACCAACGCCGACAACTGCCCAAGCCAGGTGCTGGTTTGCGAATAACCGATCAGCAGCCACGGCATGCCGGTGAACAGCCAGGACCGCAGCCACTCGAACAACACCCACAGCATGGGCGCGGCCAGCGTTAACGCCCAGGCGCGCGGTTTCAAAAAGCGCTGATAAAGCCAGGCCTGAATGGCCGACAACAACGCAAAGCCGAAGCAGAACCCGGTGGTCAGCAACAGCGATAAAAACACCCCGGTCTCGACGGTGCGCATCGAAGCGAACACCCAGGAAATACCCAGCCCGAACATGCCGGCGCCAAAACTCAAACCCAGCCAGAACGCCTGCCGTCCACTGTGCGCCTGATGCGCCAGCCAGAAAAACCCCGCCAGACTGACCCAGGCCAGCGGCCACAGATAAAACGGCGCCAGCGACAGCGGCAACAACAAACCCAGCAACAAGGCGATCAGCAATAGCAGCCGCGGACGGTCGGAAAGGCGATGCAGTGCAGCGGTAACAGGGGCAAACGGCATGGCGGCTCCTCAACCGCTGAACGAAGCCCGCATCATGCCCTGAGCGCATGGCGTTTTAAAGTCGATACAGTGCGCTTGGCCGGGGCTTGAGATCGGTCATTAAATTGCGCGTCAACGCGTGCTAGGCTGGCCGCCGGTTAACCGAACAGGGATTTGCAATGAAAGGCTTATTAGCGACCTTGATCCTGCTGGCCATGGGTTTGCCCGCCTGGGCTGAAACCTCGCCGAGCGCCGACGAACTGCTGCAACGCATGGACACGCTCTACCAACAGAATTCCGCGCACGCGGTGATGTCGATGACGGTGGTCACGCCCGATTACGAACGCACCATGCAACTGGAAAGCTGGTCGCTGGGGTTGGATTTCGCGCTGGTCAAAGTGCTCGAACCCGTGCGTGAACGTGGCGTCGCCACGCTCAAGCGCGACGCCGATATGTGGAACTTTTTGCCCAAGATCAACAAGGTGGTAAAGGTGCCGCCGTCGATGATGATGGGTTCCTGGATGGGATCGGATTTCACCAACGACGACCTGATGCGCGAAACCTCCTGGACCGAAGAATACGCCGTCACGCTCAGCGAAACCGACACCACTTACGAGCTGCAACTGACGCCCTTCGAAAACACCGTCACCGTTTGGGGCGGCATGACGCTGAGCATTCGCAAAGACAATTTACTGCCCATCGAGCAACGTTATTTCGACGAAGACGGCCGCGAAATGCGCGTGATGACGTTCTCCGACATCACCGATTTCAACGGCACCGAATTGCCCGCCACCATGCGATTAACGCCGCTGAATAAAGACGACCAGTACACCGAAGTGAATTATCAGCAACTCGAATTCGACACCGACCTGACCACCGACTTTTTTACGCTGCAAAATTTGCGGCGTCGTAATTAATGGAGGCGCGTCTGTGCTGATGCTCAAACTGGCGCTGCGCAATGTGTTGCGCAATCGCCGCCGTACCTTGCTCACGCTGCTCAGCCTTGGCGGTGGTTATGCCTTGATGGTGCTGCAACTGTCGGTCACCGAAGGCAGTTACGACCAGATGCTCGGTACCTACACCCGCGACACCACCGGCCATGTGCAGATTACCGCGACCGGCTACGTCGAAACGCCGCGCCTGTACGACAGCCTGGCGCTGACCAATGCCGACCTTGACGAACTGAGCCAGCAAAACGGCGTCGTCGCAGTAACGCCGCGCATCGAAAGCAGCGCGCTGGCTTACGGCGAAACACAGAGTTTTCCGGTCGAAGTGTTGGGCATTGATCCGCAACGCGAAGCGGCGTTGTCGTATCTGACCGACAAGATTTCACGCGGCGATTATTTCACCGCCGCGCCCGATGCCGATGGTTATTTCCCGGCGATGATCGGCGTTACCGTGGCGCGTCAATTAAAGCTCGATGTCGGCGGCGAACTGGTGTTGGTGTCGCAAGGCGCCGACGGTTCACTGGCGAACGATTTGTATCGCATCACCGCCATTGTCGGTTCCGGTGACAGCGTTGAAGCGCGGCGCGTCTATTTGCCGTTGCAGGCGGCGCAGTTGTTTTACGCCATGCCCGGCAAGGTGCACCGAATTATCGTGTTGGGCAGCGATTATCGCCGCGCGCCGCAACTGGCAACGCGACTGAACGAATGGACGCAAGCGCATTGGCCGGCGGCGGAGGTGGAAGCCACATCCTGGCAAGTGGTGGCGGCCGATTTTTATCGCACCATGCAGGCCGATAAATCGGGCGGCCAGGTGACGATGTTGATTCTGGTGTTTCTGGTGTGCGTGGGCGTGCTGAACACCATCTTGATGTCGGTGATGGAACGCACGGGCGAGTTCGGTGTGTTGAAAGCCATTGGCACTGCGCCGGGCCGATTGTTCCGCTTGATTCTGCTTGAAGCCCTGTTGCTGGCGTTGATCGCCTGCGTCGTCGCGATGCTGATTATTTTGCCGATCAACGCCTGGTTCACCTGGGTTGGATTGGAGATCGAACCGATCGAATTTTCTGGTCTGGTGTTCACTCGTTATGTCGGGCAGATGTCGCTCTTTGTGTTTGCGCAACCGGCGCTGCTGGTGATTGTCGCCACCTTGTTTGTTGCGCTCTGGCCGGCCTGGCGCGCGGCGAAACTGGTGCCGGTGGAGGCGATGCGAAAGTTATGACGACCTTTATCACAACCTTTATTACGACCTGGAAACTCGCCCTGCGAAACTTAGCGCGCAACCGCCGCCGCACGGCGCTGACGGCGATGATCATCAGCCTCAGTCTGGCGGCGCTGGTATTGACCGATGGCGTGATTGCGGCGATGGGCGACACCCTGGTGCGCTCGGCCACGCGTCTGTACGGCGGCGATGCGCAAGTGCATCAACGCGGTTATCTCGACGCCCGCGATGAAGCGCTGACGCTGCAACAGCCGGACGAAATACTGCAACAACTCGATCAGCAAACGCTGGTGGAAGCCGCGACGCCGCGCGCGCTGGCGCTCGGTATGGTGTCGAGTTCGGCTAACAACCGGGCGGTGCAGGTAACCGGCATTAACGCCGCACGCGAAGCGCGGGTATCGAAACTCGAAAGCGTGATTGTTGCGGGCCAGTATTTGAACGACGACGGCGACGAAACGCAGATATTAATCGGCGAACGCCTGGCCGATTTATTGGAAGTGGAACTGGGCGACCGGCTGGTGTTGTCGTTGCACAATCAACGCGACCAGACCGCCGAACAACAACTGTTTCGCGTGTCCGGCGTGTTCCGTTTCGACGCCCGCGAATTCGATGAAAATTCCGTCTTTATTTTATTACCGCGCGCGCAACAGATGTTGGGCATCGGCAACAGTGTGCACGAGGTCGCGTTTAATCTGACCGAAGCCTCGCTGGCCGGTCAGGCCGATTTACCGCTCTTTGCGCAATTGAGCAACGACGACCGCGTTGCCGAAGGCTGGCCGCAATTGATGCCGCAATTATCCGGCATGTTGGCGATGACCAATGTCTCGACAATTATTGTCGGCGTCATTTTATTTGTGTTGTCGGCTCTGGGTGTGATCAACGGTTTATTCATGTCGATTTATGAACGCACTTGGGAGTTCGGCGTGTTGCTCGCCATCGGCACGCGACGGCGAAAATTATTCGCGCTGATTCTGGCCGAAGGTCTGTTACTGGGGATTGGCGCCATTATTGTCGGCTTGGTGTTGGGCGTGGTGATTACGCTGTGGGTGGCGCACGTCGGCATCGATTACGGCGGTATGGAAGTGGCCGGTGTGGCGCTGAACGAAATGATTCGGCCGGGCATCACCGCCAGCCATTTAATTACCTTACCCCTGTGGGTGTTGGCGTTGACGCTGGTGGCGTGTTTGTACCCGGCGGCACACGCGGCGCGCATCGTGCCGGCGACGGCTTTGCACAAAAGTTTATAAAAGGAGTTTTCCATGACGGTAGTGATCGAAACGGTCGGTTTGAGTCGGCATTACGGCAGCGGCGATACTCTGGTGAAAGCGCTGGACGCGGTGGATTTGCGCATCGAGGCGGGCGAATTTACCGCCATTGTCGGGCCGTCTGGTTCGGGTAAATCGACCTTGCTGCAATTGCTCGGCGGTCTCGACCGACCCAGTGCCGGCGACGTGCATTTGGCGGGCCAGCCGATTTCCAGTTACAGCGGTCGGCAATTGTCGGATTTTCGCCGCGACCACATCGGTTTTATTTTCCAGGCCTACAACTTGATTCCGGTGTTGAGCGCAGCGGAAAACTGCGAATACATCATGCTGCTGCAAGGCGTGAAAACCGATGAACGTCGGCAACGCGTGGCGGCCATGTTGGAGCAGGTCGGGCTGGCCGGACGCGAAGACCGCCGCCCGGCGCAACTCTCCGGCGGGCAACAACAGCGAGTCGCCGTGGCGCGCGCCATGGTCAGTCAGCCGGACATTATTCTGGCTGACGAGCCGACTGCGAATCTGGATTCGCAAACCGGCATGGACTTGCTCGACATGATGGTCGATCTGAACCGCAACCAGGGCATGACCTTTGTGTTTTCCACGCACGATCCGAAAATTATGGAGCGTGCGCGGCGGCTGATTTATCTGCGTGACGGCGTTGTTGAACGGGAGGAACGGCGTGATTAATGGTGTTCGTTCCGTCACGCTGTTGTGTCTGTTACCGCTGTCGGCACTGGCCGATAACGAAGTCTGGTTGGATGTCGGCGCGGGCTTTGATCAGCAATGGCTGCCCGAATCAGAAGACGCCAGCGTGCAGCATCTTGAAGCTCGCTTTAACACCATCTGGTACCCGCAAGGGCCGTTCGAATTCGGTGTGCAATACGGTCTGGAACAACGCGCGTTTCTGGCTGGCAGCGCGACCGACACCGAACCGACCACGGCTGATTTCCGTCTGGCCGATCTCGATGCGGCGTTAATCGAAGACGACGACATCGCGCTCTACCAAAACCTGGATCGACTCTACGGCCAGTGGTACAGCCCGGTGGGCGACATCACACTCGGCCGCCAGGCGATTGGCTTTGGCCTGGCGAAACGTTTCTCGCCGGTCGATGTGGTGCAACCGGCTGGCTTGCGTGCGACCGAGCGACGCTACCGCCCCGGTGTCGATGCCGTGCGTTGGTTGATACCCGCCGGTGTGGTCAGCGAAGTCGATTTGGGTTGGGTGTTTGGCGACGACGAACTGTTGTTTGCGCGCGGCTACAGCCAGGTTGGTGCTACCTCGCTGGAACTGACGGCGCTGACGTTGAACCGGGAACAGCAGCTTTACGGGGTTGGCGCGCAAGGCTCGCTTGGTCTGTTCGGGGTGTGGCAGGAAACGGCTTGGCTGACTGACGACAACGAAGACGGCTTGCGGCTGACGGTCGGTGCCGATCATCTGATCTGGCGCGATATTTATCTGCAATTTGAATATCACTTTAACGGCCTGGGCGCCGACGACAGTGACGATTACGACGGTTTGTCCGACAGCGCTTTTTATCGCAGCGGTCTGGTGCTGCCGCTGGCGCAGCATTATGCCTCGACGCAGGTGGTGGGTTCGTTGGGCGCTTTGTATCAGTTTCAGCTCGGCACGGATTACAACCTGATTGACGGCTCGGAGCTGAACACCGCCAGCCTGGTGCGCAGCCTGGGCGACAACACCGAACTGACGCTGGCGCTGTCGTTTCCGTTTGAACGAAAAAAAGTGGACTCGAATAACAGCACAGAATTCGGAGTGTATCCGACGGTGTTTTCAGTAAACTGGTCCACCGTTTTCTAGTCACCGTTTTTTGGATGGGTTCATGTTTAAACAGTGGGAAGCCGCACCGGCCGGTACCGAATTGTCGCTGACCGAGGTGCTGGATCAGATTCAATTCAACGAGGCGGGCTTAGTGCCAGCCATCGCCCAGCAGCACGACAGCGGCGAAGTGCTGATGCTGGCCTGGATGAACCGCGATTCCATTATCGAGACCCTGCAAACCGGCCAGGTCTGTTACTGGTCGCGCTCACGCCAGACCTATTGGCGCAAGGGCGAATCGTCCGGGCATCGGCAGCGGCTGTGTGAAATGCGGTTGGATTGCGACGGTGATGCGGTGCTGTTGCTGGTCGATCAGCAAGGCCCGGCGTGCCATACCGACCGCCGCGATTGTTTTTATGTGTCCTTGAGTGCCAACGGCGCTCGCATCCTCACCGACCCCGCTTCGGGTCGCTGATCCTCGTCATCGTTGTACCGCGCATTGCGCGGAGTTGGAGTTCAGATGTCTGCCATTGATGCCGGTCGGCTGTTGTTGCTGTCCACGTTGTGGGGCGTGTCGTTTTTGTTTATGCGCGTGGCGGCGCCGGAGTTTGGTCCGGTTGCGTTGATTTTTGTGCGCATGGGCGTGGCGGCATTGGTGTTGTTGCCGATTTTGAGCCGTCGTCGTAACCGCGAACTCTTTGTGCAATACGCCGGGCGTCTGGCGGTGTTGTCGATCACTAATCATGTGGTTCCGTTCAGTCTGCTGGCCTGGGCGACGCTCAGTCTGGAAGCCGGTTTTACGTCGTTGATCAACGCCACCACACCGCTGTTTACCGCCTTGATTGGTGCCGCCTTGTTCGCCACGCCGGTGCAGCGCCAGCAGTATCTGGGCCTGGCGATTGCCTTTGTCGGGGTGTACGTGCTGTCGGCGAATCGGCTCGATTTCTCGGCCGGCGGCGATGGCTGGGCCATTGTCGCGGCTTTGGCTGCGACTTTCAGTTACGGCATCGCCGGGAATTTCTCCAAGGCGCAATTGGCGCATCTGCCGGCGCAGGTGGTTGCCAGCGGTTCGACCTTGATGTCGGCGTTGATTCTGTTGATTCCGGGCGTCTTGCTGTGGCCGGACAGCGCGCCATCGGCAATCGCCTGGGGCAATGTGCTGGCGTTGGCGGTGTTCAGCACTGCGCTCGCGTTCTTCTTTTATTTCCAGTTGCTCGCCAGTGCTGGCGCGACGGCAACCTCTACCGTGACCTTTTTAGTGCCGGTCAGTGCGTTGGCCTGGGGCTATTTGATTCTCGGAGAAGTGCTGAGCGTGCAGGTTTGGGTGGGCATGGCGATTACGCTGTTGGGTACGGCCATTACCACGCGTTTGATTCGCTTGCGCAAACCGAAAGCGCCGGCCGTTTAACGACCGGCGCCTGTTGTTAGCGGCCGACGTATTCGGCGCGCGGACGAATCAGACGCGGGTCCTGATTGAATTCCTGGTAGTGCGACACCCAGCCGAATACGCGGCTGGCAGCAAACAGCGCCGTGAAATAACGCTCCGGAATGCCCAACGCCAGATAGACCGCGCCTTTGTAGAATTCCAGATTGGCGTAGATTTCCTTGCCTTTGTCGGCGAACACCGCCTGACAGCTGTCTTCAACCTCCACCAGCGTTTCCATCAAACCTTCCCATTCGGTGCCCGCGCAGAACTTGCGCGCCATGGGTTTTAAGATGGCGGCGCGCGGGTCGAGCGCTTTGTACTCGCGATGGCCCATGCCCATGATCTTGATCTTCTTGCTCATGGCGTCGCGCACCCAGGCATCGGCTTTGTCGGCCGAGCCGATTTCCAGCGCCATCATCACCGCCGCTTCGTCGGCACCGCCGTGCAACGGGCCAGATAAGGCGCCCAGGCTGCCGGCCAGGCTTGCCGCCAGACGCGCCTGAGTGCTGGCGACCACGCGACCGGCAAAGGTGCCGGCGTTGTAGCTGTGATCGAGTTGCAGAATCTGGGTGGTGTTCAAGGCTTGCAGCGCTTCGGCTGACGGCGCGTTGCGGTTGATGCCGTAAAGCAGTTTTTCCAAAAAGCCGAGGCCGTCGGGCAGCGCAAACACCGTGCCTTGAGTGCCCAGGTTGTGCCAGACGCGAACGGTGGCGTTGAGTCGTGCGCCCAATACCAGGCCCGGCACCCAGTCCGGGTTCAGCCAGCTTGGCGCGCTGTGATGCGGCGCATCGCTGTACAGCGGCATCAGCGCTTGCAGCACGGTCATCGGGTGTGTGTCGCGCGACAGTTGTTCCAGTACGCGGTTTTCAATAGCGCCCAGTTCGGCTTCGCCGGCGAGCCACAAATCCAGCTCGCGGCAGGCGTCCGCGCTGATCCATTCGCCGCCCATCAACCAGACGACGACGGCGGGGAAATCGCGTTTCACCAGTTCTTCAATCGGTTCGCCACGATAGGTCAGACGACCGATGTCACCTTCGACGTTCGACAGCACCGTCTGACCGACGATGACGCCTTCCAAACCGGCATTGATCTCGCTGCTCATCACAGACTCCTAAGACTCGGGGGTTTTGATGCGCGCTATTAAAGGGCCGGGCAGGTTGTTAATCTAATTAAACTTTATAAAGTGATGATTAGTTTTTCTTATCATGACGTTTGTGTGAGGCAGGCATGAGACTGGAAAGCAGCGAAGTGCGCATCTTCCACGCCGTGGCGCGTTTTGGCGGTTTTCGCGCCGCCGCGACCGACTTGCACCTGAGCCAGTCGGCGGTCAGCCAGGCGATCAAACAACTCGAAGGCAAGCTCGATCAGGCGCTGATTGTGCGCGACCGGCCCATTCGTTTAACCCGCGCGGGGCGGCGGCTGTACCGCTACATCGACGATCAGTTGCAGCGTGAGCATTCGCTGCTGGCCGACCTGGAACGGCTGGCGCACGGCCGCGACCAGCAATTGAGCGTCAGCATCGACAGCACCACTAACCGCTTTGCCGGGGCCGATTTAATCGCCGCCTTTGCCGGGCGCTGGCCGGAAGCGCGGGTGCGTTTGGTCGAACAGCCGTCACGCGCCATTGTCGCGGCGGTGTTGAGTGGCGAGTTGGAACTGGGGCTGGGGCCGTTTCAGACGCGCATGGACCGCTTCGAATGCTGGCCGCTGTACGAAGAAGAACGGCTGTTGATGATCAGCCCGACGCACCCGTTGCACCGGCCGAAGATGTCGCTGGCCGACATCGAACGCATTCCGCTGGTGGTGTCGTCGCTCGACGAACCGGACCAGCGGCCGTATCAGGACAAACTGCGCGACCGTTTCCGCATGATCTGGCAGATCAGCAGTCTGAACGTGCGGCTGGACTTGATTGATCGGGGCCTGGCGGTGGGTTATCTCAGTACCGAGATGGCGCGGCAGTTACCGCGCATCCGGCATTTCCGCGCGCTGCGTGAGTTCGATTTTGCCCGCATTGAGCGTCAAGTCGGCTTGTATCACCGGCGTGATCGCGACCCTTCGGCACTGGCGCGCGACTTTATTGAGCTGTGTCGCCAGCGGTTGGCGCGGACGGAGTGATCAGTCCAGCCGCAATTGATCGAGCAGAATGCGGCGCGGCCGTTTCAGATCGACGGCGAAGATTTCCAGCTGAGCGACGTTCGCCAAATCCAGCAGCGGTTGCTGGCTGGCGTCGGTCTGGCCGCGCAACGGCACCTGCACCAGATTCCAACCAAACTCGATGACAAAACTTTCGCTGAAGCGCTGGCCGAATGGCACGTTGCTGTCGAGGCTGTCGCGGTCGTTGATGCGCACGGTCAGCGTCAACGGCGTTAGATGCGGGTTGTAGATCGACATGGTCAGGCGCTGATAATCGCGCCAGTCGGCGGGCAGGGTGTTCAGTTGCGCGCCTTGATAATCCTCGGGTTCCAGATCAATCGCCAGGCTGCGTTTGCCTTCCCAGGCCTTGCCTTGACTGAGCGATACCGGGCCTTGCCACCAGTCCAGTTGGTAGTCGTGTTCAAAGTTGCCGAGCATCGGTAATTGCGCACTGACCCGATACAACGTCAGCGCCGCCACGATGACCAGACTGACCTGATGCGCAAACAGTCCGGTGGCGATGACACGGCCGGTCCACACCTGAGGCCCGGCCTGATTCAGCCAGAAAATGCCCAGCCAGGCGCCGATCAGATTGCGTTCGATATCGCTCCAATCCTGCTGGTGGCCGACGTCGTAGCCCAGGTATTCGAGCATGATGCTGAGGATGAACACCGCCAGACTGATCGCCAGCCAGTGCGGCCAGGTGCGCATGTCGAGCCGGTTGCGCAGCGCCACGATGGCGATGGCGAAATAGACGATATGGCCCAAATCCCAAAGCGCGCGGTCGAGCGCGATGTCGCGGCTGAGCGGGCCTTCCATAAACAAAAACGGCAGGCCGAGCAGCAGCAGGGCAGTCAGGCCCCATTTTTGGATAAAGGCGATAACGGGCATCGGAACAGGGTTCGGGTACACCAGCGAAGGCGCCACTATGCCTGCCGATGGGCGTCTTGTACACCGAACGGCGGGCCTGGGTGCGACGTCCGTATTTTTGCTTGAATACTGTATATATAACCAGTATTTTGCGGCCATCGTTTTCACCGCTTTGCCAAGCCCGAGTGTGCCGCCATGCCGCCCATTTTACCGCCCAAAACCCGCGCAACCGGCACCCAGCCGGCCAACCGTTTTCACGCCCTGCGCTTGGAAAGCGCCAGCGATGACTGGCCGCTGGACCCCGATGACGATCTGAACCCGGACAGCCTGGCGACTCAGGTCGATGACGAAAAAGTCCGCACCATCATCAGCACGAATCAGTCGCCGGACATTCCGTTCGATCAGTCGATCAACCCCTATCGCGGTTGCGAACACGGCTGCATTTATTGCTTCGCCCGACCGACACACGCCTACTGGGATTTCTCACCGGGGCTGGATTTCGAAACCCGGCTGATCGCCAAAGTCGGCGCCGCCGACCGGCTGCGCGAAGCGCTCGATAAACCCCGTTACCACTGCAAACCCATAGCCCTGGGCATGAACACCGACGCCTATCAGCCGCTGGAAAAACAGCGCCGCATCACCCGCGAACTGCTGGAAGTGCTGCGCGATTACCGCCATCCGTTATCGCTGATCACCAAAGGCGGGCTGATTCTGCGCGATCTGGACTTGTTGGCTGAGTTGGCGGCCGACGGCCTGTGCCACGTCAATGTGTCGCTGACGACACTCGATAACGATTTAAAACGCCGCCTGGAACCACGCGCGGCCTCGCCGGCGACACGGTTGAAAGTGATCCGGGAACTGACGGCGGCGGGCGTGCCGACCGGCGTATTGGTCGCGCCGGTTATTCCGTTTATCAACGACGCCGAACTGGAAGCGCTGGTGGACGCCGCTGCCGATGCCGGCGCGATTCAGGCCCGCTGGATTCTGCTGCGCTTACCGCTGGAAATTGCCGGTTTGTTCGAGGATTGGCTGCAACGGCATTTCCCCGATCGCGCTGAACACGTGATGGCGCGCATTCGCGATTTGCGCGGGGGGAAAGTCTACGACAGTCAGTTTGGCCGGCGCATGCGCGGCCAGGGCGTGTACGCCGACTTGATCAGCCAACGCTTCAAACGCGCCTGTCGGCAACGGGGATTAAACGAAAAAAGCTGGCCGCCGCTGCGCACCGATTTGTTTCGGCGCTGGGGCGGTGGCCAGTTGGATTTGCTTTAGATATCGCCTGACAGAAATGACTCAGTGCGTTGCGTCACCAGTGCACTGTTTCATTGTCGTAATGTCCTGCCATTCCACAGTCATCCCGGCCGAAGAGCCGGGATCTCCCCTGGGCAACAGCAATTGACCACCGCCACCGTTAACAACTCGACAATCGAACGTTTGGGTGTCCCACTAGAGATCCCGGCTCTTCGGCCGGGATGACAGAAAGTACTTATCGGGATGGCAGAGAGTACTTATCGAGATGGCAAGGTGTGTCGTGGGTTGATGAGGCGTTCTTAGAACCCCCTAAGCACCAACAGCCAGGAAGGCTTTAACCACCGTCGGAATATCACGTTCTTTCATACCCGCCACATTCACCCGGCCACCGCCGACGATGTACAGGCCGTGTTCGTCACGCAGGGCAGCAATCTGATCGTTGCTCAAACCCGTTACCGAAAACATGCCGCGGTGTTCGCTGAAGTAGTCGAAACGGTCGCTGTCGCTCTGTTCGCGGAAGGTTTGCGTCAGCTGTGTACGCAAGCGGTTGATGCGTTGGTTCATCGCCGCCAGCTCGGCCAGCCACTCGGCTTTCAGCGCTTCGTTGCCGAGAATGTTGGCGACGATGTCCGCGCCGTGGTCCGGCGGCATGGAGTAGGTGCCGCGTGCCAGTTCCAGCGCGCGACCGCGTGCTTTCATCGTGGCTTCTAAGCTGTCGGCGATGATGATGGCAGCGCCGGTGCGTTCGCGGTACAGGCCGAAATTCTTTGAGCAGGAGGTGGAAATCAGTAACTGCGGCACCGCGTCGGCCAGCAGGCGCAGGCCAGCCGCGTCTTCCATCAAGCCATCACCGAAGCCCTGGTAAGCGATGTCGACGAACGGCAGGAAGCCGTTGCGCACAGCGAGGTCAGCGATTTGCTGCCAGGCTTCAATACTGATGTCGCCGCCGGTCGGGTTGTGGCAGCAGCCGTGCAGCAACAGTACGTCGTCCTGGCCGAGTTCGGCGATCTGCGCCAGCATGGCGGCTTCGTCGACGCGTTTGGTTTCGGCATCGAAAAACGGATATTCGCGCACCGCCAGACCGGCAGCGGTCATGATTGGCTGGTGGTTCACGTAGCTCGGTCGGCTGATCCAGACGGTGGTGTTGGGTTTGGTGCTGGCGATCAGATCGGCCAGCATGCGCAGCGCGCCACTGGCACCAGGTGTCTGGATGGCGCTGGCGCGGTCGTAACTGGCGGTGCCGCCGAGCAACAGATCGGTCATCGCCTGGTTGAAGGTTTCGTTACCAGCCAGGCCAATGTATGCCTTGGTCGGCTGGGTTTCCGCCTGCGTCAGCATGGCTTTGCGCACCGCGCTCATAATGGGTGTCACGCCGTCACTGTTGCGATAAACACCAATGCCCAGGTCAATTTTGTTGGGACGGGGGTCTTCTTTGAAAATAACGCCCAACGACAAAATGGGATCGGCTTTGGGGGCGGGCAGCGAACTGAACATCGGGAGCTCCGTGAGTGACGCCATGAACGGGCCAGCAAGGATACTCCCAGACGCAGCGCGATTCGATGCCTGCGGCGGAAAAAGCCGCGCCTTGGCCGGTGTCCGGCATCGCCGTACAATGGCGCCCCAACGCCATGCCCACTGCGCGGCATCACGCACCTCGACTTATTGGACACTATGAACTCTCTGACTCGCGACACCCTTGAAGACTGGCTGGCCGATCACGGCATCCGTTGTTACCTGTGTCAGGACTGCGATGGCCTCCATTTGAGCGACACCGAAGAAAACCTGGGCGTATTGGAATCTCGGCTATTGTTGGAAGAAGGGCTGGTGATCATCTCCACCGAATTGTCGGTGCGCCCGTCGGCGGTGTTGCCGCTGCACGGCTCGATGCAGTTGATCAATTTCGACAACCCCCTGGTTAAAGTTGGCCTGAGTCTGTACGACGACGATGTGCCGCGCCTGGTCATCAGTGGCGCCTTGCCGACCACGGGACTGGAAGCCAGCTATTTCATTCAATACCTGGAGCAGATTCTCAGCGCCACTCGAGTGGTACTGGAACACGCCACGCAAATGGATGTGTTGCTGCTCGACGATCTCGATCTGGACGCGCCCGACGGCGACGCCTTGCATTAAAAGCATTGAGGAAGGGTTATGTTCGCGGCGCATCCGTTCATCATCGATCATTGGGATTTCAACCTCACACCGCCGCAGCGTGACACCGAACTGCCTACCGCTTTGAGCGGGCGCTGGGTACACTGCCAGCGCGACCAGCCGGCGCTGATTCCCTGGCTTGAAAGTCTCGGCATTCAGAACGGTGTGCAGCAGGCCTTGCTCGCCGAAGACACCCGGCCGCGATTCGAAACCGTTGGCGATGGCTTTTTGCTGATTCTGCGTGGCGTCAACCTCAACCCCGGTGCCGAACCCGACGACATGCTGTCGCTGCGTATGTTCTGGCACGCCGACGGCTTGGTCACGTTGCGCAAGCATTCGTTCAAAGCGGTGGCGTCGGTACGCGAGCGCCTGGCCGCCGGCGACGGCCCGACGAATCTGGGCAATTTACTGGTCACACTGGTGGCGGCGTTGAACAGCCGCATCGACGAAGTGCTCGACGCCCAGGAAGAAGAACTGGTGGTGCTGGAAGACGAAAGTTCCGGCCCGAACCCGCAGGAGCATCTGGCGAAACTGACGCAGTTGCATCGGCGTTTATTGCGCCTGCATCGTTTTATTCGGCCACAGGTTGGCGCGTTGAATGAATTCGTCAGCGAAGCCGAAAACTGGCTGGCCCACAAAGACCGCTTGGGTTTGTCGAACCAGCGCGACGGCACGCAACGCATTCTGGAAAACATCGAAATGCTGCTGCAACAGGTGCAATTAATTCGCGATGAATTGCAGCAGAATCTGGCCGAGCGAATGAACCGGAATACCTATTGGTTGTCGGTTACCGCCGGGGTGTTTTTGCCGCTGAGTTTCCTCACCGGTTTGTTCGGCATTAACGTCGGCGGTATGCCGGGCGTGCATTCCAACATCGCCTTCTGGTTTGTGTGCGGCGCACTCAGTACCATCGCCGTGGTGGAGTTTTTGCTGCTACGCCGCTTGCGGTTCTGGTAAAAAATTCAGTCGGTTTTTTTGGCTAAACCTTTAGCTGCTTGAGTGTGATCGTAGTGGTGCACATCGCGCTGCGGGAACGGAATGGTCAGACCGGCAGCTTCAATTTCATCTTTCAATATGCGTTGCATATCCCACCACAGCGGCCAGTAATCGTCGACGGTTGCCCAGGCCCGAATCTGTAAATTCACCGACGAATCACCCAGCGATTGCACCATGATTTGCGGCGTCGGATCGGGCAGAAAACGCGGTTCGGCATCGACAATTTTGCGCATAGCCTCGAAGCCGGCGTTCAGGTCGTCGTCGTAAGCGACGCCAACAATTAAGTCCATGCGGCGGGTGCCGTTGCGAGTCGAATTCTGAATGGTCGCGCCCCACACATTGGAGTTGGGCGCCGACACAAACTGGCCGTCCGGGGTTTTTAAAATGGTGGTGAACAGGCTGATTTCTTCCACCGTGCCGCCAATGCCGTTGAAGCTGATGTAATCGCCGGAACGGAACGGTCGTAGAATCAACATCATGATGCCAGCAGCGATGTTGCTCAGCGTATCTTTCAACGCCAGGCCGACGGCCAGACCGGCAGCACCGAGCAAAGCGACAATCGAATTGGTGTTGACGCCGAAAATATCCAACACAATAACGATGGCGACGATGTACACCGAGTAACCGACAATGCCTGCGAAAATTGGCACCAGCATCGGGTCGAGTTTGTGGAAACGCTTCGAGCTTTTGGTGACCGACGATTTCAATGTCCGCGACACAATGCCCGCCACAATAAACACCGCCACCACCAGCACAATCTGATAGCCGATGCGCAACATCAACGGCGCCTGGGCGTTCCAGAAATTCATGATCCAGTCTTGCATAACCACTCCTTAACAATTCAATTCGAACAGTCTCTCAGGCAGGCAGACGTTTGGACAGCAGCAACCCCAACCCGGCGCTGCCGAGCAGAACGGCACAGACCTTGTTAAAAGCACGCTGCCAACTCGGTTTGGCCAGACCTTTGTCGAGCAGACGACCAGCACCGGCGTACAGACCAATGGCGACCCATTCGAGCAGTAGGAAACAACTGCCAAGGATCAGAAATTGCTGACCAACGGCAGCGGAAGGATCCACAAACTGTGGCAGAAAAGCGGTGAAAATCAGGATGGCTTTTGGATTGCCAGCGGCCAGTAAACATTCCTGGCGAGCCAGCGCGAACAGCGACAGCGAGGCATCACTGATGCGGGTCTCCAGTGAATGGTCGGCGCGCCACAATTGTAATGCCAGCCAGAATAAATAGAGCGCACCGATGATTTTAACCGCGGTGAAAAACACCTCCGACGCGTACAGCAACGTCGCCAGACCGGACGCTGACAGCGCAATCATCACGGCGAACGCCGCCAGCCGACCCAGGCCAGCCAGGCAGGAATGGCTCCAGCTGTAGCGTTTGGCGTTGCTCAGCGCCAGCAGGTTGTTAGGGCCGGGCGACATATTCAGGGCGAAACAGGCAGGGATAAACCAACCGAGTGTGATCCAGCTCATGGGGCATCCAATGTGGGTGTGCGTTCGGGTAAAGACCAATGATACCGGCACCGATACCCGGCTTGAACCGGCCGCCACTGTACTGTGAGTGCAGTGACCATCGTCGGACACACCAGACTCAGGCCGATTGCGGCTGTGCCAATCCGTCCAGAATTGTGCAATCGGATGACCCATCGCCTGGGCAGCGGCTCACCCAATCGGTCAGTTGCGCTTTCATCTGTTCCAGCTGGGCGATTTTGGCGTCTACGTCCACCAGATGTTGTTCGGCGATGGCACGTACCGCTTTGCTGGCGCGGTTCGGGTCGCGATGCAGCGCCAGCAGATCGCCGCATTCGTCCAGCGAAAAGCCGAGATTGCGGGCACGATGTAAAAATTGCAGCCGTTCGATGTCGTCGCTGTGGTAGTAGCGATAGCCATTGGCGGCGCGATGCGAGTCGATCAGGCCGCGGCTTTCGTAATAACGAATGGTGCGCGTCGGCAAGCCACTGATCTGCGATGCCTGCTTGATTTTCATAGTCGGCCTCCTCTATGGGTTCGGCATTATCAACCTTGACGTAACGTTAAGGTCAAGCCCTGGAGCGTTGTTCAGTAGCGCCCTTGTTGTTCAACTACCGAACCCAACTATAGTAGAAGACCCCACCGAACCGAGGAGACGCAAATGGCCGATAAAGAACTGCACAGCCTGTTGGAACGTCTGCGTGCGACCATGGACGAAACCGAGGTCAGCGAGCAGCAACGCGCCTTGCTGGCGCAGGTGGAGTACCACCTGCACAACGAAGGCGAGCCAGACCCGGAAGAGCCGTCGTTGCGCGAATCGGTGGAGGTGCTGATCGAAGAGCTCAGCGTCGAACATCCGCGCAGTGCCTCGGTAGCGCGCAGCATTCTGGAATCGCTGGCGTCGATGGGGATTTGAATCGTCGCCGCTGTCGCCGCCAGATACGACAAAAAAGGCCGTCCAATGGACGGCCTTTTTCATGCGGCTGCGTTCAGGCGTTGCCTGGCATCAGGCGACTCAATCCCAGCGTCACCATAAAGCCGAGCACGGCCGCCACGACGATGGTCGGCCCGCTCGGGGCATCGGCAAACCAGCTGGCGGTGAGGCCAAGCCAGACCGCGACCAGACCCAAGGCCGAAGCGCCAACAGCCATCTGTTCCGGTGTGCGCGCCAGCCAGCGGGCGGCGGCGGCGGGAATGATTAACAAGGCGGTGATCAACAGAATGCCGACGATCTTCATCGCTACCGCAATCACCAAAGCAATCAACACCAGATAGAGCACGCGCAGCCAGTCGGTGGCGATGCCTTCGGCGCGGGCCAGATCTTCATTGACCGTCGCTGCCAGTAACGGCCGCCAGGCGAAGCCGATCACTGGCAAGGCGACCAGTGCGACCAGCCAGACGACGATCACATCTTCGCCGTTCACTGCCAGCAAGTCGCCAAACAAAAGCCCACTCAAATCCATACGCACGCGCGGCGAAAACGCCAGCACCAGCATGCCGACGGCGAGCGAGGCGTGCGACAAGATGCCCAGCAACGTATCGGCCGGCAGTCGGCGTTGGCGTTGCAGCGCAAACAGCAGCAAGGCGAGGGCGGTGGTCACCAGCGCAATGCCGGCGGTCAGATTCAGGTTCAGCACCACAGCGAGCGTGACGCCGAGCAAACCGGAGTGCGCCATGGTATCGCCGAAATAGGCCATGCGCCGCCACACCATCAGCGAACCGAGCGGGCCGGCCACCAGAGCGATGCCGCTGCCCGCCAGCAAGGCCGGCCACAACAGATCAATCATGGCTGTGGCCTCCCTGGTGGGCGAGGTCGTGTTCGTGGTCGTGGTGGTGGCTGTAAAACGCCAGCGCATCGGCCTGATGCGGTCCAAACAGCGAGGTAAACGTCGGTTCCTGGGTGATGCTTTCCGGCGTGCCGGAGCAACACAGATGGCCGTTCAGGCACAGCACTTCGTCGGTGGCGGCCATCACCAAATGCAGATCGTGCGACACCATCAGCACGGCGTAGCCGCGTTCGTCGCGCAGCCGCTGAATCAGTTTGTAGAGTGCGACTTCACCGCTGAAATCGACGCCTTGCACCGGCTCGTCGAGCACCAGCAGATCGGGCTCTTTCAGCAGCGTTCGCGCCAGCATCACGCGTTGGAATTCACCGCCGCTGAGTTGCTGCACCGGCCGGTCGATCAGGTGGGCGACTTCGGTCAGCGCCAGTGCTGCTTGTACAGCCTCGCGGTTGGCGCGGTAGGTCAGCGTCATCAACCGCAGCACCGACAGCGGCAGGCTGTCGTCAATCGGTACGCGCTGTGGCATGTAGCCGATAGTCAGCCCTGGCTTGCTGTAGAACTCGCCGCTGGTGATGTTGTGCACACCGAGCAACGCCTTGATCAGCGTCGATTTGCCAGCGCCGTTAGGGCCGATCAGCGTGACGATTTTGCCCGCGTCGATGCGCAAATCGACGCCGCTGATGATGGATTTGCCGCCGAGCCGGACGCCCAATTGGCGGCCTTCGATCAGGCGAGAGCTTGGTTGTGACACGAAGCGTCCTTATGTATGGCTGGGTAGGGCACCCTTGCGAGGTGCGCTATGTTACGGTATATCATCCGGCCTTTGAAAGCCCTGTCCCTGTTTGGAGTGCACATGAAGTCTGTGAGTCGGCGCCTGCGTTTGCTTGGCGCCGTTGTTGTGTTTTGGCCGTTGTCTTTGTTGGCGGCGCCGCATGTGGTGGTGTCGCTGGCGCCGTTGCACAGTTTGGCCGCGTCGGTAACTGAGGGCGTGAGTGAACCGACGTTGTTGTATCACCGTCAGCAATCGCCACACGGTGCGGGTTTGTCGCCCGATCAACTGCGGTTGTTGACGCAAGCCGATCTGCTGGTCTGGGTCGGGCCGGAACTGGAAACCGGCCTGTCGCGGTTGGCGTCGCGCTTGCCCAACGGTGCTGTCGATTGGCGCTGGCACGATTACGATGCGGGCATGAATCAGTACGAAACCCGCCCTGCTTTGTTTGAAACCGACGCCGAAGCGCTGTACGGCGAACACGACCACGGCCGCATGGACCCGCATTTCTGGCTCGACCCGCGCAACGCCCAGGCTTTTGTGATCAATCTGGCCGAGGAACTGGCGCAACTCGACCCGGCCAATGCCGAGCGCTATCGCGCCAACGCCACGGCCGAACAGACGCGTTTGGGTGACTTGTTCAATCAACTCGACGCCCAATTGGCACCGGTGCGCGACAAACCCTTTATCGTGTTTCACGACGGTTTTCAGTATTACCAGCGCGCCTTCGGCTTGAACGCCTTGGGCGCTTTGGTGGTCACCCCGGAAATCCCGCCCGGCCCGCGCACCGTGGCGCAGTTGGCCGAACGCGCCAATCAGGTTGACGGCGTCTGCCTGCTGCACGAACCACAATTCAGTGAACGCTGGTTGCAACCCTTGGCGGCCGCTGTTCCTAATGCCCGTCTGGCGCAAATCGATCCGATCGGCTCGACGCTGGATGCCGGTGACGATTTCTACGCCCGGGTACTGATTGACCTGACCGACCATCTGAGCGACTGCCTGGAGCAACTGCCATGAAAGCCTTCGCCACTAATGCCATCGCTCCCCAAGGCGTACTTTGGGATATGGACGGCGTACTGATCGATTCCGAACGCCTGGTGCGCGACGCCTTTATCGACGTCATGGCTAATGGCGGACCGGTGCCGGACGCGCCGCAGCGGTACCTGGAAACCATCGGTTTGAATCGCGGTGGATTGATCGACTGGTTTTCGCAGTTCGTTAACACCAGTGAATCCGCCGAATACTGGATCGACCAGACCTACAACGGTTTTCTCGAACGTGCCAAGACGGAACTGGAATTAAAGCCAGGCGTGATTGCGGCGCTGGATCACGTGCGTGCACTGGGCTTGCCACAGTTGGTGGTCACCAGCACTCGTACCGAGGCAGCGCAGATGAAATTGTCGCAACTGGGCGTATTGGACCGCTTTGAAGGCGTGCTCGGTGGCGATCAGGTCAGCCAGGGCAAGCCGCACCCGGAACCCTATCTGCGCGGCAGCGACTGGTTAAAATTGGCACCGGGCGAGGCGGTGGCCGTCGAAGATTCCGCCAATGGCGTGCGCTCGGCGCTGGCCGCCGGGTGCCAAGTGCTGCACGTGCCGGACTTGATCGAAACCGACCCATCCTGGCACGGCCAACTGAGTGTGTTGCCGTCGCTGGTCGACTTCCCGTCCTGGTTCAATTCGCGGCGGGAACACGCATGAAACTGGATCGCATTGAACCGCTTGCTGCGCTGGGCATCGAACTGCTGGAATCCACC
Organism: Saccharospirillum mangrovi; assembly: GCF_003367315.1. Classification (GTDB taxonomy): domain Bacteria; phylum Pseudomonadota; class Gammaproteobacteria; order Pseudomonadales; family Natronospirillaceae; genus Saccharospirillum; species Saccharospirillum mangrovi. The sequence goes on from NZ_CP031415.1 coordinate 1,439,296, forward strand.
GCCACAGAAACCCGTTTTCGTATTCCGTTGGTTGGCAACCGCAACGACAAAGGCAGCCTGTTCGCCGGCAGCCAATACGCAGCGCTGGTGCTGACCGGCTGGTACCACAGCGGTGCTTGGGCCGAACAACACGGCCTGGGCGACACCGTTGCCATTCGCGACGGCCAGGTGCGTTACCCCAAACCCGCGCTCAGCGATGTGATCGCCACCGCGCGTTTCACCGCCGAACCCGACCTGCGACCGAGCGGTCACTGGCGCGCACTGGTTCAGGTGCAGGCGCACGACACGCAACAGCAACGGGTGGCGGAACTGAACGCCGACTATCGGATATTGGTGGGCTGACGGATGCGCCGGGTTCCTCAAAATCGCCTGATGGTGCAACCGACGGTGCATCGCGACTGGTTTCAACGCGCCGGCGCACTGTGCTTTGAATTGGACGACGCCACAGCCGACGACTTCGCGCAGCTCTGGCAAGCGTTCGAAAATGAAGGCCGACCCGCGCCGACGGATTTTTTGAACCGGTATCCGTTGAGCGAGAACGACGCACTTTTTGCGCTGTTCGCGACGGTTCAGCTACTGCTCGAAACCGAAGCCGATCTGGACGTTCAACCGCAGGTCAACAGCCTGATCTTGAGCCGCGCCAAGCGCTGAGTTTTTGGTACAATCGCGCCCCGGACATCGGTGGAACTCAGCATGACTCAACTCAGCGTTAACCTGAACAAGATCGCCCTGCTGCGCAACTCACGCGGTCGCGATTTCCCCAACGTGGTCGACTTTGCCGAAAAATTCATCGCCCTGGGCGTACACGGCATCACCATTCATCCGCGTCAGGACGAACGCCACATCAAACGCCAGGACGCCTTCGACCTGGCCGAATGCCTGGCAAAATATCCGCACGTCGAGTTCAACATCGAAGGCTATCCGTCTGAAGATTTCCTGCAACTGGTCGAAGCCACCAAGCCCGATCAATGCACCCTGGTGCCGGACTCACCGAACCAACTGACCTCCGACCACGGCTGGGATTTCTCCACCCAGGCCGACTACCTCGACGACATTCTGGCCCGCATCGAAGCCGCCGGTGTGCGCACCGCCTGCTTCCTCGACCCGGATTTGAAACAAGTCGAACTGGCCGCCGCCTCACGCACCCAGCGCATCGAGTTGTACACCGAAGGCTACGCCAGCGCACACGGCACCGAGCGCCAGGCACAGGTACACGAAACCTATCGCGCCGCTGCCGTTCGTGCGCATGAACTGGGCCTGGAATTGAATGCCGGTCACGACCTGGATTTGACCAATCTGCCCGATTTTCTGACCATCCCAAACATTCTCGAAGTCTCTATCGGCCACGTGTTGCTGGTGGAATGCATCGAGCACGGGATGCCAACCATAATTCGTCGCTACTTGGACACCTGTGCCAACAGCGCTTAAACCAAAGATCGGCTTAAAATTTCGATCACTGAACCGATAAAAAAAAATCCAACAGAGGAATCGCTGCGATGCCACACAGAAGCCTGGAACATTTGCTGCAACAAAACCGTGAATGGGCAGAGCGAATTAAATCCGAAGATCCGGATTTCTTTCGCCAGCTGGCGCAACAGCAAAAACCGGAATACTTATGGATAGGCTGCGCCGACAGCCGCGTACCGGCAAACGAAATCATGGGGTTAATGCCGGGCGAAGTGTTCGTGCATCGCAACGTCGCCAACCTCGTGGTACACACCGACCTGAACTGCCTGTCGGTGATTCAGTTTGCCGTTGAAGTACTGAAAGTGAAGCACATCATCGTCACCGGTCACTACGGTTGTGGCGGTGTGGCCGCAGCGCTGAAAAACCAACGCCTGGGCTTGATTGACAACTGGCTGCGTCATATTCAGGACATCATGAAACTCTACGGCAAGTACTTCGATGCACTGCCGGACGAAGCCACACGCATCTCTCGTTTGTGCGAAGTGAACGTGATGGCGCAGGTGCAGAGCCTGTCGGAAACCACCATCGTTCAGCAGGCGTGGGACGAAGGCCAGAAGCTGACCATTCACGGTTGGATTTACGGCCTGGAAGACGGCATCCTGAAAGACCTGAAAGTGTCACACAGCGATTCCAGCGAAATTCGTGGCAAAATTCACAACACCATTAAGGCGACTTTAGCCGGAGGCTAACAGCATGTTGACGAGTTTTATTCCGACACTCGATACCGTGCTCCAGTCCGATCGGACAGAAGCCATTTCACAATATCAAAACACCATCGGCGCCGAGATCAACTGGGTTGCCCTGGGGTTTATTGGCGGCGGCATTGTTGTCGCCATCATCGTTCTGTTCGGCATCAATTCCGACCAGAAACGCAGCATCAAGAAAAGCCAGACGGTCAAAAAATACAAAATACTCCGCCACGATGATGATTCGCGGACGGATAAATTAAAGGACGATTGACAGACCAAACCGTTCTGGTGAATTAAAACAGTGAGCGTCGGCACAGGTTTCAGTAAGCCTTGCCCATGTTGAAGGGGCGTTGTTTGTGCGACGCCTGCCAATACGAAGTAGCAGACGAATTTGAATACGCTGTGAACTGCCATTGTTCACAGCGCCGGCGCGCAACACAACAGGAGCTGCATTCGAACAATTTGCAGGCATCTCTATTGGAAAATTTCGGCTTCTGGTCGCGGATGGCAACATCATGCCTTATCAGCTGATGAATAGATGGTGTTGATGCGTGGCTGAATAAACCATATTCCCACGGGTAAAAACAAAAACGGAAAGTAGGTGCCAAGTGTTGAAGAAAACGTTGCCGGGGCATTCGTCTCAAAAGTACGGATGTTTTTCGCGATATAAAATGGAACGTACAACGCGCAATATATAGAGAAAAAATAGAGCAAACCAAGAATTGGCGCCAACCAGCTTGGGAGTTTTGAAGAAAAAAACAGGAAAGATGCCAGGAAAAAAGGCGTGTAAAAAGTTGAGAAAATAATTGAGAACTTGAAGAAATTATTTCCTGGTCGAATTTCAGCGGGTATACGGCGGTTGATTCCAACTCCAAGCGACCAGAACCAAAGAAAATAAATGACAAACCCGATAAGAAGACACAGTGGGATAAGAAGAAGTTCATAGCCAGACGATACAGCGATGATTTTGAAATTAAAATATATAGCTAAGTAGGGCGCCACAATTGGAAGTGCAATTCCTACCATAAATATTTGCCAGGATTTGGCTTTTAGAAAGAAGTTCATATAGAAATCCCTCATTTTGGTCTTTGAGCAATTTATGGATATAAGCTGCCTGTATTCGCATCAATAAGATAGCTTGTTGGCAGTTTTCATCAAAAGGCACATTGCGGCGCTAGTCGACTTGTTGTGTTGCTAAGTGGGCGCTGATGAATATTTGCACCCAAAGGATAAACCACCCCAAGGTGTAGGCGGCCAGGTCTTTCCAATCGAATGTAGAGCCAAACACCACTTTCAATATAGGTTTATCTTCCAGCCCAAGCCAGGCAAGTATTTCCATATACTGAGCAAACTCCACCAAAAAAGAGCAAGCCAAAACGCCAAACGCGAGCGGTAGGCTGGGTACGTCCAGGAACGTCTTCAAAAAATAGAACAGCCAGACAACCACCAGCGCATCACCCAGAAAGGGTCTGACGAAACGGTCGTTCACAAAGAGTGCAATGAACAGAAGGGCACCGAACAGCAGGCTGCTCAGAGTAAAATAGAATGCACTGAATCGAATCACAGAACTTCCTGTTCTTATATGAAGTGATACTTTCCGGCCGGGCTTACGGCAGAAATACGGCGACAAATACCTTCGCGGCATCAACTGCCGTGTGCATCACTGAACCACGCGTTCTACAGGCTGTTCCAGCAACAGATCGTCACCTCTGAAAACCCGCAAATACCCCGGCGGGCTCGATTCCGTACCCAGCCGAATGACATAACAGACGTATCTGTATTTGCCATTTTCAAAGCTGTAGAAGTGATTACCACCACTGCCATCGGCGGTGAAGGTTCCGTTATTCAATACCAGGTCCGGCAGTTCGGAAGTTGGGTTTGCAACGTCCCAAACAGCATAGCGAATACTTGAATCGTTCAATTCATCAAGCCGTATGCGGTATCGTCTGGTCTCCCATTCAAAGATGGGCTTTTTAATGTCGGCAATGCTTGGGTGCAGTCGTTGCCGGGCCTCTAGAATTAACTGGGCGCTGATGTTTTCTTCAGCGGGCGATTGGTGATTGATCGCGTAGATGTACCCATCGTCGTCCAGCCAAAGCTCTCCGTTGGCGAACATAATGCCTCGCCAGCCCATTTGGCTCCAATCATCCTGTGGGTCAGATTTTGACAGCCTGGTAATGAATTCTGCATCGAATACATCGTCAAAGCGGCCAAGAAAATCGTTCCGATCGGAAATGCTCGGAATAGGTGTGGTGCGATTCAGCGGGTAGCGCACGTGATCGACAATGTAATCCCGGTCTCCGGCTTTAAAGGCATCGATGATTGGCTGAACAACCTCTTCGGTATCGCCAAATGTCGCAGTGGCGAACAGACACAGAGACAGCGCTAAGAGCAGTTGAGTCTTCAATGGAATGGTTCCCTTCAGCGGAGGCAGATAGAGACGGCAGATAGACGGTTGGACGTTAACTGAAATAACGTATAAAGACACGACTTTCTCGGGTGGAAAATTACCGGAAAGTGTCGTTGTTATGTGAAGTGAGGTATTGCTCACGGAATTGTTTAGTGAGTCAGATAATCCGCAGAAAAAGCCGGGAACGCTATATCGCAGTATTTTCAGGGCAGTGAGGTCCGTCGGACCTCAGCCAGGTATTTGTCTTGAGCTTTGTTACAGGCTCCGGGCTTTATTGAAGCCGGAACTGTTTGAACGCTGTTACCAAGAGTTGCCTGAAATGCACCGGAATAATCACAAACAACGCCGTGCCTTTGTGAAAGTCCGGATTGAGCTGTTGATAGTATTGAATTTCCGCTTTCTCACTGGCCTTGAAGGCTTCCAGTTCATCGGCGGTGTATTTGCTGGTCCGGTTCACCGATACCAGGCAGCGGCTGGCTGTCGCCGGGCTTACATCGCCTGCCGGGTTAAAACGTTCAAACAAATCATGAGGCATGGCCCGATTTGGGTGCGGCCAGATAATACCCGTGCGCTTGGCGATGGCGCGGTACATGGCCGGGCTGAGCATGGTGTCGGCGTAATAGAGCTTTCGCCAGGGCCGGCGCAACCAGCATTTGAAACTCTCGGTAATCGAAAACTGAAAGGTATTACCGCCTTTGCGGTAATCGGGATAGAAGCCGGCTGACGCTCGAATGATGGTCGATGCTGATTCATCCGTGAACGTCAGCAAGCAATAACCCACAATAAATTCGCCTTCGAAATACAACCGCAGCCGGCGCTGAAAGGGGCCGGGGCTATCAAAATACTTCGCGAAGTATTCAGCGGAATCGACATTGGCAAAGCTGGACTGAATAACAGACTGGATTGCTTGTCGTTCGGTATCAGACACCCACTGTTTGGTCTGGGTGTATTCTTTGGTGCGTAATGTCATCGGATTATTCACTTCTGCCATCCAAACGGAACGGCGCTGGTAATACAGGCCGCATTGCAACTCAGACGACACTGGGGAGAAAACGGATGCAATTCCTACTGGACCTGCATATCTGTTTAGCTACGGCTGTCGGTTTTCCTTGCGAATCACCAGCTTTAAACCCGACCAAACCTCGTCGACAGCACAGACTTTAACGTCAACCAAGCCCAAAGGTAAGGCCACATCACGAACCACATCTTCGGTCATGTCTGTCGCAACCTTAGACACCTTCTTCGGCCAGCAAACCCAGATCATCCCGTTTTGTTTAATCGACGTCATTAGCCCAGGCAGTTCCTGCTCCAACTCACTGCGTTGCTTGGTGAAGAACTGAATGAAATCCAGGTCGCGGCTTAAACGGCTGAGAATCTTCAAGTTAGCGGGCAGGGGATGCAGCAGCGCATCGTAGCCTTCGGGTGCATTCTTTAAATACAGCGCATGGCCTTCTTTAATGCCCAGTTTCTTCACCAGAGGTGTGCCGGAATAGCCTGACATAGATGTTGGCTCCCATTGGTTTGTGTGTTTCTAATTCCGAAGACTTTGGAAAACAATTTGATTCGTACTTGGCTTGACCAATAAATCAGAGTTTCTTGATTGTTATAAATCGTTTTTTAAAGACTAATGTTAATGGTCTACTAAATCTAAATCTTCGGACTCCCTCTGGAGTGTACCTAAGCGCCCACTTATCTTCCGTACCATAAAATCCAAAAGTAATCAGATTACCGGAGTGCGACTTTAAGTTCTGGATGAAGCCAAAATACTCTGGAGTAGATGCTTCATCAACCAAGTTTAAATCTTCATCAAGTAGGTTAAACCAGTATTTTACACTGTTAAAACTGTCGTATTTCGTGATGAGAAGAGTATGCCCACCAACTTTATACTCAGCCTCAATTGAAATTCCACTTAAGGTTATGTGCTTATCTTCTCCACGCTTAAAAGCATCCATCTCAAAAGTGATGTTCAGAGCGGTGTTCTTTCGCGGAGTGCAAGAGTATTCGTTTGTTGGAATCATGGTTTACTGTCGTTCCATGCGTTGATTGAACAGCATATACACATTAGGCCTTGGTATTAATTTTTGTGCTTTGAACCAATTCGACATTTAGGTAAACGTTCAGATTGATCCTTGCGAGACAGTAGGCGTGTTGGATGAGGCTTCGTTAAAACCATGACCGATGCTAAGGAACTGGCCACTCGGTCGTTTCATGGTCTGGGTGTTGTCTGTTTGTGTCTTTGATACCTGTAGAGCCGTCCGGGTCATTTTGTTCAGTTGAGCCGTAGTCTTTCAGATGTGCAAGCTGATCAACCTGGGGCAGGCGACTTTCCATGCCCAACTGGAATTCCAGTGGTATGTCTTTGGGTTCATCGAACGAGCCAATGGTCATCGATATGTGGGCATTTTTGTCGTGCTTGAAAAATAGCGGAGTGCCGCATTTATGACAAAACCCGCGCTCTACAAATTCAGAGCTTCGGAATACGTGAGGGTTACCCCGAGTCCAGGTGAAATCGTTTAATGGAACACCAACCAGCGCAGAGAAAAAGTTGCCAGAGGCTTTTTGACACATACGGCAATGGCAGACGTGAGGATTGTCCAGAAGGCTTTTGGCGGAAAAGCGTATGCTTCCACATTGGCAACCGCCGTATAAGGTCTTACTCATTCTTGGTGCCCCTTTTTGTGCCCAAAGATGTAATAACTGTTTCAGGATGAGTTCTGCCGGTCTTCACTCGGGCTGTTTTCTTGACCAAGAAATTAGGCATCGGTAAGGGTGTTCTCTGGCTCTACCGACGCCACCAGTTTCACTCGATTGCCTTCCGGGTCCTGAACCCACGCCGCTTCAATGCGACCATTAAACACCTTCGGTGGTACAAGCGCCGAGGCACCGCATTGTTGGGCTTTCTCAAACAGTGCAGCAACGTCGTTGCACCACAATACAACTTCGGATTGCGATGGGCCTTGTTCGGTAGCAAGGCCCGTAAGCCGCGTAAGTGCCTCACGGCTTGTGAGGCCAAGCGTGAATGTACCTACGGAAACCTCGATATGTTCAGCGGCACCTGTAGCCGGAAATCGAAACCTTTCGTCCATACCCAACGCCCGATAGAAGAGAGCTAGTGCCTCTAGGTCATCGGCATAGACGTTCACTTGAGCATCCGTAAGGGTTGAAGTCACATCGTAGTTCCTATTGCTTGGCCGACATGAGAAAGCCTATCTGGACGCTCAACATAAACCTTTTGACTCAGTAAGAGAAAGATTTATAGCTGACTGATCCATTGCCGAATCAAATCAATAATGTCTCTTTTATGGGCCAAGGCTTGTTCAGAGGATTGAATCTCCAATACACATCGATCGGGAGCCTTCCAGTTTACGAAGCCATTAGGGTCTTCAAGCTGCATAGCCTTTTCCAAAGGCTTTGGCTTGGCGCCACGATGTAGGACGATTTGAATGTTCTTGGGCGGGTGTAATCGGAAGGTTGCAAAATGATCATCGATTTTAAAACTGGGCGCATTCCACTTAACTTCTTCAACAATACGGGCATCGATGTTCAAAATTGCCGCCCGGAGTTCGTTGATGGCAGCTTTGTGAGGGTGCTCCGAAGCAGCCATGAAGGATTCTGCTGAGTTAGCTTTGCTTTCCTTTTTCATATATCACGCTCCAAGGTGGCGTAATGCTTAAGAATCTGCGGTCGATATTGCCGCGAGATACTGGCCCTAACCCTGGGTAGTCGCTTTAGCAGCGTTCAATAAGACATTACTATCAAATTTATTTATAAGAGACGGTGCTTATAGGTTACACCCGAGAAGGTAAGGATAGGAGACGACCGGGCGAGAGTTCCCTGTGCTCACGACGCGGTTATGTTATTCAGTACGCGACCCTATGATTGAACTGGATCATTATTTCATAGGTATAACCAATAACCACGCACACCTCATCCGGATTCAGAAATGTATAAAGGGCATTAACCAGAAGGTTATCCGCTTCTGCACCTAGCCAAACTTCCTAAGACTATTGGACAGTCGCTATCGCTATTACAGCAAGCTGTTAGTTTCATCGGTTGATTGAATACCAACGAAGAACTTGCGATCACCGTCTGGTTATTCATCGTATGGCTGTACCCTGTAGTTGTGTCACTTAACAACTACAGGACCACAGGCGACTAAAACCATTGTTAACAGCACGGATGTGCATACAGTCGGATCACGGCTTACCTGCTTGAAGGTTCACTATTCGTCAGTCAAATAATCCAAGTCAATCTTGAACCCACTTTCGGGATCAATAAACATACTTTCAAACCGTGCTGCCAGATCAGCGATAAATAAGGGCGTTGCTGCTTCTAAGGCCATTTGCTCAAAGTTATGTTCATTCAACAGGAAGGGAGCGCGACGTTTGTGTACTAAAGCATCGCTGTAGGAAGTGGCATACAGATACTGGTTGCGTGTATCCCAGAGTGATCCAGAAATGACACCTAACGAATCCACTTCTGTTCCGGGAACGAAATAGGCGGCGACAAAGGTGAGGTAGGTGATGCTCAATGGGTTGAGGTAGAGATCGGAGTCGCTAAACGTATCGATCATCAAAACGGCGTCCGCACGGTGACGGGCAGCAGCGACGCGGACAGCTTGAACGGTATTTTCTTGTACCGTGCTGTTGTTAATGACCATGTAATCGGCCACTACGTTTCCGTTACGCAGTTGATCCAGCATGGGAGTTAGCTTTTCCAGGATCATGTTCTTAGTCTGGCTCTCATAGACGCCGTAGTAGTCTTCAAAATAGATGCCAAGAACAAATGGGCGACCCAAGGCAGGATTTAGGTCCAGTATTGTTTGAATGTCAGATTCAGTCTGGTTAAGACCTGCTACAGACATTTCATCGCTGATGCGGCCCTGATCGAACCCGGTGGAGGCGCAGCCAGTTAAGGTGACGGTTAAAATTAACAGGAGTCCGTACTTAAAGGTCGAAGTCATTAGAGGTGTCCTTACTGCATGTTTGTTGAATTTGTATCTTCCAGTGACCCGAGGGAGTTTGGTCTGTGTTACTGCAACTTTTCTCCGCACTTTGAACAATACTCCGCTTTAACCAGTAAATTTTGGTTCATCACCGCTCGACCGCATGCATCACAGAATTTCATTGATCTGAGATTTAGTATTGTAACAAGGGCTACTGCTGTAACCATCATATAGAAGGCTTGTCCAGCAATGCCCATTGCGTAAACAAAGCCTATTAAAAGCAATCCTGTGCCAATGATGAAAGGTGGCCAAAATTTGCGCTTAAGTTGCGCATTTTTACCGACAATGAAAATGGCAGTGCTAATTCCCCCTAATACAATCCAAGTGCCAATGAAAATTGGAAATACGACGTCTGAACTCATGGTTGCTCCTTATCTCGGTTATTAGTCGTCTCTTAGGCCAGCTAATTCGACGCTTTTGGTTTTACCTTTCGTTGCGCTTCTTTGTATACCAGCCACGAGGACATCCACCTTAACCCTTGGCAGCTAAGTATCACAGCGTGATACTCGAGATACTGTGTATTTATCAGGACGATGCCTATGCCGAAGCGAGGAAGAGCCTTATCTCACTCGAAGCAACACCTTATTACCATTGTGTCGCGCGCTGTGTGCGACGGGCCTTTCTGTGTGGTCGTGATTGGCAGGCAGGTAGGGACTTAAACATCGGCGACTTAACAGGATACTCAACTTAATTCTTCGATAACTACTGAGAAAGCCTGGATTGTTCCATCCTTCAGTCAGCATCCATATTATCCAGGGTAGTTAAAACCTTTGCCCAGCAGGCTTTTATTTCTCTAATGACCGGCGGCAAACTTTGTACAAGACCTGGCTTTTCGCGCACTTCAAAATGTTGCAATAGCCATTCATCGGACCAGCCATCCCAGACACCTGCGACAGAGCTCAGGTTACTTTTTAATACCGGAAAAACTTCGTGCCAAAGAATGGCCTCAACTTCAGCCACTGTCAGCCCAGATTTGCGGATAGTACGAGCGATGTATTGATAGGTGAAATCTGTGATTTCTGTATCGAGAAACAGATCAGACAGTGCTCGCCAAATAGGTAATCGGGTTTCTTCTTTGATCATATTGGATACTGGTTTTCCGGTTAGCAGAACACCCACCTTAACTTATCCTAAGTGGGCGTCCTGTTAATTCGTTCAAGAGCAGTCTTACCGTTCCTATTACGAGGTTTGATCATAAGCCTTTCTCAAACCATTTAGATGGCTAGGAAGTTGTAGATGGGATTATTTTGTGATCCATTTCTGAGAAATAGCGCTACGGTGGGTGTCCTGTTAGTTGAATTCTGATTTAAAAGTATACGAAACTATAAGTGCCACAAACAGACAATTAAACAGGGGTCTTGATGAAAATTCAAATCGGGAAAGTTTTAGATAAGAATATATACATATTGTGGCTACTCATATTTTACGCTTTTAATGTCAGTGAAATACATGCACAAGCACAAAATGCTTTTAATATGTCATCAAGAGAAATTGAGGAAACGGAAATAGAAGAATTGTTAGTTGAAAATGAAATAAATTTATTGGCTCCTATTTTTCGAACCTATGAGTTTATCGATAAAGAAGGAAGGCACTTGTTAATATTGATGGAAAATGAAATTAGAGATCAAGAAAATAGGTATGATGAAATTTATGCGAATTGCTATTTAGAAGATAATGGAAATCTAGAATTAGAATGGAAGCTAAGAGACTTCAAAAATCCAAATGATGACCCTTACAACCATAAGCCAGAGTTTTCGATATGGTTTTGGACAAGATACCTGACTTTAGAAGACCTTGACGGCGACAATCTAGTTGACCCTATTATTGTTTATGGGTCATCTGGCTTGAATGATTATGGAGATGGGAGAATTAAGATATTGATGTACAACAAGAAAATAAAGAGAGCAATTAGGCATCAAAATGGGGAGCTTGATGGTGAGAGAAATACACAGATTGATAAAGAATTTTATGATCTACCTTTACCTATAAGAGAGGAAGTATATCAAATAATGCTGCAGATTGAGGGAAATAATCATGGTGTCTTCCCTAGAGGATGGGAAGAAGCGATGAGACAGAAAAGAACTTGGATTAGTGAGTAATCCAAGGAGCCTGTAAATAAAACTGTGTAAACCGCCTATCATAGCCCCTAACCGGGAGAGGATAGGCTGAAGAACAAGAAAGACCTGGAAACCTTTGTGTAATTAACAGGGCAACCAGCTTAGCCCTTGACAGCCCGGCGTTGACTAAAAGGACACACATCTTAACTGACTAATAAGATACTCATCTTAACGATTTTTATGGTGGGTGTCCTGTTAATTCGGTAGTTTAATAAAGATAGCAAGCAAAGGTAGATTGCGCTGTCATAAGTTGGTTGCCAACCTACGCTATTAGGCAGTCCAAATTCAGCCAAAATGAAAGCCGCAACTGAAGCTCCTGCTAATATCGGTGCGATGGGTTGAATTTTCTTCATACTAAAACTCCTTCCTGAATGAACTATTAATTCAATTTTTTCAGGGTAGCTACATTAATTTACTTCTAACATGAGTGTCCTATTAACTGGTTAAAGCTCGTTTCGTTTGAACATTTCACCTTGCTCTTCATCAGAGCTACCAATTGCTATGTGTACTGCTGTTCTTGCACGATAACGTTCATAGATAGAGTCAATTGTGTCAATACTAGCCACTTTTATACGTGGATCACCGATAAAGCACTCGAAGTGTTCACCAAAAAATTTCTGAACAGGCTTTGTTGTCAATTCATGGGGATTGCAATTTCTGGATGACACAACCCCAATAGCTGGAACTACCGAGAAGCCATCATATTTTGAGTATAGGAAAACGAAAGAACTGGGGCTTATTCGAAGCATATCTTCACATTGAGAGGTCAGCTTATCAAACTCTGATTTTGGGTAGGAATCGTTGGGCTCAATTTTCTTTGCTTGTGCTAAAAATCCTTTTTTAACATGAAATCCATCTAAGTTAATTTCTAATGACCCAACGAAGTCCGCTCCGTACCGCTTCTCTTGGCTGTTCCTTCCCCGATCCGTTAATGTCATCGCACTCCACGTGAAAGGGCTCCTTTGAGATCTGCGCATTTCACTCTGAATATAAGCTATCAACCTATCAGTAATTGCAGGCTCTTGCTGAGCTCTACCATGGGCCATATCTTCAATAGCAAGGCGAGCTGCAGAAGATATTTTTCTCGAAAATGCTGATGAAAGTTTCTTATTTTTAAACATCGATATCTCGCTTACTTACTTAGAGTTTTAACAGTTTATTCATAGTCATTTACGCCTCGTATTTCGGCGGGACCTTGGTTTAACGTTACCATGGTGTTCTGTTCCGGCCCAGTAGGCATGGTGCATCCCAGCATGGTCAACCACTTACATCCATTCCGTCAAAACCGTCTCATACGCCCCTTATTTCGTACATCAGAGTCTCCATAGACGCATATCCTGGGCTTTATCTGGGATATGCATCGCACTACATTGGGTGTCCTGTTAGTTCCTCATTCTGTTTGTACTGAGATTTCAATTTTTTCTTCTGTTCTTTATCCATGCTCGGGACTCATAACGCCGAGGTTTGGGGCCGTAGTGGAGCGCCAGCGGAACGGAGGTCCCAGCCGCATGCGACAACACCACCTTGTTAGCTGTTTCTTGGTACCGCATTTAGCACCTGTGAAAAACCAAGCAGCCCTTTTTCTATTGTTACTTCCACTTCTTGGCCAATAGAAAATGACTGATTATCTTTAGGGCGATAGGTTATAGCCCCGTCTTCATTAGTGAGCTCAAGATATTCTATGAAATCATAGCGAATCCTTCGCTCCGCCATTTTTGTAACTTTATATATTTCTACTCTTCGATTGCCAGTGTCTGGCATATTATTAAGTAGCGATACTGCAATCATGCCACCAAGAATACTGAAGAAGAATGTCATCGGGTAATTTGGTGGCTGTTGATACCAAGGACGCTTGTCTAAATTGAAGATTACATTCATGTACTTTAGCGACTGCTTTCTTCGGTATATAAAATATAAAACACCAATACAAAGCCCAATTACCACTCCAATTAACGTAAGGTAATGTCCATCTATAACATCAGCATTCAATATGAACCCCATCTGGGAAACCATACTGATAAGTATTACTAATATTCCGGCTGGTAGAATCTTTCTCATTTTGTACAGCTAACGCCTGGCACAGCGGCAAGCGTCAGCGAGTCCAGGCCCGCAGGGCCGATGCTGATGCCACTTGTTAGAATTTACTTGCTTATTTTCCTGCGTATTACAAACCACAGATTTAGCTAGATTTCGATTTTGCCAAGAATACAAAGGTATTGCCAATGGACCAAAAACACAAAACGCTATATCCCACAAGACTGTCGGTTTAAGCTTTCTATTTTTGGCAATGAAATAACAAATACCAGCCCCTAAAATCCAGATAATTGCGGGTATATAAATTGTAGCCATTTAATATCTCCTTTTCTGAGCTATTCAAAATCCTATGTGACCATTATTTCGACTTACTATCTGCCTTTGGGCTGAATTGTTTTGAATCCTAACAGTTTATTCATCGTCACTTACGCCTCTTATTTAGGCGCGACCTTGGTTTCACGTTACCACGGCGTTCTGCTCCAGCCCGGTGGCTAACGTACATCTCAGCGTGGTTGAAGGCTGATTACTTCTGACATCAATTCCAGAAAGAACTGTCCTAACCAACGCCTATTCCGTATACCAGCCAATGCGTGGGATGGTAAGTCTGATGGATACTAAATAGCCAACAAACACGCTACCGCCCGGCCAGTTACAAGGCGACCAAGGTGGTTAGGTTGTGAAAACCTATAAGACCACAAGTGCCATTTTGCTGTCTTCCCAACGGGCGCATTTCTGTCCGCTTTTGTTACAACCAAAGCCCTTACCTTTTCCCTGCCCAACAAAAAGCCCCCTGTCACAAAACAGAGGGCTTTCACCAGGGCTTCAAAGCTAGGGCTGTTCTAACTCAGCCTAACTCATCCAACTGCTTCAACTGCCCCTCCAACTCCCGAACGCTGGCTGCCAACCCCTCAGCCTTCTCCCGCTCTTTAGCAATCACCGCTTCCGGTGCCTTGCTAACAAAGCTTTCGTTGCTCAGTTTGCCTTCCACACGCGCCAGGTCTTGCTTGGCTTTGTCGATGGCTTTGCTGAGGCGGGCTTGTTCGGCGGCTACGTCGATTAGGCCGGCTAGCGGTACCAGTACTTTCAGTTGGCCGACGAGCTGGGTGGAGGCGGGTGGGGCGTCGTCGCCTTCGTTGAGCCAGGTGATGCTTTCGAGTTTCGCCAGGGTTTTCAGGAAGGTTTCGTTTTCCTGTAGGCGGCGTTGGTCTTCGGCGCTGCCGTTCTGGAACAGGACGGGCAGTTCTTTGCCTGGGGCGATGTTCATTTCGCCGCGGATGTTGCGGATGCCGACGATGACGCCTTTGAGCCATTCGGCGTCGGCTTCGGCGGTGGCGTCGATCTTGGTTTCATCGGCGCGCGGGTAGGGTTGCAGCATGATGGTGTCGCCGGTTTTGTCGGCGAGGTCGCGGATCGACAGCCAGATTTCTTCGGTGATGAACGGCATCACCGGGTGCGCCAGGCGCAACAGGGTTTCCAGTACGCGCACCAGGGTGCGGCGGGTGCCGCGTTTGCGTTCGGCGCTGGCGTTGTCGTCCCACAGGACTGGCTTGGAGAGTTCCAGATACCAGTCGCAGTATTCGTTCCAGATGAATTCGTACAGCGCCTGGCTCATCAGGTCGAAGCGGTAGTTGCTGTAGTAGCGTTCCAGGTCGGCTTCCAGGCGTTGCAGGCCGGAGATGATCCAGCGGTCGGCCAGTGTCAGTTCAACGTCGCCGCCGTTTTGGCCGCAGTCTTCGCCTTCGGTGTTCATCTGGACGTAGCGCGCAGCGTTCCAGATTTTGTTGCAGAAGTTGCGGTAGCCTTCCAGGCGTTTAACGTCGAAGTTGACGTCGCGGCCCTGGCTTGCCATGGCGGTCAGCGTGAAACGCAGGGCGTCGGTGCCTGACGGTTCCATGCCTTCGGGGAAGGCTTTGCGTGTGGCTTTTTCGATTTTTTGCTCGAGCTTGGGTTGCATCAAGCCGTAGGTGCGTTTGGCGACGAGGTCGTCAACGCTGATGCCGTCAATCAAGTCGATTGGGTCGATGACGTTGCCTTTCGACTTCGACATCTTCTGGCCGTTTTCGTCGCGAATCAGCGGCGTGATGTAGACCTGCTTGAACGGGACTTGTGGTTTGCCGTCGTCGTCTTTGATGAAGTGCATGGTCATCATCATCATGCGGGCGACCCAGAAGAAGATGATGTCGAAACCAGTCACCAGCACGTTGGTCGGGTGGAAGGTTTTCAGCATCTCGGTGTCGTCGGGCCAGCCGAGGGTGGAGAAGGTCCACAGCGCAGAACTGAACCAGGTGTCGAGGACGTCTTCGTCTTGCGTCAGTTCCAGGTCGGCCGCCAGGTTGTGCTTCTCGCGCACTTCGGCTTCGCTGCGACCGACGTAGAAGTTGCCGTCGGCGTCGTACCAGGCGGGAATCTGGTGGCCCCACCAGAGCTGACGCGAAATACACCAGTCCTGAATGTCGCGCATCCAGGCGAAGAAGGTGTTTTCCCATTGCTTGGGTACGAATTGGATGTCGCCGTTTTCGACCGCCTTGATGGTCGGTTCGGCCAGCGGTTTGGCGGAGACATACCATTGGTCGGTGAGCCAGGGTTCGATAACGGCATCGGAACGGTCGCCGCGCGGCACCATTAGGGTGTGGTCTTTAATGGAGTCGAGCAGGCCAGCGGCTTCAAATTCGGCGACGATTTTCTTGCGCGCTTCGAAGCGGTCTAAACCGGCAAAACCGGCGGGCAGGGCGGTGTCGTATTCGACTGGCTTGCCTTGGTAATCGTAGGCTTCGGCTTGGGCTAATACAGCGGCATCTTTGTCGAAAATATTGATCAGAATTGAGCCGTGGCGTTTGCCGACTTCGTAGTCGTTGAAGTCGTGTGCCGGGGTGATTTTCACGCAGCCGGTGCCAAATTCGAGGTCGACGTAATCGTCGGCCACAATTTTCAGGCGGCGGCCAACCAGCGGCAGTTCGACTTCTTTGCCGACCAGTTGCGTATAGCGTTCGTCTTCCGGGTTCACCGCAACCAAGGTGTCACCGAGCATGGTTTCCGGGCGAGTGGTGGCGACGACGATGTAGTCTTTGCCGTCGGCGGTTTTGGCACCGTCGGCGAGCGGGTAGCGGAAGTGCCAGAGCGAGCCTTGTTCTTCTTTGCTTTCCACTTCCAGATCGGAAATGGCGGTGTGGAATTTCGGATCCCAGTTGACCAGGCGTTTGCCGCGGTAAATCAGGTCGTCTTCATACAGCCGGACGAAGACTTCGCGCACCGCGTTCGACAGCCCTTCGTCCATGGTGAAGCGTTCGCGCGACCAATCGACCGAGTCGCCGAGGCGACGCATCTGGCCGGTGATGGAGTTGCCGGATTCTTCTTTCCATTGCCAGACGCGGTCGATGAAGGTTTCGCGGCCCAGGTCGTGACGGGTGATGCCTTTTGCCGCCAGTTGGCGTTCCACCACCATCTGGGTGGCGATGCCGGCGTGGTCGGAACCCGGTTGCCACAATGTATTGCGGCCAGCCATGCGGTGATAACGAGTGAGCGCGTCCATCAGGGTTTGCTGGAAGGCGTGGCCCATGTGCAGGCTGCCGGTCACGTTCGGCGGCGGAATCATGATGCAGTAAGATTCGCCTTCACCACTGGGCTGGAAGTATTGGTTGGCTTCCCAGCGCTGGTAGTGTTTGCCTTCAATCGCCTGAGGTTGGTAAGTCTTCTCCATGGGGCTGCTCGTTGCTCGCTGTCATCGGGGCTCGGAAAGTCCGCAGTGCGTTGGCGGCTGCGGGTACACGGGACCGCGCATTATACATGGGCGAGCGGACTAATCCGAGCCGTGGCGAGGCTGGCTTTTGTGTTCGGCGAGCAGGCGTAGGAAATCGTTGCGCAGGCGGCGGCGCAGGTCGCGTTCAAACAGTTGCAGGTAGTCGGCCAAGGCTTCGTCAGCCCAGCGATTAAAGGCGGCTTCGAGGTTGTCGGTCAGAACCGCGTCGAGCGATTCTTCAAAGTTCAGTTCGGCTTGTTCTTCAGCGGCGCGGGCTTCGGCTTCGTTGCGGATGCGGATCAGCTCGGACAATGAATCCGACGATAAAAACGGGTTGTCCGGGTTCAGCGGTGACGCCGGGCGTTTTTCCACCACTTCGTCGACCACCGGTAAGGCCGGCTCGGAACGCGCCATGCGATCCAGGCTCTGGCGCAATGCTTCCAGATCGTCGAGCAGATGTTGGCGCAGGCGGTCGTCAGACATTAAACGCGATCTCGCAAATCGTGACGGTTCAGTGGGTAGCCGCGATCCTGATAAAACCGATACCGCTGGCGGCTGGCTTCCAGCACAGCCGGTTCCTGGCTGACCACTTCGAACACGCGCTCAAAGCGGGAAAAATAATCCGGCAATTCAGTCGCCAGATTGATCAGCACGTCGTGGTGCTGGCCGGGGTGATCGTGCCAGCCAATCTGCACGGCTTCGGCGTCGCCATCAAGCAGGCTGTGTGGCAGGAAGCTGTCGGGGGTTAATCCCCACAAGGTGTTGCTCAGGTTTTGCGCCTGTTCAGCGTTATCGACCGCCAGCAGAACACTGTGCTGGCGCGACCGGGCTTTGATCACCAGTCGGGCGGCGTAAGCCAGGCGGTCGAGCGTCTGGACGGCGGGAATGATGTGGAAGTCGATGCGGGTCATAAGCCATTTCGTGTTGCAAACCTGTGCATGGTAATCAAAGGCCAAAATGGAAGAAACGGCCAGGTTTGCAAAAATGGACCCGAATAACCCGGGCAGCAGATTCGCCCGGGTTGGCTGGAGGGCTTGGCGTTAGAATGGACGGATCCGGAGGATTTCGGCTTCGCCAATCGCCAGGGCTTCGGGCGAGGTATGCACCGAGTAATAACCCAGCGACAAGGGGTACGGATGCGGTATCGCCGAGCCGAGTACAAAGGTCGCGCCTTGTGCACCGGCTTGAATGTCGATCGGGTCGGTACTGTCTTCAAAGGCAGCCAGATCGCCAGCGGTGATGGCGCCATTGGCATCAAGGTCGCCTTTCGCCACTGCGATAAACGCCGTGCTCTGCTTGGGTTCGGGCACAAACTGCCAGCGTTCGTTGGGGGCCAGTGTCACCAATAAGTAGGTCATGTTTTGCGGGCTGCGCGCCGGGCTGGTAACGCCGGCGTAACTGCCAATCATGACGCGGGCGGGGCCGACAGCCGGGGTTTGGTCCGATTCGACAAATTGGGTGAACGATGACGAAAGTTCCAGTTCGGCGTCGAGCGCTACCCAAAGTTGAAAGCCCTGAATGCGCTTCGATTTACCTTGGCTCATTTCATCGCCATGCCAGATGCCGGTGCCGGCGCGCATCCACTCGACGCCGCCAACACCCATGTAGCCTTCATGACCGACTTTATCGTTGTAATGAACGTCGCCTTCGGTCAGCACCGTTACTGTGGCGATGCCGGAATGGGGGTGTATACCCATCTGGCTCATGGTTTGGGTTTCCATTTCGAACAAGTCGAGAAAGACAAAGGGTTTGAGCAACTGACCAAAATCGGACGGACTCATCAGCCGGGTGATGGGGCCATGGCTGTGGCCACGGGTGATGGCCGCTATGGATCGTTGAGTGGTGGTTTGATCAAGCATTTGAGTCGACATGTTAGTGGCCCGGTTTGGGAGTGGAAGGCTACTGTACAACCGGATTTTCTATCGGAGAATCCGTTTTAAATTGATATCAAGTATCAGTAATGAAGATGGATATCGCGCTGGTAATACCATTTTCATCATTTATATTGTTGCTTCTATTTCACCGGCATCAACAGATTAGATAGATGTTGCAGAGCGTTTCGATTGATCAGTTGCGCATGTTCGTCGCAGCCGCCAATACCGGCAGTTTTTCAGGTGCCGCGCGGCAATTGAACCGGGCACAGTCGGCCATCAGTCAATCCATGGTGGCGTTGGAAAATGCGCTGGGCGTTACGCTGTTTGATCGCAGCGAGCGCCTGCCCAAGCTGACGCCCGAGGGCAGTGCGTTGCTGGAACGCGCGCGTGGCATTGTTCAGGATACCGATGCACTGAAAACCGAAGCCCGACATTTGGCCGAAGGGCTGGAGCCAGAGTTGTCGCTGGTGTTGGACATCATGTTTCCGCAATACCTGTTGGTGCAGCTTGCCCGGGAATGGGCGCAACGGTTTCCCTCCACCCCACTGAGTATCTGTTTTGAAGCCTTGGGCGGGGTGTCCAGCCATGTGTTGGAAGGCCGTTGCAGTTTGGGGGTGATCGGTACGTTGCAGACGGTGTCGCCGGATCTGACCAAGGAATGGTTGTTCGATTTACCGATGACCACAGTGGTGGCGCCTGAGCATCCGTTGGCGTCGATGACCGGCATGATTCCGACCAGCGTGGCGGCGGAATACACGCAAATCGTCTTGACCGACCGCTCGGAACTGACGGTAGGGCTGGGCTTTGGCGTGATCGGCAAACAAACCTGGCGCGTGACGGAGCTGTCAACCAAGCAAGCGCTGTTACGCGCCGGCCTGGGCTGGGGCCACATGCCGCTGCCGGAAGTGGCGCAGGATGTGGCCGCCGGCTATCTGACTACCGTGACGCTCGAAGGCGGGCCAACTCACTACAAAATGCCGATGTCGGCGGTCTACCGCACCGATGCCCAGCCCGGCATTGGCGGGCGCTGGCTGATTGATCGGTTGAAGCAGTTGGCTGAATAAATTGGGTCGGGGTTGCCATCACCAATGCGATGGCAAGAGTGGAAAAATAGAAAAGGGGCCGGTTGGCCCCTTTGTGTTACTCGCTCGCTTAAGCGCGAATCAGCTCAGGCGGTCGAGCAGATAGCGCGTCAGCATGCCGACGGGGCGACCGGTGGCGCCTTCTTTGGCACTGGTCCAGCCGGTGCCGGCGATGTCGAGGTGCGCCCAGTTGTAGTCGCGGGTGAATTCCGACAGGAAGGCGGCGGCGGTGATGGAACCGCCGGCACGGCCAGCGCCGATGTTGCGCAGGTCGGCGTACGGGCTTTCCAGTTCTTCGCCGTATTCTTCCCACAACGGCATCGGCCAGCCACGGTCCCAACTGGCCTGGCCGGCGCTGACCAACTGCTGTTGCAGTTCTTCGTTGTTGGCGTACACAGCGGTCGGGTGATGGCCCAGGCCGATGATGATGGCGCCGGTCAGGGTGGCGATATCGACCACGCTGGCCGGTTCGAAACGCTCGACGTAAGTCAGCGCATCGCACAATACCAGGCGGCCTTCGGCGTCGGTGTTGAGGATTTCGATGGTCTTGCCAGACAGACTGGTGACCACGTCGCCGGGGCGAGTAGCACCGCCGGACACCATGTTTTCGGCGGCGCAGATCACACCGATCACATTCAGCGCCGGCTTCAATTCCGCCAGTGTATTCAGCGTGCCGAATACCGAAGCGGCGCCGAGCATGTCGTATTTCATTTCCTCCATACCGGCCGCCGGCTTGATGGAAATGCCGCCGGAATCGAAGGTCAGACCTTTGCCGACCAGAACGTGCGGTTTCTGATCGCTCTTGGCACCGCTGTACTTCATGACAATGACGTAAGGCGGGTTATCGCTGCCTTGAGTGACGGCCAGGAAGGAACCCATGCCGAGCGCTTCCATTTCTTTCTGACCCAGCACTTCAACGCTGATTTCGTCGTAGGCGTCGGCCAGAGCGTGCGCCTGTTTGACCAGATAATCCGGGTTGCAGATGTTGGCCGGCAGGTTGCCGAGTTCACGTGCGACGTTCATGCCGTGCGCCAGGGCACGACCGGTTTGAACGGCGCTGTCGAGGTTCTGTTCTACGGCCAGATAATCCAACCGTTCCAGTTTATTGGCGTCGGCTTTTTTGGATTTGGTGGTGTCGTATTGGTACAGGCTGGTCAGCATCAGCTCGGTGGCTTTTTCGACACACCATTGGGTGGTGCGGCCGGCCGGTTTGAGATCGTCCAGCGCGACGCTGGCCGTTGATACCTTGGCTTGTTTCAGTGCTTTGACGGTGGCTGTGATGACTTTAATAAAGGCGTTTTCACCGAACTTGGCCTGGCTGCCAGCGCCGATCAACAACACCTGACGCGCAGGCAGGTCGGTGTGGCCGATCAAAGGTGTGACCTGACCGACTTTGGACGCCAGCAAGCCCTGGTCTTTGAGGCTGTTGAACAGGGCCGTGTGTTGGCCGCTGAGCGCGGTCAGACTGGCTGCGTCTTCATCGTCGAACAGGTAGACCACCAGGGCTTCGGTGTCGATGGCGTCGAGAGCGCCGTGATTGACGTTGAATTGCATGTTGTCTCCAAAAATCTGTGACTGAAAAAACGACGCTTAGCAACAACGGCCGCGTCGCGAACGGGTGCATGATACCAAAGCCCCGCACGGCGGGCAGGGCATCAGGATTTCTTTTTTACTTTGGGGGTGTAAACCAGTTCGGTCTGGCTGGCGAGATCGGGCCAACTGCGGCGTTCGGCATTGCCGTAGCGCCAGAGAATGCCGACTAGTGCCAGACCCCAGGCGGGCAGCGCCGTCCAGAAGCGAATCAGCCCCTGGCGCCAGCTCGGCGGCTGGCCGGGTTCGGCGTCGATGTGGATGCGCCAGACGCGCATGCCAACGGTCTGGCGCTTGGTGTGCCAGAAGCCGACAAAATAAAGCTGGATGATGATCAGGTTCCACAGCCAGAACAGCACCGCGCTGACGCCGCCTTCAATGGCGTCGCGCCCAGCCAGAAAGTGGCTCAGGGTCACCGGAATAAAACCGGCGAGAATCAACAGGCCGAGCAGGATAAACCAGTCGTACAGTACAGCGCCGATCAGGCGCAGCAGAGAGGGGCGGGCTAGGGCGGTCATGGTTTCCAGAGGTTTGGTTTCCAGAGTCAGGCAGGGCGCAGGCTAACGGATTGACATAAAGCTGCCAATAAATCCTGTTGGTTCGGCCGTTTTTGACTATCCTTTAGCCTTTCAGAAACCCCTCAGACCTATAGAGCCCAAGGAGTAGTCGATGGAAGCGCTTATGGAATCCAAGTCGCTGGCCATCATGGAAGAACAGGCCGGTCGGGCAGCCCAGCTGCTTAAAGCACTCAGCAATGAACGTCGCCTGCTGATTCTGTGCAATCTGGTAGGCGGCGAATTATCGGTCACTCAGCTGAATGCGCGCATTCTGCTCAGTCAGTCCGCTTTGTCGCAGCATCTTGCCCGGTTGCGCCAGGATGGGTTGGTGTCCATCCGCAAAGAAGCCCAGACGGTGTATTACCGCATCGCCAGTGATGAAGCCAAGCAGGTATTGGGATTGCTCTACAATCTGTATTGCGCGGACTGATACCCAGGCCGGACGGCTCCGTCCGGCGCTTATTTCCCTTGTTCAAACTGTTGATGTGACGCCCCGTTGTTATTGCCAGGCGCCAATTCTTTGTCGATTTTGACGGGCCTTGCGTTCGACCGCTGTCAGGCGCCAGGGTATTGGCGTTTGGGTGAGGTTGTTAATTGAACTGGCTCACGTTTTTCTGGTGGTGCATCGGTCCACCCAGTGAAGTGTTTGACATTGTCTATAAAGTGTATAGGTTGTTTTTTAATCAAGGAAAGGGTCACAGGGATTGTCTTTCTTCCACCGATCTTCCTAAGCAGATTGAACAACAATGTCAGAAGCGAAAGCCAGAACAGACGCCAGTATCAGTCGACTTCATGTTCCGGAATACAACAGTCGCGAATACCCGCCATTGCCGCCCCGTATCCGGCTTGCTTCCAATTGCTGGGAGCGAACTTGGTGGCTGACCTTGATTCAACCCGTTACCCAGCCTGAACGCCTCAAAAGTTTCGTCAAACGTTTCTGCACCGATACCGTCGATATCCGCGCCACCTTACGCACCAGCCGCCGGCTGTGTTTTGCCGTGACCGGTGCTGAGCTGGATCAGCAATCCGAATTTGAAATTGCCATGATGGTGATGGCGCATATTGAGCGCGACTTCGGACATATCGAACGGGTGGAGGACCGGCCAGCATCGGTCTGGCCGTACCGGGAATTTGCCCGCGGCTGAGTCGTTCAGGCTCAGCCGTTTTTCTTGCCTTCCGTTAGTTTCCCTACTTTAAAGCGTTGCCGCTTTATTTCTGTTTATCCCAAAAACTTATCCCAAAAAACTTATTCCAAAAGATTTATCCCAAAAAACGCTGCCAGAGTGCTGCCGCCCAGAGCAGGATGGCGATCAGGATGGTCAGCAGTACTGCGGCCGAACCCATGTCTTTGGTGCGGCCGGATAATTCGTTGTAATCAGTACTGACCCGATCCACCAGGGTTTCCAATGCGCTGTTGATCATTTCCACCACCATGATCAGCATCAGCGAGGCGATTAATACCGCCGCCTGCCATATTGAAGGCGCCAGCCAGATGGCTAACGGCGTGCCCCCCAGCAACAACCAGGTTTCCTGTCGAAACGCCACTTCATGGCGAAATGCCGAGCGCACCCCCTGCATGCTGTAGCGAGTGGCGTTCAGCAATCGCCGCAGGCCGGCGGCCTGGTATTGACGCAGGTTTTCATAAGGCGAAGTCATGACGTCGAGTTTCCTTGTTGGCGCAGTTGTCGGTTGGTGGCCGTGGTTGCCAGAGCGTTCCAGGGGTCTTCCGGCCAGGGATGGCGGTTGTAGCGGCCGCGCATTTCCTTACGGATATCGGGGTAAATCCTGGCCCAGAAATGCGGCAGGTCGGTGACCTGGGCCAGCACCCGGCCGTTGGGTGCGAGCAGGGCGAGCGTCAGCGGCTGGCGGCCGTCGATGATGGTCGGCGTCTGTTCCAGTCCGAAGGCCTCCTGCAATTTCAACGCGGCGGTGACGCGGTTTTGGTCAGCGTCGTAATCCAGTTCGCAATGCCGACCCGACGGCGCCTGCCAATGGCGCGGACAGAGTCGGTTAAGTTGTTGAGCGCGCTCGTAGCCGAGCCAGGCATCAAACAGCGCTGGGCTGTCGAGTTGGGTCAGTTGTGCGAGGCCGTTCAGCCACGGCTCGACGTCGGCTGCTAGTTCAGCCGGGCTGGGCGGTTGCGGCCAGTCCGGTTGGAAGGCGCAGGCTAATCGATAGCGTCTTTGCCGGTTATCCAACGCCTCGGCTTTCGGCCAGTTCGACCAAGGTTGTTCGGCCAGCCAGTGTTGCCAGGCAGCCAGCCGCTCGGTCGGGTCGGGCCGAACCGGTTGGCTGTCGATCAAAAACGGGCCGAGCCAGCGGCGGCGTACAAAACGGCTGTGATCGGTGGCGCTGGCGAGGCTGGTGTCGCTGCGTTCTGGCAATACCTGTACGACGCTGGTTGCTTGCACCGCCAGTGCTTGTTCGACCTGAATCTCAGAATTTTTTCCCCGGCCGTGCAGCAGCACAAACCAGTCGGCTTTTTCATCGGTTAAACCTTGAACGGCAGTGCCGTTGGCAAGCCGTGCCCGGCCGTTGGTATCGCGATGAATCAAGCGTTGGCTCAGCGCGGCGACCAGTACGGCGTCGGGCAGCAAGCGCGCGCTCTTGTCCAGCCGAATGTTGAGCCGCTGCGCCAGCAAGCGCGCTTCGCGCTGCATATTGCGGTCGGCTTGGGCGACGGCTTGGCTAAAGCCTTCGGCGCTGGCGTCGGGCCAGGGCAGGGCGTTGCTCAACAGCGCGCCCAGCCAGGCGGCGTCGCTGCCGTGGCCGGCGCGTTCGCCAGTGACGACCAAATGCGCCAGCGCCGGTTCCAAACCCAATTGCGCCAGGCGGCGGCCGTGGTCGGTGAGTTGGCCGGCGTTATCAAGCGCCAGCCAGCCGGTGAGTTGTTGCACCGCCGTTTGCCAGCGACCGGCCGTTGGCGCCGTGAGCCAGAAGGCGTCGTTGCGTTCCAAGCCCCAATCGGCCAGTGCCAGCACCAGCGGTGTTAAATCGGCTTGCAGGATTTCCGGTGGCTGGTCGGGTGCCAGACCGTCGTGTTCGGTTTGCGACCACAGCCGATAACAATGCCCTGGCCCCAACCGCGCGGCGCGGCCGGCGCGTTGGCGGGCGCTCGATTTGCTGATCCGACGGGTTTTCAATTCGGTCAGTCCGGTCACCGGGTCGATCTGGGCATAACGTTCCAGACCGCTGTCGATAACGGCACGCACGCCCGGCAAGGTGACGCTGCTTTCGGCTAAGTTCGTGCTCAGAATGACGGTGGGTTCGGCGTCGGTCAGGCGCGACAGCAAATCATCCTGCGGCACCTGGCTGTGCAGCACACCGACCGGCCAGTCGGCCGGCAGACGTTGTTGCAGGCGTTCGATTTCGCGTAAGCCGGGCAGGAAAACCAGCGTATGGCCGGGCCAGTCTGAGCGGGCCTGACGAATCAATTCGACGGTTAAGGCGTCAACATCGCCGCGGCCGGGCGGGTGGTACGACTCGGTCATCGTATGCAATTGACCGTCGGACACCACCGTCGGCAGTTTCAGCGCCTGTTCCAATCGGCTCAGGCTGAGCGTGGCCGACATCACCAGCAGGCGCAGATCGTCGCGGAACAGTTCGCGGCAACTGTGCAACAACGTCAGGCAGGCATCCTGGTCCAGTTGGCGTTCGTGGAATTCATCGAGAATCACCGTGCCGACGCCGATCAATTCCGGGTCTTGTTGCAACCGGCGCAGGAAAGCGCCGTAGGTGGTGACAGTCAGACGGGTAGCGGCACTGCGGCGGCTGTCGTGACGCAGGCTGTAACCGACCTGTTCACCAACCGGCTCGCCCAACTGTTCCGCTAATCGTGCGGCGGCCAGTTGCACTGGCAGGCGGCGCGGCAACAACAGAATCGTTTCGCGTTCATCAGCGTCCAACAGCCACAGCGGCAGGCGCGTGGTTTTGCCGGAACCGGGCGGCGATTGCAGCAGGCAACCGCCGCTCTGCCAGTGCGACAACACCGCCTCGCGCAGCGCGTCGACCGGCAAGGCATCCAGCGGCGGCCGGGCGGTCATGCCAAGGGATTGCCGTAGGGCAGAAAGCGATTGTCGGTGTGAGCTTTGATCCAGCGCGTCAGTTCCGCATCGGGGAATTCGCCGCGCGTTTTCAGTTCCTTGCACAGCCAGACCACCGGGTTGCGGTCGCGGCCATCCCAGCCGGCCCAGTGTTGTTCGGCCAGCGTGAAGAAACGAGTCAGACCGACCAGCGTCGCGGAATCCAGCGGTGTTAACAGCGGCGCCCAATCGGTTTGCGGGCGGCGCATCCAGGCTTGCAGACTGACCAGGGTGTCGATGGCGTGGTCGGGAAAGGTGTCGGCCCCGGCCTGACCCAGTTTGGCGGCTTGCGCCAGTACAGTGGGGTCCGGCGGCGTGGCGGCGTCGGTTGCGGGTGTCCAGGTGCCCGTAGTCATCTTGGCTCCATTGGTTCATGGCATTCGGGCCGGCATTATATCGATTGAACAGACACAGGACACAGACCTGACTTAAGGTCATGATTCGTGTCCGTCTTAGTCCATTTGCATGACAGGAGAATGACAGCCGTGATGTTTCGACTGTTGAACTGGGTGTTTCACCAAGGTTGGCTGACGCGGTTTCGCTGGGTGCACGACCGCTTGATGCGAGGTTTTAGGCGTCTGGCCGATCAGGGCAATCCGGACGCTCAGGAATTGTATGGCTTTTTATTGCTGCACAAAGGCACCGACAGCGGCGCCCGCTCAACCGGCGCGCGCTATCTGGCGATGGTCGCCGGAGTATCGCGGCCCAAAGCCGCCTGGCAGATGCATCGATTGCACGTAGATGGATTAACGCCGGGCTTCGCCGCCGATGCCGATAAAGCCGAGCATTATCTGCAACTGGCCGCACGCGGCGGCCATCCGCTGGCCGAGCGCATTCTGGCCGATCGGGAAGCGGCTTAAGACTGCCACTCCCGCGCCCAGGGTTCGACAAAGGCGCGGGCAATCTCCGCGCCGCTGTCGTGTTCGCAAGCGAGAATCTGCAACTTGGTCAGCACCGCTTCGAGCGGCATCTGACCACAGCCAATGGCGCCGACTTCGGCCATCATGCCGCTGGCAGCGTATTGACCGATGTTGACCTTGCCGTCGAACACCTGGCTGCGCACAAACACCGGAATGCCTTTGTCTTGCGCGCGCAGCAGGATGCGTTTCAGGTCGCCGTCGTTCATCGCATTGCCGTTGGCGTAGGCGTTCAACACCAGCGCCCGGTAATTGCGTTCGATCATGCTCATCAAACCATCGAGTGGCATGCCCGGAAACAGCGTGATCAGCCCGATGGCGGCCGGTCGCCATGGGCGTTGTGGCATCTGTGCAGCCTGGCCGGACGGCTGATCGAAACCGTCGTCGTGCCAGCCGGGCGCGGCCAGCGCATCGTCGTCATCGTGATCGATGCGTTTGGTGATGCGGCTGCCGGGCAAACACCGGGCGTGGCCTTCACCACCAAAGGCGACAAAGACTTCGCCGCTCCGGTTTTCCAGAATCGACAGCGCGGTTTCCAGATTGGCAAAACCATCGCTGTCGCTGTCCATCAGCGAGCGCATGGCGCCGGTCAGCACCACGGTGCGGCCAGTGCCAGACAGCAAAAAACTCAGCGCAGCGGCGCTGTGCGCCAGAGTGTCGGTGCCATGAACGACGAGCACGGCATCGGCGTCGCTGGCAAGAATGCGGTCGCGCAGTTGATACCACTGATGCGGGCGAATGTCGGACGAATCGAGCAGCGGCTGCCACTCGTCCCAGTCCAGCGAATGTTCGCGCCAACCGGCCAGACGCGGGTGCTGTTCCAGGGTATCGCGCAGCAGGCCGGCTTTGGGCTCCAGGCCGTTCGGCCCAACGGCCATGCCGATGGTGCCACCGGTGTTGATGATCAGAAAACGGGACATGACAAAACTCGTGTGAAAGGACGGCGAGCGCGCATCCGGGAAACAATCAGCCCTGGCGTTCCGCGCTCAGAGCAATGGACACCGATTCGGCAAAACGCAGTGCATGGGGTTTGTCGATTTCCACCTCAGCAGCGCGCACTTCCGGGTGCGCCATGATCAAACCCAGCACCTGATGCGTCATGCGTTCGAGCAGCAAAAACTGGTTGGTTTCGACGAACTCGATGATTTCCTTGCAGATCGAGCGGTAATTCAGCGTGTCTTCGATTTCGGTGGAATTGATGGCGTCGCTGGCGTCAAAGCGGATGCTGATGTTGAGCAACACATCCTGCTTGTTTTTGATTTCCTCATCCTTAATACCCACGTGAGTGCGCAGGCGTAAATCCTTAATGCGGATGCGGGCTTCGGTGTTTTCGAAAATCATCAGCGGTGACCGACCAGATTCAGAAATTCATTACGAGTGTTTTGCGAATGGCGCAGGCCACCGAGCATCATTGACGTCGTCATCCAGGAATTTTGTTTCTGCACGCCGCGCATCGTCATGCACATGTGTTTGGCTTCCAGAATCACGCCCACGCCTTTGGCGTCGGTGACGCTTTGAATGGCCTCGGCGATCTGTTTGGTCAGTTGTTCCTGAATCTGCAACCGGCGTGCGTACATATCGGTGATGCGGGCGAATTTGCTCAGGCCCAGCACCTTGCCGCTGGGAATGTAGGCGATGTGCGCCTTGCCGAAAAAC
The DNA here is from genome assembly GCF_003367315.1 of Saccharospirillum mangrovi. GTDB lineage: Bacteria > Pseudomonadota > Gammaproteobacteria > Pseudomonadales > Natronospirillaceae > Saccharospirillum > Saccharospirillum mangrovi. The sequence continues at coordinate 1,468,512 of NZ_CP031415.1, forward strand.
GGCAGCAGGTGATGCTCGCACAGCGAGTAGAACTCGATGTCTTTCACCACCACCATTTCATCGTTGTCGGCTTCAAAAACGGCACCGTTGGTCACTTCTTCCAACGTCTGGTGATAACCCTCGGTTAAAAAAGCCATCGCTTTGGCGGCGCGTTCCGGTGTTTTCAGCAGGCCATCGCGCTCCGGGTTTTCACCCAGATCTTTAATGATGTTGCGGTAGTGGTCAGTCAGACTCGGCGGCATGAGCAGTCTCGGACGGAATGTGGGCAGGGAGTATACGACACTTTTATGACGTCGGTTCAGCGGCCCGTAACCAGGCCGCTGATTGCGTTTGGCTATGGCAACTCAGAGGCTGTCGAGCACGGCCAGCACATCGTCGTGATGCGACTTGGTGGTGACCTTTTCCATCACATGCGCCAGTTGGCCGTTTTCATCAATGATGAAGGTGATGCGGTGAATGCCGTCGAATTCGCGGCCCATGAATTTCTTCAAGCCCCAGACGCCGTACTGATCGGCGATGGCGTGGTCTTCGTCGCTGAGCAAATCGAAGTTCAGGCCTTCCTTCTCGATGAACTTGACCAGCCGTTTCGGCGCGTCCGGGCTGATGCCGAGCACCACGGTGTTGCGTTTGTCGAGTTCGGCCTTGCTGTCACGCAGACCACAGGCCTGCACGGTGCAGCCGGGCGTCATTGCTTTGGGGTAGAAGTAGAGCACGACTTTTTTGCCGCGATAGTCTTTCAGTGCCACCATCTCGCCATGTTGGTTCAGTGTGCTGAATTCCGGGGCGGGCTGGCCGGTTTTGGGCAGGGTCAAAGCAGTCATGTTCGAATTCCTTGTGCGGTTGGGCTGGGTGGACCTGAGCCAGGGATTGCAGACATAGGGTCCACCCCCGGAGTTTCAAGGACAGGCCGTTTGATCGCTGTTCCAGCGGCTTTGTCCCTGTCCGGCAGTGACAATTTGCGGTATCCTCAGGCCCTCGGTAGTGCTACCTCCAAACTCTTGATTTCCCTATGTTTTTTGAAAAGGACCGCAGTCAGTTCTTCAAGCCGCTGACGGGCAAGTACCGCGAGCAGTTTGTCGAATGTCTGAAGGAGCTGTATCACCGGCTCTACACCTCATCCAGTGCCGATTACGGCCATTCGCTGTCCCGCGACGATCTGGTCGATACCTTCCAGGGTGCGCTGGCGCGGGCACCGGAACTGGTGGGTGACGACGGCGAAAATGAAGGCCGTTTCCGCAGCGACCGCGATCAGGCCGTCTGGGTGCTCAATTTCCTGATCGAACACGGCTGGATCGACAAGCAAGTCGATGAAGCCACGCTGCAATCCAGTTTCACCTTCAGCCGCTACGGCCGTCAGTTCACCGAGCCCTTTGTGGCCGGCGATTTATCCAGCGTGCGCTCGCACCACCGCAACACCCGTAACGTGCGTAACTCGTTGCAGGCTTTTCTGGAGCGCGGCGAGGTCTACGATTTGCTCGATGCCTGGGAAAATTCCGAACGCATCATCAGCGACTTCACCGACATCATTGCTGAGCTCGATGACCGCAAGCGCGATCTGGTGCGCGAGATGGAAGATCAGGTGCTGGTGCAGCGCGCCACCCAGGATTTCTTCGACTACATGGAAAAACGCTTCCAGCCCGACCTCGCCATCCGCCTGTCGGCCGACAACGTAGAGAAATACCGCGACGAAATTGGCGAATGCGTGCGCCGCATTCGTCACCAGAAACGCGACTTCAAAGCCCGCGCCGAAAAGCGCCTGCGCGAATTACTGCCCGAACAGGTGCGCGACGGCCAGAGTCTGCTCTGGGCCTTGCTCGATCACATCGAAGGCCGCTTGAAAGCCGCCTCCGACATCATGCTGCCGGCATTGCGACGCGCGCTCGCCGGCTTCACCAAACGCGCCGACATCGTTATCCGCCAGATCAGTTATCTGGCCGGGCAACAGCACAACGACGTGGTGCAGGTGTGCCAGCGTTTGGTCGAGCAAAGCGAAGATCAGGTTGCCGCAGCGCTGGAACGCGCCAGTGAATTGATGGCGACACCGAACATCGGCTTTGTCGATCCGGGCAATGTGCGACTGCACGCACCGCGCGCGCGACGCTCGTTTGAAACCACCGTATTGGAAGACAACAGCGACGATTTCGACGTCGACGCACGTCGCGATCTGTACGTGCAGCAATTGCTCGATCAGGCATTTTTAGTCAACGACAACCGCGTGCGTCAGTACCTGGCGCGACGTTTGAGCGAAGGCGAAGCGGTTACCACGGCCGAATTGCCAGTCGAATCAGCCGACGATTTACTGGCCCTGGCGCACGCCATTGAAGTGGGCGCGAACCAGTCGTTGGCGTCCGATTATCAATTCAGCGTCGAGTGGAAAAATGCCAACCAGGCCGGCGAATATTTCGAATCGAGCGACAACTTTATTATCCGTCTGGTGGCCAACAACGCCGCCCGATCCAAGGAGCATTCCGATGTTTGATGAGCTGGACCGCCTGCTGGAACGCCAGGGCCTCAGCCGCACCGATTACAGCGAATTGTTGATCCGTCTGCTCGATCACGGCGTGCTGTGCCGCGACGAAAGTCAGATCGAACAACAACTCTACGACCGCTATCTGCGCCTGGAAGAACCAGTGCGTGATTATCTGGAAATGCTCGGTATTCAGATTCAGCACGACCGCCGTTTTCATTTCGTGCGGCTGTTCCCGCCCGGTGCCGAAGTGCCCGGTTTGGACAACAGCGGCGAAGGCGCGTTCAGCGGCGGTTTCCGTACTCGCATGAGCCAGCAGGAAGTCGCGCTGGTGTTGGTGTTGCGCAGTTTGTACGACCGGGGTTTGCGCGAAGGGCAGGTGGATGAAAACGGCTGTGTGCTGGCGTCGCTGGAAAGCGTCAGCATCGCCATGCGCAATGTGTTGCGTCGCTCGCTGCCGGAAAACGTGACCGAGCGTCGGCAATTGTTTCGGCGTTTACGGCAGTTGCGTTTGATCCAATTAAATCAGGACGAAGCAGTCGAGAGCGTCGATTTCTGGGTGCGCATCCGGCCGATGATTTTAAGTTATGTATCCGATGAAGTGCTGTCGACCTTATCGGAAACGCCGGCCGAAGAAGACGCCGATGCCGACGACGTTTTAACGACAGAAAACGAATCGAACGATGAAGCCGATGTTGCCAGCGAAGACGATGCTGATGCCGACGAACTTAAGCTGACTCAAACCGACGACACCGACTCTGTCTTTGCACGGGACTGATCATGTTTCTGAAGAAATTCATCTACGTTAACTGGGGCAACATTCCGCTGTTGGAATTCGATTTCGGCCCGATCAATTTGCTCAGCGGCGGCAACGGTTCCGGTAAAACCACCGCCGCGGATGCGATCCAGACGGTGATGACCGCGGCGCACGATACGCTGTTTCATTTCAACCCCGGCCAGGACGAAGCGACCCAACGCGGCCGCGGCAAACAGGTGCGCACGCTGGCGTCTTACATTCTCGGTTGTGACGACGGTTCCTACGCACGGCCGGACGGCGCGGTTGGTTATCTGGCTGCGGTGTTTCACCCCACCGAAGGCGAACCGGGCGACCCGTTTACGGCCGTGATCGGCGCCAGTGCCTTTATTGATCGCGCCGGTGGTCAGCCGGTCGCACGGCTTGGCGACATGGTGTATTTGATTGCGCCGGGCGAGCAGTTGGGCAAGGTCGATTTTGTCTCCGAAGGCACCGACGGTCGTCAGGTTGTGACGCTCGATAAAATCGTACCGAGCATAAAAGCGCGCGGTTTGTCGGTGGAAAAATACGACACCAAAAAACAATACCTGCGCCGTTTTTACGCCGCCATTCGCGGTCGTGACGACGCCGTCAGCGAGCGCGAAGCACTGAATGCCGCACGCGCCTTCTCGCGTTTTATGGCCTACAAACCTGTGCGCTCAATTAATGGTTTTGTCGCCCAGGAAATTCTTGAACAAAAAGATTTGGGCGAAGCCATTCGTACTGTGTCCGACCTGATGAAAACCATCAGCGGCATGGAAGGCGAAGCGGCTCGGCTGAAACGCACCGTTGAGCGTTTGTCACAAGGCCGTGGCCGTGCCGATGCGTACATCGACCAATGGCTCGATTACAACCTGGCCGATTACGTCGCCGCGCGCGCGCGTTTTGTTAAAGACCAGCAGCAATACCTGAACGCTAAAAACGAGCAGCAACGTCTGCGTCAGCAGCGCGACGATGTGCAGAGCGAACTGGAAGTTACCGAACAACGCCGCGACCAGACTCACGATCAATTAGTATCGCTGGAAGCACAACGCCGTGGCGTCGATGCACTGCAGGAAAAAGACAAACTCGAACAGGAAATTACCCAGGCCAAAAACCGCTTGATGCAGCAAGCCGAACCGCTGCTCAAACAGGACGATGCGCTGGGTCGCAGTCTCGATGCCAGCGAGACCATTACTCAGGCGCTGACCAAAACCAGCCTGGAAACGGAGATTCCCGACCTCGCCGATAAAGCCCTGAATCAGTTGGCGAAAAATGTCGCCAAACACAGCCGCCGTCCGGTCGATTTTCGCGGCCTGATGAACCAGGACTGGATCGATATCGCACCGCTTGAACAGCACCTCGATGAAGTGTTGGCCCAGCAAAGTGTTTTGAACCAATGGCGCGATGCCTGGTTCAGCGATCAACGCACCGGCTCGGGCGTCAGCCTGCGCGACCAATTGCAACGCGTGCAGGATCGGCGCGAGCAACGGCTGAGTAAATTGCGCTTCGATTTGAACCGCAAACAGCAAGACATCGACAGCCTTGCTGGCGAACGACTGAATTATCCATCGCACGTGCGCGCCGCGTTGGAAGCGATTCGCGACGCCTGGCCCAAGGCCGACCCGCGCGTTTTGTGTGACCACGTCGAAATCAAAGACGACGCCTGGCAATCGGCGATTGAGGGTTACATCGGCGGCGGCCGTTTTGCCATTCTGGTGGAACCGGAATTCGAAGCGCAGGCGATTCAAACCGTGCGCGAATTGCCCAAAGAAAACCGCGCCCGGGTGATCCAGGGTTCCAAAGCCCAGGCCGACGCAGACCGCGTGAAATTGCCGGCCAATTCCATCGTCCATCTGATGAGTTTCGACCACGCCATTGCGCGCGCTTACATGACGGCGAGCTACGGTTTGGTCGAACAATGCGCCGACACCGACACTTTGAAACGCACTCGTCGCGGTGTGACACAAGCCGGTATCGGTTCTGGTTCGTACGCCATGTATCGCTGCGATTTACCGATTGCCGATCTGGTGTTTGGTCAGGGCGCTCGTGAACGGGCTTTGGCGGCGAAGAAAGACGATTTGAACCAACTGGCGAACCAGGCCAACGATTTGCAGGCGCAAGTCGCCGAAGTTGGGGCGCTGTATAAAGCGGTGAACCAATTAGCGCATCTGGCGCATGGCGATCTGGTGCGCGAGATGCTCGATACCCAGCGTCGTCTTGGCGCTGCCGAAAAAGCGCTGACGAATCTGGATTTAAGCGACGCCAGTGCCCTGGAACGCGAATACGCCGAGGTCAACGAACAGTTGAAATCGCTCGATCAACGCATTCGCGAATTGATTGAGCGCAAAGGCAGTTTGGGCGAACGATTGGAAACGCTGTCGCGTCAGTGTCAGGTGTTGAGCGACCAGCAGGAAGAAACGGCGCTGCGTTCGGAACAAAAAGAAGGCTACCTGCGCACCATCGCTGCCGACTGGCCGGACTTCGATGTTGAAGCGCGTTTGAGCGAAGCCGACGAAACCGCTGAGTCGGCCGACCCTGTAGTGCAAGACAAACTGCGCCATTCGCTGGAAAGCGAGCTCAACAGTCTGGCGCACAGCCTGGAAGGTGCATTAACCGAGCACAATCAGGAATGCCAACCGCAGGATGCCATTGCGTTGGATCTGAATTATTCCGACCTGCATTCGAGCGATTTCTTTAAAGGCATTGTCGCGCTGCGCCGCGAAGTCGATCAGATTTACAACCGCGTCAAAAACAACATTCTGGTCGAAAAAGTCGACAACCTGGTGAGCCTGAAAGAAAGCTTCAACAACGCCTTTGTCACCAATTTGTGTCACGCCATCTATCAGTCGATTAACGACGGCAAACGCATTCTGGAAGACCTGAACCGCGAACTGGAACACCACCGCTTTGGTGCCGACAGCGAACGCTACTGGTTCGATTGGGAATGGTTGCCGGAATACAAAGAGTATTGGCACTTCTTCGACGAAGTGATTAAAAACCCGGCGTTGGGCGAAGGCCAGACGTTGTTCGATGCCGAACTCAGCGACCGCTCAGCGCGCATTCGCGATGAACTGATGAAGATGTTGCTCGACGATGACGAGCAAAAAGCGCTGCGCGAACTGGAGCGAATTTCCGACTACCGTAATTACCGCAATTACGAAATCTACAAACAGCCGGAAGGCAAACAGCCGATTGCGTTGAGCCAATATGGCACGGGTTCGGGCGGTCAGTTGGAAACACCGGCGTACATCATTCGCTCGGCGGCCATTACCTCGGCGTTCCGTTTCAACGAAGGCGATAGTCATTTGCGCATGGTGCTGGTTGATGAAGCCTTCTCGAAAATGGACGAAACCCGTTCCAAAGAAGTGATTCGTTACTTGACCGAAGCACTCGGTTTGCAGTTGTTGTTCATCATGCCGACCAGTAAATCCGGTCCGTTTATGGACATGATTTCCAACCAGTTTGTGTTTTCCAAAGTGCCGTTGGCCGGTGGTCATCGCGTCGGTGAATTGCAGTCACGCGTGCTGGTCGATCGGCAACGTTGCAATCAGGATAAAATTCGCGCGCTTTGGGCGAACCATCGCAAGGTGATTCGTCAGCAGGCGGAGCTCGACTTTTTGGCGGATGTAGACGCCTAATTCACGTTACGACAGGAGAATCCCATGGCCGTTCATGAAATCAAACATCCGCTGATTCAACACAAACTCGGCTTGATGCGCGAAGCGGGCATCAGCACCAAGCACTTTCGTGAACTGGCCGGGGAAGTTGGCAACCTGTTGACCTACGAAGCCGGGCGCGAGCTGGAAACCGAATCGGTCGAGATCACCGGTTGGACCGGCGAGCCGATGACGGTGCAGCGTATTAAAGGCAAGAAGATCACCGTAGTGCCAATTCTGCGCGCCGGCCTGGGCATGCTCGATGGCGTCATGCAGTTAATCCCTAATGCTAAAGTCAGCGTGGTCGGTTTCTACCGCAACGAAGAAACACTCGACCCGGTGCCGTATTTCGACAAGGTGATTGAAGACGTAGAAGACCGCACCGCCTTGATCGTCGATCCGATGCTGGCGACTGGCGGAACGCTGATCGCGACCATCGATCTGCTCAAGGAAAAAGGCTGCAAGCGCATCATGGGTCTGTTCCTGGTGGCGGCGCCGGAGGGCCTGGCAGCGGTGACCACAGCGCACCCGGACATCGACCTCTATGTGGCGGCCGTGGACGAGCGTCTGAACGAGCAGGGCTACATCATTCCGGGCCTGGGCGATGCTGGCGACAAGATTTTTGGCACCCGCTAAAAAAGCTGCAAATCTGCGAATACCGACTAGAGTAAGGCTTAACGTAACCTGCCATCGAGCATGACGCTGATGGCCTCTATGGAGTCGGACATCCGTGGCAACTCGAGCGGACACGATGGGAAAGAAACGCATTTTGATGGTCGACAGTCGGCCAGAAGACGTTCGCAAGCTGCGTGAGTACCTGATCAATAATGAATACGACGTCGATTTGGAAACCGACGGCAGCAAGGCACTGAAACGCATCCGTGAAGAGCAGCCGCATCTGGTGCTGATGGAAGTCGATCTGGAAGGCGAAAGTGGCCTGACCATCTGCAAGTTGTGCCGCAAGGACTACGACGGCGGTATTCTGTTTTACACCCACCGTGACAGCGAAATCGATCAGGTTCTTGGCCTCGATATGGGCGCCGACGATTATCTGATGAAAGGCACCGGGCATCGTTTGGTGTTGGCGCGTTGTCAGTCGCTGACTCGCCGCGCCGAACGTGGCCGCCGATTGGAGGCGCGCCGCCACACTGAACGTCTGGAATTCGACGATCTGATCATCGACAACACCATGCGCGAAGCCTGGCTCGGTCAGGAACAGATTGATCTGACCAGTGCCGAGTTTGATTTGCTCTGGTTGCTGTCGAGCCACGCCGGCCAGATTCTCACCCGCGAAGAAATTTTCAGCCGCCTGCGCGGCATAGAATACGACGGTCAGGACCGTTCAGTGGATGTGCGAGTGTCGCGCATTCGTCCGAAAGTCGGCGACGATCCGGTGCACCCGCGACGCATAAAAACGGTGCGTTCCAAGGGTTATTTGTTCGTCGGCGATTTGTCCAAACATTGAGACCGGAACGCCGGATTTAACGTCGGCGTTTGGCCTCAAACACTCGAAAGCCCCGTTCGTGTGCCACTTGATTCACGTCGAAAGCGCCCGCTTTTAACACGCGCTGATAATCCAGAAAATCATTGGCGACCCACCACAGGCTGCCACCCGGTTTGAGCCATTCATGGCTGGCGGCAAAAAACCGTTCGCTGGGTTCGTAATGCGTGCGCAAGCCGGTGTGGAACGGCGGGTTGGTGATCAGATGATCAAAACGGTGCGGTGTTACATCGGCTAAACCGTCTGACCATTGCACATCGACGCGGTCAGCCAGACCAGCCTCTGTTAAGGTCCGCTTTGTGGAAGTGACCGCCAGCCAATCGATATCGACGGTGGTCAGTTTTGCGCTGTCATCGCGCAACAACAGCGCCAGACTAAGCACACCGGAACCGCAACCCAATTCCAGTAATTGTCCGTTCAATGCCGGCAGTTGAGCGAGCAATACCGCTGTGCCGGTGTCGAGTCGGTTCTGGCTGAACACGCCGGGCAGGGCGTGAATGCGATGCTGGTTCCAGTCGAACGACAACCAGTCTTGTGCGTCGGTTTTGGCATGTTCAAAGCGAACCTCGAACAGAACACAATGACGTGCGTTATCAACTTTTTCGCACTCGGCCCAGTCGTTCAAGCGCTTGGGCAGGCTTTTAATGCCGCCAAGATTTTCACCCACAATCCACAACCGTGCCTTGGGCGCCTGCTGTTGAACCTGATGCAGCCACCATTCGAGCCGGCCTTTGGCTTTGGGATAAAACACCACGATGTGTTCAGTGCCGTTGGGCCAGTCGGCATCCGGTGCCAGCCATTGTTCCTGGCGCGCCGCGTGCAGTGCCCGGTTGGACGTGATGCAATAATCGTTGGCTTTGATGATGGCGTTGGGTTCCGGCGGGTCCAGCCACAGCACCTGGGTGTCGGTTAATTCGGTGTGATGGCGTTCCAGCAGTTGCCAGCAGGGATGCATGGGATGTCACTTCGCAGGTAAAGGGGGGCGCAGTGTACCAGCGAGCCGAAAAAAAGCGGACACCGGGGAAGGTTGTCCGCATAAAAGGGGGAAAACCCCATTAGGGAGTCGTCACCATCACTGCTGCTGCTAAGTCCAACAGTCTTTTGACTATAGCAATGACGGAACAGACGGCTTACCGTCCAATGGACTAATGTCTTCTAATATCAAGTTTTTTAGCGCCATACCGACATAATAATTCAACAAAAGCGCTCACAGCGCCCATTGGCGCGGGTATGCCATACGATGACGGTTAAGACTGTTTTACTCTCAACAGCGGTATTGTTATTCCCTTCATTGAGCCTGGGCTACGGCGCTACGGGCCACGCCCGTCAGCAATTACGTTTGATCGCCATTCAATTAATTGAACCGCAATTAACGCCAACGGCCATGCAACTGAACTTGCCCGCGTTGCCGGTTACGGTGGTGGAGGGAGATCAACCGCGCTTGCAGGCGCAGTTGGATGTGTTGGTGGATGAAGGTGTTTTGTCGCGTGAAACAACGGTCTCGATGGAACGTATTCTGACGCAGAACGGCTGGACCACACGGCAATCGGCGGCGCATCACTACGATCGACCCTTGATGATTCGCCAAAGCCCGGTGCGTTTTGGCACCGCGCATTTGTTGCACACTGGCGAAATCTGGGTTCATAACTCAGCGGAAAATGCCACCGAGGCCGAGGTGCATTTTCAATGGTTTGCCAACGATCTGGCTGAATGGGTGTGGGCGCCGGCATTCGATCAGGATGCGCGTCTGGAACGCTTGAAGGCCAGTGCAGACGTGCCGCTGTCGGGTGTCGCGACGCTGGTCTGGCGCGATCAGCGCTGGCAATTATCCCACCTGGAAACCTATTCCAACTGATCGCTTTCGTTATGGCGTTACTGCAAGCGTTGCTGCAATTGACCAATGGCACATTGCAGGTGCGCCGGCAGTGGCCGGCTGGAAGTGTTATCCGGATTCAGCAACGCCTGAACCACCTGAGACAGAATTTGCGTCCAGTCGTCAGCAATGAAACAGGACTCCGGCAACTGGTGCAGTGAATCTATTAACAGACCTTTCAATTGTGGCAGTCGCTCTCGGGCGGCTTCATTGAACGACAGTTCGACAATCATATCGGCGACTTGCTGACGACGCAGAAAGACCAGAGAGGACGACAGGTCGGGCGTCAATTGTGCGGTTACTATCACTGGAGTGGCCTCATTCGGATCGCGCATACACGCTAGCGCCAGTCTTGGGCGGCACACAACGGATAAGTCTGGGGAGACATTGTGGATAAAGTGTCGGTAACCTGGGGTGAGCGGCTACTAACGGTAAGTTCCAATAAAATCGGGGCTTTGGATTTGTAGATCTTTGTAATGATAAGGCTTTGTTGTGTGTACTTTTGAGGAACAGTTATGTGCGCCGATGAGGAATATTCAGCTTCACGATAAGGCAAAATAACGCTGGGTGTTGAAACACTTTTGGGCTTTAAAAAATATCCGGCTTTAATCTCAAAGCGACCAATTAAATCCACTCTTTGAATTTCTGCCAGGAACTTTTCGTAAAGAACGCAGACTTATTTATGGACGAGTTCGCATTTTATCCCGTCTTATTGAATAAATTTGTTCGACTTTTTTATCGCGGTAATTTGCATCTTAGTAATCAACTGACTAAATTGTTTCACGGGTTTAATCGAATGCATTCGATAATTCCAACATAAGGAGAAAAGGATGGCAGCTGCCAAGAAAAAAACTGGTGCCAAGCGCGGACCCAAACCCGGTTCCAAGCGTACACCGAAGAAAACTGCGGCCAAGAAATCGACCGCCCGTAAATCCACTGCACGCAAGGCAAAAGCCACTGCGGCTGAACCCATTATGACGGCTGGCGTTGTTGCTGCCGCTCGTAAATTAGATAAAGCCGAAGCGGATGTTGTAAAAGCCGAAGCAAAACTGGCGGCCGCTGCGGCCAAGAAAATGACCGCACGCACCAAAGCTTCCTCGCTGAAAACACCGGCGTCCAAGCGTCAATTAGACACCGCAATGGGCCAGGAGAAATCGGCACGCGATGCCGTGGCCGCTGCCAAGCAAGCGGTTAAAGCCGCGAAATTCGACCAGAAAGTGGCCGAAATTGAAGCTCTGTCTGAAGAGTACAAAGCCAAGGTTGATCTGCGAGTAGCTGAGCAAGAACTCGATTTGACGACCAAGCTGGAACAGGATCTGGCTCAAGCCCTGGCCAAATTCGAAGCTCAATGGCGCGTTAACCGTAAGAAGAAAGATGTTAAGAAACTGAAAACCTTCCGCGCCAAAGAGGAAGCGAAAATCAAGGCCAACGCCCGCAAGATCAAGTCCAAGGTAAAGGCGTTGGAAAAGAAAGAAGCCAACAAGCAAAAACCGGGTCCGAAGAAAAAACGTGGACCGGGTCGGCCGCCGAAGAAGAAAGCCTGATCGTCGCGTTGCCGATTGTTAAAAAAGCCACCCCTGGGGTGGCTTTTTTTATGGCTTCAAGGCGGGTTGCGGATCAGGCTATGGTAAACTCAGCGCCCGCAAATTCAGCCCCAACGCTTTATTGGAATGAACCCTATGCTGCGAATATTGGCCATCGATACCACGGCGGATGTCTGTTCGCTGGCGCTGCTTGGGCCGGATACCGAGCTTCATATCCACGAACATCTGCCGCGTCAGCACGCCCGGCAATTGCTGCCACGGCTGGATGCGCTCTTTGTTGAAGCCGGCTGGTCCAAACGTTCTGTCGACACCGTTGTTTATGGCCGTGGCCCGGGTTCCTTCACCGGCATCCGTATTGCGGCTGGCATCGCTCAGGGCATTGCCTTGGGCGCTGATTGCCCGATTTTGCCCGTCAGTACGCTGGAAACACTGGCTTATGAATGCGCGGGTTCTGCTCAGGAATGTTGGGTGGCGTTGGATGCGCGCATGCAGGAACTCTATTTCGCACGCTATCAATTCGATGCCGAAGGTTTGCCGGTGTTGATTGGTGAAGAACAATTGCTGACGCCGGTGCAATTACCGGAGCCGGTACAGAAGGTTCAATTGGCCGGAAACGGCTGGTTGACCGATTACGGTTTTTCGCCAGCCTGGCAGGCCGTGCTGGCGCAGAATGCGCCGGAATTGACATTGCCCAGTGCGGCGGCGGCGGCGCGGTTGGCACAACAGCGCCTGGCACAGCATCCGGAGCTGGCACTTGCACCGGAAGCCGCCTTGCCGGTGTATCTGCGCGACAAAGTAACTTGGGACAACAAACCTAAGGTTGGTTCTTAATTCGACATCTGCGTCATTAATCTCGTTACCTGACAGAAGGACACCGCTGTGCTCAGTGAACTGCAAATCATCATCCTGGCCCTGGTTCAGGGGCTGACCGAATTCCTACCCATTTCCAGTTCCGCTCATTTAATTTTGCCCTCGCAACTGCTTGGCTGGCCCGACCAGGGCCTGGCGTTTGATGTGGCAGTGCATTGTGGGTCTTTGCTGGCGGTGATCGGTTATTTCCGTCGCGATGTCTGGGCCATGTTGACGGCCTGGTTGGGCAGTCTGGCGCGCCGGCCGCACGATGTCGCCAACAGTCGCCTGGCCTGGTGGGTCATTCTCGGCACCATTCCGGCCGGCCTGGCTGGTTTATTACTCGACAGTTGGGTTGAACTGCACCTGCGTTCCATGCTGGTGATTGCGCTGGCAACGTTGGTGTTTGGTGCGGCGCTGTGGTGGTCGGAACGCGGCGTTGCGAAGGTGCGTGATCTGTCGCAGTTGGGTGTTAAGTCCGTTTTGATTATCGGCCTTGCGCAGGCGGTTGCTTTGATTCCCGGCACATCGCGCAGCGGCATCACCATGACCGCTGCTTTGGCGCTCGGGTTCCAAAAATCCCAGGCGGCACGCTTCAGTTTCCTGTTGTCGATTCCGCTGATTGCTGCGGCCGGTTTACTGAAAGGTCTGGACCTGGCGCAATCGACAATGCCGGTTTACTGGAACGAAATCATCCTGGGCCTGGTGTTGTCGTTTGCCAGCGCCTACCTCTGCATTGCGCTGTTCTTGAAATGGATTGAGCGCATCGGGTTCCTGCCGTTTGTGCTGTATCGCTTTGCCTTGGGCACGCTGCTGTTGGTGATCTATTTCTGGAGCTGAACATGGCCGCCATCCCGGTGCTCGCCAGCGTAAGCGAGCGCCAGCAACTGCATCCGCAAACGCAACTGGCTTTGGCCGCTGCCGATGTTCGCTGGCTGGATGAAGTGCCGGACGGTTTGTATTTGCGGGTGGACGACGGAATGCTCGGTTTGGTCGATGCGCAGCAACCAAAGCAAACCCCGGTGATGGTTGATTTCACCGCCGGTAAAGCGCGCCATCGGCAACAGTTTGGCGGCGGCCGTTCGCAAGCCATTGCCAAAGCCGTCGGCTTGCACCAGCGCGCTCAGTTGACGGTCATCGATGCTACGGCAGGTTTAGGCCAGGACGCGTTTGTGCTGGCGAGTTTAGGTGCGCAGGTTCGTTTGTTGGAGCGTCATCCGTGGGTGCAATTGCTGTTGGGCGATGGCCTGGCACGCGCGCAGACGTTTGGCATAGAAGCCGCAACGCGCATGGAATTGTTAAGCCCGCAGAGCAGTCTGGCGTCCATCGAGCCGGCCGAGATCGTGTATCTGGACCCGATGTTTCCGGAAGGCCCGCGCAAAGCGGCGGTGAAAAAACCGATGGCGTTGTTTCAACAACTGGTGGGTGCCGATGACGACGCCGATGCCTTGTTGGCACCGGCGTTAGCGCAAGCGCAATTGCGAGTTGTGGTGAAGCGGCCGCGTCTGGCGCCAGTCTTGGCCGGTCAGGCGCCGACATACGCGCTGACCGGCAAGAGCAATCGCTTCGATATTTACGCCTTGCGTTCGATCAACGCCGGCTGATCAATCGTCTTGGTTTCACCCAGGCCAGTGACCTGCATGATGGTGTACAACACCTCAGCGGGCACAACCTGATCGGACGCGCGCACCACACGCGGCAGGCGGTCATCAAAGACGATGCAACTGTCGGCATTAACGCTGATCACGCCCTGTTGTTTGAGCGTTTGAATAAAATATTTGAACAAATCTTTGTCGAAGAATTCCGGCGCGTCCAAACCGTTCAGCACCGACAATCGCTGCGCCATCTGCTGCGATTGATTTTCCAGCTCCTTGGTCGATGCCTTGGCCGAACCCAGACGAATCAACACCGCCAACGTCAGCAAATAGCGTTCGAGCGTGGGCAGCATGATCGCCGCCAGCAATTCCAATTGCAGCCGGTTGGCCGAGCCCTGGTCGGCCGCGAACCAGCGCTCGCCATCACGGAAAATCAGTTGCTGTTCGGCCAGACAATTCAGCCAAAGCGGCACGCTGTCGGCCGCTGTTTCGGCGCTGATGTCGAGAAACAATTCGGTGCGCACGTACGGATAAATCAGTTTGACGCCTTCTTTCAGCACCGTCTCATCGATGCCTTGACCCTGACCGAGCAGCGCAGCAATCAACGCCGGCAGTGCGTACAGGTGCTGAATGTTGTTGCGGTAATAGGCCATCAGAACCGCGTTCTGGCTGTCGTAACCGTAAAGATCGCCCAGCTTTTGCGGAATGTGGCGCAAAGCGCCCATCGCCAGGGCGTAGTCGATCCAATCGTCGGCGTTGCCGTCGGGCAGGGTGATGTGCGCGCTGTACGGGTGTTGCTGTTGCAGCGTACCGAGCAGCGTTAATTGTTTGCGCAATAAAGCACCGTCGATGGCGCGGTGCGACGTTGCCAGCAACGTCAACGCCACCAGATTCACCGGGTTCAGCGCCGCCGCCTGGTTGATGCGAATGCACACCTGCCGTGCCAGGTTATCGACGAACGGCACCAGCCAACCGGGTTTGTCTTCGGCGCTGTATTGATGATTGCGCCAATCGGGGTTGTGTTGGTCGAGCAAATCGTTCAGCGCCATCGGCTGGCCGAAATTCAAATAAACGTGGCCGTAGTTTTTCAAACGGCGAACGGTTTTCACCAGATCGAACAGATTTTCCTTTTTCTTTTCCTTGCCGCGTAACTCGCCCAGATAGGAGCGCGACTCCAACACTTTTTCGTAGCCGATGTAGACCGGAATAAAGATAACCGGCCGCACGTTGTCGCGCAGATGGCTGCGCACCGTCATCGCCAAAGTGCCAGTCGCCGGATGACGCATCCGACCCGTGCGCGAACGCCCGCCTTCAATAAAGTATTCGACCGGATAGCCGCGCGAAAAAACGCTGTGCATGTATTCGTTGAACACGGCGGTGTAGAGCTTGTCGCCACCAAAACGGCGGCGAATGAAAAAGGCACCGCCGCGCCGCAAAATACTGCCCACCACGGGCATATTGAGGTTTTCACCCGCGGCGATGTGCGGCACGTTCAAACCCTGGTAATACAGCGAGTAACTGAGCAGCAGATAATCCATGTGGCTGCGATGGCAGGGCACATACACAATGGCGTGGTCACGCGCCAGTTCCCGCACCGGCTCAATGCCGCTCACTTCAACGCCGTTGTAAATCCGGTTCCACAGCCAGGACAAAATCAGGTCCAGAAAACGGATGACGTTGTACGAAACATCGGCGGCAATGTCGGTCGCGTGTTTGGCGGCGAGTTTTTGCGCTTTTTCCAGCGAGATGTTTTTCGAGGCCGCGTGTTGGGCAATGGCCTTGCGCACTGCTTCGGTGTTCAGCAACTGGCTGATCAACACCCGCCGGTGCGACAGATCCGGGCCGATAACGGCGGTGCGCACACGACGAAAATGAATGCGCAGCACCCGCGCCACTTTGCGCGCGGCGACGGTGGCTTCCGGTTCATCTTCCGCCAGGCGGCGCAGTGAAATCGGCTCGTTTAATTCAAAGAAGGTGTTGCGACCGTTGAACAAAATGGTCAGCAATTTTTGAAAGCGACCGATCAGATTCCAGTTTGAACTGAGCAGCGCCTTGACCAGACTGTTCGATTTACGCGGCCCGCGGCCCCAATACAGCGCCACCGGCACCAGCAAAATGTCTTCGTCTGGATGTTCGCTGAGATGGTTGAGCAACTGCGCCAGTACCGGCGTGATACCGCTGCGGCGACGGCGCAATACCGACGGCCGACCGTGCACGGCAATTAACGGACGGCGTTTTTCCAGGCCGTTCAACGTCAGCCGGTGGTTCAGCGTGGGCAGACCGAGCTTGCGACATTGGCGGTCCAGCACCAGGGCGTCAGCGGTGGATTGCTGTTCCAGTACATAGACGACGGTGCGGGCTTGTTTGAGCGGTTCCAGATCAATCTTGGCGGGTTTGTTGTCGATTCGGACCCACCAAAACAACAGTGTTTGGGCGAAGCGACTGAGCAGGTCGAACAGGGACCGCATGTGACTTGTCCTATGAATTGGCCGATGAAAGGCGCGAGTGTAACGGATTGCCGGTCGTTCAGCCCAGTGTCCGCTGCGTCTTTGTGCCAGGAATGCGGGTAGTTGATGGAGCGCGCCAGCGCATTGCGCCGAATGTGATCAACAGTGGGAAAAATGCAGTGATTGGTAGTGACGAGCAGTGACTAATAATGCGGTGGCGGCTTGTTGTCGATCTCAGCCGGCAGGGCTTCGCGCAGACTTTGCTGGTCAGCCAGCAGGCGTTGCAGTGCGCGTTCCAATCGTTCGATGCGGTCTTGCTGGGCGATAACAACCTGATCGAGCGCTTCGATGGTGTCATCCAGGTGAGTCAGGCGGGTTTCCAGGTCGATCAGGCGTTCGGTCTGGCTCATGTTCGGTGTCCAGGGCTGGTTTTTGCAGCGGTTTTTGGCATTATGGCGACCTTTACAGGGAGTTTATCTGTCATTTAAAGCATGGTTAACGACAGGATGTCCGGCCCGCCGGCGCTGCCAGCCAACCACCATAGCGGGCCACAGCATAGCGTATCTATAGACAGAGCGTCATAAAGACAACAACATCCGAGTGGACACTATGAAGTTGAAAGCGTTTTTTATTCGAACAGGGGTTTCCCTGCTGGTGGCTGTTCCTGGCCCCGTTATCATGGCGGCATCTTTGTCGCTGTCATCCGTACCCGAAACCTGGACTCTCGACGAACTCACCGATGCACGGGTTAACCCGGTCGAGTGGAGTGCCTACGTTCTCAGTGCTTTTGTCATCCTGATTTTGAGCACTTTGGCGCAGTATATCGCTCAGCCGATTCTTTCTGAGATCGATGTTGATACTCGTGAAGATGGCATTGTTAAATGGTTCAACGTCAGCAAGGGTTTTGGCTTTATTACCCGCGACAACGGCGAAGATGTGTTTGTGCATTTCCGTTCTATTCGCGGCCGTGGTCACCGCTCTTTGCAGGAAGGTCAACGCGTTAAATTTGGTGTTGTCGAAAGCACCAAAGGCCTGCAAGCGGAAGATGTCACTGTGGTGCGTCAACGTTAATCAGCGGTCGTTTTTGATCGCAATAAAAAGGCGAGCCTGGCTCGCCTTTTTTGTGTCTGTAATTTGAGGTTCGCGTTTCAAGCGCCTTCGGTATGCCATTTCAATTCCGATTGACGGCCGTCCGGTTGAATCGACAACCAGGCATCCGGGTCGGAACCTTCCTGCCAACCGCCGGCGGCGATGCGTGCTTCGCAATTGAAAAAGGCCGCGGCCGATTGCGCGCATTCCAGATCGTCACGCCAGGGCAGTTCGGTGTGGTTTAGCCACAGACTGGTAAAACCGTCGGCGACTTTTTCAACCACCAGCACCATAAAACGTTCACCTTCCCAGACGCCTTGAAACGGCCGTGAATTTTTCGGCATGCCGGAAACCCGCTTGCTGGGCGTCAGGTCATCCAGTTGATCGGCCAGCCAGGGTTCGAGCGCATCGACGCTGACGCCGCGCAAATAGATTTCGATATCAGGAGCGTGTTGATGAGTCACTAGCAGGTTCCAGAATAAACAACAAAACACGAAAGACGCTGAGCGCCAGATAGCCCACCAGCGCATAAAGCCCGCCGGCATAGATAAACACCAGACCGATCAACGAAATCACTTCCTGATTCAGACCGGGCGCCACCAGGGAATTGGTTAACACCACAATCATCATGCCGGCGCAGAAAATAAAACCGCCGGTGGTGAATTGTTTCAGTGAACGTCGGGGCGATTCGGTTTGGCGGCGTAACCAACCAACCAAAACAGTGCGAACGGTGGACAGACGAGACAGCATGGGCAATGACGCTGAAGGCATTTAACCGTATCATAGCGCGCTCCAAACCCGCTGCACAAAGGTTGTCCATGTCGTCCGCAACGCTCGCTCTGGCTAAAGCGCTGATCGCCCGCCCTTCCGTTACGCCCGATGATGCCGGTTGCCAGGCCTTGCTGGCCGAACGTCTTGCGGCGGTTGGTTTTCACAACGAAGCGCTGCGTTTTGATGACGTCGATAACCTCTGGTCGGTGCACGGCGAGGGCGGCCCGTTATTGGTGTTTGCCGGCCATACCGATGTGGTGCCGACGGGCGATGCCAAACAATGGCGCTTCCCGCCGTTCGAACCGACCGAAGCCGACGGCTACTTGTACGGTCGTGGCGCTGCCGATATGAAAGGCAGTTTGGCTGCCATGACAGTCGCCGCCGAACGCTTTGCGCAAAAACATCCGAATCATCCCGGCCGTCTGGCTTTTTTGATTACTTCCGATGAAGAAGGCGACGCCTACAACGGCACCACCCGCGTTGTCGATACGCTGGTTGAGCGCGGCGAGAAAATAGACTGGGCGGTGGTTGGTGAACCTTCCAGCACCCACACCGTTGGCGACGTTATTAAAAACGGCCGTCGCGGTTCCATGCTCGGTTATCTGACGGTTAAAGGCATTCAGGGGCATGTTGCTTATCCGCATCTGGCGAGTAATCCGGTGCATCGTGTTGCACCTGCCATTGCCGATTTGAGCACCGAAGTCTGGGACAACGGCAACGACTTTTTCCCGCCGACCAGTTTTCAGATTGCCAATTTCAATTCCGGCACCGGCGCTACCAATGTGATTCCCGGCGAAGCGCACATTGTCTTTAGTTTCCGTTTCAGCACCGAAGTGACCGCCGAACAATTGCAGCAACGCACCCGGGCGATGCTCGACAAACACGAGCTGGAATACGACCTGCGTTTTGAAGTAAAAGGCCAGCCGTTTTTGACCGAGCGCGGCGCGCTGGTGCAGGCGGCGACCCAGGCCGTGCAAGATGTGATGGGCTTTGAAACGGAATTATCGACCGCCGGCGGCACCTCCGACGGTCGCTTTATCGCGCCGACTGGCGCGCAAGTGGTCGAGCTTGGGCCGGTCAACGCCACCATTCACAAAGTCGATGAATGCGTTGCCGTGGCCGATCTTGAACAGTTAACCGAACTGTATCTGGCCGTCATGGAAAATCTGCTTATTTGAACTCCAGGCCCTTGAGCTGCAGGTTCAGCGCCCGGCCACTGATCTGCACTTCGTACAGGCTGAAGCAGAGCGAGGCCACTAACAGCAGCAGCGAGAGTGCAAAAAATCCGGTGCCAATGGTGGCCTGATTCAAAAACAAAAAGAACATCGCCAACACACAGCCAATAAACGCCAGAACACCCAGCACCTGCATGCGGCGAATCGCTTCGATACGGATTTTTAAATTTAAAATCTGATCGGTTAAATCGCTGTTCGGGTCGTCCTGGTTTTGCCGAATCAGCGTGCGAATTAATTGAGCGACCACCAAAAACCGATTGGTGTATGCCAACAGCAACAACGAAATGGCGGGAAAGAGTAAAGCGGGTGTGGTCAGGTTCATCAGCTTGCTACACTCCGGCGTTCAGCAAGGGGAGGAGGATGTTCATGTTAGCTAAATTGCTGGACTGGTTTGAAGCGCCCAAGGAAAAAACAGTCGAATTAACCGCCGACGAAGCCGCCACCGTTTTGATGGTGGAAATCATGTTGGCCGACCAAACGCAAGACGAACGCGAAGCCGCCTTAATTGCCGAACGCCTCGCCATCCGCACCGGAGATGACCTCGCCACCGCCAAAGCGCTGGTCAACAAAGCCCGGCAAATGCACAACGACAGCCCCGACCTGTACCCCTTCACCCGCGTCATTAACGACCAGTTCGACGAAGCGCAAAAATATCAGTTGGTGGTGGATTTGTGGCGAACCGCCCTCGCCGATAACAGCATCGATAAACTGGAAGAACACATGATCCGACGCATTGCCGATATGCTGTATTTACACCACAGCCATTTTATTCAGGCCAAACACGCCGCTCAGCAATAAACCCCTTCTTCGAATTCTTTTATCAAAAAACAAAACCATACGGCGATGCAGATGTTCGTCGGATTTTTGTCTGAAAAAATTCAAAAACCGCCAAAAAATTGGCGCGCATTACTACAGTTTTTCCAATCGGTGCCGATGTAAGTTCACAAAGATGGTCATCGCGTTGCAACCTTTGTGAACTCGGTCAATACTAGTGAGTAATTCGGGTTGCAAATAAAATGTTGCCTGCAACCGCTGTCGGATTGGAATGCGGATGTCTGACCGTGTTCCCCATCTGGTCGCACGGATTTTCTGGTTGGAGTTTTAAAGAAGTGAATCGTAGACAGTTCCTATTTCAGGCACTTTCGGTCTCTGCCATGGCCGCGGGAACCGGTTATGCAACGCTGGATATGATTCGTCGCTCATCGCCGGAATGGGCCATCAGCCAAGCGGAAAAAGCGCGCAAGGCGGCCGAAGATGCTTTGAAGTCTGGCCCGGTTTCCGATGAAGGTGCGTTAGCCAGTGCACCGCCGCAGCCGCCGGCCCAGCCGGTACAACCGCAACCGACTCAACCGACCGCACCCATTGAACCCGCACCGGCCACGCCGGCTTCCGATATTGCCCGGCAACGGACTCCGTTAGCCGACCCGGCAGCCGATGGCTGGCGTGAAACCTTCGCGCGTCAGC
Organism: Saccharospirillum mangrovi; assembly: GCF_003367315.1. Taxonomy (GTDB): domain Bacteria; phylum Pseudomonadota; class Gammaproteobacteria; order Pseudomonadales; family Natronospirillaceae; genus Saccharospirillum; species Saccharospirillum mangrovi. The sequence goes on from NZ_CP031415.1 coordinate 1,489,778, forward strand.
AAGCCTTGCAGCCTGAACTGCCACAAAAAGTGCCGCAAACTCCGCAAGCGCCAGTTGTCGCTCAGACCGAACCGACGCCAACACCAGCGCCAGCGATAACCCCAGCGCCGCAACCGTCGCCCCAGGACCGGCTCGACCGCCTGGCGCGTCAGGAAGCCGCGCAACAGTCGCTGACCGATAAGCCCATCGACAACGTATTGCCCACCGAACCGCTGGCCGTAAACGATTCATTGCTGGATGAAAGCCAGGCATCGACCGATGCGCCGGTGTACGTGGAAGAATCTCAGGATCAGGCTGAGAAAGTGCGGCAGAAAGTCGAGCACTTTGAATACGACTTTTCCGATGACGTTTTTGTCACCCAGGCCGATTTCCAGACATTGGTATCGGCGCTCGAACGCATCAACCGCGTTCAGGCGTATGTCGGGCATGGCAACTTCAACATCATCGCCTTTGACGACATGGTTCGTTACGCCCGTTACCAGCCGCGCATTGGCGAGTTCACACCGCGTGAGTTGGATTATCTGGAACAGTTGTTTTACGACGATGTTCGCGACCTGGGCTTTTTCGGCGAGCGTGTTATCAGTCGGCTCGATCACCGGCTGAACGCCAACGACATTCAGAAGATTCAAGGCACCGGCCATTTCCTGTTGCGCGGGCAATCGGAAAGTTTCTACAACCAGTTGCGCGCCCAGGTGGGCGACTCGCTGATTCTGACCAGCGGCGTGCGCGGCGTGGTTAAGCAATACCACCTGTTTATGGCGAAAGTCGTGCAGGCTGAAGGCAATATCTCGCGCGCTTCCCGCTCACTGGCACCGCCGGGGCATTCCTACCACGCCATTGGCGATTTCGACGTTGGCCGTGTGGGTGGCGGGTTGAGCAACTTCACGTCCGACTTCGCCGAAACCGACGAATACAAACGTCTGCGCGATCTGGGTTTTGTGCACATCCGCTACACGCAAGACAACGAATTCGGCGTGCGTTTTGAGCCATGGCATATTCGGGTCGTCTAGTGACGACCCGGGGAGACGCTTGACGCTTAACGGGAGACGCTAATTAGCGGACACCTATTCAGCGTCTCACGTCTGGGCGGCATTCCGCTCCCGTTCAGCGTCTAGCTTTCTTCACCGCCTCTGCAATCAAGAACGCCAACTCCAACGCCTGATCGGCATTCAACCTTGGGTCGCAATGGCTGTGGTAGCGTTCGGCCAGGTCGTGTTCGGTGATCTGGAAGGCGCCGCCGATGCATTCGGTGACGTTGCGGCCGGTCATTTCGAAATGCACACCGCCGGCGTGGGTGCCTTCGGCGCTGTGAATCTGAAAGAAATCCTTCACTTCCGAGAGAATCGAATCGACGGCGCGGGTTTTGTAACCGGTGTCGGTTTTGATGGTGTTGCCGTGCATCGGATCGGAACTCCACACCACCTGTTTGCCTTCGGCTTTAACGCGACGCAGCAGCGCCGGGAAATGTTCGGCAATTTTGTCGGCGCCCATGCGCACAATCAGGTTCAGGCGGCCCGGTTCGTTGTCCGGGTTGAGAATGTCGATCAGGCGGATCAGTTCGTCCGGGTCGGTGCTCGGGCCGGTTTTCAAACCCAGCGGGTTGTGAATGCCACGGCAGAATTCAACGTGCGCGCTGTCGAGCTGGCGCGTGCGATCACCGATCCACACCATGTGTGCGGCGCAGTCGTACCAGTTGCCGGTCAGGCTGTCGCGGCGTGTCAGTGCCTGTTCGTAGGGCAGCAACAGCGCTTCGTGCGAGGTGAAAAACTGGGTTTCGCGAATCTGCGGCGTGTTGTCGGGTGAAATACCGCAGGCGCTCATAAAGGCCAGCGTTTCGTCGATCATGTCGGCCAGGTGCTGGTAGCGCTCGCCTTGCGGGCTTTTCTCGATAAAACCCAGGTTCCACTGATGCACCTTGTGCAAATCCGCCAGGCCGCCTTGGGCAAAGGCGCGCAACAAATTCAGCGTTGATGACGACTGGTGATAGGCCTTCAACATGCGTTGCGGATCGGGCGTGCGGGACGCTGCATCGAAATCGATGCCGTTGATGATGTCGCCACGGTACGCCGGCAGCGTCACACCGTTCTGGGTTTCGTCGTCGGCTGAGCGCGGCTTGGCGAACTGGCCGGCCATACGGCCGATTTTCACCACCGGGCTTTGGCCGGCAAACGTCAGCACAACCGCCATTTGCAGCAGCACCATAAAGGTGTCGCGAATGTGGTTGGTATTGAACTCTTTGAAGCTCTCGGCGCAGTCGCCGCCTTGCAGCAAAAACGCTTCGCCGCGTGCGACTTTCGCCAGTTGCGCTTTCAGCGCTCTGGCTTCGCCGGCAAACACCAGCGGCGGTTGGTCGGCGAGTTCGCGTTCCACGGCGGCCAGGGCGTCCTGGTCGGGGTAGGTGGGCATCTGGCGGATGGTTTTTCCGCGCCAGGATTCGGGAGTCCAGGCTGACATGGTGTTACCTAAATCGGGGGTTAACAGAAGGCGGTATTCTGCCTTATTGAAGGCAGGCGTGCATTTTATGCACTGCATTGCCGAAATCTATTGCGGATTCGGCAATGCAGGTTTTCAAAGTTCAGTGCGTCTGAATCTGCCCCGCCAAAAATTGCAGCGGATGGCGCAACTGAACGCCTTGCAGGCGGTCCACCTGAGAGCGGCACGAATAGCCGGTGGCGACCAGCGCTTCGCTCGGTTCGCTGTCGATCACTGCCCGCCACGATAAATCGTAGATGCGCGCCGAGGTGTCGCGGTTGCGCGCTTCGTGGCCGTAAGTACCGGCCATGCCGCAGCAGCCGACATTTTTCAGCGTCAGTTCCTGGCCGAGTGCCGCGAAAACTGTTTGCCAATCGGCCATGCTGGCGGCGGCGTTGGTTTTTTCGGTGCAGTGGCCGAGCAACTGAACCCGGCCGGGGCGGAATTGTTCGCTCACGGCCTGCAACTGATCGAGCCGTTGGCCGAGAAATTCCTGCAACAGCCAAACGTCGGGAACCTCGCCTTCGAGGTACTTTTTATATTCGCTGCGGTACGCCAGCGTCATCGAGGGGTCGATGCCGACTAACGGAATGCCGGCTTGCGCCAGGGCGTTGAAATCGCGTTGGCGGCGTTGGGCAACGCGGGTGAAGGCTTTCAGGAAACCGTGCACGTGCAGCGGTTTGCCGTTGGCGCGGTAGGGCATTACCCAAACGCGGAAACCGAGCTTTTGCAGCAACGCCAGAATGTCGCCAACGACATCGGTGTCGAAAAAGCTGGTGAAGGCGTCTTGCACAATCACCACCGAGCGGGCTTTTTCGTCGGCCGATAACCGCGCCAGCCGCGCTGGCGTTGCCCAACCGATGCCGTGTTTGCGCATCAGGTCGCTTAAATGGCGGCGGTGAATGAGCGGGCTATCAACCATGCCAGCGCCGCGCTTGAGCAACCAGGCGAAGGGTTTTGCGCGCATCAGGCCGTTGTAGATCCATTTGAACGGCGCACGCGCCAGCAGCGGAATCACAAATTCCAGCGTGCCGATGAAATAGTCTTTCAGCGGGCGCAGATAACGGCCGTGGTACAGGTGCAAAAACTTGGCGCGGAATTCCGGCACATCAACTTTGATCGGGCATTGGCCGCTGCACGATTTACAGGCCAGGCAACCGGCCATCGAATCGTAGACTTCCTGGCTGAAATCGTAGTCGCCGCGTTTCAGCGCCAGGCTGTTTTTCAGCCGCGTCGGGAATTGCCGCCAGCCGGAACCTTGCAGTTGGGCAGTGGCGACATCGAAGGTGTTAACGCCTTGCTCGCCCAGCGCCCGAAGCCACTCGCGCAACAAAGACGCCCGGCCCTTGGGCGACTGGCGGCGGTCGCGGGTGCCTTTCCACGACGGGCACATGGCGTCGTTCGGGTCGTAGTTGTAGCAGGCGCCGTTGCCGTTGCAGTAAACGGCTTCTTTCTGGTGCTGCCAACTGGCGACGGGAATGGTGCGGTCGAGTTCGCCGCGGGTGGTGACCGCGTCGATAATCGTCAGCGGCTGGCTGGTGTCGGCGGTGGCAATTTTGCCGGGGTTCAGTTGGTTGTGCGGGTCGAAGGCGCGTTTAATCGCTTGCAATTCCGGGTACAGATCGCCAAAGAAACTCGGCGCGAATTCCGAGCGCACGCCCTTGCCGTGTTCGCCCCACAACAGGCCGCCGTATTGCTGAACCAGCTTCACCACTTCGTCGGTGATCAGGCGCACCCGCGCCAGCGAGGCTTCGTCTTTCATATCCAGCGCCGGCCGCACGTGCAGCACGCCGGCATCGACGTGGCCGAACATGCCGTAGGTCAGGCCTTCGCGGTCGAGTACGGCGCGAAAATCCATAATAAAGTCGGCCAGGTTTTCCGGCGGCACGGCGGTGTCTTCAACAAAGGGCACTGGCCGGGCTTCGCCCTGGGCATTGCCGAGCAAACCCACGGCGCGTTTGCGCATACCCCAAATGCGGCCCACCGCTGCGGCGCCACGCGCTACCGTGTAACCGTTGCATTGGCCGGGCTGGCCGGCGAGGGTGTCGAGCCGGTCGGTCAGGCGTTTGAGACCTGCTTCGAGTTCGGTTTCATCGTCGGCGGTGTATTCCACCAGATTGATGCCTTCGATGATTTCGCCGTCGGCAGCCGGGAAAAACTCGGCAACGCCGTTCCAGCTGATGTCGTTTTTTGCCAGGCCCAGCACTTTGCTGTCGACGGTTTCAATCGAAGTCGGTTGCGCCTGCATTAAGGTTTGCGCATCGCGCAGCGAGGTTTCAAACGAGTCGTAACGCACGTTCACCAGCGCCGAGAATTTGGGAATGCGCAGCACGTTCAGTTTGGCTTCGACAATAAAACCCAGCGTGCCTTCACTGCCGCACAGAATGTTGTTCAGGTCGAACTGGCCGGCGTCGTTGCGGATGTGCGCCAGGTCATAGCCGGTGAGGCAGCGGTTCAGTTTGGGAAAGCGGGCGTCGATGTCGGCATGGCGGCGAATCTGAACGTCGTCCACGGTGCGGTGAATGGCACCGATTAGGCCCGGTGCGTCTTTCAATTCGGCCAGTTGCGCCTCGCTGAGCGGGCCGCTGTCGAGGCGGGTTCCGTCGAGCAAAACGGTGCTTAACGCCAATACATGATCGCGGGTTTTGCCGTACATCACCGAACCCTGGCCGGAGGCGTCGGTGTTGATCATGCCGCCAATGGTGGCGCGGTTGCTGGTGGACAGTTCTGGCGCAAAAAAGTAGCCGTGTTCTTTGAGTGCCGCATTGAGCTGGTCTTTCACCACACCGGCTTCCACCCGCGCCCAGCCTTCTTCGGCGTTGATTTCCAGAATGCGGTTCAGGTGGCGCGACAGGTCTACCACGATGCCGTCGGTCAGCGATTGGCCGTTGGTGCCGGTGCCGCCGCCGCGTGGGCTGAGCACGATGTCGTGCCATTGGGTTTGGCTGGCGAGTGCGGTGGCGCGCTGAACGTCTTGGGCGTGCTTGGGAAAAATGACCGCCTGCGGCAACACCTGATAGATGGAATTGTCGGTCGCCAGCACAGTGCGGTTGGCGTAATCCGGGGCGAGTTCGCCTTCAAAACCGGCGGCGTTGAGCGCGTCCAGGTAATCCAGATAGTGGCGTTGAACCGGGGTGACTTCAGCAATACGAGGGATCATCGACTTCGGCACGTTCGCAAGGACGGCCGGTATTCTAACCAATTGCCGACTGATTACGAGTTGGCCGGCGCGCGTGAACGCACCGGCCCAGGGCGTTTAAGCGCGGGTAACGGGTGCGCGTGGCCCCAGCGGCAGTTTGGAAATGCCATCGGCCGGGCGCTTGCGTTGGTCGGCGGCTGGGTCCTGGTGCCAGGCGCGCAGTTTGAGCAGCGCCCGCAAAACGTCGGTCCGGGTGATTTCGCCGACGATGCGTTTGTGGTCCACCACCGGGTATTTTTTGGGTTTGTTGCCGGTCATGGTTTGCGCCAGATCGACAATGCTCAGATCGGCACTCACCGTCAACACATCGCGGCGCATTACATCGGCCACGTGGGCGGAATCTTCGCGGTAGTAGCTGTCGGTCAGCAGGTGTTTCAGGCAATCCTGCTCGGAAATGTAGCCGACCAGTTGACCACCGGCATCGACCACCGGGCTGCCCAGCAAGCGGTGCTTGAGCAGGGTTTGCACCGCTTCGGTTACCGTTGCGGTGTCGGCAATGGTGACGCGGGCGGGGGTCATGCAGTCGGCAACGGTGAGGGGTTCGGGTGTCATGGTGGCGTCCTCTTGGCTGGGTTGGTCAAGCAAAGACGCCCTCAGGGTAGCCAAGGCGGGAATGGCTGGCAAACCGACTGGCGGTCCTTTACTTCGGCAATTTTTTTTCAATATTTCTAACGGAAGGCCAAAAATCCTACGAACGGTAAAACGATTCTTCAAACGGTCGTCGGTTAGCGTGGTGTTGCCCCCAACGATTTGGGGTTTCATCCAACCGAGGGACCGATCATGCTTCGACCCAACTTTCGTTTTCATCGCACCTTTGTCTGGCTGCTGCTGTGTTTCGCACTCAGCGCCTGTGTTCCCAACCCGTTTGAATTCACCGAACCCGGCACGGCCAGGTTGGTGACCGAGGAACGCTTCAATAACCCCGTGCTCTCGCAAGCCGGAATCATCGAATACAGCAGCAGTAACACCGACGTCGCGACTGTAGACGCCAACGGCCTGGTGGTTGCCCTGGCCCCCGGCCAAAGCCAAATCACCGCCACCCAAACGCTGGGCGAGCGCATTCAGAGCATCGACTACAGCGTGGAAGTGATTACCCGCCAGGCCAGTCTCACGGCCTGGGTGGGGCCGTTGGGCAGTGAGCTGCAACTCTCTGACGGCACTGAAGGGGTGAATTTGTTCACCACCAGCGATGCCAACTGCAACCCCATTCAATTCGCCCACTGCGCCAACAGCCAAAGCTTGCGTCTGCGATCCACCTCCAGCGCGGCCGTAACGCTGAGCCAGCCGGGCTATGTTCGCTTGCAGCATGGCGAACATGAGTGGTCGGGGATGTTGAGTGCGGATTGGTTTGAGGGGCGGCGGTCCCACTCGGTAGTCGCTTTTCGCGGGCGGCTTTGGGTGATTGGTGGGCTGGGTGACCGGCTGGGTATCCCCCAATACCTAACCGACATCTGGTCGTCCACCGACGGCACCACCTGGGTGCCCGAACAGTGGGACAACCAGTCGGAGCTGTTGCCCAGTGGCAACACCAGCCAGGTGGTGCTGTTCAATAACGCCCTCTGGCTGATCAACACCAACACCGGGGCGCTCTGGTCGACGCTCGATAGCCCCGAGCACGACAGCGGTTTTGTCTGGCAGGCGCGGGGGTCGATCGGTGCCGGGTTTGAGGGCCGCAGCGCTAGCTCGGTGGTTGTCTCGCACGACGGCGACGGCACCGAGCGGCTGTGGCTGGTCGGCGGGGATTCCGGGAGCGGCTACCGGAACGACGTCTGGACCTCAACCAACGGCACCGAATGGGCGCGCCGGGAACCCAGCGCCAACGGCAAAGTCTTTTCGGGTCGTGCTGATCACCAGGCGGTGTTTTTCAACAACCGGCTTTGGGTGATTGGCGGCAATATTGGAGACCTATACATCAACGACATCTGGTCGTCCGCCGATGGTAAAGACTGGCGAGAGGAAACCCGCCAGGCTGAATTTTCGGGCCGATACGGGCACCGCGTTGTGGTGTACAACGATGGCCGTGGCGAGCGGTTGTGGTTGGTGGGTGGGACAAGGCGGGTTTGGGTCGACAACACTGCGGAAGGTTTTAATGAGCAACTTCTAAACGACGTCTGGTCTTCCGCTGATGGCACGCACTGGCGCCAGGAGACCGTGGATGCCGCGTTCTCGAGTCGCAGAAACCACGCCCTGGTCGTCTTCAACCAGCAGCTTTGGGTGGTGGGCGGGCATGGCGGGTCTTTCCTGAACGATGTCTGGTCCAGCCGCAACGGCCAGGACTGGCAACCCCACACCGCCGAAGCCGCCTTCAGCGGGCGCTATAGCCACCAGGCGGTGGCCTTCGCCGACCGGCTTTGGGTGATCGGCGGTTACGGCGGCAGTTATAACAACGACGTCTGGTCCTCCGCCGATGGCCTGCACTGGCAGCAACACCGCGTCCACGCCGATTTCTCGCCACGCTCAGACCATCGGGTGGTCGTGTTCAACCAGCGGCTGTGGCTGGTGGGTGGGCTATTGAACGTCAATCGCACCCCGGACGACTACAGTAACGAGGTCTGGTCCAGTGCCGATGGCGTGCAGTGGCAACGCGTGCTGGCCGAGGCACCGTTCAGCCCACGCGCAGCGCACGCGTTAGTGGTGTTCGATAATCGCCTCTGGGTCATCGGCGGCACAGCGTGGAAAGACGGAGACAGTGTACAGCGACGGACAAACGACGTCTGGTCGTCCAGCAACGGCCGCGACTGGATCGAAGAAACCGCCCAAGCCGGCTTCTCCGCCCGCGCCAGTCACCAGGCGGTGGTCTTCAACGGCCAGCTTTGGGTGATCGGTGGCCTTGGCGCTGGTAACGGCGTGGTGTGGTCCTCCCAGGATGGCCGCCACTGGCAGTCGCGCCCCGACGCCAACCTGACGACCCGTTTTGGGCACCAGGCCCTGGTCACCCAGGATGCCCAAGGCGAGCGGCTTTGGGTGATCGGTGGCAATATTTTGGGTGAAGGACCAACCAACCAACTCTGGACCACCCGCAACGGCACCCACTGGACCGCCGTTGACGACCCCCACAGCGAGCTGAACCGCTTCTCGGCTCGCACCGGCCTTCAGGCTCTGAGCTTCGATAACCGGCTTTGGGTGATCGGTGGGACTGATAACAACGGCTCTGTGTTGCACGATGTCTGGCGCTCGGCCGAGGGTGTGAACTGGCAGAAGGGGTTGCAGGTGGACGTTGAGTTTGAGGAGCGCTAAGGCGCGGGTTCCGGTAGTCAAAAAGAAGGCGCCATAAGGCGCCTTTTTTTGTGGCGGTTGGCTGGCTTCAGCCTGCCAGCCGTTGTTGCAAAAAGGCCAGGGCGTTCGCCAGCGGTATGGCTTCTTTGTCGTCGCTGCGGCGCGCTTTGTATTCCAGCTCGCCCTCGGCCAGGCCACGGTCGCTGACCACCAGACGATGCGGGATGCCGATCAATTCCATGTCGGCGAATTTCACGCCGGGGCTGGTTTTTTTGTCGCGATCGTCCAGCAATACGTCGATGCCGGCGTCGCTTAATTCACGGTACAGACGCTCGGCCACTTCCATCACTTCCGGCGATTTATGGGCGTTCAGCGGCACAATGCCAACCTGGAACGGGGCCAGCGCATCGGGCCAGATGATGCCGTTGTCGTCGTGGTTCTGTTCAATGGCGGCGGCCACGATGCGGCTGACGCCAATGCCGTAGCAGCCCATCAGCATGGTTTGGGCTTTGCCGTTTTCATCCAGCACGGTGGCGTTCAGGGCTTTGGCGTATTTGTCGCCCAACTGGAAGATGTGGCCGACTTCGATGCCTTTGGCGATTTTCAGTGTGCCAACGCCGTCCGGGCTGGGGTCGCCTTCGACGATGCTGCGCAGGTCGGCGATGTCCGGCAACGGCAGGTCGCGTTCCCAGTTGATGCCGAACCAGTGCTGGTCGTCGATGTTGGCACCGGCGCCGAAGTCGCTCATCAGGCTGACGGCGCGGTCGATGACAATCGGCATCGGCAGGTTGATGGGGCCAAGCGAGCCGGGGCCGGCACCGACGACGGCCCGAATCTGTTCTTCGGTTGCCATGGTCAGCGGTGCTTTTACCTGTGGCAGTTTTTCGGCTTTGATTTCGTTCAGTTCGTGGTCGCCGCGCACCAGCAGGGCAACCAGGCCGCCTTCGATGCCGTCTTCGGCGGCTACAATCAGCGTTTTGATGGTTTTTTCGATCGGCAAACCAAAACCTTCGACCAGGGCGGCGATGGTTTTGGTGTTGGGGGTATCGACTTTGCGCAATGCTTCGGTGGGTGCGGCGCGTTCGCCGGCGGGCATCACGGCTTCGGCGCGTTCGATGTTGGCGGCGTAGGTGCCGGTGTCGGAATAGGCGATGTAGTCTTCGCCGGAGTCGGCCAATACCTGGAATTCGTGCGAGCTGTCGCCGCCAATGGCGCCGCTGTCGGCCAGTACCGGGCGGTAGGTGAGGCCCAGGCGATCAAAGATGCGGCAGTAGGCGCGGTGCATGTTTTCGTATTCGGCTTGCAGCGATTCGAGTGAGACGTGGAAGGAGTAGGCGTCTTTCATGATGAATTCGCGGGCGCGCATGACGCCGAAACGCGGCCGGAATTCGTCGCGGAATTTGGTTTGAATCTGGTAGAAGTTGGCCGGCAGTTGTTTGTAGCTGGTCAGTTCGTTGCGGGCGATGTCGGTGATCACTTCTTCGTGCGTGGGGCCGAAAACGAAGTCGCGCTCGTTGCGGTCTTTCATGTGCATCATCAGCGGGCCCATGGCGTCCCAGCGGCCGCTTTCCTGCCACAGTTCGGCCGGTTGTACGCAGGGCATTAATACTTCCTGGGCGCCGGCGCGGTCCATTTCTTCGCGCACGATGCGTTCAATTTTGCGCAGCACTTTCAGGCCGGTGGGCATCCAGGTGTACAGGCCGGAGGCGAGTTTGCGCACCATGCCGGCGCGCAGCATCAGTTTGTGGCTGGCGATAACGGCGTCGGCCGGGGTTTCCTTGACGGTGGCGATCAGATACTGGCTTGCGCGCATGAACGTTCTCGTGGTTGGCGGTGGGTCAATTGGATTAAAGGGCCGCCATTGTAGTGGCAATGGCGGCGCAGGTGTAGTTGATGGGTAATCGTTGGTGGTTGGCTTGACGGGTGATTACCAGGTGCCCTGGTTGGGCATCGATTGCCACGGCTCGGCCGGGGGTAGCGAGTCGCCGGCTTGCAGCAGTTCGATGGAAATATTGTCGGGGCTGCGCACGAAGGCCATGTGGCCGTCGCGCGGTGGCCGCAGGATGTCGATGCCCATGGCCATCAGGTGTTGGCAGGTGGCGTAGATGTCGTCAACGCGATAGGCCAGGTGCCCGAAGTTGCGGCCGCCGGTGTATTCCTCTGGGTCCCAGTTGTAGGTGAGTTCGACCATCGGTGCCTTGTCGGCCAGGGCGCGGTCGCGGTCTTCCGGGGCGGCGAGGAAAACCAGGGTGAAGCGGCCTTTGTCGTTGTCGGTACGGCTGATTTCGGTAAGGCCGAGGCCGTCGCAGAAAAAGCGCAGTGAGGCGTCGATGTCGCTGACGCGGACCATGGTGTGCAGGTAACGCATAAAAAAACCTCTGTCGTTTTGGTCGGTCGGTGTTATTCGTCGGTGTGTTTGAACGGCAGCGCTTGCGTCATTTGTTCGCGGTAGCGTTCGACCATCTCGGCTTCTTCTTCGCAGAAGCGTTCGACGGCTTCGCGGAAATCCGGTCGCGCCAGCCAATGGAACGAACGGGTGATGCGCGGTTCAAACCCGCGGGCAACTTTGTGTTCGCCCTGGGTGCCGGGGTCGAAACGTTGCAGGCCGTGGCGGATGCAGTAGTCGATGCCCTGGTAATAGCAGCATTCAAAATGCAGGTTGTTGTATTCATCGAGGCAACCCCAGTAGCGGCCGTACAGGGTGGTTGAATCGCGAAAGCACAGTGCGGCGGCGACGCCTTCTTCGCCACGAAACGCCATGAACAGCACCAGGCTGTCGGCTTGGGTTGCCAGCAGTTGCTCGAAGAATTCCAGGTTCAAATAGCCTTGGCGGCCGCGCTTTAAATAAGTCGCGTGGTAGAAGATGTAGAACTGGCGCAGCGCGGCGGTGTCGATTTGCGCGCCTTCGAAGCAGCGCAGTTCCAGGCCCTGTTCTTCGATGGAGCGGCGTTCTTTGCGCAGGTTTTTGCGTTTGCGCGAGGCGAAGCGGTCGAGGAAGTCGTCGAAGTCGCGGTAGTTTTGGTTGCGCCAGTGGAACTGTACGTCCCGTCGTTCTGCCCAGTCGGTGTGTTCGGCCCAGAGGTCGGCGGTGGCGTCGTCCGGGAACAGCAGGTGGCAGCCGCTGTAATCCTGTTCGAGTGCTTCGGTTTGCAGTGCCTGGGCAAGGCGGGTGACCAATGGCGCATTCAGCGGCGCGCTGGCTCGTGGTCCCATAGAGGGTGTATAGGGCAGGGCGCAGACCAGTTTCGGGTAGTACGGCAAGCCGTGTTGTTCGTAGGCGTGGGCCCAGGCCCAGTCGAAAACGTATTCGCCCCACGAATGGGTTTTGCGGTAGGTGGGCAGGGCGATGTCATGATCGTCATCGCGCAACACCAGGTGGTGCGGTGCCCAGCCGCCGTCGGCCTGGCAGACGCCGCTGTCTTCCAGGGCGCGCAGGAAGCTGTTTCGGCAGAAAGGGTTGTCGCTGTTCCGGCCTAGGTGTTCAGGCCAGTGGGTGTGCCATTGTACGTCTGGCATGGGGCCTTTCCTGGGTAAATGCCGGTGCATTATACGGGCTGAGTTCGGTCTGACACAGGGCCGCCGGTTAACGGTCGAAGTCTTTGAGGTACAATGCCGGCCATTAGGAGGGCTCGATGTTCGAACTGGATTATCGCTTACAAAACGATTGCGTCGAAGTCGGCGAACTGATGTTGAACCGCATTCTGTTGATGAAAGACGCCAATTACCCCTGGTTGATTCTGGTGCCGCAACGCGATGGCATCAGCGAGGTTTTTCAACTGGATGAAGATGATCAGGAACAGCTGATCTGGGAAAGCAGCTTCGTGGCCGAACGGCTGATGGACACCTTTAACGGCGACAAGATGAACATTGCTGCTTTGGGCAATGTGGTCCCGCAGTTGCATATTCATCACGTGGTCCGCAAGCAAACGGACGCGGCCTGGCCAAACCCGGTTTGGGGGGCGGTGCCGGCCAAGGCGTACCCGCGTGGCGCGTTGCGGCAACGGGTGCTGGCTTTGCAACTGGCGTTTGAGACGTCGGTCTTTAAACCGGCTGAGCCGCCGGCGGCCTGAACGGCGGTCGGTGCCAGTCGGGCTCTGGGTTGTCATGAAAACTTCATCGAACAGTCAGAAAGGTGACACGGGCGAATGAATAATAGGCGCCATGACGATGGAGGTTTCTTCATGAAATGGCTGCAGCGCATCCAACATCTGGACACCCTGACTTTTAACTGGTGCATGGCGCGTCGTCGTCGCGAGCGCATCACCGCTTTGAGTCGCGCAGTGTCTCGCACGGCCGATGGCTGGCTCTATCTGGTCTTCTTCGGCATTTACGCTCTGGCGCAACCGGAATCTGGCATTGCGCTCGCTAAGATCGCTGTGATGGCGTTCGCGGTGGAACGCGGCATTTATTGGGTGTTGAAAAACACCTGCCGGCGTAACCGCCCGCAAGAGGCCATCGACGATTTCACCAGCTTTATTATCCCGTCTGACAAATTCAGTTTCCCGTCGGGCCACACCTCGGCCGCTTTCCTGTTTACGGTTCTGGTGGCCAGCCAACTGCCGGTATTGATGCTGGCGTTGCTGTTGTGGTCTTGCTGTGTGGCGATGTCACGCATCTTCCTGGGTGTGCATTTCCCGACCGATACCCTGGTGGGCGCTGCCCTGGGTTCGCTGGTCGGTTACTGGGCGTTGGGAGGATTCGTACTGTGAAATTGCTGTACGGCGTTCAAGGCACCGGTAATGGACACATCACTCGCGCTCGGGTAATGGCCGTGGCGCTGGCTGAGGCTGGCGTTGAGGTGGACTGGGTGTTTTCCGGTCGTGAGCGTGAGCGCTTTTTTGATATGCAGGCGTTCGGTGATTTCCAGGTCTTCAAAGGCCTGACGTTTGCCACCCGCGATGGCCGCATCGATTTGCGCCGCACCATGAACGACACCTCCATGCGCGAACTGTGGCGCGACATCCGCTCGCTCGATTTGAGCCAGTACGATCTGGTGGTGACCGATTTTGAGCCGGTGGTGGCCTGGGCTGCGCGCAGTCAGGGCATGCCGTGTGTCGGTGTGGGTCATCAATACGCTTTTGGTTACGACATTCCCAAGGCCGGCCATTCGGTGGTTTCTGAGGCGATCATGCGCTGGTTTGCGCCGGTTACCGTTGGTCTGGGTGTGCACTGGCATCATTTCGGCGCGCCGATTCTGCCGCCGATCATCGAAACGGTGGATGCGCCGGTGCCGGGCGATCTGGACAAGGCGTTGGTGTATTTGCCGTTCGAGAACAGCGAAGCCACCCTGGCGCTGCTGAACGAGGTCGATACCAAGGCCACTTTTGTGATGCATTGCGCCGATGTCGAGCCGGGTCAGTATGGCCGGGTGACGGTGCGCGGTTTCAGCCGCGACGGTTTCCAGGCATCGCTGGCTGAATGCGGCAGTGTGATTTGCAACGCCGGCTTTGAGTTGGCGAGCGAAGCGCTGTCGATGGGCAAACGCATTCTGGTTAAACCGCTGCGCGGCCAGATGGAACAACAATCCAACGCGGCTGCGTTGAGTGAGTTGGGCTTAGGTCTGGTGATGCCTAAGGTGACGACCAGCGCTATTGAGTCGTTCCTGCGTCACGGCGAGCCGCGCTGGGTGAATTACCCGGACGTTGCGTCGGCCATTGTCGGCTGGTTGCAGCGTTACCCGCATGCGTCGATTGACGAGTTGGTCAACACGCTGTGGGCGGGTGTTCACTTCCCCTCCGAGCAGGAACAGCAAGTCGCTTAATGCGTTTGTTGCTGCGCTGAAAACGATGAAAAAACGGTCCGCTGGTCGGGCCGTTTTTCGTTTTCGGGCCTGTAAACCTCAGTTGACAAAACACAGACCCTGCGGCAATTTAGCGCGCTGGAAACCAGGGCGTACAGTGCAGCGGGGAGTGTGAATGCGGCTGAAGATCGAATGTGAAGAGCGCTTGGGCATCTGTGCCGAGGTGCTGGATATTCTGGTGCAACACCAGATCGATCTGAGGGGCATTGAGATCGACCCCAGCGGCGAAATCTATCTGAATTTTCCCACCGTTCTGTTCGACGAATTCCAACATCTGATGCCGGAAATTCGTCTGATTCCCGGCATCCACGATGTCTCGCTCATTCCTTATTTGCCCGGCGAACGCGAACAGCAGGAAATGCAAACGCTGCTGAAAACCTTGCCCGAACCGGTGGTGTCGATCGACAGCCAGGGTTACGTCGTTATCGCCAACGAAGCTGCGCTCGACATCCTGCAATTGCCCGAGGCGGAAGTGAAAGGCAAGTTGCTGAAAAACTGGGTGAAGGGTTTTAACTTCAGCCATTGGTTGAATGGCGACCGGCCGAACACCACGGCGTCGAATCTGCAATTGCGCGGCCGGACTTTCCTCGCCGACATCTACCCGATCCGCGTGCCGGATGAAACCGACACCGACCAGGACGATTACTTCGCCGGCGCCGTTATTACGTTCAAATCGCCCGAACGCCTGGGCCGCCAGATGACGGCTTACCAACAGCAGGCCGGTGAATTTGAATTGCTGATCGCCGAAAGCCAGCCGATGAAAAAAGTCATCCGCCAGGCCAAGCGCATGTCCGGTCTGGATGCGCCGTTGCTGATTACCGGCGAGACCGGCACCGGCAAAGAATTACTGGCGAAATCCTGCCACCAACACAGCTTGCGCAAAGACAAACCCTTTTTGGTGTTGAACTGCGCTGCCATGCCCGACAGCGTGGCTGAAAGCGAATTATTCGGTTACGCCGCTGGCGCGTTTGAAGGCGCAACTCAGGCCAAAAAAGGCATTGTCGAACTGGCCGAAGGCGGCACGGTGTTCCTCGATGAAATTGGCGATATGTCGAAGGTGCTGCAATCGAAATTCCTGCGCCTGATGCAGGATGGCACCTACCGACGCGTCGGCGACGAGCAGGAATACACCGCCGATGTGCGCATTATCTGTTCAACACAAAAAGATTTGCTGGCGCTGTGCCGCGACGGCATTTTCCGCGAAGATTTGTATTACCGCCTGAACGTTCTGGCGCTGCACATTCCGGCGTTGCGTGATCGCAAAAGCGATATTCTGCCGATGGCCGAACGCTTTATTGCCCGCTTCGCTGAACCGCAACGCCGCCGCATTCGTATTTCCCGCGCCTGCCAGAATGCGTTGCAGCAATACCCCTGGCCGGGCAACGTCCGGCAGATGGAAAACGCACTGCTGCGTGCGGTGTCGCTGGCGGAGGAAGATTTGCTCGAACCCGAGCATCTGCAATTGCCCAGTTTCTCCAGCGGCTGGGGTTATGTGGACGAGCATTTCGAAGGCACGCTCGACGACGCCATGAAACGCTTCGAGGCTGAACTGCTGCGCCGTTTGTACCCGGCGTACCCGAGCAGCCGTCAGTTGGGCAAAAAACTCGGCGTGTCGCACACGGCCATCGCCAATAAACTGCGTGAATACGGCATCGGCAAACACAGCCGCGCCAGTTGAACGGAGGACCGACCATGAAGTTCTACCACTATTGGCGTTCGTCAGCGGCGTACCGGGTGCGCATTGGTTTGTCGCTGAAAGACGTGACGGTTGAGCAAATTCCCATCGAGTTGCGCGAAGGTAAGCAGCACGAGTCGTCTTATCGCACGGTGAATCCGGCCGGTCTGGTGCCGTCGCTGGAAACCGACGAAGGCCTGTTGCGCCAGTCGATGGCGATTCTGGAATATCTGGACGAGCGTTTTCCGACGCCGGCGTTTTTACCCAAAACACCGCTGGCCCGGGCCGAAGTTCGGGCGCTGTGTCAGGACATCGGTTGCGACATTCATCCGCTGAACAATCTGCGGGTGTTGAAGCGATTGCGTTCGCAGTTCGATGCCAGCGAAGCGGCGGTGAACGATTGGTATCGGCATTGGATCAAAACCGGCCTGGACGCACTGGAAACGTTGTCCGAGCGGCACGGCAGCGGCCAATGGTTTTATCACGATCAATTGTCGATGGTGGATGTGCTGCTGGTTCCGCAGATGTACAACGCAGTGCGCTATGACATTCCGATTGATGCCTGGCCCCGGTTGCAGCGCATCTATCAACACGCCACGGCCCAGCCAGCGTTTGCCCGGGCCGCACCGGAACGGAATCAACCGGCTGACTGATCCTTACCGGCCGCTTGCTGCGCAGCACTGAGTACACCGCGCAGCAAGCGCAGTTCTTTGGCCGTCGGCCGGGCGCGACGAAACAGGGCGCGCAGATGTTCCAATGCCTGGCCGGGATGCGCCGGGTTCAGAAAACCGATGTCATCCAATGCCTGGCCGAGATGGTCGTAAAACCGTTCCAGATCAGCATGCAGCGGGTAGGCTTCTTCCACTGGCGTTGGCCGTTCGGCCCGCGCCGCCTTGAACACCTCGTAACACAACAATTGCACCGCCTGACTGAGGTTCAGCACCGGGTATTCTGGGTTGGCGTCGATGTTCACCTGGGCGTGGCAGCGTTGAATGTCGTCGTTGTGCAGGCCCATGCGTTCGCGACCGAATACCAATGCCACCGGTGCCTGCGCCTGCCGGGCAACGGCTTCGCGGCCACAGGCTTCGGCCGAAAAGGCAGGCAGGCGAATGCTGCGTTCGCGCGCGCTGGTGGCAACCACTAAGCCGCAGTCGGCAATGGCTTCGTCGAGCGTGGCGACGACGCGGGCGTTGTCGAGCAGGTCGGTCGCCTGGCCGGCGCGGCTGTAGGCTTCATCGGATGGAAAATCGACCGGATCGACCAACACCAGTTGGTCCAGTCCCATGTTTTTCATGGCGCGGGCGGCGGCGCCAATGTTGCCGGGGTGCCAGGTTTGAACCAGGACGATGCGAATGTTCAATGGCTTGGAGTTCAGAGGCAATGAGTTCAGAGACATGGAAAAGCCTTGCGGTGTGATCAGTGGCGGGCGGGTCTGGGCATCGAAGCGGTGAATGGTTCGCCGCTTCGATGCCAGAGCAATGCCGGAGTTAACGCGGTCGGGACAGCGGCATTTCGCGGACCCGGGCGGCGATGACGGCGTTGTCTTTGATTTGCAGAATTTCGATCAGGTAACGGTCGATCTTGATCGATAAGTTGGCATCGGGAATGTCTTCGACGTGTTCCAGCACCAGGCCGTTCAGCGTTTTCGGGCCGTCGGTCGGCAGTTCCCAAGCCAGGGCGCGGTTGATTTCGCGAATGTTGGCGGTGCCGTCAATCACGTAAGAGCCGTCGCGCTGGGCATGAATTTCCTTGCTGGAATTGGCGATGTCGGTGGTGAATTCGCCGACGATTTCTTCCAGCAAATCTTCCAGCGTGACCAGGCCCTGAATGTCGCCGTATTCATCGACCACCAGGCCCATGCGCAATTGTTGCGTCTGGAAGTTGATCAACTGGGTGTGCAGCGGGGTGTTTTCCGGCACGAAGTACGGGTCTTTGGCGGCTTTGGTCAGCATCACCTTGGACGGCTCGTCGGCGTACAGAAACTCGGCCGCATCGCGAATGTGCAGAATGCCGATCACCTTATCCAGATCGCCTTTGTAGAGCGGGAAGCGGGTGTAGTCGGTGCGACGAATCTGGTCGGCAATGGTGTCGACATCGGCTTCCATATCGACGCCGCTGACTTCGTTGCGCGGCACCATGATGTCGTCCACGGTGACGTTTTCCAGCTCCAGAATGCCGAGCAGCATGTTCTGACGCTGTGGTGGCAGCATCTCACCGGATTCATTCACCAGCGTTTTCAATTCTTCGGCGGAAAGGGCATCGCTGGAGTTCGCTTTGCGGCCGACGCGGAAGATCCAGAACAGGCCGTTAACGAACAGGTTCACCAGCCAGATGGCCGGCGCCAGCACGAACATCAGGATGCGCAGCAGCCGGGAAGCCTGAAAAGCGATGACTTCCGGATGACGTTGCGCCAGCGTCTTGGGCGTGACCTCGGCGAAAATCAGCACCACCAGTGTCAGCAGAATCGTGGATAGGGCGAGTGCCAGATCCTGCTGGGTGGGCAATAAACGAATGGCGATGATGGTGGACAGTGATGCAGCGGCGATATTAACCAGGTTATTGCCAATCAGGATGGTGCTGATCAGCCGATCCGGCTTCTCCAGCAGGCGCTGGGCCAGCGTGGCAGAGCGGTGGCCTTCATTGGCCAGGTGGCGGAGGCGGTAGCGGTTGAGAGACAACATGCCGGTTTCCGAGCTCGAGAAGAAAGCGGAACAAAGCAGCAGCAGGCCCAGCAAGACAAACAGCAGGCCTAGGGGAAGCTCGTTCAAGGGGTAAAAACCTCAGTCACCAATAGAGTGTGCTTTTTAGCGGCGCGATCGCCTCTCTGTCAAGCAAAGTCGCGGCTTGTTGATGCCTTTAGCCGTACTGATGCAGCAGGTATTCGAGTACGAATTTGGAGCCGAAAAAGGCCAGCATCAGAAACACGAAACCGAAGATCGTCAGCCGGCTGGCTAAAGCACCGCGCCAGCCCAGGTAGAAGTGGCCGAACAGCAGGGTGGCGAAAAAGCCCCAGGCAACGATGGTCAGCACGGTTTTATGCACCAGATGCTGAGCGAAGATGTTTTCGATAAACAGGCTGCCGGAAATCATCGCGGCGGTGAGCAGTACAAAGCCGATCATCAGCCATTCGAACAACAGCCGTTCCATGGTTTGCAACGGCGGCAGGAAACGGTTCAGGCGGCTGTCCAGTGCGTGGTTGTGCAATTGACGATTCTGCGCGCCGAGCAAGACCGCCAGCAGCGTGGCGATGGTGATAACGGAATAAGCCAGCATCGACAAAAACACATGCAGCACCACACCGGAACGATGCAGCCGTGGCGACGAAGCATCGGGTGCCAGTACCGCGACAATCATGATCAACGCCGCCAGCGGTAAGGCGAAGGCAAACAGGCTGTGCAGCGGTTTCGACCAGCCGCTGATCAGCAGCGCAGAAATCACAAAAAAGGTGATAACAGAGGCGGCGTTCAGAAAGCTGATTTGCAACGCACCGGAGACCAGAATTTCCGATGCCAGTGTCGATAAATGCGCCAGCGCGCCAAGTACCGCAGGCCAGAACAGCAGACGACGATCAGGCAGTTGTACGCGATACAAGCCGTTCAGGGCGACCAGGCCACTGACGAGATAGCCCAGGATGGCGAGCCAGATCAGCATTCAGAAAGGTCCTCTCAGTTCGGCGCTGGCCGAAAGGGATATGAAGGATGAAGCAGGGCGCTAGTCTCGCACAAATGATAGCGGTTCCCAAACTGCTGTTGAGCGCTGTTAGCCGCGTCTCAACCTTGAGACAAAACGGCGCCGTCACCATCATAGAGGCCGGGCTGGTGCCCTGTTATACTCCCCGCCGTTTAACTCTACGGAAAGCGAGATGTTCAAGAGCCTCACCGACCGTCTTTCCCAGACGCTGAAGCAGATTTCCGGTCAGTCCAAGCTGTCCGAAGACAACATCAAAGCCACGTTGCGCGAAGTGCGCATGGCGTTGTTGGAAGCCGACGTGGCGTTGCCCGTCGTCAAAGATTTTATCGATGGCGTGCGCGAACGCGCTGTTGGTCAGGAAGTGGTCTCGGCGCTGAATCCGGGCCAGCAATTCCTCAAGGTGGTGCAGTCCGAACTCGAACGCGTTATGGGCGCGGCGGGCGAGCCACTGGCACTGAATACCCAGCCGCCGGCCGTGATTCTGATGGCCGGTCTGCAAGGTGCGGGTAAAACCACGACCGTTGCCAAGCTGGCGCGCTTCTTAAAAGAGCGTGAGAAAAAGAAAGTCATGGTGGTGTCGGCCGATGTGTATCGTCCGGCGGCCATCCGTCAGTTGGAAACGCTGGCTGGTGAAGTCGGTGCGCTGTTCCATCCCAGTGACGAAAAACAGAAGCCGGTTGCCATCGCCAAAGGCGCCATCGATGCCGCGCGCAAACAGGCGGTGGACGTACTGCTGGTCGATACCGCCGGTCGCTTAGCCATCGACGCTGAGATGATGGACGAGATCCAGGCGTTGCATAAGGCGATTAAGCCGATCGAGACGCTGTTCGTCGTCGATGCCATGACCGGCCAGGATGCCGCCAACACCGCCAAGGCGTTCAGCGATGCACTGCCGTTGACCGGCGTGGTGCTGTCGAAAACCGATGGCGATGCGCGTGGCGGTGCGGCGCTGTCGGTGCGCCATATCACCGGCAAGCCGATCAAATTTATGGGCATCGGTGAAAAAACCGATGCGCTGGAACCCTTCCACCCTGATCGTGTTGCCTCGCGCATTCTCGGTATGGGCGACGTGCTGTCGCTGATCGAGGAAGTCGAACGCAAGGTCGATAAAGACAAAGCCGAGCAGCTCGCCAAAAAGCTGCAAAAAGGCAAAGGCTTCGATCTGGAAGATTTCCGCGAACAGCTGCGCCAGATGGACAACATGGGCGGCATGATGGGCATGATCGACAAGCTGCCGGGCATGGGCCAGATGGGCGCGGCGGTCAACCAGATGCAGAGCGCAGAAAAGCAGTTCAAGCAGATGGGTGTGATCATCGATTCGATGACGCCGCTGGAGCGCCGCTTCCCGGACAACATCAACGGTTCACGCAAACGCCGCATCGCCGCCGGTTCCGGCACCCAGATTCAGGACGTCAACCGCCTGCTCAAGCAACACAAGAACATGGCCAAGATGATGAAAAAAGCCGGCAAGAAGGGCGGCATGGCGAAGATGATGCGTGCCATGGGCGGCGGACTGCCAGGCGGTGGCATGCCCGGTGGCGGCTTACCGCCGGGTGGTTTTCCCGGTGGCCGAGGCCCGTTCGGCTGATCCTCGACGTTTCTCCTCGCTTTTGGGGCCGTTCGGCCCCGTCTGTCTTGCTTTTTAAGCGCTCAACCGTATACTTTCGCGGCCTTGAAAACCGGGGTGGGCCTGGTTTTCGTTTCACTTTGGGTTAGGACGTCTGTTGTAAACAGTACTTCCGCATTCAGAGCTAACCCCTCTGAAAATCCAAAACGGCAGGTGATTTCAAAGCTTGCCCGCAACAGGAGGACGCGAATGGTCGTCATTCGACTCTCACGGGGTGGTTCCAAGAAGCGCCCGTTTTACCACATTACCGTAGCCGACAGCCGCAACGCCCGCGATAGCCGTTTCATCGAGCGCGTTGGCTTTTTCAACCCCATTGCTCGTGGTCAGGAAGAACGCCTGCGCGTCGCTCTTGAGCGGGTCGAGTACTGGCAGAGCAAGGGTGCACAAGCGTCTGATCGTGTCGCCCAGCTGTTGAAAGAGTATCGCAAGGCCCAGGCCTGATCCGTACGGCAGGGCCTGAATGATGACACCGGATACACCGGAAAAAATGGTTGTTCTCGGCAAGGTGTCCTCGGTTTACGGCGTTAAGGGATGGCTGAAAATCTATTCCTACACCGAACCGATGGATCGCATCCTCGAATACACCGAATGGATGCTTAACCTGAACGGCCGTTGGACCCCCGTCGAAATCGACAAGGGGCGCAGCCACGGCAAGGGCATGGTTGCCCATATCGCCGGCTGCGATGACCGCGATCAAGCCCGCCAATACTGCGGTGCTGAAATCGGGGTTCCGGAGGAAGAATTGCCGGAGTTACCGGACGGTGAGTACTACTGGTACGAACTGGAAGGTCTGGCGGTGGAAACAACCGCTGGCATCAAGTTAGGTAAGGTGGACCATTTAATGAGTGCGGGCGCCAGCAACGATGTGCTGGTGGTCAAGGGCGACGCCGACAGCTTTGATCGTCAGCAACGCTTGATCCCGTACGTTCCGGACGTCTACGTCCAGGACATCGACCTCGAAGCGGGTCGCATCCTGGTCGAATGGGACCCGGAATTTTGACAACGGAAACGTCTCGAGCAGCCGAACCGCAAGCCTGGTTCGGACTGGTCAGCCTCTTTCCGGAGATGTTCGAACCGTTTTTACGGCAAGGCGTCATCGGAAGGGCGGTGCAAAGTGGCTTGATCGATGTTGGTTTATGGAACCCGCGCGATTACACCCACGACAAACACCGCACCGTGGACGACCGACCTTTTGGCGGTGGCCCCGGTATGCTGATGAAGGTGCAGCCTTTGCGCGACGCCATCCAGGCGGCGAAAGCCGCCAGCGGTAACCGGGCAACAGTGATTTATCTGTCGCCGCAGGGCCGCCGGCTCGATCAGGCCGGGGTGAGCGAACTGCGCCAGCGCAGTCACCTGATTTTCGTCTGTGGCCGCTATGAGGGCATCGACGAAAGAGTCATCGAGACGGAAGTGGATGAAGAGTGGTCGCTGGGTGATTTTGTACTCAGCGGCGGCGAACTGGCCGCCCAGGCGTTTATCGACGCCATCGGACGCCAGCTTCCCGGTGTACTGGGGCACGAAGCCTCCGCCGAGGAAGACTCCTTCACCGCGGGTCTGTTGGATTGTCCGCACTACACCAGGCCTGAAGTATTGGATGGCCGGGCGGTGCCGCCGGTATTGCTGAGCGGCCACCACGACGAGATTCGTCGCTGGCGGTTGAAGCAAGCACTGGGGCGCACCTGGCAAAGAAGACCGGACCTGTTGGCTGAGAAGGTACTCACCGCAGAACAGCAGGCGCTTTTGGATGAGTTTTTGACTGAGCAAGACTCGCGCGATAGATCAGGAGCGGAGTGATGAGCAATAGCAATTTGATTATTCAGCAACTTGAAGCTGAACAGATGAACAAAGAAATCCCGGCCTTCGGCCCGGGTGACACTGTCGTTGTACAGGTCAAGGTAAAAGAAGGTGACCGTGAGCGTCTGCAGGCGTTCGAAGGTGTGGTCATCGGTAAGCGTAACCGGGGTTTGAACTCGGCTTTCACCGTGCGCAAGATTTCCAGCGGTGTTGGCGTAGAGCGGACCTTCCAGACTTACTCACCGCTCGTTGACAGCATTGAAGTCAAACGTCGTGGTGCGGTTCGTCAGGCCAAGCTGTACTACCTGCGTGAGCGTTCTGGTAAGTCCGCTCGCATCAAAGAGCGCATCGACCGTAAAGGCTAAGGCCGGGTTGAGTGTTCTGAAAAAGGCAGCTTCGGCTGCCTTTTTTGTTGGTGCTGCGAGCAAGACGGATGAAACAGCTTCTTGCAAAAAAATCACAGCGGCTTATTGCCCGCAAAGCCCATAACGACGGGGCTTCGCGTTGACAGCAGCCACCCCCCTCAGTATGTTTCGCTCAGCATTCCTGCGGCCATTCTTCCTTCCTCTGAATCGGCCGTAACACCATCCAACGAAGTGAGGCAGGTTTTGAAATCAGTCAATGTGGGACTCTGTGGTCTGGGCACCGTCGGCAGCGGCACGTTCAACGTCATGCGCCGGAACCTGGAAGACATTGCGCGTCGGGCCGGTAAGCCGGTGCGAATTACCCACGTTGGCGCACGTCGCGATCATCCTGAGTGCGACCTCAGCGACGTGCGCGTCTCACGCGATATTTTTGATGTCGCACGCGACCCGGACGTGCACATCCTGGTCGAATTGATCGGCGGTGAAGAAACCGCCAAAGCCCTGGTGCTGGAAGCCATTGCGCATGGCAAACACGTGGTCACCGCCAACAAGGCGATGATCGCCAAGCACGGCAACGAAATTTTTAAAGCCGCCGAAGACAAAGGCGTGGTCGTCACTTATGAAGCCGCCGTCGCCGGTGGTATTCCGATCATCAAAGGCATTCGCGAAGGCCTGGTTGCCAACGACATCAAATGGCTCGCAGGCATCATCAATGGCACCGGCAATTTCATCCTGACCGAGATGCGCGACAAAGGCCGGATGTTTGAAGACGTATTGAAAGAAGCTCAGGCGCTGGGTTACGCCGAAGCCGACCCGACTTTCGATGTTGAAGGCATCGACGCCGCGCACAAGCTGACCATTCTGGCGTCCATTGCGTTCGGCATTCCGCTGCAATTCGACAAGGTCTACACCGAAGGCATCACCCGCATTACCCGCGAAGATGTGCAATACGCCGAAGAACTCGGTTACCGCATCAAGCATCTGGGTTTCAGTCGCAAGACCCCGGAAGGTGTTGAGCTGCGGGTGCACCCGACGTTGGTGCCGGAAAAACGTTTGCTGGCGAACGTGAACGGCGTGATGAATGCGGTGCTGGTCGAAGGCGATGCCGTCGGCCCGACCATGTACACCGGCCCGGGCGCAGGTTCCGAACAAACGGCGTCATCGGTGATTGCCGACATCGTCGACATTGCCCGTGAAATCGACAACGCCGGCAACGTGCCGCACCTGGGTTACAGCGTCGAAACCGAAAACTTGCCGGTGCTGCCGGTCAGCGAAATCGAAACCTCCTATTACCTGCGCATCACCGTGCGCGATGAAGTAGGGCAGATGGCGAAAATCGCTCAGGTGTTGAGTGACAACGGCATCAACATCGAAGCCATTATCCAGAAAGAGCCGGAAGACGACGCCGACGTGGTGCCATTGATTCTGCTGACGCACAACGTGCGTGAAAAACGCATGGATAACGCCATTGCGCAGTTGGAAGCCCTGGATTCCGTACCGCGTCCGGTGGTGCGTATTCGCGTCGAACATCTGGACGACTGAACCGCATCGACCGTTCGGCCCGGCAGCCGTAAGCGCCGGGCCTGAAACCTGAGAGAGATCACAGCGTGAAATACATCAGCACCCGGGGCCAGGCTCCGACTCTGTCGTTTGAAGACGTTCTGCTTACTGGCCTGGCGAGCGACGGCGGCCTTTATGTACCGGAAAGCCTGCCGCAATACAGCCTCGATGAAATCCGTTCCTGGCGCGGTTTGCCGTATCACGAGCTGGCGTTTCGCATCATCCAGCCGTTCGTCGCTGGTGCCATCAACGACGCTGAACTGGCGCAAATGCTGAAAGACACCTACGGCGTTTTCGGCCATAAGGCCGTGGCACCGCTGGCGCAGATTGATCACAACGAATACGTGCTGGAGTTGTTCCAGGGCCCGACGCTGGCGTTTAAGGATTTCGCACTGCAACTGCTCGGTCGTTTGTTGGATGTCACCCTTGCCAAGCGTGGCGAGCGCGCGGTCATTGTTGGTGCGACTTCCGGCGATACCGGCTCGGCCGCCATTGAAGGCTGCAAACGCTGCGACAACATCGACATCTTTATCCTGCACCCGCATCAGCGAGTGTCGGAAGTGCAGCGCCGTCAGATGACGACGGTGTTGGGCGACAACATTCATAACATCGCCATTGAAGGCAATTTCGACGATTGCCAGTCGATGGTGAAAGCCAGCTTTGGCGACCAGTCGTTCCTGCGCGGCGAGCGTCGTCTGGTGGCGGTCAACTCGATCAACTGGGCGCGCATCATGGCGCAGATCGTTTACTACTTTTATGCCGCGCTTAATCTGGGCGGGCCGGATCGTCAGGTCGCTTTCTCGGTGCCGACTGGAAACTTCGGTGACATCTTTGCCGGTTATCTGGCGAAAAAGATGGGCCTGCCCATCGGTCAGTTGGTGATTGCCACCAACCAGAACGACATCCTGCACCGGGTGATGAGCCAGAATCTGTACGAGAAACAGCCGCTGGCGCACACCCTGTCGCCGTCGATGGACATCGTCGTGTCGTCCAATTTCGAGCGTTTGCTGTTCGATCTGTACGACCGTGACGGCGCCAGCCTGAGCACCTTGATGGCAAAACTGAACAACGAAACCGTGAGCCTGGACGAAGCCCGCCTGGCGCGCGCGCGCGAGTTGTTCGACAGCTTCGCGCTGGACGACGCCGGCACCGTCGACACCATTCGCACCGTTCACGACCAGACCGGCTATCTGCTCGATCCGCACACCGCCATCGGCGTGGCTGCGGCGCGTGCGACCCGGCGCAGTGCGGTCGATCCGATGGTGACCTTGGGCACGGCGCATCCGGTGAAATTCACCGACGCCATCGAACGCGCCGGCCTGACTGCGCCGGCGCTGCCGCACCACTTAACCGATCTGATGCAACGCCCGGAACGCTACACCGTGCTGCCGGCTGACCTGGCACAGGTGCAGGCGCACATCGCTAACGCCGTCTTCGGTTAATTGCAGCATGGCTGTCGCGCTGCCGACCATTACCGAGCGGCCCGTCGCCGCCGGCCCGGCGGTGCACGACCATGCGTTACTCGACCGGCTGTACCGCGCCCGCGGTGTCAAACAGCCGGTTGAGCTCGACTCTCAACTTAAACATCTGCTGCCCTGGCAATCGCTGAAAGGCATCGATGCCGCTGTTGATTTGCTGCAACAGGCGTTGCAGCAGAAATGGCGCGTGCTGATTGTCGGCGACTACGACGTCGATGGCGCCACCAGCACCACCCTGGCGGTTGAAGCGCTGTCGGCGTTCGGTTTGAACGTCGATTTTCTGCTGCCCAATCGCTTCGAATACGGCTACGGCCTGTCGCCGGAAATCGTGCAGTTGGCGTTGCAGCAGGCGCCGAATCTGATCATTACCGTCGATAACGGCATCGCCAGTCTCGACGGCGTTGCCGCTGCCAAAGCCGCCGGCGTGCGCGTGCTGGTCACCGACCACCATTTGCCCGGCGCGCAATTGCCGGACGCCGACGCCATCCTCAACCCGAATCAACCGGGCTGTGATTTCGCCTCCAAAGCCGCCTGTGGCTGCACGGTGATGTTTTATCTGCTGATCGCCTGGCGCGCGCGGTTGCGTGAATCCGGCTGGTTCGAGCAGGGCCATCGGGAACCGCAACTGGCCGACTGGCTCGATCTGGTCGCGCTGGCGACGGTGGCCGATGTGGTGCCGCTCGACGCCAACAACCGCCGGCTGGTGCAGCAAGGCCTGGCGCGGATTCGAGCGGGAAGGGCGCGGCCCGGCATTCTGGCGTTGTTTGAAGTCGCCGGGCGCGATTGGCGGCACGCCCGCAGTCAGGATTTCGGCTTCGTTCTCGGGCCGCGATTGAACGCCGCCGGTCGCCTGGATGACATGACGGTGGGCGTAAAAACGCTGCTGGCAAAAGACCCGGCCGACGCTCGCCATCGAGCCGCCGAGCTGGATTCGCTGAACCGCGAACGCCGCGCCATTGAACGCTCCATGCTGGTCGATGCCGAACGCTATCTGGACAATCTGAACGATCTGGCCGAACGCAACGGCCATGTTCTGTTCGAAGCCGACTGGCACGAAGGCGTGATTGGCATTCTGGCGTCGCGGGTGAAAGACCGGGTGCACCGGCCGGTGATTGCCATGGCACCGGGCGACGATGGCTTGCTGAAAGGCTCGGCGCGGTCGATTGCCGGTTTTCATCTGCGTGACGGTCTGGACTGGATTGCCAGCCAATGCCCGGGTCTGCTGCGCAAATTCGGCGGTCACGCCATGGCCGCCGGGCTGACGATTGACGCTGGGCGGCTGGACGAGCTGCGTCTGTGGTTTGATCGCGCCGTCACCGAGTTGTGCGCACCGGAGTCACTGGTGCCGACGATTGTGACCGACGGCCGTTTAAGCGGCAGCGACCTCAGTCTGGAGACAGCGCTGTTGCTGGAAACTGCCGGGCCTTGGGGGCAGTTGTTTCCCGAACCGCGCTTTCACGGCCATTGGCGCATCGAAAGCCAGCGCATTGTCGGTGAGCATCATCTCAAACTGGAAGTCAGCAACGACGACGGTCAGGTGGTCGATGCCATTGCCTTTAATATCGATAACAGCCTTTGGCCAACCTCGGCTAAATTTCTCGACGGTGTATATCAATTGCAATGCAATCGATATCGCGGCAAAGAAAGCGTGCAATTGGTATTTGATGAAATAATTCCGGCCGATTAATCACTACCTAAGGCATTGAATTTTCGATAAAATGCGCCGCCCGAAATCGGCAATACCGGATTTAAAGTTGGAGCGGACCGTGGAAATCAATCCGATCAAAGAACAGATTAAAGACCTTCAGGCGCGCACCGACGTGCTTAGGGGGTACCTTTGACTTCGATGCCAAGAAAGAGCGCCTAGACGAAGTCGAACGCGAACTGGCCCAGCCGGACGTCTGGAACGAGCCGGAACGCGCCCAGGCCCTGGGGCAGGAACGCAGCAGCCTCAACACCATTGTCAGCACCCTGACGCGTTTGATCGACGGCACCCGTGACGCCGGCGATTTGCTCGATATGGCCGCCGAAGAAAACGACGCCGGCACCGTTGCCGATATCCAGGCCGATTTAAACGCCATGGAAGCGGAGCTGGAAACGCTCGAATTCCGCCGTATGTTCAGCGGCGAAATGGACGCCACCAATGCCTATTTGGATATCCAGGCCGGTTCCGGTGGCACCGAAGCTCAGGATTGGGCGGAAATGTTATTGCGCATGTATTTGCGCTGGGCCGAAGAAAAAGGTTTTAAAGCCGAATTAATGGAAGCCTCGGCCGGTGAAGTGGCGGGTATTAAATCGGCCACCATTCGCGTTGAAGGCGAATACGCCTTTGGCTGGTTGCGCACCGAAACCGGCGTGCACCGTCTGGTGCGTAAATCGCCGTTCGATTCCGGCAACCGTCGCCATACCTCGTTCACCTCGGTGTTTGTGTCGCCGGAAGTTGACGACAGCTTCGAAGTGGAAATCAACCCGGCCGATTTGCGCATCGATGTATACCGTGCCTCCGGAGCCGGCGGTCAGCACGTTAACCGAACCGAATCAGCGGTGCGGATTACCCACTTGCCGACCAACATCGTGGTGCAGTGCCAGAACGACCGTTCGCAGCACAAGAACAAAGATCAGGCGATGAAACAGCTCAAAGCCAAGCTGTATGAATTCGAGATGATGAAGCGTAACGAAGCGGCGCAAGCGGTGGAAGACTCCAAGTCCGACATCGGTTGGGGCAGCCAGATTCGCTCCTACGTGCTCGACGATTCGCGCATCAAGGATTTGCGCACCGGCGTGGAAACCCACAACACCCAGGCGGTGCTCGATGGCGCCCTGGATCAATTCATCGAAGCGTCTCTGAAGAAGGGGCTCTGAAACCGTGCCCGGTGCCCGGCGGCGTCGGGCACCTCGACAGTGGACTGAACACAGATGACCGATCAGCAAACCGACAACGCAGCCGCTCCAGACGAGAACCACCTGATCGCCGAGCGCAAGCAGAAACTGGCTGACCTGGCGGCAAACCGGCCGCAAGCCTTCCCCAACGATTTCCGTCGTGAACAGATGGCGGGCGAGTTGCAGGCGCAATACGGCGATCTCGATAAAGAAGCCGTTGAAGCCGAAGGCATCAGCGTCGCCGTGGCCGGTCGCGTGATGCGTCGCGGCGGCCCCTTTATTGGCCTGCGCGACAGCAGCGGCCGCATTCAGGCGTATCTGCCCAAGCCGTTGCAGAAAGAAAGCCAGGATTGGAACCTGCTCGACATCGGCGACATTGTTGGCGTGCGCGGCAAGCTGGCGAAATCGGGCAAGGGCGAGCTGTACGTCTCGGTCGAATCGCTCGACGACTTCACCATTCTGACCAAATCGCTGCGGCCGCTGCCGGATAAATTCCACGGCCTGGCCGACCAGGAAATGAAGTACCGCCAGCGCTATGTCGATCTGATGATCAGCGACGAGACCCGCCGCGTCTTTGAAGTGCGTACCGGCATCGTCAACGGCATTCGTCGCTTCCTCAGCGAACGCGGCTTTATGGAAGTCGAAACACCGATGTTGCAGGTGATTCCCGGCGGTGCCACGGCCAAGCCGTTCGTCACCCATCACAACGCCATGGACATCGACATGTACCTGCGCATCGCGCCGGAACTGTACCTGAAGCGTCTGGTGGTTGGTGGTTTCGAGAAGGTGTTCGAGATCAACCGCAACTTCCGCAACGAAGGCGTATCGACCCGACACAACCCGGAATTCACCATGCTGGAGTGGTACCAGGCCTACGCCACTTACCACGACCTGATGGATTTGACAGAAGCCATGTTGCGCGAACTGGCGCAAACGGTATTGGGCAAGACCGAGCTGAGTTACCAGGGCATGACCTTCGATCTGGGCAAGCCGTTCGAGCGCTTGTCCATGTTTGATTCCATCCTCAAATACAACCCGAACCTGAGCGCTGCCGACATCGACAACCGCGATGCCGCCGTGGCCGTTGCCAAAACGCTCGGTATTGAGGCTCAGGCCGGTTGGGGATTGGGCAAGCTACAGACGGAAATTTTTGAAGCCACGGTCGAAGAAAAACTGGCAGGCCCTGTGTTCATCACCGCCTACCCGGCGGAAGTGTCACCGCTGGCGCGTCGCAACGATGACAACCCGGACGTGACCGACCGCTTTGAGTTCTTTATCGGTGGCCGTGAAATCGCCAACGGCTTCTCCGAGCTGAACGATCCCATCGACCAGGCCGAGCGTTTCCGTGCCCAGGTCGATGCCAAGGACGCTGGTGACGACGAAGCCATGTTCTACGACGACGACTACATCAACGCCCTGGAATACGGCCTGCCACCGACGGCCGGGCAGGGCATCGGTATCGATCGGCTGGTGATGTATTTCACCGACTCACCGTCGATCAAAGACGTCATCCTTTTTCCGCATATGAAACCCCGCCAAGCGGGCGAATAACCCAGGAGAGCACCATGTTAGATCCGGATCTGGATAAGAAAATTCAGGAACACGAAGCCAAGATTGAAGAACTGCGTAAGCAGAAAGAAGCGCAAGCCAAGCGCATGGAAGGCTTCGAACAGTACCAGGACGAAGTGCGCAAGCTGTTCGACGAATACGGCATTTCTGAGTACGACCTGTTCACCGCGCGCGCCAATGCCATCGTTGAGTGGGTTAAGGCGCAAGGCAAGAAAGCCGACAAGCCGGAATTCTACGACGAACTGAACGCTTACTTTGCCCGCGTCGGCGGTGCCAAAGCCGGTGGTCGCAAACGTGCCAAAGGCGGTGCTGCCAAAGCTGCCACTGGCCCGAAACTGGCAATCGGTGTTTACGAGAATCCGAATACCGGTGAGCGCGTTGAGAAGAAACGTCGCAATCCCAAGCCGTTGGATGTCTGGATTGAAGAACACGGTTTTGAAACCGTACAGGGTTGGCTGGTCGACTAAGGTCGAACCCAGTGAGAAAGCCGGTATCATGCCGGCTTTTTTTATACCCGCAGCCTCGGTTTCAGTGTCACAAAAGGTGACGTCGTTGACGGCCTTAAGTGACAAAAAAATGAATGCTTACAAAATGACACAAAGTTGCCCCTTGGCGTGTCTTGAAGCCTTTCAAAAAAGAGTTTAGGCAATCTATCCCCAAGTTGACATCGACCTGACATGAAGCTCGGTCGCACCATCGATCCCACTCGTCTCTTGCTCAGAAGTTGCGCTGAAAACCTGTAACCTATTGAAAAATAATGACAATTACACTTAGGTTAAAAAATGATCAATTTGTGACGGTCGCGTTGCGGCGGTGTCTGAGGCGCGAACTCCTCGCGTTTTTCACAGAGATATCCACAGATTTTGTGGACACTCGTCGCCAGCCCCGATGGGCTCAGGCTTCCAGAAAAAATGATTCGGGCGTCAAGCGGACGGCGGCAATTGAATGCCTTGAAAGGTGGTCGGAAACGGGGCGATTTTCGAATGGTTTTGTTGTCGGAACACAACCTTGGTGCATGGCTGTCCAACTGACCAATGACAATTGATTTGCGCAGACGCGGTCCCCACGTTTGGGCTCGACTTTGCAGTTGGACTCAAATGCATGACCGATCAAGACAAGCCGCAACCCGAAATCATCAGCCGGGGTTCTGCCCTGGTCCGCAGTGACGAACAACTTCCCGAAAAGCTCTATCTGATCCCGGTACAAAACCGGCCTTACTTTCCGGCTCAGATCATGCCGATCATGGTCGAAGCCAACGCCTGGCGGGAAACGCTGGAGCGGGTCAGCAACACGCCGCATAAATTGCTGTGCCTGTTTCACATCGACGATTTCGACGCCCACGCCATTGAACGCAGCCAATTGCCGTTGACCGGCACGGTGGTGCGAGTGCATCAGGTGCGTGAACGCGATGGCGCGATTCATTTTATTGCCGAAGGTTTGCGCCGGGTGCAGATACGTTCCTGGCTGGCACACAAGCCGCCGTATCTGATGGAAGTCGCTTATCCCAATGAACCGGAAGAAACCGAGAGCGAAGTCCGGGCGTATGCCATGGCATTGATCGGGGCGATCAAAGAACTGTTGCCGATCAATCCGCTGTATTCCGAAGAATTGAAACAGTATCTGAATCGCTTCAGCCCCAACCAGCCGTCGCCGTTGGCGGACTTCGCGGCGGCCATTACCTCGGCCGATGCCAGCGCGTTGCAGGACGTGCTCGACACCGTGCCGTTACTGGCGCGAATGGAAAAAGTGCTGGCGTTGTTGAAACGCGAACTGGAAGTGGCGCGCCTGCATCAGGAAATCAACGAGCAGGTGAACCAGGGCATGTCGGAACACCAGCGCGAATTCTTTTTGCGCGAACAGCTGAAAACCATCCAGAAAGAACTGGGCATCAGCAAAGACGACCGCCAAAGCGACGCCGACGAATTCCGCCAACGGCTCGACGGCAAAACGGTGCCGGCCGAGGCGATGAAGCGCATCGACGAAGAGCTGCACAAGCTGTCGATTCTGGAGCCGGGATCGCCCGAATACGGCGTAACGCGCAATTACCTCGACTGGGCAACGCAGATTCCCTGGGGCCAATACAGCGAAGATAAGCTCGATTTGAAACGCGCCCGCACGGTCCTGGACCAACACCATTCCGGTTTGGAAGACGTCAAAGAACGCATTCTCGAATTTCTGGCGGTCGGCGCTTACAAGGGCGAAATCGCTGGTTCTATCGTCTTGCTGGTTGGCCCGCCCGGTGTTGGTAAAACCTCGATTGGCCGCGCCGTGGCCGACAGCCTGGGGCGGCCGTTCTATCGCTTCAGTCTGGGCGGTATGCGCGACGAAGCGGAAATCAAAGGCCATCGCCGGACTTATATTGGTGCCATGCCGGGCAAGTTTGTGCAGGCGTTAAAAGACGTCGAGGTAATGAACCCGGTGATCATGCTCGATGAAATCGACAAGATCGGCGCGTCTTACCAAGGTGACCCGGCGTCGGCATTGTTGGAAACGCTCGACCCGGAACAGAACAGCCAGTTCCTGGATCATTATTTAGACATGCGTCTGGATCTGTCGAAGGTGTTGTTCGTCTGTACCGCCAACCAGCTCGACACCATTCCGCCGGCACTGCTTGACCGCATGGATGTGATTCGGCTGTCCGGTTATCTGGCCGAAGAGAAACTCGACATCGCCAGTCGGCATTTGTGGCCGCGCCAATTGGAACGGGCCGGGGTTGATAAACGCCAGTTGAAAATCAGCCGCAAGGCGTTGCGTCTATTGATCGAGGGCTATGCCCGCGAAGCCGGCGTGCGCAACCTCGATAAACTGTTGGCGAAGATCATCCGCAAGTCGGTGGTGCGGTTGTTGGAGCATCCCGATGCGGCCATTCAGATTCAGCCCGAGGATTTGCAAGGGTTGCTCGGCACACCCGTGTTTCGCCGTGAAAAACGCCTCAAAGGCGTGGGCGTTGTCACCGGCCTCGCCTGGACATCGATGGGTGGCGCAACTTTGCCGATTGAAACCACGCGCGTGCACGATTACATGCGTGGCCTGAAACTGACCGGCAAGCTGGGCGAGGTGATGCGTGAGTCGGCGGAAATTGCCTACAGCTTTGTGGTCGCCAACGCCAAACGCTACGGCGCCGACACCGAACTGTTCAAGCAAAGCCTGATTCACGTTCACGTACCGGAAGGCGCAACCCCCAAAGACGGGCCAAGTGCGGGTGTGACGTTATCGACCGCCCTGCTGAGCCTGGCGTTGAACAAGGCGCCGCCAGCGGGCCTTGCGATGACCGGCGAAATCACCTTGACCGGCGAAGTGCTCGCCGTCGGCGGCATTCGGGAAAAAGTGATAGCGGCGCGGCGCCAGAACATCCGCATGCTGATATTGCCGGAAGCGAATCGGGGCGATTTCGAAGAGTTGCCGGCTTACCTGCAAAAAGGTCTGACGGTGACCTTTGCCGATCACTTTGATCAGGTCGCCGAGGCGGTGTTTGGTCGCTGAGGTCAGTTAAAACCCTGGCTGAGACGGTTCAGCCAGGGTTAAGACCTTGACGCCTATCGTGAGCGGCAGAAACTTGGAGACCGGCCATCGCCGGATACGCTGGAGACGCTCATGAATACAGTCCGCTCGCTTACCTTGACCCTGGCCTTATCGGCCGCCGCCAGCGGCACCGCCTTGGCGGATCACTATGACGACGATTACCGCTACGGCGAACGCCAGCATTTCTTTGCCGATGCGCGCGTCGTATACGCCGAACCCATCTACGAAACCTACTATTACCGCGACAGCGGCAGCCGTTACGAAATCTGCCGCACACGCGATGTCGAAGTGGAACGCCACACCCAGGGCGGCAATCCGGGCGCGGCCATTATCGGTGGTGCCATTGGCGCAACGGTAGGCTCCAACGCGGGCCACTCGCCGGAATCTCAAGTCTTTGGTGCCATTGCCGGTGGCATCATCGGTGGCGCTATCGGTCACGAACTGGGCGGCGGCAAGGAAACGGTGGTGCGCTATCGCACCGAACGTCAGTGCGAAATTGAATACCGCCACCATCGCCGTGAGTTGGTAGGCTATGAAGTTCGCTACCGTTACAATGGCCGCGAATTCACAACTTTCATGGATCGCCACCCCGGCCGCTACGTGCAATTGGAGGTCGAGGTGACGCCCAGATAGTAGCCACCCCCAACCATCATGAGGCAATTCCCCCATGTTGAGGTCGCTTGGGCTGAGCCTGGCCACAGCATTATTTGTTCTGGCGCTGGCCGTACCGGCCAGTGCTGAAACCCATCCCTGTACCGGCGCAAGCCTGCCATTGAGCACTGAAGGGGCTGTTGTTCAAGCCGCTGAGTGCCTCTATGGCGGTCGGGTTGTGAAGGTTGAACGCGCCGGTAGTGGTAGCAACTGGGTCTATCGTTTGCGGATTCTGCTCGACGGTGGTCGGGTGCGCAGCGTCGATTTTGACCCGGCCTCTGGTCAACCCGTGAACCCGGCGGACCGGCCCTGAAGCGTCCAGGAGACCAAGATGCGTCTATTAATCGTCGAAGATGAAGCGGGCCTGCGTGAGCATTTGCAGCAGGGTTTCAAGAAAGAAGGATTCGCCGTTGATGTCAGTGTCGACGGGCGCGATGGCCTGTTTATGGCGCGTGAACACGAATACGACGCCGCTATCATTGATCTGGGTTTGCCCGAACTCGATGGCATCGAACTGATCAAACAGGCGCGTGCCGCTGGTCGCGGCTTTCCGATTCTGATTCTGACCGCACGTGGCCACTGGCAGGATAAAGTCACTGGCTTGGAAGCCGGCGCCGACGATTATCTGGCCAAGCCGTTTGTCTTTGCCGAATTGCTGGCGCGGGTCAAAGCCCTGGTGCGACGCAGTGTAGGCATGGCATCGCCGGCGTTGGCGGTTGGCATCTATGAACTGGACACCGCCAGCAAAACCTTGCGCGTTGATGGCGAAGGTGTCGATCTGACCAGCTACGAATACAACACCCTGGAATACCTGATGTTGCACCGCGACAAAGTGGTGTCCAAAGCCGAACTGACCGATCACCTCTACGAGCAGGATTTTGACCGCGACAGCAATGTCATCGAGGTCTTTATCCGTCGCTTGCGCAAAAAGCTTGACCCCGACGGCGAGCGCAACCCCATCTTGACCCAACGAGGTCTCGGCTACCGCTTCAACGCCGATGCCAGCTGAGGTCAATCGTCCTTCCTATTCGCTGCGCCGACGCCTGCTTGGGTCGGCCACAGCGGTGTTGCTGATCTTTCTGGGTATTACCGGACTGGCGCTGGACCGGGCGGTTGAGCGTAGCCTGGTCTCGGGCCAATCCGAACGCTTGTTTCTGCGTGTGCTGAATCTG
This sequence comes from Saccharospirillum mangrovi, assembly GCF_003367315.1. Lineage (GTDB taxonomy): Bacteria > Pseudomonadota > Gammaproteobacteria > Pseudomonadales > Natronospirillaceae > Saccharospirillum > Saccharospirillum mangrovi. The sequence continues at coordinate 1,526,448 of NZ_CP031415.1, forward strand.
CTCGCCGAATCCGAACTGAACGGCAACGACTTCTGGTTGCCAACTTACCTCGCCGAAGAACGCTACAACTCGCCCGAGTCGGGCCTGGTTGCGCTGGTGCTAAATGAACAGCGGCAACTGGTTTGGGAAAGTCTGTCGAGCCAGTGGTTTGAACAATCCGATTGGGTATTGGCGCAACCCAATGTGGCGCCGGGTAAAGAAGAGTTCGGCAATGTCGGCGGCTATGTGTACGAACGCTACGCCGTGCTGTGGGAAGGCACAGACGGCGAAACGCCGCGCTTCGAGTTCTGGGTTTTGGAAGACGCCTCACCGTTGCAGCGCAGTTTGCAAACCTTCCGCAGTCAGCTTTGGGGCGGGCTCGGTGCGGTCACTTTGGTGCTGTTGTTGACGCTGTGGCTGGTGGCGCGTTGGGGGCTGGCACCACTGCATCAGGTTGCCATGCACTTGCGCAAAATCCGCAGTGGCGAAGCGCGTCGTCTGGAAGGACGTTACCCGCGTGAACTGACACCGTTGACGGACAACCTCAACCGTCTGCTGGAAGCCGAGCAAGGCCAGCGCGACCGCTACCGCCAGGCGATGGCCGATTTAGCGCACAGCTTGAAAACGCCGTTGGCGGTGATGCGGACGCTGGAACCTGGCGACGTTGACGAGCTGAACGAGCAGATCAGCCGGATGGACCAAATCGTCCGTTACCAGTTGCAGCGCGCCGTCACCGAGGCGCGTTCCGGCCCGGTGTTAGGGCAACGGGCCGATCTTGGCGAAGCGTTGGCGCGAGTCGGACGCGCCTTGGAAAAAGCCTATGCGGCGCAGGATAAAGTGCTCGATTTGCCCGATGCCGGTGACTGGTCAGTCGCTATGGACCCCAACGATCTGCTCGAAGTGCTCGGCAATCTGCTGGAGAACGGCTTCAAATACAGCCGTTCGGTGATCTCTGTTGCGGTGACCCGCGATTCTGAAAATGCCGACGCCTGGTGTCTGGACATCGACGACGATGGCCCCGGTATTTCGCCGGCCGAACGCGAGCGCGTGCTGGGCCGGCATCAGCGCTTGGATACATTGCAGCCGGGGCAGGGCATCGGCCTTGCCATGGTGCGCGATATTCTGGCCAGCTACGGACTGGTATTGCAGATTGATACCAGCCCGTTTGGCGGTGCCCGTTTCCGCTTGTTGCTGCCCAGCGCTTAGCGAATCTGAGTCAGATAAAACACCGTCGACATGACAATCAACGCCAGCAACAACCAAAGGTTCAGGTTCTTGCCGTCCTGACGCCGGCGCGATCGGTAACGCGTCAGCAGCAAAGCGGCGACGGACAGGGCGGTGCAGAAGATCAACGCTACCGGCATCCAGGGCAGCACGCTTTGCATCCAGTCGGTGCGCACTTCCAATTGGTGGTAACGCACCACGCCGGTGTCCATTTCCGGTCGCGCAATCCACCACAGACACTGAAAGCCCAGCAACGCTACCCAGGCGGACACGTTGCAAATATGCAGCAGACGCATCCAGGGGTCGGGTTTGCGGCGTTGGCGTCGATCAACAGGGTGTTCTTGGCTCATCGTATTTTCCTGATTCACAGTTGCAGACGGTGTCCGTTTTCATGCAGCCAGCGGCGCTCGTTGCGCCAGCTGGGATGGCTGCGATCCACTTCTGCCCAGAACGCCGGGCCGTGATGCGGGTGCAGCAAATGAGCGGTTTCATGCGCCACCAGATAATCAACCACCCGTTCCGGCGCCAGCATGATCAGCCAGTTGTATTGGATGCGGCCTTCGGCGGTGCAGTGGCCCCACTTGGTGCGGGTGCGGCGCAGACGAATATCGAGCAGGCGGTCCGACCAACCGCGTCGCGCCAGCAGTTGTTCGGTTTTAGCCGTCAGTGTTTGTCGCGCCTGCGTTTTATAAAAATCTTCCAGCACGGCGTGCACGCTGGTTTTGTCGAGATCGGGCACGTCCAGTTGCAGCGATTCGCCGTCGTTCAGCCAACGCCATTGGGCGCGGCGACCGGGGCACAGCAGCAGCGGCAATTGCCGATCCATCAGCGGGCAGTCGCTGGCTTGAGAAAAATCCGGCCGTTCGAGACTGCGTTGATGTTGGTGCAGCCGGACTTTGTTGATCCAGTCGGCGCGGCTGTCGACAAAGGCCAGCACTTCGGCCGAGCGGGTGCGGTTGGGCAGGCGCAATTCCACCTGGCCGTCGCGGACGTGCAACGCCAGAGTTTTGCGACGCGAGCGCCGGATCGGAATCTGCTCGCCGCGCCAACTGAGCACTTCATTCATCGCGCCCGGCCATCCATCAAGGGCGTGATCAGCGATTCCAACCCTTCGCTGCGGATCAACAACGCCAACGCCATCAACTGGCCCAACCGACCCGCCGGCCAGCCTTTGGCCTGAAACCAGAGTAAGTATTCTTCGGGCAGCCGAATCAGTGGGCGTCCGCTATATTTGCCGAACGGCATGGTGGCGTTCGCCAGGTCGATCAGATCGGTTTGTTGGAAGGACATGCGCAGTGACTGCCTCCTCTGAAAATACGGTGATGTTGCCGGAGTTTGTCTGCAAGCAGGCGCAACAGAGTCTGGAACGATTTCTGGCACGGCGCCGAGGTGTCATCCTGACCGGCCAACTGTACAAGACGGCGGTGATTGTCCAACAGATTACGCCGCATCCGCTGACGCGCGAGAGCGTGACCTTGCCGATTGCCTTGCTCAACTGGCACGAAGACCGCTGGCGTTTGTATTTCCGTGGCACGCGCGGTCGCTGGTTGCGCGTGCCGGACAGCCCGGAAATTAGTCGTCCCGATCCGTTGCTCGAGGCTGTTGACGACGATCAACTCGGCATCTTTTGGCGCCAGTAATCACTCAATCGTTGAATGGCCTCTTCCAGGGTGTCGCGGTCGGTACCGAAGTTCAGCCGTACTGCCCGGTCGTTGCCAAAGTCTTTGCCGTCGCTGGGCATAATGCCGGCGGCGACAAAATGCTGCATCAATTCTCCGGCCGGTAACTCGGCTTCAATCCAGGCCAGAAAAGTGGCTGGCTGCGGCCGATACGTCAGGCCGGGCAGGGCAGCGATGGCCTCGGCCAGGCGGTCGCGGTTGGCGCGCAGGTGAACGCGCAACGCATCGAGCCAGTCCTGGCTTTGGGTGAAGGCCGCTTCGGCTGCGAAATAACCCGGGAATGCCGGATGTGGTAATAAATCCAGACCGCTGCGTTGATAGCGTGCGCGCACCTCGTCGTTCGGCACGATGGCGAATGAACAACCCAGGCCCGCCACGTTGAACGTCTTGCTGGCGGCCATCAGCGTCAGGCTGTGGTCGCGCAGGCTGTCGAGGCGGCCGACCGGGCAATGCTGGCCGCCGTCCAACCGCAGATCGCAATGAATTTCGTCAGAGCAGATCAGCACCTGATGCTGCAGGCACAATTGGCCCAGCCGTTCCAGATCGGTATCGCCCAACACGGTGCCGTGCGGGTTCATCGGGTTGCACAGAATCATGAGGTGGCAATCGGGGTGCGCCAGTTCCTGCTCCAACTGTTGCCAGTCCCACAGCCAACGTTCGCCATCGAACTGCACCGACAACGGCACGGCGGTACAGCCACGGTGATTGGCCGCAGCGCGCAGCGGCGGGTAGTTTGGTTCCTGCACAACAACGCGACCGCCTTGGGCAAAGGCTTGTATCGCCAGGTTAAAACTCGGCACCACGCCGGGCAGCCAGAGAATCCAACTGGCGTCGATGTGCCAGTCGTATTGTTGCGCACACCAGTCCACCACCGCCTGGTTCAGTTCCGGCCACGGATGGGTGTAGCCGTAAACCGGATGGCTAAAGCGTTGCTCGAGCGCGGCCTGTACGGCGGGGGCCGTTGCCAGATCCATGTCGGCAACCCACATGGGCAGCACAGGTTGGTCACGGTAACGTTCAAGTTTGATGGCTTGGGTGTTGCGGCGGTCGATGGCGTTAAACATGGCGGGATCAAATTAGGTTTGGCGGCATGCTGCCGCAAGGTGGCAAAACTGGCAAGTTTGGGTACAGCTTCTGCTACAATGCGCGCCGCTTTTTACGGCGTATCAGCAACGGTAACTCTGGGGTGGCAACGATGGCGAGTGAACGATTTGGCGGAACCGAGCGGTTGTACGGTCGCGACCAGACGGCCGCCTTGCAACGCAGCCACGTGGTGGTGATCGGCCTGGGTGGCGTTGGCAGTTGGGCGGCGGAAGCGCTGGCGCGCACCGCCGTCGGGCAACTGACATTGATTGATCTGGACGATCTCTGTGTCTCCAACACCAACCGTCAATTGCACGCGCTGGAAGGCAACGTCGGCCGCATGAAAGTGGACGTCATGGCCGAGCGCCTGCGTGCCATCAACCCCGACATCCAGGTCAACGCCATCACCGATTTTCTGACGCCCGATAACCTGACCACCTATCTCGACCCGGCACCAGACGCCGTGCTGGATGCCATCGACAGCGTGCGCGTGAAAGCAGCTTTGATTCACTACTGCAAACGTCAGCGCATTCCGCTGGTCACCACCGGCGGTGCCGGCGGTCAAATTGATCCGCTGAAAATTCAGGTCGACGATCTCAGCCGCACCACTCAAGACCCGCTGGCGGCGCGCACACGAAATTTGCTGCGCCGCGAGTACGGTTTCAGCCGCAACGCCAAACGCAAGTTCGGCGTGGAGTGCGTCTATTCAACCGAACAACTGCGTTACCCCCAGGCCGACGGCGACGTCTGCGCCGCCAAACCGGCACCGGGCGACAGTGTACGGCTCGACTGCGCCACGGGTTTCGGCGCGTCCATGATGGTGACCGCAAGTTTCGGCATGGTGGCGGCGAGCCGCATGGTTGATCGGCTGTTGCGGGTTGCGGCGCAAGCAGAACCGACGGCAGGCGATCAGACTGAACAAAAGGTGAACCCCGTCTCGACCGCTGGCTGACGTTCACCCAGGGTCGGGATACACTGCGCAGCGAACGTCGACTGCCGTTTTTTTAGCCCTGAGGCCTACCCATGTTGACCCTATTTTTGAAGTTACTGCGTACGCTGAATTCCGAAGCCGGCCCCTGGCAAATTTCCTTTGCGGCGGGCCTCGCGTTGATCATTGGTCTGACGCCAGTGATGTCGTTGCACAACGTGCTGATCCTGCTGTTTGCCTTTGTGTTTCGCGTCAATCTGGCGACCTTTTTTGCACTCTGGGCGATCTTTTCCGGCTTCGCCTATTTGCTCGACCCATTGTTCGACCGGCTCGGCTATCAATGGTTGATGGCGCCGGGTATGGCCGATTTCTGGACCGGCCTCTACCAAAACGATTTCTGGCAACTGACGCGCTTTAACCACACCGTCACCCTGGGCAGCCTGGCCGTATCGCTGGTGCTGTTTGTGCCGGTGGTGTTGCTGTTCCGCTACAGCGTGGTGGGCTATCGCGCCAAAGTGATGCCGACGCTGGAACGCATCAAGATCGTGCAAGCGCTGAAAGCCAGCAAACTCTATGACCTCTATCAGAAATTGCCGTAAGGAGCCGCACAGATGAAAGCCATTCGTTGGAGCGGTTTAATCGGTTTTGTTGTCGTCCTGGCGCTGTTACTGGTGATCGGGTTTTTCTTCATCGACAACTGGGTCAAGGCCGGCATCGAAGCCGGTGGCACGCGCATTAACGGCGCCGAAGTGAATGTCGGCGATGTTGATCTGACGTTCAGCCCAATCGGTTTCAAGCTGGAAGACCTGCGCATTACCGATGTCAAAGAACCAACCAAAAACCTGTTTGAACTCGACGAAGCGCGCGTGCAATTGCGTCTGGCGCCGTTGTTTTTTGGTCGCGTCAATATCGAAGCCATGATTGTCGATGGCATGCGTTCGGGCACCGAACGGCGTCGGCCCGGTCGCGTGCTGAACGTTGAATCGCAAAGCGGTTCGGCACTAGCGCCAGCACCGACAAGCCCAACCGCCAGTTCGGACCAAACCCCGGCATCGTCAGGCAGCGCAACTGCAACGCCCGCGGCATCCAGTCAACCAGCAACTGCGCCCGCAGCCAGTGGCAATCAAAACGCTGCGCCTGCAACAGCCGAGGCCGAAGCCGAAGCGGAGCAAAGCGACAAAGCAACGTTGCCAGTACCGGCCGAAGTTGCCTTGGCGAACATGACGGCCACCCGAACCGCAGTGGCACAGGCCGACGAACAGATGCGGGCGGCGTCCGACAACGTTGGTCAGGCGCTCGATGATTTACCCAACGACGCCACTCTGGCTGAGTACGATCGCCGTCTGGATGCGTTGGCAAACCGTCGCCTCGACAGCCTCGATGCGGTGCGCAGCAGCCTGAACGATCTGAACGAAATCGGCGATCAAGTCGGTCGCGACCAACGCAGCGTCGCCAATGCGCGCCAGGCTGCAAGCGATGCGGTGAACACCGCCGAAGCCGCGATGCGCAACATCACCGCCGCACCGGGCGAAGACTGGAACGCGTTGCGCGAGAAATATCCGCTCAACGCTGCCACCGCCACCAAGCTGGGCCGGCTGTTGTTGGGCGACGAGATTTTCGATCAGGTTGATCAGTTGCAAGACTGGTATCAGCAAATCTCGCCCTGGCTGGCGCGTCTGGCACCGGAAGGCAACGACGACGGTCCGCAACGGCTCGACGGCCGTTACGTGCGTTTCCCGCACCCCAACCCCAGCCCGAATTTCCTGCTGCGTGAAGCCCGCATTGGCTTCGAAGCCGACGGCCAGCCGTGGCGCATTGAACTGACCGACGTCACCGGCCAGCAACGCCTGATCGGCCGGCCAGTGCAGTTATTAATCATCAAAGGCGAGGACGACAACCCGCGCCTGCGCGTCAACGGCACACTGGATCGTCGCGGCGAAGAGGTGCACGACCATTTCGAACTGTTCGGCCGCAACCTGGGATTGGCTGACCGCCAGTTGGCCGTTTCTGATGCGCAATTGAATTGGGCGCCGGGCCGTACCGATCTGGTCGGCACCGTCGATGTGGTCGATGGCAAATTGGACGGCGACATCGGTCTGGATTTCAGCGGCAGCGAGTTCCAGGCCGGTGGCAGCAACCGCACCGCTTCGTTGTTGAATCAGGCGTTGAACAGCGTGTCCGATTTTGAGCTGGGCATTGATGTCGCTGGTACCGTGCGTCGCCCGGCGTTGTCGTTGACCTCGAATCTCGACAACCAATTGAACCAGGCATTAAGCCGCGTAGTGCGCGAAGAATACGAGCGCTGGCTGGCCCAAACCCGCGCCAGCATCGACGCCGAAGCGGCCGATTTGCGCGCACCGCTGGACGAGCGCCTGGCGCAAGTCAAAGCCGAACGTGACCGCGTGCAGGCCAAGGCCGATGAATTCCAGCGCGAAGTGGCCGATCGGCTGGACAGCGAACGCAGCCGGTTACAACGGCGCCAGCGCGAGTTGGAATCACGCGCGGAAGACGCCATCAAAGACCAAATCAAGAAACTCGATCTGCCGTTCTGATGAGCGGCCGGTCCATAACCCGGTGGCGAGTGCCACCTGTGAGAAAGCCCTCGTCATGCAGATAGATCTGGTTTTGGAAGTGGAAGACAGCGATCCGTTGATCGCCATCGATTTTCTGGTCGACAACATTGAGCTGTCCAAGTCCAAGCTCAAAGACATGATGAACAAAGGCGCGGTCTGGCACGTCGACGGCAAGAAAGGCAAACGCCGTCGGCTGCGCCGGGCGATGAGCGATATCGCTGCCGGCGACCGTCTGGAAGTCTTTTACGACGAAGAACTGCTGGCGATCAAACCACCGCTGCCGCGCCTGGTCGCCGACGAAACGCATTATTCAGTCTGGGACAAACCCCCCGGTGTGCTCAGCCAGGGCACCGACTGGGGCGACCACGCCGCGTTGCCGCGTCTGGTGGAGTTGTATTTCACCCCGCGCCGCGAAGTCTTTCTGATCCACCGGCTCGACCGCGAAGCCTCCGGCTTGATGATATTGGCGCACAGCCGCAAGGCAGCAGCGCAGTTGTCGGAACTCTTTGCCTCGGGCGATGCGGTAACCAAGCGCTACCGCGTTGAGGTGTTGGGCGACACCAAAGACGAAGGCGTTATCAACGCCGAGATCGAAGGCAAGAAAGCGCTGACGCGTTACCAGAAAGTGAAGTATGAAGCGGAACCCAACCGCTCGACGTTGGACGTCTGGATTGAGACCGGGCGCAAACATCAGATCCGCCGCCACTTCGATGGCATCGGCCATCCGGTCATCGGCGACCCCCGTTACGGCGAAGGCAATAAAAGCAACGAAGGCATGAAACTCAAAGCGGTTGAAATGTCGTTTGACTGCCCAATAACTTCCAAACGCCAACGGTTTTCGCTGCTCTGAGTTTTTGTCATTTGCAGCAGCGTTCAGCGCGTGATTCGCACGGCGAGCGCGCGCTATACTCGGACCGTTTGTCCCTCTCATCGCTTGAAAAGGAAGCCTGCCTCCATGTTTGAACGCGTCAGCGCCGCCCCAGCCGATCCCATTCTCGGTCTGAACGAAGCCTTTGCTGCCGACAACCGGCCCAACAAGGTCAACCTCGGCGTCGGTGTTTTTATGAACGACGACGGCGTGACGCCCATTCTGGATACGGTCAAACAAGCCGAGACACGGCTGGTGAAAGAAGAAATCACCAAAAGCTATCTGGCGATTTCCGGCGACCGGGAATACGGCCGTCAGGTTCAGGCGTTGCTGTTTGGTAACGACAGTGCCGTCGTCGCGGCCAACCGCGCGCGCACCGCTCAAACACCGGGCGGCACTGGCGCGTTGCGACTGGCTGCGGATTTCATGCACACCCAGTTGGGCGTCAACACCATTCACGTCAGCGACCCGACCTGGGCCAACCACGGCAACATCTTCACCAGCGCGGGTTTGACGGTCGCGAATTATCGTTACTACGACGCCAAAAACTACCGCCTGGATTTCGACGGCATGCTGGCCGATCTGGCAAAAGTACCGGCCGGCGATGCCGTGATGTTGCACGGCTGCTGCCATAACCCGACAGGCGTCGATCCGAGCCCGGAACAATGGCAACAACTGGCCGATGTGGCCGCTGAACGCGGCTTTGTCGTGCTGTTCGATTTCGCTTATCAGGGCTTTGCCAAAGGCATGGACGAAGACGCCGCCGGTTTGCGCGCCTTCGCCGAAAAAGTGCCGGAATTGCTGGTGGCTTCGTCGTTCTCGAAAAACTTCGGTTTGTACAACGAACGCGTTGGTGCCATGACTTTGGTGGCAACCAACGCCGACACCGCCGAAGCCGCCTTCAGCCAGGTGAAAACACTGGCGCGTGGCAACTATTCCAACCCGCCGGCGCACGGTGCCAAAGTCGTTGCGACGATTCTGACCGACGACACATTACACGCCGCCTGGATTGAAGAAGTGGCCGCCATGCGCAACCACATTCAGCAATTGCGTGACCTGATGGTGAACAAACTGGCCGAACGTGGCGCCGCGCGCGATTTCAGTTTTATCGGTCGCCAGAACGGCATGTTCTCGTTCACCGGCCTGACGCCGGAACAGGTGAAAACGCTGAAAGAAGACTACGGTCTGTACATGGTGGGCAGCGGCCGCATCAACGTGGCCGGCATGTCGCGCTCCAACATCGATGCGGTGTGCGACGCCATCGTCGCAGTGCTTTAAACGTCTTTACCGGCCGGTCGTTCTGACCGGCCGTCTTGTACTTATAGAAAATTAGTGACAGAAAATTAGTTGCAGGAATCGACCGACATGAAGCCGTTCAAGGTGCATTCCAAATATCAGCCCTCGGGTGACCAGCCCAAAGCCATCGAACAGCTGGTGAAGGGGTTGGAAGCGGGCCTGACGGCGCAAACTCTGCTGGGTGTGACCGGCTCCGGCAAGACCTACACCATGGCGAAAGTCATCGAGGCGGCGCAGCGACCGACCATTGTCATGGCGCACAACAAAACGCTGGCGGCGCAGTTGTATTCTGAATTCCGCGAATTCCTGCCCGACAACGCCGTCGAATATTTCGTCTCCTATTACGACTACTACCAGCCCGAAGCTTACGTGCCGTCATCCGACACCTTCATCGATAAAGATTCGTCGGTAAACGAACACATCGAACAGATGCGGCTGTCGGCGACCAAGGCACTGTTGGAACGGCGCGATACGTTGATCGTGGCAACGGTGTCGGCGATTTACGGTTTGGGTTCGCCCGAGTCGTATTTGAAAATGATGCTGCATCTGAAAAAAGGCGATGCAGTCGATCAACGCTTTATCCTGCGCCGATTAGCCGAGCTGCAATACAAACGCAACGACGTTGATTTTGGTCGCGGTACGTATCGCGTGCGTGGCGACATCATCGATGTGTTCCCGGCCGAATCCGAACTGGAAGCGGTGCGCATTGAATTGTTCGATGAAGAAGTCGAACAACTGAGTGTATTCGATCCGTTGACCGGCGAAATTCTCGACAAGTTAACGCGCACAACAATCTACCCGAAAACGCATTACGTGACGCCGCGCGAAACCATCGTCAAAGCCATCGACCAGATCGAAACCGAATTGGGCGAACGGCTGAAAATTCTGGAAAACGACAACCGTCTGGTTGAAGCGCAACGTCTGGAACAGCGCACCAAATACGATTTGGAAATGATGCGCGAACTGGGTTACTGCACCGGCATCGAAAACTATTCGCGGTTTTTGTCCGGCCGTGACGCCGGCCAGCCACCGCCGACGCTGTACGAATATTTGCCCGACGATGCGTTGATGTTTATCGATGAAAGCCACGTCTCCATTCCGCAAATTGGTGCCATGTACAAAGGCGACCGGTCGCGCAAGGAAACGCTGGTGGAATACGGTTTCCGTTTGCCATCGGCGCTCGATAACCGACCGCTGAAATTTGAAGAATGGGAGCGCCTGGCGCCGCAGGCCATCTATGTGTCGGCAACGCCGGCTGACTACGAAGCCAGGCACAGTCAGCAAACGGTGGAACAGGTGGTACGTCCGACGGGTCTGGTCGATCCGTTGGTCGAAGTGCGACCGGCCTCGACCCAGGTCGACGATTTGCTGGCGGAAATTCATCAGCGCATTGATCTGGGCGAACGCACTCTGGTCACAACGCTGACCAAACGCATGGCTGAAGACTTAACCGATTACCTGGCCGAAAACGGCATCAAGGTGCGTTATCTGCATTCGGATATCGATACCGTCGAACGCGTTGAAATTATTCGCGATCTGCGTCTGGGTGAATTCGATGTGCTGGTTGGCATCAACCTGTTGCGTGAAGGTTTGGACATGCCGGAAGTGTCGCTGGTGGCAATTCTCGATGCCGACAAAGAAGGCTTCCTGCGCAGCGAGCGTTCACTGATTCAGACCATCGGTCGCGCGGCGCGTAACCTCAACGGCAAGGCCATTCTGTACGGCGACCGCATCACCGGTTCAATGCAACGCGCCATCGAAGAAACTGAACGCCGCCGGGAAAAACAAATTGCCCACAACGCGGCGAACGGCATTACGCCGCAGGCGCTGCAAAAAGACGTGCAGGATATTCTCGAAGGCGCGCTCACACCGGGCGCACCGGGTCGCAAAGGCAAGATGGCCAGCCGCCGTCAGAAAGTCGAACGCATCAACGCCGAAGAGAAGAGTTACGCCACCATGTCGCCGGCTGAATTGTCGAAAGAAATTGTTCGACTGGAAGACGCCATGCACCGCGCCGCCAAAGACATGGCGTTCGAAAAAGCTGCTGCGCTGCGCGATGAAATGATTGAAGCCAAGAGTCTACTGAAAGTGGTTTAACTCTTAAAAAATTTAACTCCTAAAAAGGAATGGCCGCATGACACCGGAAGTCACCGCAAAATTCGCCAGTTACCCCAAGCCGGCCGCGTCGCGATTGAAACAATTGCGCGACATCATTCATCAGATAGCAGCCGAACAGTCACTGGGCGATGTCACCGAATCGCTGAAATGGAACGAACCCAGCTACAGCGTGAAAGGTGGCAGCCCGGTACGTTTCGACTGGAAAGCCAAACACCCGGAACAGATTGCTCTGTATTTCATTTGCACCACATCATTGGTGGGAACCTTCCGCGAATTGTACCGCCAGGAACTCGATTTTGAGGGCCAGCGCGCCATCGTCTTATCGCTCGATCAACCCCTGCCAGAAGCGCCGTTACGCCATTGCATTGAACTGGCGTTGCGCTACCAACAACTCAAACATCTGCCGTTATTAGGCGCTTGATGCCGGCACTTGGGTGTCGGTTGTGTCCGCTTCGTCGCTAAAGCCTCAGCTCGTTCAGCCGATTAAGGTTGAGATGGGGTGAATTTTGCCTGGGACTGGGACGGTCGGATGGTATCGATCAACAACCGCTTTGATGGATTGGCTGCCAAGTTGGATTTCGACCGGCTCAGCAGCACGCGTCCACCGAAGCAATCCGCAGACGACAGCAGCGTTAACCGACGCACACACGGCACTAATTTCAGTGTGGAGATGACGCTAGAGTCGGGCACCAAGGTGGCGTTCAGTGTGCGCCAGGGCGTAGGCGGCCAGATTTCTGACCTCACGCTTTATGCGTCACAACCGCTGACCGATCAGGAAAAAGCCGTTTTCGAAGCCATGGTGTTGGGCCTGGCGCAGGGTATTGATCAATTGTTCAGTGGCCGTGCCGGTGGCAAAACGGATTTGTTTCAGTCGATTGCCGACGCGCCGGTGGACGATCTGGAAATCACTGCATCGCATCGGCTCGGCGCCTTGTCGCAATCGCTCACTTTGGAACAGGACGAGCGCCGCTCCGGTGAAACCCGGCTGCAATCGGACTGGCAACAGAACGATATGGAGGCGGGTATCAGCGACCGCCACGGCTTCGACATTCTCAAAAAGCCGGGCGCGGTGGCTCAGGCTTACGGTCAGGTCGATACTGGTTGGCTGGAACAGAAACTGGCTGCCGCGACGGCGGTGCTCGGGGTCACTCGCAACTTGGCCGGCGGTCTGCAAAGCGATGCGTTGAGCAGCTATTACGGGTCGGGTCTGAACGCGCTGTTGCAGGCGGCAAACGATGGCAGCCGGGCGTTGCAGGACATCGGCGCGAGTGCCGACCAGGCGCGGCACGTTGTCAGCCACACCCTGAATGCGTTGAGCCAACATGCCATGGCGAGAGGCGGCGACGAACGCGGTGGCATCCAGGCAACACCGGATTTTGACGGCACCTTCACCTCGAACCGCACCCAGGGTTTCCGTGAGACCGGACCGGGCACTTACAACTTCGACCTCTCCTTGGCGCAAAAAAGCCACGCCTCTTACAATGCAGAGAAAGACGCGCAATACATCAGCCAGCGCCGCGAATTGTCGTTGAGCTATCGCACCGATACCGAACAGGAAAGTTTGTCGCTGAGCTGGACCAGTGAAGAACGGCAGCGCTACACCCTGGTCGATGGTCAGATGGAAAGCAGCGAAAACCGTCGGCAGGAAACGCTTCAATGGCTCATTGAAGGCATTCGCGGTAGGGCGAATGGCTACCAGCGATTGATCGAACGCTACAACGTGGACTACAGCCAAGAAGGTGAAAGCCGAGGCTTTGCCGACCTCGGCAACGATGGCCGTTACAGCAGTGCCCAGAAGAAAGTGAATTATCAGGTGTGAGGCTCAGGCCGCACGTCGATCTTTCAATGACGCCTCAATAACGTTCCTTCAGTAGAGAAACGCAGCACCGATGTTGCTGCCGGAGCGATCGTTTTGGTCGCCTTGAATGCCGGTCGACAAACTGCCTTCTGACCAACTTCCCACAACCAATCGTTCACCGTCGTCGCTCAAATCGACACTGGGTTGCGTGCTGTAACCGAAGCCGCCGTCACCCGAACGGTTGTTGCTCGATTTAACATAAGCCTGCTCAACCCACAGCGTGTTGTTGCGTCGGTACAGATACACCGCGCCGGCGCCAGCAACGCTGTTATCGCTTTGGTTATCGCTTGAACGATGAACGCCAACCGCGGAACTCGATTCTTCTTTGGCAACAACGGCCAACCAATCGCCATCGCCGCTGAGCCTGACGCCGATACCAAAATGGTCATTGTTATCGGCATTCCCCGCTTTAATAAAAGCGTGTTCGCTCCAGGTGGTGCCGGTGCGAGTGAACAGGTATGCCGCGCCAGACGCGTACCGATTTTTGCTGGCGCCCGATTGCGGCTGCTGATGAACGCCCAGCATATTTGTCGGTTCATCTTCTGCGCCAACCGCCAGCACATCGCCATCGTTATTCAGGCTGACACTGGCGCCAAACAGCGAATACTCCAAAGCATTGCTGGCTTTGATGTAAGCCTCTTCTGCCCAGTTGTTGCCAGTGTAGCGATACACATAGGCAGCCCCCGAATCCCAACGGTTGCCGGTATCGCCCACCGCAGGAAAGGTGCTGCTGACCGTCGAGGCGCTGTTGTCTTCCCGGATGGCACCGACCACCAAGCGTTGGCCGTCGCCACTTAAACTCACGCTGAAACCAAACCACGCATCATGAGCATTGCTGGCTTTGATGTAGGCGTCTTCAACCCACTGGCTGCCGCTGTAGCGGTAGAGATAAACGGCGCCGGAATCGTCCAGTCCGCTGATCTCGCCTGTGCCGGGGAAAGTGGCGCTGATTCCGCGAGCATCATTACTTTCAGAATAAGCGCCAACCGCCAGCAGATTTCCATCGGCGCTTAACCCGATGGAACGACCAAAGTAGGTGGAGTCGGCAACATTCGTGGCTTTGATATAGGCCTGCTCTGACCAGCTTGTGCCACTGCGGCTGAAGACGTAGACGGCACCGGAATGACTCGCGCCACCCGTACTGAGCCCGGATTGAGAGACGTGAATACCCGTGGCATCGCTGCCATCAAGGCGAGACCCGACCGCCAGACGGTTGCCGCTGGTGCTGAATTCAAGGCTTGATGCCGGGGCGGCTAAATTGATTTTGTCTTGCTGCTGCCATTGCCCCGGCGTGGTTTCGATGAAGATGTAGAGATCGTCACCACCGGCAATGGCGAGAGTTTTGCCATCGCCACTGAGCGCCACGGCTTGTCCGAATTCGTAATCAGAAGACACCAGAGCATCGGGTTTGAAATAACCAATACCGCCCGCGAGATTACCGGAAACAGACGTTGCCCGACTGTCACTGCAATCGGAGCCATCGCACTGTTGCAAAATATACTGAGCACGGATGCGAGCGTGCAGTGGCACGTTCAACGTGAAGGTTTCAGTACCGACAGGAATGTCTCCACTGACGTCGCTGAAACCGGACTGACCATCCGGATTCTCCAGAATGCGATAGTGGGTAACCGAATTTCCCGCCGGCCAGTCAAAGCGGAATTGACCGATGGACTGAACGCTCAGTGTCGGACCCGACGGTTGGGTGGAACCTGCGCCATCGTCACAACCAAACAGCCAGAAAAGGCTGAACATAAAACACAGGGAGTAACGCAGAAAACGGACGGGCGATGTTAATAATTTCAAGCAAACCTCTGTTGATCTATGACGACTCACACGAACCAGCCAGAGCGGCATGACGGCATCAAACAGGTATCGAGTTTAACCAAGGCCGAAAGAAATTTGGCGCAGGAAATATGGATCAGTGGAAGAAAAAAGGAAGGATGGGTGTCACAAAAAATAGACGTTTTTGCGATTGGGTTTGGAGGGTGGATCCAATTTGTTGGTTTAATTTTTTACTAAGCTAGATAGTGGTTAATGACGGTATTGGTTCATTGGGAATTATGCTGATGAATCGTCGGAGAACATAAATGCATACCGCTCAGCAAAGCCCAGTTTGATGCCATCTATGCCATTGCTCCGGACTGGATGCAGGTCGCAATGGATCTGGCTCTGATCTCACTGCAGCGCCGTGGTGACTTGGTGCGTGCCAGGTATGATCACATTGAAGGTAACATCTGGCAGGTGATTCAGTCGAAGACCGAAAAGCACGGCCATCGAGCATTTTTGAATATCACGATGGGAGAGGGGTTACAGGAGGTGATTCAGCGGTCCAGATCAATTGCACCGGTCTGTCCGTTTATTTTGCGTCGTGTTCCAGAGCGGAAGAAGGCGGAAGCTCTTGATCATTGTGCGCAAGTCACTCCAGATAATCTCAGCAAGACCTTTGCTGGTCTTCGTAATTCACTTCCAGAGTTCGCGCGATGAAGAAAGAAGAGCGGCCAGGGTTTCACGCCATTCGTGCACTCGGTGGACACTTGTATCTATTGGCGGGGTTTGAAGACGAATATGTTAATCAACTCTATGGACATACTACGCAAGAAATGTCTGATGAGTATACCGATCAACATTTAGAATGGACCGAGGTGAATGCTGACCTCTAATCATTAAGTATTGATGCTAATTTCAAGGCAGGAGATGAAGATTCTCTAGATGCTCACTTAAAATTCTCAGCAACGATCTTCTGGTACTGAATGATGTCACTATCTTCGGGTAAACCACCCATCCGTAGCCAAAATAGCATTTCTTCCAGCAGAGACATGGCTTCAGCTGACAACATCAATCCAGTTGGATAATACGCAGATTGAGCAACACCCATTGGTTGTAGTTGATCTAGCCTTAGGATCGATTCAGGTGTGCTCGACCCCGGGATCATGTCCCAGTGAAACTGAGGGTAGGTACAGTGTTGAACTCGCTGAATGAACTCTTCCTTAAAACCAAGCCGTTTGTCTGTTGGGTTGGCTCCGTAAAATGGTGCGACCAGCATTGTCGGTGCTGTAGAGTAATTTGGTTTGCCGCGCGTTAGTGTCTTTTCTACTAATGGACTTTTTTGGCTGAATACAATACATGGTCGTTTTTTTGCGCGGTGTGCGGCCCATACTTCATCATCGTGCACTGGCATACCGGCAACAGGAAGTCGGTCTCGCTTTAATCGTTCGCCTATTTTTAGTGGTGCGACCTCTACTACTGCATGTCTGTGCTCAGTCGGTTGAGATCGGCCAACCGGCGTAAATGTATAAGGTGCCTGATCAAAATGATTTATGAAGGTGTAGACTAGCGCTCCACGGCAAGCATGGGGTGAATCTTGCTCTACCCACCAGTCACCAGCTGAAATCGTTTGAAGGCAAAACTCAGGGTAGCTCACCGTCCCTCCTAGTATCTGATTTCCATATCTCATCGGAGAACTTCGCCTCCAATGTTTTATCGGTAAATTCATCTCCTGCTAGGCTGTCCAGCCATCGCATTCCCTCGTCAAACACTTCGTCGTATTTCGCTTCAATGATTGGGGGAACTAGTTTAGGTTCAAAGCTCTTGTGGGCACGCTTTTCTCTTAAAGCCGCTATTGATGCATGAGCCTTTGCATTTTTCTTGGAATTCTTTTTTTCTAATTCCTTATTAGGTTTTTGCTGCACAGGGGGGAAATAGCTCTCCGCTGCATAGCTAAAATCAAGTAGCTCTTTAGGTGCAGCATTCAGCATCGGCTCGGTCAAATAAACGGAATGCAATAGGCTATCTGTGTCTTTTGTATGGTTGTGAATGTCGTTCTTTAAGCGGAGCTTAATTGCACCGGGAATGTCGTTTGATACAGTTCGCAGCCTATCATCATCTGATATGCTCCATCGGTGAAATTCACCCGTTCCATAATCACTGTCTCCAGTATATTTCCGCGCCATAATTGCTTGCATGGCTGGTTCGATGCGGGAGTGAACTTCTTGTGACCAGGGGCCGAAGTTATAGAACTGCCAGTCTATTCCCGTGTAAGTTTCACCGCCATTTCTGCGTGCGTAGTAGTAGTCGGCCAAGTAAACATACTTAAGCAAATGTATAGGGCCAAGACTACGATCAGTGAAGTCGTCTTCTTCGCCAGCAACGAGAATGCTGTACTGGATCAGTAGGTCAATGCGGGTAACGTTAGGCATTGTTTAAAGCTCGATTTGCCTGATTCGCTATGTTTAGTAGAACAACATCTCTACAGCATTAGCGATAGCTGTAAGACAAGTGCGCAGTCACACTAGTGTTTTTATCGGTCAACGTACAATAGCCTTTAGTCATAGTCGGCTGTAGTAGTGACCTATGGACATGAGATCTTCTGAGAACAAAAAGGTCAAATCACCGTTCTAGCATGTTGCCTATACGGACGGGTCGCGAAGTGTAATGCCCTGAAAGTTTATGTCAAAGGCCAACTTAAATTATTCCGACTCCAGCATCTGGACTATGAGAAGCTTCGAATAAAGACTTGCAGTAGAAGCTGTCAGAAGGCATTGGAATGACTGTATATCGTCAAAATTTTGCAGTACCCCAGACACAAAAAAACCAAGCACCGCTAAGCGCTTGGTTTTAATGAAGAATTTGGTAGGACTATCCAGACTCGAACTGGAGACCTCTACCATGTCAAGGTAGCGCTCTAACCAACTGAGCTATAGTCCTTCAGGTCGGGGCGTATATTACCTAGAAATTTCCCTCACGCAACCCCCAGTCCTGAAAAATTTAACGGATTCAAACAGTTACCCGTCTTTTCCGGTGGCGGCAGCGTCGTTCTGGCGGGGCTGGTTTGTGTCGGTGGTTTGGTCGGCTGTGGTCGGTTTGATCCAGGTCAGTCATTGGCTTGAGGCGCCGTCTTAGACTGTGCCCAGGTTGTGAATGGGGTGGCTGAACATGGATGGGCAAACGCTATGGGCGCTGGGCTTGGCCGGGCCGGTGGCGCTGGCTGTTTTGGTCTATTGGGGTTGGCGGCGGCAGCGTCGGCGTATTGCCCGGTTGCGGGCTACGTTGGCGTCGTCTCCGGATTTTGTGTTCGAGCTGGATGGAGACGGCCGCTTTTGCGATGTGCACAGCCCGGTGCCGGAGGTGCTGTATCGGCCTCGGGCGGCTTACCTCGGGGCTACGCCTGAAACTGTGTTACCGGAGGATGCGGCGCTGGTGGTGCGGCGGCTGTTGGAGTCTGAGCCGGGTTGGGAATCGCAACGCAGTGATCAATTGTCGTTGCCGGTGGACGGCCATTGGCGTTGGTTTGAAGTGACCGCCAGTTTCAGCGCACACCCTCGGCCCGGACGCTGGCTGTTGTGGATGCACGACATCACCGACCAGAAAGAGGCGCTGGCCGACCACCAGATTTCTGCCTTGGCGCTGCAAACCCAGGATGCGGTGCTGATCACTGACCGGGACCAACGCATTCTCCGCGTGAACGCGGCCTTTACTGACATCACTGGTTACCGCGAAGACGAAGTGATCGGGCGCAAACCCTCGCTGCTCAGTTCTGGTATTCACGATGCCGACTTTTACCGCCAACTGTGGCAAACCATTGAACGCGACGGTTATTGGTCCGGCGAAATCTGCAATCGGCGCAAGAACGGCGAGCTGTTTACCGAGCGGACGGTGATCAAGGCGGTGCGCGATGGCAACCGTCGGGTGACGCATTACATCGCCAGCTTCAGCGACATCACCGAGCGCAAGGCGGTTGAGGCCCGGATGCAGAAGCTGGCCTATCAGGATCCGTTAACGCTGTTGGCGAACCGGCGATTGTTGATTGAACGGCTTGATGGTGTGCGGGCGCAAAGCCGTCGCACCGGCCAGTTTGCGGCGCTGTTGTTTGTCGATCTGGACCATTTCAAACAACTCAATGATGCCTTCGGCCATGCGCTGGGCGATGAACTATTAATCCAGGTAGCGCGGCGCATGAAAGCCTGTTCGCGCACTTCGGACAGTCTGGCGCGGACCGGGGGCGATGAATTCGTTGTGCTGGTGGGTGGCCTGTCGTCCGATCAGGCCACGGCCGAACGCGCGGTTCAGGCGTATGGCGACAAGCTGCTGGCAGCGTTGCGCCGACCCTACAATTTGCAGGGGCAGGCCTATCTGCTCAGCGCCAGCATTGGGGCGACGCTGTTTCGCGGTGACGAGCGCAGCGTCGATACGCTGTTGGTGTCGGCCGATCTGGCGATGTACGCCTCGAAACAATCCGGTCGTGATCAACTGTGTTTTTTCGAGCCGGACATGCAGGCGCGGCTGCAACGACGCAATCAGTTGGAGTTGGATTTACGCGAGGCGCTGGAGAACGATCAATTTGAATTGCATTACCAGCCGCGTACCAATCTGCATGGGCGAATTCTGGGTTATGAGGCTTTGCTGCGTTGGCGCCATCCGCGCCTGGGCGTTTTGCAGCCGGAACATTTTCTGGGCATGGCGGAAGCCAATGGTCTGATTATCGACATCGGTCGCTGGGCGTTGCGTCAGGTGTGTGAGCAAAGCCAGCGGTTGGCTGGTGAAACCGCTTTGCCCATCTCGCTGAACATCAGCACCCGCCAGTGGTTGACCGCCGATTTTGTGGCGCAGGTGGATGCTATTCTGGCGTTGACCGGGGCCGACCCGGCGCTGCTGGAGTTCGAAGTGACTGAAGCGTTGATCAGCCGTGATCTGGACCGCAGCCGCGAACGCATGGCGCAGTTAAGTGAAATGGGTGTGCGTTTTGTGCTCGACGATTTTGGTACCGGCTGTTTGTCGCTGCCGTTGTTGCATGCGCTGCCCTTGGACCGGCTGAAAATCGACGCCTCGTTAATTGAAGGGCTGACTGCGCGCAGCAGTGCTTACACCCTGGTGAAATCGATCATCGCGATGGCGCGGCCGTTGGGATTGCAAGTGTTGGCCGAAGGTGTGGAATCGCCCGAGCAAGTACAGATTCTCAGCGCGTTGGGCTGTGATCAATGCCAGGGTTATTGCTTCGGCCCGCCCAGGTTACTGAGCCAGAATTGAGCGCAGGCTTTCGGCGATGCCGATGGTGACCAACGTCGAGGCCAGCGTGCCGATCAGCACGTATTCGGCAAAGGCGCGTTCCTCCAACTGACGAAAACGCGCAAAGCCCTTGGCGGCGATGATCAAGGCGATGACGTTGTAGTTGGCGCTCGAGACCAGCACCAGATACATCAACCAGCGCTCCAGAATGCCGATGACGCGGCCGGCGTTGTATTCCCGGGCGTCAACGTTTTCCGCGCTGTCTGGTTCGGCTTGGGGCAGTTTCGGTTCGAGCGAAAAGCGCCGGAACAGACTGCGAATCAGCAAGTTGGCTTCGTTGGCGACCAACAGAAAGCCGGTCAACCAGATTAAGGCGCGTGTTGCCGCCTCAGTGCTTAACCCGAGCGACCACAAACCATTAGCCAGTGCGGTCTGCCAGGCCGGAGCGGGCAGGGCGTCGGCGAGAAACATCAGGCTGATCAGCATGATCAGAGTGGCGGCCAGACGGGCGTCGTTTAACCAGGACGCCGGCAGCAGGCGCTCTGGTGCGATCAACGCCAATATCAGCAAACCGGCCAGGCTCACACTGGCGACCGACACTCCAAGTGTCAGCAGCCACCACAGCATTTGGCCGACGAGCAGGCTAACCAGAAAGCGCGCTTCCAGCGGTTTATCGCGAGCGATCAGCGCCAGACGACTGGTCAGCCAGCCGACCAGAAACAGCCACGTCATCATGGTCGGCTCCGCATGCCGTTATTGAGTTGGGTGGTGACGGCGCGCAACAGGCGAATAACGGCGTGCAGCCCGCCACTGTTGATGTTCTTGTACACCGCCTGTTCGCTGATGCCGAGTTCGTCGGCGATGCGTTCGACGCGCCAGCCTAGCAACAGCCGGTTGAGAATGTGTAGGCGGTTGGCGTTCCACTTGCTCAGCTGATGGCTGAACAAGCCCAGACCGCCTGCGGCCAGCGCCTGTTCGTTGTCGGGCAGGCCGGCGAGGGTGAAGAGTTCGCCGCTGCGTTTGAGCTGGTCGATGCCATCGCGGGCCTGATAGAAGGCTGGGCCGTCCATGCCCAGCGCTTGTTCCGGGTTCAGGTCGGTGGTGATGTCGCCCAGACTCAGCGCGTAGCGCATCCGTACCGGGTGCACGGCGGCGGAAATCGACAGGCAATCGGCAAACAAGCGATCGGCGTTGTCGTAGACCACCTGAAATTCATCGCCCAGCGTCAGCGTATAGGGTGAAATCAGACCGGCGCGGTCCCGGTTCAGATCGTCCAATGCGCCTTTGAGTTGCTCTTGCAACTGTTGGCGCAAACTGGAGCGGCGTGAGGCGACGAGATCGCCGATCAGCACCAGAGGCGTCATGCCAACCTCCACGGTTGTTTAATGATGATTTAAACCATAATGGTTTCTTTGGTTGAATTGCAACCATTTCAGTCGACTGCGTTTCGACTGTGCGGGCTGCGCGTTACAATGCCGAGCCTTACCGACGTTAAGGAATTGCGCTGTGTTGTTGTCTCCCACTTTCTATGTTCTGGCGGTGATCGCCATCCTGATCGTCGGCATTTCCAAAGGCGGTTTTGGCGGTGGTTTGGGCATGGTTGCCGTGCCGTTGATGTCGCTGGCCATTTCACCCTTTGATGCCGCGGCCATCCTGCTGCCGATGCTGTGCATCATGGATATCGCCGGTCTGCGCGCCTATTGGCGGCGTTGGGATGCGCGCAATCTGTGGATCATCATTCCCGGTGGCTTGATCGGCGTACTGGTGGCAACGCTGACCTATCGCTGGGTCGATGAACAAATGTTGCGCCTGCTGATTGGCGTTATAGCCGTGGCGTTTGCACTGAATTACTACAGCCAGGCCTGGCGTCGGGAACGGCCGGCGCGACCGGCAAGCCGGGTTCGTGGTGGGTTTTGGTCGGCCGTGGCGGGCTTTACCAGCTTTTCGGCCCACGCTGGCGGTCCGCCAATCAGCGTCTATTTATTGCCGCAACAATTGGATAAGACGTTGTTCGTCGGCACGACGGTTGTGTTCTTTGCCTTCATTAATTACATCAAGCTGGTGCCCTACACCTTGCTGGGCCAGTTCCGTCCGGAAATTTTGCTCAATGCGGTGATGTTGGCGCCGGTGGCTGTGGCAGGGGTGTATTTGGGGCTTTGGCTGCACCACCGGTTGTCGGAGCGTTGGTTCTATCGATTGTGTTACGCCCTGTTGCTGCTGACCGGTTTGCGGTTGCTGCAACAGGGGTTGATGGGCTAGGCGGCCGTCAGCCTTCGCTCTGGGCGGTGTCGATTTTCCAGGACAGCACCGTTTCCAGGCTGTTTTCGATCACCCATTGATTTAACTCGCGCGGCGCGCGGGTTTTCTTTTCCAGCGTTTCCAGTTTGAGTGGGTGGCGATATTGCCCCGGTGGCAATTCGCGCGCCGGTTGTGGACGACCAGTCAGCGGTTTCTTGCGGGCTTGTTGTTTCAGGCGGTCGCCGATGAATTTTTCCAGTCGAGTCAGTAGCGCCGATTTATTCAGGCGCGGCAGGTGATCGGTAATCCATTCGCCAATCTGGACGCTGCGTCGATTAAAAATATCTTCTTCGGTTAATTCATAATCGCGTTGCAGGTTTTTCAATAAATCCAAATACAGATCAAAACCTTCTTCCTTTTTTAATGCAGCGGCTTTGGCCTGTTTTAACGCGTCCAGTTCAGCTTGGTATTGCTGAATTTGTTGATCGATCATTTGATCGTCAATAGGGGTATATGACTTGGCTTCGGTCATGGTCTCAATGTTCAAAATAAAGTGGATGAACAAACCGCTTTGCACACAGGTATGCCATGCAAAGCATCAACACTGGCGGTTTAACGCTGGCCTGGAACGGGCCGCTGTTGGGAAAACCGGGCAGTGGGCAATGAATCATGCGATCCGTCAGGAGATTACGCATAACGCACTAAAACGGCTCACTTGTCGGTATTAATAAAAACAAGATATCTGGAGCGCTGTTAATTTAGGGGCCGTTGCGCAGCAATTCAAGTTTAATATCCAATTGAACGCAACACCTGCGTCACTATGCCCAAAATAGTCAGGGTTTCGCTGTCGGGAATAACGAATGTTTCCATATCCGGGTGGTGTGCGATTAATCGCGGCGAGGGCGATAACTGTAATTCCCGTACGGTTAATTCACCCTGCACGCTGGCAATGACTATTTGCCCGGACCGGGCGGTTTGCGCCTGATGCGCAATCAGCACATCGCCGGGGGCGATGCCGGCGTCGATCATGGCATCGGTTTCGACGGCTACAAAAAACGTCCGTTCCGGGTAGCGCAAACACAATTGGTTCAGATCAATGCCGGCGGATTCATCGACGCTGGCGGCGGCGTCCTGGCTGGCTTCGGCGCCTTCAATAAACAACGGCAGGTTGAGTTGGGGTCCGGCCACACTGCGGCCGAGTAACTGGACAGCCATAATCTCTCGCCCAATAACTGTATGAATGTCCAGTATTGTAAAGGCGGTCAGGTGTGCCGGGCAAGTGGCGTTTTCAATTGGCGGCCAGAGATTGAGCGCCGCGCAACATGGCGTGGACCAGTTCGTCGGCGTCGAATTTGGTCAGTGCTTCGTTGGCGCCCACCTGATTGGCGTAGGTCAGACTCATCTCGCTGTTCAACGAGGTGTGCAGAATGATGTAGGTCCGTTTCAGTTCGGCCACATCGCGAATCTTGAATGCGAGTTCGTAGCCATCGAGGCCGGGCATTTCGATGTCGCTGACCAGGATGTCGATGGGGCGGCCTTCGCGGGCGCTGCGCTCCATCACATCCAGCGCTTCCAGCCCGTGCGTGGTGACCTTGTAAGGGATGTTCATGTTGTCCAGCGCGTCCGACAATTGCTTGCGGGCGACGTGCGAATCGTCCACCAGCAAAATATTCAGCGGTTGCAATTGCTCGCGCTGAACGTCGGTCAGAGTGGCGTAGCGTTTGCCGGGCGGGTCGGGGTAGATGCGTGACAGCAGCAGTTCAACGTCCAATAACTGAATGGTGTGGTCACCGTCCATGAACAGGCCGGTCAGATAGGCGTTCTTGCCCAGCATGTTGGGCGGCGGTTTGACGTCGCGCCAATTGGTATCGACGATTTTTTCAATCCGCCGCACCACAAACCCGACTTCCTTGCGCTGAACGTCGGTGATGATGATGGATGAGTGCGGCAGTTCTTCTGCAGTCAGCGGTTGGTAACCAACGGCGGCAGCCATGTCGATTACTGGTATGGTGGTGCGGCGTACCGTTGTTGCGCCCAGTACCGCCGGATGGTCCTGCGGCAGTTTGGACAGTGCCCGGAACGGTATGATTTCGCGTACTTTGAGCGTGCCAATCGCAAAGCTCTGTTTGCCGGTCAGCGAAAACAGCAGCAACTTCTGAGCGTGTTTGTTGGCCTTGATGTTCATACGGCGTCCTATTCGTTACGGC
This sequence comes from Saccharospirillum mangrovi, assembly GCF_003367315.1. Classification (GTDB taxonomy): domain Bacteria; phylum Pseudomonadota; class Gammaproteobacteria; order Pseudomonadales; family Natronospirillaceae; genus Saccharospirillum; species Saccharospirillum mangrovi. The sequence continues at coordinate 1,551,501 of NZ_CP031415.1, forward strand.
GGCGGACAGATGCGCTGTTGGCGTCCGATCTAGGTGCGGAACAGCACCACCAGTTCGTGCATCTTATCAGACAGTTCGCTCAGTGTTTCGGCGCCTTGAACCGAGAGCCGGCCTTGTTCCAGGCTGTGGTCGGCGAGGCCGGTTATGCGTGTCAGCTGTTTGTTGATCTCTTCGGAGACCTGGCTCTGTTCTTCAATGGACGTTGCCATCTGATGCGTCATTTCCGTGATGCGCACCACGGCATCGGCGATGGCGTGCAGCGCGGAATCCGCTTCGCTGACCCGGTTGACGCTGTCTTCGGCGATGTTGCGGCCGCGCTCGGCGGCGGCTTCGGCATCGCCGGTTTTGGTTTTCAGATTATCGATGATGGTCTGAATCTGAGTGGTGGTGTTGGCGGTGCGAATGGCCAGCGAGCGCACCTCGTCGGCTACCACGGCAAAGCCACGGCCGTGTTCGCCGGCACGGGCGGCTTCGATCGCGGCGTTCAACGCCAGCAAGTTGGTTTGTTCGGTGACTTCCTGAATCAGCTTGGCGGCTTCGGCAATGGATTGAGTTTCGCTCACCACGTCTTTCACGGTCTGGCCGATGGATTCGACCGCATCGGCCAATTCCTGAATGCCTTGTCGGGCCAGGCTGACCGTGGCCGTGCCCTGGTCGGCCAGTTCGTGCGCCTTGTCGGCTTCGCCGGCGGTGTCCTGAACGTTGCCAGAGACTTCGTGAATGGTGGCGGCCATTTCGTTTACGGCGGCGGCAATCTGGGTCGTTTCGCTTTGCAGAGAATCGATGGCGGTGACTGATTCGGCCGTCAAAGTTCGCGATTGAATGGCCTGGTTGTTGACGCCGGCGGCGGCGTCATCGATGCGCGTCAGCACGGTTCGCAGGTGTGCCCGGGCGCTGTCCATCGCCAATTCCAGTTCGGCCATGGTGCCCGGTGAGTCGGAATAGGTCATGGCGATGATCGGGTCGCTGAATTGACCGGCGGTGCGTTCTTGCATGCGCGCCACAATGCGATCGCGTTGACGGTAGGCGATCACGCTCAACGCTGTCATCACCAAGGCCGCCAGACCCAGGCTGGTCCAGTCGCCGGTGAAATAGCCAATGGCGATCAGGAAAAATGCGGCCAGACTGTTGGGGCCTAATAAGACAATGCGTTTGCGTATCCGCTGCATCCAGGACAGCGGATGTTTGCCGGCGTTCAGGCGCTGATAAATACGGAAGGCGCGTTCGACGTCTTCTCGTTTGGGTTTCACCCGAACCGATTCGTACGCGATGATCTTGCCGTTTTCGGTGACCGGCGTGACGTAGGCGTTTACCCAATAATAGTCGCCGTTGATGCGCCGGTTTTTAACCAGACCCATCCAGGGTTTTCCCGCATTCAGATAACCCCACATATTGGCAAAGGCCGCTTGGGGCATGTCCGGATGGCGAATCAGATTGTGTGCCTGACCAATCAATTGATCGCGGTTGTAGCCGCTGACTTCACAAAACACATCGTTGCAATGGAGGATGACGCCTTTCACCGTGGTGGAAGAAATCAGTACCTGATCGTCCTTTAAGACGTACTCGGTGTCGGTGACGGGCAGATTCTTGCGCATGGAGATTTAGATCCTGGGAATTGCTGGTCTTAACAGCGTCAGTTGTCTCATTACTATCGGCTGCGGCGTGCGCAATTTTAGCCACAGAAGTGTTGCGATGCGCGTGTTAAAACGGGACGCTCTGTTGTCTTTTGTGTCTTTCATTGAGCTGTGTCAAGCCGGACGCAGCGGCTGCTACAATTCACTATTATTTTTCGGTCACCGATCGGGCCGAGTGTCGTAATACCGAGGAGTTGCCAGACCCATGACGAACCCAGTTCGTGTCTTACTTGGACTTATGTTGAGCATTACAGCGATGACGGCCGTCGCTGAAACCTTTGTTGACGCCATTAGCAACTGTCGGGAACTGAACAATCGTGAACGTCGCTACGCCTGTTACGACGAAGCCGAAGCCAGCAGCGGCAATGCCCAGCTGGAAGTGGCCGCGTTCAACTACGAAGCCAAATCCGATCCGTTAACCGGCCAGACTGAACATCATCTGTCGATCCGCTCGGCCCAGGGCCTTAATGGCCGGGGCGATCCCATCGTGCTCGATTGGCAGTGCGATTCCACCGCACCCGGCCAATACACCCTGACGTTACGCTGGGAAGATTTTCTGCCCAGTACGCGTCCGGAAGTCACCACTCGGTTGGGGCAGTTGGCGCCGGTGACTGGCCGCTGGGAGGCCGGTCGGTACCGGGAATCGTCGATTCTTTCGGGGGCTGACAGCGGTTTTACTCAGGCCGAATTTGTCGCCCAACTGGCCGCTCAGGTTCAGGCCGGCCATACCACCGTGGTGTTTCGCACCACGCCGTATAACGATGATCCGATTACCGCCGTGTTCGATTTCACCGGTTTTCTGGAAGTAATTGAACCGATGCGTCAATCCTGCCGGTTCTAGTGGAACCGGCGGCGGGCTTGCATTCCCGCCAGTGATGATCAATCTTATAAAGTATTCCCACCACACAGGAGTTGTTCTGCGTATGCATTGACCGTCGACAGACGGTGTTATCCCATCCCAATAAAGAGCGAGGTGAGGCTATGAATGATGTAAAAGAATTCGAGCTGATCGTGTCCGAAAATTTCGATTTCAGCGCTCTTGACGTCAGCCGCGACGACCAGGGGGATCTGCAGGCCAATCTGGATCCGATTTACGACATACTCTGCGCGTCCGGTATCGCAACCAGCCTGGTGGACAACCAGGATGTACTCTCTGCTCTCATCAATACCCTGTACGACTTTCATTTGGAAAACGGCGGTGCCGTTGATCTGGAAGTGGAACGCCATCGCGCTCTGCTTGAACTGGCCGGCCATTACGGCTGGGCCGAAGTAACTGGCAGCGCGACTTTGCATTAAGCGGTGCGGCTGCGCCAGTGGTGTGGTCTGGCGCAGCCGATAGAACCGTCTGAGAAACGGTTCGAACGGGTTAATCTTTGAGCGTTATCAGCGCGCTTTTTCCGACAGCAATTCTTCCAACTGCAAACCGGTCAGTTTGCGCAACTGATTCAGCAGATAAAAAATCGCTCCCATCAAAATCACCGTCGATGGCAAGGCAATGACCGGATAACTCAGCGCCGTCATCCGGCCCAGCTCTTCCGTGAACGCCGTCGTGCCCGGTTGACTGACCACGACGACCCGCGCCAGTACATAGTTCAGCACCGCCGACAGCAGGAAAGAGGCGGTGATGATGTACGACACCAACTGCAACCGACGCTCCAGCAAGGCCGCTGTACCGCGTTCATCTAGCGCAGTCTGCACGCGATCCATAGCGAACAGTTGTGCATTGAAAATCAACGTGCGTACCAGCGGAAAGCGGGTGTATTGGCTGATGAGAACCGCCAGGCCCAGCAGCGCTGGAACGGCGGCTTCCTTGATGGCGATGTATTTCGGGTCCAGTTGCAACAGGCTGATGCCGCCGGTGAGAAAGACGCTGATCACGCCGATCACAGAAAAGGTGTTCACTTTGGACGTCTGACGCATTTCCCACAGGCCGTAACCAATCGGGAACGCCAGAGCGACAACGATGCCCCAGACCGGGCCGAGGGTGTCTTCACTGCTGAAGCGCGTCAGGATGATGACAGGTAACAGGATGTTGAACAGCAGGTTGGTGAAAAAACTGCCGCCTTTGGACTCTTGACTCAAGGTTCAGCTCTCTTGTCGGTGAAAGAAGGGGATTGTATGCAAAACCGGGCTGGCGGACATCCGCGCGCCGCCAGTCTTTCCGTTATCTTTAGCCTGTTGCATTATGAAAAAGAGTCAATCGAACGGATTTTTCAGATGGAGTGGCGGTTATTGTTGGCGTTGGCGGTCCTGGCTATCGCCTTTTTTCTGACCCGGAGTTTGCTGAGTTATTTCCTGACGATCTTTGTCGACAGCAAAGATGTGTCCATTCAGCGCAAAGCGCTGGTCCGCAAAACGCTGCATTTTTTCCATGTGCTGGCGTATGGCGTGGCAACCGGTCTGGTCTTTGGCATCAGTTATGGTCAGTTTGTGCTGTTTCTGTCGTCATTTATCGCAGTCCTGGGCGTGGCGCTGTTTGCGCAGTGGTCCATTCTCAGTAACGTCACCGCCAGCGTGATCATCTTTTTTCAGTTCCCGTTTCGCATCGGCGATGAAATTCGGATTGTGTTCAAAGACGAAGACCTGAGCGGCGTGATTGAGGAAATCACGCCGTTTCATACACTGATCCGGCGTCGCCAGGGCGATTTGCTGACTTATCCGAACAGCCTGTTGTTGCAGACGGCGGTGATCAAACCCCTGCCGCAAGCGGTGGCTGCCAGCGAAACGCCGTCAGTCAAAGCGACGGCTGAACCGGCTGAGCGACAGCCAATAGAGGCCGGTCAGCAACAGTAAGGCGACCAGCATCGCCCAAGGCACAACTTCCAGCGAATAGCGCGCCGCCAGTACGCCGCTCAACCCCGGCAAGCCGGCGCCGCCAATGCCGGCCGCAGCGATTTGCATGCCCATGGTGTTGTCCTGATGTGCACGTCCGACGCGGTGCAGTGTTCCAGACACCAACCCCGGAAACACCGGCGCAAAGGCAAAGCCGATCAGACCGATGGCGAAAAGACCCACGGCGTTTACCGGATTCCAGATCAGCAACACCGTGCCAAACAGCGCCAGAATCAGGCTGCCCCAAATCAGTCGCAAGTGCCCCAGCCAGTTCGCAAACACGCCCGCCAACAAGCGCCCGACGGTAAACATGCCCCAGTAGATCGACACCCACAGACCGGCCGTTGCAACGGACACACCGCGCGATTCGGCCAACAGCGAGTAAGTCCACAAGCCCATGGTCAATTCCAGGCCGGTGTAGCAGAAGAACAACAACATGCTGACCCAGACCGAGAGGGTGCCGAGCGAACCGAACATAGATGCCGGCTGTAGCAAATCCGGGCGGGTGGTGGTGACTTTGCCGGCATCGTCGCTCAACTGCGCTTCAGTCGTTACGTCCGTCGCTGGCTTCAGCCACAACGGAGCCGTGGCCAGAAACACCAGCGCCAAGGCCAGTTGCGCCAGCCCGACCACCCAATAACCCGGTTGCCAGTGTCCGGTCAGGTTCAGACCGACGGTCATGATCAGCGGACCCAGTGTTACGCCGACGCCAAAGCTGGCGTGCAGCCACTGCATCATGCGGTCGCTGTGGTGGGTGGCGACGTAGCCGTTCAGGCCAGCGTCGATGGCACCGGCACCCAGGCCGAGACAGAGCGCCAGACCGACCAGAATCCACCAGTGCGGGGCCAGGGTATAACCGATCAGCGCCAGGGCTGTGATGGTGCAACTCAATGCCAGCAAGCGGCCGATGCCCAGGCGGCGGCTGACCACACCACTGATGAAACTGCTGAGCATGTAACCGGAGGTGGAACCGATCAGCAGGGTGCCGATGGCGTCGAGCGGCAAGTCGAACGTGTCGCGCATCGACGGCCAGGCAACGCCCAGCAAGCCATCAGGCAGGCCTAAAGAAATGAAGGCGATGTACGCCAAAAGAATTAATAACAGACCACGATTCGCCGTCATTTAAGCCTCCTGAAATGATGCCTACAACCAACCAGCAAGGCCTGTCCCAGTAAGGGCGATGACCGCGGCGCTGGACTATAGCCTTGTGTTTGTTGCGACCGCAAGCCCGCGCTTGTCGGCCTTTTGGGTTGGCGCTATCGTCGTGCGCTTGCCCGCCTGCTGTGGAGTCCTGGAAATCATGAAAGATCGTTTATTGCCGGTGTTACCGGTGTTGATCAGCGCCTGTTTGTTGCTGATGTTGTCGTTCGGATATCGCGCTGGTTTTGGCCTGTTTATGCAGCCTATGTCGGCGGCGCATGGCTGGGGTCGGGATGTCTTATCCATGGCGCTGGCGATTCAGAATTTGTCCTGGGGCGTGATCGCAGTATTGGCGGGTGGTCTGGCCGATCGGTTCGGCAATTTGAAGGTGTTGCTCGCCGGGGTGGCCTGTTACGCCGCTGGCATGGCCGGCATGGCCTATGCAGCCAGCGCTGGTGCATTGATTGCTACCGCCGGAATTATGGTGGGCGCGGGTATCGCCGGAACCGCCTTTGGTATCGTGCTGCCGGCTTTGGTGCGTGCTGTGCCGGAAGAGCGGCGTGGCTGGGCGTTGGGATTGGGCACGGCGGCCGGCAGCTTTGGTCAGTTTCTGGTGGTGCCGATCATGCAGACGTTGGTCGATGCCATCGGCTGGTTCCAGGCGTTGCAGTGGCTGAGTTTGTCGGCCTTGGTGATGGCGTTGTTGGCGATTCCGTTGGCGCCGTATGGCGGCGCATCCGACACCTCCAGCCCAGCGATTGAAGCCTCACTGTGGCAAATTTTGCGCCGCGCCTTTGGCGTGCGTTCCTACAGTCTTTTGGTGTTGGGATTTTTCGTTTGCGGTTTCCACGTTGCCTTTATCACCGTGCACATGCCTGGTTATGTCGTGGATCTGGGCTTCGATGCCAAAGTCGGTGCCTGGAGCATCAGCTTGATCGGGTTGTGCAATGTGATTGGCGCTTATGTGGCCGGTGTGCAGAGTGGCCGCCTGCCGAAGCAGCGCATTCTGGCGTTTATCTATTTGGGTCGCGTGGTGGCAATTACCGCCTTCCTGTTGGTGCCGGTCAGTCTGGTCAGCATTTTGGTGTTCAGCGCGACCATGGGGTTTTTGTGGCTGGCGACGGTACCGCCGACCTCCGGTTTGGTCGCGGTATTTTTTGGTACCCGCTACATGACATTCCTGTACGGCGTCGTTTTTCTGAGTCACCAGTTGGGCAGCTTCAGCGGTGTCTGGTTGGGTGGTTGGCTGTATGAAACCTTTGGCAGTTACGACGGCATCTGGATCGCTGGCATTATTCTCGGTCTGGTTGCGGCTGCACTGCATTGGCCGATTCGTGAACAGGACGCCAGCGCTCAACTGCGCGCTGCCTGATCGCCACCGTATGAGCGGGCAGGGATGCCCGCTGAACCAGCGCATCGACTCTTGCGTTGCGATTCATTACCATCCCGGCTGCTCTTTAAGGCTCACCCTCGTCTCCACCTCATTCAAGGACTCCCATGTCTGAATCATCCCAGACCAGTTTCCGTTCGTTGCTGCGGTTGCTGCATTACGCACGCGGCTATCGTCTTCGTCTGATCGGTGCCATCACCTGTTCGGTGATCAATAAGTTGTTCGACATCGCACCGGAAATTCTGATCGGTATCGCCATCGACGTGGTGGTCAATCAGGAGGCGAGTTTTGTCTCGCGTCTGGGGCTGGCGACGCCGGAATCGCAAATTACTGCGCTGGCCGTGTTGACGTTTTTGATCTGGGCGGGCGAGTCGCTGTTTGAATACCTGTACCAGATTCTGTGGCGCAATCTGGCGCAACGGCTGCAAGCCGATTTCCGGCAGGACGCCTACGAGCACATTCAGAAACAGGACCAGAGCTTTTTCGAAAACCGCTCCAGCGGCCAGTTGATTTCGGTATTGAACGACGACGTCAATCAACTGGAACGATTTCTCGACGGCGGCGCCAACGAGCTGGTGCAGATACTGGTCGCCGTGGTGGCGGTCGGTGCCATCTTCTTTGTGATTTCGCCGTTGATCGCTGTGCTGGCTTTCACGCCGGTGCCACTGATTATCTGGGGCGCGTTTTACTACCAAAAACGCGCGACGCCCTTGTACGCCAGGGTGCGCGATCAGGTCGGCCGATTGGCAACTCGCCTGGCTAACAACATCGGCGGTATGAGCACTATCAAAGCGTTCACCGCCGAGCAGACCGAAGCGGCGCGGGTGCGTGCCGACAGCGAAGCCTATGCCGAAGCCAACCGCCACGCCATCGCCGTCAGCTCAGCGTTTATTCCCATTATTCGCATGGCCATTCTGACCGGCTTTTTGTTCACCTTCGTCATCGGCGGTATGCAGACGCTGGATGGCAAATTGAGCGTTGGTGCCTACGGCGTGCTGGTGTTTTTGACGCAGCGCTTGTTGTGGCCGCTAACGGCTTTGGCGCAAACCATCGATTTGTATGAACGCGCCATGGCGAGTGTGCGTCGCATTCTGGGGTTGATCGAAACGCCCATCGAGATTCCCGATCAGGGTACGCTCAGTCTGCCGCACCCGGTGCGCGGCGAAGTTGAGTACAAGGGTGTGAATTTTCTCTACAGCCGGACCGGCGTCGGTGTTCACGACATCAATTTTAAAGTGAATGCGGGCACAACGCTGGCGTTGGTCGGTGCCACTGGTTCCGGTAAATCGACGCTGATCAAATTGCTGTTGCGGTTTAACCAGCCACAGGGCGGCGAGATTTTTCTCGACGGCACGCCAATCGAACAGCTAACGCTGCGCAGTTTGCGTTCGGCTGTCGGTCTGGTCAGTCAGGATGTGTTTTTGTTTGAAGGCAGCATTCGCGACAACATCGCGTACGGCCGGCCTGACGCCAGCGACAACGAGATTATCGAGGCGGCCAAAACAGCTGAAGCCTGGGAATTTATTGAGCGCTTGCCGGAGGGTTTGGATACCGCCGTCGGCGAACGCGGTGTGCGGTTGTCGGGCGGGCAGCGCCAGCGCTTGTCACTGGCGCGGGCCTTGTTGAAAGACCCGGCGATTCTGGTGCTCGACGAAGCGACCAGCGCGGTTGATAACGAAACCGAAGCCGCCATTCAGCGCTCGCTGAAACACATTGCCCATGGCCGCACCGTCATCATGATTGCGCATCGCTTGTCGACCATCGTCCACGCCGATCAGATTCTGGTGCTGGAGCAAGGCCGCATTGTCGAGCAGGGCCGCCATGACGACTTGGTGACGCAGCGCGGCGCCTATTGGTCGCAATGGCAGGTGCAGACCGGCGGCGCCGCGTAATTGAACCTTTCCGTCAGACTTTGACGAATTCCGGATCGCCACCGCCTTTGCGGCTGGCGATCCGCGCTTTCAGCAGTCCCAACTGATACAGCAGAATCGGCACCAACAGCAGAATCAGCAGCGTGCCGAATCCCAGTCCAAACACCAGACCGACGGCAATCGGTTTCAGCAAGGCCGCATCGACGCTGGTTTCGAACAGCAACGGAATCAAACCCGCCATGGTGGTGATGGACGTCAGGATGACCGGGCGCAGCCGCGACAGCGCGGCTTGCACCGCCGAGTTGTACAGGCTGATGCCGTCGTTGTGCAGTCTTCGGAATACGGTGACCAGAATGATGGCGTCGTTAATGACGATGCCGGACAGGCCGATTAAACCGAACACCGAAATGGTCGACAGCGGCATGCCCATCAGCCAGTGACCAATCACCGCGCCAGTCAAACCGAATGGCACCGTGATCAGAATGGCGAACGGCCACAGCCAGGATTCAAACACCCACGCCAGAATCAAGTAGATCAACAACACAGCAATGCTCACCGCGAGCAAGGTGTCGTTGAAGAAAGATTCGAGTTCTTCGGCCTGGCCGCTGATGGTCCAGTCGATGTCATAACGTGCGCTCAGGGCGGGCAGAATGTCGTCTTCCAGCAACGGATAGAAGTCGGTTAATTGATCGCCGTTGTAAGTGGCGGTGACTTCCACTTCCAGTTGGCCGTCGCGCGAGGTGATGCGGTTCAGACCCTGATCGAATTTGAAGTTGACCAGACTGCCCAGCGGCCGGGTGCTGCCATCGCTCAACTGAATCGGCAGCGTTTCCAGCCAGGCGTCGCTTTCGCGCTGGTGCTCGACCAGTTGCAACACCACCGGAATTTCCTGGTCGCCTTCCTGCACTGTAGTCAGTGTCTTGCCGGATAACTGGCTGGCAACCTGACTGGCGACACTGCTCATGTCCACGGCTGCGGTTTGGGCGGCCTGAGTCAGGCTCATTTCGTATTGCTGGCCGTCGAGCGGCAGGTCGTCGGTGATGTCGCTGAGTACGTCCGAATAGGCTTGCAGATCGGTTTGCAGCGCCAGCGATGCGCGTTTCAGTTCCTGAATGTTGTCGCCAACCAGTCGGATTTCCAGGTCGCCGCCACCGCCGGGGCCACGGAAGAACCGGCCGGTGGAATAAGCGCGTACCACATCTGGCAATTGGAATTCGCTCTGTATGCGTTGCAGCACCTGGGCGTTGGTCAGTGGCCGGTTGGTATCGCTGGTCAGCGTCAGTTCCAGTGACGCGCGATCGGGTTCATCGACGCTGGCGAATTGCTGGACGATGTTGGCGATCAGGCCGCCGCCGACGGATTCGTCGATGTCTTCGACCACGGCTTGCAACTGGTCCAGCGCGTCTTCGGCTTCGGCCAGTGTTGTGCCGTCCAGCAGGTCGAGCGTGACGCTCATCGTCGGCTGGTCGAGCGACGGCGACGGTTCGAATTCAATGCGGCCGCTGGTAACCGCACCGAGCGTCAGTAATGACACCGCGCAGACCGCCGCGACAAACACCGAAGCATGCGACAGCGACAACTTCACCAGGCGTTGAAACGGACCATCGCGGAAACGGTGGAAAGCGTCTTCAAAGCGTTGCCGTGCCGGGCTCATCGGTTTGGTCTTGCCGTTGTGACCTAAGTGGCCGGGCAGAATGACGAAGCATTCAACCAGAGAGGCGATGATGGCGGCGGTGACGACGGTCGGAATATCGACCAACAGGCTGCCGAACGAACCGCCGATCAACAGCAGCGGTAAAAAGGCCGCGATGGTGGTCAGACTGGAGGCAATGACCGCCGGCATCATGCGTTTGGCGGCGGTGCGCGATGCCTGTTCTGGCGACAACCCTTGCGATTCCAGCGCCGCTGCGTCTTCGGCCACCACGATGGCGTCGTCCACGATGATGCCGATGGCGATCACGAAACCGAACAGACTGATGGTGTTGATGGTGGTGTCGGTGTAACCCATAAACGCCAGCGTGCCCATGAACGACACCGGAATACCGGCGGCCACCCAAATCGCCAGGCGGGTGCGCAGAAAGACAAACAACACCAGCAGCACCAGCACCATGCCGGCGAGGCCATTGCCGATCACCAGATTGAGTTGGTCCTGCACCACCTGCCAGATTTCGTTGTATTTGTGCATGCCAACGCCGTACGGCAATTCGTCAACGTACTTGGCCATCCAGTTGTCGAGTAATTCGGCGTTTTCCAGCGTGTCTTCACCGGCAACGCGGCTGACTTCCAGTTTGACGGCGGGCATGCCCTGGTAGCGCAACACGTCGGTGTTGTCGTATTGCTCGCTGACCTGTGCCACTTGCGATAACCGAATCACGCCGCCGGCGTTCTGGGCAATGATGGCGTCGTTCAGCGCATTGACAGTCCAGTCGGGCGAGTCGGTCACCAGCGAAGTGCTGTTGGCGCCGACTGCCAGCGTACCGGCCGGAGTGGTACTGAACTGGGCGCTGATGCGGCTGGCTAACGTATCGAGCGTCAGGCCTAATGAACCCAGGGTGGTCAGATCGACATCAATGACGCGCTCGCGACCGGGCACGCCGGACAATTCCACCACCGCCACACCTTCGGCCAGCAAGGATTGCTGTGCCTGATACCCCAGGCTCGCCAGGTCGCTGCGCGGAATATCGCCGTACAACAAAACGGAGGCGACCGGCTCGGTGACTTCAATTTTTTCCAATTCATCGATGCTGGCGCCAGACGGCAGGCCGATGTCGTCGATGGCTTTTTCCAGGGTGTCAAAACCCTCGTCGACGCTGAGGCCGTCTTTTACCGCGGCGAAAACGCGGTGCCCGCCGCTGTAGGAGACGGCGCGGACGAAGTTGAAATCGCCGCTGTCCATCATTTTCTGGTCGAGCGGGTCACCGAGTTGCGTGCGGATGGTGTCGACGTCGGCGTTGTCCCAACTGAAGGTGGCGCGCACCAACGGCAATTCGTAGTCGGGGAACAACTGTGAGCGCACCGATTGCAGCCCCCACAGGCCTGCACCGATCACCAGCAACATCATCAGATTTGCTGCCAGTTTGTGGCGCAGCAGTTGATCGTAGAAACCATTCATGAGGCGTCACCCGTGACGTCGGCGGCCGCGTTCTGTTGGCCGTTGCCGACACGGGTGACCGGCGTGCCATTGGTCGGTTGTGACAGGCGTGTGGTTAAGACGGTGATTGGTTCGCCCGATTCATCCAGGCTGATCAGCGCCCACTGTTCGCCGTCGCGTTGTTGATAGCCAAGGATGTTCACGGTGGTGACGCTGAGTGCGCCATCGACAATGCGATACAAGCGGTCGCTTTGATAAATCGCATCCTGAGGCACCGCGTAACTGGCGACTGTGGGCAATTTCAATTGCAACTCGATGGTTTCGTTAATCAGCACCGGAATGTTGGCGGGCAGGGCGACTTCCAGCGCCACCGCGCCGGTTTCGGCAGACGCCGCCAGGCTGGTCACGGTGAGTGGGTAGTGGGTGTCGTCAATAATGGCTTCGGCTTCGATGGCCTGGCCGCGAATGCGTCGGTACACCGACAACGGAACCTGAGTGCGGGCGTATAAAGAGCTGCGATCGACCAGCGTCATCAAGTTGGTGTCAGCGGCCAGGCGGGCGCCGGTGGCGACATTGATACCGACCACTTCTGCGTCAAACGGTGCCATGGGTTGCAAGTCGTCGGCGTCAGCCTGGGCTTGTTCCAAGGCAATGCGTGCCTGTTCCAGATCGGCCTGACGTTGCACCGCTTCATCGTCATAAATGTCGACGGTGAGTTCAGCGCTGCGCAACGCCTCTTCGGCGGTCTGCAAACTGGCGGCATTGGAATAGCCCTGGTTGTTCAGCGCGACTTCGCGCTGGTAGCTGGCGCGGGCGTTTGCCAGCGCGGCGAGATCGACCTCGTGTTGCCGATCGGCAATGCGAATGGCGGCTTCCTGTTGTGCGACCGAGGCCTGTTGTTGGCGCAGCGTCCAGTCAATGCTGTCGGCGCTGAGCGTCATCAACGCATCGCCGGCGCTGACAAATTGGCCGGCCTGAACCTGGATGTCGATCACTCGGGCTTCGGCGGGAACGGTGAGGGTTTCCTGACGCTTGGCGTCGACCTGAGCCAGCATCGGCGTGGTGGGTGCGTTGTCGGTCAGCTCGACGTCGATGGCTTCGATTTGCAGTGCATTGCTGCTGGCGTTGCTGCGGCCCCAACGCGAACCAGCCAGGCCCGCGCGCATGTTCATGGCGGCGTTGCCGCGTTGTTGCGCGCCACTTTCAGAGGCAACCGGATGGCTCATCAACAAATAGCCGCCCACACCAATCACTAATATCGCCCCAACCAGAATTGATTGTTTCTTCATCCACTACTCCCCAAGGTGGCTTGCGACTCACTGGCCCAACCGCCCATCTACAACGCCGTCCAATCCACTATGAGAATGGCCCGAAAATAAAGCCAGAGTTTAAAAAAGAATCGTGGAGAGAAGATGCAGGCTGGCGGTCAATAAACCGTAAACAGCCACTGGGAATCGGGGTGACCGGCCCGATTCAATCAGGTAGACTGCGCAGCTCATTTCGGCCGAGACGACTCCCACGAGCGGTCGCGCGGAATGTCGGTCCGGTACGGTCCCTTGGTAGGGGTAGGCCGGGCCAGAGTGACACCATTCAATACGTTCAATATCCAACACGTGGCCCTTGGTAGGGGTCACCACTGAAGGAGCACATCATGCCTGTTATTACGCTGCCCGACGGCGCCAAACGTTCGTACGACGCACCCGTTTCCATCATGCAGATTGCCGAAGACATCGGCCCTGGCCTGGCACGCAACACTCTGGCTGGTCGCATTAATGGCGTGCGGGTCGATGCGGTCGATCTTGTCAGTGAAGATTCTGACATCGAAATCATTACGCCCAAGGATGACGACGGTCTGGAAATCATCCGTCACTCTTGCGCGCATTTGCTCGGCCATGCGCTGAAGCAACTCTGGCCGGACGCCAAAATGGCCATCGGTCCGACCATCGAAAACGGCTTCTATTACGACGTCGATCTGGATCACCGGTTAACCGAAGAAGATCTGGAATCGCTCGAAGCGCGCATGATGCAGCTGGCGAAAACCGACTATGACGTCGTGCGCCACAAAGTCAGCTGGCAGCAAGCGGTCGATACGTTCCGTGATCGCGGCGAACCGTACAAGCTGGAAATTCTCGAGCAGAACATCAGCCGCGATGATCAGCCGGGTCTGTATCATCACGAAGAATACATCGACATGTGCCGCGGCCCGCACGTGCCGAACATGAAGTTCTGTCACCATTTCAAACTGATGCGCGTTTCCGGCGCCTATTGGCGTGGCGACAGCAACAACAAACAGTTGCAGCGCATTTACGGCACCGCCTGGGCCGACAAGAAACAACTGAAAGAACACCTGACGTTTTTGGAAGAAGCCGCCAAGCGCGATCACCGTCGCATCGGTAAGAAACTCGACCTGTTCCATTTGCAGGAAGAAGCGCCGGGCATGGTGTTCTGGCACCCCAATGGCTGGACCATGTATCAGGTGATCGAGCAATACATGCGTACCAAGCAGAAGGTGCATGGTTACAACGAAATTCGCACACCGCAGATTGTGGATCGTTCCTTGTGGGAAAAGTCCGGCCACTGGGACAAATTCGGCGACGACATGTTCACCACTCACAGTGAGCACCGCGATAACGCCATCAAGCCGATGAACTGCCCGTGTCACGTCCAGGTGTTCAACCAGGGTTTGAAGAGCTACCGCGACTTGCCGTTGCGTCTGGCGGAATTCGGTTCCTGCCACCGCAATGAAGCGTCCGGTGCGTTGCACGGCATCATGCGCGTGCGCGGTTTTACTCAGGATGACGCGCATATCTTCTGTACCGAAGCGCAGATTCAGCCGGAAGTGGCTCAGTTCATCGAGATGCTGAACGAGGTCTACTACGACTTCGGTTTTGACGACGTCATTCTCAAGCTGTCCACACGTCCGGAAAAACGCGTCGGCAGCGATGCGGATTGGGACCGTGCCGAAGCGGCGTTGGCGTCGGCCTTGGATGCGACCGGCAAGCCTTGGGAAACCCTGCCGGGCGAAGGTGCGTTCTACGGTCCGAAGATCGAGTTCACGCTCAAAGACAGCCTCGGCCGGATGTGGCAGTGCGGCACCATGCAGGTCGATTTCTCGATGCCGGGTCGCCTGGACGCCCAGTACGTGGACGAGCAGGGCAATCGTCAAACACCGGTCATGTTGCACCGCGCCATTCTGGGCAGCTTCGAGCGCTTCACCGGTATTTTGATCGAGCAACACGCTGGCGCCATGCCGCCTTGGCTGGCACCGATCCAGGCGATGGTGTGCAACATCACCGATGCCCAGGCGGATTTCGTCAAAACCGTCCAGAACCGCTTGATTTCCGCTGGTTTCCGGGCAGATGCCGACTTGAGAAATGAAAAGATCGGCTTTAAAATCCGCGAGCACACAATTCAGCGCATTCCTTATTTGCTGGTTATTGGCGATAAGGAAGTCGAAAACGAGGCCATTGCCGTCCGTACCCGTGATGGGGAAGACCTGGGCACCATGACAGTCGACGCCTTTATTGAACGTCTGACTGCCGATGTCGCCCGCAAAGGCCGTCTGGTAACAAACGGAGAGTGAGTTATAAAACGCAACGCGAGAGGCGCCAAACCTACCAATCGTCACATCATCAATGAGCAGATTGAGGCGGACGAAGTCCGTTTGATCGGCATAGACGGCGAACAGCTGGGCATTGTGCCGTTAGCCGACGCCATTAAATTGGCTCAAGATGCCGAACTGGATCTGGTACAGATCTCGAATGCAGACCCGGTAGTCTGCAAAATCATGGATCTGGGCAAGAAACTCTACGAAGAGAAGAAAGCCAAGGCTGCGGCCAAGAAGAAACAGGTTCAGGTGCAGGTGAAGGAGGTGAAATTCCGCCCCAACACCGACATTGGTGATTACAACGTTAAGTTGCGTAACCTGACTCGGTTTCTGGAACACGGTGACAAAGCCAAAGTCACGCTGCGTTTCCGCGGTCGTGAAATGGCGCACCAGGAAATCGGTATGGAGCTGCTGCAACGCGTCGCCAACGATCTGGAAGATCTGGCAACTGTAGAGCAGAAGCCCAAGATGGAAGGCCGTCAGTTGACCATGGTCATGGCGCCGTCCAAGAAGAAATAAGTACCTTGGTGCGGCTTGCCGCATCACGTTATGAAACGAAGTGACGCTGCCTTCGGGCGGCACATCCCAAAGTGGTTCGCCACTTTGTAACCAGACGACGATTCTGGGCTTGATCAGAATCGTCGTTTTTTAATGGCAACCGTCAGCTCCTGGGCAAGGCTTTGTGCCCATGCCCAACGGGGATGCAAAACGGTTCTGGAAGTAGATCGGGAGATTGAAAATGCCAAAAATCAAGAGCAACTCTGGCGCTGCCAAGCGCTTTAAAAAGACAGCGAACGGCTTCAAGCACAAGCAGTCTTTCCGTAACCACATCCTGACCAAGAAAAGCACCAAGCGTATGCGTCATCTGCGCGGCACTCAGCAAGTTGCTGATGCTGACGTGCCTTTGATCAAGCGCATGTTGCCTTACATTTAACGGTCACCGGATTAGGAGGAAAGATAAATGGCACGTGTTAAGCGGGGCGTCATCGCCCGTCGTCGTCACAAAAAGATTCTGAAGCAAGCCAAAGGTTACTACGGTGCACGTTCGCGTGTATTCCGCGTAGCCAAGCAGGCGGTGATCAAGGCAGGCCAATACGCCTACCGCGACCGTCGTCAGCGCAAGCGTCAATTCCGCGCTTTGTGGATTGCTCGTATCAACGCTGAAGCTCGCGTGAACGGTCTGTCTTACAGCAAGTTCATCGCTGGCCTGAAGAAGTCGTCCATCGAGATCGACCGTAAGATCCTGGCGGATCTGGCCGTTCACGATAAAGTCGCCTTCACAGCTCTGACTGAAAAAGCCAAGGCAGCTGCCTGAACTTAATCGGTCTCCGGTGATTAAAAACCCGCCTTCTGGCGGGTTTTTTTATGGTTGCAAATCATACAAACGATGTAGTGGAAGAGGTGCTAATTCAGTAGGCTTATACCATCTGGTTTAGTAGGACCGATTGCTATGGAATCGATTAGAAATTTCTTCCAGTTGACACCAAATATTGGCAGCGGTGGTCAGCCGACGGTTGAGCAATTTCAGTTAATTGCCGATAACGGCTATCAACACGTTATCAACCTGGGTATGCCTGATCATGTGGATGCCGTTCCGGATGAAGATAAACGACTCTCTGCACTGCAACTCAATTACCTTCACATTCCTGTTTCGTTTGATGCACCCAGGCCAGACCAGCTAAAACTCTTTTGCCAAGTTATGAATTGTCTGTGCACGGATAAGGTATTTGTGCACTGCATTATGAATTACCGGGCATCCGCTTTTTTGTACCAGTATTTGACTAAGATGGAGGCACTGGAAGAGCAGCAGGCACGTTCTCCCGTATTGGATTTCTGGAATCCACCGCCTGTTTGGCAGGAAGTAATGTCCTGGTCTCGAGAAGACATTGGATTGTGAGTGCCAGACATATCAAAATATTTAGGAGATAGAGATGTCACGAGCTGGACATCAAGACCTGATAAGCGTTCTGAAACAACGCTTTGACGCCCATCCGGAACGACACGCCGGTATTGAATGGTCGGATGTGGCTGAGCGATTAATCGCCAACCCCGGCAAACTGACCGCTCTTGAACAAATGGAAACCACCGGCGGTGAACCCGATGTAATCGCCTATGACGACTCAATAGACGCCTACGTTTTTTGCGACTGCTCGGCCGAGAGTCCGACGGGCCGCCGCAGCCTGTGTTATGACGATGCCGCCCTGATTGCACGCAAGAAGCACCCACCGGAGGGCAGTGCCGAAGGCCAGGCCATTGCCATGGGAATCGAGTTATTGAGCGAAGGCGATTACCGGTATTTGCAGACCTTGGGTGAATTCGATCTGAAAACTTCAAGCTGGCTCAGCACGCCCGATGCGATTCGTAGCCGGGGCGGGGCGATATTCGGAGACCGTCGATACGATCAGGTATTCATTTACCACAATGGCGCCGATTCCTATTACGCCGCGCGCGGATATCGCGGTCGGTTATTGGTATGAGGATCAGAATGATGAAACGACTGTTGTTGGTTGTGTGGGCGATGGGAGCGTTCACGGCCTTTGCCTCCGATTGGCAAAACCCCGCTGAGCGATATTTGAACGCCTACCAGGAATATCTGGACGCGCGTTGTCCGATTCCCCGCAATGACATCCGTCATTTCTCCTATTTTGCTCGTGATCGTGACGCCATGCGCGGCCATCCGTTTCTAAACGCCGACCGCTTTGCCGGCGCGCAATTGATGTACAGCTGGCGTGAGTTGGAACCACAGCGTGGTGAGTACGATTTCTCAGCCATCCAGTCTGATATCGAATACCTGCAATCGCGCGGCAAGACGCTGTTTATTCAATTGCAGGACGCCACTTTTTATAACCCCAATGTCGGTGTTCCGGATTATCTGCGCAGCGATGAATTTGATGGCGGTGTGGTGCATCAATACAACGATGCTGGTGAACCGGAAGGTTGGGTTGCCAAGCGTTGGAACCCTGCCGTTCAAGAGCGCTTTGCAGTCTTGTTGCAAGCGTTGGGTGAGGAATTTGATGGCGAGATCGCCGGCATCAATTTGCAAGAATCTTCCATTGGTGTCAGTGCCGAAACGGACCCCAGTTTTTCACCCGAAGCGTATGTTGACGGCTTGAAAGCCAACATGCAGGCGTTGGCAACAGCGTTCCCGCAATCGATTAAATTGCAGTACGCCAACTTTATGCCGGGCGAGTGGTTGCCCTGGGAAGATGAAGGTTATTTGCGCGCTATATACGCCTACGGTGAAGAGATTGGCGTGGGCTTGGCAGGCCCCGATTTAATGGTGCGCCGCAAAGGCCAGTTGAACCACACCATTGCCATGATGCACGAAAATGAGTTCAGTGTGCCGCTGGGTATTGCCGTTCAGGATGGCAACTATATTGGCGCGACCAATTCTGATCGCATCGAAACCGACCGCGCCAATATTGTGCCGTTGCTGGCTGCCTTCGCTGACGATTTTATGAGTGTGTCATTGATGTTCTGGAGTTATCAGGAACCCTACTTTAGCGAAGATGTATTGCCCTGTTTTGCGCAATAAAACAGTCGCAGTAGCAGTTTCACCATGGGTTCGGCCCGTTTTCGCCCGTGAAGGTGAAGCCAGAAAAAGTTCCAGTAGGGCCATCGTCGTCTAACAAGGCCAGCCGTACAGCTTCAGCTGCGCCTTCCTTAACCGTTCGATCTCCATAGAAATTGTTGAACTCGGTGGCGGTCGGTCCTGGATTGGCCGCATTAACTTTGATGCCGCTGTCTTCCAATTCAATCGCAAACGCCAACGTGAAGGCATTCAGCGCTGTTTTTGACGGCCCATAGATGGCTCCGAAATGGCGTCGCAGTTCGAAATTAGGATCGGCGTGCAACGCCAGTGAGCCAGCACCGCTGGATACCATAACGATGCGCGCCGCAGGTGCCTGGCGCAGTAGCGGTAACATCGCCTGGGTGACGGCAAAGGCGCCGAACACATTGGTGTCGAAAACGGCCTTCACCTCGTCGAGCGCTGCCGTACTCGGTCGCGCCGCGGCTCTGATTTCATCCAATGATCGGCTGGGATCTCCGGCGTGGGCGATGGCAGCGTTGTTGACCAATACATCGAGACGACCAAAATCTTTTTCGATCCGCTCAACAGCTTTTCCAATGGAGGTGGTATCGGTCACGTCCAGTTGAATGGCATGGGCATGTTCGCCCAGTTCGTCGGCGGTTATTTTGCCTTTGGAATGATCTCGTGCGCCGATCAAAGCGATAAAGCCGTGGTCAATTAATTCGGCTGCAATCTGTCGGCCGATGCCTTTGTTGGCACCGGTGATCAAAGCGATTTTCTGTATGTTCATCTGCATTTTTTCTCCTATTAGTAGGAATTCCGTCGAAGCCCGCATCCGGACTTCGACGGGGTTTGCTCAGGCCGCGTTACGTTCGCTCGTCGGCCGACGTCTGAGTTGAGCGTCGTTCAATGCGGGTGCTTCGTAAGACGCGTGTAACGGACCGACATCAGTGCCTGGCGCAACGATGGCATCAATGCGATCCAGCAATTCATCGCTGAGTTGGAAAGAGGCTCCGGCCAACAAGTCGTCAAACTGCGCTTGTGTGCGCGGTCCTAAATTGGCGGCTGTTACCGCCGGGTGAGCGATGGCAAATGCCATAGCCAAATGCGTCAGCGACACGCCGGCTTCCTGCGCCAGTGCGGCCAATTGCTCGACCGCGTCCAGTTTTTGTTCATTGCCATAGAAGTGCGGGAAATGAGGTGCACGCTGCGAATCGGTTTGCTGATCGCGCCGCACTCGTCCGGTCAACATGCCCATGTGCAACGGGCTCCAAACCATGACGCCCATGCCGTATTGCTCACAGACCGGCAGGACTTCGCGTTCAATGCTGCGGTTCAGAATGGAGTAAGACGGCTGTTCGACGCGCACGCGCGCCAGGTTTCGGCGCTCGGCTACCCATTGGGCTTCAACGATCTGCGACGCCGGGAAGGTCGAGGTTCCGATGGCGCGGATTTTCCCAGCCCGCATGAAATCGGTGAGCGCTGACAGGGTTTCTTCGATGTCGGTGTCTGGCGATGGTCGGTGCACCATATAGACGTCGATGTAGTCGGTTTGCAGTCGCTGTAACGAATCGTCTAAGGCCTGAGTAAGCCAGCGGCGGGAGTTGCCTTGCTGATTGGGGTCGTTGCCCATGGGCAGGTGAGCCTTGGTGGTCAGAACGGCGTGTTCGCGCCGACCTTGCAACGCCTTGCCGACAATGCGCTCAGATTCCCCCTGGCTGTAGAAATCGGCGGTGTCGATGAAATTGATGCCAGCGTCCAGCGCCTGATGAATGATGCTAATGGCCGCTTCATGGTCGGGGTTTCCGACAGAGCCAAACATCATGGTGCCCAGGGCATAAGGGCTGACCTTGATGCCTGTCTTGCCCAGATTGCGATATTGCATGGTGGATCTCCTGAGAAGTCATAAATGTGGGTGTCGATCCGCCGAGGCGCCGTAAGCGGATCAATGTTCCGTATAATATGGATCAAAGTTCCGCTTTGCAATTAAATGGATCAAGGTTCCGGATTCTGGCAGAATGCTGGCCGACAATCAGATTGAGAAAGGGAAACTGTCGTGACAGCGTCGCAACCCAGCGAACCGCAAAAAACGGCCCGGCGTGCCGATGCCAAACGCAGCGTGGACGCCATTCTGGCGGCGGCGTTGGCTGTCTTCTCAAGTTCCGGTGTGGATGCGCCGGTGCGTGAAATCGCCAACCGGGCCGGAGTAGGAGTAGGCACCTTGTACCGGCATTTTCCACAGCGCTCCGACCTGATCGTCGCGGTCTTCCGCAGCCAGGTGGATGCTTGTGCCGCCGCTGCGCCGCAACTGGCGGCCGAATACGCGCCGGCTGAAGCACTGGCGCAATGGGTGCAGCGCTATGCGGACTTTATTGTGACCAAGCGCGGCTTAGCCGCTGCATTGCATTCCGGTGATCCGGCTTACAGTGCGTTGCCGGCTTATTTCGATGCGCATCTGCGGCCGGCGTTGCAATCCTTGCTCGACACCGCCATCGCCGCCAAAGAAGTGCGCGACGATGTTGACCCCGACGAATTACTGCGGGCGGTTGGCAACCTCTGTTTATCTGCCCGGCAAGATCGATTGGACACCGCGCGCCGCATGGTCGCCTTGTTGGTCGATGGCATGCGTTATGGCGTGTGAACCGTGAAACCTGAGCAAATTGGCCAAGCCTACGATCGCATAACGCATCTGTGGCAAAGCGAAGACTTCAATCGCAACAACGGCATTGCCCAACATCAAAGAGCGCTGACGTTCTTTGAGTTCGGTGATGACAAAGCGACCGCGTTAGACGTTGGCTGTGGCTGCAATGGGCGCTTGATTGACTGGTTGCTGGCCGAAGGTTTTCAGCCTGAAGGCGTCGACGTATCCGCTGAAATGATTCGGCTATCGCGTGAACGCTATCCGCAGCTGGCGTTTTATCACCAGGATATTTGTCAGTGGGAAGTGCCGGCCCAATACGACTTCATCACCGCCTGGGACAGCATCTGGCACATCCCGTTGAGCGAACAAAACGCCGTAATGACGAAACTGATTGCGGCGTTGAACCCCGGCGGAGTGCTGATTTTCTCTTGCGGCGGAACCGACGAAGCGAGTGAACACACCGATGATTTTATGGGACCGACGGTGCTGTATTCTTCATTGGGCGTGGCGGGTTTTATTGCGTTGTTAGGAGCATTGGATTGCCGGATACGTCACTTTGAATTCGATCAGTATCCGGAATTACACGCTTATTTTATTGTTCAGAAAGCTTAGGCCGTTTTAGACAGCTTATGCCGTTTAAGAGAGCCTAGACCGATACTTCATGCATCCTGTCGAAGTCTTCAGCTTCGAACGCATCCAGATTAGCCAGGGTGACGTCTGCAATCGCGGCCAAGGCTTCCTGTGTGAAAAATGCCTGATGACCGGTGACCAGTACATTGCGGAATGTCAGCAATCGGGCAAAGGTGTCGTCGCGTAAGATGGCATCGGAATTGTCTTCGAAAAACAAATCCGCCTCTTCTTCGTACACGTCCAATCCCAAATAACCCACCTGACCGGATTTCAACGCATCAATTACGTCTTTGGTTTCGATCAAACCGCCACGGCTGGTGTTGATGATCATCACACCTTGTTTCATCTGCGCCAGGGTGTCGGCGTTGATCAGATGTCGGGTGGCGGGCATCAACGGGCAGTGCAGTGAAATGATGTCGCTTTGCGCCCAGATTTCTTCCAACGACACGTAACGCGCACCGGCTTGTTCGACCTCTTTGTTGACGTATGGATCGCTGCAAATGACGCGGCAACCAAAGCCAGCCACGATGCGTACAAAGGCCGCGCCAATTTTACCGGTGCCAATTACGCCGACGGTTTTTCCATGCAGGTCGAAACCGAGCAAACCGTGCAGCGAATAATCGTTTTCCCGCACCCGGTTGAAGGCGCGATGAGTGTTGCGGTTCAGACCCAGAATCAAGGCGACGGCGTGTTCAGCCACTGCAAAGGGTGAGTATTCAGGAACCCGGGCAACGCGAATGCCCAGGCGTTGTGCTTCGGCCAGATCCACGTTGTTGAAACCGGCGCAACGCAAGGCGATCAGTTTGATGCCCTGGCGCTTGAGTTCCGCCAGCGTGTCGGCATCGATGCTGTCGTTAACGAAGCAGCAGACCGCGTCGTATCCATGACTGAGGGCGGCGGTTTGCGGGGTGAGATGCGGTTCGAGAAAGTTAAACTGATGCCGACCTTTATTGGCGGCTTCGAGCGATTGCTGGTCGTAGGCTTTGCTGCTGAAAACGGCGACTTTCATGGCAACTCCTTGCCGGACAAGGTGGGTTATTCTCTGAAATCTACGGGCTCGCCGTTAATGCTCAGGCTGGTGACGCGAAATTCTTCACGTAATTTCCCGTCGTATTCACGCGTAAAACGCAATGGAACAAATCCCAGGCTGGGCGCAATCCAGATGCGTTTTCTTTCTTTCCTAAGCAGAGGCTCGGTCTGATCAATGATCCAGGTGTCGACTGTGCCGCCGGCAATCCGCAAGCGTTCTTCGCCAGCTACCCGAAAGGCAAAATCGTCGATTTCATCAATACGGAAAACATCAAATTCCAGTTCCCGTTCGCCGGCTTTGAGTCGTTGCTGCAACACCAACTGATAGCTGAGCGGATCATAAACAGCTTCGGTCAATCTTAAATTGACTCGATCGCCATCGGCTTCGCCGGTAATTCGCTGGCCTGAATAATCGAAATTCAGTCGGGTCCGATCAACAGACCACAGCACTTTGGTTTCAGCGCGGTAACGTTGTGGCCGAATGTCTGAGTCCTGAACGGCGAACCAGCTGTCTTCGCTTAATTGAACACCGCGGGCCTGAGCGAATAAACGGTAATGCCAATTACCGTCATCGGTTTGTTGCAACCGCAATTCGCCATCGGCGTGTACATCGACCACACCGTAACGTGTGACTTCCATACGGGCGGTAAAAGGGACCAAAGTCTCTGCCAATGTGATCAGTGGCAAAGCCAGCAACACTAAAATGCTCAGACGTTTCGATAGGGTCATGGCGTCTGAGTATCCAGTAGCTTTCCGGTCATGGGAAGGGGCGCACCGTCCAGAACCGCTTGGTTGTTGACCAAGGTCAAACGGCCTTCGGCGAACCAGCGGACCACGCTGGGATAGAGTGTATGTTCCTGCGCCAACACCCGTTTTGCCAGCGAACTGGCGTCGTCACCGGGTTCAATAGACACGGCGGCCTGAGCGATTGCCGGGCCGCCATCGAGTTCCGGGGTGACAAAATGCACAGTGGCGCCGGCCTGATGGTCGCCGGCGTCGAGCGCGCGTTGGTGGGTGTGTAGGCCCGGGTATTTTGGCAGCAGCGATGGATGAATATTCAGCATGCGGCCGAGATAACGCTCGACAAAACCGGCGGTGAGGATGCGCATAAAACCCGCCAGCACAACCAGATCGGGCTCAAATTCATCAATGCAATCGGCCAGGGCTGCGTCGAACGCGGCGCGGTCGGCGTAGTCGCGATGATCGATTACTGCCGTTGCCACGCCCGCTTGTTTGGCGCGCTGAAGGCCGAAGGCATCGGCCTTGTTGGAAATAACGGCGACAACCTCAGCCGGCAGTTCACCGTTGTGGCAGCCATCGAGCAGAGTTTGCAGATTGCTGCCGCCGCCACTGATGAGAACGACCAGTCGGGTCACGCCAACGGACCGTCCAGAATAACAGCGGCGTCTTTGCGCGTTTCGATCTGACCGATGATCATTGGCTGTTCACCGGCGGCGTGCAGGATGTCGAGCGCCGTTTCAGCGGTATCCGCAGGCACCACTAACACCAGACCGATGCCGCAGTTGAAGGTGCGCGCCATTTCGCGGTTGCTGATGTTGCCGGCCTGTTGCAGCCAGTCGAACACGGCCGGGCGCTGCCAGCGGCTGGTGTCAAGTCGGATGGCCAGATTGTCTGGCAATACGCGCGGCAGATTTTCATAAAAACCGCCGCCGGTGATGTGGGAAATGGCACCGACTTTGTGTTGCGCCAGCAGTTGCAGAACCGGTTTGACGTAGATGCGGGTCGGGGCCATCAACGCATCGGCCAACGTCTGGTCGCCGATGGATTGCTGCAAGTCAGCGCCGCTGACTTCCAAGACTTTGCGAACCAGTGAATAGCCGTTGGAATGCGGGCCGGATGACGGCAGGCCGATGACGGCATCGCCGACGCGCACGCCGGTGCCGTCGATCAGGTTGTCTTCTTCGGCCACACCGACGCAGAAGCCGGCGAGGTCGTAATCGTCGCCGTGATACATGCCCGGCATTTCGGCGGTTTCGCCACCGACCAACGCGCAGTTGGCCTGGCGGCAACCTTCGCCAATGCCTTCAACAACGCGCGCGGCGATGTCGACCGACAGCTTGCCGGTGGCGTAATAGTCGAGGAAAAACAGCGGCTCGGCGCCACAGACGATCAGGTCGTTGACGCACATGGCGACCAGATCAATGCCGATCTGATCGTGTCGATTCAGGTCCATCGCCAACCGCAATTTGGTGCCTACGCCGTCGGTGCCAGACACCAGCACCGGTTTGCGGTAATGGCTGGGGATGCGCGTCAGCGCGCCGAAGCCGCCCAAGCCACCAATGACTTCCGGTCGACGAGTGGATTTAACCGTGTCTTTAATGCGTTCGACCAGGGCGTTGCCAGCGTCGATATCGACACCGGCGTCTTTGTAGCTGAGCGATTTGGGCGCGTCCGTCATTCGTAGGCTCCGTCGGCGGGCGGGTGGCTAGGCGCGCGGATTGTAGCAGGCCCAACGCCAGGAAACAGCTTGACCAAGCGGTCAGAAAGCATGAAGACGCAGCAAGTCGTAAGGAAGTACCAGCAACGGCTGAAATGGCCTGGCGCCTCTGTCACAATAGCGCCTCCGTTTCATAGAGAAAGCGAGCATGGCCGTGCGAATTCTGGTCGCCTTTTGTTTGTCCTGTCTGGTGGTGCCGGCTTTTGCGGCGCGAACGCTGGATCTGTATTCCGAACAAGCTGTGCTGGCGCAGAACGCCGGCCAGGACGACCAGGATGACGCCGTGGCAGAAGCCCTGGACCGGGTTCTGGTCCGCGCCACCGGTAACGCCAATGTGACGGAGCTGGAACCCATCGTCGCTGCGCTGGAAAATCCCAATCGTTTTCTGTCGACCTTTCGCTTTGAGCGCAGCGACGTCACCCTGACCAACGTTCTGGGCGAGTCGGTGCCGACCAAACGCATGATCATGCAATTCGACCGCGGCGCCGTTGAGCAACTGTTGATCGACAACGGTTTGCCAGTCTGGGGCGGTAAGCGACCTGTCACACTGATCTGGTTGGCTGACCGGCTGGACGGCGATAACCACATTTTGTCCGACAGCGACCGCGCCGCGTCCGCTGAACATCTGAAGGAATACGCCAACGAACGTGGCATTCCGCTGACGCTGCCGTTGATGGATCTGGACGACACCCTGAATGTCGATTTTACCGACGTCTACGGCCTGTTTGCCGATAACCTGGCAGCCGCCTCCGAGCGCTATCAGGCTGACGCTGTAGTGGTCGGTCGGTTGTCGCGTCAGGGGGGCGAATACCAGGCGAGTTTTGTGTTTCAACTGCAGGACGAACACCGCAATTATCAGGTCAGCGCTGGCAACCGGGCCGACTTGATGTCCGCCGTGGTGGATCAGATTTCCCTGCGCCTGGCGAACCAGTATGCCGTCGTGCTCGACCCAACCCTGGCCGGTCAGTTGTCGTTGCGGATTACCTCAGTTGATAACCTGGCAACGCTGGCAGAGGTTGAGCAATACCTGCAATCGCAAAACCTCATCACCCGGGTGACGTTGCGTCAGGTTGAACCCAATGCGGTGCGCTTTGATCTGGAAATCAGCGGCAGCGAAGCGCAGTTGCGCGACATTCTGGCGTTGGATGATCGATTGACGCAGGCCGATGGCGTGTTGATCGACAGCCGCGACAACTCGGAATTGTTGTACCAATGGGTCGCAGCGAGCGCGTTCTGAGATGAGCGTTGGCCAACTGCCATTGGGCGTGACTTTCCGCGAACACGCCGTCTTCGACGATTTCCTGCCCGGCGACAACGCCCAGACGTTGGGCGCGTTGCGCCACGCCTTAGCTCGGCTGGACGACAGTCTGATCTATCTTTGGGGCGCCCCCGGTTCGGGCCTGAGTCATCTGCTGCAAGCCAGTGTCCATGAATTGCAGGGCCAGGGCCTGGCGGTAATGTATCTGCCGATGGCCGATGGCTTGACCTACGGCCCGACGGCGCTGGATGGCCTGGATGATATGGATGTGGTTGCGCTCGACGACATCGATCTCATCGCCGGCCAACCCGATTGGGAAGAAGCCGTCTTCCATCTGTTCAACCGATTGCGCGACAGCGGCAAATTGTTGCTGGTGACCAGCCACGCCAGCCCGTTGCAACAATCGATAGCCTTGCCCGATTTGCGCTCGCGTCTGAGTTGGGGGCTGACCTTTCAGGTGCAGCCGCTCAGCGACGAACAGAAGATGGACTGGCTGGTGTGGAAAGCACGCCGCCGCGGTTTGACGTTGGAATCTGAAGTGGCGGCTTTTTTGATTCATCGCGTCGCCCGTTCCATGGCGACCCTGGTCGAGGCGTTCGAAACACTTGATGAACGCTCACTGGCCGAACAACGACGTTTGACGATTCCGTTCGTCAAAGAAGCGTTGTCACTCTAAATACTTCCCTGGCAGCATTATTCGTAGGCGTCGGCGCGACCGTCGGCGTCTTCGTCGTCCGCTTCACCATCATCGGCGGGCTGAACCAGCGATTCCGGGTCGATGTCATCGGCACCAATGCCGTGAATGCGGGCGTACAGATGCACGTATGTGCGGGCGACGTCTTCAGCGTGAATGGCGGTTAAATCTTCGGTCGCCATAATCCAGCGACGTTGCTCGTCGACATCCAGCGGGTCAAATTCTTCAAATGCCGCCGACGCCGGTATCACTTCCACCGCCAGCTCCCGGCCGTAGGCATCGTGCATCAGGTCGAGGCAGTATTGCGCCAGTGCCGGGTCTTCACAGTACACCTCGCCGTGTTCGAAATCGGCCGCCCATTCTTTCAATACATCCAGCACGGTTTCGCCGCGTTCGCGCAAATCGTCCAACGATGGCGCGCCGGCCGCGTACTGGCCGCTGTCCCAATCGATCAGCCAGTCATCTTCCGGCTGAATCAATACCGCTTTGTACTGGCCGCTGGGCAACGTCCAGGCGACGGCGAAGGGGTATCCCTGATCTTCATCGGTGACTTCAAAAGCGAGGAAACTGGGCAGTTGCATGGCAATCCGGTGGGTTGGAACGGGGCGCGCATTATAGCCAGCCTGGACAGCATCCGCGACAGCCCTGCCGACCGGCCGCTATAATGCCGGCCTTTTTGACCGGCGGAGACGGCATGAGCGACGCACCCATCGAACGCGATTTTTATCAACGCGACCCGGAAGAACAGCAAGCCTTTTTGGACAACACCTGGTGTAACGATTGCCAGGAACTCGATCTGGGCATGACCGAGCCGCGCGAGTACGAACTCAATGGCCGCATCTACATCGAAGGCCGCTGCGTAAAATGCGGCGCCACCGTTCGTACTGAAATTGCCGATGAGAACGAGGATGTCTGAGTCCGCGCTGCGCGTACTCTACGAAGACGAACATCTGCTGGCGGTCGATAAACCGGCCGACCTGCTGATGCACCCCAGTTGGCTCGACCGGGCCGAAACCGACACCTTAGCTGGCCGCGTCAAAACCTATTGGGCCGGCGCCAAGGTACACACCATTCATCGGTTGGATCGGCCAACGTCCGGCGTTGTGCTGATCGCCCGCACCGATGCGGTGGCGCGCGCTTTGGCCGACGCCTTTCGTGACCATAAGGTCGACAAAACCTATTGGGCCATCGCCCGCGGCTTCACCGAACACCGCTTCGACTGCGATCACCCGCTGAAAGAAGAACTGGATGCCATTGCCGATGCCCAGGCCAGCCCCGATAAAGCGGCACAGCCAGCGCGAACCCGGTTTCGCCGTTTGGGCATCAGCACGTTGGATGCGCCAGTCAGCCGTTACCCGCAGGCGCGATTCAGTTTGTTGGAATGCCGCCCGCAGACGGGTCGAAAACACCAGATTCGCCGCCATTTGAAGCACCTGCGACACCCGATTCTGGGTGACACCCGCTACGGCGACCGCCACCAAAATCGCTGGGCGCGGGAACATTTGCCGTTCGACAGCCTGATGCTTCGAGCCGTTCAGCTTGGCTTTGAGCACCCCATAACCGGTATGTATACCGTTATCTCCAGTGGATTGTCGCCGCAGTGGCAGGCGGTGCTGGCGAACTTGGGTTGGGCAGGGCTGGGGATGGTTTCAGAACCCGGTATTCAAACGGCACTGCCGTATCGACACAAAGAGACGTTATGACGCGCAATCGAAACAGCACCGGAAAACCGTTGAATCAATTGGACCTGGGTTTTATTGCTCGTTCGCTCTGGCCTTATTTATGGGCCTGGCGCGGCCGGGTGTTGGTTGCGTTGGTGTTTCTGGTTGCTGCTAAGGGCGTGACCGTCGCCATGCCCTGGGCACTGAAACACATCGTCGATGGCCTGGATAACAACACCGCTCAGGTGTTGGCGATTCCACTCGGCTTCTTGCTCGCTTACGGTTTTTTCCGTTTTACCTCGGTGGCTTTTGGCGAATTACGCGACGCCGTTTTTTCCCGCGTTACCGAACGCGCCATGCGCCAGGCATCGCTGGAAGTGTTCGAGCATCTGCACAAACTGGAACTCGATTTTCATCTGTCGCGCCAGACCGGCGGGCTCAGTCGCGACATCGAACGCGGCACCAACGGCGTCCATTTCCTGCTGCGTTTTCTGGTGTTCAACATCGTACCGACCTTGCTCGAACTGGCGTTGGTTGCGGGCATTCTGATCATCAATTTCGACGTCTGGTTTGCCATCATCACCCTGTTCGCGGTGGTCATTTATGTGGGTTTCACCATCGCCACCACTGAATGGCGCAATCGTTACGTGCGTGAAGCCAACACGCTCGACAGCCAGGCTAACACCCGCGCCATCGATTCATTGCTGAATTACGAGACCGTTAAATACTTCGGCAACGAAGCCTGGGAAGCACAAAATTACGACCGCAATCTGGCCGACTGGGAAAGTGCCCGGTTAAAAAACCGGATGTCGCTGCTGATGCTCAACACCGGCCAGGCATTGATCGTCTCGGCGGCATTAACCTGGATGATGTGGCTGGCCGCGCGCGATGTGGTCGCCGGTCAAATCACGCTGGGTGATTTGGTGATGGTGAACGCTTACGTTATTCAATTGTTCATTCCGTTGAATTTTTTGGGCTTCGTCTATCGCGAAATTCGCCGGGCATTGACCGACATTGAACATCTGTTTGGCTTGTTAAAACGGCCGGTCAAAATTCGCGATGCCGATAACGCATCGGCGTTGCAGGTAGAGCATGGCGTCATCGAATTTGATTCGGTCAGTTTCGGTTATCACCCGGACCGGCAGATTCTCAACGAACTGAATTTGCGCATTGAAGCCGGTCAGAAAGTCGCTTTGGTGGGTGGCAGTGGCGCGGGTAAATCGACCATCGGCCGGTTGCTGTTTCGGTTTTACGATCCGCAATCGGGCGAGGTGCGCATTGATGGTCAGCCGATCAACGGCGTTACTCAGGCCAGTCTGCGCGAAGCCATTGGCGTGGTGCCGCAAGACACCGTTCTGTTCAACGATACCCTGTTCAACAACGTCCGTTATGGCAAGCCCGATGCCAGCGACGAGGAAGTCTGGCAGGCCATCAAGATGGCGCACCTGGATCACTTTGTGGCGCAGTTACCTGAAGGGGCAGACACCCGCGTTGGCGAGCGCGGACTAAAAGTTTCCGGTGGCGAAAAACAACGCATCGCCATCGCGCGCGTGCTGCTGAAAAACCCACCGATTTTGTTGTTTGATGAAGCCACCTCGGCGCTCGATTCTCATGCTGAACAAGCGATTTTGACCGCCATGGCGGAAGTGTCGCGTAACCGAACGTCGATTGTGATTGCGCATCGGTTATCTACCGTCATCGACGCCGATCGCATTGTCGTTTTGCGCGAAGGTCAGGTGGTGGAGCAGGGAACGCACCAACAATTGCTGGCCGAGCAGGGTGTCTATGCCGACTTGTGGCGGACGCAGCTGCGTCAAGAAAATATCAGTGAGAGAGGTCGTCTGGACCCCAGCTTATGAGCTGGGGTCCAGTGAAGTCTTAACGAGCGTCGCAATAAATCTGGACGTACTCGATGGGTACAAACTGACGACTGTTGTTGTTCATGTCGGGAATTCTTGAGAAGTGTACTTGTAGGTATTCCGGCGATAATTCGATGCAACCGGTGCTATTGTCCGCTTGGGCAATGATTGGTTGATCAATTCTTTCCAGCAATTGGCTGTAGTCTTCATTGGCATAGACTTCAAAAACCAGATGATACTCCGTGCCCAACACCAAGCCAGTCACTGGGCCGTGGGTGATGTTAGATGAACCCGCTTCAGGATCCAACGGAGCTTGATATTGTATTGGTTCATTGGGCGTTGCTGGGTTTTCCAGAATGGCGCGTGTATATACCCGCTGTTCAAATGGTTTGGTTACATTCAAATTAAATGCATAAATCAAGCTGGGTTCGATGGTGCCGGCACGAGTTCTGGCGAGCCACATACCAGCGTTGATGACCTGAAAATGTTCTGACGATTCCTTCGCCGGGAAGGTGGCTGTGAAGTCCAAATTTTCTTCCTGCACACCACTTAACCAGAGTGGGCGATCTGCCGACACCTGAAAATTTCGATACTTCAAACTGTCCATCGACGCGCAGGCCGACAACAACAAGCCAACACCAGCCGCAGCGATCAGATATAGGGCGTTTCGTTTCATGGCGTATCCTCTTTGCCAAATTCATCTAGAACATTTAATAGTCATCGTTTGCAACATCTGTGATCTGGAAATGCTTAGAACGTCGACATCCCCGTCGCTTCCATAAACCGATACACGCCATAGCGCCAACGGCTGTGGTCGGCAAAGGCGGTGTAGTCGAGGCTGTAGAGGGTGTCGCCTGGGTTGCTCCAGGAGCGTTCAAACTCGGCGCGCATGTACTCGATTTCCGGATGGTCGGAACGCACGCTCAGATAGACACTGGTTTCCATGTTCAGGTCGTGCAGATTGCGGCGGGTGAAGTTGGCGGAACCGGCCACAATTTCACTGGTACCGTCGGTGCGGTCCAGGCGAATCCATTTGCGGTGGCATTGTTCGCCGGCGGTGGCGCACCAACGCACGGTGATGCCTTTTTCGTGTAAGTCCCAGGCGACTTGCCGGTTTGGAATGCCATTTTTCTCCCGGCCAAAAGCGTCGCGATTGGCGTCCAGCATCACGCGTAATTCAACGCCGCGTTCGTGTGCCCGGATCAGGGCTTTGACGACCGGTCGCGACGATAAATAAAACATTTCCAGGTCCAATTGATCGCCCGTTTCAGCATTGTCGATCAATGTCAGCAGACGGGTTTCGATGGCGCCTTCGGTTAATACTTGCAGCGTGAATTCGCCGTCGGTGTCGAGTTCGGCGTCCGGTGCAGCCGGCCAGTTTTCAGCCGCGTCGTATCCCGACATCAAGGCCGCGGCGCGTTCGGTTTGCAGCAAATCCTGAGCGGCGGCTCCGCTGAAAATAACGGCGTTGTTGTCGTGTCGGCTGCTGGCGT
Organism: Saccharospirillum mangrovi; assembly: GCF_003367315.1. Classification (GTDB taxonomy): domain Bacteria; phylum Pseudomonadota; class Gammaproteobacteria; order Pseudomonadales; family Natronospirillaceae; genus Saccharospirillum; species Saccharospirillum mangrovi. The sequence continues at coordinate 1,584,321 of NZ_CP031415.1, forward strand.
CGTGCGGGTTCATCGAGGTCACCAAAGCGCGCCATTCGGTGCCGGTGTTGACCACCAACGTTTTGCGGTGGTTGGCGCGGAAATTCAATAAATGCAAATACGACCGCAGCGTGACCTTGCCCGGACCAACCGGATTGGGCAGCCAGCCGCCGCGTGTACTGTTGCCGAGGAAGCGGCAGCAGACGGTCCACAGCGTGGTCCAGGTGCGGTTCGACGCCGGCAGTTTGGCGAGATTGGTGGTGACGACATCCACGCCAGCGGCTTCCAGTCGGTCGAAGTAGGGCGAGTCCATACCGCCGTAGATGGTGTTGAACGGGTCGGTAATGAGCACCACCGGCATGTCCGGGTGTGCGGTTTTGGCGTCGATTAAGGCGACGGTTAATTCTTCCGACAACGGCCGCCAGCCGTTTTCACCGGCAAAGTCGTTGTACAGGAACATGTCGATGACCAGAAAAGTTTGAGCGCTGGCGATCATCGCCAACATTTCGTCCATCACTTCCTGTTCAATGAATTCTTTGCCATCGGTATTGCGATAGGTTTGATCGTACAGCAGCGCTACGTCGTCGGTTTCGCGCAACGGCCCGGTGGACGATAGCCCTTTGGGCATGCTGCCGCAGGCGGTCAATGTCAGCGTTATCAGAAGCAGCAGTGAAGCGGTGTAGGGCAAGACACGAGGAAACGACGCCATGGGCAATCCGTCACGAAACTGAAACGTTGAAGATTGCCCAAAGGCCCAGGGCTTTGCAATTGCACACCGGCTGGGCGCCCGGTGCTAAAGGTCAGTTGGTTGCGCTGACGCTGGCGACGGCCTGATCCAGTTTGGTCAGAATGATGTCGATGTCCGCCTCAGTTGCGGTGAGTGCGGGGCTGAAATTCAGCGTGTTGTTGAACCCGGTCAGGCTGCGATTGGTGCGGCCAATCAACAAGCCGAGCCGTTTGCATTCGGCGACAATCGCCATCGGTACCGATTCGGGCACCGGCGCTTTGCTGTTGCGATCCAACACCAGTTCCAGCCCGGCGAACAAACCCTGGCCGCGGGCATCGCCGATGATGGCGTGACGGCCGGCCAGTTCGTTCAAACCGGCCAGCAGGCGTTGGCCCTGGCGCGCGCTGTTTTCGATCAGGCCTTCGCGCTCGATGATTTCCATGTTTGCCAAGGCGGCTGCCTGCGACGACAAACAACCGCCGAACGTGGAAATGTCGCGGAAATAACCGAGCGTATCGTTCGGTGCTTCCTGCAGCAGTTGATAGACCTTGTCCGTCGTTACGGTGCAGGAAATGGCGGCGTAGCCGGACGCTACGCCTTTGGCCATGGTGACGATGTCTGGCGTGATGTCGTAATGCTGGTAGCCGAACCAGGCTCCGGTACGGCCCAGGCCGCAGACCACTTCATCGACAATCAGCAAGATGTCGTGACGGTCGCAAATCTCCCGTACTTTTTTCAGATAGCCGGCCGGTGGCGGAATGACACCACCGCCAGCGGTGATCGGTTCAATGATGACCGCGCCTACGGTGTCGGCGCCTTCGCGCAAAATGACGTCTTCCATCGCCTGGGCCGCCCGTTCGCCGTAATTCTCGACCTCGCCGAACTGGCTGCGGTATTCGCTACAGTGCGGAAATTCAACGAAGCCGGGCACAAACGGGCCAAACTGATCGCGGCGTTCGCTCTGGCCGGTGGCACTGAGCGCGGCCACGGTTGAGCCATGGTAATCGCGTTCGCGGTAGAGAATTTTCTGCTTCTTGCCGCCGTAATGTTTGTGCGCAATCTGGCGCACCATCTTGAAGGCTTTTTCGTTCGCTTCGGAGCCGGAACTGGCGTAATAGACGCGGCTCATGCCGGGCATTTTACTGACCAGTTTTTCGGCCAGGGCCGCTGCCGGTTTACTGGCGGCGGAGCCGGCGTAGTAGTTCAGCTCGACCAGCTGTCGATACACCGCCTCGGCAATTTCCGTGCGGCCATAGCCGACGTTGGTAACCCAGACACCGCCCGCCGTGGCGTCCAGGAATTCGTTGCCCTCGCTGTCCCACAGGCGCAAACCTTCGCCGCGCACAAACATCGGCAACCCCGCCGCAGCCGACTGTCCTGGCGTCAGGTGGTGCCAGACGTGAGACTTATCCCAGTTTTTGAGGGCGAGGTAATCGGGTTCGGCTTGGGTCATAGCGGCTCCTTGGGAAAACAGCGGTTCAGGATTGGCGGTGGATGGTAAAGGGCGACCAGGATTGCGACACCGGCATGATTTCCAATTGGTTCACGTTCAGGTGCGCCGGCAAGGTGGCGATCCAGAACACGGTGTCGGCGATGTCGTCCGGCTGAATCGGTTCGGCACCGGCGTATAACTTGTCGTGCGCTTCCTGATTACCGCCGGTGCGCACCAGCGTGAATTCACTTTCGGCCATGCCCGGTGCCAGGTTGGTGACGCGCACGCCGGTGCCGCTCAAGTCGCAACGCAGGCCGTAGGAAAACTGCTCAACGAACGCCTTGGTGCCGCAGTAAACGTTGCCGCCCGGGTACGGCCAATGGCCGGCGATGGAACCGATGTTGATGATGCTGGCGCCTTTGCCCTGGGCGATCAGCGTGGGCAGCAGGGCGTGAGTCATGCGCGCCAGGCCGCTGACGTTGGTATCGATCATCTGCTGCCACTGTGTGGTGTCGCTGCGCTGAGCGGCGTCGGTGCCGAGCGCCAGACCGGCGTTGTTGACCAACACTGAGACGTTCTTGAAGTCATCCGGCAGGCTGTTGGCGACGTTGGCAACGGCGTCGAAATCGGTGACGTCCAGTGCCAGCGTTAATACCGGGCACAACGGACTCAGTTCAGCCTGTAATTCATCCAGACGCTCCTGACGACGGCCGGTTAACACCAGCGACCAGCCAGCCTCGGCAAATTTTCTCGCGGTAGCGCGGCCAAAACCTGAGGTAGCACCGGTAATCAAAGCGATGGGCATTGCGAACTCCTTAACTTGTATTCAATCGGACGGGGTTGCTAAGGCTACCCAAAAACCAGCGTCCGTACTTCTCGAATCAGCATCCAGGCGGCCATTAACACCAGCAAAGGCGCGACCACTGTGCGGAACGACAGCGGCGGAAACCGCACAAACAGCCAGTGGCCCAGTGCCGCGCCGATCAGAGCCAGCGGGCTCAGCGACAGCGCTCGCCACAGGGTGTCGGTGGTTATTTGCCGGGCGCCTACATAGCCGAGTAACGACACCGCACTGGCGGCCATAAAAAACAAAATGGCGGTGGCTCGCGCCGCTTCCGGCGTTAACCGGGTCCGCATCAAATACACCATTAACGGCGGCCCGCCAGCGGACGACAAACTCATTGCCAGCCCCGAAGCGCCGCCGGCCGGCCAGGCCCAGCGCAGATCGCGGGTGCGGTCCAATGCCGAGGTCAAACCCATGACTGGTTGGCGTTGCAACACCGTCGCCACAGCGCCGATCAGGCAAATGGCGGTGACGACCAATCGCGCGGCCGTCGTTGGCAATACTGTCATCAAGGCGATGCCCAGAGCCGAAGCCAGCAACATGGTTGGCAACAGTCGCTTTAATACCGCCCGGTCGGCTCGGTTCCAGGCGTTGGCGAGAAGGCCCAGAGCACCGAGCAGATCAAGCAACAGCACCGTGGTCACCACCTGAATCGGCGGCAGTAACCACAGCAATCCGAGCGCCATGGTGATGGCGAAACCAAAGCCGGTGTAACCGCGCAAGGTACCTGCCGCGAAAGCGACGCTGGCGCTGATCAACCAGGCGGACGAAAACGGCATGGCGGCTCCGACATCGATGTTTGAACCGACTATAGAACCAGGCGGGCAGGAAGTTTTAGGGCCAGATTGGACGACCGGATGGGACATCGCGGCCGCATTCTGTTGCTAAGAGTGGACGGCCCGAGTCAGCCAGCGCCTTGCAGTACCGACGCCAATAGTTCAATGCCCGGCACAATCTGATCGCGCTCAATGGCGTTGAAGCCCAGCCGCATAAAATGTCGCGGCGGTGCGGGATCGTGAAAATGCTGGAAGCCCGGCTCGATCAGCACGCCGCATTGAGCCGCACGCCAGGCCAGTTGTTGGGTGTCGAGTGAGTCCGGCATTTTCAGCCACAGCGCGCTGGCGCGGTCGGAGCTGAGACACTGTGCCTGCGGCAGTTGTCGCTCGATGGCATCGCGTAAAGCGGCGCGGCGCGCATCGGTGTCCTGAACGTGGCTGCGCAGATGCGTTTCGTAATGACCCTGGGCGATGAACTGCGCCATCTGGTGTTGCAGATTCGCCGGTGGATGGCGATACATCAGGCGGCGTAAGGCGCGCAGTTCGTCGATCAATTCGCTGTCGGCGACGATGTAACCCATGCGCAACCCCGGCGACAGCACCTTCGAAAAACTGCCCAGATACACCACGCGATTGCCGGCGCGGCTGGCTTTCAGCGCAGGCAATGCCTGGCTGTCGTTGTGCAGTTCGGCGTCGTAATCGTCCTCAAGAATGATCTGATCGTGGGCGATAACCTGCGCCAATAAGGCATCGCGCCGCGCCTGGCTCATCGGAATACCGGTCGGTACCTGATGGCTGGGCATGACATAAAAATAGTCGCACTGAGCGGAGCGTTCGTTCAGTTGAATGCCTTGTTCATCGACGCGATGCCGCACCAGCTGGCTGCCGAAAAAGCGAAATACATTAACGGCCTCGCGGTAGCCCGGATCTTCCAGACCAAGGCGAGTGCCGTCGCCAATCAGCAATTGCGCCAGCAGGTAGAGGGCGTTCTGCGAGCCCAACGTAATCAGAATTTCGTCCGGTCGCGCCAGGATGCCGCGTCGCGGCAACAGGCGTTTGCGCACCTGTTCGACCAGCAGCGGGTCGTCCTGATCGATGCGGTCGCGCAGCCAGTCGCGGTCGCGGCCACCAGCCAGTCGTCGACGTGTGATGTCGCGCCAGGCGTTGATGGGAAAATTGTTGGTGCCCGGTTGGCCGTAGATAAACGGATAAGGGTAATCGCACCAGTTGCTGGGCTTGAGAATGCCTTCAAATTGCCCCGGCTGACGCGCCAATCGTTTGCCCCAGGATGGTGCGCTGACGGTGCTGGTGTGAACCTTGGCCGACGGTTTCAGTGCCGGGCCGGGCGTGTCGATGGCGTCACCGTTGTGGTAGTCGCTGTGCAGGAAATAGCCGCTGCGAGGGCGGCTGACCAGATAACCGTCATCGACCAGTTTTTCGTACACGATGGCCACGGTGTTGCGCGAAATACCCAGTTGTTCCGACAGCTTGCGGCAACTGGGCAGCGGCGCGTCGATGGGCAGACTGCCGACCCGAATCGCTTCCAGCAGGCCTTCCCGTAATTGCTCCTGCAAGCCACCTTCGGCGCGGCTTTGCAGCGCCAGACTCAGGGTTGTCATGGTCGGCATTCTCCTTGCTGAGCGTACTTGGGGGCGGTTGCAGAGCAGCGCATAAGAGAGGGCAAATAGCACAGAACCAGCACAAAACATGCCACGGCTTTCTGTCCCATCCGGGATCGGGAACTGGCTCTAAGCGGCCCATTAAAAACGCCCTAGGGTGCCAAAGGTGGGCCGTCTGCTGGCGGCCAATGCCAAGCGATACCACGACTCAAACGCTGGCATTTTTAGATACTTTTTAATTAGAAGGTCGATACGCGCTACTCACCCAACTGACTGGCAACCGAGAGTTTGGAGAATGATATGAAGCACCACCATCTGAAGTCGGCCCTGGGCCGTGGCGCTTGTTCGCTGATCGCGGGTTTGGGCCTGATCGTCGCCGTTCAGGCGGCAGACCTGGATGAAATCAAAGCGCGTGGCTACATGGTCGTCGCCACCGAAGACAACTACGCCCCGTTCAATTTCATGAACGGCAGCGAGTCGGATGGCTTTATGAAATACATGATTGAGGAACTCGAAGCCTATTCCGACGACTTCGAAGTGCGTCAGGAAATTCTGCCCTGGACGGGTTTGTTGGCTGCCGTTTCCAACGGCCAGTACGACGCTGCCATCACTGGTGCGTCGGTGTCTGACGAACGCATGCGGGTGTTCAATTACGCGCCGCCCTTTGCCTCGGCTCAGCATTTTTACATCAAGCGCGCCGACGATGATCGCATCAACAGCGTGGCCGATCTGGATGGCATGACCGTCGGCGTGCAGGCCGGCTCAGTCTTGTTGTCACGGTTGCCCGAGCTGGAAGCCATGCTCAAAGAAACCGGCGGCAAACTGGGCGAGGTGGTGCAGTACGAAGCCTACCCGGAAATCTACGCCGACCTTGCCAATGGCCGCTTGGATTACGTCATCAATTCCGCCGTACCGGTGAATGACCTGATCAAAGAACGCGGCGATATTTTTGCAGCCGGCCAGGCGGTTTCAGGCCCCGGTTTTGTTGGCTGGCCGGTACCGAAAAACAGCCCGGAATTGCTCGCCTTCCTGACCGATTTTATGAACGACATGAAAGCCAGCGGTCGCCTGGCGGAACTGCAGGAAGAATGGTTTGGCGAATCCTTCCCGGACTTGCCGGAGGTGCCGATCACCACCGTCGAGGAATTCCACGAATTGGCGGGCATGTAAGAGTAACGTCTTTGCGTAAACAGGGATGATTGAGCGGGCAGGGCAGCCCGCCCGTTTTTTATATATCTCATTCAGGGGACAGCGATGGATTCGACCGCTTGGACGATGTTGCTCAACGGTGCCTGGGTTACCTTGTGGATTTCGGGTGTGTCCATCGCCATTGGCGTCACACTCGGTTTGGTCGTCGCCTTAATCCGCTCGGCACGCATTCCGTTTGTGCACCAGGTGTTGGGACTTTACATCAGCATTGCCCGCGCCACGCCGTTGGTCACACTGGTGCTGTTTATCTTTTTAACCGCGCCTACGCTCGGCATTAACATGCATCGATCCATCGCCGGCATCATTGCTTTAACGTTGAACACCACCGCCTTCAATGCGGAAATCTGGCGCTCGGCGTTCAACAATTTTTCCAACGATCAACGCGAAGCGGCGCTCGCCGTTGGCATGACACCGAGCGTGTATTTTCGCCGCATTATGCTGCCGCAGATCGTTATCACCAGCTTGCCAAGCCTGGTGAATGAAATGTCGTTTCTGATTAAAGGCAGCCCGGCGATTGCTGTGATCGGCATTGTCGATCTCACCCGCGTCACTAACCGCATATCGGCCGTTACCTACGAACCGCTGCCGCCCATTTTGGCCGCTGGCGCGCTCTATATGATCATCATCGCTGCCCTGGTCTGGTTCCAGCGGGTGGCGGAACGCAAAGCCAACCAGCTGGCGGTTTAGGGGGCAACGCGATGACGGACTGGCAAATTCTCTGGGCCGAACGCGGCGTTTTTGTGGATGGCTTTTTCAATACGCTGCAATTATTCGGCTTGGGCGCCGTGCTGGGTTTTCTGCTCGGTTGCCTGATTGTTTTTTGTCTGGAATGGGCCAGGGCACCGCTGCGTATTCTGTTGCGAATTTTTATCGATGCCATGCGCCTGTTGCCGTTTCTGGTGCTGGCCTATTTGCTGTATTACGGTCTGCCGTCGTTGGGCATTCGGTTCAGTTCCTGGGAAGCTGGCATCACCGCTTTGGTGTTGTATCACGGTGCCTATTTCGCCGAGATTTTGCGCGGCAGTCGGGTGACGCTGCCACCAGGGCAGGTGGAGGCGGCCGTGGCTCAAGGCTTCTCATTGCCTAAGATGTTTCTGCGGTTAATTTTGCCGCAACTGGTGCTGAAATCGCGTGGCGTGCTCGGCAATCAGTTGATTATTTTGCTTAAAGACACGGCCTTTTTGGTCATCATTACCGTGCGCGAATTAACCGCCGCTGCCAATGGCCTGTCGGGCACTTACTTTATTCCGATGCAGGCGTTTATTGTCGTCATCGGTTTCTACTGGATCATCAGCATCGCCCTGGAACAGGCCGTCAATTGGATGGGACGCAGTGGCGCCAAGCGAGGATTTAAAAATGCCTGACCAGCCCGAAGTCAGTATCCAAACGCTGTCGAAACAATTCGATGGCGTGGAAGTGTTGCGCGACGTCAGCCTCGATGTTCAGCGCGGCGAAGTGGTCAGCATTCTGGGTTCATCCGGCTCGGGCAAATCGACCTTGCTGCGCTGCATCAACTGGCTGGAGCAACCCGATGGCGGCGAGATTTTGATTAACGGTGAACGCATTGGCGTGAACCGCAATGGCAAAGCCATGAACAGCCGTGAGCTGGCAAAAATCCGCACGCAACTCGGTATGGTTTTTCAGAGCTTTAACCTTTGGCCGCACCTGAATGTGTTGCACAACGTTACCGAAGCCTTGATCCATGTGAAGGGTATGAAGAAAGCCGAGGCAGAAGCCCGGGCCGACGAACTGCTCGCCAAGGTCGGCATGGCCGAGAAACGCGCCAATTACCCTTACACTCTGTCGGGCGGCCAGAAACAGCGCGTCGCCATCGCTCGCGCACTCGCCATGCAGCCACGCGTCATGCTGTTCGACGAACCCACCTCTGCCCTCGACCCGGAACTGGTCGGCGAAGTGTTGGCGGTGATCCGCGATTTATCGCAGGAAGGCTACACCATGATCATCGTCACCCACGAAATGGAATTCGCGCGTAATGTGTCCGATCAGGTGGTGTTTCTGGAGAAGGGCAAGATCATTGAAAAATCCGCCCCGGAAGAGTTTTTTGTGAATCCGAAAACGGAGCGGGTGAGGCAGTTTTTGGAACTTGACGAGAAGGTATAAGCAGCCGTCAAGTTGATACTCAACGGCCTTTCTGGGCTTTGTGATACGCCACTAACGCATTGGCGTGACCATGGCCCATCTGATGTTCTGTTTTCAAAAACGCCACCTGTTCCATGTGTTTCTTGTCTTGCACACCGTCCAGCAAATTAAGCCAATGATCGATGGGTTTGCCGTAGGTTTTTTCGATGGACGGGAAGTAGGACGCAGGGCCTTTGGGTTTGTCGTTTTGTGCCATTGTCTGACTCCGGTTGCATCAAGGTGAAACTTATTTTGCTGAACTGTTGTGTTCGGTGCTCACCAAATCCACAACTCTATCCCGCGATACCCAGCCTCTGAATTCGCCTTTATCCGACGTTACCGCCAACGGCACATTCTCCCGAATCATTTGCGGCAGCAGGCTTTCCAGGTCGGCCGATTCGGGCACGCAGATAACGTCTTTCACCAGCGCGCCGATTTCACCTACGGCGTTTTGCAAGTCGGCCAGGGTCACGATACCGGCCAGGGATTTGCCTTCCAAAACGGTGGCGTATTCGAAACCTTGTTCGGTCATCCACTGCCGTGCTTTTTCGGCGCTGGTGCGGCAGGTGAGGGTGGCTTGCGGCATCGCCATGACGTGATGGGCTGTCAGCACTTTGCCGCGATTGACGTCGCGTACGAAGGCGGCGACGTAGTCGGTGCTGGGGTTGAGTAAAATGTCTTGTGGGTCGCCTTGTTGCACCAGCGCGCCGTCTTTGAGGATGGCGATGCGGTTGCCCAGGCGCAGCGCTTCGTCCAGATCGTGAGTGATAAAGACGATGGTTTTGCGCAGCCGTTGTTGCAGTTGCATCAACAGGTCTTGCATCTCTTTGCGGATCAATGGATCGAGCGCTGAAAAGGCTTCGTCCATCAACAAGATGTCCGGGTCTGTGGCGAGTGCGCGGGCGAGGCCAACACGCTGTTGCATGCCGCCCGACAGTTGATGCGGGTACTGATCGCCAACGCCTTTGAGGCCGACTTGTTCCAGCCAGTATTGCGATTTTTCCCGGGCGGCGTTTTTCGCGACGCCTTGGATGTGCAGGCCGTAACCGACGTTGTCGAGAACGGTTTTGTGCGGGAACAGAGCGAAACGCTGGAACACCATCGACATGCGGTTGCGGCGGCGTTCAATCAGGTCGGCTTGTTTCAGGGCAATCAGGTCTTCGCCATCGAGGCGTACCGTGCCCGCGGTCGGATCGATCAAGCGATTAAAGTGGCGAATCAGGGTGGATTTGCCGCTGCCGGATAAACCCATGATGACGAACAGCTCGCCTTCTTCGATGCTCAGGTTGATGTCGTACAACCCCAGCGTATGGCCGGTGTCAGCCAATAATTGTTCTTTGCTCATGCCGGCTTTGACGGACGCCAGATGGCTGGCGGCTTTGGGGCCGAAAATTTTATAAATGCCTTCGACTTCAATTTTCGCCATCAGGATTCGTCCTTCGCCGCCGGGTATTGCAGGCGTTTGCCGTAGCTTTGGGTGACGCGATCAAAAATAACCGCCAGCGCGACGATGGCGAGACCAGCCAGCAAACCGCGACCGACTTCCAGGCGGTTGATGCCGGCGAGCACTTCCTGCCCCAGGCCGCGTGCACCAATCATGGAGGCGACCACGACCATCGCCAAGGCCATCATGGTTGTTTGGTTAATGCCGGCCAGAATGTTGGGCAGCGCCAGCGGCAATTGTACGCCCAGCAGTTTTTGCCGCCGCGTTGCACCGAAGGCGGTCGCGGCTTCCATCACCGAATGATCAACCAGACGAATGCCCAGATCGGTTAAACGGATTAACGGCGGTACGGCGTAGATGATGGTGGCAATGAGCGCTGGCACTTTGCCGAGACCAAACAGCATGACCACTGGAATCAAATACACGAAGGTCGGCATGGTTTGCATGATGTCGAGAATCGGCAGCATGACTTTGCGAAACCGTTCGGACACCGACATCAAGATGCCGGTCGGGATGCCAATCAACACGCACATCACCAACGACACGATCATCAGCGCCAGGGTTTGCATACCGCGGTCCCACTGGCCGATGGCGCCGATAAAGAACAGAAATCCGGCAACGCTGAGCGTCAGTGTCCAACGTCGGCTGCCGTACCAGGCAACGGCGGCGAGAATGCCGATCACTAACCACCAGGGTGTATTGCGCAGCAGTTGTTCGACGAACACCAAAAAGTTGAGCAACGGCATGCTGAGCCGTTCCAGATCGTCGGCGTAGTTGATGACCAGCGTATCGACAAAGCCATCGATGCTCTGGCGCAGCGCGCGGGCGTCGAATATTTCCGGGAATGCCAAGAGTGAGTCCTCTTGAGAGAGCGGGGAAGGCGGTCACCGCTGGGATGACCGCCGTGGTGTTGCGTTATATCTGATCGTTACAGCGCGGCGCGTACCTTGGCAGCAACTTCGTCGGATACCCAGGTGGTCCACAAATCTTCGTAGTGCTCGAAGAAATAATCAGCCACCTGATCCGGTTCGGCGCCTTCTTCGTCAGCCCAGCCGAGAAGTTTGTTAACTTCGTCGGTTGGAATGTTGACTTGTTCAAAGAACGCTTTCAATTCAGGTGCGTCTTCACCGAAGGCTGTGTTGATGCTCTTGTGAATGCGAGCCGTCGGATAAGCACTGGCGACTGGTGTCTCGCACTCAGGGCTCATGTTGCAGCGGAAGCCATCGGCCTGGTAGGCCGGCATTTCCAATTGCACCATCTCGAATTTGCCGAGTACCGCCGTGGGCGACCAGTAGTAGGTCACAAAGGGGCGATGACGACGGTAATTCGATTCGATGGCGGCATCCAACGCTGCGCCACTGCCGGGTGAGAACATGACGTAGTCATTGTCCAGACCAAAGGCTTGCAGCAGGTTGTTGTTCACTGCACCACAGACCCAACCTTCCGGGCAGTTGTAGATGCGGCCCATGCCGGGTTCTTCCGGGTCTTCGAACAGTTCAGCGTACTTCGGCAGGTCGTAAACCGAACGCAGGCCAGGGTTTTCTTCGGCGACGTATGCTGGAATCCACCAGCCTTCGATGCCACCGGAATAGGTGCTGCCGAGGGATTCCACAATGCCGGCTTCATGGGCTTTGACCCAGTCTTCGGGTGCGGAGTCGATCCAGGTTTCGTTGTAGATATCGACATCGCCGCGAACCAGCGCAGCGACCATCGGCACGGTGTCACCGGCTTCAATCTGGGTATCGCAGCCGTAGCCGTCTTCAACGATGGCGCGTTCGATTTCCACCATCATCAAGTTCGACATCCAGCTCATGCCGGCAAAACGGACCGGGCGATCAAGTTCACAGGCGAAGGCCGGCAGGCCGACCAACAGTAAAACCAGCCCCAGCAAAGTCGTCTTTTTCATGGGAGCGTCCTTTATCTTCGGCGGTGTATTAGAGGGTGAGGGGAACCTCGGGGGTTGTTGAGTCATGCGAGATTGGTTCCTTGGCGTGACAGTATTGCGCAGCGGTTTTTGAATTGCCAACCCGCCACAATCTTGTGCGGCTAAGTTCGGCGGTGCAGGATGTCGACCGATTTCAAACCGGAAAGTTCCCATAGGACAGGCCATGACTAACACCGATCTGGTACAGGTCCAACGACGGCAGGCGCTGACAATTCTGCGTCTGAATCGTCCGTTGGCACTCAACGCGCTGAATCTGGAATTGATTGAGGTACTGACCAAGGCGTTGCAGCAAGCGTTCGACGATCCTGAGGTGCGCAGCATCTGGCTGGAAAGCGCTGTTGAAAAAGCGTTCTGCGCCGGTGGTGATGTCAAAGCGCTGGTGAGCGCACTGGCGCATTTGAACGCTGAAGAGCAACGCCGGTTGGGGCATCGCTATTTCGCGGCGGAGTATCGACTCGATGCCATGATCGAACACAGTCCGAAGCCGATTGTTGCGCTAGGTCGGGGGCTGGTGATGGGCGGTGGCTGGGGGTTGTTTGCCGGGGCCAATGTGCGATTGGTCGATGCCAGCAGCCGCTTCTCCATGCCAGAACTGCAAATCGGTCTGTTCCCCGATGTCGGCGCTGGTCACTTTTTGCAAAAACACCACTGGCGCGCCGGCACGTTGATTGGCATTTCCGGTATTCATCTGACCCACGACGATGTGTTGGCACTGGACTATGCCCATGCCCAGGTCGGTGCCGAGGATGTGGCATTGTTGCAAGCCGAGTTGGCGAGCGGAAAGTTGCCAGCTGAATTGACGCTGAGCCCGGCGGATGCGCGCATCCTTGAGCATCGCGATGCCTGGCTGTCGGCTTTGGAATCATTGGGTGAGCCGGTCTTGAGCGACTGGATCGCCCAGGTTCAGGCCAGCGACTTTGAACCCTTCAAAGCCGCTGCCGTTCAATGGCAAACGGCGTCGTCGCTCAGCATCGCCCATACCTGGCATCACTTTAAGCGACTGCGCGAGGCCAGCCGGTTGACGGCGTTGCAGACGGATCTGGTGGTCGCGTCCAACCTGTGCAGCGAGCCGGAGTTCACTGAGGGCGTTCGGGCGCTGCTTATCGACAAGGATAAACAACCCAAGTGGTTGTATCCGGCGGTTGAGAACGTGCCCTTTAATCTGATTGAACGTTTCTACCAGCCGCTGCCGTTCGAGACCGCGAGGATTGAAGCACCGGTCCAGGACTGAGGAGAGCACCGATGTCAGAGATAGTTATTGTCGCCGCTAAACGCACGCCGCTGGGCGGGTTTCAGGGCGCGCTGTCGAGCCTGAAAGCGACGGATTTGGGTGGTGCGGTCATCGCCGCGAATTTGGCGGATATCGGGTTGGCCGCTGAATCCGTACAGGAAGTGCTGATGGGCTGTGTCTTGCCAGCCGGGCTGGGCCAGGCCCCGGCACGGCAGGCCGCACTGAGCGGTGGCTTGCCGGATTCGGTACCGACAACGACGGTCAATAAGGTCTGCGGATCGGGAATGAAAGCCGTGATGCTGGCGGCCGATCAAATGCGCGCTGGCAGTATCGACATCGCAGTGGCTGGCGGCATGGAATCCATGTCCGGTGCGCCCTATCTGATGCCCAAGGCGCGTTCGGGCTACCGCATGGGCCATCAGCAGGTGTATGACCACATGTTTCTTGATGGCTTGGAAGATGCCTACGACGGCCGCGCCATGGGCGTCCATGCCCAGGCCACGGCCGATGAATTTGGTCTGACGCGTGACGCCATGGACGACTACGCCCTGCGCAGTCTGAGCCGTGCGCAGAATGCCATCGCTCACGGATATTTTAACGTTGAGACAGTACCGATCACGGTGACCGACAGACGGGGTGAGGCGCGTATTGAACAAGACGAACAGCCCGGACTGGCGCGCCCGGACAAAATTCCGCAACTGAAACCGGCCTTCGCCAAAGACGGCACCATTACCGCTGCCAACGCCAGCTCAATCAGTGATGGCGCCGCCGCCCTGACGTTGATGACGCGCAGCCGCGCCGATCAACTTGGATTGGCACCCTTGGCGGTAATTCGCAGCTACGCCAGCCACGCTCAAAAGCCCAGCGCTTTCACCTGTGCGCCCATCGGCGCCATGAATAAAGCTTTGGCTATGGCTGATTGGCGCAATACCGACGTTGAACTGGCGGAAATCAACGAAGCCTTTGCCATGGTGGCCATGCTTGGTATGCAGGAAGTGGGACTGAGTGCCGACATCACCAACATCAGCGGCGGCGCCTGTTCTTTGGGGCATCCGTTGGGCTGCAGCGGCGCCCGTATCATCGTGACTTTGTTGCACAACATGATCCGTCTGGATCAGCGCAAAGGCATGGCGGCGCTGTGTATTGGCGGTGGGGAAGGGACGGCGATTTGTTTGGAGCGGGTGTGAAAAAGGGGCTGGTGGCCCCTTTTCATCTTATGAGTCTGGCTCAGATTAAGAGTCTGATTCAGGGATGGGCGCGTTGATTTGCCACAGACCGGCTTTGTCTTGTTCCTGCAATTCTGCCAAAACTTCGGCCTGAATATCTGGTGTCAGTGCCCGACGGCGATTGCTGGTGGTGAAACCGCCGCCACTGCGTGGACGCTTGTGAACAACAAGTTTGCTATTCAGAACCGTGATGGTGTCTTCCTGAATCGCGAAAGGAACATAGATTTCCTGGGGGTTGGGTTTGTACTGAAATTTCATGTTGGGTGACGCCTTCACGCGTGTGGTCTGAACACCAAGGTAATAAGCCCCAGGTTCGTATGGACCAAAGGTTCGGACGTGGACACCGCTGGCCGGATTGAGCTGAATTCGATCCACCTCAACATCGGTATCGTGTTCAAAAACTGCGAATTCGTAAACGTAGTAGAAGGTGCCAGCGCCGCGGACTTCCATCGGGAAAGCCAGCATTCCGCCATTGGTTTCAGTGGGTGAGGGGAGAGAAGCACAGCCTGACAGCATCAGCATCCCGGCAATCAGACCCCAGCGTAGGTACGACATAACAACATCCTCGTTCTGGTTGGGTAGGCCCTCGCAACCTTGCGAAGGCGGATGTTCCGTTTTTGAACACCCATCAAGGCACCTTAGCAGGCGTCTTTACAAAGCTCCAGCCAGCGCTGAATGCCTGGGCTGCGGAATTTTTGGCGGTGCAGAACGAAATAGAAGTCGCGCTGAAAATTGCGTTGCGGAATGTCGAGCGGCACCAGAGTGCCACGTTTGAATGCCTCTTCCAGACAAACCCGCGACAAACAGGCGATGCCCAATCCCGCTTCCACTGCACGCTTGATGGCTTCGGTGTGTTCCAGCTCCAGTGCAATCTGTAATTCATTGAGCAGACCGTGCATGCCTCGCTCAAAGGTTTGACGTGTGCCTGAACCGGGTTCACGGACGATCCAGGGTTCGTCGATCAGTTGGTGATCGCTGAGCGGGCCGGCATGGGCGAGTGGATGTTCCGGGGCGCAAAAACACACCAGTTCGTCGGCGCGCCAGCGGCTGACTTCCAGGTCCGGGTGGTTGATCTCGCCTTCGATCATGCCCAGGTCCAGATCGAACGTCAGAACGCGATCGGCAATGGCACGGGTGTTGGCGACTTCCAAGGTGACGCGGGCGTTGGGTTGGGTGGCTTTGAATTGCGCCATTAATTCCACCGCCAGGTAGTTGCCAATCGTTAATGTTGCCCCCACTTTGAGCCGTCCCAGGTCGTGTTGACCGGTCAAGTCGGCCTCCAGCTGATCGGCTTGTTCCAGCAGTGCTTCGACCCGCGGCCAGAGCTGGCGACCCACTTCATTCAACTTGAGTCGCTTTCCGGCCCGCTCAAACAGGCGGACGCCGTACTGCGTTTCGAATTCGCGCAGCGCGCCCGAAGCCGCGGACTGGGACATGTGCAGGCTCTGCGCCGCCCGACTGATGTTTTCATGGTGCGCCGTTGCCAGAAACACCTGGAGTTGTCGCAGCGTGAATTTCATATTGGAAAAACCAATTAAATATATCGGAAATAATCATTTTGCCGATAAGTGCGCTGTGCGTATAGTGATCAACATATAACGCATTATTAGATATATAGAGGTTCTTATGTCGAATATGAATATTGAAACCGTCACCAGTGTTCGGCATTGGAACGACACCCTGTTCAGCTTTACCACCAGTCGTGATCCGGGTTTCCGGTTCAAAAACGGCTACTTCACCATGATCGGGCTGGAGCAGGATAACGGTCGTCCGTTGCTGCGCGCCTACTCCATTGCCAGCGCCAACTACGAAGAAGAACTGGAGTTTTTCAGCATCAAGGTACCCGATGGCCCGCTGACGTCTCAGTTGCAGAACATTCAGCCGGGCGATCAGATTTACGTTGGCCGTAAGCCGACTGGCACCCTGGTGACTGACCATCTGCTGCCGGGCAAAAACCTCTGGTTGCTGTCGACCGGCACCGGCCTGGCGCCATTCCTGAGCATCATCAAAGACCCGGAAATTTATGAGCAGTTCGACCGGGTGATTCTGACGCACGGCGTGCGCCAGGTGTCGGAACTGGCGTATCAGGACATGATCAGCGATCTGCCGAACAACGAATTTTTCGGTGAAATGATCGACGGCAAACTGCTGTATTACCCGACAGTCACCCGCGAAGAATTCCGCAACCAGGGCCGCCTCACCGATCTGATGACCAGCGGCAAGTTGTTCGACGACCTGGGCCTGCCCAAGCCGTCGTTGGAGGACGACCGCTTTATGCTGTGCGGCAGCCCGGCGATGTTGAAGGACACTACCGACATTCTCGATAGCTGGGGTTTCAAGGAAACCCGCGCCGGCCACATTGGCGAGTACGTGATTGAGCGTGCCTTCGTCGAAAAATAATTGCCCGTCGTTAAAGAAAAAAACCGGCCCAGTGCCGGTTTTTTTGTCGCTGAATAGTCCGCAAGCGGCGTCACAGGTCCAGTGCAATCGCCGTCAACATATCGGCCAGGGCTTCCGGCTGTGAGTAAAACGGCGAATGGCTGCTGTTCAGGCTATACACCTGTGTTTGTCCACCCAAGGCCGTATCCACGGCATCTACCATAAAGTTCTGACCGGCCAACGGTATGGCTCTGTCCTGAGTGCAGCGGATGTAATAACGCGGCTGACGGCCAAAACCCTCAGGGCTGATGGGCGAGGGTTCTACCACCACGGCGGCCGGTTCGTCGCAATGCAGTTGTGCTAAGTGAGCGTTGGCTTCGGCATCGCTCAGGTCGCCATAAAAAGCCGACTGGAGTTTCCGACGATAGGCCGGATCGTCGCTGGCTGGATCGAGCCGTAAGGCGCCGACTACTGTCGGATCGGCCAGAAAACAGGGCGCGACTTCTTCGCCGGCCATGGTGTCGTGCTGAATCATCGCCAGCGCCGGCATCTGCGGCGGCAGCATAAAGGCAGCCAGATACACCAGGGCATCAACCGGTTCGTTCAGGGCTTCGGCCACCGCCGACACGGTCAAACCGCCGAGCGAATGGCCGACCAGCATGATTTTGTCGCCGGTTTCGCGCACGCGCCGAATCAAATCGATCACGGCTTGAGTGCGGCTCGCTTGGGTCACGCCCGCGTTGGGCGAGACTTCGGTGGCAAACGCCTGCGGGTTCAGTGGGCGCTGGAAGAAACTTTCCGGACTGGCGGCTTTGGCACCGGCGCCGGGCAAATCCAGGCTGTGGGTGTGCAGACCTTTGGCGTCCAGCAACGGCTGAAGGCGGGACCAGGTGGCGGCGCCGTGCCAGGCACCGTGAATCAGAATGCAATGCAAACGGCTCATAGCGGACTCTCTGTTTTGTTGTTGTTTTGACTGGTTCAGAGGTGTTACACCCATCGATTCTGTTTCAAGATGGACGCCGACACACTGGCTGGTGGAGAAGAACAATGGCTGGCAGCGAAGCGGTGGATTTTCCGGTTCAAACCTACAGCACACGACAGCTGCAACCCCGACAGCAATTCGATTGTTTTTGCGATGCCATCGCCACGACCTTCGCCGGCATTCAGCCGCAACGCCTGTCGCCAACCACCTTCGATGCCGATTACCGCGCTGTTCAGTTAGCCGATGTCGCGCTGGCCCGGCTAGACGCGCCAGCACACCGGGCCAAACGCGGTGCCACAGAATTGGCGACGCGGCCCGACGACAGTCTGTTTCTCAATGTGTCGCCGTATCTGCCGTATCGCGCTCAATTTGAAAGCACCACGGTTGGCGCTGCTGCGGGCCAGCCGTTGTTGCTCGACAACAGCCAGATGTTCCAGTTGTCTTTCGAAGGCGCGCCGAGGATGCGGCTGTACAGCCTGCGGTTGTCGCGCGATCAACTGGGCGTGCCGGTTACGCCGGCTTTGGTGGCTGGACTGAATCGATCCTTTCGTACCGACCCGCGTGGGCGTTTGGCGAGTCAGCAGTTGAAGTTGTTGGTCGAAGCGTCGGATTTGGCCGATGGCGCAGTGGCGCACCGGATGTGTGGGGTGTTGTTGCCGCTGATGCAGCAACTGGCGTTGCAAACCGAGCAGAGCGGGGCGCTCACCGTACAATTGGCGCACATCAAAGCCGTGGCTGCGGGTTTCCTGAGCGACCCGGCGTTTGCCTTACCGCAGTTGGCGCAGCACTTTGGCAGCACGCCACGAACCTTGCAAAAGCGCTTTGCCGAGGCCGGGGAGACGTTTGCCATCTGGCTGATGGCCGAACGTCTGGAGCGGGTGCGGCAGCAGTTGGCCGATCCGGCACTGAGTTTGGTCAGTACCGAACAGCTGGCCTACCGCTGTGGGTTTCGCGATGCCTCTCACTTCCGGCATCGCTTCAAAGCGCGGTTTGGCGTAGCGCCGCAGGCGTATCGGCGCGCTCAGTTAGCCGCGCCCGGTGGCATTACACCTGAAACCGACTGACCGCCTTATTCTGTTGTTCGACCAGCTTGTTCAAGCGCTCGAACGTCGCGCCGTTGCGCGAGGCGTTGGAGTAGATGGCGTCTGACAACTCAGCAATGGCTTCGATGGAACGGGCCACTTCGTCGGCGGTAGCGCGTTGGGCGCTGGTGCCTTCGGCGATGTGCTGGCTCATGTCGGAAATGTCGTCCAGAGCGGCCAAAATACTTTGCAGTGACTGGTCGGCTTCGGAGGTGCGGCTTACCACCTGATCGACGCGCTCGCGGTTGTGCGTCATCAAATCGACAGCCGAGTTAGCGCGCGACTGCAGCCGCTCAATCATCTCGTAGATTTCTTCGGTCGAACTTTGCGTTTTGCTGGCTAAGCTGCGCACTTCGTCGGCCACTACGGCAAAGCCACGGCCTTGCTCACCGGCCCGGGCCGCCTCGATGGCCGCGTTCAATGCCAGCAAGTTAGTCTGCTCGGCGATGCCCTGAATAACGTCCAGAATGCTGCCGATGCTTTTTGATTCTTCCTGCAACTTGCTCACAACGTCGCTGGCCTGGGTCAGGTCACCCACTAACTGCCGGATTTCCGACTGGCTGGCTGCCATGTTGCGTTGGCCTTTGGCGGCTGAATCGTGCACCGCCTGGACGCGCTCCAAGGTGGTGTCGGAACTGTCGGCGATGTCGCTGGCGGAAGACGTCAGTTCGGTCGCGGCCGTGGCGATGGACGCCGATTGATCTTTCTGCTGTTGCAGTTTCTGCGAGCTGGATCGGGTGGTTTCTGACACCTGATGCGATACCGAGGCGATTTCTCCGGAGGTGCTCTTGATGTCGCTGACGATCACACGGGTGTGTTCAATCAGTTCATTAATGCCGCGCCCGATCTGGCCAAACTCATCGGCCGAACGAACGGTCATTTTCTGTGACAGATCGCCTTCTGACACCGCACCGAGCAATCGGGTGATGGTTTTCAGCGGCTGCCGGATGCTGCGAATCAGCGACAGCATGATCAGTGAAGCGACCAGCAACGAACCAAGCAGCACACCCAGAACAATCAGACTGGCGCGGTCGTTGGCGGTGTTCACCTGTTGCGACAAGGTCTGGCCTTGTTCGCTCAAGGCGGTGGTGAGCAAACCAAGGCTGCGCACGCCGCTGTTGACGGTATCGGCCAATACCGACAGTTCACGGCTCGATAACTCATCGGCCCGCAGCGAGGTCAGATAGCGCGGCAAAGTGCCACCTTCGCCGGCGACGGCGGTTTGCAGCAATCCCACGTAGGTCGACAGATAACGGTGAATGATGGCGTTGCTTTCCGACAGGCGCTCCATACGCGTGCCGAGGCGTTCCAGTTCACGTTCCAGGTCGCCTTGCACGGCCAGCACTTGCGTGGCGGTCGATAAGCCACTGATGCCGTTGATGCCGGTGCGGATCAGATCGATGCGATCGAGCACGTAGTTGGCGTCGGCGCCAATCTGTCGTGCCTCGGAAGTGGATTGCTGACCGAGCACTTCCAGCACCCGATCGACAATTTTCATGTCGTCGCTGAACGTCAGCCAACGTGAACCCTGGGTTTGGAATTCGCTCAGAAATGCCTGCCGGCTGTTCAGTACGGTGCGGCGCGTGGTCAGATGTTGTTCGCCCAGTTTGAGCGCTTCGTTGATGGTGCTGTTGGCTTGAGCCAGCGGATCCATCAGCGGATCGTTTTCGTCGAGGCTGTCGGTCAGTTCGGTGCGGATGCGATTGACGTCGGCTTTGGCGCTGGCGAAATCGGTTTCGTAGCGCTGTAAATCTTCATCATTGGAAACAGCGGCGTGTTGGGACACGGCTTTGTTGGCATTCTGCAGCGCAATCACCAGGCGATACGCCTGCTGCATACGCGGCACCACTTCGTTCGTGGTGGTGCGGAACAGATTGCCGACTGAGGCTTGGTTGGTTATCGCAGACACCGAAATGCCGACCAACAACAACAGAATCAGGCCAAAACCCAAGGCCGTTTTCATGACCACCGTTAACTTCATGGCGGAACTCCTAACTCACGCTGTGAATATTGTTATAGCGACAGTTTAACCGATTCATTGAATGGAAATACGTTGGATTCATCGAACAGCGTCAGCCGGAAGGCCAGATGGTTCGCCGCTTGCGAGCCAGGGCTCCGGTCAATAAGATGCGGGCTGATTCAGCGGTTCATCACCTGCCTTTTATTGCGTCAATCATCCTGCCAGTGACTTTGGTCAACGATTGAACGACACGACAACCCAGGCTGTGGTCAGCCGTTTGGGTGTGGTCAGGTTGTAACCGAATTCAATGAAGACAGATGGAGTGGCAGTATGAAAGGGCATCCTTTGAAGCGGGCGTTGCTGGTCGGCATATTGGGTTTGATCGGCGGTTTGGCTCAGGCGGATGACACCATTCGCATCGCGCACATCTACGGCAAGACCGGCCCACTGGCGAGCTACGGTAAACAGAGTCACGACGGCTTGATGCTGGGACTGGAATACGCCACCGAAGGCACCATGAGCGTTAACGGCCACGCCATCGAAGTGATTGAAAAAGACAGCCAGCTGGACCCGATGCTCGGCCGCAGTCTGCTCGAAGAAGCCTACGACGAAGACGATGCCTTGCTGGCCGTCGGCCCGCTGGCCTCCAGCGTCGCCATTCCGATGTTGCCGGTGGCGCGTGAGTATCGCCGTATCCTGCTGGTAGAACCCGCTGTGGCTGACACCATCACCGGTTCACGCGGCAACCGCTATGTGTTCCGCACCGGCCGTTCGGCCAGTCAGGAAGCGGTGGCTAATGCCATTGCTTTGGGCCAGCCAGGCGTATCGATTGCGACCTTGGCACCGGACAACGATTTTGGTCACGACACTCTGGCTGCCTTTCGCCAGGCTTTGACTGGCACCGGCGCTGCGGTCGTGCATCAGGAATTTGTGCCAGCCGGCACGGCCAATTTTGAAGCCACTGCTGAACGGCTGTTTGCTGCATTGGCTGACGTGGCGGGCGACAAGGTGATCTTCGTTAACTGGGCGGGCGCGGGCGATCCTTTGGCGTCGTTGACGGCCATGAATCCGAACCCGGCGGAAATTCGTTTTGCGGCCAACGGCGGTTTTCTGTCAACGCTGGCTGGCTACAAGGCTTACGAAGGTCTGGAAGGCGCCAACTATTACTACTTCGAGCACCCGAGCAACAGCGTTAACGATTGGCTGGTTGAGCAACACGTAGCACGTTTTGGTACGCCACCGGACATCTTTGCCGCCGGCGGTATGACCGCAGGCATTGCCATCGTTGAAGCCTTGCGCCGTGCCGACAGCACCGACACCGACGATTTGATCGCCACGCTCGAAGGCATGCACTTCAATTCGCCCAAAGGCGATATGTTGATCCGGGCCAGCGATCACCAGACGTTGCAGTCGATGTACCATTTCCGGCTGCGTTCAGAAGCGGGTGTGGAGTGGGCGATACCGGAGCTGGTGCGCGAGATTCCGTGGAATGAAATTCCGTTGCCCGAAGGGCATTGAACGGTAATGACCGGCTCAGTCTGACTGAGCCGGTGTGGCAGCTTTGGCACCGCCTTTCAGACGTTTGTTTTCTTCTTCCAGCGATTTCAGCCGGCCCAGCATTGACTGACTTTCGCTCATGAACTGCCGCAGCAACGATTCCATTTCTTCAACGTCTTCGTTGCTGTCGGGCCGTTCTTCGGGCGAGCGTGCCTTGGGTTTGGCCGCCGCACTTTCTTCAATTTCCTGTTGCAACTGGCTGACTGCTGCTTCCATCTGACCGAGCAATTGCTGCAAAGCGTCGACTTCCTGTTGCTGGCGCTTGGCGATGCTGTCGACATCGGCTTTGTCCTGACGCACTTCTTTGGCCGCACCGCGTAATTTGTTCAGTGATTCGCGTTGTTTGTCGCTCAACACTTTTAACCGCTCAGGCAGCGGTGCGCGCGCAACGTCGTCGTCGGCCGCCGGTCGTTCTTCCAATTGACGCAGCAGATCCTGTTCGCGTTCGCCCATTTCACCGAGAGCCAGTTGCGCCTGTTCGAGTTCCATTTCCAGCACGCTGACGCAGGATTGGGTGTCGCGTACCAGCAGCTCCAGACGGCCGATCTCGGCTTCCTGGTATTCGGCCACCTGTTCGCGGTCGCCGCCGCCTCGCAGTTGATCGAGTGAATCACGCAGGTTGGATACCGATTCGGCCTGCTTGTTGGTGTTGGCCGAGAGTTTGTCGACGTTGTCGCGGTTGATCGGGTTGCTGTCGCTGCTTTGGGTTTTCAGATCCTGCAGGCGCGCCCTGAGTTCTTTGACTTCTTCGTCCAGCTCGTTTTTGGCGTTCTGCGACGCCTCCATTTCTTTTTCCATCAGGTTCATGGTGACGTCGGCATCTTTGATGTAACGCTCCATGTTCTGCATCTGCTGTTTCTGCGCTTTGTCGAACTCGGGTGAATTGGGGTTCATCTGTTGCAGTTTCAGCCGCAACTGGTTGATCGACTCCTGCATGTCGAACTTGTCGCAGCGCAGCTTGTACAGCTCGTCGGCGTACTGACCCGCCTCGGGTTTTTCCATCATGCGTTCGGTGGAAACGTTGATGCTCTTCAGCTCTTCCAGTTCTTTTTCCAGGAAGGAAATTCGGTCTTTGGCGGCGTCGTACTGGTTCTGGTACTGCTTGAGGTCTTTCTCGAGTTGTTCGTTGCGCAGCTCTTCACCGGCCAGGGCCTTGCGGCTGCTGGAACCGGGTTCAACGCCCAGTTCACGCAATGTATCGCCGGCTTTTTCCTGCCACATCTCTTCATCGATGTCGCCGGCCAGCAATTGTTGTTCGAGTTCGAGGATGCGGCGGCGCATCCAGTTGAGTTGTTCGGCCGGGTCGGCGCCGGGCGGTTCGTCCGGGTCGGTACCGAGTTCGCGAGCGTCGTTGCTGAGTTGGGCGACGCGGTCTTTCAACTGTTCTGGAATGGTCTTGCCGGCCGACTCGGCGGTGCGTTTGACCACTTCGAATTCGGTGGTCAGCTTCTTGTTCTTGGCGCGCAGTTCGGCGATTTCTTTCTGGCGCTCCTGCTGACGGCGCAGTTTTTCCCAGCGCATCTCTTTGAGAATGGCGACCAGGACGTGGTACAGCCGCCCGCGGAAAAACAGAAAGACAGTAATAATGAAGTAGACCACCGCTACTTCGGCCAGGATGAAGATGGTCATCTGGTCAATAAACATGGCGGTCTACAACTCCGTTTTCTTAGACGCGGTCAACCCAGCCGCTGGGCTGGCGAGTGTCGCTCTGGCCATCGGCGGAATAGGTTTGGGTGGGGGCCAGCAGATTACGCAAGATACTCATCTGCGCTTGTTTGCGGCTGGACAGGGTGGCCAGTACCTGCCGGTTTACGGCGCTGTGCTGGTCGTTAACGGTCAGGCTTTGCCGCAGCTCTTTCCAACGGGCCTGCCAGGCCGGCCGATCATTCTCAGCCAGGTCGGTGGTCCAGTTCTGGAAAGATGCGAAGTCAGGATCAATGTCTTGCTCGGCACACCATTGCAGCAGGTTTTGCGAGGCGTTGAGCAGGTCTTCTGTTTGCTTGCGCTTGCGTTGTACCAGCGCTTGCAGGGCCTGGATGTCGGCCGATTTCAGTGCCGCCAGTTCTTCTTCAAGCAACGGCTTGAAGGCGTCGCTGGCAGCCTGGGCATCGCGCAGGGCGGCGTCCAGACGGGTTAAGGTCGAATTGTCGATGGTCATGTCGCCGAGCCTCCCCAGCGACGCCCTTAACCTTGATACCCTCAGAGCTCGGATTCAAAGCGTCTAAAGGCGGCCGCCAGTTTCTCATGGTCAATCTTGTAGTCGCCACTTTCGATGGCGCTGCGAATGCGGTCTACCTTCTCCTGATCGATTTCCGGCATCTTGCTTACCGTTTCACCGGCAGATTTCAAGACACGGGCGCGATCGGACAGTTGCACCACATCGCTGTCACTAGCAGATTCCGTTCCACTTTTTTGCGGCGCTTTGGTTTCGACCTGAGCAGCGCCATCATTTTGGCGGGCTTTGGTCGTCCCCGTTTGACCGGATGTCAGGCCGTTGATGTTCATGGCCATGTGTAACCTCGCTGAAAATAGATTTTTCTGGAGGGGTTAACGGCCGTCACTCCAGGAACTTTAGTCCCGATTGTGACAAAAATCCGTTTTTTCCCCAACTCTTGGTACTGACTCGCTCAACTCTTGGTACTGAACTAAGCGTTATAACCAGCCCAAACCCCTAGCGGCTGGCAGTTTCCACCACCCCACGTTCGATGATGTAAGCATGAATCGTTTCCCCGGAACTCAGGTTGCGCACCGGTATTTGTTCGCCGGCACGGCCCTGGCGCAACGCTTCTCCCAGCGTTCGGACCGACAGCGGGCCGCTTTTAGCCAGGATGTACACCCGGTCACCGCGGTCCACCAGCATCGGCGGTTCCGCGAGATAAGGCGTCACCACCTGGCCGGCATTGACGTTGCGCGCCAACTGATAACCCAACAGGTCGTCGGCGGATTCGAAATAGCCTTGGCGCAGACTGGCGATGTCGATGCTTTGCAGGCGCAGGTCGGCGGCAGTCAGGCGATGGCCGCGATCCAGATTGCCCGACGTCACCACCACTGGCAGATGAATGGCCACGGTGACTGGCACATACAATTGCCAGCCTTCGGCATCGCAACTGACGCGTGGCGTCAGGCGCCCGCCCAGTTCCTGGCCGCGCCAATCGACATCCACGCCCGACGTGCAGGGCGCCAGATTGCCGGCAACCGCCTGCAGCTGGAACTCGAACTGGCCGTCGTCGGCATCGAGATCCGGGTGGCGTTGATGCAGTTTATCGACCAGTGCTGCATTCAAGGCGTCACTGATCTGGGTTTGTGCCAAATCCGCTGTGGGTTGGGCGCACACCGCGCCCAACAGCATCGGGATTAAGCATTGTCCAATTCGGGCCGATAGCCTGGGTGTTGATCGCATTCGGTTGTCCTGTGCCGATAGCCGTCTATGCTTAGTGCCAAAGGGTCTGCCGCGCAGACCACTGTGGATCACCCGGGCGTCGGTGTTTTGACGCCAAGCGGGATTTGTCGAAGGTTGTTGCAAAGGCTGTGCCTGGAATATAGGGTCGCCAGCCTGCTGAAATAGGTGGACGGAGAAGGCCATGGCCGGAGTGCTTGACAGTGTTAACCAGCGGACGCAGCTGGTGGGTAAAAACCGACTGGAATTGCTGCTGTTTCGGCTCAGTGGGGATCAGTTGTACGGCATCAACGTGTTCAAGGTGAAAGAGGTGCTGCAATGCCCGCCGTTGACGCAAATGCCGCAAAGCAAGACGGTCGTCAAAGGGGTGGCGCATGTGCGCGGTGGCACCATTCCGATTCTCGATCTGAGCCTGGCCATCGGCCAGAAGGCGATAGGTGACGTCGAGAATAAGCTGACCATCATCACCGAATACAACATGCGCAATCAGGGTTTCCTGGTGCGCGGCGTGGAACGCATCATCAACATCAACTGGGAAGAGGTGCAGCCGCCGCCCAAAGGCTCCGGGCACGAACATTTCCTGACTGCCGTTACTCGGCACGAGGATGCACTGGTCGAAATCATCGACGTAGAGCGCATTCTGGCGGACGTTTCGCCGATGAAAGAAGATGTCAGCGAGGGCATCATTACCGACGAAGTCACCTCGAAAGCCGTGTCCAAGCAAGTGTTGATCGTCGACGACTCCAAAATCGCCCGCAAACAGATGACCAAAACACTGGAGCAGGTTGGGCTCACGGTGGTCGCGCTCAACGACGGTCGCGAAGCACTCGACCATCTGCTCGGCTTAATTGACGAAGGCGTGGACCCGGTCGAACGCTACCCCATCGTCATTTCCGACATCGAAATGCCGGAAATGGATGGCTATACGCTGACGACCCACATCCGCGCTCATGATAGACTTAAAGGCCTCTACATCCTCTTACATACCTCGTTGAGCGGCGTGTTCAACAAAAGCATGGTGCAGAAGGTGGGAGCCAACGAATTTCTGGCCAAGTTCCAGCCCGACATGCTGGCTCAATTGGTGATTGAGCGAGTGACCAGTCTGGGTGGAGAGCTGCCAGCAGTCGAAGGAGATCTATGAAGCGGTACAACCGTCGGCCGGGAAGGCTGATATCGAACCAGCCTATGACCGTGGTGAAGGAGCTGAGGCTTTAATGGTTGACGTTAACCAAGGCTACGAAGCCTTTTGCGATTTCTTGGAAAAACACAGTGGCATCTGTCTGGGCGCCAGCAAGCAATACCTGGTTTCCAGTCGATTGCGCAAAATTCTGCAAGAAGCCTCTATTGGGACCCTGACAGAACTGGTTGCGGCCATGTCGCGTGCCGGTGGTCAGTCGTTGCGTTCGGACGTTATCGACGCCATGACCACCAACGAAACCCTGTGGTTTCGCGACATCCATCCGTTCCGGATTCTCGAAGAACAGCTGTTGCCGGAGTTTTACCAGCAGAAGGTGAACCGGCCGTTGCGCATCTGGTCGGCGGCCTGTTCCACCGGCCAGGAACCTTATTCGATCTCAATGATGATCGAAGAATTCAAGCAGAAGAACCGGGTGTTCAGCGCCGGCGAAAAAATCATCGCCACCGACATTTCCAACACCGCTTTGGATGCCGCCAAATCGGCCGAATACGCCATGCTGGCGATTGGCCGTGGTCTCGATCCGGAACGGCTGAAGCGGCATTTTGAAGAAACGCCGGGCGGCCGCTGGAAAGTAAAAACGCCGATCGCCCAACGCGTCGAGTTCCGCCCTATGAATCTGCAAGACAGCTATGCCTTGCTGGGCAAGTTCGACATTGTTTTCTGTCGCAACGTGCTGATCTATTTCACCGCAGAATTCAAACGCGACAT
The DNA here is from genome assembly GCF_003367315.1 of Saccharospirillum mangrovi. Classification (GTDB taxonomy): domain Bacteria; phylum Pseudomonadota; class Gammaproteobacteria; order Pseudomonadales; family Natronospirillaceae; genus Saccharospirillum; species Saccharospirillum mangrovi. The sequence continues at coordinate 1,612,155 of NZ_CP031415.1, forward strand.
CCTGACCCGCATTCACGCCACCCTGAACCCCGGCGGTTATTTGATGGTCGGTGCGTCCGAAGCCGTCAACGGCCTGGGCGATCTCTACGAAATGGTGCATTGCCGCCCCGGCATCATCTACCGCAAACGCTGATCCAAAGCGGGCAAACCGGCAACGGCCAAGCCTTGCCGGTTTGCCGGTTCAAGCCCACCGAAAAACACCTAACCCTTTGAAATACAACGAAAAATAAAATTGGCACCTGCTTTGCAATAGGTTCAGCAACTGACTGCAACTGAACCAAAAGCGGCAAAGAGGTGTGTGATGTCTGCACTGGGTTTTAATAATTCTCTCGGGATTCACGATAACGCTCTGCTGGTGCGTGCTGAGCGCTCACAGATTTTGGCCAACAACCTGGCGAACGCCGACACGCCGCATTTCAAAGCGCGTGACATCGACTTCCAGGCAATTTTGCGTGGTGAAGTGGAGCGCAGCAAAAGTCTGGCCGTGAACCGGACCGACAACGCTCACATCCCCGGCCGCATGCGTGAAGAAAGCGAACTGCTGTACCGCTTCCCGTATCAGCCGTCTATCGACGACAACACCGTCGACCCGAACGTCGAGAAAGCCCAGTTCACCAAGAACTCCATCGACTACAGCTCCAGCTTTGATTTCCTCAACCGCAAATTCAAAGGCCTTGATGGCGCATTGAGAGGGCAATAAGGATGTCATTAAGCAACGTCATTAACATTTCTGGCACCGGCATGACCGCCCAGTCGGTGCGCTTGAACACCACAGCGTCCAACCTGGCCAACGCCCAGAGTGTCAGCTCCAGTATTGAAGAAACCTACCGGGCGCGTAAGCCGATCTTCCAGCAATTGCAGGAGCCGTGGCATGAGCGCGACATCCTGGCGCCGGTCGATCTGGAACACGACGTCGGCGAGGGCGTGAAAGTACGCGCCATCGTTGAGAAGGATGCGCCGTTGGACATCCGCTACGAACCAACCCATCCCTTTGCCGACGAAAACGGTTACGTCTATTACCCGAACGTCAACGTGGTGGAAGAGATGGCCGACATGATTTCCGCATCGCGCAGCTTCACGGTGAATGTTGAGGTGTTCAACACCGCCAAAACGATGATGCAGAAAACGTTGACGATGGGGCAGTGAGGCCGCGCGGTCGCCAATCACTAGCCCGTCCGTAGTATCGGATTTAAAGACACAGATTTAACGACACAGCTTTAACGACCTAACAGAGACAGTGGGTTCCACTCACAGCGAGGCAACACCATGGCGGATGTCAACAACGTATCGGGCAGCTCACCGCTGGGCCAATACGACATCGGCAATAAGAAAGACACCAACTCGAAGAACGAAGAGCTGGGTCGAAACGAATTTCTGGAGCTGATGATCACGCAGTTGCAGAACCAGAACCCGTTGGATCCACAGGACAACGCTGAATTCGTTGCCCAGCTGGCGCAGTTCTCGACGGTTGAAGGCATCGAGAACATGTCGAGCAGTCTCGAAGACATGTCGGCGTCCTTTACCTCGTCGCAAGCCTTGCAGGCAACGGCCCTGGTGGGTGGCTCGGTCACCGTCAACGGTCAGGACACCAGCATTCTGCAGCATGGCGATCTGGTATACGGCCTGATCGAAATGCCCAGTGGCGCCACCAACACGACGCTGCGCATCAAGAACGCGGAAGGTGAAACGGTGGAAGACGTCAACCTGGGTACGCTGCCCAGCGGTGCGGTCACCTTCAAGTGGGACGGCGCCAATATGGAAGTGAACGGTGTGCTGGTGGACATCGATTACGACAAGTTCGAGACCGATGAGGACGGCAACATCATTCCTCACGATCAGGGCGAATACTCCTTTGATGTGTACGCCAGTGTGGGCGGCGTTCAGGAAGCGATCGAAATTAACCTGAGCTCCCGCGTCGATTCCGTAACGCTCGGCAGTGCCGGGGAAATTCAGCTGAATCTGCCAGGTGGCAACGTCATCACCATGGACGATGTGCTGCAGATCAACAGCGCTTATTGATAAACCGGGCCGGTTCGCCGGCCCATGAACTGACACTTGGATGAACTGAGCGACAACGCGAGTTCTGGCTCTGTAACAGCGCAGTGCGAGGTGCAATACGATGAGCTTTACAACAGGTCTTAGCGGCATTGCCGCCGCCAACAAGGATCTTCAGATCACCGGCAACAACATTGCCAATGCCAGCACAACCGGCTTTAAAGCCAGTCGTGCAGAATTTGGCGACGCCTATACCTCGTCTTTCATCGGCTACGGCCAGGACAAGATCGGTTACGGCGTCAGCGTGGTAAACGTCGGTCAGAAGTTTGAACAGGGCAGCATCAGCCAGACCAACTCTGCGCTCGATATGGCCATCGACGGCGAAGGTTTCTTCGTCACCGAATACCCCAATGGCACCGTGACCTACACCCGGTCGGGCATTTTCGGCATCGATAAAGAAGGCTATATCGTCAGCAACCAGGACGCCAAACTGCAAGGCTACGGCGTTATTCCGGGCGACAAGATCAACACCGGTGTATTGACCGACCTGCGTGTCGACAAAGCCAACCAGCCGCCGCGCGGTACCCACCAGGTGGATGCCCGGGTGAACGTTCCGGCCGGTGCGCAAGTGCTGGCTGAAAACGGCACCATCGTAACCACCGCCGGCCTGGCCATTGGCGCCGCTCAAGTTGGCCCGACCGAAGACACCGCCACCGTACTGAACACCGTGGGCGTACCGACCACAGCCGGCACCAACGCTGAACTGATCGGCGGTATTCCGCGCATGGCATTCCCGTGGCAGCCGACGCCGGTGGAAGCGTCGTTCACCATCGACGTTGAACTGCGCGGCCCGAACATCCCCGGCACCAACAACACCGTGACCGGCACCATTCAGCCGTTCGATTCAACCATCGTCTACGCCGATGTTTACGAACTGGTCGACGCCATCAACGCCTCCATCAGCGGCGATTCCGGTTTGCGTGGCAAGGTTGAAGCCACGGTAAACCAGTACGGTGGTCTGTCGTTCCAGACTTCTGGCGTCTACGCCACCGATGGCACGTCCATCGTCAGCATTGTCGACAACGTCGGTACGCTCAGTGGCGACGCTTATTTGAACTTCCAGAACGGCACGGCCATGCTCTCTGGCACCGTCGAGCCGGGCCTGGAAGTGGTGAACGCCGCGACCTTTACCACCTTGACCGGCGGCCGGGATCTGAACTCCATCGACAACGTCGGTAACTTCCTGGATGCCGAAGGCGGCAACACCATCGACTTCATCGCGTCTGTGAACGGCGTAGCCACCACCGTTTCGGTCGCCGTACCGGCAGCGGGCTGGGCTACATTTGCCGCCTTCGCCACCGACGTTGATTTGGCGCTGACCGGCGCGGGTGTGAACGCCAACGCCGCCATGAACGGCAACTTCCTGGAGATTACCTCCACCTTGCCGGGTGACATTCCGGTGTCGATCAACCATCTGCCGTCCAGCTCCAGTACCATCGATATGACCGATCTGGGCATGACCACTGGCGCCACCTTCGCACCCACCGTCACGCTGGGTCTGCAACAGAACGACACCCTGACTATCGACCTCGATGGTGGTGCCATTATTGACACCATCACCTTGAACCCGGCGGTCTATGCCAACGTCGATTTGCTGGTTCAGGAAATCAACAACCAGATTCTGGCGTCTGCCATCCTGGCCCCTGCCGGCGTTCCGGAAATCCGGGCATTGAACGACAATGGCACTCTGGTGTTCGATCGTCTGAATAACCCGGGCGTACCGCCGGCGGATATCGCCATCACTGGCACGGTTTTCACGCTCGATTACTTCGGTCTGTCGACCGTTGATACCCAGACCACCCCGTCTGTGGTCGCGCCGGTACCGGGTGATGACCTGTTTGCCAATGGCGGCTCCATCGACCTGACGTCCGATCCGGGCCAGGCCGCCACACTGGTCAGCAACAGCCAGGCGGAACTGGATTACAACAACACCGTGCCTGGCACGTTCACCACCCTGACCAGTTCCAGCACGCTGAACTTCCTGGATAACACCGGTCCGGCCTTCGGTGACCTGGAAGCGGGCAACACCTTTGCCTTCGGTATCGCCGTCGGCAGTGCCTCGGCAACCGGTATTACCATGACGGTCCCGGCGGGTGGTTTCCCTTCTCAGGCTAACTTTGCTGCGTCATTGCAAGCGCAGATTAACGCCACCCTGGGCGGTAACTACGTCGCGGTCTCCATCGACGGCGCCACCAACCAGTTGATCATTCAGGCGGACGTGGATGCCGGTGTTGGTCCGAACAGCATCACCATCACGCACTTGCCCGGTGCCACCAACACCACCGCCTTTGACCTGGAAATTCTGGGCCTGGCGACGACATCATCACCGCAGCCGATTGCCGACCTGGGTGAATCGACCATCCTGGCGAACAACGAGTTCACGCTGACGATCGACGGTGGCGTACCGCAAACCATCATCGTGCCGCCGGGTTCGTTCGATAACACCGACGATCTGGTCGCGGCTATCAACCAGCAGATTTCCACCAACTCCATTCTGAATGGCGAAGTGGTGGCGTCTCAGGTGAACGGCCGACTGGTGTTTGAGCGCACCGAAATCGGTAACTTCCCGCTCGACATCGACATCAACGGTACCGTCCAGTCACTGCAAGCTTTGGGCATGGACAGCGCCACCAAGATCGAAGGCGAAGATCCGGTGGATCGGGAGAATTCCTTCCGCATCAACCTGACCGTGCCGCTGCCGGATGAAGACGAGCGTTCCGGTTCGGTGCTGATCAGCCTGAACGAAGACATCCGCTCCATCGATCAGCTGGCTGCCGCCATCAACCGTGAATTGGCCGCCGTGCCGGACGACGAATACATCGGTGTCCAGGCGCGTGTTATTCAGAACGAAAACGGCGAAGAACAGTTGATTCTGGAAGCCACGGTAGAAGGCGAAGCGTCGCAGATTTCGGTCACCAACATCCGCGCGCCGGGTGAAGACCTGGACGTGGAAACCATGTACGGCCTGCTGCAATTTGCGCCCGTCGCCGGAACCTATTTGGTGGAAGGTGAAGCTGCGGTGACCAACGGTTACCCGGAACAGAGCGTAGTGATCTACAACGAAGACGCCGATGAGCGCGAGCTGGTGACCATTCCTGAAGGTTCGACCGCCGGTGAAATTGCCGCTCAGCTGAGTGAATACGAAGGCGTGGATGCTTCGGCCGAAACGCAGGTGCGCTTGCTGAACCAGAACTACATCAACTCGGGCGACATGAACATCTTCATCAACGGTCAGGTGATTGTCGCCAACGACCTGGAAGAGATGGTCGCGGAGATCAACCAGTATCAGCAAACCTCGTTGAACAGTATTACTGCTGAGTTCGACACCGCGACCGGCGATGTGATTCTGACCTCCAGCACCGGTATCGACATTTCGGTGCGCATTGAGTCCGACACCGTGACCGACACTCTGCGCGTGCAAGGCACCCGTGGTTCGGCGCCGGTCGTGCTCGGTGGCAGCATCGATGCGGAAACCAACGCGCGCATTGGTGGTTACGTCGACATCATCCTGAACGAAGGCTACACCATGCTCGAGCCGGATCCGTACGTGGCCGGTTTGTTCAATGGCCTGGGTAAGGACGCGTTTGAGCCTTACACCATCAACGCCTTCAACCCGGAAGACTCCGACACCTACAACGAAACGCGTGCGCTGACGATTCACGACTCCATCGGCAACGAGCACGAATTGCGCTTCTTCTACGTGAAGGATGAGCCCGATCCCGATCGGCCGAACTCCCTGAGCACCTGGACGGTGTATCTGCAGATCGACGGTGAAAACATCGGCGACCCGGACACCAACCTGCCGTTCCCGGAAAACACTCAGGCAACGATGGCGTCGCACAAACTGTTCTTTAATGCCGACGGCACGCTGAACGAGGACGTGACCGGAGACTTCCTGATCTCCAACTGGAAGCCAATCGATCCGGATACCGGTAAGCCGACCGGTGCCTACATCGGTTTGCCACAGGCGCAGGGCGGTGCCTTGCCGATTCCTGATCCGAACCTGAACTCGAACTTCGCGATCTCGTTCGATGGCACCACTCAGTACGGCGGCTCCTTCGCCAACAACAAACTGATTCAGGACGGTTACGCCTCTGGCCGACTGTCTGACCTGGAGATTGACGACGCTGGCATTATCTACGCCCGTTACTCCAACGGTGAGGCATTGAAGTTGGGTCAAGTCGTTCTGGCGTCGTTTGCCAACACCGAAGGCCTGATACCGGTGGGTGACACCGAATGGGTGGAAGGCTTCGAATCCGGTGATGCTGTTATCGGCGAACCGGGCACGGCCTCGCTGGGTACGATTCAGTCGGCGGCCCTGGAAGATTCGACCGTCGATCTGTCGGAACAGCTGGTACACCTGATCATCGCGCAGCGAAACTATCAGGCCAGCTCGAAGACAATCGAAACGGCCAACGCCGTGACTCAGACGATTATTAACCTTCGGTAAGGGCTAGTAAAAGGCGCCACCGGCGCCTTTTACGCTGAACGGAAGACGCTTGATACGCAAAACCCAGCGCCGAAGGCGCTTTGTAACTTGCGTCTCCCGTCTCCCGTCCAGCGTCTTCCGCCTTCACGGCAATCGCTTGCCGCACGCCACATTTCTTCCCTTGCCTCAAGCTCCAATCCCCCGCCATTCCTGGCTCTCCAGGCAAATTCAAAACTTGGCACGGCTTTCGCTATCCAGGGTATAGACAGCCAATTTACGGCAGGAGTTAACCATGGATCGTGCGATCTACATCGCCATGACCGGCGCCAAACACAATATGCTGGCGCAGGCATCGCACTCAAACAACCTGGCCAACGCCACCACCACCGGCTTCCGGGCCGACTGGGAACAAGCGCGGGCCATGCCGGTGTTCGGTGAGTATTACCCGTCACGGGCGTTCTCCAACACCGAGCGACCGGCGACCGATTTTAACGACGGCCCAATGGTCGAAACCGGCAACGAACTCGATGTCGCCATCACCGGCGACGGCTTCTTCGCCGTCCAGGATGCCGACGGTAACGAAGGCTACACCCGGCGCGGTGATTTCTCAGTTACCCCGGTCGGTCAGCTGATCAACGGTTCCGGCCAGCCGGTCATCGGGCAGGGCGGCGGTCCCATCGTGTTGCCGCCGTACGAGAAAGTCGAGATCGGTGAAGACGGCACCATTTCCATTCGCCCGGCCGGTGCCGGTCCGAACGAAATGGCCGTTATCGACGGTCTGAAAATTGTGAATCCGGATCTGCAAAACCTGGAAAAAGGTACCGACGGTTTGTTCCGCCCGGTCGAGGGCGAGCAGGTGTTGGAAGACGACCCGGCGTTACGGGTGGTCAGTGGTTTTGTTGAAGGCAGCAACGTCAATCCGGTACACGAATTGACCAACGTTCTGGCACTGAATCGTCAGTACGAACTGCAAGTGAAAATGATGAAGACGGTCGAGGAAGTCACACGCTCGTCCGAACAAATCCTTCGGATGAGCTAAGGGGGAATTCAACATGCATAAGGCATTGTGGGTCGGTAAGACCGGTTTGGAAGCCCAGGACATCGCCTTGGCGACCATTTCCAACAACATGGCCAACGCCAGCACCACTGGCTACAAGAAAGAGCGGGCCGTGTTTGAAGATCTGATCTATCAGGTGCAACGCCAGCCGGGTGCGCAAAGTACGCAGAACACCCAGCTGCCATCGGGTTTGCAGCTCGGTACCGGTGTGCGCACGGTGGGCACACAGAAGCTGTTTACTCAAGGCGATCTGAACACCACTGAACAACCGCTGGATCTTGCGATCAACGGTCGTGGTTTCTTCCAGATTCTGCTGCCCGACGGCAACCTGGCCTACACCCGTGACGGCACGTTCCACCTGAACGACGAAGGCCAGATTGTCACCGCCAGTGGCTATTTGCTCGAGCCGGACATTCAACTGCCCGAGCAGACCAGCACCATCACCATCGGTGAAGACGGCATCGTCACCGCCGTTATCGGCAACGACAATCAGAACGTCATTCAGTTGGGCGACATCGAAGTGGTCGATTTCGTCAACCCGGCCGGCTTGCAGGCGGCGGGTAAAAACCTCTTTTTAGAAACCGCCGCCAGTGGTCCGCCCCAGGTTGGCGTACCCAGCCTGGACGGTTTCGGTTCCATCATTCAGGGCGCGTTGGAGACCTCGAACGTGACCATTGTCGAAGAAATGGTCGACATGATTTCCACCCAGCGTTCCTACGAAATGAACTCCAAAGTGGTCAGCACCGCCGACCAGATGTTGGGCTTCATTACCCAGAACCTCTAAGGCGGGGGAATTTAGGATGAAACTGACACAACTTCTGAACGCCGCCGTTGCGATCAGCGCTCTGGCGCTGCTCGGCGGCTGCGCGACGCAATCGACCAGCCTGGGCGACCCCATGCCGCAGCCGGGCGACCCGGATTTCGCGCCAGTACCGGCTGAAGCGCTGGTGGCACCGCCGGGATCGGACGGTTCTTTGTTCAACGATCAGGCCGGCATGGCGCTGTTCGGCGACAAAAAAGCCATGCGCACCGGCGACATCATCACCATCGTCCTGGACGAACAGACGCAAGGCAGTAAATCGTCCGCAGCGTCGTCGTCCAAAACCAGCGACACCTCGATCAACGCGCCGATTCTGGCCGGCGGCCAACCGATCGACGCACTCAGCGCCACACTCGGCGGCAGCCGCAGCTTTTCCGGCAGCGGCGATGCCGACCAGAGCAACAGCCTGAGCGGCAATATTTCAGTCACCGTGTCCGAAGTGCTGCCCAACGGCATTCTGCGGGTACGCGGTGAGAAGTGGATTACGCTGAACACCGGCGCAGAGTTCATCCGCATTCAAGGCATGCTGCGCCCGGAAGACATCAACCTGGACAACACCGTGTCCAGCCAGAAGCTGGCCGACGCCCGCATTTCCTACAGCGGCGCTGGTGCGCTCGCCGATGCCAGTCAACAGGGTTGGCTGACGCGGTTCTTTAATAGTCCGGTTTGGCCGTTTTGACGGCCAAACCGGACGCTGAATGCTGGACGGGAGACGGGAGACGCTAAAAGACAAACCGTCCGGCACCGTTAGGTGCCGTCTAACTTGCGTCTCCCGTCTCCCGTCTCCCGTTAAGCGTCCAGCGTACGCCAGCCTCGCTGGCCCACTAATTGCTCTAAGCTGCTTATCGACAAACAGCCGTCAATAGAGTGACACCATGAAACGCTTACTGTGTGTGCTGATGACCGTACTGGCGTTGCCAGTCTGGGCCGAACGCATTAAGGATCTGTCGTCTGTTCAGGGCGTGCGCAACAACCAGCTGGTCGGTTACGGTCTGGTCGTCGGCCTTGATGGTTCGGGCGATCGCGCGCCGTTTACCAATCAGACGTTCCGCAACATGATGGAACAGTTCGGCATCACCATTCCCGAAGGTCAGAACCCCAACCTGAACAACGTGGCCGCCGTCAGCGTGCACGCCACCTTGCCGCCGTTCGCGAAACCGGGTCAGGAAATTGACGTTACCGTATCGAGCATCGGCAACGCCGACAGCTTGCGCGGCGGCAGTTTATTGCTGACGCCGTTGCGCGGCCCCGATGGCCAGACCTACGCCGTGGCGCAGGGCAATTTGGTGGTCAGCGGCTTTGGCGCCGAAGGCGAAGACGGCTCGTCAATCACCGTCAACATTCAAAACGCCGGCCGCATTCCCAATGGCGCTATCGTCGAACGCGGTGTAGCGAACACCTTCTCCCAGGGCGATTACATGACGTTCAATCTGCATCGCCCGGATTTCACCACCGCCAAGAACATGGCCGCGACCATCAACGAATTACTCGGCCCTGGCGCAGCTTACGCGGTTGATGCCGCCTCGGTTCGGGTCACCGCGCCGCGCGACCCGAACCAACGCGTCAGCTTTATCAGCGTACTGGAAAACCTGAACGTGCAGCCGGGTGAAGAAGCCGCGCGCGTCATCATCAACAGCCGCACCGGCACCATTGTTGTCGGTCAGCACGTTACGGTGTCTCCGGTTGCCATTACCCACGGCAACATGACGGTGACGATCGACAACACCCAGAACGTCAGCCAGCCCAACCCGCTCAGTGAAACCGGCGAAACCGCCGTGGTGCCCGACACCGAAATCACCATCGACGAAGGCAACAATCGCATGTTCCTGTTCGGCCCGACGGTGACGCTGAACGACATCGTTGACGCGGTAAACCAAGTCGGCGCAGCGCCGGGCGATTTGATGGCGATCCTCGAAGCGCTGAAATCGGCCGGAGCATTGAAAGCCGAATTGATTGTGATCTGAGCCAGAGAATTTTTTTGGCACGGCCTTTGATAGATAGCTAATAACCAGGCCCGAAACGCGGGCCAGACGGACGTTGTCGCGGTAAAAGCGGCAAGTTCTGACCGGAGAGCGGCAAAGATGGTTTCGCAAGTCGACGCAGCCTTTAACTACAACGATCTCAACGGCTTGAATCAGGTCAAGTCGATGGCGCGTTCGGATGATCCCGAAGCGTTGCGCGTGGTCGCGCAACAATTCGAATCCATGTTCATTGCCATGGTGCTGAAAAGCATGCGCGAAGCCAGCGATGTCATGGCGCCAGACATGCTGACCAGCAACGAAACCAAGTTCTATCGCGACATGTACGACCAGCAATTGAGTCTGTCGCTGGCGCAACAAGGCGGCTACGGCCTAGCCGATATTCTCTACGATCAGTTGTCCAAACAACTGCCGCAACGCGATCAGGATTTCAGCAACATCGACATCAAATCGTTGAGCGACAGCCATCGTCCGGTGTTGCCATCGGACAAGGTTGATCCGTTGCAGTCGATCCTGAATTCACTTGGCCCGGCGCTGCCATCGGTCACGCCAACGACAACGCCAACGGAAGCCGTAACCGACACCGAAACACCGGCCGAGGTGTTCACCGAACTTCCCGATCTGTCGAGTCTGAACATCGTTTTGCCTGGCAAGCAAAGCGGCTTTGAATCGCCCGAAGAATTTATCGAATCCTTGTTGCCTCACGCCGAAGCGGCGGCGGAAAAACTCGGTGTTGATCCGCGCATTATTTTATCGCAAGCGGCGCTGGAAACCGGCTGGGGCCGATACATGATTGAAGACGGCGAGGGCAACAACAGCCACAACTTTTTCGGCATCAAAGCCGACGAACGTTGGGATGGCGCCACCGCCGAAACGCTGACGCATGAAGTCTTTGACGGCCAGACGGTGCGCATCCGCGACGCCTTCCGCGCCTACGAAGAACCGAGCCAGTCGTTTGACGATTACGCCGAATTTCTGCAATCCAATCCACGGTATCAGCAGGCGCTGGATCAAGCCGGTGACGCTGAAGCCTTCACGCGTTCGTTGCAGGCGGCAGGCTATGCCACCGACCCTCAATACGCCGACAAAATTTTGCGCATTGCCGACAGCGAAGTGATGCGCCTGGCAGCGGCGGACCATGCGTCTCGCCACACTCTGGGGTAAGGAGCGGCCGTGAGTAATCTGCTCAATATTGCGATCTCGGGTCTCAAAGCGCAGCAATCCAACTTGGCGACGACCGGCCATAATATTTCCAACGCCAACGTTGAAGGTTATTCACGTCAGGACGTGGTGCTGACCACCGCCAATGCGCAATACCGCGGTTTTGGTTACATCGGCAGTGGTGTACAAATCAGCACGGTACGGCGCATTACCGATCAGTTTATGGTCGAGCAACAGCGCGCTGATACCAGTTCTTATCAACGAGAACAGGCGTACCTGAGCAACATCGAACAGATTGATGGCTTGCTGGCGGGCAACAGCACCGGTTTGCAGTCGGTGCTCGATACGTTTTTTGCCAGCTTGCAGGGTTCGGCGGATAACCCCTCGTACATTCCGTCACGCGATGTGGTGATCGGTTCGGCCGACAGCGTGGTCGATCGGTTCCGTTCCCTCTACAAATCGCTGAACGATCAGAACGAAACCCTGAACGGGCAAATTGCCACCACGGTTGATGAAATCAATTCGTTGACCCAAGGCATCGCCAGTCTGAATTTCAGCATTCTGAACGCTCAGGGCCGTGTCACTACCGAGCCACCGAACGACTTGCTGGACCAGCGCGACGAGCTGGTGCGGCAGTTGTCTGAGCTGGTAGAAATCGAAGTCACCGAAGACAACAATCAATACAACATCGCCTTTGCCGAAGGCAATATGCTGGTGTTGGGCAATAAAGCCAACCGCCTGGAAGCCGTACCGTCGGCGGAAGATCCGCAACAAACCGGGGTGCGTTTTGTCAGCAATTTAAGCGACGAATTCGTCACCGAAAAACTCACCGGCGGTACCTTGGGCGGCATGATCGCATTCCGCAAAGAAGCGCTGAACCCGTCAATGAACCAGCTCGGTTTGATCGCTGTGGCGTTGTCTCAGGAGTTCAACGATCAGCACCATCAGGGCATCGATCTTAACGGCAATTTCGGCGGCGATTTTTTTAAGGATTTGAACGATCCAGTATTGGCCGGCAATAACAATCGCATTCAGGGCAACGGTGAAAACACGCCACCAGTGAACCAGGTGATGAGCGTGTATTTCGACAACGTTGGTGCCTTAACCACCAGCGATTACGCCATCGAATTCACCGGCCCGGACGACGACAGCTACGAAGTCATTCGCATCAGCGATGGCAAAAAAGTTGACGGTGGCACCATCGACGGCGGCAACTTGCCGACTGAAATCAGTTTCGACGGCCTGCGCATTGTGCTCGAAGACGGCAACTTCAAAGCCGGCGATAAATTCACTGTGAAACCGTTGCGCAATGTCGCCGACCAGATGGATCTGGCGATTACCGAATCGGCCGAGCTGGCGTTTGCCTACCCCATGCGGGCAGAAAAAAGCCTCGGCAACCAGGGCACCGGCAACATCGATCAAGGCACCATGCTCAGCCCGGACGGCAAAGCCTTCGAAGTGCCGGGTCAATTGAGCCCGCCGTTGATCGTGGTGTTTCACAGCGAAAGAACGTACTCCATTTTGGATAACAGCGACCCCGGCAACCCGGTGCCGCTCGATCCGCCCATGGAATACCTCGATTTTGTACCGGGCACACCGAACACCATTTTTACCGATGATCCCGGCGAAACCATGATGAGTTCCTGGCGGCCGCGACTGCCAACATTCGCCACCATTACTGCCGACGGCATATCCAGCAGCCGGCCGTACAACGGCATCAACTCTGAACGTTTCACCTTCAGCCGGACCGATCCGGTTACCGGCGAAGTCACGCAGGACAAAACCATCATTACACCGTCCGGCGCTTCGGCTGCGGAAATTGCCGCAACCTTGAGCCGGGTGGATGGCGTTACCGCCAATGCTTATACCCAGGTGCAACTGAGTAATTTCACCAACTCGGGCACGCCATACGATCCGGACAATCCGTTTGAAATCTGGATAAACGGTTACGAAATCACGCTGGATAATCTGGGGCCAAACCAGACGATATTTGAAGAGCCGTATCCGGAAGAGATGCCAGATAAATTAACGCCGGATTTTCTCGCTGATCGCATCAACGCTCACATTGATTTGGGCAATGCCGGCATCACTGCCAAGAGCGATGGCAAGACGCTGACCATTACCGATGCCAACGGTGAAGACATCTTCATCGAAATGCGTGGTGATAAGCCGGACCCGGCGATTGTCGGTACACCACCATTGGGCACCGGTGGGCCGAACGGCGCCATCGATCCGGGCGACACCTTTGAAATCAGCACTGGCGAGTCGTACCCGCTGACCACCGTTTCCGGTCAGACCGGCGGCCAGTTGAACAACTTAACCGGCTACGATTTCAACGACGAAAACGGCCCGTATCGATTCGAAATGTATTTGCCCGATGGCCGTACCGGCACCATCGAATTAACCGGCACACACGCCACAGCCGATGACGTAAAAGCCGAAATCGAAGCCAAGATTACCGCCTTGCTCGACAGCCCCGGACGCGCCGAAGTCAGCATCTCGGCCCGTGGCGAAATCAGCTACAAGGTGTTTATGAAGGTCGAAGGCACTGGCAATTACGACACCGCTGGCGTCAATGTCGGCGGCCAGGTGGATGTCACCATGGCCGATGGTATTTCGCTGTCCACCACACCCAAAGCGGGCGCTATTTTTACCGGCGTGTCGGAAGCCAAACCAACCTATCAGGGCTTCCAGTTTTCCATTTCCGGTCGGCCGGAAGAAGGCGACACCTTCAGCATTGAATGGAACTCCGACGGGGTGTCGGATAACCGCAACGTACTGGATCTGGTCGGGTTGGAAAGCACCGACACCGTCAACAAATCCAAAGGCGGTATGACCTTCACTGAAGCCTACAGCCAGGCGGTGGAAACCATTGGGACCAAAACCAATCAGGCGCAGATTCGTACCAACGCCGCCGAGGCGGTATTGCAAGGCACGGAGGCCGATTTGAATTCCATACGCGGTGTGAACCTGGATGAAGAAGCGGCGTTGTTGATCGAATTCCAGCTGGCCTATCAGGCCAACGCTCAGGTAATCAGCATCGCTCAGGAAGTGTTCGACAGTTTGATAGGGGCGTTCCGTTAATCCGGGCGTCGTAGCCGCCGATAACCTCAGGGTATCGGTCCGAGTTGATAAAGGAGGCCACTGATGGCCGATCGTATTTCAACCTATTGGATGTTCTCACAGCCGGTCAGCAACATGACCCGCCTGCAGAGCCAGATGAACCTGACTCAGCAACAGCTGAGCACCGGCCTGCGCATTCTTACACCAGCGGACGATCCGGTTGGTGCGGCGCGCGTACTGCAACTGGATCAGGACATTGCTCTGACCGAGCAGTACGAACGCAACATCATTTTGCTTGATTCCCGGCTGACCGAAGAGGAAAGCACGCTCGACGCCATTAACGAGACCTTAGGGCGGATTCGCGAACTGACCGTTCAGGCCGGTAACGCCGGCGTGCTGACCGACGAAGACCGTATGGCGATTGCGCAGGAAGTCGAAGAGCGCTTCGATGAACTTTACGACCTGATGAACGCCAAAGATGGCGCGGGCGAATATTTGTTTGCCGGTTTCTCCGGTAGCTCTCAGCCATTCGTTCGTAATGAAGCGGGCGGCTATTCCTACGAGGGCGATGAAGGGGTGCGCTACTTGCAGGTCAGCTCGACCATTACCTTGCCGTCGAGCGATTCCGGCAAAGACATTTTCATGGACATCAAGTCCTCAGAGACCAGTTTCAGCACCTACGCCAACCCGTTGAATCAGGGCAATCCGATCGGTCGGATTTCTGCTGGTCTGACGGTCGATCAGGAAGCGCTGGACGCCTTTTATCCACACGATGTGGTCATCACTTTTGAGAACCCGCTCGACATTGATCCGGCGGAACCGAACTACACGGTACGACGAAAATCCGACGGGCGTATTCTCGAAGGCATGCAGAACGTGCCGTATGTCACCGGCGATGAAATTAACGTCGCGGGTATGAGCGTTCGGCTGACTGGCGCGCCGTCTCCGGGCGATCAATTTGTTATCGAAACCAGCAGCAAACAGGGCCTGTTGACCACGGCCGAGAAGTTTCTCTATACGCTGGAAAGTTACCCGCCGGGCACCGGTTTCGACGATGTTTACGATGCCAACATTGCCTCGACACTGAGTAACCTGGACAACGCCATCGATCGGATTTCACAGGTACAGGCGCGCATTGGTGCGCGTCAGAACACCACGGAATCGGTGACCAACCAGCACGCCGACAGCAAATTGGCGGCTAAGGATGTGCGGTCTAAGATCCGCGATGTGGATTGGGTGGAAGCGGTCAGTCGATTGCAGATGGAAAGCCTGACGTTGCAGGCAGCGCAGCAGAGTTTCGCTCAGACCAGTCAGCTCAGTTTGTTTAATTTTATTCGCTGAGCATTGAGCGGAGCGGGGCGATTAAAGGTCGCGCACCGAGCGGTAATGTTTGGCTTGTGCTTCTTTTAATGGCGATGGCGGCGTCTGCACCAACTCGTTGATGATGTGTTGGCTTTCCTGTTGAAATAATTGCCGGTTTTCCGCCAATACCTGCTGCAATTGTTCGATCAATTCCCGGCGTTTGGGTTCGGCCAGGCGGTTCAGTTCACGCGCGCATTTTTGTCGCCATTGTTCAAACGCTGGAGCCGGATTGCCGGACTGACCCATCAGGGCAATTAATTGCTCGATCAACGGATGAGACATCACAGACTCCTGGGGTGGATTGGCAAGTTACTCATGGTAAAGCCAGTCGATGACAGCAGGGAAGGGCTGTTTAAAAATTGCCAGTTGCGAAGGCAAACGCACAGTGCAATGCCAGTCCGACGGAAGCTTGATATAGTCGTCGTGCCCAGGTTCAGGTGCGCGATACCCACAGACCAGAAGCGTCTTGGGTAATTCAGACGGTGTTTCGTGAGGGGAATATTGTTGTCTACTAAACGTCAAACTGTGTTAGTCACCGGCGCCGATGGTTTTATCGGCTCACACCTGACTGAACTCCTGGTTCGCGAAGGTTATCAGGTTCGGGCCTTGGCGCAGTACAACTCGTTCAACAGTTGGGGTTGGCTGGAAGACATTGTCGGTCTCGATCAGGTTGAGGTGGTCAGTGGCGATGTTCGCGACCCGCATTTCTGCGCCACCGTGACCGAAGGCATGGACTGGGTGTTTCATTTGGCGGCGCTCATTGCCATTCCGTATTCCTACGTCGCACCCGACAGCTACGTCGATACCAACATCAAAGGCACGCTGAACATCTGTCAGGCTGCGTTGCGCAATGGCGTTAAACGCGTGATCCATACCTCCACCAGCGAAGTCTACGGCACGGCGCAATATGTGCCGATTGATGAAGCGCATCCGTTGCAGGCGCAGTCGCCGTACAGCGCTTCCAAAATTGGCGCCGATGCAATGGCGCTGAGTTTCTACAATGCGTTCGAATTGCCGGTCACCATTGCGCGGCCGTTCAATACATACGGGCCGCGTCAGTCTGCCCGGGCGGTGATTCCCTCCATCATTACCCAGATTGCGACCGGCAGCCGTGAGATCAAACTTGGCGATGTGTCACCAACGCGGGACTTCAATTACGTCACCGACACCTGCGCCGGTTTTCTGGTGTTGGCGCGGTGCGATGAAGCCGTAGGGCAGACAGTCAACATCGCCTCCAATTTCGAAATTTCCGTGGCGGATACCCTGAACCTGATTCGCGATTTGATGGGCAGCGACGTGACCTTTATTACCGACGAACAACGGCTGCGCCCGGAACGCTCAGAAGTGTTCCGCCTGTGGGGCGACCCGACTCGTTTGCAGCAATTGACCGGTTTCAAACCCAGCCACGATTTGCGCCTGGGATTGCAAAAAACCATCGACTGGTTCAGCCAACCGGAGAAGCTGGCGCGTTACAAAGCCGGTCTTTATAACGTCTGATGAGCCGCTTCGATTCACTCTTTGGTTTTATCCGCGATCACTACCGCAGCGACGCGGCCATTCCTCTGCACGCCCCGGCGTTTATCGGCCAGGAAAAAACCTACGTCATGGACACGCTGGACAGCACCTTTGTCTCCAGCGTCGGCGCCTATGTGGACCAATTCGAGCAGCGCATGGCGGCCTACACCGGCAGCGCGCGGGCGGTGGCGACCGTCAACGGAACGGCGGCTTTGCAAGTGGCGCTGCGCATCGCTGGCGTCAGCGCGGGCGATTACGTCATCACGCAGCCGTTAACCTTTATCGCCACCTGCAACGCCATTGCCTATTGCTCGGCGACGCCGATTTTTATCGACGTGGATCGTACAACCCTGGGCTTGTCACCCCAGGCTATGGACGAATGGTTGCAGCAAAACGCTCAGTTGGATGATCAGGGCCGCTGTGTCCACCGCGCCGATGGCCGCGTTATTCGAGCCTGTCTGCCGATGCACACCTTCGGCCACCCGTGCGATCTGGACGGCTTGATGACGGTTTGCTCGCGTTGGCATCTGGGCCTGGTAGAAGACGCCGCCGAAGCCTTGGGCAGCCGTTACCGTGGGCAACATGCCGGCACTTTCGGTCGGCTGGGTACGCTCAGTTTTAATGGCAACAAGATTCTGACCACTGGCGGCGGCGGCATGATTCTCGCCAACGAAGCCGATGGTCAGCGCGCCAAACACCTGACCACCACCGCAAAAGTGCCACACCCTTACGAATACGATCACGATGAATTGGGTTACAACTTCCGCCTGCCCAATCTCAACGCCGCCCTGGGCTGCGCCCAGTTGGAACAGTTGGATGTGTTCCTGGCGGAGAAGCGCCAGTTGGCGGCCGAGTACGCCGAGCATCTGGCCGATTCCGAATTAACCTTTGTCAGCGAACCACCGCACTGTGAGAGCAATTACTGGCTCAATGCGGTGCTGTGTCCGAATGCATCGGCGCGTCAGGCATTGCTGGAGGCGTCCAACCAAAGCGGCATCATGATGCGTCCGGTCTGGCGGTTAATGAACGAGCTGACCATGTATCAGCAGGCGCCGGCCGGCGATTTGAGCGAAGCGCGCTGGTTGGCCGACCATCTGGTCAATCTGCCCAGTGGCGTGCGTGCGTCCATTCCATCGGAGGCGACCTGAACATGCGTCGCATCGCTGTGTTCACCGGAACCCGCGCCGAATACGGCTTGTTGCATTGGTTGATGCGCGACATTCAGGCGCACCCGGAGTTGGAGTTACAGGTGATCGCCGGCGCCATGCATTATGCGCCGGAATTTGGTGAAACCTGGAAAGCCATCGTGGAAGACGGTTTTCACATCGACGCACCGATCGACATGCTGCTGGCATCCGACAGCGTTGTCGGCGTCACCAAGTCCATGGGGCTAGGCACCATCGCCATGGCCGACGCCCTGGCGCGGTTGCAGCCCGATGCGTTGGTGTTGCTCGGTGACCGTTTTGAAGCGTTGGCCGCCGCCCAGGCGGCCTTGATTGCCAAAGTGCCTATCGTGCATCTGCACGGCGGCGAACTGACCGAAGGGGCGTATGACGACGCCATTCGCCACGCCATTACCAAGATGGCGAGCTGGCATGCCGTTGCGGCAGAGCCGTATCGGCGCCGGGTGATTCAGATGGGCGAGTCGCCGGACCGGGTCATGACCGTCGGTGCCCTGGGCATTGATAACCTGCTGCGCACCGAACGGCCATCACGCGATGCCTTAATGGACAGCCTCGATTGGCCGTCCGATCAAGCCTATTTTCTGGTGACCTACCACCCGGTGACGCTGGCAAACGAACCGCCGCAGGCGACGATGAAAGCCATCCTCAATACGCTCGATGCGTATCCGGACCAGGGCGTGTTGCTTACCTATCCCAATGCCGACAACGGCGGCCGGGCGTTAATCGATCTGTTGAAAGCCTACAGCGCGTCGCAGCCGGATCGCGTGCGGCTGGTGCCGTCATTGGGCCACCGTCGTTACCCGGCGGCGCTGGCCGGTGCCACAGCCGTAGTGGGCAACTCCTCGAGTGGATTGATCGAGGCGCCGGCGCTGGGTGTGCCCACGGTTAACATCGGCCAGCGTCAAACTGGCCGATTGGCGGCGCCATCGGTGATGCAGGCCGAGGCGACCGGCGCCGCTATTAGCGCGGCGGTGCAGCGTGTTATGCAGCCGGATTTCCGAAAAATGTGCCGGGCCGAAGACAACCCTTATGGGCAAGGCCAGGCAAGCCAGTCGATTGTGAACGCCCTGGCGCAAATGACCTTGAACCCGATCAAAACGTTTTACGACCTGCCAGTGGGAGGCGTGGATGTTTAACGACCGTTCCGCTGTGTACGTGATTGCCGAAGCCGGTGTGAACCACAACGGCGATCGCCAGCGCGCCTTTGAATTGGTGGAAGTGGCGGCCGCAGCCGGTGCCGACGCCGTTAAATTCCAGACCTTCGACGCCAAGCGGTTAGCGGCAGCCAGCGCACCCAAGGCGGCGTATCAGCAACAGACCACCGACGCGGCCGAATCGCAGCTGGCGATGTTGTCGGCGCTGGAATTGCCGCTGGAATGGCACGCGCCCCTGCAAGCGCACGCGCACAGCCTGGGCATCGAATTTCTATCGACTGCGTTCGATCTGGACAGCCTGGCCTTTCTGCAAACGCTGAATCTGCCGTTTTACAAAATCCCCTCCGGTGAACTCACCAACGGCCCCTTGCTGTGGGCCTTTGCCGCCACCGGCAAGCCGCTGCTGATGTCGACCGGCATGGCAACGTTGAGCGAAGTGGAGCAGGGGCTGGCGGTGGTGTGCCACGCGCGTAATTACCCGCAGCCGCCGGCGTCGATGCAGGCGGTGTGGCAAAGCTGGAGCGATGCGGCACAGCGACAGGCGGTGACCAAACAATTGTGTTTGCTGCACTGCACCTCGCAATACCCGACACCCTGGCCGGAGGTGAACCTGCGCGCCATGGATACCCTGGCTGCCGCCTTTGGCCTGCCGGTCGGTTATTCCGATCACAGTAACGGCAATTTGATTCCGGTGGCCGCGGTGGCGCGCGGCGCGGCGGTGCTGGAAAAACACTTCACGCTGGATCGCAACCTGCCCGGGCCGGACCACCAAGCCTCGCTGGAACCCGATGAGCTGACCCGGATGGTGGCCGAGATTCGCGCGCTCGAACAAGCGCTGGGTGATGGCATCAAAGCGCCACAGCCGAGTGAATGGGACACCCGCCAGGCCGCGCGACAACGGCTGATTGCCGCTCGTCCCATTGCCCGGGGTGAAACCTTTAGCGCCGACAACATGACCACAGCCCGCGCCCACGAAGGCGAACTGGCGATGGCGTACTGGGACCGGCTCGGCCAGACCGCCACGCGTGACTATCAGGCCGGTGAACCGTTGTGAGTGACAGCGCGCTGATTTTATTGGGCGCTGGCGGGCACGCCAAAGTCCTGGCGGATCTGATCAACGCCTGTGGTGAGCGGATTTTAGGGGTGTGCGACCCGCAGCTGGCGCAATCCGGCGCATCGCATTGGCGTGAGCTGGCAATTTTGGGCGACGACCGGGCCGTGTTCGGTTTTGAGCCGAATCAGGTCCAACTGGTGAACGGCTTGGGCGGCCCGGGACGGAACGCCGTGATGCAGCAATTTGCGGCCAAAGGTTACCGCTTTGCCACTCTGGTTCATCCGCGTGCGGTGATCGGTTCGGGCGTTGAGTTGGGCGAGGGCGTTCAGATCATGGCCGGAGCCATTGTTCAGGCCGACACCGCCATAGGCGCACATTGCATCATCAATACCGGCGCGCAGATCGACCACGATGGCCGCCTGGGTCGCGACGTGCATCTGGCACCAAGCGCGGTGTTGGCCGGCGACGTAACGTTGGGCGACGGCGTTTTTGTCGGCCCCGGTGCGGTGATTGGCCGGGGCGTAACCGTTGGCGACCGGGCCGTTATTGGCGCTGGCACCACAGTGTTGAAGTCGTTGCCTGCAAAGGCACGCGCGCTGGGTAACGGTCGGCCGGTGTGACCGCGTCGATCGGTGTTTTGGCCGATGTCTTGCATTAGCGAATGAAAATAAGCCTTAAGAGATTGGTCCTCGAGCCGATACAGCTGGCACAGAGCCAACCGTCCCTGCTGACGGTGTTCGAGGAGGTATCACCATGCTGACCCATCTGAAACAACACAATGTCGTGGCCGAGCTGAGCATTTCCGACGCCATTGAGCGCCTGGATCAGGTTCAGCCCAAGTTATTGCTGGTCACGTCCAATAAAGGCGTGCTGTTGGGAACGGTCACCGACGGCGACATTCGCCGTGCCTTGCTCAAACATCTGCCACTGGACGCGACGCTGGATCAGGTGATGAATCCGTCCCCGAAAACACTGCCGCGCCAGGGCACCGATGCCGCTGCCGAACGGTTGATGAAACAATACGGTTTGACTGGCATTCCACGCCTGGACGACGCCGGTCGTGTTCTCGATATCTTAGGCCCAGCCGGAGCCGCGCCCAGCCGCGAAAATGCCGTCTTCCTGATGGCCGGTGGTTTTGGCAAACGCCTGCGTCCGCTGACCGATACCTGCCCCAAGCCGATGTTGAAAGTGGGCGACAAGCCGATTCTGGAAACCATCCTCGAGCAGTTCATCCGCAGCGGCTTCAAGCATTTCTACATTTCCACCTGCTACCTGAACGAGCAGATCGAAAATTATTTTGGCGACGGCAGCCGCTTCAACGTGTCCATTCAGTACATTCGTGAAGACACTCCGCTGGGCACCGCCGGTGCCATCGGCTTGCTGCCGGAATCGGCCAAAGCCCTGCCGCTGCTGATGATGAACGGCGACCTGCTGACTCAGGTCGATTTCAACATGCTGCTGGATTTCCACCTCAAAGAAGACGCCGACCTGAGCGTAGCGGTGCGTGAATATCAGATGCAGGTGCCTTACGGCGTGGTGCAGCATCAGCATTCGAGCATTACCGAGATCGTCGAAAAACCGGTGGAGAATTACTTCATCAACGCCGGCATCTACTGCATTTCTCCGCAGGCCGCCAAAAGCCTGTCGGGACAGCAAGCGGTGGACATGCCGGATTTAATCAGCACGCGTCTGAAAGCCGGACGCAAGGTGTCCATGTTCCCGATTCACGAATACTGGCTCGACATCGGCCGTATGAGTGATTTCCATCAGGCACAGAGTGACATCCAGCGGTTCAGCGGCGCGGCCTGATATGCCCAGAGTGGCGGTCATTGGTCGCGGATCCATCGGCCAGCGGCACGCCGCCGTCTTTACCGAACGTCTCGGCCAGGACGCTGTCGCCTGGTTTCCCGCCGGCGTTCGCGAAGCCACGCCCGTGGCCGATATTGTCGAACAGATTCTTGCCTTCTCTCCCAGCCATGCCGTGGTCGCCACACCGGCGCACCGACACCTCGAATTCGCCCAGGCGCTGATGGCGCACGGCGTGCAATGCCTGATCGAAAAACCGCTGTGCGCTCAGGCCGCCGAAGTGGATGCCTGGCTGCCAACAATCGACGCGAACACGCCTCAACCCTGGGTCGGCTACAACCTGCATTACCGCCCCGAATATCAGTTTCTGCGTCAGCAGTTGCCGGCATTGGGCGCATTGCGCTGGGCGGAATTTCGTTGCGGCCAGGCGCTGGAGCAATGGCGTCCCGGCCGAGAATTAAGCAACTCGGTTACCTTGCGTGCGGATTGGGGCGGCGGTGTGTTGCGCGAGTTGTCGCACGAAATCGAAATGGCGCTGTCGCTGTTGGGGCCGTTGCGCGTGCGGTCGGCAGTAGCCCAGCGTGGTCACTTCGGCGGCGATGTGGAAGAGGCCGTTCAAGCTGCGCTGGAAACCGATGATCATTGCCCGGTAGCACTCGCCATCGATCTTTACCGGGCGGTTCCTGAACGCCGGGTGTGGCTGGTTGGCGAACACGGCCAACTGGCGGTCGATTTCATTCAGGGCAAGGCGCACGTGCAGCTTCAGGGCGAACATACTGAAGTCGATTTCGAACGCATCGATAGTTATGGTGTGCAGGCCGACCGGTTTCTGGCCAACGACGCCACACCCGACTGCCCGCAACTGGCAGACGCGGTGAGCACCATGGCGTTGATTGCTGATTTAGAAGCTGCCATCCATCAGGAGTAATGCACGCGTGAAAGCCTGTGCCTGGATATTTGCCCGAGGCGGGTCCAAGGGTGTCCCGGGAAAAAACATTCGAGAGTTACACGGCAAACCGTTAATCGCCTGGTCGATTGAACAGGCGCGCGCCAGCGGTTGTTTTGAGCGGGTATTGGTATCGACCGACGACGAACGCATCGCCGAAGTGGCGCAGCAATTTGGCGCCGACGTGCCGTTTATGCGTCCGGCTGAATTGGCCGCCGATACCAGCCCGGAATGGCTCGCCTGGCAACATGCCGCCGCCTGGCAAGGCGAAAACGAACCGGAACTTGCCGGCTTTGTGTCGGTTCCGGCCACCGCGCCTTTGCGCGCGCCGACGGACATTCAAGCCGCCTGGTCGCTGCTGCAACAGTCCACCAATGATCTGGTGCTGGCGGTAACGCCGGCTTCGCATCACCCCAATTTCAATCTGGTTCGGCTGTCGTCGCAGCGTGGCGTTTCATTGTGGGAAACGCCGACCGCGACCATCAGCCGACGGCAGGACGCCACCCCGGCGTTTCACATCACCACCGTGGTCTACGCCACGACTGTTCAACACGTCTTGGCCGCCAAAGGCGTGTTAGACGGCGCGATTGGCGCCATCGAATTACCTGGCGAACGGGCGGTAGACATCGACACCGTTTTGGATTTTGAATGGGCCCGTTTCTTGATGGAGCACGCGCATGCCGCAACCGATCATTGATCTCGCCAATCGCCGCATTCTGGTTACCGGCGCTGCCGGATACATTGGGCGTACGCTGGTGAATGCTTTGCTGGAACAAAGCTGCCGGGTGATTGCGCTGGACCGCGTTGCGGTACCAGATGAGATGGCGCAACGCTGCGAACAAGTGTTGGTTGTCGATTTGGCGAATGCCGAGGCGTTGGCCGAACAGTTGAGTGGTTTGGTTGACGCCGGGCAATCCATTGACGGCGTAGTGCACGCCGCCGCCTATGTCGGCACGTCCAGTCTGCCGGGCTGGCTGGGCGGTTTGGATGAACAGTCACGCGCCACTTTCGATGATGCCCTGGTGGTTAATCTCGGCTCGGCATTCACCCTGGTTAAAACCCTGTTGCCGGTATTGAACAACGCCAGCCTGGTGTTTATCTCCAGCATCTATGCCAACCACGGCCCGGACATGTCGCTGTATGAAGACACCGCCATGGACAACCCGGCGGCGTACGGCGCGTCCAAAGCCGGCTTGCAGCAGTTGTCGCGCTACGTTGCCAGCCGTTACGGGCAACGCGGTATTCGTTCGAATTGCATTGTGTTGGGCGGCGTTTTTCGTCAGCAGGACGAGCGCTTTGTGGAACGCTATCACCGCCGGACGGCGTTGGGACGAATGGCGACTGAGCAGGATGTTGTCGGGCCGGTGTTGTTCTTACTGTCGGACAGTGCAGGCTATGTCACCGCGACTGAACTGGCGGTGGACGGCGGTTACGCATCGCTCTGAGGGAAGGGCGGCGGCTTCGTCCGTGAAGCCGAAGTCTGCTGTTAAGTCAGTCTCCTGCTAAGCCCGATAGGCTTCCAGTTGGGCATGAAACTTAGGATCGATGCCCTTTAATACCCGATCAATTGCCTGGTTTTGCACCTTGGCATCGAAATAATCCGGCCGGGGTTTGTCACTGTAATTGAAGCCAGAAAAGTCGAGTGACTTGGGACCGGCGTCGGCCATCTCAGCGGTGCGCTCAAAGGGAATAAAGGTGTAGCGTGATGGGTCGAGACTCGCCAGGCCTCGGAACATATCCAGGTGGTACATCGACCAGCCATCAAGCGCTTTTTGATAATTGGGCTTTTGCATCCATTCTTCGGCCGATTGCTCACCAAACCGCGACACCGCCATTTGCCAAAAAGGTGGAAAATGCTGGTTGTTGTTAGGGTCCATGTTTTCCATTTTGAAAAACGAATCGATGGCCCAACTGGGGTCGCGTAACGTTACCCACCAATGCGGCTGTCCGCCAAACAGAGTATTAAAGCGCGGAATGTCGTGCCCATAGCCAATACGTTTTTGAATTAACGGCGTGTCTTGCGGCCAGCAATCCTGCAACCACTGGCAATATTCGGCGAGCTCCAGCGACAATTCCAACGCGTGGCTTTGCGCAAATTCCGTTACGCAGAGGTGATAACTGGGCAGGCTGTCGTGGGTCATTTTCTGCAGAAAACGATGGTGATCGAGCCCACAGCTTTCCATCAGTTGTTTAAACAGATAGGTGCCGCCGGTGCGCATAAAGCCAATCACCAAATGGATTTCAGGGTGATTCAATCCGGCCGCTTCCGGAATGGTGCCGCCAGCCTTCAACGACTGATAGAGCGACATTAGCCGATCCATGGTGGCTTTGAAGCGGGGTTTGTCGATGACCAGTTCGTTAAAGCCTTGGCGCGATTGCTGAGTCAGTTTGTCAAACTCGTCGCGTTGTAAGTTGTGACCAGACAACCCCCGACTTTCCCAACCGTCTTCCGGACGGATGCCGCCGAGATGCTGCACATAGGCCTCGTGCAAAGGGTGAATTTTACCGTCGAGAAAAAGTTTCATTGCAGGTTGTCCGTATTAAAAGGTGAAGCAAATTGCTGCTGATAGAACGGATCGTCGACCATTTCAGTGATGCGTTTGTCCAGCCAGGTGTCTTCTTCGATGCTCAGGTCTCGCTGTCCCACCCAGTCGTAGTGCTCCGGTAATTTATCCACCAGATCGATAAAGCGTTGTCGCCAGATCGCCAGGTTGCGGTTGGCAACCTCCTCGTCCGGTGTGGTGAACGCCGCCGTTAACGCTGCATTGAAGTAATGCCAGAAAGTGCCGCGAATCAGAAAGTACATGGAATTTCGCGTCTGGAAATAATGCCGTTGCAGGCGTCGACTCAGGTTCAACAGGCTGATGATCAAAGCGCCCCGGTCGTCGGGCATCTTCATCAATTCGTCTTTGACCAGTTGGCAGGCGGCTTGTAAGAAGTCGCTGCCTTTTTTCAAACCGTTTTCTATCTCAGTCGGCATGATGATCACTGTCTCAGCGAGCAATGTCTGGCGATAGTCGTTCTGATTGAAGGATTCGCCCAACGAGGCTTCAAACTCAGCCTGTTCCCGGATGACCTCGGTGTATTCGATGTGTGCGCCCATCGAGCAGTTGTACACCGAACAACGCTGCTGGTGCAGCGCCAGCAATTTCTCAACCCGGTCGCGAGCGGCGTTATAGATGGGCTCGGTGATCAGATCTTCATTGTCGATGGAGCGC
The DNA here is from genome assembly GCF_003367315.1 of Saccharospirillum mangrovi. Classification (GTDB taxonomy): domain Bacteria; phylum Pseudomonadota; class Gammaproteobacteria; order Pseudomonadales; family Natronospirillaceae; genus Saccharospirillum; species Saccharospirillum mangrovi. The sequence goes on from NZ_CP031415.1 coordinate 1,638,958, forward strand.
ACGCGCATTTGTGCGGTTCGCTGCGTTGCAATGTCTTGCAAGTGTTTTGGCGCTTTGGCATCGAAGTACACACTGCCGTTGGCGTGCGAGTGTTTGACGTCGCGATAACCAAAATCCATCCCGAACAGGAAGACTTTCTTGAAGCCCAGTTGAATGGCCAGTCCGGTTGCTGCGTTGGTACAGGTCGGTGTCATGCCGTGCAACTGAGCTGCGCATTGATCGCCAAACATGGCGTGCAACGAAGTGGAATCCTTGAAATACATGAAGGCATGCGATGCCAGCTCAAAGACCTTGGGATTGAGCTGAACGGCACCGGCGAGCAACGGTACCTGATAGTTCTCATCGAGGGTGTGGGACAGATGCAAAACCGTGGCGTAGTCCGATTCAATTTCGACGTGCAGGTCCGGCACGATGTCGTGGTGCTTGAGCACCGACAACGCTGTGCCCGCTGAAAACAGAAAGATGCGATCACGGTTGGCTTTGATCCAGTCGATGCGCTGGTTCAATGACGGGCCAGCACCCACGATCACCGCCGGTTTTTCGTCAACCCAATGCAACAGGCTCTGGGGTAGGGCCTTGGGTAACACCGGAATGAGATTGCGCAGGCTGTGCAGGGTGTTGTTCAGCTGGTTGGCTTCATCGTCATAAAAACCCCAGGCGGTAATAAAGACCTTAAACTCGGCTTGAACGCGCTGGATGATGCGATCGTAGAAGGCACTTTTCAGATGGTTGTAGAAGACGTTCATCGTCGGGAACAGTGGAATGTAGTGTGACAACTCGTTCCACATGCCCTGGAAGAATTTTTCATCGTCGTCGGTCTGAACCAGGATGAAATTAAAAAAGCGGCCTTGATCCCGTGTAAAGCGCGGGATGATGTCGTACCAATCGGTCATGTAGAGCGACATCAGCAACGATTCAGGGCTGTGATCGGCAATCAGCACGATGCGGCAGTCGCGTTGTTCCAGATAACGTTGAATGTGCAGACCGCTGCCGATGTTGGTGAACACGATGATCGGAATAAAGTCCGGCAAATAATGGTGGTGCTTATCCATGTGCTGGTAATCCATCTGGCGCATGGTCTGGTTCAGATGGTGGTGGAAGAAGCGGGGGCCGCCGTAGTCGTTGCGGCTGATGGGTTCCAGGGTTCGGATCGGCGCATTGACCGGGAAGATATCGCCGAACGCGGCCACTTCTTCGTCGACGTATTTTTCACCGTCACCCAGGTACAGCGAGCGCTGACCATCAAAAATGTCCCAGCGTTGCTGCTCTTCACTCACCGACAGCGTCAACCGTTCAAAACGGACCTCTTTCAGGACGTTAAAAAGTTCCGGCATGTTTTGCTGGAAGAAACTCAGGTTGCGTTGAAAGCGTTCTTGTATCGCTTGCTGGCTAAAAGCCCACATAGATCAATGCTCTTGATGGTGATTCAGATTGGCCGCCAGTGTATCCCGACTGACCCTTTGATGTGACTTAGCAGGATCTGTGCCAGTCATATTCCATAAGTTGTTATTTAAAAGACGAATTAATAGCTAAAAGATATAAAAGTATTTGCCAAGGCCGCCGTTAAAGGGAGCGTAAACAAACAACATCGCTGAGCTTGGCTGCAGTAGAGCGGTTGGCGAAAGCGAAGGAGATGAGTGTATGCCTCAGATCATTAACACGAACATCGCCTCCTTGAACGCTCAGAGGAATCTGAACACGTCTCAGGATGCCAACAGCACCGCCTTGCAGCGTCTGTCGTCCGGTCTGCGGATCAACAGCGCCAAGGATGATGCGGCCGGTCTGGCGATTTCTACCCGCTTCGAGTCTCAAACCAAGGGCTTGAACGTGGCTATCCGTAACGCCGGTGACGGTATCTCTCTGGCCCAGACTGCTGAAGGTGCTCTGGGTGCGATGACCGAAAACCTGCAGCGTATTCGTGAATTGGCGGTTCAGGCTTCTAACGAAACCAACTCCGAATCCGACCGTATCGCTCTGCAACAAGAAGTGGATCAGCTGATCGAGGAAATCACTCGTACAGCTGAGGAAACCAACTTCAACGGCCGTAACCTGCTGGATGGTTCCTTCAACGGTACTTTCCAGGTCGGTGCTAACGCTGGTGATGTGGTTAACATCTCTATCTCTGAGCTGACTGCCGGCAAACTGGGTGCTTCTGACACCGTTGGTGTGAGCGCCGTGGGCAGCGATCAGGCGTTGAGCAACGGTGACTTGATCATCAATGGCGTTCCCATTCCGCCGTCCAAGGCTGAAGACGACACCAGCTCTTTCGCTGAAGCCGACACCAGCTCCATCGCTAAAGCGGCCGCCATCAACTCTGTCTCTGATGAGACTGGTGTTAAGGCGTACGTCACTGAAAACGTGGCCGCCGGTTCTGAAATGGAAGACGGCACAGCGGTCAGCGGTACCATCACGCTGAACGGTGTTGAGATCGAAATTCAGACCACTTCCAGCGCCGATACCACTCGTGCCTCTGTGGCTGAAGCGATCAACGCTTTCGCTGAGCAAACCGGTGTGCGTGCGGTTAACTCTGGTACTTCTGCCAACGGCGTAACGCTGGTTGCTGAAGACGGCCGTAACATCACTGTCGATCTGGGTACTTTGACCACAGCTCAAACAGGTTTGGCAGCTAACGATACCTACCAAGGTGGCTACACCCTGGTTGCCAACGGTGACGTTGATGAAATCGTCATCTCCGGTGGTGACGGTACTGGCGGCGGTAACCTGGCGAACGCGGGTCTGACGGCTGGTACTTATCAGCGCGGTGCCGCTCAGCTGGCCTCTACTTCAACCTCAACCACCAGCGGTGTTGGTTTCCAAACCAACACAGTGATGAGTGCCTTGGGTTCAGACGGTATCTTCGGTCTGTCTGGTGGCATGTTCACCTCTGACCTGGCTGCCGGCATGACTGGTACCAGCGGTCTGGCGGTATACGGTACGGTCGCCGAAGTGATTACCGTGACCGTTGGCGGTAACAGCGCGGTAATGACTTACAGCTCCATCGACATGGGTGCCGATACTCTGGCTGCGGCTATCAACGCGGCTGGTAGCGGCTCTGTCGAAGTCAGCGCTGAAACTCGTGTGGATCTGACCTTTGCTGGCTACACCTCAGCTGGTTTCGCTACCACTGGTACGATCCAAATCCGAGACACCCAGTCAACCGGTGCTTTGCTGGGCACTTTGTCGATTGCCAGTGGTCAGACCGTTGAGCAGTTGGCGGGTGCGATCAACGCTGCGTTCACCAGTATCGTGGCGACCTTCGACACCACAGGCTCTATCTCGCTGACGGATGTTGATGGCAACACCCTGGCGTTCTTTGCAACGGCTGCCTTCGGCAACGCGGTGACGGCTGACTTCCTGAGTGCGACCGGTACTGTATCAGCCACTGTGGCTGATATTGCCGATACCAACGTTCGTTACGGCTTCGGCTACATCAAAGATGTGGACGTGACTGACGGTGACGTATCTCAGATCCAGATCAGCTCCAACCGTATGGCTGACACCTCTACTGCCAACCTGTCTACCTTCCTGACTCGTGGCACAGCCGGTGTTGCCAGCCCGGTGAACGCTCTGTTGATCGACGTTGCATCCAGCACCTACGGTCTGGAAAACGGCGACCTGCTGATCAACGGCGTATCCATCGATGCGGCTGACCCGCTGACTGACACCGCTTCGGCCAAAAAGGCGAGCGACGGCTCTAACATCCAGTCCGCTGATAAGACTAAGAGTGGTATCGCCATTGCGGCTGCCATCAATAAAGTCTCTGAAGAGACCGGTGTTACCGCCACAGTCAACGCCACCAAGGTGGTCGGTTCTGACGAAAACACCGATGCCAACGTAACCGCTGCTCAAGCAATCTACGGAGCGGGTGACGCCGGTAAGATCTACATCAACGGTGTAGACCTGGGTGTGATCTCACTGGTCGACGATGGCTCTGGCGGCATCGATCTGGAACGCAGCCGTCAAGCGGCTATCGACCTGATCAACCAGAAATCCGGTCTGACAGGTGTCACAGCGGAAGACAACGGTGAGTCCATCACCTTGATCGCTGCTGATGGTCGTAACGTCTCTGTGGCAATCGACAACGATAACCACAACAACGGCGTTGCCGATCCGTCTGATACAGGCTTCGGTGCTCTGATCGGTCTGGACTCTGCGCTCGACGGCATTGGTGAAGCGGACATCGGTACGGCTGGTCCGTCCAACGTGGTTGGTGATCGTGGTGACACCTCTGAAGGTGTGGCTTACGAGACTACCTACGCCACTGTGACGCTGAACTCTGCCAAAGGCATCGACATCAGTGCCGGTACCGGTGGTAAGGATGAGCTGGAAGACCTGGGCTTCACCGTAGGTAACTTCGGTGGTGGTACCGACGGCGCCTTCCTGAAAGACCTCGACATCACTACCTTCGAGGGTGCTCAGGAAGCGATCAACGCCATCGATAACGCCCTGGATACCGTAGCCAGCCAGCGTGCTGCCCTCGGTGCGATCCAGAACCGTTTCGAGTCTACCGTCAGCAACCTGCAGATCACCGCAGAGAACCTGACAGCGGCCAACTCGCGGATTCGCGACGCGGACTTCGCAGCTGAAACGGCTGAGCTGTCTCGGACTCAGGTACTGCAGCAAGCGGGTATCTCCATCCTGGCGCAGGCCAACCAGCGGCCGCAACAGGTGCTGTCACTGCTCGGTTAATAGCGTGACCGGGTCGGGTCCAGGAGGGCCCGACCCCATCAGCCAGGCTCTTGCGGCCTGAACCGAAGGTGACTGGAGGTGAGTTATGAGTGAATTGAACGGTACTACGACGTCGTCACTGAACGCTCGACCATCCGCACCGCTGAATACGGCGGCAAAGGTCAGCCAGAATAGCGGCCAACCCTTGCCGACCCAGACAGTGGAAAAGGCCGGACCAGCCATAGTGCTGCCGTCGGTCAGCTCCGACACCAAAGCCCAGGAAGAAACGGTCGAGATCAAAGCGACCCAGGCTTCAGAAGCGGAGGAACTGGAACTGGCCGTTGCCAAGCTGAACGATTACGTACAGCAAACGGAACGGAAGCTGAACTTCCAGGTCGATGAAGAATCCGGATTGACGGTCATCCGAGTGTTCGATAAGCAATCGGATGAATTGATCCGCCAGATTCCAAGCGAGGAAGTGGTGTCATTGGCCCAGAAATTGAATCAGGAAGAGCCATTGATGTTGTTTTCTGCGCAAGTCTAGGATCGTCAGAAATCGTCAAGGGTTTGACGCAGCGACAACAGTTCGTAACCAAAGGGGGTATCAAGGGTAGCCGGCCAAGGCCGATACACTTGATATCCTTTTCCTGTTTCAGGGGACAGTCCAGTCCCGCAGGAAAAGGTCCCATTGATCAGTAGGGTGTTGTTGCTATGGCCAGTGTTTCATCCTTGGGCGTCGGCTCAGGTCTGCTGACCAGCGAGTTGCTGGAAGATATTCTCGCCGCCGAGCGAGAGGCAACCGATCTGCGTTTGGATCGCAAGCAGGCTGAAATTGAAACCAAGATCACCGCTTATGGTGAATTGCGCAGTTCGCTCGACAAATTACAGTCGGCCACCGCAGCGCTCTCTAACGCCAACACCATCAAAAGTTCCTCGGCGACCAGCAGCGACGAAAGCGCGCTGACCGCGACCACCAATACGACCGCCTCACCGGGCAGCTACCAGATTGCCATTGATCAGGTAGCGAGTGCTCATACGCTGGCGTCGAAATCCTATTCGTCCATCAACGACACCGTCGGTACCGGCACGCTGACTTTCAGCTTTGGTACCACCAATTACGACGGTGGCGGCAATTACGACAGTTTTGATCAGAACGGCGATATCACCAGTGTGTCCATCGATATCACTTCTGAAAACAACACGCTCTCGGGCTTGCGCGACACCATCAACAAAGAAGTGGATGGCGTTACCGCCAGCCTGGTGTTCGACGGCAGTGGCTATCGTTTGTTGCTGACCAGCGAACAGACCGGCGAAGAGACCAGCATGGAAATCACCGCCTCTGGTGATGCCGGCCTGCAATCTCTGGCCTACAACTCTGCGCAGAATGTTCCCGGCACCAACATGACCGAAACGCAGCGCGGCCAGGACGCCATTTTGCGCATTAACGGTTTGGAAGTGACGTCCGCCGACAACCAGGTCGATCAGGTTATTCAGGGCGTGACGCTGAATCTGAATCAGGTCACCACCGGCAATATCAGCCTGAACGTGACGCGCGACACCGGCGAAGTCGCCGACAAAATGGAAGCCTACGTCGAGGCTTACAACGAGTTCAAACTGATCTACGACGAAGTCACCAAGTACGATCCCGACAGCCAGGAAGCCGGCATCCTGCTGGGCGACTCCGCCGTGCGAAACCTGTATTCCGACGTGCGCAACAGCATGTCGACTATGGTGACCGGCCTGATTGGCGGTAAGTACAACAGCCTGTCGCAGGTCGGTCTGGGCACCGACAGGAACAACAATTTTCAGCTGACCTTTAACCGCAGTAATTTCATCAAGGCGCTGAACGACAACGCCGATGCGATGGCGGGCTTGTTGGCGACGCAACAGACCATTACTGACAGCCAGATCAGCTTTGTCACCCAGACCAACAAAACCCAGCCGGGTGAATACGACATCTTTATTGAGCGCGCGGCGACTCAGGCGCAATGGCAAGGCCTGTCTACCAGCGCTCTGGCATTTGGTTCCAATCTGGTGATTGGCGGCAGTAACGACAGCTTCACCATGGAGCTGAACGGCACCACCCGGACGGTCACCCTGGAGCAAGGCAGTTACAGCAGTGGCGATGAACTGGCGTTGATGATTCAGGATTCCATCAATGCGGCGTTTAACGGTTCGCAAACCGCCACCGTTGCCTTCGATGCGTCATCGCAAAGTTTGAGCATCACCTCGTCCAAGTTTGGCAGTGCCTCAACCGTCAACATTACCGGCACCGATGCCACCGTGGCGGAAACGCTGGGCCTGGGTAAAGCCGGGCAGGGCGGTGTTAACGGTCAGTACTTCAAAGCGCTGGGCGTTACCGGTTTTGCCGCCACCAGCTTGCCGGGCACGCAAACGGTAACCGCCGATCAGGGCATCAATTTCAGCACTAACACGGTCAGTTTTGATCTGACCGTAACGGGCACCGGCACCGGTTTGGACGGTGTTCCCACCACCATTACGCTGGATGAAGACTGGAGCGACATCGTCGACGTCAACGGTAACGTTACGACCGATCGGGATCGCGAAGACGTACTCACCTACATCCAGTCCGAATTAAATGACGCCGGTTTTAACGGCATTGTCAGCGCTGCGTTCGACAGCTCCGGTCGGTTGTATTTCCGCACCGAAGAGCAGGCCGGCAGCCAGACCCTGGAGATCTCCAACACCAATGTCACCGGCGCCGACTTCCTCGGTTTGCAAGAAGGTGTGCAGTCCAGCGGCGTCACCATCAACGCTGGCGCGGAATTCCAATTAAGCCTGGATAACCGCCAGGTGGCGGTAACCTCCGGATTGATCACCGTTCCGCCAGGTACCTATGAAACACCGGCAGACCTGGCCGCCGCGATTGAGACCGCCATCAACGCCGACGCCACCATTCAGGCCGGGGCATCGGGTGCGCAGACCACGGGCGGCAGCCGCAACATCAACAACACCATCGATTTTGCCTCCAACCCGGCGCAGTTCCAGTTCAACCTGAACGGCACCGATCACACCATCGACGTCGATGCCAATGGCACCGACAACCTCGACAGCATCCAGCAAGCCCTGGATGCCGAACTGGGTGCCGGTGTCGTCACTGCATACAAAGTCGGCAATGGACTGGTGTTGAAAACCGATGCCGCCGGCTCGAGTGAAATTCTGGAAATCACCAAAGACGGCGCTGGTGCCAGCACCGCCGCCGGTTCGGTTGATCTGTCTACTGGCATCGATTTCAGCGCCAGCCCGGCTAGCTTCACCATTGCCGTGGACGGCATCGACATTGATGTCACCGTCGATGGCGATGGTACCGCTGGCAGCAACGACGCCGAATCCAACCTGGCGATGATTCAGGCAGCGTTGGATGAAGCCTTGGTTCAGTCGGGTGGCGGTGGCGAATTCCAGGCCGGCGACGTGGTTGCGCGTCTGGATGCCAGCAATCAGTTGTACTTCGAAACCGTCTCTAAAAATGGTCAGAAAACCGAAGCCACCTTTGGCGCCGATTCGACCATTGAGCTGAAAAATACCGACGCCAACGCCCAGGGTGTTCTGGGACTGGCCGACCAGGGCCCGTTGATCAACGGCGCCGACGGTTTCGGATTGGACTTGGGCCAATACAAGGGTTTCGATTCTACTGCCAGTGTCAGCTATGAAACCGATGCCAACGGCAATGGCCGATTCAACATCAGTTTCGGTAACGACACCTCGGTGGAGTTCAACGCCGTCAGCACCACAGCGGCGGTGCAGTTAGGTTTCTATCTGCCATCGGGTAATGAATCCGACCCGGTGCGTGGCGTTGACGTGAAAGGCACCATCAACGGCGTTGAGGCGCTGGGCAACGGCCAGTATCTGACCGCTCAAGCCGGCAATGAATCGGCCACCAACGGTTATATTCTGGGTGGCCCGGGCGCGGACTTCAGCAGCTCGGTGGTGATCGATTCCACCAACAACAACTTCAAATTTGAAATCGATGGCGTTGAATCCGGCACCATCACGTTATCGCCCGGTGCCTACAACACCGGCGCAGCCCTGGCGGCTGAATTAAAGAAACAAATCAACGCCGATCCGGCGTTGAAAGCGCAAGGCAAGAGTGTGGATGTGCAGTTCGATCCGGACACCGGCATTTTCGGTGTGTTCTCGGTGTCCACCGGCACTCAATCGACTGTGCGCATCAAAGAAATTGATGCCGGCGCCATCGACGTTTTCGGTATGACCACTACCTCGCCGGCCGTGGACGGTAAAGCAACCGTCGGCGAACGTGACCCGGCGGCGGGTCTGATGATACGGGTAACCGGCAGCAAAACCGGCGACCGTGGCAGCGTCTCGTTGGTGCAGGGCATCTTTTACAACCTGGACAAATCGCTCGACGATGTATTGGGCAGTTCAGGTCTGTTGAGCAGCCGCGAAGATGCGCTGGATGAAGATCTGGAAGGGGTTGAAGAAGAACGCTCCACGCTGGATCAACGCATGGCGGCTATGGAAGCGCGCTTGCAGGCCAAGTTTATTTTTAACGACCAGATCATCAGCCAGTTGCAGACCACCGAGAATTTCCTGGTGCAGCAATTCGAAGCCATGAATGGCGGCGGTGATTAATTTTAAATAATCAAAAAAGAAAACCGGGTCAGGCAACTGAACCCGGTTTTTTTTATGGCGTTTTTTTATAGCGCCGATACGACGAGGATTGCGCGGCGAACTACAAAGCGCGTTGTACAAAAAACTGATACATACCGGCAAAGGTGTCCGGCCGGCTTTGTTCAAAGCGCTGCCAGGCGTTGAGGTCGGTCAGATCGCAGTGGGTTTGCGACCCAAACTGCTGACGGATGTCTTGCGGTAATACGAAGCCGAGAAATTGCAACGCGTGCCGGTTAAGCAGGGCGTCAATCTGGCTGGGCGTAAAACGATGTTCCTGCACATGAAACAGCAAATCGCGACAGCCGCTGGTGGAATAAAAATCCGGGCTTTCCAGTAAACCACTGACGTCGCCACCAAAGCGTTCAGCCATCAGGTTGGCGCGGAAACGACGGATGTCGGCACGCGTGGTGTCGTAACCCAGTTGTTCAATCCAACGCCGCGCCTGCACCACGCGTTGCCGTGCGGCTTCACTGTACAGGCCGATTTTCATCACGCCCTTGTCTTCCAGTTTAGGCAACAAGGCGGCCAGTCCGGCTTGCGGGTTCGCCATGTGATGCAGCACGCCGGAACATTCGATGACGTGAAAGCGTTCGTTCAGTTGATCCAGATGCAGAATGTCGGCCTGTAAAAACCGAATGTTGCGCAAATGGTGTCGCTTGGCCATGCGCTGCGCATAGGCCAGGCTGCGGGCGCTCAGGTCGATGGCGGTTACTTCGACATTGCGGAAATATTTGGCGATGCGCAGCGCGTGCCGCCCGGTGCCGGCGCCGGCCACCAGAACCTTGATGGTGCCCATGTTAAAAAACTGCGGCGCGCGGTAATGCTCCAATTCGGCTTCCAACGCGCGGCCGTAATTCGTCGGCGTGTTGTAGCCCAGGTGCAGCCAGCGCGGGTAGGGCGATTCTTCGTATTGCGCTTGCACTTTCAGCGACACGGCATCGGCAATGGGCGTTAACCGTTCAATGCTTTGAGCTTCGCGAATTTCACCCTGTGGCCCGGCCAGACAATGGCTGATGACCGGACGGGCGTAACTCGGCCAGCGGTTGCTGGCGATGTTGAGCAGACGTTCGCTGGCGGCGATGTCCGATACGGGTTCGTACATGCCGTACATCAATAAGGCGCTGAGCACATCGTTCGGTTGCAAGTCGGCGCTGGAGGCCAGCGTGCTGTGCAACAGATCGCGTAAGGCGGCCACCAACGGCTGCTCTTCGTCGTCGATGTTATAGACGTATTCGTTGTGCGCGCCCTGCATGCAAAACGCGGCCGCCAGACGCAACAATTGGGTATCGGAAAACTGGCCTGCCAGGCTGTGCAACAATACTTGTTTGCGCACCAGCGTCAGAAAACCTTCCAGTTCGGCGTTGCTGAAATACAACCGCGATAACGCCAGTTGCAGCAATTCGTCGCGCGCCAGATCCTGCAGGTCGATCACCGCATCCGGATCGTCCAACTGATATTTGTGTTTCAGCAAACTGCTGGTGAGCCGCGCCAATCCTTCGTGATCGACGTTATCGAGTTTCAGCCATTCGATGACATCGGCGGCCAATTCCGGCTGATAACAATCAGCCTGAATGTGGCGGGCCACCTCGAACAATTGCGCACGGACGTGCGCATCGTCCGGATGCACCCGAAACAATTTCCGGTAACCACTGAACGCCTGCGTCATTCTGCCCTGGCGGGCAAAGGTATAAACCAGCGAGGTGGCCGCCCGGGTTTCTCCGGGGGCGATGTCGAGCGCGCGGGTAAAGAGTCGAATGGCGGCGTCGTATTGGCGCTGCGCCAGCTTGACGTGGCCGAGTGAGAAACAGACGCCGGCGTCGTGGCTGTTGTTGTCCAGCGCTTGCTGCAACAGGCTGTCGGCGGAATCGTAAAAGCCTTCGTCCAGCGCGATGCGGCCAAGCAGATTCAATGCCGGGGCGTGATTGGGCGCCATATCCAACATGCGTTGCGCCAACGCGCGCGCCTGGCCACGAAACTGTACCGTGTGTTCGTTGCTGGTCCGGTTGCTCTGGCTTTGCTCGTAGCAATGCCGGGCCTGCTGTTCCAGTTCGGTCAGCGACGGGCTGTCGGTGTCGTTCGGTCGTAGCACCGGGCGCGTGGGATGCACCAGGGCTTGAGAACTGTTTTTCATGGGCTTATCGCTCGTCCGGCTCGCTCGAGCCTCTCATCCATACCGACCGGCCAAAGAGTGACCAAAACGGTCCCTTAACCGGCAACTCCTTTCCGTTTTCGGCGGCTAAACAGCCATCTCCTTCTGTTCTGAGGTAGACAGAGCAAAGAGGGTGCCAGGGTGGCAAATAGCCAAGCAGCGGGAGTAACCAGAGTGTCGTTTTAGGAAAAAGACCTTGGTCGTAGAAGCCTCAACTTTCCCGACACGCCGCCGCTAACTGAAGTATGCTTCCGGAAGGTTTTTCGGGAGGTGGCTTATGAATGACTCCAGCCGTCAGAGAGGTAATACCCCTATGTACGCTCAGGGTATCAAGCAGTACCAATCGGTCAGCACCGAAACGTCCATCATGGACGCCGACCCGCACCGCCTGATTCAGCTCTTGTTCGAAGGCGCCTTGGCGCGGATTTCCACCGCCAAAGGCCACATTGAACGCAAAGAGTTTGATCGCAAAAGTCAGGTGCTTAATTCCGCCATCGACATCATCGGTGGCCTGCAGGACAGCCTGAACACCGACACCGGTGAGCTGGCTCTGAACCTGGAACGGCTGTACGACTACATGATCCGGCGTCTGTTCGAAGCCAACGTGCGCAACGACAACGCCATCCTCGACGAAGTCACCGACCTGCTGGTGCAGATCAAATCCGCCTGGGATGCGATCCGCGACCAGGCCCTGGCGACGATGAAACCCGGAGCTCCCGATGGCGCCTGAGGCACCGTTGGAAGCCGAACTGGTTGAACGTTCACGTCGGTTGATTGAGCAAGGCCTGGCGTTGCAAGCCAGCACAGACACCACTGTGCTGGTGGGTTGGGACGAGGCGGTGAACGCTTTGGTTGCCGACGTCAACGCCGCGCTCGCCAGCGAAGGCTTCACCAGCCGCGCGTTACAGCGCCACCTGGAATGGCTGATTGACTTGTATCAGCAGTCATTGGCGACGTTGGCGGAGCGCAAAGACGATCAGGCCGCTGCCGTGGCCGATCTGCACCAACAGCGTTGGCGCATCACCGGCTAAACCATCCCCCGTTATTTCAATTTTGACTCCGCTCCTGACGTGCGGTCGGGGTGGTGTTTTTTGTAACCGAGTGTGCAGTTTGTCAACGAAACGTTTGATTGACCGTGTGTATCGCTTGAAAATCAACGGTTTATCAGCGTAAATTCGGTCATTAATGTGAAGTAGTCATTGGTTTGACAGTCAGACCTGATCCGTCTTTACTAGTGTTTGACAGTCAATTTGCTGACGTATACTCACTTTGACTGTGACGAGCTTCCGGTGTTTTGTGAGGAATTGTTCACGATGTTGCGTGAAATCAAACTGTTGATGATCGATGACGATGACCAGCGTCGACGCGATTTTGAAGTCATTCTCCAGTTTCTGGGAGAGAGCTGCGTCGGCGTTGCCAGCGAGGGATGGCAGGCGCAGATTACCGACACCGTTGACGGTCCGGAAGATCTGGTGGCGGTGCTGGTCGGGCAGACCAGCGTCGCTCTGACGCAGATGGTGCAATCATTGGTCGAGTGGGATGAAGGTTTGCCGATCATCCTGATGGACGATCACCCGGAAGTGGATTTGCTCGATGAAAACCTGCGTCGCCAGGTCATCGCCAAGCTGCATTCGCCGCCGACTTACAACAAGATGCTCGACACTCTGCATCGCGCTCAAATGTATCGCGAACAGTTCGATCTGACCCGTGGCCGAGGCCAGCGTCGCGAAGTGAATCTGTTCCGCTCACTGGTCGGTTCCAGCCGTGGCGTACAGCAAGTGCGCGAAATGATGACCCAGGTCGCCGATAAAGAAGTGACGGTGATGATTCAGGGTGAAAGCGGCACCGGCAAAGAAGTGGTTGCGCGCAATCTGCATTACAACTCGCACCGTCGCCATAAGCCGTTTGTGCCGGTTAACTGCGGTGCCATTCCCAGCGAATTGATTGAAAGCGAACTGTTCGGCCATGAAAAAGGCGCGTTCAGTGGCGCCATTACCGCCCGCGCCGGTCGCTTTGAAATGGCCGAAGGCGGCACTTTATTTCTCGATGAAATTGGTGACCTGCCGCTGAACATGCAGGTGAAACTGCTGCGCGTATTGCAAGAACGCACCTTTGAACGCGTTGGCGGCAACAAGACCTTTACTTGCGACATTCGCGTCATTGCCGCGACCCATCGCAACCTCGAACAGATGATTCAGGACGGTCTGTTTCGAGAAGACCTGTATTACCGCCTCAACGTTTTCCCGATCGAAATGCCGCCATTGCGTGAACGTTCCGAAGACATTCCGCTGTTGCTGAATGAATTGATCGCACGCATGGAAAACGAAAAACGCGGCTCGATTCGTTTCAGCTCGGCGGCCATTATGTCTCTGGTTCGGCACGACTGGCCGGGCAATGTCCGCGAGATGGCTAACTTGGTGGAGCGGTTGGCGATCATGCATCCGTATGGCGTCGTCGGTGTGCAAGAACTGCCGGTGAAATATCGCCATGTGGAAGATGAAGACGAAGCCTTGATGGGCATTTTGCCCATGGCCTCAGCCGACGGCGGTGCCACTGCCTTTAACTTTGACCAGTCGGCCTTGTTGCCGGTGAATGGCCTGGATTTGAAAGAATACCTGACCGATCTGGAACGCTCGCTGATTCAGCAAGCGCTGGACGACGCCCAAGGCGTTGTCGCACGCGCCGCCGAAAAGCTGCATATCCGCCGCACCACGCTGGTCGAGAAAATGCGCAAGTACAAAATCCACAACAAGCGCGAAGCCGTGATGTAATCTGCACCGGCCCGCGTCGTCTGACGTCGGGCCGGTTTATCCTTCCTCAGTCTTCAAGAAACCGTCAACCACCCGACGCTCGTTCTGAAAATCCCCTCTGAAACGTCCGTGTAGCCCAGAAGCGGCAAGGTTTTTCCGCTTTTGGCATTGCCTTTGCAGAACCCCCTCCAAGAGCCAAGAAAAGCGCCAAATATTTGGTGATAGGGAGTTTGGATGGGTGCGCCCGAATTTGACAGCCTGATGCAAAAGCCGATGCCGGAAGCCTTGCGCGACCGCTCGTTGGCCGATTTGCAACAGGCCTTCCAGACCTTCAGCCGCATGTCGGAACAGCTGACCGAAAGCTACGAACTGCTGGAGCATCGGGTACTGGAACTCAGCGGTGAGCTGGCAACCGTCAGCGAACAGCGCATGCAGGAATTGAACGAAAAGGAACGGCTGGCCGATCAGTTGGAAAGCCTGCTGAATTTGTTGCCCGCCGGCGTGGTGGTGGTGGACAACACCGGCATCGTGCGGCGGGTAAACCCGGCGGCGCAATCGCTGTTGGTCAGCGAGGCGTTGCCGGAATTGGTCGGTCTGCCTTGGGGCCGGGTAATTCGCGCGACCTTTAAACCGCGTCAAAATGACGGCCATGAAATTTCACTGGTCGATGGCCGCCTGGTCAGCATCGAAACCTGCGCGCTCGATAACGCCGGGCAACTGATTCTGCTCAGCGACCAGACGCAAACGCGGGCGCTGCAAGCCAAGTTGTCGCGCCACGAACGCCTGACGGCGATGGGCCGCATGGTGGCCTCGTTAGCGCATCAAATCCGCACGCCGTTGTCGGCGGCGTTGTTGTACGCCTCGAATCTGAAAAACCCCAAAGTCAGCGACATCGTGCGCGATCAATTCGTCGACAAATTAATCGGCCGCTTGCATCACCTGGAACAACAGGTTCAGGACATGCTGATTTTCGTCAAAGGCGAATGTCAGTTGGTGCACCGCATGAGCGTCGAGGAATTGTTCAGCGTGATGGCCGATAACCTGTCGGCGCGCACCGCGCAATTTCCCAACGCTTTGCAGTGGCGGAACGATGCTGCCGGCGTCGAATTGCAGTGTCAGAAAGACGCCCTGGTCAGCGCCTTGTGCAACCTGATTACCAATGCTTTTGAAGCCAGCCCGAGCGATCCAAACATCCAGATTGCCGCTGAACGTCGCGGCGAGCGGCTGCGGCTGACCATCCGCGATCAGGGTCCGGGTATGGATGCGCAAACGCTGGCGCAGATTCAAGAACCTTTTTTCACCACCAAAAGCCACGGCACCGGCCTCGGGATTCCCGTCGTCATGGCCGTGATTCGCGCCCATCAGGGCGATTTTGAAATCGACAGTCAGCCCGGACAGGGCACGGTCGTGCATCTGAACCTGCCCATCCGGGCCGAACGCTGAAGGCGTCGTTGAGGAGAAAAACCCATGAAGATTCTGATCGTAGAAGATGATGCCAACTTGCGAGAAGCGGTCAGCGACACTCTGGCGCTGTCCGATTACGAAGTGGTTGAAGCCGATTGCGGCGAAGCGGCGGTGGCCCGACTGAAAGAACAGCCGGTCGACTTTATTGTCAGCGACGTCAACATGCCCGGCATGGACGGCCATCAACTGCTGGATTTTGTCCGCACGCATCACGCCGATTTGCCGATGTTGCTGATCACCGCTTACGCGGCGGTCGATAAAGCCGTCGCCGCCATGCAGGCCGGCGCGGTGGATTATCTGGTCAAGCCGTTCGAGCCGGATCAGTTGATCGAATTGATTGAGCGCCACGCCCAACCGGCGCACGTGGCGCAAGACGAACCCATTGCTGTTGAACCTTCAAGCCAGCAAGTGCTGATGCTGGCGCGCAAAGTGGCGGCGACCGATTCCACCATTTTGATCAGCGGCGAAAGCGGCACCGGTAAAGAAGTGTTGGCGCGTTTTATTCACCAGCAATCGGCCCGCGCTAACGAACCTTTCGTGGCGATTAACTGCGCCGCCATTCCGGAAAATATGTTGGAAGCGACCTTGTTCGGCCATGAAAAAGGTGCGTTCACTGGCGCGATTCAAAGCCAGGCCGGCAAGTTCGAACAGGCCAACGGCGGCACCATCTTGCTCGACGAAATTTCCGAAATGGATTTGGGGCTGCAAGCGAAATTGCTGCGCGTGTTGCAAGAGCGCGAAGTGGAACGCATCGGCGGCCGTCGCACCATCGAATTGGATGTACGCGTACTGGCAACCACCAACCGCGACCTGATTGACGAAGTGCGCGCCGGTCGTTTCCGCGAAGACCTGTATTACCGCCTGAATGTTTTCCCGTTGCAGTGGCAACCGCTGCGCGCCCGTCGTGGTGACTTGCTGCCGTTGGCGCAACATCTGTTGGGTGTGCACGCGCGCAAAATGCACAAGAGCGGCGTCGTGCTCGACGAGTCCGCGCGTGATCGCATTCTGGCCTACGACTGGCCGGGCAACATTCGCGAACTCGACAACGCCCTGCAACGCGCGCTGATTTTGCAAAGCGGCCAATGGGTGACGGCGCAGGATCTGGGTCTGGATGGCGAACATCTGATCGACTTCGAATCGCGCCGGGCAGTGCCTGTCCGACCGATGCCATTCAACGCCGAACCGACCGCCGACATCGAGCCGGTGGAAGAGGGCAGCGATGGCATTCACCGTGACCTGAAACACCATGAATTCGAATTGATTCTGAACGCCTTGCGCGTTACTGGCGGCCGTAAAAACAAAGCCGCCGACAAGCTCGGCATCTCGGCGCGGACGCTGCGGTACAAGCTGGCGCGTATGCGCGAACTGGGTATGGACGTCGATGGCGCCATTGCCGGAATCCGTTGAACGGCAGGCGTTGACCGGCATTTCGACAAAAGCGGCAAGAGTTGGCCCGTCCTTTGCTGAACCAGGGTAGAGCGGGCGTTTTTAGCGGCAAAGTGACGGTTATTTGTCGCGCACCCGGCCAAACACCGGGTGCCGTCCGAACGGACATCGGGATTTTTGACACTCATCCATAAAGGAGTGTCGCGGGAAGAGGAGCAGGCCAATGGCTGATCGAGCTGACATTCAAAACGTTCTCGGGCAAATGCGCTCGATTCGTGAACAAATGCAGGTGCCACGTCCACCCACGCAACAAACGTTGCAGGGGCCGACGTTCGAACAGCAGATGCAACAGGTGCGCAATCAGTCGGGCCCGTTGGAACCTAGAGCTGAGCTCAATCTGCCGCCAGCCCAGATCCCCGGTGGCATCAACGAACTCGATGGCATGCCGCCGATGGGCGATGTGCCATCGTTCGGCGAGATGTTCAAGTCCGCCATCGATACCGTTAACGATACCCAACAGGCGGCGAATGAAATCGCCACCCGTTATGAACAGGGCGACCCGGAAGTCGATTTGCCGGAAGTGATGATTGCCCTGCAAAAATCCAGCGTCTCCTTTCAAGCCATGACCCAGGTCCGTAACAAGATGGTCGAGGCTTATAAGGAAATTATGAACATGCCGATCTGACGGTTAGGGAATAGCTGACGTCAGCCTGCCGGTGAGTCCGGTGCAAAAGAGTGAAGCGAGACCATGACAGAGAACGTGCCAGCCGCCACCGGTGCTGAAGCCGACGGCGACAACAACGCTCAAAGCGGCCTGCCAGCCACCCGCTCAGACGCCGGTAGCCAAAGCCGTGCGGTCGCCACTACAGGCGGCGGTATCGGCGGCGAAGACAGCCCGGATATGGTCGATAAGGAACCCTCGGCGCTCAAACGCATGCACCCGCTGGTCGCCGGCTTTAACCGCCTGACGATGATGCGTCAGTTCGGCCTGCTGGTCGGCCTGGCCGCCAGTATCGCTTTGGGACTGGGCGTGGTGCTCTGGTCGCAACGCGAGACGTATCATCCGCTGATGAATTCCACCAACACCTTTGCCGCGGCCGACGTCATTCAGGTGTTGCAGAACGAGAAAGTGAATTTCGACATCGACCCGGCCAGCGGCGTCATCCTGGTACGCCAGGACGATCTGCATAAGGCGCGTCTGGCGATTGCCGGTGCCGGCCTGTCGAACGATCAGACCGTGGGCTATGAACTGCTCGACGACGATCAGCCGCTGGGCACTTCACAGTTCATGGAAAACGCCCGTTACATGCGTGCGCTCGAAGGCGAGTTGGCGCGCACCATCGCCTCGATGAATCAGGTTCGCGCCGCGCGCGTGCATCTGGCGATTCCCGAGCGTTCCGTCTTTATTCGTGATCGCCGTCAGCCGACGGCCTCCGTATTCACCGAATTGCACGCCGGCGCCGATATGGACGTCGATTCCATTCGTGCCATTCGCAATCTGGTGGCGACGTCCATTCCGGAACTGAAGCCGGAAAACGTCTCGGTGGTGGATCAGCGCGGCCAGTTGTTGTCGGCGCAGACCGAAACGCCGGAAGACGAACTGACTGATCGCCAGTTCCAGTTCACCCAGCGCGTTGAAGACAACCTGCTGAACCAAATCAACTCGATTCTGGGTCCGGTGGTTGGCCGCGATAATTTCCGCGCCGAAGTGAACGCCGACATCGATTTCACCCAGGTTGAGCAGGCCGAAGAACTGTACAACCCGGATCTGATCGCGCTGCGGTCCGAACAGACCATTAAGGAAGAGCGCATCGGTGAGCCCGAAGGTGGTATTCCGGGCGCGCTGACCAACCAGCCTCCGGGCGCGGCGACAGCGCCGGAGCAGGTCGATCCGAACGCGCCAGCAGCGCCGGTACAGCCGCCGTCCACCTCGCGCGATGAGGCGACCCGAAACTACGAAGTCGACCGTACGCTGAGCTACACTCAGTTCCAGCAAGGCCGCATGCGCCGCCTGACGGTCGCCGTGGTGGTCGATGACCTGGTCAGCACCAACCCGGAAACCGGCGAGCGGGTACGCGAAAGCTGGAGCGATGAAGAGCTGCAACAACTGCGTGTGCTGGTTCAGGACGCGGTCGGTTTCGACCCGAGCCGGGGCGACAGCGTTAACATCGTCAACTCCGGTTTCCGTGGCGATGGCCCGCAAGTCGACGATTCGCCCTGGTACACCCAGCCGTGGTTCTGGGAGATTGCCAAGCAGATTCTGGCTGGCCTCTTTGTTCTGATCCTGGTGTTCGGCATACTGCGGCCAGCACTGCGTTCCTTGCTGAGCCGTGGTGAGGAAGATCAGGAAGAAGACGATCTGGCCTCTTTGGATGTCGATGAAGATTCCATCACGGACGACAAAGTGACACTGAGCACCGCCGATGAATACGCGCTGCCCGGACCGTCGGAACAATTCGAGCGGCAGTTGGACGCCTTGCGCGGCCTGATTGCCGAAGACCCAGGCCGAGTCGCCCTGGTACTGAAACGTTGGATCATGAGCAATGACTGAGCAGAATCGCAATATGCCGGTTCCTCAAGCTGAGGCCGACAATCCGAACAAAGCGCTCGATGGCATCAGCTGGTTGAACCGCGCTGCCATCCTGTTGATGAGCGTCGGTGAAACCGACGCCGCCGAGGTGCTCAAGCATCTGGGGCCGAAGGAAGTGCAGCGCGTCGGTACGTCCATGTCGGGCCTGTCGGAAGTGCGGCAGGAACAGCTTGAAGGGGCGGTGCGTCTGTTCCTTGAAGAAGTCGGCGGTCAGACCAGCCTCGGCATTGGCGCCAACGATTACATTCGCAACATGCTGACCCAGGCACTGGGGGCCGACAAAGCCACCGGCCTGATCGACCGTATTCTGCTCGGCGGCAACACCACCGGCCTGGATACGCTGAAGTGGATGGAGCCGCGCGCCGTGGCCGACATCATCCGCAACGAACACCCGCAGATTCAGGCGATTGTGATCGCCTATCTGGAGCCGGACCAATCGGCCGAAATTCTTGCCCAGTTCAGCGAAAAAGTGCGACTGGATATTGTTATGCGGGTCGCGGCATTGGAAACCGTCCAGCCGATTGCCCTGCAGGAGTTGAACTCGATTTTGGAAAAACAATTCTCCTCCAGCGCCGGTACTCAGGCTCAGTCTTTGGGCGGCGTGAAGACAGCAGCGGAGATCATGAACTTCCTCGAATCCAGCGTCGAAGCCGAAATCATGGACGGCATCAAAACGGTGGACGAAGATCTGGCGGCGGAAATTGCCGACCTTATGTTCGTGTTCGAAAACCTGTCCGACATCGACGACCGTGGCATTCAGATGTTGCTGCGCGAAGTGCCGACCGATTTGCTCAAGGTCGCACTGCGTGGTTCCGATCAGAAACTGCAGGAAAAAATGCTCGGCAACATGTCCAAGCGTGCCGCAGAAATTCTGCGCGACGATATGGACGCCATGGGGCCGGTCAAACTCAGCGATGTCGAAACCGCTCAGAAAGAAATTCTCAACATTGCCCGTCGCATGTCCGACGCCGGCGAAATCGCCCTCGGTGGTACCGGCGGCGAGGCCATGGTGTGACGTTAACCGCGTCCACCGTTTCAGGAGTCGTGGGCCATGGTTTTTAAACCGCCGCTGCATCCGGATGAGATGGAAACGGAACTCGACGTGGAAGCCTATCGGCTGCCACGTTGGGACGCTAAGGGCAATCTGATTGACGATCGGCCCAAGCCGATTGCGACCATCACCGAAGACGTCGAAGACGTTCAGGTGCAACCTCCGACCGCCGAAGAAATCCGTCAGATTCACGACGCCGCCTACAACGAAGGTTTTGAATCCGGCTATCAGCAAGGCATGAAACAAGGCCAGCAGGAAGGTCACAAAGCCGGTCATCAGGAAGGTTATGCGGCGGGTGAGGAAGTCGGTCGCGGTGTCGGCGAGCAAGCCGGTTACGACGCCGCGCTGAAAACCGAACAAGCGCGCATCGCCGAATCGCTGGCGCCGCTGCAAGACCTGTTAACGCAACTGCAAGGCTTGTTGCCCAAGCAGGAAGCCGATCTGCGCGATGGCCTGGTTACGCTGGCGGTGCGCCTGGCGCGCAATCTGTTCGACGCCGAACTCGCCCTCAAACCCGACCACATTCAAGCTCTGGTACACAACGCCGTTCAGGCGCTGCCCAATGCCGATGAACGTCTGACCATCGAGCTGCACCCGGACGATCTGGCCCTGGTCGAAACCATGGCTGACAGCCATTGGACGCTCCAGGCCGACCCCGAACTGCGCCGTGGCGGTTGCCGGGTGCGCAGCCGCTTCAGCTACATCGATTACAGCCTGGAACATCGGTTCCGTCAGCAGGTCAGCAATTTGCTGGCGCAGTCGGGTTTGTCTGAACGCCTGGAAGAACTCAGTCAGCCGTGGCCGCTGCCGAGTGCCAGCACACTGACAGACGACAGCCCGCTGCAAGCCGAACACAACCCCGGCGAGATTCTTACTGAATCCGGCGTGACGACAACAAATGAAACTACAGCCGGAGTAGCTGAGACAGAAGTACCTGCGGCCGAACCCCAACCAACCGAGGCAACTGACTCCACTGCGGTAGAAACAGACACCCCGGTTACTGACGAATCTGACCTGACTGACCAAGCCGAATCCGACACCGATGAGCCTCGCTGATTACCTTAAAGACAGCCAACGCTGGTTGCCGGATGAAGCGCCGGTGATCGTTGAAGGCCGGCTGACGCGTATGGTCGGGCTGACGCTGGAAGCCATCGGTCTGAACGCCACCGTCGGCGAACGCTGCCAGGTCATCGATCGCGGCACTTGCATCGAAGCCGAAGTGGTCGGTTTTCAGGACGACAAAGCCTTTTTAATGCCGGTGCAACCGATCAGCGGTTTGCGTGCCGGCGCGCGCGTGGTGCCGGTCGAAACGGCCAGCGAACTGGTCATTGGCGACGAATTGCTGGGCCGGGTGGTGAATGGTTTTGGTGAGCCGATTGACGGCAAAGGACCGCTCGGTTGCCGGGTGCGCCAAAGCCTGAACGGCGAAACCATTAACCCGTTGCACCGCCAGCCGATTCGCGAACCGCTCGACGTTGGCATTCGCGCCATCAATTCGGTATTGACCGTCGGTCGCGGCCAGCGGCTCGGTTTGTTTGCCGGTTCTGGCGTCGGTAAATCCATGTTGCTCGGCATGATGACGCGCTTCACCACGGCCGACATCACCATCGTCGGTTTGATTGGCGAACGTGGCCGGGAAGTGAAGGAATTTATCGAAGACATTCTCGGCGAAGAAGGTCTGGCGCGCTCCGTTGTGGTCGCCTCGCCAGCCGACGACGCGCCGTTGTTGCGACTGCGCGCTGCTCAATACACCACGGCCATCGCCGAGTATTTCCGCGCCCAGGGCAAGAACGTTCTGATGCTGATGGATTCGCTGACGCGTTACGCCCAGGCGCAACGTGAAATCGCGTTGGCGATTGGCGAACCGCCGGCCACCAAGGGTTATCCGCCGTCGGTGTTTGCGCGTGTGCCGCAGTTGGTCGAACGCGCCGGTAACGCCGAAGAGGGCGGTGGTTCGATCACCGCTTTCTACACCGTATTGACCGAAGGCGACGACCAGCAGGATCCGGTTGCCGATTCCTCGCGCGCCATTCTCGACGGCCACTTTGTACTGAACCGTCGCCTGGCCGAAGAAGGGCATTATCCGGCCATCGACATTGAACAAAGCATCAGCCGGGCGATGTCGCAGGTGGTGCCGGAAGCGCACTTCAAACAGGCGCAGAAAATCAAACAGGTGTGGGCACGTTATCAGCAAAACCGTGACCTGATTTCCATCGGCGCCTATTCGCCCGGTTCCGATAAAGCCATCGACGAAGCCATTGCCCTGTACCCGCGCGTGACTCAGTTTTTGCAACAAAGCCTGGGCGAACGCGTCAGTTATCAGGACAGCGTTGGGCTGATGCAGCAATTGGTGTCGGCCGCTGCGCCGCAAGACAGCGGCGCGATGCAAGCCGGCGGTCGGCCGTTGGCGAAAGCCGGCGCTCGCCGCCGCCCCGGCAATAACCCCGCAGGACGATGATCCATGGCCAAACGGTCGGAGCGATTGCAACTGATTGAACGCCTCGCCAAACAACGCGAGGAGCAGGCCGCGCAAGCGCTGCAACAGGCGCGCAATCAACTGGGTCAGGAAATCAAACAGCTCGAAGAACTCGCCAATTATCAGGCCGAATACCACCAGTCGTTGCAGGTCAGTGGCAGTACTGGGGTGTCGATTGAGCAGTGGCGGCGCACCCAGGGTTTTATCGATCAGTTGGAAATTGTCATGGGGCGTCAGCAAGGTGTGATTCGTCAGTGGCAGGATCAGGAAGCCAAGTTGCTGGCGCATTGGCAGTCGTTGTATCAGCGACGCAAAACCTTGAATCAGTTGGTCGAAAAGGTGTCGATGGAAGAACTGATCGAAGCGGATCGGCGCGAGCAGAAAGCGCTCGATGAAGTGGTCAGCCAGATGCGTCAACGCAACTCCTCCTGGTAGCCAAACGGGGTGTTGCGCTTGCCTGGCACCCGCCTATACAGTGCGTCTTTTTGCTTTTTTCATCGCTGCAGTTTGCCGCTGGCGGCTATGCCAAAGCCAGCTACAATACGCACAGGTCGACTTGCCTGACTTGAGGAACCGCTATGACCGTCTCGGCATTACCCAACGCTAACGGCTCGGAAATTGTTATTAAAATCACAGGCCGCTTTGATTTCAGTTCGCATCAGGAATTCCGACAGATATATGAAAATGCGGCGCCCGATATCCAGGCCTATACCATCGATATGAACGAAGCCACCTATCTGGACAGCTCGGCTTTGGGCATGTTGTTGCTGTTGCGTGATCACGCCGGCGGCGATAATTCCGACATTCGCATTATTAATTGCAACGAAGACGTGCGAAAAATTCTGTCGATTTCCAACTTCGGACAACTGTTCCGTATCGACTGACGGCGCCGTCCATGTCCAGCGCGTCACTCACCATTCTGATCGCCGACGACAGCAGTACTGATCGGCACATTCTCAGCGCCATTGTGAAGCAGGAAGGTCACCAGGTGATCGAAGCGAGCAATGGCATGGAAGCGCTGGATCGTTTTGCCGAACGGGTGCCGGACATCATTCTGATGGACGCCCTGATGCCGCAAATGGACGGACTCGAAGCCAGCCGTTTGATCAAACAACGCGCTGGCGATCAATTCGTTCCCATCATCTTTTTAACTTCCTTGCAGGACGCTTCATCGCTTGCCCGTTGTCTGGAAAACGGCGGCGATGATTTTATGTCCAAGCCGTACAACCGGCTGATTCTGAAAGCCAAGATCAATGCTTTTGGTCGTATGCGGCGGATGCACGATCAGTTGCAATCGCACAACCGGCAAATGCTGCTGGAGCAGCAGGTTGCCAAAACCGTTTTCGATAACGTCGCCCATTCGGGCAGTTTGTCGTTGCCGAATTTGCGTTATTCGCTGTCGCCATTGGCGGTGTTCAATGGCGATACGGTGTTGGCCGAACGCAAACCCGATGGCGGCTTGTCATTGTTCCTGGGCGACTTCACCGGGCACGGTTTACCGGCTGCGATTGGTGCCATGCCGTTGGCGGAAATTTTTTACGGAATGACGCAAAAAGGTTTCGCCATGGAAGACGTGCTGCGCGAAATCAACGCCAAGCTGTACACCATTTTGCCAACCGAAGTGTTTTGCTGCGCGGCCATGGTCGATCTCGATGTGACCAACAAGATGGCGCGCATCTGGGTGGGGGGTGTGCCGTCGGTTTATTTGTATCGTGCCGACAGAGGGTCGATCGAAGCCATCGAATCGTCCAGCCTGCCATTGGGCGTGTTGCCGCCACGCCGGTTTTCGCCGGAACCGCGTGACTTTCCAATGGCTAACGACGACCGGGTGTTTCTGTGGTCAGACGGCATTGTTGAGAGCCACAACGCCGCCGGTGAACTCTTTGGCGAGCAACGCCTGGCCGCAATTTTTGCCCAGCACCCCGACCCCGACACGCTGTTCGATGCCATTCTCGCGGCGGTGGAAAACTTCATCGGCGGCAGCGGTCATGACGACGACATCACGCTGCTCAGCGCCACCATGGTCGATATGGATGTGCTGGGCTTGCCGTTGTTGCACAGCAGCAAGGCGTCGGTGGGTGGGCCGATGGACTGGAAAATGCGTCTGGAGTTGGGGCCGCAAAGCCTTGGTGTGTTCAACCCGCTGCCGCTGGTATTGAACATCCTCACCGAGGTAGAAGGGCTGCGAACGCTCAGCGGCGAGTTATACACCGTCCTGGCGGAGCTGTTTAACAACGGTTTGGAACACGGCGTGCTGGGGCTGGATTCCGCGGTCAAAGACGATGCCCTCGGTTTCAGCCACTATTACCGGATGCGCGAGGAGCGCCTGGCCGAATTGCAGCAAGGTCACTTGTGCCTGGATATTCTGCATCGGCCTATCGGCGATGGCGGCGAACTGACGCTGGAAATCACCGACAGTGGACCGGGATTTGATCATTCCCATCAAGACATGGCGTCTGTGACCGATAACCCTGGGTACAGCGGACGGGGTTTGGCGCTGGTTCGACAATTGTGCGACGAGTTGACGTTTAACCCGGCCGGTAACAGCGTTCGGGCAACGCTGCGCTGGCCACGCCCGACCTGGAGTGAATCGCAACCGAACGGATGAGGCGCAATGACAGCCGAACGACCCGAACAGCATTTGGATGAGGCCACCCTGGCCGATCTGCGCATTTTGCTTGAGGCGGAGTTCAACGACCTCATCGAGGCCTTTCTCAGCGATGGCCAGCAGCGCCACGCCGATTTGCAGGAACAGGCGCAACAGAACCCGATTGATGCCGATCGGATTCGCCGCACCGCGCACAGTTTCAAAGGCAGCAGTCTGAACGTGGGCGCCACGGCGCTGGCGGCGCTGTGCCGGCAACTGGAAGACAGCGCCAGTGCCGGTGACCTGACCGGCGCCCAGACGCTGGTCGCCGAGATTGGCACTGAATTGGCTGAGCTGGACCGGCTGCTGCGCGAACACTATCTCTGATCCCGCCTTGGGTTATTCCGCGCTATAAAAACTCTGCTCTGTAAAAGCTGGCCCGGCCATTGCTATATGGCATTCAGGACACCGTCGTCCTGATCCTTGTAGAAAGAGAGCAAGCATGCTGTTTCTGACCAGCCCGGATGCCAGTCTTACCCCCGCCAAAGCGACCCAGGGCGTCACCCCAGGTGTGTTGAAAACCAACGCCGGTGCGGCGTCAGGTGGCGAGTTTGCACGTTTGCTCAGCGGTGCCAATACACCGCGTACCTTATCTGGCGAGGCGGACGCGCCAGCGGAACTGACCCCACAAATGCTCAACGCCGCATTGGGAAAAGCCGGTGTAGCGGTGGAGGGCGAAGGTCAGAACTTGCCGCTACAGCGGCAAGCCATGGTCGGTGCCTTGCCGTTGACCGGTGTCGACACCAAACTGCCGCTGGACGGCGCTGTCGCTGCGAATGGTGGGTTGACGGGTCTCGATCTGGTCGTGGACGGTGATGACGGCTTGAAGACCTCAAATCTGCCAGCGACTTCCTGGCTGGCGCGGCTCTTTGGCCTTGGCCCGACGCAGGACGAAGCCGCGGATGCGCTGGACGGACTGGATTCAAGCCTCAATCAAGTGACGGCGACCATCGCCCAACTGCTCGGCGTAAAGCCGCTGAGCGAAGCCGTTGATTACGACCCAGACAGCGATGGCGACTTCAACGTCGAGGCCGCATTGGCAGAACTGGGCATCGACCTGCCAGCAGACGCCATCGAGCAATGGGTCAGTGCCGATACCCTGGTGGTGGACCCGGAGGCGGTCGATCAACTGACCGATTATCTGCACCACGAACTGGGCCTGAATCTGGTCGAAACCGACACCGTTATCCAGGCACTGACGAACTGGGTGCAGAACCCACCGCATATCGATCTGACGCCCGAGCAACTGGCCGCGGCCGACAGCTCACAATGGCAACAAGTCGAACAACTGACGCAACTGTTGGATGAATTGGACGTCCAATTCAGCAGTTGGCTGGATCAAATGAACGCGGCCGCCAATGGCGAGTCGGGTGACGCCGTTGCTCAGACGCCGGCGTTGTCGGACGGGTTGCGTACCCTGGCCGATGCGCTGAGTGGCAAGAACGCGCTGGATTCCGACGGCAAAGTACCGTCGCCGGCGGTGATGATTTCGCGCTTGCTGCAAAGCGTACAGAACAGCGCCACGAACGGCAGTTTGCCCATCACCATGGATCAAAGCCGACCGGAACAGGCATTGCTGCTGACACCGGCCAGTCAGCCGAGCAGCGATGTGGTGTTCAGCACAACGCTGATGCGCATGGCGCGCGAGACACTGGGTGGCAAGTCGGAAGCCGACAGCCGCTTGGCAGCGCTGAACAGCGCTACGACCGCGTCCGCTGATTCGACGTCGGTATCGAGTCTGTCCTTGTCACAGACCGATTCGCCCGACCAGACCGCCTTGTTGGATTTGAAACGCGTCGATAGGCCGATGATTTCCGCAGACGTTAGCCAGCGACTGAGCGAGCGTATTCAAATGATGGCGCAAGGCGACATCAAGCACGCCACCATTCGCCTCGACCCGCCGGAACTGGGCGCGTTGGAAATTAAGGTGACGGTACACAACGACCAGACCCAGGTGCAGATTGTGTCGCCGCACCCGCAAGTGCGCGAAGCCCTGGAAGCTCAAAGCGTACGGTTGCGTGAATTTTTGGAACAACAGGGGCTGAATTTGTCGAACCTGGATGTGCGTGATCAGTCCGCCAATGGCAACGCCAGTTCGGGTGACGGCCAGGGCGAGGGCGGTGGCACTGGCGGTGACGCCGAGTCGGACGCCGAAGCGCCTGTGGCAGCGACGGCGGCCCGACCCTTGGGTCTGGTGGATCAGTTTGTTTAGTCCTGGCGTCACAGTCCGCTAGAATGGAAGCATCGCCCTGACTATTACGGGGCCGGGCAGCAGTAAGAGAGCGAATATATGGCTGAGGAAGAAATCCCAACCACGGGTGGTGAAGAGAGCAGCGGCAAAAGTCGGTTGAAGCTGTTGATCATGGTGATTGGTGGCGCGGTCATCATCGCCATGTTGTCGGTAGCGGCAACCTGGTTCCTGATCGGCCGCGGTGGTGGTGACGAAGAAGTCGCACCGCCGGCACCGGAAGAGATTCCGCTGACCATGCCAGAACAGATGCAGACCGAAGGCCCGGCCATCTATCTGGCGCTGCAACCGCCTTTTATCGTGAATTACAGCGTGGGCGCGCGGACGCGATTTTTACAGCTCGAATTGAGCATCGTGGCGCGTGACCCCGCCGCGATTGATGTGGCAAATACCTACATGCCACTGATTCGCAACAACTTGTTAGAAACCTTGTCCGAGCAGGACTTCAACTACCTGCGCACGGCCCAAGGCAAAATGGATCTGGTTGAAGAGTTGACCGACACCATTCAGGAAGTGATGGAAATGCGCCTGGGCCGACCAGGCATTGAAACCGTGCTGTTCCGCAGCTTCGTGATGCAATAGGGGGTCCCGTGCAGGACTTACTTTCACAAGACGAAATTGATGCGCTCTTACACGGCATCGACGACGGCGCCGTAGAAGAAGAGGACGCGGGCGACGGCAGTGGGGTCAAAGTCTATGACCTGACCAGCCAGGACCGCATCGTCCGGGGCCGCATGCCGACCCTGGAGATGATCAACGAGCGTTTTGCGCGTTACACCCGCATCTCCATGTTTAACTTTTTGCGGCGCAGCGCGGATGTCGCCACCGGCGGTATTCAGATTCTCAAATTCGGCGAATACGTCCACACCCTCTACGTACCGACCAGTTTGAACTTGGTGAAAGTGCGGCCATTGCGCGGCACGGCCCTGTTTATTCTCGACGCCAAACTGGTGTTCAAGCTGGTGGACAACTTCTTCGGCGGTGACGGTCGTCACGCCAAGATCGAAGGCCGCGAATTCACCCCGACGGAAATCCGCGTGGTGCAGATGGTCTTGTCCCAAGTGTTCGAAGACATGAAAGAAGCCTGGGCGGCGGTACTGGACGTCGATTTCGAATACGTGTCGTCGGAAGTGAACCCGGCCATGGCCAACATCGTTTCGCCCAGCGAAGTGGTAGTAGTCTCAACCTTCCACGTCGAACTCGACGGCGGCGGCGGTGACCTGCACGTCACCATGCCGTACTCGATGATCGAGCCAGTTCGTGAAGTACTGGATGCCGGTGTGCAGAGTGACATCGACGAAGTGGACGACCGCTGGATCGAGTCGCTGCGTCACGACATCCTGCGCGCCAAAGTACCGATCAACACCAAGGTGGTGGAACGTGAAATCAAACTGCGCGACCTGGTGGAACTGGAACCTGGCGACATCATTCCGATCGATCTGCCGGAAACCATCACCATGACCGCCAACCAGGTGCCGTTGTTCGAATGTAAATTGGGACAATCCGGCGAGAACCTTGCATTGAAAGTTGTGAAGCCGGTGAAAACGAACAGTCGTGACGTCGGCGATCTGAAGACGCGACTGATGGGTCAGCGTCAGAAAAAACGCGAAGAACACGCCGTTGAAGCCATGACCGAAGCGGCCAAGCAGGAGAATCAAAATGAGTGATGACGATCTGCCAAACGACGACGAAAACTTGATGGACGGTGGCGACGAAGACCTGTCGGAAGACTGGGCTGCCGCCATGGCCGAAGCCGGTGAAACCGGCGATGACAGCGAAGACGCCAACCCGCGCGCACCGCTGGAAGAGTTCGAAGTCACGCCACCTGGTGCGGCCCCGAGCTCAATGAATGGCGAAGACACGCCGAATCTGGATGTGATTCTCGACATCCCGGTGACCATTTCCATGGAAGTCGGCAACACCCAGATTCCGATCCGCAACCTGCTGCAATTGAACCAGGGCAGTGTGATCGAGCTGGACCGTTTGGCCGGTGAACCGCTGGACGTCTTGGTCAACGGTACGCTGATCGCCCACGGCGAGGTGGTGATGGTGAACGAGAAGTTCGGTATCCGCCTGACCGATGTGGTCAGCCAGCAAGAACGCATTCAGCGGCTGAGGTAATGTCATGGGTTTTGACACCCACACCAAAAATTTGACGCGGGCGCTGCTGACGGTCGGTTTATTGTCGGTCGCAGCGATGCCCGCCTGGGCGCAACAACCCGGCCCGGGGCCGCTGTCTGGCGGTGGTAGCGACTATTTCAAGCTGACATTAACGCTGATTTTCATTGTTGGCCTTATCTTTGCGTGTGGCTGGCTAGTACGACGAATGGCTGGCGGCACAAGCTTCAATAACCGCCACATCAAGGTACTGTCGGTCATGCCCTTGGGCACCCGGGAAAAGTTGATGGTAGTGAAGGCGTTTGACGACTATCTGTTGTTGGGCGTTACCACCAATAACATCAACACCCTGCATCGTTTCGACGAGCCACCCGACCTGACAGAGACGCCGCTGACCAGTCCATTCGCCGATCGAATGAAAGGCTTGTTGAAAGGACTGGACAGTGACCCTCTGGCCAAGCATCAAAAAAACGCTAAAAACCGCTCAAACTCTGGCGACTGATTACAGTCGCCTGCTTGTTGTTGTAACCCTTGGCCTGCTGTCGTTATTTGCAGGCTTCGCCCACGCCGAAGGCATACCGGCGCTGACCGTCACCGGCACGGAAGACGGCGGTCAGGAATACACCGTCACCATCCAGATTCTCGCCATCATGACGGCGCTGACCTTTATTCCGGCAGCGCTGATGATGATGACCAGTTTCACCCGCATCATTGTGGTGTTCGCCATTCTGCGTCAGGCGATTGGTTTGCAGCAGACACCGTCGAACCAGATGTTGATTGGCCTGGCGCTGTTTCTGACCTTTTTTGTTATGTATCCGATTTTCGATCAGATAAATCGGGACGCCATTCAGCCGTACATCAACGAAGAAATTCTACCGTTGGAAGCCATCGACCGTGGTCTGGCGCCGTTGAAAGATTTCATGCTCAACCAGACGCGCGAAACCGATTTGAATTTGTTTGTGCGTCTGGCCGACATGGAAGGCGAGATTGAAACACCTGACGACACACCGCTGAATATTCTGATTCCTGCCTTTGTCACCAGTGAATTAAAAACTGCTTTTCAAATTGGCTTTTTGCTGTTCATTCCGTTTTTGATCATTGATCTGGTGGTGGCCTCCATCCTGATGTCGATGGGGATGATGATGCTGTCGCCGATCATTATTTCGTTGCCGTTTAAAATCATGCTGTTTGTACTGGTCGATGGCTGGGCCATGATCATGGGTTCGCTGGCGTCGAGTTTCGCCTGAGTTTTTTAGCGAGTTTTTTCAGGTTTTTTGGAGAGTTGGATTCGTGGAAGCTGCAAACATTGCCGACTTGTTTTCCGAGGCGCTGTTCATTGTTGTCGTGGTGGTGACGGTTATTATTGGTCCGTCACTGATCATTGGTTTGATTGTGGCAACATTCCAGGCCGCCACTCAGATTAACGAACAGACGTTGAGCTTTTTGCCGCGCTTGTTGGTGACCTTGATTGTGTTGATCGTGACCGGGCCGTGGATCGTCGGCAAGGTGGTCGATTACACCAATGAAATTATTCTCAATATTCCCATCCTGATCGGCTGACGACGTGGAACTGACGGACGCTCAAATCGCCTCCTGGGTCAGCCATTATATGTGGCCGTTTTTTCGCATCCTGGGTTTCTTCATGATTGCGCCGGTGGTCGGTTCGCAAGTCACGCCGGCCCGGGTGCGCGTCTTGTTGGCGTTAGTGTGGACCACGGCTTTGTACCCGGTATTGCCGCCGATGCCGCTGATCGAAGTGACTGGCTTGGGCAGTCTGGTGATCATCGCGCATCAGATTTTGATTGGCGTGGTATTGGGTTTTGTGGTGCTGGCGATTTTGCAGGTCGTGATTCTCGCCGGTCAGATTATTTCCATGCAGATGGGCTTGGGTTTTGCCTCTATGGTCGATCCGGCCAACGGCATTTCAGTGGCGGTGTTGGCGCAGTGGTATCAGGTATTGGTGACCTTGGTGTTCCTCGCCATCAACGGCCATCTGGTGGTCTTGGAAGTGTTGGCGGATTCCTTTGGCGTGGTGCCGGTGGCGCCGATCAGTTTTAACCAGGGCAGTTTTTTTGCCATCGCCGAATTCGGCGCCTGGGTGTTTCGGGCGTCGTTGATGTTGGCTCTGCCAGCGATTGCGGCGTTGTTGTTGGTGAACCTGACCTTCGGTGTGATGACGCGTTCGGCGCCGCAATTAAACGTCTTTGTTTTGGGTTTTCCCGTGTCGATGCTGGCCGGTTTGGTCATTGTCTGGGCCAGCTATTGGGCGGCCTATCCGATGGTACAAAATCTGGTCGAATATCACGTCGACTTCATGCGTAACTTACTGGCTTGGTAAAACGGCATGGCTGAAGAGAACGACAGTTCCCAGGAGAAATCCGAAGAACCCACGGAGCGAAAACTTGAGAAAGCGCGCGAGGAAGGCAACGTTGCGCGCTCACGCGAGTTAAACACCAGTGCGGTCTTGTTGGCCGGTGCGGTGAGTCTGTTGATGTTTGGTCCGAGCCTGGCCGAATCGTTAATGGGCATCATGAAATTCACCTTTGGCTTTGACCGCCAGGCGAGCTGGGACACCATCGTCGCCATGCGGTATCTGGAAGCCTCTATTTTCGATGCGCTGATTACGTTGGTGCCGATGTTCGCGGTGCTGTTGATCGCTGCGTTTTTTGGCCCCATTGCACTCGGCGGCTGGAATTTCTCGACCAAAACCCTGGCACCCAAGGGCAGCCGAATGAATCCGCTGTCGGGTATCAAGCGGATGTTTTCGATGAACTCGCTGGTCGAACTGCTGAAGAGCTGGGGCAAGGTGTTGATCGTCGGAACGGTGTCGGTGATTGCGCTGTTCGGTTTGAAAAACGATTTTATTTCCATGGTGTTTGAGCCGACTGAGCCGGCGGTCAAACACGCGTCCATTGTGTTGGCGTGGACGTTTTTAATTATCTGCGCCAGTACCTTAATCATCGCCGCAGCGGATATTCCGTTTCAGATTTACAGCCACACCAAAAAACTGCGCATGACGATGCAGGAAATTAAGGAAGAATATAAAAACACCGAAGGGAAGCCGGAAGTCAAAAGCAAAATTCGTCAGTTGCAGCGCGAGATGGCGAACCGCCGCATGATGTCCGACGTGCCGGACGCCGACGTAGTCATCACCAACCCGACGCACTTTGCCGTGGCGTTGAAATACGAACCCAACGTGATGCCCGCACCCGTATTGCTGGCAAAGGGTATCGACGATACAGCATTGAAAATTCGCGAAATTGCCGGTGAATACAACATCCCGGTAATGGAAATTCCGCCGCTGGCGCGTTCGGTTTATTACCACACCAAGATCGGTGACGAGATTCCCGAAGGTTTGTACATCGCCGTTGCCCAGGTGCTGGCGTACGTCTTTCAGATCGAGCAGTGGCGCAAAGGCCGCGGCCCGAAACCCGATCGCAAACCGGACTTCCCGATTCCGCCGGATTTACGCGAAGACGATCGCCCGTTGCAATAACGGCTGCTTAATACAGATGGCCGACGCCAATGTGACGGTGGCCCATCCATGTTGAGAGACGTATCTCACTTTTGGCCCGATCCATGCAATACCTCTGTCGAACCTATTGAACCGCCTGAATATTGACAGATGGCCTTTATCGATAACGTAAGAGGGTTGGGTAGCCAGGTCCGCAATCTGGACCGCGGCGCTGTACTCAGCTCCACCCGCACCAATGCCAAATTGATGACACAACGCATCGTCGGTGTGCCGCTGATGCTGTTGTTGGTGTTGGGTTTGATGACGTTGCCCGTCCCGCCGTTTGTGCTGGACTCCTTCTTCACCTTCAACATCGCGCTGTCGATTGTGGTGTTGCTGGTCACCATCTATGTGTTGCGGCCGCTGGATTTTGCCGTCTTCCCGTCAATCATTCTGGTCGCGACGTTATTGCGTCTGGCACTGAACGTTGCTTCTACCCGGGTGGTGTTGCTGTACGGTCACGAAGGCGGCGACGCGGCGGGGCAGGTGATTGAGGCTTTCGGTGAAGTATTGATCGGCGGTAACTACGCGGTCGGTTTCATCGTCTTCGCCATCTTGATGATCATTAACTTTGTCGTGGTTACCAAGGGCGCCGGTCGGGTTTCGGAAGTCAGCGCGCGTTTCACCCTGGACGCCATGCCCGGCAAGCAGATGGCGATTGACGCCGATCTCAACGCCGGCCTGATTGACGCCGAAACCGCCAAAACCCGACGCGCTGAAATTGCCCAGGAAGCCGACTTCTATGGCTCAATGGACGGTGCGTCAAAATTCGTTCGCGGTGACGCCGTTGCCGGCATTCTGATTCTGGCGATCAACATTTTCGGCGGTCTGGCCATCGGCATGCTGCAACACGGGCTGGAGTTTGGTCAGGCGGTGGAACGCTACGCGCTGCTGACCATCGGTGACGGCCTGGTCGCGCAGATTCCTTCGCTGCTGTTGTCGGTTGCGGCCGCCATCATGGTGACGCGTAACTCCAACAGCCAGGAAATGGGCGAGCAGATTCTGCATCAGATGTTCTCCACGCCGCGTGCGTTGAGTGTCGCCGCCTTCCTGATTTTTGTAATGGGCATCCTGCCGGGAATGCCGCACTTCGTATTTTTGACGCTGGCCTTTATCTGCATGATCGGCGCTTTGGTGATTTTGTACCGTCAGAAAGTCGCCGCTGGGGAATCTTTCTTTCCGGGTGTGCCGCCAGCCAGCGCTGGCAGCAGTCCGACTTCACGCGCGAAAGGCGGCAGCGTTGAGCCGGGTGCGCCGCCCGTGGCGAACGTTGAAAGCGACACCAAGGAACTCAGTTGGGACGATGTACAGCCGGTCGATATTGTCGGTCTGGAAGTCGGCTACCGGCTGATTCCTCTGGTTGATCGTTCGCAAGGCGGCCAGTTGCTGGGGCGTATTAAAGGCATTCGCAAAAAGCTGTCGCAGGACTTGGGATTTCTGGTGCCATCGATTCACATCCGCGACAACCTGGATTTGATGCCCAATGCCTACCGTTTGACGCTGATGGGCGTCGGCATTGCCGAGGCCGAGGTGTATCCGGATCGCGATATGGCGATCAATCCCGGCCAGGTGTTTGGCTCGCTTGATGGCATCAAAACCAAAGACCCGGCTTTTGGTCTGGAAGCGGTGTGGATTGAATCGACCCTGCGCGACCGCGCTCAGACCTTGGGTTACACCGTGGTCGATGCCAGCACAGTCGTTGCCACGCACGTAAACCATCTGTTGCATCAGCACGCCTATGAATTGCTGGGCCACGAAGAAGCGCAGCAGATGCTCGACATTCTGTCGAAGAAATCGCCCAAGCTGGCTGACGAGCTGGTGCCGAATACGCTGTCGCTCAGTCAGTTGTTGAAAGTGTTGCAGAACCTGCTGATGGAAGAGGTGTCGGTACGCGACTTGCGAACCATTGCGGAGTCGCTGACCAACTTGCAACCGAAGAGTCAGGACATTGGCGTGCTGACCGGCGCTGCGCGCATGGGACTGTCGCGCATGATCGTTCAGGGCATCGTCGGCAACGATAAAGAGATCCCGGTGATCACTTTGGATCGCGGGTTGGAACAGTTGTTGCAGAAGACTGTTCAACAGGCCGGAAGTGATGGAAATCTTGACGGTGTGACCTTGGAGCCAGGTATGGCCGAGCGACTGCAGCAATCGTTGCAGGAAACCTCGCAACGGCTGGAAGGCGAGGGCAAGCCCTCCATTCTGCTGGTCTCCGGTGGCATCCGCATGCTGTTGGCGCGCTTTGTCCGCCACGGCTTGCCAGGGCTGAAAGTGCTTAGTTTCCAGGAAATACCGGACAACAAACATATAACGATCGTGGCCACGGTTGGCGGTCAGTGAGGAAGAGTCGATGAAAGTGAAACGCTTTGTCGTTGCCAGCATGCAGGTTGGGCTGAAACAGGTCGCTGAGGCTTTAGGGCCGGAGGCGGTGATCCTGTCGACGCGCAAACTGGCGGAAGGCACGGAGATTGTCGCTGGTGTTGATGAAGCCGAATTCGCCCGCTTTGAAGCCAACCGTCCGGCGGCGCCCGATCCCAATGCCATCATCAAGGCGCATCCGCGCAGCGGTGATGGTCAGCCGAAACTGGATACCGAAAGCCTGAAAGGCTTGCTGGAAAACCTGGCTCCACACAGCCGTGCGGCCTTTGGTGATCTGGTACCGGACAATAGACCGAAGGCGATGCTGAGCGGACAAAACGACTCACCGCTGGCGCGTGCCATCGATGCCGAACAAAAAGCGCCGGCGCGAGTGCCGACCTTGGCGCAGGAACGCACGCACAACAAAGCCGAATCGGATGAGCAGTTGATGTCGCTGATGCGTCAGGAAATCGACAGTCTGAAACAGATGCTCAAACAACAGAGCGATTTCTTGCAGGCTCCAGTGGTGGGCCCGCAAACGCCGCAACTGGAACGCCTTGAAGGTCGGTTGCGTGCCATGGGTTTGAGTGACACCGTGCAGCGTTCGCTGCTGCGGCATTACGACCGCGAAGCCGCGCTCGACACTAATTGGCGTCGTCTGCTGGCGCGACTGGCCTCGGGTCTGTCGGTGCCGGTGTTCGATCCGCTGACCGAAGGCGGCGTTGTTGCGCTGTGTGGACCAACGGGTGCCGGTAAAACCACGACACTCGCCAAGCTGGCGGCGCGTGCGGTCAAACGCCGCGGCGCGGCAAAAGTGGCGGTCATCAGTACCGATTGTTACCAGTTGGGCGCGCAAGATACTTTGGCGTCGATTACTGAAATCCTGGGCGTTGAATACCGCGCTCTGGGTGAAGACGATAGCCTGGCTGACACCTTGGATGAATTGTCGAATACCCATCTGGTGTTGATCGACACCAGCGGCAGCAGCGATGCGCTGCAATACTGGCGCCGCCAGGTGATTGAATCCGGTCTGGATGCGCGCATTCAAAGCGTGCTGGTCATGCCGGCAACGGCGACCGGCGACAGTCTGAATCAGTTTGTGCAGGCGTTCCCCAGTCAGCGACTGAGTGGCGCCATTATCACCAAGCTGGATGAAGCGCCTTGTTTCGGCAGTGTCTTCGACAGCTTGCTGCGTCACCGCTGGCCTTTGTGGTACAACACCGATGGCCAACGCATCCCGCAGGACATCGACAGTGTCGATCCGGTGCGTCTGGTTAAACGCCTGGCGCGTGCGCTGGAAGACACCCGGTCGGGCCTCGATAGGCCAGGACTCGCACAGGCGAGCTGATACAGCAACGTCAAAGATGACGGCAATTGCCTATACTGGGCCAACGGAGTTGAACGAGCGAATGAGTGGTTTGAAACCGATACAGGTACTGGCAGTCACCGGTGGTAAAGGTGGCGTGGGGAAAAGCAACGTATCCGTCAACATGGCGGTCGCCCTGGCGGAACAAGGCAAGCGCGTGGTCTTGTTGGATGCCGATTTGGGCTTGGCCAACATCGACGTTTTGCTGGGCGTTTCCTCCGGTCGCAACATTGCCGATGTCCTGTCCGGTGAGGCTGAACTGCGCGATATTCTGGTACCCGGACCGGGCGGTATTCGCATCATTCCGGCGTCGTCCGGAACGCAGCGGATGGCCAACCTGGGTGAAGCGGAACACGCTGGCATCATCGGTGCGTTCAGCGAATTGGGTGACGAGATGGATGTACTGATCGTCGATACCGCTGCCGGTATTTCGCGCACCGTGACGTCGTTTGTCCGGGCCGCTCAGGAAACCTTAATGGTGGTGACCGACGAACCTACGTCGGTGACCGATGCCTATGCCTTGATTAAGGTGTTGAACCGCGACTGCAAGATGGACCGATTCCGTGTACTGGCCAATATGGTCCGCACGCCCACGGAAGGTCAGGCGCTGTTCAATAAATTGTCGAAGGTCACGGACCGTTTTCTGGACGTGACACTTCAATACGTCGGCTCCGTACCCATGGATGAATCGGTGCGTAAGGCCGTCCAGCGCCAGAAGGCGGTGATCGAAGCGTATCCGCGGTCCAAAGCCGCGATCGCCTATCGGTCACTGGCCCAGAAGGTTGCAACCTGGCCTTTGCCCACCACACCCCGGGGTAATCTGGAGTTTTTTGTGGAGCGGCTGGTCCAGGGGACTACTGGAGTCGCCTGACATGTCGGTGCAGCAATACACTATGTATCAGACCGAAAAGAAGGTCGATTACGACCGCCTGGTAGCCGAGCAGGGTGTGCTGGTGAAACGCATCGCCCACCATTTGCTGGCGCGTTTACCGGAAAGCGTCCAACTCGAAGACCTCGTGCAATCGGGCATGATCGGCCTGTTTGAGGCTGCACAGAACTACGATCACACCAAGGGTGCGAGTTTCGAGACTTACGCGGGCATCCGCATTCGCGGCGCCATGCTCGATGAAGTGCGCAAAGGCGATTGGATTCCACGTTCGGTACACCGCAATTCCCGTCGCATTGCCGACGCCATTCGTGAAATTGAAATGCGCGAAGGCCGCGACGCCCAGGATCAGGAAGTGGCGGCGCTGCTGGAAATGAGCCTCGACGACTACTATTCGCTGCTCAAAGACACCCAGGGCTCGCGTCTGTTCAGCTTTGAAGAACTGATGGAGCAGGGCAATGGCGACCTGCAGGATTTTCAGGTCGGCAACAGCCAGCATTCAGCGCCACACTTTGAAGTGGAATCGGATCAGCGCAATCACCAGTTGGCCGAAGCCATCAAACAATTGCCTGAACGCGAACAGTTGGTGCTGTCGCTGTATTACGACGAAGAGCTCAATCTCAAGGAAATTGGCGCCGTGCTGGGCGTCAGTGAATCCCGCATCAGTCAGATCCACACCCAGGCGGCTATGCGCCTGCGCGCCCGCATGAGCGAGTGGTAAGCCCGCCCGTCTA
Organism: Saccharospirillum mangrovi; assembly: GCF_003367315.1. Classification (GTDB taxonomy): domain Bacteria; phylum Pseudomonadota; class Gammaproteobacteria; order Pseudomonadales; family Natronospirillaceae; genus Saccharospirillum; species Saccharospirillum mangrovi. Next base: position 1,678,013 of record NZ_CP031415.1, read on the forward strand.
CCCGGCTGTATCACAGCCACTGTTGGGGTAGACTAGGCGGCTTCCGGACGCTCTAAACTATCGCGATCACCGGTCGATACAGACGCCAGTAGGCCTTGACGAGTCTTACGCGTGCTGTGCCAGGAAACTGCTGTTTTGACGCAGTCTGAATGGTAAAGCGCCGCGCTTCCCGTCGGTCGGCTGAAAGGCGTCCTCAAGACTGGATAGCCGGTTGCCAGCGTCTATCATTAAGAAGGCAGTAAGCAGTTTGTCGGGTGAGGCTAGAGGAGGTCATCTTGGACAAGAACATGAAAATCCTGGTTGTTGACGATTTTTCAACGATGCGCCGTATCGTTAAGAATCTGCTGCGCGACCTGGGCTTCAGCAATACCCATGAAGCAGACGATGGCTCCAGTGCATGGCCGATGTTGCAAAGCAGCGACTTCGACTTTGTGGTCACAGACTGGAATATGCCTGGCATGACCGGCATTGAGCTGTTGAAGAAAATTCGTTCAGACGATCGTCTGAAATCCATTCCCGTCTTGATGGTAACCGCCGAAGCCAAGCGCGATCAGATCGTTGCGGCCGCTCAGGCAGGCGTCAATGGCTACGTTGTCAAACCGTTCACCGCTGCCGCGCTGAAAGAGAAGATCGACAAGATCTTCGAACGGGTAGACGGCTGATAGCCAGTGTTAAAGGTTGACCAAAGAGGCCGCTATGGCTGATTCAGACGACAAAAAGTTATCACCGCAATTTCAAGAAACGCTTAAAGCCATGGTGCCGGCCCTGTTGGAACAGGTTGAGCACGGCAACATGGACGAAGCGGTTGCCATTTTGGTCAAGCTGCAGCAGGCCCGAACGGAGCATTTCGCCGGAACTGCGTTTTCAGATCTGTTGAAAGAAAAAGCCGCTGAACTGCACCAGCGCATTGAGGCCGGTGAAACGGACTCGGCGCTGGAGACCTTGCAAGAGCTGCAAGACGCGCGGGATCGCGGTTTGTATCAGGAAGTCGGCCGGCTCACCCGGGCGCTGCACAGCGCCATCACCAACTTCCACATCGATGCACGCCCTGGCGAAGCCGTCCAGGAACTCTCGGACATGAGCGAAGCAACGGACCGCCTGGGTTACGTCGTGACCATGACCGAGAAAGCGGCCAATACCACCTTGGATCTGGTCGAGGAAAGCATGCCGGTGGCCGGTGCGCTGACCGAGGAATCCGGTCGCTTGAAAACGGAATGGAAGCGTCTGGTGGATCGCGACATGAGCGCCGAAGAATTTCGCACGCTCTATTGGCAGTTGGATGAATTTTTCACGCTGCTGAACGATCAGTCGCAAACCTTGTACAACAACCTGTCGAGCATTTTGCTGGCGCAGGATTTTCAGGATTTGACCGGACAGGTCATCAATAAAGTAACCAGCTTGGTCAAGGAGGTCGAAGCCAGCTTGGTGGATTTGGTCTTTATGGCCAGCCAGGTGGATGAAATTACAGGCATCGTTCGAGAAGGCCCCGAAGTTGTTGCAGAACCCACAGAGGTCAGTGACAAAGGCGAAGGACCACAGATTAACGCCAATGCCGAAGGTGTCGTATCCAGCCAGGACGATGTGGACGATTTGTTGTCCAGTCTTGGCTTTTGATTGGGGTCTAGGAGAGCAGCATGGGCTTCGAAGCGGACGAAGAAATTTTACAGGATTTCCTGGTTGAGGCCGGTGAAATTCTTGAGCAGTTGTCCGAACAGCTGATTGAATTGGAGCGCCGCCCGGACGACCGGGATTTGCTCAATGCCATCTTCCGTGGTTTCCACACCGTCAAAGGCGGTGCCGGCTTTTTGCAATTAACCCCGTTGGTCGATTGCTGCCACGCTGCGGAAAACGTCTTCGATACGTTGCGTAATGGCTTGCGCCAGGTAGACGCCGATTTGATGGACGCGGTCTTGCGTGGTCTGGACAGCGTCAATGAAATGTTCAGCCAGGTCAGCAGCGGCGAAACTCCAGAACCGGCTGATGAAGAATTGGTGGCGTTGCTGCATCGTTATGCCGCCCCGGCGTCGGCCGATGAAGCGGTTGAAGAAGAAGCCGACGAATCCGTCGAAGAGACTGACGAAGAGCCAGAAGCGGTCATCGAGTCTGACGCCGAATCTCCTCAGCCCGGTGATGATATTACTGACGCTGAATTTGAAGAATTACTCGACGCTATTTCGCCGACGGATCAGGCTGCATCGCCCACCAAAAAAACCGAGACTTCGGCCGCCTCCGATGCCGGTGGTGCGAGTACTGGTGGCGATGAAATTACCGACGATGAATTCGAAGCGTTGCTGGACGAATTGCACGGCAAAGGCCAATTCAAAGCCGGCAGCGGCGACGCTGAAGCGGAGTCCAGTACGCCAGCCAAGGCTGAAAATAAAAAAGAAACCAAAGCGGCCGCACCGGCCGCAGGCAACGGTGATGAAATCACCGACGACGAATTTGAAGCCTTGCTCGACGAATTGCATGGCAAAGGCCAGTTCAAAGCCGGCAGTGCCAGCGACGATAAACCAGCCGCCAAACCGGCGGCACCTGAACCTGCCAAAGCTGAGGCCGCTAAACCCAAACCGAAAGCCGCTCCTGCTGCCAAACCGGCCGCCAAGGCTGAGCCTGCTCCGGAACCGGCCAAGGCCGCACCGGCAAAAGCTGGCGGCGAACAACGCGCTCCGGCCGCAGGTGGCGATACCACGGTACGCGTCGACACCAAACGCCTCGATGACATCATGAACATGGTCGGCGAATTGACGTTGGTGCGTAACCGGCTGATGCGTCTGGGCAGCGAGCTCGAAAACGAGATGCTGCAAAAAGCGGTCAGTAACCTGAACGTGGTCACCGGGGATCTGCAAACATCGGTGATGAAAACGCGGATGCAACCGATCAAAAAAGTCTTTGGTCGTTTTCCGCGCGTGGTGCGCGATTTGGCGCGCAGCCTTAAAAAAGAAGTGAACCTGGAACTGGTAGGCGAAGAAACTGACCTGGATAAAAACCTCGTCGATGCCTTGGCCGATCCGCTGGTTCACCTGGTTCGCAACTCGGTCGACCACGGCGTGGAAATGCCGGATGTTCGCGCCGCTGCGGGTAAACCTCGCGCCGGTGAAGTGGTGTTGTCCGCCGAGCAGGAAGGCGATCACATTCTGTTGATGATTCGCGACGACGGCGGCGGTATGGACCCGGATAAGCTGCGGGAAATTGCCGTCAAACGTGGCGTGATGGATCAGGATGCGGCCGATCGGCTGACCAATAACGAATGTTTCAATCTGATCTTTGCTCCGGGCTTCAGCACCAAGACCGAAATTTCCGATATTTCCGGTCGTGGTGTTGGCATGGATGTGGTGAAAACCAAGATCAGCCAATTGAACGGCACCATCGACATCGATTCGGAAAAAGGCCGTGGCACCACCATTCGCATTAAGGTGCCGTTGACGCTGGCCATTATGCCGACCTTGATGGTCATGTTGGGCGAACAGGCGTTTGCATTGCCGCTGGTGAACGTTGATGAAATTTTCCATCTCGACTTGAGTCGAACCAACGTTGTTGATGGTCGTGAAGTCGTGATGGTGCGAGGCAAGCCCTTGCCGTTGTACTACCTCAAACGTTGGCTGGTGAAAGGGCATCGCAGCGATGCGTCCGAGGAAGAAGGTCATGTCGTCGTAGTGTCTGTCGGCACTCAGAAAGTGGGTTTTGTGGTCGACCAATTGGTTGGCCAGGAAGAGGTGGTCATCAAACCGCTTGGCCAAATGTTGCAGGGAACCGAGGGGATGGCCGGTGCTACCATTACCGGCGATGGACGCATCGCGTTGATCATTGACGTCCCCGGTCTGTTGAAAGCGTACAGCGCAGCGGATTGATGCGGGCTACGGCCCGAATAAGGAGAATTGAATGCCCATTACGGTGATGATCGTTGACGATTCCAGTTTCTTTCGAACTCGGATACGTGGACTGATCGACGCCCATCCGGAGCTGAAGGTCATTGGCGAAGCGTCCAATGGCCGTGAAGCCATCGACCTGGCGGTCCGCCTCAAACCCAATGTCATCACCATGGACTATGAAATGCCCATGATGGATGGCATTTCGGCGGTGCGGGAAATCATGAACCGCCAGCCGACGCCCATTCTGATGTTCTCATCACTGACCCAGTCCGGCGCCCGAGTCACACTCGATGCCTTGGACGCGGGCGCGGTCGATTATCTGCCCAAGAGTTACGAAAACGTCGCCGATGGACCCAGCGCGCTGAAAAAGGCGCTGTGTGAAAAAATCATCGCCATTGCCGGCCAGGCCAGACCGAAAGCCTTGGCCTTGGACACGGCTCCAGCCCCGCAGGAAAAACCAGCCCCAGCGCCGGTCGGCCGACGCAAACGTTACGCGCAAAAGTTTGATCTGGTGATGATCGGAACCTCCACCGGAGGCCCGGTTGCACTGCAAAAAGTTCTGACTCAGATTCCCGGGAATTTCCCCGCGCCCATTTTGATGATCCAACACATGCCAGGCAGTTTCACCGGGGCCTTTGCTGAACGACTGGATCGCCAATGCGCCTTGAGCGTTCGTGAAGCATCCGATGGCGACACCCTGAAAGCCGGCGAGGCCTTGCTCGCACCGGGCGGCATGCAGATGATGTTCACGGGCAAGAATCGGTTACGCATTTTTGAAGGCGACGCCCGGCTCAACTACAAACCGTCGGTGGACGTCACTTTCGGCAGCGCCGTGAAGTACTACGGTAAAAACATTCTGGCGGTCGTGTTGACGGGAATGGGAGCGGACGGCCGCGAAGGTGCCCGCCTGATCAAAGACGCCGATGGTGTGGTTTGGGCGCAGGAATCCTCGACCTGTGTGATCGATGGCATGCCTTCTGCAGTGGTCAAAGCCAATTTGGCCGATGAAGTCATCGCCCTGAATGAAGTCGCCAGCCGCCTGGTGGAGGTGGTGACGGCCTGATTCGGGGTTTCGAACACTAAAGGACGTACGCCATGATCGCTTTTGTCGGGCTGCTGCTGGCCTGGGTCGCTGTCTTCGGCGGCCATTTGCTCGAAGGTGGGCAGGTGGGTTCACTGACCAACCTGCCTGCGGCCGCCATTGTTCTTGGCGGCACTTTGGCAGCGGGTCTGGTGCAATCCGATCTCGCCACCTGGCGCCTGGCCTGGCGCTATTTCCCTTCCGTTTTCAGCGGTCCTGACTGGCAAGCCGATCAAGCGCAGGCCAAGCTGGTGCGTTGGTGCCAGTTGGCGCGGCGCAAAGGCTTACTGGCGTTGGAAGCCGATTCAAACAATGAAACCGATGACTTCATGCGGCTGGGGCTGCAATTACTGGTCGATGGTGAAAGCGGCGATAAAATTCAGCGCAGCCTCGAAGTGTCGATGGACAGTCGCGAAGGCCGCTGGCTGAAAGCCGCGCATTTCTTCGATTCATTGGGTGGCTATGCGCCGACGATGGGAATTATTGGTGCGGTTCTGGGGCTGATTCAGGTAATGACCCAGATCGAAGACACCCAGGCGTTGGGCGGTGGTATAGCCACTGCCTTTGTGGCCACCATTTACGGCGTCGGTCTGGCAAACCTGTTTTTCCTACCTGTGGCCGCGCGGCTGCGCACTCTGGCCGAAACGCGCTTTGCGTTCGATGAAATGGTGCTCGATGGCATGCTGGCCATTGCCGACAGCGAAAACCCCCGCGTACTTGAGCGGCGTCTGCAGGAGTATGGCGCGTGAGGCGTCGGCGTCGCCGCAATCAGCGCTTTGTCGCCAATCAGGCACAGCGGTGGATGTTGTCATACGCCGATTTTTTGACGCTATTGTTTGCTTTTTTTGTCTTTCTATACGCCATTTCTTCGGTGGATTCGGGAAAATTTGAGGCGGTCAGTCGGAATCTGTTACAGATATTCCATGTTGAGCCGACCAGCGTAAAACCGATCGAACTGGATACGACGCCAGCCGGGCCGGATTTCTTCAATCCGCTGTACCGTCCCGAGCCAGTGCCGAGCACTCGAGAGGATGTGGCAGACACTGAAACCTACCATCAGGAATCCACCCTGTTGGAGGTGCGCCAGAAGATTGAAGCCAATTTCGCTCAGCAACTGGACGATTCGCTGATCAGCGTCAGTGGCAACAGCGAATGGATGGCTATTGATTTAGACGAACCGGTTTTATTTTCGCCGGGTTCGGCCGATATAACGGCACAAGCGGAAACAATTCTCTATGAAGTTGCCGCTTTATTGGCGCCGATGGAACTGCCGGTCGCGGTGGAAGGCTATACTGATCGATCGCCACCGGGTGGGCGTTTTGACGATAATTGGACGTTATCGGTATTGCGGGCGGCCAATGTCGTCCGCTATTTGCAAACCGCCGGCATTGCCGGGGAACGGCTGTCCGCCGTTGGGTTTGGTGAATATCAGCCGCGCTTTGATGAGACCAATGAGGCGCGGACGGCGAGGAATCGTCGTGTCAGTATTGTTGTTACGCGACTGGACAGGCCTAATAGCCTGATTTCGTCGGAACCGACGCCAGTTGGTCCGGAAGTTGCTGAACCCTAAAGCGGTCTTTGGTCCGAGGGTCCGGTTTGGCCGCTTTCGGACAAGAAGAACGGATGTTTAAGGAGAGTCCATGCACGTTTGGTCCGTTGCCAACCAAAAAGGCGGGGTGGGGAAAACTACCTCGGTGGTGTCTTTGGGCGCCATGCTGGCCGAAAAGGGCCACAGAGTACTGGTGTTCGATCTGGACCCGCAGGGCTCTCTGACCAGCTATTTTGGCTATAACCCTGACGATCTCGAGCGCAGCGCCTACGATCTGTTTATGACCAAAGGCAAAGTCCCGGACGATCTGCCCAAGCAGTTGATCAAAGAGACTTCACAGCCGGGTATGTCGTTGATGCCAGCCTCGACGGCTTTGGCGACGCTGGAGCGTAACGTCAGCCAGCAGGAAGGCATGGGTCTGGTGGTGTCCAAAACGCTGGCGCACCTGTGGGACGATTTTGATTACGCCCTGATCGATACACCGCCGCTGTTAGGCGTGTTGCTGATTAATTCGCTGGCCGCCTGCAAACGTCTGCTGGTGCCGGTGCAAACCGAATTTCTGGCGTTGAAGGGTCTGGAGCGCATGGTGCACACCATCAGCATGGTGATGGCGTCGCAGAAACGTGGCTTGCAGCATTTGATCATCCCGACGATGTTTGATCGCCGGACTCAGGCGTCGGTAAAGGCATTGCGAACGTTGCGCGAGCAATACGAAGGCAGCATCTGGCAGTCGGCCATTCCGGTTGATACCCGGTTGCGGGACGCCAGCCGCGAAGGCTTGCCCATTTCGTTGTACTCACCGGATTCGCGTGCAGCGCGTGCTTATCAATCCTTGTTGAAAACCCTGTTGGCGATGGACTGAGGGGCCAATAAATGTGTAGCAGCCAACCGTCTGATTCACCCCTAACAGCCAAATTTTGGCTGCGCGTGCGCGGGAGTCAGCGGTGAACAATAAGAGTGGCGCAGAAGTTCGTACTGAACTGGCGGCAGATCGCACTCTGGCGACCTACCTGGACGCCATGCTGCACGAAGCAACGCATTTCGAACCTGAAGAAGAAAGCGCTGAGCCGGTCGAAAGCGAAACGCCGGTTTTGACCGTGGTTGATTCCGCGCCAGAGCCAGAGCCAGAACCTGAGCCCGAGCTTGCGTCAGAACCGGAACCTGAGCCAGAACCCGAGCCCGAACCTGTCGCGGCCGCTCCGGTTGACGAACCGGAAATCGAACCAGACGTTGAACCGCTGGTCGAGGTGGCGGACGTTCTGCCGGAACCGGAACCGGAACCGGAACCGGAATCTGTTGCTGAAGTGTTGGTCGCAGAACCGGAGCCCATAGTCGAACCTGACGTTGAGCCGGAATCCGAGCCAGAGCCGGAGCTCTCTCTGGAACAGGAGTGGGCGTCCGACCCTGAAATTCAGGCCAAATCACATCGGCCGGAACCAGAACCGCGACCACAGGTATCCGAACCGGCCCCAGAGCCAGAATTTGAGCGCGAAATTGCCTTGGCTGATCTGGAACCCGACCCGGAGCCGGAAGCCGATGCAACCGTTGCCAAACCTGATTTTGATTTTGACACGCACAATGCGCCGGAAGCCGACAACGGCGGCGTGGGTGAGTGGTTGGAGAATGGCCGACCTGCGTGGGGCCAAGAGCGGTTTGACTGCCTTGTGTTTGTCGTGGATGGCCTCAAATTGGCGGTGCCGCTGATCTTGTTGGGCAACATTCATCAATTGGACAAGGATTTGACGCCGCTGTTCGATCAGCCGAAATGGTTTTTGGGATTACTGCCGATCCAATCGGATCGCAACATCCGGGTGGTTGATACCGCGCGACTGGTGATGCCTGAGCGCTACCGTCCGGAAAGCAAGGAAAGCCTGGAATACGCCGTTGGGGTACACGGTTCGGATTGGGCCTTTGGCTGCCACGCCATTGAAGGTTCCATCACTCTGCATCCGGATGCCGTCAAATGGCGCTCGACTCGCACCAGCCGCCCCTGGTTGGCCGGTACAGTCATTGATCAAATGTGTGCGTTAGTGGACCTGCATGCCTTTGCGCAGACGGCGTTGAGACGCTGAACCCGGCGGTTCAGCTGGACGCCCGAGCGGACTCTACTATAGTTGCTTACCAGATAGACATGAGGTTCTGTTATGACAGCGCAAATCAAAGCCGGGGATGATTCGGTCCTGCAATGGGTGACTTTCCGGCTGGGTAATGAGACCTATGGTCTCAATGTGATGCAAGTTCGTGAAGTGTTGCGGTATTCCGAGATTTCACCGGTGCCAGGTGCACCCAGTTACGTGATTGGCATCATCAACCTGCGCGGTAACGTGGTCACTGTCATTGATACGCGTGAGCGTTTTGGGTTGCAGACCGCCGAAGTAACCGATGATACCCGCATTGTTATTCTGGAATCGGACAACCAGGTGGTTGGTATTCTGGTCGATTCAGTGGCTGAAGTGGTGTACCTGAAAGCCTCCGAAATCGAAACCGCGCCGAACGTTGGCAACGATGAAAGCTCGCGTTACATCCAGGGCGTATGCCACAAGAACGATGAGCTGTTGATTTTGATCGAAATCGCCAAGTTGTTGACTGAGCGCGAATGGCAGGAAATCGCTGAGCTGTAAGCCCGGCCGGCGATGTATATCCCCTATCTTCAGTACCCCTCCACTCTGGCCCGCTTTGTGCAAAGCTAGGGTCAGAGTGTGACGACCGTCAAAAACCTAACGGAGGGGAACCGTCATGTTGAATGAAGTGATGCAAACTGGCCAACTGCTGTTGGCGTCTCAAGAACCGATGGTGTTGGCCGCCGCCGCGACCGCTGTGTTGCTGCTGGCTGTTGTATTGCACCACGCGCGCAAGATTCGGCAACTGCAGCAACAACTGATTCAGCAGGATCGGTTTCTGCGTCAGGAACTGAAAATGATGAACCAGGGCGCGATTGGCGTAGGCAACCGCGTCAAAACCTTGGAAAAACAGGTGCGTACCCAGCCCAGCGAATTTGAACAGCGTTTGTTGGCGCAAGCCAGTGTCGCAGCGCAATCTCAGGACACGCGACCGAACCGACCGTCAAAGAGTCGGGCCGAACAAGCGTTGGCGGACTGGATGAAGGACTATCGCACCCCTGCCTGAGGCAACACTTGCTTTGAACGTTAACACCCTCCGTATGACGTTGCTGGTTTCAGGCCTACTGCTTGGAACCAGCACAGTGCTGGCCGATAACCGGGATCCTTTGGAACCGGTAAACCGCGTGATTTTCTCCATTAATAACGGTGTCGATCGCGTTTTGGTGCGGCCGGTTGCACGTACTTACCACTGGGTGATTCCGGATCCGATGGAGCAGGGCGTGCGCAATGTCTTTGCTAACCTGGGTGAAGTCCGTAACGCTAGCAACAACCTGCTGCAGGGCAAATGGCGGCGCACGGGTGCAGCGACTGGGCGTTTTGCCATCAACACGACTGTCGGTCTGGTCGGCGTATTTGATGTTGCCAGTCGCATGGGGATTGAACCGGTACCTGAGGATTTTGGACAAACCCTGGGGTATTGGGGATTGGGCCATGGGTTTTATCTGGTGTTGCCCATCCTCGGTCCGTCGTCGCTGCGTGACGGTACCGGCCGAGTGGTCGATCAGTGGCAGAATCCATTGAATTACGTTGAGATGGAACACTGGCAGCGTGGTTCAATTCTGGTGGTTGATGGCTTGCAGACACGAGCCGATTTATTGGCGTCGGATGGTCTCTTTTCTGGCGATACCTATCCGGTGATTCGGGAAGCCTACTTTTCGATGCGGGAATTTCAGGTAAACGACGGGGAAGTGAAGTCGGACGCCTTTATCGATGAAGATAGCGCCGAAGAAGGCTTCGTCGATGAAGGCTTCATCGACGAAAGCTTTTAAGCAAGTCGGCCAGAGCGATCAGTCCAGGCCGCGAATCTCGACACCGTGACGGTATTGTTGGCCGTCAGCGTCGCAGCGAACGACCTCAGCTTGGGCGTCCAGAGACGATAAATGCTCGTTGGGTGATTCAATCACCACCCGGATTTGGGTGCCAATGGGCAGTGGTTTGTCGATGATCAGGCTCATGCCGACGGCGCTGAAATCCTGACAGTGTGCGCTGATGGGCGTGCTTTCTCCCTCCAGAAAAATGTGCGCTTGCGTATTCATCCGCATGCGAATGAAGTCCCTTTTCTCGTCGTAATCTCGATCCGCTGTGCTCATGCTCACCTCGTCTGGCCTATGGCGGATGGGGCTCTATTGCTTTCCAGAACCCGCCCCGTTAAGTTGCATCCATCTCGCAGTGGAAGTCAACCGAATGCCAATCACCGACGCCAAACTGCTGGTCGTAGACGATGACCAGGCGGTGCGCGATTCCATCGTTGCCTACCTCGAAGACAGTGGATACAGCGTGCTTGAAGCCGACAACGGCGAGGCCGCCCTGGCGCTGTTCGAACAAGAAGCACTCGACTTGGTGATTTGTGATCTGCGCATGCCGGTGATGGACGGGCTCACTCTGCTGCGGCGCATTATGGAAGTGACCGACGAAGTACCGGTGATCGTGGTGTCAGGTGCGGGTGTGATGTCCGACGTAGTCGACGCGTTGCGCCTGGGTGCCAGCGACTATCTGATGAAACCCGTCGTGGATCTGGGTGTGTTGGAACACTCCGTCGAACGCGCTTTAGAACGCTCGCTGCTGGTTCGTGAGAACTATCGTTATCGGGTCGAGTTGGAAGCGCGCAATCAGGAACTGCAAAATCATGTCGATCGACTGAAACTCGACTTGCAGGCCGGCCGCGCCGTGCAACAGCGATTGTTACCCGAAAAGCCGCTCGAGCGCGGTGGATTTCGCATCAACCACCGTATGGTGCCGTCCAATTATCTCAGCGGTGATTTGGTCGATTACTTTCCTATCCCCAACAACCGATTGGTGTTTTACGTGGCAGACGTCTCCGGCCATGGCGCCAGTTCCGCACTGATTACCTTATTGATTAAAAATCAGATTGATCGATTGCGCGATGAAATCGACAACGGCAGTTCAGACGTCGTGGTGCACCCGGCTCAAGTATTGGCATTGATCAACCAGGAATTGCTCAAAACCCAAACCGGCAAACACGCCACCGTATTCTACGGCGTGCTGGATACCGAAAAGTGCATCTTGCATTACGCTTCTGCAGCCCATTTCCCCGCGCCTATCCTCGGCGCGCAGCAATCGGTTCGAACCTTGGATCCGGAAAATCTGGCGGTGGGTCTCTTCGAGAACGTTGAGTTTAACGAGCATGAATTGTCGCTGGACGGTTTCGAACGCTTGTCAGTTATGTCGGACGGTGTTCTGGAATTGCTGGACGACGCCAGTTTACAAGAAAAGGAAGCGCACTTACTTGAGTTGGGTGCAGACGCGTCTCATACTATGCTCCAATTTTTGGCGCAGATGACCGAAAGGGGTAAAACCCAGGCTGTGCCGGATGACATCACAGTGTTAACGGTCGAAAACAGTGTTAACGGTCGAAAGAGTGCTTAGGTCGTATCTTCAATGAGTACTGGTCGGGTTTTAATGGCGAACCAAGCGGGTGCCTATGTCATTAAGTTGACAGGCGATGTCCGAATGACGCTCTGTACCACGCTCGACAGTTGTCTCTACCGCATGGTGGACGACCCGGTTTTCCAATCCGTCACCGTGGATGTCACCGAAGCCGAAGGCATCGACAGCACCAGTCTTGGTATGCTGGCCAAAGTTTCCCGTCTTGCCACGCCCGCCATGGGCCGTGTTCCAACCCTGGTCTCTACCCGCGCTGATATTACCCGTCTGATTGAAACCATGGGTTTTCGTGATCGGGTGTACGCCATCGTTTCCCAACCACAACTTGAATCCAAATCGCCGCTAGACGAGCAACCGGCGTTGCCCGTTAACGAAGGCGATGCGCGCGAGCGTGTGTTGGAAGCGCATAAAATTCTGATGTCGTTGAACGACCATAACCGCCAGACGTTCAGGGAGCTGGTGGAGTGTATCGAGAATCAGGCCCAGCATTGAGCTGAACTCTGATCGCAAGGAGAATCTGTGACCCATACTTCCATGCCGCCCAAGCGCATCGCCGTTTTGGGCGGTGGCAGCTTTGGCACCGCCGTTGCCAATATCGCTGCGTCAAATGGCCATACCGTCAAACTTTGGATGCGCAGCGAAAAGCAGGCGCAAGACATTCTGGATCAAGGCGAAAACAGCCGCTATTTGCCCGGCTATAAACTGTCGGAACGCTTAACGCCGGAGCTGGATCTGGCGGCTGCGGTTAGCGATGCCGACTATGTGTTTGTCGCCGTGCCATCAAAAGCCTTTCGTTCGGTAGCTGAACAAGCCATTCCCTTGTTGCCGGCTCACACTGCTTTAATCAGTCTGACCAAAGGCATTGAGCCGGGCAGTTTCAAACTGATGAGTCAGATACTGCACGACCTGGCACCAAGCCATGAAGTGGGTGTGATCAGTGGGCCGAATCTGGCGAAGGAAATCGCTCAGAATCAAATTTCCGCCACTGTGATTGCGTCGTACAGCCAGTCCCTTCGTCAAAACGTCCAGCAATTGCTCAGCAGCCAGTTTTTCCGTGTGTATGGCAATCCGGATATCTACGGTGTCGAACTCGCTGGTGCGTTGAAAAATATCTACGCCATCATCACCGGTCTGGCGGTTGCGTTGGGCATGGCTGAAAACACCCGCGCGGCGATCATCACCCGCGCCTTAGCCGAAATGTCGCGCTTTGCTGTTCGCCTTGGTGCTAACCCGATGACGTTTTTGGGCCTGGCCGGTGTCGGAGACTTAATCGTCACCTGCAGTTCGCAGCTGAGCCGCAACTATCGTGTTGGTTACTACATCGGCGAAGGCGACTCGCTGAAGCAAGCCATCAAGCGCGTTGGTGAAACTGCTGAAGGCATCAACACGCTGCGGATGGTGCATGAAAAAGCCGCGGAAATGGGCATCTACATGCCGCTGGTGGGCGGCCTCTATGCCATCATTTACGAAGACCAACCGATCCGGGAAGTGTCCGGTAAATTGATGTCGGGCGACCTGGCTCAAGACGTTGAGTTCATGGGAGCTGGAATCTGATGGAAACAAGTAAGCGTGAACGCATCGAGCAACAACTGTTGCGTCTGGTGTTTATGGTTATTTTTGGCGTTGTGCTGCGGCTGAGCGTGCTATTGACCGGCTTGCTCGCCGTTGTGCAATGGATCTGGCGCTGGTTCCAAAGCGATGACAACGAACGCCTGCGCGGTTTCTGCCGGGCGTTGGGACGTTATCAACATCAGGTATCGGATTTCCTGTTGTTCAATGTCGACGACAAACCCTTTCCTTTCTCCGACTGGCCGAGCGATGACCTGGCGGAGCCAGAAGACGACTGATGCGTCTGTATCTGCTGCGACACGGTGAAGCCGAACCCTACGGCAGCGTCAGCGACGCAGAGCGCCGCCTGGTGCCTGCGGGGGAATCGGCGGTGATACGCCAGCGAACCTGGCTGGAACCGGTCGATGCTTTCTATTGCAGCCCGTACCGACGTGCCTGTCAGACCGCCGAATTGATCCGCTCAACGGTCGGTGGCCAGCAACCGATGTTGGATGCGCGGCTGACGCCGGATAGCCCGGTGCAGGGTGTTTTGGACTTGCTGGGCAGTGCTGGCGGTGAGCGGTTGTTGTTGGTCGGTCATAATCCATTGCTGTCGAGTCTGGCCAATTCCCTGATCGGCGACCCCTACGCCTTAGCGTTGCCAACGGCGGGGTTGGTCTGTCTTGAAGCGGATGACTGGTTTCCCGGCAGCGCTCAGTTTTTGTGGCAAAAATAAACTTAATAGGTTGTTTTTAACGCCGTTTCTTTCCAATCAAACGCATATTCAAACGTCTGTTTGAATGTGGTTTGAGCCTGAACTAGATTGATTGCTCGTCATCGAAGGTCAGGTTTGTCATGAAACCGCTGATTCATTTTGCCCACGCCAACGGTTTTCCCTCTGCCAGCTATGGCGCTTTATTTGATGCGTTGTCGACCGATTACGATGTCTGCCAACTGCCATTGATCGGCCACGACCCGAATTACCCGGTCACCGATAACTGGACCCGCCTGAAGCATCAATTGATTGCCAGCATCGAAACGCAGTGCGACCGGCCGGTCGTCGGCATTGGGCATTCTCTTGGCGGCGGGCTGACCATGATGGCGGCCAAAGAACGGCCAGACCTGTTTGAAGCCATCGTGCTGCTGGACGTGCCGGTGTTCAGTTGTCTGGAAAGTTACGTCGTGCGGCTGATCAAGACATTTGGGCTGATGGATTCGGTGACACCCGCCGGTCGTTCAAAGCGTCGCCGTACCCAATGGCCCGACGCTCAGGCGGCACTCGATTACTTCCGCACCCGAGGTTTGTTCCAGCGGTTCGATGAGCGTTGTTTGCAGGATTACGTGCGTTCGGCCATACGACCGGCATCGGACGGCGGCGTCGAATTGCTCTATGAACTGTCGGTCGAGCTGGCGGTGTTTCGAACCATGCCGCATAACCTGGGTGTTCGCGCCGGTCAGTTAGCGATGCCAGCCGGCATTCTGGTCGGACGCGACACCGATGCAGTGCGCAAAAGCCAATATCTGCGCATGAAGCGCCGCCTGGGGTTTTATGGCGAACGTCTCGATGGCACCCACATGTTCCCGCTCGAATACCCACAAAAAACGGCCGACGCCATTGGGCGGTTGTTGTTGCAAATGCAGCTCGCTGAACAGCAGGCCGGTTAATTCATGCGCGAATTCAGTCTGTTGAATGATCGCATTCAAGGCGTGCGTTGGGGGCAGGGCAAACCAGTTTTGGCGCTCCATGGCTTGCTCGATAACGCCATGAGTTTTCAGCCGCTGGCGCAGCATCTGACACAGATTGAACTTTGGGCCATCGATCTGCCCGGTCACGGTCGTTCGGCCGCCTTGCCGGGGCAGGGTGGCTGGAGTTTGCCGGACTGGCTACCGCTGCTGGGTGACATACTGGACGAACTGAATTGGGCGCAGTTTGATGTCCTCGGTCATTCCCTCGGCGGCATTCTCAGCCAACTGCTGGCGACACTGGACACGCGCATCGCTCGGTTGTGGTCACTGGATGCCCTGGGGCCTATCGTTGACGACGATGACGGCAATCTGGACCGCTTACAGCGGTTGTACGAAGCACGCAAAAAACCTAAATCCAAACGACGTCATTATCCGACTCCCGATGCGTTGTGGCAGGCCCGTGCACAAGGCCGGTTTCCGTTATCGGAAGCGTCGGCCCGGGTGTTGACCCGTCGCGGTGTTGGACTCGGCGAGGGCGGTTGGTTTTTCAATTACGATCGACGTCTGCGCCAGGAAACCCAATGGCGGCTGACCGAATCTCAGGTGTTGGCACTGTTGAAACGCATTCGCTGCCCGCTGCACCTGGCGTTGTTTGATGACAGCCCACTGGCGAAACAGGAGGCTCTGGTGCTGCGCCAACAAGCCGTAGCGCAATTGCATCTGAGCCGATTCGCAGGTGGGCATCATGCCCACATGGAAACGCCGGAACCGATTGCACGTTGGTTGGAAAGCACGCTTTAACCGGTCGCGTCGGTGCGCAAGTTGGCGGTTAAATCGGTTATACTGCCGGCCCGTTCTAATGATCAACTCAACCGCATGTCACATCCTGTTCCGCTGCTATCCTTTGACGACGCCGACCTTCAGCAACAATCGTTGCAGGACTTCTGTCAGCTAGGCGATTGGGTGCGCTTTGGCGCCAGCCAGATGGGGCGCTACGACGTCTTTCATGGCCACGGTTTTGAGTCCGCCTGGGACGAATCGCTGTTTTTGTGCGCGCGTGCGTTACAACTGGATTGGGATATACCAGCGGCGGCGCTGTCTGCCCGTCTGCTCACCGCTGAGCGCCAGCGGTTGTGGTCGTTGTTACAACAGCGTTGTGTGCAACGTGTGCCCACCGCCTATCTGCTTGAAGAAGCCTGGTTCTGCGGCGAGCCGTTCAAAGTAACACCGGATGTATTGATCCCTCGTTCGCCCATCGCCGAATTGATTGAATCCGGATTTGAACCCTGGCTTGAGCAAGTGCCGCACCGCATTCTGGATTTGTGCACTGGCAGTGGCTGCATTGGTATTGCCGCCGCACGTATGTTCCCGCAGGCGCAGGTCGACTTAAGCGATTTGAGCGAGGCTGCTGTTGCCATTGCTGTTGAAAACGTCGACGCCAAAGACTTAGGTTGGCAAATTGATGTCTACCAGGGCGATTTATTCGACAGCCTGGGCGATGCCCGTTACGACCTGATCCTCTCCAATCCGCCCTACGTGGATGCCGAAGATATCGACAGCATGCCAGCCGAATTTCATCACGAACCGCGTCTGGGTTTGGCCGCCGGTGACGATGGATTGGACCTGGTTCATCGCATCCTCAAAGAGTCGGTGGACCACTTGACTGACGACGGTTTGCTGGTGTGCGAAGTCGGTAACAGCGCTGGTGCATTAATGGATGCGTATCCCGAACTGCCGTTCGAATGGCCGGAATTCAGCCAAGGTGGTTTAGGTGTTTTAATACTTCGGGCGAGTGATTTGCGCGCTTATTTCAGTGCGCATTAACGACAAAAAATTTTTCGAATCCAACTTCGTTGGCTCACATATAAAACGGAAAACAGCATGTCAGGCAACAGCTTCGGAACTCTTTTTACCGTCACCACTTTTGGTGAAAGTCATGGCCCGGCATTGGGCGCCATTGTCGATGGTTGCCCGCCGGGCATGGCGTTATCGGAAGCCGATTTGCAGGGCGATCTGGATCGGCGCAAACCCGGTACCAGCCAGTTTACAACTCAACGTCGTGAAGCCGATGAAGTGCGAATTTTGTCGGGTGTTTTTGAGGGCAAAACCACCGGAACGCCGATTGGTTTATTGATCGAAAACACCAACCAGCGCAGCAAAGATTACTCCGAGATTATGAACACCTATCGGCCTGCGCACGCCGATTACGGTTACGATCAAAAATACGGTTTTCGCGATTACCGTGGTGGCGGTCGCAGCTCCGCACGCGAAACCGCGATGCGGGTAGCGGCCGGTGGCATTGCCAAACGTTATCTCGCCAGCCAGGGCATTCAGATTCAAGGTTGGCTCAGTCAGATGGGGCCGATTGAGCTGGCTTTTAAAGACGCAGCGGCCATCGAACAAAATCCGTTTTTCAGCCCCGATCCGGAACGCGTGCCGGAGTTGGAAGAGCACATCCGGCAATTGCGCAAAGCGGGTGATTCCGTCGGTGCCCGCGTCAGCGTACGCGCCACCGGTTTGATTCCGGGTTTGGGCGAGCCGATTTTTGATCGCCTCGATGCCGAATTAGCCAAAGCTTTGATGAGCATCAACGCCGTTAAAGGCGTCGAAATTGGCGACGGTTTTGACGTAGTGAACCAACGCGGCAGCGAACACCGCGATGAATTAAGCCCGCAAGGGTTTTTGTCGAATCACGCTGGCGGCATCGTTGGCGGTATTTCCACGGGTCAAGCGATTGAAGCGCACATCGCCTTGAAGCCGACCTCGAGCATTACCATTCCTGGTCGCAGCATTACGCGCCAGGGCGAAGCCACAGAAATGATCACCAAAGGTCGCCACGATCCATGCGTGGGCATTCGCGCGGTACCAATTGCCGAGGCCATGTTGGCGTTGGTGTTGATGGACCATTGGTTGCGCCACCGCGCGCAAAACGCCGAGGTAACGCCGCCGATTCCACCGATTCCCGGTGCCGTGGAATAAGCCGCAAGGCGCATTTACAGCCATCCCATTTCATGCCAGCTTGACGGAACCCTTCGCGCATAAACGGAGATAACAAGAATGCGAAGCATCCGTTGGCTGGCTGTCGTTATAGCCCTGGTGTTGCCCGCCTGGACTCAGGCGGATGTGATTCGACACCATTTCACCCGCAATGTGGTTGCGCACGAACCGGTCGATCGACTGAGCAGCGCGACCAATATTAATCCGCTGTTTTATTTCACCGAACTGGAAGGCATGGATGGGGCGACCGTTGTCCATCGCTGGTTGTTGAATAACCGTGTGATGGCCGAAGTGCGTTTCCAGGTAACCGGGCCGAGATGGCGCGTCTATTCCAGTAAATTGATGCAACCCGATTGGGATGGCATCTGGAAATTGGAGGTGCTGGATGGCGACGGTAATTTGTTGGCGACCGACACCATCAGTGTGTTGATCGACTGAGGCGCTCGCCGCTCAGAGTCAACACAATATCGGCAATCCAATCGACGTCATTCAGCAGCCGTTGGCACAGGTCGCGAGCCGCCAGGCATTGTGCGTCGGTGGCAAAACGCAATTCCAACTGCGCGCGTTGCTGGTGGTAGTGAATGATCAGCCGGTCGTAGTCGCGCACGCCGTAGTCGGCCAGCAGCGATTCGATGGTTGGTCGCAGCGGCGCCAGCGGGCGAACCTGACTGTCCTGTGGGTCGGGTTCGTGATCGATGTGCAGGGTGACATCGGCAATGTCATCGAATTGGGTCTTCAGGCGGGTCAATGCCCATTCGTTGATCTGGTGGCCTTCGGACACTGAAATGCGGCTGTCCACACGCAGATGCGCATCGACAAATAAATCTGGCCCCATACGTCGGGTGCGCAACAGGTGCACATCGCGCACGCCCGGAATGGCGGCCAGCGCTTCCAGCAGGGCGGTTTGGCGCTCATCATCCACGCCCTGGTCCACCAACTGTTGGATGGCTTGCCAGGCGAGTCGGATACCCATCCAACCGATCATGACGGCGACTATAAAAGCCGCGATGATTTCCAGTGCCGGAAACCCCGCCAGCGTTGCCAGCAAACCAATTAACACCACAACCGACGACAGGCTGTCGGAACGCGCGTGCCAGGCGTTGGCTTCGATCAACGCCGAGCGCGCCAGCCGCGCCTGACGAATGGCGTATTGGAAGTAACCTTCCTTGAGCGCGATGGCGACAACCACCGTCGCCAGTCCCAAACCGCTGGGCGATGGCCGGCTGTCGGAAAACAGCAGCTGAATGGTTTCAAAACCGATGCCTAAAGCGACCGTTAACAACAGCGCGCCGAGCATGACGGTGCCCAGCGTTTCAAAGCGGGCGTGGCCGTAAGGGTGATCGCTGTCGGGGCGTTGTCGTGCGATGCGGGCCAGCAAAATAATGGGCAAGTCCGCGAGCAAATCCGACAGGCTGTGCATGGCGTCGGCAATCAACGCCGGCGAGGCCACCAACCAGCCGACCCCCAGTTTGATCACGAACGCCAGGCTATCGACCACCACCGCCCAGGCATTGGTAACACCTATGCGGCGATGGCGATCAACCTCGGTGTTGGTTTCGGTCAACGGGCTCTCGCTCACAACGCACCTCGGTAAGCCGGGTCGGCCGGCGGAATGACATCGCCATCGTCATCAAGCGCCGGGTAGGGCAGGCCGTGGCGGTCGCAATAGGCGGCCATTTTCGGCTGTGCCCAACGAAATAAGGTGGCGTGGTAGCCCGAGTCTTCGACGAAAGGGCGATCATACCAACTTTCGCGGCGACGCTGATGCATGGCTTCTTCCAGAATAATGGCGGCGGCAACGCTGACATTATAGCTTTCCACCATGCCAACCATGGGGATGGTCAGATGCGCATCGGCGGCCTCGGCGGCTTCATCACTCAGGCCGCGTTTTTCCGCACCCATCACCAACGCAAAGGGTTGGCAGTAATCAACGTCGCGGTAATTCACCGCTCGCTCTGACCAATGCGCAGCATAAAGTTTGAAACCCCGTTGCCGGGCAGCGGCCATGGCTTTGCCAATGGTGTCGTGTACACGGGTAGCGACAAACCGGCTGCTGCCGCCAGCGGTGTTGTGATACACCAAGCGCCCGTGCCTTGGCTGCACCATGTGAATTTCAGGGATACCGACGGCATCGGCGGTGCGCAGAATGGCGGATATGTTTTGCGCCTTGTGTACCTGATCGGTCAGCACCGTCATGTCGGTTTGGCGTTGGCGCAGCACTTGTTTGAATTTCTCGAAGCGGGAACGGCTCATGATTCGTTACGGGCGTGAGGACGGCGGTACTTTAACGGCCTGAGCAGAAAGCGCAAATCGCCAGCCTTGCCGCAAAACGTTAAACAAACGGGCGGAGGATTCCGCCCGTCGTGATCAATCGAGGTAGGGGTTGTGTTGCGGCAGGTCGATCGGTGTGGCGAACTGGCTCAGCGTCAACTGCTCGCGATTCATGCTGACGTCGGTTTCGTCCATCACGGCCTGACCAAAGGAATAGATGACCTTCAGACCGTTTTCACGCGTGCGGCGGTCGTAATCCGCTTGAGCCGCAGCGATGCCCTCGTTGCGACCTTGCCAGCCATCCAGCGCGTTTTGGCCGTGGCGTTGACGCAGTAATTCCAGCGTCTTGTTTGGTGACAGCACCAGGGCGCTGGCGTTGTTGCCGCCAAAACCTTTGGCGTTGATCAACGCGCCGTCCATGCCTTCGCCCTGGTCGCCAACGGCTTTGTGGTCCATCAGGATATCGAGATTGGAGCGGTGTACGTCATCGGCAATGTGATCGATGGTTTTGATGCCCGGAATCAAGCCTTCGGCCCAAACGCCCAGAGCGGCGGTCAGGCTGTCGCCACCGGCCGGCGCTTGCGAATGGCCGAGGTAGGCTTTGATGGCGCTGATCGGCCAATGCTGAATGCCAAAGGTTTTAGCGACCTCATTGAAAATGTGCGACTCGGTCACCCGGTTTTGTGGCGTGCCAGTGCCGTGTGCCATGACAAAGGTTCGTGCCAGACCAGCGTCGCCCAAAATGGCGCGCGCCAGGGCGGTGGCCTTTGCCATGGTGACGTAGTTGCCCACGCCCGGGCTGGAAATGGATTTCTTGTTGGCGTCGGCATTGACGAACACCTCGCCGACGGAGCCAAAGACGGTCGCACCGCATTCCAGCGCCAGGGCGTCGTCCATCAATACGACAAACTGGCTGGATTCGGCGATGGTGAAGCCGGCGTTGGCTGAGAAGGGGCGGCAGGCGCGGCGGTTGTCGGCAATGTCGCTGCCGTCGAGCTGACGCAGTTGGTCGTCTTCTGCCAAGGCACCCATAACGCGGAAGCCTTCGATGATTTCCGGCACGATCGGCGCTTCCGAGTTACCGACAATGGCAACCCGACATTGACCGGACTGAATGTCGGCCATGCCCTGGCGCAGGTTGTACAGAAAGGTTGCGCAGGCGCCGACGTTGGTGCCGGTGTTGCCAACGCTGTTGATGATGTAAGAGTTCACGAAATCGGCCGACATTTCCGGCAACGACAACGGCAGCATTTTTGAGGTGATGCGCGAGCCGGTCATCGGCGATTGGTACAGGCCGCGCAGGCCGGCCTGGTCGAGCTGGGAATAGGCGGAACCGGCGTAAACCGACACCTGATCCGGCCGCACCCGTTCCAGTACGGACGACCAATCCATACCCATCGATTGAATCGCATCGGACGCGCCATACACCGCCAGTTGCAGACCGCGCGGATGGTGCGCGGCGTTGTAGTAGCTCGACGGGTCAAAGCCGGTCGGCAAAGAGCCAGCGGACGACACCTTACTGGCAAAGCTTCCCGGCACCAGCACCGGCATATCGCCGTCCACCCGAATCTGCACCTGGCCGGCGGACTCACCGACCACCGTCCAACCGGCTGGCAACGGGTCTGGCAATTGACGGCGCTTCAGTTCGAAATTGAAACCGTTGGCGTTGCTCAGGTTGGCTTTGTTCTGGTTGGGTATGGCGGAGGGATCAAAATGACTGGCCGCTTCGATACGACGAATCAGCGTGCCATCGAGTATCGCCTGGCGGTTGGTGGTGCCCATCAACGTCGACAAGTCTTGCCAGGTTGCGGCCATGCGCGTCTCGTCCAGCGCGTCCTGAACCAAACGACGGTAGCTGTGGTGCATGGAAACCCGGCCAGCGGCGTTGATGCCACCGAAGCCAACGATCAAAGGCAGTGCTTTCATGTTCGGTAATCCGTCAGTGCGTCAATGGGGCAGGACTATAGAGGCTGAACGGGGTCGGTGTTATAACTATCCGGACGAAAAGCAATACAAAAAGGACAATCATGAAGCTGGCTTTTGTCATCAGCCCGCAAGCCTTGCTGACCGGCATCGCTTTACCGGTGGAGATGTTTTACGCCGCCAGCCGTTTTCGGGTGAAGCGTCGCGCCGCACCCACCTTGTCGATTCAGTTGGTCGGCGACAGCCTGCAGACGCAGCGGGCTGTCGGTGGCTTAAACATCCAGGCTGACCACACCTTTGCCCAGGCAGACGATGCCGACCTGATTTTCGTGCCGCCGATGTGGGGCACGCCCTGGCCGGTGATCAGCCAGGGAGATGCGCTGCAACGTTGGCTGGTCGAGCAATATCAGAACGGCGCGCGTCTGGCGGCGACGGGCACTGGCGTTGGTCATCTGGCGCGCGCCGGCTTGCTCGACGGACGGGTTGCGACAACGCACTGGTATTACCTGGACCGCTTTCGGCAGCGCTATCCCGAGGTGAAATTCGAAGGCCACCACTTTGTCACCCACGAAGACGGTCTCTACTGCGCCGGCTCGATCAACGCCCAGACCGATCTGGTGCTGTTTCTGATCGAGCAAACCTTTGGCGAAGACGCCCTGGCGTTGGTCGAACGGCAGTTCACGCACGAGCTCAAACGCACTTTTTCCACGCCTTATTTTGAGCCGGGCGGAGCGGTGCATCACGACGAAGGGGTGAGTCTGGTGCAATCCTGGTTGCGGCAGCATCTGACCGATGACATCAGCCTGCCGCAACTGGCGCGATTGCTGGATCAGTCGGAGCGCAATTTCAGTCGCCGTTTTCAGGCGGCAACCGGTGAAAGTCCGATGGCGTATGTGTTGCGCATGCGGCTCGACAGCGCGCGTGAATTATTGCGCGATACCAACCTGCGGGTGGCGGAAGTGGGCGAAGCCTGTGGCTTTCGTACGGCGGCGTATTTTGGCCGGGTGTTCCGCGAGCGCCTGTCGATGACGCCCGGGGAATACCGAAAGATGGTGCGTTCGAAGCTGTTTACAGCGGGCTAGATATTGGACTCTTTGGCGGCTCGGGCTTTCTGCGCACGGATAGCCGCTTCCTTGGCTTTCTGTGCCTTGGCCGCTTTCTTGAACGGCCGCAACCAGACGATCACCTGAACATAAGCGTTCAAGCTGGTGCCAGCCAGCGCCAGTCCGCCAACCAGGCCGCCGGGCGAAAACGACAGCACAATGCCGACGATCAAATAACCCAGCACCAGGAAACTCAGCCAACTGACCGAACCGGGTTGCGGCTTGTGCGCAACGCCGACGAACGCGAACAACGGAATGGAAACGAACAGCCCGATGACCAGGCAGGAGGCAATCCATTCGCCCAATGGCATGGAGCCATAATCGGGACCGTACGCGAAGGCGCCGCCGTATATCGCCATCATCATCAACCAGAAAGCGATTTTCAGTTGGCGGTTCAGGTTAATCATTTCGACCGGATCAGGAGTTGTCATCGTGAAGCCTCAATGCCAGTTGTGCCAATCGTCGGCCCTGGTGGCGGGCCAACGTCAGAATGGTGGCATCGGGTGGCTGATGATCCGCACCCGACACCCAGGATGTTCCGTAGGGCGTACCGCCGCCAATGTGATCGTGCAACGCCGGCTCGCTGAACGGTAAACCGCTGATCAGCATGCCATGGTGCAGCAGCGGCACCATCATCGATAACAAGGTGGCTTCCTGGCCGCCGTGCGGTGTGCTGGTACTGGTGAACACGCCGGCGGGTTTGCCGATCAACCGACCCGACACCCACTCGTTGGTGGTCTGTTCCAGAAAGTATTTCAGGCTGGCTGCCATATTGCCGAATCGACCCGGCGAACCCAGCGCAAGGCCGGCGCAACCGGCGAGATCGTCCAGGGTGCAGTACAGCGGGCCATCGTCGGGAATGTCGCTGACGGGGGCTTCGTGATCGGCGCGCACAGCCGGAACGGTGCGCAGCCGCGATTCGATACCGCCAACTTCATCGATGCCCGCCGCCAGCGCCTGCGCCAGACGAGCGACCGAGCCATAACGGCTGTAATACAAAACCAGAACGTAGGGCGTCGTCACTTACAACAACTCCAGAATGCGTTCCGGTGGCCGGCCAATGCGGGCGCTCCTGCCGTCACTCAACAGCGGGCGTTCCATCAATTTCGGATAGCGGGCCAGAGCGTTGGCGATGGCTTTTTCGTCGCTGTCGGCGGTTAGGCCGGAATCCTTGTAGTCGTCTTCTTTGCGGCGCACCAGATCGCTGGCCGGGCTGTCCAGTTGTGCGATCAAGGTGCTGAGTTCGTCGGCGCTGAGCGGTTCCTGCAAATACAGCCGCACTTGGTAATCGACACCGGCGTCATCAAGCAACGCCACCGCCTGGCGTGATTTCGAACAGCGTGGGTTGTGATAAATCGTCAGTTGAGCCATGAGATATTCCTTCAATCAACGTCAACGCGGACGCCAGTCGTACAGGCGTTCCAATTCGTTCTGATGCCACATCTCAGCTTCCGGGCCACGGTCGTTGCCCTGGTAAATACCCAGCGCTTTCAGCTTGATGAAAAAACCCGGCCGGGGAATCGGCTCGCCGCCTTTCTGGATCACCAGCGCAGCGCGTTGCGGTCGGCCGAGCAGGGCATCGTCTTCCTGCACCGCTTCAAGCAATTCCGCCAGTTGTTGAATTTGCTTGGGCGGTGTCAGGCCGAGCGCCTCGGCCAGGGGTTTGTACTGAATGGTTTCACGCCGCAGCCGTAACCCTTCGAGCAACTGCAGCAATGCATTGGTATCGCTCATGAGTGCGTAACGGCCACCGGTTTCAGCGTGTATTGACGCAACATGGCGGCGAATTCGGCCAGGGTCTCGCTGCCGGCCGCTTCGGCTTTTTCACACCAGGCTTTAAAGGCTGCGGCCAGTTCATCGCGTGACCGGGTACGCAGTGCCCAGATGGCGTTCAGTTCTTCTTTCAGGCTGTGCAGACGATGCAGCTCCGGGTGTTTGTCGAAGAATTCCTGCATCCATTGGCGACGCGATTCGTCCCACTGTTCCTGGCTCTGCGCAAGCCAGGCCGTTAAGCGACGGTAGTGCTGACCGGCACTGAGGCGAATTTTACGGTCGTCCCGTATCGCCTGGCGCAGTACGCGACGGTGAAACAGGGCCATAACGCGGAAGCGGTCGTTGGCAGCTGCAACGGCGGTGTCGGCGTCGATCAAGGATTTGCCGTCATGACGGAACACCAGCGGCCCTTGACGTACTTTGCTGGCCAAACCCAGCGCCTGGAACAAACGAATGTAAGCCCAGCCCAGATCAAACTCGTACCAGCGTGACGACAGCTTGGCCGAATTGGGGTAGGTGTGGTGGTTGTTGTGCAGTTCTTCACCGCCAATGACGATGCCCCAAGGCACCAGATTGCGCGCAGCGTCGGGCGATTCAAAATTGCGATAACCCCAGAAATGCGCCACGCCGTTAATCACACCGGCAGCCCAGAACGGAATCCACAGCATCTGAATGGCCCAGATGGACAAGCCGAAGGCACCGAACAGTGCGATATCAATGACCGCCATCAGCGCGATGCCGGCGTAATTGAAAACGGTGTGGCTGTAGACGTTGCGCTCCAGCCAATCGTCGGGCGTGCCGTTGCCGTAGCGGGTCACCGTCGCGTCGTCAGCGGCGGCCTGATACAGTTCGGCGCCTTGCCACAAGACCTTGCGCAAACCCAGAATTTGCGGGCTGTGCGGGTCATCTGCTGTTTCGCAGGTGGCGTGATGGCGACGGTGAATGGCGGTCCATTCCTTGGTTTTCAGCGCCGTCGTCAGCCACAGCCAGAAGCGGAAAAAATGCGCCAGGGCGGGGTGCAGATCCAGCGCGCGGTGGGCGCTGTGACGATGCAAATAGACGGTGACGGAAATAATGGTGAGGTGTGTCAGCAGCGCAACGTATAGCACGGCGTGCCACCATTGCCACTGCAGAAGACCGGTTACCAGGGTCATTGAAGGAAGGTCCGTAGAAGTTGAGCCGGGAAGTATAGGCAAGCGATGCCGAAGGGTGAAGCCAGGCGGTTGGGGCTGTTCTGTTTCGGCACAACTGGCAAAGTAAAGAAGCCGAAAGCTGGCTGTCGGGACGGGCGGGTGCTGCCTAGTATCTGACGCCAAATTGACAGTCGCTGGTGCGCCGCCCTGTGCGGCCTGACGTGAGATCGAAGATGGCAATAACAAACGCGATGAAGTTCTGGGTGCTCAGTGGGTTAATGGCAGTCGCCGGCCTGGTAGAGGCCACCGAATTTTTGCCGGTGGATGAGGCGTTTCAGTTGACCGTCGAGCGCCAGGGCGGCGACTTGGTGTTGCATTGGGACATCGCCGATCACTATTACCTCTATCGCGACCAACATCGTATTCGCCCGCAAAACGGTGCTGAGTTGGGGCCGGTGCAATTGTCGCCGGGCGTTGTCGAAAAATACGATCCGACCTTCGATCAGCAGATGGCGGTGTATTACGACCGTATGAACGCGGTGTACGCCGTTTTGACCGACCAGGGCGAGATCGATGTTGTCTATCAGGGCTGTGCCGATGCCGGCCTGTGTTATCCACCGCAGACGCGCCGTTTCGATTTGAACGGCGTTGCGCTGTCCAGCCCTGAACCGGGCTTTGGCGGCTTTTCGTCGGTGGCCGAACCGTCGTTGATTGATCTGTCCAATCCGCCATCTCCGGACTCAACGTTGTCGTCCGTTACGCTGGCCGGTGCGCTGCTGTTTGCACTGCTCGGCGGCATGATTCTGAACCTGATGCCCTGTGTCTTTCCGGTGTTGTCGCTGAAGGCGTTGCAATTGGCACAACATCCGGGCGATTCCAACCAACACGCCATTGCCCACGGCTGGGTGTACACCGCCGGCGTGGTGGTGAGTTTTATTCTGGTCGCGGTGGCGTTGCTGACGCTGCGTTCGTTCGGTACCTGGGTTGGTTGGGGTTTTCAGTTGCAGTCACCGGCGTTTGTGGCCGCTTTGGTGGCGTTGTTTTTTGTTTTGGCGCTGGCGATGAGCGGCATCGTCGAAATCGGCGGCCGCTGGATGGGTGTTGGTCAGGATCTGACCACTCAGCCGGGCTTGAGTGGCAGTTTCTTTACCGGCGTGCTGGCAACACTGGTAGCCACACCCTGCACGGCGCCGTTTATGGGCGCGGCCATTGGCTATGCCCTGTCGCAGCCGGCGTCGCTGAGCGTGTTGATTTTTGCCTTGATGGGTTTGGGCATGGCGTTGCCCATTCTGGTGCTGACTTACCTGCCGGCCCTGGGTCGGTGGCTGCCCAAGCCCGGTGCCTGGATGCAGACGTTCCGGCAACTGATGGCGTTTCCGCTGTTCGCTACCGTGCTGTGGCTGTTGTGGGTGTTGGTGGAACTGACCGATCCGTCGGTCATTATGTCGGCTGGTTTTGGTCTGTTGTTGCTGGCGCTGGTGTTGTGGAGCGGCCAGTGGGTTGCGCGCTGGCAGGGCATGGCACGCTGGATCAGCCGTGGCGTGCGCCTGATCGTGGCAGTCTGGGGGTTGGTCTGGGTGTTTGCGGCGCCGCCATCCGACGAACTCTGGCAACCCTATGACGCAGCACAATTGGAGCGTTATCGCGCCAATGGCGACGCTGTCTTTATCGACGTCACCGCCGCCTGGTGCATTACTTGCAAAGCCAATGAACGGGTGGCGTTGTCGGGCGAGCGTTTTGAACAGTTGGTCGAACGCACCGGTGTGCGGCTGATGCGGGCTGACTGGACACGACCGACACCGGCCGTTGATGCCTTGATTGAGGGCTTTGGCCGCAACGGCGTGCCTCTTTACGCGCTGTATCCAGCCGACTCGGGTGCGCCAACGCTGTTGCCGCAAATCTTAACGCCGAGTCTGGTGGCTGAGGCGTTTGAGTCACTCTAGGCGGCAACCTGATCAAGCCGCTGCTAGCATCACAGTCAGCGACAGCAACGCTTGCTAAGCTGTCAGTAAGAAATGTGCCGGAGTAGGTAGTCAACGCGGATGCTGTTGCCAGGAATTTTGGATATTGAAGCGTCCGGTTTCGGTCGGGGCAGTTACCCCATCGAGGTCGGCGTAGCCACGGAACAGGGCGAAGAATACGCCTGGCTGATCTTGCCCGAACCGGACTGGCTGCATTGGGACGACGGCGCACAAGCCATTCATGGCATCAGCCGCGAGCAATTGTTGAGCGAAGGTGTTTCGGTGTCGTTGGTGGCCGACCAACTGAACGAATTGCTGGAAGGCCAGATTTTGTACAGCGACGGCTGGGGGTTCGATTCCGGTTGGTTAGCGCTGCTGTATTACAGTGCCCGCAAAACCATGACCTTTCGTCTGGAAACCCTGCCGCGCATTCTAAGCGAATTTCAATTGTCCATCTGGGATGAAACCAAACGCCGCATTCGCACCGAGCGAGGCTTAAGCCACCACCGCGCGGGGGTTGATGCCAAGGTGTTGCAACTGACGTTGGAAGCAACCAGCCAGATGGAACTGCAACAACAACGGCGCGGCCCGGCTTGAAAATTGGCCGGCGCCTCCCATAGTGGCAGGCGTGAACAGTTGTCGAGGTTGCTATGTCGGTCCGTGAATCCATTCAACGCAAATTAACCGAGTTGTCGCCCAGCCATTTGGTGGTGGAAAACGAAAGCCATCGTCACTCGGTGCCAGCCAACAGCGAAACCCATTTCCGTTTGGAAATTGTCAGCGCGCAATTCGAAGGGTTGCGTTCGGTTAAACGCCATCAGTTGGTGTATGGCTTGTTGCAGGAAGAATTGAACGGGCCGGTGCACGCGCTGGCGATTCACGCCTACGCGCCGAACGAATGGGCCGGTCAGGCACCGGACTCACCCGATTGTCGCGGTGGCAATAAGCTCTAAGTGCCAAACGACGAATTACTTCACCGGCGCTTGCAGCAGCAAATACAGGTCGGTTAACACTTCGGGCAGGTCATCAACCATCTGTCGAATCAACTTGGGTTGACGGTAGATGGGCTGGTAGTCCGCTTCGTCGGTGAACAAACCGGACGCGACTTCGATTGGCAGTAACAACGTCGCCAGATTGTCTTCCTGATCGTGTTCGAACGACTCCGGTATCGAGAACACCACTTCCATAAAGGCTTCGGCCCAGAACTGTTGCGGTGAATCCTGCCAGTCGGCGGTCGGTTCGAAGGTCAGCGCCACACCGTCATCGGCATACAATTCGGTGGCAATCTGTTGGTGCAACTGCATGCACTGATCGGCCAGCCATTGCGCCTCGTCTTCGGGCAATTCCTGTAACGGCTGATCGACCGCACTCGCCAGCCATTCATCCGACAGCGGTTCGCCGCACACCGCCAATGCCGTCAGATAGCCATGCAGGCCGTGAATGTCGAGGCAGTCTTCGGCGCGTTGGTCGTCTTCCAGCCAGTCGGCCAGTTGATCCAGATCGAGTTCGGTCATGGTGATTCCTTGGCAAGTTGGCGTGGAGTATAGCCGTCGCGAGCGCGGCTGAACATCGCGCTGTCGTGCGCTAATGCCTTGATCGTAAACGGTTTCCATGCCCGCACGGGGCCGCTACAATGCCCGCCGACTCCTTGTAGTTCAACTGGATAGAACGAGGCCCTCCTAAGGCCTAAATCCTGGTTCGAGTCCAGGCGGGGAGACCAGAACAACAAGAACCGTTGGAGGTCTGAACCATGTCGGAAACGCTGGCTATTATCGGTGGTACCGGACTGACGCAATTGCCCGGTCTGACCATTTCCAAAGCGCACGATGTTCAGACGCCCTACGGCAGTCCATCGGCGCCCATTCTCGAAGGCGAATTGGACGGCTATCGCGTTTTGTTCCTGGCGCGACACGGCCACCCGCACCGCATTCCGCCGCACCAAGTGAATTACCGCGCCAACCTTTGGGCGTTGCAGACGCTGTACGCGACCGACGTTATTGCCGTCACTGCCGTTGGTGGCATTACCCGCAATATGGCAACCGGTGCGTTGGTGGTGCCGATGCAGATTATCGACTACACCCACAGTCGCGAATCGACCATTTTTGAAGGCGATTTATCGACGGTAACTCACGTTGATTTCAGTTATCCCTACACCGAATCCTTGCGCCAATTATTGGTTCATTCCGCCAAGTCAGCGAACGAAGCGGTGATTAATGGCGGCGTCTACGGAGCCACCCAAGGCCCGCGCCTGGAAACGGCGGCCGAAATTTTCCGTATGGAACAGGACGGCTGCGATATTGTCGGTATGACCGGCATGCCCGAAGCGGTATTGGCGCGCGAATTAAAATTGAATTACGCCGGGTTGTCGTTGGTGGTGAATCCGGCCGCAGGCAAAGGCGAAGGCGTGATTACCATCAAGCAGATTGAAGAAAATCTGGCCGATGGCATGGAGCGGGTGAAGCGAATTTTGCACGTGGCGGTTGATCAGTTTTATTCGCAATGATCAAACCGCAGACAACAAAAAAAGGTCGGCAATGCCGACCTTTTTTTGTTGTCTGTGAGCCGCGCTGAATAGAGTTGAACGAACCTTATCGGTCGATCGGCGTGATCAATATCAGCATGCCGAATTCCGGGTTGTCGAGGTAATGCAATTCGCCGCTGCGCATACGACGACGCTGTTGCAGGCTGATGCTTTCAGTGGCGACAAAGAAACGATCAGAATCGGCATCCTGCCGGATGGCGCTTTGGTACACCGGCGGGCCCTGAAGCAACGATAGTCCGGGGAAGGGTGCCAGGCCGTTACTGTCGAGGTTGTCGTCGATCAACCGGAACGGGTTGTCGGTGTGGGCATAGTGAATTAATTGCAGATCGGTCGTCAGGTGGAAATACCGTTCCACATAGAGTTCCAGATAGCCCTGCAATTCAGCCTGCTGGCCGTAGGTATCGCCGCCGCTGATGCGCAGCAATTCAACGTTGTCACGATCGGGAACCGGCTGCACCCAAGCTTGATGGAACAATAACCGATAGCCCTTGTTGCGACTCAAGGCCTCAATTTCATCGGCCAATTGGTATTCCGATTCGCCGAGTAATTTAAAGGGTGTCAGCTCGTTCAAATCGCCGTCGAGCAGGGTGCGTTCCGGGCCGAAAGTGAGTTCGTGACTTTCCGGCGGCTCGGCGTCGGGTTCAGTTTCTTCGTCATCCTGATCGAAACGCAGGGTGTTGGGGATTTCGATGCGATACGGCCGTTCAGCCAGCGTCGGGTAAGTCGGCCATTGTTCCGGGCTGTCGGTGTCGCGATCCGGATTGGCAAACACCAGGATTTCGACCTGATACCAACGCTCCTCGTCAGACTCAGCCAAAGCCAAGGGCGCAAGCAGGCTCAATATCAGTGCCAGGGCGGCGGGTTTGAACGTCATCAGAGTTTCATCCGGGTTGGCTGGTGATCAGTGTGAGGATTTCTTCGACGGTGTCAAACCGCCGTTCGGGGCTGGCGCAATCGGCGCCAAAGCGCAATTGGGTGCCGTTCTTCAACTTGAATCGCTGCGGTTGCGACTGGATCAGTTGCACCAGACGGAACGGGTCGATTGAGGTGTCTTTGGCGAAGTCGATAAAGCCGCCGCTGGGCCCTAAATCGAAACGTTCAATGCCGAGCGGTTCCAGGCGCAGGCGCACTGAGGTTTGCCGGAACAGGTTTCGCACCGGCTCGGGCAACAGGCCAAAACGGTCGATCATTTCGACTTGCAACTCATCCAGTTCGTTGGCCGACGCCGCCGAGGCGATGCGTTTGTACAGCGACAGGCGAGTGTTGATGTCGGGAATGTAGTCGTCCGGAATCAAGGCGGGAATACGCAGGTTCAAATCGACGCCACCGCGTTCGGCCGCTTCCGGGCTAAAAGTTTCGCCCGCCTGAATGGCTTTGACGGCGCGGTTCAGCATGTCCAGATAGAGCGAGAAACCGATGCCTTCGATGTGTCCGCTCTGTTCATCGCCGAGCAGTTCGCCGGCGCCGCGAATTTCCAGATCGTGCGTTGCCAGCGTAAAGCCGGCGCCGAGGTCCTGGGCTTCGCTGATGGCTTCCAGGCGTTTCTGGGCATCTTTGGTCAGCGACTTCCACGGCGGTGTCATCAAATAGGCGTATGCTTGGTGATGCGAACGACCGACGCGCCCGCGCAACTGATGCAACTGCGCCAACCCGAAACGGTCGGCGCGTTCGATGACGATGGTATTGGCCGACGGCACGTCGATGCCGGTTTCAATAATGGTGGTGCACAGCAGCACGTTGAACCGCTTGTGATAGAAGTCGGACATGATGCGTTCCAGCTGCCGCTCCGGCATCTGGCCGTGGGCGACAACGATGCGCGCTTCCGGCACCAGTTCGCGCAACGCCTGAGCGGTACGTTCGATGGTGCTGACTTCGTTGTGCAGATAATAAACCTGACCGCCGCGCAGAATTTCCCGCAGCAACGCTTCTTTTACCTGGGCGTCGTCGCGTTCGCGCACGAAGGTTTTGACCGACAACCGACGCGCTGGCGGAGTGGCGATGATGCTCAAATCGCGCACGCCGGACATCGACATATTCAGCGTGCGTGGAATCGGTGTCGCGGTCAGCGTCAGGATGTCGACGTTGGCGCGCAGTGCTTTTATTTTTTCTTTCTGGGCGACGCCAAAGCGGTGTTCTTCGTCGATGATCAACAAGCCCAGATCGTTAAACCGAACGTCTTTTTGCAGCAGCTTGTGGGTGCCGACCACGACATCGACTTTGCCATCGGCCAGACCGTCGATGATGGTTTTGGTTTCGCTGTCGGAACGGAAGCGGCTGAGCGCTTCGACGCGCACCGGCCAGTCGGCGAAGCGGTCGCGGAAATTCTCATAATGCTGTTGGGCGAGCAGGGTGGTGGGCACCAGAACCGCCACTTGTCGACCCGCTTGGGCGGCGATAAACGCAGCGCGGAGTGCCACTTCGGTTTTGCCGAAACCGACGTCACCACAGACCAGGCGATCCATCGGTTGCTGGCGTTGCATGTCGGCAATAACCGCGTCGATGGCGTTGGCCTGATCCGCGGTTTCCTCGAAACCAAAGCCGGCGCTGAAACGGCCGTAGTCGGCTTCATTAAAGTCGAATTTATGGCCGCTGCGGGCTTCGCGCTCGGCGTATAAGTTGAGCAATTCGGCGGCGGTGTCGCGGACTTTTTCGGCCGCTTTGCGTTTGGTTTTTGCCCAGCGGTCGTTGCCCAGTTTATTCAGCGGCGCCTGGTCGATGTCGGCGCCGGAATAGCGGCTGATTAAATGCAGGTTGCTAACGGGCACGTACAGCTTGCTGCCTTCGGCGTAGGTCAGCATCAGGAATTCCTGCGCCTGACCGTCGACTTCCAGCGTCTCCAAGCCTTGGTAGCGACCGACGCCGTGATCGAGATGCACCACCGGCGCACCGGGGTTCAACTCGGTCAGGTTCTTGATGATCTGATCGCTGTTGTCGGTCTGGCTGCGGTTGCGGCGGCGTTGTTGAACGACGTAATCGCCGAACAATTGTGTCTCGCTGATCAGGGTGTAACCGCCTTCGGAGGCGACCAAACCCTGGCTCAGTGGCGCGACGGTAAGACCGATGCGAATGCTGCTGTCGGCAATGAAGTCGCTGATGTGCGGCACGCTCTGGGGCACCACATGAATGCCAGCCAGCAATTCTTTTAACGCTTCACGCCGACCCAGCGATTCCGCACAGAACAGCACGCGGTGCGAGGTTTCCATCAGCAAGCGTTCCAGGTGCAGCAGCG
The DNA here is from genome assembly GCF_003367315.1 of Saccharospirillum mangrovi. Classification (GTDB taxonomy): domain Bacteria; phylum Pseudomonadota; class Gammaproteobacteria; order Pseudomonadales; family Natronospirillaceae; genus Saccharospirillum; species Saccharospirillum mangrovi. Next base: position 1,712,203 of record NZ_CP031415.1, read on the forward strand.
GTTGCTGGGCGCGATGATCGACCGGAATGTCTTGCGGTGTTTCGACCGGCAGGTTCAGGTGGCCGCTTTGTTCGCGTACGGCCTGGGCCGACAGCGCCAGACGTGGAAAGTCTTTGGCACGGCCGAAGAATTCGCTGGACGGAGTGAACAGTTCTGCGGGTTTCAGGATCGGTTGCGTCAGGTCGTGGCGACGGTTTTCGAAACGCGCTTCGACTTCACTCCAGAAATGATCCAGCGACGGTTCTAACTGATCGCTGTGTACGATCAAAGTATTGGCCGGTAAGTAGTCCCACAGCGTGTCGGTGCGTTCGTAAAACAACGGCAGATAGTATTCGATGCCGCCGGGCGCGATGCCGTCGCTGACATCCTGATAAACGGTGCAGCGGCTGAAATCGACATCGAAGCGTTCACGGAAGGATTGCCGAAAGCGGGTGATGCCGGTCTCGGTCATCGGTACTTCGCGGCCGGGCAGCAAGGTAATGCGTTCCAGCGATTCGGCCGAGCGTTGCGTTTCGGCATCGAACCATTTCAACGATTCGATTTCGTTGTCGAATAAGTCAACGCGAATGGGCCGGTCGGCGCCCATGGGAAAGACATCCAGAATGGCACCGCGCACGGCAAATTCGCCGTGCTGATAGACGGTATCGGTAGCGCGATAGCCGGCGCTTTCCAACTGGCGCCTTTGCGCAGCTAGGTCTAGGGTTTGTCCGAGATGCCAGTCGAAGGCGGTGCCGATCAGGGCTTCGCGGGGCGGCAGCCGGTGGCTGAGGTTGGCGGCCGTGGTCAGGCAAATGCCGTGCGGTGCTTCGGCCAATTGGTTCAGCAGGCTTAGGCGATCGGAGATGATGTCTTCGTGCGGCGAGAAATTGTCGTAGGGCAGCGTTTCCCAATCCGGGAAGCTGAGAATTTGCCAGGATTCGTGTGCCGCTCGGAATACCGCCAGCTCTGTGGCGAGCCGATCGAGCTGTGCCGGACTGTCGGCAATAACCAGCAGGGTTCCGCCTTGATCGCGAATCAAATCGGCCAGATAGGCGCTGTCGGCACAGCCTCGGACGTTACCGGTGTGGCGATGGTCGCCGGCTTTTTCGGGTCGGTTAAGTGAGTGACTGAGCATGAAAGGCAGCGATTTCCTGGCCGGGCAGCGGGGCGCGAATGCTATCAAAAAAAGCGCTTCCGGGCACAGCCGCAGACGCCGTTGTACAGGCTTTATACAAAAAGAGCGCTGTTCGATTAAAGGCAGTTCGGTGGTAGCAATGGCGGGTCGCGGTCTTTATACTTGGGCGCGCTTTTTCCAGGTGGGTTGGTCAGGTTTGCCGCCTTGGCACAAGTCTCTCCGGCCTGAAATGCATTTGACATCAGACCCCCGGGAATGGGCCGTGTCCCTTTTCGGTCCCGTCTGTCAGTCATCGGGTACAGCACACTATGATCAAGATTAGTAAAGGGCTCGACTTGCCGATCTCTGGTGCTCCGCGCCAGGAAATTTCGGACGGTCGGCCGGTTTCGACCGTGGCATTGGTCGGCTACGACTACAACGGCATGAAACCGACGATGTTGGTGCGCGAAGGTGATCGGGTAAAACTCGGTCAACCGGTTTTCACCGACAAAAAATCAGAGGGTATCGTTTTCACTGCGCCGGCTTCGGGCATCGTCAAAGCCATCAACCGAGGCGCCCGGCGTGTTTTCCAATCATTGGTGATCGAAGTGGACGGCGATGACGCCGAAAACTTTGGTGCCACCCCGGCCGATCAGCTGGCGGGTCTGGATGCTGCAACCTTGCGTGAGCGTCTGGTCAAGTCCGGCTTCTGGGCTGCGTTCCGCACCCGTCCTTATTCCAAAGTACCGGCCATCGACAGCACTCCGGTGGCCATCTTTGTTCAGGCCATGGACACCAATCCGCTGGCGGCCAACCCGGAAGTGGTGATCGCTGAACAGGCTGAGGCCTTCCAGCAAGGTTTGGCGTTGCTGACCAAATTGACCGACGGCAAAGTCTGGTTGTGTCAGGCGCCCGGCGCCAAGATCCCAACCGTCGATGGCGTCAGTGTCGAGGAATTTGCGGGTGTGCATCCGGCGGGCAATGCCGGTACACACATTCATTTCCTTGAACCGGTCAGCATGAAAAAGACCGTCTGGACCATCGGTTACCAGGACGTGATTGCGTTGGCCAAGTTGGTCACCAGCGGCCGTTTGGACACCCAGCGCGTGGTCGCATTGGCCGGTCCGCGCGTTAAAGAGCCTCGCCTGGTGCGGACCCGTCTGGGTGCCTCTTTGGCTGAGTTGAGCCGTGATGAACTGCTCGAAGACGACAACCGGGTGATTTCCGGTTCGGTCTTTGGCGGTCGTGGCGGTGTCGATGAGGTAGCCTATCTGGGTCGTTATCACACTCAGGTCAGCGTCCTGGCTGAAGGCCGTGAGCGTCCGATCCTGCATTACCTGCACGCCGGTCGGAACCGCCATTCGGTGTTGAACATCTACCTGTCCAAATTGCTCAAAGGCAAAAAATTCGATTTCACCACCACCACCAATGGTTCTGAACGAGCCATGTTGCCGGTCGGTCAATACGAAAAAGTCATGCCGTTGGACATTCTGCCCACTCAGCTGTTGCGTGCCCTGGTCGTTGGCGACATCGACACCGCCGAACAGCTTGGCGCTCTGGAGTTGGACGAAGAAGACCTGGCGCTGTGCACCTACGTGTGTGCCGGCAAGTACGAATACGGTCCCATTCTTCGTGACAATCTGACGCGCATCGAGCAGGAGGCCTGAGCATGGGTTTGCGTAATACTCTCGACAAGATGGCGCCTTACTTCGAAAAAGGCGGCAAATACGAAAAGTGGTATGCCCTCTACGAGGCCGTCGACACCATCTTTTATATGCCCAACTCAGTCACCCGTACCACCGCGCACGTGCGCGATGGCATGGACCTGAAGCGCATCATGATCACCGTCTGGCTGTGTGTGTTCCCGGCGATGTTCTGGGGCATGTGGAACCTGGGCTTCCAAGCCAACACCGCCATTGCCGGCGGCCTGTCGCCGAGCGACAACTGGCACGAAGCCATCATCAGCCTGTTGGCGGGTCACGATCCGGCCAGCGTCTGGGACAACATGATCTACGGCGCGGCATACTTCCTGCCGATCTACGCGGTCACTTTTGTGGTCGGTGGTTTCTGGGAAGTGCTGTTCGCCATGGTGCGCGGCCACGAAGTAAACGAAGGTTTCTTCGTTACCTCCATCCTGTTCGCTCTGATCTGTCCGCCGGATCTGCCGCTGTGGGCAGTAGCGCTGGGCATCAGCTTCGGTGTGGTCGTGGGCAAGGAAGTCTTCGGTGGTACCGGTAAAAACTTCCTGAACCCTGCGTTGACCGGCCGTGCGTTCCTGTACTTCGCCTATCCGGCCAGCATGTCGGGCGACGCCATCTGGACCGCCGTTGACGGTTTCTCCGGCGCCACTGCTCTGAGCACTGCGTTCAGCGATGGCCTGACCAACTCCATGCTCGGTCATCTGACCTGGATGGACGCCTTCCTGGGTATTCAGCAAGGTTCCATCGGTGAAGTGTCGACGCTGATGATTCTGATCGGCGGTGCGGTGTTGTTGATCATGGGCATTGCCAGCTGGCGCATCGTCTTGGGTGTGATGATCGGCATGATCGCGTTGTCGACTTTGTTCAACGTGATCGGCAGTGACACCAACCCCATGTTCGGTCTGCCGTGGTATTGGCATCTGGTTATTGGCGGCTTTGCGTTCGGCATGATGTTTATGGCGACCGATCCGATTTCGGCGTCCATGACCGATGCCGGCAAGATCTGGTTCGGCATTTTGATCGGCGTGATGACGGTGTTGATTCGTGTCGTCAACCCGGCCTTCCCGGAAGGCATCATGCTGGCGATCATTTTTGCCAACATCTTTGCGCCGACCATTGACCACTTTGTGGTGCAGCGAAACATCAAACGGAGACTTGCTCGTGGCCAGTAATAAAGACTCCATTCAAAACATCATCAAGGTGGCGCTGCTGGTCTGTCTGGCCTGTGCCATCGTGGTATCGACCGCAGCCGTTGTGCTGCGTCCGATTCAGCAGCAGAACCAGCAGGCGGATTTGCGTCGTAACGTTCTGCAGATTGCGGACTTGTATCAGGCCGGTGTGCCGGTGGAAGTGCAGTTCCAGCAGGTGGAAACCCGCCTGGTCGATCTGCAAAGCGGCACCTTCTCGGATGCGTTTAACGTCGATAATTTTGACCCGCGTGCTGCGGCCAATGATCCGTCGATCAGCAGCAGCATTCCGGCGAGCGAAGACATTGCCGGCCTCAAGCGTCGTGAGCGTTACACCGAGGTGTATCTGGTAAACGATGACCAGGGCAACATGAAGACGTTGATTCTGCCGGTTCGTGGCTATGGCCTCTGGTCCACCATGTGGGGCTTTATTGCACTGGAAGATGATCTCAACACCGTGGTCGGTTTTGGTTTCTACGACCAGGAAGAGACGCCTGGGCTGGGTGGTGAAGTCGATAACCCGCGCTGGAAATCACAGTTCCCAGGCAAGCTGGTGTATGACGAAGCCGGCGACGTTCAGCTGGAATTGAAAAAGGGTGGCATTAATCCGAGCAATGAAATTGACGCCACTTATCGCGTCGATGCGCTCAGCGGTGCCACTCTGACCAGCCGTGGTGTGACCAACCTCATCCAATACTGGATGGGTGAACGTGGCTTCAAACCTTTCCTGAACAACCTTAAAGCAGGAGAAGCCTGATCATGTCTGAAACACGCAAGGTGTTACTGACACCGATTCTCTCCAACAACCCGATTGCCTTGCAGATCCTTGGGGTCTGTTCGGCGTTGGCGGTCACCACCGGTTTGAAAGTGACGCTGGTGATGTGTATCGCGTTGACGCTGGTTACGGCGTTTTCGAACCTGTTTATTTCCATGATCCGTAACCAGATTCCGGGCAGCATCCGCATCATCGTGCAGATGACGATCATTGCCTCTTTGGTGATCGTCGTGGATCAGGTGTTGAAAGCTTACGCCTATGACATCTCCAAGCAGTTGTCGGTGTTCGTCGGTCTGATCATCACCAACTGTATTGTGATGGGTCGTGCCGAAGCCTACGCCATGCAAAACCCGCCGATTCTGAGCTTCCTTGATGGCATCGGTAACGGCTTGGGCTACAGCGCCGTTCTGGTGTTCATTGCCACGCTGCGCGAATTCTTCGGTTCCGGCAGCCTGTTCGGCTTCCAGATTCTGCAGACCGTGAACCAAGGTGGCTGGTACGTGCCCAATGGCTTGATGCTGTTGGCACCCAGTGCCTTCTTTATCATCGGTGGCTTCATCTGGATTCTGCGTCGTTGGGACGCCACTCAGATCGAAGAAAGCGAATACACCTTGAAGGCGCACGTTAAGAAGGGGGCGGTGTAATGGAAGCGTTGTTGAGTCTGTTTATCCGCGCCGTTTTCGTTGAAAACATGGCGCTGGCCTTCTTCCTGGGCATGTGTACCTTCCTGGCGATTTCCAAGAAGATTTCCGCAGCCATCGGTTTGGGCGTTGCGGTGATTGTGGTGCAAGCCATCACCGTGCCGGTCAATAACCTGATTCTGCATTATGTACTGGCTGAAGGCGCTTTGAGTTGGGCGGGTTTCCCCGAAGCCAACCTGGAGTTCCTGGGCTACCTCAGCTACATCGGCGTGATCGCAGCCATCGTTCAGATTCTGGAAATGGTGCTCGATAAGTACTTCCCGGCGCTGTACAACGCCCTGGGTGTGTTCCTGCCGTTGATCACTGTGAACTGCGCCATCATGGGTGCGTCATTGTTCATGGTGGAACGCGACTACAACTTCAGCGAATCCATCGTCTACGGCATTGGTGCTGGTGCCGGTTGGGCGCTGGCGATTGTGGCGCTGGCGGGCATTCGCGAGAAGCTGAAGTACAGCGACGTTCCGGCCGGTTTGCGCGGTCTGGGCATCACCTTCGTTACTGTGGGTCTGATGTCGCTGGGCTTTATGTCGTTCTCTGGTGTGTCTCTGTAACGGCTGAGGATTACAACGATGAGTACCGAAATTATTTTGGGTGTTGTTCTCTTCACCCTGATCGTTCTGGCACTGGTCGCCGTCATTCTGTCGGCCCGTGCCAAGTTGGTGAGCAGTGGTGATGTCACCATTGAAATCAACGAAGACGCCAGCAAAGCCATTACCGTACCGGCTGGCAGCAAGCTGCTCGGCACCCTGGCGAACGAAGGCATTTTCCTGTCGTCTGCCTGCGGTGGTGGCGGTACCTGCGCTCAGTGCAAATGTAAGGTGCTGGATGGCGGTGGTGCGGCTCTGCCGACCGAAGAAACGCATTTCACTAAAGGTGAATTGCGTGACGGCTGGCGCCTGTCTTGCCAGGTAGCGGTTAAGCAGAACATGAAGATCGAAGTCGATCCGGAATTCTTCGGCGTTAAGCGTTGGGAATGCACGGTCGAATCGAACCCGAACGTGGCGACCTTTATTAAGGAACTGACGCTGAAATTGCCAGAAGGCGAGGACGTCGATTTCCGTGCCGGCGGTTACGTTCAGTTGGAAATTCCGCCGCACGAAGTGCACTACAAAGACTTCGATATCGGTAAAGAATTCCATGGCGATTGGGACAAGTTCAACATCTGGCAATACAGCTCCAAGGTCACCGAAACGGTGACCCGAGCCTATTCCATGGCGAACTACCCGGACGAAAAAGGCATCGTTAAATTCAACATCCGTATTGCGACGCCGCCGCCGGGAACCAACCATCCGCCGGGCCAGATGTCGTCTTATGTGTTCAGTTTGAAACCGGGCGACAAAATCGCTGTGTTTGGTCCTTTCGGTGAGTTCTTCGCCAAAGACACCGACGCCGAGATGGTCTTTATCGGCGGTGGTGCCGGTATGGCACCGATGCGTTCGCACATCTTCGATCAGCTCAAGCGGTTGAATTCCAAACGCAAGATCAGCTTCTGGTACGGCGCTCGCAGCTGGCGTGAAGCCTTCTACGTGGAAGAGTTCGATCAACTGGCCAAGGAAAACGACAACTTCAATTGGCATCTGGCGCTGTCCGATCCGCTGCCAGAAGACAATTGGGACGGCCTCACCGGTTTTATTCACAACGTCCTGTACGAACAATATCTGAAGGATCACGACGCGCCGGAAGATGTTGAGTTCTACATGTGTGGACCGCCGATGATGAACGCCTCCGTCATCAAGATGTTGGAAGACCTGGGCGTTGAGCCGGAAAACATCATGCTGGATGACTTTGGCGGTTGATGTCGGCTCTTAAATGGCGCGGTTTGATACTGGTCGTTCTGACCGCGCTCCTGACTGCTTGCGGCGACCGAGAGGTCGCCGTTCGCACTTTGGCCGGTTACAGCATGGGCACCAGCTACAGTGTCAAGCTGGTGTCTACCGTCGCACAGGCGCAACACTTGGATGCAGTGGTTCGCAGTCGTCTTGAGACGGTGGATCAGGCGATGTCGACTTATTTACCGCGTTCGGATGTGTCGCGTTTTAACGATGCGGCAGTGAACGACTGGGTGGATGTGTCGCCGTTGACGGTTGAGGTGGTGTCGTTGGCGTTGGATGTTGCCCGTCTCAGTGACGGTGCATTCGATCCAACCATCGCGCCGTTAGTGGACGCCTGGGGCTTTGGCCCGCAGCCTCGACCGGATCAGATACCGTCACAACCGCAAATTGATGACCTGTTGAAACAAGTGGGTTGGGCGGCGATCGAGATTGATGACGCCCATCATCGGCTGCGTAAGACCGCCGAGCGTGAACTGGATTTATCGGGTATCGCCAAAGGCTTCGCGGTCGATCAGGTAGCCGATGCGCTGGCAAATGAAGGCATCGTTGATTATCTGGTGGAAGTGGGTGGCGAGCTGAGATTTTCTGGCACCAAACCAGGCGATGAGCCTTGGCGCGTTGGCATTGAAACACCTGACAGCGGTGCGCGCAGTGCCTATCGGATTCTCGAAGTCGGTACGGGTGCAATGGCGACCAGTGGCGACTATCGTAACTATTACGAAGAGGATGGCGTGCGCTATTCGCACACGCTGGATCCGTCCAATGGTCGGCCGATTCATCACTCGCTGGTGTCCGTTTCGGTTCTGGCAGACGATTGCGCCTTGAGTGATGCTTTTGCCACCGCCATGTTGGTTAAAGGTTACGACGAAGCACAGACGTTGGCCGAGTCGCAGGGTTTGGCCGTTATGTTGATTGAACGCGATGGTGATGGTTTTACAGCCTGGCAATCCGAACGTTTTGCTGAGCTGTTTGGCTCGGCAAACTGAGTTGAATTAAACAACGCCCAATCGGGCAAGGGGGAGGTGCATCATGGCAACCTTTCTGGCCGTTCTGGTCTTTATGTTGATTGTGGTAGCGGCAATGGCCGTGGGTGTGATGTTTGGTCGTCAACCGATCAAAGGTTCCTGCGGTGGTATGGCCGCCATTGGAATGGAAGCGGAATGCGATGTCTGCGGTGGCGACAAAACGCGTTGCGATTCCGAAACCCGCGCGACCCGTCGTCGCAAAAATAACGCAGCGGATCTGGCGGTAGACGCCAGTCGTTGAGTTGCCCTGGTTGAACTGACTCTGGGAGTAAGGCAGTTGGTCGAAACTCAGTACGATCTGATCATTATTGGCAGTGGCCCTTCGGGCGAAGGCGCGGCCATGAACGCCGCCAAAGCAGGGCGCAAAGTTGCCGTTATCGATATGCGTCAGCGCGTTGGTGGCAACTGCACCCACCAGGGCACGATACCGTCCAAGGCGTTGCGTCATGCCGTGCATCAGGTCATGCAGTTCAACCGCAACCCCATGTTCCGCCACATTTCCGAACAGAAGTGGCTGTCTTACAGCCAGGTGCGCGAAACGGCGCAACGGGTTATCGATAAACAGGTCGCTATGCGCGCGCGTTTCTACAGCCGCAACGGCATTGATCTGTTTTACGGCGTCGCCAGTTTTGTGGATACGCATTCAATCCACGTCGATCAAGGCGATGAACAGGCGGATGTGTTAACCGCCAAGGAATTCATCATCGCCACTGGTTCGCGTCCGTGGCGTCCACCGGGTGTGGATTTCAACCATCCGCGTATTTTCGACAGCGACACGATACTGAACTCCACCGACACACCTCGGCACATCGTGATTTACGGTGCGGGTGTTATAGGCAGTGAGTACGCATCCATTTTCAATGGACTGGGTTGTAAGGTGGATTTGATCAACCCGGGTGGCCGTCTGCTCGCTTTTATGGATGACGAAATTTCCGATGCGTTGAGTTACCACCTGCGCGGACACGGTGTGCTGGTGCGCCACAACGAGACGTTCAAATCGGTCGAAGCCTTCGATGACCACATTGTGTTGTCGCTCGAATCCGGTAAGAAAATCAAAGCCGATGCTTTTATGTGGGCCAACGGCCGCAGCGGAAACACCGACAATCTGAATTTGCCGGCGGTTGGACTGGAAGCCAATCGTCGCGGCCAGTTGGAAGTCGATGAGCACTACCGCACTTCGGTGGAAAACATCTACGCCGCGGGTGATGTGGTGGGTTGGCCGAGTCTGGCCAGTGCCGCCTACGACCAGGGCCGCAGTGCATCTGGTGTGATTGTGCAGAACAACACTTACCGTCACATCAACGATGTTCCAACTGGCATCTACACCATTCCGGAAATTTCATCAGTTGGTTTGACCGAAGGCGAACTGACCGATGCCAAGGTGCCGTACGAAGTCGGCAAAGCCTATTTCAAGGACATCGCACGCGCGCAAATTACCGGCGAAGACGTTGGCGTATTGAAGTTGTTGTTCCACCGTGAATCGTTGGAGTTGTTGGGCATTCATTGCTTTGGTGACCAGGCTGCGGAAATTTTGCACATCGGCCAGGCGATCATGGCGCAGAAAAATGGCGGCAATACCATTCGGTATTTTATCGAGCATACATTTAACTACCCGACGATGGCGGAAGCCTATCGGGTGGCGGCGTTAAACGGTCTGAACCGAATTTTTTAAGTTGACACTCATGCAAATAAAAGCCGGCAACTGCCGGCTTTTTTGTGTCTGTCGCTTAATAGGTTCGGCGCTTAGGTTGCCGATACCGATGTACACGAATCGATGGCAGCCAGGGTTCGTCTTCTAATTTATTGTCGCTGCGCACCAGGCGGTGTCGTTCGTTTGGTGGCGTTTCCGGTGGAATGGAAAAATCCGGCAGATCGTTAATGCCTTGGCTGGGGAACAAGAGCGGCAAGGAGACGTTCATGGACTTACGCCGGCCATCGGCAAACACCAGATTGGCGCGTAACACCGGTGCCTGACGCTGCACCCGAGCCAGTGGTTCGTTGTCGGGCAGGGCAGCTAAACGTTCCATTTGAATGCGAATGTGGGCGGCTTCGGTGTTCAGTTTGGTCAGCCGTTCCCAGGCTTCCATTTTGGTGATGCGGGTTATGGAGCGACCGCTGCTATACCAACTAAAACCGACGCGATCGGGACGTTTAACGACTAACGGCAGGTGACGGAAAACCTGCTTCAAATGCAGCCGTGCCAAGCCTTCGCGAGAGAGTGAATCGTTCAAGCCCTGATAGCGACGAGCCAGCCGGCCCTGAATTTCCCGCCACGCCACGTTGTCGGCTTCCTTCAATGCATGAACAACTTTGCGGAACTGATCTTTGGCCAGGTTTACTTCCGCCGCCAGGGTGATCTGCTCCCGGTTGAGGGCAATCAAACCCGGATAGGTGCGTGTTTCGCGACCGTCCTGTTCTTCCTGATACCAAAGATCCAACAATAGATCTTCAAGATCCGGCGCTCGAACAGAACCGGCCCAAGGGGCAATCCAATGTGCGCTGTCGTACTGGTTCACCGATTTAGCGAATGCAGCAATGGCGCGACGCATGTGTTCGAATTGATCGAAGAGGCGGGTTTCGCTGTCCAATATACCGTTATCTCTTGAGGCTTTTTGTCAGTGTAACGGCTTGCGTGTTTCTGACCAAGAGGGGCGATGTTTGAGATTGGGTATTTGGTTGGTGCTGGTGAGTGGCGAAGGCGCTTGAGGGGCGATGGGTTGAGTTAGGAAATGCGGGCGGCGAGGGTATTGCCGCTCGCATTTCCCACCCATTGGTTCAGGAAACGCGTGAGCGAATCAGCTCTTCCATCTTGATTTGGTCTTCGATGAATTTGCGAATGCCTTCGGCCAGTTTTTCCGTCGCCATGGGGTTGTTGTTCATGCCCAGGCGGAAATCCGCTTCGGTAATCGGGCTGGTTTGATCGTCGCTGCCGCCACCGGGGTTCAATGCACGCTCCAGTTTGCCGTTGTCCTGGCTCAATTCTTCCAGCAGGGCGGGGCTGATGGTCAGGCGGTCGCAACCGGCCAGAGCTTCAATTTCGCCAGTGTTACGGAAGCTGGCGCCCATGACGATGGTTTTGTAACCATTGGCTTTGTAGTGCTCGTAGATTTCGCGAACAGACACTACGCCCGGGTCGGTTTCGGCGCTGTAATCCTGTCCGGTGCTCTGCTTGTACCAATCCAGAATTCGGCCAACGAACGGAGAAATTAAAGTCGCGTTGGCATCGGCGCACGCCTGGGCCTGTTCCATGCCAAACAGCAGCGTCATGTTGCAGTTGATGCCTTCCTGCTCCAGAACGCGAGCCGCTTGAATGCCTTCCCAGGTGGACGCGATCTTGATCAGAATGCGGTCGCGGGTCCAGCCGTCGGCTTCGTACAGTTCGATCAAACGGCGGGCTTTGGTCAGCGTCGCTTGAGTATCAAACGACAGTCGGGCGTCTACTTCGGTGGAAACGTAGCCGGGTACTTCTTTAAGAATTTCCTGGCCGATGGACGTCAGAATGCGATCAATGCCATCGTCGAAGTTGTCGGCGCGAGACATGCAGCGATCAATCAGATCGTCGTAATGGCCGCCTTGGATGGCTTTGAGCACCAGTGATGGATTGGTGGTGGCGTCCTGAGGTTTGAACTTACGGATCGATTCGAGTTCGCCGGTATCCGCAACGATAACGGTGAACGCTTTGAGCTGTTCGAGTTTGTTCATAGCGACTCTCTGTGATGGCTGGCTTGGCTGTGGTTGCGTGTTCCCGCTTTAACCGGCGGGCGAATCAGTAACGGTCAGGCGGATAATGCCTGAGGGTCCAGCAGTTGGACTTCATGCAAAGCGCGACGAATCAGCTCGGGGCTGGCATCGGGTCGATGCATGCCTTCGCTGAGCAGGCGCCGAAACCGCCGGGCGCCGATCTGGCCTTGAAACAAACCCAGAGTGTGGCGCGCCATATATTTCAGCGGTGTACCAGCGGCGAAACCTTGCTCGATCCAGTCCAGGTACCGTTCTTTCAGACTGCGTTGTGTCGGGCAAGGTTGAGCCGCACCGTAGTAAATAGGGTCGACGTCCTGGAGTATCAACGGATTTTGATAGGCTTCGCGTCCCAGCATGACCCCATCCAAACCGGACGCAATCAGCGCTTGGGCCGTGTCGTGGTCTTTAATGCCGCCGTTGATGACGATGTTCAGATGTGGGAAATCGGCCTTGAGACGTTTCACCCGCTCGTAATCCAAGGGCGGAATCTCGCGATTCTCCTTGGGGCTGAGGCCGCTCAAAATGGCTTTGCGAGCGTGCACGATGTAAGTGTCACAGCCGGATTCGGCGGTGATGCCAACGAAATCGCGCAGAAAGGCGTAATCGTCAAAGTCATCGATGCCGATACGATGCTTGAGCGTGACCGGAATGTCTGTGGCCTGACGCATAGCGCTCAAACAATCCCGGACGAGTTCGGCGTGGCCCATCAAAATGGCACCAATCATGCCATTTTGCACGCGGTCCGACGGGCAGCCGGCGTTCAGATTCACTTCGTCATAACCCCAACGCTCTGCCATCTGGGCGCACTGAGCCAGGCCGGAGGGGTCACTGCCACCCAACTGGAGCGACAATGGATGTTCGGTTTCCTCGAAGCGCAGGAAACGCTCGGCGTTGCCATGAATGAGGGCGCCGGTGGTAACCATTTCGGTGTACAGCAACGCTCGCTGGCTGAGCAGACGATGAAATTGACGGCACTCGGACGTGGTCCAGTCCATCATGGGGGCAACGCTGAAAGGGTGGGGATAAGCCAAAAGTGTCTCCGCGAATTGCAGCGTGAGGGGCAAAGCCCCTCTTAATTCGGGTGGCGAATTATAACCAAAAAGACACCGCAAGATAACCCAGTATGGACATTACGAAGGTGTAAGGCAGGGCCATCAATACCATGCGGCCATAGGACAGCCGGATCAGTGGTGCGATGGCGGACGTCAGCAAGAACAGAAACGCAGCCTGACCGTTGGGCGTGGCCACTGAAGGCAAATTGGTGCCGGTGTTGATGGCAACCGTCAGTTGGTTGAAGTGCTCCAGATCAATAGCGCCGCTATCGAGTGCGGATTTCACTTCATTGATGTAAACGGTCGCGACGAAGACGTTATCGCTGATGGCCGACAACAAGCCGTTGGCGACGAAAAACATACCCGGCTGAACGGCTTCTGGCAGCGTCAGCACCCAGGCAATGATCGGCGTAAACAAATGCTGGCTGTGGATGACGCCAACAATGGTGAAGAACACTACCAGTAGCGCGGTAAAGGGCAGGGCTTCTTCGAAGGCTTTACCCAGTTGGTGTTCATCGGTGACACCGTTCAAAGCGGTCAACAACACAATGACGCTGAGTCCGATCAAACCCACTTCGGCCAAATGGAATGCCAGGCCGGAAATCAGCCAAACAGCCACGGCAGCCTGAACCAGTAACTTAGTGACATCGCGACGGGTACGTTTGCTTTGCTGATGTGCTTCAAAGTCGGTCAGGATGGTGCGAACGGAGGCCGGGAGGCGAGCGCCGTATCCGAACCAGCGTAATTTTTCGAGCAGTACACAAGTGGTCAATCCAGCAGCCAGAACGGGGATGGTGACCGGCGCCATGCGGAAGAAGAATTCACCAAAGTCCCAGCCGGCAATGTGAGCGATCAGCAAATTCTGCGGTTCGCCAACCAGAGTGCAAACCCCACCCAAGGCAGTACCGATAGCGCCGTGCATCAACAACGACCGCAAAAAGCTACGGAACTCACTCAAATCCTGGCGATGCAGGTCTTCGACGGAGTCGTCTTCGTTGTGATTATGCTCGTGGTGTTGGAACGGCTTACCAGAGGCAACCTTGTGATAAACGCTGTAGAAACCAACGGCAACGCTGATCAATACGGCGGTGACCGTTAGCGCATCCAAAAAAGCTGACAGAAACGCCGCGACGGAACAGAACATCAGCGACAAAAGTGATTTGGAGCGAATACCCAGCAGCAATTTGGTGAAGGTGAACAGCAGTAAGTCCTTCATGAAATAGATGCCGGCGACCATAAAGATCAACAACAAGATCACTGGGAAATTGACAGCGGCTTCGTGGTAAACCACTTCGGGGTTGGTCAAACCAATCAACACCGACTCCAGCGCCAGCAGCCCACCGGGTTGCAACGGGTAGCATTTCAATGCCATGGCCAGTGTAAAGATGAATTCGGCGATCAATAACCAACCGACCACATGGGGGCCAGCTTCGCCCAGCGCCCATAGCAGGATGGGGTTGACGATCAAAAAGCCCAAAATGATCTGCTTGTACCAGGTTGGGCTATTGCCGAGAAAGTTCGAGACAACGGATTGAGTAAACGTAGTGCTCATGGGGTGCTCATAGGAAAAGGGAAACCGGTTGGGAGCCCGTCGCGCTGGGGCGTCATACTCCTCGAAAATGGGCGTTTAAACTACTCGTTTTGGTTGGTTTTTCAAGCGGTGCCAAGGAATAACTGCACATAGAATCGACAGGTGCTGTCGCTTGGGCACGCTTTTCTTGACCTGGTGAGTGTGGAAGACTGGAATGCTGTTATTAACCCCTTGTCTTCGGGAGGCTGCACGGAGCTTCAAGGGGTTCAATAAAGGGTTCAATTGCTCGGTTCAGCCGGGCATCACCGACCGAGAATAGAGGGCAGGTTATGACGTATTGGCCGTTGCTGTTGATCCTGTTGCCAGTCTGCATCTTGTTGTTGTTTTTGGCAGTACGACTGCTGTTTCGTGGGGGTTGGGTTGGCGGTTTTCTGCGCGGCCTGATAGGCATTGGCAGTCTGCTGGTCATCGTATTGCTGGGTTATTTGGTGGTTGATCTGGCTGCGTATCGAGCGTTGCGCGCCGAGACCACCATTGCCACCTTGTCGTTTACTCAGTCCGGTCCACAGCGCTATGACGTGCAGCTGTCCCGGCTCGATGAAGACTCCGAAGAAAGCTATGAATTAACCGGAGACGAGTGGCAGCTGGATGCCCGCGTTCTGACTTGGACAGGGCCGTTGACGGTACTGGGCATGGAGCCGGTGTATCGCTTGGAGCGCTTGTCGGGGCGTTACCGTGACTTAACGCAAGAGCGTAGCGGTGACCGTCGCGTCCATTCTCTGGAAGAACGCAGCTGGCTGAGCATACAGCAATTTGAACCCTGGCTGCCCTGGGTGGATGCCCGTTTTGGCAGTGCTGCCTATTTGCCGATGGTCGATGGTGGGATTTTTGAGGTGGGCTTAACGTCCCGAGGATTGGTCGCCCGGCCGGTTAATGAACCGGCGCGAGCGGCGGTGGGGACTTGGAGTTCCGAATAATAATCTGACTGTCGAAAGGGTTTGTCGATCAGAGTGAAAACAAGTCCGACAGTCGAGTCGCCAACATCATGTCGCCTTCAGTGCGCAGACGACCGGCCATAAATGCCTGCATGCCGTTGAGCTCGCCGGAGGCGATGTCTTGCAGAGTATCGGCGTCCATCAGCAGGGTTACGCTGGGGTCGTCGTGCTCACCTTCGCCTAATTCACACTGACCGTTTTTCACCACCAGGTGGTAGGTGGCTTCGTCTTCGATGGCGAATTGGAAGACTTCGTCCATGTCGCCGGCAGCATCCGCATCGAACCGGGATTGAATGGTATTGAAGAGTTCAGCAGTCGTAGCCATCTTGTGTCTCCTGTGCATGGGCTCCGGAAGTTTGGCATTGTAGGAGCCGCCCAAAACGAAATCAAACGTATGTTTGAAACGAAGGTTTGATTCATGAATTGTCGATGCAAGGAGCCACGGTGTGTGGAGTGATTACTGGTTGTTTCTATTAAAAGCCCTGACGGTTGCCGTGGTGATCGTCGTTGTTATCGGGGCCATTGCCCGCAGTGCACGGTCCGGCCAGGGCGGTGCCCAGCACCGTGGCCGGCTGGTGGTGCGGACCTTGAATGAGCGCTTTCGCCGGCAGGCCGATGCCATTCGCCATCAAGTGTTCGATAAGAAGTCGCTCAAGGCGCATCAAAAGTCGGAAAAAGCGCGCTTGAAAGCGGACAAGGACAAGACGCCTGAGCGCGTCTGGGTGTTGAACTTCAAAGGCGACATTCAGGCGTCCCAGGTGACCTCGTTGCGTGAAGAAATTAATGCGTTGCTGGCCGTTGCCAAGGCCGGGGAGGAGGTGGTGCTGGTCTTGGAGAGCCCTGGCGGTGCCGTCAGTGGCTATGGTCTGGCCGCGTCGCAATTGAAACGCTTACGCGACGCCGGCCTGAAATTGACTGTCTGTGTCGACAAGGTTGCCGCCAGCGGTGGCTATATGATGGCGTGTATTGCGGATCGGATTTTGGCGGCACCGTTCGCCATGGTTGGTTCCATCGGCGTGTTGGCGCAGGTACCGAACGTGCACAATCTGCTGAAACGTCACGATGTCGATGTCGAGGTGTTAACCGCGGGTAAACACAAAGCGCCGTTGACCTTGATGGGTGAGAAGACGGAAGCCGGTCGGCAGAAGTTTCTCGATGATCTGGAAGCCATTCATCGTCGTTTTAAAGCCTTGGTGGGGCGTTATCGCCCTCAGTTGGATTTGGCTCAGGTAACCGAAGGGGATTTCTGGTTGGCGGAAGACGCGTTGGAGCTGCAATTGATCGATGAAATTGGCACCAGCGATGATTATCTGATGCGCCAGATCGACGCCAAAGAGTTGGTCTCGGTCAGTTGGAAGCCGCAACGCCGCTTGGATGTTCGGGTTCGGTCAGCAGCGTCGGCGGCAACGGAAGGCATGATCAGTCGTTTATCGCAGCGAATTTTGCCCTAGTGACAGGGCTGTATTCCGACCCATAAAAAAGCCGGCGATCGCCGGCTTTTTTATTTAATTGATGCGCGTGACATCCACATACAGTGTTAGCCGTTGCCCGGGCTGAATGTATGGTTGGTCGATGCTGTTCCAGCGCTCAATGTCATTGACGCGAACGTTGAATTTGTTGGCGATGCGCGACAGTGAGTCACCAGACCGCACCACATAGCCTACCTTGCGCACCACTTCGCGATTGGTCCGGGCGACGCTGGGGTTGTTGGCGTCCAGCCAGATCGCCAGGGTCTGTCCTGGGCGCAAGACATCGCGCGGCGCCATGTTGTTCCACCGTGCCAGGTTGCCGACACTGACGCCGTACTCACGTGAAATATCCCAGAAAGTGTCGCCACCACGGACAACATAGTTAACCCGAGTGCGGTTGCTGCCCGCCAAAGCATTTTGAGTGCGAGCCAGACGCTGACCGGCGCTGAGTGCGTAGTCGCTGGACCTGGCTGAGGCGATTGGAATCATCAAGGCGTCGCCAGCGCGGATCATACTGCCAGATAAATCGTTGGCGTCTTGCAGCATGTCGACGGTGACGTTAAAACGACCAGCAATGCTGAGCAGTGAATCGCCGGGTTTGATGGTGTAACGCTGCCAGGTCATGCGTGACTCGGGCGGCAGATCCACCAGTTGGTCACGAAACCCTTGTGCTTTGTCCGCGTAGACCAGCAGGCGGTGAGGCCCGTCGGGATTGGTTGCCCACTGGTTGTAGCCCGGGTTCAGCAGGTAGAGGTCACTGAGGTCCATGTCGGCCAATTGTGCAGCCTGGGCCAAATCGATCTGGCCGCCAACTTCGACCACTTCAAAATAAGGCTGCGTGCTGACCAGTGGCAATTCAATGCCATAGGCTTCCGGCGAATGAATCAGTTTGGCCAGAGCGAACATCTTAGGCACATAGGCTTCGGTTTCACGAGGCAAATCCAGGTGCCAGAAATCGGTGGGGCGCCCTGCGGACTCGTTGCGTCGAACCGCACGCAAGACCGTACCCGGCCCTGAATTGTAGGCCGCCAGGGCCAGCAGCCAATCGCCGTCAAACATTTGGTTCAGACGATCCAGATATTCCAACGCCGCCCGAGTGGAATCGACCACGTCACGGCGACCGTCGTACCACCAGTCCTGCTTCAGGCCGTACATCCGTCCGGTTGACGGAATGAATTGCCACATGCCAGCAGCACTGCCGTGTGAATAGGCAAACGGGTCGAAAGCACTTTCAACGATGGGCAGCAGTGCCAGGTCGAGTGGCATGTCCCGCGCCTGTAATTCTTCGACGATAAAGTACATATACCGACCAGCGCGGTCGCTGACTCGGTTGATGTAGCTTTGGTGGCTGGCGTACCAGCGTAACTGAGCGGTAATGCGCGGGTTGTCCAGGCTGACGTCAAATTGAAAACCGCGGCGCAATGTCTGATAGAGGTCGTCCGGGTAATGCGAATAAGGGTCGTAGACCGCACGCGCTCGGGTGATTTCTTCGGTCAGATCTGGATGAGTGGAAAAGACATCCTGAGTGACCAGCAGTGTTTCCAACAGCGGGTCATACACCGGTTCTGAGAATGGCATCTTCAACGGCGGGCGCGGCATGATGGCCGGATAACCCGCATCGAGATCCAAGCCGGCCGATCGCACGGTCTGCTCGATAGGGGTGCTTTTGCCAAACCAGGATTGAGGAATGCTTGAGAGGGAAGAACCGCCCAGGGTGCTGCAGCCACTTACCAGGATGCTGGTCAGGGCCGTTGGTAACAGATAACGATTTAAAAGCATGCAGTGGGTCGCTTGGGTTTTGAAGCCAGTATCGGTTTGGGCGATAATTCTATGTTGGCAGTGGGGGTGCCGCAAGTGGACGCTATTGTGCCTGGCGCTCAACGAAGAAGGTCCCCGTTTACAACTGAGAGAATGTTTTGAACAAGCAGATAGGTCAGCGATTCAAACATCTGTTGCGCACTGGGCCGCCGCATGTGGCATCTCAGGAAGCTTCGCTGTCGCGGTGGTATCAGTCGGCCCTTGGTCAGCGGCTCATCGAAACAGAACGCGAACTGGTTGCTTTGGGTTTGGCGGGTCGTTTTGGTTCCCATTTGTTGCAGCTCGACAGCGGCTGGCATGAGCCGTTGTTTGAACAGCGACTCTACGGCTGTGGCACCTTGGTGTGTCAGTTGGACAATCGCGCTCCCTGTCCCGTTGTGCGTGCCGATGCTGAGGCCTTGCCATTTGAGCCGGAAAGTATTGATGCCCTGGTGATGCATCACACCTTGGATCAATGCGATAACCCGTATCAGGCTGTTCGCGAAGCGGCGCATGTGCTTCGACCGGGTGGGCTTTTGGTGATTGTCGGGTTTAACCCGTTCAGTACCTGGGGAATGCGCGCCATGTTGAGCCGCGTTCAATCGGGTGTATGGCGATCTCGTTTTATTCGCAGCGGGCGGGTGGCTGATTGGATGCAGTTGCTGGATTTCGAATTGGAACGTCAGGAAAAGCATCTGTTTATTCCACCCTATAATCGTCCGGAATGGATGGGGCGCATGAATGTGCTCAGTCGGATGCAACGACGTCTGATGCCTGTTAGCGGTGCGGTTTATTTGCTGGTCGGCTGTAAGCAGGTTGCCGGACGAATTAATGGTCGGCCGCGTTGGCGGGCCCGCCCAGTTCTCAAATCTGGCCTAACCGGTCAGACGATCAAGGAATCTTTATGAGTGACGCTGTCACCTTGTACACGGATGGTGCCTGTCGAGGTAATCCAGGCCCAGGCGGATGGGGTGTGTTAATGCGCTCTGGCGCACATGAAAAAACACTGCACGGTGGTGAAGCGGAAACCACCAACAATCGAATGGAGTTGATGGCCGCCATTGTAGGATTGGAATCGTTAAAGCGGCGCTGTCAGGTGGATTTGTATACCGACTCGCAATACGTCCGCAAAGGCATCACCGAATGGATTCACGGCTGGAAGCGTAACGGCTGGAAGACCGCGAGCAAGCAACCCGTCAAAAATCAGGATTTGTGGCAACGCCTGGACCAACAGATTGGCAAACATCAGGTTGAATGGCATTGGGTAAAAGGACACGCTGGTGTGGATGGCAATGAGCGCGCGGATGCGTTGGCCAATCAGGGCGTCGATGAAATCATCAGGAAGGGCTGAGATGCGTCAAATCGTATTGGATACAGAAACTACGGGTTTGAGCCCGAATAAAGGTGACCGCATTGTTGAAGTCGGTTGCGTTGAACTGATTGGTCGTAAACACACCGGGCGCCACTTTCATTATTACGTCAACCCTGAGCGAGACATTCCGGCTGAAGTCGTTGCCGTCCACGGTATCGACAATGAGAAAGTAAAAGACTCACCCAAGTTTCGGGATATTGCTGAAGAGTTCTGGCAGTTTGTCGCGGGTGCCGAGTTGGTGATTCACAACGCCGCCTTCGACATGGGCTTTTTACAGATGGAGTTTGATCGTCTGGCCACCGAAGGACGTTCATTTGGCAGGCTGGCAGAGCATTGCTCCGTGCTCGACACTTTGATGTTGGCGCGAGAGAAACACCCGGGTGCCAAGGCGTCGTTGGATGCATTGTGCAAACGATACGGCATCGACAATAGCCACCGAACACTTCACGGGGCGCTGTTGGACTCGGAAATTCTCGCTGACGTCTACCTGATGATGACTGGTGGGCAGACAGCGCTGATTCTTGATGAGGAACCGGCTGAGTCAGAGCAGGAAGAGGTGAGTTTTGATGCCAGCGCTATTTTGGCATCGGGTGAGCGATTGACCGTAGTACGCCCAACCGAAATGGAACTGGATGCACATCAACAGATGTTGGCGATGATCGAGAAGGCTTCCGGAGCCGCGCCGTTGTGGCACGGCCGGAGCAAATGAACTGAACCGTGAGGTGTCAGTGCAGGGTTCTACGAATGACCCCGACGTACAGACCTTCAATGGCAAAGTCGTCTTGTTGCAAGTCGACAATGATCGGATCGAAGTCGGAGTTTTCAGGATAGAGCGTTACAATGGCACCTTGGCGCTCATAGCGTTTCACCGTGACGTCTTCACCAACTCGGGCAACGACAATGTCGCCGTTCCGGGCTTGGTCCGTTTTGTGAACTGCAATGAGATCGTCTTCCAGAATGCCAATGTCTTTCATGCTCAGCCCCTGAACCTGAAGTAAGTAATCCGCTTTGGGTGAGAACAGACCGGTCGGAATTTCAATGAATTCCTCAATCTGTTCCTGAGCCAGGATGGGTGAACCAGCGGCAACCCGTCCGACAACTGGAATACCCGCTTCGGACTCTGATTCAGGCAGACGGATACCTCGGGATGCGCCTGATACCATTTCAATCGCACCTTTGCGGGCCAGTGCTTTGAGATGTTCTTCGGCGGCATTGGGGGACTTAAAACCGAGTTTCTGGGCAATTTCTGCCCGAGTCGGAGGATAGCCAGTGGCGCCCAGGTGCTCTTTTATGATATCCAGCACCTCTTGTTGACGAGCGGTCAGTTTCAGCATAGTGTCGCCCTGTTTTTTTATACAGTAGCTGGGATTATATACAGGCTACGCTCACTGTAAAGGACTCAAAAGGCTTGAAAAGTAGCAGTGAATTGTTTCCGGTGGCCTTGGCCAGCGCGGAGTTTAAAGAAGGCGTCTACGAAGATGTCTATTCCCTGAAACCTAACAACAGCACCGATAAAACCGTCGAGATTGCCCTGGTTCGTTTGCACCGGGAAAAAATCGATAAAGCGTTGCCGCTGCTGTTGGTGCATGACGCTTTTTATAACCATTGGCAATGGCTTGATTATGGCGTCGGCGGCACTGCCGGTGAACTGGTGCGCCAAGGTTACGATGTCTGGTTGTTGGATTGGCGCGGCCATGGCCTGTCTTCCCGTAACCAACGGCCTCAGACCAATACGCTCGATACGATGGCAGAGTACGATCTACCGTCTGTTTTTGCGTTTATTGAAGAACGTTGCGGGCAGAAACCAGCCGTGGTTGCACGAGGCTTGGGCTGCGAGTTGATCAGTCGCGCGATGGCCTATGGTCAAACCCTGCCCGAACTGTTGTTTGTTCAATCCAATCAACTGCCACCTCGTCGCCTGCACTGGCTGCCAGGTACAAAATTGATACAGCGAATTCGTTTGTTGAAGGGCGCATGGATAAAAGGCCCGGGTGAAGAAATGGAAGTGCGGCCACTGTTTCGTCAGCTGCTGAAAAAGGGTGGTTGGTTTGGTGGTTGGAAAACGACTTCTGGCCAAGCCATTCGGCCGGCATTGGACGCACATCTGGACGTTACCCGGTGGGTATTTGAGCCGGGAAAAACCCCGTCCTGGTTGAAGCGTCTGAAGGTGTCTGCTGAGCACTGCTCTGAGGCAAAAATTGCTGATTTTGATTGGCCAAAGCTGTTGCCGAAAGCATCAGAACCGGTGTGAATATGAAAAGGGATTAACTCGAACGGAGTTAATCCCTTTTTCTTAACGTTGGTTACCCTGCCTTGATGGCCGTGACGGAATTTCGAACCCGGCCCGGTAAAACCCCTTTCAATTTATCCCGCATCGACAGCAGTAACTTCTCTGTTGTTGACCAGCCGATACAGGCATCGGTCACAGAGACGCCAGGTTTCAAGTCCGCCAGATCCTCTGGGATTTTTTGATTGCCGGCTTCCAGATTGCTTTCAATCATTACGCCAATAATGGACTGATTACCTTCCAGAATCTGGTTGGTGATGTTGTCGGCGACCAAGGGTTGCAAATTGTGGTCTTTGTTCGAGTTGGCATGAGAGCAGTCAACCATGATGTTGGTCGGCAATTTGGCTTTGCGCAGGCTCTCTTCGCACAACGACACGCTGACGGAATCGTAGTTAGGCTTGCCGTTGCCGCCGCGTAACACCACGTGCCCATAAGGGTTGCCACGAGTATGGATGATGGCTACCTGACCTTCGTGATTGATCCCCAGGAAACGGTGCGGTGAGGAAACCGAATTCAGAGCGTTGATCGCTACATCCAGGCTGCCATCTGTCCCGTTTTTAAAACCAACGGCGGATGAAAGGCCGCTGGCCATTTCCCGGTGAGTCTGGCTTTCTGTTGTGCGGGCGCCAATGGCCGACCAACTGATCAAGTCCTGCAGGTATTGCGGAGAAATAGGGTCCAGCGCTTCAGTGGCTGTGGGTAAGCCAATTTCGGCGATATCCAGCAACAGTTTGCGTCCGATGTGCAAGCCGTCTTCAATCTTGAATGAATCGTTCAGGTAAGGGTCGTTGATCAGACCTTTCCAGCCCGTTGTTGTTCGGGGTTTTTCAAAATAAACCCGCATGACCAGCAACAGACTATCCTTGACTTGCTCATTCAGTGCTTTCAGTCGATGAGCGTATTCCAACGCCTGTGCAGGATTGTGGATAGAGCAAGGACCAATAACGACAATGATGCGGTGATCTTCGCGGTCCAGAATGCGGCGTACGGCTTCGCGGCCGGCATCAATGACAGCGTGAGCGCTATCACTGACGGGTAAATCCGCCTTTAAAGCCTCAGGCGTAATTAGAATTTCCTGGCTTTCAACGTTCAGATTGGTTAACTGTTGCATGGTTTGCGAACGGCTCTTCTAAGTGGGGCTTATTGGGGTCGTCTTCACAAGCAAAGATGATAGGGAAGTAAATAAACGAATACAAGCCGTAAACAAAGGGTTACAGATATGAGTAGTAAGGGCGCAGTCAAAGAAAGTAGCGCAGCAGCCCAGGTAGCCAAATGGGCGCTGGTTGTTGCCTTCATTTTGGCCCTAGGCATCGCATTGGACGAATTCACGGCCAATACGGGGGATGGTGAATACCGTCGTACCATCTGGGATCGCTTGACCGGCGAGGAACCGCCACCGCAAGGACGCGCTGAAGTCAGCGTTCAATTGGCGCAGGAACTTTGCCGGCAAGAGGTTGCGCGAAGCCTGGGTAATTTATTTCTCCGTGCGCATTTCGATAATCGATCGTCCCGCTATAACGAAGAGTTAAAGGTCCATACCATCTTTCTGGATTTGGAAGTGAGTAATGGCGAGCAGGGCGTTTACGGTCGTTGCGATGTGTCGGCAGTTGAACGCAGAATTCTGGAGTATCGCGTTAAAGGTTGGAGTAATCCTTTCTGGCGATAATTAGAACAAAGCGTACTTCACACCCAAAAGGAGCAGGGCGGTTGCCAATAAAGAATGCATAATCCGTGACGGTAACCGCGCTGACAAAGACGTGCCGACATAAATAGCCGGCAAAGACCCCGCAATGAGCGCCAGTAACAGCGCAAAATCGACATTCCCCAGAGCAAGATGGACCATACCCGCAGTCAGCGTCAGCGGGACGGCGTGGGCAATGTCAGTTCCAACCACTTCCTTGGGCAGCAACGCCGGAAACATCATCATCAGTACTGCGGTTCCGATGGCACCAGCGCCCACTGAACTCAGCGTCACTAACACACCTAGAACGATGCCAACCAGCCAGATCAACATCGGGCTTTGAATGGTTTGACGATTGGACGCCAGCCGAGCCGAAATTCGTGTGCGCAGGATTAAAACGACCGCCGTCAGTACCAGCATCAATCCCAAAGTGGACTGCAACAGGGCGCTGTATTGTTCCGGGTGTCGAAACAAGAAATACAGCGCCAACCCGGTCAGGGCGGCCGCCGGCAAACTGCCGGATGCCATCAATACAACAATGCGCCAGCGAACATGACCCCGACGGTGATGAGCCACCATGCCGCCACTTTTGGTGATGGCGGCGTACCAGAGATCGGTGCCGATGGCGACGTGGGCAGGAAAGCCAAACATGAGCAGTAACGGCGTCATCAAGGCGCCACCACCCACACCGGTAAGGCCAACGATTAGGCCAACGGCGGCGCCGGACAAGCTGTAGAAAAGGATTTCCATACCGTTCTAAACGTCATAGAGTGCTGGTGTTGCTAAACCTATCGGTTATTAAGTATTCTGAAAAAGAATAATTGATCATACTTATATAACTGTACTGTCCTATTGCTGAGTGCTCTGCTAGGCAGTTTTTCAGCAAGGACAACTAGCTGACACCGCGCAAAGTGGTGGTCGCGACAAGCGAGACGGGGAAACCATGAAGCTGCAACAGCTCAAATACATCTGGGAAGTCGCACATCATGATCTCAATGTGTCGGCGACCGCTCAGGTGCTATACACCTCCCAACCAGGCATCAGCAAGCAGATCCGTTTATTGGAAGACGAGCTCGGCATCGAGATTTTTGCCCGCTCGGGTAAGCATTTGACGCGCATTACACCCGCTGGTGAATCGGTGCTTAAAGTTGCCGGTGAGATACTGCGCAAAGTCGATTCCATCAAACAAATTGCGCAGGAATTCAGCAACGATCAGCAAGGCAATTTGAGTCTGGCAACGACGCATACTCAGGCGCGTTATGCGTTGCCTTCGGTGATTGACGATTTCATTCACGAATTTCCCAATGTCGCGCTGCACATGCACCAGGGCACTCCGGTGCAGATTGCAGAAATGGCAGCCGATGGCACGGTGGATCTGGCCATTGCCACCGAAGGCATGGAGCATTTTGCCGACTTGGTCATGATGCCGTGTTATCGCTGGAATCGTTCTATTGTCGTACCTAAAAACCACCCGTTGGCACAGAAGAGTCAGTTAACGTTAGAGGATGTTGCGGCGCATCCGATTGTTACTTATGTCTTTGGATTCACCGGCCGGTCCAAGCTGGACGACGCCTTTATGAATAAAGGTCTGACGCCCAAAGTCGTGTTTACAGCGGCGGATGCGGACGTGATCAAGACCTATGTCCGTCTTGGTCTGGGCGTGGGTATTCTTGCGCACATGGCAATTGATCCGGAGCAGGATCGAGATTTGATCAGCCTGGATGCCAGTCATTTATTCGAACCGAGTGTGACTAAAATCGGCATCCGCAAGGGCACGTTTATTCGCGGCTTTATGTATCGATTTATTGAGCGGTTTGCGCCGCATTTAGATCGAGATATGGTCGACCGTGCCATGGCGACACACAGCCGCCATGAATTGGACGATTTATTCCAGAATATTACCTTCCCAACCTACTAGCGCCGCTTATTAAATATTCGGCGCTTTTAGATTGCCGGCGTGCAGGCCGCATTCTTTTTGCGTGGATTCTTCCCACCACCAGCGGCCTTCGCGTTCATGTTGTCCTGGCAATACCGGACGTGTACAAGGCTCGCAACCTAAGCTGATAAAACCTTTTTCGTGCAACTCGTTGTAAGGGATTTCCATTAATCGGATGTAGTCCCAAACTTCTTTGGACGTCCAGTTCGCCAGCGGATTGTATTTGAACAGTTGCTCACCGCGACCGCTGAAGCTGGAATCCAATTGAACGTGAGGAACCTCTGACCGAGTACTGGGGCTTTGATCGCGTCGCTGTCCAGTGATCCAGGCATCCAACGGCTTTAACGCACGGCGCAACGGTTCAATTTTACGAATACCGCAGCATTCCTCATGACCATCCTGGTAAAAACTGAACAGGCCCTTTTGACGCACGAGACTCTGAACCGATTCCGCTTGCGGACTGAAAACCTCGATATCGATCTGATAGTGATTACGGACCCGTTCGATAAAAGCATAGGTTTGCGCATGCAGCCGGCCGGTATCGAGCGTGAAAACTCGGGGCGAGTCGGTCAGCTTGCTCAGCATATCGATCAAAACGACGTCTTCAGCGCCACTGAATGACACGGCAATGGCGTCGTGCTGATTCAAAGCGCGTTTGATGATTTCGCGGGGAGACAGTCCCGACAGCTCAAGATTCAATTCAGTCAGGTTCATGGATTCACGGTTTTATTGAAGGTGTGCGTAGATTAGCAGGCTGATCGCGGGTCTAAAAATAGCTGCATATCATATCGATATGACATAACCGTTTTGAATAAGCTACCGAAGCACCGAATCGAGTACCGCTGGTTCAAGACAGTGCTGCACAAACTGCCGTTGCCAAGGTCGGGTACGCGTTCTAGTGTAGCCGCCTGAATTTGCCTCAATCTTAAGGACGCATTCGTGGAACTGGCCTGTCTCGACTTGGAAGGTGTACTGATACCGGAAATCTGGATCGCTTTTGCTGAACAAACTGGCATTGAAGAACTGAAAGCGACAACGCGTGATGTTCCGGATTACGACGTCCTGATGCGCCAGCGGCTGGCGTTGTTAGCGCAGCACAAGTTGGGTTTGAATGAAATTCAGGCGGTGATCGCACAATTGCAACCGTTGGATGGTGCCGCTGATTTTATTCAATGGCTGCGCGAGCGCTTCCAGGTAGTGATTCTATCCGACACCTTCTACGAATTTGCCCAGCCATTGATGCGACAGCTGGGTTATCCAACCCTGTTGTGTCACCGCCTGGAAGTGGCGTCCGATGGTCGGGTGGTTGACTACCATCTGCGCCAGAAAGATCCCAAGCGAGCGTCTATTCAAGCCTTCCACAGCCTGAAATATCGCTGCATTGCGGCGGGTGATTCCTATAACGACACCAGTATGTTGGCAGAGGCCGACGCCGGCATCCTGTACAACGCACCGGATAACGTCATTGCTGAATTTCCGCAATTCCCGTCGGTTCGTGGCTACGATCAGTTGCGACAGGCGTTTCTGGACGCCAGTGTGCGCGAGTTGACGCTCTAAACCGATCAGTCCGGTTCGATCTGCCCCAAGGCTTCGAGTAATTGGCGTACCTTGGTGGCACTCTCCGCGTATTCGCTGGCTTCGTCACTGTCGGCTACGATGCCACCGCCAGCGGCACAGATAAGTTGGTGGTCGCGCCGAACGATGGAACGAATCAGGATATTGCTGTCCAGATAGCCATCATCACTGTAGCAAAAGGCAGAACCGCAATAGCTGCCGCGTGACGCTAATTCCAACTCATCAATGATTTGCATCGCCCGGCGTTTGGGCGCGCCGGTGATCGAACCACCTGGAAAGGCATCGAACAACGCCTGTAGTGGATTCGAATCGGTACTGAGTTCAGCGGTTACGGTGCTGACCAGGTGGTGGACGTTGGAGTAGGACATCAGTTCAAACAGCTGCGGTACGCGCACGGATCCAGGTTTGGCGTGGCGCGACAAATCGTTTCGCAGCAGGTCAACAATCATCAGATTTTCAGCCCGGTCTTTATCGCTGTGTTGCAGTTCGTCTGCTAAGGATTGATCCGAAACTGCATCGTGCCCGCGAGGCCGCGTGCCTTTGATCGGTTGTGTCACCATCTGGCCGTTATGGATGGTCAAAAAACGCTCGGGCGAAACACTCAACAGGGTGTGATCGGCGGCCCGGTGATAGACCGAATAAGGCGCCGGCACCTGATCAATCAACCGCTGATACAGTGACCAATCCTCAAGATCCCGCGGGCAGTCAGCCTGCCATTGGCGGGTGAGATTAGCCTGATAGATATCGCCAGCCAGTATGTACTGCTGCAGTTGTTCAAAGCGACGTTGGTAATCCTTGCGCGACATCTGCGATTGCCAGTTCAGCGATGGCATGAATCGCTCGCTGAGTTGCCATTCGTGTGGTGCAACGGCCTTGAGTTTTTCCAATTGAGCGACGACAGAAGCCGGGCAATCTTCATGAATCAGCAGCCAACATTGCTGTTGCTGGTGATCAAGTACCAGGCTCCAATCGTATCGATCAACACTGGCCAGATTTTGTGCTGGCTGATGGCGGCTCTGCATGAGATTCGATGCAATGCCGGCATCGTAATCCAGGTGACCCGCCAGGCCGGAGGAAAACGGCAAATCAACGTCGTTACTTTGGCGACGCCGACTGTTCAGAAATTCGATGAAACTTTGTTCACGGATGATTTGAGTTTGATCACCACTGGTCAGATGAATTCGGCCATCTGTTTGATATTGATAACGCTCGGTCGGCCAGGCCGAACACCATTCCCAGCGATGGGCGTCGGGGCGGGTCGCTCCGGAATGAAACCAGATAGCGCCGGTTTCATTTGCCAGCAGGTCAAACCAAGGACGGGCACTGGGGGCATAAGGCAGTTCGAAGCGTTGCAAGGCGAGATGTCCGTGCGGTGGTGTTCAATCTTGCTGGGGCGATGACGATAGATACTTGGGTCAGTTAGCCCTGCACACCGAAGTGGCAGGGTCGGTATCAGTCTTTGGTGTAGTAGACGCCGGGAATCCAGCTTTTGTGGATCTTGGCGGTTTGTTCGAAGTCCTGTGCGTTCTCATCGAGATAACGAAAACTGACAAAGCCGATGCGAATCGTATCGTCGTGGCGCAGGACAGCTGGCTCTGCCAAGCGTTTTTCGTTGAGAAAAGTACCGTTGGTGCTGTCCAGATCAACCAGCTGATAAAAACCACCCTGGTCGTTATCGGCTTTAACCCATTCGATGCGGGCGTGTTGGCCCGAGACGGCACGGTCTTCGACCTGGATGTCGCTGTCGGCCGCGCGGCCGATGGTCAAATCCTGTCCGCTTAAGGCCACTTTATGTTGGACGACTTCATTGTTGACCTGCATCAGGATAGGCATTTTCATTACTCCAATCTGTTCAAGGGCAGCCAGGCTCTGTTTTAGCTTGTCCGCTTGGCGGCAATCCGTTATAGGTTACCACCAGTACCGGCCGACGTTGATATTTCCTTAGCAAATGACTCAGCAACCCGCATGGGAGCAGACAAGTAGGCGTTCGATGGTTTTGCGGTCCTTGTTGAGCTGGCCAATCGCTTGGCTGACGGCTGTCGCCCTGTTGATGCTGGGTTTTCCTGGTGGCGCCTTTCTGGATCATTCCTGGTTGCGCCTGACCACCAGTTGGGCCTGGACCAGCTCTGCCCCCGCGCCGCGTTTTACCCTCGATCCTGCCCACGTTCCCGAGAACGCCCTGGTTGTTTGGCCGTCCGGCCAGAACCTGAGTCCGATCTCAGGCCCCTTATTGCCTCCTGAAGAAATGTTGCCTGAAGGCTGGCCGGATTGGGCTATTCCCGTCGCACTTGCAACGCTGCCTGAGGCGACAGCGACGGCCGCAGCGACGGCCAACGATGTGTTTTGGCAACCGGCCCGGTATGGCTATAAGTCCTTGGTGTATCGCAGCGGTGATAGTCTGCTTCAGGATGCACTACTAACGCTGGGCCGTGATTCAGACTGGCGTTACCAACCTGGAATCCAGCTGGAAGGCGCCGATCAAACCTTGCCAGTCAATTGGCAGGGCGCACTGCTACTGGCCGATTTTGCTGTGCCGGACCCGGTCTTTGAACCATTGAAAGCCGCGCCGGTACCGAAATTGGCCCAACGCAGTGAACCGGCTTTACAAGCCATCCGGGAACAGTGGGCCGTGCAACAAGGCTATTTCGTGGTTACACCCGCCTGGCTTGGATTGTTGGCTGCTTTGGTCATGGTGTTGCCCTGGCTGTTGCCGCGGTATTTGGCACGACCATTGTGGGCTGGCCCCATTGTCGTTGTGCTTTGGCTGGGGCTGAATCTGACGTTGGTTGTGGTTTTACGCTGGTGGTTGCCGCTGTGGTTTCCGTTGGCGTCCTGGTTGCTGGCGATGACCTGGCATCGTCGATTGCAGCGCAACGAAATGCGGCATGAGCGTCTGTTGACCGAACACCAAACCCTGGCGTTGAACTGGCTGCGTCATTTGCTCGATGAAGGTAAAACCGAGGCGGGGCAGCGGTTTTTGGACGCCTCATCAGCTTTGGTGATAGACCCGGAACTGACCTATGAGTTGGGTCTGGGTTTTGAGAAAAAACGCCAGTACGACCAGGCATTGGCGTGTTATCAGCGATTGGACCAACTGTCACCGGGGTATCGGGATATTGAACGCCGCCTGGCTCAGTTGGGAACGCTCAGTGACCCAAGCCAGACCGTGGTGTTGGGTGGCGGCAACAGCACAACTCGCACCATCGCTACGGCAGCGGGCGTACAAGCACCGGAAATTGGCCGTTACCGTATCTTGGGTGAATTGGGTCGTGGCGCCATGGGTGTGGTATACGATGCAGAAGATCCCCGCATTGACCGACGGGTGGCGCTGAAAGTGGTGCAGTTGGATGCCTTGGCCATGGAAGAAGCGGACTCAGTCAAACAGCGTTTTTTCCGTGAAGCCCAGGCAGCCGGGCGGCTGAATCATCCCAACATCGTGACCGTCTACGATGTCGGCGAAGAGCGTGATCTGGCGTATATCGCGATGGACCGTTTGACTGGACAGGCGCTGTCTGATCGTCTGGAACGCAAGCCCGTGCCGAGTTTCATCACCCTATGCAACTGGATGGCGCAGGCGGCCGATGCTCTGGATTTTGCGCACCGTAATGACATCATCCATCGAGACATCAAACCCGCTAATCTCTATATCGATCAGGCCGACAGCCGTTTGACTGTCACCGATTTCGGCGTGGCCCGCATGACCGGTATGCATCAAACTCAGACCGGGGTCGTTCTGGGCAGTCCGTCTTATATGTCGCCGGAGCAGATACGTGGCGAGTCATTGACGGGCGCGACGGATATCTTCAGTCTGGGTGTGACGCTCTATCGAGCGTTATGCG
This sequence comes from Saccharospirillum mangrovi, assembly GCF_003367315.1. Classification (GTDB taxonomy): domain Bacteria; phylum Pseudomonadota; class Gammaproteobacteria; order Pseudomonadales; family Natronospirillaceae; genus Saccharospirillum; species Saccharospirillum mangrovi. Next base: position 1,743,791 of record NZ_CP031415.1, read on the forward strand.
GTCAACTGCCGTTCAACGGCGATACCCTTCCGGGTCTGGCGTTCGCCATCACACAAACTCAACAGGAGAGCCCCCGCAAGCATAACCCTGAAGTACCAGTGGCCTTGGTGCGTATCGTCAACAAGGCGCTGAAGAAAAACCCAGCCGAACGCTATGCCACGGCAGGTGAGATGGCGCAGGCCCTGCGCAAATGGGCCGACGCCGCCGACTAGGGCGCGGTAAGACTACCGCGACCCACTTCATCAGGAGTCGCTATGCAGCCAACCCTTTCAGACCCGTCCGATCGCAAGATTTACGTCCTCGACACCAACGTCCTGATTCACGATCCGAATTCCGTATTCAACTTTGAAGAGCACCAGGTGCTCATTCCCATGGTCGTGCTGGAAGAGCTCGACAAGCTTAAAGTCGGCAACGCCTCCATAGCCGCAGACGCCCGTCAGGCTGTCCGCACCATTGATGCCATTTTAGGCCCGGCCAGCCCGGCCGAAATCATGGCGGGTGTGGACATTCAGCGCGTTGTACCGGGTGGCCCATTGGGCACATTAACGATCCTGATGCCCATTGAGGAAGCACCAGCGACGCTTTCAACCGAGATTAATGACAATCGCATCATCAACGACTTACTGGCGCTGCAAGCCAAGCGGCCCAACTACAAAGTCATACTGGTGACCAAAGACATCAACATGCGGCTCAAAGCCCGCGGCAGTGGTTTGGAGTCGGAGGACTATCACAACGATCAGCTGATCACCGACATCGACAGCCTGACCAGTGGCTACCACCACATCACGGGCAGTTTTTGGGAGCAGTTGGACGCCCTGGCACCGCAGACAGTAAACGGTGAACGCGTCCATACCGTTGAGCGGGAAGTGATGGAGGAGTTGCTGGGCGGCACCTTTTTCGTCAATCAATTCTTCTACGACGATCGCGAATTTGTCGGTCGTATCCTGGCGGACGACGGTCGGCAGGTGCGACTGGAATTGCTGAACACCGGTGCGTTAATGCGCCAAAAAGCCTGGGGTCTGGCGCCGCGCGATCTCTATCAGGCGATGGCCATGCACCTGTTGTTTGATCCGGACATTGATCTGGTCGCGCTCAACGGTGCGGCGGGTAGCGGCAAAACAATTCTGGCGCTGGCCTGTGCGCTGGAGCAGACGATGGAAACCAAAACCTATAAACGCATCATCGCCACCCGCTCAACTCGGGGGTTGGACGAAGACATCGGTTTCCTGCCCGGCACCGAAGCGGAGAAAATGCAGCCCTGGCTGGGTGCGTTCACCGACAACCTGGAAGCGCTGCACGCAGAGGATTTCGATCCATCCAGCAGCCAGCACTTTGTCGGTGCCAAGGTGCCTTTGCAGTTCAAGAGCCTGAACTTCGTGCGTGGGCGCAGTTTTCAGCAGAGCATCATGATCGTGGATGAAGCGCAGAATCTGACGCCGCATCAAATCAAAACCATCGTTACGCGGGCCGGGCAGGGCACAAAAGTCATTTGCCTGGGGAATTTGGCGCAAATTGATACTCCCTACTTAGGGCCAACCAGCTCCGGTCTGACCTACATGAGCGAGCGTTTCAAAGGCTTCGCACATGCCGGAACGGTAACCCTGAAGGGGGTAGCGCGCAGTCGCCTGGCGGCGTACGCGGAATCGCATCTTTAAGGACTGGACGTTCGGGGCGCATCCTGTCTATGCTGCCAGACAAGGATGTTCCTGAAGTCGCACAGACTTTGCGCCCCGGATGGCTGGACGTATGATGACAGTAATTCGCCAAGAGGGTTGTCCGTGATTCAGGTGGTCGTTGTCGATGATCATGATCTGGTCCGTATGGGGCTGGTGCGGTTACTCGAAGATATCGAGGGACTGTCAGTGATCGCCGAAGCGGCCAGTGGTGAAGACGCCGTTCGTCTTGCCAAGGAACTGGAACCCGACGTTATGCTCATGGATGTCCGCATGCCAGGGTTGGGAGGCATCGAAGCCACTCGTAAGATCCATCGCCTCTACCCTGAAATTCGCGTCATTGCAGTAACCGCCTGTGCTGACGATCCCTTTCCCTCCCGTTTGCTGCAAGCCGGCGCCGCTGGTTATCTGACCAAAGAAGCCTCGACCGATGAAATGGTGCGCGCGATCCGCACGGTAAACGCCGGTCAGAAATACCTGTCTCCAAAAGTGGCGCAACAATTGGCGCTGCAGACGATTAACGGCAATGTGTCGCCCTTTGCTGAGCTGTCGGATCGGGAAATGCAGATTGCCACCTTGATCTGTTCCTGCAAAAAAGTGCAGGACATTTCCGACCAGCTCTGTCTGAGTCCGAAAACCGTTAACACCTACCGCTATCGAATCTTCGAAAAACTCGCCATTTCCAGCGACGTTGAATTGACCCATCTGGCCATTCGTCATGGTCTGTTGGAGCCCCAGGAAATGATATAGTTGGGGCATGAACGAAACCTCAACGCCTTTTGACGCCAAAGCCTACTTAAAGCATCTGACCATTCGCCCTGGCGTCTATCGCATGTACGACGCCGACGACACATTGCTTTACGTCGGCAAAGCCAAAAACCTGAAAAATCGGGTGTCCAGTTATTTCCGCGGGCGTGGTCTGACCAACAAAACGCTGGCGCTGGTGGCGCGTATTCAACGGATCGAAACCACCGTTACCCACAGCGAAACCGAAGCGTTATTGCTGGAACACACCCTGATCAAGCAACATCGCCCGCCGTACAACATTCTGCTGGTTGACGACAAATCTTACCCCTACATCAAGCTGACCACGGGCGGTGACTGGCCCGGCTTATACGTGCACCGTGGTGCGCGCAAAGGAACGTCGGAATACTTCGGTCCGTATCCCAGTGCTGGTGCGGTGCGCGAAAGTCTGGCCATTTTGCAGAAAGCCTTCAAAGTCCGGCAGTGCGAAGACAGCGTTTTTCAGAATCGACAACGGCCCTGCCTGCAATATCAAATCAATCGATGCAAGGCGCCTTGTGTCGGCTTTGTTTCCGAAGCGGAATACCAGGCCGATCTGGAAAAAACCCGGACCTTTTTGCAGGGCCGTAGCCAGAACCTGATTGAAACGCTGGAAGTGGAAATGGACGCCGCCAGTGCCAACCTGAATTTCGAAGCCGCTGCCGAAGTGCGCGATCAATTGCTGTATTTGCGCAAAGTTCAGGAGCAGCAGTTTGTCTCTTCCGATCGCGGTGATGTTGATGTATTTGCACTGGAAGCCAGCGAAGCCGGCCTGTGCGTTCACTATTTGATGATTCGTCAGGGGCGCTTGCTGGGCAGCCAGAGTTTCTTCCCCAAGCCGGGAATTGATGAAGAGCCCGAGCAAATCATGATGAGTTTTCTGGCTCAGTATTATCTGGCTCGAACTCGCGACGACTGCCCGCAAACCATTTTGTTGAATACGCCGGTTTCTGAGAAAGACGAGTTGGAAAAAGCCTTAACTGAACAGTTTGGGCGCAAGGTCAGTTTATCGTCGACGGTTCGAGGCAGGAACGCGCGCTGGGTGGAACTGGCGCAGACCAATGCCCGCGAACAGCTGCAGCATCGCATCAGTCAAAAGCAGCAGGTGGTGCATCGCTTTGAGGCGCTGCAACACAGTTTGTCGATGGAAAACATGCCTGAACGGCTGGAGTGTTTTGATATTTCCCACAGTTCCGGTGAAGCAACGACGGCATCCTGTGTGGTGTTCGATCAGAATGGGCCGAACAAATCTCTGTATCGAAAATTCAACATCGAAGGCGTTGTTGCCGGTGACGATTACGCCGCCATGGCCCAAGCCATTCAGCGTCGTTACAGCCGTTTGCAAAAAGAGGCCGCTCGCCTTCCGGATCTGTTGATCGTCGACGGCGGTAAAGGCCAGATGAAAATGGCCCGTGAAGTCATGTTGGAATTAGGGCTGAGTATCCCGTTACTCGGTGTCGCCAAAGGTGAGACGCGTAAACCGGGAATGGAAACGCTGTTTTTCGAAACGCCGGACCGGGTAATTCAACTGCCCAACCACAGCCCGGCATTGCACCTGATCCAACACATTCGCGATGAAGCACACCGTTTTGCCATCACCAGTCATCGGGGCCGACGCGGCAAGGCGCGGTTGGGGTCTGTACTGGATGACATCCCACAAGTCGGGGCGACGCGGCGTAAAGCTCTGATCCGGCATTTTGGTAGCGCGCAAGGCGTAAAAGCCGCCAGTGCGGCCGAGATAGCTCGCGTAAAAGGCATCTCCAAAGACCTGGCTGCCAGCATCTATGAACACCTGCATTCCAGCTAATAACCGCTGATCATGACCAAGGTGACTTTACAGCCAGATGCGAAGCTGAAATCCTTGCAGCCTTCAAATTTCAAACTACTTCCCGACCGGCGCAGTACCGGCATGTCTGACTAAGGGTTGATATGAACATTCCCAATCTTCTGACGCTGTTTCGCATCCTGATGATTCCGGTGTGCGTCGTTATTTATTACCTGCCGTACGGTTGGGCGTATTGGGCCGCAGCGGCGGTATTCACAGCGGCAGCCGTGACCGATTGGTTTGATGGCTATCTGGCGCGCCGCCTGGGTCAGATGACGCCTTTTGGCGCTTTTCTGGACCCGGTTGCTGACAAACTGATCGTCGCAGCCGCGCTGGTAGTGCTGGTCGAGTCGCATGGTGATATCTGGATGACCATGCCGGCCATCGTCATCATCGGACGTGAAATCGTTATTTCTGCCTTGCGTGAATGGATGGCCGAACTGGGCAAACGCGCCAGCGTCGCTGTAAACATGCTGGGCAAGGTGAAGACCACTTTGCAGATGATCGCTATCGTCGTCCTGCTGAGCCAGAACCCCTCGGCTAATACTGACTTGTCGACGCTGGGTTTGATCGCCCTGCAGGTTTCAGCGGTATTGACGCTATGGTCGATGGTCGTTTATCTGCGCGCTGCCTGGAATGAGCTGAAGCCCTCGGCTGGCTGAAATCAACGCTCTCATCTAAGTGCTTAAATTCAAAGGAAATTTATTGACCACTCCAGAGGCAGCCCGTAGAATTCGCCGTCGTTGTTGAGTGGTCCAGACCCATTAGCGGATCAGGTCCAACAGTAATGCGGGAATAGCTCAGTGGTAGAGCACAACCTTGACCGAGGTTGGGGCGGGGCGCGTAGCCTCGCGGGTTCTCGTGACCCGACAGAGGGTCAGATACAACCAGTTTTGCGGGAATAGCTCAGTGGTAGAGCACAACCTTGACCGAGGTTGGGGCGGGGCGCGTAGCCTCGCGAGTTCTCGTGACCCGATAGAGGGTCAGATACAACCAGTTTTGCGGGAATAGCTCAGTGGTAGAGCACAACCTTGCCAAGGTTGGGGTCGCGAGTTCGAATCTCGTTTCCCGCTCCAAAATTCCATTTCGATGGAATAAGCGGACCCCGAGGGTCGCGAGCCGGAGTGCCGGCCCAGTCGAATCTCGTTTCCCGCTCCAGAAAATCCTATTTCGGTAGGTGAGCAGGCATAATAAAGCGTCTGTTCTGCCTTAGGGCAATGGCTGGATGGCAGAGTGGTCATGCAGCGGACTGCAACTCCGCGTACGCCGGTTCGATTCCGACTCCAGCCTCCATTTCTTCCCGCGCCGAGTGCGGGAAAACCGGCCTAAAAAGCCGCATCAAGTTCCTCGCCCGGATGGTGAAACTGGTAGACACAAGGGACTTAAAATCCCTCGGCCATTGCGGCCGTGCCGGTTCGATTCCGGCTCCGGGCACCATTACAACCCTCATGAATACTGGCTTTAAGCAAACTGTCGATGCCTGAAGCGTTATAGCTAGCCGCATGACCTTTGTCGTTGTATGCCCACCATCTGACCATTAGTCTGGTAACTCGCCACCAAAAAGGCTGTTCTTCATGGAACCCTTGCCCTATTTGCGTCAGATAAAGCTGAAGCGGGACGAGATATCGGACTTTGGCGTTTATCCGTTTGTACTGCCGGTTGTGAGTTCTTTGGATGCGCTGGATTTTGCGCCAGGCGTGACGATGTTTGTCGGCGAGAATGGCAGTGGCAAGTCTACGTTGCTTGAAGCCATTGCGATTGGGATGGGTTTTAACCCGGAAGGGGGGACCAGAAATTTTAATTTTGTGTCGCGACAAACGCACTCGGATTTGAATCAGTTTTTGACGTTCTCCAAATCGTTTAAGCGACCTCGGGATGGGTTTTTCCTTCGAGCTGAAAGTTTCTATAACGTCGCCACCAACATGGATGAGCTCGACGAGCAAGATACGGGGAAACTGGAAGTTCCAAATATAAAAGACTCTTACGGCGGGCGTTCGCTTCACCATCAGTCGCACGGAGAAGCGTTTCTGTCTTTATTCGTCAATCGGTTTGGTGGCGGTGGGTTGTATTTGTTGGATGAACCTGAAGCTGCGTTGTCGCCGTCCCGACAGCTGGCGATGCTCAATAGGATGCGTGAGTTGGTTCAGGCTGAATCGCAGTTCATTGTGGCGACACACAGCCCAATACTTATGGCGTATCCCGGCGCCACCATTTACCAAGTTGATGAAACAGGGGTTTATCAGGTTGAGTACGAAGAGACGGAACACTATCAACTCTCGCGCGCTTTTTTGAACAACCCGAAAACCTTTCTGAGGGAACTCTTCGCTGACGATGATGAGTAGGGGGGGTGCAAAAAGTATTGGTCGCGCTCTGGTGCTATCGAAAACCAAAGCGTGACCACGCCGAGGCCTGTTTACAGCGCGAGTGCCAATTGCTGAGTTGATTCTTCTGTCGACGTTGCCGGAACGGCCACACTGCCTAGTTGCCGGAATACAAATGTCTGTGTATGTCCCGACATCGACGCCTGTTTCAGCACTTCACGGCGAAGATCATTGAATTCGCCGTGCGGTGGCCAGGCGAGAACGGTACTGCTCAGACCATTTTCCAGCGCTTCTTGCAGTGTTTTCCAGTAGTCGGTTACTGAGCGGGTGTGGACGACGCGAACTTTTCGGGTGTCGACGCCAGCGCGTTTCAGCGCGCTGTTATTGGGCAGGCAGGGCGGTGCGATAAAGGTGATCCAACGTTCCTGCTCTTGGCTGAGTTTGGCCAGGGTCGGTACCAGCAGTTGCAGTTGGTTAAGGCCGCCGTGGTGGCACATGACTTCGGTAAAAGCGCCGAGTGGGGTGGTAGAGGCAGGTGCACGCGAGGGCTGGGCTCGGCTACTTTTCCAGTGCTGGGGTTGTTGCAGTGCTAAGGCAGAGCTTTGATGTGCGTGCATGGTCGTCTCCGTTACTGTTCAAACGTACAGTAGCTGTATTTATATACAGTAAAAATACAGGCGTCAAACGAAATGTTGAAAATCGTTTGAGACCGTTTGAATTTGCTGACGGAAAGTCCGGTAGACGCTGGATTGTTGCTGGGAGGGAAGGGTCAGGCACGCTCTGTCTCAGGCGTGCCTTGATCGTTATCAGCGTTGCTGGAACAGGGGAGTTTGATGGGTGTCGCTCTGATAGTGGACGCTGAACGTATCGAGCATTGATAACGCCGTATTGGCTTCCTGCTCGTTGCGGCAGGCAAACGCATCGACGCCGCATCGTGCCAGATAATCAACCTGATCGGGCAGGAAATCGCCCACCGCACGAATTTCGCCGGTGAAGCTCAATCGTTCTCTCAGCAATCGAGCCTTGGAGAAGCTGCGACCATCGGCGAATTTAGGAAAGTGCAGTGCCACCAGTGCCAATTCGTCCAGCACTTCGGCGAGTTCGTCCACCATCTGTTCTTCGTTCAACCAGACGCCGTGTGGCTGCCCGCTGAGCTGTCCACTTTGGCGCTGTACCAGGTACTGCTGTAACGGCCATATCGCCGGGGCGTCGGTTGGTGCCGTGGTCGCTTCATCTACGATCAATACCCAGGCATCGTCCGGCTGGAGTGCACCGTTCTTAATGAGATTTTGCATAGACACGTTCCTTGAAAGGCTCCAGACCAACACGTTCGACGGTGTCGGCAAACAGTTCGTCCTGGTGACGGTGATCAACATAAACCTGGACGATTTTATCGACCACATCCGGAATATCGTCGGCATTAAATGATGGGCCGAGAATCTTGCCAACTCGGGCGTTCTGACCGGAATCGCCACCCAATGACACCTGGTAGAACTCTTCGCCTTTTTTATCGACACCCAGGATGCCGATGTTACCAATGTGGTGATGGCCACAGGCGTTCATGCAACCGGAAATGTTCAGGTCGATATCGCCCAAATCGTAGAGGTAATCGAGGTCGTCAAAGCGCGACTGAATCGATTCGGCAATAGGGATCGATTTGGCGTTGGCGAGTGCGCAATAGTCGCCGCCGGGGCAGCAGATGACATCACTGAGCGTGCCGATGTTGGCGGTTGCCAAACCAACCAGTTTGGCCGCTTCCCACAGATCGAACAGTCGATCCTGACGGACATCCGCCAATATCAGGTTCTGTTCGTGGCTGACACGCAGTTCACCGAAGGAGAATTCGTCGGCCAGTTGAGCAACGCTGCGCATCTGGTCGGCGGTGCAGTCGCCCGGCGCGTAGCCCAGTTTTTTGATCGATAAGGTAACGGCCGCGTAACCCGGCTTTTTATGCAGATGAACATTGCGCGACAGCCATTGGGCGAAGGCCGGATTATCGACTTTTTGCTGCGCCAGCAGGGCATCGGCGTCATCCAGGCTGGCGTAGTCCGGATCGATAAAGTGAGCGGCAACGCGATTGACTTCCGCTTCAGTCAAGGTCGCGGCACCGTCTTTCAGATAGGTCCATTCGGCTTCCACTTTGTCGCGGAAGGCGTCGGCACCCAGAGCTTTGACCAGTATTTTGATGCGTGCCTTGTATTTGTTGTCGCGTCGGCCGAGCAGATTGTAGACGCGCAAAATGGCTTCGAGGTAGCTGAGCAAATGCTGAGTGGGCAAGAACTCGCGAATCAATTGGCCGACCAGCGGAGTTCGACCCAGACCGCCACCAACGAAGACGCGGAAACCCAGTTCATTGACGTCATTACGAACCAATTCCAAACCGATGTCGTGGAAACGCACCGCCGCACGATCTGAACTCGGGCTGCCGTTGACGGCAATCTTGAATTTGCGCGGCAGGAAGGCGAATTCCGGGTGCAGCGTGGACCATTGACGAATCAGCTCGCACCAGGGCCGTGGATCGGCGATCTCGTCACGCAGCACACCGGCAAACTGGTCCGTGGTGGTGTTGCGGATGCAATTGCCTGATGTCTGGATGGCGTGCATTTGTACCTGCGCCAAACCGGCAAGAATATCGGGAACGTCTTCCAATGCCGGCCAATTGAACTGGATGTTCTGGCGCGTGGTGAAGTGGGCATAGCCTTTATCAAAGGTTTCGGTCAGTTCGGCCAGCTTGCGCAGCTTGGTGGAATCAAGCAGACCATAAGGGATGGCAATACGCAGCATGGGCGCATGGCGCTGAATATAGAGGCCGTTCTGCAGTCGCAACGGCAGAAATTCCTCGTCAGCCAACTGGCCATCCAGGTAGCGCTCAGTTTGTTCACGGAACTGAGCGACGCGTTCATCAACCACTTTCTGGTCGAACGAGTCGTAAACGTACATCAAGGCAACCTGTTATCGGTCTGGTGAAGGGTGGCGCTACTCTAGCGAAGTTTCCTTATTCCAGGAATGATTTAATTTTCATAATTTGAGCTCATACCGTTATATGGCGGCGCTTGAACCAGCTTCGTATAGAGAGTTAAATGACCGCGGTATTCGGCAATTCCAGCTGTCGTATCGGCCGAAACTGGCGCCTAGAACAACAACAACGGGAGAAGAATCCATGGCCAGCAAGAAAGTAGGAATGAGTGATGCTCAGGCGGACGCCATTGCCGCTGTGGTAATCGTAGCGACCGTGGTCGCTGCCGCTATATATTGGGTTGCGACGGCTGCGTGAGCCGTCAGAGTGAATCATCGACGTTCAAGAATACGCAGAGATTGATGGGTCAGCGCTGCTGCTGATCTGAAAAAGGGCCTGAACATAGGCCCTTTTTCTTTGCTTTGTGACGTACAAAGCGTGTTTGGCGAAGTAAAGATTAAGGGGCCAGGGTGCGCACCAGCAGAATCAGCGCCAATACAAACCCGATCGTCAAAACTACCCCTCCGATGATAAACGGCCAGATGCTGGTGGACTGGAAATCGTTGATCCGATTCTTGTCGCTTTGCACACCCACGAGGCCGGCCAGCAAACTGAGCACCAGACGTTTCAATCCCATCCGACCTTCCGGCCGAGGTGTTGATTTGTCAGACATCCGCATTTCTCCTTGTATTTTCGCTGGCAACTTTCAGTATTGCGACCCGACTCCTGAAAAGGCGACACCTTTTGCGCCAGCGCTATGGCGAGTGTTTGTCTATGCTAGAGAATAGATTCGTTCATACCAACGGCACAATGGTTGCCACCCGCTGGTCCGGGCCGCACCTGATAACAACTCTATAGAGGCTAAAAATGACCACCACCCTGTCACCTCGACGGATTGAGTTACTCGACTCCCTTTTCACACGTTTAACGCCTCATTTCCCCAAGAACAACCACGCTGACCTGCGTGTGCTTATTGACCATCTGTTCCAGCACGCCTCCATGCAGGATTTAGCCAACTACGATGGAACTGACCTGGCCGGCATGGTGGTGTCGCTGTGGCGCGTTTTGCAGCAGCACCAAACGAGCCAGCAGAACATTGTGGTGTTCAACCCTAACGTCGAGGAGAACGAGTGGCAGTCGCCGCACACCATCGTCACGGTGCTGCATGAGGACGAGCCCTTTGTGATTGACTCAGTGCGGCTGACGTTGAACCGCATGGCGGCAAACATCCACACCATTTTCCACGCCAGCCTGGGTGTCGCGCGCGATCAGAAAGGCAACTTTCAGCGCTTTGATAAAGAAAAGCCTCGGGAGCTTTTGCTGTGTATTGAAGTCGACCGGACCACAGTGGCTGCGGAACGGGACGACATCGCCAACGCCATCAACTCGGTTATTGATGAAGTTAAACGGGTCATCACCGACTACCCCAAAATTCTGCAGAAAACTGACGATGCAGTCGCTGATTTCCGCTCCCTGAAATACCCCGTTGACCAAGCCGAACTGGATGAAGCAGACGTTTTTATGAAGTGGTTGGCCGACAACCATTTTACCTTCCTGGCTTATGACGAATACGAAATCGAAGACGGCAAGGTCAAACAGGTTGAAGGCAGCGCTTTGGGTTTGTTCAAACAGGGCAGCAAACGGCGCGAAGAGTTTATTGACGAGATGACAGAGCAGCGCCGGGCACACGTATTCGAACCCGAGTTGTTGATTTTTTCCAAATCCGGACGGCGCTCCAATGTGCATCGTCCTGCCTATTCCGATTACGTATTGGTCAAGCGATTCAATGACAGGGGCGAAGTCATTGGTGGGCGGCGTTTTCTGGGGCTTTATACCTCGACCGTCTACAACGGTTCGCCTGACACCATTCCGGTCGTACGTCGCAAAATCGAACGGGTACTGGAACAAAGCGGCTTTTCCAAAGGCAGCCATAATTACAAAGAATTGGCGGCCATTTTGTTTACCTTCCCGCGTGATGAACTGATTCAGGCGTCCATCGACACCTTGTTGAATATGACACTGGATGTGTTGTCCATCCAGGAACGCAAGCGCATTCGCCTGCTGTTGCGCAAAGATATTTACGGCAAATTCCTGACCGCCATTGTCTATGTGCCACGTGATATTTTTAACTCGCAATTGCGTCAGCAAGTGCACGATATGCTGGCCGAACATTTTGATGTGGAAGGTTCGGATTTTACGACTTTCTTCAGCGAGTCGGTTCTGGCGCGAACGCGTCTGGTGTTTAAACTGAAGAAGCCCATTGATGGCGAATTGCCGACAGAAGCGTTGGAAAAACGCATCTTTCAAATTGCCCGACGTTGGACCGATGAGTTGCAACAGGCGCTGGTGGAAAACTTTGGGGAAGAGCACGGTGTGCAACTGCATCAACGCTATAACCAGGCGTTTCCGGCCAGCTACCGCGAGCAATACAGTGCACGCGTCGCCGTTGCCGACGTGCAGCGCATGGAGTCGCTGAATAAGAAAAACGCCGAGCCAATTGCACTCAGTTTTTATCGCGCCATGGAACCGACTGGTAGCGAACTCAAGCTGAAGATTTTCAAGAAAGGCGAGGCTTTGCTGCTGTCGGAGTTGATGCCGGTATTGGAAAATCTTGGCTTAAAAGTCATCGACGAATACCCCTACGAAATCAATTACGGCGATAACCAGTGCACCTGGATTTATGATTTCTCTTTGCTGTACGAGCCGAATCCGTTGCTGGACCCGGTGCAATATCGTGAAGAATTTGCACGCGCCTTTTTAAATATCTGGAATGGTCGTGCCGAAAGCGACAGTTACAACCAACTGATCTTGCGTGCCAAATTAACCTGGCGGGAAGTCGCCATGTTGCGCGCCTACGCTCGCTACATGAAGCAAATTCGTTTCGGGTTATCGCAAGAATATATTGCCGATACGTTGATCAAATACACCGACATTACTCAGAATCTGGTTGAGCTATTTTCGGCGCGATTCAACCCGGAAAAACAAAGCAGTGCGGCCAAAGACATCGACAAATGGCTGGACGCCATTAACGAGCAGCTGGAGGCGGTCAACAACATCAACGAAGACCGCATCGTGCGGCGCTACATGGAATTGATTAAAGCCACGCTGCGCACCAACTTTTATCAACCCGGCGACGATGGCAAACGCAAGGACTATTTCAGCTTTAAACTGAACCCAGCGAAGATCAGCAACATCCCGTTGCCCAAACCCATGTTTGAGATCTTTGTCTATTCACCGCGCATCGAAGGTGTGCATTTGCGTGGCGGTAAAGTTGCGCGTGGTGGCCTGCGTTGGTCCGATCGTATTGAAGATTTCCGCACCGAAGTTTTGGGTCTGGTTAAAGCACAGCAGGTGAAGAACGCGGTGATTGTTCCGGTCGGCGCCAAGGGCGGTTTTGTCGCCAAGCAATTGCCGGTGGATGGTGACCGCGAAGCAATTCAGGCAGAAGGCATTGCCAGCTACAAGACCTTTATCCGGGCGTTGTTGGACATCACCGATAATCTGCAGGACGGCGCTGTCGTGCCACCTGAGCAAGTGGTGCGCTACGACGAAGACGATCCCTACCTGGTGGTCGCCGCCGATAAAGGCACCGCCACTTTCTCTGACATCGCCAACGCCGAAGCCATCGATTACGGCTTCTGGTTGGGTGACGCCTTTGCTTCCGGCGGCTCCAACGGTTACGACCACAAGAAGATGGGCATTACCGCACGCGGTGCCTGGGTCAGCGTGCAACGTCATTTCCGCGAGTTGGGCATCGACGTTCAAAAAGACCCAATCAGCGTGGTCGGTATCGGCGACATGGCGGGCGATGTGTTCGGCAATGGCTTGCTGCGTTCTGAGTCGGTCAAACTGGTCGGTGCGTTTAACCACATGCACATTTTTGTGGATCCGAATCCGGATGCGGCCAAAAGTTTTGCCGAGCGCAAACGAATGTTCGAATTGCCACGGTCCAGTTGGGAAGACTACAACGCCGAGTTGATTTCCAAAGGCGGCGGTATTTTCAACCGCAGTGCCAAGTCGATTCCGGTCAGCAAAGAAATGAAAGAACTGTTCGGTATCAGCAAAGCCAAGATCGCGCCGAACGATTTGATCAGCGCCATGCTGACGGCGCCAGTAGATTTATTGTGGAACGGCGGCATCGGCACTTACGTCAAAGCCAGCCATGAAAACCACGCCGACATCGGCGACAAAGCCAATGATGCCCTTCGCGTTAACGCACGTGACTTGCAGTGCAAGGTAATCGGTGAAGGAGGCAACCTTGGTTTCAGCCAGTTGGGCCGGGTTGAGTTCAACCTGAATGGCGGTCGCTGCTTTACCGATTTCATCGACAACGCCGGCGGCGTGGATTGTTCGGACCACGAAGTGAACATGAAAATCCTGCTCGACGATTTGGTCACCAGCGGCGATTTAACCGTCAAGCAACGCAACGACTGGTTGTTCAAACTGACCGAAGACGTGTCCAAATTGGTGTTGCGCAACAACTATAGGCAAACCCAGGCGTTGGGCATTGCCTATACCGAATCGGTGCGGCGGGTCGAAGAATACCGGCGCCTGATCAATGCCATGGTGGCTGCGGGCAAACTCAATCGTGAGCTGGAATTTTTGCCATCCGATGAAGTGATCAGCGACCGCAAAGTACAGGGCCAGGGCCTGACGCGACCGGAATTGTCAGTGTTGATTTCCTATGTCAAAGGCGATCTGAAAGAGCAATTGATCAAAGCCGATGTCGCTCAGGATGCGTATCTGGAAACTGCGGTGACCACAGTCTTCCCGGAGCCGATGCGCAAGAAGTTTGGCAAGTCGATGCATCAGCATCGTTTGCGTGGGGAAATCATTGCCACTCAGGTGGCCAATGACATCTTCAACTACATGGGCATTTCGTACTTTAACCGCCTGCAGGAAAGCACCGGCGCGTCGCCGCTTGAAGCGGCAAAAGCCTACGTGGCGGCACGCGATATCTTCGGCCTGCACCAGGTTTGGGACGAACTGGAAGCACTGGACCATAAAATCGACACCGAATTGCAAAGCCGCCTGATGTTGAAAACCGCGCGCATGGTGCGCCGTGGCAGCCGTTGGTTGATTAAAAATTACCGCACCGGTATCGACATTCAGACGGTTCTGGATCTGTATCAAAAACCGATTCAGGACATGGTGGGCCAATTGGAGCATTTGTTACCGGACGATCAAAAAGAAGTCTGGCTGAACGAATCGAATCAGTTGGTGGAGCAGGGCGTTCCGGAAGCCTTGGCGCGTCGCGTTTGTGCATCCGACATGCTGTACACCGCGCTGGGCGTGGTCGCAGTGGCGCAGAGTCAGGAACGAGATCCGTTGCAGGTGGCGCAGGGTTATTTCCGTGTCGGCGATGCGTTGGAGCTCGATAGCTTTGCTGAGCAGGTTAACGGCTTGAGCGTCAACACGCACTGGCAAGCCATGGCGCGAGAATCATTCCGTGACGATCTGGAATGGCAACAGCGCCGCATCACCCAAGGGTTGTTCAGTCAGATCAGCAACGAAACCCTGGATGAACTGGTGGACGATTGGCTGGAACGAAATCAGATTCTGGTCGAACGCTGGCTGCGGATGATGAGCGAAATTCGCGCTGTCGGTGAACCGGAATTCAGCATGTACAGCGTTGCGATTCGCGAGTTGCTCGACCTGTCGCAAGCTACGATGCCGGAACTGTGACGCGTCCGTATTAACCTCACTTCTCCAGCCCTTTCCAAGCGCCGCTGCCAGCCAGCGGCGCTTGCGCCGTTTTCTACATTGGCGATAATTCTCCCGGTTTCGCTGGCTGGACTCTCGTTTTTATGGCTCAAACCCTGATTGTCGATCTGTATATTTCGGCCGATGACTACCTGCGTCATTACCAGGGAGCCGTGCGTCAGGTGTCGTGTGAAGCACGCGACGGTCGGCGAGTTCGTTTTCCATCCGCGATTTTGCAGCGCTTTGTTACTCACAGCGGTATCCAGGGCAGTTTTGCCTTGGAAGTCGATGACGATTTCAAACTGGTGGGCATCCGCCGCATCGCCTGAGGCTGGTATACTGCCGGCCGCTTTCTATCAGTTGGGACCATCCGCCATGTACGACATTCTCCGCCCGGCCTTGTTTGCATTCAGTCCGGAGACAAGCCACGACCTGAGTTTGGAATCGTTGGCGGCGGCGCATCGGTTGGGGTTGAGCCGGTGGTTCCCCAAAGTGCCCAGTTGTGATCCGGTGCAACAGTGGGGGCTTGAGTTCGCAAATCCGATTGGCCTGGCGGCCGGTCTGGATAAAAACGCGGACTATCTGGATGCGCTCGGTGCGCTGGGTTTTGGCTTCGTCGAAGTCGGCACGGTTACGCCGCGCCCGCAACAGGGCAACCCGAAACCCCGGCTGTTTCGACTGCAAAACAGCCAGGCGATCATCAACCGGATGGGGTTCAATAACAAAGGCGTGGATCATCTGGTTACTCAGGTTCGAAAAAGCCAATACCCCGGCGTCATCGGCATCAACATCGGAAAAAATAAAGACACACCGGAAGATCGGGCGCTGGACGATTATGTGTATTGCCTGGATCGGGTTTATCGCTACGCGGGTTATGTCGTAGTTAATTTGTCGTCACCCAACACACCGGGTTTGCGCAATCTTCAGTTTGGTGACGCCCTGAAAACTCTGCTGGCAGGGTTGCAGCAGCGACAGCAGCAATTGGCGGATCAATACGGCTTCAAACCCATCCTGATCAAGATCGCGCCGGATTTGAATGAATCTGAGATCGATGCCATTTCAGCGGTGTTTAACGAATTCGAAGTGGACGGTGTTGTCGCTACCAACACGACGTTGGCACGGGACGCGGTTTCGGGTGAACGCTTTGCCGGCGAAGCGGGGGGCTTGTCGGGCCAGCCCTTGTTCCATGCATCAACCGAAGTATTGCGCGCGTTTCGTCGTTATCTGAAACCGACCATTCCGCTGATCGGGGTCGGCGGTGTGTTGTATGGCGACGATGCGCGCGTCAAAAAAGACGCCGGTGCTGACTTGGTGCAAATTTACAGCGGTTTTATTTATCGCGGCCCCAGGTTGATTCAGGAGTGTATCGAGGCCTGGCAGGATTAATGGCGCGAATGCGCTAATAAAAAGCCGGCACTCGGCCGGCTGAAACTGACGCTGAGTGTTGGGCGTCAGTGGTGAATCAGTACTTCATTGAGGCGATGTATTCCGCGCACGCCAGTCAGCCCATCCCATTGATCGCTGCGCCCTTCACGCCAGCCATTCATCCATTCCTGGTGCAGTTCCGGTATGCCGCTGGGGCAAAGGTTCTTGGAACGGCCTTCCAGCCCGGCCAGATAGCCTTTCTGGTAAGCTCGTTCACGGCGGTCACGCTTTTGTCGCTTCATAGATAGACCTCTCCTGCTGTCCATGTTGAAGTGGGATCGGTCAGAACAACCAATCCCGATGAGGCTGCCCTCAACCGAGTTGTATCGAAAACCATCCACCGGTGTCGATGAACGAATCCGTCTAAAAAACGCCACACTTAGTGGTTACTGTAATAAAATAGACATCCCCATTGCGTGGGGGTTACAGCCCGTTCTCTAAGCCCGTTCGAGCTTTTTTAAATCGTTACCGTCTTAGAAGTTGCCTTTTTCATAGAGAATCCGTCTAAAAATGACCATGACCGAACCCGCCACATTTTGGGTGACTTGCCCGCAGGGCTTTCATCGACTACTGAAGCCGGAAATCACCCAGATTACGGGCCAGCCGGCGGTGGATTGGTCGCGGGGGCTGGCGTTTGAAGGATCATTGGCGGACGCCTATCGCCTGTGTTTGTGGAGTCGCTTGGCAAACCGGGTGCATCTGGCGTTGGGGCAAAGTGACAACCTCAGCCTGGACGGACTGGTCGCCTTGGTCGATGGCGTCGACTGGGATCAGCACGTTCGCCCCGGTGGCAGTTTGCGCGTGGATTTTCAAGGCCGAATGAACGGTATCGACGATCCGCGTTATGGCGCCCAGAAAGTTAAGGACGTCATTGTCGATCAGATGCGCGCCCGCCATGGCATTCGCCCCAGCGTGGAACGTGATGCGCCAGATATCGTTGTTTTTGTCCAGGTTGGCCGACAGCGCATTGACCTGGGTTTGGATTTATCGGGCGATTCGTTACATCGACGCGGCTATCGTCAGGCCACAGGCCCGGCACCGCTCAAAGAAAATCTGGCGGCCGCTGTGTTGATGGCCGCCGACTGGCCGCGCCGTGCAGCAGCCGGTGAAGCCTTTATCGATCCGCTCTGTGGCTCCGGTACCTTGGTGGTCGAAGCCGCCATGATAGCGGCGGACATGGCACCGGGGCTGCTGCGCCGTCGCTTCGGTTTTGACGGCTGGCAGGGGCATGATCGCGGCCTTTGGAATGAATTGACCAGCGAAGCGCGGCAACGCCGGCTGGATGGCGAACAAACGATGAGCCCAGTGCTCGGCTACGATGCTGACGGCGGTGTTGTTGCCCGCGCTAATGAAACGCTGGAGCGACTCGGGCTGTCGCGTCAGGCGCGTTGTTACCACAAACCGCTGAGTGAATGGACCAAGCCAACGCATTGGACCTTGCAGCCGGGTTTGGTCGCCTGTAATCCGCCTTATGGCGAACGCCTGGGAAACAAGCCGGAGTTGCTCGCGCTGTATCGGCGGTTGGGTGACATTGCTCAGAGCGAACTGCCGGACTGGACCCTGGGTGTTTTGACGTCCGACACCGTTCTGGCTCGGGAAACTGGCCTGAAAGCGAGCGCCAAAGAGCGCTTTTTTAACGGTCGGATCGAAACGCACTTGTATGTGTTCGAGCCGGGTGAACGCACTGCGACTCAGACGCCGGCGATGGCCGAGCAAGACAGCGCTTTGCGCAATCGTTTGCTGAAAAATCTGAAGCAGCGACGCAAATCGTTAAAAGGTAAAGACATCGAAGCCTTCCGTTTGTACGACGCTGATTTGCCGGAATTCGCGTTGGCGATTGATGTCTATGGTGATCAATATCACGTGCAGGAATACGCGCCGCCGCGCGAAATTCCTGAAGACAAAGCCCGGGCTCGATTGCTGCACGCTCTGGCAGTTTTAGGCGACGTCATGCAAGCACCAGCCGAGAACATTGTGCTCAAACAACGCCAGCGACAAAAAGGTCACGCGCAATACGAACGTCAGGCGCAAAGCGGTGAATTTTTCACCGTACAGGAAGAGGGTGTGACGCTGCAGGTGAATTTGCGCGATTATCTCGATACCGGCTTGTTTCTGGACCATCGACCTACGCGAACTTGGCTGCAACATCAGGCCAGGAGTCAGCGATTTTTAAATCTGTTTTGCTACACCGGCGCGGCGACCGCGCATGCGTTTGTTGGCGGTGCCGCGACCACGACCAGTGTCGATTTGTCGCGAACCTATTTGAATTGGGCGCGGGAAAACTTGCGTCTCAATGGCGGCCGGCCCGACGCCAAACATCGCTTCATTCAAGCCGATTGCTTGCAGTGGTTGACCGAATGTCGCGAACAATTCGACCTGATTTTTCTCGACCCCCCAACCTTCAGTAACTCAGCGCGCATGAGCGATACACTGGATATTCAACGCGATCAGCAAGCTTTGATCGACAGTGTGATGAAGGTGTTGGCGCCCGATGGTTTGTTGGTGTTTTCCAATAATTTCCGCAAATTCAAACTCGATTCTGAATTGGAAGAGCGTTATCAAACCAGTGAAAAAACATCGGTCTCTGTGCCGTTCGATTTCCAGCAGAAACGACCGCACCGATGCTGGCATTTACGTCACAAAGCGCGTTGATGTTTTACACCGCGCGCTGAAATAACTACGAATTTAGGATGGGCGGAACGCACGGTGACGTCGTTGAAATAGCGCGTCAGCCGTTGGTGATAATTGAGGTGCCGGTTGCCGACCATCCAGAACTCACCGTTACTGGCCAGTGCATTGGCTGCGTCTTGAATCATCTGTTCGGCGATAGTGTCGGTGAGACTGGTGTCCTGATGAAACGGCGGGTTGCACAACACCAGCGGCACATCCGATAAACCCAGTTCCCGCACGCTGTTGTTGTGATACAACGTCAGGCGATCTTCCAATTGATTGGCGCTTGCACTGGCAAACGCCGAGGCAATGGCTTGAGCGCTTTCGTCGATGCCGATGGCTCGAGCCTGTGAAAACTGAGTGAGATAACTCAACGCCAGGATGCCATTACCGCACCCCAAATCCAGCACGCGATCAACCGCTGGCAGCTGATTAAAACAAGCGAGAAAGGCGAGGGCGCCAGGGTCTGGACGCTGGGCACTGAAACAGCCCGGTTCGCAAATTAATTGCACCCCCTGAGACGTACGATAGGTCTGTGCTTGCGGCGGTGTCGCAGCGACCGGTTCAGCCAACTCTACGCAACGAGCTTTCTTGACGGCCCGTCCCGGGTTCACGTGACCAAACCAACGTTGCATGACTTTTTGATGGCCTTCGCTCAGATGCTTTACCATGCCAAGCGCGTATAGCTTGCCGTCGGGTGAGAGTCGCTGGGCCAAGTGGCTTAACTGCCATTCGAATAAGGCCGTCGATTTGGGTATTTGCATGGCGACGCAGCTAATTGTTGATGGCAATTGATCGGCAGAGTCGATCAAGGTGGGTATCGGACAGTTATTGCGCGGGCAATTTGCCAGTAACGCCTGGCGGGCCATGGCGCTGTCTTGCCACCAACCAAGAACTTGTTTGCCCAAGGCCACGGCTAGCGCGCCGAAACTGTCATTGACGATCAAGATATCGCGTTGCTCTTGGGCGTCGTTTAGTCGCGCAAGCAGCAGTTCATCAGCCGCGTTCCAGGCTAGCAATTGCGGATCGGCCGGAACGCGGTCCAGTTGGAATGACGAAAAGTCGGTGGGCAGCGGCGAGAAGTTTGGAATGGTCACAGTCAGAAATGGGGATCGTTGAATGTCGGTTTGGATACAGCAGGAAATTCTATTGCAACCGCGACCACGCGGGTTTCATTTGATCACGGATGACATTGTGGCCGAGCTGCCGTCGCTGCGTTCAATTCGGGTTGGCTTGTTGCATTTGTTATTGCAGCACACTTCAGCGTCGCTGACCATCAATGAGAACGCCGATCCCAGCGTGCGCACGGATTTTGAAACCGTATTCAACAGCCTGGTGTCGGAAGACCGCCGCGACCTGATACACACCTATGAAGGTGACGATGATATGCCTGCTCACATCAAGTCGTCTTTGTTGGGTGTCTCTCTTACTCTGCCTGTTCGCGACGGACGCCTGGTGTTGGGCACCTGGCAGGGCATCTATCTGGGCGAGCACCGAAATCAGGGCGGGCGGCGGCGTGTGGTTGCAACTCTGCAGGGGCAGGGCGACTAACAGCCACGCTAATCTCGACGTAAAACCAAACCGGCTTCCATGTGGTCGGTATAGGGGAATTGATCGAACAGTGCGGCCGCTTCGATTCGATACTCGCTCCCCAAGTCTGCAACATTTTGTGCCAGCGTTTCTGGATTGCAGGAAATGTAGAGTATCCGTTCAAAGCGTTTAGCCAGCGCGATGGTGTCGGCATCCAGACCTGCCCGCGGTGGGTCAACCAACAGCGTTTTGAAGTCGTACTGATCGATCTCCCATTCTCTTAACCGGCGCGATTCGGTTTGGCCCAGCCAGGCGGCGGAAAAATCTTCACTCGACATGCGAGCGATACGCAGATTGTCGATCTGATTGGCAGCGATGTTGTGTTGCGCACTGTTGACTGAGACGCGAGAAATTTCCGTGCCCAACGCCCGCTCAAAATTATCCGCCAGTGGAATGCTGAAATTGCCGTTACCGCAATACAGCTCCAGAAGATCACCTGCACTGTGTTCGCTGTGCTGTTTCGCCCAGCCGACCATCTGTTCGCAGACGCCGGCGTTAGGCTGGGTAAAGCTGTTTTCGTATTGACGGAAATGGTATTCGCGCC
This sequence comes from Saccharospirillum mangrovi, assembly GCF_003367315.1. Classification (GTDB taxonomy): domain Bacteria; phylum Pseudomonadota; class Gammaproteobacteria; order Pseudomonadales; family Natronospirillaceae; genus Saccharospirillum; species Saccharospirillum mangrovi. The sequence goes on from NZ_CP031415.1 coordinate 1,765,281, forward strand.
CACGAATGTTCAGCGTCTCGTTAACGTAGTTGCGCTCCAGCACCAGGCGTTGTTTGCGGGCGCGGCCGATTACCGCTGCCTGCCATTGCGATTGCCAATGGCGCGCGCGTTGTTCCCAGGCGTCATCCAGCTTTCGGTGATACAGCAGTGATATCAGCGCATCGCCGGTTTGGGTGGTAAGGAATTCCACCTGAAACAACTTATGGCGCAATTCCGGATCGCTTAAAACTGCCTCCCGAACTTTGGGCATTAATTCGTTAATGCGCTGGCTGGCTACCGGAAATTCATCGACCCGCAGCGGCGTTTTGGGATCGGCCGGATCAAACATGGCGTACCAGCCGTCGTCGCCATCGTGCCAGAAGCGAAATTCGGCGCGCATCCGGTAGTGCGTGGGCTGCGACGGGAATACTGCCAGTTCGGGCAGTGGCCGGTTGGCAAAGAGTGCGTGGAGTCGCTCGACCTTGGTGTCGAGTTGTTCCTGGTAGTGTTCAGGGGCGAAAGGAAAGGGCATTTTGTTCTCTGATGGCAGACGCGCACGCCATTCTAGTCAGGCAAACTAGGACCTCTATTTTATACCGTTATCTTTTGCTGTTTTGGTCCATGGGTGGCCTTGTTTAGTGGCGCCGTTATAATGCGGCCCTCACAGAATCTGGCGCTTTACTATGACCGTCCTCAGTCACTCCGACTGCCAATCGTTGCTCGAAGACATTCCTGATTTCCTCGGCGCGGCAACACCTCAAGCCTGGATCGATCACGCTCTGACGCAACTCCCGTTGCTGCTGATCGATCACGCTCAGTGTGAAAAAAAAGCCGCATCGACGGCGATATCGATGATGTACAAGTATGTTGATCGGCGTGATCTGCTGGCCAAGATGAGCAAGTTGGCACGTGAGGAACTGGTGCATTTTGATCAGGTGCTGAAATTGATGGACAAACGCGGGTTGGAATATCGGCATTTAACCGCCGGTCGTTACGCCGGTGCCTTGCATGAGCTGATCCGCAAAGCCGAGCCAGAGCAATTAATCGACCGGTTGATTGTTGGCGCTTTTGTTGAGGCTCGCTCATGTGAGCGTTTTGCAGCTCTGGTGCCGTATCTGGACGACGAATTAGGGCGCTTCTACGCTTCGCTGCTGAAAAGTGAAGCTCGCCATTATCGGCATTATTTGGGATTGGCGAGGCAGTATTCGCTGGACGACATTCAGCCAAGAGTGGTGGCGTTTCGCGAACGGGAAGCCGAGTTGATTAGTACGCCAGACGATGTTTTTCGCTTCCACAGCGGCATTCCTGCCTGAACCGAAACCGGGCTTCCTCTTACAGAGTCGGCCCGGTCTCTATACTAAACCGGTGCAGTTGTTGATGCTCTGGTTCAAACGATAAATACCAACCGTGTTGATACCAATCGCCCAAAACCAGACGTGGTTTGGTCACACCCTTTGCCACGGAATGAAGATGCCAGTCGGCCATGTGCGTATGGCCATGTACCAATCCATCGACATCCGTGCTCATCAAGCTCTCGATAACGGCGGATTCGTTGACATCCACATAGCGCACCATGCGCGCACGGCTTTGGTCTTTGCTGCTTTGACGCAGTTTTTCGGCGATACGCAGACGCCACGGTAGCGGCAAACGCAATAGCGTTCCCAGTACCCAACGGTTTTGAATGATACGTCGGTAGCGTTGGTAGGCTTTGTCATCGGTGCACAAGCCATCACCATGGCTTAACAGCCAACGCGAACCGCCGAGTTTGGCGATTGTCGGGTCTTGGATCAAAGTGCCACCGCACCGCTGGGCGTATCCATCGCGCATAGCAAAGTCGCGATTGCCGACCATCAGATAGATATCAATGGATGACGACAGGGCGCGAAGCCGATCGGCTATTTCGAGATGGAACTCCGATGCCGCATCGTCACCGACCCAGTACTCAAAAAAATCGCCCAGAATGAAGAGCGCCTGAGTCCGGTCCGGTAACTGATCCAGCAGTTGAAAAAAAGCCCGGGTGATGGCCGGGCGATTTTCCATGAGATGCAGATCGGAAATGACAATGGCCCGATCGTAAATCAGCATCGATCAGTCCAGCAGCGTGGCTTTTTCGATAACAACGTCGTCAGCCGGCACATCGCTGTGGCCGGCGGCGAACGTGGTCGGGACGCCCTTGATGCGATTCACCACGTCCATGCCGTCGGCAACCTTGCCGAATACCGCGTAACCCCAGCCGTCGGGTGTTTCGGCGGTGTGGTTCAGAAAGCCGTTGTCGGCAACGTTAATAAAGAACTGGGCTGTGGCGGAATGTGGGTCCATGGTGCGGGCCATGGCAATGGTGCCGATGTCGTTCTTTAAGCCGTTGTTGGCTTCGTTGTCGATGGGTTCGCCAGTGGGGCGCTGTTTCATGCCCGGCTCAAAACCACCGCCTTGGATCATAAAGTTGTTGATAACGCGGTGAAACACCAGGCCGTCGTAGTGGCCCGCTTTCACGTAGTTGGCGAAGTTGTCGCTGGTCTTGGGTGCGTTCTCGGTGTCAAGTTCCAGGGTGATGTCACCGAGGTTGGTGGTCAGTAATACTTTCACAGGCGCTCCTTAATGATTCAGTGCGAGGGTTTGGGTCAGCGCAAAGGCTTAATGCGTTAAGTTCAGGTGCAGGCGTTTGGCTGCAATTAAGGTGTTTTCCATCAAGGTGGCGACGGTCATTGGCCCGACGCCGCCAGGAACGGGAGTAATCCAGGCGGCGCGATCAGCAGCGGTAGCAAACTGAAGGTCGCCGGAGAGCGAGCCATCTTCCAAGCGGCTGATGCCAACATCAATGGCGATGGCGCCTTCCCGGATCCAGTCGCCCGGAATAAAGCCAGGCTTGCCAACGGCGGCGACTAAAATGTCGGCCCGACGCACATGGCTTTCCAGATTTTCTGTAAAACGGTGCGCGGAGGTGACGGTACATCCTGCCAGCAGCAATTCGAGCATCATCGGGCGTCCGACGTGATTGGAGGCGCCAATAACCACAGCCTCTTTTCCACGCAGTGGCACACCGGTCTCGCGCAATAGCGTCATGATGCCTTTCGGAGTACAGCTTTCCAGCATGGGGCGACGTTGCATCAATCGACCGGCGTTGAACGGGTGGAAGCCGTCGACATCTTTATCCGGCCGGATGCGCTCGACAATGGTGTCGGCGTTGATGTGTTCTGGCAGCGGCAGTTGGACCAGAATGCCATCAATGGAGGCGTCTTCATTCAGTTCGTCAATTAACGTGATCAGTTCGCTTTCGCGAGTCGAGGTGGGCAGATCGTGGCTGACGGATTTAAAGCCGACTTCCTCACAGGCGCGTCGTTTACTGCCGACGTAGACCTGGGACGCCGGATCGGAGCCAACCAGAATAACCGCCAGACCCGGCGGGCGGATGCCTTGTTCGGTCAGGTTGGAGACTTCTTCGGCGATACGAGCGCGAAGATTGGCGGCAATGGCTTTGCCGTCCAGAAGCTGAGCTGGCATTCGTAGCTCCATAGAAAGTTTGCCAAATTTTCTCACGGTGGCGATAGGCGGGCAAGCGAACAGGGCAGCCAACTGACGCTATCATCTTGTTTTTGCTGAATTTTTCAAAGAAAGCATTTGACGACCCCCAAGGGCATGGGTACTATGCGCCGCACGTTGACGGGACGTCGTGCTCGGAGCATAGCGCAGTCTGGTAGCGCATCTGGTTTGGGACCAGAGGGTCGGGGGTTCGAATCCCTCTGCTCCGACCAAATTTAGCGGTGTCGTCCCGGTGAGCGAGGCGAACAGATCCGGGCTCGGGTCAGTTTAGTAAGCGCCCGTAGCTCAACCGGATAGAGCACTCGCCTTCTAAGCGAGTGGTTGCGGGTTCAAGTCCTGCCGGGCGTACCAGTCTCGTGACAACGTAATGTGGTGGGCGTAGCTCAGTTGGTAGAGCCCTGGATTGTGATTCCAGTCGTCGTGGGTTCGAGTCCCATCGTCCACCCCACCTTCTTCTTAAAAGAGCCGCTTGTCGGCTCTTTTTGTATGCTGTTCGGGGTGCGTCAGTCGGGGTGCTCCCAGTGTGCCAGGCTTGATTCGGGCTTGGTCTATCCCTACATTAACCGCCCCTCAAATTATTGGTATAGAAAGCAAGAGGAAACCTCATGCAAGTCTCTGTCGAAGCGACTGGCGGCCTGGAGCGTCGTCTGACTGTTGGCGTCCCGGCCAGCGAAGTCGATGGTGCCGTGAATCAAAAGCTCAAGGAAACCGCACGTCGCGTTCGCATCGACGGTTTCCGCCCCGGTAAAGTGCCTGTTGCTGTTGTTAAGCAGCGCTTTGGCGACGGTATCCGCGCTGAAGTGTTGCAAGATGTGGTTCAGCAAAACTACGCCAAAGCCATTACCGAACAAAAACTGACGCCTGCTGGTATGCCGCGCATCGAATTCACTCGCGACAAAGCGGGTGAGGATGTTGAGTTTGTCGCTACCTTTGAAGTGTTTCCGGAAGTGAAACTGGCTGACATCAGTGGTTATTCGTTCGATAAGCCGAGCGCCGAAGTGACGGACGCCGATGTCGATACCATGATTGACAATCTGCGCAAGCAAAAAGCCGAATACAAACCGGTTGAGCGGGCGGCCCAAAAGGGCGATCAGGTTAAAATCGATTTTGTCGGCAAAGTGGGCGATGAAGTCTTTGAAGGCGGCAGCGCCAAAGATCAAACGCTGGTGTTGGGCTCTGGTCAGATGATTCCTGGCTTTGAAGACGGCATCGAAGGCATCAAAATCGGTGAAACCAAACCGGTCAAAGTGACGTTCCCGAAAGAATACGGCAATAAAGATCTGGCCGGTAAGAAGGCTGTGTTCGACATCACTGTCAACGCTGTTGCAGAGCCGGAACTGCCAGAGTTGGATGAAGCGTTCTTCCAGGCGTTTGGTAGTCAGCATACCGATGTGGGCGGTTTCAAAGCTGAAGTTCAGAAGAACATGGAACGCGAAGCGCGCAATGCTTTGCAGTCCAAGCTGAAAACGACCGTGATCGATAAACTGCTGGAAGACAACAATCTGGACGTGCCGGCCGCGCTGATTGACGATGAAATTGGTCGTCTGCAGCAGCAAGCGGTGCAGCAGTTCGGTGGTGGTGCGCAGATGGATCCGTCCAGCCTGCCGAAAGAACTGTTCCAGGATCAGGCTGAGCGACGCGTCAAAATCGGTCTGCTGATGAATGAGCTGATTGAAAGCGCCAAGCTTAAGCCGGAAGAGGCTGAGGTGCGCGCTTACATTGAAGATCAGGCATCGGTGTACCAGGATCCGCAGCAGGTCATTGACTACTATTACAGCAATGGTGAGTTAATGAACCAAGTCCGGGCCATGGTTGTTGAAAACGCCGCAATCGACTATATCCTCAGTAAATCCAAGGTGAACGAAACCACCATCGGATACGAGGATGCCGTCAAGTCAAACGGCGCGGAGCAAGGCTGATCGCAGGATCAGGGTTGAACCGCTCGATTTAGACCGCACTGAAAGTTGGCGCTTCCCTGAGGTGCCAACTTTTTTGCTATTTAGGAGTCGCTTGAATGTCACACTTTGCTGCACATGGGGCTGCACCCGATATCATGAACGCCAGCGGTCTCGTTCCCATGGTCGTGGAGCAATCATCACGCGGTGAGCGGGCTTATGACATCTATTCCCGCCTGCTGAAAGAAAACGTCATTTTCCTGGTTGGCCCGGTTGAAGACCACATGGCCAATCTGATCATCGCCCAGTTGCTGTTCCTGGAAAGTGAAAATCCGGATAAAGACATCAATCTGTACATCAACTCGCCAGGCGGTTCAGTAACCGCCGGCATGGCGATCTACGACACCATGCAATTCATCAAGCCAGACGTTTCCACCATGTGCATAGGTCAGGCTGCCAGCATGGGTGCTTTGTTGCTGGCCGGTGGTGCCAAGGGTAAGCGTCTGTGTCTGCCGAATTCTCGAGTCATGATTCACCAGCCGTTGGGTGGGTATCAGGGCCAGGCGTCTGACATCGAAATTCACGCCCGCGAAATCATTGAAATGAAGCAGAAGCTGAATGAAATCCTCGCACATCACACCGGTCAAACGCTGGATGTGATTGAACGAGATACCGACCGAGACAACTTTATGAAGGCTGAAGATGCCGTTGCCTATGGTCTGGTGGATCAGGTTTTGCACAATCGCAGCGTTGATTGATAACGGCGTTAGAATACAAAATAGTCGATAAATCAAAGGCTTGCGTCTACTTATCAGAGGCGCTAAGTCGCGACAAAAAACTTGCAATTGCCCGTATGTGGTTTCATCTTTAATGAGCGATACGGGTTTCAGGTATGGAGTAGTTGAATGGCCGACGATAGAACCGGAAAAGGCGAAGACGGCAAACTGCTGTACTGTTCTTTCTGCGGAAAGAGCCAGCATGAAGTCCGCAAGCTGATTGCCGGGCCATCGGTATTCATTTGCGACGAGTGCGTTGACCTGTGCAACGACATAATTCGTGAAGAACTGCAAGACAGTGGTCCGAAAGATGAAAGTAGCCGTCTGCCCACGCCAGCGGAGATTCGCGAGACGTTGGATGAATACGTTATTGGTCAGTCGCGCGCCAAGATGGTGTTGTCAGTCGCTGTATATAACCATTACAAGCGGCTTCAGTATGGTGACAGCAACGACGACGTCGAACTGAGCAAATCCAACATCTTGCTGATTGGCCCTACCGGTAGTGGTAAGACATTGCTGGCCGAGACGCTGGCGCGCATGTTGAATGTCCCCTTTACCATTGCGGATGCCACCACGCTGACTGAAGCGGGTTACGTTGGCGAAGACGTAGAGAACATCATTCAGAAGCTGTTGCAGAAATGCGATTACGATGTCGACAAAGCCCAGCGTGGCATTGTGTACATCGATGAGATCGACAAGATTTCCCGTAAATCGGACAACCCGTCTATCACCCGCGATGTTTCCGGGGAAGGCGTACAGCAGGCCCTGCTGAAGCTGATCGAAGGTACCGTCGCGTCGGTGCCGCCACAAGGCGGTCGCAAGCATCCACAGCAGGAATTTCTGCAAGTGGATACCGGCAATATCTTGTTTATCTGCGGTGGCGCGTTTGCCGGCCTGGACAAGATCATCCGGGATCGCTCCGAAAAAGGTGGCATCGGTTTTAATGCCGCAGTTAAGAGCAAAGATCGAGATCGTAAGCTGGGTGAAACGATTGCCGAAGTCGAGCCGGAAGATTTGGTGAAATACGGCCTGATTCCAGAATTCATCGGTCGTTTGCCAGTCGTGGCGACGCTGACGGAGCTGGACGAAGCCGCTCTGATTCAGATTCTGACGGAACCGAAAAACTCTCTGGTGCGTCAGTACCAGAAGCTGTTTGATATGGAATCGGTCGAACTTGATTTCCGGATGAGCGCGCTTAAAGCAGTGGCCAGCAAAGCCATGGAGCGTAAGACGGGTGCGCGTGGTTTGCGCTCCATTCTCGAAAACGTATTGCTGGATACCATGTACCGCATTCCGTCAGAGACGGGTGTAACTAAGGTGGTCATCGAAGAGAGCGTTATTAGAGGCGAATCTGAACCGCTGCTGATATACGAAAACCAGGACACCCAGAAAACGGCTAACGGTCAGTCTGACTGATCTGAGGCAAAACGGGCCGACTGGCCCGTTTTTCATTTCCGGAGCTTGATTTAACGAGCCCGCGCCGCCATTAACTTTGCCAATAATTCAACGCTTTCCGAGGTTTGATGAGTATGGAGCGTTCCGACTCCCAAAACGGCGATCCTATCGTATTACCGCTGCTGCCGCTGCGTGATGTGGTTGTCTATCCGCACATGGTTATCCCGTTGTTTGTCGGTCGGGAAAAATCCATAGCGGCGTTGCAAGCTGCCATGGATGACGGCAAGAAAATCCTCTTGGTTGCACAGCGCAATGCGTCGGACGACGATCCGAATCAAAATGATTTGTACCAGGTAGGTACGCTGGCCACAGTGTTGCAACTGCTTCGTTTGCCGGACGGAACAGTCAAAGTCCTGGTCGAGGGTGTCGATCGGGTAGCGATCGATGAGTTAATCGATGCAGAAGATTATCTGCGCGGTCATGCCTCTATGATGGAAGGGGCCTTGCTGAGTGAGCGCGAAAGCGAATCTCTGGTCCGGATCCTGATGTCTCAGTTCGACAAATATGTCCAACTGAGCAAGAAAGTTCCTTCAGAAGTCATCACATCACTGAACAGCATCGAAGAGCCGGGTCGGTTGGCCGACACCATTGCCGCACATCTGTCGTTGAAAATTGACGAGAAGCAGCAGGTGTTGGAACTGGCGGGTGATCGTGAACGTATCGAACATTTGCTGTCGGTTCTGGAAACTGAAATTGATCTGTTGCAGGTCGAAAAACGCATTCGCGGCCGCGTCAAAAAGCAAATGGAAAAATCGCAGCGTGAGTACTATTTGAATGAGCAAATGAAGGCCATTCAAAAAGAACTGGGCGATTTGGATGAGGCCAACCCCAACGAAGTTGAAGAACTCGAAAATCGTATCGAAAACGCTGGCATGCCCAAAGATGCCAAAGACAAGGCGAAGTCTGAGTTGAGCAAACTCAAAATGATGTCGCCAATGTCTGCGGAGGCGTCGGTCGTTCGGAACTATTTGGATTGGATGGTCAATGTTCCTTGGTCCAAACGATCTCGCGTTCGCCACGATTTAAGTCGCGCCAAAGAAGTGCTCGAAGAAGATCATTACGGTCTTGAAGAAGTCAAAGAACGCATTCTCGAGTACTTGGCGGTTCAGCAGCGGGTTAAGAAAGTGAAAGGCCCCGTTTTGTGCTTGGTTGGACCTCCGGGTGTGGGTAAGACATCATTAGGCCAATCCATCGCACGTGCGACTAATCGCAAGTTTGTGCGTATGGCACTGGGTGGTGTGCGCGATGAGTCTGAAATGCGCGGCCATCGTCGTACTTACATCGGTTCCATGCCAGGCAAGATCATTCAAAAACTGAGCAAGGTTGAAGTGCGTAATCCGCTCTTTTTGCTGGATGAAATTGACAAGATGGGAATGGATCACCGCGGTGATCCGGCGTCAGCCTTGTTGGAGATTTTGGATCCGGAACAAAACCACACCTTTAACGACCATTATTTGGAAGTCGATTACGACCTCTCAGATACCATGTTCGTTTGTACGGCAAATTCGATGAACATTCCTGGTCCATTGTTGGATCGTATGGAAGTTATTCGTTTGCCGGGTTACACCGAAGACGAAAAAATCAACATTGCCGAACGTTATTTGCTGCCGAAGCAATTGAAAGCCAATGGCTTGAAAGACAATGAGTTGGTGTTGCCGACTGAAACCATTCGCGATCTGATTCGTTACTATTCCCGCGAAGCCGGTGTGCGTAGCTTGGAGCGTGAAATCGCCAAGATCTGCCGTAAAGTGGTTAAGAACAACGTGTTGGACAAGTCCCAGCAATCAACCACCATTGGCCCGGATCAACTGGAAGATTATTCCGGTGTGCGCCGATTCAAATTCGGTTTGGCCGATAAAGACAATCAGATTGGCATGGTAACGGGTCTGGCCTGGACATCTGTCGGTGGTGAATTGCTGAACCTGGAAGCGACAGCCGTACCAGGAAAAGGACGTACTGTGCAGACCGGTTCGCTGGGTGATGTGATGAAAGAGTCCATTCAGGCAGCCCTGACCGTTGTGAGGTCTCGTGCACAGAGCCTGGGCATCATGCCAACTTTCAGTGAGAACCGCGATCTGCACATTCACGTTCCTGAAGGCGCGACACCGAAAGACGGTCCGTCTGCGGGTATTGGTATGGCAACGGCACTGGTTTCCGTGCTGACAAAAATACCGGTACGTGCGGATGTGGCAATGACCGGTGAGATCACGCTGAGAGGTCAGGTATTGCCTATCGGCGGATTAAAAGAGAAACTCTTGGCCGCGCGCCGGGGTGGCATTAAGACAGTGATCATTCCGCAGGAAAATGTGCGCGACTTAAAGGAAATTCCCGACAATATTAAGAATGATCTGGACATTCGACCCGTTGAATGGATCGATGAAGTGTTGAATGTTGCTTTGGAGCGCAGTCCGACCGCTTTAACCGATGAAGAAGTTGAAGCTGAAATGGCTAAAGCTCGCTCTGAGAGCCAGACAACATCTAGCCTCAGCACCCATTAGAACTGCTTGACAGTCGAAAAATGGGGCTGGTATAAAGTGTTTTCGACTCGTCTCGAAGCATAGGCTGAATAATAAACAAAACAGGTGCGGCAACCTCGTTATCGGGGCCGGGCGTCTGTTGTACTCCGGCCAACACCAAGGACGTGAGAACCGCATCTCACAACGAAGTTAAAAGGGGAAAAGTGTGAATAAGTCTGAATTGATTGATGCTGTAGCAGCGGCAGCCGACATTCCTAAAGCGGCAGCTGGTCGGGCATTGGATGCCATGATCGACTCCGTAACCGATACCTTGAAGAAAGGTGATCAGGTGGTTCTGGTTGGTTTTGGTACGTTTGGTGTTAAAGAGCGTGCGGCACGCACCGGTCGCAACCCGCAAACGGGCCAGCCGATTGAAATCAAAGCGGCCAAGGTTCCGAATTTCAAAGCTGGTAAAGCGCTGAAAGACGCCGTCAACTGATTTACGTGATCCGGGGCTTAAAATGCCCCGGTTCAGCTAGACCAACAGCGTATCAGGCCTGATGCGCTTTTTTTTTATCTGCACAGTCTCCTGAATAAGGGGTAGGACGCTCAATGCTCCAGTCTTTTCGAAACGTAGCCCGGGGACCGGTCGGTAAAACCATCGTCGCTGTTATCGTAGTTGCCTTTGTATTCTTTGGTGCTGAATCCATCGTCAGCATTACCAATAATGCCGACCCGGTTGAGGTTAATGGTCAAGGCATCAGCGCTAATCAAGTTCAACGCCAGCTTCGTCTGCGTCAGGAACAGTTGATGCAACAGTTGGGTGAAAATGCCACACCCGAAATATTGAATGCTGGCTTCGTTCGCCAGTCTGTGGTGAACAACTTGATCAATCAGGAACTTTTGCGTCAAGCAACAGATGAGCTGGGTTTCCAAGTGTCGAATGATCAGGTCAGTCGCGACATTGTGACCACGCCTGCCTTTCAGATGAACGGTCAATTTGATGAGACGACGTACCGTCGTTTGATTGCGCAAAATGGCTATACGCCTAATACGTTTCGTGACCAGCAAAGCACCGAATTGCGCATGATGCAGATGCAGGCCGGTTTGATGTCGTCTGCGTTTTCACTTGATACCGAGGTGGACCGTCTGGCGCTGTTGCAAAGCCAGCAACGCCGAGTAGCGGTTCGCAGCTTTAGTGCTGATGATTTTACTGATGATGTCACCGTGAGTGAGGGTGAAATCCAGTCCTATTACGACGCCAACAGCGACGATTTCTTAAGTCCCGAACAGGTTAAAGTTCGCTATCTGCGCCTGAGCCAAACATCACTGCAAGACAATGTCGTAGTGACCGATGCTGACATTCAAGACGCTTACGACAGCTATGTCGCAGAGCAAGGCAACAATACACACCGTGAAATTGCACACATTCTGTTTGCCAGCAATGACGACAACGAAGCAGCAGCCCAAGCGGCCTTAAATCGCCTGCAGCAAGGTGAATCTTTTGAATCATTAGCCGCAGAATTGTCTGACGATCCGATCAGTGCTCAAGATGGTGGTTATTTGGGCGAACTGGCCGAGGGTGTTTATCAGGACGCTTTTTATCAGGCTGCTCAAAGTCTGACGACTGTTGGGCAGGTCTCAGCGCCCGTCACCACAGACTTCGGCGTACACCTGATTGAATTGACCGACTACAGCGAAGCTCAGGTTGAGCCGCTGGCGCAGAAGCGGGACGAACTGGTTCAACAAATTCGCCGTCGTAAAGCGGCTGACGAATTTGTTTTAGTGGAAAACCAGTTGGCTGACGAAGCGTTTCAGGCTGATGACTTAGCGACCGTTGCAGAAGTATTCGATGTCGACGTTCAAACCAGCGATTGGATTCGCCGTAGCGGTAATGAAGGTATTGCGGCGGAGCGGGGCTTCAGTAACGCCGCGTTTTCAGCGCAGGTAATTGATGACGGTCGCATCAGCGACGTGGTTCGCCTCAGTAATGGCGACCTGGCAGTACTGCAACGCGACGACTACCAAGCGGAGCAAGTACGGCCGCTGGCTGAGGTCAGTGACGACGTTCGAGCCATCTTGGTCGAGCAGAAATCGCAGGAAATGGCACAGCAGGCGGCCGAAGCGGAACTGGCAAATATCCGAGCCAATGCCACCTTAGGAAACGGCTGGCCGGAAGCGCAATGGGTGACACGTGACAGTACCGATCTGTCCAATGGCCTGGCCGCATTCAGCTTCACTTTGCCCAAGCCGTCAGAAGGCGGTTTGAGTGCTGAGCTTCGTAACAGCCGTAACGGCATCGATGTCGTTGCTGTGTTGGGTGTTCAGCAGGCAGATGTCGATCCGAGTCAGCAAGCTCAGTTAGACGACGAATTGGCCGGCCAAAATGGTCAGTTGGATTACCAGAGCTTCTTCAACGGCTTGCGTGTTGCAGCTGACATAAAAGTTCGGGGTATTGCAGCTCAGCAATAAGACGCTTTACCTCTGAACTGAAAAGCCGCGTCAGCGGCTTTTTTTATGGGTTCTGATAGACTTCACGCCATTCAATCGGAAGCGTTTCTATGGCAAATCACAGCGATCGTCTTCAACAGATCCTCAACGAAAATGCGTTGGACGAAGAGGCGTTTGCCTATTGTTTGGGCATTGAGCCAGCCGTGGCTGAGGCCGTTTGTGCGGGGCGTAAAAAATTAACCGCCAGCCTGGCTCGGCAGATCGAACAGACTTTCAGTAAGCCGGCCTATTGGCTCGACGGTGAATCCGACGGTCAAGGCCCCAGTTACGATCTGTTTGGAGCGGATTCATGACGTTATCGGTACAGCAACGCTTGGCGGTAACCCGGCTGGTGGCCTTTGATGTAGACGGTGTTCTGACCGATGGCCGCCTGTATTACGGCCCGGACGGCGAGTCGCTCAAGGTCTTTCATGTTCGTGATGGCGTTGGCATGAAACTGCTGGCTGACCAAGGTATCGCAGTAGCAGTGATCTCAGCGAAAGACAGTCCCATGCTCGCCAGGCGTATGCAGGATCTCGGTGTGCAGCACTATTTCCCGGGGACTAAAGACAAGCAGGCGTGCATCCAAGCGCTGTGTCAGGCACTGGGAATCGACGCTGAGCAGGCCGTTTTCGTTGGTGACGACATGGTCGACTTGGTGGCAATGGGTTGGTGCGGCGTCGGTATGGCGCCAGCGGACGCCTATCCCATTGTCCAGAAACAAGCCGATTTGTTGTTGAGCAGCAAAGGCGGGGAAGGGGTGGCGCGTGAAGTCGCCGACTTGATTCTGAACGCCCAGAACCAGTACGACAGCGCCTACGCGCTGTCAGCCACCCCTGAATTTGAACGGCGTCGTTAACGGTTAGGTGTTATTCGGTTACCAGTTCCGGGAAACCTTTAACCACTTCGTCGATCGCCTTCATCTGTTCCAGGAAAGGCTTCAGCTTGTTCAGCGGCAGCGCGCTGGGGCCGTCGCATTTAGCGTTGTCCGGGTCCGGGTGCGTTTCCAGAAACAGACCGGCAATGCCTTGTGACATACCGGCACGCGCCAGGTCGGTCACCTGAGCACGGCGGCCGTCGGCTGAATCCAGGCGACCGCCGGGTTTTTGCAACGCATGCGTGACATCAAAAATGACCGGGAAGCCGGTTTGTTTCATGATGCCGAAGCCCAGCATATCGACCACCAGATTGTTGTAGCCAAAGCTGGTGCCGCGCTCACACAGAATCAGTTGGTCGTTACCGGCTTCCTGAAACTTGTTCAGGATGTGCGCCATTTCATGCGGTGCCAGAAACTGCGCCTTTTTGATATTGATGATGGCGCCGGTTTTAGCCATGGCATCTACCAGATCGGTCTGACGCGACAAAAACGCAGGCAACTGAATGACATCCGCCACTTCCGCCGCAGGCGCCGCCTGGAAAGGTTCGTGAATGTCGGTGATAACCGGCACCTTGAAGGTCTGTTTGATCTCCGCCAGAATCTTCAGCCCTTCATCCAGGCCCGGGCCGCGATAGCTGTTGATCGAGCTGCGATTGGCCTTATCAAAGCTGGCCTTGAAGACATAGGGAATGCCAAGTGCGGTGGTGGTTTCGACAAAGCGTTCCGCCACGGTCATGGCCAGGTCCCGACTTTCCAGGACATTCATGCCGCCGAATAAGGTGAAGGGTAGGTCGTTGCCAACCTGGATGTTCTGTATTGAAACCTGACGTTGTTGCATGATGGCGTTCCTTTCAAATTAGGGCTGCGATTGTAGCCGTCTACCCCGAGAAGCAAAACCGGCCAATGCTATCTGAAGAACTTAAGGACACCATTCAAACGGCCTATCGCCGGTATCTGGCGGCGCGTGAGTTGAAGCCGCGCAATGGACAGAAACAGATGTTGGCCCAGATAGCCCGTACGCTGGCGTCGGTGGAAACCTCGGCCGATGGTGAACGTCAGGGCAAGGCGGCCATCGCGGTGATTGAAGCCGGTACCGGTACCGGTAAAACCATCGGTTATGCACTCAGCGCCATTCCAATGGCGCAGTTCCATCACAAGAAGCTCATTATCGCCACGGCCACCGTCGCCTTGCAGGAACAGGTGGTTCAGAAAGACATCCCCGATCTGCTTGAGCACAGTGGCCTGGAATTCAAAGCCGTGCTGGCGAAAGGCCGCGGCCGCTATCTGTGTCTGCAACGGTTGGAGCAATCGATCCAACTGCAAGAAGGCGCGGTAACAGCGCTGGCATTATTTGAAGAAGCCATGACGGCCGACGAAGCCGTGCTCAATCTGTACAACGAGATGATGGCGCAGTTCGGCCGCGGCGACTGGAATGGCGACCGGGATCAATGGCCTGATCGGCTGGAAGACGAACACTGGCGCGCCGTGACTTCCACGCACCGCGAATGCCTGAACCGCCGCTGCCCGCATTTCCAGAATTGCCCGTTTTATGAAGCTCGAAAAGAGTTGGATGACGCCGATGTCATCATCGCCAACCATGATCTGGTGATGGCCGATCTGGCGTTGGGCGGCGGCGCTATCCTGCCGGCGCCGGCGCAGAGCATTTACGTCTTCGACGAAGGCCATCATTTGCCCGACAAAGGCCTGTCGCATTTCGCCAGTCAGTTGCCGGTCAAAAATGTCCTGAACCAGCTCGAAAGCTGGCGCAAGCAACTGCCGAAACTGCGACTGGAATTGGCCTACGGTGATACCGAAGAACGCTTGATGGACGCGCTCAACACGGCGCTGGGTGATGCGCACTCGTCATTGACTGACGCCTGGGGGGCTTTATCGCCGGTGCGGCATCGAATGGACGGTCACCAGGCAACGCTGGCGGTTCAGGATGCGGACTGGCTGGAGCAGACGCAATCCATCTTAGCGCCGCTGGAGCAGCCTTTTACGCTGCTGCAATCGAGCTTATTGCAGGCGGATGAACACATTCGCAAACGCCTGTCGGCATCGACCGATCTCGATGAGAAATCCCGTTTGGAGCAATGCCTGCCACTGGTCGGCCGTTGGCTCAGCCGGGCCGAACCGGCGCGTGATCTGGTACTGGCCTGGCGCCAGATTGATCAACCTGAAGCGCCGCCCATGGCGCGCTGGTTTGAAAACATTGATCGGCCGGAATACGACGACTTAGTGCTCAACGCCAGTCCGGTGTCGGCCCAATCGATCTTGCGCCAACACATCTGGAACCGTTGTTTTGCCAGCGTGGTAACGTCGGCCACGCTGACCATCGCTGGCGATTTTCAACGCTATTCCATTCAGGCGGGGCTGCCGGACAACACCGATTTTCTGCGCCTGGGCAGCCCCTTTGACTACCGTTCGCGGGTGATCGCCCGGGTGCCTAAACTGGCATGCGATGGGGGTCTGCGCGAGCCGCATACCGACGCCATGATTGCAGCCATCCCGGCGTATCTACCGCCGGAGACCGGCAATCTGGTGCTGTTTTCGTCGCGCAAGCAGATGCAAGAGGTGTATCGCGGCTTGCCGGAAGACTGGCAAGACCGGGTGACGCTGCAAGACGATTTGCCCAAAAACGCCTTGATTCAACACCACCGCCAGCGCTTGGAAGACGGCTTGGGTTCGACGTTGTTTGGTCTTGCCAGCCTGGCCGAAGGTGTCGATTTGCCGGGCAATTATCTGACCCATCTGATGATCGCCAAACTGCCGTTTGCCACGCCCGACGATCCGATCTTGTCGACGCTGTCGTTGTGGCTGGAACAGCGTGGCTCCAATCCATTCCAGCAAGTCAGCCTGCCGACAGCCATTATCCGGCTGGTGCAGGCCTGTGGCCGGCTGATTCGTAATGAAAACGACAGCGGCACGCTCTGGTTCATGGACCGCCGTCTGGTCGATAAACGCTACGGCGCGCTGGTGCGGCAGTCACTGCCGGACTATCAATGGCAGGTGGATTGATCAGCTGGCGTAGCTGGAGCGCAAGTTAAGCGTACCGGCGGGGATTTGCATGGTGATGCAGTGCAAACTGCCGCCTTGCTCGATCAGGGCGCGACAGTCGATGCTGACCACGCGCCGGTCGGGAAACGCTTCAGCCAGCCGCTCAGCCGCCGCACCGTCCTGAGCAACGCCATAGCTGGGCATCAACACCAGTTGGTTGGTAACCAGGAAGTTGGCGTAGCTCGCGGCCAAACGCTGACCGTCAGCGTTGAATTGGGCATCCGGCCAGGGCAGGGCGATCAGACGGTACGGCTCACCCTCTGGTGTACGTAGCTGATGCAATTCGTCCGCCATGGCCTGTAATTCCGCAAAGTGCTCGTCGTCGGTTTGATCGCAACTCTGATACACCAGGACACCATTTGGCGCGAAGCGCGCCAGGGTGTCGATGTGGGCATCGGTGTCGTCGCCGGCCAGATAGCCATGCTCCAGCCAGAAAATTCGTTCAGGATTCAGGCCTAACCATTGGCTCAATCGGTTTTCGTAGGCGGCGATGTCCTGATTATCGGCGCTGCGGTTCGGGTTCAGCAGGCAGCGTTTGGTGGTCAGCAAACTGCCTTCGCCATCGACTTCCAGACTGCCGCCTTCAAGTTCGGACTGAATGTCTTCCATCGCCACACCGTCGCGAAACACACCCAGATCGTACATGGCGCGATTCAGCGCATCGTCTTTGTCGGCAGGGAATTTCCCGCCCCAACCGTTGAAGCGGAAATTGCGAATGTAGCGGCCGTCGCCATGAACCAGGGTGATGGGGCCGTGGTCACGCGCCCAGGTGTCGTTGCTGTCAACGAAGACAAAATGGCAGTTCGCCTGGTTAATGCCTTCCTTGTCGAATAGTGCTTTGAGTCGTTCCGGATCGACGCTTTGGTGCAGTTGAATCAAAACGTCCTGGCTGTGGCTGAGCGCCCCGAGCAAATCGAAATAGACGCTTTCAGCGGCTTCGAGGTTTTCAGCCCAATCGGATTCAAGGTGCGGCCAGGTGATGAGGATGGCGTCCTGAGGATGCCATTCGGCGGGCAGGTGCAACAGATCACGCATCGACGCGGGTTCGCTCAAAAAATGGGCCGCACAGTATAGCGAAAAGCCAACGCCAGGCGAGTGTTTAGCCGGCTTAGCGGTTGGGTCGATTGTGCGCCTGCACCTTGAACATGTGGCGCGTCAGCGCCTGGCGTTGAGTCTCCGGCAGATCGACAAATTCCAGATCAACGGAATACCCGTCGCCGTCTTGCAGCGATTCGACCACCTTGGCGCGACAGAACAACGACACATAACTGGGCGTGAAAATAATGGCGATGGCCAATTCCTGCCCTAGCGCAAACGATTGACTGAGCCGGCCTTTAACGCCGTTTTCACCGATGTTGATCGGCTGAGCATCAAGCTGCTGTTCGTGAATGTCGTGGATGTGCAGGTAACGGGACATCAGATCCAGCTTCTCATTGAACAGACTCAACATTTTGCGCGTCGCCGCGTCCTTAACGCGATCCAGAAACTCCAGCAGTTGAGCGTCCACCGTTTCGAACTCTTTGAGCACGGCAATTTGGTGCAAATGCGGAAAGTAATCCGCAATGGCAGGGCGGTCGGCCAGGTAAGGCGCAGCGGCCATATAAGCCGTGTCGTCGATACGGAAATATTGTTGCGCGTCGTCGTTCATCGAGTGGGTCCTGTCATGGAAACGCAAAGCTGTGGTGGGTTCGAACAGTGTAGCCAAATACGGCTTGGCAGGTCTAAGGGCCGATGGTTTAATGCCGGCCATGCTGAATAACATCCCCTTCCTGGTCGGACTGCGTTATCTGCGCGCCCGACGTCGCAATCACTTCATTTCGTTCATTTCCGGTGTCTCCATGGTCGGGCTGACCTTGGGCGTGATGGTGCTGATCATCGTGCTGTCGGTGATGAATGGCTTCGACCGGGAATTGCGCAATCGCATTCTCGGCATGGTGCCGCACGCGACTGTATCGCAGCCCGGCGGCCTGGCCGATTGGCCGGCGGTGGCGAGCATCCTCTCGCAACATCCCGATGTCGAAGGCGTCAGTCCGTTTACCGAAAGTCAGGCCATGTTGGTTGGCCCGAGCCAGACCAAGGGCGTGGCTGTCAGCGGCGTTGAACCGGCGACATTGAGCCAGGTGTCCATCTTGCCGAATCATTTGACCTCCGGCTCTCTCGACGATTTGCAGGAAGGCCGGTTTGGCATTCTGCTTGGTGACATTCTGGCGCGGCAACTGGGTGTCGATCTGGGCGACCGGGTGACCATGATGGTGCCGGAAGTGACGGTCAATCTGGCCGGTGTCACGCCGCGTTTTAAGCGCTTCGAAGTGGTCGGCACCTTTGCTGTCGGTGCTGAACTGGACGCCAATCTGGCCGTGGTGCAGATGAACGATCTGGGCCGGTTGCTGCGTTACGACGACCGCGTCGATGGCGTGCATTTGAAAGTGGATGATCTGTTCCTGGCGCGTCAGATTGCCATCGATGCCGGGCGGTCTTTGCAAGGCCGCTATCTGGTCAGCGACTGGACCCGCACGCAAGGCAACCTGTTCCAGGCCATCCAACTGGAAAAGCGCATGGTTGGCTTGCTGCTGTTTATGATCGTCGCCGTGGCGGTGTTCAACATCGTGTCGTCGCTGGTGATGATGGTGACCGACAAACAGGGCGAAATCGCCATTCTGCGCACACTCGGTGCCCGTTCGGGCCAGATCATGGGCATCTTTATCGTGCAGGGTACCGCCATCGGTCTGATCGGCATTGCCTTGGGCGTGATTCTGGGCGTGCTGGGCGCCTGGTCAGTGGCCGACATCATTGCCTGGATCGAGCACACCTTTCACATTCAATTCCTCAACGCCGAGGTCTATTTCATCAGCTATATCCCCTCCGAGCTGAAATGGAGCGACGTGCGAATGATCGCGTCGGCTTCGTTTGTGATCAGTGTGCTGGCGACCATCTATCCCGCCTGGCGGGCATCGCGGATTTCACCGGCGGAGGCGTTGCGCTATGAATCCTGAGATTTTGAGTTGCCAGCAGGTGTCGCGGCGTTTCCAGCTCGGCCCACAGACCGTCGAAGTGCTGCACGACATCGATTTTCATGTCGAGCCGGCCGAACTGGTCAGCATTGTCGGCAGCAGCGGGTCAGGCAAAACCACCTTGCTGAATTTGTTGGCCGGACTGGATTCGCCGTCGTCGGGCGAAGTCTATATGGCAGGCCAGCCGTTGTCGGGCTTGAACGATCGCGCCCGTGCCAAACTGCGCAACGAACACATGGGCTTTGTGTTTCAGTTCCATCATTTGCTGCCCGAATTCACGGCGTTGGAAAACGTCGTCTTACCGCAAATCATTGGTGGGCAATATCGTCGTGATTCCAATCAACGAGCGGCCGAATTGCTGAGCCGGGTCGGGTTGGGCGACCGGGCGGCACACCGGCCGGCGGAGCTTTCGGGCGGCGAGCGCCAGCGGGTTGCCATTGCCCGGGCGCTGATCAACAACCCACGCGTGGTGTTGATGGACGAGCCGACCGGCAACCTGGACGACGCCACGTCCGAACAGGTGCACGAGCTGATTCTGGAATTGAATCGGCACTCGGACGCCAGCTTTATCATCGTCACCCACAATCAGGATTGGGCCCGGCAGATGCCGCGTTGCCTGACACTGAAACGCGGTCGAATCATCACCTAAAACGTCGTATTTTCTCGGTCGCCTGACGGCCGCACGGCATCGCTGTTTCAAGGAAGAAACATCGAATGATCAACGGACTGACTGGCCTGGCACTGCTGTGCCTGAGCCTTCCTTACCTGTGGTTTCAATGCGGCCTGTTAGGCGCCGCACTTCCCGTTACTGTCTTGCTCTGCGTTGCCTATCGGCGCGTCTGGACAGCTCTGATTTGGCTGATCTTCGGCGCGGTCTTGGTGTGTCGGCTGGAAGCCGAAGCGCAGCATCTGTTGCCCGCCAGTTGGCAACATAAGCAGGCAGAGCTCAGCCTGTGCCTGGCACAACCGCCGCAAGTGTTCGACCAATACCAGCGCTTCAGCGCCACTGTGTTGGCCCAGCCGGCCGACTTGCAGTTGCGTCACGTTAGGCTGACCGCTAACGCCAATCTCGATATACAGGCGGGCGACTGCCTGCGGGCACAGGTTCGGTTGCGCCAGCCCGTCGGTCAGTTGATTCCCGGCAACTTCAATGCGACCCGATATTTCTTCAGCGAGCGGATCGATGCACAGGGCAGCGTGGTTGAACTCATCGACCAGACGTTAAATGCCAGCCTGGTTGTGCGCTGGTACCAGCGCGCGGCACCGCAGTTCGACGATTCCCGCGTTCGCGACATCTGGGCGGCGTTGGCGCTGGGTTGGTCGGCATCGATGGACGCCAACCTGGCGGACCTGTTTGAACAAAACCAGATCAAGCATCTGATGGTCGTCAGCGGCATGCACATTGGCATGGTCGCAGCCTGGGCGTTGCTGCTGGCTCGGCTGTTTCATCGCTTGCCCGGGCCTTGGCGCGGGCATTGGCCGGTGTTGCGATGGGTCACGGTTGTGTCACTGTGCGGTGCCTTTGTCGCCATCACCGGTTTTGGTTTTCCGGCAGTGCGCGCCTGGTTGATGGTGTTGTTGCCGCTGGGCGTCATGTTGTCCGGCGGGCGACTGGGCGGATTGCAGTCTATGGCGTTGGCGGCCGTGGCTATTGCTGCCATGCGACCGCAAGCCTGGCTCAGCACCGGCGCCTGGCTCAGCTTCGGGTTGGTGTGGGTGATGATCCGGCTGTACCAACGCTGGCGCAGCGAGGGTCTGCCAGGCTGGCAAATGGCGTTGCGCATGCAATTGCTGCTGTCGGTGTTCAGTTTGCCGATGTCGGCATTGATGGGGTTTCAGTGGCATCCGTTGTCGTTGCTGATCAATCTGTTGGTGATTCCGCTGGTCACGCTGATCATTTTGCCGTGGAGCCTGTTGATACTGGTTTGGCCGCCGCTGGTGCATTGGGGTTATCAATGGCTGGTGAGTTGGGGGCTGGACGGGTTGGTATGGATTGCCCGTTGGCATCAGCCGCCACCGGTGTTGACGTTTGCCGAGATCGCGCTGTTTGCTGCGCTGTTCTGGCTGGTGTTAAGCCACTGGTTGAATCGGGAACAGCGCTGGTTGCTGGTGCCATTGGCGGGGCTGTTGCTGCTTTGGCCGGTTCGTTCGACACCGCCAGACGAATTCCGGCTCACCACCCTGGATGTCGGTCATGGCCTGGCACTGGTGCTGGAATGGCCTGACCAGACCTGGCTGTACGATACCGCCGGCCAATGGAGCGATGGCACCTCGATTGCGCAAGCCCGGCTGGCACCCTGGTTCCGGCGGCGCCATTTGGCTGTCGATGGCATCGTGATCAGCCATTCAGACAACGACCACGCCGGAGGCGCCGCCTGGGCAATTCAGCGCTGGCCTGATGCCCGGCGCATCAGCGGCGAGCCAGACGCCGTTGCCGAACTGAGCGGGCAGGGTGGCTGGCAATCCTGTCACGATTCACCACCCGCTGATCTGCCGTTTCGATTGATCGCCACACCCAAAGCATTGCGCACCAGCGATAACGACCGCTCCTGCCTGTTGTTGGTGGAAACAAAGGCTGGCCGCCTGTTGATAACCGGCGACGCCAGTCGAAACCTGGAATACTGGCTGATGCAGCAGTACCCGCAGTGGTTTCCGTTATCGTTGGTCGTTTTGGGCCACCACGGCAGTCGAACCTCCAGTGCCTCCGGTTTTCTGGATGCCAGCCCAGAGGCACTGTTGCTGGTCAGCGCCGGCGACCGTGCCCGGCCGCGTTGGCCCAACCCGGACTTGCTCGACTATTTGCAGCAACGGCAACGCAACCTGCTCAATACCGCCTGGCACGGCACCATCGAAGTTGATGTAGACGCTTCGAATAACCAATGGCAGGTGCGCGATTGGCGCTCATCCTTTCGGCGGCGGTTTCTGTCTCATTGATCCGGTGGGGGCTGCATACCGTTTGGCGTTGGCTGTGTTAAATTACGCGCCTGAAGAAAGGAGACCTCTCAGTGTTTGAAATTGTCAAAGCGGGCGGCTGGTTGATGGCCCCCATTCTGCTGTGTTCCGTCATCGCCATCGCCATCATCATTGAACGCTACTGGGCACTGCGTTACAGCAAGGTCATCCCCAAAGACCAACTGCCTCAGGTCTGGCATTGGATCAAAACCCACGAATTGGACGCGACTAAACTGAAAGAGTTGAAAAACAGTTCGCTCTTCGGTTACGTCCTGTCGGCCGGTCTGACCGCCTCCAAACACGGTCGCGACGCCATGAAAGATTCCCTGCAGGAAGCCGGAACGCACGTCGCCCACGAAATGGAGAAGTTTCTCAGCACCCTGGGCACCATTGCCGCCATCACGCCGTTGCTGGGGTTACTCGGCACCGTGCTGGGTATGATTGAAGTCTTCACCGCCATCATGGTGCAGGGCAGTGGCGACACCGCCGTGCTGGCCGGCGGGATTTCACAGGCATTGATCACCACCGCCGCCGGTTTGAGTGTTGCCATTCCTGCGCTGGTGTTTCATCGCGCATTAACGCGCCGCGTGGATGAACTGCTGGTATCGATGGAGCAGGACAGCACCAAGCTGGTGGAAGCGCTACACGCTGAATCCAGCTCGAACAGCTAAGGGGCTGCCGATGCGATTTCGCCGCCAACGTCGAGAAGAAGTTCAGGTCAACTTAACGCCGCTGATTGACGTCGTTTTCCTGCTGCTGATCTTTTTCATGGTATCGACCACCTTCACCCGCGAAACCCAATTGCAGATCGACCTGCCCGAAAGCAGCAGCGACCAGGCCCAGCTTGACCAGCGCTCGCTGGAAATCATGGTCGATAGCCAGGGCCACTATGCCGTTAACAACCAACCCCTGCTGCGCAACGACAGTGACACCTTGAAACAGGCGCTGGCCGAACTGGCCGGTAACCGCCGCGACCAGACCGTAGTCATCACCGGCGATGCGCAGGCACCGCACCAGGCGATGATCTACGCGCTGGATGCTGTGGGGCAGCTGGGCTTCACCAAAGTCAGCTACACCACACGCCTGCCCGATGCGCCGTGATTCGGCGCCATCGTCTGCACTGACCATGCGTTTTTGGTATCAACCGCAAGCTTCCTGGCAATCCCGGTTGCTCAGCCCGCTCAGCGCCTTGATGGCGACGGTTGTGCGGCGTCGTCTGCGTGCCCGGCATCGAGGGCAATACGGCGTGCCGGTGTTGGTGGTGGGCAATCTGGCGGTTGGGGGTACGGGTAAATCTCCGGCCATCCAGGCGTTGGTGCGGCACCTGCAAGCGCAGGGTTTGCGGTGTGCCGTGGTATCGCGCGGTTACGGCGGGCAAGCGCCCAGCTACCCCTGGGTAGTGGGCGTGGACGATGACGCCGCAATCTGCGGCGATGAACCTTTGTTGCTGGCACGTACGCTTGACTGCCCGGTGGTGGTAGACCCAAACCGCGATCAGGCCGTGCGCCATCTGGTAGCGCAGTTCCAGCCGCAAGTTGTAATCAGCGACGACGGCTTGCAGCACTACCGTTTGGGACGGGATTTGGAACTGGTGATGATCGATGGTCACCGTGGCCTGGGCAATGGCCGTCTGCTGCCCGCCGGGCCATTGCGCGAGCCGAAAGATCGGCTGGCGTCGGTTGATTGGGTGGTCGCACGCGAACAGGTGCCCGACGGCATGCCGGTAGACGCCGTGCTGTCGCTGAACCCGCTGCCGCCAACCAACGACCTGGGCGACGTTTTACCAGCGGGCGTCGCAGTCGATGCCTGCGCGGGCATCGGCAACCCCGAGGTGTTTTTCCAGCAACTGACGCAGCAGGGCTATTGGGTGCAGCGTCGCTGGACGCCCGGCGACCACCAACCGCTGCCCGACGCCGCCTGGCAGCAACCGGATCGGCCGCTGTTGATCACCGAAAAAGACGCCGTCAAACTGCCACAGCCGTTGCCAGAACACTGTTATGTGGTGCGTTTGCAGCCCAGCCTGCCCAATGAGTTTTTGCAGCGGATCGAAACCGCACTAAGGACATTGATGCCATGAGTCACCTGATCATGATTCCCGCCCGCTTCGGCTCCAGCCGCTTGCCGGGCAAACCCCTGCTCGACATCGCCGGTAAACCCATGGTGGTGCGCGTGGTAGAAGCCGCCCAGCACGCCGGTTTCGAACGCACCGTGGTGGCGACGGACGACGAGCGCATTCGCCAGGCCGTTGAAGCCGCCGGCTACAACGCCGTCATGACCCGCGCTGACCACCCATCGGGTACCGATCGACTGCAAGAAGCGGCCGATCAACTGGGCCTGGCGCCAGACGACATCGTCGTCAACCTGCAAGGCGACGAACCCTTGATGCCCGGTGAAAACCTGCGCCAAGTGGTTGCCTTGCTGGAATCCGCAGCCGACGCCACAGTCGCCACCCTGTACGAATCAATGAATCCGGCCGACGCCGGCAACCCCAATGCCGTCAAACTGGTGCAGGACCGGGCCGGGCAGGTGTTGTATTTCAGCCGCGCGCCCATTCCCTGGGACCGCGACCAGCAAGTGACCGCCGCCGCCAGCCCCTACAAGCGACACATTGGCCTGTACGCCTATCGCAAGCGCGCGCTGGACGCCTTCGTTAACTGGCCGGAAAGCCCGCTTGAGCAACTCGAAAAACTCGAGCAACTGCGCTTTATGACCGAAGGGCACCGCATCGTCGCCGCGCAAGCCGTTGCCGCCGTACCCGCGGGTGTCGATACCCAAGCGGATCTCGATGCCGTGCGCGCCGTCTTCGCCAAAGCGGAGCGGGCATGAAGCCAACCTCGGTGCTGTTTGTCTGCCTGGGCAATATCTGTCGCTCGCCCACGGCTCAGGGCGTGTTCGAGAAAATCGTGGCAGACGCCGGGCTGAGTGAATCAATCCAGGTAGATTCCGCTGGCACCGCCGCCTATCACCTTGGCAAAGCGCCGGATGCACGTTCTACCGCCGCCGCCAAGGCGCGTGGCTACCACCTGGAACGCTTTCGGGCACGGCAAATCAGCCCGGACGATTTTCATCAATTCGACTGGATACTCGCGATGGATGCGCAAAACCTGGCCGACCTGCAGACCATTCAACCCACGCACAGCAAAGCGCAACTCGGGTTGTTTCTGGATGTAATCGAACCGTCCACCCAGCGTGACGTGCCAGACCCTTATTACGGCGGCCCAGCCGGTTTTGAACAGGTTCTCGACCTGTGCGAAGCCGCAAGCCGCGCGTTGTTAACCCGCATGGAGGCACAATCGTGACACTGCAACACCAAGCTGACTTATCGAAACGCAACACCCTGGGCGTTCCGTCCTGGGCCGAACACCTGATTGATATTGAACAGGATGACCAGATTCCTGGCTGGGTGGGTTGGGCACAACAGAACGAGTTGAACATCCGCGTATTGGGCGGTGGCAGTAATCTCTTGTTGGATAACCGGGTGGATGGCCTGGTGCTCGCTATGCGGACCCAAGGCCGCCAGGTACTCGGGCAAGACGACCAGGGGCGCACCCTATGGCGCCTGGCCGCCGGTGAAAACTGGCATGAAGTTGTGCGAGCCAGTGTCGAAGCCGGCCTGAGCGGCCTTGAGAATCTGGCGCTGATTCCCGGCTCGGTGGGCGCCGCACCGATACAGAACATCGGTGCCTACGGCGTAGAAGTCGGCGACCGGTTGCATGACGTAGAAGCCTACGATTGCCGGACGCACCAATGGGTGCGCCTGCCAGCGGCGCAGTGTGAATTCGGCTACCGCGACAGCCTGTTCAAACGCTGGGAAAACCGCTACATCATCACCGCAGTAACCTTGGCGTTATCGACCGATTTTCAGCCACAACTCAGCTATGGCCCGTTACAGGCACTGGCTCACAATCCCAACTTAAGCGCGTCTTTGGTGATGGAAACCGTCATTCGATTGCGCCAATCCAAACTGCCGTCACCGGATGTCATTCCCAACGCCGGGAGCTTTTTCAAAAACCCGCAAATCGACGACGCCCAGTTTCAGCGCCTGAAGGCCGATTGGCCGGAGTTAGTGGCCTACCCATCGGACGATGAATGGAAACTGGCCGCCGGCTGGTTGATCGACCAATGCGGCTTGAAAGGGCAGGCCAGCGACGCCGGCGTCGGCTGTTATCGGGAACAGGCACTGGTGTTGATCAATCCCAAACGGGCCGAATTCCTCGACGTGGTGACCTGGCAGCGCCTTGTTCAGAAAGCGGTGGCTAATCGCTTTGGCATCGTTCTGGAACGCGAGCCGCGTTATTGGGGGTCGAAGGGGAGTGGGCAGTTCGAATAAACCGATTGTGCCGTTTTTTGCTGAGCGGCATTCAGCGCTAACTCAAAAAAGGGCCTGACGGCCCTCGGTTTATTGGGCGCTCTAGCGCGCCTCAAAAGCCCGTCATCCCGGCCCAATCGGCTCAAGGCCGGGATTGACAGGGTGTATCTGTGGGGGCTTAGGCACCTAGGCCCCACAACCCTCAAGGCCCCTCAAACTCAACCTCCACCTGCACCCCCTTCTGCCAGTTCGCACCCTCGGCTGAACGCCAGACATCGTGCAGTGGCGTGCCACTCTCATCAGTCCCACCGATCACCCAGAGTTGGTTGCGGAAGCTCAGGGCCTGGTGGTAGGTGCGCGCGGTGAAGCGGTTGGCTTGGCTTTGGGGGCTGTCAACGGCGGTCCAGTGGGTGCCGTTGCGGGTGGTCCAGACTTGGTTGTCTGGTTTGCCTTCGCTGTTGTATCCGCCCAGCACCCAAAGCCGCTCGCCTTGGGCATCCTGGGTGACCAGGGCCTGGTGCCCATAACGGGCCGTCAGGTTGGCATCGGGGCGCGACTGCCAGTGGCGGCCATCGTGGGAGGACCACACCACGCCATTGTCGCCACCAGCGCCACGGCCACCGATCACCCAAAGCTGGCCGTTGAAGACCACCGCCTGGTGACCGACGCGGGCGGAGAAGCCGGCCTGGGCGGTTTCTTCGATCCAGTCGCGGCCGTTGCTGGACGACCAGACGTCATTCACCCATTGATACCGACCGTCTATCCGAACTGAGCCGC
Source organism: Saccharospirillum mangrovi (assembly GCF_003367315.1). Taxonomy (GTDB): domain Bacteria; phylum Pseudomonadota; class Gammaproteobacteria; order Pseudomonadales; family Natronospirillaceae; genus Saccharospirillum; species Saccharospirillum mangrovi. The sequence goes on from NZ_CP031415.1 coordinate 1,792,855, forward strand.
CGATTACCCACAGGCGATGGTCGAACACCACTAACGCGTGCGCTGCGCGTGGGCTGAACGGCGCTTCGGCCAGCACGCGTTGCCACTGCACGCCATCGGCGCTGGACCAGACGTCGTCCCGGTAGCTCCCACCCACCAGCCACAGCCGCTGGTTGAACACGACCACCCCATGGTTACGCCGTGGCGAGAAATCGGCGTGGACGCGGTGTTGCTGCCAGTGCAGGCCATCGGCGGAGGACCAGACGTCGTTGTTATAACTGCCGCCCAAACCGCCGATCACCCAAAGCCGGTCGGCGAAGGCAATCGCCTGGTGGCTATCGCGCCCGCTGAAGGCGGCTTCGGCGGTGTGGGGTTGCCAGTCCTGGCCGTTGCGGCTGGACCAGACGTCGTTCAGGTAAGACCCGCCATTCCCACCCACCACCCAAAGCTGCTGGTTGAAGACGGCCAGGGCGTGGGCGCGGCGAATCGGAAACGCGGCATCCACCGCCTCTTGGCGCCAGTGAATGCCATCGGACGAGGACCAGACGTCGTTTAATTCATTGTCGTCATTGTCCCCACCCACCAACCACAACCGCTCGCCACGGCCATCGTTGTACACCACAACGCGGTGCCCGGTTCGGCCCGAAAATTCAGCCTGGCTGGTTTCCTCTCGCCAGTCTCGGCCATCGGCGGACGACCAGATGTCGTTGACGTATTGAGGACCAATGAGACCACCAATCACCCAAAGCCGATTCTTGAAAAACACCGCCTGGTGACCAGAACGACCCGTAAAGGCCTGGCCGTTGGCGCTGGGTTCCCGGCGCGCCCAATCGGTGCCGTTGGGCGAGGTCCAGACGTCGTTCCGATTGTCGTTCCCGGTAGACCACCCACCGATCAGCCACAGCCGCTCGGTGCCGTCGCCGTCGTGCGAGACAACCACCGGGCTACCGCTGCGGCCCTCAAACCCGGCACCGATCGACCCCTGCTCCTGCCAGACAAAACCGCGGGCGTGCTCGGGGCTATCGAGCGTCGACCAGAGCGCCCCGGTGTGGGTGTCGATCAGCCAGAGGGCGTTATTGAACAGCACCACCCGGATGACGTCGCCAACGACTGACGCATCGCCGCTGGGCAACAGCTCCGACTGGTTGTCCCACTGTTCGGGCACCCAGGTGGTGCCGTCGGTGGACGACCAGATGTCGGTTCGGTATTGGCCACCGTTATCCAGCCCACCAATCACCCAAAGCCGCCCGCGAAAAGCCACTACCGAGTGGAACCACCGCCCCGCAAACCGATCCGCCGCCAACGCCCCGGCCGCCTGATGTTCGCCATACTGCACCCGAAAATACCCCGGCTGGCTCAGCGTCAGTGCCGCGCTCGGCAATACCGACCCGGTGCCGAGCATTAACTGGCTGGCGGCATTGGCGCAGTTTCCGGTTTGAACTGGGTTGCAATTGGCGTCGCTGGTGGTGTGCAGCCAGGTGCCTTCGGTGCCGTCTGAGAGTTGCCAATCGGCTCCGGTTGGCCCCACCCAGGCGCTGACCCGCAGCCGACGGTTCACCACTTCAACCGAGTAAGCAATCGACTGCCCATCCAGCCGCGCACTGATGCGTGCCCGGCCGGGGCCAACGGCGGTGACGCGCCCACTGCCATCCACCTGCGCGACCTGGGGGTTGCTGCTGGCGTAATCGACGCCGCGAAAGCTGCCCGGCACCGGGTTGGTGTAGGTTTCGCCGGTGACGAGCTGGGCGGTGCCGGTTTGGGCGAATTCAAAGGTTTCGAGGTTGCAGGCGGTGAGCGCGAGGCTGAGTAGCAGGCTGGTGACGAGGTGCAGCAGTCGGTTGGGGTGATGCATGGCAGATCCCTCTGGTTGGTGTTAGGCGGTATCAATACCGAGCCTGACTACGCTAACCGACGACCGTTTGAGGAATCGTTTTAACAATCGTTGAAATTTAAGGATTTTGCGGTTTTTTTTGCGGCTATTCGTTGGAGAACCACGGTAAAAGGCGAGGGCATACCCCTGGTTATTCCGGCAGGGGCTGCAAAAACAAAAAACCGGCACATTGGCCGGCTTTTTTTGCAAGGCAGGAAAGGGCGCTGTTACTGGCCTTCCTGCTCCTGTTGTTGACGGCGGCGAACTTCACGCGGGTCGTTCGGTGCGCGACCCGCCGCTGTAGGAGCGGCTGTTTCGGTTGCCGATGCCGGTTCCGTTGTTTGCGCGGCGGCTTCGCTTTCCGGCGTTTCGCTGGATTGCGCGGGCTCAACAACCTCCACCGGGGCCGGTTCTTCCGCTTTCACGTCGACCGATTCCGGTTCGGTGACCTTCGCTTCGTCAGCCTCTACCACTGGCGCGGCGGCGGCTATTGGTGCAACCGGCTCGTCGGCTTCCACCGGTTCGTGGGCGACGCTGGGCTCGGGTGAATCTTCCAGTTTGGACGGTTCGTTTTCCACAGCTGCCGGTGCTGTGTCGGCGGCTTCCGTGTTGGTTGTTTCAACATCAGTTGCCACGACGCTTTCGACTGCCACGGCGCTTTCGACTGCCACGGCGCTTTCGACCGGCTGTTCAACGACAGTTTGCGGTGCTTCTGCAACGGTTGCATTGGCCGAGCCGGCTTCGTTGCTCTGCTGCTGGGCGTTGATCAACCCAATCACCGTTTCCATTTCGCTGACAACCTCGGCCGGGCGTTCCGGGTTGGGCCGCTTGCTGGCGTTTTTGCTGACGCCGCGAACTTTGCGGTTTTTGCCGACGTCGGCCTGGGGAACGCGGCCGGTGCTGCCGTCGCGCTCGTCCCGACGCTTCAGCTGCGGCGGCTGCGGACGGTTGGCATTGCGATCGTTGCGGCTGTCGTCGTCGCTGCTGTTTGCGTTCGTTTTCAGGTCGTCGTTTTTGCGCTCACGCGGTTTGTTGTTGCCGTCGTTCTTGCGCTTGTCGGCGGTGCCGTTGGTGTCGCTGCGGCCATTGTTGCTGCTGTTGCCCGCTTGCGCCTGGCGGCGGTTGTCGCGTTGGCCGTTCTGGCCGTTGCGTGCGCGGCTGGACGAGCGGTTGTTGTTGCGGCCATTGCGGTTGTTGCTGCCATCCCGGCCAGAGCGGTTGGATGGGGCAGGGCGACCGGCGTTGGTGCGTTGCTTATCGCTACCGCCAAACAGCGCTTTGAACAGACGTGACAGCAAGCCCGGACCAGCCGGCGCCTTGGGTGCCTTAACCGGTTTGGCAACGGGTTTTGCTTCCACACTTGGGGCCGGTTGGCGCGGCGCCTGAATGTTGGAGATGGCCGCTTCCTGAGGCTTAACCTGAGCTTCCAGCACCGCTTCGGATTCCGACGGTGTGGCTTCAAATTTCAACGCGTAGCTGGGTACGGAATTCACCAGGTTTTCGTCGTCATCGCGCAGGCGCACCACTTCGTAGTGCGGTGTTTCCATTTGTGGGTTGGGTACCACTAGAACGTGAACTTTCAGGCGTTGCTCGATCTCATGGATGGCTTCGCGTTTTTCGTTCAGCAGGAAGGTGGCGACCGACAACGGCACAATGGCTCGAATCTGAGCGGTGCGTTCTTTCAGCGATTCTTCTTCGACCAGTCGCAGAATCGCCAGTGACAGCGATTTCACATCGCGGATGATGCCGTGGCCGTTACAGCGCGGGCAGACGATGCCGCTGGTTTCACCCAACGACGGGCGCAGACGCTGACGCGACATTTCCAGCAAACCGAAACGCGACAGGCGGCCTACTTGCACGCGGGCGCGGTCGGAATTGGTGGCGTCTTTGATGCGTGCTTCGACTTCACGCTGGTGTTTGGTCTGGTTCATGTCGATGAAGTCGATCACGATCAGGCCGCCCATGTCGCGCAGGCGCAACTGACGGGCAATTTCTTCGGCCGCTTCCAGGTTGGTGTGGAAGGCGGTTTCCTCAATGTCGCCACCCTTGGTGGAGCGCGATGAGTTGATGTCGATGGAGACCAGGGCTTCGGTCGGGTCGATGACGATGGAGCCGCCGCTGGGCAGCTTCACTTCGCGCTGGAAGGCGCTCTCGATTTGCGATTCGATCTGGTAGCGGTTGAACAGCGGTACCGGGTCTTCATAACGCTTCAGTTTGCTCTGGTAGTTCGGCATGACTTTCTGCACGAAATCCAGGGCGTAGTCGTAGGCTTCTTTGCTGTCGATCAGCACTTCGCCGATGTCCTGACGCAGGTAATCACGAATGGCGCGCAGGATGACGTTGCTTTCCTGAAGAATCAGGAAGGGGGCCGGGCGAGAGGTGGAGGCTTCACGGATGGATTCCCACAACTGGATCAGGTAATCCAAATCCCATTGCAGTTCTTCAGCGCTGCGGCCAATACCGGCGGTCCGCACGATAACGCCCATGCCATCGGGTACTTCGATGCCTTGCAGGGCTTCGCGAATCTGGGCGCGTTCGTCGCCTTCAATACGGCGGGAAATACCGCCAGCGCGGGCGTTGTTGGGCATCAACACCAGGTAACGACCGGCCAGGCTGACCATGGTGGTCAGGGCGGCGCCCTTGTTGCCACGCTCTTCTTTATCGACCTGAACAATGACTTCGGTGCCTTCTTTCACCAGTTCTTTGATGCTGGAACGAGACGACATGGACGGGTCGATGAAGTATTCGCGGGCGATTTCTTTCAGCGGGAGGAAGCCGTGGCGCTCGGCGCCGAAGTCGACGAAGGCGGCTTCAAGGCTGGGTTCGATGCGGGTGATTTTGCCTTTGTAGATGTTGGCTTTCTTCTGTTCGCGAAAGCCGGTTTCGATGTCGAGATCGTAGAGTTTTTGGCCGTCTACCAGTGCGACCCTCAGCTCTTCGGCTTGAGTCGCGTTGATCAGCATTCTTTTCATTGAGTAACAGTGCTCTGTTGGTAATGAGTGACAGAGCAGCAAGGGCAGGGTCTACAGGCGGGCGAACACCGAAATATATAGGATCACGCTATTCGTGGCTGCATTGTCCAGAATCTCTGAGGCAATGCGGCGCTCGGTGTTTCCATGAACAACCGGGCAACGGAAAGAGTCTTACGGGGATGCCTGCTCTTTTTAGAAGCACTTGCGTTCTGTGGTGAAGTGCTTTCTTCCGTATGAACCCATCGTCATACGCTGTTTTAATCTGTACTTGCTGCCCAACCAATTCTGTCAGACCGATGCCTGTCATCTGTCTGGAGGTTGGGTTCCGCTTCCCGGCCGCCTGTGTGGTCTCTGGGCGGGGGGAATCACGGGCTCCCAGCGAGCCGGAGTTTAGCACCATGATTACAACCCAGCAATAAAAGCGCTGGGAGGCCTTAGTTCCAGACTATCAACCTCAGAAGCCGTCGCTGAACCAGCCGCCGAGGGCTGCTATCATCCGCGTTTTATTTTGGGTCGCACGCCACTGTGTCAAAAGTCAGTTTTTATCGTGTCGAGATGGATAGGGCCGGTCAGAGGATCGATAATTTCCTCATCGGTTATTGGAAGAAGGTACCCAAGAGCCGGGTGTATCGGGTGTTGCGCAAAGGCGAAGTGCGCGTCAACGGCAAGCGCGTCAAGCCCGAATACCGGCTGGTGGCGGACGATGAAATTCGCATTCCTCCAGTCACACTTCCCGAAACCAATACGGAAACGGTGGTGCCAGGGCAGTCGCTGCAGCGCCATTTGGACAACGCCATTCTGTATGAAGACGACTGGGTGGTGGCAATCAACAAGCCTTCGGGTTTGGCGGTGCACGGCGGGTCGGGCATTCGGTTGGGGTTAATTGAGTCGTACCGGGCCATGCGGCCGGAATTGCGCTTTGTCGAGCTGGTGCATCGGTTGGATCGGGATACTTCCGGTGTCGTGCTGATCGCCAAAAAGCGCAGCGCTTTGACGACTTTGCAGGCGGCTTTTCGCGCCAAGACGGACGTTAAGAAGACGTATTGGTGCCTGGTGCACGGCCGTTGGTCGGACGATGTGACCGAAGTGGATGCGCCATTGCGCAAACAGCAGGCGGTCGGTGGCGAGCGATTTGTCCGGGTCGCGCCCGATGGCAAAGCCTCATTGACGCGTTTCCGGGTGCTTAAGGCGTATGCGCAAGCCACCTGGGTTGAAGCGCAACCGGTAACCGGCCGTACTCACCAGATTCGAGTGCATTGCCAGCACGCCGGCCATCCGATTCTGGGTGACACCAAGTATCAGTCCGGCCGCGCGGAACAGCTGTGTCGGGAAATGGGTTTGGAACGCTTGTTTTTGCATGCTGCTCAGCTTAGGGTGCCGCACCCGGACAGTGGCGCAGAGTTGGTGATTGAAGCGCCGCTGGAGCGGCCTTTGTTCAGCCTGTTGCAGCAGTTGTCAGCCGGTTCGGCTTCCTAATCCGGCGTATTGAATAGGGCAAAAAGGTTATGTTTGGAAAAGATCGATCATCTACCGACGGCACCGAAAACTGGGCCGGTTCGCGCAAAGAGTGGCAACTGATCGAAAAGGTCGTTCTGGCCAATACATCGGAATTAAAAAAGCACCGGCGTTGGGGTGTTTTCTTCAAGCTGCTGACGTTTATTTATTTGTTCGCCTTGCTGTGGTTAATCATTGCCGGTCGTTCGTTCGATCACGGCGGCGTTCCCAACAGCACCGGCGGCCACACCGCTGTGGTGCAGGTGCGCGGTGTTATTGCCGACGGTGAGCTGGCAAGTGCCGACTCGGTGGTTGCCAGCTTGCAGGCGGCGCTGGATCACCCGGATACGCGCGCCGTCATTCTGCGCATCAACAGTCCGGGCGGCAGCCCGGTGCAGTCTTCCTACATTTATAACGAAGTGCGCCGTCAGCGCGATTTGCACCCCGACATCCCCATCGACGCTGTTATTGCCGATACCGGCGCCAGCGGCGCTTATTACATCGCCGCCAGTGCGGAAAACATCTACGCCAATGGCGCCAGCCTGGTGGGTTCCATTGGTGTCACCGCTGCCGGTTTCGGTTTTGAAGAGCTGATTGATCGTGTTGGCATCGAGCGGCGCGAATTCACCGCGGGCGAACACAAGGCGTTTCTTGACCCCTTCCAACCGGTCGATCCCGAAGAGCGTGAGCTGTTTGAGGCGCTGCTGAACGACGTCCACCAGCAATTTATTGAAGACGTCCGCGCCGGTCGCGGTGATCGTTTGGATGAATCCAACGATAAGCTGTTTTCCGGCTTGGTCTGGACGGGCGATCAGGCCGTTGAGCTGGGTTTGATCGACGGCATCAAATCGACTTCGGAACTGGCACGCGAGCTGGGCTACCCGCAGTTGGTTGATTTCTCAGCCCACCTGACGCCCTGGCAGAAGTTCGCGCGTAATTTCGGTGTCGGCGTTGCCGAGACGTTGGTGAAGCTGGGCGTGGTCGAGCAGTTGAGTCTGCGCTAGGGCAGGCGATAGCCCAAGCTGCGCAGTTCCCGGGCGAGCGATATCAGCGGTAAGCCGATCAAAGCATTGGGGTCATCACTGCGTACCCAGTCGAACAGGGTGATGCCCAGTGCTTCCACTTTAAAACTGCCGGCGCAATCCAGCGGCTGCTCGGCATTCACGTAACGTTCTATTTCTTCGCCCGTTAACGACCGGAACCGCACTTGTGTATCCACTACCCAGCCAGCCTGGGTTCTCCCCGCCAGCGCGACCGCCGTGTGGAAATGAACGGTCTGGCCTGAACAGGCCTGCAACTGAGCGCAGGCGCGCTCGAAGCTGCCGGGTTTGGTCAGCAGTGTGCCGTCGGGTGCGGCGGCGGTTTGGTCACTGCCGATGATCAGATGATCCGGGAAGTCGGCTGTCAGGCTCTGAGCCTTGGTGATTGCTAAACGCAGCGCCAGTGCCTGCGGCGTTTCAGCCGGATTTGGGGTTTCATCGCACAGTGGGGCGGCCTGAGTGAAGTCCAATCCCAGCGTGTGCAGTCGATCTGCCCGGTATTTTGAAGTGGAGGCCAGTAATAACGGGGCTTGCATGGCGATGAACTCCTAAAAACTTTTGACTTGAAAGCGCTCATCCGTATCATACCGCGCCTATGTCGAAATCCGAGCTTCCCGACCACCTCGATGCTTATAAGCTGGCGGACCAGAAAGTCTCCCTCAGCGGTCAGGTGTCGTCTGCTCGATTGACCCGTTTAAGCGAGTCAGTTTTGAGTTTGGGTGACGCCTTTGAGGCGGAGTTGGATTTCTTTCAGGATGAGGAACATCGGCGCATTGTCACCGGCACCGTCCGGGGGCAGGTCGAGTTGGAGTGTCAGCGTTGTCTGCAACCCATGGTTCAGCCGCTCGACAGCCGCTTCCGCCTTGCCATCGTTTATAACGACGAAATGGCTAAGGCGTTGCCAGCAGACGATGAACCTTTGCTGTTGTTGCCGGACGAATCGTTAGACCCGGCCAGCATCGTGGAAGAAGAGTTGTTGTTGAGTTTGCCGTTACAGGCAATGCACAGCGAAGCGGAATGCCGGATTCAGACCGAGTTCAAACCGGAAACAGACGATACCTCGACTGCAACGGAACCGACTCGGGATAACCCTTTTCAAGTGCTGGCTTCACTGAAAAAGGACTGAAAGGTCCTGCGAAGCAGGCCAAGAAAACAACCGGAACGGGCCTGGTGCCGGTTCTGATTCAGTTAAATGCTCTATACCAGGAGGCTACGGCCATGGCAGTTCAGCAGAACAAAAAGACTCGTTCCCGCCGCGGAATGCGTCGTGCACACGATTCACTGAAGGGCACCGCTCTGACAGTTGATCCGACTACCGGTGAAACGCATCGTCGTCACCACGTTTCTCCGGATGGTTTCTACAAAGGCCGTAAGGTCATTGCGGACGCCGACGGCGAATAAGTCCCGGTGGCTGTTTTAGCCATCGACTTGCAGGGAGGGGACCAAGGCCCCTCCCAATTGCTTCCTGCCTCCCTCGATTTCTTCGAACATCACCCGCACCACCGCGCCATCGTTTTTGGCCGAATCGACGACTGCAAACCCTATATTGGCTCCTTGCCGCCCAATCTGACGTTCCGCTCCTGCGAAGGCGACTTGCCCGCTGGATTGAACCCCGCACGCCTGTTACGCCACGACTACAACAGCGCCATCGAAGCGGCGGTTCAGTGCCTGGCTAATCAAGAGGCCGACGCTCTGGTGTCGTCCGAACACACCGGCGTATTGATGACCTTGCTGCACCGTCACAGCCTGGTGCATCCGGCGTTGGAACGTCCGGCCTTGGTCAGTTGGGTTCCAACCGCCCGACAGCCGGTATTGATGCTGGATCTTGGGGCGTCGTTTTCCGCCACCACCGAACAGTTGCTGGGTTTTGCCGCCGCGGGTATTGCCATTGCCAGTGATCGCAGCAGTCGCAAGCCGCGCCTGGCACTGTTGAATCTGGGTGTTGAAGCCAACAAAGGGCCGCCAGCGTTGCATTTGGCAGCGGAACGATTGGCGCAATGGTCGGATGTCGATTTCTGTGGCTTTGCCGAAGCCAATACCATCTTCCGGGGCGATTACGACTTGATCATTACCGATGGTTTTACCGGCAATGCGGTCATTAAATCGGCGGAAGGTACGGTCGATCTGTTGTTGTCGGCTTTGCGCCAACAACTGGGTGGCGATCTGCTGGGAAAAGCGCTGGGCTGGGTATTGGGGCGGCGTTTGCAACCGTTGCTGAACCAGTTGGATCCGCGTCAGAGCAACGGTGCTTTGCTGGCCGGTACCAGTCTGACACTGATTAAAAGCCACGGTCACGCCGATGCCTTGGCATTTAAAGCGGCCATTATCCGGGCGATTGAGGCGTCCGAGGGTGGCTGGAGTCAGCGAGTGTTGAGGCGTCTTGATCCATTGTTGGTCGACTAATTGCTGGTCGACTAGTGGCGTCATTCGCTCAAATTGACGGTGAATCCCAATTTATCGGTCAATAATTCGCCTTTTACTGTTCCCTGTGTTCATAAATGTTTTAACGGCCTCTCTCTTTACTGAGATTTGTCGCCGACCATAATGCACGCCAGACAAGCGACCCTGCGTGGGTGGCTCAACCGAATAAACAAGGATACGCAGCATGGCCAAGACAATTGCCTTTGTGTTTCCCGGCCAAGGCTCTCAGCAGGTCGGAATGCTCGCCGATCTGGCGGAGCATTACCCGCTGATCACCGACACCTTTAAAGAGGCGTCCGATGCGTTGGGTTACGACCTATGGGCTCTGGTTCAACAAGGCCCGGCTGAAGAACTGAACCGCACTGAGAAAACCCAGCCTGCGCTGTTGACGGCCAGCATCGCCTTGTGGCGTTTGTGGCGTGCAGAGGGTGGGGCGGCTCCGGCGTTGTTGGCCGGTCACAGCCTGGGTGAATATTCCGCTTTGGTGGCCGCCGATGTATTGCCGCTGGCCGACGCCGTTCGTCTGGTCGAAAAGCGCGGCCAGTTGATGCAGGCCGCAGTTCCGGCCGGTGAAGGTGCCATGGCGGCGATTCTGGGTCTGGATGACGATGCCGTTATCGAAGGCTGCCGTCAGGCCAGCGATGCAGGCGTTGTTGAAGCGGTTAACTTCAATACACCGGGGCAAGTGGTTATTGCCGGTGCGACCGCTGCTGTTGATCGCGCTATTGAAGTACTGAAAGCGGCCGGTGCCAAACGAGCCATGCCGTTGCCGGTCAGCGTACCGTCGCATTGCAGCCTGATGCGCGAAGCGGCCGATGAACTGGCTGCCTATATGGACGGTCTGACGTTGTCGGACGCCAGCATTCCGGTAGTACAGAACGTGACCGCCAAAGCTGAGCAAAGCGTCGCAACGCTCAAACCGAATTTGCTGGAACAGCTGTACCGGCCGGTGCTTTGGTCGCAGTCGGTTGCCGAACTGGTGAACCAGGGCGTGACCGAAACCATTGAATGTGGCCCGGGTAAGGTGTTGACCGGTCTGAACAAACGCATTGATAGCAATCTGGAATTGTCGGCGCTGGGCAGCCTGGCCGCTTTTCAGGAACGTTTAGGGAGTGATTCATGAGCGACGCTAAGCTGGTTTTGGTTACTGGCGCCAGCCGCGGCATTGGTGCTGCCATTGCCGATCAACTGGGCAAAGCCGGTTACCGGGTAGCGGGTACCGCCACCTCTGACAGCGGTGCCGAAAAAATCACCGAGCGCTTCAAGGCTGCCGGTATCGACGGCAAAGGCTATCGGTTGAACGTGACTGAAGCCGATTCCATCGAAGCGGTAATGAGCGCGCTGAAAGAAGAATTTGGTGACGTTGCCATTCTGGTCAACAACGCTGGCATTACTCAGGACAACCTGTTCCTGCGCATGAAAGAAGCCGAATGGGATGGCGTGATCAACACCAACCTGAGCTCGGCGTATCGCATGAGCAAAGCGGTGATCAAGGCGATGACTCGCGCCCGTTGGGGCCGCATCGTTAACGTCTCTTCTGTAGTGGCTTCGTCCGGCAACGCCGGTCAGGTAAACTACGCCGCCGCCAAAGCTGGTTTGGAAGGCTTCACGCGTTCTCTGGCACGTGAAGTGGGTTCTCGTTCCATCACCGTCAACTCTGTTGCACCAGGCTTTATTGCTACAGACATGACGGACGAATTGCCTGAAGCCAATCGCGAAGCGCTGCTCAAGCAGGTTCCGCTGGGTCGATTGGGTGATCCGCAAGAAATTGCCGCGGCCGTTGCTTTTCTGGTCAGCGACTCAGCGTCTTACATCACGGGTGAGACGCTGCACGTCAACGGCGGCATGTACATGAGCTGACCGGGCGGTTTAGACTTGCCCGCCAGCGAAAGCTTTTAATACACTAACGCGCACTGAACGGTGCTGATTCCAATTAGGGAGTGTTCCAATGAGCAACATTGAAGATCGCGTCAAGAAAATCGTCTGCGAACAGCTGGGCGCTAAAGAAGAAGACGTTACAGCCCAGGCTTCTTTCGTCGATGATTTGGGTGCCGATTCACTCGACACCGTTAACCTGGTGATGGCGCTGGAAGAAGAATTCGAAACCGAAATCCCGGACGAAGAATCTGAGAAGCTGGCGACTGTTCAGGACGCGATCGACTACATCAACGCCCACCTGGGCTAACAGATCTGCCGTAAGGCAACCGTTCTGTACTGACATTGAAGCCGTATTGTCGCCTTGGCAGTACGGCTTTTTAGTTTCCGGCTGACTGATCTTCAGCAGCCGTTAGATAGGTAAGTCATTGGAGGATTCTATGTCACGCCGCAGAGTCGTAGTGACGGGCCTGGGGTGCATCAGCCCGCTGGGAAACGATGTCGTTTCTACCTGGGAAGGCATTCTGGCTGGACGGAGCGGAGCCGCTCCCATTGAATTGTTCGATACCGAAAAATTCGGCACCAAGTTCGCTGCCACGGTGAAAGGGTTTGATCCGACACTGACGATCAATCCCAAAGACACCAAGAAAATGGATGGCTTTATCCAATATGGCTACGCCGCTGCTGTTGAAGCCATCCGTCATTCCGGTATTGAAGCCACGGAAGCCAATGCGCATCGCATCGGCTTTGCCATCGGTGCTGGTATTGGTGGTCTGGATAGCATTGAGCGTAACCACTCCGCCTTGGTCAATTCCGGGCCGCGTCGAGTTTCGCCGTTCTTCGTACCCTCGGCCATCATCAATATGATTGGCGGTTATTTGTCGATCGATTTCGGCTTCAAAGGCCCGAACATTGCGATCACCACGGCTTGTACCACCGGCACCCACAACATCGGTTACGCCGGTCGCACCATTGCCTATGGCGATGCCGATGTGATGATTGCTGGCGGTGCTGAAATGGCGTCCACGCCGCTGGGTATGGCGGGCTTTGGTGCTGCACGCGCGCTGTCGACGCGCAATGACGATCCGCAACACGCCAGCCGCCCATGGGACAAAGATCGCGACGGCTTCATGCTCGGCGACGGCGCCGGCATTCTGGTACTGGAAGAATACGAACACGCCAAAGCGCGTGGCGCGACCATCTACGCCGAATTGACCGGCTTTGGCATGAGTGGTGACGCCTTCCACATGACGTCACCTCCGGAGGATGGCGCGGGTGCCCGTACTTCGATGCATCACGCCATCGCTGACGCTGGCCTGAACGCGACCGATATCGACTACATCAACGCCCACGGCACCTCCACGCAGGTCGGTGATGTCGCTGAAAGTCGCGCGGTACAAGGTCTCTACGGTGCCGACTACAAGCAAGCGGTGATGAGTTCGACCAAGTCGATGATCGGCCATTTGCTGGGTGCGGCGGGTGCGGTAGAAGCCATTTTCAGTGTGCTGGCGATTCGTGATCAGGTCGCGCCGCCGACGATCAACCTGGAAGAACCCGGCGAAGGTTGTGTACTCGATTACGTGCCCAACACAGCGCGCGAGATGCCCATTCGCCATGCCTTGTCGAACTCTTTCGGCTTTGGCGGCACCAATGGCACTCTGGTGTTTAGCAAAGTCTAAAGGACGGGGCTTCGGCCCCGTTTTTTTATGCCAATGAATATCCTCAACGGTCTGCCGACTGATCAACTGGATGTCCGCCATCGCGCACTGGCCTACGGTGATGGCCTGTTTGAAACCTGTCGGGTGGAAAACGGACAAATCCGCTTTTGGTCCGAACACCGCCAGCGATTGAACGAAGGTGCCCGCCGGTTGCAACTCAACTGGGCCAGCGCCGATCAAGACCAACTGGAAGCCGAACTGACCGCTGCCATGCCCGCAGACAGTGGCGTCTGGGTCTGCAAAATTCTGCTGCTGCGCCAGTATCCGGGCCGTGGCTACGATTTCGATCCGCAACAGCAGCGTTGTGACCGGCTGATTCAGCTCTCTCCCTATCAACCTGCCGCCTGGCAGATGTCGGCTGCACGCGTGGTGAGTTCTGCGGTGCCGGCATCAATCAATCCGGCCTTGGCGGGTTTGAAGCATCTGAACCGTCTGGATTCTGTGTTGGCGCGCCAGAGTGCGCGGGCCGCTCAGGTGGATGAGGCGCTGCTTGGGCTGAGTGACGGTTGTCTGGTGGAAGGGACGATGTGCAATGTCTTTATCAAGACCGGCCAGCACTGGCAAACCCCGCCCTTGGATCAGGCGGGTGTGAATGGCATCATTCGCCGTCGCTGGATGCGCCTGGGTCAATTGACCGAGGCGAACTGGCAAATGACTGACCTGCCGCAAGCCGATGCCATGCTGTTAGGCAACGCCCTGATGGGACTGGTGCCGGTCGCCGAAGTGGATGGCCAACCGCTGACGCTGCCTTCGCCGGATGAATTGGCACAGCTGCGCAACCTGATTGGAATACCGAGTGATTAAACGACTGCTGATCGCCATCGTATTGCTGGGCATGATCGCCACAGTGGGTATGGCGCTCTACCTGCGCGACCAACTGACCCAACCCCTGTCGCTGACCGAAGCCACGCTGTATCAAGTTGAAGACGGCGCCTCGCTTAAGCGCGTCTTGAATGACTTTCAGAAACGAGGCTGGCTGAGTGAGCCTCGTCTGCACGAATACTGGTTACGCCTGACCGACCAAACCGCCATTCAGCGCGGCGAGTATCGGCTGCAACCGAACGAAACGCCGAGTGACGTCGTGGCTCGTATGGTCGCTGGCGATAAAGTGATGCGCTCAGTGCAATTTATTGAAGGCTGGAACTTCCGGCAGATTCGGGCCGCACTGGCCGCTCAGGAACATCTGCAACAGACGTTGCCTGAGTTGTCGGACCCGGCGGTCGCTGAATTACTGGGCATAGACCACAGCAACCCCGAAGGCTGGTTTTTCCCCGATACCTACTTGTTTGAACGCGGCCTGGCCGATACCGAAGTGCTGCGGCGTTCGTATCAAAAAATGCAGGCGGAGCTCGAGCGGGCCTGGGCGATGCGGTCCGAACTGCGCGCCATCGAAACGCCTTATGAAGCGTTGATTCTGGCGTCCATCATTGAAAAAGAAACCGGCGCTGCTTTTGAGCGCCCGCAGATTTCAGGTGTGTTCAGCCGCCGTTTGCAGCAGGGCATGAGACTGCAAACTGACCCGACGGTCATCTATGGTTTGGGTGACAGCTACAACGGCAACCTGACGCGCGATAACTTACGGCGCGATAATCCGTACAACACCTATCGACGCGGCGGCCTGCCGCCGACGCCCATCGCCAGCCCGGGCCGGGGCGCGCTGGAAGCGGCGGTGAACCCGGATGATGGCCTGGCGCTGTACTTCGTTGCCAAGGGCGATGGCACGCATTTGTTTTCCGCGACTTACGAAGAACACCAGGCCGCGGTTCGGCAGTATCAACGGTTTGGCCGGCGTCGAGACGACTATCGCTCCGCACCGCCGCCCGACGAAACCCCAGCGGAAGAGGCTACCCAATGAAGGCCGCCTTTATCAGCATTGAAGGCCTGGAAGGCGCGGGTAAAACCACCCAGCGGTCGGTCCTGGAAAGCTGGATAACCGAGCGTTTTGGCGCGCCCCTGGTCACGCGTGAACCTGGCGGAACGCCCATTGCGGAACGCATCCGGTCGCTGTTGCTGTCTCACGATGAAGAACCTTTGGATGCCTGGAGCGAATTGCTGCTGGTGTTTGCGGCCCGACGTCAGCATCTGACTCAGGTGATACAACCGGCGCTGGCAAACGGCCAGTGGGTGATCAGTGATCGCTTTACCGACGCGTCCTTTGCCTATCAGGGCGGCGGTCGTGGTTTGAATTGGTCGCACCTGCAAGCGCTGGAAGAATGGGCGTTGGCCGGTTTTCGTCCGGATTTGACGCTGTGGCTGGATTGTCCGATAGAAACCGGCCTGGCGCGGGCGCGTCAGCGCGGTGAACTGGATCGCATTGAAGCCGAAGATCTGGCGTTTTTTGAACGCGCCCGTGCGGGCTATGAGCGGCGCTTTCAGGAACAACCTGAGCGCATTGTCCGGCTGGATGCGTCGGTCGATATCGACGCCTTGAGCCAACAGGTGCGTGCGGTGTTGCAGGAACGTTTCTCATGACACCCGTCTTGCCCGTTTGGCTGCAACCAGCGAACGATCGGCTGATGCAAGCCTACCGCGCTGAGCGTTTACCGCACGCGATGCTGATCATCGGCCGGGTCGGCGATGGTTTGCATCGGTTCGGGCAGCGGCTGAGCCATCAATTGCTGTGTACCTCCGATGGTGTTCGTCCCTGTGGCGAATGCCGGCCCTGTCAGTTGGTGAAGGCCGGGTCGCATCCGGATCAGCGCGTGATTGAGCCGGAAGGCAAGAGCGACACCATCAAGGTCGATGCAGTACGTGACATTGCCGACTTCATGCACGAAACCGCGCAGCAGGGCGGCAACAAGGTGATTCGACTGACGCGGGCGGATCGCATGAACAACAACGCCGCCAATGCCTTGCTGAAAATGTTGGAAGAACCGACGCCGAACACCTTTTTGCTGTTGGAAACCGAATCGTTGTCGCGGCTGTTGCCAACGGTACGTTCGCGTTGTCGTCTGTTGCGTCTGGATCGCCCCAGCCTCGAACAAGCGCGGGAATACCTGCAACAGCAGTCGGTGACGGATCGGTTGGATGATCGGCTGGCATTAACCGCCGGTGCGCCGCTGGCGGCCGCTGAATTGTCGGACGACGCCCTGACAGCCTGGCAAGGTCGGGTTGAACGCTTTCGTCAGGAACGCGGCTTCAGTGCCCTGGCGGCCTACATTGCCGAACAGGACAGCGATGCCTTATTGGACCAATTGCTGCTGTGGATGGACGGCGCCGTGCACCGCCAGTTTCACACCGAACACGCCATCAGTTCGTTGGATGCACCCGTCGTTGAGCCGCTTTCAGCGTTGCCGAGCGAGGCGTTGTTCGGCTTTCGCGATCTGGTGTTGCGGCTGAAAGAAAGTCTGGCCGGGCAGGCCAACCTCAACGCTCAACTGTGGAGCGAGCAACTGGCGGCTCGGTGGCTGGAACTGACGTCGAACTGAGGCGTTATTCCGTTTCTTTGCGCCGTTTCCGCTTCGGTTCTGGCGGCGGTAACGACTCCGCTGGCGGCACCAGACCATCCTCAATGTAATGACGCGACTCTTCCTGCGTTAACGACACCGAACCTTCCCAGGGCATCAAACGATAAGCCGGACTCGCCGGGCCTTCGAAATCCATGTACGGGTATTTGATGATGTCGAAGTAGGGGCTGTAGTCGAAATCGCTGGGTGTGCAGAGCTTGGGGTTACGCTGAAACAGACGGACATCGCCGTTCACTTCGCGTTTCACCAACGGCAGCAACGGAAACGACACCGAGGCGAATGCCTCTGCCAGCATGGTCGAGCACACCGTGCGCGTGCCACCACCGGGTTTCCAGCGAAACAGCGACGAGCGGAACCGCCTCGGAAACAAACTCCACGGAATGTAAAAGCGCCACAAATCGAGAATCTGGCGGACGTCGTAATTCGTGCCCAGCCGACCGATGGCATACGCCAGCACCAGTTGCACGTCTTCGTAGGCCAGTTCGCGTGGCCGGCAAATGCGCAGGTGCCGGTTTTGATAGACGTTCAATGGTCGGATGATGGTGCCCAAACCCAGTTGGCTTTCGGCGATCAACTGGACGTCGGGCTGGCCGTCGTAGAATTCGCGAATGCGTTGTCGTAAGCGTGGATCAGCCACATCGTGCAGCCGGCCAATGTACAGCGCCGCGTGCGACCAGCGGCTGCGTGTCACCATGCCGATGACGTCGGCCACTCGGGATCGACCTTCGACCAACACAACGTCACCGCTGCGAATTTCATGGCGCAACTTGCGGAAATCGCTGCGCGGATAGTCCGGATGTTCGTGTTCTTCCGTCAGCCAACGTTTCAGGAATTTTTTCATCTTGATGACTCACCCTCCGCTGTCCCGCGTTGCCGGAGTCGTTATCACAGTTATAGACTAGTCCGCGAATTTCGCGCGTACGAGCCCCCATGCTGAACACACTCTTGCCGGTCAAGGATCGCCATCCCACCGAGAGTGCCATCCTCAATTCAGCCATGAGTTTGTTTCTGTTGGCCGGTGAAGATGTCGTCACCATCAGCCGATTGATTCAAACCGCAGGCATCAGCCGCTCGGTTTTTTATCACCATTTTTCCGGGAAAGAAGACCTTTACGCGGCCATCTTGTTGTCGGACGAATTTGGCTTTGGCGACTTATTGCAGCGGCATCGACGCAGCCCGGATTTAACCACCTTGATGCGCGAATGCCTCAAATATCGCATCCAGCATTTGGACAAACACCAGTTGCTGATGCGCCTGGAAGCCAGGCTCGCAAAAGAAGGCACGGAACTCGATCGCTATCGGCAATGGCAACGCCTGAAACGCAACCACATGGCGTTGTTCACCGAAATCGCTGCCGAGCAAATGCAGCTGAATGCCGACAGCGACGAACTGCGTTTCCTCTACGGTTTGATCTGGACGCTGGCCGACGGTCTGGCAACGCTGCGCGACAACGAGCTGTACCACGAACTGATTCAGGACCGGCGTGGTTTCAGTCGCTATTTGATGGACGCCGTTGCGTTGATGGGAAACAAGCCGAATGCGACTTGAGCAACTGCTGCAACAGCTTGGCGACCAGAAAACGCCCCCCGTCGAACGTTGGAACCCGGATTTTTGTGGCGATCTCAACATGCAGATTCGCCGCAATGGCGACTGGTTCTACGAAGGTACACCCATCGGCCGGCCGGCGTTGGTGAAGTTGTTTGCCAGCGTCTTGAAGCGTGAAGGTGACGATTATTTTCTGGTGACGCCGGTCGAGAAAGTCGGGTTGACGGTAGAAGCCACGCCCTTTATTGCAGTCACGGCTGAACGCATTGAAGACACCTGGATCGTTACCAACAACCTGGGCGAACGTCAGCCGCTGGATGCTGATCACCCGCTGGACACTCAAACCGATGCGCAGTTACCGACGATGATCTGGCGGCGCAATTTGCCAGCGCGTATTCATCAGAATCTGATGTACCAATGGCAGGACTGGGCGTTGGAGCAGGGTAGTTTAGATGAAGCGGGGCAGTTGTGGCTCGACAGTGGCGGGGAGCGTTTTTTGCTGGCGCAATTGCCGACGGATTAACGCCTGACTCAGCCATAAAAAAAGCCCCGTTACGGGGCTTTGTTGTTTTACATGTTCGGATAATTCGGACCGCCACCGCCTTCCGGCGTAACCCAGGTGATGTTCTGCGCCGGGTCTTTTATGTCGCAGGTTTTGCAGTGCACGCAGTTTTGCGCGTTGATCTGGAAGCGCGGCTGACCGGCGTCGTCTTGCACCACTTCGTACACACCAGCCGGGCAATAACGCTGCGCCGGTTCGGCAAATTTCGGCAGGTTGTCGCGGATCGGCAAGTCAGCATCTTTCAGTTTCAGATGCACCGGCTGGTCTTCTTCGTGGTTGGTGTTCGACAGAAACACCGAACTGAGTTTGTCGAAACTCAGAACACCATCCGGTTTTGGGTAGTCAATCGGCTGGCATTGGTCGGCCGGTTTTAACTGGGCGTAATCCGGCTTGGCATCCGACAGCGTCCAGGGCAATTTGCCGCGGAACAGATTGATGTCGATAAAGGCGTAGGCGGAGCCCAGAATGTTGCCCCACTTGTGTTGCGCCGGTCCGAAATTACGCTGCTGATGCAGCTCCTTCCAAGCCCAGCTGGCGCGGAAAGCGTCGCCGTATTCAGTCAGATCCTGACCGGCTTCCCAGCCGCTTTTCGCTTGTTTCAGAATTACCTCAGCCGCCACCATGCCGGATTTCATTGCGGTGTGGCTGCCTTTGATCTTGGCAAAGTTCAACGTGCCGGCGTCACAGCCGATCAACAAACCGCCGGGAAAATGCATTTTCGGCAAACTCTGAATGCCGCCTTTGGCAATGGCGCGCGCGCCGTAAGACACACGCTTGCCACCGCTCAATACGTTGGCAAAGGTCGGGTGATGTTTGAGGCGTTGGAATTCATCGAACGGGCTCAGGTAGGGGTTGTCATACCCGAGATCGGTAATCAGACCGACCACCACCTGATTGTTCTCCAGGTGATACATAAAGCTGCCACCGGCGGCGCCATGTTCATCCAGCGGCCAACCTGCGGTGTGCACTACCTTGCCCGGCACGTGCACGGACGGATCGACATCCCACAGTTCTTTGATGCCCAGGCCATAATGCTGTGCCTCGGCATTGGCATTCAGGTTGAAGCGTTCCATCAGTTGCTTGCCCAAATGACCACGGGCGCCCTCAGCGAACAGCGTGGTCTTGGCGTGCAGTTCCATGCCGGGCGTGTAGCCATCTTTTTCGGAACCGTCGGCGGCGACACCCATGTCTCCGGTGATGATGCCTTTAACGGAACCGTCGTCAGCGAACAGGACGTCGGCGGCGGTAAAGCCGGGGAAGATTTCCACCCCCAGGCCTTCGGCATGTTCAGCCAGCCAACGGCACAAATTGCCCAGGCTGATGATGTAGTTGCCTTGGTTGTGCATGGTGCTGGGGGCAAACAGATTCGGCACTTTTATGCCTGAGGTTGGGCTGCGCAGTACCTGAATGTCGTCACCGGTTACCGGGGTGTTCAGCGGTGCACCTTTTTCCTGCCAATCCGGAATCAGTTCGTTGAGCGCGCGCGGTTCGAACACCGCACCCGACAGAATATGCGCGCCAACTTCGGAGCCTTTTTCCACTACGCAGACGCTCAGTTCCTGGCCGTTTTCGGCAGCGCCTTGCATCAAGCGGATGGCCGCCGACAAACCGGCCGGGCCGGCACCGACGATGACAACGTCAAATTCCATGGATTCGCGTTCCATAGGGACCTCCTGGTTCGTGCCCGGTGGGCCGGTGCACTCGGTGACTGGGCTGCCCTCATGTCACGGAATGGGGCAGACCTGCGTTGTAATTTGTTGATTCGGCGCCATCTAGTGGGCGGTCTAAACTGAGCCCAGGCGCCGTCGTGCGGGGAGTTTACCCGCTCACCAAACGAAATTAAAACAACTGTTTGAATTTTTCGTTTAAAACGGCTTAAATGAGGCCCACTCTCAGTTCCAGCCTGGCTTTCGGGCCACCGCATCCACACGATCGAGGACACTATGAAAGTACTGGTACCCGTCAAGCGTGTTGTGGACTACAACGTAAAAGTCCGCGTCAAGCCCGACCACAGCGATGTGGATCTGGCCAACGTCAAGATGGACATGAATCCTTTTTGCGAGATCGCCGTTGAAGAAGCGGTCCGTTTGAAAGAGCAGGGCAAAGCCGACGAAATCGTTGTGCTGTCTATAGGTGACGCCAAAGCTGAAGAACAGTTGCGTAAAGCCATGGCCCTGGGTGCCGATCGCGGCATTTTAATTACCACCGATGAAGCACCGGGCTCGTTGTCAGTTGCCAAGCTGATCAAAGCCGTGGTCGATGCCGAACAGCCGGGTCTGGTCATTCTGGGCAAACAATCCATCGACAGCGACAACAACCAAACCGGCCAGATGCTGGCGGCACTGACCGGTTGGGCGCAGGGCACCTTTGCCTCAAAACTCGAGATTGACGCCGACACCGCCAAGGTCACTCGTGAAGTCGACGGCGGTTTGCAGACCGTGTCATTGAAGTTGCCAGCTATTGTCACTACCGATTTGCGTCTGAACGAACCGCGCTACGCCAAATTGCCGGACATCATGAAGGCCAAGAAGAAACCGCTCGATAAGAAAACCGCAGCGGATTACGGCGTGACCGTCAGCAAAACCATCAATACGTTGAAAGTTGAGCCGCCGGCTGAACGCCAGGGTGGCATCAAGGTGGGCTCGGTTGCCGAGTTGGTCGACAAACTGAAAAACGAAGCGAAGGTGCTGTGATGAGTATTCTGGTAATCGCGGAACACAACAACGAAGCGCTGTCGTCTGCCACCGCTCATACCGTGACGGCCGCCCAGGCGATTGGCGGTGATATCGACATCCTGGTTGCCGGCAACGGCGCTGCGGCTGTAGCCGAACAGGCGGCCAAACTCAGCGGCGTCAAACGCGTCCTGTTGGCCGACAGCCCGCTGTACCAATACGCGCTGGCCGAAGAAATGGCGGCGTTGATTATCGAGCACGGCAAGAACTACAGCCACATTCTGGCCAGCTCGACGACTTCCGGTAAGAACTACTTGCCGCGCGTGGCGGCCTTGCTCGATGTCGAACAGATTTCCGACATCATTGCTGTTGAATCGGCCGATACCTTCAAGCGTCCGATTTATGCCGGTAACGCCATCGCTACTGTTCAATCCAGCGACGCCATCAAAGTCATCACCGTTCGCGGTACCGCCTTTGATGCCTGCGCAACCGATGGCAGTGCCACTGTCGAATCCATTGCTGCTGCGGCGGCTGTGGGTGTGTCGGAGTTTGTTGGTGAGGAGTTGGCCAAGTCCGATCGTCCGGAACTGACTTCCGCCAAGATCGTTATTTCTGGTGGTCGCGGTCTGGGCAACGGCGAGAACTTCGAGTTGCTGTACAAGGTTGCCGACAAGCTGGATGCCGCGGTGGGTGCATCGCGCGCGGCGGTTGATGCCGGCTTTGTACCGAACGACATGCAGGTCGGTCAGACTGGCAAAATCGTCGCACCGGAGCTGTACATTGCGGTGGGCATTTCCGGTCAGATTCAGCATCTGGCGGGCATGAAGGATTCCAAAGTCATCGTCGCCATCAACAAAGACGAAGACGCGCCTATTTTCCAAGTGGCCGATTACGGTCTGGTTGCCGATCTGTTCGAGGCGGTACCGGAATTGGAAAAAGCGCTTTGATGTGCGCGGGAGACGCAAGACGGAAGACGCTTAACGCTGGTTAGGTGGGCCTCGTCTCCAGCGTCTGCCGTCTCCCGTTAAGCGTCTCCCCAAAAACCCGGCTTCGGCCGGTTTTTTTTATTGGGATGAGACAGGGCCGTTCAGTCAAGGAACAGCAAAAGCCGCGCCGGCAGTTGGGTCCGGCCACATCTGCGGGTATAGTGGCCGGATTTTCGGCGGCCAGGGCTGGTCGCTGCAGTAATGGAAGCGGTCATGAGCTGGTTTTTTAAACCACAGCACAAAGCCCAGAAAGACCGGGCAATTCTCAAACGCATCGACGAAACGCTGAGCCGCCAAGGCTTGCCCAGCGCCATCCTGCATTTTCTGGTTTTCCTGTTGCTCGAATGGCAATGGCGTTCAGTTGGCCCGGTGCCAAACGCCAGTTATGTGTTTGGTTTGCTGTTGGTGATCATGGCCGCCTGGCGCTTCATCATGATTGCCCAGTTCAACGATTGGTACGGTCGTGGCCCGGCGCGCTGGCGCGACTGGTTTATCGGGTCGGGTTTTCTGCACGCGGGTTTGTGGTCGGCCTATCTGTTGTATCGTCTGTCTGGCCCCGACCATCCCATTCAATTGCTCGGTTTGCTCTACACCCTGGCGGTTGCCGCTGGTGGCACCTTCGTTTATTCGCTGTACGGCCGCACCGTGCGTACTTATTTGGCGATTTTGTTGTTGCCGGTGGCCGTCTATTACGCATTCGCCCAGCACACCGCGGGCCATTGGCTGATCAGTCTCGCCTTTGTGGCACTCTATCTGTATCTGGTCAGCACCGCTGGCCGGGTGTCTGAATTAGTCTGGGGTTTCCTGACCCACAACCACGAACTCAAGATGCGACTGCGTGCCTTGGAACAGGCACGCGAAGCTAACGTCATTCAAGCCACCACCAACCGCCGCTTCATTAACCAGTTACTGCATCGCATTAAAAACCCGCTCAGTGGCATGCTCGGTGTGTTGGGCATGCTCAGCCATGACGATGCTTCAAGTGAACACCAGGGCATGCTGAACATAGCGCGTCGCAGCGGGCATTCGATTCTCGATCTGGTCAACGATCTGGAAGCCTACATCGAGCAGAAAGATCAGTCGCGTGTGCCGCAACTGGTGGTGTTCAACCTGCGTAAAACGCTGGAACACGCCTTGTCCGATATGGGCAGCAAGGCGCACGAACACGGCTTGGAATTGGCCTATCTGTATCATCCGGCGGTGCCGGAACGAATTGAATCGGACCCGCAGTGGTTGTCGAACGCCTTCCGCCGCTTGCTCGATTTCGCGCTCGACAGCGCTCAGGAAGGTGAAATCACCGTCCGCATCGCGGTGGAACAACGGGGTGAAGAAGAGCGCCTGTTGCTGTCGTTCTATTTCATCAACGAAGCGGTTTCGGTTGACGATCTGCGCGCCGCCATTCACCGCAGTATGCAAACATTGCCCGAGGACGAAGACGTCTCCGAGCAGTTGACGCTGATGGTTGCGGCGGCTCAGTTCCGTGCCATGGGGGCAGAACTCACGGCCAGCAGCCGCGACAAGGGCCACCTGAAAACCATTCGGGTTTCGTTGCCGATGATTGCCTCGTCGCAACAAGCCAGCTCGTTCCGACCGGCGCGTTTCATGGCAGGTCGTTCGGTCGTGTTGTCGGATCTGAGCCCGGTCAACGAACGCGCCCTGAGCGCCGAATTCCTCAGTTGGGAAATGGCGGTATCGACCTGGCCGTTGGACCGTTTGCTTCAGGAATCCGAGCAAAGCGCCGACTTTATTTTGGTCAACATTCCAGTCCAGGACGGCCCGGCGCGGCAAACGCTGGCTCAGGTGCAGCAATTGCTGCATCAATTGGAAGGGCAGACGGTTGCAGTCTTTTTGTACGCTTCAGAATTGCAACGCGGCTTACTGGCCGACTTGCGCGGCGAATTCCACTTTATCGAAAAGCCGATTACCCGCGATGCGTTGCTGCATGCTTTCCGCCGTGCGCTGGATGATCAACGCGTCGATGGCGACCAGGATTATCGCTGCGGTAACACCCGCGTCTTGTTGGCGGAAGACAATCTGGTCAGCCAGAAAGTGGTCAGTCGTCTGTTGGAACGCATGGGCGTTACCGTCGACAGTTGCGTCAACGGTCAGGAAGCCGCGCAGATGGCGGTGTCTGGCGACCCCTATGATCTGGTGATTATGGATTGCCAGATGCCACGCATGGATGGCCTGGAAGCCACTCGGCTGATTCGACAGCACGAACTCAATTCCGGCGAGCACATTCCCATTATCGCCATGACCGCCGAAGACACTCCGGAACAGGAACGCGCCTGTCTGGCGGCCGGAATGGACGATTTCATGGTCAAGCCGGTGAGTTACGAAAGCCTGGTGACCCTGGTGCAACGCTGGGTCGGATAGCTTCGTTAGCGGAAATAGTCTTCTTCAGTTGACGTTGGGCCATAGCAGCCAGGACAGTTAAGATACCGCCGAGGGAATCCGGCGGTTTAAACGAGCAGGACAGTGGAATGACAGCAGTACCTCCAGTTGAATTTGAACGGCGTTTGCCGTTCGCCTTTGCCAAACGTCACGGTGTGGTGATCGACGCCCAGCATGTCGATGGCCCGCGTCTGTTGTATCGCCCGAACGCCAATATCAACGCCTTGCAGGAAGCCCAACGGCTGGCGCAACGCCTGCTGCCGCAAGTGCAGGTGAACGATCAGGAATTCGCCGACTGCCTGAACAAGGCTTATCAAAGCGACAGCGACGACGCCATGCAGATGGTCGAAGGTCTGGGCGAAACGCTGGATCTGAGTTCCCTGGCCGATTCGGTGCCGGAAACCGAAGACCTGATGGAGCAGGAAGACGACGCGCCCATCATCCGCTTGATCAACGCCATTCTCACCGAGGCGGTACGCGAAAACGCCTCGGACATTCACATCGAAACCTACGAAAAACGCCTGTCAGTACGCTTTCGTGTTGACGGCGTATTGCGCGAAGTGGTGCAGCCCAAGCGGGCGTTGGCGCCGTTGTTGGTGTCGCGCATCAAGGTCATGGCGCGGCTCGACATCGCCGAAAAGCGTGTGCCGCAAGACGGCCGCATAGCCTTACGTGTGGCCGGTCGCGAAGTTGACTTGCGGGTTTCGACCATGCCGGCCAACCACGGCGAACGCGTGGTGTTGCGTTTGCTCGACAAGCAAGCCGGGCATCTGGACTTGACGCACCTGGGGCTGCACCCGCAAGCGCTGTCCACGCTGAAAGACCTCATTCAGCGGCCGCACGGCATCATCCTGGTTACCGGCCCGACCGGCTCGGGTAAAACCACGACGCTGTACGGCGCACTGCAGGCATTGAACAGCCAGGCACGCAATATCATGACGGTGGAAGACCCGATCGAATACAGCCTGGCCGGGGTGGGGCAGACGCAGGTCAACACCAAGGTCGATATGACGTTTGCCCGCGGCCTGCGCGCTATTTTGCGTCAAGACCCGGACGTGGTGATGATCGGCGAAATCCGCGATCACGAAACCGGCGAAATTGCCGTTCAAGCCAGTTTGACCGGCCACTTAGTGCTTTCAACACTGCACACCAACAGCGCAGTCGGCGCGGTAACGCGATTGCAGGACATGGGCATCGAACCATTCCTGCTGGCGTCGAGCCTGATCGGCCTCGTGGCTCAACGACTGGTGCGGACACTCTGTCCGGAATGCAAAACGCCGTATGCCGCCGACGCAGCCGAATGTGATTACTTGGGTGTCGATCCGAAACAGCCTCCAACGCTCTATCACGCCGCCGGCTGTAGCAGTTGCCGTAACAGTGGTTATCGCGGTCGCGCCGGTCTGTACGAAGTGATCCGGGTTGACGAAGCCATGCGCCAGCTGATTCACGATCGCGCTGGCGATATTGATCTGGAACGTCACGCCCGAACGCTCTCACCGAGCATTCTCCAGGACGGCAAAGACAAAGTGCTGGCGGGCGTGACGACGCTGGAAGAAGTCTTACGTGTCTACCGGAGTTATTGATGGCTGCTTTTGATTACGCCGCTCTGGATGAACACGGCAAACGCCGCTCCGGTGTGCTTGAAGCCGACAGCAGCCGGCAGGTGCGTCAGCAACTGCGCGACAAAGGTTGGTTCCCGGTCGCCGTTGAACCCAGCCAGAAAAGCCAGAACCGCAGTCGGGGGTTGTTTGGCGGCCCGTCCATTTCAGTGCCTGATCTGGCGCTGGTCACACGGCAGTTAGCGACCTTGGTTGCCGCTGGCATGCCACTGGAAGAATGCCTTCGGGCGGTTGCAGAACAATCGGAAAAAGCCCGCATTCGCAGTCTGATTCTGGCGGTGCGTTCGCGCGTATTGGAAGGCTACAGCCTGGCCCGGGCGCTGAGTGATTTTCCGCGTGCTTTCCCGCAACTGTATTGCGCCACTGTTGATGCCGGCGAACACAGCGGCCATCTGGACCGTGTGCTGATTCGGTTGGCGGATTATCAGGAAGACCAACAGAAGACCCGCAAGCAGATTCAGATGTCGTCGATCTATCCGACGTTTCTGACGTTGGTTGCACTGGGCATTGTCGTGTTTCTGCTGAATTCGGTGGTGCCTGACATCATCGGCGTCTTTACCTCCACCGGCGAACGCCTGCCCGCGCCGACACGGGCGTTGCTGGCCGCCAGTAACTGGGTACAGCGGTGGTGGCTGGTGAGCCTGGTTGCCATTGCACTGGCCGTGGTCGCCTTTGGTGTGTGGAACCGGAATCCGGCGCGTCGCCGCAAGACACATCGCCTGATTCTGCGATTGCCACTGATCGGTCGGGTTTCGCGCGGTTTCAATACGTCACGTTTCATTGGTACCGTCGCCATTCTGACCGGCAGCGGCGTGCCGTTGGTGGAAGCCATGCGCATTGCCGCCGAAGTGGTTTCCAATCTCGACATTCAAGCGGCCGTGCGTGAAGCCACGCTGCGAGTCTCCGAAGGCGGCTCGCTGCACAAGGCGCTGGCGGAATCCGGACACTTCCGGCCGATGATGCTGCACATGATCAGCAGCGGCGAAGCCAGCGGTGAGCTGGATGCCATGTTGCAGCGCACGGCCGACGCCGAGGATCAGCAGGTCAAAGATTTGATCAGCACGGTCCTGGGTTTATTTGAACCGATTATGGTCTTGTTGATGGGCGGCATCGTGCTGATCATCGTCTTGGCCATCGTGTTACCTATCATGGAAATGAACAGCTTTGTGGCTTAGGAATCTCAACACTATGTATAACTGCAACTCTGGGCGTAAACCCAACTCTGCACGTAAACAACAGGGTTTTACACTGATTGAACTGATGGTCGTTCTGGTCATCCTGGGAATTTTGTTCGGGTTAGTGGTGCCGAACGTCGTCGGCCGTGGCGATGAAGCGCGGGTGACAGCGGCGCAAACCGACATCCGCACGCTGGAAAATGCCCTGGAAACTTATCGGCTGCACAATTCAGCGTACCCATCGACCGATCAGGGTCTGGAGGCGCTGGTCAGCCAGCCCAACGGCAGCCCGCAAGCCAACAACTGGCGCGGCCCCTACGTTCGCCAAACCCCGACTGACCCTTGGGGTAATCCGTACGCCTACATCGCCGAAGGTAATGGCTACGAAATCATTTCCTACGGCGCCGACGGCCAGGCCGGTGGCAGCGACATCAACCAGGATATTTCCTCCAACGACAGCGAATGACCCCCGTTGCCCGTCAATTCACCGGTAGGGATGCCGGTTTCAGCCTGATCGAATTGCTGGTGGTGATCATCATCATCGGTGTCGCCGCCAGCATGGTGCGGTTGGTCGTCAGCCAACCCGACCCGCTGGAAGAACTGGAACGATCCGCTCAGCAACTGGCTTATCGGTTTGGTCAGGTCCAGGACACCGTTCTGCTCAGTGGCGACGATCAGGGTTTGCTGTTGCTGGCAGATGGTGTTCAGTTTTTGACCTGGCGACCGGGCAACCCGCGTGACGGCGAGCCAGAGATCGTCTGGGAACCCAACGATGCGGCGCCCAATTGGCAAGCTCCCGATGACACAGAAATCACGCTCTATCTGGAAGGCCAGTGGGTTGAGATTCCGCGTGACCCGCCGGAAGACGCACGCGATTGGGTGCCGATGATTCTGATGTTTCCTTCGGAAGACTACCAACCGAGTTTTGAGCTTTATCTGAAACCGCCGGGTATCGGCAACGACGCGGTGCGGGTAAAAGGCGACGGCTTCCGCCGGTTGGAGGTCAGCCGTGTCTCGCTCTGAGTCGGGTTTTACGTTGATCGAAGTGATGGTTGCCCTGGCGATCTTTGCCGTCATGGCAGGCGCCATTGCCCTGGCTAATACTCAAAACCTGCGAGCGGCCCGCCAGATTGAAGAACAAAGCGACGCCCGCTGGGTGAATCAGAACGTTCTGGCTGAGTTGCGACTGTCGGCATTACCCGATGCGGGGGACGTTTTAACCCGCAGCGCGACATTCAACGGCCGGGAATGGACGGTTCAACTGGATGTCTCAGCGGTTGAGATGCCGCTGCTGGGGCCGCCGTTAAGGCACGTGGTGCTGAGTGCCCGTCTAGCCAGTGACTCAAACGACAGCCCACCGGCCGACCGACTGATCGCTGTATTGGGTGCGCCATGAATTCACAGGCCCGGGGTTTCACCCTGATTGAGCTGCTGATTGCTCTGGCGATCTCGGCCATTCTTGCCGTGGGTACTTTCTACTTGGTGCAGACCTCGCGCCAGACCCAGACCACCCTGGTTGACCGCAACGAATACCGCAGCCAGCTGAGCCGCGTTATGCGGACGCTGGAAAGCGATCTGCATCAGTGGGTGCCCGGTCGGCCGGTGAGCGACGCCTTTGGGCAGGAGCAGGGGGCTTTGTTACTGGATAACCAAGGGTTCGCGCTGACGCGTGCTGGTTGGACGCTCAGTCAGTTTACTGAACTGCAACGCTCAGATTTACAGCGGGTACGCTATCGATTGGCCGAACCCGGCAGTGAACTGTGCCCGTTATCGGAAGACAGCAGCGACAGTGATACCCAGGCAGGCTGCCTGATCCGCAGTCACACCATTCAGCTCGATGACGACGGCCGGCTGGAGTGGCGATCACAAATGTTACTGCGGCCGGTTAAGGCCGTGCAGTGGCGCTTTCTGGCAAAAGTTGGCGAGGAGCAACGTTTCTTTGATGCCTGGCCGCCCGAAACAACTCAGGTGTTAACCGGCGAACCTGTTTTACGGGCGATTGATGTACGTCTGGTCTTGCCCGATGGCGAGGTGAACCGGCTGATCGACGTACCCAACCTGCCAGAAGACGCGGACGGTTCCGATGCGATTCAATGAACGCGGCTTCGCATTGATCCAGGTGTTGCTGGTGTTCGCCTTGCTGGCGGTCATCGTCGCCCGATTGCAATACCAGCAACGTATCCAGATTGAGCGCGCTTATCAGGGGCTGTTTATCAGCCAGGCGCAAACCTACATCGACAGCGCCGAAGCCATCGCCAAAGTCGGTTTGAAAATAGACGCGGAACAGACCGAAACCGATCATTTTGGTGAGGAGTGGAACCAAACCATCGGACCGTTTCCGGTCGACAATGGCCTGATCAGCCTGGAGCTGAACGACCTGCAAGGTCGCTTCAACCTGAACTGGCTGCATCCGAATGCGGCCAATCCGGAAGCGGCGGCCGAAGGCTTTAAACGCCTGTTGCTGGAGTTGGACCTGAGCGACAGCATTGCCGATGAACTACTCGATTGGTTCGACCGGGACAGCGGTTCTGAATTCAATTACGTCGATCAGGAGCCTGGGTATCGGCCGTCGTTCCTGCCCATGGCCGATGTGTCCGAATTGCGCTTGCTGAAAAGTGTTGATGATGAGACCTACGCCAAACTGTCGCCCTACGTTGCAACCCTTGGGCCGACCGACGAGTTAAACATCAACACCGCATCCAGCGAGGTGTTGATGACACTGGCGTCGTTTATCAGCAAAGAAGATGCAGACGCGCTGGTTGACCGTCGCGGTGAAGACGGCTTTGGTCAGCCGGATGACTTACTGTCCGATACGCTGTTTCAGGAAAACGACGACAAGCCCCTGTATATTGACGCCTTGACCGTGCATTCGCAGTGGTTTGATCTGTTCACCGAAGTGTCGCTGGATGAACGAACCTTGCGCCAGTCCAGCCGTTTGTATCGCTCGGACAGCGGCAATGTCATTGTGAATGAGCGTTCCCAGGCCATTCGAAAAGCCAACCGGTCGCCCGGCGATACGCTCAGCGGCAAGGCCGTCACCGAACCCTAGAAGGAATTAAAACATGACCCCGGAGTTGTCGATTTACTGGCTCGGTCTGGGCCGGCTTGAATGGCGTTGGCACAGCCAGGTAGAAGCGCAACAGGGCCGTTGGGACGACTTAGTCGATGAGGTGCGCGAACGTAACCGGACCGGCGCCAGCGTGCGACTGTATCTGCCACACGTGCATTTCACGGCCCTCACGATCAAGGTTCCGCTCGGCCGCCGCCGGTTATCGCCCGCGATTTTGCGCTTTACCGCAGAAGAGCAGTTGGCGCAGGACATCGACAGCCTGCATCTGGTGCCGTTGGACCAGCCGCAAAACGGCCAGTTGACTGTCCTGGTGGTCGAATCGGACTGGCTGAGTAACCTGAAAACAACGCTGGCGGAAGGTGGCCTGAATCTGGTTGAGGCCTTTGATGCCGGCTATTTCCAGTGGCCGACCATGCCAGTCAGCGACGTTCAATTGGATTTGGATGAGCAGCGGGTGCTGTGCCGACACAACGCCTTGCTGCATCAAACGCACATTCAAGGTTTTGCTCAGTGGTTTGAGAGTTTCAAACACGAACGCGGTCTGGCATCGCCGTTGAAACTGGCACTGACCAGCAGAACCAACGACGAGCGCGCTCGTCAGTTACGCACCGAATTGGAAGCCGCTGGCGATGAGTTGGAATGGGTTGTGAGTCCGTTGCCCACGCTGGCGGAATGGGATGAGCAGTGCCGCCAAAGCAAAGGGCAGGGCAACTTAATGACCGGCGTCTTTGCGGTCCGGGCTGAATCCGGGCAGAGCCGACGCTGGTTGCCGACAGCGGTGGCCGCCAGCCTGGTATTGGGATTGTGGATGGTGGTCAGCGGGTTCAATGCGCTGCGCGATCAACAACAAGCCGATGCTACCTGGGCCGCCAGCGAGGCGGTTTTCCGTCAGGTATTCGGCGCCGATAAGCGCATACAGCGGCCACTGATGGTTCGTGAAATGGACAACCGCATCCTGACGCAGAATGGCGGCCAAAGTGATACCGATATTACCGTGATCACAGCGCTGGATGCCTTGCGCGTACTGGACGATGCGCTGGTGCTGGATGACTTTCGGTTCCAGCAGAATGCCGGGCTGATGCTGTTCACACTGCGACAGCCAGCCAGCGCAGAAGGCGACGCCTTTGCCCGCTTCGAAGCAACGAAGACGGCACTGCAAGACAAAGGCTACGAAGTCGAATATTCGGCCAGTCAGGACAGCCAGGCGGTGCGCGGCCGCTTTCAGGTACGACTTGGAGATAATGGATGAACGCTTTGATCGAGACGTGGTTAGGCCCACTGAATGCCCGCTGGCAGCAATTGGGCCAGCGTGAACAACTGGCGTTGCGCGTCCTGGCCATGGTCGTTGCACTCCTGGCCTTCTGGCTGTTGCTGATTCAACCGATCCGACATTGGCAGCAAAACGCCGATCAACAACTGAGCAATGCCCAGGCAACCTATCAATCGCTGTTGCAAAAAGCGCCACAGGCAATGAGTTCCGGCCTGGTCGCCGCCAATCCATCGAGCGATTCGCTCAACACCGAGCTACGACGCCAGGCCAACCGCTTCGGTTTAACCATTCAAGGCTTTGAACCCGATGGCGATTTATTGCGGGTACGCCTGGACGATGCGCGCTACAGCCAGGTTGTACAGTGGCTGGCCGCACTGCAGGCTCAGGGGGTTACTGTTGATCAACTCACGCTCAACGGCCGCGATCAACCCGGTCGAGTTCAGGTGCTGGCCGTGCTCCGGCGCTAGGCAGTTCTGGCAAAAACTGGCAGCATTGAAGGGTTCCTGACCAAATACCCACAACAGCTAACTCGCTAAAACACTAAGCCCATAACAACAAAAGAAGAGGCCTGCATGACCCAAAGTGACCTGGATTGGGCGGAATTGGTGCAGCTGGATGAACGTAACGCCCGTCAAGCGCGCTCACTGCTGTACCATTCCTATCGCGATGAACCGACCTTCCGTTATTTGCTGGGTGCCGACCGCCCGGGTTACCGGCAGCGTATTCGTGCCACCATCCGTGAATTGATCTATCTGCATTTTGAGCGCGGTGAAACCGTCTTTGGCGTTCTTGACAAGACCAGTCAGCGACTGCTGGGCGTGGTCTTTGTCAGCGATGTTGGTTTGAAGATGGATATTTCACGTCAGTTGCGTTGGCGCTTGAAAATGACCCTGACAGCAGGCTTTGAAGCCACCCGGCGTTTCATCAGCTACTACAACGACGTTCAAAGCAGCTTGCCGGACAAACGCCACCGTCTGGTCAGTTTGATCGGCATCCATCCGGATTTTCAGAAACGCGGCCTGGGCCGAATGCTGATGGAAGCCGTGCATGAGCTGACCGAACAGGACAATGAATCCATTGGCCTGTTCCTGGACACCGGCAACACGCGCTATCTGTCTTTCTATGAATCGCTCGGCTACCGCAGTTTCGCTGAACTGCCGCTGGGTGAGCTGACCGAAACCGTGCTGTTCCGGCCGAATCCGAATTACGCCGAGCAGGCGGCTTAACCCATCATTTCTTCAGACAGGAAGTTCGGTTTGAACTTCCTGTCACTGCCCCCATCCAAGCGTTTCGCTCATCTTCTCAGGAAGTCTCATGTCTACATCCTACGACTATGATCTGGTGGTCATTGGTGCGGGGTCCGGTGGCGTTCGTGCCGCTCGCATGTCGGCCAGCCGCGGAGCCAAGGTCGCCATCATCGAATCCCGCTACCTGGGTGGAACCTGTGTCAACGTCGGCTGCGTGCCGAAAAAGCTCTTTGTTTACGCCTCTGAGTACGCCCAAGCATTCGAAGACAGTGCTGGTTATGGCTACCGTGTAGACAGTCAACCGACGTTCGACTGGGCCACATTGAGAGACAACAAAACAGCCGAGATTCAACGCTTGAACGGCGTCTACGACGGGCTTCTTGGGCGAGCCGGCGTGGAGATTATTCTGGGCCATGGCCGATTCGTAGACGATCACACGGTAGAAGTCGACGGCCAAAAACGCATCAGTGCCGCACAGATTTTAATTGCGACCGGCACCTGGCCGACACGGCCAGACATTCCTGGTGCAGAGCTTGGCATCACTTCCAACGAGGTGTTTTACCTCGATACGTTGCCGGACGATGCCATTGTCGTCGGTGGCGGTTATATCGCCGTGGAATTCGCCGGAATTTTCAACGGTTTGGGTGTTTCAACCCATTTGGTTTATCGCGGCGAGCCGGTGCTGCGCGGCTTCGATCGTGAAGTCCGCGACTTCGTTTCCGAGCAAATGGCGCAAGCCGGTGTCGATCTGCAATACAACCGTAGCCTGACCAAGATCGAAAAACTGGCCAACGGACGTCTGAACGTCACCTTTGACGACGGCGGCCAAACCGAAACCGGCCTGGTGCTGTTTGCCACTGGCCGTGATGCGCTGGTGGATGGGTTGGATTTGAACAACACCGGCGTGACGTTAACGGATAATGGCTTTATTGCCGTCGATGATCGTTACCGCACGGCCGTGCCGCACATTCGCGCCCTGGGCGACGTCATTGGCCGTGTGCCGTTGACGCCGGTAGCCATTGCCGAAGGCATGTTTATTTCGGCCGATTTGTTTGGCGATGAAAGCCCACGACCGGTGGATTACAACCAAATCCCGACGGCCGTTTTCTGCCAGCCGAACGTCGGTACCGTGGGTCTGACGGAAGAAGCCGCGGCAGAGCAGTTTGATCGGGTCGAGGTGTACAGCACTCAATTCCGAGCCATGCGCAATACTTTGTCGGGCAATCCGGGCCGGACTTTGATGAAGATGCTGGTGGATGCGCAGACTCAGCGCGTTTTGGGCTTGCACATGGTAGGCGACGACGCTGGCGAGATCATTCAGGGTTTGGCCGTGGCAATGAACGCCGGTGCTACTAAGGCGGATTTCGACCGGACCATTGGCATTCACCCGACCTCGGCGGAAGAGTTCGTCACCATGCGCGAACCCAGCCGCATCGTCGGGCGGTCAGTCTGATTCGACCGGGTTGATCTTCTTGTGGCGCGCCGAGGCATGGCGCGCCTGACGTTCGACGTCGATGTAGCGATCTGTAATGGCGCTGGAACCGTGGCCGGCGTCATCACGAACGTGCTCGCGCGGCCGGGTCTTCACGTCTTCTGAAATGCCGGTGTGGCGCAACCAGTGTACGGTGGCAGCCTGTAACGCATCGGCTTCTTCGATTTCACCCTGGGTGCGCAGCCGCTCGATCGCCAGATCAAAACATTCCTGAACGATAAAACGAATCTGGCGGGTGCTGGTGATGCCGCCTTTGCCGCGGACTTTGGGGATCAACGGCGCCGATTCACCCGGTAACGGCAGTGGCGTCTGGCCCAGAAAGGCGCGGAAACGACGTAACGACAGCAGCATGGCGTCCGACACCGAAACATCCCGTTCTTTATTGCCTTTGCCTACGGTAGTGAACCACCAGTTGCCGTGCGCGTCCTGAGTGAAATCGCCCATGCTGGGCTGCCAGCGATCGGTTTCGGCCAGTTCGGAAATCCGCAGATACATACCAAACAGGCAACTGACGATGAACAGCGCCCGCTCATAACGCTCCGGATCTTCTGGCACGGCGTTTTCGATGGCGTTCAGGACTTCGTGCCACTGGGCTTCCGACAGCCGGCGAATGGTCGCCGCGCCCTGGCGTTTGCGCAGGAATTTGCCTTTCTGCCGAATCTGCGCCACCGGATTAAGTTCGACGTGTTCTTCCTGCAGCAAATAATTGAAGAAGGTCGACAGGATAGAAAAAATCGCCTGGAGCGCGCTTTGGCTTAAGTCAAAGCCACCGATGTCGGCGCTTTGGCCGCGTTTGTGGTCGCGCTTGGAGACTTTGGCGACAAAGGGTTTCCATTCCGGGTTCTGCACCCGCTCGCCGCCACTGTCGCGAAACCGGGCCACACTCTTGGTGCCGATCCAGTGTCGGGGTGGATCCTGGCAGAATTCGACAAAAGCCTCGATGTGCTGGCGTCGGACTTCGGCCAGGCTCAAGCCCTGCAGAAACCAGCACCACTGCATAAAGCGTTCGATTTCACGCCGGTACGACGCGAAGGTGTCCGAGCTACCGCGGTAGCTGTAGAGAAATTCGTGGCACAGTTGCAGGTCGTTACCGAGGTCAGTTTCAGCAATGCGCGCGTGTTGGCGAACCTGTTCGCTGGCCTGAGGTCGATGCCGGAACGGGTTTTCGAAGTGGCTGAGGTTGTCGAAGATCGGAATGGGCGAGGGCAGAGGCTTGGTCACCGGCGTCAGGTCCTGCTCAGGAAAGTGAGTATGAATCGGTGCCGGTCAGCCAATCGGCCACATTGATCAGCACCAGCGGGCCGTCGTTGTAGGCGCCTCGGTCAATAAACACCGAATTCCCCAGCCGCTCAACGCGTTCAACAATGGTATGTCCATGAAACAGCCAGTCTACGCCTGCGACCGAGCGATCATCCCGGCCGGCCAGGCGCGAACGGCCCCAGACCCAATCCGACTTGTCGTAATCGCTGGCGTCGAGTCGGTCGTCCCAATGTGGCAAGCGATACTGCGCATGGCACAGACCAATTCGAGCCTGGTCAAATTCAATCGTCAATGTATGTGGCAATTGGTCCAGCTGTTCGGCCCAGACTTCCAATTGCTGTTCTGGCTGATGCAACGCCCAGTTGCCGCCATTCATCAACCATCGGCTCCAACTCATCGATTGCTGACTGCGCAAAGCGTCGATCAGCATCTGTTCGTGATTGCCCCGAACCGCAAAAAACCAGGGTTCGTCGAGCAATTCCAGACAGGCCGGGCTGTCTGGCCCGCGGTCGATTAAATCGCCGACGGAAAACAATCGGTCGCGCTTGGGATCGAATTCACGTTCGGCCAGCGCTGCATCCAGTCGCGCCCGGTGGCCGTGCAGGTCGGCCAGAATGAAGTCTCGTCCGTGCGGGTTGGCGGTGAGCGTCTGATGGCTCTCAATCGATTGTTTCATGCCGGTATTATGCGCGCAGGTCGATGCCAGCGAAAGGCGGGCAGGGCGCATGCTTGGTGACCTTTGGGCACTGGGCGAGGGCGCCGGCAACAGCTAGACTTCTGCCACGGATACGTTCGTTTAAACGCGAATTGAGCACATAAC
Organism: Saccharospirillum mangrovi; assembly: GCF_003367315.1. Classification (GTDB taxonomy): domain Bacteria; phylum Pseudomonadota; class Gammaproteobacteria; order Pseudomonadales; family Natronospirillaceae; genus Saccharospirillum; species Saccharospirillum mangrovi. The sequence continues at coordinate 1,829,803 of NZ_CP031415.1, forward strand.
GAGAGGGGATTCCTGTGTACCGCAATGTGCTGGTGCAAACACTTGAAGGGGCCATTGGTTATCTCGCCTGGGCGGTGGTGTGTTATCTGACGCTCAGCAGTGAACCGGCGGATTCGCCACAGGGAAAAATACGTCTGCTGCTGATTGTGGCGGGTTTGCTGGTCTATATCGTCGGTTTTTACTTTTCATCGCGCGACGCTCAGTACGAACGCTTTGATCTGCGCATTCGTCAGTTGGCCTATATGGCGCAATTCATCGCCGTTATCGGCATTCGGTTCGAGACACAAACCGGCGTCATCGCCATTCTCAGCGTGGCGCTGGCCGCGCAATTGCCGTTCTTTTTCTCCCGTCAGGGCGCTTTGATCGGACTCACGGTGCTGATCGGCATCGACTTTGGATTCACCTTCTGGGCCTGGGACATCGAAGATCCGGTATTGCGCTGGACGATGGTCGCTGCATTCCATGCCTTCGCCATGCTGATGAGTCAGCGTGTCATCCAGGAACAGGAAGCGCGCGACCAGGTGTCGGCGCTGAACCGGGAGTTGCTCGCAACTCAGGCGCTGCTGGAAGAATCCGCCAAACAAACCGAGCGCATTCGTATTGCGCGCGATCTGCACGACGGCCTGGGCCACAAACTCACGGCGCTGATTCTCAAGCTGCAATATCTGACGCACACCACTCAGGATGAAACCCGCGAGCGAGTAGGGGAGACGCACGAACTGGCCCGAGGCCTGTTGTCGGACGTGCGTGAGACCGTGCACCAGATGCGCGGCGATTCGAGCATTCGTCTGAAAGAGGCGCTGGAAGCGCTGGTGTCGCAAGTACCGCGATTGCGCATCGAACTGGACCTGGACCCGACAGCCAGCGTCGCCGATGTGGAAGTGGCAGAAGCCTTGTTTCGCTGCATTCAGGAAGCCATCACCAATACGCTCAAACACGGTAATGCCAGCCGCATGACCATCAGCAGTCGGAAAGGTCCGAACGACATTCAGCTCTTTATTGCCGACAACGGCGGTTGCCAGGGCGGTTTCTTTGAAGAAGGCGATGGGTTGCGCGGCATGCGCGAACGCATCGAAGCACTCAGTGGTCAGCTGCACATCGCAACTCAAAGCGGTTTTGCACTGAACATTTCCATTCCTGTTGCGGAGGCTATATGAGCCAATCCATCAAGGTCATGCTGGTGGATGACCAAACCCTGGTGCGCGAAGGCATCAAATCCTTATTGCAGCTGGCGGGTCACATCGACATCGTCGGAGAAGCCAGTGACGGCGAAGAAGCACTGGAACGCATTCCCAACTGCCAACCCGACGTTGTATTGATGGATATCCGCATGCCGCGTTTAGACGGCATTGAAACCACGCAACGACTGGCCGCTCAGCCAGGCACTCCACCGGTGATTATTCTGACCACCTTTGACGATCACGAACTGGTCCTGAACGGCATTCGCGCCGGAGCACGAGGGTTCCTGCTCAAAGACGTCTCACTGGAAAGTCTGGTTGAAGCCATTGAGGCCGTTCATCGCGGCGAAACCCTGATTCAGCCCGCCGTGACCGAGCGCGTCATGCGTGGCTACACCGAACTCACCGGCGATTCCAAAATCGACAAAGAGCCGATTCAGGAACCACTGACGCAGCGTGAGATCGAAATTTTGCGATTGATGGCCGGTGGTTACAGCAACAAGGAAATTTCCCGCGCCATTTTTAAATCGGAAGGCACCATTAAGAACCACGTCTCCAATATTCTCGCCAAAATGAACGTGCGTGATCGCACCCGGGCCGTGCTTAAAGCGCTTGAACTGGGACTGATCTAAACCCCGCTTGATTTCACTTCCAAGCCATGGATACTGGGCTTAAATAATCTACCTTGTAGACATTTATGCCCAGACCTCGCTTTCGCATCGGCACTGACGATTGGTTCGATGCCCTCGACTGGCTCGATTATCAACTCGCGCAACCCAGTTGGTTAGTCGCCAACAAACACCCAATTCATCAACTGGGTCTGGCCCATTTCAAAGAACAACTGCGTCTGTTCCGTAACGTCGAAGAACCCGGCCAGGGCCATTGTGATGATTTGCAGGCGATGCTGAACGATGCGCTTGAACGCGGCGATTGGGATCGGCTGCGTAAAACGCTTTCGGCACGACGTCGTCGCCGACGCGAAAAGCGAACCAATCAAGGCCCCGTCAATCTGACCCTCAGCGGCCAGGCGCATCAATGGCTGAAACAATTGGCTCAGGCAGGCCAACACAGCACGCTAAGCGCCGCGTTGGAATTCCATCTGCCGGATTTAGTGGCTCAGCTAGAAGCCGACGCCCAGGCACAACGTGCTGAGGCCATCGAGGCGGAACTTGCCGACTGGTCACAAACTCATTTACTGGCGGCCATCGAAGCGTATCTGGCTCGTGCAGCCGAAGAACGCAGCCTGGCAACGGCTTGTAGGATTGCGTATCAGTGGTACCAGCGTGAACCGGATGTCACCAAAGCCGGGTTATTGCGTGAACGCTTTATTGAAGACCTGGTCTGGAATGAAGCGCATCTGAAACGCCCAGCGAGTGAATTCTTGTCGGTGGACTGATCTAAAGGCCTGAAACCAGGTCTATATATTTTATCCTGTAATAAAGATTACAGGAAATAATGAATCTATCTAAACTACCCTCAAGCCGACATGTGTTTTATCTATCTCTAAATCGCCATCAGCTTGATCGCTCACTGGTACCTGACCTTTGTGGCTTCCCTTTGCTATGGTGGCCTTTGATGCAGTCGAGGAACCCTTTCAGATGATGCGTGCAGTAATGATGTTTATCGCGTTAGTGATGGCCGTTTTAATGGTCGGTTGTGCTGCAACGGATTCTGCCGCTGAGCAACAGAACTTTTCTCAGGCTCAGGCCATTAACGATCCATGGGAATTAGATTGTGAAGAAGGTGCTTCGTACTGTTCCTTGTTGAAAGTGCCCACCGATAAGACCTATTACCTGACGATCTACCAAAATCCAGATACGACGGAAAACGTTCTGACTTTTCACCGTTTCGCCGACGTCACCTTAGCCAATCATCTGCGCATTACCTTTGGTGATGTGGCCAGCATCGATGTGGCCGATCTGGCGCAGGAATACGTCGAACACAAACCCAATAATCTGATTTATCTGTTTAGCGAGTCTGACTGGTTGGCTCTGTCTCAGCGTTTCCGAGGCGTCGATGAAATTCGTCTGGAAATGCAGTATGCCGATACCGGTGAATGGTGGGTGCAAAACATCGAGGCTGCATCATTTGAAGCGGCCTGGAATGAACTGCAGTTCCATCAGTTATTCATGGAATCGCAGGCTTTTTAAGGTTTGCCGGTCAAATACTCGACGATAACGACGTCCAGCCATTGTCCGTTTAACTGGCCATGGCGCTCGTAGACGCCTACCTCCCGGAACCCGACTTTACGCGACAGCGCCCGGCTGGCCGCGTTAAAAGTGAAGATACGAGACAAACACCTTGTGAAAACCGGCGTCAGTCGCTGCCGCTAACAGGGCGGTTAGCAGTTCGCGGCCAATCCCCTGCCCTTGGGCACTCTTCTTCAGGTAAATCGAGAATTCGGCGATGCCGTCGTAACAGGGCCGGTCGCGATAGGACGACAAGCGCGCAAAACCGACAACCTGATTATCCAGCGTGGCTACCCACAGCGGATAACGTTCGATAGTCGGTAACCAGGCTTCAATTTCACTGGGTTCGCGCAGGCGGGTTTCGAAGGTGCCTAAACCGGAGGCGATGCCTTCGTTGTAGATCTCGGTAATAGCCAAAACATCGCCATTCTGGGCTGGCCGGAAATGACGGATTGCACTGTCTGAGGGCATTTCTACTCGACCTTTTCAAACCAATGGCGGGTGCGATTACTGAACCCGACCAACGACAACATCACCGGCACTTCCACCAATACACCAACGACGGTCGCCAGGGCGGCACCAGAATCCAGACCGAATAAGGCAATGGCGACGGCCACGGCCAGCTCGAAAAAGTTGGATGTGCCGATCATGCACGCCGGTGCGGCGATGGCGTACGGCAATTTCAGTGCACGAGCCATGCCGTAAGCCAGTGCAAAGACGCCGTAGGTTTGCAGCAACAGCGGTATGGCGATCAAAACGATCATCAGCGGCTGTTCCAGAACAGTCGGTGCTTGCAGGCCGAACAGCAATAAGACGGTAAGCAACAAGCCGAAAATGGAGCCGGGTTTTAAGCGTCGTGTGAACCTCTGGCGTCGGGTATCTTCCAGTGTCAGTAGCCAGCGGCGCGTTAATACGCCGGCGATAACCGGCAACACAACGTACAACAATACCGACAACCCCAGGGTTTCCCAGGGTACTGAAACATCGTTGATGCCGAGCAGCCAGGCCGTTAGCGGTGCGTAGGCGACGATCAGAATCAGGTCGTTGAGTGTCACCTGCACCAGGGTGTAGTTAGCGTTGCCTCGGGTCAGTTGGCTCCAGACAAACACCATGGCGGTACAGGGCGCGGCGCCCAGCAGGATCATGCCGGCGATGTATTCGGTGGCCGACTGTGGATCAACCCAATCAACAAACACCCAACGAAAAAACAGCCAGCCCAGGGCGGCCATGGTGAACGGCTTGATCAGCCAGTTAATTACCAGGGTCAGCACCAGCCCTTTGGGCTGCTGGCCGACGGATTTCAGGGTGCCGAGGTCGATCTCAATCATCATCGGGTAGATCATCAACCAGATCAGCACAGCGATGACCAGATTGACCCGGGCGATGTCCAGCGTCGCCAATTGCGCAAACCACGCCGGAAACACGCTGCCCAACGCCAGCCCAAGCAGAATACTCAGGCCGACCCAGACAGACAGATAACGTTCAAATCGTCCCATCAGGAGGACGCCTGTGCCGGTTGATTAACCCGTTGCATCAGAGCTTCGGCGCTTTCGACACGCTCGGAATAACGATCGAGCAGGAAATCGCCCTGGTCGCGCGTCAGCAGCGTGAACTTCACCAGCTCTTCCATAACGTCGACGATGCGGTGGTAATAACTCGACGGTTTCATGCGCCCTGCCTCATCGAACTCTTGCCACACCTTGGGTACCGACGATTGGTTCGGAATCGTCACCATGCGCATCCAGCGGCCCAGCACACGCAGTTGATTCACCACGTTGAACGATTGAGAACCGCCGCAGACCTGCATCACCGCCAGTGTTTTTCCCTGAGTCGGACGAATGGCGCCGAGCGACAACGGAATCCAGTCAATCTGGCTCTTGAACACGCCAGTCATGGCGCCATGGCGTTCCGGCGAACACCAGACTTGACCGTCCGACCATTGCACCCAGTCGCGCAATTGCTGCACTTTCGGGTGTTCTACTGAGCTTTCATCGGGCAATGGCAGACCCTGTGGGTCAAAAATACGCACCTGCGCACCCATGCTTTGCAGTAGACGGGCGCTTTCTTCGATAACCAGACGACTGAACGACCGTTCACGCAACGACCCGTACAACAACAGAAAACGCGGCGGCCGATCGGAGAGCGCCGTTTGAAACCGATTGGCACTGGGGCGCTGAAATTGTTCGGCGTCCAGATTGGGTAAATCAGCCAGGTTTATGGGTTGCTCAGTCGGACTCATGGTTTGGCTCCCAGTTGAGTCAAGGCAGCAGGCCAGTCGGCGCGATTCAGCGAATCCAGCTGAGCCAGGGCGTCAACGCGTTGTTCGATCAATGCGATGGTGGCGCGGAAAGCGTCGGCTTTCTCGGCGTCTGTTCCTTCCTGTTTGGACGGATCTTCTAGGCCCCAGTGCACTTTCAGTGCGCGACCAAACCAGACCGGGCAACTTTCGCCGGCGGCGCTGTCGCACACGGTGATCACCAGATCCGGCGCGAAATCCTCGAAATCATCCCAGGATTGGCTGCGCAGTTGATCCGTCGGATAACCCGCTTCGGCCAGATAGCGCAGCGTTAATGGGTGGACTTCGCCAGCTGGTTGACTGCCAGCGCTGCGCGCTTCGATGCACCCGCCCGCCCTCGCCTGGCTGATGGCTTCGCACAAAATGCTGCGACAGCGGTTGTGGGTGCAGATAAAGAGAATTTTCATGCGGGTTCACTCGGTTGCAGCGGTTCTGGGCAGCAATCTACGGATTGATCGGCAATTGGCAGGTAGTCGGCGTTGTGGTCGGCTGTCAGCGTCAATATCGATTTAGCCCAGTCCGGCAGCGCCGGATTGATTCGGTAATAGACCCATTTTCCACGCCGCTCATCGGCAACCAGTCCGCTTTTGCGCAGCTCGGCCAGATGGCGTGACACCTTGGGCTGGCTCAATGCCAGCGCATCCTGGATGTCACAGACACACAGCTCGCCCGCCTGACTGATCAGCAACAGGGCTTTCAGGCGAGTGTCGTCGGCGAGGGATTTAAAAAACGGTACTGGTGTTTCCATCGTTCGGCTCCGCGTCACATGCGGATAACCATATATATGGAATTTCGTATGTCAATGCTTTTAAGCGCCGGACGTTGGGTTCTGTTTCAGTGCCCGACCCAACGCCTGGAAATAATCGGCGAAGGCCTGGTTGCAGCGTTGGCGCTCTGCCCCGCCTGGGTAAAGCCCTGCCCTGGCTTCGGCCGATGAACGACTGCCCTGCACCAGAAAGCGATTCTTGATGGTCGCGTCTTCAACAAACGCTTCGAATGCCCGGGCGCAGAGTTCTTCCGGTTGGCTGTAATAGAGCTGATGTCGTTCTCTGTCCGCTTGGGTGGAGGCTCGAAATAAAGCGCTGGGTTGCTGGCCGCTGTCGTCCAGCATGACGGCCTGATAGCAGCGAAACAGACGTTCGTTGAGCGCGTGCGGCTGCGGCGGCCGGCTGTCCAGCCAGGCGCGGGAACCCATCTGGCTTGGTGGCGGATCGATAAAGGCCTTGTCGGCAATGTAGTGATCGAAGGCATGAAACCATTCATGTGCGATGCTGCCCGGCCCGGCGTTTTTGGCCAGCGCAAAGGCTCGACTGGCCGGCTGATAATGCGCCACCACGCCCAACTGCCCGCCCAGGCCGTACTCTAACGACAGCGTGCCGCGCAGGCCGATCAGGGTTTCATTGCCGCCGAGAATCAGCATCAGGTCGCACAGAGCATCGTAAAAGGCGCTGGCCGCGCGGTCGCGTTCGTCCGTTGTCACCCAGCGGCCGAGCCGCACCGAGCGAAAATCGAAACGCCGGCGCACCTCGGCAAAGCCCACTGCCTGGCCCTGACGATGATCCGGACCGTTACGTTTCCAGCCTGTTTGACTCATGCAAAAACCAGCTCCAAAACCCCGTTACAAATTCTGACGTGTGCCAACTGGCAAAGTAAAACGCCGACATTATACTGTATTTATATACAGTAATTTGTGCCGTTTTATGTCGTTACTGACCACTCTGACCGAACGCGGTGACCTCTGGTCCGGCCAGCACTGGCGGCAGACGCAGATCCCGACGCTGCCAACCGGCCAAGCCGCTCTGGATGCAATTTTACCCGGCGGCGGCTGGCCGTCAGCGGCGGTGACCGAGCTCTTCTATCCGGCATCCGGACAGGGCGAGTTGCGCGTTTTGTTGCCCGCCTTGGCGCAACTGAGCCAGAGCGACAGCCGTTGGCAAATCTGGTGCAACGCGCCTTTTCGTCCACATGGCTCGGCGTTGGCGCATTGGGGACTGCGGCTCGATCGCTTATTGCTGTGCCAGACGTCCAGCGAAGCCGAGCTGTGCTGGACACTGGAGCAAAGCCTCAGTACCGGCGGCAGTCATGCCGTGGTGGCTTGGGTCGATGTACTCGACTCGCGGCGTTTGCGTCGCTTGCAACTGGCGGCCGAGAAAAGCGATGTGCCGCTGTTTCTGTTGCGGCCGACTGCGCGCCAACATCAGGCCTCCATGGCGGCGCTGCGCCTGGCGATTGAGCCGGATCAGGCCGAGCAGGTGCGTTGTCGGGTATTAAAACGGCGCGGCGGCTGGCCCGGCGCCGAGGCGCGACTCAGTTTGCCGCTCAATCGGGCGCGGCCAGGCTCATCCTTATGACAGAAACCACGCCGCTTTGGCTCTATCTGCATTTTCCGCTGCTGGCACTGGAAGCCCGCTTTGGCGAGGCAGCCCAGACGCAAGCCGCCTTTCTGACCGATACCGACGGCCGCAGCGTGCGCCAGTGTAACGCCGTCGCTCAGGCACAAGGCGTGCAACCGGGCATGACGTTGCGTACCGCCTATTGTCTGGTTGAAACAGTGCTACAAGCGCCATACGACGCCACGCTGGAAAGCCAGCAACTGCGCCGTTTGGCGGTGTTGTGCTATCGCCACTGCGCAGATATTCGGCTGTGCCCGCCGCTCGGGCTGTGTCTGGAAATCGGTTCCATGCTGCGCTGGCACGGCAGCCCGCAGGTGTTGCTCGATGCGCTGGAGGCGGCGTTGCAGCGCAGCGGCCATCGTTATCAGTTATCACTCGGCCACACCCCGTTGAGCGCCCGGTTGCTGGCCGAAACGCAGCGAAACTGGCGTGAGCTGGATCGCGACGGTGAACGTGACCGTTTGGCGGCGTTGCCGGTCGAGCGTCTGGCGTTGCCGCTGGAACCGCGCGATGTCCAGGCGCTGGCCGCCATGGGTTTGAAAAATCTGGCACAACTGCGCCGTGCGCCGCGCTCGGAACTGGGCTATCGCTTTGGTGTGGCTTTGATCAACCACCTGAACGCGCTGGAACAGCCACGAGTGCTGGGCGAGCGCTTTGTGCTACCGCCCCGTTTCAATGAGCGCCTGGAACTGTGGCACGAGGTCGACTCGGCCGAAGCGCTGATCTTCCCGATCAAACGCCTGCTGCACGCTTTGGAAGCCTATCTGGCCGCGTGTCAGCTGAGCACCAGCGAGTTGCAGTTGGAGCTGGAACATCGAGAAGCACCGCCGACCCGCGTTCCAGTTCGGTTGACCAGCGCTGCCGTCGGGCAGGACGCCTGGCAACTGCTGGTCGCGTTGGCGTTGGAGCGTCTGACGTTACCCGAAGCCGTGTTGGCAATTCGACTGCGCGCCGAGGCGCTGATCGAATACGGCGGTACCGAGGGCGATTTATTGGGCGACACCCGGCCACAGGCCGATGCCCAGCGGTTGCTGTCGCTGCTGACCTCCAAGCTGGGCGCGACGGCCATTCAGCAACCCAGCGCCGGTGCCGATTGGCGACCACTGCATGCTAGCCCTTTGCTCAATCCTGGCGATTTACCGCCGGCCGCGCCGATATTCCCGCGTGCTCAGCCGGCCTTGCTGTTGCCGCAGCCTAAAGCAGTCGAGCGCGACGATTACCAACTGCTCAGCGGCCCGGAGCGCATCGCCCTGCCCGCCTGGGTGCAAGCAGACGGCTTCCAGCGCGATTATTACCGCGCCTGGCATTTACCCAGCCGCAGTTGCCACTGGATCAGCCGTGACCACCAGGGCCGTTGGCACTGCGAGGGGGTGTTCGCATGAGTGCGCCTTTCGATTACGCCGAACTGCACTGCCTGACCAACCACAGCTTCCTGCGCGGCGCCTCGCATCCAGACGAACTGGTGTTACGCGCCGCCGAGCTGGGTTACCGCGCACTGGCGATTACCGATGAATGCTCAGTCGCCGGCGTGGTCAAAGCCTGGCGACCGATCAAAGACAAGCGGGTGTCGCTGCAACTGATCATCGGCAGCGAATTCCGCTTCGACGACCAGCTTTTGGTACTGCTGGCAACCAACCGGGCTGGCTACGCTCAGTTGTGCCAACTGATCACTCGGGCGAGACGGCGCAGTGACAAAGGTGATTACCGCATCCAGCGGGCTGACTTCGAACAGCAACTCGATGATTGCCTTTGCCTGTGGCAGCCCAGTGGGCATCCGGACGACCTGAAACGTCTACACGGTTTCCAAAAAGACTTTCCCGACCGCTGCTGGGTACTGGTTGAAAACCTGCTCGACGAAGGTGCTTTCAAGCGCGCCGAGCGCGCCTGTAATCTGGCAAGCCAGGCCGGTATTCCGGCCGTTTGTGCCAATGCGGTATTGATGCATCGGCCCGAACGCAAGGAACTGCAAGACGCCCTTACCGCTATTCGTCATCGTCAGTCGCTGGACCAGATCTGGCCGGAACTGAAACCCAACGCCGAAAACCATCTGCGCTCTTTCAATAAGCTGCGCTCGCTTTACCCGGCCGACTTGCTGGCACAGACGATGGTTATTGCCGATCGTTGCCGTTTCGATCTGAGTGAGTTGAGTTACAGCTACCCCAGCGATCTGGTGCCGGGCCAGTTCAGCGCGCCGGAATATCTGCGTCTGCTGGTGCGCCAGGGCGCCAGACGACGGCATCCGCAAGGCACCACCGAAGCGTTTGAGCGTCAGCTCGATACCGAATTGGCACTGATCCGGGAGAAAGGTTACGAGCACTATTTTCTCACCGTCTACGACATCGTTCGTTTTGCCCGCTCTCAGGGTATTTTGTGCCAGGGGCGTGGTTCGGCGGCCAATTCGGCGGTCTGTTATTGCCTGGGCATCACCGAGGTCGATCCGGTGGCCGGCAAGCTGGTGTTCGAGCGTTTTATCTCCAGCGGCCGGCACGAGCCGCCAGACATCGATGTCGACTTCGAACACGAACGCCGCGAGGAAGTCATTCAGTACCTGTATCGCCGCTACGGCCGCAAACGCGCCGCGCTGGCCGCGACTGTGATCAGCTACCGGCCCAAAAGCGCGGTGCGCGACGTCGGCCGGGCGCTGGGGCTGGATCTGGCGCAACTGGAACGACGCCTTGCCAACTACGGCTGGCGCTATCGCTCTAAGAATTGGATCGACGAATTAGTGCAGGACACCGGCCTGGGCCTGTCGGCGCAGCAGATTGCAGTGTTTAAACGATTGCTGGCCGCAATTCTTGGGTTTCCGCGCCATCTGTCGCAGCACGTCGGTGGTTTTGTGCTGACCGATCAGCGCATTGCTGACTATGTGCCCATCGAAAACGCCACCATGGCCGACCGCACCGTTATCCAATGGGACAAAGACGATCTCGAAGCCGTCGGCCTGATGAAAGTCGATGTGCTGGCGCTAGGCATGTTGACGGCCGTACGCAAGACGCTGGATCTGATTCGCCAGCACCAGGGCGAAGCCATTCGCTTGCAGAACATCAACCGCAACGACGCCGACGTCTACGCCATGATTCAACGCGCCGACACCATTGGTGTGTTCCAGATTGAATCGCGCGCTCAGATGAGCATGTTGCCGCGGCTGAAACCGAAGCAGTTCTACGACCTCGTAGTTCAGGTCGCCATCGTCCGGCCGGGGCCGATTCACGGCGACATGGTGCATCCCTACCTGCGCCGACGGCTCGGCCAGGAGAAAGTGGATTATCCCAATGCGGCACTGGAAGACATCCTCAAGCGCACCCTGGGCATTCCTATTTTCCAGGAGCAGGTTATCTCCCTCGCGCAAAAGGCAGCGAACTTCACCGCCGACGAAGCCAACACCCTGAGGTCTTCCATGGCGAGCTGGAAAAAAACCGGACATATCAGTGACTTACGCGGCAAACTTCAAGCGAATATGCGCGCCAACGGCTACAGCGAAGAGTTCATTCAGCGCATCAACCGGCAGATTGAAGGTTTCGGCGAATACGGTTTTCCCGAGTCGCATGCCACCGGCTTCGCGATGATTGCTTACGTCTCCGCCTGGCTGAAGCATTACCACCCGGCGGCCTTTTGTTGCGCGCTGCTGAACAGCCTGCCGATGGGCTTTTATTCGGCGTCGCAACTGGTGCAGGACGTGCGTCGGCACGGCGTTGAAGTGCGGCCGGTCGACATCAACGCCAGCGACTGGGATTCAACGTTGGAACCTGCCAATGAAGGCTGGGCAATCCGGCTGGGGTTGCGCCGGGTGAAACGACTCAGCGACAACGCCGCTCTGGCGCTTGTGGCGCAACGGCCCGAGGGCGGCTACCGGCATTTGCGGCAACTGGAAGGTGTTCCCGGCCTGACCCGGCGTGATCTGGATGCACTGGCCGCCGCCGACGCCTTTCACAGCCTGGTGGAACACCGCCATCAGGCGCGTTGGGAAAGTGCCGCTTTGAATCTGCAAGCGCCGTTGTTGAAAGACGCCTTCGACACCCGTACCGAAGCCGATTCCTACACCCTGCCCGCGCCCGATGCGCTGGATAACCTGGCCGAGGATTATCACAGCCAGGGTCTGACACTGGGACCGCACCCGGTACGACTGCTGCGCGAACGCGGCCAGTTACCCGTCAGTTGCCCGGCCGACCAGTTACTGGTGCTGGCCGAAGCCGAACAGGCGCGGCTACAGCGGCTGGCCGAGCAACACGGCTTGCCGTTGCCGGATCATGTCCGTTTGCCAGTGCAGGTGCTGGGCCTGGTCACCAACCGGCAAATGCCCAAGACATCAACCCGCATTACCTTTGTGACGCTGGAAGACGACACCGGCAACATCAACGTCATTGTGCGGCTGTCGTTGGCGCAGTCGTCACTGAAAGTGCTGACCACGCGCAGTCTGATCCGCGTCAGCGGCACGCTGGAGAAAGCCTTCGATAACGACGTGATTCATGTGCTGGCCGACCGGCTGGAGGCGCTCGACGCCGAGGTCGAACTGCGCATTCGCTCGCGCGACTACCATTGAACAAAAAGAATTATTGAGCGGCGGGAATTGCCGAGGCGTCCAGCAAGCCGCTGGCGACCGCCTGCTGACGAATCCACTGGCGCAACAGTCGAATGCCGTTTTCATCGCGCCGGGCCGTCTTGAAGGCGAAATAGAACCGGTCGCCCGTTATCAGGCTGTGGCACGGCAGTCGCACCAGCTCCGGATCGTCGTCGACGGTGTGCATGTAGTCGTTGGTCAGCGCCAGGCCCTGGTGATGTCGCGCCGCTTCCAGGGCCATCAGCATGTGGCTGAAATGCTGCACGCGAGTGCTGTCCGGCAGCGATATGCCAGCCTGGGCAAACCAGCGGCGCCAGTCTTCGGTGTGGATGTCGTAGATGCTGTAGGTCGACAACAGCGGATAGCGCAACAGCCAGGCCGGGTCGATCTGCTCCGGCTCATTGCTGTCAATCAGGCCGGCTTGCTGCCAATCGGCGCACATGGCCTGCCAGAATGGCCGGCTGGTGATGGCGAACATGCGTTCGCAGTAGAGCAGATCGGTGGTAAAGCCGCGGTGTTCGCCTTGCAGCGTGATAAAACAATCGGCGACCCGATCCGACAACAACGGCGATTCGTTCATCATTTCCAGCGCCAGATCCAACTGCGGATGCTGGCGCTGCAAGGTCGGCAAGCGGGGAATCAGCCACCGCACCGCAATGGAGCTGTACATGGCGATGCGCACCCGGGTATCCACCCGGCCCTGTACCTGCTCGCTGGCACGCTCCAACTGAAACAGGGCCGAACTTACTGCGTCCTGATAATGCCGGCCTTCGGCGGTCAGACTGAGATGGCGGCCTTGGCGATGAAACAACTCCTCGCCCAAATAGGCTTCCAACTGCTGAATCTGATGGCTGACCGCGCTCTGGCTGACGTTCAGCTCGGTGGCGGCCCGGGAAAAGCTGTTTAAGCGAGCAACGGCTTCGAATACGGGCAAGGCTTTCAGGGGTGGCAGTTTCATCGTGTTATCTATCTAAAAAACTAATAGAAAAAAGAATACATCATTTCTCTCGATGGCGGACCTTCCCTACACTGCCATTTCATTCTTATTCCTGTGCAAACTTTCGGAGCACGTCGATGTCGGGCAAAACCGTCCCCAGCGCCATTCTGTTGCTGATCATCGGCAACGCCCTGGCGTTGCTGTCGGACGTCATCATCAAACTGCAGGACGCCAACGCGCCGATTTTCCAATTCATCCTGGTGCGCACGCTGTGCACCCTGACTTTGCTGTTACCGCTGATTCGTCAGGTCGATCGCACAGCCTTGCTGGCAGGTTGGAAGGTTCATCTGTTGCGCGCCCACATCAGCATCTTCGGCATCGTCTGCATGATCGTCGCACTGAAAACCCTGCCGCTGGCAACGGCCAATGCCGTCTTCTACGCCGCGCCTTTGCTGGTGATGTTGTTGGGCGTGGTGTTTGTCGGTGAACGTTTGAGCGTGCCCAGCCTGGTGGCCGTGCTCAGTGGTTTTCTGGGCATTGTCGTGATTCTGCGCCCGGTGGCGTTTGACTGGGCCAGCCTCAGTGCGGTCGGCGTCGCCTTTACGCTGGCCATCGGTGTGCTGCTGGTGCGCAAACTGCCGGCCGGTCAATCGACCGTGCATTCGCTGGTGTTGGTGCATTTGATGATGTTGCCGACCTTGGTCGTATTAACTCTGGTCGAAGCCGCCCCTTGGGATTCCAGCCTGGTGCTGTCGGCCTTTGGTTCGGCGTTTTTCATTCTGTGTTATCAGGTGACGGTGCTGAAAGCCTACCGTTGGGTGGCAGCGAACCGGGTGACCAGTGCGGAATACACCGGCCTGATCTGGGCGATCCTCGGTGGCTGGGCGTTCTTTGGCGAGCAGCCAGACGTCTACTTCATTCTGGGTGCGTTGATGATTGTACTGCCGCTGCTGTGGTTGGGTTGGCACGAACACCGTCCGCGCCGGAAACTGCGCCCACAACACGAGCTTCAGGCGTCGACAATCCAGTAAGGCAAGCCGGTCTGTTCGAGAAAAGCGCGTGCATCGGCGCCGGCGAGCATCGCCAGACTGGCGACCAGACCGCTTTGAATGCAGCTGGGTGCCGCCACCGTTACTGAACGCGGCGCGTTTTCCACCGGCCAGCCGGTAATCGGGTCGAGCAAATGGCTGTATCGGCGGCCGTCACACAATAGAAACCGACGGCTGTCGCCGGATGTTGCCAGTCCACCTTTCGCCAGTTTCAGCATTAATGCCGACTGCCCTTCCTGCTCCGGCGCTTCCACCCCAACCCGCCAGGGTTGCTGATCGGCCCTGGGGCCACTGCACGCTAAATCGCCACCCAGATTGACCAGAATGCCACTGCTGCGCCAACGCGCCGGAATGGCTTGCAGGCACAAACCCAGCGCCCGGTCGGCGGCGTATTCTTTGCCGATGCCGCCGAAATCCAGCTCCATGCCAGCCGGGATTGTCAGCCAGCCGCCGGTAATTTCGCCTTTGGCGCCGGCGTCATCTGAACGCCAATCCAGTTGTTGCCAGCCTATGCGTGGCAACAGGGCGGCTACTGCTTCTGCCGTGGGCAGACGGTCGCTGCCATCGAATTTCCACACCTGGCGCAGCAGGCCGGATGTCAGGTCAAAACGACCGTCCGACAGCCGCCAGGCCTGCTCGGCGAAATTCAGCAGCCGGGCCGTTTCGGCATCGACGCGCTGAGACTGCCCCGGTTGAGCGTGCAAGGCGGCAAACAGATTGTCGGTGCGATAGCGGCTGTAGCGCTGTTCAATGCGCCAGACTTCGTCTGCCGCCACCTTCAACAAACGTCGTGCCAGTTCCCGCTGCGTCTGTGGCAAGGCAAGCAGCACCTCACAGGGGCTGGCCATGGCGTCAAAACGCCCCAGCCAGGCATCCCCTTGCCAGTCCAGACGCAGCGAGCGCTGCATCAGAAACGCCCACCGATGGTCAGCATCACGGCGGTCATCTCGGGCAGATCACCGGCATCGGCTGGAGTGGTGTCAGAACTGTTGTCAGAACCAAAGTCACGAGGCATTTGTCGATAGGCCGCCAAACGGGTGTAGAGCTCGGTTTTCTCGTCGAAGCGGTAACCATAGCGCACGCCCAGCGTCCAGGCGTCGAAATCGCCCAGTCGATAGTCAGCCGTCAGTGCCTGCGGGTCGTCCGCCAACTGCGCGCTGGTGACATACGGCTGGTAGGCATCGATGGCGGACTGGCTGTACCAGCGCACCTGCGGTTCCAGATACTGGTGACCAAAGCGCCAGCGGTAACGCGCATCCACGGTGTGAGACGTCATGCCCCAGTCGTCGAACAGGAAGCGGTAGCTGCCATCGAGGATGTCACCGCCGTCGAACTGGTATTTGCCCTGCCAGAACAACGCCTGCTTGAGTCGGCTGTCCGGGCGCTGCTCGTAACGGTAGCCCTGCAAGGTTCCGCCAGCGGTATCGTAGACACTGACGATCTTGTACGGGTCAGTCAGGTAGCCGTTGTTGTAGCTGAGGCTGTAGTTGAACTGCATCAGCGAGCGGCGGTTGATGATCTGAGTGACGCCGAATATCACGTCTGTGACCTGTTTGTCGGCTTCTTTGCCATCACGGCTGGCATCGAAATCGACGCTGAAGCTGCCACTGCCCGGCTCGGCCATGGCGCTGAGACCCACCGGAACGCCACCTTCGGGCGTCAGTACGTCCAGCGACAGACTCGTCGCCAGCGTGACGGTGGTGTTCTTGTTGTTGAAATAGCGCGACAGGCTGGCGTTGCCACCGCGCGATTCATAGTCGTGCTCGGTCGAATAATGCACGCCACCGGAATAGCTCCAATCGCGACCCAGCGGGGCTGACCATTGGATGTTGCCGGTGTAACGGGTATCGCGGAAGGTGTCGTCCAGCGGCAGATCGCCAGCCTCGACGGTGTAACTGCCACGACCGGACGGTCGGGTGAACGTCTGCGGCTGATCCGACGGCATGGCGCCATTGGGCGAAGCGCCGGTCAGCGTATCCAGCGTCAGCTTGAAGTTCAGGCTGGTTTCGCTGTCGAAGTTGCGCGTCGCACCCAACACCGCCTCGGTGGCTTCAACCCGGTCATTGCTTTCGGTGTATTGCAGCACGGCGGCGTCGAAGTCCCAGTTTTCCAGCTCACCGGCCATGGCCTGGTTGGGCAGGCCCTGCAACACAGCGCAACCGATGGCCGCCAGACTGGCGCCGAGCGCTGCGCCCGGACGCGTCAATGAAGTATCCGATTTCATCCTGGTCTCCTACGACTCAGTTACAACCACAACCGCCGCCGCCAAAGCCGCGACCGCCACTGCTGCCTTCTTTACTGAAATAGACGTGATCGTCGAGCGCCGCTTCGATGGGGTCGCTGATCAATTCCATGTCCTGCTGGGCCAGCAAATCACGCTCCCAGGGCTTGACGCCGAGTGAGCTGCAACCGGCCAGCAGAACGGTGAATGCCAAGGTCAACACAGTGAGTGATTTCATCGTCGTTACTCCGCTAACAGCTGTTCAATGCTGGCTTCGTAGTCCGCCACCTTGTTGCCGTGGAAACCGATGTGCGACGCGCGAATGCGACCCTGACGGTCGATCAAATAGCTCGACGGCATGCCAAACAGGCCGTAGGCCTCGGGCCACTGCGCCTGGGTATCCAGCAAGATGGTGAAATCGGCCGGGACTTTGGTGAGGAAGTCGCGTGCGGCCGCCGGGTCCTGATCCAGGTTGACGCCGACGATTACCAGACCCTGATCGCCAAAACGCTGCTGGACGGTGTTCATCCAGGGAAACGATTCGCGACACGGGCCGCACCAGGACGCCCAGAAATCGAGCAGAACAACCTGACCGCGCAGATCGTTGAGCGACACCGGCTGACCATCGAGGTCCAGCAACGCCTGATCGGCGTGCGGCGCAGCTTTGGCGTCAGCGGCCGAAAACAATTCGTCAGCCTGGGCTGAGCCGGTCAGAGCGACCAGTACCAGACTGATGCCCAGTAGCAGGTGCAAACGAATAGAACGAATGAAGGTAGTCATACGACGGACCCGGTTGTGAGTTCAGGCCGAAGCATGAGGTCGTCAACTTAAGGCAGTCTTAAGCGGCACTTAAGATGGCCTTAAGGTTGATCGACGAGGCTGAGCGTGACGATATACGAGGAGATTCCGTCATGAAGTCTGCCGCCGTTGCCTGGGCTGTGTTGCTGTCTGCTGTGATGTCATTGCTGGCACCGCTGTCCCAGGCTGAGGAATTTTTACCGCCCGATCAGGCTTTCCAGCCCAATGTCGTTGTCGATGCCGAATCAGCCGCCCTGCGCCTGCATTGGGACATTGCCGATGGCTACTACCTGTACAAATCCCGGGTTCAGGTCTCGTTGAACGGTCAGCCATCGGAACTGATCTTCGACAGCGAGTCCGAATTGAAGCAAGACCCCAACTTCGGCCCGATGGACGTTTTCCACCACGAAATGGCCCTGCACACGGCGTTGCCCGCCACCTCGGCTGATACTTATGAAATGACGCTGACCTATCAGGGCTGCGCCGAAGCTGGCCTGTGCTACCCGCCGCAAACCAAGCGGATGAGTTTGGAAAATCCGGGTTTGGCAAATCCGGGGTTGGTGAACACAACCAACGCACCTTCCATCGCAGCACCGGCGACCTCTGGCCTGGACAGCGCCAACAACGCCACCGGCCTTGCCAGTTGGATGGCTGACGCCAGTCTGGTGTGGATTCTGGGTACCTTTTTCGTATTGGGCCTGGGCCTGACCTTTACTCCCTGCGTGTTGCCGATGGTGCCGATTCTGGCGGGCATCATTGCTGGTCAGGGTGAACAGATCAGTGCGCGTAAAGGCGCCAGTCTGTCGCTGGCTTATGTGTTGGGCATGGCGACCACCTACACGCTGGCGGGTGTGCTGGTGGGTTTCTTTGGCGCCCGGCTGAACCTGCAAACAGCGCTGCAAAACCCCATCGCGCTGTCGATTTTTGCTGGCATCTTCGTGGTGTTGTCGTTGGCTATGTTCGGCTTCTATGAATTGCAGATGCCGTCGTTCATTCGTAATCGCCTGGGCCAGATGGACACCGGTAGCGCCCGCAGCGGCATCGCCCGTTACGGCAGTGTGGCGTTGATGGGTCTGGTGTCGGCACTGGTGGTCTCGCCGTGTGTGTCTGCGCCCCTGGCCGGTACGCTGATCTACATCAGCACCACGGGCGATGCGCTGCTCGGCGGCTCGGCGCTGTTTATGCTCAGCCTCGGTATGGGCGCGCCGTTATTGCTGGTCGGCGCTGGCGGCGGACGTCTGCTGCCTAAAGCTGGTATGTGGATGATTGCCGTTAAGCAGTTCTTCGGTGTGGTGCTGCTCGGTATTGCCATCACCCTGGTGTCCCGCTTCCTGCCCGGCGCGGTCAGTCTGGCGCTGTGGGGCTTGCTGATTCTGGTGTACGCCGCACAACTGGGCCTGGGTGGCGAAGCGCAGACCGGCTGGCAGAAAACCCGACGCGGCATCGCCGCTGCCATGGGCATTTATTCCGGTGCATTGTTGATTGGCGCTCTGGCGGGTCAGACTGATCCGTTGCAGCCGCTGGCCGGGCTCGGCGCAGGCCGCTCTGGCGTGGCTGCCGAACAAGGCGTTGCACCGGCGTTGTTTGAGCGCATTGCCGATGTGGCTGAACTGAACCGGCAAATGGCCATCGCCCAACAAAGCGGCGAAGCCGTAGTGCTCGATCTGTATGCCGACTGGTGCACCGCCTGCCAGGACATGGAAAGGGCCGTGTTCGAGCATGAAACCGGCAACTACAGCGGCCAGATCCGCTTCCTGCAACTGGACGTCACCCGCAACAGCGACGCCCACGTTAATTTCCTCGAATCCCACAAGCTGTTTGGCCCGCCCGCCCTGCTCTATTACAACGCTCAGGGCAATGAAGCAGCCGGGCTGCGCACGCTGGGCGAAATCGACTTCGAGCAATGGCGCGGGCAACTGGCTAGTCTATTGTCTGACGACGACCGGACTTTGTGATCTTTACCCATGCGCTTATTGCTGATTGAAGACGACGACGATCTGCGCGACGGCGTCCGTACGGCCCTGAAATCCGAAGGTTACACCCTGGATTGTCTGGCCGACGGCCGCCAGGCGTTGCACGCACTGCGCCACGAACGGTTCGATCTGGTATTGCTGGATTTGGGCTTGCCGGGCCTGGACGGCTTAACGGTACTGAAAACACTGCGCGCCGAAGGCAAACCAACCCCGGTGTTGATCCTGACCGCGCGCGATGCCGTGACCGACCGCATCGCTGGCCTCGACAGCGGCGCCGACGACTATCTGGTCAAGCCGTTCGACATCACCGAACTCAAAGCCCGCATACGGGCGCTGCTGCGTCGCAGTGCCGGCCGTGCCGACAGCGCCCTGCAATACGGCAATCTGCGCATCGACCCGGCCACGCAAAGCGTGCACCTTCACGACCAGGCCATCGCCCTAACCCGGCGCGAATTTGCGCTCTTGCATGAACTGGCGAACCAGCCGGGGCATGTGTTCACGCGCGATCATTTGCAGCAGTTGCTGTACGGCTGGGACGACGAAGTGGAAAGCAACACCTTGGAAGTGCACGTCCATCATCTGCGCAAAAAGCTCTTTCCCGGATTGATCCGCACCTTACGCGGCGTTGGATACGCCCTGGACAAGGACGCCCAGCCATGAGGTTCCAGTCCATCCGCAGCCGGACGCTGGGTATGGCACTGGTACTGCTGCTGAGCGCCAGTTCAGTGATCACCTGGTTCAGCTTTAACGACGCCGCCCACGAAGTGGAAGAACTCTACGACGCCCATCTGGCGCAGCAGGCGCGATTGCTTGGCAATCTGATTGCGGGGCTGAACCGCACCACACTGAGCACCATCGAGAAACTGAGATTGCTCAGCACGCTGGAAGAACTCAGCGCCCAGGCCGACCCGCGTCTGGGCCATCCCTACGAAAGCAAGGTGGTGTTTCAGGTCTGGCTGAATGATCAATTGATTCTGCGCTCGGTCAACGCGCCCTCAGAGCAATTGACCGATTATGAAGGCGGCTTTACCAACGAGCGGGTCGCCAATGCTCGCTGGCGCGTCTTTGTGTTGCCCGGCAGCGAGAGCGATGCCAGTAGCCAGGAACGCATCATCATCGCTGAACGCTGGGACGTTCGTGGCGAGCTGGTGGCGGGGATTGCGTTGCGCAGTCTGCTGCCGGAGTTATTCGGCTTGCCGATTCTGGCTGCCCTGTTGTGGTGGGCTATCGGGCGTGGGCTGCACCCGCTGGCGCAACTGGCCCGGCAGATTCGTCAACGCGAGCCGCATTCGCTGCAACCGTTGCCGTCCGGGCCATTACCAACCGAATTGGATGTCATTCACCACGCCATCAATGATCTGCTCGCCCAACTGAAACAACGCCTGGAGCGCGAGCAGCAGTTTATTGCCGATGCCGCGCACGAGCTGCGTACGCCGCTGTCGGTGCTCAGCCTGCACACTCAGAACGCGATTGGCAGCCCGGACGAGGCCGATCGTCAGGCGGCGTTGCAATCGTTGCAGTCCGGTCTCGATCGGACTACCCGCATCGTGGCGCAGTTGCTGACGCTGGCGCGTCTGGACCCGGACGACACGCCGCCCACGCAGCCAACCGATGTCCTGGCCGTCACTCGACAGGAATTGGCCAATCTGGCGCCGTTGGCCTGGCGCGATGGCGTCGATTTATTGCTGTTGAACGAAGACGATCACGCCTGGCAACTGCTGGCTGAAGCCGGCAGCGTCGAGATTCTGCTGCAAAATCTGATCAGTAATGCTTTGCGGCATGGCGCGGCGGGCAAACAGATTGAGATTGACTGGCAGCCACGCGACGACGGGCTGGAATTGAGCGTTACCGACCATGGCCCTGGTGTCGCCGATGAAAAAAAACCGCTGTTGTTGCAGCGGTTCTATCGGACCGGATCAGAGGGTGGCGCGGGTTTGGGTCTGTCGATTGTGGCGCGCATCGTTGAGCGTCATCAGGCAACGCTGCGGCTGGACGATACGCCGGGTGGCGGATTAGTCGTCCGCATCCTCTGGCCGCAACAGCGGATAATCGTGCACTAAGGGCTCGTATTCGCCGGTTTGCCGCAGCAACGCCAACCCTCGGTTAAATTGCTCAATCACCGCCTGGCCGCGTGCCGTCTTTGGTGCAATCACATAATGATTGCTGCGCTGAATCGGCTTTGGTGCAACGTAGAACAGGCTCGGTTCAAGCTCGTTCACTTGCGCCTGCACCGCCCACTGCAAGTTGTTGCTGAGCAGAAAATCCACCCGACCGGCCAGCAACATGCGAAAACACGAGGTGTACTGGGGCGCGTCCATCACATCGATGATGCCGTCATCCAGCGCCTGCTGAATCGCCGCCGGCAACCCCCAGCCTTGAGCGCGGCACAGCACCGCACCACGCAACGATTCCATTGTTTGATAATTCAGCGGATGCGACGCCCGGCTGATGATGACGGTATCGACAGTTATAAACGGCACCGAGAACAGCATCTGTTCTGCGCGTTCGTCGGTGTGGACATACGGAAAGGTGGCGTCAAAGTCGCCGTTGAGCGTGGCGCGGTAGCCGCGTAACCAGGGCTGGAAGCGCACCTCGGTCGGCTCGTCCACCGCCGCGAATGCGGCTCGCACCAGTCGTGTGCTGAGGCCGCCTTCAGGCAGGGCTTGATCGGCAAACGGCGGGTAGTCGTTACCAGTGACCAGAGTGACCTCGGCCCGGCCAGTGAGGCTGAAGGCTGCCAGCAGTGCGATGCTGAGACAGCCTTTGACGAAGGCTGCGTTACTCACTGCAGAGTAAGAATTCCAATAGCGCTTTCTGGGCGTGCAGCCGGTTACCGGCCTGCTCCCACACCACAGAACGCGGATCGTCGAGCATATCGACGCTGACTTCTTCGCCGCGATGCGCCGGCAGACAGTGCAGGAACAGCGCCGCCTTGTCGGCTTTGTCCATCAACGCCGGCGATACCTGGAAGCCTTTAAAGGCCTCAATGCGTTTCTGAGCTTCCTCTTCCTGGCCCATGCTGGCCCAGACGTCGGTGGTTACCAGATGCGCGCCTTCGACCGCTTCGGCCGGGTCGCGCAGAATCTTCACGCGGTCGCCGGCGGCGTCGAGCAACGACTGCATCGGCTCGTAGCCTTCCGGGCAGGCAATGTTCAACTGGAAATCGTACTGACGGGCGGCGTTGATGTAGGAGTTGCACATGTTGTTGCCATCGCCGATCCAGGTCACCGTCTTGCCCTGAATCGGGCCGCGTACTTCGTGGTAAGCCTGCATATCGGCCAGCAAC
Organism: Saccharospirillum mangrovi; assembly: GCF_003367315.1. GTDB lineage: Bacteria > Pseudomonadota > Gammaproteobacteria > Pseudomonadales > Natronospirillaceae > Saccharospirillum > Saccharospirillum mangrovi. Next base: position 1,852,681 of record NZ_CP031415.1, read on the forward strand.
TGGCAGGGGTGGTAATCGTCGGTCAGAGCGTTGATGACCGGCACCGAAGAGTATTCGGCAAAGGTGGTGACTTTTTCGTGCTCGAAGGTGCGGATCATCACCGCATCGACCATCTGCGACAGCACGCGTGCGCTGTCTTCGATCGGCTCGCCACGGCCCAGCTGGGTATCGCGCGGCGACAGGAAGATGGCACCACCGCCGAGTTGAATCATGCCGGCTTCAAAGGACACCCGCGTCCGCGTCGACGATTTTTCGAACACCATGCCCAGCACGCGGTTTTTCAACGGCTCGTAGCGGGTACCGCGTTTGAACATGCCCTTGAGCTCAATGGCACGTTCCACCAGATGCCGCAATTCGTCCGTATTCAGGTCGTTCAGTGTAAGAAAGTGCCTGACCGCCATGCTGTTTTGCCTCTCGATGATTGTCGTGGCCGTTGTGGCCCGGGAGCGGAAAACGGCCAATCATACTGAAGCATCAAAAGTGCAGCAATGCGCCATCCGGACCGGCCACCATTGAAATGAAAACGGCAAACCCCATCTGCACGATCACATTAATGGCGTACAATAACGGCCATTCCATTCACCTCACATTGGACGCAGCGAGATGAGCGACGACACCCTCAACACCATCAAAGACCAGATCGCCAACAACCCCGTGCTGCTGTACATGAAGGGCAACCCGAACCAGCCCATGTGCGGCTTCTCCGCGCAGACCGTTCAGGCCGTCATGAATTGCGGCAAACGCTTTGCCTACGTCGATATTCTGTCTAACCCGGACATCCGCGAGAAACTGAAGGAATACGCCAATTGGCCGACCTTCCCGCAACTGTGGGTTAACGGCGAACTGATCGGCGGTTGCGACATCGTGACTGAAATGGCAGGCAACGGTGAACTGCAACAGCTGATCGACGAAGCTGTGCCGGAAAGCGAAGCCAGCTGATCGGCCAAGGCCCGAACCCGCGTCGGGCCAATTCCCCTCCCCTGATGACCACCTTCCCCGACCTTACCGACGACGAACTGCTGCGCTACAGCCGGCATATTCTGTTGCCACAAATCGATGTTTTGGGCCAGCAACGCATCCGCAACGCCACCGTGCTGGTGGTAGGCGCTGGCGGTCTGGGCAGCCCGATTCTGCTGTATCTGGCCGCCGCCGGTGTTGGCGAACTGCGCATTGCCGATGGCGACCGTGTGGACGAGACCAACCTGCAACGCCAGATCGTGCATAGCACTGCCAGCGTCGGCACCGCCAAAACCGAAAGCGCAGCGGCCACGTTGCAGCGGCTGAACCCGCATTGCCGCCTGGTTGAAATCGACCAGCCACTGGACGCCACCGGGCTGGAACACTGGGCCGAGGGCTGTGATCTGGTGGTAATCGGTACCGATTCCTTTGCCAGCCGCTACGACGCCAACGCGGTCTGTCTGCGTCTGGGCATTCCACTGGTCTGTGGCGCGGCCATCGGTTTGAACGGCCAGGCCACCAGTTTCGATTTCCGCCGCGACGACAGCCCATGCTTTGCCTGCCTCTATCCGGATGGCGAAGACACCGAATTAAGCTGTTCCACCGCTGGTGTGCTCGGGCCTTTGGTTGGCATGGTCGGCACCGTACAGGCCACCGAAGCGCTGAAACTGCTGGCGGGTTTTGGTGAACCTTTGGTCGGCCAGTTGCTGACGGTTGATGCGACCGATCTCAGCTGGAACCGTTTCCGTTTTGCGCGCCGGCCCGACTGCCCGGTTTGCGCGTCCCGCCCCCGTACTGCTTGACCTAAGCCACGCTCGCTGGCGTACTTAAGCGATTCATATCGCTGCTGGGAGCCGACAATGACCACTCAACAATCGACCACTCAACAATCCGATGGCACCAGCCTCAGCAATCACTTCATCGTCGCCATGCCCGACATGGCCGACCCCTGGTTCAGCGGCACCGTCTCCTACCTGTTCCAACACGACGGCGATGGCTGCATGGGCCTGGTCATCAACCGTCTGACCTCAATGACGCTGGGCGATGTGTTCGAATCGCTGAACATCGATTGCCAGGACGAAACGCTGCGTAACCAGCACGTCTATTCCGGCGGCCCGGTCATGCCTGAGCACGGTTTTATCATCCATCACTCCAAGGAAGGCCCCTGGAGCAGCACGGTCAACAACGGTTATCTGAGCATCACCACCAGCCCTGACATTCTAGAAGCCATCGCCCGCGGTGGCGGCCCAAGCGATTATCTGGTCTGTCTGGGCTGTTCCGGCTGGTCGCCGGGGCAATTAGAAGGCGAATTGAGGGTCAACGCCTGGCTGACGGTGCCGGGCGATCTGGCTCTGATTTTCGATGAAGGCATCGAAACCCGTTATGACGCCGCCCTGAAGCGGCTGGGCATCGACAAGATGTTCCTCAGCGACAGCGGCGGTCGTGCCTGACCGCTGCCCTGCTCTAAAACCTCAGTCTCACAACCCCGCCAAACGCACCAGATCCGCACTGATACGATCGGTCGGTAATTCACTCTTGATCAACACCCGCGTCTTACCTTCAGCGTCGAAGCCATACACGGCGGAGCTGTGCGAGACATTATAGAAACCGTTGGCGTCCGGTTCGCCATAGCCGTAGGTTGCCCGCATCCGCTTGTTCAGCGTTTCCAGTTGTTTTTGTGTGCCGGTCAGGCCGATGAATTGCGGGCCGAAGGCCGAGGTGTAATCGGCCAGTCGTTGCGGGGTGTCGCGCTGCGGATCGACGCTGACGAACAGCACTTGATAGTCGTCCTGCTGGTCGGCCTGTAATCGGTCAATCGCACGCGACAGGCTCGCCAGCGTACCAGGGCAAATATCCGGGCAGTTGGTGAAACCGAAAAACAGCAGCGTTGGCTGGCCGATGTAGTCGGCTTCGGTCACAACGTTGCCGTTCTCGTCGGTCAATTCAAATTCCAGATCGGGCATCACACCGCCCAAATCGGTGCCTTCCCATTGAATCTTTTCGCCACCGCAACCGGTCAGCGACAGCGTGAAGAGCGCGACCACAAGAGGCATCCACAAACGTTGCATCGACTTTGTTCTCCTGGCTTAGATCTGTTTTACCAACAATCAGGCACTGACCGGCTGCCTGGACGAATGCAGCAAACGGCGTAACACGATCAGCATGGTGATGACGGCCATCATGCCCGGGGGAATCCAGGTCAGAATGCCGCCGAGCAATTGATCGTTCATCGGGTCAATCGGCCAGGCACGGCCGCAGACCTCGTACACATCGAACATCGAACCTTGATGAGTGGCAATGTAGGCCCCCAGCCAAAGCTGCGGAACGGTGACAAACCAGATCAACAGAATGCGTTTGCCGAAGCCCAGCGTTTTCGACAGCACCGGGTTGCGCGGGTCGAGAATCAGCCACCAGAACAGCAGGCCTTCGAGCCACATGCTCCAGTTCATCGCCAGGTAATATTCCTGGTCGAGCATGGCGCGGAAATGAATGTCCGGCGTCAGCCAGAAGAAGATCAGCCCGAAAAACAACACCCCCGCCACGAGCGGATACTGAATGATGGCGTAACCCCAGCGAATTGGTGCCGAGGTCAGCAAACGGCCCAGGGCGTTGCGCGTGCGTCCGGCTGGAACACCGGCAGCCAACACGCGCCAGGGGTTCGCCAGACAAACCAGAATCGGTGCCAGATGGTGCAACACCAAATGCTGGCCGCGATGGATGAAAAACATGAATTGGGCGTAATAGTCGAAACGGGTGTGCAGCACGGTGTAGGCCAGGCCGAGACCGATCCAGAACAGGAGCTGGCGGCCCAGTGCTTCGCCCTCGCCCGCTTGCGCCAGGGCGCGACAACCACGGACATAAAACACAGCGGCCGCGCCAAAAAAGAGCACGGCCAGCCAGGAAAATTCGTAGGGCAATAACCAGGTCAGGACATCTGTGATCACAGCAAGGGTTCCAACGGGCTGCTTCGACGGCGAAACGCCACTCTAGCAGGCCCGCTGGCAAAATTTAAAACGCCTTTCGTCGAAGCCTCAGTCCGCCTTGGCTGACTCGCCCAGTTTCAGTGCACGCAAGCGCAGTGCATTGCTGATCACCGACACCGACGACAGGCTCATCGCCGCCGCCGCCAGCATGGGCGACAACAACGCCCCCAACCACGGATACAACACACCCGCCGCCACCGGCACGCCCAGGCTGTTGTAGATAAAGGCGAAGAACAGGTTCTGCTTGATGTTGCGCAAGGTCGCCTGCGCCAGCGTCCGGGCGCGTACCAGGCCGTTCAGTTCACCTTTCACCAGCGTCAAACCCGCGCTTTCCACCGCTACATCGGCACCGGTACCCATGGCAACGCCAACATCGGCAGCGGCCAAAGCTGGCGCATCGTTAATGCCGTCGCCGGCCATGGCGACCTTGCGGCCCTGCTCGCGCAGTGATTCCACTAACTGCTGTTTGCCTTCGGGTGTTAAGCCCGCGCGAACGTCGTCGATGCCCAGTTCACGCGCAACCGCCTGGGCGGTGGTGGCGTTGTCGCCAGTCGCCATCACCAGATGGATGCCTTGCCCGGCCAGCGTGCGAATGGCGGCTTTGGTGTGTGTCTTGATCGGGTCACGCACCGCCACCAAGCCGGCCAATTGCTGATCGACGCCGATGAACATCACCGTCTTGCCGGCTTCGCGTAACGTCTCGGCGCGCTCCTGAACTGCGCCCAGGTCGATCTGACGCTGCTCAAACAAGGCCGCATTGCCCAGCCACAGCGTGTGGCCTTCAACATCACCCACCACGCCCTGGCCGGTGATGGATTCAAACTGCGCCACATCGACCGGCTCGATGCCTTCGTCTTTGGCACCGGCAACAATGGCTTCGGCCAGCGGATGCTCGGAACCGCGTTCCAGGCTGGCGATCCAGCGCAACACATCGCTGCGGTCGTGGCCGGCTTGCAGGTCGAGGTCTGTCAGTTTGGGGCGGCCTTCGGTCAGGGTGCCGGTTTTATCGACAATCAGGGTATCGACGGCAGCAAAGCGCTCCAGCGCTTCGGCGTCTTTAATCAGCACGCCGGCCTGAGCGCCACGGCCGGTGGCGGTCATGATCGACATCGGCGTCGCGAGACCCAGCGCACAGGGGCAAGCGATGATCAGCACCGACACCGCCGCCACAATGGCATAGACGAAACTCGGCGACGGGCCAACCAACGCCCAGACCACAAAGGCCAGCGCGGCGGCGAATACCACCGTTGGCACAAACCAGGCGGAAACCCGATCGGCCAGCCCCTGAATCGGCGCGCGCGAACGCTGTGCCTTCGCGACCATATCGACGATCTGCGACAACACCGTATCGCCGCCCACCCGTTCGGCGGTCATCACCAGGCTGCCTTGCTTGTTAAAGGTACCGCCGGTCAGCGCATCGCCTTCGGTTTTCTCGACCGGCACCGGCTCGCCGGTGATCATCGATTCATCAACCGACGACTGGCCCTGAATAACCACGCCATCGACCGGAATCCGCTCGCCGGGGCGCACCCGCAGCCGGTCGCCAGCGTGTACGGCTTCCAGTGGCACTTCTTCATCCTGGCCGTTATCGCCGACCCGAATGGCGGTTTTCGGTGCCAGATTCATCAACGCCTTAATCGCCGAGCCAGTGCGTTCACGCGCGCGCAGCTCCAGCACCTGGCCGAGGAAAATCAGCGCCACAATCACCGCCGACGCCTCGAAATAGACCGGAACCTGCCCGCCCATTTGCCGGAAACCCGCCGGGAAGGCATTAGGAATCAGTGTCGCCACCACGCTGTAGCCATAGGCTGCGCCGACGCCGAGCATGATCAGCGTCCACATATTCGGGCTGCGGTTCACAATGGAATTCCAGCCGCGCACAAAAAACGGCTGCGCCGCCCACAGCACCACGGGCGTCGCCAGAACGAGTTCAATCCAAACGCTGGTGCGCTCGCCCAGCCAGTCGCGCAATGGCAAACCCAGCATGGAACCCATGGTCAGAATCAGCAGCGGTACGGCCAGCGCCACGCTGACCCAGAAGCGGCGGCTGAAATCGACCAGTTCCGGGTTGGGGCCGGTGTCTTCTGCGCTCGGCGTCATGGGTTCCAGCGCCATGCCGCATTTCGGGCAGGTGCCTGGGCCTTCCTGAACGATTTCCGGGTCCATCGGGCAGGTGTAGAGCGTGCCTTTGGGCATCGCCTCGGGTTCCGGTCGGTCGCCTAAATAATGGTCGGGGTTCGCCTTGAACTTGTCGGCGCAGCCGGTCGAGCAGAAAAAGAATCGCTCGCCCTGGTGGTGTTCAACGCCCGCAGCGCGAGCGCGTTCCACCGTCATGCCGCACACCGGGTCTTCAGCGTTAAGGTAGTTTTCCGGGTCTTTCTGGAAGCGGTCGCGGCAGTTGGGGCCGCAAAAACGGTACGTCGTGCCGTGATAATCGGCTTCGGGTTTTTCCGCGTTGGGATCGACCGTCATGCCGCACACCGGGTCGCGGGTCATAACGGCGGAATGTTCGTGCTTGTGGTGGTGATGGTCGTGATGGTGATGGTCGTGATTCATGGTCGCCTCCTCTGTCAGTTACGAACCAATATTCGATACAGACAGAGGCTAAACCTTGACGCAACTGGAAGGTCAAGCGCCGGCAATGGCTTCTTTGTAATGGCGTCGGCACATTGAGACATAACGCTCGTTGCCGCCAATCACCACCTGGTCGCCTTCGGCGATGGCGCGGCCGTTTTCGTCCAGGCGCGCCACCATAATGGCTTTGCGGCCGCAGAAGCAGACGGTCTTCAATTCACTGAGTTTGTCGGCAATGGCCAGCAGGCGTTCGGAACCGGGGAAAAGCTCGCCGCGAAAATCGGTTCGAATGCCGAAACACAGCACCGGCACATCGTCGTCATCGACCAGCGTCGCCAGTTGATCGACCTGCTCGCGGCTCAGAAACTGGGCTTCATCGACCAGAATGCAGTCGGCTGTTTCGCCTTTGTCGCGATACCAGGCCAGCAGATCGGTCTCGGCATCAAAACAATCGGCCGGTTTTTCCAGGCCGATGCGCGAGCGGATCACGCCCTGGCCGTAGCGGTCATCAATGCGTGCGGTCAGCAGCAGCGCCTTCATGCCGCGCTCGCGGTAGTTGTATTCCGATTGCAGCAAGGACGTCGATTTACCGGCGTTCATTGCCGAATAGTAGAAATAGAGTTGGGCCATGGGACGCGGGATTCCTGGTTTCAAAGCGAGCGGCGGTTCGCAATAATAGCCGCCACTGTCTGACTGGGGAAAGCCTTACCATGCGCATCATTTCGTTCAATATCAATGGCATACGTGCCCGGCTGCACCAACTGGAAGCGCTGCGCAAGGTCCAGGACCCGGACATCCTTTGCCTTCAGGAAATCAAAGTTCACGACGACATCTACCCCCACGCTGAAGTCGAACAAGCCAGCGGTTTAAGCTCGGTCACCTGGGGCCAGAAAGGCCATTACGGCGTGGCAACGCTGAGCCGCATTGCCCCGCAAAGCGTGGAACGCGGCTTTCCGGGCGACGAAGACGACGCCCAGCGCCGCATGCTGATCAGCCGTCATGCCCTGGCCGATGGCCGTACATTAACGGTGCTGAACGGCTATTTCCCGCAAGGCGAAAGCATCCACCACGAAACCAAATGGCCGGCCAAACGCCGCTTCTATGCCGACTTGCTGAACTGGCTGGAAACCAACGCCACACCGGACGACCTCATCGTTATTCTGGGCGATTTCAACATCGCCCCAGTCGATGAAGACCTGGGCATTGGCGAGAAGAACGTCGCCCGCTGGCTGCGCGAAGGTAAATCCGCCTTCCAACCCGAAGAGCGCGGCTGGTTTGAAAAACTGCGCGCCTGGGGCCTGACCGACAGCTACCGCCACCTCTACCCAAGCAACAACGACCGTTTCAGTTGGTTCGACTACCGCTCCAAAGGTTTTGAAGACACGCCCAAACGCGGCCTGCGCATTGACCATCTGTTGATCACCCAGCCTCTGGTGCCGTTGATTCGCGGTGCCGGCATCGACTACGACATTCGCGGCCTGGAGCGCCCGTCCGACCACGCCCCGGCCTGGTTAGACCTGGATTTGAAATTGGCTTAACGGCTACCGTGTAGCCGTTTAAAGAAAGCTCAGCTCGTATTGCACACTCTGTGTCTCTGGTGTGTCCGCTGGCGGGCTATTTCTGCTTAATAACGTCTACACGGTCGCCATTACTGGCCGTAAAATGCCGCGTCCAGTTGGGCTTTGTCGAGTTTGGTCATGGTGAACAGCACGGTCATCATCCGCGCCATCTGCTCGTCGCTGCCCTGCTGCATCATGTCCAGCATTGAGTACGGCACCACTTGCCACGACAGCCCGAACCGATCGCGCGTCCAGCCGCAGGGTTGTTCCTGGCCGCCGGCGCTCAGGGCCTGCCAGTAGTAATCAATTTCCGCCTGGTCGTCGCAATACACCTGAAACGACACCGCTTCCGACAGCGCAAACACCGGGCCGCCATTCAAGGCCGTAAAAGGCTGGCCGGCAAGGCTGAACTCAACGGTGAGCACCGAACCCGGCACCTGGCCGTGGTGTTCACGGCCGACCTCCGAATAACGGGCAATGTGGCCGACGTGGCTATTGGGAAACACCTCGGTGTAATAGCGGGCCGCGGCTTCGGCCTGGTCGTTGAACCATAAGCAAGGGGCGATTGGGTGAGACAGTTTCATAGCGTTCTCCCGGTGAGGTCCGGCGGGTGCCGAGCCAGTGCAGTCTAGTCGATCAACCGCGCTCGGTTTCGACCATTGCCTGGCAACACAACGGCCACAAAAAAGGCCCCGAAGGGCCTTTTAAACCAACATACCGCCTACCGCAGCGGAAACTCCCCACTCACCGCCAACCCCAACTGCCAATCCGTACCATTGGCCGATTTCCAGACATCGTTCAGGTAGCCAATACCGCTGGGGTAATTGTCCAAATAGGTATTCAACCCACCGAACAGCCAGAGGTGGCCGTTGGCCGCCAGCATCTGGTGACCACCGCGATTGCCGAACGGCCGGGGTGGGTCGATGGCCGTCCAGTCGATGCCATTGCGGGAGGTCCAGAGGTCGTCCTGGTAACGACTGGCGTACTCATTAAGGAAGCTCTTCCCACCGCCCATCAACCACAGTCGTTCGCCTTGAGGATCCTGCGTTACCACCACCTGGTGAGCATACCGACCCGAGAACGCTGCCGCTGGCGTGCGCTCGGCCCAGCGGCGGCCATCGTTGGAAGACCAGACGTCGTTCAGGAAGCCTGAATTTTTGTTACCACCAATCAACAATAGCTGGCCGTTAAACACCACCAGTTGGTGGCCCATGCGCTCGGGAAAGGCGCCGTCGGCGAGCCGTTCCCAGTGGACGCCATCGGTCGACGCCCACACATCGGCCAGTCGGTCCGTATAGGGGTCAGGGTTAGTCCTGCCGCCCACCAGCACCAACTGCCCCTGGAAGGCCACCACCTGGTGGTGTGAACGCGCCGGGAATTCGGCGGCTTGGGTGTGCTGCGTCCAGTGAATGCCATCGGCCGACGACCAGACATCGTTCAACCGCCCCTGTGCGCTTTCGCCGCCGATCAGCCACAGCCGTTGCCGGAACACCACCAGCTGGTGGCCAGCACGGGCCGAAAAATCAGCCTGGGCACTGTGCTGCACCCAGTGCAGGCCATCGGCGGACGACCAGATGTCGTTGCGATAGTGGTCATCGCCAACGAAGCTATCGTCCCGACCACTGTTACCGTCCTCGCCACCGATCAACCAGAAGCGACCGTTGAACGTGACCACCTGGTGCAGGCGACGGGCGGTATAGGGTGCCTGGGTGGTGTGGGCCTTCCAGGCTTCGCCATCGCGGGAAGACCAGATGTCGTTGGTTCTATACAACCTCGCAAAGCCACCGATCAACCACAGTTGCTTGTTGAAGACGACGGCTGGTATTGAGTCGGTAACAGAAAAAGCCGCCGAGGGGGTGTGTTGGGTCCAGTTGCGCCCATCGCGGGAGGACCAGACATCGTTTCTAGGCCCCCCAATCAACCAAAGCTGCTCATCCCCGTCGGCTGCGGAATCGTTGAAGACCACCAGACTGTGAGAATAGCGCGGCGAAAACGCCGCCGAGGCGATTTCCTGACGCCAGTGCTGCCCGTCGTTCGACGACCAGACATCGTTGGTCCGGGGGCTTTTGCCAACTTTTCCACCGACCACCCACAGCCGGTTGCGATAGGCCACGGTCTGGTGGCCTCGGCGGCCCGGAAAAGGCGCCGCCTGCGTCAGTGCCGTCCACTGGCGACCATCGGCCGAGGTCCAGACCGTGTTTGTGTACTCAGTCGTGCTCGTGCCGTCGCCGTTGTCGATATTGGACTCACCCCCAATCACCCACAACCGCGCCTCGCCCGCCATCGGAAACACCACCACCTGGCTGTCGGTTCGACTGTCGAACGGCAGGTTCATGCTCTGCGCCGTCCAGTCCACGCCATTGGGCGACGACCAGGCTTCCACCGTGTATGTATTGATCAGCCAGAGTTCGTCGTTGAATACCCGCAGGTGATTGTCGGGTCCCGAACCAATGCCCCCCTCCGGAAACGCCTGGCTGCCCCGGTGCACCCAGGTGGTGCCATCGCGCGACGACCAGAGGTCGCTGTAAGCCGTTCGGTCGTCATGCAGCCGAGCGTCCACCAGCCACAACTGGCCCTGGAACACCGCCACCTGGTGGTTAAACCGGGCGGAGAATTCACGGGCGTTCAACCCCAGGTTCAGTTGCCGTTCGCCGTACCGCAGTTGGTAGAACTGGGGTTGTGATAACGATAACCCACCGCCCGCCAGCGCGGTTTGGTGCACAAAGCGGCGCTGGTTATCGGCGCAGCGGTTGATGATGTTGAAATCGCAATCCGGGTCGCTGCTGCTGAGCAGTTCCACGCCATCCAGCCCTTCCGATGCAAAGAGCTGCGCGCTGTCTTCGCCCACCCAGGCGCTGAGCGAGACGTTACGGTTGATCACCTCGACCGGGTACTGGGCGAAATCGTCCCGGTTGGAGGCAGAAATCACCGCCCGGCCGGGGGCCAGCGCGGTCACGGTGCCGTTGCTATCGACCCTGGCTACTTCGGGGCGGTTGCTTTCGTAATGGGCGGGCACACCCGAACGCGCCGGATTGGAAAACACCTCGCCCACCACCAACCGGGCGGTGCCAGGCTGTTCGAATTGAATCTCAGTGGGCAAACAACCGGCCAGCACGGCCAATAAAAAACCGGCCCAAAGCAAGGTAATGCCTGGCCGGTTGCGGATGGAACGATGGATGTATTGCATCATCACGACTCCCTGTTATGGCGTTCTTGGCGGGCCAATGGCACCAGCCCAATGCCTGATCATTCAGGCAATACGCCCATGCTAAGGGAGGGTCGTTTGAGTAATCGTTTTAATGATCGAGGTATTTTCGGGGGTATTCGGGGTTTAGCGTTTGAATTTGGGTGGATTTTTGGGTTGGTGGTGGGTTTGGGGGGAAGAGAGATAGCCTGAACACTCGATTTTGACCCCTCAATTTTGCCCCGGTATGCCGGCTCAAGGCCGGGATGACGGCGTATGTTTAAGTGCCAAGGCCGTGATTTTCCCTAAATCCACAACGAAGCAAACCTCACCGAGCGGCCAAGAGTCAGCCACCCCTAAACACAGCCAAAATTACACTGAGTGTAGACTTTAAATTGCACTCGGTGTAATGTTTTGCCAGCTGTGACCGACCCGTTGTAAAGCACAAGGTCAGCCCGGCCATACGCCTTGACGTTATTCGCCCCTTTAAGAGGATCCGCTCATGAAAATCGTTGTGATTGGCACTGGAACCGTGGGTTCCGCCGTGCAAAAGATGTTTGTCGAACAAGGCCACGAGGTGGTCACCGTTGGCCGCACGTCTGGAGATTTCCAGGCCGACATGACCGACATAGCCAGCCTGAAAGCCCTGTTCAGCCGCATTGGCCGCTTCGATGTGCTGGCTAACGCAGCCGGTGATGTATTTCCCGGCCCCTTTGAACAGATGACTGACGAGCAGTGGGAAAACTCGATCAAGAGTAAAGGCATGGGCCAGATCAATCTGGTTCGCGCTGCTCTGCCGCACATCAGCGACCGGGGCAGCTTCACGCTGATCTCCGGCGTGTTGACGGACGAGTTCCTGCACGGCGGCACCGTCAGCACGACCGTGAACTATATGGTGGAGGGTTTTGTTAAAGCAGCGGCGGTTGAATTGCCGCGGGGTATTCGCATTAACTGCGTCAGCCCTACGGTGCTGACTGAATCGACCGCCTACTACGATTTCTTCCCTGGCTTTACCCCGGTGGATGCCCGCGAAGTGGCGCTGGCCTACTACCGCGCGGCTGCCACGCCGATGAACGGTCGCATCCTGAAGTTGTACAAAACTGACTGTTAAGCGGGTTTTTGTTGCAGGGTTTTGAACGCGTCAAAACCCTGCGTTATATAGGCCGATAAGGGTTTGGCACCGCCCGCCTGACGCCAGGCTTCCATCGCCAGACGAAAGGCGCCCATGCCCACTATCGCTACCATCTGCAACTGCGGTTTTTGTTCCGGCTCGGGCCATACCTGACACAGCGCCTCGAACAGGGTCGCTTCCATCTGCATAAACAGCGCTTCCTTGCGCAGACGTAAGGTTTCTGTTGAACGCAGTAACTGATCGACGATCAAAGATTCCGGCGTTTCATAGCGGCCACTGAGTTCCGTCAGGCATTGCTGCACGGTTTGCAACGGATCGCCCGTCGGCGAACTGGCCGCAATGGCTGGTGCCAGCGCTTCTTCAAAACCACTGCCCTGCCAGGCTAACAACACCTCTTCTTTGGATTTGAAATAATAAAAAAAGGTGCGCCGAGAAATGCCCGCAGCTTCGGCAATGGCGTCCAGTGTGGTGCCGTCGTAGCCATTCACAATGAACAGTTTCAGGCCGGTTTCAGCAATACGCCGACGCGTTTCACGGCGCTTGCGCTCACGGGCCGATTCCGGTGCTGCGGAGGTATCGGTTGCGGTCATCTGCGGTCTCTTAAAAAGTATACTGAGTGTAATTATATACCAAGGCGACGACTGTTCCGAACGAATACACGGTTGGTTTTGCAAGCAAACGATAACGCCGAAAAAAAACAGGCCCCGAAAACGGGGCCTGTTTAGGTGGTGCGGCGGGTATTACAGCGTTTCGACGCTGAACCCCTGCCCGGCCAGTTGGTCGGCATGTTCGCGGTCGGTGACTACGGCTTCCGATGCTGTGGCCGGGTCGAAATAGCGCTCGGCGACACGGCCAATGTCGCTTGGGGTGACCGCCAGCAGGGCTTCTCGGTATGCCTTGCGGAAGGCATCGGTGCGGCCGAACAGCCGGTTCTGGAACGCCTGCTTGGCTTCGCCGGCCGGTGAGCCGGGTTTATCCATTGAGCTGACTACGCCCAGAATGGCCGATTCCACTTGCTCGGCGGTGGCGCCGGTATCGCGTACCCAGTCGAGGCTGGCGCGGAAATCGGCCAGGGTGCCGTCGATGCGCGGGTCGCGGTAGGAATAGAAGCGGAAGGTGCCGGTATTCGAATCGTGGCTGGCGCCGCCGCCGTAAGCACCGCCCTGTTCGCGGATGGTGCGGTGCAGGAAGTTATCGCGCAGCACGCCAGCGAGCACGGTGAGCGCAGCGGAATCTTCGTGTTCTGGCAATACCGTCGGATAGGCGGCCGAGCAGAAGTTCACCTGGGTGTTCACCGCCCAGGCCAGGCGTTGGCCGGCGGCGCTGAACGAGGCGCTTTGGTCGGGTGCCGACAGGTTGTCGGTGCGTTGCGCCAGGCCAAATGTCTCGGTGAGTTGGGTCAGTTTATCCAGCTCGGACGGTTCACCGACCAGCACCGCCAGACCGCGTTGGTCCGAGAGTTTGGCGTGCAGGTTGCTCAGCTGCGCCAGCCAGGCGTCGAAGCGCTTGTCGTCGGCTTTGAAATCTTTCAGCCAGGCTTTTACGCGGCGAATCGACGGCAGGCCGCTCATGTCGTAAGTCAGGGCGTTGGCGCGGTTGTGGAAGCTGCTGGCGGTCTGCATTGCCAGCGCGTGGCCCTGGCCGGTGACGCTTTGTTCTCGGCGAGCGCACAGTTGAGTGAGCAGGTCGCGGATACGGGTCTTTTCGTCGAAACGCGGTGACGTCCAGTGTTGGGTCAGAATCTGCGTCAGCTCATCGAAATGCCGCACCAGCGCGCGGCCAGAGAGCACCAGGTAACCACCAACGCGATCTACGCTGTCGAGCGGGCTGCGGAACTGGCTGTAGATGCTGACACTGCCAGTCCGCGCGGCCTGCCATTGCTGCATGCCCAGGTAATCTTTATCGCCGGCGCCGACTTCGGTGAGCAAGGCGGTGTACAGCGGCAACAGGGCCAGTTCATCGGCGCTCAGGTCCGGCAGCGGCAGATACCATTGCTGATACCCCAGGCCGTTGGTGCCGGCCTGATAGCGGGTGATGGCGCCTTCGGCGACCGGAGCGATGCGTTTCACGTCCGGTTTAACGTCGGCCAGCGTTACCTTGGGCAGTTGGCCGGCGTCGTCTTCCTCTTCCTGGCGGGCTTTCAAGGCGACGGCCTGATCGACAATGGCGTGTTGGTCGGCGTCGCTCAGGCTTTGCTGGATGCGGTCGAGTTTGGCGCGTTCGTTGTCGAGCTGGTGTTGGTGCAACTCGGCATCCGGGCGCAGTGTCAGGCGCACGCGGTGCACGTTGTCGAGCAGCAGGCGGCGAATCAGGCTGGGAATGTAGTCCGGGTCGCGCGCCAGTTCGCGCAGCTTGGCGAGTGCCGGGTCGATGTCCAGCGAGTCCATCACTGAGCCGCCGTGAGTGGCGGCGCCGACGACGGTGAAAATCAGTTGCATGCCGTAGGGCATGCCATCGCCTGTCACTTCGCGCTGCGACAATTCCAACTGGTGCAACATGGCTTCAACGTCGGCTTGTGGTACGCCTTTGTTGGCGACTTCGGTCAGCGTATCGAGCACCAGTTGTTCGAATTCGGCGGCTTTTTCCGGCTCGCTGCCTTCCAGACCGCAGACGAACATCATCTCGCGGTTGGAGTCTTCCAGGCCGCACATCGGCGACGGATTCGAGCCCAGATCGGTGTTTTCCAGCGCCTGACGCAGCGGCGAGGCGCTGTTGTCGAGCAACACATCGCTGAGTAGGTGCGCTTCCAGTTGCCCAAACAAATCGGTTGATTCGCCAAGTAACCAGCCATAAACGTGGTGCGTCTTGCCGGCCAGGTCGTCGCCTTCGGCGGCGTAGGCGTCTTCAACGCGCAGAATGCGGTTGAAACGGCGTTCCAGCGGCACCGAGAGTTTATGGTCGAGCGCTTTGAAGCGATGCAGCGCCTGGTCGTGAATGCGCTGTTGAATGTCGGCCGCCGGGCGGTCGCCAAAGGTGAAGAAGCTGGCGTTGCTGGGGTGGTAATGGGTTTTGTAGAACGCCTTGAGCTGTTCGTAGCTCAGGTCGGTAATGGCTTCCGGGTCGCCACCGCTGTTGTAGTGGTAGGTGTTGTACGGAAACAAATAATGCTTGATCGCCTGATACAACTGGCTGACCGGCGAACTCATGGCGCCTTTCATTTCGTTGAACACGACGCCTTTGTAGATCAATGGTGTGCCTGGATCAGTCGGTTCAGTGAATTCCAGGCGATGGCCTTCCTGACGGAAGTCGAGTTCGTTCAGATTGGAGAAGAAAACGGCGTCGAGATAGACCGACAGCAGGTTTTCGTAGTCCTGGGTGTTTTCACTGGCGAACGGATAGGCGGTCCAGTCGCTGCTGGTCATGGCGTTCATAAAGGTGTTCAGCGAACGCCGCGTCATCATGAAGAACGGATCGCGCACCGGGTATTTTTCACTGCCGCATAACGCCGTGTGTTCGAGAATGTGGGCGACGCCGGTGGAATCGGTCGGCATGGTGCGCAGCGCAACCATAAAGACGTTTTCCGGGTTTTCGCTGGCGATGTGGAAATGATCGGCCCCGGTCTGGCGGTGGCGATAGTGTTCCAGCGTGACGTTCAGCGAGTCGATGCGACGGCTTTCGAGATGGTCGAACGAGGTGTGGGCATTAGCGGTCATGATGAGAGTCAAACCTTGAATATTCAGCCATCCATAATGGGGTTCTGCGGCCGCAGCGCAAGCCCCGCAACGCCAAACACACGGCGTTTGCCCTGCTACGCTTTCATGCCTGCGCAGTTTCCGTAGAATACCGGCCCTTTTGGGGATGTGAGGTCGAAATGTCTGAATTTATGCAGGGCCAACGCTGGCTGGCCGATGGCGAACCGGAATTGGGACTGGGCCTGGTGCAAAGCGTGGATGCGCGCACCGTGACACTGTATTTCCCCAGCGCCGACGACGAACGTTGTTACGCTCTGCGCGAGCCGCCGCTGACCCGCATCCGCTTTGATGTCGGCGACCGCATTGAACGCCGCGACCAGGGCGAGACCGACGTTATCGCAGTGCACGAATTGAAAGGCCTGTTGGTGTACGAGACCGAGGCCGGCATGGTGCCGGAAAGCGAGCTGGCCGACCGCATCGATCACGATAATCCCCTCACCCGTCTGTTGACCGGTCAGACCGACCACCCCAACTGGTTCGCCTTTCGTTCGGCGTTGTCGAACGGCCATCAGGCCATTTGGAACCAGCATCTCAACGGCTTGCTGGGCACGCGTTCCAGCCTGTTGCCGCATCAGTTGTATGTCGCTTTCCAGGCTACGCAGCACAGCCGGGTGCGGGCGTTGCTGTCTGACGAGGTTGGCCTGGGTAAGACCATCGAAGCGGGCTTGATCATTAACCGGCTGCGCCAGCAAGGCCGGGCATCACGGGTGTTGATCGCTGTGCCGGACGCATTGCAGGCGCAGTGGCTGGTCGAGCTGGTGCGCCGCTTTGCCATTCAGCCCGAGTTCTATCAGTTCAGTGACCACGATTTCGGCCTCGGCCAGGTGCATCTGATCCCGCATTCTCTGCTCAGCAATGCCGAAGAAATGGCCTGGGTGACCGCTCAGGAATGGGACATGCTGGTGGTCGATGAAGCACACCATCTGGATATGGCCGAGCCGGACGAAGCTGACGTTGAATCGTCCTGGCTGACCATCGCCCAACGCGCGCCGCATCTGTTGCTGTTAACGGCAACGCCGGAGCAACTGGGCCAGCAAGCGCACTTCCAGCGGTTGCAATTGCTCGATGCCTCCCGCTTCGCCAGCTTCGACCAGTACCGGGCCGATGAAGCACATTTCCTGGCGCTGTCGGATCTGGCGCAAGCGCTGTATCAGGATCGGGTGGACGACGCCTTGATCCAGCAATTAAAAACGCTGGGCATTGAGTGGCACGACGACCGCATGCGTGCACTCAACGAAGTGCTCGACCGCCACGGCCCCGGCCGGGTGGTGTACCGCAATACCCGCCGCGGTGTCAGTGGTTTTCAGCGCCGTTCGGCCGAAGCGCACCCGGCTGATTCAGACACCGAACGCCGCCGCTGGCTGGTGGATTGGCTGAAGCAACATCGCGATCAGAAAGTGCTGTTGATTGCCCAGCACGCCGAGGTCGCTCAAGAACTGGCCCATTCGCTGTGGCACGACCAGGGCATTGAAGCCACCGCCTTTCATGAAGGCCTGAACCTGATTGAGCGCGACCGCGCAGCGGCCCACTTTGCGTCCGACGACGGTGGCGCCCAGATTCTGGTTTGCTCCGAGATTGGCGGCGAAGGCCGCAACTTCCAGTTCTGCCATCATCTGGTGCTCTGGGATATGCCCGATCACCCGGATGTTTTGGAACAACGCATCGGCCGGCTCGATCGCATCGGCCAGACTGATACCGTGCATATTCACCTGCCCTATCTCAGCGACAGCGACGACGAACACCGGTTCCGCTGGTTCCACGAAGTGCTCAACTGCGTTGAACAACACCAACCGGCGGCCGGACAGGTACATGCCGAGTACGGTGAACAATGGCTGGCCGACCCGGACGACGCGGTGCAGACCGAACAAATTAAAGCCGAGCTG
This sequence comes from Saccharospirillum mangrovi, assembly GCF_003367315.1. Classification (GTDB taxonomy): domain Bacteria; phylum Pseudomonadota; class Gammaproteobacteria; order Pseudomonadales; family Natronospirillaceae; genus Saccharospirillum; species Saccharospirillum mangrovi. The sequence goes on from NZ_CP031415.1 coordinate 1,870,646, forward strand.
GAACGACTGAACGCCGAGCTGGAACAAGGCCGCGACGTCATGCTGGAACTGAATTCCTGTCGGCAACCAGAGGCCGACGAATTGGCCGTCGCGGTTGCTGCACTGGAACAGCACAGCGCCTTAGATGTGGTTGAACAGGCGGCGAACTTGCTGAATCTGCATTTCGAAGCGATCAGTACCGGCGTCTATGAATTGATTCCGTCCGACAAGATGTTGATCCCGGTTATCCCCGGTATCCCGGAAGGCGGCGCTTTAGTGTGCTTTGAGCGCGATACCGCCCTGGCGCGCGAAGACGTGCATTTCGTTTCCTGGGAACACCCGCTGGTGCTGGGTTTGCTGGATTTAGTCACCGGCTCGCAATTGGGCCAGGCCAGTGTGGCGCTGCTGGAAACCAAGCAGGTACCGGCCGGTCAGTTGTTGCTCGAAACCCAGTGGCGTCTGAGTATTCCCGAACGCAGCGCGCACGCGCTCAGGCCGCATCTGGACACCGGCTTATTGCGCACCCTGACGTTGGAAGGCGGACGCTCGGATTTATCCCAAACGCTGGGCCAGGACGTGTTGCAGGCGCAGGTTTCTACCTTGCCGATCAAGACCGTCCGCAAACTGGTGCAATCGGCCAAGGAGCGCATTCCGCCGCTGTTTGATATCGCCCAAGGCCACGCGAAAACACAATTCGATCAGGCACTGGCGAACGCCCGGGCGTCATTGGCGGCGACCAACCAGGCGCGCATTGAGCGGCTGCAATATCTGGCGGGTGTGAATCCGCTGGTGACCGACCAGGATGTTGTGAAAGCCCAGATGCAGGCTGAATTACTGGACGCGGCCTGGGATCAGGTTGAATTGCAACCGGCGGGCATTCGACTGATTCTGTGTGCGCCGCCCGGCAGTCTTTGACGGTTTTGAAAACGATTTCCAACGGCTACGAAAAATTACCGTTTTGAGCGCTAGCGGGCGTTCGATATCTGGTTTAGGGTGAAACGGACCTTCGCCCTACAGAACAACAAGAAGAACGCCGATGAAGGAAACAGTACTGGTTGAACGCCGGGAAGCGGGTTTGGTTCGAATCGTGTTGAACAAACCAGAAACCGGTAATGCCTACGACGATGAACTGATCTGCACTCTTGTCACCGCGCTGGACGATCTGGCCGACGATGCCGAAGTGCGTTTGATCTGGCTCAGCGGCCAAGGTGCGCACTTTTGCACCGGCCCGGACCGGGCCTGGCTGAAACGCCGCCAACACGCCGGCCGCGCAGAACACCAACAGGACGCTGAACAACTCGCTCGTCTGCTGGCAACGCTCTACAACTTCCCCGCCCCTGTTTTGCTCACTGTACGTGGCGACGTTAACGCCGCGGCGGTCGGCCTGGCCTGTTGCTGTGATCTGGTGTTAGCCAGCGAGCGCACGGCCTTTTGCATTACCGAATCCCTGTTCGGGCAAGTACCGGCGCTGAGCAGCCCTTATCTGGTGAAAGCGCTGGGAGAACGGGCGGCCAAGTATTACGCCTTGACCGGCGAAGTCATCGACGCTTACACCGCTACGCGACTGGGTTTGGTGAATCGACTGGTACCGGGCGATGAACTGGACGCTGTGGCTGAGGTGTTGGTGCGTGGCATTTTGTCGCGCAGCGTGGAGTCGCTGCGGACGACTAAATCGGTACTGCACTTAGCGGCCAATGAAAGCTACGACGACGGTTTGCTGGAAAGCCTGATCGACTGCTCCACCGAAGTGCGCAGCGAACTGACCGTGGGTGCGGTGCTGCCGGTGTCGCGCGATTAGCGCTCCAAGGCGGCAGCCAGAAACGGAATCAACTGATTCATCACTTCATCGATGGCGGTGTCTTCGCCCACATCCGCCTGCGCCATATCGCGCAACACTTCAATACTGGACATGGTGAACACACAGGCACCAATGGCGAAGTGAATGCGCCAGAAAATCTCCCTGGGCGACAACTCCGGATGGGCATCACGCAGATAGCTGATAAAGCGGTTGTATGTCTCGTTGTAGTGCGATTTCAGGAACCGACGCAAATGCCCCTGCGCCTGGGTGTATGCCAAACCCAGCAAGCGCATGAACACAGACAATTTGTTGGAATTACTCGACGAATGCACCCCGGTCAACATGGTACGCGCCAGCACGCCCAGAACCTGCTGCAAATTGGGTTCTTTGGTGGTGGCGATCAACGCCGCCATCTCTTTATCGAGCTTGGCACAAAAAGGGGTCAGAAATCGGGCGAAGACCGCTTGAATCAGGTCTTTCTTGGAACCGAAATGGTAGTTGACGGCGGCCAGATTCACCTTGGCTCGAGTGGTGATCATGCGCAGCGAGGTTTCGGCAAAGCCCTTTTCTGCAAAGAGTTCCTCGGCCGAATCGAGAATGCGGGTAACGGTATCGGCTTGACTCATGAAGATTCGATCCAGATATAGAGTGCGTGTTTAAAACGAGCGTTTGAAACGCGAATATAACGGATCGTCACAACCAATGCAGGCTTTTTTTACACACCGACAACAGGGCCACTTTGGTACCAGACAGCCCACAAATAATCGGCTCATTTAAAATGTCAGGGATCGGTAAGACTCGCCTTAGCCCGCGTCTTTCGTTGTTGAAAAGCCCTACGACGACTATATGATGAAGCGCACAACAACTATGGAGGTGAGCTCATGGCCAACTATCAGAGCACTGCCACACGCCGTAATGAATCGGCGCTGGCGACGAACAAAGTTCTTCGCAATACCTATGCCCTGCTGTCGATGACGCTGGTGTTCAGCGCCGTCTGCGCGTTGGTTGCCATGCAAATGGGCCTGCCTCACGGCGCATCCCTGATTATGTCGCTGGCGGCCATCGGTATCCTCTGGTTTGCCATTCCCCGCAGCGTGAATTCCGGCATGGGCATTGTCTGGACATTTGTCTTTTCCGGCCTGCTGGGCGCGGGCTTAGGTCCGATTCTTAACGCCTACCTGGCGCTGTCGAACGGCCCGGCTATCATCGCTCAGGCCCTGGGTGGCACCGCCATTGTGACGTTCGGTCTGTCGGCCTACGCAGTAACCACCAAGAAAGATTTCAGCTTCTTGGGCGGTTTTGTCATGGTTGGTCTGATCGTCGTTCTGGTGGCGATGCTGGCTAACCTGTTCTTCGCGATTCCGGCCGTCAGCCTGGCGATTTCTGCCGGTGTGGTGCTGCTGATGTCTCTGCTGATCCTGTTCGATACCAGCCGTATCGTGAACGGCGGCGAAACCAACTACATCCGCGCGACTGTGTCGCTGTACCTGGACATCTACAACCTCTTCGTTCACCTGCTCGCCCTGGTTGGCGCCTTGTCGAACGACTGAAGTGAGTCCCGCTGAAAAGGCCGCCTTGTGCGGCCTTTTTTGTATCTGCTGAGGTATTATCCGCGCATGAATTATCAGTTGAACGTTTACGCCGCGCCCTGGAGCAGCAACGCCCAGGCGGATGCCCTGGCCTTTGCCGCTGCACTGGCGGACAGCGACCATCGTTTAGTGCGGGTGTTCTTTTTCATGGACGCGGTTTATAGCGGCCTGAGCACCCAAGCGCCGTCAGCCGATGAACCCGACTGGCGGCAGCGCTGGATCGATCTTCAGCAACAGACTCAATGCGAATTACTGCTGTGCATCGCTGCCTCTGCCAACCGGGGCTTGTTGAACGACACCGAAGCGCAACGACAAGCCAAACCCATCGCCACAGTCGAAGCGCCATTCGAGTTGGTCGGTCTGGGCCAGTGGGCTGCGGGTTTTGGTGACTGCGACCGCGTGGTGAGTTTTCGATGACGACCTTTGAAACCCTGGTATTAATCACCTCTGCGCCCTACCAGCAACGCCGCAGTGAAGAAATTCTCGAAGCGGTCATGAGCCTGGCGCTGTTTGACCGTGAACATGCCGTTGTCTTCTGGCACGACGGCCTGGCCTGGCTGGCGCCGGAACAGAACCCGAACGAGGGAAAATCACTGCAACGACAGCTTGATGCATTACCGCTGTACGGCAGCGATGCCTTGTTTTATTGCCGTGAACATCAGGCATCGGTTTTAGGTGAACAGACTCCGCCCGACAGCGTGCAACCCATGGCGCTCAATGACCTGGCCCAGCTGCTGCGCCAAGCACGTTACGTGGAGGTGTTCTGATGGCTTTGTTGACGCTGAGTCGCCGTCCGGACAGTCAGCAACTGGCGTTATTTGATGCCTGGTTGACGCCGCAGGATTGGGTACTGCTCAGTGGCGATGCCCGGGTCATGCTGTGGCAAGCCAACCCGACACAGGCGCAGGGTTGTATTCGCCGCAGTGACGCCCAATCCTTGGGCGGACAGCCGCATTCGGACTGGACACAGATCGACGACACCGAATGGCTGCAACTGACGATTGATCACACCCCTCTGGTTCACTGGTAGTACCGCCGCATCATGACTGCTCTAGCCACCGACCATCTTGGTTTTCTGCAAAACGCACGCGACTGGCACGCTGACTGGTGCCGGCAACAGGCGGCCGAACAAGGCCTCGATCTGACCGATCAGGATTTGGCGATTATTCAATCGTTGCGCGAGTTCTACTTCCGCTACGACCTATCCCCGGCAATGCGACCTTTGGTGAAACATCTAAAGGGCGAGTTTGGCGCCGAGGTTGGCAATTCCATCTTTCTGATGCAGCGCTTTGGCGAAAGCCCGGCGCGCATGCTGGCGTTATTGGCTGGCCTGCCCAAACCGAAAAATTGTCTATGACTGAAACGTTCACCTTTGCCCATCTGGTTCGAACCCTGGGACGCGGCAGCAAAGGCAGCCGCTCTCTGACTCGCGAAGAAGCGCGCTTTGCCATGACGGAAATCTGGGCCGGCCGGGAAACGCCCGCTCAGTTGGGCGCTCTATTGATGCTGATGCGTGTTAAGGAAGAAACCCCAGACGAACTGGCAGGCCTGCTCGATGCCGCACGCACTGAACAACCGCATTGGAATGGTGGTGCGCGACGTATTGATTGGCCGGCCTACGCCGGAAAACGTCGCCAACCTTCCTGGTATGTTTTGGCCGCCCGGGCGTTGGCCCGTGCAGGTTATCCGGTGTTGATGCACGGTGGCGGCGAACACACAGCCGGGCGTCAATACGCACGCCAGGTGTGCGAAGCACTGGGTATTCCGGTAGCCAAGGATTGGGAGCAGGCTCAAGCCTTGAGTCTGACCGAACCGATGGTCTACTGCGCGCTGGAACACTTTGCGCCCAAGTTATCGCACATCATCGATATGAAAGCCGAACTCGGCTTGCGTTCACCGGTCAACACCTTGGTACGCCATCTCAACCCAACCGGTGCGCCGGTCACACTACAGGGTATGTTCCATCGCCCGTATCAGGCCATTCACCATGAAACCGCACGCGGTTTGGGAGACGCTCGCAACGCTGTACTGAAAGGCGACAGCGGCGAGTTTGAGGTCCGGCCGGACAGCGATCAGACGGTGCTGATGCTCAGCCCGGTACACGCTGAGTCCATTGAATGGACCAGAGTATTGCCAAAGCGTTCGATTCGACCGCCTGAGCCCGATCTCCAGAGTCTGTTGGATACTTGGAGCGGCCAGGAACAACCGGAATACGGCCTGGCCGCAATTTGGGAAACCATGGCGTTGGTGCTGACACTGAGCGATGACTTGTCGCAGGAAGAAGCACGTGAGCGCGCTCGCCAGATCTGGCAAGCGCGCTGATACAGCCTATACGGCGTCCCAACCCCCATCGGCCGGGATGACGGCGCCATTGATGCGTTTGGACTCGTCACTGGCTAAAAATAACGCCAGATTCGCAATGTCCGTCGGATCCAGAACGGCGGGCACTAATGCCGAAAATTCCGCCGCCCGCGCAGCACCAGTGGGATCGAGTCGATCTTGAGGCATAGAGTCGGCGATGTGCGTCGCGGTAGCACCGGGTGCGATCACATTGCAGCGAACCCCCGATTTGGCGTACATCCAGGCGGTATTCAGGCTCAGGCCCAGCAAGGCATGTTTTGACGTGGTATAGGCCGCGCCTGCCGCACCACCGTGTCGGCTGGCAGTCGAGCCAACGTTGATGATGCTGCCCTGTCGTTCTTTCAGTGCCGCCATGGCCCGGCGCATGGTGTACATCGGTCCGTTCAGATTCACGGCGATTACCCGCTCCCACACCTCATCGCCTAACTCACCGACACCCTGCATGTAGTCCATGATGCCGGCGTTGTTGCACAGAATGTCCAAGCCACCGAAACGCTTAAGAGCCGTTTCAACCAAGGTATCCGCTGTCTTCGGATCGGCAATGTTAGCTGCGATGGTTACTACCGCTTCCTGGTTGATCTGTTGTGCAACATCGGCCAGGCGGTCGGCGTGCAAATCACACAGCACTAACGACGCACCTTCCGCAGCAAACCGTTCAGCAATGGCTTTGCCCATACCAGAACCTGCGCCAGTGACGATGGCAACCTTATCGGTCAATTTCATCTTTCGACCTCCATCAATGATTCTGGCGACAGTATGAAATTGGCGCGGATTGGCATTACTGACCCACATCAGCATTCCGGCGCTATTCAAACTGGCACAGCTTTTGAGTAGGGCTGATATAGCCGTCCGAATTCGCGGGCGGATCAACGAGAACGCACTCTTTTGGAGCGATAAACCCCAAAAGCGCGCCAGAAAGGTGAAAGGAGAAGACGCTATGACCGAACCCGCCGCAATTGCTCTGACGGCCAAGCAACAGCATCTGCTGATGGCCAGTGTCTTTTTCGTCGGAATCTTATTGCTGTTGGTCGCTTCCGCCGTGTTGGGCGCTGCGCTGTTGGGAATGGTGCCGGTGGATGCCGCCAGCATGGGTTTGATGCCACTGATCAGTGGCCTGGCGTCTATCGCCGCTGCGGTTTTTCTCTCGCCTCAATAACGTTCGTGGTCTTGGCCAGCGATCAATGGCGGCTGGCCAGCGCCCTCTTTCCTTCCGAATAATGCCCTGACGCTCAAGCCGTTTAGTCTAATCACAGCCCTGTTACAGTTCCCGCCCAATTCAACCGTTCGTGCAACGACACCACTTCCCCGACTATCGTCAATGTCGGCGCCTGAGGTGGGTCTGCTTCAATCAACGTTGGCATGGTTGCCAGCGTTCCAATCCACAAACGCTGATCCGGTGTGGTGCCCTTTTGCACCAGAGCAATGGGCGTGTCTGGTGACCGACCGTGTTGGATCAGTTGTTGGCAGATGGTCGGTAAACCGACCAAGCCCATGTAGAACACCACGGTTTGTTGCGGTGATGCCAATTCCGCCCAAGGCAAATTGAGGCTGCCGTCTTTGAGGTGGCCGGTAACAAATCGCACCGATTGAGCGTAGTCGCGATGCGTTAACGGGATGCCTGTATAACTGGCACAGCCGGAGGCTGCGGTGATGCCAGGAACAACTTGAAACGGAATGCCATTGGCCGCCAGCAAATCGATTTCTTCACCACCACGACCAAAGATGAACGGGTCGCCACCTTTCAATCGCAATACGCGCTTGCCTTGTTGAGCCAGGTCGACCAGGAGTTGGTTGATGTCCTGTTGCGGCACGGCGTGGTCTGAGCGTTTTTTCCCGACATAGAGCCGTTCGGCATCGCGCCGCACCAAATCCAAAATGGCATCGGGCACCAGTCGGTCGTGCAACACGACATCCGCCTGCTGCATCAGCCGCAGCGCTTTGAAGGTCAGCAGATCGGGATCGCCGGGGCCGGCACCTACCAGATACACCTCGCCCAATTGTGCCTGATCGGGTGCATCCAACTGGCGCTGCAATTCCTGTTCGGCTTGCTGCACACGACCGGCATATACGTGCTCGGCCACTGTGCCGTTCAGCACTTTTTCCCAGAAATAACGCCGTTGATCGAGTTGCGAAAAGCGCGCTTTAACGGCGTTGCGAAAACGTGCCGCCAATTGCGCCAACTGGCCGTAGCTGGCGGGAATGGTACTTTCCAGCTTGGCGCGGATGGAACGCGCCAACACGGGTGCCTGGCCGCTGGAAGTGATGGCGATCAACAGCGGATCGCGATCGACAATCGAGGGGAAAATAACGTCGCAGAGGTCCGGTGAATCGACCACGTTGACCAGCACTCGACGGGCTCGGGCATTGGCGCTGACGGTTCGATTCAAGGCGTCATCGTCGGTTGCCGCCACAACCAATTCGACACCATCCAGATCGCTCTCGACATAGCCGCGCTCAATGCAGGTGCATTCAGGCCAATCCTGGATGGTCTTGAGAATGGTGGGCGCCACCACGGTTAACCGGCAACCGGCCCGTCGCAGCAGGCTGATTTTGCGCAAGGCAATATCGCCGCCGCCGACGACCAGAACGGTTTTGTCCTGCAAACGATGAAAGAGTGGGAAATAGTGCACGGTCAGCCTCGTTGCCAAGCCAAAAAAAGCCCCGGTAATCGGGGCTTATCGTCAGGGAGTCAGAGTTTCCAGTCCGCCCATGTAGGGCCGCAACACCTCGGGCACGGTGACTGAACCGTCGGCATTCTGGTAGTTCTCCAACACAGCCACCAGTGTCCGGCCGACAGCCAGACCTGAGCCATTCAGCGTATGCAGCAATTCCGGTTTGTTGGTTTCCGGGTTGCGATAGCGGCCTTGCATGCGGCGTGCCTGATAGTCCGTCATGTTCGAGCAGGATGAAATTTCGCGGTAGGTGTTCTGCGCTGGCAACCAGACTTCCAGGTCGTAAGTCTTGGCTGAGCTGAAGCCCAGATCACCACCACACAGCAGCACTTTGCGGTACGGCAATTCCAGCTTCTGCAGAATGACTTCGGCATGGCCGACCAAATCTTCCAACGCCTGCATCGAGGTTTCCGGCCGCACCAGGTGCACCAGTTCCACCTTCTCAAACTGATGCTGACGAATCATGCCGCGCACATCGCGGCCGTAGCTGCCCGCTTCACTGCGATAGCACAACGAATGTGCGGCAAAGCGCAGCGGCAGTTGGCTGGCGTCCAGAATTTCATCGCGCGCCAGGTTGGTCAGCGGTACTTCGGCGGTCGGAATCAGGTAGTAGTCCTGTTCGACATTCAGCTTGAACAAGTCCTCTTCGAACTTGGGCAACTGACCGGTGCCAACCAGTGAATCACGATTGACGATGGTCGGCACGTTGGCTTCCAGGTAACCGTGTTCGTCAACGTGCGTGTTCAACATGAATTGCGCCAAAGCGCGGTGCAGTCGAGCGATCGGGCCACTCATAACGGCAAAGCGGCTGCCGGTCAATTTGGCGGCCTGTTCGAAATCGAGGCCACCCAAAGCGGCACCGACGTCGACATGGTCTTTAACCTCAAAGTCGAACTGACGCGGTGTGCCCCAGCGGCTGACTTCGAGGTTGTCATTTTCGTCTTTGCCGGCGGGTACCGCTTCGTCCGGTACGTTGGGAATGTTCTGCATAAAGGCGTCGAGTTCTGCCTGCAGATCTTTCAGTTCGGTTTCCTTGGCGCCCAGTGTTGCAGCAATACTGTCCAGTGTTTTCTGCACTTCGGCTTTGGCGTCATCAACGCTCATGCCCTGCCCGACCAATTGGCCAATCTGTTTGGAAGCCTTCTTGCGCTCGGCTTGCAGCTGTTCAGTCTCGACCTGCAAACCTTTGCGACGGGACTCCAGCGATTCAAACGCGGACACATCCAGCGAATAGCCTTTCACCTTGAGGCGAGCGGCCAAGGGTTCGATGTCCTGTCGGAGGCGTTTGATGTCGAGCATGAATTGGATTCCTGTTTGGTGATTCGATCAATGAAAAATGGCCCCTCGGGCCAGCGCGCTAGAATAACAGTTTGGCCAGCCCTAAGCCCAGCGCGGCGGCGGCGAGGCAGGCAAGCACCGAGCCGACAACGTACAAGGTCGCCGATACATAATGCTGCTGCTCGATCAGTACCAGGCTTTCAATCGCAAAGCTGGAAAAGGTGGTAAACGCGCCCAGCATGCCAACCACGACCAGCGAACGCCCCACCCCACTGGGATCGGTGTGTTTGAGCGCAAAGAACACAAAGGCCAGTCCAATCACAAAACTGCCGGCGACATTGGCCGTTAAGGTGCCCCACGGAAAGTGGCCGCTGTTGTGACGGTTAACCAGTTGCACCACGGCAAAGCGCCCCATGGCGCCCAGGCTGCCGCCCAGTGCCACTGCCAACCAATGTGCCCAACTCAGCATGATGTCAGTCTCCCCGCTCTGTTTTGGCTTCGGCGTCCAGTTGACGCAGGAAGGCCAGCTTTTCAGCAATTTTCTTTTCCAGGCCGCGATCAACCGGCTGGTAAAAGGTTTCGTCGGTTAACCCGTCCGGCAAGTACTGTTCACCGGCGGCGTAGGCGTGTGGTTCGTCGTGGGCGTAACGGTACTGCGCGCCGTAACCCAAATCCTTCATCAGCCCGGTGGGGGCGTTGCGTAAATGCACCGGCACTTCGCGACTGCGGTCGGAACGCACCACATCCATCATGCGGTTGAACGCCGTGTAGACGGCGTTGCTCTTCGGCGCGCAAGCGAGATAAACGCAGGCGTGCGCCAGCGCCAGTTCGCCTTCGGGTGTGCCCAACCGCTCCTGAACCTGCCAGGCATCCATAGCGATGGTCAGCGCGCGAGGATCGGCGTTGCCGATGTCTTCGCTGGCCATGCGCACCAGACGGCGGGCGATGTAGAACGGATCGCAGCCGCCGTCGAGCATGCGGCACAGCCAATACAGCGCACCGTCGGGTGATGAGCCGCGTACGCTTTTGTGCAAGGCGGAAATCTGGTCGTAGAAAGCATCGCCGCCTTTATCAAAACGGCGCGTCTGGCCTTGCGTCATCTGGCCGAGCCGTTCGGCGGTCAGGCCTTCGCTGTCGTCGGCGTACAGGTCGGCCGCCAATTCCAACAGGTTGTAGAGACGGCGAGCGTCGCCATCGGCAAGCTGGAACAGGGTCTGGCGGGTTGCGTCGTCAATTTTTAAGCGCCCGACTTTGGCATCGCCATTCTGGGCTTGTTTGAGCAACTGAGCCATGTCGGCATCGTCGAGCGATTTCAGCGGGTAGACGCGCGCGCGCGACAGCAAAGCCGCATTCAATTCGAAACTGGGGTTTTCTGTGGTTGCGCCGACGAAAACGAAGGTGCCGTCTTCGACATAAGGCAGGAAGGCGTCTTGCTGGGCTTTGTTGAAGCGGTGCACTTCATCGACAAACAACAAGGTGCGTTTGCCTTCAACGGCGGCCTGCTGCGCTCGTTCGGCGGCGGCCTTGATGTCTTTGACGCCGGCCTGCACGGCAGACAAGGGTTCAAACCGGCTGGCCGTGCTGTGGGCGAGCAATCGAGCCAAGGTCGTTTTGCCTACGCCCGGCGGCCCCCAGAAAATCATCGAATGCAGTTGGTCGCGTTCAATCGCCTGTCGCAGTGGCTGGCCTTCACCTAAGACGTGAATTTGACCAACGTAATCACTCAGAGCAGTTGGCCGCAGGCGCTCGGCCAGCGGCTTGAAGACGTCATTGGCATCAGCGGCAAACAGGTCCATTACATCTGCTCGAAGACGTCGGTACCGGCCGGCGGGTCGAATTCAAAGGTCTTGGCTGGGAACACCAAACCCGTTTGAACGTCACTGAAACGGATGCGGGTATCCTGGCCCAGGTTATCGGTCAATCGGATCTGATTGATGTCGCCATCGACAAACACCAACGTCAGTTCACTGAAGACGGCGTTTTCGTCGGTCGGATACAGCCGGTAGCTGGTTAATTCGTCGTTGCTGGCTTCGGTGACTTGGTACGACGTCGACAAGGTTGATCTCGGTTGCGCCAGAATCATCGCCGGTGACTGGCGAATCTGATCGCCCACCGCCTGATAGGTGGCCTGGGCCAGGTCCGGATCGTAAACCCAGAGCGTTTCGCCATCGGAAATCACCGATTGTTCGTACGGCGCTGTAACTTGCCAAACAAAACGCAGCGGCCGGGCAATCTGCATCAAGCCGCTGGATTGGTCGCCACGCAGTTCGCCTTCGGCAAAGGTTTCCTGTTCAAAATGAGCGCTCAATGTGGCGGTGGCTTCCAGGCGCTCGATCAGCCGATCGCGCGCCGCTTCATCGGCCTGAGCCAGACCTGCGGTTGCTAACAGCAATAACAGACTCAATCGCTTCATCATGCTTCCTCAAAGTGCCGGGGGCGGCGCAACCAAAACTTCACGCGTGCCATTGTGACCTGCGGCGCTGACAATGCCGGCGGCTTCCATGGCGTCTACCAGGCGGGCCGCGCGGTTGTAGCCGATACGCAACTTGCGCTGCACTGCCGAAATTGAGGCTTTGCGGCTTTGGGTGACGAAGGCCACGGCCTCGTCGAACAACGGGTCGGATTCGGCATCGTCACCGCCTTCGTCCAGGCTCGGCACGCCGGGCAGATCGGCATCGCCACCGCTGAGAATTTCTTCGATGTAATCCGGCGCGCCGCGTTTTTTCCATTCATCGACGACGCGATGCACCTCGTCGTCGTCAACGAAGGCACCGTGCACCCGCACCGGCAAACCGGTGCCCGGTGGCAAATACAGCATGTCACCGTGGCCCAACAGTTGTTCAGCGCCGCCTTGATCCAAGATGGTGCGTGAGTCGATCTTTGACGACACCTGAAACGCGATGCGGGTTGGAATGTTGGCTTTGATCAAGCCGGTAATGACATCCACCGACGGGCGCTGAGTCGCCAGAATCAAATGAACCCCGGCCGCCCTCGCCTTTTGCGCCAGACGCGCGATCAGTTCTTCCACTTTTTTGCCGACGATCATCATCATGTCGGCAAATTCATCGACCACGACCACGATGAATGGCATCGGTTCCAATTCCGGCGCTGGCGCGTGCGGATCGAGCTGAACCGTCGGGTCGTAAAGCGGATCGCGAATCGGATCGCCAGCCTTGCGGGCATCGGTGATCTTCTTGTTGAAACCGGCCAGATTGCGCACACCCACCGACGCCATCAGTTTGTAGCGCCGTTCCATTTCCGCCACACACCAGCGCAGGCCGTTGGCGGCGTCTTTCATGTCGGTGATCACAGGGGTCAGCAGATGCGGAATGCCTTCATAGACCGACAGCTCCAGCATTTTGGGGTCGACCAGAATCATCCGCACTTCTTCTGGCGTCGCCTTGAACAAGATGCTGCACAGCATGGCGTTGACGCCGACCGACTTGCCCGAGCCCGTGGTACCGGCGACCAGCAAATGCGGCATCTTGCCCAGATCGGCACAGACCGGCGTACCGGAAATGTCGTCACCCAGTGCCAGCGTTAACGGTGACTTGGCTTTGTCGTAGACCGGCGAACGCAGTACGTCGCTGAGCCGAACGATGTCGCGTTTTTCGTTGGGGATTTCGATGCCGACGGTGGTCTTGCCCGGAATAATCTCCACGACTCGCACACTGACCAGCGCCATCGAGCGCGCCAGATCCTTCGCCAGATTGGCAATTTTTGAGACTTTCACGCCGGCGGCCGGCTGAATTTCAAACCGGGTAATCACCGGACCAGGCGCCACTTCGGTGACTTCAGCTTCAACGCCAAAATCCTTGAGCTTGATTTCCAACAGCCGCGACATGGCTTCCAGCGCTTCTTCGCTGTAGCCACCGACGCTGTCGTGTTCGCTCGATTGCAGCAGGCTCAGCTCCGGCAGCGCGGTATTGGCACTGCTGCCTTCAAACAAAGGCTGCTGACGTTCTTTCTCCACCCGTTCGCTGGGTTTAGCGACGCGCGGCAATAACGGCTTGATTTGCGGTGGTTTGCGTTTGGCTTGCTTTTCCAGCTGGACTTCAAGATTGGCCTTGCGCGACTCAATCACCTGCTGGCGTTGCACGTCTTCTTCATGACGGCGTTTGCGCGCATGGCGACGATCACGCAGCCGATCAAACAGACCCAACAAACCGCGGCCCAGTTTCTCCATGACCACGAGCCAGGAGACGTTCATGGCAATGGTCAAAGAAATAAACCAAAGCACGACCAACATCAGCGTAGTGCCGGTCATGCCTAGCGATGGATAGATGAGTTCAGACAACCAGATGCCGAGGAAACCACCGGCACTGGCTCGCGATGACGATGCCACATGCACAGTAGCCAGAGCACAACTCACTGCCACAAAGAGCAGCCAGCCGAGAGTTCTCAGTGCAATCAGCACCGGGTTCCAGTGCAGGCCTTCGCGGCGGTCACGAAAAGTGGCCCAGGCGCGATAGAAGAAGATGATGGGTAATCCGTATGCCAGGCCGCCAATCAGGCTGAACAGCAGCGACGAAATCCAGGCACCGGCACGTCCGGCTAAATTGCGAACGCCCTCGCCTGCGCCGGAAAACGCCCAACCCGGATCGGACGGGTTGAAGCTCATCAGCGCAATCAACAAATAGACGCCGATAGCGAGCGACAGCAGCAAGCTGCCTTCCAGCAGCAAGCGTTGTTTCAGGTCAAGTACGCGGTCGTCGTCCCGCGCGCGTGCGGATTTCTGCGTCACCGATGATCCCTTACATACCCAGACCGGAACTGGCCGGTCGTATTTTACCGAAGGACAAGCCCGGCACACATTGGCAAGCTCGGTCCACTGCCCCTAAGATACCACAGACACTGGGCCAACTTATTGATACATCAAGCATTTTTATGCCTCAGATTGCCTGGCTCGACGCTGAACAACCACCCGACTTCCCGCCCACTCAGGAAGCATTAACTGCGCCCAATGGCCTGCTCGCTGCAGGTGGAGCCTTGCGCCCGGAATGGCTGGTGGCGGCTTATCAGCGTGGCATCTTCCCCTGGTTCAACGAAGGCGAGCCGATTTTATGGTGGTCGCCGTCACCGCGTATGGTATTGCTGCCGGGCAGCATGTCCGTTTCGCGCAGTCTGAAAAAGGCGTATCGCCGTCAACCTGTAACATTGGCCGTCAATGGTAATTTTAAAGCGGTGATACAGGCATGCCGTGAACCGCGCACCGGTCAAGGCGGCACCTGGATTACCGATGAGATGATGGCAGCCTACTGTGAATTGAATCGACTGGGTTGGGCGCACAGCATCGAAGTCTATCAGCGAGGCGACCTCATTGGTGGACTCTACGGTTTAGGTATCGAAAAGCTGTTCTATGGTGAAAGCATGTTTTCGCGCCAGCCCAACGCATCCAAATTCGCCTTTTTAGGACTCAGCGCCTGGGCAGCAGAAGCGAAGCTGCGCTTGATCGATTGCCAGGTCTACAATGATCACCTCGCCAGTCTGGGTGCCGTTGAGATTGAGCGAGATCGGTTTGAAAGCGCTTTGCCAACAGAAACTGTTCCATTGGCACCACCGACAACCGATCGATTGAACCAGTTGTTACAGGCTCAATTGGGCAACTCCCGATAGCAGCAGGGTCCATTGTGAGCAGCGTCGACAAAGACTCTCAGGAAACCATCAAGCTGTTTCGTACCGGTGAACACCGGTGCAGTTACCTACCTGATCAACAGGCGCGGACGTTGTTTCTGGATCCGGACCTGGATTTTGACCAGGGCCTCTATGAACAGCTGATGCATCTTGGGTTTCGTCGCTCCGGCCAACATCTATATCGTCCCGATTGCCAGGCTTGCGGCGCTTGTCTGCCTTCTCGGGTACGTGTTGATGCCTTCGACTGGAAACGGCGCTTTCGCCGTATTTTGAAACTCAACGCCGATCTAAACGTGCAGCGGTTGCCCTGTGAAATCCGTGATGAACATTATCAGTTGTACGAACGGTACCTGGGCGGACGTCACAGTGACGGCGACATGTACCCACCCAAACAAGACAGTTACCAGGATTTCCTGCTCAGCCGCCCCGATCTGGGATTCATCCTGGAGTTTCGCCTGCAAAACCAATTAATGGCCGTTGCGTTCACCGATCAACTGCAAACCGGGTTATCCGCGACCTACACCTTTTTCGACCCGGAGCACCACAAGCGCAGCCTGGGTACTTTCGCCATCCTCAGCCAGTTGCTGTTGTGCCAGCAACTCAAACTGCCCTTCCTCTATCTGGGTTACTGGGTGCCGGGTTCCCGGCAGATGCAATACAAAGCGGACTTCCGCCCGCTGGACATTCTGGTCAATCGTCAATGGCGCACACTGAACGATCCATTGATCGACACTCTGTCGTTATCCGACCCGTTATAACTGCCTGATTTAGGCCCAATTTTTTTGATCATTGGCGCATTTTCAGGCAGAATGCCCGCCGGTTTGAACTTTCCAAACGGGGCCGAGCGCCATCCCGCCCTGTCGCAACCCGCAGAGGACTGCAAAAGCATCTATGGCAAAAGAAGACGTCATTGAAATGGAAGGGGAAATTCTCGATACCCTTCCCAACACCATGTTTCGCGTCAAGCTGGAAAACGGCCATGTCATCACGGCTCATATTTCTGGCAAGATGCGTAAGAATTACATTCGCATCCTGACCGGCGACAAGGTCAAGGTGGAGTTGACGCCTTACGACCTGACCAAAGGCCGTATCGTCTATCGCGCTCGCTAACGCGCACTGTTTTAACGCCATAAAAAAAGCACCCATTCGGGTGCTTTTTGTTTTTTAGCTCAGTGGAAAAACCTCAGGCAGTTGCCACCTCTTCTTCTTCCACCTGCAACGACAGTTCGTTGTCACGCACACGCAGCTTGACTGTACCGCCCTTACTCAATGGGCCGAATAGAATCAAATCGGCCAACGGGCGTTTGACCTTGTCCTGAATCAGACGACTCATAGGGCGTGCACCCATGGACTTGTCGTAGCCTTTTTCAGCCAGCCATTCACGCGACGCTTCATCCACTTCCAGCATGACGCCTTTGTCATCCAACTGCGCCTGCAGCTCGGTGAGGAATTTGTCGACGATGTTGATCACCACTTCCATCGGCAAGGCACCAAATTGGACAATGCCATCCAGTCGGTTGCGGAATTCCGGCGTAAAGGTCCGACGCAGTACTTCCATGCCGTCAGTGCTGTTGTCCTGGGTGGTGAAGCCCACACCGCGTTTGTTCAACATTTCCGCGCCAGCGTTGCTGGTCATGATCAGAATAACGTTACGGAAATCGGCTTTGCGGCCGTTGTTGTCGGTCAGGGTTCCGTGGTCCATCACCTGCAACAGCAGATTGAAAACATCCGGATGCGCCTTCTCGATTTCATCCAGCAGCAAGACTGCGTGCGGATGTTTGGTGACGCCATCGGTCAGCAATCCGCCCTGGTCAAAACCGATGTAACCCGGGGGTGCACCAATCAGACGTGAGGCTGTGTGGCGTTCCATGTATTCGGACATGTCAAAGCGCAGCAACGGAATACCCAAAGATTCAGACAACTGCTTGCTGACTTCGGTTTTACCCACGCCCGTCGGGCCGGCAAACAGGAAGGAGCCAATCGGCTTGTCCGCTGGTTTAAGACCGGCACGGGCCAATTTGATCGCGGATGCCAATTGTTCGATCGCCTGTTCCTGACCGAAGACAGTCATCTTCAGGTTGCGCTCAAGGCTTTCCAGCACTTCCTTATCGTTGCGGCTGACACTTTTCTCAGGAATGCGCGCGATGGAAGCGATGACCTTTTCAACGTCCGGAACACCAATGGATTTCTTGCGCTTGCTGGACGGCAACAGTCGCTGCGCCGCGCCAGCTTCATCGATGACATCAATGGCTTTGTCGGGTAAATGACGGTCGGTAATGTACCGAGCTGACAACTCCGCTGCGGCCTTCAAAGCCTTGTCGGTGTATTTGAGGTGATGGTGTTCCTCAAAGCGCGATTTCAGACCTTTCAGAATGCGGTAAGTCTCATCCACCGACGGCTCAGTGACATCGATTTTCTGGAAACGACGCGTCAGTGCGCTGTCTTTTTCAAAGATGCCACGGAATTCCTGGAAGGTGGTTGAGCCCATGCACCGCAACTCACCAGAGCTGAGCATCGGCTTCAACAAGTTCGAAGCATCCATCACGCCACCAGAGGCCGCGCCAGCACCGATGATGGTGTGAATTTCATCGATGAAGAGGATGGCTTTTTCTTTTTTCTTCAATTCAGCCAGCAACGACTTCAGGCGTTTTTCAAAATCGCCACGGTATTTGGTACCGGCCAGCAAAGCACCCAGGTCCAGTGAATACACCTGAGCGTTCTGAACGATATCCGGTACGTCGCCATCCACGATTCGCTTGGCGAGACCTTCGGCGATGGCGGTTTTACCAACACCGGTTTCACCCACCAAAAGCGGGTTGTTCTTACGGCGGCGAGACAGAATCTGAATCACGCGCTCCACTTCGTGCTCGCGACCGACCAATGGATCAATGCGACCACGGCGAGCTTGTTCATTCAGGTTGGCAGCAAAGCTTTCCAACGCACTGCCCTGCACACCATCGGCGCCAGCTTCTTCCTGCTGATCACTGAAATCTTCGTTGGGCTGGGCATTCTCGCTTTGCACCTTAGAGATGCCGTGAGCAATGAAATTGACCACATCAATGCGCGAGATGCTTTGTTGCTTGAGGAAGAAAACCGCCTGGCTTTCCTGCTCAGAAAAAATCGCAACCAGCACGTTGGCGCCAGTGACTTCTTTCTTACCCGACGATTGAACGTGGAAGACTGCCCGCTGCAGCACGCGCTGGAAACCCAGCGTCGGTTGCGTTTCGCGCTCGTCGTCTTCTTTGGGAATCAACGGTGTTGTGGAATCAATGAATTCGGTCAGATCGCGCCGCAACTGGGCAATATCGGCGGCACAGGCATTGAGTACCTCGGCAGCAGCATTGTTGTCGAGCAGAGCTAACAACAAGTGCTCGACCGTCATGAACTCGTGGCGCTTGGACCGGGCTTCTTTGAACGCGTTATTTAACGTCAGTTCAAGATCTTTACTTAACATGGCAACAGACCCTCTCGCAGATCACTCGTCATCGACCTCTTCGACCTCACACACCAGGGGGTGCTCGTTATCCCTGGAGTATTGGTTGACCATAGCTGCCTTGGTCTCGGCGATGTCCTTAGTATAGACACCGCATACGCCTTTTCCTTGTGTATGCACCGTCAACATTACCTGAGTTGCCTTCTCTCGTGACATATAAAAGAAGGCTTCCAGAATATGTACAACAAATTCCATGGGGGTGTAGTCGTCGTTCAGCAAGACCACCCGATACAGCGGCGGCTGTTTGAGCTCAGGTTTGCTGGTTTCTAACGCCACACCCTGATCGTCGTCATCAGCCGGATCTTCCGGCCCCAGACGGCTTAACAGCATCTTTCGGGCCAAAACAGGACGTAATGAGTCGTTGATGCCTGGAACACTCAACTTCATATCAAACTGCCCGTTATCAGTGAATGCATAGCGGATGAATTTACGATTGGCTGGTCGGCGGGGGCCGTGGTGGTCATTTTCTGTACCGGGTGTTGAACTCTGGTTGAACCCAAGAACTTCGCTACCTAGCGCTCTTTTGACCAGAGCACCTAATGTGCGTCCAATCCTCCGACCCTTCAATGGGGGTTGACTTCGTTGAATCAACAGCCAACCATTAGCTCGACGCCGAATCGTATATTTTGTGATCAGCGCGACTGAAACCCTAGGGTTTCAGCGACTCTGGATCAGGATGTACCAGCGATGACTCAATAACGATTGAACGGCGTTGAACGTTAGTGAGATTTGCCCATCGGCACTTCACCAGCTTCAATTCCAGCTACGCTAACGCTTCGACGCCCCGACGTCAGCATCGGAAGCACTTAGCTACCAGGGTGGCTTCCAGGCTCAGTCTAACGTGGTTGTAAGGAGTCCGTTATGCCGGTAGGGAAAGTAAAATGGTTCAACAACGCCAAAGGGTTCGGGTTTGTCGTTTGCGATGAACACGAAGAAGATCTCTTTGCCCATTACTCCTCCATCCAGATGGAAGGCTACAAAACGCTGAAAGCCGGACAGGCCGTGGAATTTGATACGGTCAAAGCCGAGCGAGGCATTCATGCCGTGAACATTCGAGTATTGCCGGAAACGGCGGGTACCGAGCGTTCAACATCTCACCAGCGGAACGAAGCGAAGGAGCGCTCAACCAGTACCAGCGAACACACCTAGAAGAATAATCATAAAACCCAATTGACTGCTTAAACAGCAGTATGCCTGGCCGATCCAGGCAATGATGAAAAGCCCTCCCCTGAACGGTGAGGGCTTTTTTAATGGCTACCGAGAATGTCGGTGCCATAAAAAACCGCGCTGAAGCGCGGTTTAAAATCAGACATAAGCCCGTTGAGTGATCAGACTTATAGCCCGTCAATAATGGCGTTCAATGTCGCGCTGGGACGCATCACCTTGGCAGCCAATTCAGCGTCAAACCGGTAGTAACCACCGATATCGACACCCTTACCCTGAACCGATACCAACTCGTTCACGATGCTGTCTTCGGCATCGGACATGGCTTTGTAGACGGACGTAAACGTCGATTTCAATTCAGCGTCATCGGACTGATTGGCCAATGCTTCAGCCCAATACAACGCCAGGTAGAAATGCGAACCGCGGTTATCGATGCCACCTACCCGACGCGTCGGCGATTTATTTTCGACCAGGAACTTAGCAGTTGCCTCGTCCAGCGTTTTGCCCAATACCGCCGCTTTTGGCAAACCAGCGACCGTCGACAAATGCTCCAAAGAGGCCGCCAGCGCCAGGAATTCGCCCAGAGAATCCCAACGCAGATAGTTTTCAGACAACAGCTGTTCAACGTGCTTAGGCGCAGAACCGCCGGCCCCGGTTTCGAACAGACCGCCACCGTTCATCAGTGGTACGACCGACAACATCTTGGCGGACGTTCCCAGTTCCAGAATCGGGAACAGATCCGTCAGGTAGTCGCGCAACACGTTACCGGTGACGGAGATGGTGTTCTCACCTTTCTTAACGCGATCCAGCGTAAAACGGGTGGCGTCTTCTGGTGACATGATGCGAATGTCCAGACCCGACGTATCGAATTCCGGCAGGTAGGCGTTGACCTTTTTGATCAATTCCGCGTCGTGAGCGCGTTCAGCGTTAAGCCAGAAAATGGCCGGCCAACCGGTTGCGCGAGCACGGGTCACAGCCAGTTTCACCCAATCTTTGATCGGTGCATCTTTGGCCTGACACATCCGCCAGATATCACCGGCTTCAACATCGTGCGACATCAACACGGTGCCATCAGCATCGACGACGCGCATGGTACCGTCGGTCGGCGCTTCGAAGGTTTTATCGTGTGAGCCATATTCTTCGGCTTTCTGAGCCATCAGACCCACGTTAGGCACAGTGCCCATGGTGCGTGGATCGAAGGCGCCATTCTTCTTACAGAAATCGATGGTTTCCTGATAGACACCGGCGTAGCAGCGATCCGGAATCATGGCGACGGAGTCGTGCAGCTTGCCATCCGGCCCCCACATTTGACCGGATGAGCGAATCATCGCCGGCATGGACGCATCGATAATGACGTCGTTCGGTACGTGCAGGTTGGTGATGCCTTTGTCGGAATTGACCATGGCCAATTCCGGGCGGCTCGCAAAGGCAGCCTGGATATCTGCTTCGATCGCCGCGCGCTCAGCCGCAGACAGCTCAGCGATTTTGGTCAGCACATCGTTAAAACCGTTTTTCACATTCACACCCAGCTTTTCAAAGCTGCTGGCATGCTTGGTGAAGACGTCCTTAAAGAACACTTCGACGGCGTGGCCGAACATGATCGGATCGGACACTTTCATCATGGTTGCTTTTAAATGCAGCGACAGCAGAACGCCTTCGGCTTTGGCTTCTTCTGTGGCTTTTTCGTAGAAGGCGCGCAACTTCGCGATGCTCATACGAGAAGAATCGATGACCTCGCCGGCCTGTAGCTTCAGCGATTTCAATACTTCCACGTCACCATTGGAGACCAGCTCAATGCGGACCTCAGTGGCTTTATCGACGGTCACAGACTGTTCACTGCCGAAAAAATCGCCATCGGTCATGTGAGCAACGCGTGTTTTGGAGGCCGATGACCATTCACCCATCGAATGCGGGTTGGCACGTGCATAGGCCTTAACCGACTCCGGCGCGCGACGGTCGGAGTTGCCTTCGCGCAACACCGGGTTTACCGCACTGCCTTTTACGCGGTCGTAACGTGCCTGAATGTCTTTTTCTTTGTCGTTACTCGGATTTACCGGGTATTCCGGCAGCGCGTAACCTTTGGCTTGCAGCTCTTTAATCGCGGCCGCCAATTGTGGGAACGAAGCGCTGATGTTGGGCAATTTGATGATGTTGGCTTCTGGCGTTTTGGCCAGCTCACCCAGATAGGCAAGATCGTCTGACTGACGCTGCGCTTCAGTCAGATAATCGGGAAACTGAGACAGAATGCGGCCGGCTAAAGAGATGTCGCGAATTTCGAATTCAACACCAGACTGAGCGGCAAAGGCGCGAATAATGGGGAGCAAAGAATAGGTCGCCAGCGCAGGGGCTTCGTCGGTCTCGGTATAAATAATGGTGGGATTCTTGGTAGCCATTCTTACTCCTGTAAAGGGTTTTGCTGAGGCAAAAGCGCGGGGATTGGCAGTGACCTAACGGAATGTTGATCGCTCACAGATAGTGCAACCCCCGAATGATGAATCAACGACAAGACGGTCTCGGTGTTGGAACACCCCTGTGTGGAAACAGGGCTAGATTGTGTCGAGCAGCGACCAGAGCCTTGGTTCGGGCGCATAATTTGTGGTTTTTCGTCAAAAATTGCAAGCTAGACCATTGGCCCAAAGCCCGCAAATTCACGTGACCGTTTTAGTTATGAGTTTGTTATGAGCACCATCGTTCTGTTCAACAAACCCTTTCGGGTTCTGTGCCAATTTACCGACAACGAAGGCCGCGCCACACTGGCCGATTGGGTTCCCATCCCAGACATCTACGCCGCCGGCCGACTGGACTACGACTCCGAAGGGCTGCTGCTGCTCACAGACGATGGCCCCCTAATCCATCAATTGGCGGACCCGCGTTTCAAAGTACCCAAAGTCTATTACGCCCAGGTTGAAGGCCAACCAAGCGACGAGGATTTACAGCCGCTGCGCGTGGGTATCACGCTGAACGACGGACCAACCCGCCCTATATCGATCGAACGTGTGGACGAACCGTCCTGGCTGTGGGCCCGAAACCCACCAATCCGGGAACGACAGTCGATCCCCACTCAGTGGCTGCGCTTAACCTTAACGGAAGGCCGTAACCGACAGGTTCGACGCATGACCGCTGCCGTCGGTTTCCCAACCCTGCGTTTGATTCGTTGGTCGTTAGGAGATCTGAACCTGGAAAACCTGGTTCCGGGCGAATATCGGACCTTAGATATGAAAACGTTAATAGATAACGGTATAAGAACTTCAGCCAAAAAAAAGCGGCGCCAAAACGACACCGCCTTTTCACAAGTCACAGGCAAAAAGCCCGCAGGAAAGTCGATCAGACGATCGGGTTCACGTCCTGCTCGTAATCAACTTGGTCGTAGCCGAAACCGAAAAGCTTGAAGAACTCTTTCTGGTATTCGGCAAAGTCAGTCAGTTCGCTGACGTTGCTGCTATCAACCTTGTTCCAAATGGCTTCCACTTCGGCCTGAACGTCCGGCTCCAGCTCTTTCAAATCCATGCGGATACGGCCAGCTTCGTCCAGTGTCAATTCAGCACCACTGTACAACTGTTCGGTCAACAGGCCATGCACCTGCTCAATGCAGCCTTCGTTGGTACCGCGTTCTTTCATCACCCGAATCAGGATCGACAAATACAACGGCATGACCGGAATCGCTGAGCTGCTTTGCGTGACCACGGCTTTCAGAACCGATACATGCGCACTGCCGTTCAGTTCCGCTTTCAATTTTTGCTGAATGGCCGTGCATGCACGATCGACGTCCTGCTTGGCGCGGCCGATAGTCGCACCACCGTAGATTGGCCAGGTCAGGTCTTTGCCGATGTAGCTGTAGGCCGTGGTTTGCACGCCCTCGGCCAACACGCCAGCGGCAGAGAGTTGATCAATCCAACGCTCCCAATCTTCACCACCCATCACCTTGACGGTGTTGGCGATTTCTTCGTCAGTAGCCGGTTCAAGCGTGAAATCGGATACTTCTTTGGTGTCGGTGTTCAAGCTCTTACGGGTTACCGGTTCGCCAATGGCTTTCAGCGACGAGGAATAGGTCACGCCCGTTTCAGGGTCAGTCCGGCGTGGCGAGCCTAGGCTGTATACCACCAGATCGACCTTGCCACCCATTTCGTTCTTGATGACATCAATGACCTGAGCCTTGGCTTCGTCGGAAAACGCATCTGCGTTCAACGATTTGGCAAACACGCCTTCGGCTGCCGCAGCTGCTTCAAAGGCTTTGGTGTTGTACCAGCCGGCTGAAGCCGGTCGTTTCTCGGAAGGTTCCTTTTCGAACATCACGCCCAATGTGTTGGCGCCATAGCCGAAAGCCGCTGAAATGCGCGATGCCAGGCCGTAACCATTGGAGCAACCGATGACCAGGACGTTCTTCGGCCCGGCACTCGCCGGCTTGTGGGCTTTAACGTAGTCAATCTGCTCTTCAACATGGACTTTGCAGCCTTTCGGGTGCGCTGTCGTACAGATAAAACCACGAACCTTGGGTTTGATAATCATGCCTAGTATTCCTTGATTAGGTGTATTGCTGTCGGGCCTGACCACTGGCCGGCGCGAATGATCTGCACTTTAGCGCCATTTTACTGTGGCGCGTAGCACAGGACGCCGACCGACGCGCAAAAGACTTGTGAACCTGACGAACAGAGCGGGCGCAGTGCTTGACCCAGTCTCACAGGGGCGTAAGCTCTGCGCGCCCAAGGAGTCTGCCATGCACAGCCGCGATTATCCCCACCTGACGGCCTCCGTTCTGGTGGCCGATCAAGACCGCATTCTGATGGTCAATGAAATAGATAACGGTATACGGGTCTGGAACCAACCCGCCGGACACGTCGAGGTGGGCGAAGACCTCCAGACTGCGGCCATTCGCGAAGCTCTGGAAGAAAGCCGCTATCAGGTACAGCTGACCCATTTGCTCGGCCTGTACCAAAACGTCCATGAAGCCACCGGCATTCACTACCTGCGCGCCTGTTTTATCGCCAACGCTGTGACCCTGGTTGAAAACGCCGTCCTCGACGCCGATATATTGCAGGCCGATTGGCTGCCGCTAAACGCCTTACTGGCTGGCGATTATCCGCTACGCAGCCCCATCGTACGCCAGTGCCTGCTTGATTTTCAGGCCGGCCAGCGGTTCCCACTGAACTGCATTCAACCCATGTTATCTCTGTCGGAGTCCTAAACCTCATGAGCTCGCCCGCCTCCACCAAAGTCATCGTCGGCATGTCCGGCGGTGTCGATTCCTCGGTAACTGCCGCTTTGCTGTTGGAAGCGGGTTATCAGGTGGAAGGTCTGTTCATGAAAAACTGGGACGAAGACGACGGCACCGAATACTGCACCGCCAAAGAAGACCTGGCCGATGCGCAGGCGGTCAGCGATCGTTTGGGCATCAAGCTGCACAAAGCCAACTTTGCCGCCGAATATTGGGACAACGTGTTCGAACATTTCCTGGAGGAATATCAGGCCGGCCGGACACCCAACCCGGACATCCTGTGTAACCGCGAAATCAAGTTCAAAGCCTTTCTCGATTACGCCCTGACGCTTGGTGCCGACCGCATTGCTACCGGGCATTATGCCCGCACCCGGCCCGGCTCGAACGGCGCTGAATTGTTGCGCGGCCTGGATGCCAACAAAGACCAGTCCTATTTCCTGCACGCTGTCGGCCATGAGCAATTCGAGAAAACACTGTTCCCGGTCGGTGAGTTGGAAAAGCCGGAAGTCCGATGTATTGCGGAAAAATATCAACTGGCGACAGCGCGTAAAAAAGACAGCACCGGTATTTGTTTTATCGGCGAGCGCCGTTTCAGCGATTTCCTTAAGCAATACATTCCGGCCCAGCCGGGTGTGATTGAGACATTGGATGGCGAAGTTATCGGCGAACATCAGGGGCTGATGTATTACACCATCGGCCAGCGCCAGGGCCTGGGCATTGGTGGCACTCGCAACCATCCGGAAGCGCCCTGGTTTGTTGCCGCCAAAGATCTTGAACGTAACGTTCTGACCGTGGTTCAAGGCACCAACCATCCGGCCTTGTTCACCAACCGGATGACCTTAAGCCAGATTCATTGGATCAGCGGCCAGGCTCCGCAATTGCCGGCGCAGCTGGCGTGCAAGCATCGCTATCGCCAACCCGATCAGGTCTGCACGCTAAGTGCCACGGACACCGGTTACGAAGTCTCGTTTGCTGAGCCTCAGCGCGCCATCACGCCGGGACAGTCTGCCGTGTTCTACGACGGTGAAGTCTGCCTGGGTGGTGGTGTAATCGAACACAGCTGGCAAGCTGACGCTTGAAAAGCTCGTATCCATTGAGCGCTTCTGTTCACTAAGGGTTTTAAATGTCGCGGACTGAACACCAAGTCATGGCTTTAGCTGGCGTTTTCCAAGCCGCCATTCTGGTCGAGCAATTAGCCCGCCAGGGCAGCATCGATAAAGACACCCTCGCGCTGTGCATCCGCTCAGTATTGAATCTGAACCCCAGCAGCGTCGAAGCCGTGTACGAAGGCGTGGCAGGCATCCGCACTGGCTTGCAGGGCGTACGCGATGTGTTGTCGCGGCGTGGCAGTGGCATTTCCACCGAAGTAATGCGCTACGCCATGGGCATCCTGCACGCGCAACGCAAACTTGCCGGGCGCAACGATTTAATGGACGCCCTGGGCAAGTCGCTCGATCGCGCCGTTGAACAACTGCGCTATTTTGATGATCCGTTGCACGATTCCGTCGTCGGGGCTGCCGCCCGCTGCTATCAGGACAGTGTCAGCAAATTGAGCTTCCGGATTCGAGTCATGGGCAACCCCACCTATCTGCAAAACCCGCGCACCGCCGATCAGGTTCGCGCGCTGCTGTTATTCGGCATTCGCAGCGCACATCTGTGGCAACAACAGGGCGGCCGTCGCTGGCACATTCTGTTTCGCCGCAACGCGCTGTACGACAGTGCCCAACAGTTGCTGCTGCGCCACACCCACTGAGCCCTCGCCTTGGCGCGACGGGCCTCAGACCGCTATAATCGCCAGCCTTTCGACCACCACCGACCGGACCCCCGCCTGCCATGGATTTGAACGCACTGACCGCAATTTCCCCCATCGACGGCCGCTACGGCAGCAAGACCCAAGCCTTGCGTGCCTACTTCAGTGAATTCGGCCTGATTCACGCTCGCGTCCGGGTGGAAGTGCGTTGGTTGCAACAACTGGCTGCGCATCCACAGATCAAAGAACTGCCGCCATTCAGTGCGCAAGCGACCGACTTTCTGAATCGACTCGTGGACGATTTCAGCGTCGATGACGCCGAGGCCATTAAAGCCATCGAGCGCACGACTAACCACGACGTCAAAGCGGTCGAGTATTTTCTCAAAGCCAAGCTGGCCGAACTGCCGGAATTGGCGCAGGCGCTCGAATTCGTCCATTTCGCCTGCACCTCGGAAGACATCAATAATCTGTCGCACGCCTTGATGCTCAGTGGCGGCGTGCGCGATGTATTGGTTCCGACCATGACCGAGGTCGCCGACAGCATCACCAAGCTGGCACACCAACACGCTGACTTACCGATGTTAAGCCGCACACACGGCCAGACCGCTTCGCCAACCACACTTGGCAAAGAGATGGCCAACGTCGCTTATCGTCTGCAGCGTCAATTGAAGGCGTTGGAAACCATCGAATACCTGGGCAAGATCAATGGCGCCGTCGGCAACTACAACGCCCATCTGGCGACCTACCCGGACATTGACTGGGAAGCCAACGCGCGCGACTTCATCGAAGGTCTGGGCCTGAGCTGGAACCCCTACACCACCCAAATCGAACCGCACGATTACATCGCCGAGTTGTTCGACACCCTGGCCCGTTTCAACACCATCCTGATCGATTTTGACCGCGACATCTGGAGCTACATTTCGCTCGGCTACTTCAAGCAAAAAACCGTCGCCGGCGAAGTGGGCAGCTCGACCATGCCGCACAAGGTCAACCCCATCGACTTTGAAAACTCCGAAGGCAACCTGGGTATCGCCAACGCCGTCTTGGGCCACCTGGCTGCCAAACTGCCGATTTCCCGCTGGCAACGCGACCTGACCGATTCCACCGTCTTGCGCTCTATGGGCGTAGGCCTGGCGCACAGCCTGATCGCCTATCAGTCCAGCCTGAAAGGCATCGGCAAACTCGAAGCTAACCCGGAACGACTGGCGGCCGATCTGAACCAGGCCTGGGAAGTGTTGGCCGAGGCGGTACAAACGGTGATGCGTCGCTACGGTATCGAAGAGCCGTACGAAAAACTGAAAGCCTTCACGCGCGGTAAAGCCATCACCGAAGCCATGATGCACGACTTCGTTACCCAGCTGGATCTGCCCAAGGACGCCCAAGACGCCCTGTTGGCGCTGACGCCAGCCGGTTACGTGGGCAACGCCAGCGACCAGGCCAAACGTCTCTGACAGACCATTCCGGCGCATTTGGCCGATCACAGTCTCAGTCGATTCAGGAGCAGTGACATGAAAGTTCTGGGTGGGCTTTCGGCTCAATCTTTCCTCAGTCAGTACTGGCAGAAGGCACCGCTATTAGTACGTTCTGCCCTGCCCGACCCGTCTGACTTGATCGGCGGCGACGATCTGGCCGGACTGGCAACCGAAGAAGCCGTTGAGTCACGACTGGTCACCGCTAACGATTGGCGCCTGCGCCACGGCCCATTCTTCGAAGACGACTTCGCCAACCTGCCGGAACGCGATTGGACGCTGCTGGTCCAGGCTGTCGATCATTGGGTACCCGAAATCGCTGCTCTGTTCGATCATTTCCGCTTTATTCCGACCTGGCGGTTCGACGACATCATGTTGTCGTACTCGGTACCGGGCGGTGGCGTTGGGCCGCATTTCGACCAATACGACGTCTTTCTGATTCAGCTCAGTGGTCAGCGCGAATGGCGCATCGGCCAGACCTGCACCGAAGCCGACGACTGCCGCGACGATACCGAACTGAACATCCTGGCCCAGTTCGATGAACAGGAACGTTGGGTGTTGGAACCGGGTGACATGCTCTATGTGCCGCCGGGTGTCGCCCACTGGGGCACGGCGATCAGTGAAGGCATTACTTGTTCGATTGGTTTCCGGGCGCCATCGCGCGCTGAAATCTGGAGCGAATTCGCTCACTTCATGGCTGAGCGCGATGTTGAATTCGAACGCTATGCCGACCCCGATCTGAACGCCCGGACCGACCCGAATGCCATCACCAGCGCCGACCTTGATCGAGTGCAGGCCCGGTTGCGAGAAATGATTGAAGACCGCGACGCCCTGTCTCTCTGGTTTGGTCGCTACATGACCGAGCCCAAGTACAGTGACATCGCCTCAGACGAACCGGATTTCAGCGACGCCGATATTCAGCAACAACTGCAGGTGCAGCCACTGATGCGCAATCGTGCAGCGCGTCTGGCGTATGTCCCGGGTTGGTTGTTTGTTCAAGGGCAGGCGGTGGCTACCGAATTAAACGAGAAACAACTGCAATGGTTGTGCAACCAGCAGGAACTGACAGCAGACAGTCTGAGCGACGGACTCGACGGCGTGCCTTTCAGTCTGTTATCGGAACTGGTGCGCAAAGACGTCTTCTACTTTGAAGACGGGGAAGAAAGCTGGGTTTAACGGTTTTTTGCCCGGCAGCGAGCGACTCAAGCGGTCAGGCTGGCCGCTCAGTGGAGCGTCGCGTCTTCAGCCTCAACAGCCAGTTCTTCGTCGTCATCCAGACTCTCAATGTCTGTGGCTACCTGGACGCCCGCGCTGATCATGGCCCGAGCAACATGGATGCGTTGATCCTGCAGTCGGTCTTTGGCTTCGTCGGAAAAACGAATGGTCAGCAGCGGTTCCTCATCGGAATCGGCTTTGCGCAGAGCAATGTCGCCGTTTCCCAACTCAATGATTTCCCAGTACATACTCGCCTTTTCTATCGGTGCATGGACAGCAACTCAGTGACAGTCAATTTAATGAAAGTCACCAAGCTCACGAATGCGATCAACCCATTGTTGCAGGTCGGCTAACCAGATGCGGTAATGATTTGTAGTGTTGCTGTTAGCGCCGTCGTTACCTTCGGCAACCAATTCGATACGTTCGGTCGATGCCGTCGGCCTGGCGGCCGCTTGTCCCACCCGACCGGACCAGTGTTCGCTGATCTGGTGCAACTGAGCCAACCAATGTTCCGGCTGCGACAAGGCGTCTTTTAAAGTTCGAACTTCCCAGGCATCCGGGCGCTGCTCGCCCAGTTGGCGCAGCAATTCGTGAACCGGCCGGTCAGCCGTCAACGATTGGCCATAGGCCTCCGCTGCTTCTGCCAGAACTGCCCGCAAAGCTCGATGCATAAAAACCGCCGCGGCTTCTTCGCAGGCTTCAACCGCAGCCGGCAACACGGCTTGCTGTGCCTGATCGAGCATCAGCCGCGCTTGATACAGCAACAGATTGGTTTGAGCACGGCGGTTCATGGCATCAATAGTTCATGCGGAAGCCAAGGTGGACGGCGTTATCTACCTTGACGTTGCTGGAGCCACGGTAAGACGAGACATCGTGCCAGCCGACAAAAACACGAGCCTGAGGCAGCACTTTGTACGTCACACGGGCATGAATGTCCTGAAAGCCGTCCAGGCTGTTAAACGCCAAAATCTGCGGCGAGTAGTACAGGCTGCCTTCGGCACCCAGGCCATTCATGAAGTCCGGGTTCCAACGCAGAAAACCACCCACGGCAATGGCGCCGCCGGCGTCCACGCGGTCTTCAAAGAAATAGCCCTTGAAGCCGATGCCGCCAATCATCTCGCGGTTTTGCAAGGTGGCATCAACAGCGTTAAAGCCTGCGCTGAACGCAAAGGTGCTTTCGCTGCTGTAGCGTTCGCTGTAGAGCACACCGGTAGTGATGTGTGCGGAAGTGCCAGTGCGTACCGCTTCGTGTTCAAGACGGACAGAGGTGTCGGACAGGGAAAAATCGATGGCGCCGCCAGCGTTGGCCGCCAACGGCAAAACGGCGGCGATCAGCGCCAACCACCCGTGTTTAAAAAACATGCAGGAGCTCCAGAATACGTTCGGCGCCGATTGTACTGAATTCACCGAACAGCGACATCACCCGACCGTCACCTCTGTGAAAGAGGCACGGCCGGAGATGCCCGTTTCGTTAAATTAACCGGCCAAATCGAGCAGCAGCTTGTTCAGCCGGGCGACGAAGGCCGCCGCATCTTTGGGATGAGAACCTTCGGCCAGACGCGCCTGCTCCAACAAGATGTTAGCCAGATCGGCGAAGCGCTCATCGTTGGCTTCGGCTTCAAGACGACGCACCAACGGATGCTCCGGATTCAGCTCAAAAATCGGTTTGGTTTCCGGCACCGGCTGACCGGCAGCTTCCATGATGCGACGCATTTGCGCGCCCATGTCGTCGTCACCCACCACGATACACGCTGGTGATTCGACCAGACGATGCGTCATGCGCACGAACTCGACCTCGCTTTCCAACAACGTCTGCAAGCGCTCAAGCAAAGGCTTGTGTTCGTCGTTGGCCTTTTGTTGAGCCGCTTTTTCTTCCTCGGTTTCAACACCAGAAAGATCCAGCCCGCCCCGTGCTACGTCGACAAATTGTTTGCCGTCGTACTCGCGCAGATAACCCATCAGCCACTCGTCGATGCGATCACTCATCAGCAACACTTCGATGCCTTTCTTGCGGAAGACTTCCAGGTGCGGGCTGTTCTTGGCGGTCTGATGGCTGTCGGCAGCGACGTAGTAGATTTTGTCCTGGCCCTCTTTCATCCGCACGATGTAATCGTCGAGCGATTGGTCCTGCTTTGCTTCATTGCTGTGCGTAGTGGCAAAGCGCAACAGCTTGGCAACTTTCTCATTGTTTGATGAATCTTCGGCCGGGCCTTCTTTCAAAACCTGACCGAATTCATCCCAGAACGCCTGGTATTTTTCCGGGTCTTTTTTCGCCAGCTTGCTCAGCATGTCGAGCACGCGTTTGCTCAAGGCTGCGCGCATGGCATCGATGGCATCGTTGCTTTGCAGAATTTCGCGGCTGACGTTCAACGGCAGATCGTTGGAATCGACAATGCCTTTGACGAAGCGCAAATACATCGGCAGGAACTGTTCAACGTCGTCCATGATAAAGACGCGTTGCACATACAGCTTCAGGCCTCGCGCGCGTTCGCGGTTCCACAAATCAAAGGGCGCCTTGGCCGGTACATACAGCAAGCTGGTGTATTCCATCTTGCCTTCGACCTTGTTGTGGCTCCAGGTCAGTGCATCGCCGTAATCGTGCGAAATGTGCTTGTACAGTTCCTGGTATTCGTCGTCTTTGATCTCGCTTTGCGAGCGCGTCCACAAAGCCGTGGCGCTGTTGACGGTTTCCCATTCCGATTCGGCCTTGTCGTCGTCCTCTTCTCCATAGTTTTCCTTGAACATCTGCACCGGAATGGAGATGTGATCGGAATACTTACGGATCAAATTGCGCAAACGCCAGCCGTCGGCGAAGTCAGTACTGTCGGCTTTCAAATGCAGCACGATGCGCGTGCCGCGTTGCGGCAGTTCGAGATCACCGAGCGTGAATTCGCCGTCACCGGCACTGCTCCAGTGCACACCAGCACTGGCGGGCAAATCGGCACGACGGGTAAACACATCCACTTTGTCGGCAACGATAAACGCCGAATAGAAGCCGACACCAAATTGACCAATAAGCTGGCTATCCTTGCGTTCATCTCCAGTGAGATTTTGCAGGAACTCGGCCGTGCCGGACTTGGCGATGGTGCCCAGATTCGCCACCACATCGTCACGGCTCATGCCGATGCCGTTGTCGGTCAGCGTCAGCGTCTTGGCATCTTTGTCGAACTCGATGCGGATTTTAAGTTCGCTGTCGTCGGCCATCAGACTGTCGTCTTTTAGCGCGCGAAAACGCAGTTTGTCGGCGGCGTCGGATGCATTGGAAATCAACTCGCGCAGGAAAATTTCCTTGTTCGAGTACAGCGAGTGAATCATCAATTGCAGCAGTTGTTTGACTTCCGTCTGAAAACTGAGCGTTTCTTGTTGGGTTTCAGACATAGATCACCTCAAATCAATAACTTAACGGTGTTCCCAATTTATGGGCCGACGTTCTCATTTCAAGCGGTCTGGCCCGCTTCCCTCACTTTCACCGCTCAGGCACACTGGCTCGGCCGTCATGTCGACGCGCCCTGGTTACAAGGAAGCCCATCCTATGAGTACCACTGATACCACCCCAGCCGTTCGCAAACGGGAAATTTTCGGCTGGGCGATGTATGACTTCGCCAATTCCAGTTACACCACCGTTGTTGTCTCTTTTATCTATTCCGCTTTTTTTGTCGCTTACATCGTGCCACCGGAACTGGCGCATCTGAAAAACTCCTTTTGGGCAGCCAGCGTGGCTATTTCGACCGGCCTGGCCATTATCCTGGCGCCGTTGGTTGGGGTGCTGTGCGATTACAGCGGCCACAAGAAACGCTATTTAGCCTGGTGCACCTGGGTGTCGGTGATTGCCACCGGCGGGCTGTATTTTGTCGATCCTGGCAACATCGCGTTGGGCATGGCGTTTTTAGTTTGCTCCAACACGGCCTGGATGCTGTCGGAAAGCTTTATCGCCAGTTTCCTGACCGAACTCGCCACGCGTGACAACATGGGTCGCATTTCCGGCATCGGCTGGGGCATCGGTTACATCGGCGGGTTGCTGAGCCTGCTGATGATCATTGCCATCGTCACCACCAGCGCGGCGGACAACTTCGATCTCTACATCGATCAGAACCAACTCGCTATGGTGGCGATCGCAGTCTTCTACGGTCTGGGCGCCCTGCCCACTTTCCTGTTCGTCAAAGAACGAGCCCTGCCCCGCCCCGGTTTTGAAAACGCCAACTGGAGTCTGCTGTTCAGTGCTGCCAAGGCACGTCTTACCGCCGCTCGCAGTCTGGTTGGTGACTACCCGGTGCTGTTCCATTTCTTCATCGCGTTTATGGTGTTTATGGCCGGTGTGTCGGTGGTGGTGAAATTCTTCGGCATCTACGCTCAGGAAGAGATCGGAATCGTTGGCACCCAATTGCTGATCATCGGTGCCACGTTGCAAATTGCGTCCATGGCCGGTGCGATTGGCTTTGGATTTCTGGAAGACAAACTGGGTTCAAAAAACACCCTGATGCTGTCGCTGGCCTGGTGGCTGCTTGGTTTGCTGGGCATTTATTTTCTGGCGCCACTGCAAGCCGTGTCTGGGCTGGAAACGGTGACGCTGTTCGTCATCATTTCCTTCATCGCGGGCAGCGCTATGGGCGCAACGCAAAGCGCCAGTCGCACCATCGTTGGTTTGCTGGCGCGACCAGAAGATTCGGCTTTGCTGTTTGGTTTGTGGGGCACCGCCGGACGCCTGGCGATTATTCTGGGCATGATTTTCGGTCCGGTGTCGGACGCCATCGGTCGTCACAACGCGTTGCTGGTCATCATGGCGTATTTTGTATTGGGCGCACTGCTGTTGCGTCGGGTGCCGTTGAAAGAAGCCATCGCCCAGGGGCCTGGTCAGGCGACTTCCAATTAAGGCGACTCAGGCCGCCTCGTCATCTTCGCTGTGCATGATGGGCAGATTCGGGTCCAACCCACGGGCCCGGATTAATTTCTTCAGGGTGTTGCTGCGAAACTCGCGTCGGTACAACACCGCAATGATCACCACCGTGCCAGTGATGAACCAGAACGGCCCGATAAACCAACCCACCACCGCCAGGCTGAAATAGAAAGCGCGCAATCCGAGATTGAATTGCTTACCGGCCAGGTCCATCACTTCGGCGGTGTGCAACGCAAAGATACGTTTCACGCCGTCGTCGATGCTTTCGGTTGGCGTGGGTGCAGAACCAATCATCACCGACAGAAAACCAAATTGCCGCATGCTCCAGGTGAAACTGAGAAAAGCGTAGATGTACACGCAGATCAGCACGCCCACCTTGGCTTCCCACATTTCCTTGGTGCCGTCCTGAACGAACGAGATGTCGTTGAGCAATGCCATCACCTGTTCCGACGCCGCCAGAACGGTAATCAAACCACCGACAGCAAACAAACAGGCCGAGGCAAAGAACGCCGAATTGCGCTCCAGATTGCCCACCGCCGACATATCGGCCACTCGATTTTCCCGGCGCAACAGTCGGCGCATCCAATCAATGCGAAAGTGATGCATGATCGACGACAAACTGTGTCGGCGCTTGCCTTCCACTGAGGCATAGCGGGTGTATGCGAGCCAACCCGAAATAAAGATCAATAAAGCGAGCCAATCAAAAAACGGCGGCATCTGAGCGTCCTTGTTGCCTTCAGTTGATGCTCAGCATTGTAGAGCAGCTGCCCGCCAAGAGAGAGCGCCAGCAATCACAGACTGTCGTGACGGGGACGCAAAAAAGCCCGACAGAGCATCGGGCTTTGAATCGACAGAGTGACCCGTCCTGAAATACGTTGACACCCACAGGAGCAACGTATGGATAAGCCAACTATCACCCGTAAGAAGCGCACACAGCGTGATTACAACCTCGGCTTTAAACTGGCTGTCGTCGAGCAAGTCGAAAAAGGCGAACTCACCTACAAACAGGCGCAAGATCGCTATGGCATTCAGGGGCGCAGCACTGTGCTAGTCTGGCTGTGCAAGCACGGCCAACGCGACTGGACACAGACGAGGAGTGCCGCCATGCCCCCCTCAAAAGAAACCCCCGAGCAACGCATCAAGCGTCTGGAAAAAGAGCTGGATGACGAGCGCACGCGCAACCTGGTCCTCAATGAAATGATCACCATCATGGATGAAGAGCATGGGACCGAACTGCGAAAAAAGTATTTAGCCAAGGAGCGCGACGCCTTCAAGCGCAGGGCAAAGTAAGCCTGAGCCGGACGTGCGCGCTCTTTGGTTGCTCCCGGCAAGGCCTCTATCAGCGTGTGCAGCGGCACCGACGGCGCCAGGCCGAATTACAGCCGGTGCTGACGCTGGTTCAAGACGTGCGGCGACAGCTACCGCGACTGGGCACGCGTAAGCTGTATCACTTACTGCAGGCCGACTGGGAGCGATTGGGCATCAAGTTAGGTCGGGATGGCTTATTTGATTATCTGCGCCAACAGCGCCTGCTCATCCGCCCAAAGCGCCGCTACACCAAAACCACAGACAGTCGTCACTGGCTGAAAAGACACCCAAACCTCTACAACAACCAACGCTGGAGTCGTCCAGAACAGGCGTTTGTCGCCGACATCACCTACCTGGAGAGTCGAGAAGGCGTGCATTACCTGTCGCTGGTCACCGACGCCTTCTCGCGGCGCATTATGGGCCACGAACTGAGCCGAGAGATGAAGGCGACGGACACGGTGAAGGCGTTAACCCGAGCGCTGCGCCAGAGGATGTATGCTCATCCATTGATCCACCACTCGGACCGGGGTGTGCAGTACTGTTCGGCGGTCTATCAAGCGGTGTTGCGGCGGTATGAGGTCAAGCCGTCAATGACGGACGGGTACGACTGCTATCAAAACGCGCTGGCGGAGCGAGTGAATGGCATCCTCAAGCAAGAGTTTTTGGTTGAGCGCTGCAACACTTTTGAAGAGCTGGGGGTCTTGGTGGAGCAATCGATCAGGGCGTACAACCGGTTAAGGCCGCACTTGAGTCTGGGTATGAAAACGCCGGATGAAGTGCATAAAAAAGCCAGTTGCTGGGCGCAACTGGCTTGATTAAAACCGTCAACGTATTTTAGGACGGGTCAGAGCTTAAAAAATCAGCCCGCTGCCATGGCTTTATTGCGAGACCGAATCAACCAGCATTGCAGCGTGAAGCCAACAACAAACACCACCAACCACGCCAGCAGTGTCATCTGAACTACGGGCGATGTAGGGCCGTCAGCCAGCGGATGTGACACCGGTAAACGGGTCAGGGTTTCGTTGGTGCCCGGCACCAGCGACAGCAAATAGCTGAACGACAACGCAAAGGTCGACAGGTACGGACGACTGCGACCGAGGAAATTCAACTTGCTCGCCCAGGCGCCGCCTAAAGCGATGACCAGAACGACGATGCCAAAAATATGGCCCGGGTTAATACCGCCGGTGCTGGAAACACCAAAGGCAGTGATAACCGCCAAGGCCGTTCCGGCCAAATAAATCTGCCCAGAGCGTTTACTCGGATCAATCTGCGCATAGCGGGCGAAGGCGTAGGCGCCAACGATCAGAGGAACCAGACTGATCAACGTGTGTATTGCACCCAACAAGGAAATGGGATGTGGCATAGCAATGTTCTCCTTTAAGCGTGAATTCGAATCATGGTTGATGCGTGACAGTCGAACCGTCTCAGCAAACTTTCTTTCTTAAAGCCGCCTACTAGTTGGTAGGCTTTGCGGATAAATTTTTACTGGCAACCTCCTTTAAGAGGACTGTGCCGTGAGTCGATCCACGGCCAAAGCAGTCAAGGTAGGAAACACCTGAGGATCACCCAGGCCGCGAGCCGCCAGCATGGAGCCGTGCACGTAGGCCATCAGCGCTCTGGCTTCGGTCTCAGGCGTGTTGTTCAGAACAAACACGCCCTGCTCGCTGCCCAACGCCAAAATGTTACTCAGCCAGGTGGACAGATCCTCGAAATGCCCCCGAACCTCATCGGCCACTTCGCTCGGAATGGAGGGAATTTCCGACGCCAACATGGCGCAGATACAGAATGACGACACGCCTTCCAGAATGCAGCCTGACCAATAGTTCATGTAAGCGTTCAGTGCGTCCAGCGGCTGCGGGTGTGCCTGCTCAATCATCGACAACCCTTGCCGTGCCGTTTCCCGATAGCGGGCAACCACCACCTGAACCAACTCCGCCTTACTGGGAAAGTGGTGATGAATACTGGCTTTGCTGATTTTTACCTGCGCCGCGATGGTCGCGTAACTGAAACTGTTATACCCCCCCGACACCAACAGAGATTGAGTGTAGTCCGCTATTTCTGTGGCCTTAGGAGATAGTTCAATCGACACCGGGTTGCCCTTCTATCGTTACTCGCTTATCAATGCGTGTAACCTACTAGTTGGTAGATTAACTGTCAAGCCTGATAACCTGATTTTATTGTTACTGCCCTGTCACATTGTTCACCGGCATCTCAGCGTTTTCAGCGCAACAAAAAAGGCAGCCGAAGCTGCCTTTTCCACTGAATAGAAACCGACTTACCAGCCAGTAATTTCTTTCAGTGCTTCGCCGATTTGAGCCAGCGAACGAACGGTTTTCACACCGGCGTCTTCCAACGCAGCAAATTTCTCATCAGCGGTGCCTTTACCACCGGCAATGATGGCGCCGGCATGGCCCATGCGCTTGCCCGGAGGTGCAGTCACACCGGCGATGTAAGAAACCACCGGCTTGGTGACGTTGGCTTTGATGTAGGCTGCGGCGTCTTCTTCCGCGTTACCACCGATTTCACCGATCATGACAATGGCTTCGGTCTGCGGATCCTTCTCGAACATCTCCAGGATGTCGATGAAGTTGGAACCCGGAATCGGGTCACCACCAATGCCGACGCAGGAAGACTGGCCGAAACCGTAGTCTGTGGTCTGCTTAACGGCTTCGTACGTCAGAGTACCGGAGCGAGACACAATGCCGACTTTACCCGGCTTGTGAATGTGGCCCGGCATGATGCCGATTTTGCACTCTCCCGGAGTGATCACGCCCGGGCAGTTCGGGCCGATCATACGCACGCCTTTACGGTCGACGTATTCTTTGGCCTTCAGCATGTCCAGAGTCGGGATGCCTTCGGTGATGCACACCACCAGCTCAACGCCGCTGTCGGCTGCTTCAATGATGGCGTCCAGGCAGAACGCTGCCGGAACGTAGATCACAGAGGCGGTTGCGCCAGTCGCTTCAACGGCTTCGCGCGCGGTGTTGAATACCGGCAAGCCCAGGTGAGTGGTGCCGCCTTTGCCCGGCGATACACCGCCGACCATCTGCGTTCCGTACTCAATGGCTTGTTCGCTGTGGAAGGTGCCCTGAGAGCCGGTAAAGCCCTGGCAGATAACCTTGGTGTTTTTATCGATCAGTACGCTCATGCGGCACCTCCGGCTGCGCTAACCACTTTCTCGGCAGCATCGGTCAAGGAAGCGGCGGCAATGATGTTCAGGCCACTTTCGGCCAATTTCTTGGAGCCCAGTTCGGCGTTGTTGCCTTCCAGACGAACCACAACCGGCACTTTCACGCCGACTTCTTCCACCGCACCGATAATGCCTTCTGCGATCATGTCGCAGCGCACGATGCCGCCGAAGATGTTGACCAGTACGGCTTTAACCGAGGTGTCGGACAGGATGATCTTGAACGCTTCCGCCACACGCTCTTTGGTCGCGCCACCACCTACGTCGAGGAAGTTGGCCGGCTTGCCGCCGTGCAGTTTAACGATGTCCATAGTGCCCATCGCCAGACCGGCGCCGTTCACCATGCAACCGATGTTGCCATCGAGCGCCACATAGTTCAGTTCCCAGGCAGCGGCACGGGCTTCGCGCTCGTCTTCCTGAGACGGGTCACGCATGTCGGCGATTTGCTTCTGACGGAACAAGGCGTTGCCATCGACGTTGATCTTGGCATCCAGGCAATGCAGGTTGCCTTCGTCGGTGATAACCAGCGGGTTCACTTCGATCAGCGCCAGGTCTTTATCTTCGAACAGCTTGGCCAGACCCAGGAAGATCTTGGTGAACTGTTTGATTTGCTCACCTTGCAGACCCAGTTGGAAAGCGATGTCACGCGCCTGGAACGGCTGAGCGCCAACCAGCGGATCGATCTGCGCACGCAGGATTTTCTCCGGCGTTTCTTCGGCCACTTTCTCGATCTCGACACCGCCTTCGGTGGACGCCATGAAAACGATGCGGCGGCTACCACGGTCTAGAACCGCACTCAGGTACAGTTCTTTGGCGATGTCGGTGCAGGATTCGACCAGAATCTTGCTGACTGGCTGACCGTTTTCATCGGTCTGGAAAGTCACCAGGTTCTTGC
Organism: Saccharospirillum mangrovi; assembly: GCF_003367315.1. GTDB lineage: Bacteria > Pseudomonadota > Gammaproteobacteria > Pseudomonadales > Natronospirillaceae > Saccharospirillum > Saccharospirillum mangrovi. Next base: position 1,910,544 of record NZ_CP031415.1, read on the forward strand.
CCAGCCATTTCTCGGAGAATTCGCGAATCTCGGCGTCGCTCTTGACCAGCTTCACACCACCGGCCTTACCGCGACCGCCTGCGTGCACCTGGGCTTTAACGACCCACATGTCACCGCCGATCTTCTTGGCGGCAGCCACAGCTTCTTCCGGGGTATCGCAGGCAAAGCCATCGGACACCGGCAAGCCGTACTCTTTAAACAGCTGCTTGGATTGGTACTCGTGTAGGTTCATGGTTCTTTCCGTTTTGAACGCGAGTGTTCAGGGGGAATTTTTTATTGTCGTCGGTTTCGCCCGGGTCGCACTCTGATTAGCGAATAAGAAAACCGGAGGCGAACCTCCGGCTTCTTCATCTATCAACGTTTCTTGCGATTAACTTTGTGGATGGCGATGTTGTCGACCGCCAGAGCCGCTTCGTGTACCGCTTCAGAATTGGTCGGGTGCGCGAAGCAGGTCAACTGCAGGTCTTCGGCACTGGACGCAAATTCCAGAGCGATCACGCCCTGGGCGATCATTTCGGATGCCCCGGCTGCGAAGATGTGCATGCCCAAAACCCGGTCGGTCTTGGCATCGGCGATGATCTTCACCTGGCCGTCAGTGGCGTTTTGCGCCATGGCACGGCCAATGGCCGCCATCGGGAAGGCGCCGACTTTGTAGTCCACGCCTTCGTTTTTCAGTTCTTCTTCTGTCTTGCCGACCCAAGCGATTTCCGGGTGTGTATAAATGACGCTCGGAATAGCGTCGTAGTTCATCTGGGCTTTATGGCCGGCGATGATTTCAGCCACCATCAAACCTTCTTCTGAACCTTTGTGAGCCAGCATCGGGCCACGAACGACGTCACCGATGGCGTAGACGCCCGGTACAGTCGTAGCGCACTGATCGTCGACTTGAATAAAGCCGCGCTGATCCAGATCGACACCACAGCCTTTGTCCAGGCAGCCTTCGGTGTACGGACGACGACCGACAGCGACGATCAGCTTGTCGAAGGTTTCTTTCTGCTCGCCTTCGGCGGTTTCAAAAGTCACTTCAACCTGATTTTTCTTGACGCTGGAACCGGTCACGCGGGCACCCAGACGGATGTCCAGACCTTCTTTCTTGGTGAAGTATTTCAGCGCGTCTTTGGCGATGCCCTGGTCTGCTGCGGCCAGGAACTTGTCCATGGCTTCGAGGATGACCACGTCGGAACCCAGACGTTTCCAGACAGAGCCCAATTCCAGACCGATCACGCCAGCGCCGATAACGCCCAGACGCTTGGGTACAGAATCGAACGACAATGCGCCTTCAGAATCGACGATCACGCCTTCGGTCAGCGGTGTCGGCGGAATTTCCACCGGCACAGAACCCGTTGCCAGAATGACGTTCTTGGCTTCCAGAGTTTCAACGGAGCCGTCGTGCAAGGTCACTTCAACAACCTTATTGGCCTTGAGCATGCCCTTGCCTTCGAAGGCAGTCACGCCGTTGCCTTTGAGCAGGCCAGATACGCCGCCGGTCAATTGTTTAACGATGCCGGCTTTGCGGTCCATCATGCCTTTGACGTCGATTTTCAGGTCTTTCAGTGAAATACCGTGAATGTCGAATTCGTGCTTGGCCTGATGGAAGTGTTCAGAAGATTCGAGCAGCGCTTTGGACGGAATACAACCGACGTTCAAGCAGGTGCCGCCGTAAGAAGGTTTGTTGTCTTTATCGAGCCACTTCTCGACGATGGCCGTCTTCAAACCCAGTTGGCCGGCCTTAATCGCCGCCACATATCCGCCCGGGCCGGAGCCGATCACTACTACATCAAACTGTTGTGCCATCTGTTTCTACCTTTAACGATGAGTTCTGGGTTGCACCGGCGTCGCTGCCGGCCTCAACCCGAAATAATGTCGGTCCGCTATTACAGTTCGAGCAGAATGCGAGCCGGATCTTCCAGCATGTCTTTGATGGCGACCAGGAACTGCACCGCTTCCTTGCCGTCGATCAGACGGTGGTCGTAAGACAGCGCCAGATACATCATCGGCAACACTTTCACTTCGCCGTTGACGGCCATCGGGCGTTCCTGGATTTTGTGCATGCCCAGGATAGCTGTTTGTGGCGGGTTCAGAATCGGTGTCGACAACAGTGAACCGAACACGCCACCGTTGGTGATGGTGAAGGTACCGCCCTGCATGTCTTCCAGACCCAGTTTGCCTTCCTGGGCGCGCTTGCCGAAATCACGGATGGTGCTTTCGATGGTTGCCAGACTCATCTGGTCAGTATCGCGCAGTACCGGAACCACCAGGCCACGGTCACTGGACACGGCCACGCCGATATCAAAGTAGCCGTGATACACGATGTCGTCGCCATCGATAGAGGCGTTCACTTCCGGGAAGCGCTTCAGTGCTTCGGTGGCCGCCTTGGTGAAGAACGACATGAAGCCCAGGCGAGTGCCGTTGTGCGCTTTCTCGAAAGTGTCTTTGTAGCGTGCGCGCAGATCCATGATCGGCTGCATGTTGACTTCGTTGAACGTGGTCAACATGGCGGTGCTGTTTTTGGCGTCGAGCAGACGTTCAGCAACACGCTTACGCAGACGGGTCATCGGCACGCGTTTTTCGGTGCGCTCACCGGCCGGAATGCTAACGCTGGCGGCAGCGCTCGGTACGGCAGGAGCGGAGGCCCCGGCTTTGGCACTGGAGGCAGTCGCATTAACCACGTCTTCTTTGGTGATGCGACCACCTTTTCCGGAACCGGCGATGTCGGCAGCGGTCAGGCCTTTTTCGTCCGCCAGTCTGCGAGCAGCCGGGCTCATGGCTGCATCGGCATCACCGCCAGAAGCCGCGGCTGGTGCCGGTTCGGCTTTGGCTTCGGCTTCGGCCGGTTTTTCTTCCGACTTGCCCGCGCTGCCAGCGGCACCTTCTTCGAAGATGCCAATCACTTCCTGGCTTTCAACGGTGTCGCCTTCTTCTTTCTTGATTTCTTTAATAACGCCGTCTGCCGGCGCTACCACTTCCAGCACGACTTTGTCGGTTTCGATATCGACGATCAGTTCGTCGCGTGAGCACGCTTCACCCGGCTTCTTGTGCCAAGTCGCAATGGTGCCGTCAGCGACGGACTCTGGAAATTGTGGTGCTTTAATATCTGTGGCCATCTGTACGGATCCTTAGTCGTAGAGCGTCGATATCACTGAGCAAACAAAATTGCTTCGTTAAGGAATTTTTCAAGTTGTTCTAAATGCAGTGCCATATAACCCGCCGCCGGTGATGCTGAAGCGTCACGGCCTGCGTAGTTCAAATACAGGCTGGAATTCACTTTCTGCAACACTTTGCGCATGTGGTGCTGGCTGGAATACCAGGCGCCCTGATTCATCGGCTCTTCCTGACACCAGATCACGTCCTTGAGGTTTTTGTAGCCAGACAGCACTTCGTACAGCCGCTCTTCCGGGAACGGATACAGCTGCTCAATGCGGACGATGGCGACGTTCTTCACCTCTTCTTTCTGACGCTTCTCGATCAGGTCGTAATACACCTTGCCGGAACAGAACACGACGCGCTCAACCTGCTTCGGATCGATATCGGCATTGGTTTCATCGATGACGGTCTGGAAGCTGCCTTCGGCCAATTCTTCCAGACTGGAGACGGCATCCTTGTGACGCAGCAGACTCTTCGGCGACATCACCACCAGCGGCTTGCGCAGGTTACGACGCGCCTGACGACGCAGCATGTGATAGACCTGCGCCGGTGTAGTCGGCATGCACACCTGAATGTTCTGCTCGGCGCACAATTGCAGGAAACGCTCCAGTCGAGCCGAAGAGTGTTCCGGGCCCTGGCCTTCGTAGCCGTGCGGCAACAACATAACCAGACCGCACAAACGGCCCCACTTGTGTTCACCGGACGTGATGAACTGGTCGATCACCACCTGAGCACCGTTGGCAAAGTCACCAAACTGGGCTTCCCAAACCACCAACGCATTCGGCGTGGTGGTTGAGTAACCGTATTCAAAGGCAACAACCGCTTCTTCAGACAGGAAGGAGTCGTAGACTTCAAAAGTCGGCTGGTTTTCGTACAGATGCGCCAGCGGCGTATAGGTGCTGCCGTCTTTCTGATTGTGCAGTACCGCGTGGCGGTGGCCGAAGGTACCGCGGCCGGAATCCTGGCCGGTCATCCGAATCGGATGGCCTTCTTTTACCAGCGTGGCGTAGGCCAGCAGCTCGGCCATGCCCCAGTTCAACGGCATGGCGCCTTTAGCCATTTTTTCGCGGTCGGAAATCACCTTGCCAACCTGACGCTGCAACGGGAAACCTTCAGGCATCAGGTTGATGTCGTCGGCCAGTGCCTGCAGGTCTTTCAGCGGCCAACTGGTGTCGAACTGATCAACCACCGGCTGGTTCAGATAAGGCGTCCAGTCGACGAACAGCGACTTGTTCGGCTCTTTTACCAGGGCCTTGACCACGTGCTCGCCCTTGTCGAGCGCATCGCGGTAGTCGTCCGCCATGCTCTTGACGACGGCCTCGCTGACCACGCCCTGCTCCACCAACTGGTTGGCGTACAGTTCCAGCGTGCTCTTACGCGCACGAATGGCTTGATACATCAGCGGCTGAGTCATTGCCGGTTCGTCGGCTTCGTTGTGGCCACGACGGCGGTAGCACACCAGATCAATCACCACATCGCGCTTGAACTGCTGACGATAATCAACCGCCAACTGGGTGACGAAAATCACCGCTTCCGGGTCGTCGCCGTTCACATGGAAAATCGGCGCCTGAACCATCTTGGCGATGTCGGTGCAGTACTCGGTTGAGCGGGCATCGATGCGCTTGGAGGTGGTGAAGCCAACCTGGTTGTTGATGATGATGTGAATGGTGCCGCCAGTGGTGTAAGCGCGGGTCTGAGACATCTGGAATGTCTCCATAACCACGCCCTGGCCGGCAAAAGCTGCATCGCCATGAATGTTGACCGGAACGACCTGATCGCCACTGTGATCGCCGCGACGATCCTGACGGGCACGAACCGAGCCTTCCACCACGGGTGACGCAATTTCCAAATGCGACGGGTTGAACGCCAGCGCCAGGTGCACTTCGCCGCCGGAGGTCATGACGTTGGAAGAGAAACCCTGGTGATATTTAACGTCGCCGGAACCCTGAGACAGGAAGGATTTGCCTTCGAATTCTTCGAACAAATCCGCCGGGTTCTTACCCAGAATGTTGATCAGCATGTTCAGTCGGCCGCGGTGGGCCATGCCGATCACCAGTTCTTTGGCACCGTAGGAACCGCTGCGTTGAATCAACTCGCTCATCAACGGAATCAGCGACTCGCCACCTTCCAGACCGAAACGCTTGGTGCCTGGATACTTGGAACCCAGGAATTTTTCCAGGCCTTCGGCAGCCGTCAGGCGCTCAAGAATGTTTTGTCGGACTTCAGCCGAATATTCCGGACGAGACCGGACCGATTCCATGCGCTGCTCAACCCAGCGACGCTCAGCGGTATTCACAATGTGGGTGAATTCAGCGCCGATGGATGAGCAATAGGTTTGCTCCAGCGCGGCGACAATTTCTTTCAGCGGCGCTTCGCTTTTACCCAGATAAATGTTGTCGCATTGAAAGACGGTGTCTTCATCGGCCGGAGTCAGGCCGTGGTATTGCATGTCCAGATCCGGCACCGGATCGCGCTCGGTCAAACCAAGCGGATCGAGCTGGGCTTTCTGGTGGCCCCGAAAACGATAGGCGGTCACCAGTTGATGGACGCGCACCTGTTTGCGTTCGTGTTCGCTGACAATGCTCGGCGCCAATGTGTTGGAGGCGACCTTGGGAGATTTGGCAAGCAACATGAAATGATCTCGAACCGGCCCGTGCGGGGTATCGGTCGTCACCTGATCATTGATATTGGGAAGCTTGTCGAATACCGCACGCCACTGTTCGGGAACGGAATTAGGATCAGCCAGATAGGCTTCGTACATCTCGTCAAGGTAGGTTTGGTTGCCGCCCGATAAATGGGACGATGACCAAAGTTCCTCCATGGTGCCGTTTTGCATTGTGCTTGAACCCTGTTTGTTCAATACCGCGGAAGAAATCACGATGCCATCAGCATCGACTCAAAAACTCACTCTCTATTCAGAACTCCCCAACTACCGACACAGGCTGGGGCCGAACAAAACCCCGGCCGGACCGGGGTTTCTGACCGCGAGAGACGCGGTTGTTCGTGATTAAGTGGCGTTGGCCAACAGCATAGACCGGATGTGACCGATTGCCCGAGTCGGGTTCAGCCCTTTGGGGCAGACACTGACACAGTTCATGATGCCACGGCAACGGAACACGCTGAACGGATCGTCCAGATCCGCCAGGCGATCTGCGGTCGCGGTATCGCGGCTGTCCGCCAGGAAACGATACGCTTGCAGCAAGCCAGCGGGGCCGACGAACTTATCCGGGTTCCACCAGAACGACGGGCAGGACGTTGAGCAGCAGGCGCACAGAATGCACTCGTACAAACCGTCCAGCTTTTCACGATCTTCCGGGCTTTGCAGGCGTTCAATCGCCGGCGCTGGCTGATCGTTGATCAGATAAGGTTTGATCTTCTCGTACTGCTTATAGAAGACGCCCATATCGACCACCAGGTCGCGAATGACCGGCAGACCCGGCAACGGACGGATGACCAGTTTGTCACGACCGCCCTTCACTTCCGACAGATGGGTAATGCAACCCAAACCGTTTTTGCCATTGATGTTCAAACCATCCGAACCACAGACGCCTTCGCGGCAAGAGCGACGGTAAGACACTGTGGTGTCCTGCTCTTTCACCAGGTTGAGGACGTCGAGGACCATCAGGTCCTTGCCTTCCGGGATCTCAACCTCGTAGTCCTGCATGTAGGGCTTCTTGTCGGTCTCCGGATTGTAACGATAGATACTGACTTTCATACGGCGCTCCGAATCGGCATCGACTTAGTAAGTGCGGACCTTGGGTTGGAAAGGCTCGACCGTTTTAGGGGTGAAGTTCACTGCACGCTTGGCGATGGTTTTTTCACCCGGCTTGAAGATGGAGTGACACAACCAGTTCTCGTCATCACGCTCCTGGAAATCTTCACGGGCGTGTGCGCCGCGGCTTTCGGTGCGCTGCTCAGCGGCCACCGCCGTTGCTTCAGCGACTTCCAGCAGGTTGGCCAATTCCAGCGCTTCGATGCGGGCGGTGTTAAACGCCTTGCTCTTGTCGTCGAGTTTGACCTTGCCAACGCGTTCGCGAATCTCTGCCAGCTTTTTCAGACCTTCGGCCATGCTCTTGCCTTCGCGGAATACGCCGAAGTGCAGTTGCATGGTGTTTTGCAGATCTTTCTTCACCGCCGCAACGCTTTCGCCTTCGGTGGTGTTTTCCAGAGCGTTCAGACGCGCCATGGCACGGTCGATGTCGTCTGCGGTGGCCGCATCCGATTCGTAACCTTCACGCAATGTCTTCTCGATCTGCATACCGGCCGAACGACCGAAGACCACCAGATCAAGCAGCGAGTTGCCGCCCAAACGGTTGGCGCCGTGTACGGATACGCAAGCAGCTTCGCCGCAGGCATATAGGCCGTCGATGACTTTGTCGTTGCCGTTTTCGTCCAGCATCAGAGCCTGGCCGCCAACGTTGGTCGGAATACCGCCCATCATATAGTGGCAAGTCGGTACAACTGGAATCGGCTCTTTGGCTGGATCGACGTGCGCAAACGTCTTCGACAATTCCACGATACCCGGCAGACGGCTATGCAGCAGTTCTTCACCCAGGTGATCGAGTTTCAGGAAGACGTGGTCGCCTTCCGGGCCGCCGCCGCGACCGCCGAGAATTTCCAGCACCATCGAACGGGCGACCACATCGCGGCCGGCCAAATCTTTGGCGTTGGGGGCGTAACGTTCCATGAAACGTTCGCCGTCTTTATTGATCAGATAGCCACCTTCACCACGGCAACCTTCGGTCACCAGAGTGCCGGCGCCATAGATGCCGGTCGGGTGGAACTGCCACATTTCCATATCCTGGACGTGGAAGCCGGCACGCAATGCCATGCCGATGCCGTCGCCGGTGTTGATCAGGGCGTTAGTGGTTGAGGCATAAATACGACCAGCACCACCGGTCGCCAGTACTGTGGCTTTGGATTGAATATGAACGACGTCGCCGGTTTCGATTTCGATGGCAACGACACCCGTCACCGCGCCTTTGGCGTTGGTGACCAGATCGACCGCGTACCATTCATTCAAAAAAGAGGTGCCGGCTTTCAGGTTGCCTTGATAGAGCGTGTGCAACAGAGCGTGACCGGTACGGTCAGCCGCCGCACAGGTACGAGCGGCCTGAGTGGGGTTGTCCGGACCTTTGGACTGACCGCCGAAAGGACGCTGATAAATACGACCGTTTTCAAAACGGGAGAACGGCAGGCCCATGTGGTCCAGTTCGAATACCGCTTCCGGGCCGACGGAACACATGTATTCGATCGCGTCCTGGTCACCGATGTAGTCGGAACCTTTAACGGTGTCGTACATGTGCCAACGCCAATCGTCATCCGGATCAGCACTGGCGATCGCGCAGGTAATACCGCCCTGAGCAGAAACCGTGTGAGAACGCGTCGGGAAAACTTTGGATACCACCGCAGTATTCAAACCGGATTGCGCCAACTGCAACGCAGCGCGCAAACCACTGCCACCGCCACCGACGACGATGGCGTCGTAAGTCATAGTCTTAATAGTAGCCATACCTTTATACACCCCACACAGCCGATACACCGGCGACCAGATAAATGAAGGCGGTCACAGCGATGATGAACAACACGATAAAACGGACCCAGGCGTTCTTGAGATAGTCCGTCGCCACCGTCCACATGCCGACCCAGATGTGGCCGACCAAGGCCAGCAAGGTGACCAGGGTGTAGATCTTGACCCAGAAGCTGGAGAACAGATGCTGCCATTCGGCGAAGCTGAGATTGGGGTTGGCGATGAAGAAACCAAAAATAAACAGAGTGTAGGTGGCCAGCAGAACGGCCGAGACGCGTTGGATCATCCAGTCGGACAGACCGCTGCGCGACAGGTTAGTGATGCTTCTTACCATACCCAAACCCCCGCCAGAACGATGCCGATAACAGCCAGAACCAAAGCAATGCGAGACGCCCACGTGCCGCCGTTCAATGTCTCAGCGTAACCTGCGTCCATGATCAAATGCTTGATGCCGGCGATGAAGTGGTACACCACCAAAGAAAGGATGCCCCAGGTAATGAACTTGGCGAGAGGATGCGTCAGGACAGCGACGACCTGATCGAAACCCTGACGGGATTCCAGACTCAGGCCCAGCGCCCAGACCAGAAAGCCGACAGCGACGAAAAGGCCGACACCCGTTATGCGATGAATGATCGACGCTATGGCAGTGATCGGGAAACGTATCGTTCCCAGATCAAGGTTCTTTGGTCGGTGATTGTTCACGGCTGTTCACTCTTATTGATGTGCAAGCCCAATGACGGGCGGCTGGAACGGTCAAACCTTCTGCCAAGCACGGTTAAGGCAGTTGGCCCGACCCCGAAATGCGCCGGAATTATAGTGACCGATGCAAACAATTACAAATGGACACAGGTCGGGAACGCAGTGTTTACGGGGGCCCCATAGGGTTCCGCTATTGTAGTCATTGGTTAATCATTGCCACTGAGACTTTCGGTTTAGGCCGCCGCTTTGGTCAAATTGACAAACGATCGCAACTCTCTATAGTTGTGCGCGATTTCGCACCCTGCGTCACAACTCTATAAAGATAGACGCAAGACAACGCTTTTCCATATCGAAAGCGTCACCGTCCAAGGTGCAGCCTGATCATCACCCCTTCTGCGTCACCCTTTCCGACGCCTAACCCCGGCTTTACAGAGGAGGCCCTCATGACTGACAAGACTGCCAAGTTGGTCATCGAAGGACGCGACCCGATTGAGTTGCCCGTACTTTCTGGCACGATGGGTCCTGATGTTGTGGACGTACGGTCACTGACCGCCAATGGACTGTTCACCTACGATCCCGGCTTCGTTTCCACCGCATCCTGCGAGTCTGAAATCACCTACATCGACGGCGACCAAGGTGTCTTGCTGCACCGCGGCTACCCCATTGATCAACTGGCCAACAAAGCCGATTATTTGGACGTCTGCTATCTGCTGTTGTACGGGGATTTGCCCAGCGCAGCGGAGAAAAAAGAGTTCCAGCACGTCATCAGTCACCACACCATGGTGCATGAACAAATGCGCCAGTTCTTCCAGGGTTTCCGTCGCGATTCGCATCCGATGGCCATCATGGTTGGTGTGGTCGGCGCCCTGTCGGCCTTCTATCACGACTCGCTGGACATCACCAACGAACGCCATCGTGAAGTCGCCGCGCACCGTCTGATTTCCAAAATGCCGACGCTGGCGGCCATGACCTACAAGTACTCCATCGGTCAGCCGTTCGTGTATCCGCGGAACGATCTGTCCTACGGTGGGAACTTCCTGCACATGATGTTCTCCACCCCGGCGCAGGATTACAAAGTCAGCCCGACGCTGGCACGCGCCATGGACAAAATCTTCACGCTGCACGCCGATCACGAGCAAAACGCCTCAACGTCTACCGTACGTCTGGCCGGTTCTTCCGGTGCCAATCCGTTCGCCTGTATCGCAGCCGGTATCGCTGCGCTTTGGGGTCCGGCACACGGCGGTGCTAACGAAGCCGTGTTGACCATGCTCGAAGAAATCGGCGACGAGTCCCGCATCGAAGAATTCATCGCCCGCGCCAAAGACAAAGACGATCCGTTCCGTCTGATGGGCTTTGGTCACCGCGTGTACAAGAACTACGACCCGCGCGCCAAAGTGATGAAGGCAACCTGTGACGAAGTGCTGTCCGAACTCGGTGCTGGCAACGACCCGATGTTGAAGATCGCCATGCGTCTGGAAAAAATCGCGCTGGAAGACGAGTATTTCATCGAGAAAAAACTCTATCCGAACGTCGATTTTTATTCCGGCATCATCTTCAAAGCCCTGGGTATTCCTACCGACATGTTCACCGTCCTGTTTGCCGTCGGCCGCACACCGGGCTGGATCGCGCACTGGAAAGAAATGATCAGCGGCGCGTACCGCATCGGTCGTCCGCGTCAGTTGTACAAAGGTCACACCCAACGCGACGTGCCGGGCAAATAAGCTCGAACGTTTGCAGAAAACCGGCTTCGGCCGGTTTTTTTATGGCTGAATTTTGTGCATAAAAAACAGGGCGTTTCCCAATGGGAAACGCCCTGTTTCTGTTTTGCTGATCAAATCAGGCCGATGCCTTTTTCTTGGCCGCCGCTTTCGGCTTGGCTTTGGTTTTCGCTTTTGCCTTGGCTTTCGGTTTAGCCTTGGCCGGCGCATCAATCTGCCAGTTGCCGTTGTTGTAGAACGCCTTCCAGCCGGTCGCTTTACCGCTGTCGTCTTCGGTCATGACGTACTGTTCTTGCGTCTTACGGCTGTAACGGATCACCGCCGGTCGGCCGTCGTCGTCTTCAACCGGAGCATCCAGCAAGAAGTGATACTTCTCCGGGATTTCCGCTTTGTGCGGCACCAGCTCTTTCACTTGCGGCGGACGGGTTTCGCGATTTTTCGGGAACTGACTCGCCGCCAGGAACAAACCGGACGCGCCGTCACGCAGTACGTAGGTGTCGTCCACTTTCTGGCACTGCAATTCCGGCATCGGCACTGGGTCCATTTTCGGTGGCGCGGCTTCGCCGTTGCGCAACAGTTTGCGGGTGTTCTTGCAGTCTTCGTTAGTGCAACCGAAGTATTTGCCGAAACGACCGCTCTTCAGTTGCATTTCACTGCCACACTTGTCGCATTCCAGCGTCGGGCCGTCGTAGCCTTTGATCTTGAATTGGCCGTGTTCGACTTTAAAACCGGAACAATCCGGGTTGTTGCCACAGATGTGCAATTTGCGGTGTTCGTCGATCAGGTACGAATCCATCGCCGTACCGCAAATATCGCAGCGTTCTTTGTGGCGCAGCGCCTGCGCTTCGGCTTCATCGTCGTCATCATCGACCGATAAGGCTTCTTCGCCCGGAATCAGATTCAACGTGCCTTTGCAGCGTTCTTTCGGTGGCAGGTTGTAACCTGAGCAACCCAGAAACACGCCGGTGGTGCCGTTGCGCACCATCATCGGCCGGCCGCAGCGTGGGCATTCGATGTCGGTCAGCGTCGGCTCATTGGCACGCATGCCGCCGTCATCCGATTCCGCCTGTTCCAACTGGCGCGTGAAATCCTTGTAGAACGTATTCAGCACTTCCTTCCAGGTGCGCTCGCCGGTGGCGATCTCATCCAGATATTCTTCCAGCCTCGCCGTGAACTGATATTGCAGCAGATCGGTGAACGATTCGGTCAGTCGGTCGGTCACAATGTCGCCAATTTTTTCCGCGTAGAAACGTCGGTTTTGCAGGCGCACATAACCGCGATCCTGAATCGTGGAGATGATCGAGGCGTAAGTAGACGGCCGACCAATACCCTGTTTTTCCAACTCTTTCACCAACGACGCTTCGGTGTAACGCGCCGGCGGCTTGGTGAAATGTTGCTTGGGTTCGAGTTGTTTCAGCGCCAGCTTGTCGTTGACGTTCAGGTCCGGCAACTCGGTGGCGTCGTCGCCTTTGGCCGGCTGCGCCATGACGCGGGTGTAGCCGTCGAAGACAACCACACGACCGCGCGCTTTCAATTCGTAATCGCCGGTTTTAACCGTGAGCACGGTGCTTTTGTATTTCGCCGGCACCATCTGACAGGCGACAAAGCGTTGCCAGATCAATTCATAAAGCCGCTGAGCATCGCGCTCCATATCGCTCAAATCGGCACTGCGGCGCTCCACATACGACGGACGAATGGCCTCGTGCGCTTCCTGGGCGCCTTCACGGCTGCCATACACTGCCGGGTTTTCTGGCAGGTAATTGTCGCCGTATTGCTGGCCAATAAAATCACGCACCGACGCAACCGCTTCAGCGCTGAGGTTGGTCGAATCGGTTCGCATGTAGGTGATGTGGCCGGCTTCGTACAGGCGCTGCGCCATGGTCATGGTTTTCTTGACGCTGTAACCCAGGCGCGTGCTGGCGGCCTGTTGCAACGTCGAGGTAATGAAGGGCGCAGCCGGGCGCGATTGCGTCGGCTTGTCTTCGCGGTCGCTGATGGACAGCGGCAAATCACGCAGGCGTTCAACGTGCGCCTGGCTCTGCGCTTCATTCACCGGGCGGTATTTTTCGCCCTGATATTGAGTTACTTCAAAACGGATTTGCGCGCCCGCTGTGCTCTGCGTTTGAGCATGCAAATCCCAAAATTCTTCGGGAGTGAAGGCGCGAATTTCGCGTTCACGCTCGACAATCAACCGCACCGCAACCGATTGCACCCGACCGGCACTCAAGCCACGCGCGACCTTCGCCCACAGCAGCGGCGACACCATATAACCGACGACGCGATCGAGAAAACGACGCGCCTGCTGCGCATTAACGCGGTTCAAATCCAGATCGCCCGGCTGCTCAAACGCACCCTGAATGGCTTTTTTAGTGATTTCGTTGAACACCACGCGGCGGTATTTTTCCGGCGCCTGACCAATGCTCTCCTGCAAATGCCAGGCAATGGCCTCCCCTTCGCGGTCCAAATCCGTTGCGAGGTAAATGGTGTCGGCCGATTTGGCTAAGCGGCGTAACTCGTCCACCACCTTTTCTTTGCCCGGCAGCACTTCGTAGTGGGCTTCCCAGTCTTTATCCGGGTTGATGCCCATGCGCGCGATCAGCTGCTCCCTGGCCTTGCGCTGCTTATGGCGAGCCTTCTGCTCCGGCGACATCTTGCGTGTCTCGGCCGCCTGACGGGCGCGCGCCTTGGCATCCACCGGCTTGGATTGACCGCTGGTGGGCAGGTCACGAATATGGCCCACCGAGGACTTAACGATGAAATCGTTGCCCAGATAGCGGTTGATGGTCTTGGCTTTGGCCGGTGACTCGACAATGACCAGTGATTTACCCATGCGTTCTGTATCCGCCTATTGCTTCCTTTTATATAGTTAGCTCACGACCCGCTGGAGACGCAAGAGGCGCAGACGTATATACGCTTGGCCCGGCAAGGTCAAGTTTTGTCAAATGCGGCCGCTCTTTGGTTTACCGGTTCGATTGGACCCGACGGAGATACACACACAGTGTCTTTTTTCGCCATTATCGCCATCATTTTCCTGATCGCTCTGATGTTCGGCGGGGTCTATGTCAGCCGTATGGCGCATCAGAAGGAAGTCGAGCAAGAAGAGCTGCGCGAAGCGTTGCGGGTGCGCAAATCGCGCCAGAATAAGGTTGAAGAGTTATTCGACACCCTGATGTCGTACGACCGTAACCCGGAACTGTTGTTGCACCTGCAGGCGATGCTGGTGGATGACTCACAAGGGCTGCTTGAACTGTCACCCACCGATAACAACATGCAAGAACGCCTGCAGTATTACCAGGATCTGGAACGCACCATCGATGCACTCGGCGACAAAGCCAACCAGCCCCAAACGCCCACTTCAGACCGCGAAATTCACCTCATCAAACGGCATTTCGGTCGCACGGCCAAATTACTCAACCGCCGCGTTACCGAAGGTGCGTTAAGTGACGGCGAGGCGGAAGTTCATATCGAGCGGTTGCGTCGCCGTACGCTGGAATTGGAAGCGGAAGCTTACCAATATCAGGCCGTGCAGGCGCGCGACGGTGGCGATCTGGCTATGGCAGCGGCTTACTATAAACACGCCAAAGACATGCTGATCAATTCCGATATTCACTACCCGGAAAAGACCGAACACATTCGCAAATTGTCGCGATTGATTGCAGGCCTTTATACGTCGGAATTCGACGAAGCGGATAAGGCATCGGCCAAGGCCGACCAATCGTCCGCGAGCAAAGGCTGAAGCCATTTGAAGCGAGGCACCATCTGCCCATCCACTTCGACACTGGATGCAAAACTGTCCAGCGGCCGCACCCAAAGATCAAAGTCGCCGTACAGGCATTGATAGACCACCAGCGGCTGTTCGGTTTCACTGTGACGGCTCAAACCAATCACCCGATATCGCCCGCCTTTGAAATGCTGATAAATTCCCGGCTTCACACTTGGCATCTTTATTAATCTCACGCGATATAAAAAAACAGCCGCGCTTGCGTCGGCAAGGCGGCTGTCACCCGATCACTGTAGCGCTCAGGGTTCGGTCAAACAACTGTGTCGAAAGTCGTCATTCAGATCCAACGGAAGCACCAGCGTACTGAAATCCAGATCATTGGACGCCGTGCACAAGGCAGTCCAAGAGCCATCGCTGTTGTCATCATCGAGGTCTTCATCTTCTTCTGGATATTCCGCATTCAGCACGGGTTTGTCGGCATCAATAAAAGGCACCAGCATGTTGCATTCGTCGTACTGGAAGCATTGTTCATTAACGGAAAAATCGTAGTAATCGACCAGATCTTCAACCTGATCCAGATCGTTTTTTAAACCCACCGACAAGTTTCGCTTGTGCGCTTCGTTGGCAATAAAACGGTTGTATGCCAGTTGATCACGAGCGGTGAATTTAAAGCCCGGATTGTTCAGATAGCCGTCCATATTATCGGGTTCCACACCGTCGCATTCTTTGTCGGCGGCCAGGTCCAGCCGCGCTTTCATAATGCGGTGAACGTTGGTGGAACGAATGTCTAACCAGCGTTCGTCTTCCCAACCGTCCAGGGTTTTGCCCAGTTCATTGCCGGCAAATTCGTCTTCGTCGTCGCGCCAGTTTTCGTACGATCCGGCGGAGAAATAACAGATCACGAAGCGGTTGTCGTCGTGCAGTTCGTCGATGGTTTCCTGATCGGTATCGAACAAATCGACATCGTATATTTCAACGTTGTAACTCGTATTCAGTGTTGCGCCATCGTTAACCAGCAACTGCCATTGCCAGGTGACTTCAACCTCCGGCTTATACCAGGTGCCATCGGTAATAGGATCGACCTCCACGGGCAACGGCATGGTGCGATTCATCACCGATGAACCGGACACCTGACAACCCGCCAGCGACATCAATATAACAAGGCACAAGAACCCAACTGCTCTCATGGGTTATCTCTCTCTGGTTTATAACGGAAACAACAGTGCCGCAGAAAGCGGCACAGGTTGGCAAGTCTAGCCGAAGAACGCGATTGGAAAAGTGAAACAGTGCAACGCTTTGTTATGGAACAACGCCGAAAAATTGGCGGCGATTAACTCACCGCCATCGCCGCCCGCTCCTCGTCTCTCAACGTCAGGACTTCATAGCCGGTTTCCGTTACCGCTACGGTGTGCTCCCATTGTGCGGACAGTTTTTTGTCCGCCGTAACCACCGTCCAGCCATCGGGTTTGGTGCGAATTTTGGCTTTGCCCTGGTTGATCATCGGCTCAATGGTGAATGTCATACCCGGCACCAGAATCTCCCCGGTGCCGGGGCGACCGTAATGCAGAACTTGCGGAGCTTCGTGCATTTCCGTACCGATGCCATGACCGCAGTATTCACGTACGACGGAATATCCCTGGGCTTCAGCATGGCGCTGAATGGCGTGTCCGATGTCGCCGAGTGTCGTGCCGGGCCGCACCAATTCAATACCGCGCCACATCGCCTGATAAGTCTGATCGACCAGGCGCCTGGCCGGTGCGGATACCTCGCCGATCAGATACATCTTGCTGGAATCGGCGATGTAGCCGTTCTTTTCCAGGGTGATATCGAGGTTAACGATGTCGCCGTTTTTCAGAAATTGCGTCGCCGACGGCACGCCGTGACAGACCACCCGATTGATCGACGAATTCAGTACATAGGCATAACCGTACTGACCTTTGCTCGCCGGCCGGGCCTGCAATTCATCGACAATATAACGCTCAACCCAGTCGTTGATTTGCATGGTAGATACGCCAGCAACAACCTTGGTATCCAGATATGCAAAGACGGCCGCCAACAGACGGCCAGACTCGCGCATCTGCGCCAGTTGCTGATGCGACTTAATGCTCACGTTGCTCAAGACTGAACTTCTCCAGATCGACCGCGGCCCGATTCATCTGCTCACGAATGATTTCGCTGAACGTCAATTGAGGATTGGCTTCCGCCAACATGCCGATCTTCAACCAAAACTCCGCTTGAGCGTTGATCGACCGAACCATGGTTGCACTGGCTTTGCGCACTTCGTCGTGCAGTTCGTCGCTGATTTTTACGATACCCATTGGAACCTCGAATATACGATTTATATATAAACTATATATTCCGTTCCCGGCATCAGCAAGCCTCCAGGCGATTGGATGTTATGCCCCGGCCTCCGACCAGCGCTTCAGTTTTGGCAACTTACGCACGAACAACCAGGCCAGCAGTGCCGGGAAACCCTGCTCTTTCATGCGGGCGATACAGAACTGTTGCATCTCCTCAACGGTAAAAGTCGGTTGCGTAAACGCACCGTCTTGATAGCAATAATGGCAATAGAGCGCGCTCTTTCGGCCATCGACTTCGGTGCCCGCCAAGTCAGGCTTCCCTTTCATTGGCATCCCACAGCTCTGACACTGATTCTTCATCCTGTTCTCCTGATATCCCGTCTATTCCGGAAATAACCTTACGCTCGGGGTGTCGCAGCGCACATATTTTTTTGTGCCAATTTGAAAAATCCACTCAACGCCCAACCTCAAATAGTTCCTGTACTAATAAAGGGACGCGTTATGATTGTTTTATCGGTTATTTATCTCCTATTTGGACTGATTTTGCTGGGCGGGGGTGCCTGGCTCATTATCCTGAGCGGTAGCTGGTTTTACGCTTTAGCAGGCCTGACGCTGCTGATTACCGCCGCGGCCATTCCTAGACGCCGCCGTTGGGCGCAATGGTTATACGCTGTTTTTCTGGTGGCAACAGCCGTCTGGGCTTTGCTGGAATCGGGTTTTTCCTGGTGGCCGCTGGCTACCCGCCTGGGTTTGTTCTTATTGCTCGCCATTCCGCTGCTGTGGCCGCCGCGAACGCAACCTTCCGGAGCCGTTGTACTGATCCCCGTCTGGGCATTGATTGGCGCTGGTTTGCTAGCCAGCCTGGCCGTAGATACCACACGCATTGACGGGCAAATCGCCAACGTCAACGGAGCGACGAATACCAGTCTGAACGACACCGCCGATGGAAGCTGGCACGCCTATGGCCGCAATAATTTCGGGCAACGGTATTCCCCACTGAACCAGATCAACGCTGACAACGTGGCCAACCTCAAACAAGCCTGGCAATACCAGACCGGCGACGTGAAAGGCCCACAAGATGTGACCGAAACCACCTACGAAGCCACGCCACTGAAAATCGGAACCAGCTTGTTTCTGTGCACACCGCACAACTGGTTAATTGCGTTGAATGCCGACAACGGCGAAGAACAATGGGTCTATGACGCCGAAGTACCGCCGCAAAGCCAACGCCAACACCAGACCTGTCGAGGGGTTTCCTATTTGCCACCGGCAAACGGCAACGCCGATGCCATTCAGGTTCAAACCGCCACTGAACCGGCACAAAACCTGGACAGCATTCAGTGCGATGCGCAGTTGTTTCTGCCGACTTCCGATGCACGCCTGATCGCCATCGACCCTGAGACCGGCGCCCGCTGCGCCAACTTTGCTGAAGACGGCGTGCTCGATCTGATGCACAACATGCCGTTTCAACAGGATGGTTATTACTACTCAACCTCGCCGGCCACCGTCGCAGACGGAAAGGTCATCGTCGCCGGCGCGGTCAACGACAACTACGACATCCAGTCGCCGTCCGGTGTGATTCGTGCGTACGACGCCAAAACGGGGGAGTTGGTCTGGAACTGGGACCCGGCAAACCCGGAAGACACAGCGCCGATTGCCAGCGGAGAAACCTACTCCACGAGTTCGCCCAACTCCTGGTCTGTTGCCAGCGCCGACGAAGATTTGGGGCTGATCTACTTTCCCATGGGCAATCGCACGCCAGACCAACTGGGCATGTACCGGACTGAAAACGAAGAGAAATACGCTTCCTCGGTCGTGGCACTCAGCCTGGAGACCGGCCAGGTTGCCTGGGTACAGCAGTTTGTCCATCACGACCTGTGGGATATGGACACACCCGCGCAACCAGTATTGCTGGACCTGAACACCGATTCCGGACAACAACCGGCCCTCGTAGTGCCGACCAAGCAAGGCGACGTCTATGTTCTGAATCGCGCCACCGGCGAGCCAATCATCCCGATAACCGAACAGCCAGCACCCCAGGGTTCGATTGAGGGTGACCACACCGCCGCTACTCAACCTATTTCCGGATTAACCTTTCGCCCACCGACAATGCGCGAAGCCGATATGTGGGGAGCCAGCGTCATTGATCAGATGATCTGCCGCATTCAGTTTCGTTCGCTGAAATACGACGGCCAGTACACCGCTCCGTCGGAACAAGGCACCTTAGTGTATCCGGGTAACTTCGGTGTATTTAACTGGGGCAGCATCGCGGTCGATCCGAACAAAGGTGTGATGTTCGGCATGCCACTCTACCTGGCATTCACCTCCACCCTGGTACCCAAAGACGGCCAGGATCTGGGAAAAACCAACCAAGGTGAAGCGGGTTTGAACGAGAACGGTGGCGCACCCTACGCCGTGAACATGAAACCCTTCCTGTCGCCGCTGGGCGTGCCTTGCCAGCAACCGCCCTGGGGGTATGTCGCCAGTGCCAATCTGAACACCGGCGAAGTCGTCTATCGCCACAAAAACGGCACTATCTACGACATGACACCGTTGCCATTGCCCATCGAAATGGGCGTACCCGGCATAGGTGGTCCGATTGTTACCGCGGGCAACGTAGCCTTCCTGGCGGCGACCGTCGACGACTATCTACGCGCTTACGACCTGAGCACCGGCGAACAACTCTGGCAAGCACGACTGCCAGCCGGCGGCCAAGCCACACCCATGACTTATCTGAACAGCCAGGGTGAGCAGATGGTGGTTCTAGTGGCCGGCGGGCATGGCTCGGTAGGCACAACACCCGGTGATTATGTGTTGGCTTATAAGCTGCCTTGATAAATAACTTAATAAATAAAAAGCTAGCGTTGCTCTGAACGCGCTTTAAAAATATCGCCTCCGCAACGGAGGCGATATTTACAGATCCAAGCGAATGTCTTCGCCATCTAAGATCGTCAGCAGTTCTCGGTAACCGTCCATTTCCATCAGTAACGACACCTTCTCAGCGGGCGTGATATCCGCCCAATGCCGGTCCTCCAAGGCGCCGACCATGGCGTAAAGCAGATTCAAACTGGGGTTGAAATCGGTTTCCTGTTTTAACTTTAAATAGGCACGAACTGGCCCAAGGCGTTCCAGGTCGGCGCGATCATGAATATCGATTGCAGCCAGCATAACTGCCGATTTAGGCCCCAGGCCCCGCAATTGTGTCAGCAACATAAACCTACCTATTTGAGTCGTTCTAACCGGCCTTTACGACGCACTATATTTTTATAATCCCACTGTATTTCCCGCGCTTTGGCGATCCAGCGGGCCATGTCATCAGTGTTGATTTGCACTGAGTCGGTATAGCGTACTTCGGCGGCTTTGAACTTACCTTCGGGTGTCAGTCCGGGTTCATCAAAGGTCTGACCGCTCCAGAACAACAGGCGCACACCGCCTTTCAACTTGCTGTAACCAACAATAGGATTGCCGTCCAGAAACCACACCGGGTGGCCATGCCAAACCTTGGATTCAGCTTCGGGCAAATACTCTTCAATCAGTGCGGCAAGACGATCACAGCAAGCGCGATCCGTCGTCGGCTGAGACTTATGATATTGCAATATATCCGGCGTCATTGCTGTTTCCTCCTGCCATCAAACCCGATTAAAAGGTTTGAAATCACTGAGTTCGAAAGTGGTTTCATTGTGCAGAAAATCGTCTATTTCACTGAGACGAATAAAGGAACGCTGCAGATAATTTTTCTCAACGCCATCTTGCTCGACGGTAATCAACAACTTTTGCATCGCACCTTCAAGATATAGGTAGCCTTTAAATTGAAGGGTCTGACCATTTTCTTCCTGCGTCCAAGCTGCTCTATACCCCTGCTCGGGAATTTCACCTTCCGCAAGATCTTTCAACGCCTCCAATTCAAGCTGGGACAATTCGCCGTAACGGCCCAGTGGTTCCTCCTGATTGCCGGACCGGATGATTTCATACCGGGTGCCGCATTCAGAACATACATACAGCCTGTACTCTCTGTAATCTTCCTGATGACCACAATTTGGACACCAGACATCGGCGTTTCGAATTCTTTTGATTTCGATGACCCGCCTAATGCTCGGTGCCTGAAGATGGAACACCCGTCGTAACAACAGCCCCAATCCTACGCCGCCCAGCAGTCCACCGATGTGGGCGGAGAACGCCGTTCCACCGGAGTGCTTTATCGTTAAAGCAAAAAAGACCAGTTGGCAGGCTAACCAAGCCAGGATGGCCCCCCGAGCGGAAAGGTGCGCGATCAATATCCATCGATGGCGAGTCGGGAAATAGAGGTCGGTATGAGCATGTGGGTAGAACACCAGATACAGACCCATCACGCCGGATATGGCACCGGAAGCACCGACCAATGGCACAGTTGAAAAACCTCGTAACAGCCAGTAGGTGCCGGTTGCCAACAAGCCCAGTAGCAAATAACAGCCAAGGTAACGAACCGGCCCCAACGTGTCTTCAACGTTATCGCCGTACATCCAGAGGAAAAACATATTGCCTAAGATATGAACTAAATTGGCGTGCAGAAACATCGAGGTGAACGCCGTTTTCCATTCCGGTTGCGCGGCAATAAAACTGTATTGATTGAATACTGCGGCCGTATCGACAGGGATATGTGATAACCCAAATACGACAAGGTTTGTTGCCAACAGCAGATAGGTAACCCAGGGAATTGAGTTAACCGGGTTATCTTTTTCAACGGGAATTAGCATAGGTGACCTGCCTGCAACAACTCGCCAATTTTAACCCACGAACGGCCTACTTTTTTCAGTATTGGTCCGCGTTGTTCTAGTGGTATGAAATTCAATGCCATTAATCAATGTGACCAACACAAAACTTAACAGCATCAATAAATACCACGAACTGAGTTTAGACAACGACACCATTTGCCAGTGTGACGACTGGTTGGGGTAGATCCAGATATTGGCATAGGTTGCCAGGTTTTCTGCGATCCAGATAAATAACGCCACCAGGAACCAACCCAGCAACAGCGGCATGCGACGATGGGTATGGATGATTTTGTAATAAATAGTCGTGCGCAAAAACAAACCGGCAGTAACCAACAATAACAACCAACGCAAATCCCACCAGAAATGATGCGTGAAAAAATTCAGATAAATCACGGTCACTAACATCAGTGTATGGATTTTGGCAGGGTAACGGGAGAACCGGAATTCAAATATCCGCCATATTCGCGCGATGTAACTGCCAACGGCGCTGTACATAAAACCGGTAAAAAGCGGAACATTGCCGATATGAAAAATCGCGTCTTCAGGATAGCTCCAGGAGCCAATGGCGTCGGAAGTTTTAAACACTTCCATGACCGTCGCAACCAAATGAAACACCAGAATAATCAGCGACTCCCTCAAACTTTCCAGACGCGTCGCCAATAACACCAGCTGCGCGGCGATGGCTGAGAGAAAAATGAAATCGTAACGATGCAGGCTGTCCAACGGGTACCAGTAGTGCGTCACCAACATAACGGCCAGAAGAAAGCCGCCAAACATACAGGCGTAGGCCTGTTTCAGTCCGAATATCCAAAATTCAACCAACCACCGATACCCGGCCATTCAATCCGTTCCTTCTGCTCTTTTTGAGAAAAACACCGGCTTTGGCTACCGCCAGCCAATCGTCTCGAACACCATCACCAACGTCTGCTGGTCGTGATAGACAATCTGCTCCAACGGTTTGAATCCCATGCGCGCATAGAGCCCACCATCCAATTGTTGTGTCTGTAGATAGAGCTTTTGAATACCGGCGTCGCGGGCGTTGTTTAAAGCGGCGGTCACCAGTGCATTCGCAACGCCCTGGTTCCGATAAGCCGGGGCGACATAAACACCGCCCAGCCAATGTTCGTAGTTGGGATAGACCGACATTTCATGAAACTTCAGTTCAGCTGCGCCAACCAGAACATCACCTTCCAGGGCCAATAATGTCATCGGCGGCCCCAAACGACTGGTTTTAGATGACACGTCCGACAGCACCCGATCAAAACCTTGCGGATCGGTCTTGCTGACCCAGTGATCGAAATACCAGGTCGCAACCTGCTTGGCGTACTGAGGTTTGTCCGCCAATAACGCAATTTGAAGCATCCACACCCATCCCAAAAATAAATTTCAGAACGGCTAGTAATACCAAAAAAAACGCCGGCATAAAGCCGGCGTTTTTCTCAAATCGAACCTGGTGCAAATTCAGACGCGTTCAATCACCGTGCTGATGCCCTGCCCCAAGCCAATACACATGGTCGCCAGACCAAACTGACCGTTGTTCTGTTCCATAACGTTCAGCAAGGTACCGGTGATACGTGCGCCGGAGCAGCCGAACGGATGGCCCAGTGCAATGGCGCCACCGTGCAGGTTGACTTTGTCGTCCATCTTGTCGAGCAGTTTCAGATCCTTCAGCACTGGCAGCGCCTGGGCGGCGAAGGCTTCGTTCAACTCAACATAGTCGATGTCGTCGATGCTCATGCCCAGTTTCTTGAGTAGTTTCTTGCTCGCCGGTACCGGGCCGTAACCCATGATCGACGGATCGACACCGGCCAGCGCCATGCCTCGCACCACAGCGCGCGGTTTTAAGCCCAGCGCTTTGGCACGGCCGTAGCTCATCACCAGCATGGCGGAAGCACCATCGGTGATCTGGCTGGAGGTGCCGGCGGTGACGGTGCCGTTTTTCGGATCGAACGCCGGTCGCAGTTGGCTCAGACCTTCCACCGTTGTGTCCGGACGAATGGTTTCATCGTGGATCATGCGGTACGGATTGCCTTCAGCATCGTGGCCCTGGCGGGCAATGATTTCGTTGTCGAACTGGCCGGCTACGGTCGCAGCGTGAGCACGCATGTGCGAGCGGTAACCGAACTCGTCCTGCGCTTCACGGCTGATGCCGTGCATCTTGGACAGCAATTCAGCGGTCAGCCCCATCATGCCGGATGCTTTAGCCGCTTTGTGCGACAGCGTCGGGTTCGGATCCACGCCGTGCATCATGTCGACGTGGCCCATGTGCTCAACGCCACCGATGACGAAGATGTCGCCGTAGCCGGACTGGATATTGGCGGTGGCAATGTGCAGTGCACTCATCGAAGAACCACACAGACGGCTGACGGTTTGTGCCGTAACCGTGTGCGGAATGTCGGTCAGCAACTGCATCATGCGGGCGATGTTCCAGCCCTGCTCTTTGGTCTGGTTCACACAGCCCCAGATGATGTCGTCAATCTCGGCCGGGTCCAGCGCTTCGTTACGCGCCAGCAGGCCATTGACCAGATCGGCGCTGAGGTTTTCGGCACGGGTAAAGCGGTAGCTGCCACCCTTACTGCGGCCCATCGGTGTGCGGCCGAAATCGATGATGACGGCGTCGTTATCGCGAATACTCATAGTGACTGTTCTCCCGTCTTAACCGTGAAACGTCTGGCCGGATTTGGCCATGTCGCGCAGTTTGGCTGTCGGCTCGTACAACTTGCCGAGATCGGCGTAGCGATCGCACAGCGCCACAAATTCGGCGACACCGAGGTCGTCGATGTACTTGAGCGCGCCACCACGGAACGGCGGGAAACCGATGCCGTACACCAAGCCCATATCGGCCTCGGCGGCGGTATCGACAATGCCGTCTTCCAGGCAGCGAACGGTTTCCAGACACATCGGAATCATCAGGCGATTGATGATGTCTTCTTCACTCAGTTCCTGCTGGTGCCCACGCACACTGGCGACCAGTTCGTGCGCCGTTTCATCGGAGACTTTCTTGGGTTTGCCTTTCTTATCGATCTCATAACGGTAGAAACCCTGACCGTTTTTCTGGCCGTAACGTTTCTCGTCGTACATCAACTGAATGGCGGATTTGAAATCCTGCTTCATGCGATCCGGAAAGCCTTCGGCCATCACTTCCTGAGCGTGCACGCCGGTGTCGATACCGACCACGTCCATCAGGTAAGCCGGGCCCATCGGCCAGCCGAATTTCTCCATGGTTTTATCGACCGCTTCGAAGTTGGCGCCATCACGCAGCAGCATGGCGAAGCCACCGAAATACGGGAACAGAATGCGGTTGACCAGGAACCCTGGGCAGTCGTTCACAACGATGGGTGTCTTGCCCATTTTCTGTGCGTAGGACACGACGGTTGCGATGGTTTCCGCGCTGGTTTTTTCGCCGCGAATCACTTCCACCAGCGGCATACGATGCACCGGGTTGAAGAAGTGCATGCCACAGAATTGTTCCGGCTTTTTCAGCGCCGTCGCCAGTTCGGTGATGGAAATGGTTGAGGTGTTGGACGCCAGCACCGCGCCGTCTTTCAACTGACCTTCGGCTTCGGCCAGCACGGCTTTCTTCACCTTGGTGTTTTCCACCACGGCTTCGACCACCACATCGACGTTACCGAAATCGCCGTACGACAACGTCGGGCGAATGCGGTTCAGCACGTCGGCCATACCGCGCGCATCCAGACGGCCACGATCAACCAGTTTGGCGAGCAGCTTGGCGGCTTCGTCCAGACCCAGTTGAATGCCTTCCTCAGCGATGTCTTTCATCAGAATGGGCGTGCCTTTATAGGCGCTTTGGTAGGCGATACCGCCGCCCATGATGCCAGCGCCGAGCACGGCCGCTTGTTTAACGTCTTTGGCTTGCTTGACGTGTTCTTTGGCGATCTTTTTGATTTTCTGATCGTTGAGGAACAGGCCAATCAGGTTTTCTGCGGTCAGCGACTTGGCCATTTTGGCGAAGCCTTTGGCTTCAATGGCGAGCGCCTTGTCCCGTTCAAAACTGGCGTGTTTCTGAATGGTTTTAACCGCTTCGACCGGCGCCGGGTAATGACGACCCGCCTGACCGGCGACGTAACCTTTGGCGGTTTCGAACACCATCATGCTTTCGATGTTGTTCAGTTGCAGCTTGCCCTTCTTCTGTTCGCGGCGGGCTTTGTAATCGACTTCGCCTGCGGCCAGACGGCCGAGCAGATGCAAAGCGGTATCGCGCAATTGATCCGGTTCAGCCACGGCATCGACTGCGCCAATTTTGAACGCATCGTCCGGGCGGTTTTCTTTGCCCGAGGCAATCCACTCGATGGCGTTATCGGCGCCGACCAGACGCGACAGACGCACGGTGCCACCGAAGCCCGGGTAAATACCCAGTTTGATTTCCGGCAAGCCGACTTTGGCTTTGGTCGACATCACACGGAAGTCGGCCGACAGCGCCATTTCAAAACCGCCGCCCAGTGCCAGGCCGTTGATCGCGACCACGGTCGGGAACGGCAGGTCTTCAAAAGCACTGAACAGTTCATTGACGGTGAGGATGTCGGCGATAACGCCGTCTTCATCCTTGGCAAACCACGTCAGGAACTCAGTGATGTCGGCACCGACGATGAAGCTGTCTTTGCCACTGGATACCAGCAGACCTTTGACGTCGCTGGCGGCCAGCGCCTGTGTCGCTTCGCCCAGTTCGTTCAAGGTGGCTTGGTTGAATTTGTTGACGGACTCGTCTTGCAGGTCGAACACCATTTCGGCCAGGCCGTTTTCCAGTGCTTCGACACGAATGCCCTTACCCTGATAGATCATCGATGCTCTCCGTTTGTATCGCTGCCCAGGTGACGGTTGGAATCCACACTCAGTGTCACTCTATGGCGACTGACTGCGTTTGAAAAAAGCCCGGTTATCAACCTTTACAGCGTCCGGTTATGGCGGAATCAAACACCAGTTTCAAACGATTGTTTGATTGTGGCGCCTACGATAGCCCCTGGTCGGTATAAGTCAACTGACGATGCTTTCGAGGTACCGTGTTTCGGTGGCTCTGGCGGTCGATTATGTCCGTTAGCGAGAGAGTATAGAGGCCAAACGCTGCAACGTTTCCCGAACCTCGGGTAATTGTTCAACGCGGCTTTCATCCCAACACACGCCGATGCCGTCCGCCTGAGCGTCAACCACGCTGTAGTGTTCGGGTAACTGACTCAGAAAACTGGCCAAGGCGTCGCGGTGGCTTTCGCGTACTCGCTGGTCATCCGCCCATACCCAGCCTTCCGGCAGGTAGGCGCTGGCGACACCGCTGGTGCGCAGCACAGTAAAAGCCGGTGCCTGATCACGAGAAAAGGCGTGCAGCAGACGGTACAGCGTGCGGAGTTCGCGTTTGCCGCCTACCCGACCGTCCACACTGGTGTCGGGCACCGCCAGGCTGTACAGCTTGAAGCCTTGCGCCAAAGCGGCCGACCGTACTTTACCCAAGCGCCGATCATGGGCGTTGGGCCGCAGCCACATAACGGCACCGGCCAACGTCAGCACTGCAAACAACACAATCAAATTAACCCACATAACATTGCTCCCTTTTCGTTGCCGTTTAGGCGCGTTCTTCCAATTCCGCCCAACGCTCAAAGCATTGTTCCAACTCGCCCTGGGCAACGGCCAGTTGATCAAGAATGCTTTGAGTCTGGGTGTGGTCGCCCTGATAAAAATCCGGCGCACTGATGGTGGCTTCCAGCTCGGCGATTTGCTGCTCCAAATGCTCAATCTGCCCCGGCAAGGCGTCGTATTCGCGCTGCTCTTTATAGCCGAGCTTTTTCTGGTTCGGCTTTTTCTGGCTCGGCTGGGGCTGGGCAGTCGGTGCCGGTTCTGACGCTGTAACGGCAGCTGATTTCGCTGGCGCGGCTTCGGTGCCTTCATCCGGCCACACACCGCCTTGCGCCAACCAGTCTTCGTAACCGCCGGCGTATTGGCGAATCACACCAGCGCCTTCAAACGCCCAGGTACGCGTCGCCAGCTGATCGATGAAATAACGGTCGTGGCTGACTAACAATAAAGTGCCATCGAAATCGCTGAGCCGATCAATCAACAGTTCCAGCGTTTCGATGTCCAGATCGTTGGTCGGTTCGTCGAGCACCAGAAAGTTGGCCGGCTGACTGAACAACCGCGCCAGCAGCAGACGGTTGGTTTCTCCGCCCGACAGTTGCCGCACTTGCATACGGGCGCGATCGGGCGTGAACAGAAAATCTTCCAGGTAGCTGATGACGTGCCGCTGGCGGCCGCCCAGGTCGAGAAAATCGCGACCTTCACCGACCGCATCGACGACACGTTGTTCCGGGTCCAACCCGGCGCGCGCCTGATCGAAATAAGCGACTTCCAAACGCGTGCCCTGCTCCACCTGACCGGCCGTCGGTTGCAGATCGCCGAGGATCAAACGGATCAGGGTACTTTTGCCGATGCCATTCGGGCCGAGCAACGCGATGCGGTCGCCGCGTTGAATCAGTGCTGAGAAATCCCGCACCAGGGTTTTGTCGCCATAAGCGAATTGGGCGTGGTCGAGCGTGACAACTTGTTTGCCGGACCGGCTGGCGCCTTCGATGGCGAAGTCGCTTTGGCCCTGACGATCGCGTCGTTCTTTAACATCTTGCCGCAGCGCCTTCAGCGCCCTAACCCGGCCTTCATTGCGCGTACGCCGGGCCTGAATGCCCTGGCGAATCCAGGCTTCTTCTTCAGCCAGTTTGCGATCCTGTGCGGCTCGGTGTTTGGCTTCTTCGGCCAGACGGGCGTCTTTGGCTTCCAGGTAGGCGCCATAAGGCGCGGGGAAATCGCTCAGTTTGCCGCGATCCAATTCGACGATGCGGGTGGCGACTTTGTCGATGAAGCGTCGGTCGTGTGAAACAAACACCAGGGTGCCGCTGTAGTCGATCAGGAAGTCTTCCAGCCATTCAACCATGGCGATGTCGAGGTGGTTGGTTGGTTCGTCCAGTACCAGAATGTCGGGCTGGCTGATCAGCGCACGCGCCAACAGCACACGCCGACGCCAACCGCCAGACAGCGTTTTGAACGGCACACTGCCGTCGAGTCGCAGGCGCGTCAGAATGGCGTCGAGTGTCGACTGCACCTGCCAGCCGTCCTGACGTTCAATTTCGTGTTGCAAGCGATCCAGCTTCGCCAGATCGGGGGCTTCGCGCGCACTTTCCAGATCGTAATCGTGCAACGCCTGGCCGAGCCCACCCAGCCCTTCGAGCACAACATCACGCACCGGGCGGTCATCGCCAGTTGGCAAATCCTGCTGCAAATGCGCCAGCCGCGTGCCTTGGCGACGGCGGATTTCGCCGTCGTCCACCACGCGCTGATCCAACAGCAAACTCAATAACGTCGATTTGCCAGCGCCGTTCTTACCGACCAGACACAACCGATCCCCCGCCTCCAACGTCAGATTGGCTTGGTCCAACAGGGGGGCCGCGCCTAAAGCAAAACTGACGCGATCGAAAACCACCAGGCTCATGCAGAGTCCTTTATAAAATTCATTATTGATATTGGCGGAAAAGCCCACACGGGGCGGTTCGGCCTTACTTTTGGCACTATGGGGCGAGCAATGCTTCCCTTAGTGTCAGCGCTAATTTTCCCAGAGGTCATTTACCGTGGCAAAAAAACTCCCTACCGGTCCCCTTATCGCCATCGTTCTCGTAGTGCTGGCATTACTGTGGTTGTTAACAGGTTCCAATGACGACGAAGCCGCTGAGCCGACGTCAGCTGCCGAGAGCCAACCCAGTCTGATTCCCAACGTTCAGGTGCGTGATATGGACGCCCAGGGCGTACGTCGCAGCCTGACCATCAACGGTGTGACTGAACCCGATCGCAGCGTCGCCATTGCCAGCGAAACCAGCGGTCGTGTTCAGGAACTGCTGAAAAGCGCTGGCGATCAGGTTGCAGACGGCGAAGTCATTGCCCGTCTCGACCCGCGCGATCTGAACGCTCAGTTGCGCACTGCCCGGGCCAACCTGGAACAAGCGCGTCTGGAATACGAAGGTGCGCAGCGTCTGGGCAACCAGGGTTTGCAGAACCGTTCGCAACTGGCCGCTGCCGAGGCTGGCTATCAAAGTGCCCAGGCACAAATGGAAGCGCTGGAGCTGGCGTTGCGTGACACTCAGATTCGCGCGCCGTTTGCCGGTGTTCTGGAAAGCCTGAACCTGGAAGTCGGCACCTTCGTATCGCCCGGTCAAAGCGTGGCGGAAGTGTACGACTACGACCCGATGCGTGTCGTCGGCCAAGTGCCGGAAACCGATGTGACTTTCCTGCAAGCCGGCCAAAGCGCCACGGTTGAACTGGTCACCGGTGAGCAACTGATCGGTGAACTGACCTTTGTCGGTACCGTCGCCAACCCGGCTACGCGTACGTTCAAAGTCGAAATCTCGGTTCCGTCCAGCCCGAAAAACCTGGCTGGCGCCACCGCCAAAGCCACCATCATGCTGGCTGAACAAAGCGGCCACTATGTTAGCCCGGCGTTGCTCAACATCAGCGATGAAGGCCAGTTGGGTCTGAAAACCGTCGGTCGTAACAATCACGTCGAGTTCACCCCGGTCACCATCGTTCGTTCCGATACCGGTGGTGTGTGGGTGACTGGCCTGCCCAGTCGCGCGCGCCTGATTGTTGTCGGCCAAGGCTTTGTGAATGCGGGCGACGTAGTAAATCCGGTCGCCGTCGGTGACAGCAATCTGGCATCCGGACAGTAACGGGAGAGCTTCATGATCGGTTTTATTCAAGCGGCTTTAAGCCGCGTCCGGACAGTGATGCTGTTTTTCGGGTTGATCTTCGTCAGCGGTCTGGTGGCCTTGATCAACATCCCGAAAGAAGCGGATCCGGACATCACCATTCCTTACGTCTATGTCGGTACCGGCCTGGACGGTATTTCTCCGGAAGACGCCGACCGGCTGCTGGTGCATCCGCTGGAAAAAGAACTGGAAGGCATTGAAGGCCTGAAAGAACTGGTCAGCACTGCCAGCGAAAGCCGCGCGTCTTTCCAGTTGGAATTCGACATCGATTCTGACATCGATGCTGCGCTGGATGACGTTCGCGAAGCAGTCGACCGCGCCAAAGGTGAACTGCCGGCCGATGCCGACGAACCGACGGTGTTGGAAATCAACCTGTCGCAGTTCCCGGTGCTGAACGTCTCGCTCGCCGGCCATGTCGATGACCGTGTGTTGTTCCACATCGCCGACGAACTGCAAACCGAACTGGAATCCATCCAGGGTGTGCTGGAAGCGCCGATTCAGGGCATCCGTGATGAAGTCGCAGAAATCATCATCGATCCGTCGAAGATGGCCAGCTACAACATCTCGCAAAGCGAGTTGGTGCAGTTGGTGTCCAGCAACAACCAGTTGGTGACAGCGGGCAGCATGGACACCGGCGCGGGCCGCTTCTCCATCAAAATTCCCGGTCTGATCGAAACCGAAAACGACATCCTCGATCTGCCGGTGAAAGTCGATGGCGATACCGTTGTGCGTTTTCGCGACATCGCTGTCGGTCAGCGGACTTACAAAGACCCGGATTCGTTGTCTCGCGTGAACGGTCAACCGGCGGTGACGCTGGAAATCGTCAAACGTTCAGGCGCCAACATCATTGAGACCATCGGTCTGGTCAAAGACAAGGTCGAAGAAATTCGTGCCGAATGGCCCGATGAAGTGGTGGTCACTTATACCCAAGACAACTCAGTGATGATCGAGCAACAGTTGAACGACCTGTTCAACTCGGTGCTGCTGGCAACGCTGCTGGTGTTCATCGTTATCGTTTGGGCTTTGGGTGTGCGCAGCGCCATCCTGGTTGGCCTGGCGATTCCGGCGTCCTTCCTCGCCAGTATGCTGGTGCTGTCGGTGCTCGATATTTCGTTGAACATCGTCGTGTTGTTCTCGCTGATTCTTTGTGTCGGCATGTTGGTGGACGGTGCCATCGTGGTCACCGAATACGCCGACCGACGCATGGCCGAAGGCGCGCATCGCAAGAGCGCCTATCGCGAAGCGGCAACCCGTATGGCCTGGCCGATCGCGGCCTCTACCGCCACCACACTGGCGGTGTTCATGCCGCTGCTGTTCTGGCCGGGTATTGCCGGCGAGTTCATGGGCTTCCTGCCTAAGACCGTCATCATTACTCTGTGCGCCTCCCTGGTTATGGCACTGATTGCGGTGCCGGCGTTTGGCACGCTGTTTGGCAAAGCCGTGCACGTATCTGAAGAACGCAAACGCGGTATGGACGCCATCGACCACGGCGATTTGAGCGAAGTGCGCGGCGGCCTGGGTATCTACATCCGCTTCCTGCGTCGCTTGCTGAAACGACCGCTGATGGCCTTGGGTCTGGTAGCGGCGGTGATTGTGTTGATCATCGTGCTGTTCTCGATCCGTTCGACCAACGTGGAATTCTTCCCGAACATCGACTCAGAGTTCGGCGGCATTGTGGTCAAGGCGCGCGGCAACCTGTCGTTGCAGGAACGCGATGCGCTGGTCAAGCAAGTCGAAGCTCGTGTTCTGGGTATGGAATCGGTTAAGACCATCACCACCACCGTTTCGGCGGTACCGGGTCGTACCGACTCAGAAGACACCATCGGCTCGCTGATGATGGAATTTGTCGACTGGCAACACCGCCCGGGTTCCGACACCGTGTTGCAACAAGCGGTGGACCGCGCGTCAGACATTCCGGGTATCAAAGTCGAATCGCAAGTGCCGCAGATGGGACCGACCACTGGTGTCGATATCCAGATGCAGTTCTTCGGCCCGACACGTGAAGCCCTGTATGGCACCGTTGATGCCGTCGTGCATCGACTGAGCCAGGATGAACGCATCCAGGCGGTCAACGACAATCGTCCGTTGGACGGCTTGGAATGGCTGATCGACGTCGATCGCGAAGCCGCCAGCCGTTTCAACGTCAGCCTGAACGCCATCGGCTCGGCCGTGCGTATGATCACGGACGGCGTACAGCTGGGCTCATACCGCCCGAACGACGCTGACGATGAAGTCGACATCCTGATCCGCTATCCGTTTAACGGTCGCGACCTGGAACAAATCGATGAATTGACCGTGACCTCTAACGGCGGTCAGGTACCGATCAGCAACTTCATCACCCGCACCGCTCAGAACAAGCAAGGCGATATCTACCGGACTGACGGCCGCATGACCGTTAACGTGGACATCAACCTGCGTGATGGCGAGCGTGTTGACCTGATGATTCAGGAAATCCAGAAATCGCTGGAAGCTGCCCGTTCCGAAGGCCAATTGCCGGCCGGCGTGGACTATCGCTTCACTGGCGACCAGCAGGAACAAGCCGAAACCATGGCGTTCCTGGGCGGTGCCTTCCTGGTAGCCCTGTTCGTGATGGTGATCATCCTGGTGACCCAGTTCAATTCCTTCTATCAGACCTTCCTGATCATGTTGGCGATTGTGCTGTCTACGGTCGGCGTGATGGTTGGCATCATCATCACTGGCGCCAGCTTCGTGGTGGTGATGAGCGGTGTGGGCATCATCGCGTTGGCGGGTATTGTGGTGAACAACAACATCGTGTTGATCGACACCTACAACGTCATTCGCAAGCAAGGTGTGCCGGCCATGGATGCCGCCCTGATCACCTGTGCTCAACGTCTGCGTCCGGTGTTGCTGACCACGGTCACCACCATTCTGGGTCTGTTGCCGATGGTGTATCAGTTGACCATCGACTTCTTCGCCCGCTCGGTAACCGTCGGCGCGCCGTCGTCGCAGTGGTGGACCGCCCTGGCAACCACCATTGCTGGTGGCTTGTTGTTCGCGACCATCCTGACGCTGATCTTCACCCCCTGCATGTTGATTCTGGGTGAGCGCGCTCAGGAATATCTGGCGCAACGTCGCAGCCGGACCGCCGCCAGCCTCGGCTGATCGACACCGCCCGCTCGTCTGCTCAGGCCCGCGCGTAAAAGCGCGGGCCTTTTCTTTTCAGAATCCGAATAAATGGCTAGTCTGAGCACCATCATCTAACGCC
Source organism: Saccharospirillum mangrovi (assembly GCF_003367315.1). GTDB lineage: Bacteria > Pseudomonadota > Gammaproteobacteria > Pseudomonadales > Natronospirillaceae > Saccharospirillum > Saccharospirillum mangrovi. The sequence goes on from NZ_CP031415.1 coordinate 1,944,383, forward strand.
CGTCGAAACGCCGCGTCAGGCGCAAAACCACGGGCATTGTTTTTGTTGATTGGTTGTTGTGAGGCTTGTGGACATGAACGCAACGCGGATGCGCATGCTGATTGTCTTCTGTCTGGCCGGTACCCTACCCGTCCTGACGGTGGATGCATCTTTACCAGACAGTGAATTTCTGCCGGACAGCAACGCCCTGACCGAAAGCGAATTTCTGGAACAAAGCCACACCGCTGCGGCCGACTACGCCTTGCTGCTGCAACGCATTCAAAACGACGACATCAGTTTTGCCGAACTGAACGACTGGCAAGACCATCCGCTGTTCCCGCATCTGATCACCCACTGGGCCATGCGCCACCCGCAAGACATCGACCTGGACTGGTTCATCGTTCGTTTATTGCAGCCCGAGTGGAAAGCCGCCGGCTGGGAATTCCGCCAGGCCTGGATGGAAGAATTGGCGCGTCGTGAACGCTGGGCCGATTACATTGGCTTCGACTTGGCCTGGTCGGGTGCGGGCCACCCGTGCCGACGTTTCCAGGCCCAGCAGGCGTTAGGGCAGCCAGTGCCAGACGAGCAACTTCGACAGCTCTGGCTGACCGGCGATTCCCTGCCCGCCCATTGCGACCCTTTTCTTGATCGTCTGCGCCAGGACGACGACTACAACGAACTCGTCTGGCAACGTCAGCTACTGGCGTTTCACGCCCGCAACAGCCGCATGGTGCGTTACCTGAACGATCGTTACGACGATCCGCAATGGCGTCAGCGCGGTCAGCGCCTGCGCGCCGTCTACTTAAGCCCGGCCGGTCTGTTCAACCAGCCTTACGATCCGGACGTTGAATGGCAGCGTGACCTGGCGTTGGCGGCCATCGACCGGCTGGCGTATCGCGACCCGCACATCGCGTCCAACCTATGGGTCGAACTGATCAAACAGACGCCCCGGTTTACCCAGCAAGAGGTTCAGCAAACCTCGCATTACCTGGGTGTCGCCATGGCTAAGCTGGCGTTGCCGCAGGCCGACTACTGGCTGGGTATTGCCGACCCCAATCGCGACGACAGTGAAGTGCAGCATTGGCGGCTGCAAATAGCGCTCGCCGACAACAATTGGTTGCAAGTCGCCACCCTGTTCCGCTCGCTCGACCCAACGCTGCGCGAAGACGGCCAATGGCGTTACTGGGCCGCGCTGGCCGACCAGCACCTGGGCCTGGCCGGAAATGCGGAGCAGCAACTCGCCGTTCTGGCTAAAGAACGCTCTTATTACGGTTTTCTCGCCGCGGCCGCCTTGGGCACGCCGGCGGATTTAAACCTGGACGAAGCGCCGGTCATTCATTCGCTGCAACCCATGATTCAGCGTCCGGCGCTGCAACGGGCGTTAACGCTGTACGCCGCTGGCGACATCGTGCGCGCACAAATCGAATGGAACCTGACGTTAGATGGCTTCGATGCCCGGCAATTGATGGAAGCCGCTCAACTGGCGCAACGCTGGCAGTGGTATCACAAGGCGTCACAGACGGCGGGTATGAGCGGACGTTATGGAGAATTGAGCCTGCGCTACCCGACGCCGTTTGCGGATGTCGTCGGGCAATTGACCGAATCTCCGTCGGTGCCGCGCCACTGGCTCTATGGCGTGATGCGTCAGGAAAGCCACTTTATGACCCAAGCCCGCTCACCCGTTGGCGCGCGCGGCCTGATGCAACTGATGCCGTATACGGCGCGCGGCCTCGCTATCAAATCCGGTCTGAATTACCAAAACCCCGAGGATCTGGACGATCCGACGCTCAACATCACGCTCGGTCGGAATTATCTGGACCAGATGCAGCGCCGCTTTGGTGGGCCGGTCTACGCCACCGCAGCTTACAACGCCGGCCCAAGCAGGGTCGCCAGTTGGGTAACGCGGTATCCGGCGGACCTGCGTGTCTGGGTGGAATCAATTCCGTTCGATGAAACGCGCAACTACGTCAAATCGGTACTGACCTTTGCGCAAATCTACGCCATGCGCGACGGCGAAGATTGGACGCTCGCCAGCTGGCTGAACGCGCCCGATCTGGCAACGCTGACCGACGCCCCTTAAGCGCTCAATCCTGCAACCGGGCTTCGTCGCCGACACGAAGCTCGGCCACACCGCGCGCCACCGCGTTCACGCCAAAAATAGTCTTGCCGTTGAAGCGGCTGTGCGCTTTCAGCGCATCGGCCATGTCGCGTTGATAACTGCCTACGTCCTGATCGACCGCCGGAATGCTGCAACGCTCGCAAGGCTTGAGCAGGTCCAGATGGCCCTCCGCTAATTCCAGACGACCCAGTTCCAGTTCCCGGTCCATCGGCAGCCCCTCGACCACCAGATTCGGCCGGAAGCGACGCATGTCGAAAGCGACGCCGGCGCGCTGGTTCAGTTCATCCAACGAGGTCTGGTTGCACAGCAACAACGGATAGCCATCGGCAAAGCCAACGCGTTCGTGATCCAAAGCAGCCGGGTCGGGAATGCGACGCTGAGGCTGATCACCGACGTAGACCAGTCGCAGTGGCTGGCCCAGCTTGGCGCTGAACAAATCCGACAGTTCAGTAGAGACTTCCCAGCCATCCAGGGTGTCTTTCCAGACGGTCACGGCAGTGGGCTGTTGCGCAGCGACGGTTCGTGCCAGCTCACAGCGGTCACCATCCGGTGCGGTGATGCGATAGCCGTTGGTCGTCGCCTCAACGCCAAAGCGCGCCAGATGCGGCATATCACGCTGGCTGACAAAGCGGCCTTTGGCGTTGACCAGCATCCAGCGGCGATCATCAATGGCACCGGCGGCGTCCAACCGCAGACGATCAACCTTCAGGCCAGGCAGAGATTTGATGGGGTAATGGTACAGAGCGGTAATGCGAACGGAATAAGACATGGCGGCTTCACCGGGCGGGAAAGCGCCTCATTCCAGCAAAGCCGAACGGCGCGTGCAAGCGCCGTTTAAAGATCGCCAGCAACGCGCTTGCGAACCAGATCCGCCAGTTGCTCCGGCTGGAATTTCGATAAAAACGCATCGCAGCCGACTTTCTTAGTCATCGCCAGGTTAAAGTCACCCGACAAAGACGTATGCAGCGCTACAAACAGATTTTGCAGGCGGCTGTCGGCGCGTACCTCGGCGGTCAGACGGTAGCCATCCATGCGCGGCATTTCAGCGTCGGTGACCAGCATCAGCACGCGGTCTTCCAGCGGGCCGTCGGTTTCATCCGCCAGCCGGCGTAATAACTCCAACCCCTGTGCGCCGTCGGTGGCCTGGTGCACTTTCAAACCCATGGATTCGAATGTCACCCGCGCCTGGCCCAACGCCGTGTGGGAATCATCAACCATCACCACTTCGCGGCCGCGAATCTGGTCGACCATCTCGTCGTCCAGGTAGCCATCGCGCAGATAGGCGTTCATCGGCACGATTTCCGACAACACCTTCTCCACGTCGATGATCTCAACGATCTGGTCTTCATGGTGGGTAATGGCGGTCAGGTAATGGGAATGACCGGCACCGGCTGGCGGTGGCAGCACTTCTTCCCAGTTCAGGTTGACGATGCGATCAACACCGCCGACCACAAAGGCCTGAACGGTGGAGTTGTATTCGGTAACGATGATGGTGGAGTTTTCGTCGTGTTTGATCGGGCTCAGGCCAATGGCCATGCTCAGATCGACCACTGGCACCGACCGGCCGCGCAGGTAGACCACCCCAATCACCGCTGGATGCCGTTGCGGCATCATGGTGAGCTTGGGCAAACCCAGCACTTCCTGCACTTTGAACACGTTGATGGCGTAGATCTGGCGGCCTTTTAACCGGAACAACAGAATCTCAAGTCGATTCTGCCCCACCAGATTGGTTCGGCTATCGACATTTTTCAGCACACTCGACATCAGATACTCCGGTTATTCCGATTGGGGTAACAACCCACCCTGTCGTTATCGGCCAAGTTTAGTCGAGATTGACGAAATATGCGCTAGTTCACACAAACGCAGGTCGTTGCATCCAGATTGACGACCGAACCAGGGCGTGACAACGGCAGCCAATCGTCCACCAGACTGTTCGATTGGGCGCAGGTCAGCCCGCTGCTGTAGGCGCCCAGATAGCGGAGTTGGCCGTCGGCGCCGGTCAACGCGATCATCGGCCCGGGCGAGGCCGGCGGCAGCCCCGGCAGAGGCGTCGCCAGATTGGCGGCAATAAAGGGCGTGCCCAATTGGTACGGCTGATAGCCCAGCGCCAGGCCTTCTTCACTCAAGGTGGAGGCGTGGCCGGCGGCCATAAAGCGGCATAAACAGCCGGTTGGCATCCAATGCAGCATCGCCGGGTGCGTCAGGTCGTCGCGACTGTCGATCCATTCCTGCCAGTCGGCGCTCCAGCGCGACACGTCCGGTACCGTTCGACCCAACCAATTCAGATGAGTCTGGCGAAACCAGAGTGTTGCCAGTAACACGACCAACACTGGCAACAGCCACCATAACCAGCGCCGATTACGCACCTTCACGACTGATCACCGTTTTGAAGGTATTGCTGAACGTCGTCCGCCGTGAACGGCCAGCCCAGATCGGTGTCGGTGCCGCCCGCCTTCAAAACCGGAATACGCACACCGTATTGATCAATCAGCGCATCGCTGCTGGCGATATCGACAACTTCCCAGCGCAATGCCAGCGCCTGCAACAAGGCCTCAGCCTGCTCGCACAGGTGGCAACCAGCGGTGCTGTACAGCGTTAAACGGGGTTCAGAGGTGGGCAAAGCTACAGCGGGATCAGAAGAAGACACGGGCCGTTCCAATGGGAAAAACGGCCCTATTGTAGAAATCCAAAAGCGCTTTACCAGCCGTTTTATCCGACTGGTGGCTGCAACCAGGCCTGTAGTCAGGCTTTGTTAGCGGAGTTGCTACCAGAGCCGGCTTTGTCAGTCGCTTCGCCGCCAAACAGCGACTCCAGGAACTGGCTCAGTTGACCGTCGTTGCGCGGGTGGTTGCTCAGTGCATCGACCAGGCCGAACTCGGAACCCAGGCTGTCCATCCAGCGTTGCTGGGCTTCCACCATGTCACGCGCGTATTGGCGCAACGGCTCCAGACCGCGCGGCAGGCTTTGGCCTTCGCCACCGGCTTGCTGATAAGCAGCCACACCCTTAGCTTCGACCGAACGCAGGTGCAGGTTCATCGACGCCAGGCTGGTGCCTTCAATGCTCAACGCCTGCGCCTGCTGGAAGGCAACACCCAGATCGCCATCGTAGAATTCTTCCGCCAGATCACCGACTTCTTGCAGCAGTGCGGTCAGGTCTTCTTTTTCCTGATCGTTCAGATCGCCCTCAATGCGCAGATCGAACTGGCCGGATTCCACCTTGCCCCAGCTCAACGCCGACCAACCGTCGCCGGACGATTGTTCCGCCGCAGCCTCAGTGCGTTTGTCGACATAGATCGTCACCTTGTCGCCTTCGGCCGTGGTGACGTCCAATGAGAAGGTACGCTGTTCGTACTGGTACATGCTGATGCGGCGGTTGGCCGCGCCGGTTGCCGGGGCGCTATCTTCGCTGCGCGCCACCGGAGCGTTCAGATCGCGCAAGGCCAGTACGTCTTCCAGACGGCTGTAGGCGTCGTCAATCTTGCCTTTCAGCGCACCGTCCAGCTTGCCCATCGATTCAAGAATGTCGCGCGCTTCCCCGAAACCTTTCTCGATGCCTTTTTCCGCGGCGGCCCACATCTTGTCCATTTCAGCATCGGACGCGCCACTGGACTGCGCCTGCGCCAAACGACCGCGCATGTAACCCCAAAGGTTATCGACCAGCTCATCGACATTGAAATTAGCCGCTGCGGACGATGACGCCGAACTTGCGTCGGTTTTCGCCGGCGCATTGACCGAACGGGCCACACCCGGTTCCGCTGGCTGCGACGAGCCGGACCGTTGGTAGCCATTAATGGTAGGTGTCAGACTCGACAGATTAGACAGTGCATTCATTGGGCATTCCCTCCCGGTACAACCGGCACATGCTTGAAGACCTGATATCCAATCTGCTAACGGCGGCTTTGCCACGAACTTGAGTGTGCTTTTGTAAAGCCGGGGATTATCAAAATTCCATCATCAATGGCGTTGGATTATTGAGGATAACGTCGTATGATCGCCGGGCTTCAGGCTCAACTCGACCGATTAGAGGCCAGTCATGGCGAGACTCGATTCGCTGATCATCTTTACCACCGTTGTCAAAGCCAACAATTTCACCAACGCCGCGCACCAATTGGGCTTAACGCCGTCGGCCGTCAGCAAGCAGATCAGCCTACTGGAAGACCGCCTCGGTGTGCGATTGTTGAACCGCACCACCCGCTCGGTCAGCCCGACCGAAGCCGGTCAGCTGTTCTTTAACCGTTGCAGTCGGATTCTCGAAGACCTCGAGGAAGCCGAGCACATGGTTAAAGACCTGGAGACATCGCCGCGCGGCACCTTACGCATCACCGCCACGCCAACCTTCGGCCGCTCCATGCTGATGAAGATCTTCTCCAAGTTCCTGGAGCAGTACCCGGATGTGAATTTCGATCTGATTCTGGCCGACAAAGGCCTGGATCTGGTGCGCGAAGGCATCGACCTCGCCATCCACCTCGGCTCGCTGCAAGACAGCCGTCTGGTCGCCCGCCCGGTCGCCAAACAGAAAGTGATTCTGACAGCGACGCAGGAATACCTCGACAAACACGGCCTGCCGCAACAATTGGGCGATCTGTACGATCACCACATGCTGATGGCATCGGGCATCGACTTCGCCGAACCGCGTTGGATAAAACGCTTTTTGAAAGAAGCCGGTCTGCAAAACAAAGACCGCCGCTTCACGGTGAATGATCTTGATACGCTGGCCGAAGCCACCACCAACCACATGGGCATTACTGCCCTGCCGTATTACATGGTGCGCGAAGAACTAAGCAGCGGTCGCATGGTGCATGTGCTGCCAGACATCACCTTCCCCAGCCGTACCATTCACGTGGTGTACCCGGAAAACCGCTATCTCTCCGCCAAGAGCCGCGCCTTTGTCGATTTTATGGCGGCCTATTTTGAAGAACACGATCTGGATAAAAACGGTTAATAGCGTTTCGATCATCCACAAAAAAACGGCCAATTGGCCGTTTTTTTTTGTTTGGGTGCTGCGCTGAATTAGCGTAGGAAGCGATTCAATGCCGCGTCGCTGAACATCCGCTCAATGGCGTCATCGAAGGTTTCGGTCAGCATGGCTTCGTTTTCGGCTTCATCCGGGTAGCGGAAGAATTCTTTGCTGCGCTGGGCGCGAAAGCTGTTGGCGAAGCTGGAATTGGCTTTGACGATTTCCACCGAGACTTCCGCCGCTACTTTGGCATCTTTGCGTGCAGCGTCGATGTCGTTCATCTGGTAGCTCAATTCTTCCAGTGTGACGGTCCATTCAAAGTCGGCGTTCATGTCGACCGCTTCAAAACCGGCCACTTCCAATGCGCCGACAATCTGGTCTTCCAGTTGCTGGCGCAGATCGCCGGTGGCGGTAATGGCGGAGCTGTTTTCATACACACCACCGCGCTGACCGATCACACTGCTGCTGCGACCATCAACAACATCGACCCAGAAGGTACGACCGTTACCGGCCGGCAGGCTGTCAGCCGAGACCACCGGCTGGAAAGCGATTTGCTGCGGCGATAACTGCGCACAGCCAGCAAGCAGTGCCAATACCGACAGCATCAATACCGGCTTAAAGACAGACTTCATAATGGTTCTCCTTGTTGAGTTTTCAGTTTTGAATCAAGCCGCTTGAGCATCGCGGCCTTGGTCGCGCAGAAACTGCCAGTGCGTGTCCGTTGAGCGGCGGGCATCAAAGGCGTAGCCGTCCACGGTAAAACCTTTGAGATCGTCCACTCGACGGATGTCGTTGTCGAGCATGTAACGCACCATCATGCCGCGCGCCTTCTTGGCGAAGAAGGAAATCATCTTGTACTGGCCGTTTTTCCAGTCACGGAACTCCGGCACGATCACCGGCACCGACAACCGCTTCGGCTGGATGGCCTTAAAGTATTCGTTCGATGCCAGGTTGACCAGTGCAGGTGTCGCATTCGCGCGCATGTCTGCTGCCAGTGTTTCGGTCAGCGTGCCGCCCCACCATTGATACAGATTACTGCCGCGTTCGGTGCGCAACCGTGTGCCCATTTCCAGACGATACGGCAGGATGCGATCGAGCGGGCGCAGCAAACCGTACAGACCCGACAGGATGCGCACTCTATCCTGCGCCTTCGCCAGGCCGCGCTTGCCCAGGGTTTCGGCGTCAAGCCCGGTATAAACATCGCCTTTGAACGCCAGAATCGCCTGTTTGCTGGTGGCGTCGGTGAACGGCCATTGCCACTGGCTGAAGCGGTCGACATTCAGGGCGGCGAGTTTTTCGCTGAGCGACATCAGCGCACGCACGTCATTTACGCTGTAGCTGCGTAACACATCAATCAGTTCAGCCGCCTGGTCGGCAAAGCGAAAATCGGTGCTTTGATCGGTCACGGCCGGGGTTTCAAAATCCAGCGTTTTGGCCGGCGAAATCACCGCCATTAAGGGAGCTGTTGCCAAGTCTTTCTCCTGTCTCTAGGGTACGGCTCACACCTTCACAGCGGGCCACACCATGCAAATTCTGAGAACCTATGTGCCGGACTCTTTCCAGAATTACAACCACCTGATTGTCTGCGACGCTCAGCGCGAGGCAGCCGCGGTCGATCCGTACGACGCCGAACACCTGCTGCAACTGGCCGAGCAACAGAATCTGTCTATCAGTGCCATCTGGATTACTCATGAACACGGCGACCATATTCGCCACGTTAATGAACTCAAGGCCGCGACCGGCGCCCGGGTTTATGCGCCGGCCGGCTGCGTCGGCAAGCTGGCCGCCGACATCTGGCTTGAAGACGGCGATAAGCTGAGCGTCGGTGATGAGCAAGCAACGTTCTGGTTTACCCCCGGCCACACGCCCGCGCACGGCATCTATTTCGTCGACCAGCAAGAACCGGCGCTGATTTGCGGCGATACCTTGTTCAATGCTGGCGTCGGCAACACCCGCTCCGGCAATACCGACGTGTTGTTCGAGAGCATCGAACGCATCCGCCGCGACACGCCCCACCACACCCGCATTTACCCCGGCCACGATTACCTGCCCAACAACCTGAATTTCGCGCTCAGCCTGCAACCGGAACTGGCGCCGGCCCTGGCCTTAAAAGCCGAGGCCGACTCGCAGACGCCCGACACCCGAACCGTCACGACCTTCGAGCAGGAACTGAGCTTCAATCTGTTTTTGCGCTTGGACGATGCGGACCTGGAGCAGGCATTGAGCGAACGCGGCCACTCGACCGGCAGCGCGCTGGAGCGCTTCAAAGCGCTGCGCACGCTGCGCGATCAGTGGTGATCAGGGGCACGGATACGGATAGCGCTGATGTACGGCTTCAATATCAGCCAGTACCTCGGCGCTGAGCGTCAGACTGTGGCTATCGATATTGCTCTTCAGCTGTTCCAGATTGGTGGCGCCGATGATGTTCGCGGTCACGAATGGCCGGTCGTTGATGTACGACAGCGCCATCTGCGCCGGGTCAAGGCCGTGATCACGCGCCACTTGCACGTATTCGTCGGCCGCGGCAATACCGTTTGGGGTGTTGTAGCGCTGAAAGCGGTCGAACAAAGTCAGGCGTGCGCCCTCCGGCCTGGCACCGCCGCTGTATTTACCGCTCAGTCGGCCCATGGCTAACGGAGAATACGCCAGCAAACCGACGTCTTCGCGGTAGGCCATTTCTGCCAGACCGACTTCAAAACTGCGGTTCAACAGGCTGTACGGATTCTGGATTGAGTCGATACGCACCAGGCCTTCTTCACGCGACAAGCGCAAATATTCCGACACACCCCAGGCGGTTTCGTTCGACACGCCAATACGCCGGACTTTGCCTTCGCGCACCAGTTCATCGCAGGCGCGCAGCGTTTCTTCAATGCTGATGACGTCTTCGTCTGACACGACGGTGTAACCCAGCTTGCCGAAACTGTTCACGCTGCGCTCCGGCCAGTGCAGTTGGTAAAGGTCGATGTAATCGGTCTGCAACCGTTTCAGGCTGGCTTCGGCGGCTTGTTTGATCTGCTCGCGCGACAGCCGCGGCCCGCCACGAATGTCTTTGCGGGCACTTGGACCGAGCGCCTTGGTCGCCAAAATCACTTCCTGACGACGGCCGGTTTTGGCAAACCAGGTGCCGATGTATTGCTCGGTACGGCCATAGGTTTCCGGCTTGGGTGGCACCGGATACATTTCAGCGGCGTCAAAGAAATTGATGTTGCGTTCGCGCGCGTAGTCCATTTGTTCGTGGGCTTGCGCTTCGGTGTTCTGTTCGCCCCAGGTCATGGTGCCCAGGCAGATTCGGGAGACTTCGAGGTCGGAACGACCCAAACGTCGATATTCCATGAAGACGGTACCTGCTAACTTGACATCGAACCTCTATAATACGGGCTGATTTCACACAATTCGACGGACACCATGTCACGCAGAAAGAAGACCCGGTCGCTGAAAGGCAAACTCAACGTTAAAACCGGCTCCAAAAAAGACTTCATCGCCCGCGGTGAAAAAGGCCAGATTCCAACGCACAATCGTTTGGCCAAACACAAGAAGCGGCAGAAATCGGCGTACCAGAAATATCTGGAAGCCAACAACCTGACGGACTCCACCACGGGCACGCCACCGGCCGTTAAACCACCGCGTCTTTACCCGGCGGACACTGAAGAAGTTCGCTCAGAGGTCGATACCCTCGAAACCGATAAAGGCTTTGATGAACTGAGCGGCGATGAGCTGCTCGATCGTTTCGAAAGGTCCTGATCATGCGTTTGCTTTGTATTTGGCTTCTGGCCGCCCTGCCCGCTCTGGTTGCCGCTGAGGATTTCGGCGAAGCCAGTTGGGGCGACAGCCCCGATGACGTGCGCAACGCCGAAACCCGGCCCAACCGTACGCCCATCGGCGAATTCGGCTACCTGATTTATGAAGCCGAGCTGCCCGATATTTACGTCACCCGCCTGGTGTATCAGTTCACCGACGGCCAGCTGACACAAGGCCGTTTCCTGTTCAAACCCAGCCCTGAAGCGCCGATGCAATCCTGGATCGATCAATTCGAACAGGTGCGTCACCTGATCAGCCGTCAGTATGGCGAGCCGATGGCCGACGAGGTGCTGACGCCGGCGTCGGAATCCCGTCCTGAACGTCTGGACTGGGCCGAGGCATTGAGCGAAGACCGGCTGGTGCTGAAAACCCGTTGGCAGAACGATCGCACCGAACTGGTTCAGCAACTCGCCTGGGCCGGTGATCGTCCTTACCATCAAGTCATCTACCGCCCGCTGGCACCGGTGCATTCGGCCGACAGTCTGTTTTGACGGCTCATTCGACGACCCGAATCGACAGCGTCGATCAGATCAGAGGCATCGCCCTGGTGCTGATGGCGTTGTTCCACTTCGGCTACGACCTCAGCCTGTACGGCTATCTGACCTTCGATTCCCATGCTCCGTTCTGGGCGATTTTTCGCGGCATCATTGTGGTCAGCTTTTTCTCCAGCGTTGGCATCAGCCTGGTGTTGGCCAATCGTGACGGCATGCGCTGGCGCGCGTTTTGGACGCGTGAAGCGAAAATTCTCGCTGGCGCGGCGCTGATCAGTATCGGTACCTGGCTGGCTTATCCCCACGCCTGGGTCTGGTTTGGCGTACTGCATTTTATCGCGCTCGCCAGTCTGCTGACGGTGCCGCTGATCGCGGCTCCGCGTCTGGCGCTCGTGCTGGGCGTTGCCATCCTGCTGCTGTTCAATGTCACCGACTGGTTCAATCTTCGACTGCTGTATTACTGGCTGGCCGAGCCGCTGCACCTGCCGCTCGGCACGGTGGATCTGACCCGCCTGATTCCGTGGCTGGGCGTGGTCTACATCGGTGTGTACCTGGGCCACAAACGACTCTTTGGGGTGCGCTCGATTCCGTTAGGCCCGCTGAACCGACCGCTGATCTGGTTAGGTCAGCACAGTCTGGTGTTCTATCTGGTGCATCAGATTCCGCTGTTCGGCCTGGCCTGGCTGGTGCACTTTTTATTGCAGTCGTTCAGTTAAACGACTCAGCTGTTAAGCTCACCGAACATTTCGACGTTGAAGGCCCATGCGCGTTCCCCAATCGCTTTTTCTGTGCTGCTTGCTGTTATCGGCGCTGGTTACGCCCGGCGTCGCTCTGGCGGAAAACACCGCACAACAACGTCCGTCGATTGCATTGGTGCTGGCCGGCGGCGGCGCACGCGGGCTGTCGCATATTGGTGTGTTGCGCACGCTCGAAGAGTTGCACGTGCCGGTGGACTGCGTGGTCGGCACCAGTATGGGCGCTTTGGTTGGCGGTCTGTATTCCGTCGGCATGAGCGCCGCTGAGATTGAAACGATTCTGGACGAACACAGCCTGGTCGAATTTTTCAATGAACGGCCACCGCGCCAATCCATCCAACAAAATCTGCGCGCCTACAGCTATCGCTCCCTGTTTGGTTTTACGGTGGATACGCAATACGGTTTGCCAACGCCATCGACCGGCATTGCTTCCGGTTATCGGTTCGAATTGTTTATTAAGGAATTGATCGGCACCGGATACGCCGTGGTGGACCTGGATTTTGACAGCTTGCCCACGCCCTACCGCGCCGTTGCCACCGATCTGAGCAGCGGCGAAGAACGTGTTTTCAGTTCCGGTAATTTGCCGCAGGCAATGCGCGCCAGTATGTCGCTTCCAGCCTTGATCGCGCCGCTGACCATCGATGGCCGCCACTACGTCGATGGCGGCCTGGTGCAGAACTTTCCGGTACGCGCCGGCCGGGAACTCTGCGGCGATGTCGTTATCGGCGTCAGCCTGCGCATCAAAGACAAATGGTACGCCGAATACAATTCCACCTTCGAAGTCGCCAACCGTTCAGTCGAAATTCTGATGGGCCAAAACTCGCTGCAATCGGAAAGCGAACTGTCCGGGGACGACGTTCTGATTGAACCCAATACCGAAAACTTCAGTTCGGCCGATTTCGAACGTTACGTCGACATCATCAATCAAGGCGAAATCGCCGCCCGCTTGCAACACGATGCGCTGACAAAACTCTCGCTCTCCGCTGAAGAATATCAGCGCTGGCAGGACGAACGGCAGGCCCGCCGACGCGGCAATGTTCACATCACCCGCATCACCACCGTTCCGGATCTCGATTTTGACGACCGGGTGATTATGCGAGATGTCACCACCAGCGCCGGCGACGATTTCGATCTGGCAAAACTGCACACCGACATTTCAAATATCTACGGTCGCGGCGATTTCACTTATGTGGGTTACCGGGTGCAAACCTACGATTCGGACGATTACGGCACGGTCGAAATCTACGCCGATTCAAAACCCAAAGGGCACGGCAGTTTGCGCTTTGGCATGGACGTCGCCACCGACGACTCACGCCAGGCCGAGATCAACCTCAGCACCAGTTATCACCAGCCCTGGATCAACGCTCGCAATGGCGAAGCGCGGATAGATGTACGCCTGGGAACCGACTTTTTAATTCGCGGTGAATTCATTCAGCCCTGGTCGTTAAGTGACGGCAGTTTTGTTGCCGCGCACCTCAGCAGCAGCCGCTATTTCAACGAGATTTATCTGGAAAATACCCACCTTGGAAACACCCGCCTGACCACCAGCGAACTCGGCTTTGACCTGGGTTTCGGCGGCGCTCACGGTGAGGTTCGATTGGGTGTGTTTACCACCGACGTAGCCGGCAAACACGATCTGGGCCTGCTAACCGATGAGGCCGAACCTTTTGAATTGTTCCAGGTCGGTTATCGCTTCAACGCCATCTACGATCAGTTGGATTCCTTCGGCTACCCAACCCGGGGACTGCTGGTTCGACTGGACGCACACGAAACGGCCGAAGAGCTCGGCTCCGATGACGACTACACCAAAATTTCCGGCAAGCTGATCAAGCCCTTCTCCGTCGGCAAACATCATTTGAGCGTGCAACTGGAAGCGGGCGATACCTTCGGCGATAACACCGATGAGTTGTATTTGTACGACGGTTACAAACTCGGCGGGCCGGGACGGCTGTCGGGTTTGAGTCTGAATCAGTTGACCGGATTGGAATACCAACTGGCGACGCTGGAATACTATTATCGGGTGTCGGATATGCCGGACTTTTTCGGTCGCGGGCTCTTCTTAGGCGGCGGCATTGAAGCCGGCCGTATCGAAGATCAGTTGATGGTGAATCCGGGTGATTGGGTATCGGCAGCCAACTTGTTTGCGGGCATGGATACCGTGTTAGGTAAGATGCAATTAACGTTGGGCCACGCCAGTCTGAACCGGACCGCTTTTTATTTCACGCTGGGGCACCGCTTCTGAGTGATGATTGAGTGGGCATTGCACCCACTCAACCCTGCGCCGACTTAGCGCTCGTCTTCCCAAATCACAGCGCCGCCACGCAAATCGCCCAAACTGTCGCTGTACAACTCTTCCAAATAGGAACGACGCAATTTCAGCGTTGGCGTCAGCCGTTCATTCTCAATGTTCCAGGGCTCTTTAGCGACCAGAATGCCTTCGAGTTTCTGATGGCTTTCCAAGGTGGTATTCAAGCTTTCCAGCGTTCTGCGCAACGACGCACGCATCGCCTCCCGGTCCGCGCCAGCGCGATGTTCCGCCAGCACCACAACGGCAGCCGGCTGAGTGCGGCCAGCGCCCATCACACACACCTGTTCAATATCGGCGTTGCCCGACAGGCGACTTTCCAGCGGCACCGGCGCCACATACTTGCCTTTGGTGGTTTTGAATTCTTCCTTCACTCGACCGATGATCCGGTAGGCTCCATCGGCAGTGCGTTCGGCTTTATCACCGGTACGGAACCAGCCATCCGCAAAGGCGTTCGCGGTGGCTTCGGGGTTGTTGTAATACTCTTCAAACACCGCATCGCCACGGATCAGCAATTCGCCGTTGTCGGCAATGCGCATTTCCACACACGCCAACGGGTCACCGATAGTGCCCATGCGGCTAGCCTGAAACGGGATGTTACTGGCCGACAGTCCAGTGGTTTCGGTCATACCCCAACCTTCACAGATATTGACGCCGATGCCGTGGTACCACTGCAACAGACTGGGTGCGATAGGCGCCGAACCAGAGCCAAAAGTGTGTACCGAAGCCAAGCCCAATCCTTTGCGAATCTTGTGCGCCACCAGCTTGCCAATCAGTGGCAACTTCAGCAGTTTCTGCAATTTCTCTTCGGGCATTTTTTCGTGAACACCGACCTGGAAACGCGTCCACAATCGCGGCACCGACAAGAACGTCGTCGGCCGTGCCACTTTGAGATCGTCGACAAAGGTGTCCAGCGATTCGACAAAATACACCGCACCACCGGCGTACAACGCCGTGCCTTCCACCACGCCGCGTTCAGTGATGTGCGCCAACGGCAAATAAGAAACCGCCCGGTCGTCAGTTCTCATACCGATCAGTTCGCGGTTGGTGGTCGCTGCGGCCGCGTATTGGCGGAATTTCAACACCACGCCCTTGGGTTTTCCGGTGCTGCCCGAGGTGTACACCAGCGTCATAACATCATCGAGGCCGACATTAGCGATAGGGTTCAATGGCGCCTGTTGGGCAACCCAGTCTTCCCAGTTGTGATCGTGATTGATGGTGGGGTACGGAAAAGCAATACGAGGAATGGCGCCATCGAAAACGGCATTGCCCGCCGCAAAATCGTCCAGTTTCCCCACAAACACCGCTTTGGCACCACTGTCATCAAGGATATGGCGAATGGTGTCGGCACCGGCCGTGGCATAGATAGGCACGCTGATCATGCCCGCCATCATGATGGCCCAATCGGTGATGAACCACTCGGCGCTGTTCTTGGCAAAAATTGCCACCTTGTCGCCCGATTGCAGACCCAGTGACAGCAACCCCTGAGCAATGCGCCGGGCGTTGTCATCCACCTCTTTCCAGGTCCAGATTTTCAGCTGCCGGTTGACCGGCTGATGTAAAAACGGCCGATCGCCACGTTCTGCAACGTGGCGAGCCAGTTCTTGCAAAGGCGTTGTATAGGTCATGGGGACATCCTTTGTTTTTGATTATTTTTGGACCGTCTCAGTATTGCCTATTGACGCCAAAATCACACGATTGTGTTGGGAGAGCTTTCATATTAGCAGCAACCTTTACCTTTCAAACAGACAATGACCCGCCCCAGAAACTTTGGTTAAACTGGCCCGACATTCCCCGCTGGCTACCCCATGCAAGGTCCGCTGTCCCGACGCCAAACCTGGATCGCCCTGATCAGTGGCACCTTAGTGGTGCTGGGTTTGGTGCTGATCATTGGGTTATGGCGTTCGTCCAACGTGGCAAGTCTGAGCGATGAAAACCAACAATTGCGCGAACGCATCACCCACCTGAGCAGCGCCCTTACTCGTTTCAGCGCTGATCAAGCCGATGTAGCGACAGTAATTGAAGCGCTCGAAGCAGATCTGGCACGCATGCGCCGTGATTATCAAGACATGGCGAACACCGCCACCGAGACGCAGACCCGCCTGGAAGCTGCCAACGAACGGCTTGATCGGCTCGCTCAGTTAGAACGACAGAATCAGGAATTGGTGGAACGAAACGCCATCCTGGTGGAGCAATTGGAAGCCAGCCGGGAAAGTGTTCGGCAATTGCAACAGTCTTCAGTTACCGAATCCAAAGAACCAACCGATGCCGCAGCCGAACTGTTCTAAGCCATGACGCGACAAATGCCTGTGAGCGTTATCAGCGACGGAACATCAATCGGGCGATTCGTACGAGAAATTTAAGCGGATTTTCTTTCAGCGCTTAACGCAGAAACATGAAATACCAGACCACTACTAACCCAATCAATAAGATCGGCAACGGCAACCATGCCGAATTTAAAGCTGCCGATTGGCGGATAACAGGACGTGTCGGGTGAACCAGGACAAGGGGTTTACGCCGCAACCAAGGATCGACAATCACCAACATCAGCAGCAAACCCAGCCCTAGCCCCAGTAAAAATCGTTGGTAGACCAGACCGACAATCAACGCCACCCAGATCATGACCAGATTTCCGATCAAGACCGGCAGTTGATTATTCCGATACGAAGACTGACAAACCGGGCATTCAATTGGCACCTTCGACGGACGAATGAATAGGCCTTTGCGCTTGCCAGGCAGTTCGATCTCGGTATCACAACAAAGGCATTTCATAGCAACCTCTTTATTTGTATTGAACGCTGAACAAGGCAACACAACCTTGGATCCGAGTATTCGCCTAATCACACGGAACGATACAAAATTTCTGCAGAGCTAACAGTGGCATTTAGCGAAACCATAAAAAAAGCCGACCCTTGCGGGTCGGCTTTTCAAATTTGGTGGAGCTAAGCGGGATCGAACCGCTGACCTCCTGCATGCCATGCAGGCGCTCTCCCAGCTGAGCTATAGCCCCAAGTCTTGCCATGCTTGCGGGTGCTGAGCCCCGAAAGCGAAGCGCATGTTACGGGTGGCGCTGTGGAGTGTCAAGCCGTTTTTTATAGAAATTTCAACGACTTGGCACCCTACTCTCTTGGGCCGATTGCTGATCAGCCTTTGAGCGCCCGTTCGGCCATTTCGAACACATCGCGCGACAGGTCCGGCGTGCTGAGGATGTGCTTCAGCGCAGCTTGCATCAGGCCGCGGCGTTGCGGTTCAAAACGTTTCCAGTCCGAGAACAGCGTGACCAGTCGCGCGGCAATTTGCGGGTTCAGCGCATTCAGCTTGGCGATCATGTTGGCGACCAATTGGTAGCCGTTGCCATCTGCATCGTGGAAACACTCGACGTTGTTGGCAAAGCCGCCGATTACCGAACGCACCTTGTTCGGGTTTTTCACGTCGAAGGCTTCGTGTTGCATCAAGGCGTCGATGTCGGCCGCCGTAACGCCCGGAGCTGACGCCTGCAACGACAACCACTGTTCCACCATCTGGTTATCGGATTTCCAGCGTTCGTAGAAACTGCTCAGCATGTCGTCCTGCAATGCCTGGTCGTCACCGGCCAATACCGCTCGCAGCGCGTTGCTGCGGTCGGTCTGGTTGCTGGCCTGGCGATACAAGTCGGCGGCGAAATCGAAGGCGGCCTGATCGCCGGCTTTCAGCCAGTACCAGAGCGCCACGCCTTGCAGGTCACGTCGGCCCGCTTCGGCGGCATTGAATTCATACGGTGCGGTCGAGGCCAGGCTTTCGGTCAGCGAACGCCACAGATCGCGGTTGCCGCTGGCAATGCGTTCAACCACTTTGCGTCGGGCGGCGATCAGGGCATCGATGTGAATTTCATCGACCGCATCTTTGAGGATGGCGTAACCCGGCAGGCTCAGCATGCGCGCGCGAATGGCGTGCGACAGCTCGGCATCGCCGGCCACCTGAGAGACGGTATCGAGCAACACCGACGGCACGCTCAGATCGCGGCCGGCGCGATGATCTTCGGCCAGGCGCAGAATGCTGCGCAGATACAGTTGTTGCAGCGCATCCCAGCGGTTGAAACCGTTGGCGTCGTTGCGGGCAAGGAACGCCAGTTGATCGTCGGCGTAGTCGAACGACAGCCGTACCGGCGCGGAAAAATCGCGCAACAGGCTGGGCACGGGTTTTTGGTTCACGCCGGTGAAGACGACCGTGGTTTCCGCCTCGGTCAGCGTCAGCACCTGAGTGTTGGCGTTGTAATCGGCGTCGGTATTGATCGGCAGATCCTGGCCGTCGGCGCCCAACAAGCCCAGCTTGACCGGGATGACAAACGGCGATTTTTCATCCTGACCGGGCGTCGGCGGGCAGCTTTGGCGGAACATCAGACGGTATTCACGGCTGTTGGCATCGAACTGTTCGCTGACGGCCAGACGCGGCGTGCCGGCCTGGCTGTACCAGCGTTTGAATTGCGTCAGGTCGCGGCCGCTGACTTCGCTCATACAGGCGACGAAATCGTCGGTGGTCACCGCCTGGCCGTCGAAGCGTTCGAAATACAAATCGCTGCCTTTGCGGAAGGCTTCCTGGCCGATCAATGTCTGAATCATGCGCACCACTTCCGCGCCTTTTTCATAGACGGTCGAGGTGTAGAAGTTGTTGATCTCAATGTACGACGATGGCCGCACCGGGTGTGCCATCGGGCCGTTGTCTTCCGGGAATTGGCGCGCGCGCAGTTCGATCACGTCTTCAATGCGTTTCACCGCGCGGTCGTGCATGTCGGCGGTGAATTCGCTGTCGCGGAATACGGTGAAGCCTTCTTTCAGCGACAACTGGAACCAGTCGCGGCAGGTCACGCGGTTGCCCGACCAGTTGTGGAAATACTCGTGCGCGATGATGGCCTCGATGCGCTCGAAGCTCATGTCTTTGGAGGTATCGGGCGTGGCCAGCACGGCGGCGCTGTTGAAGATGTTCAGGCCTTTGTTTTCCATCGCGCCCATGTTGAAGAAGTCGGACGCGACGATCATGAACAGGTCCAGGTCGTATTCACGGCCAAAGCGTTCTTCGTCCCAACGCATGGATTTTTTCAGCGACGCCAAGGCGAAGTCGACTTTGTGCGCGTTCTGCGGCTCAACAAAGATGCGCAGGCTGACTTCCCGGCCGCTGGCGGTGGTGAAGGTATCGTCCTGGCGCGCTAACTGACCGGCCACCATGGCGAACAGATAACTCGGCTTGGGATGCGGATCGTTCCAGGTTGCGAAGTGACGGCCGCCGTCCAGATCGCCGTCTTCAATCGGGTTACCATTGGCGAGCAATACCGGGAAACGCTTCTTGTCGGCTTCGATGCGGGTGGTGAAGGTTGCCATCACATCCGGGCGATCCGGATAGAACGTGATTTTGCGGAAGCCTTCGGCTTCGCACTGAGTACAGAACATGGAACCGGACTGATACAGCCCTTCCAGCGAAGTGTTGTTCTGCGGGTAAATACGAGTGCGGGCAGCAAATACTGCCTCGTCGTCGGCACAATTCAGAATCAGGTTTTCACCGTCCAGCCGGTAGTCGCTCGGCGACAGCGTTTTGCCGTTCAGGCTCAGCTCGATGATTTCCTGGTCGACGCCGTTCAAGACCAGTTCACGGCCCGGGGTGTTGGCATTTTTGTTCAGTGCCAACTGCGAGCTGACTTCGGTGTAGTCGTCGAAAATACGCACCGTCAGGTCGGTGTGCTTCACCCAGAAATCCGGCTGGCGGTAGTCTTTCAGGTGAATGGTTTTCGGGTCCTGGGTACGCATGGTGGCTCTAGCTCCGGGGTGTTAATAACAGATCAATTCGGGGATAACAGTATTAGGTCGAATCAGCTTAAAACAACTTCATAGCCGGTGTGACGACGGATGTTGATAACGCCGGTGTCCAGTATCCAGTACTGGCCTTTAATACCGACCAGAGTGCCTTCAACCACCGGCTGTTTGTCGAGGTTAAAACTGCTGACTTTTTCGGGATACGTTTGTACCGGATATTCCAGCGACTGAATTTCGCCATGGCCGATCAACTGCACCGCCTGAATGCCGAACTCACGTTGTACGGCGTCCAGTTCGCTGCGGCACTCGGCAAACAAACGATCACGAATGGCCGGCAAATCCAGCGGTTCAGCGGTGCCTTTGAGCATGGTGCGCCAGTTGGTTTTGTCATCGACGTGCTGTTTGAAGATCACTTCGAGCAAACCAGCCAGGCGGCGCGAACTGACCCGCGCGATGACCATGCCCTGGGTCGCGCCCTGGTCCATCCAACGCGTCGGAATCTGGTTACCACGGGTGATGCCGACTTTGATGCCGCTGGCGTTAGCCAGGTAAACGTAGTGCGACTGCATGCAGTTGGCTTCGCCCCATTCCGGCTCGCGGCAGGTGCCTTCGTGGAAATGGCATTTTTCCGGGCTCATGATGCAGCTGTCGCATTGCGCCAACGACATAAAATGTTCGTAGCAAAAACCCTGGCCAAAACTCTTGTTGGTCAATTTGCCGCAATAAATGCAATGAATCTGGCCGGTAAATTCCAGCCGAATGGGCTGGCCCAGACGTGCGTTCATATCGACTTTGGCGCCGCCCAATTCCAAAACGTATTTCACCGGCTGGCCGGACTGAGTCACCATTTTTTCCAGATTGCCGCGCGCCACTTCTTCGCCGGCCTGCGGAGCGAACAAGTCGTGATTCATTGCAGGGTGTCTCCGTCACCGATCATGCGGATCGGCTGGGTATCGCCGTTGCCGTCTTCGCGATCGGCAAAGGGGTTGGCGTGCGTCCCGTCCGGGCGTTCGATATAGCCAATGCGTTCCTTTTCCGGCACGCCATTACTCGCTTCGTAGGTCATCAGCGCTTCCAGGCACAGCGCTTTCTGGTCGCGGCTGAGCGCATCGCCGTTAGGCCATTTGCCCAGCTCCACCGCCTCTTTGAGCCGCTGATAGACTTCCGGCGTCAGGTTGGCCGCCACCTCTTGAAAATTCATCGCGAACACTCCGATCTCAAATTCCGACTTACTCCGAACCTTCCAGCGGGTTGCCCCAGCCGAGCTTGGTCCGGCAGATTTCATAATAGTTGTGACCCGCTGGGTGCAGCAGGTGCAATTTGTGTGGGTAACGGTTCAGGTGCAGTTCGTCGCCCGCTTCAATCGCCAGATGGTGTTGGGCGTCGCAACTGACCTGTGGCGCTTCGATGGTCGACTGGCCCACATGAATGCGCAGTTGGGCGTCGGCACCGACCACAATCGGCCGGTTACTCAGGCTGTGCGGGAACATCGGCACCAGAATCATGGCATCCAGACTCGGGTGCACCAGCGGGCCACCGGCGGACATGGCGTAGGCGGTGGAACCGGTCGGGGTAGACACAATCAGCCCGTCCGAGCGTTGGCTGTAAACAAACTGATCGTCGATATAAAGCTCAAACTCGATCATGCGGATCGATTGACCGGAGTGCAGCACCACGTCGTTCAGGGCACAGCCTGAGTCCATGGACTGGCCGTCACGCACCACCTGGGCCTGCAACAGAAAACGGTCTTCGGCGACGTAATCGCCAGCCAGCACCGCCAGAACGCCGGCTTCCATCTCAAACGGCATGATGTCGGTAAGAAAGCCCAAACGCCCCCGGTTGATGCCTAGCAAGGGCACATCGAAGCGGGCCAGATCGCGCGCGGCGCCGAGCAGGGTACCATCACCGCCGACCACGATGATCAGATCCGCCCAGTCGCCCAGTTCATCGCGGCTCATGTGGCGGGCGTTCAAATCGCCCACCGCTTCCGCCAACGGACGATCCACGGCAAAGGCCTTGCCTTCCCGACTCAGCAATTGCGTCAAGCGCTGCACGGTGTGCGCGACGTTGTCGCTGCCCAGTCGGCCGACGATTCCGATGGCGTCGAAGGAGGCAGGAGCAATCGGTTTGGTCATCAAGATGGCTTCGGTTATCGTCAAAGGACGGCAAGCATACCAGATGGAGTCCCGGTGAACGAAGCCGCTCACCCCTTACCCAGCGCCGCCTTGCGCGCCGATCTGGACTGGGTTCAACACAGCCCCGCTCTGCTGGCCGACCCCGCTCTGGCCTGGCGGCCAGTACTGGGCAACAACCCCTTGAGCAAAGCCTTACCCGACGCAACGCTGGCGGATCTGGAACAACGTCGCCAGAGTCGTCTTGGCCCCTACTTCGAAGCCTTGGCGGCAGCCTTATTAACGGCCAGCGGTCAGTATCGGATTCTGGCGCAGAACCGTGTCATTTCCGTGCCACAGCGGACTCTGGGTGAATTGGATTTACTGGTCGAAGACCGGCGCACTGGCGAGTGCCTGCATCTGGAACTAGCGTTAAAGTTTTATCTGCGACTGCCAGAGCTGGAAGGCCTCAACCCGGACTATTTATGGATTGGCGCCGGTCTCCGCGATTTCCTGGCGCTCAAGGCGCAACGCCTGAAACGGCACCAACGTCGACTGCCCGAATTGGCTCGCCAACACGACGCCTGGCCGGCCGACCTGCCGTTTCCGCAACGCAGCGAGGTTTGGGCATTGGGACGCGGATTCGTGCCGTTCGATGCCCCCATCGCAACCCGATCACCACTGTCTGACCAAACGTCGCTCGGCCATTGGCTGACCCTGAGCGACTTCCAGCACCATTCCTTTACCGGCCAGTGGGTCAACAAAGCCAACTGGCTGGCCGACCGCGACCGCGAAGCGCACACCGGCTTACGCCATCCATTGCCCGGCCAGTTTTTCGGCCGGCTGGACAATGGCCCGGCGCAACACTGGTTTGTCGTCCCCGACGACTGGCCTGCCGCTGCCCAAGCCCGTATTCTGCAACGCTTTGCGACGTCGGAGACCGAATCTTGAGTACCACCCTGAGCGAAACAACCCTGGATTCCGGCCTGGTGCGTCTGAGCATCGAAAACCAGGCTGGCCGCGCCGAACTCTATACTCAAGGTGCCCATCTGACGGCCTTTCAGCCCAACGGCCAGCCCGACCTGCTTTGGGTGTCCGGCGCCGAAACATTTCAGCCCGGACGCGCCATTCGCGGCGGCATTCCGATCTGCTGGCCCTGGTTTGGCGACCACGACAGCGTGCCCAATGCGCCCGCCCATGGCGTCGCCCGTACCCGCATCTGGGATTGGGAACTACTGGCGGAAAGCGACCAGCGCACCGACCTGAAACTGTGGCTGGAAACCGACGGCACGGACCTGGGTTTTCCGCATCGGGCCCGGGCTGAGCTGTTGCTCAGTGTCGGCAACAGTCTGGTGATGGCCATGACCACCACCAACCTCAGCTCTCAACCCTTTCAGTTGAGTCAGGCACTGCACAGCTATTTCCCGGTGACGGATTTGAGCCGCGCCGCCATCGCCGGTTTGGACGGCCAGTTCTACCTCGACAAACTGACCGGCCAGACCGCCACCTGGCCGACTCAGTTTCGAGTTGACCGGGAAGTAGACCGTGTTGTGCTGGACCGTGGAGATACGGTCCGCCTGAATCGGGGCGATGGTCACATCACTCAGATCAAACGCCAGGGCAGCCGGTCGATGGTGGTGTGGAACCCCTGGATCGAAAAGAGCAAAACCCTGTCGAGCTTCTACCCTGATGATTACCAGCGAATGCTGTGTCTGGAAACGGCCAACGCCGCCGAAGACGCCCGGCTGCTCAAACCCGGTCACAGCCACACACTGATTTGCGAAATCAGCAGCGAACAGAGCCATTGATGAACAGCCCAAACCTGCCGCCTGAACTGAAGAATGCCGTCGCCCAGTGCCTGACTGCGACGCCGGCCGGGTTGAGCGAGTTCGAACTGATCAAGCAACTGGACGACCAATACGCCGATCTTTACCCCAAACCCGACCTGACCGACCCGCTGCTGCTGTTCCAGCATCATTTTGTGCTGATGCATGTGTTGTATCGATTGCAGGACGATTGGTGGCAAAGCGGCCGTTGCCTGCTGGATATCGGCCCGTTGAACATTGCCATCCGCCCGATTGGCGACGGCGACAGTCAGCAGTTGAGCCAAAACAGCTCACTGCGCGACTACTATCTGAACTGGAGTAATCTCAAACGGGAAACCACCGCCAGCGTGCAGGAACTGCTCGACGGTTTCTGGAAGCGCTTGCTGGGTGAAGAGAACCGACCACAAGCATTGGCCGAACTTGGCTTGGACGATAACGCCGACACCAACACCATTCGTACCCGCTACCGCCAGTTGGCCAACCGGCACCATCCGGATAAAGGCGGCGATCCGGACGAGTTTCACCGCATTCGCAACGCTTATGAGCAACTGATGGCGAGCCAGAGCAAAACAGACTAAGCGCTGTGGCGCGATGGTCAGCAAGATCCAAGGACGTTTTCTTTCGCACTTAGCGAGTGCTGTCTTCGGATCTCGACTCAGTGGCCTGCACGGCAGCGGTCACAGCCTTGAGCACAGAAAGCATCACCGTGCGGCTTTTACGACTGAACCCGGCAACCCCACCCAAAATAAGCGCAACCACGGTTGCACGATCGGCATGTTGCTGGATAAAGCGAGCAGAACTGTCGTCAATAAGACCGTTCAAGAGCGCCTCCATACCCGGTAAAGCAATGTCCTCGGTCATCGACGCACGCTTCTGTTGCTGCTTGTAGCGATACCAGCGCAGGCAGGCCATCACCAACAACACCAGCGCTGTTGTCGTCGCGCCAGTGAGTAAGGCCGCCCAGGCCGGGTGCATAATTTCAGCAAGGCCGAAAAATAACGCCACCCCAAACCAGGCACCGGCAAGCGCAAAACCGACTAAAAAAAGGCCCACGCCCGCGGCCTGGACCTTGAGTTGTGCCAACATGTTCATCTCGTCTGCACACCCATTCGGTTACTTGCTCATGATCTTGCCAAGCAACATGCCAACGCCAAAAGACAGCGCGACTGACGACAGCGGATGATGACCAATCTCAGCTTCCGCCTCATTCAGCGCTTTGCTAACCGGCTCCGATGCACTGTTGGCAGCTCGCTTGACTCGCTCGCGGCCTTCACTGGCCTTGCGTTCTGTCAGTTGCCTTAACGAACTGGTGATGTCCGATAAATCTTCTTTGAATTTTGATAACTCGGCTTTGACTTGCTCCAATTCATCGGATGTTTTTTCAGTTGCCATGATTCTCTCTCCTTTTCTATTAAACGAACGCTCTGAATAAATATTTCGAGCATTGCGCCCCATTAAAACCGCAGCTTAGCGGCGAACGTGCACGATAAAAGGTGAGCTTCTGACAAGGCATTTCAAGACAAGAGCGTGGTCAATAGACGCTTGTTTTACAAACAGTGATTGAAAATGAGACTTGGTTCCGTAAAACCAAATTGCTTCAGAAAATCAGCCAAATATTGCTGTGACGATGATCTCTATTCAGCAAAAAAACTGGTCGCAGTTTTGGCAATAAAAAAACAGGATACGACAGCGCTTTTCGCCAAACTCACTGAGCTGACTCAAGCGAAACTCTGAAGAAGAAGTGACGATAGACAATAAAAGAGGGAGGGAAACAAAGTGGTCGCCCGATTCATTACAGACGACCACTTATGAGGCTTGTATCACTTACGTATCAACTTATGCCTGATAATAAGCGTTTTCGGTCACCGTATGGTCGGTCACATCGCGAATGCCAGCCAACCCAGGGACTTTTTCCAACAAGGTAGCCTCAACGCCGTTTTTCAACGTAATATCAACCGCCGAACAACCCTGGCAGCCACCGCCAAAACGCAGTACGGCAACCTTCTCGTCGGTCAGCTCTTCCAGACTGACTTCGCCACCATGCGACGCCAGGCCGGGATTAATCTCAGTGAACAGGATGTAGTTGATTTGATCCTGCAACGGGCTGTCGCTGGTCACCTTGGGCATCTTGGCGTTGGGCGCCTTGATGGTCAGTTGACCGCCCATCTGGTCTTTGGCGAAATCGACCACCGCTTCATCCAGATACGGCAGGCTGTTCTTTTCCAGATAGACGCGGAACTGGCTCAGCTCGATGATTTCGTCATTGTCTTTCTCTTCGCCCGGCCGGCAATACGCCAGACAGGTTTCGGCGTACTTGGTACCCGGCTGCGTCACAAACATGCGCACGGACACGCCGTCGGTACTTTGTTTTGCCAACAAGCCGGCCAGGTATTCCTGGGCCGACTCGGTGATGTTCATTTGAATATCCATGCCACTGACTCCGTGGAAGGTCGAGGTCTTGGTCGAGTCGGCGGGCATTCTACCCAAAAGTCCGACGACTCTGAATACCTGAGTGTTTTGGTCGGGATTGTAGATGGGTTTTGCGCGCGACTTTTCAAGTCGCTTGGGCAAGACGCTTAACGGGAGACGGGAGACGCTGGCTTGAACAACGGCAATACCTCTAGGTCAGAGCAGAAAACAGAGAAGATAACGGTATATATTCTATATCAAAGTTTTTTGATATAGATTGAAAGATGGCTGTTTTTGGTGTTTCATAGTCAGCCGCTAGCGGTCGCCAGAATCGCAGCGCTCGCACAACCATTCATTTTCAATAGCGAACCTTCGATGACCGCAGCCAATTCAGCTCCTGTTTCCGAACGCCTCCACCAGATTCTGCGTCAGCGCGTCATGGTGCTCGACGGTGCCATGGGCACCTCCATTCAAGGCTATCCGCTGGACGAAGCCGATTTCCGCAAAGGCCATTTTGAAGATCACCCCAGCCCGCTCAAAGGCAACAACGACCTGTTGTCACTGACTCGGCCGGACATCATCGAACAAATTCACGATTCGTTTTTCGCCGTCGGTTGCGACTTCGCCTGCACCAACGCCTTCAGCGCCACCACCATCGCTCAGGCCGATTACGGCCTGGAATACGCGGTACGCGACATCAACATCGCCGCGGCTCAATGCGCCCGCCGCAGCGCCGATCGCTGGACAGAAAAAACACCGGACCAGCCGCGCTTTGTGGTCGGTTGCTTGGGCCCGACCAACCGCACCGCATCCATCTCACCGGACGTAAACGACCCAGGCAAGCGCCTGGTCAGCTTCGACGATCTGGTCACCGCTTACCGCCAAGCCGCTGAAGCTTTGGTTGAAGGCGGCGTCGATATCATCATGGTGGAAACCGTCTTCGATACGCTGAACGCCAAAGCCGCTGTCTTTGCGGTGCTGCAATTGAAACAGGAGCGCGGTCTCGATTTACCGCTGATGGTCTCCGGCACCATCACCGACGCCAGTGGCCGTACGCTCTCCGGCCAGACACCGGAAGCCTTCTGGGTGTCGCTGCAACACGGTGAATTGTTCAGCATCGGTCTGAACTGTGCGCTCGGTGCCGAAGACATGCTGCCGCACATCATCGCGCTCGATAAACACGCCGATTGTCTGGTCTCGGCCCACCCCAACGCCGGCCTGCCCAACGAATTCGGTGAATACGATCAAGACCCGGCGCAAATGGCTGCCCAGGTGGAACCCTTTCTGGCCGAAGGCCACGTCAACATCATCGGCGGTTGCTGTGGCACAACGCCGGCGCATCTGGCCGAGCTGAAAGCCCTGGCCGATCGCTACACGCCCCGCCAGCCGAAGGCGGAGGTTGTTGATGCCGACTAATACTGCGCACAGGAAAGTGCCCGACATGGTACTCAGCGGCCTGGAACCGCTGGTCGTCAACACCACCACCGGTTTCGTCAATGTCGGCGAGCGTTCCAACGTCACCGGCTCGCGCAAATTCGCGCGGCTGATTCAGGAAGAGAATTACGAAGAAGCGGTCGATATCGCTCGCGTTCAGGTGGAAGACGGCGCTCAGATCATCGACGTCAATATGGACGACGCCATGCTCGACGGCGAAGCCGCCATGGTGCGTTATCTGAACTTGCTGGCATCGGAACCCGACGTTGCCAAAGTGCCGTTTATGATCGACTCGTCCAAATGGTCGATCATCGAAGCGGGCCTCAAATGCGTGCAAGGCAAGGCCATCGTCAACTCCATTTCCTTGAAGGAAGGCGAAGAACCGTTTCTGCGACAGGCCCGTCGCATCAAACTCTACGGCGCGGCAGTGGTGGTCATGGCGTTCGACACCGACGGCCAGGCCGACACCTACGAACGACGCATCGAAATCTGCGAACGCTCGTACCGTTTATTGGTCGATGAAGTCGGTTTCCCGCCGCAGGATATTGTCTTCGATCCGAACATCTTCCCGGTCGCCACCGGCATTCCCGAGCACAACCATTACTGCGTCGATTTTTTTGCCGCTACACGCTGGATCAAAGAAAACCTGCCCGGTGCCAAAGTGTCCGGCGGCGTCTCGAACGTGTCATTTTCGTTCCGCGGCAACGACACCGTGCGCGAAGCCATGCACTCGGTCTTTTTGTATCACGCCATTAAAGCCGGCATGGACATGGGCATCGTCAACGCCGGCATGCTGACCATTTACGACGACATCCCGGCCGACCTGCTCGAACACGTCGAAGACGTCGTTCTTAACCGCCGCGAAGACGCCGCCGAACGGTTGGTCGAATTCGCCGAATCCGTCAAAGAAAACGCCAGCACCGCCAAAGACACCGACAAACTGAAATGGCGCGAATGGGGCTTGCAGGAACGTCTGACGCACGCCCTGGTAAAAGGCATCACCGACTTTATCGACGTCGATACCGAAGAAGCACGCCAGGCCGCCAACAAGCCCTTGGATGTGATCGAAGGTCCATTAATGGATGGCATGAACGTGGTCGGCGATCTGTTCGGCGCCGGCAAAATGTTTCTGCCGCAGGTGGTAAAAAGCGCGCGGGTCATGAAAAAAGCCGTCGCTTATTTATTGCCTTACATCGAAGAAGAAAAACGTCTGTCTGGCACCGAAGGTGAAAGCAACGGCGTCATCATCATGGCGACGGTGAAAGGCGACGTGCACGACATCGGCAAGAACATCGTTGGTGTCGTGCTGTCGTGCAACAACTACGAAGTGATTGACCTGGGCGTTATGGTGCCGGCCGAAGACATTCTCGATGCGGCGGAAAAACACAACGCCGATGTGATTGGTTTATCGGGTCTGATCACACCGTCACTGGACGAAATGGTCAACGTTGCTCAGTTGATGCAAAAACGAAACATGACGCTGCCGTTGTTGATCGGCGGCGCGACGACATCGAAAGTGCACACGGCGGTGAAGATTGAACCGCAATACAACGAGCCGGTGGTGCACGTATTGGACGCGTCCAAATCGGTGCCTGTGGTCAGTCAGTTGTTGTCGACCAACAAGGCCACTTTCGTTGCCAATTTGCAGGACGAATACCAAGGCGTGCGGGAAGCCAACGCGCGTAAACGCGGCTCGAAAATCTTCACCCCATTGAGCGAAGCACGTGCGCGACGTTTCCAACCCGACTGGTCGAACTACCGCCCCACCACGCCACAATTTATTGGCAACCGGACCTTCAAGAATTATCCGCTCGCCGAAATTCGCGAACGCTTTGACTGGACGCCGTTTTTTAAAACCTGGGAATTGCACGGCAAATATCCACGCATTCTCGATGACGAAATCGTCGGCGAAGAAGCCACGAAATTGTTTCACGATGCCCAGGAAATGTTGGACCAACTCATTGCCGACCAAACGCTGCAATGCGATGCCGTGATCGGCTTTTATCCAGCGGCTGCCCTGCCCGGCGACGTCACGCAATTATTCAAAGACGATACCCGCACTGAAACCGCCGCCACTCTGAATCACCTGCGCCAACAAGCCGACCGACCCGAAGGCCGCGCCTACCGCTCGCTGGCCGATTTTATCGCCCCGGCCGACAGTGGCGTTAAAGATTATATGGGTGCTTTCGTGGTCAGCTGCCACGGCGCCGACGAACTCGCCAAACGGTTTGAAGCCGACCATGACGACTACAACGCCATCCTGGTCAAAGCCCTGGCCGACCGTTTCGCCGAAGCCTTTGCCGAATTGATGCACGAAAAAGTGCGCAAGGAATTCTGGGGATACGCCAGCGATGAAGTGCTGGATAACGAAGCGCTGATCGCCGAAAAATATCAGGGCATCCGCCCCGCTCCCGGCTACCCGGCCTGCCCTGAACACAGCGAAAAAGCGACCTTGTTTGAACTGCTCGATGCCAGCGCCGCCACCGGCACCGAACTGACCGACAGCTACGCCATGCTGCCGGCATCGTCGGTCAGTGGCTGGTATTTCGCACACCCGGAAGCGCGTTATTTTGGCCTGGGAAAAATCGACCGCGATCAGGTTGAAGACTACGCCAATCGCAAAGGCTGGGATCAGGACACCGCCGAACGCTGGCTGCGCCCAACCCTGGGTTACGACGAACTCTAAGCCGGAGAAGACTCCGGCACCTTAATCCGATGCATTTCAGATGTACGCGGAAATTCCGGTTGTCGGCACCCGGCTGGCACGTGCCGACAACTGTTCCAGCAACGCCTGGTAAGTGCTCAGATACGTGCCGTCGGTGCTGCCACCAAATGGCCCGGTCGGCGGCTGAGTGAGATCGAGAAATTCCCGGAAACGAAAGACATCTTTGAAGTTGTCTGCGGTCACATCCCAGGTGCCGGCGGTGCCTGAGCCACTCCGGCTGATGTCGATCATTTCCAGCACACCGTCCAGATAATCCGACATCGCTTTTTCCAACCCCAACGAAGTCGAGGCGCTTTTAAGAAAAGCCGCCTGCTCGCCGGTCACCCGTTCGCCTAACACAACGGTGTCGCCATTTGCGTCCACACTGATGTCCCAATCATGGCCGTCCAGTTCGGGCGCAAACACTGAGACCAGCTCATTTAACTGTTCGGTTTTTTCCAGCGCCGCCGACGCCAACACTCGCAATGGCCCCAAGCCATAGCGGAAGGCCTCCATCCTGGCGTTGGCGTCCGCCCATTGCTGTTCCGGTGTGGGCTTTGGCGAAACGGTTTCGAGCGTGATGTCCGAACCGGGACTGAAGTCCGACAAATCCGGTTGCGGCGCAGGCGCGCCTTCGATGATCGGTTGGTTCGATGTGGTCGCGACAGCCGGCTCGCCCTGCACCTGATTCAGGCTGACGTTGTTGACGATCAGCGCCATCGCATCAATCTCCTTTGCTCTTCCATCTTGGCCCTTCCTGTTCATCCCATGAGACCTTTGCTGGTCGTGATCACAGCACTATCGGCCGGGTGACTCGGGCATTGAATGCGTTGGACGCGCTTCTGTCCGCCCGGCACCAAATGGCCTGTGCTATACCTGCGAAGGTCGTCGCCTTTACGGCATGTTGACTCAGGTCAAGGTCCGCTTGTTTGGCTTACGACATAGTTGCCATCGCAAACTCCAAACCGACCGGCCGTCGTGCCGGCCAATCCATTCCCGGTCTCTGAGGATGTGACCATGAATGAAACCCTGATCGAGCTATCCCGGCTGCAGTTCGCCCTGACAGCCATGTACCACTTTATTTTCGTGCCGCTCACCCTGGGCATGACGTTTATGTTGGCGATTATGGAATCCGTCTATGTGATGACGGGCAAAGCCATTTATCGCGACATGACCAAATTCTGGGGCAAGTTGTTCGGCATCAACTTCGCGCTCGGTGTCGCTACGGGCATCACCATGGAATTCCAGTTCGGCATGAACTGGTCGTATTACTCGCACTACGTGGGCGATATTTTTGGCGCGCCTTTGGCCATTGAAGGTTTGATGGCGTTCTTCCTCGAATCGACTTTCATCGGCTTGTTCTTCTTCGGCTGGGACCGTTTGACCAAGGTGCAGCATTTGGCCGTTACCTGGCTGGTTGCGCTGGGTTCCAACCTGTCGGCGCTGTGGATTCTGATCGCCAACGGCTGGATGCAATACCCCATCGGCAGTGCGCTGAACATCGACACCATGCGTATGGAAATGCAGAGCTTCGCCGAGGTATTGCTGAACCCGGTCGCGCAGGTGAAATTCGTGCACACCGTTTCTGCTGGCTACGTCACCGCGTCCATTTTTGTGCTGGCAATTTCTTCTTACTACTTGTTGCGCAACCGCCACGTTTCCTTCGCCCGGCGCTCTTTTGCCATTGCCGCGAGCTTTGGTCTGGCGTCCACGTTGTCAGTCATCATTCTGGGTGACGAAAGCGGCTACGAGCTGGGCGACGTTCAGCAAGTGAAACTGGCCGCCGTTGAAGCCGAATGGGAAACCGAACCGGCACCGGCAGGTTTCACCTTGATCGGCTTTCCCAACGACGAAACCGAATCCACCGATCTGGCGGTGAAGATTCCCTGGGTTATGGGCATCATCGCGACGCGTTCTTTGGATGAAGAAGTGCTCGGCATCAAAGATCTGAAAGAGATCCACCGCGAACGCATCATCAGCGGTGTCGAAGCCTATGCTTTGCTCGATGACATGCGCGCCGGTACCGCTACCGAAGCCGAACAAGCCGTCTTTGAAGCCCATAAAGACGACCTCGGTTACGCCATGCTGCTGCAACCTTTCACCGACGACATCACCAATCCGTCGGCCGCAGCCATCGACAACGCCGTTGAATACAGCATCCCGAAAGTGGCGCCGTTGTTCTGGAGTTTCCGCATCATGGTTGCCAGTGGCTTCCTGATGCTGGCCTTGTTCTTGTACGCCTTCTGGCTGAGCACGCGCCACACCATTGCCAAGCCGCGCTGGTTCCTGAAGCTGGCGCTGTTCTCGCTGCCGCTGCCGTGGATTGCCTGCGAAGCCGGCTGGTTTGTCGCTGAGTACGGCCGTCAGCCTTGGGCGATTGCCGAAGTGCTGCCGGTGCACACGGCGGTATCCAACCTGGCGGTCAGCGATGTGGTGCTGACACTGGCCGGCATCACCTTGTTCTACACCGTCATGTTCATTCTTGGTTTCTATCTGATGCAGAAGTTTGCCCGTAAAGGCCCGACCGACGGCGACGCTGCGCAAACCACTGCGGATTACGGTCTGAAAGGAGTGCAGTCATGATCGATTACGAACTGCTACGCATCATCTGGTGGTTACTGGTTGGCGTGCTGCTGATCGGCTTTGCCATCGCCGATGGCTTTGACCTGGGCGTTGGCGCGCTGCTGACCTTGGTTGGCCGCACCGACGACGAACGCCGCGTAATGATCAACACCATTGGCCCACACTGGGACGGCAATCAGGTGTGGTTCATTACCGCCGGCGGCGCCATTTTCGCGGCCTTTCCGTTTATCTACGCCACGGCGTTTTCCGGCTTCTACCTGGCGTTGTTCGTAACGCTGGCCGCCTTGTGGATGCGCCCGATCGGTTTCGATTACCGCTCCAAACTCGACAACCCAACCTGGCGCAAAGCCTGGGACTGGGCGCTGTTTGCCGGCGGTTTTGTACCGGCGCTGATCTTCGGCGTCGCCTTTGGCAACGTCATTCAGGGCGTACCGTTCACCTTCGATAACGTCTTGAAAGTGACCTACCACGGCTCTTTCTTTGGCTTGTTGAACCCGTTCGCCATCCTGGCCGGTCTGGTCAGTGTCGCCATGCTGCTGATGCACGGTGCAACCTGGCTGCAACTGAAAACTGACGGTGTGTTGCTGGAACGCGCTCGCTTTGTCGCCTTTGTGTTGGGCATCGCCACGGCCGTGCTGTTTGCGCTGGCCGGCATTTGGGTCGCCTTCGGCATCGACGGTTATGTGATGACGGGTGCCGTTGTCACCGATGGTCCGTCTAACCCGATGAACAGCACCGCTGTTCGCGAAGCCGGCGCCTGGCTTGCCAACTACGGTCGCTTCCCGCTGTTGATTCTGGCCCCGGTGATTGGCATCGCCGCCGCATTGGGCACCGCCTGGCTGAGCCGGGTGGGTCACAGCGGTTGGGCGTTTGTCAGTAGCAGTCTGGCGATGGCGGGCATCATCTTTACTGCCGGTGGTTCACTGTTCCCGTTCATGCTGCCAAGTTCGGCCAACCCGAGCATGTCGCTGACCGTTTGGGACGCGTCTTCCAGTGAGACAACGTTGATGATCATGTTTGTCGTTGCGTTGATTTTCGTGCCCATCATCCTGGCGTATACCGCCTGGAGTTTCTGGACCATGCGCGGCCGCATCCGTGAACAGGATTTAGCCGCCGGCCAGGCCCACACTCTGTATTGAGGAGACCGACTATGTGGTATTTCACCTGGATTCTCGGCGTGTTGCTGGCCTGCAGTTTCGGCATCATCAACGCCATGTGGCTGGAAGCGACTGAGAACCTGGACCGGCCACTGGATCAGGACAACGTCTGATTTTGGCCTACGCAGTAACTGTCTACGCAGTAACTGTCTACGCAGTAACTATCTAAGCAGTAACTAAGGGGTTGGCATGACTAAGTCCCGGCAGGGAGAAAACGCCGCCGAGCTGGATTGGCTCGGCGAGCAACGCCGGTCCATTCGAGCCGGTATGAACGGACTGAAAAGCCTGGCGCTGGCCGGTCTGTTCGTCACCCTCGGGCTTTACGCCACCCTCGCCCTGGCCGTCAGCGACCTGCTCGTTGCCGGCCAGTGGCCTTCTCTTTTCACACTGAGCGGGTTGATCGCCCTGATCGCCGCTCAATGGTTGCTTGCCGAAGGCCGTTTGCGCACGCGTCGTCGTTTGGCACA
This sequence comes from Saccharospirillum mangrovi, assembly GCF_003367315.1. Lineage (GTDB taxonomy): Bacteria > Pseudomonadota > Gammaproteobacteria > Pseudomonadales > Natronospirillaceae > Saccharospirillum > Saccharospirillum mangrovi. The sequence goes on from NZ_CP031415.1 coordinate 1,979,261, forward strand.
GCAACTGACCGGCAAGCTGGCCGAACAGGTATTCGCTCAGGGCTATGACAAAGGCTGGGTGCTGCTGCGCCGCCATTCTGTGTCAGCCTGGCACGACCTGCTGACCAAACGGCTTAAGGCCGTTGAACACTTTCTTATCGATTACGAATTGCAACGCTGGCTGGCGGCCGTCATGCCGATGCTGGTGTTACTGCTGGTGTGGCCGATCAGCTGGATGACGGGGACGCTCCTGCTGATCACCCTGCCGTTGATGCCACTGTTTATGTGGATCGTCGGCGTTGGCGCCGCCCAGGCGCAAAGGCGCCATTTCACGGCGCTGGACCGCCTCGGCGCCTTTTTTATGGACCGCCTCAAAGGCGCGTCGACACTGTGGACACTGAACCAGTCCGAGGCGCAGTTACAGCGGTTCCGCCTGGCGCACCGTGAATTGGAACAACGCACCGCCGAAGTCGTTCGACTGGCGTTTCTATCCGCTTCTGTTCTGGATTTTCTGGCGACGCTGTCGGTGGCGCTGGTCGCTGTTTACATCGGTTTTTCGCTGCTCGGTGAATTGAATTTTGGTTTCTGGGGCCGGCCGTTCACGTTGGGCACGGCCCTGTTTTTATTGTTACTGACGCCGGCGTTTTTCGCCGAGCTCAAAGCCATGGGCAAGTTGTATCACGCCCGTGCCGACGCCATCGCCGCCGCCGAAGAACTGGCACCGATCCTGTCGCAAGCGCCGGTCAGCGATGCCAACCAAACTGAGGCACCGTTTGAACATCTGACCGCCACACACTGGCAAGTGCTCGGTTACGAAGGCGACGTCATCATCGATGGCCCGGCATTGCAGTTGCAGCGCGGCGACCGAGTCTGGCTGCAAGGCCCGTCCGGCAGTGGCAAGTCGGCCCTGATCGACGCCTTGATGGGTTTGCGACCGATTGGCGGCGACTGGCAACTCAACGGCTCGCCGGTGCGGCATTTGAAAGGCTTGAGTGGTTCGGTCGCTTTGCTGACGCAACGTCCAGTGCTATTGCCCGGCACGGTGCTCGACAACATCGGCCTGGGCCGCGTTGACCGCCACACCGCAGAACAAGCCATAGATGCCGTCGGTTTAACCGACTGGCTGGCGCAACAACCGCAAGGCCTCGACACCGAGTTGGGCGAACACCCACCGCTGTCCGGCGGGCAGGCACAGCGTCTTGCCATCGCCCGGCTGTGGGCGTTGCAACCGGAACTGGTGTTGCTCGACGAGCCAACGGCGCATTTGTCGGAACACGAACATCGCGAACTGGTTGCGTTGCTGGAGCAGCGCCTCGCCGACACAACCCTGGTCTGGGTGTCACACCGCACGCTGAACGACGACTTTTTCAACCGCGTCTGGCACGCCGATGGCGAAGGGAGGTTGCACCGTGTTGCCGCTTGATTCGCGCACCCGCCAATGGCAATGGGCCGGCTTCGGGCTGGCGCTGGTGTATCTCGGCATGGTGTTGGGGTTGCTGGCGTTGTCGGGTTGGTTTATCGCGGCCGCCGCCATCGCCGGTGCCTGGGGCTTGGCCGCTCAGTTCAATTATGTAGTGCCTTCGACGCTGATCCGCATGATCGCCTTCTTGCGTGTGCTCTCAGGCTACGGCGAACGCTACGTCGGCCATCTGGGATTGCTGAGTCGATTGGGTGCGGTGCGGGCGCGTCTGTTTCGAACGTTAGTGCACAACCCCGACGCCACCCCGTCGACAGAAGCACTGGAACGGGTCGACAGCGATGCCGATGCCCTCGCCAGCCTGTGGGTGCAAGTCTGGCATCCGCTGGGCAGCGCGGCGGCGGTGTGTGTCGCTCTGTCGCTGTTGTTTGCCTGGCTGGTGCCAACGGCGTTGGGCGTCTGGCTCGGCTTTGCGGTGGTTGCCGCGCTGTTGCTGGTGATCGCCTGGCAGCGCCATCGCCGCCAAGTGGCTTCGAGTCTCGCGGCCCAGGCGTCAGTGCGCAATGCCTGGCTGAATTGGTCGAACACCGCGCCGATCTGGCGTCTGCTGCCCGGCCAGGGCAAGCCCGAACCGACCCAAGCGGCCTGGCATTCCTGGCAGCAGGCAGACCTGGCCGAAGAAGCCTCGGTACAGCGCTTGGAACTCAGCCTGCAAATACTCGGCTGGTTGGCGGTGCTGGTGTTCGGTTGGGCGCTGACTCAGACGGTGCCGGACCCAAGTGGTCAGGCGCTGCTGTTGGTGCCGGTGTTGATCTGGCTCGCCGCGCGCGACTGGTTGTCCGGCGCGGCCCGGGCATTACCGGAATTAAGCCGACGCCCGCAACGCGCGGCCCGACTGCGACCTTTACTGAGCGCTGCAACCGCTGGCACAGAAACCTGCCCGCCCTGGCCCGGCGACACGCCCGTGCAACTGCGGCTGTCGAACTACCGTTGGCAACGCGCCGATCGCTTCGGCAGCCCGATCAACCTGAACCTCGACCAGCCCGCTCTGGTATTGCTCGATGCCGGTTCCGGCCAGGGCAAAAGCAGCCTGTTCCAGGCGTTGCTCGGTCGCTTGCCGGAAGCCGGTGAAATGATTCTGAACGGCCAGTCCGGCGACGTCTTAACCGACACACAACGTCGTGCCTGTTTTCATTTGAGCGAACAGTTCGGCCACGTCTTTTCCGACACCCTGGCCGCCAACCTGCGCCTGGCGAAACCCGACGCCAGCGACGCCGAATGCCTGGCCGCACTGCGCTGGGCCGAGCTGGACGACTGGGCCAATGCCGATGATTTGGAGATGTGGATTGGAGAACCGGGCCGGCCGCTGTCCGGTGGCGAGCAGAAACGTCTGAACCTGGCTCGTGCCTGGTTGCGCGATGCGCCGGTCTGGTTGCTCGACGAACCCTTCGAAGGGCTGGATGACAGCCGCCAGCAACGACTCGCCAAACGATTGCACGCTGTGGCTCAGCAGCGCCTGGTGATTCTGGCCTCGCACTTGCGCCCGCCCGCCCTGCAACCGACTGACGTCTTACGCTGGTAACCGCGTTTGGCGCCCCGGCCCGATTCCTGTGATACTCGGGCCTTTCCCAACGGACCCACGAGTCGGCCGTGCCACTAAGCGCATTCAAACCCTGGTACAACCGCCTGAATACCTGGCTGTGGCACACGCCCAGCCCGGAACTTACGCCACCGATGCGTCTGCTGCGCCGTGTTTGTCGCGTCTGTTACGCCGTGCTGCGCGATCTGACTCAAGGCCATACCAACCTTTATGCGATGGGCCTGGTATACGGCACCATGCTCGCAATAGTGCCGTTTCTGGCGCTGAGTTTTTCAGTGCTGAAAAGCTTCGGCGTGCACAACCAGCTCGAACCGTTATTGCAGAATTTGTTGTTGGCGCCGCTCGGCAGCGGTGGCCAGGAAATCATCGACAACGTGCTGAATTTCGTCGACAACATTCAGGTGCGTGTGCTCGGTGCCGTCGGTTTGGGCTTGCTGGTCTTTACCGTTTTGTCGCTGGTGCAAAAAGTCGATCGCGCCTTTAACGAAACCTGGCGCGTGCATCAGTCGCGGCCGATCACCCAAAAACTCAGCAACTATTTAAGCGTCACGCTGATCGGCCCCCTGCTCGGCTTTTCCGCCTTGGGCGCTACCGCCACACTGGTCAGTTCCGACACCGTGCACCATCTGCTCGAAGTCGCCCCGCTGGGCTGGCTGTATTCGCTGCTGACTCGCCTGGCGCCCTACGCCTTTATCATCGTCTTATTCACCTTTCTCTATGTGCTGATCCCCAACACTCGCGTGCGGTTAGGGCCGGCATTAATTGGTGGCGTAGTGGCGGGCATTACCTGGCAATCGGTGGGCTATCTGTTCACCGTTTTTGTCGCTGGCTCCGGACGGTTTACCGCCATCTACTCCGGCTTTGCCGTGGGTGTGTTGTTGCTGGTGTGGATTTATCTTGCCTGGCTGATTTTGCTGACCGGCGCCAGCGTCGCTTATTACAGCCAACACACGCATCAGATTACGCCGCGCCGCCATAACCGGCCCAGCGCACAGGGCGACGAACAATTGGGACTGGCGTTGATGTACCGCATCGCACATCGTTTCGACCAGGGTCTGGCCGCGCCAACGCTGATGCAATTGTTAACCAGCAGCAACGCCGACCCGGAAGCCACCGATCGGCTGATCAAAAAACTGCTCAAACATCACTTACTGGTGCGTACCGAATCGCTCGGCTTGGTGCCGGCCAAACCGCTCAATCAAATCAGCCTGGCAGAACTGCTGGGCGTGCTGCGCGCGAGCGATCAACCGACACTGACCGGACCGGGACAAAACGCTCAGGTACGCGCCACGCTGAAGGAATTGGAAAGCGCGCTGGCCGAACATTTCGACGAACGCAGTCTGGAAGAATGGGTGCGAAAAACGGAAGAATGACCGGCGTCAGAGCGACGCCAGTGCCTGATTCAGATCGTCTATCAAATCCTCGACGGCTTCGATGCCAATCGACAAACGCAACAAATCATCCGGTACCGGCGTGCCCTCGCCTTCAATACTGGCGCGATGCTCCACCAGACTTTCGACACCGCCAAGCGAAGTCGCGCGTTTGAAGATGTTCAACTGCGCCGCCGTCGCAATCGCCGCTTGAGCGCCGCCTTTAATCCGGATCGACACCATGCCGGTAAAGCCGCCCTCCATTTGCTGTTTCGCCAGAGCGTGATACGGATTCGTCGGCAGTCCCGGATACAAGACTTCGGCAATGGCCGGATGCTGTTGCATGGCTTCGGAAATCGCCAACGCATTGCGACTGGCCGCCTTAACACGCAAATCCAACGTGCGCATGCCGCGCAACAACAGCGACGCCTCGAACGGACCCAATACGCCACCTTGCTGGCTACGCACGGCCGTTAACTGCTCCCACCATTCGTCTTTGCGCGGTGTTACCAAGGCGCCGGCAATAACATCGGAATGACCGTTCAGATATTTGGTGGCCGAATGCATCACCAGGTCGGCACCCAGTTCCAACGGCCGGCACAGAATCGGTGTTGCTACGGTGGAATCGACCGCCACCTTGGCACCGGCGGCATGCGCCAGTTGGCACACAGCGGCAATGTCGGTCACCGACCACATCGGATTCGCCGGGCTTTCCAGCCAGACCAGTTTAGTTTTGCCAGGCTGCAACGCCGCTTCAACCTGCGCCAGATCTTCGGTTTCAACAAAATCGATTGCCAGCTGCCAACGCTCGGCAAACTGTTTCAGCCAATTGCGCAACGACCAATACATCACCTTGGGCGCAATAACGTGATCGCCGGTTTTCAGCGTCTGAAATACCGCTGTCGCCGCCGCCATGCCCGAGGCAAACAGCATTGAATCGGCGCCTTTCTCCAAAGCGGTCAGCAGGTCTTCAGCGGGGTGATAGGTCGGATTGTTCGGCCGTGAATAGACGTTGCCAGTAGGGAAACTGTTGTCTGCCGCCCGTTGATAAGTGGTGGCCGTGTAGATCGGCGGCACGACGGCTTGGGTCGTATCGTCGATAAATCCAAGCGCTTGAGCGGCCAAAGTGGCAGGTTGTTTTTCGTTAGCCATGAGTCGAACGTCTTAGCCAGGTTGAGGCGGCGATAATAGCACGCCCTATTCGTTCTCAACTGGAACAGAGAGTTGCGCATCCAGTCGATCCAACAAGCGGCGCATTTCATCCAGACGTTGGTGCACCTGAATGATTTCATCGTCACTCAAGGCTTCGTAGCCGCGCAAATAACCCCAGCCGTACCCCCAACGATAACCGGTCGGCCAGTATGGCGAACCGCCGACGCGCACGCCGGCCAGCATGATTTCGCCAATTTCTTTCTCACCGATTTCCGCAACGCACTGCCGCAATGCCAAATCGGCATCGCGGCGGTCATCACGGGTGCCGCCCATCCAATACGCCATATCGTGTTGAATGCAGCAGTCCAGCCAGAGCGATTGCTGACGCGGTGTGCCATTGGGAAAGACACTGCAACCGTCGGTGGTGAAGGGTTTCAATTCATCGGCGTGAGCAATTGCAACCGAACAGACAAGCGCCAGCAAAACTCGTTTCATGAATTCAACCTCAGACGCATCACATGCTGTGGCCCGGCTGCACCGCCGTAATACACATCGCCGCCGTCTTTAAACCCGGCCAACTGATACAGGTGGTAAGCACCGGGATTGCGAAAGTTCACCGTTAAAACAATCGCCGGATATTCGCTGTAATGCTGCCTTAAATACGGCGCTAATGCCTGGCTGGTTAACTTGCCCAATCCCTGCCCTTGAAACCGCTGGTCGATCAAAAAAGAACGCAAACCCAATTCGCCCGGTTCGGCCATTTCAAACCATTGGCCGTAACCGGTGTCGATATTGAAAAAACCGACCGGCTCATTGTCGCGTTCGATGACATGAAAATGATGACTGGGTTCGGCGGCCGCCAGAATCTCATCAAGCGTGCCGACAAATTCACGCTGGTTTTCGGCGACACTCAAATCGCGAGCAGTATTCCAGTCGGCAGACGTTAAACGGCGTAAGGTAATCATGGCGTTCGGCAGCAAAGAGAACAGCGCCTTTTTTACCACAAGACCTAGCGGAGGTGTGTGTTTCCCGGAAATCGATTCCAGCACGACAGCAAGCTTTCACGGAAGCCTGCTGGCATCAGATCAGGCTTCCGTTTTTGAGGTATGACGGTATTACGCCACTGACGACGGTTATCGAAACGAACTCATAATTAAGCGGTCAAAGTTGCGATCCGATAACCAGCGGCGCAGCCACAGCAACGGCTTAGCCAGATACCCGCCCACATATCGAGTCTTGGGTTTCGAGGCATTGATGGCCTTCATGACCAGCTCGGTGATGACTGAGGTCGGAGGCAGCTTGGTCGTGCGAGATTGAGCAGCCTCAAAAGACTGAACCAGTTTTTGGTACGGGCCTGCGCCAGAAAGACGCTTGGCCTCATCGGTTGCGATGCCGCCCCATTCCGTTTCGATACCACCGGGCTCAATCACCACCACCTTGATTCCAAAACCACGCACTTCATTACGCAAAACATCGGACCAGCCTTCGAGTGCAAATTTCGACGCGTGATACCAGCCACCCAAAGGTGTGAATATTTTTCCGCCGATGGAAGAAACATTAATGATGATTCCGGATTTCTGCGCCCTCAACGTCGGCAAACACAGCTGGGTCAACCGCGCCAAGCCAAAAAGATTCACCTCCATTTGTTGTCGCGCCAGTGCCATGGGCACGTCTTCCAACGCACCGTATTGTCCGTAACCGGCACAATTCACCAGCACATCCAGCCGACCGCTTTCATGCAACATCCGATCAACGCCAGCGACGATGGATGCATCGTCGGTCACGTCCATAACCAGTCCGATTCCACCTTGTTCAATGATGGGTTGCAGTCGTTCGCTGCGCCGCCCAGCGCCATACACCCGATACCCCTCGGCCAGCAATCGCAGTGCGATGTCTTTGCCCATGCCAGAAGTTGCGCCGGTAATTAAAGCCACCGGCTGACTGTTTTCAGAACTCATCCAGGATTCTCCGCTGCTGTTCATTAATTCAGCGGCATCGTAATCTGTGGGGAAACCCCACAGTCAACAGGTTCTATCTATGCTGATCGGAGAACTGGCAAAACTGGCCGGACTGTCGAAAGACGGCGTCCGCCATTACGAAGAACTGGGCATAATCCGCTCCCACCCCAAAACCGCTGGCAGCCGCACCTACCGTGACTATGACGCCAGTTGCCTTGGCCGCATTGAACAGGCACGCCAGGCTCAGCAATTGGGGTTGTCACTCAAAGAGATCGGCCCGCTACTGGACAGCATCGGTGAACGGGAAGTAACCCCGGAAGAGACGGTTGAGTTCCTGCAAGAACGGCTGGCTGTGGTGCAGGAAAAGATCAACGGATTACGCCAGATCGAAAGCTTTATTGAACAAAAACTGAAGCACTATCAGACCAGGCAGCCTGCCAAACCCGAATGCTGATTTCGTTCAATTGAACCATCACGTCCACCAAAACCACCTCAAATTTCCCAATCACACTAGGTTTAGCTTGCCCGACATCCGTTTACTGTTAGTATCGATGTTCAATTGAACATCACATAATAACAACTGACCGGGCGGGTCCTGCCAAGATGTTCAATGCCCAGCATGGATTTCCATGCCTGCGTGGGCCGCCCGATGGAGAACACAGATGAACCTGTTGAAACACCTCCCTGGCGTAATGCCGACGGCTCCGATGCTGGCGGCCAGTCTGATGATGGGTCTGATCAGTGCGCCAGCCCTGGCCGACTGTGAACGCGGCGCGCTCGATACGCTGTACTGCGATGAAAACGGCGACATGGTGGCCGATGCGCCGACCGACCCGTCGCAATGGGTCGATCCCGACACGCTGATTTTTGCCTACACCCCAGTGGAAGATCCGGCGATTTACTCCGACATCTGGCAACCCTTTATTGACCATCTGTCGAACGTGACCGGTAAAAAAGTGCGTTTCTTTGCGGTGCAATCCAACGCGGCTCAGGTTGAAGCCATGCGCAGCGGTCGTTTGCACATTGCGGGTTTCTCGACCGGCCCAACGCCCTTTGCTGTCAATCTGGCCGGCGCCGTACCGTTTGCGCTGATGGGTTCGGAATCCGGCCAATTCGGTTACACCTTGCAGGTTTATACCCACAAGGATTCCGACATTTATGAAATGGCCGATCTGAAAGGCAAACGCGTCGCACACACCTCACCGACCTCCAACTCCGGCAACCAGGCACCGCGCGCTCTGTTCCCGGAAATGGGCGTTGTACCGGGTGAAGACTACGAAATTCTGTTCTCCGGCAGCCACGACCAGTCCATGCTCGGCGTTGTCGCTAAAGACTACGATGCCGCCCCGGTGGCCTCCGAAGTGGTTGAGCGCATGGCCGCCCGCGGCCTGTACGACCCGGCCGACGTCCGCCTGGTCTGGGAATCCGATCGTTTCCCGACCACCTCGTACAACTACGCCTATAACCTGCACCCGGATCTGGTCGAAAAAATTCGCGAAGCCTTCTACAGCTTCCAGTTTGCCGGCACCGAATTGGGTGACGAATTCGAGGGCGTCGAAACCTTCATTCCGATTAATTACCAGCAACACTGGCGTGTGATCCGCACCATTCAGGCGTCCAACGGTGTGCAGTACACCCGCGACAACCTTCAATAATTCCACGCCATTTTTTGGAGCCTTCGGCACAGTGTCGAAGGCTCCGTCGGGAGTCATTCAGATGTTAGAAATTACCAACCTCGTTAAGCGTTACGGCCAGAACGACCCCGTGTTGAAAGGGCTCAATTTGAAGGTCGACGGCAGCAGCGTGGTGTCCATCGTCGGCGCGTCTGGCGCGGGCAAAAGTACACTGTTACGGTGCATCAACCGACTGGTGGAACCGACGTCCGGCTCGATCAAACTGAACGGCCACGAACTGGTTAATCTGCGCGGCAGTGAGCTGCGACACGCGCGGCGCCGCATCGGCATGGTGTTCCAGGGTTTTAATTTGATTGATCGTCTGACCGTCATGGAAAACGTGCTGTCCGGCCGACTCGGTTATGTATCGCTGTTGCAAGCCTGGACACGGCGTTACCCGCAAGCAGACATCAACCGCGCCTTTCATTTGATGGAACGTGTTGGCATCGCCCATTACGCCGACAAGCGCGCCGATCAATTGTCCGGCGGTGAACGTCAACGCGTCGCCGTGGTTCGTGCGCTGATGCAGGAACCGGAAATTCTGCTGGCCGACGAACCGACGGCATCGCTGGATCCGAAAACCTCGCAACAAATCATGAGCCTGTTGCAGAGCCTCGCCAGTGAAATGTCATTGCCGGTGTTAATCAATATTCACAACGTCACTCAGGCACGGATGTATACCGACCGCATCGTTGGCATGCGTCACGGCCAGATGATTTTTGACGGCTCACCAAAAGAATTTAATCAGGACGCTCTGGATGCCATTTACGGCGGCATCGAATCGCCCGACGAAGAGAACGACCACCATAACGCCGATGAAACCAATCCGGAGGCGCTGGCATGACCCCACTGAAAACGTCGGTCTCGGCGGCGTCAGACCGGGTCTGGAAAAAGCCGCCATTCATCGCCAACCCCTGGCTGCGGTACGGTCTGCTGGCCGTTACGGTGATCTATCTCTACTGGGCATTCGCGACATTGCCGTTCGATTGGGAACGCATCTCGGAGGGCTTGCCCAGAGCCGGCCGAATATTTGGCGGCGCATTTCCACCCAGTTTTGAACGCGGCACCTTGTTGTGGACCGGCTTTAAAGAAAGTTTCCAGATCGCCTTTTTGGCGACGTTGTTGGGTGTGTCGTTATCGTTACCCATAGCGGTAATGGCAGCGCGCAATGTGGCACCGCTGCCGGTGTATTTGGTGGGCCGTGCGCTGATCATTGTGTCGCGCAGTTTTCATCCGGTCATTGTCGCAATTCTGTTTGTCGCGGCCGTGGGTTTTGGTCCGCTGGCCGGCATTCTGACGCTGACGCTCTACTCCATCGGCTTCGTCGCCAAACTGTTGGCCGAAGAAATTGAAGAGATCGATTGGGGCCAGGTGGAAGCCATGCGTTCGGTCGGCGCCGGTTATTTGAAAATGCTGGTGTATGGCATTTTTCCGCAAATCATGCCGCGCCAGATTGGTCTGGCGATGTATCAGCTCGACAGCAACCTGCGCGCTTCGGCGGTCGTCGGTATTGTCGGCGCCGGTGGCATTGGCGGCACCTTGATGAACGCCTTCGGCCGTTACGATTACGATTTCGCATTCGCCATCTTGCTGATGATCATCGGCATCATTTTGATCAGTGAAGCGATCAGCGGATGGGTGAGGAAAAAAGTATGGTAGATCACGCAGCAACCCTGACCGACCGCGTTTGGTCCCGCTACGACCGCAAACAACAATGGTCGCGTTACGCGGTGTATTTATTGACCTTCTTGGCGGTGGTTTGGGCGATCAAAGACATCGATATTTTCTGGCCCTGGGTCTGGGACGCGCCCAACCAGATTCAAAGCCTGGCTGTGCGAATGTGGCCGCCTGCATTCAACACCTGGCATGAGATTTTCAGCGCCATGCTGGAGACGGTGCACATAGCGACGCTTTCAACCCTGCTGACGATTTTCATCGCGTTGCCGGTGTCTTACATCGCCGCCCAAAACACCACACCCAACAAAGCCACACTGTGGTTGGGCCGGTTTATTTTGGTATCCAGCCGTTCAGTAAACACCATCATCTGGGCGTTGCTGTTTGTGGCGATTTTTGGCCCGGGCGTATTGGCCGGTATTCTGGCAGTGATGTTCCGTTCCATCGGTTTTATTGGCAAATTGATGGGCGAAGCCATCGAGGAAATTGACCGCCGCCCGGTGGAAGCCATGGAGGCGACCGGTGCCAGCCAGATGAAAGTCGTGCTGTACGCCATTGTGCCGCAAGTGATGCCGGCGTTTTTCGCCATCATCATTTTGCGCTGGGACATCAACATCCGGGAGTCCACGGTACTGGGTCTGGTCGGCGCTGGCGGCATTGGTGTATTGCTGCAAAGCTCAATCGATCTGTTTGCCTGGCAGACGGTGGCAACCATCTTATTAGCGATTGTGGTGTTGGTAGTTCTGGGTGAATCCATCACCAGCGCGCTGCGCAAAAAAGTGATTTAACCTGAGTAGCGACGCTATCGATTCAACGGCAGCGTCGCCTCAATAAATTGTGGGAATGTACATCCATGCTGAGCTCCATCCCGTTCGGTAACGCCGACATTCTGTTTACCGATGTGGACGACACCCTGACCACAGCCGGACGGCTGTTACCGGAAACCTATTCAGCGATCAGTCAATTGGCCGCCGCCGGAATACGGGTTATTCCAGTAACCGGCGGGTGTGCAGGCTGGTGCGACCAGATTATCCGAACCTGGCCGGTTGTAGCCGTCATCGGCGAAGGCGGTGCGTTTTATGCCAGCCGCAGCGGCGCTCAAACCGTGGAATGGCACTTCTGGCAAGACGCGGCTTCGCATCGTCGCGACCAGACAACCATCTTGTCGGCCATCGCCGAACTGGACCTGGACTTCGACCTGAAATTAGCCAGTGACCAGGCGTTCCGCTACGTCGATGTCGCGCTGGATTACAACCAGCAGGAATCGCTGACACCGGAACAGGTGGCAACGGTTCGTGATGCGTTGTTAGCCAAAGGCTTCAACGTCCGGCAAAGCTCCATTCATCTGAATGTCTGGCTGGGCGATTTTGATAAATCGGCCATGGCGATACGCGTCGGCCAGGAATTACTCGGCCTGGATGTCACCGCTTTGCAACAACGCGCTGTCTTTATAGGCGATGCGCCCAACGACGAATGCATGTTTCGCGACTTCCCGCTCAGCATCGGTGTCGCCAACATTCGCAAACATTTGTCGGCGATGGCGCATCAACCCACGGCCATTACCGAGCAGCCATCGGGTTTGGGGTTTGCTGAACTGGCCGACGCCTGGTTGCACCATCGCGCCGACATTGGCTTGAGTGCAACCGCACAACAGCCGGTATAGTTTAGAGTGAGTGAATTGACCGTGGCCGAGCATCGATGAGCGCCAAAGAACGCCAACAACGCATCCTGGAATGGGTGCACGAACAGCAGCATGTCGAAGTTGAAGACATCGCCCAACGTTTTGGCGTTACCACCCAAACCATCCGTCGCGACATCAACCGCATGTGCGAGCTGGGGTTGTTGCGGCGGCGCTATGGTGGCGTCAGTTTGCCGGCCAATGCCGCACCCCACCCGGCCGAAGAACACGGCATTCGCAACGCGGCCATAAAGCGACGCATGGCCGAACGCGTTGCAGCCGACATTCCCGAAGGCGCCACCGTCAGTCTGGGCGTTGGCAGCACCATCGAATGCATTGCCCAGGCACTGATCCACCATAAGTCGCTGCGCATTCTGACCAACAACCTCAGTGTCGCATCCGCTTTATCGGCTAACCCGGACATCGAAGTGATCGTCTCCGGCGGCCAATACCGGCACAAAGACCACGATGTCGTCGGGCCGGAGGTGACCAACTTCTTCAGCTCCTTTATCACCGATTTCGGCATCATCAGCACTGGTAGTATGGACATCGCTAACGGCCTGATGGATTACGACATCCGCGAAGCCGAAGTCAGCCGCGCCATCATTGCCAACACTCGCGTCCGTCTATTAGTTGCCGACCAAAGCAAATGGACACTGAACTCGCACTGCAAGGTGGCGTCGTTCAAATACGTCGACCGCTTTTACACCGACGTTCTACCAATGTCCAAACGCGATGGATTGCCGGATGCCATAACCGTTATCGAATCGGGCGACGCCAAACAGGAAGTCGATCAGAGCAACACCCTGCCTGTTGAATAAACCCTTAAACGACACAGAAAAGAACGTTGCAAAACATCCAGACTTTTCTGCTCAAGGCTATTCCAAATTATTGCGCCAGCCGCTGACCGACCATCTGCGAACCTCGTCCATTCATCCGGATTTCTATAGGCCGTCCGTCGTCACCCATCACAAACGTTAACTCCAGCGTTTTACTGTCGTCGAGAAACTGGTGTTCCGCGACCGGGAACAGCTCGACACTTTGCCCCTGTGCATTACCAAAAAGTTTGCCATTTTCTTCAACAACGGTGAGCACAAAATCCGCGTTGAATTGATAGCGTCCCTGGTAACTCTGTAGCTGAGCCCGACTGAGCGAAATAACATCGCGATCAATGGACGGCGTTTCCGCAGTGCCAACGCCCTGCGTATGGTCGTAACTTAACCCTCGAGCCAATCGCCACTCCCCGTTTTCCAGCAACCACAAATGGATAAAGTGCGCTCTGGTAGCGCCGAAATAATGTTGCCCGGTTTGGATGGCACCGTAGAGCTCGCCCGACTGGTACAGCGGAAACACTTCCAGGCTGGCTTCATCTAACCGACGCCGTTCCTGTTCAGAACGCGGATGGCAGTTAGCACCACGAAAACCATCAACAAAGGCGTCTTTCGACAAGGTACGGCCACCGACATCGTGATAGAACTCAAAGTCATCGGCGATTAACTGTTCCATAACCTCTGCATGGCATTGGTCATAACCCTCACTGAACAATTGATGGTCTTTCTCTTTTAACAAGGAAAACAACGAGCTTTCTTCGGCAAAACTGAGTTGGGAAAATACCGACACCCCAATCCAACAAAAACCCCAGTACAACCACTTCATATCGATCCCCTCAAACAGATACCAATACAAAAAACCAGTTTGACCTTAAAAACACAGCGGCCATAACCACCAGGCCGACACTCAGCTTGAGCCGGTTTTTTGAAAGCCAATAGAGGAATAAGTCACTAATAGCAGTAAAAACTAAAGAGGTTAGATATAGAATTTAAACCGAACGGGAGCAACAATGACTAAAATTTAATTACCCAATAAATTCGCCAATCACAAACTGAAATATTACTTTACCCCCCAAATAGTACCGAACATATAGACACCGCTGGAGGAAAAAACATATACAACCCCTATCACATAAAGCCAATACGATACGCATCAATACAAAAACAACTACTTTGCATCAACCGACACACTAATCACTACGTTCAAATACACACATATAAAATCCATCAGAACAATAGCGGCCAAACAACAAGCCGCTCTTAAAATATATCCTATAGTTTTTTACACTGTGTAAGCACATAGAAAGGTGGCATGTTAGAAAACGGTTGGCTAGCCCCAGTATTTCCAGTGCTAGTTGTTCTTGGGTCCCCCACCCAATCGTCATAACCCCATGAGGGATCACGTGTTACAAATGCATTATTACCAGATCTTCCACGCAAGGTTATTGAATGACTATGTCGTGGAAGATTATTAATGGAGAGAGTAATTTGTTCCGATCCGCCTTGATTACCTAGCATCCGGGATGATAGTCCAGAACTACCACTAGATGTAGCCACAACCACTCTTCCCTCGCCTTGTTCAAAACCCCTCCACCCCACAGGACAGTCAGATAAATCAAAATATGCAACTATACCGTTTGGTATTGTATCAACATTTATCTCACCAATTTCTCTATCTACTTCACCAACCTTGCTCTCTAATGTCTCTAGCCGAAAAGTTAATTTATTAAAAGCAGTTATTCCAGTCACAAGAATACCGACAATAGCGACTGCCGTTCCAATAGCATTCCAATTCATAGAAACCTCCATATCTCGAAGTTATAGAATTAACAAACACTACCCAACCGTTAACATTTTCAGTCTATCCTGTAGGTGAGTTCAAATAATTTAACTACAAAACCAACACCCGCAAGCAAACAACAACTCAAACACAATGCTACTAATAATAATTTCACTGTCTAACAACCAATCACACTTCTCAGCGATAAATACACCAGAATCCAATAGAAAAATATACGATTAACGTCAATAGCAATAGCAACCGTACAAAAAAAAACAAAAATGAGCATGAAACAATTTAAAACAATAGAGTTCAAGCCAATATACAAATTAGCGCGACTACGCCATCCAATAGAATAAAATGAACTAAATCCCAAACGCCGATATCTGTTAGAATTCCATCTCCAAACTACTCAGCTATTTCTTGCCCATACTACTCTGTGCTTCAATGACGTGACCCAGGTAGCCACACATTAGGAATAGTTAAGGTGTCTCTAATATCAAGATAGAAGCCAATGAGCATATAATGGCAGTAAACAGCGGCGCTATCAGGTTACGCATTTAAACCCGGATGTTTGGCAACGGCTCTGATGTCATTCATCATGTTTTCTCTTTCTCAGTTGCTATGTTTCAAGCTTCCACAACTCTAACTGTAACGCTTTCTTGAAACCTTCTGTGTACTGCCTGATACAGGCACGAATAAGATGCTAACCATAATTCCTATAGCGGCCACCCCTGATATCTGTCTTATATCTGTCTTATATCTGTCTTATATCTGTCTTATATCTGTCTTATTTCTGGATATTCGGATGACTATATAAAACCTCTGCACCAAACGATCTAGCTGTTATGCCAGAGTCCAATATCTCGCCCTATTATCACTTACCTAAAATATATCTTTTTTTCTTGCTCCATATCGAGCTCAAATACTGCTTCTGGGTCGGCTAACAAACGCTCAGTAGCGCTGGCATGCGCAACTATGGTCAAACTACTAATCTTCAAAGCGTTTTGAATGATTGCCTTAACAACAACCTCTCCCAGCACAAGCAGCGTTCCGCTATGGCTCAATTGCATTTCCCGATCCTCTCGGCCTAATTGATCGCCCAACACTTTGGCTAGATCTGCTTTCTCTCCATCGGGAATTAGCACAACTGCAGCACGCAATGTGCAACTTCATCATTGGAGTTACGAAGCACTGTCTCTGTTATGGCAGACCATGTACGATTATCTTTAATTTTAGAAAGAGTATGCTGAGGTTGACTTCTCGCTTGAGGATTCTCTGTTTCAGTTCCGATAACTACTTTGGCCAGCGGCGTCTGTTGAATATCGGACTACCATCCAAGTCAACATATTGCGCACATAGAAGTCGGGCTCAATTGCATAGCGTGCTATCAAGGTATCGAGTAGCGCATTATTTGGGTTGATGCCTACGCCGAGTACTGCTCTGAGTTGAACAGATCCATCATTAGATACCAACATTTCTTTCATAGCCACCACCTTCAATCCAGCGAGCAAGCCGTCGTCTCAATTTTACCCAAGTAATCCATTAACCAGTCCCAATACACCAGATGCAGTGGCAAGATTTGAACGAACAATAATGCGCAACTCTCTTCTCTCTTCGTAATAAACACTCTCGAGTATCTTGCTTTGATCATCCCCTCGAGACGACTGGAAGGCGCTGAGCAAAATATTGGAAATACGCTGAGCGTCTTCCGAACTGACAGTATCAATATCTACTGTTGTTGGCACCAAAACCCTTCGCTGTCGACGCGGCTCATCGGATGCCTTTTCGCAAAGTGGCCAGCAAAACGATTCACCTCCGCTGCGGCAATTCGGTGCTGCTTACCAATACGGGTGCCGCAGCTGACCATTCACGTATGTAGCGACAAATGGTCCTCACATGCAGACCCAAAAGATCTGCAATCTCATCGGGTGAGTAGTAATTCTTATCTCCAATAATATTACCTAACATTCCCAATATTTCTATAAATCCAAATAATATATGTAATTATAGGTTACAAAAGAAATAAATCAGCACTCCAATACAGATATTTACGGCAACCAGAGCTGCCAATGTTCGAGTCGTAGGGGATTCCAGACAAAAAAGCCGACTACTAGAGCCGGCTTAAGAGGGATGCAGGCTTAGGTTACGGAACAACTCAATCCAAAAACTCAGCCATCTGCTGAAACTCTTTCTCCAAACTCTTCAGCTTCTTCTTACCCAAGCCACCTAATATTTCAATCGCATGACGCAGTCGTCCACGTGTGAGATCGGGGCCGAGGATAGACATGGCGTCCAGCACAGAGACCGACGCTGGCGAACCAGTAATGGCGATAAACAGCGGCGCCATCAGGTCGCGCATTTTCAGGCCCTGGTGTTCGGCGACGGCTTTGATGTCGGCCATGATGTTGTCTTTTTCCCAATGGCGTTGGGTTTCGAGTTTCCATAGCACCAGTTGCAGGGTTTTCTTCAGCTCTTCTTCGTCCTGTTTGACCGATTCGAAACTTTCCGGCGTCAGGTTCGGCACGCCCTGGAAGAAGAACATGGCCAGCGGTGCGGCGTCACTGAGTCGTTCGATGCGTTGCTGCACCAGCGGCAGGAAACTCGACACATAGTCAGCGTTAAATTTCCATTCCAGCAGGCGCTGCATCAGTTGTTCCGGCGACAGGTCTTCGCGGATGTAACGTCCGTTCAGCCAGTCGAGTTTTTCCGGGTCGAAAACCGGGCCACCCAGTGAAATTCGCTTGTGGTCGAAGTTGTCGATCATCTGCGCCTGGGCGAATTTTTCTTCGCCGTTGGGCATGGTCCAGCCCATCATGCCGAGGAAATTGATCAGCGCTTCGGGCAGGATGCCGACCGAGCGGTAATAGTCGATTGAGGTCGGGTTTTTGCGCTTGCTGAGTTTGGATTTGTCGGCGTTGCGCAATAATGGCAGGTGACAGAACACCGGCGGTTGCCAGCCGAAATATTGATACAGCAACAACTGTTTCGGGGTTGAGGAAATCCATTCTTCGCCGCGCAGTACGTGGCTGATTTCCATCAGATGATCGTCCACCACACACGCCAGGTGATAGGTCGGCATGCCATCGCTTTTCAGCAACACTTGCATGTCGATCTGTTTCCAGTCGATCTCGATGGTGCCGCGCAGTTCGTCTTCGAGTTTGCACACGCCCTCTTCCGGCACTTTCATGCGGATGACCGAGGCTTCACCGGCGTTGAGTCGGGTTGTTACTTCACTCGGGTCGAGGTGCATACACAGGCCATCGTAGCCGGCCAGGCCTTCGGCCTGACGTTCGGCGCGCATGGCGTCCAGGCGTTCGGCGGTGCAAAAACAGTGGAAGGCGTGACCGTTGTCGACCAGTTGTCTGGCGTAGTCGCCGTACATGGCTTTGCGTTCGCTTTGGCGATACGGGCCGTATTTGCCGCCTTTGTCCGGGCCTTCGTCCCAGTCCAGTCCGAGCCAGGCCAGGGATTTTAAAATGGCGGCTTCGCTTTCGGGGGTGGAGCGGGTCTGGTCAGTGTCTTCGATGCGCAGTATGAATTCACCGCCCTGGCTCTTGGCGAAGGCGCGGTTGAACAACGCAATGTAGGCGGTACCGACGTGCGGGTCGCCGGTGGGAGATGGCGCAATGCGGGTGCGAATTTTGGTCATGCCGGGGCGGTCTCGTGGCTGGGCAAAGGCGGCGATTATAGCGGCTCAGCCGGACACTAAAAAGTCAGCGGCCACCCGCTGCGTCAATAAAACTGCCGGTGATGTAGGAGGCTTCATCGCTGAGCAACCAGGCAATGGCAGTGGCAACTTCATGGGCGCTGCCGCCACGTTGCATGGGAATGGCCGGGGCCATTCGGGCCACTCTACCCGGCTCGCCGCCACTGGCATGAATGTCGGTTTCAATCAGACCGGGGCGCACGGCGTTAACGCGGATACCCTGAGTCGCCACTTCCAGACTCAAACCTTTGGTCAGAGCATCCATGGCGGCTTTACTGGCGGCGTAATCAACGTATTCATTCGGCGCGCCCAAGCGTGCTGCGGCCGACGACACATTAACGATGGCGCCGCCCTGCCCGCCTTTATCAATCGCCATGCGCAATACCGCTTCGCGGCTGCACAAAAAGGCGCTGTTAACGTTGGTGCGGAACATCACGTCGAGCCGCTCTTCGGTGATCCATTCGACCCGCGTTTGCGGTTGCACGATGCCGGCGTTATTGACCAAGGCATTGAGATTGCCGAGTTGGCTGTCGACGTCTTTAAACAGTCGAACGACCTCGCTTTCAACACTGACGTCCGCTTGCAAGGCGACAGCACGTGCGCCCATGGCCTGGGCCAGTTTCACCACCTCACCCGCCGCTTCGGCGTTGTGCTGATAATTAACCGCCAGATCGTAGCCACGCTGAGCCAGTAACCGGGCGGTAGCGGCCCCGATGCCCCGGCTGGCGCCGGTGATCAGGGCGATAGGTCGCTTCATGGTGTTATTCCTTTGTCGTCTACGCAGTGCGCGACGGCCATTATTAACGGGATTGGCGGGCTTTACGACGGGCGGTTTTCTGCTGGTACATTTCGGCGTCAGCGCGGGCCACCAGGGCATCGATGTCGCGTTCGTCGTCTCCGGCGGTTACCACACCAACGCTGGCGCCCGGATAATCAAAACTGACACTGCCCAAATCAAATTGGCCCAGCGTCAAACGGCTCAGTCGCTCAACCAATTGGGTGCGCACTCGTGAGGGATCGATCTCGGCTGGTGCGGTGCCGAACACCACAAATTCGTCACCGCCATAGCGGGCGACAAAATCGCCGTCGCGCAGACCGCGTTTCAATTGGCCGGCCATGGCGATTAGAAAGCGGTCGCCCGCGTCGTGGCCGTATTCGTCGTTGATGGCTTTGAAACCGTCGAGATCGATGAAGCCCAAATGCACCTGATCGTCACTGCGTTGGGCGCCGGCCAGGGCGCGGTCCAGTTCACGATCGAACGCCCGGCGGTTGGGAATGCCGGTAAGGGGGTCGGTCAGCGCGAAATGGCTGAACTCCAGGTTCTCACGTTGCAGTCGGACCAGGAGGCGATCGTGATCCAATTGACGGCCGATCAGGTGACTGAACAGTCCCAGAATATGCTGCGCCTCATCGGATACAGGTTGGCTGCGTGGGCTGGCGGCGCACAGAGTGCCGTAAAATTCGCCTTCACCGGTCCATATCGCGTGGCTGAGAAAGGTTTCAATGTGCAGGCCGCTGACCGCCAATGAATCGCCCCATTGCTGGCTGACGTTCAGGCTGATGGGCCGCGATTCATCCATCGCCCGTTTGCACAGTGAATCTTCCCATGGCCCCACCGACCCTTGCGGGATAGCAAGATGCTGAGCGTCGGTGTTGTTGGAAAACAGTATGGTTTGGGTACCTTTTTCAGTATCCACTCGCGTCAGATAGGTCGATTCCAACCCGGTGACGGACTGCAGAAGTGCCAACAAAGCCGGCACCAAGCTGTCCAGCCGTTCGGCTTCGGGTACGACATCCGCCAGGCGATTCAATAAGGAAAGGTCATTCATAACAGTTGGCCGCTGCAACGTTGGTTGTCAGCCTAGCAAAGACCCTTCCGGCCCGACAGGCAAACGGCTATTTTTTGATCAGCATTTCATCGGTGCTCCGAACCTGACAAAACTCACCGTGCAAGCTGGCTAAATTGGCTCGGTGCATTTGCTCGGCACTGATGTGAGTGCCATCCGGTGCGGTGCGCTCAAAGGTCGCAGTGCCGTCACCAACCAGGATGACGTCAAACCCCAAGTTAGCCGCCATGCGTACCGACGTGGAGACGCAATGGTCGGTTGTCAGCCCGACTACGACGAGTTGCTCAACGCCCGTCTTGCGCATGTGGGCTTCCAGGTCCGTCCCGATAAAAGCTGAGTTAACGTTCTTGGTGAACAAGGGCTCGCCCGCCAGCGGTAAGACTTCCGGCTTAATGGCATTGCCGGGCAATTCCGGACGCAATGGAGAATCAGGCTCGACCGAATCGTGCCGGACGTGCAACACCGGCCAGCCGTGCATTCGCCAATGCGTCAGCAAGCGCGCCATATTGGCCTCGGCCTGGGGGTTGTTGCGCTCACCGTAGGCCGGGTTATCCAGTCCTTGTTGAACATCGATGATCAAAAGTGCGGCGGCGCTCATTGTTGAGGCTCCTATAAAGTGGCAGTGAACGGCTCAGTATAAGCAGCACACTTTGTCTGGTCATGTTCCGGTCATACGGTTGAAGCCGGGTTCAGCGTCGTTTGAACTGCAATTGTTTGAGGCTAAATTGATGGCTATTGACGCAGGTCAGGTGGCGTCATCGTTACCGTGGTTATTCTGCACTCGAAAAGGTTTCAGACGCGGTGGTTTAACCACCGAGAGTTGAACAAAGGAGGACATCAAAATGATTGGTCAATGGCTTCGTGAAGATCGCAATGCATCCTATCTGTTGGTCGTACTGCGTCTTTGGCTCGGTTACGAATGGTTGATGGCTGGCTGGCACAAACTCGGTGGCTTCGACGCTTCCGGCTTTTTGACTGGCGCTGTGGCAAAAGCGGGCGGTGAACACCCGATGGTTCAAACTTGGTGGGCCAATTTCCTGGAGGCGTTTGCCATCCCGAATGCAGGCCTGTTCAACTTCCTGATTCCCTGGGGCGAAATCGCCGTAGGCCTGGGTTTGATCTTCGGCTGCTTCACTGTTTTGGCGGTGTTTTTTGGCATGGTGATGAACTTTGCGTTCCTGTTCAGTGGCTCAACTAGCAGCAACCCGAACATGCTCATCGTTGAAATCATCGTTCTGTTTGGTGCTGCCAACGCCGGTAAAATTGGCCTGGATCACTGGGTACAACCGTACATCGCTGAGTGGTTTGCGAAACGACGCCAGAAAGCGGCAGCCTGATCGCCACCGCCACTGGATAACAAAGACTCACCTCTGTTTGCCGGCCTGTCAGGCCGGCTTTTTTATGCCCGCGTTTTACAGCTCTTGCGGGTACACCCGGTAATGAATGCCCGCCATGTCCTGAACGGTTCGGATCACCTGCGCGCTGTAGCCGGCTTCGTTGTCGTACCAGACGTACACGATGGCGCGGTTGCCCGTCACGATGGTGGCGCCGCTGTCGACAATGCCGGTTTTGCGATTGCCCACGAAATCCGACGACACCGCTTCCGGTGAATGGGTGTAATCCACCTGTTTGTGCAGATCGGAATAAAGCGACGTCTCGCGCAGGAAATTATTCAGCTCGTCTTTGGTCGTTTCCGATTGCAGGTTCAAGTTCAAAATCGCCATCGAGACATTAGGCGTCGGTACCCGAATGGCATTGCCGGTCAGTTTGCCTTCCAGTTCTGGTAACGCTTTGGCGACCGCCTTGGCGGCCCCGGTTTCGGTCAACACCATGTTCAACGGCGCGCTGCGGCCGCGGCGTTCGCCTTTGTGATAGTTATCGATCAGGTTCTGATCGTTGGTGTAGGAATGCACGGTTTCGACGTGGCCGTTTTCAATGCCGAAACGATCGTTCAGCGCTTTCAGCACTGGGGTAATAGCGTTGGTCGTGCACGACGCGGCCGACACAATAGTGTCGTCGTCTTTAATACTGAGATGGTTGATGCCGTGAACGATGTTTTTGATGTCGCCTTTACCCGGTGCCGTTAACAATACGCGGCTGATGCCGGCGCATTTCAAGTGTTGGCCCAGGCCTTCACGGTCGCGCCATTTGCCGGTGTTGTCGACCAGAATGGCGTCGCGAATGCCGTAACGGGCGTAATCGACCTGCGTCGGATCGTTGGCGTAAATAACCTGAATGGTGGTGCCATTGGCGACCAGACAATTGTTTTCGTGGTCAACGCTGATGGTGCCTTCGAAACTGCCGTGTATGGAATCGCGACGCAGTAAGCTGGCGCGTTTTACCAAGTCGTTATCCGCCCCACCGGGACGCACGACAATGGCGCGCAACCGCAGCGGCGAACCGCCGGCTTTTTCGATCAGGATGCGTGCCAGCAACCGACCAATACGACCGAAGCCATAAAGCACCACATCGCGTGATGCGTTTTCGTCGTTGATGGCGCTGCCTTGCAACTCCGCCAATTCGGCATTCAGAAAATCGCGCAGCGGTATGTCTTTGCCCTGCCGACGGTGCTTGAGCGCCAACTTGCCCACATCGATGTGCGCCGGCGCCAATGGCATTTCATTCAACAACTCCAACACCGCCAAGGTCTCATTCACCGACAATTCATGGCCTTCCACCTGGCGTACAAAGCGGTGTGTTTTCAGCAGCTGAATCACCGATTGGTTGATGATCTGGCGGCCATAAATCGAGGTGATGACTCGGTTCTGACGATACAGCCGGCCGATGATGGGAATCATGGCTTCGGCGAGTGCTTCCTTTTCCTGCCAGCGCAGCAGGGTTTGATCTATGACGGCTGGGTTCACGCGAGCGTTCCTCTGGGTGTCGAGTTGATAGGCAGTCGTTTATTTTTTCCCCGGTGTAACCCCGGGTTTGGCGACAGTCTAACGATGCTCACCTGGGCCTGACGACCAGCTTTGTCAGCCATTTCCTGCCATTTTATTGAGTGCCTAGTCGACACGCTGTCGATTTGGAAATTTATTACAACAAAGCCGGTTTGACGACGTTCAGAGAGAGGAAGCCAGGAATCGAAAACCAATTGCGAATCGCTGTTTGGCAGCGTGAAACGGACATTTCAGCGCTGAAACGACAGCGACTGTTTTGAAAGGAAGTTACGTAACTTTCAGACCGGAAGTAGAAAAAAATAAATTAACTATTTTTTGGAAAATAGCAGCACTTTGGCGAATCAACGGTATTGCTATGAGTTTTGTCCAGCCAGACAGACACGATTTCGACCCGATTTTTTCGCTTGATACAGCGCTTCGTCAGCGGCCTTACTAAGATCGTTTGCCGTATCACCTGGCGACAATTGCGCGATGCCACAACTGAAAGTGACGTTGATGCGTTCTGACTGAGCATCGTGCTGAATCTGCGCAAAACTCTGGCTGACTTTGGTCAATAGCTCACCGGCTTTAGTCAGATCGATGTCGTGCAAAACGACCGCAAATTCTTCGCCGCCATAACGGCCAATGCGATCGGTCAGACGAAAACGCTGGCGCAGAAACAGCGCCAGCGAACGAATAACGCTATCACCCACGGCGTGGCCGAAACGGTCGTTTACGTCTTTGAAGTGATCAATGTCGATCATGGCAAAACACAGATCGCGCTGTTCCGCTTGCGCTTGTTGAATACTGCGTCTGAGTACATCGAGCGTGTTGATGTGATCCAGCAGGCCGGTAAGGCTGTCGCGGATCATCTGTTCTTTCAGGCCGCGATTGCGCTGGCAACGGTTGCGCACCGTCGCCACCAGCATGTCGGGTTCGACCGGCTTGGTGAGAAAATCGTCGCCGCCCTGCGCCATGGCTTCGAGTTGTTTGCGCGTGTCCTGTTCGGCCGACAAATACAGAATCGGCACCACGTCATAACGCCATTGCTGGCGAATCACCTGCGCCAGTTCGATGCCGGTGCAGTGTGGCATGTACATATCCATCAGGATGGCGTCGGGCTGAAACGACTCCAGTGCGTCGAGAATGGTCAGCGGTTCGTCCACTACCTGAGTCAACATACCGGCCTGATTCAACGTCCGCTCGGCAAAGAACGCCTGTGCCGGTGAATCTTCGACAATCAACACCCGATACGGCGGCTCAGAGCGAAAGGCGTAGAGCGCACTCAGTTGTTTGACCAGCAAACCCGCATCCAGCGTGCCTTCCTGAAAAGCGGCGCCTTCGGCGCGCGCGGCGGCCAGGCGCATCTCAATGCTGGGGGTTTGCTGCGAATAGAAATAAATCGGCAGCGCTGGCGATTGGTCGTGCTGAATATCCTGCGCGATGGCGAGGCCAGCCTGATCGAATTCGACATCCATCAGCAACGCGGCCGGTCGCCGATGTTGAACCAGCAGCATCAGAGCTTCACGGTCGGCAACGATCTGGGCGGGAATGCCGAACGAATGCAGATGCTGGCGCAGACTGTCGGCTTGGTTGTCGTCGCTGCAACACAAATAGACCGGCTTGCGGCTATCGATGTTCAGCGCGGCGGCGGAATCGTCGCGGCGCGAGCAACGTTCGGCGAGTCGATGAATGTGTTCGCTGAGCGCTTCCAGCAAATGGCTGGGCGGCGCCTGGTCGCGCCGGGTGCTGGCCAGTAACGCCAGCAGTTGCTCGGCTTCGACGCGGATCGGATGCAGATCGTAGCGCACGGCTAAACTGAGCAGTTTGTCGCAGCGACGCAGAAAATCCTGATGCCAGTCCGGGTTCCACAACACTTCATCCAGCGTGCGCCAGGCGTTGACGACTAGCCGCGCCTGGTCGTGCACACGGCGACTGAAATGCTGGCGCAGTTCGTCGCGTTGTTGAGTGTTGTCGGGAGAGGTCATGCGATCTGACCGTGCCTGTGATGAATGCCGACCGGGTCGCGCGCCGGCCAGCGTGATTGATTGGTTTCGATTAAAGCTGCTTCAGGCCACGCGCCAGATCGTCCTGAATGTCGAGCACATCTTCCAAGCCAACCGCCACACGAATCAGCCCTGGCACAATGCCCGCCGCCAGTTTGTCGGCTTCGCTGACCCGACCGTGAGTGGTGGTAAAGGGATGCGTGATGGTGGTTTTGGTATCACCCAGGTTGGCAGTGATCGACACAATGCGCGTTGCATCAATCACTTTCCACGCAGCTTCCTGCCCGCCTTTAACAACGAAACTGACCACACCGCCAAAACCGCTTTGTTGCTGGCGCGCCAATTCGTGTTGCGGATGGCTGGGCAAGCCGAGGTAATGCACGTGCTCCACCTGCGGCTGGGTGTCGAGCCACTCGGCCAACGCCTGAGCATTGGCACAATGTTGCGCCATGCGCAGCGTCAGCGTCTCCAACCCTTTCAGGAAAATCCAGGCGTTGAACGGGCTCATGGTTGGGCCGGCACTGCGCAGGAAGGCGACGATTTCTTTGATGTCATCTTTGCGGCCCACTACGGCACCGCCCAATGCCCGGCCCTGGCCGTCAATAAACTTGGTTGCCGAATGCACCACCAAATCCGCACCGAGCGACAACGGCTGTTGCAGTGCAGGCGTGCAGAAAACGTTATCGACCACCAGCTTGGCACCGACGCTGTGCGCGAGCTCAGCCAGAGCACGAATGTCGGCCACTTCCATCAACGGGTTCGATGGCGTTTCGACAAAGATTAATTTGGTGTTGTCGGTAATCGCATCGCGCCAGGCACTGAGATCTTTTGGGTCGACGTAACGCGTCGAGACACCAAACTTGCCCAGGTATTTGTTGAACACCACGTTGGTGGCGCCAAAGATCGAACGCGACGACACCACTTCGTCGCCGCTTTGCAAAAACGCCATGCAGACGGAAAAAATTGCCGCCATACCGGAACTGGTGCCGGCACAGGCCTCGCCACCTTCAAGCAACGCCAAACGTTCTTCGAAGGTGCGCACCGTCGGGTTGGTGTAGCGGCTGTAGACGTTGCCTTCGCGCTGATCGGCAAAGGTTTCGGCCATGCTGAGGGCATCGTCAAAAACGTAAGACGAGGTCATGTACAGGGCTTCGGCGTGCTCCATTTCCTGGCCGCGTCGCTGGCCGCCACGTACGGCGCGCGTGGCCGGTCGTGCCTGTTGCAATGCCTGGGTGCGTTCGTCGCTCATGCCCTGCCCTCGCCTGATTTCCGGTTATGCTGCGTCAGTCGTCATTATGCAGATCGACCAAAGCCGATTCATCGTCTTTCTCGCGTTTTTCGGCTTTGCTGGCGTCGTTACGTGCCGCTTCCAAGGCGCTCAGATAGGCTGCGTCGATGTCGCCGGTGATGTATTCACCATTGAAGACCGAGCAATCAAACTGGCGCACGCTGGCTTTGTGGGTTTGCACCGCTTCGCGCAGATCGTCCAGATCCTGATAGATCAATTGGTCGGCGCCGATCAGATCGCGAATTTCTTCGTTGTTGCGACCGTGTGCAATCAGTTCGCTCGCCGCTGGCATGTCGATGCCGTAAACGTTCGGGTAGCGCACTTCCGGTGCGGCCGAAGCGAAGTACACCTTGTTGGCACCGGCGTCGCGCGCCATTTCGATGATTTCGTTACAGGTGGTGCCGCGCACAATGGAATCGTCGACCAGCAACACATTCTTGCCTTTGAATTCCAGGCCGATGGCGTTCAGTTTCTGGCGCACCGATTTCCGCCGTTGCTGCTGACCGGGCATGATGAAAGTCCGGCCGATGTAGCGGTTTTTCATAAAGCCTTCGCGGAAATCGACACCCAACCGATTAGCCAACTGCAATGCCGAGGTGCGGCTGGTGTCCGGAATCGGGATGACGACATCGATGTCGTGGTTCGGCCATTCGCGTTCGATCTTGTCGGCCAAGGCATCGCCCATGCGCATGCGCGCTTTGTAGACTGAAATGCCGTCGATGATCGAATCCGGCCGGGCGAAATACACGAACTCAAAAATGCACGGCACCAACGTCGGGTTCTCTGCGCATTGACGCAAATGCAGTTCGCCAGCCGAATCGATGTACACCGCTTCGCCGGGTTCGACGTCGCGAATCAGTTTGAAACCAAGAACGTCCAGCGCCACGCTTTCTGATGCGACCATGTATTCGGTGGTGCCGGCATCGCTGGTGCGTTCGCCAATCACCAACGGGCGGATGCCGTAAGGGTCGCGGAACGCCACCAGGCCGTAACCGGAAATCATCGCCACGGCGGCATAGGCGCCGCGGCAGCGACGATGCACAGCAGAGACGGCCGAGAAAATATCATCCGCGCCCGGCTGTAATTTGCCCTGCAATTGCAGTTCGTGGGCAAAGACGTTGAGCAGCACTTCGGAGTCGGACGTGGTGTTGACGTGGCGTAAGTCAGAGCGGTACAGCGCGGAATTCAATTCGGCCGAATTGGTCAGGTTGCCGTTGTGCGCCAGCACGATGCCGTAAGGTGAGTTCACATAAAACGGCTGACTTTCAGCAGTACTCGACGAACCCGCCGTCGGATACCGCACGTGGCCGATGCCGATGTTGCCGGTCAAGCGTTGCATGTGGCGCGAGCGAAACACGTCGCGCACCAGGCCATTGCTTTTGCGTAAATAGAACCGGCCTTCGTCTTCGGTGACGATGCCAGCGGCATCCTGACCGCGGTGTTGCAACACCGTCAGCGCGTCATACAGGCGCTGATTTACCGCTGTGTCACTGACAATACCGACAATTCCACACATGCTTTTACGCGCCTCCGCCGACGGAAAGAATGGCGTCCGATGCCTTGTTGATGTATTCGCCGGTCCATTTGATAACCGGTTCGAAATAAGGAACCAGCACTGACTCCTGCCAGAACTGATCCAACGCAAACAGACGTCCCAGTGCCAAAACAGCCACCACGATGACCAGTCCGCGCAGCAAACCAAAGACCACACCCAAGACACGATCGGTGCCGGTCAAACCGGTCAGGCGAACAAATTCACCCAGTAAATGGTTGATCAAAGCGCCAACTACAAGGGTGGCAATAAATAAAACCACAAAAGCTACGGTGTAACGCCAGGCGGGTGATTCGATCAAAGTGCCGAGTAACACAGCGAGTTTGTCGCTGAACAAGCGGGCGATGACCAGGGCAATGATCCAGGTCGCCAGCGACAAAGCTTCGCGGGTAAAACCGCGCTTGATGCTGATCAGAGAGGAAACTAGCAGGATGAGCAGAATGATCCAGTCGATGGCGATCATAGAAGACGATGCAGTGGCCCGGTTGAAGAAGCGCGCATTCTACCAGAGCGCCCGCGGCCTTGTCCCGGCCACAAACGCCTTGTTTCATCGACCATTTGGTCAGGGTTCGTAGCGAACGACCAAGCCTTGCAGCGCGACTTTTTCCTTGATGTCGCTTTTCAATGCCTGCACCGCATCCATGTCGGTTTCCGGACCAACCAATACCTGAGTGAACAGACTGCCGTCGGACAAAATGACTTCATTAACGTAGGTGGTGAATCCCGCTTCGCGCAGTTGATCGCGCAGGGCAGCGGCTTTGGCGCTGTCGCGGAAACTGGCAACCTGCACACTCCAGGCACGTTCGCCGGCGGCAACGGCGGCGCGTTGTTCGGGGGATGCAGTGGGCGTGGGCGTCGCTGCGGTGACGGGCGTTTGCGGTTCTGGTGTCGCCGCAACGGGTTGCTGCGGCTGCGTTTCCACTACCGAGACCACCGGCGCCGGCGGTGTTTGTGGCAGCGTATCCGTGGTTGATTCCGGATTAACTGGTTCGATGTTCAGGTGAGACAGATCGGGACGTTTGGGCTTTGGCGGAATCTGAGTGATTTTTTCCGGCAGGCGACCTTCGCCGTCCAGCACCACCGGCGCAATCAGAAAAATCAAAGCCAGGATTACCAGACCGCCCACCAGGCGCTGCTGAATGCGAACGTCCAACCTCAACCCCACTCAGGTTCAAAAGCGGCCAACGCTTCCAGCGCTTCGGCCACTGTGTAAAAGGAACCGCAAACCAGAACCGGCCGACCGGCCGGATCGTCGAGTGCCGCTTCCAGCGCGGCAGCGACCGAATGATAGCACTGGCCCACCGCGGCTGTCGCCCGGCCGGCCAGCGTCTCGGCCGACAAACCGCGCGGTACAGCCAGACCCGCGAGATACCAACCACCAACGATGGGGTTCAACGCCTGAGTCACGCTTTCGACGTCTTTATCAGCCAGCATGCCAAACACCACCGACCAACGCTCATGACCCAGTCGTTGCGCCAGATAACGAGCGGCATGCGGGTTGTGGCCAACGTCTAACACCACGCGACGACCGGCAACGGTCAGCGTTTGCATGCGACCGGGTATCGACACCTGATTGACGGCGCGTTCGGCGTCGGCGGGCGACACTTCAAACGGCGATAACGCAAACGCCTGCAACGCCGCTGCCTGGTTGGCCCGGGGCACGGTAGCTCGTAAGCGACCTTCCGGCAGTCGGCTGCCGCGCCACCACAGGCCGGTATCATCCGCGCCATGTTCCGCACCGAAGGGGAAAAGCTGTGCGCCCACTGCCTTGGCCGTTTCCTGTACCGACATTGGCAGCTCGGCTGAACCAAGCACCGCCGGTTGGCCGGCACGAAACACCCCGGCTTTTTCACGGCCAATCTGTTCCAGATCGTCACCGAGGAAGGCTTGATGATCACGATCAACCGTAGTCAACACGCTGATATCGGCATCGACCAGATTGACCGCATCGAGCCGCCCTCCGAGCCCAATCTCCAATACCCAGACGTCCAGGTCTGCGTCGTTGAACAACACGAAGGCGGCCAGGGTGGTGAATTCGAAATAGGTCAGGCTGACATCGCCACGCGCGGCTTCGACCTGCTCAAAGGCACGAATCAGATCATCATCGGACGCCATGTCCTGGTTAATGACGACGCGTTCGTTGAAGCGATGCAAATGCGGCGAGGTATAGAGACCAACACTGAGACCCGCTACCCGCGACAATTGATGCAAGGTCGCACAGGTGGAGCCTTTGCCGTTGGTACCGGCGACGGTGAAGACGAAGGGGCGGTTGCGCTCGTCGCGACTCAGCGGCAGGTTAAGCCGGTCCGCGACGAGGCGGACACGGTCCAGACCCATGTCGATGGTCTGGCCGTGCAGGTGCTCAAGGTAGTCGAGCCAGGTAAATAGGCTGGCGCCCTCAGGCGGCTTTGGCATGGGTCAGCATACGCAACAACCGGGCGATGCGTTCGCGCATTTCATGACGATGCAGGATGAGATCGATCGCGCCTTTGTCCATCAGGAACTCGGAGCGCTGGAAACCTTCCGGCAACTGCTCGCGCACGGTCTGCTCAATCACACGCGGGCCGGCAAAACCGATCAGCGCATTCGGTTCGGCAATGTTGACGTCGCCCAGCAACGCCAAAGATGCCGACACCCCGCCAAAACACGGATCCAGCATGACCGATACATAAGGCACGCCGTCTTCGTGCAGTTTCTCAATCGCCGCTGAGGTTTTCGCCATTTGCATCAGCGAGAACAGCGCCTCCTGCATGCGGGCACCACCGGAGGTAGCGAAGCAGATGAAGGGGATTTTTTCGTCGCGGGCCGCTTGCGCTGCCTGCACGAATTTCTCACCGACCACCGAACCCATGGAGCCGCCCATGAAGTTGAAGTCGAACGCGGCAACGACCACCGGCAAACCTTCCACGGTGCCTTTGACGGTAATCAGAGCGTCGTTCTCACCGGTGCTTTTCTGTGCGCCGGCCAGGCGGTCTTTGTAGCGTTTACCGTCTTTGAACTTCAGGCGATCCACCGGTTTGACGTTAGCCGCCAGTTCCATGCGGCCGTTTTCATCCAGGAACAAATCAATACGGCGACGGGCACCAATGCGCATGTGGTGTTCACACTTGGGGCACACGTCCTGATTGCGTTCCAACTCCGGCCGATACAACACAGCGCCACACTTGGGGCACTTCTTCCACAGCCCTTCCGGGATATTGGATTTAGCGTTCGGACCTGATGAAGACGAACGAATCAAAGACGGAACAATTTTATCCAGCCAGCTGCTCATGCTTGCCTCTTCCTCAAATGCTCAATGATCTCATTATGGGCGATCCATGGCGGAACGCATATCACCCAGCAACTGAGACACTTGTGAAGAAATTTCATCGGCACCCTTCGATTGCTGCGCTTCAACGATGCGAACCAACGCAGAACCGACGATGACACCGCTCGCTACTTTGGCGACACGCGCGGCGGTTTCGCCATCGCTGATGCCGAAGCCGACGCATATTGGCAAATCGGTGTGCTGACGCATCCAGTCGAGCTTCTGTTCCACTTCTTCGACATTCAACGTTTTGGCGCCGGTGATGCCTTTCAGTGACACGTAATAAATCCAGCCGGTGGCTCGCTCGACAATGGCATTGAACCGCTCGTGCGTGGTGGTTGGCGTGACCAGATAGATCAAATCCAGACCAGCCGCCTTGGCAAGCGGCACCAGGCCTCCGCCTTCCTCCGGCGGCATGTCGACCATCAAGAGGCCATCGACACCGGCTTCGGCGGCAAGGCCGACAAAGGCTTCGTAACCCATCCATTCGACCGGGTTCAAATAGCCCATTAACACCACTGGCGTCTCGCTGTTGGTACGCCGGAACTCAGTGACAATCTGCAAGGTTTTACGCAGCGTCATGCCGTTTCCCAGTGCGCGTTCGTTCGCCAACTGGATAGCAGGGCCATCGGCCATCGGGTCGGAAAACGGCATGCCCAGTTCAATAACATCGGCACCCGCTTCGACCAGGGCGTGCATCAGCGGTAGCGTGACGTCCGGGCGCGGGTCGCCGGCGGTAACAAAGGGAATCAGGGCCTTGCGGCCCTGGCTGTTCAGTCGATCGAAGGTAGCGGCAATGCGACTCATGGCAGTCTCCTCAGATCGACAGGCCGTCAAGGGCGGCCACGGTGTGTACGTCTTTATCACCGCGACCAGAAAGGTTCACGATGATGCGTTTGCCTTTGCCCAGCTCGACCGCCAGCTTCTTGGCATAAGCCACGGCATGCGACGATTCCAGCGCCGGCATAATACCTTCGGTACGCGTCAGCTCGCGGAAGGCATCCAGCGCTTCGTCGTCAGTAGCGGCGACGTACTGCGCCCGGCCGCTGTCTTTCAACCAGGCGTGCTCGGGGCCAACGCCCGGATAATCCAAGCCTGCTGACACCGAATGCGTGCCCATAATCTGGCCGTCGTCGTCCGCCATGATGTAGGTGCGGTTGCCGTGCAGTACGCCCGGGCGACCTTTGCTCAACGGTGCGGCATGTTCGTTGCCCGACAAACCACGACCGCCGGCTTCGACGCCATACATGGCGACGCCTTTATCATTGAGAAATTCCCAGAACAGACCGATGGCATTCGAACCACCACCGACACAGGCAACCAGCGCATCCGGCAAGGCACCGGCCTGTTCCTGAATCTGACGGCGCGCTTCGCGACCGATGATTGAGTTGAAATCGCGCACCAGGGTCGGGTACGGGTGCGGCCCGGCCACGGTGCCGATGATGTAGTAGGTGTTGTCGACGTTGGTGACCCAATCGCGCATGGCTTCATTCATGGCGTCTTTCAGCGTCTGGGTGCCGGAGGTGACCGGAATGACCGTCGCGCCCAGCATGCGCATGCGATAGACATTCAGCTTTTGCCGCTCGACGTCTTCAGCGCCCATATACACCACGCACTCCAGGCCCAGACGGGCAGCGACGGTTGCCGTCGCCACGCCGTGCTGACCGGCGCCGGTTTCGGCAATGACGCGCGGCTTGCCGCTGTATTTGGCGAGCAGCGCCTGGCCGATGGTGTTGTTCACCTTGTGCGCGCCGGTGTGGTTCAAATCCTCACGCTTGAGGTAGATGTCCGCCCCGCCCCATTTCTGAGTCAACCGTTCGGCGAAATACAGCGGCGATGGCCGGCCAACGTAATGCGCCAGGTCTTTATCGAACTCGGCGCGAAAATCGGGATCGTCCTTCAGCTTGGTGTACATGGCGGACAGTTCGTCCAGCGCATCCATCAAAGTTTCGGAGGCAAACCGGCCACCGTAAGGGCCAAAATGACCGGTGGCATCCGGGTAGGTGTGGTAGTCGGTTACGTTATCTTGTTGATTGCTCATGCGATGTCTCTTTGCGAATCGGCCAGGCGCACCTGGCGGACAAAATCGGTCATTTTCTCGGCGGACTTAATGCCCTTACTGGCTTCGATGCCACCACTGACATCGACACCCAGCGGCTGCACCTGTCGCACCGCTTCGGCGACGTTGGCCGGGGTCAAACCACCGGCCAGAATGATGCGGCTTCGCCATCGCTCGGGAATCAGATTCCAATTAAACGTTTCACCAGTGCCGCCCGGTTCGCCCGCTTTGTAGGCATCGAGCAACAAAGAGTTGGCGGCGCTGTAGGTATCGAGGTCGGTCGCCAGTTGGTCGGCGTCACGCACGCGCAGGGCTTTCATCCAGGGGCGACCAAAGGCGGCGCAAAATTCTGGCGGCTCTTCGCCGTGAAACTGCAGCACATCGAGTTGTACTTCCGCCAAAACGGATTCCACTTCGTCGATGGTTGGATTCACAAACAGGCCTACGCGGGTGCAGAACGCACCGGCGGCGGCGGCCAGCGGAGCGGCATTGGCGGCAGAAATGGCACGGGGGCTGGGCGGATAAAATACCAGACCGATGGCGTCGGCGCCGAGCCGGTCCGCCAGGACGACCTCGTCGATCTGTTTCAGGCCACAAAGTTTGATACGCGTGCGCATAGGAAATCCGCCCTCAGGGCCGTTCAGTGTAACAAAGCCCCTGTGACGCCCCAACATGAAATCGCCATTTTAGACAGGGTCCAGCCCAGGAAATCCATCCAGAAAAGCGGGGCCGGCGTCACGCTGAGGTAAGTCATCGCGATCATAATTGGCGCGCACAAAATACAGGCCGGCGCCGGGCGCGGTCACGCCGCCCTGGTTGCGGTCGCGCGTTTCCAAAACGTCACGCGCCCACTCCACCGGTTGGTCGCCACGGCCGATGGCCAACAAGACCCCCATGATGTTGCGCACCATGTGATGCAAAAAACCATTGGCCCGCGCCTGCAAAACGATCAATCGCCCTTGCTGCACCAGCGTCAATTCACGCACTTCTTTTACCGGCGACTTGGCCTGACATTCGGCCGCGCGAAAGGCAGAAAAATCGTGTTCGCCAATTAAAAATTGCGCCGCTTGCTGCATGCGTTTCAGATTCAGCGGCATACGCTCCCAGGTCATGCCGTCGCGCAGAATGCCGGCTGGAATGGGCGCGTTGTAAACGACAAACCGATAAGCCCGTTCACGCGCTGCAAAGCGAGCGTGAAAGGTGGTGTCGACGATTTTGGCCCATTGCACGCTGATGTCGCGCGGCAAACGGGTGTTGGTGCCGACGGTCCAGCCATATTCCTTGCGCACGCTGTGAGTATCGAAATGAATCACCTGATTGCTGGCGTGCACACCGGCATCGGTGCGGCCGGCGACGATCAAATCCACCGGATGATTGGCAACACTGGAAATGGCCTCGGTCAACGCGCCCTGCACGGTTGGCAAATTGGATTTCTGAATCTGCCAGCCGTAGTAATCGGTACCGCGATATTCCACACCCATGGCGATGCGAAATCGGTGTTCGTCGTTTTGAAAAGGAAAAATCTCAGTCATGCACACTCCGACCCGCCTTAACTCAGAGGGTCTGTTCAAACAAAAACGCCGCTCCAAAGAGCGGCGCATTCTAGCGGAATCAGCCAGCCGGGTTTAGAGCCGATCCATCAGTTCCTGGGCCTGACGTTTCTGATCGTCATTGCCTTCGGTCAGCACTTCCTCAAGGATGTCGCGGGCGCCTTCGGCGTCTTCCATTTCCATGTAGGCGCGCGCCAGATCGAGCTTGGTGCTGGCTTCGTCGGCGCCGGACAAGAAATCGTATTCGTCCTCTTCCAGTTCGGCACCGGCCGGAATGGCAACTTCGTCATCGTCGTTCCAATCCGGCAAGGATGAATCCGCCGGGCCGCTGATGTCGACGGCGTCAAGATCGTAATCCGCCGCGTCGGTGTCGAGCACCGGCGGTTCGCCATCGTCCAACTCGTCCAGTTCATCGGTGGTTTCGGTACCGGCATCGTCGTCGGTGTCCGCTTCCACGTCCGGGGCCGTCGTTTCTGCCGCCGCCGGCATTAACTCGTCATCTTCTTCGGCTTCCAGACCCAGATCACTCAGATCAAAGTCCAGACCGCCACTGGTTTCTTCGTCGTCGTCTTCCAGCTCATCACTAACGTCGAGATCGTCCAGCGACAGATCGAAACCTTCGTCACCTTCGCCAGCCAGATCGTCTTCACTATCTGCTTCGACCGCTGTCTTGGTCGGCACTTCTTCAAGGTCGGCCGCGTCCAAATCATCGACGGGTAAGGCGTCTTCGTCGGAATCCGTTTCCAGTTCGAGATCGTCCAGGCCATCGTCGCTATCGATATCAAAGCCGCCCAGTACATCCGAGTCACTGTCGGACTCTTCGTCAAAGTCACCTTCTGTCATCCGGTCGCGCATGGCTTCGGCCATGGCACGCTCTTCGGCCGTCAATGGCAGGCGTTCGGACAGATCGTCGAAGGCGTCGAGATCATCACTGGCGGCGTACACCTCCAGCAGTTTCAAACCCAGATCGCTGCGCGCCGGGGCGTCATACAACCACGGCTGCAACACTTCCTCGGCACGCTCGTAATTGTGGTACGCCATGTACATTTCGGCTTCGCGAATAGCTTCATCGACGGCTGAATCCAGACCGTCGGAGTCGAGCAAGTCGTCGCCTTCGTCAACCTCCATTGAGTCCAGATCGACATCGTCATGGCGTTGCGAGCGACGCACCAGACCGGCAATGAACGATGGCAATGCCACCACAAACAAGGCCGCAGCGACGGCGATGGCGGTGTTCAACGGCGTTGCCATTACCCAGTCCATGACCGGCGCCATCAGGTCGATGAATTCCTGCCACAAAATGGCGTATTGCTGCTTGATAACTTCCCAGTCAAACAGACTGGATTCGTCTTCGGCGGCCGCGTCATCCAACTCGGCCAGCTCCGCTTGCAACGCTGCGGTATCGCCGCCTTGCAGATTCAGCATGCGTTGCATGATGGCCAGCTGTTCTTCCAACTCAGCCAGACGCGCTTCCATGGCCTGGCTTTCGCGTTCGAACTGATCGTTCAACTCGCCAGCGATGGCCAATTCATTTTGCAGACGCTCGATCTCGCGATTGTCGCTGACATCGCCACCGGCACTGCTGCCTTCGGTATCGGCGTCGTTGGAGACTTCCAGATAACCGTCCGGATTGCGTTCGGCTTCGCCCTGCGGCAACGCCGAACTGGTGGATTCGGTGGCAGACAACTGCACGTCAGCCGGCTGTCGGCCGTTGGTGGTCAAGCCGATCCGAACGTTCTGCTGACCGACTTCGCTGATCGCCTGACGGCTTGAACGAGCGGCAATCTGCGCTTGGGTCGGCAAGGTCAACACCGCACCGGTTTTGATGCGGTTGATGTTGTTGTCCAGGAAGGCGTCCGGATTTAAATCCTGAATCGCCAGCATCACTTGCTGCGGCAGGTAACCGGTACCCGCATCAACCGACAGTGCAATCTCCCACAGCGTATCGGCACGCTGTACCTGATAGCGGCGCGGTGCCGGAGCTTGGGCTTGGGCTTGGGCTTGGGCTGGAGATTGAGTTGTAGCCGGAGCAGAAGAAGTCGTTGCAGCGGCACTGCTGGCTGGCTCGACGCTGCGGGTTTGATCCGCCGCGGCGGTATCGAACACCGGCGGGTCGAGCAGCAGGGTGTATTCCTTGAGCAAACGACCGCCCGGCCAATTCACTTCCACCAGGAAGTTCAGGAAGGGTTCGCGAACGGCTTGGCTGGTGCTCAGCTGAATGACCAGACCGCCATCGGCGGCAGGCTGCACATCAAAGCGAATGTTGGACAGGAAAAAGTCGCGCTCAACACCGGCTTGTTCAAATGCCAGCCGGCTGGCGAGCGTCGGAAGGATTTCGTTGGCACTGAGATCGCTGGGCTCAAGCAATTGGATGCGCGCATCCAGCGGTTCATTCAGATTGGAATTCAGTTCGATGTCACCCAAGCCCAGAGCTTGAGCGCTACCAATCAAAGCCAGCGCTGCCAGAAACGCAAGCGCCTGTTTCTTGAACATCATCCTTCCTCTATCCCTTTACCCTGACATCAATGCCCGACCGGACCCGATTGTGAGAACAGGCATGAGCCCAGAGCGACATCAGGTACTTTAAATTCGAAAGCGGGATTGTTTGCGGTTCGACAGCCGCGACTAAATCCGTTGCTGAAATAGACTTACGAAAATCCGGGCAAGTATTAAGGATAAACGCTCATTTCGCAACAGAGGCCCGGCTGGTGCGGGTTGCGGCCAATTTTTGCCGCTTAAACAAAAAGGCGACCATCAAGGTCGCCTTTTGCATCGGCTTAAGGTTATTCGGGGTTAAAACCGTTCGAATACTCAGCCGTTTGGACGTTAAATTCGCCCGGTCAGAATTGCCAGCATCCGGCGTAACGGCTCAGCCGCGCCCCACAACAACTGGTCGCCGACAGTAAAGGCGTTCAGATATTCGCCGCCCATCGCCAGCTTACGCAAACGGCCAACCGGAATGTTCATGGTGCCGGTGACCTTGGCAGGCGTGAGTTCGGCCATGCTCAGTTCGCGATCGTTCGGTACCACCTTCACCCAATCGTTAGCGCCGGCAATGATACTTTCCAGATCCGACAGCGGTACGTCACGACGCAGCTTCAACGTCACCGCCTGGCTGTGGCAACGCATCGAACTGATGCGCACACAGGTGCCATCAATCGGAATCGGGCTGTTACTGCGACCCAGAATTTTGTTGGCTTCGGCCTGAGCTTTCCACTCTTCCTTGCTCTGACCAGACGGCAATGCTTTGTCGATCCAGGGAATCAGACTGCCGGCCAGCGGCACGCCAAACTGCTCGGACGGATAGTCATCGCTGCGAATAAAATCGGCAACAGCACGATCCAGTTCCAGAATCGCCGAGGCCGGATCGGCCAGGTACGGTTCGGCAACTTTGTGCACCGCGCCCATCTGTTGCAGCAGTTCGCGCATGTGGCGCGCACCCGAACCGGATGCGGCCTGATAAGTGTGCGGCGATGCCCACTCAACCAGATTTTCCTGAAACAAACCGCCCAGGCCCATCAACATCAAACTGACGGTGCAGTTGCCACCAACAAAGGTTTTAGTGCCGTTTTCCACGGCGCGATCGATGACCGACCGGTTAACCGGATCCAGCACAATAACGGCATCGTCAGTCATGCGCAGCGTAGAGGCTGCATCAATCCAGTAACCGCTCCAGCCGGTATCGCGCAGCGGCTGATACACCGCCTGGGTGTAATCACCGCCCTGACAGGTAATGATGGCATCGCAACTGGCGAGCGCTTCAATGTTGTTGGCATCCAGCAATTCGCTGGCACCCTGACCAACGTCCGGCCCAAGTTGTCCGGCCTGGCTGGTGCTGAAAAAGACCGGTTCGATGTTGGCGAAATCGCCTTCATCCTGCATGCGTTGCATCAGCACGGAACCCACCATGCCGCGCCAACCCACTATCCCAACTCTCATCCCGACTGTCATAGTCACCTCTATTTTTTGCATCAGCCGCTGTGCACCTAGGCACAACGACTGGCATTCATGGCAGGCCCGATGCGCAATCGGTGCCCGTGGTCCGGCTCATCCGAACCCTGGCCGTCTGTTTAGAGCGCGGCAACCACCGCATCACCCATGGCTTGTGTCGACACGGCCGTTTCGCCCTGGCTGGCGATGTCGGCGGTGCGCAAGCCCTGATCAAGCACCCGGCTGACCGCGTCTTCAATGCGCTGCGCCGCCGTTGCTGCGTCCAGCGAATAGCGCAACATCATGGCGACGGACAAAATGGTCGCCAGCGGATTTGCCTTGCCAGTGCCGGCGATGTCGGGCGCGCTGCCGTGAATCGGCTCGTACATGCCCTGCCCGTTTTCGTTCAGTGACGCAGACGGCAACATGCCAATGGAACCGGTCAGCATGGCGGCGCAGTCGGACAAAATGTCGCCGAACATATTGCCGGTCACCATCACATCGAACTGCTTCGGCGCCCGCACCAGCTGCATGGCGGCGTTGTCGACGTACAGGTGCGACAACTCGACATCCGGGTACTCTTTGGCCAGATCGTTCATGATATTGCGCCACAAAACCGTCACTTCAAGGACGTTGGCTTTATCCACCGAACACAGTCGCTTGTTGCGTTTTTGTGCCGCTTCAAACGCAACGCGACCGATGCGACGGATTTCCGATTCGGCATAACGGTAGGTGTTAAAACCTTCGCGTTCACCATTGGCGTTGATGTGTTCGCCGCGCGGTTCGCCGAAATAAATGCCGCCGGTTAATTCGCGCACGATCAATAAATCCAGGCCAGCAACAACTTCGGGTTTCAACGTCGATGCGCTTGCTAATTGCGGGTACAAAATCGCCGGGCGCAAATTGCCAAACAGACCCAGCTCCGACCGCAAACCCAACAGGCCTTTTTCCGGTCGCCTGGCCATTTCCAGGCCATCCCATTTCGGCCCACCCACGGCACCCAACAACACAGCGTCGGCCGCTTTGGCTTTAGCCAGGGTTTCCGCCGGCAGCGGGCCGCCAGTGGCATCAATGGCGGCACCGCCGACCAGGGCATGATCCAGGTTCAGGTTCAGTTGTTCTTTGTCGGCAACAGTGCGCAATACGCGCTCGGCCTGTTCGATAATTTCCGGACCAATACCGTCGCCCGGCAGGATTAAAACGTTCTGTTCAGCGGCACTCATTGCAGTCTCTCAATGCTGTTTTTATCGCGATTTTTTTATCAGTGGATCTGACCAAAAACCCATGGCGCTTCTTTGGCACGACGCTCTTCGTAAGCACGAATCGCATCGGCGTTTTCCAGGGTCAAACCGATGTCGTCCAGACCATTAATCAGGCAGTGTTTGCGGAACGTATCGACCGCGAATTCAAAGCGATCGCCATCGGGCGTCGTCACGCTTTGTTCGGCTAAATCAACCGTCAATCGATAGCCTTCATTAGCCGCCAAGGCCTGGAACAGCCGATCCACCACCGCTTCGTCAAGAACAATCGGCAGCACGCCATTCTTGAAACAGTTGTTGTAAAAAATGTCGGCAAAACTCGGCGCAATAATGACGCGGAAACCATAATCTTCGAGCGCCCAGGGCGCGTGTTCGCGACTGGAACCGCAACCGAAATTGCGTCGCGCCAACAACACTTCGGCGCCCTGATAACGCGGTTGGTTCAACGCAAAATCCGGGTTCAGCGGGCGCTTGGAATTGTCCATGCCCGGTTGGCCTTCATCCAGATAACGCAATTCATCAAACAGGTTCGGGCCAAAACCGGAACGCTTGATCGATTTCAAAAATTGCTTGGGAATAATCATGTCGGTATCGACGTTGGCGCGATCCATTGGCGCGACCAACCCTTCAATGCGCGTAAAAGCTTTCATGCGGCTTGACCCTCCCAAGTACGAATATCGACAAAATGACCGGCGATAGCCGCCGCAGCCGCCATGGCCGGGCTGACCAGATGCGTGCGACCGCCAAAGCCCTGCCGGCCTTCAAAGTTGCGGTTTGAAGTGGACGCGCAATGCTCGCCCGCGCCGAGTTTGTCGGCGTTCATCGCCAGGCACATCGAGCAACCCGGTTCACGCCACTCGAAACCAGCGTCGAGGAAAATGCGGTCCAAACCTTCGGCTTCGGCCTGGCGTTTCACCAAACCCGAGCCCGGCACGACCAGCGCCTGCTTCAAACTGGCCGAAACTTTTTTGCCTTTCACGACTGCGGCCGCGGCGCGCAAATCTTCGATGCGCGAGTTGGTGCATGAGCCGATAAACACGCGGTCCAACTGAATGCTGTCAATCGACTGATCGGCTTGCAGCCCCATGTATTCCAGCGCGCGTTCGATGCCTTTGCGGCTGTCTTCGTCGGCTTGCTGCGCCGGGTTGGGCACGCGGGCGTTGATGCCAACCACCATTTCCGGCGAGGTACCCCAGGACACCTGCGGCTCGATGTCGGCAGCGTTCAATTCAATGTCGGCGTCAAACACCGCATCGTCGTCGCTGACCAGATCGCGCCAGGCGGCTGCGGCCTGATCCCAAAGTTCGCCTTTGGGCGCAAACGGCCGACCGTTGAAGTAATCCAAAGTAACGTCGTCAACCGCGACCATGCCCGCACGGGCGCCGGCCTCAATCGCCATGTTGCACACCGTCATACGGCCTTCCATCGACAGCGACCGAATGGCGCTACCAGCAAACTCGACGGCGTACCCGGTGCCACCGGCCGTACCAATCTGGCCGATGATGTACAGCACTACGTCTTTGGCAGTAACGCCGGCACCCAATTCGCCTTCGACCCGGATGCGCATGTTTTTCATCTTGCGCTGAATCAGACACTGAGTCGCCAGCACGTGCTCGACTTCAGAAGTACCGATGCCGAACGCCAACGAACCCATGGCGCCGTGGGTGGAGGTATGCGAATCACCACAGACGATGGTCATACCCGGCAAAGTCGCGCCCTGCTCCGGGCCAACCACGTGAACGATGCCCTGCTCGGCGGCGTTCATGTCGAACTTGCGTACGCCAAAGTCGGCGCAGTTGGTGTCGAGCGTCTTCACCTGAATGCGGGAAATTTCGTCTTTGATGCCGTCGACACCGGCCAGACGCTCACCCGCTTCGGTGGCGACATTGTGATCCGGCGTTGCCAGGTTTGTGTCCAGCCGCCAGGGTTGGCGGCCGGCCAGACGCAGGCCTTCAAACGCCTGCGGCGAGGTGACTTCGTGCAGCAACTGGCGGTCGATGTAGATCAACGCCGTGCCGTCGTCGCGTTCGGAGACGAGGTGGGCGTTCCAGAGTTTGTCGTAAAGCGTTTTGCCGGCCATGGGGAGTCCTCTCATTGCACGGGGATGCACCACTCGGTTGCGATGGGCGAAGCAACCACGGGCGCTGTGAGCATGGAAGGGATTTTATTTGGACACCAGAATAATACAAATTTATTATTTTTATGTTTTCAATTCCAAACTGGAATACATAACCCTTTCACAGAGCCGGAACGGAGCCTGAATTGTGGATCACCAAAGCCTGGAAGCCTTTCTGGCCGTGGCCGACAGCGGCTCGTTCAGCCGCGCCGCCGAACGCCTGTTTCTGACTCAGCCGGCGATATCCAAGCGCGTTGCCAACCTGGAAAGCAGTCTGGATACCAAATTGTTCGATCGCATCGGCCGGGAAGTCTATTTAACCGAAGCCGGCCGGCTGCTGGTGGAACGCGCCGGGCGCATCCTCGAAGACATCCGCGATGCCCGCCAGGCGATCACCCAAAGCGCCAGCGGCCAGGTTGGGCACATCGCCGTGGCCTCAAGCCATCACATTGGCCTGCATTATTTAGGTCCGATCTTGCGCACCCTGGTCGAACGCCACCCGCAGGCGCAATTGGACTTACGCTTTCTGGAATCCGAACAGACGTTGCAGGCCATTCTCAAACGCGATCTGGAACTGGCGTTCATCACCCTGCCCTCGACGCTGCCGCGCGATTTGATTGAAGAACGCCTGTGGACTGACCAACTGCACTTTGTCGCTACCCACGACCATCCGCTGGCCGCCAAGAAAGGCGCCATCCGGCTGAACGAACTGGTGCATTTCCGCGCCATTCTGCCCGAAGAAAACACCACCACTTTCCGGCTGATTCAGTCGGTTTTTGATCGGCATCATCTGCCGTTAAAGCGCCGGCTGGCGGTGAATTATCTGGAAACCATTGGCGCGCTGGTCAGCAGCGGTCTGGGTTGGAGCCTGTTGCCGGACCGGCTGATCAACGATTCGATGACGATTCTCGATGTGGAACAGGTGCGGCTGGAACGCCATCTGGGCGTGATCCGACACCGCCGGCGCACGCCCAGTCAGGGCGCGCTGGAACTGTTGGCGATTGCCCGGGAAGTGGCAACCGGCGTTAAGGCGCAGGACGTATAAACCGCGGCGCCAGCCATGCGCCCAGTAACGCCAGCCAACCAGCCGTCAGCCCCCAGGCGTGCGATTGCACCGCGATGTTGCCGGATATCCAACCGCTCACCAGCGCACTGCCGTGCGCACCCGGCAGATTTTCCTGGACGACTTTAACCGTCAACACGCCGACCACCGCCCAACGCAGCCACAACGGGTAATACGGCGAGCGCAGCACCGACCACACCAGCCAGCCGTAGAGTAAGCCGGACAAACCGGCGTATTGCCGATAATCGCTGACCAGCAACATCACACTGGCGAACACCCAGACCCAGACCAACGCCAGGGCATCGGCCGTTTTCAATCGCGGCGGTAACACCAGCGCCATCAATACCAATCCCCATTGATTCACCAACCAATGGTTCAGGTTCAGTTGGGCCATCCAGGCGGTAAAAGGC
Organism: Saccharospirillum mangrovi; assembly: GCF_003367315.1. GTDB lineage: Bacteria > Pseudomonadota > Gammaproteobacteria > Pseudomonadales > Natronospirillaceae > Saccharospirillum > Saccharospirillum mangrovi. The sequence continues at coordinate 2,023,350 of NZ_CP031415.1, forward strand.
CGCCAGATTTGGCCGGACATCAATTCCGGGCGCCGAAACTCCAACCATTGATTCAACGGCGACAGAGCACCGATCAAAGTCAGCAACGACAGCGACAACAGAAGAATCCAGACCGGGCGGGAACGAAAGGCTGCGATAACGATATTCACGGTTTTCTCGATGGGTACGACGAGACGCCATCTTAGAGGTTTTGCCGCGCGACGCGAACCAGTACACTGCGCGCCCTTCGCATAAAATTTCCGCCGTCACTCGCAACAGGATGCACGCTCATGTGGTTTAAGAATCTTCGTTTGTACCGTCTGACCGACGACTGGACCGTCAACGAGGATCGCCTCAATGAAGCCCTGGCGCAGTTTCCTTTCACAGGTCTGACCGCACTGCAGGAAAGCGCCTTTGGCTGGGTGCCGCCCTTTGCCGACAGCCAACTGCTGTGCGAAAACGTTGGTGGCCGCTTGTTCATGGCCGCGCAGATTCAGGAAAAGTTGTTGCCGTCGAGCGTGCTGAAAGAGCATCTGGACGAAAGAGTAATCGCCATCGAAGAAGCGGAAGGTCGCCGCCCTGGCCGCAAGGAAAAAGAAGCGTTGAAGGAAACGGTTCGCGCCGAATTATTGCCGCGCGCCTTTCATAAAACCCGACGCGTCAGCCTGTGGATCGATCCATCGCGCCATTGGTTGGTATTGAACGCCGCCAGCGAAAAAACCGCCGATGAAGTGACAGCCCACCTGCGCGACGCCATCGGCAGCTTGCCAATCGTTCCGCTGGGCAAGTTGATTGCCGGTGGCGATTTGCTGACCGCCTGGTTCCAGGATCCGTCACGGCGGCCCGAAGGCACCGAACTGTCGGCCGATCTGGAATTGGTGATGGCGCAAGACCCGACGGTAAAAGCGCGCTATCGCAATCTGGATTTGGACGCCCCGGAAATTCGCCACTCACTCGACAGTGGCATGCGCATTAAACAATTGGGTGTGGTGTTGAACGATCAATGCCAGGCGGTGATTGACGACGCCTTCGCACTCAAGCGCCTGAAGTACAGCGACAGTCTGATTGAAACCGGGGACGATTCCGACGACCCGCGCACCGACGCTCTGTTAATGTCCGATACGCTGACCGCCTGGCTCAACGCCCTGGAATCGCAAATCGCTGAACCCGGCGTCTGAGTCAGACGTTGCATCTGAGCTACTGCGTCGCCAAACCGATGCGGCGCAATTGCTCGAAACAGACCAACAATTCCGCCTGATATTCGCTTTCGATGGCTTCGCGCTCGGCGTCTTGCCGGTCGCGTTCCTGACGCGACAACGCCTTACGCGCGCCGTGGGTATCGAAGTGCTGGATTTGTTCGTAAACCGTTTCGAGTACGCGATAAGGTTCGCGTTCGCTGACGGGCAAATTCAACGCATCGACTAACACCTTGCAGCGAATTGTCGCTTCCGACAGGTTCAGATTTTCATCGATCACATTGGCCGACAGGATACGCAAACTGTCGAGCACATAAGCGGTTCGTTCGGCTTCTTTTTGCTGTTGCGCCTGCAGCATTTCGGCCTGTTGGCGTTGCTGCTGCCACACCTGCCGTTGCAGTCGCCAGGCCACTACGGCCAACACGCCAATGATGACGACGGCCAACACACTGAAACCGATCATTAACGCATTACTCATAAGAATCCCATTCGTCGTTTACTTGACTGTCTTGGCCTGAATCGCCGCCTGGATCGTTGCCTGGACCGTTGTCGAACGAACGTTCACTGTCAGTCTCACCATCCTCGAACGCATCCGCTGCCTGTCGTTCGGTTGCCGACAAAGTGCGCGGATCGACCAAGGCCAGACTTTCTTCCTGAGCATTCCAGTACAACACCAGCCGCCCCTGGCTTAGTGCCTGTCGGGCGCGCTCGATAGCCGCGTCCAACGAGCCTTCTTCCAGCCCCCAATCTTCGCCCTGACGCATCAGACACTCGCGAATCACCTGCACCAGGGTGTCGGCTTCAAGCCGCTGCGCGGGAATGATCATACAACGCTCTGGCTCACGGCCATCGGGCTGTCCCAGGCGCATTGCAAACTCAGTTCATCACTCGGGGCGTGGTACGCGCCGTGGCTGGTCCATTGAAAGGTATGGTTGCCGGACAACCGCGTTTCAAGGTGAACCGTCGCCGACGCCCAATACATGCGCTTCAACAACGTTTCGAATTTAGCCAGCCATTGTTCCCAGTGGTATTCGACCGCCTGATACGACGCTGCGAAATGAATCACCTGTGTCTGATACGTGCCTTGCTCCAGTTCTTCGACCGGGATGGCGAACATGCTGGTGGTCAGATGAGGGAAGTCGTCAAAATCGCCGAGGCTGAGAATGGCCTCGCTGTTCACCCGCCGGCTGCGCTGCAGGAAATCGCCGCCTTCAGTGGCAACATCGCGAATCACACCGTAAACGATGCTTTCCTGTTCCAGCATGAAATCTCCTGCCGTGTTATTCGATGGCTTGAATGGAAAGGTTGGACCGACTAATGATCGTCGTGCCACAGACCGTGGCTGCGCAACTGCTCGAGGAAGGCCGCTTCGTCGATCACCTCGATGTCCAGCTCGGTCGCTTTTTTCAGTTTAGAACCCGCGCCCGGCCCTGCCACCACACAAGTGGTTTTAGCCGACACGCTGCCGGCTACTTTGGCACCGAGGCGCTGTAAATAGTCTTTGGCTTCTTCGCGGCTCATGACTTCGAGTTTGCCGGTGACTACCCAGGTCTGGCCGTCGAACGGTCGCTCGCCACCGATTGGTTTCGGGTCGGGCCAGGTCACGCCATGGCTGACCAGCCGTTTGATTTCTTCGACGTTGTTGTCTTCTGCCATAAAGTGCGCGACGTGCGCGGCGACTTTCGGACCGACGTCATCGACTTCCAACAACGCCTCTTCGCTGGCGACCATCAAGGCCTCCAATGTGCCGAAATACTGCGCCAGATTTTCCGCGGTAGTAACACCGACTTCGCGAATACCGAGCGCATAGAGGAATCGTCCGAGCGTTGTTTGCTTGGCCGCTTCAATGGCTGCAATCACATTGGCGGACGACTTTTCGCCCATGCGTTCCAGGCCCATCAACGTTTCGGCCTGTAAATCAAAAATGTCGCTCGGCGTGCTCAGCTTGCCCGCTTCGAGCAAGGCGTCGATCAGTTTTTCGCCCAGACCTTCGATATCCAGCGCGCGGCGCGACACGAAATGTTTGAGCGCTTCCCGACGTTGCGCATCGCAATTCAAACCGCCGGTGCAACGCGCCACCGCTTCGCCTTCGACGCGTTCGACATTGGAACCGCACACCGGGCACTCGCTGGGCATTCGAATCGGTTCGGCGTTCGCCGGCCGTTTGCTGTCGATAACGCGCACCACTTGCGGAATCACATCGCCGGCGCGACGAATCACCACGGTATCGCCGACGCGAACATCCAGGCGTTCGATTTCGTCCATGTTGTGCAGCGTCGCATTACTGACCGTTACGCCACCAACAAACACCGGTTGTAAACGCGCCACCGGCGTCAGCGCGCCGGTTCGACCCACCTGAAAATCGACGCCTTCCAGCACGGTACTTTCTTCCTGCGCCGGGAATTTTCGGGCAATCGCCCAACGCGGCGCCCGCGATACAAAGCCCAGGCGTTGCTGCAAATTCAGTGAATCGACTTTGTAGACGATGCCATCGATTTCGTAATCGAGTTGGTCGCGCCGTTCCAGCATGCGCTGGTAATACGCCTGGCATGCGTCGAGACCCGAGACGACCGTACTTTCTTCATTGATTTTCAAACCCCAGTCGGCCAATCGCGCCAGCGTTTCGCTTTGAGTCGCAGCGAGATTGCCGCCTTCAACCCGACCGACCGAATAGCAACACATTTGCAGCGGACGCTTGGCCGTCAGGCTTGGATCGAGCTGACGCAAACTGCCGGAGGCAGCGTTGCGCGGATTGACGAACACCTTTTCACCGGCGCTTTCGGCGTTTTTATTCATCGCCTCAAAGCCGGCCTTGGTCATGTAGATTTCGCCGCGCACTTCCAACACCGCCGGCCAACCCGAGCCGCGCAGTTCCAGCGGAATGGAACGGATGGTGCGCACGTTAACGGTAATGTCTTCGCCAGTGGTGCCGTCGCCGCGTGTGGCACCGCGTACCAGCCGGCCGTTTTCATACAACAGACTGACGGCGATGCCATCCAGTTTGGGTTCGCAGGCAAAGCGCAGTTCGTCGTTGCTGTTCAGACGGGTTTGCAGACGTTTGTAGAAATCGGCCAGATCGTCATCACTGAAGGCATTGTCGAGCGACAACATCGGCACTTCGTGTGCCACGGTCGCAAAGCCTTCGGCGGGCGCGCCACCAACACGTTGCGTCGGTGATTCCGCAGTTACCCAACCGGGATTTTCTTTCTCGATCTCGCGCAAACGAAGCATCAGCCGATCGTATTCCGCATCCGGAATATCCGACTGGTTCAACACATAATATTGATGATCGTAATCACGAATCCGGCTAATCAGCGATTCGTATTCGGCGCGTAACTCGGCGGTCATTCGTGGGCCTGAATCAATTGAGAACGAGCAAAATTCCGCAAACGTTCACGGTAATGTTCAACGCGTTGCGGCGTCACCGTGCTGTGATTTTCATCGAGCATATCGGCATTGAGATGCTGCGCTAAAAATTGCGCCATCTCGACCATGTGATCGAACGACGTCATCAGGTCAGCGCGTTGTGGCAATTGCATAAACAAGGTTACGCCCGGCGTCGTCAATTCCGCCATAGCATCGGGATCGAGCGTGCCCGGTTGCACGCAATTGGCGAGGCTGAATTCCAACTGCCCCTGGCCATTGCGGTAATGAAAAATATCCATCGGGCCAAAACGCAAACCGGCGCGCAGCAACAATTCCAGCAATTCACTGCCGGCCAGGGTTTCACCTTCGGTCGCCATCACATGGATGATGACCAATTCTTCAACCGGGCGCTCGTCGGGCGGCTCTTGCGGTAACGGTTCATCTGCGGCACTGAAGGCTGGTTCGTCCCAGTCGTCAGACAAAGGTGCGTCTTCTGCTACGTCGTCTGCGTCTTCCAGCGCGGAATCCACGGCGACATCGTCGTTCGTTGTGGCGTCGTCTTCGAACGCGTCGCTTTCCAGATCGTCGTCTTCATCGTCAACAGCCGCTGATGCGAAAAAACTGGGTTCGGGTTCTGCGGCCTCGGCCACCGGCGCGTCAAAATCCAGCGTTTGTTGATCGACATGCACATCGGGCTCAGCCGGCGCCGCCGACGCTTCGTCATCCACCGGATCCATCAGCATGGGCACGCGTTCGCGCAAATTCAGGCGGGTATTGAGATCGGTTTGATCGCGGTTATCCATCGGTCGGACCCGGGCACCGCCATTGGGAAGTTCGCGAGCGATTTCCGCTTTCTTGCGGATTTCATCCGGGTCTTCGTAATCGTCGGCGTAGCGACCTTTTTTGCGCATCCGGCGCAGGCCGTCCCAAAGAATCAGGGCGATCAGCACCACGCCGATGATGACCAGAATTTCGCGCATGCTGCCCTCCTGTTAAATCGATAAAACGGAAACGTTGCTCGCCTTAGATGGCTGCCAGCTCAGCAGCCTCTTCGACGTTGACCGATACCAACCGGGACACGCCCGGCTCATTCATGGTGACGCCCATCAATTGATGCGCCATCTCCATGGCAATCTTGTTGTGCGTAATGTAGATGAACTGGACATGTTCCGACATGGCTTCCACCAGGCGTGCATAGCGACCGACGTTGGCGTCATCCAAGGGCGCATCCACTTCGTCCAACATACAAAACGGCGCCGGGTTCAGACGGAAAATTGAGAACACCAATGCAATCGCCGTCAGCGCTTTTTCCCCACCGGACAACAAATGAATGGTGGTGTTTCGTTTGCCCGGTGGCCGCGCCATGATCGCCACGCCAGTGTCGAGTAAATCATCGCCGGTCAGTTCCAGATAAGCATGACCACCGCCGAACACTTTCGGGAAAAGGTCCTGTAAACCCTGGTTCACCCGGTCAAACGTATCTTTGAAACGGGTGCGGGTTTCGCGATCAATTTTACGGATGGCGTTTTCCAGAGTTTCCAACGCCCGTTGCAAATCCTGATCCTGATCATCCAGGTAGCGCTTGCGCTCGCTTTGCGTCTGGTACTCTTCGATGGCCGCCAGGTTGATCGGGCCAAGCCGCTGAATGCGTGCGGCCAATCGTTCCAGCGCTTCTTCCCAGGCGGTTTCGGTGGCGTCGTCGGGCAAATTGCCCAGCACTGTTTGCAGATCGAATTGCTGTTCCGCCAATTGTTCGGCCAGCGTTGCCCGACGGGTAATTTGTGTCTGGGCGTTCATCTTCTGCTGTTCCATTTCCGAACGCACATTCATCGCTTGTTGTTCGGTTGCCGCGCGCGCTTGTTCCAACTCGCGCATCTTGGCGTCGGCGGCGTCCATCACCGAACGTTTTTCGTTCAGTGCACCTTCGAGTTCCATCTGCGCTTCGAGCTTTTGTTCCAGCTCTTCTTTCAGTTCGTCCGATGGATCTTCGCGTTCACTGAGTTGTTCTTTGAGTCGGGTCAGGCGCTCTTGCGCGCGAGCTTTCTGCTGGCTCGCACGTTCCAACGACGCCTGCAACGAACGCACTTCGGTGGACAGCGTTTGTTGCTTCAATTGCAGTTGATGTTCGGCGTCACGCAGTGCCCGTACTTCATCGCGTTTTTCATCAACGCTGATGCGAAATTCTTCGCGTTCGCCCAACAGCGCTTCGCGTTCATCGACGTCTTCTTCCATGGCGTCGAGCGACTGCTGCAATTCTTCGCGCGACATCGACAGACTTTCGCGCTCTTCAGTCATCTGCGCTTCGACTTCCTGAATGTCGAGCGACAACCGTTCACGGCGTTCACGCAGTTGTTCCACCTGCACCTGACGACCGCTCAATTCCGACTTGGCTTCGGCCAGTTGCCGGCTCAATTGCTGGTTGTCGCGTTGCAGTTGTTCGCGTTCTTCTTCGATGGATTTTTGCTGCATCAGCGCAACGTTGAGGCTGACTTCCAGGTCTTCTTCCACCGCTTCCAGTTCGTCGATGGTATCGATCAGGCCATCGCGTTCCTGTTGCTGGCTGAGCAGACCATCGGCCGCGCCTTCGCCGCGACGCACGCGCAACCAGGATGGACCCACCCAGATGCCATCGCGGGTGATCAGGCTTTGATGCGGTTGCAAACTGCTGCGTCTTGCCAAGGCATCGTCGAGCGAGTCGGCCAATTGCACCGGCGCCAGCCAGTTCGACAAGTCGCGATCGCAGCGTACTTTGGAGGCCAGGCTGTCGCCGCTGGCGGCAGTCATCGCCGGGCCGCTGACCAGGGTCAGCGTGCCATCTTTGAAGCGACTGATGGCGTCGCCCATGCCATCGACAGACTCGACGCACACCGCCTGCAACCGATCACCCAACACCGCTTCCACGGCCGCTTCCCAACCGGGTTCAACGTCCACGTTTTGCGCCAGACGCACGGCTTCGCGCAATTGATGGCTGGCCAGCCAATCCTGTACGCCCTGGCTTTCATCGCCGAGTGCGGCTTTGATCAGGGCATCGAGCGTTGCTTTACGCGCTTGTTTTTGCTGCAACTGTTGACGGGTATCGTCGTAGCGTTGACGTTTTTGTTCGGCGTCTTCGCGGGTGCGTTGCAGGCGTTCGGACAGATCGTCCAGCTGGCTATGAAAGGCTTCGGCGCGCTGTTCCAGGTCTTCGGTTTGTTCGAGCAGCGCAGCGAGATTTTCTGCTTCCGGATCGGCGCTCAATTGATCGCACTCGCGGTACAGATTTTCCTGACGACGATGCAGTTGTTCGATCACACGTTCCAAATGCTGAATGCGTGATTGCGCCACTTCAGCCTGGCGTTTCGGGCCTTGGGCGTTCTGGTTAAAGGCGTCCCACTTGGTTTGCCATTCCTGCTGGCGCTGTTCCATCGCCGCTAATTCTTCGCTGGCGCGCGCGACTTTTTCAGCCGCTGCTTCCAATTCCGGCGCCAGCATTTCCAGCGTTTCCTGGCTTTCTTCTACACGGTCAGCGTCGGCCTGAGATTCCTGACCAGCTTCATGCAGTTGACGCTCGGCGTCCTGAATATCGGTGACCAGTTGCTGACTTTGTTCGCGCCGATGCTGCATGGTTTGTTCAAACCGCGCGACTTCGTTGCCCAACTGGTAATAGCGCGCCTGCACTTCGTTAAAGGCTTCGGTGGCGTCGTGATGGGTTTCGCGCAGTGCTTCAATTTCCGCGTCGATGCGCCGCTGTTCGGCAACAAAACTTTCGTAACGGGTTTCGAATTCGGAAATTTTCAGTTCCTGCTGACCGACTTCTTCGTCCAGTCGCTTCCAGCGCAGTGCCGACAATTGCGCACGCGTGGCGCGTTCTTCGGCTTTGTATTCTTTGTATTTTTCCGCCGACTGCGCCTGGCGATGCAGATGCTGCAACTGGCGTTCGAGTTCGTCGCGAATGTCGGTCAAGCGTTCCAGGTTTTCGCGCGTGCGACGCATGCGGTTTTCGGTTTCGCGGCGACGTTCTTTGTAGCGCGAAATGCCGGCGGCTTCTTCGATGGTGTTGCGCAGATCTTCCGGTTTGGCTTCGATCAGGCGCGAGATCATGCCCTGCTCGATGATGGCGTAAGAACGCGGACCGAGGCCGGTGCCGAGAAACAAATCGGTGACGTCTTTGCGTCGGCACTTGGTGCCGTTGAGAAAGTAAGCCGATTGGCCGTCACGGGTGACGCGGCGGCGAATGGAGATTTCGTTAAAGCCGGCGTATTGGCCTTGCAGGCTGTGATCGGAATTATCGAACACCAGTTCGACCGAACACTGGCCGACTGGTTTGCGTGCGTTGGAACCGTTGAAAATCACATCGGTCATCGACTCGCCACGCAAATGCTTGGCGGACGATTCCCCCATCACCCAACGCACGGCGTCGATGGTGTTCGACTTGCCGCAACCATTGGGACCAACGATGGCCGACAGGTTGGTCGGAAAGGGAATGGTGGTCGGATCGACAAAGGATTTGAACCCGGCCATCTTGATGCTTTTCAGTCGCATAGCGTCCTGCCAGTCCCGGCGAAGGCCACCCGTAATGAACCGGGTTGGCCTGTAGGCATGAGTTGGAACATGAGTTAGGAAGAGTTCCGCCGATTCTAGCTGTATTCGGCGGTGGTTGAAACCGCCGCGTCAGCCCATTTCTGGAACCAGATCAACGACTTAGGGCAGCCCCAAAAACCGCTTACGGCAACCTAAGGCTGACGCAATTGCAGACGTAATTGTTGCTGGGCTTTCTCGCTTAAATCGACCCGTTGCGGCTCGGCAGTCCAGTCGCCCGGCGCGCTTTGCGCAACGCCAGAGAACGACACCCGGGCACTGACTTCGACTTCACTCTGGCCGGCCAGCCCGCCGTTCGCGGTCATGGCATCGGCATCGCTGAGTGTCAGCCGCATGGTTTGAGCGGTCACCGGTACGCGCTTGGCGACCAGCGGCATGCGCTCACCCGGACGCCGCGCGTAGACAAACAACGCGGCTTCGTCGGGCAAACCTTCCCAGGCGCTTGGCAATTGAATGTCCAACTGCAATCGGGCCTGCTGCTCCGGCTGATAGTCGATGCCCTGCTCGGCCAACGCCAGTTGAGCGCGACGAATGAATTCATCGATCAGGCGGGTATCGGCATCGGCACTGGTGAGATTTTTCAGCCGCTGCCAATAGTCGATGGAGCGACGGTACTGGCCGTTTTCAAACGTCAGCCGACCGGCAAACCCCAGCGCCAGGTTGTTTTGGGCGTCAAACTGCAATGCCTCCTCAAACCGCGCCAAGGCTGCGTCCGGTTGCTCTTGCGCCCACAGCGACTGGCCGAGATACGACAGTATCGTGGCTTCGTCTTCGGCGTTACGGCCGCCGTCGCGCAGCAGGCGCAAAACACGTTCCAGGTTCGGCTGAGCGTCGGCGTAACGGCCGAGTTCCATTTGCATGTTGGCTAAGCGGAACCAGCCTTGCAGATCGTCGGGGTGACGCTGCAACAGCGCCTGATAACCATCCAGGGTGGCATCCAGTTCCGCCTGAGTCGGCTGCTCGCTGGTCGCCAGTTCAACAAAGCCGCGCCGCACTTCAACGGCATCGGACGCGCCCCATTGTTGATACAGCAGCCAGGACGCCGCGCCGATAATCACTAAAGCCGCTAACGCCAGCGGCCAGGGCAACGGCCGGCGGTCTTCACCGCGCGCCTCTTTACGGGTGTCGTCCAGCAAGGCGCGTTCGGTTTCGGCTTTGAATTGCTGATAGTCGGCCAAGTCCAACTGGCCTTGGCGGAAGTCGTCTTCCAGTTGCGTCAGACGCTCACGGTGAATGGCAATCGACTCGCTGACCGAATCACGGGCACGACTGGAACGGCCGGTGCGCACCGCCAGCAGCACAAACAGCCAGGCGGTCAGAATCATTAATACAAAGACCATCATGATTCGTCCGACTCCCGTTGCAGCAGTTCATTCAGGCGTTGTCGCTCAGCAGCGCTGATCGGTGCCGCGGGTTGACTGGCCGAGCGTCGGGCCAGCCACAGTACAACCAGCGCGCCGGTCAACAAACCCGCGCCCGGAATCAACCAGAGCCAGACGGTGCCCCAGGTAACGCGGGGTTTGTAGGTTACGAATTCGGAATAGCGCTCGATCATGTAATCGATGATCTGGGCATCGCTGTAGCCTTGATGCAGCAGTTCGTAGGTTTTGTCGCGCATATCGGCAGCGATGGGGGCGTTGGAACCGGCGATGTTCTGGTTCTGACATTTGGGGCAACGCAGTTCCCAGATCAGTTGTTCGTAGCGATCGCGCAGTGCGTCGTTGTCGAAATAGCGTTGTTCCTGTTCGGCCGAGGCGGTAAGCGCCGCGCCGATCAGGACCAGCACCAGCAGTTCGCGCAAGGGCTTAATGAAGCGAGTCATACACGGCCTTCAGTTCGTCGTGCCACAGGGCGCTGTCGATCGGGCCCTGGAAGCGATAGCGAATGACACCCTGGGCGTCGATAAAAAACGTTTCCGGCGCGCCGGTCACACCCAACTCGAAGCCGAGGTCGCCGTTGGGATCGAACAGGTCGATCTCGTAGGGGTTGGCATAGTCGTTCAGCCAGGCCTGCGCCAGCTCGCGCTCGTCTTTGTAGTTCACGCCGATGATGCGCACGCCTTCCTGCGCCAGGCTGTTCAGATACGGATGCTCCCACTTGCACGACGGACACCAGGTCGCCCAGATGTTGAGCAAAAACGGTTCGCCGAGCAGATCGTCAGCGCTCAGCATATCGCGGCTGTCCTGCACCGTGCTGAGTCGAAACGCTGGCATGGTTTCGCCTTCCAGCGCCGACGGCATTTCGCTGGGGTCAACACCCGACAGCAAGGCGTAACCGAACAATCCCGCCAGCAACAACACCAGACTCAACGGCAAAAACAGAACCCACTTGCGGCTCATGAACGACCTCCGTTGCTTGTTCGACGGCCGCTGCGATAACGACGATCAAACAGCGTCAACACCCCGCCAGCGGCCATGAACAGCGCACCCAACCATATCCAGCGGACAAAGGGTTTGACTTGCAGACGCACCGCCCAGACCTGGTGGTCATCGTCCAGTGGCTCCGCCAGAGAGGCATAGATGTCGCGGAACAAGCCGGCATCAATGCCGGCTTCAGTCATGGTGTTGCGCTGCACGTTGTAGAAGCGTTTTTCCGGATGCAGATCGGCAATTTCGCGGTCGTTGCGCAGTACGGTGATAACGCCCAGATCGGAGCGATAATTCGGTCCGCGAACGTCTTCAATACCATCAAAGCGGAAGTGGTAATCGCCCATTTCAACGGTGTCGCCGGCTGCCATACGGAAGTCGCGCGCGACATCGAAATTGGATACCAGCACCACCCCGACCACGCTGATCGCCACGCCCAAATGCGCCAGCCACATACCCCAGAAAGACGCTCCAGCGCGACGCAAGGCCTGCCAGGGTTTTGAAGCGTTGCGGGTGCGGTCCAGCAGCAAACGAACCAGCCCAGCCAACAACCAGAACACCAACGCCAATCCCAACCAGACCCGCCAATTAAAGGAAGCGGTCAGCAACGGCGGCAGAATCAACGCCAGGACAATCGCGACCGGCAAGCCGATTTTCAGCAGCGCACGCAGGTCTGCCCCCGGGTGCCGTTTCCAGCGCAACAACTGACCCACCGCCAGCAGCGACAACAGGAACACCATGAAGAAATTGAACATGCCGTTGAAATACGGCGCGCCAACCGAAAGCTTGCGCCAACCAAAGGCATCGAACAGCAGCGGGAACAGCGTGCCGAGCAACACCATAAAGGCGATCACCACCAGAATGATGTTGTTGAACAGCAGGAACGATTCACGCGACAGCGGGCCATGCTCACCCGACACACGAATCTGGCCGGCACGCAGCGCGTACAGCAACAGCGAGCCGCCAATGGTCAGCAGCAAAATCAGCAGAATGAACAGGCCGCGCTCGGGGTCGGTGGCAAACGCATGAACCGAAGTCAAAACGCCGGAACGAACCAGGAAGGTGCCGAGCAAGCTGAAGGAAAACGCCAGAATCGCCAACAGCAACGTCCAGGATTTGAACAGGTTGCGCTTTTCGCTGACGGCCTGTGAATGAATCAATGCGGTGCCGACCAACCAGGGCATGAAAGATGCGTTTTCCACTGGGTCCCAGAACCACCAGCCGCCCCAGCCCAATTCGTAATAAGCCCACCAACTGCCCAAGGCGATGCCCAATGTCAGAAACGCCCAGGCCAGATTGGTCCAGGGGCGTGCCCAACGCGACCAGCCGGCATCAAACCGACCGGTAATCAAAGCTGCGATGGCAAAAGCGAACGCCACCGAAAAGCCGACATAGCCCATGTACAGCGTCGGTGGATGGACGATCAGACCAAAATCCTGCAATAGGGGGTTCAAATCGCCACCGTCGCCCGGCGGGATGGGCAACAGTCGATCAAACGGATTCGAGGTGATCAGCAGGAACAGCAGAAAGGCCAGTGAGATCATGCCCATCACTGCCAGAACAGCGCTTTTCAGTTCTTGAGACAACGCACCGGAGAACAGACTGACGGCCGTGGCCCAACCACCGAGCATCAATACCCAGAGCAGCATCGACCCTTCGTGATTGCCCCAGGTGGCGGAAAATTTATAGAACCAGGGCAATTGGCCGTTGGAATTCTCGGCGACGATGCGCACGGAAAAATCGTCGGCAAGAAAGCAGGCCACTAAGATGGCAAACGCCGTTGCCAGGAAAAACGCCATGCCCCAGGTCAGAGCGGTGGCTGACCGCTGAAACCCACCGTGTCCGCTGAGCACACCGTACAGTGGCAAGGTAGACAGGCCAGTAGCCAGCAGCAGCGCCAGGATCAGCGCAAAATGTCCGTACTCCGGTAACATAGCGACTCTTTTTCAGTGCGTGATAAATGCGTCTGTCATTGCCAGAACGTCAATAGACGTTGGCGCTTTCTGCCCGTTTCAGGGCATCGGAAACTTCCGGCGGCATGTAGGTCTCATCGTGCTTGGCGAGCACTTCGGACGCCTCGAATTGACCGTTCTGAGCCAGTCGGCCGATGGCCACCACGCCGTCACCTTCGCGGAACAAATCCGGCAGAATGCCGACGTAATTCACCCGCACGTCTTCGACAAAATCGGTGACCACAAAACTGACGTGTAACGAATCGCCGTCGCGCTGCACCGAGCCTTCTTTAACCATGCCACCGGCACGGATATCACGATCATGCGGTGCTTCGCCGCGTGCGATGTCAGACGGCGAATAGAAGAAATTCATGTTCTGGCCGAGCGCAAACAGCACCAGGAGTACGGCCACGGCGACACCGGAGGTCGCCAGTAAAATCAGGATTAAACGTTGTTTGCGTTTCGGGTTCATCGAGGCGCGGCTCCAGGCTGGGAAGTCGATTGCGTGGCTTGTTCGCGACGCTGGCGCCGCTGATGTTCGGCGATCAAGCGACGCTGCAGCAGCCGTGGGCTGATCTGGTTGTAAAGTATGACCGCGGCGGCAAAACCGTACGCAGTCCAGACGTAGAAGCCGTGACGCCCCATCGCCAGAAAATCGGCCAGGCTATCGAACGCAAACATCAGGCTTGGCCTCCCAGACGGTCCATTTCATCACGCGCCCACTGGGTGCGACGTTCCCGTTGCAAAATTTCCACCCGAGTGCGTATCAACGCCCAACTGACGGCGGCCAGATAGAAACCCAGAATCGACAGCAAAAACGGAATCAGCATGCTGATGTGCATCGGCGGCGCTTCGGTGAACTTCAGAGTGGCGGGCTGATGCAGGGTATTCCACCAGTCCACCGAAAACTTGATGATCGGCAAATTCACAACGCCGACCAACGCCAGAATGGCGGCGGCTTTGTCGCCACTTTCCGGGCGCTCCATGGCGTTGTGCAACGCCCACAAACCCAAATACAGCAACAGCAGCACCAGCATGGACGTCAACCGGGCATCCCAAACCCACCAGGCACCCCAGGTCGGTTTGCCCCAAATGGCACCGGTCACCAAGGCCAGAAACGCCATGCTGGCGCCAATCGGTACGCTTTGTTTGGCGAGATAAAAAGCCAGCTTGATGCGCCACACCAGGCCGATCAAACCCAGAACGGCGATGGCGGCGTAGATGGCTTGCGACAGGAAAGCGGAAGGTACATGAATAAAAATGATGCGGTAGCTGTTGCCCTGTAGCCGTTCAATCGGAGCGATAGCCAGCCCCCAGGTCAACGCAACAACCAAAATCAGCAGCGCCAGCCAACCGGTCCAGGCGCTCAACGGGCGACTCAGGTTGTAGAACCATTTCGGCGAGGTCCATTTGTGGAACCACCGCACCAGGCCTTGCCAGAGCGTGCTTTGCCAATTCGAGCTTTGCGACATCCTGAGTACAACTCCAACCAGGCACGGCCACCCGGCTTCACAGTGATTATGTCCCGACGTAAACGAGTCGCCGGAATCGTTATTCTTCGACGGCAATGCGCAAGGCAGCGACCGTCGCCAACGGTGCCAAAGCCAGCGCCACCAACGCCATGGCCGCCAGCAACGCCAACGGACCAAGCCAGGGCTGGCCGCTTGCCGCCGCCTGAACAACGGCGGTGCCGAAAATCAGCACCGGCACAAACAGCGGCATGATCAACAAGGTCAACAACAACCCGCCCTGCCGCAAGCCCACGGTCAGGGCTGCACCGATGCCGCCGACCAGACTGAGCGTCAAGGTGCCCAGCGCCAGGCTCAACATCAACAACGGCATGGCGTCGGGCGACAACGCTAACATCAGTCCCAGCAAAGGCGACATCAGCGTTAACGGCAAGCCGGTAACCAACCAATGCGCCCATGCCTTTGCCAGCACCAGCAAGGTCGGCGGACTGGCGGCCAATAACAATTGCTCCAGCGAACCGTCTTCCTGGTCGCTGCGAAACATCAAATCCAGCGATAACAGATTCGCCAACAGCGCAGCCACCCAGAGCACTCCGGCGGCCATGGTCGCTAGGCGATCCAGATCGGGTGTAACGCCGAGCGGAAACAGCGCCACCACAATCAGAAAAAACAACGGCGGGTTGGCCAGATCGGCGCGCCGACGATACGCCAGTTGCAGTTCGCGTTGCAAAACCCGGCGAAAAACTCGACGTAACGTCACTCCGGACTCCCCAACACCAGCGTGCGGACACCATCACCATCCATTCCATGGTGGCTGGTCATCAGCACAGCGCCGCCCTCGGCGGCAAATTGTTGAATACGATGTTTGAGCAGACCGACGGCGGCATCATCGAGTGCAGTCAGAGGTTCGTCCAGCACCCAGGCGGCGATGGTGGGTGTGTTCAAAAACAACGTCGCCAAGGCGACTCGTCGTTGCTGACCGGCGGACAATTGCCGGCTGGGAAGCTCTTCATAACCGCGCAAACCGACGCTTTCCAACGCTCGCCAAAGATCAGTCTCATTCGGCTCCAGGCCGCGCAGTGCAAGGCCGTAGCGCAAATTTTCCAGCGGCGATTGTAGCAACGTGACCCCTGGCCTATGGCCGATATACCAAATCTTTTCATTGGCTTTTTGGCGGCCATCAAACCAGCGAATCTGCCCTTCTACGGACTGCCCGAGACCGACCAGCGAGCGCAATAAAGTGGTCTTGCCGCTGCCGTTCGGACCGGTCAAATGCAGGATGTCGCCCGGCATCAAATCGAAGCTCAATTGTTCAAACAATAGGCGATCGTCGCGTTCACATCGCAACGCTTGTGCCGTCAACACTGGGGTCATATCGATCCCGCCGAAAAATGTGGCGCGATTATAGCGGTTTGACCGCAGTGCCTGAACCTTTAGCCGCACCCCTCCTGGCCGCTACACTGGAGAGAGATTTTTTCGAGGATTGGCCCCATGGCGGGGATTGATCGCAGTGACAGCATTCGCCGGCCGGTCGACAGCACCTTGTCGACCCGTACCGCGCATCGCGGCGGCGAAGGTTTGCTGCAACCGCAGGCAGATGTCATCGCCCAGTTGCGGCAATCGGCACCGGCGATAGCGGTGGTCGTCGAACAACACAATCTGGGTTCACCCACCAAGCCTTTGTTCGAATTGCTGCTGTCGATGAACGAACAATGGGTCAAGGTGCAATCGAACAAGCCATTTCAGCCAGGCACCGTGCTGTTGGTCGAAGCGACCCGCGATGATCAGATTCGGGTGCTGCCCAAACCGGAGCCCGCCCAACTCAACCGCATGATGCAGGCGTCGCTGCAATTCTGGCAGGCGCACACCTTGCCAAAAGTTCACCCGACGGAACTGCCTACCCTGCCGCCGCTTGAATCGCGGCAACAACTTGCAACGCAACAACCGGAACTGAAACCGCTGCTTGATTGGCTGGGTCAAAAACCGGCGCTGAATGCTCAGACGGTCGCCAACTGGCTGCGTGATTTTCTGCCGCTGGCGACGCCCCAGCGGCAATCGGTGTTTGGTACCATGGTGCCGGCCGCAACTGCGCCAGCCTTGCCAATACCAACCATTCCTGAGGGCGACTTGCCGCGCAGCGACCCGGTCGTTTCACCCAAACCGGCTCCGACTCAAACCAGCGCACCATCGGCTACCGCAACAACAACACCGGTTACACAACTGTTGCCGCTGCTCAATGCCATCCGCACGTCCCTGCCCGTTCAGCAACACACACCGATTCAGTGGGTGCCGGTGCAGCAGCAACCAACCGGACAGTGGCAGTTGTGGCAACCGACGCAACACTCAGCGCCAACCAACCTGATCGCCAGCCAAGCCGCTTTGCAACAGCTGACACCGGCTGCGACGCCAACCGAGTTGCCCAAGCTGACGGCTCCGGTCATGTTGATCAGCAGCACCCTCTCCGCAAACCAACAATCTGCACCGTTGCCACTGCAATTGATCGATGTTCAACAGCTGCAACAACCGCAACGATTTGCCACACCGCTGGCTATCTCGCCGGAAACCCGGCCAGTGCTACACGCCGCCCTGTCGGCTTTGCAGCCACAGCTGGCTCTGCCGCGTTGGCCGTTGCCGGCCAGCCTGGATGTTCTGGCCGCACTTAGCGGGAGCTTAACCACCGCTGGCGGCAGTCAACAGCCGCCTCTGGCTGGCAATAACACCAACTGGCAATCCCTGCCCGGCCGCCTGGAACCTTCCGGTCGTGTGCCATTGGAAATTCGACTGGCGCAGTGGCTGGTGCTGATCGACGACCGCATTCGCCAAAACCCGGCGAGCCTGCAACAAAGCCTGGCGCAACGCGCTCAACATCTGCTGCGTGGCAACGACCTTAACTACGGACTCGACAGACCGCTGCCGCCTCCGCCGTTGCCACAGATACACAACAGCCACACCGCACATCAGCAAAGCGCGGCCGAACTGCAACCCTTGGTGCAATTGCGTCATTGGCTGGAAGCGGTGCAAGGCAAAACGCAAAACAATGCCATTCAACAGACTTTGAGTGCCTTGACCCAGAGCGGCGATGCTGCACCCAACCCGGTGGTGCAGCAACTGAGTATTCCACTGGTTTGGATGGGGCCTTCAGCCTGGGCCAATTTGGAATGGTGGCAAGAACAGGCCAGCGAAGAAGAGACAGCATCTTCCGGTCGTAGCAAGCGGTTGTGGCGGTTTCGGCTGTTTTTTGAACTGGAGCCATTAGCGCCGTTGTGCGCCGATTTAATCTGGGAGCCGAAACACACCGAAGTGACATTCTGGTCGGAAGACCGCAGCACGCTGGCCTTCCTCAATAGCCAGATCAGCACACTGGAGCAATGGACAGAAGGTTTGGGCGAACGTCAGTTACACACCCGTCATGGCATGCCGCGCAAGAAAAGCACCCCAGAACCCGATGCGTTTAAACCCTTGGTGGACGTTCACACATGAGTGATCAAGATCGAAAAGCCGATACCGCAGCCGCTGCCCTGACCTACAGCGGCAAACGCACGCCCATCGTCTCGGCGCTCGGGGTAAATGAACAGGCGGAAGAAATTCTGCGGTTGGCGCGCGAATACAAGGTGCCGGTGTATCAGGACGAAGACCTGGTGCACATCCTGAATCAACTCGATATCGGTCAGGCCATACCGCCGGACCTGTACGAATGGGTGGCGCGTATTCTGGCCTTTGCGTTTTTTCTCAGGGATAAAGTGCCGGAAGGATTTTCGCCGACCGCAACGCGCTCGGCGTATCAGAAAGTGCGCGATGCGTACGGCGAAGATTAGGCCCCGGAACGGGGCCAGCGGAATGACTCAGACAGAAGCCAGATGGCGCGCCGGGGCTTCGTCGGTATCAATCTGGCGCAGCCGTTCATTCAGCCAATCCAGAATGACCGGGAAGTGATCCACCCAGGCATCGTCGTGTTGCAGCATCGACAGCGGCCCGTAGTTGCGCAGGTTGCCGTCGCGTTTGCCCAATACCAGCAAACGGCCATTGTGAGTGCCCAGTTCGCGCATGAATTCACGCACATCGGCCAGATTGTCGGCGTAGCCGCCTTTACGACGCGCCAGGTACAGGCTCGGCGGCCAGTCCAATTGTTCCGCTGCGGCGGAGTAATCGAAACTGTCGGTTCCCGGCCCACGCCATTCGCCTTCACTCCAAACCTGGGCATCGTGGAACAACTGCAGCGATTCGGCATTCATTGACTTGCTGAACCAGTGCAGCGGCACTTCGCCTTTCAGCACGCCCAGCAACGGCAACAGCCGCTGCCAGACAAAGGTGTCCCAGCCACCGTGAGACACACCACCAAGCTCGGTGCTGCGCCGGGTGCCCAAATGCACCATGCCCGCCACCTGCGGACGCATGGCCGAAATGCGCGCGTAGGCAGACGCCAATAACACCCCGCCAAAACCCTGGCCGACCAGAAACACCGGCTTGCCGTTGGCAATGCGGCGCGCTTCGGCGGCGATGCGCGGCAAATCCTCACGGATCATGACGCCGGCTCCGTGGTTCAGCTGGCGGCTGCGATGCGGCCAACTCTGCCCCTGGCCGATCAAATCCGGCACCAGGCAGGTGTAACCCATTTCGGAGAGATAGTTGGCCAGACCATGGCCGTCTTGCAGAAACACATCGCCCTGGTTGCCCAGGCCGTGCACCATCACCACAACCGCTGTCGATTGCTCCGGCGCCAATTGACGTACGAAGAGGTGGCCCCCTCCAACCGTCGGTACCTTCAACCTTTCTTCATGAACACTTTGTTTCATGCTGCGACTACCTGCTGCCATTGCTTGTCCAGACGCTTGGCCGAGATGGGAAATCTGGTTCCCAAGGTCTGGGCAAAAAGTGAAACCCGATATTCTTCCAACATCCAGCGGAACTCTGTCAGGGTTTCGCTGGGAATTTGCTGCTGTCGCCAGGCGTCGGCCTTGGCTTGGTAAAGCTGCCAGAAGTTGGCTAACTCATCTACCAACAGGTTCTCATTTCCTGGGATACCGCCGGATCGGTTCAACCGCCGATCGGCCGCATCCAGATACCGCGGCAACTCGCTGCGCCATGCGGCCGGTGTCTGGCTGACAAAGCCCGGATACACCAAGCGGTCAAGCTGCGCCGCGACGTCCGAATAAATAAACGCCGTGGCAAACGACACCTTGCCCTTGAGCTGTTTGCGCACCTGATGGTGCTTTTGCAACACCTCGTGCACCAGTCTGGCCAGGCGCTCACCCACTTCGACCAAACTGCCCCGCCCGGTTTCCAGCCATTGATCGAAGGCCGCTTTGCTGCGCGGTAAGTCGTCGCTTAACGCCTCGCCCAACGCCGCCCAGAGTATATCCGCTTTGAGCCGTTCTGCCTGACCATAAGGTGCGAACAGTAAGGCGCTTTGCTGAAACGCTGGCAACCGCTTGGCGAGGAAATCCAGCGTCGATGCCAGGCGGAAACTCGCCAAGCGCAAACAACCTTGGCGATGTTGCAACAAAGCCCAATCCGGATGGGTAAAACGCTCTACCGCCACCGCATTCACTTTATCGACCAGGGCCGGATAGACCGCTACCTGTATTCCGGCCTGCATGGAATGTTCCACGTCCGGCAAATCGCCCAGCAGCCAGTCAGTCATGTGGCCGGCTGTGGCATCCGACTCGGTTTGAGTCGGCTTCGGTTTTGCCGTCGAACGCGCTGAGCCAGCATTGGCGGGTTCGATCAAGGCCGACACATCACGGCCACTGGCGATGGTTTTACCGTCTTCATCGACCACCCGGAAGCGCATCTGCAGATGCGGCTCCAGTTGATCCAGACGCCATTCGTTTTCCGGTACCCGAATGCCGGTCATACGGAACAGTCGTTCGCCAACGGCTTTGTGCAGCGGCGTGTCGCTTTGTTCCAGACTGTCGAGCAAGGCGTCGGCAAAGTCCGGTACCGGCACAAAATTGCGCCGATAAGCCTTGGGCAGAGCTTTCAACAAGGCAATGATTTTGTCGCGCCGCAACCCTGGCACCAGCCAATCCAGCCGCGCCACGGGCAATTGGGCAACGGCACCGGCCGGTACTGTCAACGTCACGCCGTCAGCTTCATGGCCCGGCTCGAAGCGGTAGCTCAACGGCAGTTTCATGCGCTCGACTTGCAGAAAATCCGGGTACTGGGTGTCGGTTACGCTATCAGCGCCGTGTTGCATCAATTTGTCAGGCGTTAACGTCAGATCGACATCCGGGTGCTTCTTCAACCAGGCGTGAAAGCCGGCGCTGTTAACGATGTCGTCCGGGATGCGTTCGTCGTAAAACGCGACCAGGGTTTCATCGTCAACCAGGATGTCGCGACGGCGGGCTTTGTTTTCCAGCCCCAGTACATCGCCGATCAAAGCGCGGTTGTGTTGAAAGAACGCTGCCTTGGTTTGGAATTCGCCCTCCACCAGCGCCGAACGAATAAAGATGGCGCGCGACTGTTCCGGATCGATGCTGCCAAAATGCACGCTGCGCTGACTGACGATGGGCAGGCCGTACAGCGTCAGGGTTTCTTTGGCGACCACTTCGCCACGCTTTTTCTCCCAATGCGGATCGCTGTATTGCCGCTTGACCAAATGCTCGGCCAACGGCTCCAGCCAGCGCGGTTCGATACGGGCAACGGTACGCGCGAACAACTGTGTCGTTTCCACCAATTCGGCCGCCACCAGCCACTTCGGACCACGCCGCGACAGCGCACTGGACGGATGGATGCGGCATTGCCGACCGCGCGCTGCGGTGTACTGACGCTCTTCTTTAAAGGCGGCAATCTGGCTCAACAAACCGGACGCCAACGCCTTGTGAATCGACTCATAACCGGCCGGTTCCACGTTGGCCTTGTAGCCAAGATCGCGGCACAGCAACGTCAGTTGGCGGTGAATATCGCGCCATTCGCGCATGCGCAGATAATTCAAAAACTGCTGTTTGCAGAACTTGCGCAATTGGCTCTGGCTCAGTGCCTGACGCTGTTCTTCATAGCGCTGCCACAGGTTCCACAACGCCAGAAAATCGGAATCCTTGTCTTTGTCCTGAGCGTGCTTTTCGGCAGCGGCCTGTTGTTTGTCCTGCGGTCGTTCGCGCGGATCGGGCAGCGACAGCGCGCTGGCGATCACCAGCACTTCGGTCAGCGCTTTCTGGCGATTGGCCTCAATCACCATGCGGCCCAGACGCGGGTCGACCGGCAAACGCGCCAGCTCTTTGCCCAAAGGCGTCAACCGGCCGTTATTAGTGACCGCCGCCAGTTCGCTCAGCAGCGTATAGCCGTCGCGGATTTGCCGGCTGTCGGGCGCTTCGAGAAAGGGGAAGTCTTCCACCTGCCCCAGCCGCATGTGCAGCATTTGCAGAATGACCGAGGCCAGATTGGTGCGCAGGATTTCCGGATCGGTGAATTCGGCCCGCTGCTTAAAATCGGCTTCATCAAACAGCCGGATGCACACCCCGGGCGCGATCCGCCCGCAACGACCGGCGCGCTGGTTGGCCGACGCCTGCGACACCGGCTCAATCGGCAAACGTTGCACCTTGGAGCGCGTCGAATAGCGGCTGATACGCACCAGCCCGGAATCGACCACGTAGTGAATGCCGGGCACCGTCAGCGAGGTTTCGGCGACGTTGGTCGATAACACAATGCGCCGCCCGGAATGCTCGCTGAAAATGCGTTGCTGTTCACTGGCGCTGAGCCGGGCGTACAACGGCAACAGTTCCGTGTGGCGCAGTTGCGCCCGTTTCAGCGTCTGGAAGGTTTCGCGAATTTCCCGCTCGCCGGGCAAAAACACCAGCACATCGCCGCCGCGCGCGTGGGTTTCACCGGCCGCTTCCAGGCGTTCAATTTCTTCGATGGCGTTGAGCACGGCACCGGGTATATCGGCCGCGTAATCCTCTTCGTCCGGACTCATCGGCCGGTACAGTACCTCGACCGGGAACGTCCGCCCGGAGACTTCGATCACCGGTGCGCCGTCAAAGTGGCTGGCAAAGCGCTCCACATCGATGGTGGCCGAGGTGATGATCAGTTTCAGATCGGGTCGTTGCGGCAGCAGCCGCTTCAGATAACCGAGCAGAAAATCAATGTTCAGACTGCGTTCGTGCGCTTCATCGATGATCAGGGTGTCGTAACGATTCAGGTAAGGATCGTGCTGAATTTCGTTGAGCAGAATGCCGTCGGTCATCAGTTTGATCAGGGTGTCGTCGGCGGTGGCGTCGGTAAACCGCACCTGATAACCGACCGCCTGCCCCAGACTGACGTTCAATTCCTCGGCCAACCGGCCGGCCACCGAACGCGCCGCCAGACGCCGCGGCTGAGTGTGACCAATCTGGCCGGCCCGGCCCAAACCCGCCTGCAGGCAGATTTTCGGCAGCTGCGTGGTTTTGCCCGAGCCGGTTTCACCGGCAACAATCACCACCTGATTCGCTTCGATGGCAGCGCGAATGTCGTCAGCGCGTTCGCTGACCGGCAGTTCGTCGTTGAGGTGAATGGTTGGCAGGCTGGCTTCGCGCTGGTCTAAGCCGGCGCGGGATCGTTCAAACACCTCGGTGACGGCCGTGGCTAACTTTTCCGTCGGCTGGTTTGCCGACAGCAACTGTTGCCACTGCTGGCAACGACCGCGCAGATAGTGGCGGTCGCGAACCAGACAGCGGTCAAGTTGTTGCAGAATGGCGGAGGGCGTTAAATCGCTCATGCAGTCGTTTCGAGTGCCTGACGTCAGGATTCAGATGTCAAAGGCGGGCATTATAGGGGCGCCCCCGGCGGATCAAAACCCGGCAGACCAAAACAAAAATCCCGGCACGAAGCCGGGATTGTCGTTTGACCGTCGAATGAATCAGTCGGTATCGCGCAACTCGCGGCGCAATACCTTGCCAACGTTGGTCTTGGGCAGTTCGTCACGGAATTCAAACAGACGCGGCACTTTGTAGCCAGTCAGGCTTTGACGGCAGAAATCGATCAATTCCTGCTCCGTCACCGGCTCGCGCACTACCAGATACACCTTGACCGCCTCGCCGCTTTTCTCGCTCGGCACACCCACGGCCGCACACTCAACCACTTTCGGGTGAGCCGACAGCACGTCTTCAACTTCGTTCGGGTAAACGTTGAAACCGGAGACGACGATCATGTCTTTCTTGCGGTCGACGATTTTCAGATAGCCGTCTTCCTGCAGTACCGCGATGTCGCCAGTCTTCAACCAGCCGTCGGCATCGATGGTTTTCGCAGTATCGTCCGGACGGTTCCAGTAGCCTTTCATCACCTGTGGGCCACGAACCTGCAATTCACCGGGTTCGTTAAAGCCCAGCAGCTTGCCGTCGTCATCGCAGATGCGCACTTCGGTACTCGGCGTGGGAATGCCGATGGTGCCCAGTTGCACATGGCCGGACGGATTGAACGACAAAACGGGGGACGATTCGGTCATGCCGTAGCCTTCGGCAATGGCGCAGCCGGTCAGCGATTCCCAACGTTCAGCCGTCGAACGGTTCAGTGCCATACCGCCGGACACACACAACTGCAGGCTGCTCCAGTCAACGTCGGTGAAACCTTCGTTATTCATCAAGGCGACAAACAAGGTATTCAAACCCACAAAGGCGCTGAAGCGATGCTGTTTCAGTTCGCCAATAAAGCTTTTGATGTCACGCGGATTGGGAATCAGGACGTTGTGGTTACCGGTCAGCATGATGGTCATGCAATGCACGGTAAAAGCGTAAATGTGGTACAGCGGCAGCGGTGCGACGATGGTTTCCTGGCCGTTTTTCAGCGCCAGTTTGAAGAACTGATTGCACTGCAGCGAGTTGGCGATCAGGTTGCGGTTGGTCAGCATGGCGCCTTTGGCTACGCCAGTGGTACCGCCGGTGTATTGCAGGATGATGGTCTCATCGTGACCGGCAGCTATGCGGGTAAAGGATTGTCCCGCCCCCAGTTGCAGCGCCTTACGGAACGAGAACACCCGGCTGCTGTCATACGACGGCACCATTTTCTTAACGCGCTTGACCACGGTGTTGATCAGCACCCGTTTTAAACCAGGATGCAGATCGGCAAGTTCCGTCACCACAATGTGCTGCACCGGCGTCTTGGGCTGCACCTTGATCGCCTGTGCCGCCATACCGGCGTACACCACCAGCGCTTTGGCGCCGGAGTCGTTCATCTGGTGCTCCAACTCGCGTTCGGTGTACAGCGGGTTGGTGTTGACCACCGTCAGGCCCACGCGCAGCGCACCGAAAACAGCAATCGGATATTGCAGGATATTGGGCAGTTGCACCGCGATGCGGTCGCCCGGTTGCAGATCGGTTTCGTTCTGCAGATAGGCTGCGAAGGCGGCGGAATAGCGATCCAGCTCGCCGTAGGTCAGCGTTCGACCCATACAGGTGTAGGCGGGTTTGTCTGCGTACTCTTGGGTTTTTTGCTCGAACAGATCCAAAACGCTGTCGTATTGTTCCGGATCGATGCTTGCCTGCATGCCAGCCGGATAGGCGTTGTGGGTATAGGGTTCAGTCATGCGTACTCCTGAGACTGATTATTGTATTTACGCCGTCTGGATGGGCGCTGATGTCTCATTCAAACGTTCGTTTAAACTGTGATGGCGGGCGATTGTCCCCTGATTGGCAAGGCAAATTCAACTCTTTCGTGCCAAAAGCGCACAGTTGAAGCAAGACGCCGGCCCGAGCGGGCCGACGGAGAAAAGACGTTACCGCGAGGCCTGGGCGTCGTCTTCGTTGCTGTCTTCAGCGAACGGATCGTCGTCATCCAGTGACAAACCTTCCAGTTCCGACATGTCTTCTTCCATGTTGCTGATGTCGAACAGATCGTCTTCATCATCGCCACCGCTGTTGGTGGGCATAACGCCATCTTCGGCGCGGCCTTCATCGAGCTCGCCGAGGTATTCCTGTTTCGGCTCCGGTGCGGCTTCCTCGGGCTCTTCAAAATCTTCCAGTTCGCTCAGGTCGAACTCGTCAGTTTCCAGTTCCAATTCCGGATCGACCTGATCGCTGACCAGTGGCGCTTCGCCATCCCAGTCGGCCAGTTCCGGTACGTCGTCTGCGCCAAAGCCTGCACCTAAGTCCAGTTCATCCACGTCGGTGTTGCGGATGTCCGGTGCCGGGTCTTCTTTCAATTCTTTGTCGTTGCCACGCAACTTGCCGCGATATTCCAGGCGACGGAAGAAAGCGAAGAAGGCAACCAGCACCAGCAATCCAGGCGCGGCATACAACATGAAACGCAACCAGGGAATGTCTCGTCCGGGGCCGGAAGCCGAGGACGATTCCCCTTCGCCTTCTTCCATGGTTTGATCGAGACTGATGGCGTCGTCCGATTGAGCCGGGCTCGCATTCGGTTGCATCATCGGTTGCTGGCTAGCCGGAACCGACATCTCTTCGGTGAGTTCGGCAAAGCGCGGCATCGGCTCTTTCACATACGGCAGTTTGGGTTCCGGATCGGCCATATCGGCGGCCATCTCGTCGTCCGAAGCCATATCTTCCGATGCCACCTCGTCCATGTCGTCGGTCATGGTCTCGGCCATGTCATCAGCCATGGACTCGTCGGACATGGCGTCGTCTGCGGCCGTACCGTGCTCGCCGTCCTGCATCATCGCCTGTTGCGCCGCTTCGGCTTCTGCCCTCGCACGGGCTGCGGCCGCTTCCGCTTGCGGATCCCAGATGCGTGGTTGCGTCGCTGCTATCGGCAAACTCAGGGTGACCGGATCAATGCCGAGGTCGTGCACTTCACGGCCATCGAAACGCAGATCACCGCGCACGCTCAGCTGATATTCGCCCGGTTCCTGATCGCCATCGAGGACCATGCTGTAGTAGCCGCTGTCGTGTTGCTCAAACACCACATCGCGCTCCCAGCCATCCGGGCTGACGATGTGCGCACGCAAATCTTCACTGCCAGGCACCAGATCGGGATGCGCCGGATACAGCCGCCATTGGTAATCGCCGTCCATCACCAGCACTTCGGACATAAACGGCGGGCGGTTCTGGAAAGTACGCCGCAACAGACGCTGGAAAGTTCCGCCATCAACACGAACCGCAACCGTTAACGGGCCGGCGTCGTAAACGTTTGGCAGGTTGCCGGACAACACACCATCGCGCCAGCGCACACCGCTGCGCACGTCATCGTTCACGGTGACGGTCGGCGTCATTACCTCGGTCAGTTCAACCGGCACCGGCTGGCCGTTTTGATCAATGGCTTCCAGTTCCATCTGAATCGGCTGACCGATCAAGGTGACTGAACCGCCCGGCTGGCGCCAGCGCAGATTCATATCGGACACCACCGAGACGCGCGAGCCTTCGCTGATCTGCCCGCTGATGTGCCAGCGTCCGGTTTGCGGCTGGCGCACTGTCACCAGCGTATACCCCGGACCGACTCGCCATTGCTGACCCAGTTTTGGCGCCAGCGCTGTGCTGGTTTCGCCGCTGGGGCTGACCAGCCCCATCTCGCCGCGATCGTGCAGCACCAAAGCCGTGACTTCGGAAATTTGTGAGTCGACTTCAAAGCCGGCGTTTTCCAGCGGAATTTCATTACCCGCGTCGACAGCTTGAAGTACCTCGAGGATAAAGGCCTGAATGTCGTCAGCCGATGCAACGCGGGCAAACACGCCGCCAGACTGATTGGCCATCTGTTCCAGCAAACCGGCGTCGGCGGCATCGGTCAGCGCCAGACTGTGAATGCGCGCGCCGGCCTGAGCGTAACGCGGCAGAACGGTGTCGAGAATGCGGTCGCGCTCGACCTGATTCACCTGAGCGTTGGGCGCAATGTCCACCCGGCCGTCGGTGATCAGCACCACATCGGTCGGCGCCTGATAATTGGAATAACCAAAATCGTAACTGGCCTGGTCCAGTACCGCGCCCAGGTTTGTGCGTTGCGCAACGGGTTCCAGCGACGCCACCGCCGCCCGCGCCTGGGCACGCCAGGCATCGTTAACGGTGTCGTGTTCAACCAGCAGATTGACGTAACGACCAAAGGTCCAGATGCCCGCTTCACTGCCGTCGGCGAGTGAATCGATCAGCATATTGATGGCAG
Organism: Saccharospirillum mangrovi; assembly: GCF_003367315.1. Taxonomy (GTDB): domain Bacteria; phylum Pseudomonadota; class Gammaproteobacteria; order Pseudomonadales; family Natronospirillaceae; genus Saccharospirillum; species Saccharospirillum mangrovi. The sequence continues at coordinate 2,051,273 of NZ_CP031415.1, forward strand.
GCGTGCGTTGGTTTTGTGGGTCGGTTTGCACCATAGACCCGGAAATGTCGATCAGGACGCGGACATCGGTCGGCGCCGGGGCGGTTTCTTCAGCGGCCAGGCTGGCGCAGGCACAAACCAGCAGGGTCGATAGCAGGCGGGAAAGCAGTCGCACGGAGGTCGCACACTCAATCGTTTCGAATCGGTTTTCTATAGATCGGCCGAGACGGCGCGGCCTTGAGGCGGAGGGAGGACGTCCTTGTCCTCATCGGTATTCGAACTGGCGGATTAGCCCATCCGAGCCAGCATACGGCGTCCACCGTCGGTCAAATGCCAACGCACACCCTGTTTGCCGGTAATGCGACCGGCCAGGTTGCGCGCCACCATGATCTCCAGAGTCTTGATCATGGTCGGTTCATCAGAGTCGACTTCTTTGCACAAGCCGCCCAACGAACGGAAGATGTAGCGGCCATTGCCCAGCGTTTTCAGGACATTGGCGGTGGTGACGTCGAGTTCTTCTTCCGGCGTCAGTGGATCGGGTTCAACCTTGAGGTCTTCTTCGGTTTCGGTCTCGATCAACGGGCGCAGTTCGCTTTGCACCAGATAGAGTTCATGCAAAACCCGATCGGATTGCTCACGCGCGCGACGCGCTTCCGACAGAATACGATCCGATACGCTGGTCACCAGAAAACGACTGGCGATGGCAGCGATCAAACAAAAACCGGTGAAGATCAGAAAACGAGTGGAATCCTGACTGCTTTCGGTGATCAGGTCGCTGTTGACCAGCGCCAATACCACCGGAACCAAAAAGGATGCGCCGATGCCGACCACCAGGCTGCGCGGCAGACTGGTGGTGTCCGGGTCGTATTGGGACTGCATGTAGTAATTTACCAGTCCGCCAAAAACGCCGGCCATGAGCATAACGGCAACTAGAACGAAAATATGGTTGGCCATGCCTACTCCTTGAGTACCCCCTAAGGGAAAAACGGGCGGTATTCCGCCTCTTTCGTAAAACCGAGCGGCCTAAGGTATAGCAGAATGCGTGCCGGAATAAAATTCAGCCGCCTTCCGCTTCCCGCTTCGCCTCAGCCTCATAGGCTTTCATTGCGCGCATGCGCAAACCGATGCTGATCAACACGATGATCAAGGTGCCGATCAAAATGGCTTGAATCATTGGCATCAACACGCGCAGCGCGCCGCCGACACCAACGTCCAGAAAATCAAAAGCACCGACAATAATAGCCGGTGCTATATAAGGTTCGGGCTCGGTCGCCTGCCACGGCGTCAGTACCACGCACAGGTACAGCCAGGTTAACCACCAGCGTACCGGCCGCCACGGCAATAATTTGCCGAAGCGCCACACCACCAGCCAGAAACCGACCACGCCGAGGCCGTATATCACCGCTGCTGTCCAATACAGATCTTCGTAGATCATGAGCTCGCCTTCACCGACTCGCAGTCAGAGGTTGTCAATGATGTAGTCTTCCCAGTCTTCTTCCGGCACGCGGTCATCGGCTATCAGATCCCAATGTTTGATCGATGCCTTAGCCTCGTGAATGCGCTCCGGATCGCCCGCCACCAACGGATGCCAGTCGGGCAGATCCTTGCCTTCGGCGACCAGCCGATAGGCACAGGTGGAAGGCAGCCAGAAAAATTCGTTAACGTCGTCCGGCGTCAGCCAGACGCAATTGGGCACGTATTTTTGCCGCTCGCTGTACACACTGCAACGACAGTCCGGCGTCATATAGTGACAGACCAGACGCGTCGCATAGACCTCGCCGCTGTCATCGTCCTGCAATTTTTGCAGGCAGCATTTACCACAGCCATCGCACAGCGATTCCCATTCGGCGCGGGTCATTTGCGCCAGGGTTTTGGTTTGCCAGAACGGCTGGTGCATGGCCATCAGTTGTCTCGCTGCCAGTCAGCCATCGAAGTTTGCGATGGCGGCATTTGCAAATAGAAGCCCTGTTGCAACACCGCTTCCAACACGCGCGTCACATCGACCCGCGCCAGCGTTCGTTCCGGAGTCAGCAACAAATCCATGACGTGCTCGGGTTCACCGAATTGCGTACGCAAGGCCTCCGGCAGCGTCTCGAATTGCGCCGGGCGCGGCAGATAGAGATACATTTCCGCACGCTTGGGTGAACGGAAAATACTGACCAGCGCGCGTTCAGGAGTCGGTTGCATGACGCTGCTCTTCCAAATAATCCAACAAGGGTTCGGTCACCAAAGTCTGACGCCAACCCAGCATAGACGCCGGTGCCTGATACGGCCCCTGCGGAAAACCGCTGCGAACCAAGGCTTCCAGTTGCTTGCGACGCGCCAGCACTTCAACCGGCACAGCCAGTTGCTCGGCCATACGCGCCAACTGTTCTTTGGCGCCGCGCATCAATTCGGCCTGCGCGACCGGCAACGGCCCAGGCACGCGCGTCGGCCAAAGTTCCCGTGGTGTAGATTGGGCCTGCGCCAGGATGTCCAAAATGGCGTCAGCAAACATTCGTACTTTGCGCGGGTGCAGATTTTTCAGCCGCCCCAGTGCTGCCCTGTCGGTCGGCATGGTATCGGCGATCTCAATGATTTCGGCGTCCGACAGAATGCGCGACCGGTTAACGTTCTGTTGCCGCGCTTCCTGCTCTCGCCACTGCGCCAATTGCTGCAACGCCGACAAGCGACCGCCTTTCAATTTCCAGGCACCACGCAGGCGCAAATAATAGTCGGCTGGCTCGGTGGGCAGGCTATCAGCGGCGGCGCGGTTACTGTCTTCAATCACCCAGTCGAAACGGCCTTGTTCACGTAACGGCGGCGCCAGTTGGTTGAACAGTTTTTCCAACCAATAAACGTCGGCGGCGGCGTAATCGCATTGAATGGCATCCAACGGCCGCTTCAACCAATCGCTGCGCGTGGCTTCTTTGGGCAACTGAACATCGAACACGGCATCGACCAGGCGGGCAAAACCCATTTGCAGATCGTGGTTGGCTAAGGCTGCGGCAATCTGGGTATCGAATACCGGAAACACCCGGGCGCCGGTGCTGTGCAATAACACCTCGGCGTCTTCCGATAAAGAGTGAAATACCTTGATGATGGCCGGGTCTTCGAGCACCGCGACCAACGGTGACCAATCGCTGATGGTCAACGGATCGATCAGGCTGCAACGGCCATCCAACGCCACCTGAATCAATCCCAGCCGCGCGAAATAGGTTTCGGTGCGAACGAATTCGGTATCCAGCGCCAGCACCTTGGCTTGCCGCCAAGGCTCGCAAGCTTGCGCCAAAGCGGCATCGCCGGTGATCCACACCGGCGCGTCAGTCATGCTCGAAGCCAAGCTTCCTCCGGTCGCTGAGCGCATGTGACAAGGTGCTGCTGTCCACTCGACCGAGTTCTCGGCCAGACGGCACGCCTTGCGCCAGGCGGGAAATTTCGACGCCCAACGGACGTAATTGCTCAATCAAATAATGCGCGGTGGCTTCGCCTTCCATGTTGGCGTTGGTCGCCAACACGACTTCGCGCACGCCGCCTTCGCTAACGCGCGCAACCAATAGCGGCACGCCCAATTCATCCGGGCCGATGCCGTCAATCGGCGACAACTGCCCCTGCAAAATAAAATACTGCCCGCTGTAGCTGCCCGATTGCTCAATGGCTTCGCGATCAGCCGGTGTTTCCACCACACACAACAAGGACGCATCGCGATCGGCATCACTGCACAGTTCGCACAACGGCTGTTCGCTCAGTGCCCGGCACCGCTCACAATGTTGCACGCCATCCAGCGCTGCACTCAGCGCCTGCGCCAGACTGGCCGCACCGGCACGATCACGCTCCAACAACTGCAACGCCATGCGTTGCGCCGAGCGAGTGCCCACCCCAGGCAAAACCTGGAGTGCGTCCATCAAGCGTTCAGTGAGCGGGGTGTAACTCATGCGATCCTGGCTTAGAACGGCATCTTGAAGCCGGGCGGAAGTTGCATGCCGGCAGTCAGCGATGACATTTTTTCCTGGCTGTAGGCTTCAACTTTACGCACCGCGTCGTTGACGGCGGCGGCCAGTAAATCTTCCAGCAGTTCTTTGTCTTCTTCGAGCACAGAATCGTCGAGCGTGACTTGCTTGACGTCGTGGCGACCGTTCATCACCACCTTAACCAGACCCGCACCGGATTCGCCCGTCACCTCAGCATTGGCGACTTCATCCTGCATGCGCTTCATGTCTTCCTGCATCTTCTGGGCCTGTTTCATCAGGTTACCCATGCCACCTTTCATCGTTTCAGGCTCCTGTCGGTAATGGATTAAAACGGGGTTGGACGGTATCGGTGCGCAGTTCCGCAGCAAAATCACTGACCAGTGACTGCACAAACCGATCCTCTTGCAGATCGTTCACCGCGCGTTCCCAGGCGGCCCGATTTAACTGATCGAGCCAGGCCTGAGGGGTTTTTTCAGCGGCGCCAAATTCGTAATCGAAACCCTGGAAACCGGGCAGCACCGTCGCCAAGGCTTCACGCAGCCGCTGGCTGTGGGTGTCGTTCATCAACTTGCGATAATTAGTGGCGATCAACAGTTGGGCGCGACCGTCGGCATAGGCCTGCCACTGCGAATGGGCAAAGAGCGTGCGCGTCATGCCACTGAGGCCCAGCTTATAGAGCGTGACCTGCCACCAGCCCTGGGGGTCGGCGTCGAAATCCACTTCCGGCCAGCGCGCCGGATTGATGTCTTCGTCAGTGCCGTTAACAGCGTCGGCTTCTATGCCGGCAACTGAGGCAGAGACGTTGCCAGCTGCTGGTTCTTCTATTAATGCCGGTCCGTCTACTAAAGCTGGCGCGACAGACTCAAAACCGTCCTCTGCCGCCATCGGTGGTGCCAATGCAGCAACATCCGTCAATTCTTCCGCTACAACCGTCGCAGCCACCCAGTGAGCCAGGGCCTGATCAACGGCGGCTTCGGCTTCCAGAACTTCCGCCTCAGCGATGGCATCGTCCTGGGCGGCTTCGTCTTCCCAGGGCGGTATTGAAGCAGCAACAGGTTCAGGCGCCGGGTCGGGTTCCGGCAACGACGCATTCATCGGCTCTTCGTTGACCGGTGGTTCGGCATTGTGCGACTCAAACTCAACCACTTCGGTTTGAGAAGGCGATGGAACCACTTCTGTTGTGGCGGGCTCCGTTTGCTCCACAGCAGCCTGGTGAGGCGCGCTATCAGCCGGTGGTGTCGGTTCCGACGTTGTTGGCAAGGCTGGTGCCGACTGGCTCGCCAGCGGCGGCAAATCAGACACCGAACGCGCCGGGCTGGGACTGAACGCCAGCATACGCAGCAACGCCATTTCAAAACCGGCGCGTTCACTCGGCGCCAACGCCAGGTCTTTCACCGAGGCGGTGCCGAATTGATAGAACAGATGCACGTCTTCCGGCTGCGCCGCTTGTGCCAGCGCCACCAGCACATTGCGGTCGCCTTTGGAATTATCCAGCGCATCGGGGGCGGCCTGGGCGATGGCGACACGGTGCAGCGTCGACAGCAATTCGTTCATCAGGGCGCGAAAGTCGGGCGCGTGCTCGGCAAGTTCCGCCACTTGCGCCATTAAGGCTGAGGCGTCTTTTTCGATCAGACCGCGCACCAGATTCAGCACCCGCTTGAGATCGACCGTACCCAGCATGGCCGCCACTTCGGTTTCACGCAGTTGGCCTTCGCCAAAGGCAATGGCCTGATCGGTCAGGCTGAGTGCATCGCGCATACTGCCAGCGGCGGCTTCGGCCAACAGCCAGAGCGACGGATCGTCGAACGGCACGGTTTCTTCTGCGAGGATGTGCTGCAAGTAACCGACGATGCCTTCGCGGGTCATGCTTTTCAGGTTGAACTGCAAACAGCGCGACAGCACCGTCACCGGCAGTTTCTGCGGGTCGGTGGTGGCGAGCAGGAATTTGACGTGCGGTGGTGGTTCTTCGAGGGTTTTTAACAACGCATTGAAGCTGTGCGTCGACAGCATGTGCACTTCGTCGATCAGATAAATCTTGTAGCGGCCACGCGTCGGCGCGTACTGAACGTTGTCGAGCAACTCGCGGGTGTCTTCCACCCGGGTGCGGGACGCGGCGTCGATTTCCAGCAAATCAACAAACCGGCCTTCGGCAATTTCGCGGCAGGCCGAACAAACACCGCAAGGGCGCGAGCTGACGCCCTGTTCGCAATTGAGGCTCTTGGCGAGCAATCGCGCCAACGTCGTCTTACCCACCCCACGGGTGCCGGTAAACAAATAGGCATGATGCAGACGCTGCTGATCTAAGGCATTGATCAGCGCTTTGAGCACGTGGGACTGACCCACCATGTCGGAAAAGGTGGCCGGTCGCCACTTGCGTGCCAGTACCTGATAGGACATGACGGCTCGGGGTTGAAAATTCGACGGACGCCTATCCTAACCGGGATGGCTGGATGCTGCCAGATGGTTAGGAAAAAACGAGATAAAACAGGAAGTTAGATCGGCGGGTGGCGGCTCCACCAGCCACACCCCGGCACCCGATACAGCCGCTACCGTTGCTCCCTTCCGGGCCTGGCGGGATTCACGACTTCTCGTTGCGGGGGGACCGGCAGAGCCACCCTAACGCAGAGCGCGGCATTATGCCTGCCTGATTAAAAATCTCAAGCGCCGCAAGGCTTCTATACTGCGGCCAGACATGAACACCTGACCGGGCAGGCAGCGGACGATGAATCGCACTAAAGCGACCCTGCGGCTTCGCTGGTTACCGGCCGCCTTAATCAGCGTTCAGACCAACTTGCTGCAAACGACCAAGGAATCCAGACGGCCCCGCTGACCGTACTGAGCAATGGACATTGCGAATGAGACATCACCGATGAACCGACTGACCCTGGCCGTCAGCAGTTGCCTGCTCGGCGACAGCGTACGCTACAACGGCGGCCACAAGCTGCACCGCTGGTTGACCAATACCCTGGGCCAATACGCCGACTTTCGCCCGTTCTGCCCGGAAGTGGGTATTGGTCTGGGCATCCCGCGTGAACCCATTCGCCTGATTCAAACCGATACCGGCACCCGCGCCGTCAACACCACCAACGCCGCTGTTGACCACACCGAAGCGTTGCAACACTACGCGCAATCCATCCTGCCGCAGTTGGACGACATTGACGGCTACGTGGTGATGCAAGGCTCGCCGTCGTGCGGCATGGAACGCGTCAAGTTGTACAACGGACACGCCATTCCGGAAAAAAATGGCGTCGGCATTCACACCCAGACGGTTCTGCAACACCGCCCCGGTTTGCCGGTAGAAGAAAGCGGCCGACTAAGTGACGCCGCTCTGGCCGAAAACTTCGTACAGCGGTTGTACGTTCACAACCAATGGCGCACTCAACAACCCTGGCAATCGGCCAAGGCACTCATCGATTTTCATTCCCGGCAAAAATATTTACTGATGATGCACGACTACAACCGCTACAAATCGCTGGGCCGACTGCTAGCCGATTTAAGCGACCGGGAAAGCCTCGCCGAACTGGGTCAGCGGTATTTTATTGAACTGATGGACGCGCTGAAAAAAATCCCCAAACGCGGCCAACGCGTCAACGTGTTGCAACACTTACTCGGCTATTTCAAACAGCAATTATCCGACAAAGAAAAAGCATCATTGCGACACAGCATTGAGCAATATCAGAACGCCATCGTGCCGTTTATTGTGCCCATCGCGCTGCTAAAGCATTACGTCTTCCTGCACGGCGATGCCTTTCCCTATCTGGTGCAACAAAGCGTCCTCGATCCCTATCCGGAATCTTTGGGGTTGCGCAATCCGATTTAAATTCGAGTGAACCAAAATACTCAGGCAGTGCGTATGTATGAGCGCTGATGTTTAAGCGCCTGTGTTTCCAAGGCAAGGCTCCCAAAACAACCTTCATTTAAGGGTGCGGTGTGACTGCAACACATCTGGTCTGGTTCCGAAACGATCTGCGCACGCACGACAATGCGGCGCTGAGCCACGCTTGTTCACTTGCGCAGAACGGCGATCGGGTATTGGCGGTCTTTTTATGGACACCGGAACAGTGGGATCAACACGACTACGGCACGCCACGCCGCTTCGCCTGGGTCGATGCACTCAAGACGTTGGAGCACCGGCTGGCCGCGCTGGGCATTGAATTTTCACTGCTTGAATCAAGCGACTGGCAGCACGGCGTTGACGACTTGATGGCACTGGCTAAGGCCGTTAACGCGCGCTCACTCAGCCTGCATCGTGAGTTCGGCTGGGACGAAGTTCAACGCGATCAATACGCCCTGGCCTGCGCCCAAAACGCTGGCATCGATCGCCACGTTTTTGAAGACAGAGTGACCTGGGATCCAAGCCAAATCCTGACCGGCCAAGGCGAAATGTATCGGGTGGTCACTCCCTATAAAAAAGCCTGGTTACGGCAATTGGCGGACGTAAGTCTGTCAACTCCATTGCCCGAGCCCAAAGCGATAGGCCCGGCCATTCAAACTCGCGTTCACTACCCGAAAGTGCAATCGCTGGCACAGGTTGAACTGCCCTTGAATGAGACGGCAGCCCTGATTCAGTTGGATCGATTCATTGATCTAACAGTGACGGACTATCAAACCCAGCGCGATTTTCCGTCCGTAGACGGCACCTCAAAATTATCGGCGGCGTTAGCCAACGGCGCTGTCAGTTTGCGCCAGTGTTTCAGCGCCGTTTTGCAGCATCCGAAACGCGATCATCCGGGATTGCAGACCTGGCTGTCGGAATTAATCTGGCGGGAGTTCTATCATTATTTGCTGTATTGGCGTCCGGAACTCGCCAAGCACCAACCGTTCTATTCACGCTGGGACGCTTTCCCCTGGCGCAACGACAAAGCGCGCCTCGACGCCTGGCAGAACGGCCAGACCGGTGTCCCCATCGTCGATGCAGGCATGCGGCAACTGGCGCACACCGGTTGGATGCACAATCGAGTGCGCATGATCGTCGCCATGTATCTGGTGAAAATTCTGCAAGTCGATTGGCGCCTGGGCGAACGCTGGTTTGCGCGCTCGCTGCTCGACATTGACTTCGCCAGCAACAACGGTGGCTGGCAATGGTGCGCGGCGACAGGCGTCGATGCCGCACCGTATTTTCGCATCTTTAATCCGGTCACTCAGTCACAACGTTTTGACCCCGAAGGCAATTACATCCGCCGTTGGTTACCGGAATTATCAGCGCTCGATAATCGCCAAATTCATTCGCCCGATGCCGTGCCCGGTTATTCAAAACCGTTGATCGATTACCAGCAGGCTCGCGCGGAAACTCTGGCGTTATTTAAGGCGCTTTAAACATTCAAATAACACGGATCGATTCATTCATGCACAGCAAAACTCATTCATACAGAGCACAACACCATGACCCTCATTGAACGCGTTCAAGCGCTTTACAACGATTTGGGACCGAACAACGTCAGCCGCGATCGGCTGAGCGAGCTGTACGACGACGATGTCGTGTTTATCGACCCGATGCATCGCATCGAAGGGCTCGATGCACTGGCGCACTATTTTGCCGGGCTTTACCAAAATCTCACCGATATCGAGTTTCGTTATTTAAGCCATTGGGCAAACGACCACGAAGCCGTGCTGCGCTGGGAGATGACTTATCGCCATCCGAAAATTGCCAAAGGTCGCGCCATTACATTACCGGGCGTGACGTTTTTGCAATTCGATGATCGCATTCGACGCCACCAGGATTATTTCGACAGCAACCAGATGCTGTTTGACCACTTACCGATCATCGGCCCTGTTTTGGGTTGGCTGAAAAGCCGGCTGAATTCCGATTAAGGACAGACTGATTTATGACTCAACGCATCGCCATCATCGGCAGTGGCATCGCCGGTCTGACCACCGCACGATTGCTGCACTCACAGTTCGACATCGAACTGTATGAACAGAGCGAATTACTCGGCGGCCACACCCACACGCAAGACGTCGAGTTGGATGGAAAAATCTATCCGGTCAACACTGGTTTTATCGTTTACAACGATTGGGTGTATCACAACTTCAACCGACTGATGGCGCCACTCGATGTCGCCCGCGAAGCCACGGAAATGAGCTTCAGTGTGCGCGACGACAAAGCCGGCCTGGAATACAACGGCCACAACCTGGACACCTTATTTGCCCAACGCCGTAACCTTTTTCGGCCAGCGTTTCTCGGTATGTTGCGTGACATTATCCGGTTCAATAAACGCAGTCTGGCCGACCTGGATTCGGGTCGCTTAAAACCGGAATTAACGCTGGGCGAATACTTTCGCCAAGGTGGTTACGGCAAGGCTTTTATTCGCCACTACATTGTGCCAATGGGCGCGGCAATCTGGTCGTCCGGTGAAGCGGATATGGAACAATTCCCGGCGCTGTTTTTTGTGCGATTTTTTAAAAATCATGGCTTGTTGTCGATCAGGCATCGGCCACAGTGGTATGTCATCCAGGGCGGTTCGCGCGCCTACATCGATCCGTTAATTGCACCGTTCAAAGATCGCGTGCATACCGGGCATGGCGTGACCCGAGTCGAGCGTGACGACCAGGGCGTCAGTCTGCACTTTTTCAACGGCCATCAGGAACGTTTTGATCAGGTGGTGTTTGCCTGTCATTCTGACCAGGCGCTGGCGTTGCTGGCGAATCCGACGGACAACGAGCGAAGAATTCTCGGCGCCCTGCCATACCGTTCGAACGAGGTTGTGTTGCACACCGACACCCGTTTGTTGCCGCGTAATAGAAAAGCCTGGGCGGCCTGGAATTACCATTTACCGGCGTCGCCGGACGAAGCCGTCGGCCTCACCTACAACATGAATATTCTGCAGAATTTCCGCGACGCGCCGGAAACCTTTTGCGTCACGCTGAACCGTACTGATCGCATTGCACCGGAAAAAATCATTAACCAATTTAACTATGCCCATCCGGTGTTTACCCAAGCCGGCATCGAAGCGCAACAGCAATACCACCGCATTGGCAACCGCCATCGCAGCCATTTCTGCGGGGCTTATTGGTTCAACGGTTTTCACGAAGACGGCGTCAACAGCGCCTTGCGGGTAGCGAGCGATTTGGGCGTGGAGCCATGGCAATGAACAGTCGGTTGTACGAGGGCTGGGTACGGCATCGGCGCTACGCGCCCAAAGCGCATCGGCTGAACTATCCGCTGTTTATGCTTTATCTCGATCTGGATGAAATCGACGCTGTGTTTGCGCAATCGCGTTTTTGGTCGCGTGAAACCTTCAACTGGGCCAGCTTTCGCCGCGCCGATTATTTCGCGCCGGAAAGAGGAGATTTAAAAGCGGCCGTCATTGATCGCATTTGCGAACTCAGCCATTTAAAACCGCAGCATATTCACTCCGTTCGCATGCTGACGCATCTGCGTTATCTCGGCATTGCCTTCAATCCGGTGACCTTTTATTACGCTTTCGATGAACACAATACCCTGCTCGCCATCATGCCCGAAGTGACCAACACGCCCTGGGGTGAACGCCATCAATACGTGCTGACAGCGCAAGCCGGCGCTGGCGCCCACGAACCGCAGCGGCAACATCGCCATTACCGCGAATACCATCTGGACAAGGCGTTTCATGTGTCGCCGTTTTTACCGATGGAAATGAAATATCGCTGGGTGTTCGGCACGCCGGAACAGACGCTGCGCGTGCACCTGGAAAATTACCGTCAGGGCGAACGACAGTTCGACGCCACCCTGGTGTTAGAGGCAAAAGACATCAGCAGCGCTCATTTGAACCGGGCGCTCATCCGTTTCCCCTGGATGACCGTAAAAGTCGTGACCGGCATTTACTGGCACGCCTTACGACTCTGGTTAAAAGGCATTCGCTTCTACCCGCATCCGCGCAAGGACAAGAAGGAAACATCGGCATGACCATCGCTTCCACGCATTCGACGACGCGCTCCAACACCCTCAGCCGACGTTTGTTGTTCAATGCCCTGCGACAATTCACTCGGGGTTCGTTGACGCTGGACGACGCCGACGGTCAAACCGTTTTCGGCCGCCTGGACAGCGCCGGCCCGCACGCCAGCGTGCGCGTGCACAACCCTCGGGTGTATCGCGAAATGCTCACCGGTGGCGATTTGGCGGCGGCCGAATGTTACGTCGCAGGCTTTTGGGACAGCCCGGATTTAACCGCTGTGGTGCGCGTTTTTGCCGCCAATCTGGATACTACTTCGGGGCTGAATCGCGTTATCGGTCAATTCACCAAACCACTGCTGCGCCTGGCGCACTGGCTCAATCGCAACGACCGCGCCGGCTCGCGTCGCAATATCCGCGCGCACTACGATTTGGGCAACGATTTGTTCGAGACATTTCTCGATCCGTCGATGATGTATTCGAGCGCCTTTTACCCAACCGTCGATACCAGTCTGGAAGACGCCCAGCGGTTTCGGCTCGATCGCATTTGCCAGAAACTGGCGTTGACGCCCGACGATCATTTGCTGGAAATCGGCACCGGCTGGGGCAGTATGGCGCTGCACGCTGCCCAACATTACGGCTGTAAAGTCACCACCACGACCATTTCTGACGAGCAATACAACTACACCGCCGAGCGCATTAAGGCGGCCGGCCTGAGCGACCGCATAACCTTATTGAAACAAGACTATCGCGACCTTAAAGGCACCTATTCCAAGCTGGTGTCGATTGAAATGATTGAAGCTGTCGGCCACGATTTTCTGCCCAGTTATTTCCGCACCCTGACGCAACGACTGGACGACCAGGGCGTGGCGCTGTTGCAATGCATTACCCTGCCCGACCAGCGTTACGACCGCTATCGCAGCAGCGTCGACTTTATCCGCAAATACATTTTCCCCGGCGGCCATTTGCCATCGCTGTCGGTGTTGCAGGACAACCTGAAACGCCACACCGATTTGCAAACACTGCACGTCGAAGACATGACCGAACACTACGCCCTGACATTGAAGGAATGGCAGCGGCGTTTTGTTCAAGCCAGCGCGCAATTAACAGCGCTCGGCTACGACGATGCCTTTCAGCGGCTGTGGCGTTATTACTTCGCGTATTGCGAAGGCGGCTTTGCCGAGCGCGCCATCAATACGCATCAGATCATGTTCGCCAAAGCCGGGCATCGCCGCTTATGGGTAACGCCCTGAACCGTACTGTCGCCTGGCGATTGTTCAATTACGCTGGCTTTCAGGCGGGCTGGTTAATATTGGTGCTGACGCGTTCACCCTGGTCGTTGCTGTGGGCGTTGGTGTTTGTCGCGTGTCACTGGCGCTGGCTGGCGAGCGCTGCCGAATGGCGCCGCGTCATTCCCATCATGGTGTTTGGCGGCGCGATAGACGCCTTATGGCAAGCGTCACCCTGGGTCGAATTTTACGGTGCTGGCTGGCCGTTGCCGCTTTGGCTGATCGGGTTATGGCTGATGTTCCCACTGACGCTGAACCATTCGCTGGCCTGGCTGGCTGACCGACCAATATTGCAAATATTCGGTGGCATCGTTGGCGCTGGCGGCAGTTATTTGGGCGGTGCGACACTGGGTGCTGCACAGTTGTCGGGGCCAGCCTGGTATTTATTGCCGCTCAGTTGGGGGCTTTGGCTGCCTCTGTTTTATCGTTGGATGTCGGTGACGACATCAAATTCGCGAGGCAATCGTTTATGAAGCGACTGCTGATTCTGGTGCTGTTATCAGTCGGGATGGCCAACGCCCAGACAGTTGAATTCATCGGCCAGGCTTACGATCTCGACAGCGGCCGTTTGCTGTATCGGGAAATACATCAGCTGACGCTCACCGATGGGCAGCCGACGCGGGAAACCATTCAATTTCTGGACCCGGACGACCAGCCGCTGGCGCACAAAATCATCACCTACATCGAACCCGCCCGCCCGGCTTTTGAAATGTATATTCCGGCAGAACAGCGTCAGGATTCGGTGTTACCGATGGCCGATGGCGTACACGTGAGCGGTCGCGAAAACGGCGTGGTGGCGTGGCCGAAACAGGCGGCCATCATCGACGCTGGCTTTCATTATTTCGTGTTGCAACATTTCGATGAACTTAAAGCCGGCCATCGTCTGGACGTGGAATTTCTCATCGCCAGTCGGCTGCGCTGGGTTGCTCTGACGCTGGAGCCCACCTCGATTGACGAGCAACAGATGGTCGTGCAATTGACCGTTCAGAATGCCGTTTTGCGTTGGTTGATCGACCCGATCGAACTGACCTACGACATGCCTCGTCGTCGCTTGCTGGAATACCGCGGATTGATCCGCGTACCGGGCGAAGACGGCGGTAATTACCAGGCCCGAATCCGTTACCAGTATGAGGCGATCCCATCGTGATTCAATCGTCTTGGCCGGCTCGATTGGCTTTGGCTGCGGGCTTGCTGTTATCCGCCTTGCTGATTGTCTGGATGCTGCTGTCAGCGCCGTGGTCCCGCTTTTACAGCGAGGGCCAATGGCTGCTCAGTCACAGTTGGGGCCAGATCGCGCTGCTGGATTTATACAGCGGATTTTTTCTGGCAATGGCGGTGGTCTGGCGCTTGGAAAATCGCCTCTGGATTCGCCTGAGCGTCAGTCTGGCGCTGCCGGCGCTGGGCAATCCGGTGTTGGCACTGTGGCTGATTTGGCGCTGGCGTCGCTTGCTGACAATGGCGTCGGTTAGGGATTTTGGCTAAGCTGTCACTGTTTAGTAAAGATCTTGCCCAGACGGGCGCCGGCGGCTGGTCAGCATGTCTTCAGCGGTATTCAAATCGACGCTTTTACAACATCTGTCTTTTCGGCTGGCGCGTATAGGCGTCATCCTGGCGTTGGTGGTCAGCCTGGTCACCTCCGGATTTCAGGTATTTCTCGATTACCGCGACGAACAAAGTTCACTGAACAATTCCATTGAACGGGTGATGAACGCCTCCCGTTTTGCCGCCTCGCGCGCGGTGCACACCCTGGATTACAACCTGGCCGCTGAAGTGGTCGACGGCATGTTCGTCTACGACTTCGTGAACGCCGTTGCCATTGTCGACGAGTTGGGCAATCCGCTGGCGCAACGCAGTGCCGACCGGTCTAATCGTCGCTCGCACTGGTACGAACCTTTTATTGGCAATCCGACGCGGCAATTGGAAACCCGACTGGAAACCGATGCCATGGGCAGCGATGTCTACGGCGTACTGCGCATGGATCTCGACATGGTGCTGGCTTACGAAAGTTTCGTAGACCGGGCGCTGTCGACGCTGGTACTGGGCGTTGCCAAAAACTTCGTGCTGATTCTGCTGTTCCTGGTGCTGTTTTATCGTCTGGTGACGCACCCGGTGAATCAACTGTCGACATCGCTCGACGCCATTGATCCGAAAAACCCAGCCGGTCGGCGCTTGCCGGTGCCCAAAGGGCACGAAGACGACGAAATCGGCCATCTGACCACCAACATCAACCTGCATTTAAACAGCGTCGAACAGCTGATTCGCGACAACAGCGTGGCGCGCCACGAAGTCGAAGAATCCTACGACAACATGCGCCGGCTGATCGACAACCTGCCGCACATGATTTACGTGAAAGACGCCAGCGGCCATCTGGTGTTGGTCAACAAAGCCTACGCCCGGGCGTTCCAGCAAAGTGTCGAACAATTAACCGGACAGCATCAGTCGGCGCTGTTGAATTTCTACGAAGACAAATCGCGAGACTTATTGCAGGAAGCCGATGCCAAAGTGCTGACAGAACAGCACAGCCTGTTTATTCCCGAATTCGAATGGGTCGATCCGGCCGGGAATTACACCGCGCTTGAGCTGCGTATTTTGCCGCTCGAATTCCGCGGTGAGCCGGCCATTTTGTCGGTCGGCGTCGACATCACCGAACGCAAGCGCAACCAGGCGCGCATGCAGCACATGGCGTATCACGATCCGCTGACCGACCTGCCCAACCGCCATCTGTTTCTGGACCGACTCGATCAATCGCTGCGCCGAGCCAGCCGCTCCAATCTGTTGGGCGCACTGATTTTTATCGACCTCGATAACTTCAAAGACATCAACGATTCGCTCGGCCACGGTGCCGGTGACAGCGTACTGCGGCAAGCGGCGGTGCGGCTGTCTGAAGTCGTGCGCGAAGAAGACACCGTGGCCCGTTTGGGCGGCGACGAATTTGTCGTCTGTCTGGCCGATCTGGGCACTCAGACCGAGGAAGTCAGTTTATTGGCCGGCCATCGCGCCGAAGCGTTACGGTCGGTTCTGGCGACGCCGTTTTTGGTCAACGGCAATCGATTAACGGTGACGGCGAGTCTTGGCATCGCGCTCTTCCCCGATGGCGAGATCAGCGCTTCCGATCTGTTACGCAACGCTGACACCGCCATGTATCAGGCCAAGTCGCGCGGCAAAGACACCGCCATCTTGTTCGAACAGGCCATGGCCGAAGCCACGGTGTTTCGTCTGACCATGGAGAACGATCTGCGCCGTGCTCTGAACAACGACGAGTTCTTCCTGACCTTCCAGCCGCAAGTCGATTCCAGTAACGACCGCATCATTGGCGCCGAGGTGTTGATGCGTTGGCAGCACCCGGAACGCGGTGTGGTGTCGCCGGTAGAATTCATCCCGGTGCTGGAAAGCATGGGCTTGATTGTTCGGGTCGGTGAGTGGGCACTGCGCACCGCCTGCGCCATTTTGCGCGACTGGATGGACCGTGGTTTGTGGACGCGCGATCAGGTGATGGGCATCAACATCAGCCCGCAACAATTCAGTCAGCCGGAATTTTTTGATCAGGTGCGCGACGCCATCGACGCCAGTGGCATTCCACCGCAATGCATCGATCTGGAAATCACCGAAGGCATGGTGATTCACGAAGTCGAAGAAACCATCGTGCGCATGCACCAGATTCGCGATTACGGCGTCACTTTTTCCATCGACGATTTCGGTACCGGCTATTCCAGCCTGTCGTATCTGAAACGTTTGCCGCTGGATGTGCTGAAAGTCGATCAGTCGTTCGTACGCGACATTAATACCGACACCAACGACGCTGCCATCGTAGAAACCATTCTGGCGATGGCTCGCCACCTGAATCTGCAGACCATTGCCGAAGGCGTCGAAACCAGCGACCAGTTGAATTTTCTCGAATCCAAAGGTTGCTCACGCTATCAAGGCTATCTATTCTCGCCGCCGCTGCGCCAGGATGAGTTCGAGCAACTGCTGCATCGCCAACACAACCTGAGCGAAATTCTGTAATTTTTGCCGACAGCCAAACGGGCTAACCGGCACCCTACGAGCCGCCCCATCGTGACTTTCAGCGTTAAGGAAATGTTTTACACCCTCCAGGGCGAAGGCGCTCAGGCCGGTCGGCCGGCGGTGTTTTGTCGCTTCACCGGCTGTAATTTGTGGTCCGGGCGCGAGCAAGACCGATCTACGGCCGTTTGCACCTTTTGTGATACCGATTTTCTTGGCACTAATGGCCCCGGTGGCGGCCGCTTCGCCGATGCCAAGGCGCTTTGCGACGCCATTTCAGCACTCTGGCCCAACCCGAATGCTGGCCGTCCGTATGTCGTTTTCACCGGCGGTGAACCCAGCCTGCAACTGACCGAGGACTTGATCGACCAACTGCATCAAGCGGGCTTTGAATGCGCCATCGAAACCAACGGAACCCGGCCGTTACCGGCCAATCTCGACTGGGTATGCGTCAGCCCCAAAGGTCGTAGTGAAGTCATCGTTAAACGCTGCGATGAACTCAAACTGGTGTATCCGCAAGCCGAAGCGATGCCGGAACGGTTTGACCAAATCGACGCCCAATATCGCTTTCTCAGCCCGCTAAACCCCTGGGATGCTGCGCAAATTGCACCCGCAACTCAGTCGTCAACCCGCGCCGCTATCGACTATTGTCTAGCCCACCCGCAATGGCGCCTGACGGTGCAGATGCACAAGGTCGTCAACATCGCCTGAGGCGGCGTTTTCCGTGTGATCAGGCGCGACCTTCATTCATCTGATGAATACTGTTCATAAAGGCCCTTTACTTAACTTTTGTACTAGAATTCACTAAACTTCCGCGCCATTCAGCCAGTCCCGGTTGCGTACGCCCACCCAGCCGACGACCCTGCTGGCAATGCCACCCACCGTTTGGAGAGAGTTATCGTGTTAGAAGCTTACCGACAAGACGCGCAAGCGCGTGAGGCCCAAGGTATTCCGGCCAAACCGCTCACCGCTGAGCAAGTAACCGAACTGGTGGAGTTGCTGAAAAATCCACCGGCGGGTGAAGAAGCCTTTATCAAAGATCTGTTGGTCAACCGCGTACCGCCGGGTGTCGACGAAGCCGCTTACGTTAAAGCCGCTTTCCTGTCTGCGCTCGCCAAAGGCGAAGCGCAATCCCCGCTGATCGATAAAAAAGAAGCGGTAAAACTGCTCGGCACCATGCAGGGCGGTTACAACATCGAAACCCTGGTCAGCTTGCTAAAAGACGGTGAACTGGCCGACGTTGCCGCCGAAGAACTCAAACACACTCTGTTGGTGTTCGACGCGTTCCACGACGTTGATGAAATGGCCAAGAACGGTAACAGCGCTGCCAAGGCGGTGATGCAATCCTGGGCCGACGCCGAGTGGTTCCTGAACAAAAAAGAAGTTCCGGAAAAAATCACTCTGACGGTTTTCAAAGTGACCGGCGAAACCAACACCGACGATTTGTCTCCGGCGCAAGATGCCTGGTCGCGTCCGGACATCCCGCTGCACGCTCTGGCGATGTACAAAATGAAGCGCGATGGTCTGAACCCGGATAACGATGGCGAAATCGGCCCGATCCAACAGATCGAAACATTGAAAGAAAAAGGTCACCCTGTTGTGCTGGTCGGCGATGTCGTCGGTACTGGCTCATCGCGTAAGTCCGCGACCAACTCCGTGCTGTGGCATACCGGTGACGACATTCCGTTCGTGCCGAACAAGCGCACCGGCGGTTATGTATTGGGCAGCAAAATCGCTCCGATCTTCTTTAACACCATGGAAGACGCTGGCGCTCTGCCGATTGAAGTTGACGTCGACAAACTGGAAATGGGCGATGTGATCGACCTGTATCCGTTCGCTGGCAAAGTCGAGCGCAACGGTGAAGTTGTCGCCGAATTCGAATTGAAAACTCAGGTACTGCTCGACGAAGTACGCGCCGGCGGCCGTATCCCGCTGATCATCGGTCGTGGTCTGACCGATCGCGCCCGCGAAGCCATGAACCTGGAACCGAGCACTGTCTTCCGTCGTCCCGGTGCGGTGGCTGACAGCGGCAAGGGTTACACCCTGGCGCAGAAGATGGTCGGCAAAGCCTGTGGTCTGGACGGCGTGCGTCCGAACCAATATTGCGAACCGAAAATGACCACCGTGGGTTCTCAGGACACCACCGGCCCGATGACTCGCGACGAACTGAAAGACCTGGCGTGTCTGGGCTTCTCGTCCGATCTGGTGATGCAGTCGTTCTGCCACACGGCGGCTTATCCGAAGCCGGTCGATATCGAAACTCAGCACACCCTGCCCGACTTCATCAAGAACCGCGGCGGTGTGTCACTGCGTCCGGGTGACGGCATCATTCACTCCTGGCTGAACCGCATGTTGCTGCCCGATACCGTCGGTACCGGCGGCGATTCTCACACCCGCTTCCCGATGGGCATTTCCTTCCCGGCCGGTTCTGGCTTGGTTGCGTTTGCCGCCGCCACCGGCGTTATGCCGCTGGACATGCCGGAATCGGTTCTGGTGCGTTTCAAAGGCAAGCGTCAACCGGGCATCACGCTGCGTGACCTGGTGCATGCGATTCCTTACTACGCCATCCAGCAAGGCGAACTGACCGTCGAGAAGAAAGGCAAGAAGAACGTCTTCTCCGGTCGCATTCTGGAAATCGAAGGTCTGGAAGATCTGACCGTCGAGCAGGCCTTCGAACTGTCTGACGCTTCTGCTGAACGTTCAGCCGCCGGTTGCACCATCACGCTGTCTGAAGATTCCGTTGGCGAATACCTGCGCTCCAACATCGTTATGCTGCGCTGGATGATTGCCAACGGTTACGGCGATGCCCGTACGCTGGAACGTCGCGCCAAAGCGATGGAAGAGTGGCTAGCAAAACCGAGCCTGATGCGCGCCGATGCCGATGCCGAGTACCACACCGTCATCGAAATCAACATGGACGAAATCGTCGAGCCGATTCTGTGCGCGCCGAACGATCCGGACGATGCCCGTAAGCTGTCTGAAGTCGCTGGCGACAAGATCGACGAAGTCTTCATCGGTTCGTGCATGACCAACATCGGTCACTTCCGCGCTGCCGGCAAACTGCTGGACGCGCACAAAGCGCCAATTTCAACGCGGCTGTGGGTGTCTCCGCCGACCAAGATGGACCAGGCTCAGTTGATGGAAGAAGGCTACTACAACATCTTCGGCCGCGCCGGTGCGCGCACCGAGATGCCGGGTTGCTCGCTGTGCATGGGTAACCAGGCACGGGTAGCAGCCAAGTCGACCGTGGTCTCGACCTCCACGCGGAACTTCCCGAACCGCCTGGGTGACGGCGCCAATGTCTACCTGGCATCCGCCGAACTGGCTGCGGTTTCAGCGCTCTACGGCAAACTGCCGACACCGGCGGAATACCTGAAGATTGCTGCGGAAATCGACAGCATGGCGGGCGATATTTATCGCTATCTGAACTTTGATCGCATGGACGATTTCGTCAAAGCGGCCGATTCAGTGATCGCCACCTCAGCCGCCTGATTCCGAGGCTGCTGAAACAGAAAACCCCGCCAAGGCGGGGTTTTTTTATAACCGTCAAAAACGCTTAATGTTCCCGTCGCGCCAGAAACAGCACATAGCGCCCCAGATCGCGATAGGGCGCCTGCTCGCACAACTGCCGCTCCATTGCCAAGACATCCGCTTCGTCGTACCACGACAAAACCGTGGGCTCCGTCAAATCCGAAAAGGTGCGAATCCCAGCCTGTGAGATAACGGTATACCCGCCCGCTTCTAACTGCGCTTTCACGTCCGCGGGGTCCAACGGCGAAATCGGGGTCAACCCGCGACCGTCACCACCGAGTTGGTTGTCCCTGACTTTCGCCAGAGTACCGCGCATCAAATTGCGCATTGCCAGCATATGGCGGTTATATGCCATCACACCCAGAACGCCGCCGGGCTTTACCCAGTGCATCGCCCGCGCCAGCGTATTTTTCGGTTGTTCCAGCCATTCCAACACTGCGTGCAGGACGACCAGGTCGTAGGGTTGTGCTGGGGTAAAATCCAAAACTGAGGCTTGTTGAACCTGACAACGTCCGGCTTCGATGTCAGTCGCCAACGAAGCCTGTACGCGTTCAACCATTTCCGCCGAGACGTCGAAATAGTCGACGTGATGACCGCCTGCCAACAACCAGGCTGACATCTGTCCAAGGCCACCGCCGACATCCAACACCTGCAAAGGTTGCTGCAAATCAGCGTGCAGATGCGCTGAGTACAACTGAGTCAACAATGCCTGCCGCAAGCGCCCTTTCATGCCGCCATAAATTTGATCGGCAAAGCGGTCAGCCAGACCATCGAAACTGATATACGACATCCATCGTTTTCCTGGTTGTACAATGTCGGGCGGCATTCTACTCCCGCCATGTTGACCTCCCAATACCATCACCGTATTGACACTACCTTCAGCCAGCGCCGACACTGGCGTTTCGGTACCGGCTCCTGGATTCCAGCATTGAACCGTCGTTTACGCCATTTAGCTTTCAAACTGAGCCTGATCGCCTGGCTGGGTTTTATCGCCGTTCCTGCGGTTAACGCTCAAGGCGGTGACAAAGGCGTCTGGATTCGGGTGTGCCTGGGCACTGGAACCTCCTGGACGCAGCTTTCACTCGACGACAACGAACACCGCCCCGCCCAGAATAACCACTGCCCCTGCACCCAAAATACGCTGGATACTGCCTGGCATCCGATCGTTAAAACCCGACCGCCCCAAGCCGAAGTGGCCCCCAGTGTTTTCCTGACGGTCGCCCCAAAACCCCCTCAAGTCCTGCCTTATTTCAGCCGTGCACCGCCGCTCCTGACAGCTAACGCCTAATAAAAAACACTCAATTAATCGGCTTCTTTTACCGAAGCCAGAAGTGCATTCGTTATCACTCAGGAGTTGATATGACCCGTTTAGTAATGGCTTTCGCCACTCTGTGCGCCCTGATCGCCAGCCCAATGACCTGGGCACATGGCTATGAATTGGGCGAACTGAGCATTGAACACCCCTGGTCACGCGCCACCCCGCCGGGAACCCCAACCGGTGGCGGTTTTATGACCATTCACAACCACGGCAATGACAGTGATTTTCTACTTGGCGGCCACTCCGATTTCACTCAGAGCATCAGCGTGCATCAAACCCGCATGGACGAAAGCAACATGACCATGAAAATGGACGCTATGCACGACGGCCTGGAAATCCCAGCTGGCGGCTCGGTCACCTTGGAACCGGGCAGCTATCACTTGATGCTGATGGGGCTGCAATCCCCATTGAAAGAAGGTGAGCGCCGGACCATCACGCTGGAATTCGAACACGCCGGCAGCATTGAGGTCGACCTGGCGGTGGATGCCATTGGCGCCATGCCAGAACATAATCATTGATTGAGGGAACAGGATGTCGGCCGCTTAGGCCGACATCCACAGTACAACTCTCCAGAACCCAAACCCGGACAGCGTCTATCAGGCAATCAGTGCCTTTGCAGCACGCAGGCCCTTAATGGCAGCCTCCAGGTCATTGCTGACATAGGCGCTGCTGATCGCGCCTTCTTTCAGCAAACAGATTGAATCCAAAAACGCCTCGTCTTTGCTCACCAGATAATGGCCAATCCTTGCGCGGACTTGCTGTTTATGCAGCCGGCAATATTGAGCGATATCACTATTGACGTCTCCAAACTCCGCCGAAGTATTAACGAAGAAACAACCTCTGAACTTACCAAGCTCTTTGGCATCATCATGAATCCAGGCATCCAGCGCCTCAAAGAGGTTTTCGACAACTTCTGCATCAGTTTCCCCTTTGGCTAACTGAGGTTCCAACCACGCCAGAAATCGACGGTTCCGTTCTTTCAACGCCGCCAATACCAGCGCTTCTTTGCTGGGAAAATGGTGGTACAACGTTTTCTTGGCAATACCCGAAACCTTGAGTACTTCGTTGATGCCAATGGATTGCACCCCATGGCTGTAAAACAGCCCTAATGCGGTTTCTAACAACGCCTGACGTTTTTCATTCATGTCTGCCTCTGTGCGCAACATTGCATTGACACGAGTAGACCGATCTGTCTACCCTGATCATGTAGACAGATCAGTCTACCACCAAAACCACCAGGGGAAACGTCATGAAACCATTAATTCCAGCCCTGTTCGCGGGACTTGGAGCATTCATCGCCACGGCAGTGTTAACACTGCTGGATCAGAAAATAGCGAACGCCGTATTGATCATGGCGCCTTTCGGAGCAACCGCAGTATTAGTATTTGGCGTGCCCGCAAGCCCACTCGCTCAGCCCAAAAATGTAATCCTGGGGCACTTGCTGACGGCTTTTATTGGCGTTTTCTTTTCCCAAATCATCGGCGTTACTGCCTGGAGCCTGGCGGCTGCGACTGGTCTGGCGGTAAGTGCCATGCTGATTACCAAAACCACTCACCCGCCCGCCGGTGCCAACCCAATGTTGATCATGCTTACTGGGCAAAGCTGGATGTTTTTACTGACACCGGTCTTGCTTGGAGCGACGGTCATCGTTGCCATCGGTGCGATAATGCAACAACTGCAGAAACGCTTGCCCTGAAGTACATAACGGCAATGAACCGAATCAGCGACTGGCAAAATAATTTAGGAAAAGACAAAGTCGAAAGTCGGAAAGAATAAAACTCTATGAAATAGCATAATTAATCTAACGGGAAAATTTGATCGGGCATGTCAGAGTGGAATTAGCTTGGAGATAAACCCAGCGAAATAATGCACAGTAATTATGCCGCCACCAGCTATTTCAGCTTAGCCTGATATAGCTGGATTTTTCTTGCTTTTGGGGACAAGGTGCGTGTGCAATCCTATCTAAGCCGTGCCCCACCCTTTGCTGCTAACGTCTAACACCCAAACAACGATTAAGATGAGCGCCTAATGGCGACATCCTGGCTTGGAAATTTCCGTCAGGAGATTTGTTGTGTCTCGTATTTTGTTGTCTCTGAATCTTGCCACCAGCCTGCTGCTGTGCGCTGACCCGGCCTGGGCCTACGGCTACCAACCTGGCGATTTTGCGCATCGACCATCCCTGGTCACGCGCCACCCCACCCAGTACACCCACCAGCGGCGGTTTTATGGTCATTCACAATGACGGCACCACTGCCGATCGACTGATGGGTGGGCACTCAGACTTCACCCACAGCATCAGCGTTCACCAAACCAAGATGGAAGATAGCACCATGAAAATGCGGCCACTGAACCAGGGCTTGGAGATTCCCGCCGGCGGTTCGGTGGGCCTGGAAGCGCCTTTGGTTAAAGCGAACGGCGCACCATAACGCTGCAGTTTGAAAAGGCCGAAGAGATTGAGGTGAATCTGGCGGTTGATGCGATTGGGGCCATGCCCGAACACAACCACTGACCATCCGCTGAGCTCCTTCTAAACACCCCGTTAAACCGGCAATAGGCCGGTTTTTTCTTTTCTGGCGAGGCCACGACTCCCGAGCTTTCAAAGATCGAACCCTAGTTGGGTCGATTTTTAATCAGTTGAACATTGAAGTTCGGCATTCCGCACCTATAATTGTACTAAGTATATTTTTATATTTAGTTTATATAGGTGCTTGATACATGAATACCTTCACTAAGCCATCAACCGCCAGCACAGCGCGCGGCCCTAAATCACTGACTGAAGCCTGGCTGGCGTTGCTCGGCCTGTCAGCCGTCTTCCTCTTTGAAATGCTCGACAACTCCATTTTGAACGTCGCACTGCCGGTGATCGGCCGGGAACTGGAAGCATCCAACCTGGCGCTGCAATGGGTTACGGGTTCCTATGCGCTGGTTTTTGGCAGCCTGATGTTGTTGTTTGGCGCAGTCGCCGACCGTATCGGCCGACGCCGGGTCATGCTAGTCGGGCTGGCCATTTTAGCCATCGCCAGCCTGGCGACGGCCTTCGTCACCAATGCCACTCAATTAATCTGGGTCCGCATTGCCACTGGCGTGGCCGCAGCCATGACCACCCCTGGCTCCATGGCATTGGCATTTCGTCTGTTCACCGACGACAACCTTCGAGTGCGTGCCACCACACTCATCTCCACGGTCGGCCTGGTCGGCTTGGCGATAGGGCCTTTTGTGGGCGGCCTGGTATTGACCGTGGCGCCCTGGCAGGTATTGCTGTTGATCAACGTCCCAATAGCCTTGTTGGCCTGGCTGGGCATTCGAACTGGCATCCAGGCTGACCAAGCCGATGAATTACACCCAGATCCAATCGATGTGATCGGCGCTGTTCTCGGCACCGCGGCTATTGTCCTTGCCTTATTAACGCCGACCTTGTTTGAACAGCTTAGTTACCGGGAATTGCTGCCCTGGGTCTGTGCCGCCGCTGCACTGCTGCTGTTTTCGCTGTTTATTGAATGGGAACGTCAGGTAGCGCACCCGCTGATCGACCTCAGCCTGCTGGCCAATAAACTGGTCTCCAGTGGTCTCGCTTTTAATGCGGCCGCCGGCATCTGCATGGCGGGGCTGGGTTATATGATCACGCTGCAACTGCAACTGGGTTGGAACTGGAGCCCGGCGACCGCCGCTTTGGGTATGTTGCCGATGGTGGCTGTGTTGTTGTTACTCAGCCCTTTCGTTGAACCTGTGGTTAACAAGCTGGGTATGGAATTGTCGGCCAGTGTAAGCGCCAGCACCGTCGTCGCCGGGCTGATTTGCTACGGTCTGCTGGGCCAATTTGGCTATGTCTGGATCGCACTGTCGCTGACCCTGGTCGCCGCCGGCATGCGCTTTGTCGGCGTGGTTGCCGGCCTGAACATAGTGCGGGGATTACCAGACAACCGTACTTCCATTGGCGTCGCGCTGTCAGACACCGCTACCGAAGTCTCATCAGCGTCGTCCATTGCTATTGCCGGCACCATCATGGCGTTTCTATTCAGTGGCAATCTGACAGAAAGTCACTGGACCGGCCTGCAAACCCGGCAATTTCATCAGTCCATCGAGCTGGCTTGCTTGGTACTCAGCAGCATTGCAGCGACGCTGGTTGCCTGGGGCATCTATCAAAGCCACAACAGTAAAACGGCGCCAACAACGGCGTTGTAAACCTGCCCGGAAGTCCCGACTCGCCGAACCATTCGCTTTGTCTTTATAGAGTCATTGTTTATGCTCGATACCGTTTTGAACTCAGTACCGCTGACGCCTTGGAAAACTATGGATAGACGCACCCGCAAACGCCTCGCCACGCGCCAGAATATTTCTGATGTCGCGACTCGGCTCTTTATCGAACGCGGTTTCGATAACGTCACCATCGATGAAATCGCCGAAGCGGCGGACGTTGGCCGCATGACGGTGTTTAATCACTTTCCTCGCAAAGAAGACATGTTCTTCGATCGAAAGGGCGAAGGCCTGGCTATTTTTCAGCAAGCCTTAGCCACCAAAGAGCCAGCCACCCCACCGCTCAAAGCCCTATATTTAATGATTCTGCGCCTGGCGTCCGACGATCACCCAGCCATCCGATTCAATGCAGATTCGTTGGCATTCACTAACGCCATACGGAACAGCGACGCGCTGATGTCCAGCGTCAGGTTAATGCGCGATCAGTTTGTAACAACGGTGGCCGAAGGCATCGCCAAACAGCTGAACATGAGCGAACCCGACAGCGATATTCACCTGGGCACCCATCTATTATTCGCCACCCTAAGCGTTGCCTTTGTCGAAGCACACAAGAGCTTCAGCCAGCATCAAAACAGCGATGCGGCAAAGCAACGTTTTGTCGAGATCATGACAAAAGGATTCAGTGGCGTTCAATCAGCCTTGGCAGAGACCGACTTAGCCTAGCGGCTGAGTGTGGTGGCTGATACACGATTAATGGCCCCAAATGCAAAAAGCCGACACTGCAGAACAGTGTCGGCTTTTCTCAATTTGGTCGGGCATGCAGGATTTGAACCTGCGACCCTCGCCACCCCATGACGATGCGCTACCAGACTGCGCTAATGCCCGAAAACGTTGCGAATCATACGTTAAGCGATTGAAAAATCAAGCGTTTTGCGGCTGGGGTCAGCCGTCTGACAGCAGCTTCAGGACCGCTTCCAGCTCGCGGATCATGTCTTGAATCAGGGCCTGGTGTTGCTTGGCCAGCACGCTGTCGTCGGCGGGTTCAGACAGCTTTTGCCGAGCGCCGCCGATAGTGTAGCCATCTTCATAGAGCAGATTGCGGATCTGACGAATCAGTACTACGTCATCGCGCTGATAATACCGGCGGTTGCCGCGGCGCTTTACCGGACTGAGTTGCGGGAATTCCTGCTCCCAGTAGCGCAACACATGGGGTTTGACTGCACAGAGTTCGCTGACTTCGCCAATCGTAAAGTAGCGTTTTCCTGGGATGGTGGGCAGTTCGTTATTCTGGCTCGGTTCCAGCATAGGCCTCGACTTTCACCTTCAACTTCTGGCCGGGGCGAAAAGTGACGACCCTGCGTGCCGAAATGGGGATTTCTTCCCCTGTCTTCGGGTTACGACCTGGTCGTTGCCGCTTGTCCCTGAGATCGAAATTTCCAAAGCCGGACAGCTTGACCTGTTCGTTGTTGACCAGACAATCGCGGATTTCCTCGAAGAAGACTTCCACCATTTCCTTGGCTTCGCGCTTGTTCAAGCCCAACTCTTCGTACAGCCGTTCGGCCATCTCAGCTTTGGTCAGGGCCATGCTCAGTTCCTCAATACAGCGTCGTACCTTGTCTGTAAGGTCGTGATGATGGAATCCATCAAACTGTTTATTTCTTCGTCAGTTAGAGTGCGGGAAGGATTTTGCCAGGTCAAGCCCAGTGCCACACTTTTCCGTTGCGAATCAATGCCTTTGCCGCGATAGATGTCGAAAAGTGTCAGGCTTTCGAGATCGTCTCCAGCCTTCTCTTTAACACTGTTCATCAGCTCAGCAACCGGCGTTTCCTCATCGATCACAACCGCCAGATCACGCGTAGACGCCGGGTAACGGGACAGCGATTCAAACGCAGGCAATTCTGCGGGCAGCACGCGGTCTAAACGCAGTTCGAACATAAAAGTGGGTTGTTTCAAGCCCAGTTCGCGCGCCAACGTGGGATGTACCGCGCCAATGTAACCGACCAGTTTACCGTCGCGTTCAATGCGTGCGCATTGGCCCGGATGCAGCGCGGAATTCTGGCCCGGCACGAACTCAAAATTGACGCCTTTAACCAATCCCAGCACCTGCTCCAAGTCGCCCTTGATGTCGAAGAAGTCAACGGCGGCATTATCCGAATACCAGCCTTTGGGCCAACGGCCGCCGGTCGCAATCCCGGCCAGCATGTTCAATTGCTCAGTGCCGTTTTCGGTCGCGCGAAAACGCAAGCCGGTTTCAAACAGACGCACGCGCTCTTGCTGACGATTCAGGTTGTGACTCAACGCCTTGATCAGCCCCGGCCACAGTGACACGCGCATCACCGCCATGTCGGCAGAAATCGGGTTAGCCAATTCGATGCCACCCTCTTTAGGGAACATCTTGGTTTGCAACGACGGCTCAACAAAGCTGTAGGTAATAGCTTCCTGATAACCCAGGCTCGCCAGACGATCGACCAGTTTGGCGACATCGGTTTGTTGCTCAGCGCGGCCATGAGGTGACAGAGCAGCTTTTGGCACCGTCACCGGGAAGCGGTTGTAGCCGTATATGCGAGCAATTTCTTCAATCAGATCGGCTTCGATTGCCATATCAAAACGCCAGGACGGCGCTTGTACCGTCCATTGGCCCGCCACTTTACTGTCGAGGCCAAAACCCAAACCGGTGAGGATGCGTTCGATCTCAGTGGCATCGATTTGCATACCCAAGGCAGTGGTGACTCGATCAGCGGATAGCTCGATACGCGCAGGTTGCGGAATTTGCTCCGGCGCTTCTTCAATAACCAGAGGGCCAGGTTTGGCACCGCAAATGTCCATCAACAACTGGGTTGCACGTTCAACAGCGGTTTCCTGCAAGGCCGGATCAACGCCACGCTCAAAGCGGTGACTTGCGTCTGTATGCAGACCAAATTGACGCGCCCGGCCGGCAATTTCCACCGGGGCGAAGAAAGCACTTTCGAGGAACACTCGACGGGTTTCAGTGGAGACACCGCTTTGTTCTCCTCCCATGACGCCAGCCATCGCCAGCGGGCCTTTACCATCGGCGATCACCAGAACGGACGGGTCCAGTTCAATGGTCTGGCCGTCGAGCAACTCGAGTTTTTCACCCGCCTGGGCACGACGCACATCAATGCCATCGACCAAACGATCCAGATCAAAGCCGTGCATCGGCTGGCCAAGTTCCAACATCACATAATTGGTGACATCCACCACTGGATCGATGGAGCGGACGCCGCCACGACGCAACCGTTCGACCATCCAGACCGGCGTCGCCGCTGAGACATCGACATCGTTCAGCACACGACCGACGTAGCGCGGGCAACCTTGGGGGTCGCTGAGTTTGACGGCAAAGGTGTCGTTGTGAACCGCGGGTTGCGGTTCAATGTTTGGAGCCGTTACGGCTACGTCATTCAACACGCTGACTTCGCGTGCCAAGCCGGCGACGCTCAAGCAGTCGGCACGGTTAGGGGTTAAATCCACTTCGATGGCCAGATCATCCAGCCCGAGGAAACGACGCAGGTCTTCGCCGACGCTGGCCTCGCCAGGCAATTCCAAAATGCCGTCGTGGCTTTCAGACAAGCCCAATTCTTTTTCACTACACAACATGCCCTGGCTTTCAACCTGGCGAAGTTTGGCTTTCTTGATTTTGAAATCGCCCGGCAACACCGCACCAACTTGAGCGAGTGCGACCTTGATGCCGAGACGCGCATTCGGGGCACCACAAACAACCGTAACGGTTTCATTTCCGGTGTTAACTTGGCATACCTGCAATTTGTCAGCATTGGGGTGCGGCTCGCAACCGACGATCTCGGCCACGATCACACCGTCAAACGCTTCGGCAACCGGCTCGGCCCCATCCACTTCCAGGCCCGCCATGGTGATCTGATCCATCAG
This sequence comes from Saccharospirillum mangrovi, assembly GCF_003367315.1. GTDB lineage: Bacteria > Pseudomonadota > Gammaproteobacteria > Pseudomonadales > Natronospirillaceae > Saccharospirillum > Saccharospirillum mangrovi. The sequence goes on from NZ_CP031415.1 coordinate 2,081,306, forward strand.
GGCCTGAGCATCGATTGCCGGATTGACCCACTCGCGCAGCCACTGTTCGCTGAATTTCATATGCTGTTAGATCCTATCGATTATCGTTGCCGGGCTAGTTGAACTGGCGCAGGAATTTGAGGTCGTTTTCGAAGAACAGGCGCAGGTCGTTGACGCCATAGCGCAACATGGCCAAACGTTCCACGCCCATACCGAATGCAAAGCCGCTGTAACGGGTTGAATCCACACCCGAGGCCTCAAGGACTTTCGGATGCACCATGCCGCAGCCCATGATCTCGATCCAACCGGTTCGACTGCAAACGCGGCAACCGTCACCGCCACAAATCACACATTCGATGTCAACTTCGGCCGACGGTTCAGTAAACGGGAAATAAGACGGGCGGAAACGCACCGCCAGTTCCTTTTCAAAGAAGACACGCAGAAATTCTTCGACGGTGCCTTTGAGATCGGCAAAGCTGACATCAGTATCCACCAGCAGACCTTCCATTTGGTGGAACATCGGCGTGTGGGTCAAATCCGAATCGCAGCGATAGACGCGACCTGGGCAAATGATGCGGAACGGCGGCTCGCCATTTTCCATGGTGCGCACCTGAACCGGCGAGGTGTGGGTCCGCAGCAGGGTGTTGGCGTCGAAATAGAAAGTGTCGTGCATGGCACGAGCTGGGTGATGACCCGGAATATTCAGCGCTTCGAAGTTGTGATAATCGTCTTCGATTTCCGGTCCGACAGCGACGTCGTAACCGATATTGACGAAGAAGGACTCCATGCGACGCAGCGTTTGTGTCACCGGGTGTAACCCGCCCATAGACTGGCGTCGACCCGGCTGAGTAACGTCAATCTTCTCCTCAGCCAAACGCGCACTTAACGCTTGCTCATCGAGATGCGCCTTACGGGCCGAAATGGCATCGGCTACCGCGGTTTTTACTTCGTTGATTTTCGCACCGGCTGCCGGACGATCTTCAGGCGACAATTCACCCAAGGATTTCAGCTGAGCGGTAATTTCCCCTTTCTTGCCCAGAAAGCGCACACGCAGCTCATCAAGCTCCTGTGGATTGGTGGCTTGTTGGACGGCTTCAAGCGCACGACCGTGCAGTTGAGTCAGGGTATCCATGAACAGCTAAACTCCCGTAGAGACGCGCTGGAAAAAGCCCTCACTATAAGGATGGGGCTGAAATAAGCAACTGATTGATAAGGCAAAATCCGTGATTTCACGGGATTGAATTGACCACCGAATCAACTTTTGTTTTCGGTAAACAAGGTATCGGCAAACGCCCGTTCACAATAATGGCAACGTAACTGCAACGTCGCTTCCTGAATGACTGAAAATCGGCTCTCAACCGGCTCAACATGCGTAATGCAATTGGCGTTTGGGCACACAAAGACGCCAATGAAAGTCTCCGGCAATCCAATGGGGAACTTCCGCACCACCCGGTATTCTTCAATGATGTTGACGGTGGCCTTCGGAGCAAAAAGCGCCAGTTCCGCAGCGTCCTGTTCGGTGAAGCGCCAGTCATCGATTTTGATCAGGTCTTTCATGCCGCCGCCGTGACTGGGCAGATTCAGACCCACCGTCAGACGCACTTCGGCATTTCTCAGCTGCAACCGCCCCAGGATAGTCAGCCCTTTGCCGGCTGGGATGTGATCGATCACCGTGCCATTTTGAATGGCTTCGACCAGCATCTTTTCACGTCGATGCTCACTCATACCAAGCCTCCACCGGGCGACAAGACACCTTCATTCATCACCAGCGACAGCAATGCCTGGCGGGCATAAACCCCATTTTCGGCTTGCTGAAAGTAGTAGGCATGACTGGTGCGATCGACTGCCGGATGAATTTCATCCACCCGAGGCAACGGATGCATCACCCGCATGCTCGGCTTGGCGGACTTAAGCATCTCCGGTCGAAGCACAAACTGGGACGCCAGGTGCATATATTCAGTCGGATCAAAGCGCTCTTTTTGCACCCGCGTCATGTACAAAATATCGACCAAGGGCACAACCGCTTCCAGGCTGTCCGCATATTCAAACGCGATACCGGCGGCGCGCAGGCTGTCTTCAATATAGGCCGGCATGGCAAGCGCTTCGGGTGCCACAAAATAAAATCGCGGTTTGAAATGTCCCATAGCCTGGGCCAGGGAATGGACTGTCCGGCCGTATTTCAAATCGCCCACTAAAGCGATGGACAACCCATCCAAACGGCCCTGACATTCGGCAATGGAAAATAAATCCAGCAAAGTTTGAGACGGATGCTGATTAGCCCCGTCGCCGCCATTGATCACCGGAATATTGGCCACTTCGGCTGCTAATCTGGCTGAGCCCTCACGCGGATGTCGCATGATGATGGCATCCGCATAACCGGCAATCATGTGAATGCTATCGGTCAGCGTTTCGCCTTTTTTGGTGGAGGTATTGCCGCTGTCAGAAAAGCCAATAATGGTGCCACCCAACCGTTGAACAGCGGCTTCGAAGGATAGGCGGGTTCGCGTGGAGGCTTCAAAAAAACAGCTGGCGATCAGACGATCTTTTAACAGTGGCATCGGTCCGGATTGTTTCAGCGCCGCTGCACGTTCGATGATGAATTCAATATCGGCCTTCGATAGATCGCCGATGGAGACCACATCACGATCGAACAAGGGGTTGTTCATAGCGTAGCCCGATGAAGATTTGCGGCATTCTACCAGAATTGAACAGAGCGAATAGCGCCGCCGAGAAATCCCTCAATCGTTGAAACCGACTTTTCTCAAACCAAAAACACTCAATTGATTGGCCGCAATGAGAGCCAGTTCAAAACGTCAAACTTCTGACACCCTCCAATGCTTGATAGATTGGGAAGTGATCGCTGTTGCGATCACAGACCTTAATAATGACAAACAGAAGGAACCTGTACCCATGATCAAACCCATCCTTTTTTCTTTGGGATTGAGCCTGCTGACGCTAAACGCGACCGTTTCTGCGGAAGACAATGCAGCCACTTCAGCAGAAGACAGCGTGGTCTTGTACGTCGACATCAACAATGACAACGCAGAAAAAATGGCCGATCTGCTCGACGGTGTTGGCTTGGCTAAAGCGCAAGCCATTGTTGAGTATCGAGAGCAGTATGGCCCCTTCATTGGGCCTGAGGATTTACTCAACGTCCGAGGGATTGGACCAGCCACTTTGGAGAAAAACCGCAGTCGCATTCAGGTTGGTATGACTGATTAAGGGAGCATTTTCTGAGGAAATAAAAAAAGCAGCCGATGGCTGCTTTTTTTATTGTCGCGGGAAACGAGAGGCGACCGGGCTGGCGTTCCAGCTCGCAACCCAAGTTGCCACTTCAATCAAATTTGGAGCGGGAAACGAGATTCGAACTCGCGACCCCAACCTTGGCAAGGTTGTGCTCTACCACTGAGCTATTCCCGCAAAACTGGTGTTATTCGAGCTAGTTCGACTGCGTCGAACCAAACTCGCGAGACTACCCGTCCGGCCCCAACCTCGGTCAAGGTTGTGCTCTGCCTCTGAACTATTCCCGCAAAAATAAATGGCGTCCCGTAGGGGACTCGAACCCCTGTTACCGCCGTGAAAGGGCGGTGTCCTAGGCCACTAGACGAACGGGACGCACAGTGCTTCTGACGAAGCGGAGCGCATCATACCAACTTTGAGGCGCAGTTCAATAACTTTATGAAAATCAACACTCTAGCTGCGATTTAACGCCGCCTGCCGTCGATCTTCGTGAACTCTTTGTTCGTGACGGGAAAACGCCGTTTCCCAGCGTTCACACTGCGGACAAAACCAGATCATGGTGCCGGATTCATAGCCGCAATGATTGCATTGATAGCCATCGGGCAACCGCAGCTTCAAGCGCTGAATGGATTCCAGCAGTACCGCACGAGGGGTTGCACCAATGTCTCGCCGTTGCTCCAGCCAACGCTGCATCAAACCGAAAGACGCGCCACTGTTAACCACTCGCTCCAACTCAGTCTGCCAATACGACTGGCGAGGATCACTGTCGCCGGTTAAATCCAGAATGGCTTCCAGTACTCGGTGGCTAGGGTGGTAGTCGTATAGCTTTTCCAGATAGCGACGCAACGATGCTTCGCCGCCGACCAATCGGGACAAGCGTTTTAACCCGGGAAGAATGACATCCACACGTCGAACATCTCGCACCAAGGCTTCTTTCAACATGCGCAGCGCTTTGTGATAGTGCCCCAAGGAGGTTTCCAGCTCTGACGAGGCGATAAAAGTCCGCGCGCTGTCCGATAGTTTTCGCGCCTCTTTTAACGCCGAGCGCGCCAGCGCCAGCTTGCCCTGCCCCTTTAATTGTCCGACGTATTCACAATACAGATTGGCTAACCGCATATTGCCGGAACCGGGCTGACCATAATCCCGGACTAATTTGATCGCACGCTCCCACTCTTGCTCCCGCTCAAGGACAACCAACCACAACCGAAATGCCTGAGCAGAAAAACGTTCACCCTGATCCAGAATCAAGGATTCCAGCTCGGTCTCGGCACGCCCCAATAGACCGGCCGAGAAAAAGTCCTGAGCCAATTCAACGCGGACGCGATTGGCATCCTGTCGACGTAGATCAGCATCTAGCAAGGTTTCATGGATGCGAATGGCACGCTCGATCTGACCTCGCTTGCGAAACAATTCAGCCAGTGCCAAATGCGTTTCCAGAGTGTCGACTGTAATCGGCAGGCGTTCCAGCAGTACATCGAGTTCGCGATCAGGCTCGGATGACAGTGGTTCAAAAGGTTCAAGCCGGTAACGTGACGGCACCGACCAGGGCGTCGTCAAACGGCGCCAAAGGGATTTGACCGTGGTGAGCATACTAGCGGCCTGTGCGTTTACGGCCGACCAAACGGCCCAAAATCAGACCAATCAATACACCGACAAACAGGGTCGCCAATAACCAGACAAATAATGGCAACGCGGGTGTCTGCCAAGCCATAAAGCTGAGCACTGTGCTTTGATGATTACCAAAGGCCAACAGCCAGGCGACAATCAGCAATAGAAAGGCGCACAGTAGTTTGGCTGATCGGATGAGCATGGGTGTTTTTCAGCCTCCCGGCTGCGAGCAAACGAGGGTGGGCGATCAGTCGTCGTCGATGCTGAGATTCACCGACTCACGCAATTCCTTGCCCGGTTTGAAATGCGGAACGTATTTGCCTTCCAGAGTGACCGACTCACCGGTCTTCGGATTGCGACCCACTCGCGGAGAACGATAGTGCAGTGAAAAACTGCCAAAGCCACGAATTTCGATACGCTCGCCATCGGCCAGACTTTCGGCCATATGGTCCAACATCGTCTTGATGGCCAATTCGACGTCTTTTACGGACAACTGGCCCTGGCGGTCAACGATCCGTTCAATTAATTCCGATTTGGTCATCCGAACCTCCCGATCGGGTGTTCCTCAACGATCAATATTTAGACTAATTCAGGCCCCAAAATAACACAAGTATTTATTTTTTAACGTTTTTTTGCAGTTTCGGTTGAATTGGATGGCCTTTCAGAAAGGCATTCACGATAAAACCCACAGGCAAACAGGCACAAAAAAGCCGGCGCTCAGGCCGGCTTTTCTTGGAATTGAGTGACTAATTACTCTTCGTCACCCTGCTCCATTTTTTGCTTGATCAGATCACCAATGGTGGTCGGACCAGCCGCTTCTGCGCTCTTTTCTTTCAGCTCACGTACCGCCGTTTTCTCGTCCTGAACGTCTTTCGCCTTGATGGACAGGCTGATGACGCGGTTCTTACGGTCGATACTAACGATCTTGGCTTCGACTTCGTCGCCTTCGTTCAGGGCGTTACGAGCGTCTTCAACCTTGTCGCGAGAGATTTCAGAAGCCTTCAGGATGCCTTCGATGTCGTCAGCCAACAGGATGACGGCCGCTTTGGCGTCCACTTCTTTAACAGTACCGGTGACGATGGCACCTTTATCGTTCACAGAAACGTATTCAGAGAACGGATCGCTGTCGAGCTGTTTGATGCCCAGAGAGATGCGCTCACGCTCCGGATCAATCGACAGGATGATGGTTTCCAGTTCGTCGCCTTTCTTGTACTTGCGAACGGCTTCTTCGCCTGATTCGTTCCAGCTGATGTCAGACAAGTGAACCAGACCGTCGATGCCACCTTCCAGACCGATGAAGATACCGAAGTCGGTAATCGACTTGATCTTGCCGGTAACTTTGTCGCCCTTGTTGAAGTTGTTGGAGAAGTCTTCCCAAGGATTCACAACGGTCTGCTTGATGCCCAGAGAGATACGACGACGCTCTTCATCGATGTCCAGAATCATCACATCAATCTCGTCGCCAACAGAAACGACTTTAGACGGATGGATGTTCTTGTTGGTCCAGTCCATTTCAGACACGTGAACCAAACCTTCAACGCCTTCTTCCAGCTCAGCAAAGCAGCCGTAATCGGTCAGGTTGGTAACACGAGCTTTAACAACCTGCTCTTCCGGGTAACGCGCTTTGATGTCGACCCAAGGATCTTCACCCAGTTGCTTCAGACCCAGAGATACACGGTTACGATCTCGGTCGAACTTCAATACTTTGACTTCGATTTCATCGCCAACCTGAACGATTTCGCTCGGGTGCTTGATGCGTTTCCAAGCCATGTCGGTGATGTGCAGCAGGCCGTCAACGCCGCCCAGATCAACGAAGGCACCGTAATCGGTCAGGTTCTTAACGATACCCTTGATGACCTGGCCTTCTTGCAAGCTGGCCAGCAACTCTTCGCGCTCAGCGCTGTTAGAGGCTTCCAGAACAGCACGACGGGAAACAACAACGTTGTTGCGACGACGGTCCAGTTTGATGACTTTGAAATCGAGCTCTTTGCCTTCCAGGTGAGCGGTATCGCGCACCGGGCGGATGTCGACCAGAGAACCTGGCAGGAAGGCGCGTACAGAGCTGATGTCGACAGTAAAGCCACCTTTGACTTTGCCGTTGATAACACCTTTGACCACTTCTTCCGCTTCGTAAGCTTTTTCCAGCTCGGACCAGGCTTCAGCACGCTTGGCTTTTTCGCGAGACAGGCGGGTGTCACCGAAACCATCTTCTACGGCTTCCAGCGCTACCTTAACTTCGTCACCGATGGCGATTTCCAGCTCACCGTCTTCGCTCACAAACTGTGAACGCGGGATGATGCCTTCCGATTTCAGGCCAGCGTGGACCGTCACCCAGTCAGAGTCGATAGCAACGACCAGACCGGTAACGATGGAGCCCGGCTCCATTTCGATGGTTTTTAAGCTTTCTTCAAAAAGTTCAGCGAAAGATTCAGTCATTTAATTTGGTATCCCAATGATTAACAGCCCATCGCCTGGATTTTAGGTTGGCGGCGACCAGCGGCTTTACCGTATGCCAGCTCATACGGGTCAATCCAACAAACCCGGTGCAGTCACCATACTGGGGGTGATCGGCCCGGGACCCGGCCGGCACTCTATCCGCGTTCGAACAGTGTGCACAGCCATTTCAGGAGCGCGTATTATACGGATTCAGGGGTAACAACCAAGGGCCTGAGGGGAATTTTTCACCATTCGATGCCGCGATCTGCCACCAGATCGAGCACCTTTTGCATGACTTGCTCAATGCTGCTCTCGGAAGTGTCGATGATCACGGCGTCGGCCGCCGGCTTTAACGGCGCTACCGCGCGGTTGGTGTCGCGTTCGTCACGCTCGACGATGTCTGCCAGAACGCGGTCGTAGTCGGCGCTGGCGCCACTGTCGCGTAATTGTTTATAGCGCCGGCGGGCCCGTTCATCGGCCGACGCGGTCATGAAGATCTTCAGATTGGCTTCCGGGAACACCACTGTGCCCATGTCGCGGCCATCGGCAATCAGTCCCGGTTCGGTGCGGAACGCCCGCTGGCGCTTGAGCAGTGCTTCCCGTACCCGACCGAACGCCGCCACGCGCGATGCGTTTGAACCGACTTCTTCGGTACGGATTTGCCGGGTAACGTCGTCACCTTCGAGCAAAATGATGATGGCGTTGCCTTCTTGCTGGAATCGTATGTCCAGGTGCTCGGCAATCACCGCCAAGGCGGATTCGTTATCGAAATCGACGCCATGGTTCATTGCTGCCAGCGCAGCCAGGCGGTAAAGCGCGCCGGAGTCGAGGTAATGCCAGCCAAACCGACTGGCCAGCAGACCGCTGACCGTGCCTTTGCCGACGCCGCCGGGTCCGTCCAATGTGATGACGGGTGCCTTGGAATTCATGTTATCTGTCCTGGTTGTCGTGGGTTTGCCGTCAGTCTTCCAATGTCACGGCATAACCAAGTTGTCCGACCGCTGCGCTGAAACCGGGATACGCCCCGAGCACTCGGCCGGCATTACGAATAATGACGGGTCGTCGCGTTACCTGGGCTGCGACCATAAACGCCAACGCGACCCTGGGGTCGCCGGCGCAATCGACAATGCCACCATCCAATGGCTGGCCGACCCGACCGCGGACTCTAACGTCCTCATCGGTCACTTCGATGTCAGCGCCCAACAACCGCAGCCCTTCGAGCATGCGCGTCAGTCGGTCGCTTTCTTTAAAGCGCAATTCGCCCAAACCGGCGAAACAGCTCTCGCCGTCTGCCAGCGCGGCCAGGACGAACAACAGTGGGAACTCGTCTATGGTTCGGCCGCTGAGGTGGGTGCCGTAGCTGCCCCCTTTGAGCGGCGCGCATCTTACCCGAAGATCGGCGACAGGTTCACCCCCCTGGTCACGAATATTGCTCATGACCACCGAGCCACCCATGTCTTTCAGAATGTCCAGAAAGCCCAAACGGCTGGGATTCACGCCCACAGAGGTCAATGTCAGATCGGAACCCGGTACCAGGGTCGCGGCGGCAAGGTGCACCGCTGCCAGTGAAAAATCCCCTGGTACGTCCAGATTCAGCGGCGGCAATTGCGATGCCGGCGCAAACACCAGAGCGTTGCCGCGGCTTTCCAGACGGCAGCCCAACTCCGCCAACAAACGTTCGGTGTGATCGCGACTGGGCGCCGGCTCGGTCAGTCGCACCGGCACACCGGCACACAGCGCCGCCAGCAAAATAGCCGACTTCACTTGTGCACTCGCCATCGGCAGATCGTAATCCAGTGGCTGCCACTGCTGGCCGGGCTGAATCAAAATGGGGGCGGTGCCGCTCGCCGTCAGCTCCAGGTGCGCGCCGAGTTCTGCCAGCGGCACTTGCAACCGCGCCATGGGTCGTTGATTCAACGACGCATCGCCAATCAATTCGCTGGCGAACGGCTGCGCCGACAGTACGCCAGCCAACAACCGCATCGAAGTAGCCGACTGGCCCAGGTACAGCGGACTGTCGGGCGCTTGCAAACCCGTCAATCCACGACCTTGAACGCGAATTTCGCCGTCATCCGCTTCGTCGATCACCACGCCCAGTTTGCGCAGCGCTTCCAGCGTGGTGCGATTGTCATCGTTTTCACCAAAGCCGCGAATGTGGCTATCGCCCTCAGCCAACGCCGCCAGAATGACCGCCCGATGCGAAATAGATCGGTCACCCGGCACAGCTAAAGTGCCCTGCAACCCGGCCGGTGCCGGGGCAACAATCAGGTTGCGGCGCGTATCGTCGCTGTGTCGCTGACGGCTTTGCAGGATCTGCGTGAAGTAGTCGCGTGCTGACTTGGCGCGGCCGAATACATCCAGCAAGGTTTTACCCTCGCCACGCTCAATGGCGCCGGCCAGGTTTTCCAGGTCCGACTGAAAGCGCCGCAGCACGCCCAAGGTGGCGTCTCGATTGGCCAGAAAGACGTCGTGCCACATGGTCGGATCGGACGCGGCAATGCGGGTGAAATCGCGGAAACCGCCGGCGGCATAGCGGAAAATCTCGCGGTTATCCGATTCCCGCGCCAACGTATCCACCAGAGAAAACGCCAACAGATGCGGTAAATGACTGGTCGCGGCCAACACTTCATCGTGGCGCGCCACCGACATGCTGACCACTTCCGCGCCCACCGCTTGCCACAAGCGAGTCAACAGCGCCACCGCCGCCGGATCGGACGATGGCAACGGCGTCAGAATCAATAAATGACGATCGAACAAATCCGCCTTGGCAGCATCAACGCCGGATCGTTCCGCACCAGCAATCGGATGGCCGGGTACGAAGCCCGCAGGCAAGTCGTCACCAAAAACCTCGCGGGCGGCGTCCACCACGCGACCTTTGACGCTGCCCACATCGGAAATCACAGTGTCGGCTCGCAAATACGGCTGCAGCGAACGCAGCACCGAACCCATAGCCAGCACCGGTACAGCCAGCAGTAAGACATCGAACTCAGGCACTGTCTCGATCGAATCGACCCGAGCGTCGATGATGCCCAATTCCAACGCCCGCTCGGCCACACCGGGCTGTGCGTCCATGCCAAACACCTGGGCAGAACGCGACAGGCGCAGCGCCTTGGCAAAGGAAGCGCCGATCAGTCCCAGGCCGACAATGAGTACTCGAGGCAGGGCTGACGTCGCTTGAGTCATGACACCAACTCGGCTTCCAAAGCCGTCAAAAAGCGCTGGTTTTCCGCTTCCAGACCGATGGATATGCGCAGGTATTCCGGCATGTCGTAGCTGGCTAACGGCCGAACAATCACACCCGCTCGCAACAGCGCTTGATGAATCGCCCCGGCACGCGCGCCCAGATGCACGGACACGAAATTGGTCACCGACGGAATCGTTTCCAACTCCAGCCGCTTAAACGCGCTGGTCAGTTGCTCGTAGCCCGCTGCGTTAACGGCCAGTGATTCCTGCAACCGAGCGGTATCCGCCAGCGCCGTTTCGGCTGCGACCAATGCCAGCGAATTCAGATTGAACGGCTGCCGAACGCGATTGAGGATGTCGGTAATCTCAGCGTTAGCAACGCCATAACCGACCCGCAGACCGGCCAGTCCATAAGCCTTGGAGAAGGTGCGCGTCACAATCAGGTTGGGATAGCGCCGCTGCAACTTGAAACCGTTGGGGTAGTTTTCCTGATCGACGTATTCGGCATAGGCCTCATCCAACACCACCAGCACGTTTTCCGGCACAGCGGTCATAAAGGCTTTGAGTTCGCCTTTGCTCAGCCAGGTTCCGGTCGGGTTGTTGGGGTTGGCGATAAACACCAGGCGGGTGCGCTCGGTCAGGGCGTCGGCCATGGCATCGAGATCGTGGCCCCAATCGCGCGATGGCACGACCACAGGCTTGGCACCGGCCGCCTGAACCACCAATGGATAAACAGCAAAGGCGTATTGGCTCATTACCGCTTCATCGCCCGGACCCAAAAACGCCTTGGCAAGCAGCTCAAACAATTCATTGGAACCGCAGCCGAGAGTCAGCTGGTTCATGTCCAGGCCGTGGCGCTCAGCCAGCGCTTGTTTCAGCCGGAAGCCGTTGCCATCCGGATAGCGGGCAATGTCTGGTAAGGCGCGATGAATGGCGTCCTGGACGCGGGGTGACAAACCCAACGGGCTTTCGTTACTGGCCAGCTTGATGACGTCGCTGACGCCCAGCTCGCGCTTGAGTTCGTCGATCGGTTTACCGGGTTCGTACGGCTTGAGGGTCTGAATGCCGGCCGCCGCCAAAGCCCTGTAATCGCAACTCATGCTGACTGTCCTGGGCGCTTAGAGCACCGCTTTGGGATAAGAACCAAGCAGCTTGACTTCCACCGCCTTGGTACGAATGTCCACCAACGCCTGCTGCACGTTGGCATCCTGCAGGTGACCGGCAAAGTCGATAAAGAAGACATAGGTCCAATTACCCGACGGCGATGGGCGAGTCTCCAACCGCGTCATATCGACGTTGTGGTCGTTAAACGGTTGCAGCAGATGGTAAAGCGCGCCCGGTTCGTTGCGCATTGATACAACGATGGAGGTCTTGTCGTCGCCAGACATACCGACGTCTTCGTTGCCGATGATCAAAAACCTCGTCGAATTATCCGGCGAATCTTCGATCTTGGTTTCCAGCACGGTCAGATCGTACAGTTCAGCCGCCATCTCGCCAGCGATGGCTGCCGAGTTCCACTCGCCGTGAACACGGCGCGCGGCTTCGGCATTGGAGTTCACCGCTACACGTTCGGCCATTGGCAAATGGGCGTCCAGCCATTTACGACATTGCGCCAGCGACTGCTGATGACTGTAGATGCGAGAAATTTTTCCCGGCTGCGTATTCGGCCCCACCATCAAATGATGGTGAATGCGCAACTCAACTTCGCCGCAGATGCGCAGACCGGAATTGATAAAACTATCCAGCGTATGATTCACCACGCCTTCGGTGGAATTCTCCACCGGCACGACGCCGTATTTGCAGGCGCCGGCTTCGACTTCGCGGAACACTTCATCAATAGCCGGCATCGGCTTGGTTTTCACCCACTGACCAAAATGCTTGACCGCCGCTTGCTGAGTAAAGGTGCCTTCCGGGCCGAGATAGGCCACTTCCAGCGGTTTTTCCAACGCCAGACAGGCCGACATGATTTCGCGGAACAACCGCGCCATGTCTTCGTTGCCGAGCGGGCCTGTGTTGCGTTCCATCACTCGGGTCAGCACTTGTGCTTCGCGTTCAGGTCTATAAAACACCGCGTCCGGTGATTCTTTGAGTTTGACTTCGGCGACCTTCAACGCGCACTGGGCGCGCGCTGAAATGCGCTCAAGAATTTCGCTGTCGAGTTGATCGATGCGCTCACGCAGCGCGTTCAGATCGAGCCCGTCGAGCGGGTCTGGAGTGGAGTCCTGATCAGCCATGGCGTTGTTCGAAATCCTTCATGAAATCCACCAGCGCCTGCACACCCGCCAACGGCATGGCGTTGTAAATGCTGGCCCGCATGCCACCCACACTGCGGTGACCCTGAAGATTATAAAGACCGGCCGCCGACGCTTCGCTGAGGAAAACTTCGTTCAACGTTTCGTCCGCCAGAATAAACGGAATATTCATGCGCGAACGATGCTCTACGGCAATCGGATTGCGATAAAAACCGCTGTCGTCGATGGTGCGATACAGCAACGCCGATTTTTGCGCATTGAGCGCTGCCATCGCCGAAGGTCCGCCCTGCTGTTCCAGCCAGTCGAACACCAGACCGGCCAGATAAACTGCAAAGGTCGGTGGCGTGTTAACCATCGAACCGGCCTCGGCCTGATTGGCGTAGTTCAGTAGCGTCGGTGTGCCCGGCAATGCCTTGCCCAGCAAAGATTTGCGCACGATGACCAGCGTCAAACCTGCCGGACCAATGTTTTTCTGCGCACCGGCGTAGATCAGACCGTAGTCAGAGACCTGAATGGGTTTGGACAGAATGCAGGACGACATGTCCGCAACCAGCGGTACATCACCGCTGCTGGGAACGTAATCGAATTCGACGCCGCCAATGGTTTCATTGGGTGTGAAATGCAGATAAGCCGCGCTCGGGTCGACTTCAAACTCATTCGCCCGAACGGCGCGGCGATACTGCTCGGCTTCGGTCGAGGCGAGCACGCGCGCCTCACCATAGCGCGCCGCTTCTTTGACCGCCTTGGACGACCAGGTGCCGGTATCCAGAAAGGTCGCCGCGCCGCCCGCACCGAGCAGATTCATTGGGATGGCCGAAAACTGCAACGTGGCACCGCCTTGCAGAAACAAAACAGCGTAGTCGTCTGGTACTTCCAGCAGCTGACGCAATTTGGCTTCGGCATGTTCAGAGACCGCCACAAACTCGTCGGATCGGTGCGACAGCTCCATGACCGACATACCCAAACCATGCCAATCAGGCAGTTCTGCCTGCGCCTGTTCCATCACCGGCGTTGGCAACATGGCCGGGCCGGAGCAGAAATTGTATCCGCGCGTCATGGTGCGCCGCTCTCCTACAAAAAGTTCTTTGCCTCAGTCTTCGGTTTCGTCTTCGTCGTTCTCAGCGTCGTCTTCGAAATCGTCGTCATCATCGACGACGTCTTCGTCATCCGACTCGTCCGCATCCGGTTGGCCCGGCGCGGCCGGTGCCGGGCGTTCGGCGTCCGGTTTGTCGGCCACATCCAGTACCGATTCGTCTTCGTCCGGCTCTTCGATGCGCTCAATACTGACCAGACGTTCGTCATCCGCCAGGCGAATCAATTTAACGCCCTGAGTGTTGCGCGACAGCACGGAAATGCCTTCCACCGATGTCCGCACCAGGGTGCCTTGATCGCTGATCAGCATCACTTCGTCGCCCTCAAATACCTGCTTGGCGCCAACCAACGGACCGTTACGATCGTTGGTCACCATGGCGATCACGCCCTGGGTACCTCGGCCTTTGGTCGGGAATTCATCAACCGCCGTGCGCTTGCCGAAGCCACGTTCAGAAGCGGTCAGAATGGTGCCGTTTTCCTGCGGGATGATCAGCGAAATAACCGACTGGTCGTCCTGCAATTTAATGCCGCGCACACCGCGTGCGGTCCGACCCATCGGACGGACGTGGTTTTCATCGAAACGCACCACCTTGCCGGCGTTCGACAACAGCATGACTTCGCGCTGGCTGTCGGTCAGGGCGACGCCCACCAGGCGGTCGCCGTCGTCCAGCGACAACGCAATCAAGCCGGCAGAGCGTGGACGCGAGAAAGCATCCAACGACGTTTTCTTCACCGTGCCGTTAGCGGTCGCCATAAAGATAAACAAATCCGGGTTGTATTCGCGGATCGGCAAAATGGCGGTGACTCGCTCTTCCGCTTCCAACGGCAGCAAATTCACCATCGGTCGGCCACGGGCGTTGCGGCTGGCCTGTGGAATCTCAAACACACGCAACCAATAAACTTTGCCGCGATTACTGAAACACAGCACGGTGTCGTGACTGCTGGCGACCAACAGATGTTCGATAAAATCGTCATCTTTCAATGCCGACGCCGAACGGCCTTTGCCGCCGCGACGCTGAGCTTCGTAATCGGTCAGCGGCTGCGTCTTGGCGTAACCGCCGTGGGAGATGGTGACCACCATGTCTTCTTCGGTGATCAGGTCTTCCATCGACAGGTCGAGACGGCTGGCAATGATTTCAGTTTTACGGGCATCGCCGTATTGATCTTTGATGGTCAGCAGTTCTTCGCGGATCACTTCCATCAACCGCTCGTAGCTGCCCAGAATGCGCAGGAACTCGCCGATGTCGTCGATAATCTGCTTGTACTCACCGATCAGTTTTTCGTGTTCCAGACCGGTCAGTTTTTGCAGACGCATGTCGAGAATCTGCTGTGCCTGTTCCGGTGACAGGAGGTAGCGCTCATCGCGTACGCCGTAGGCTTCGTCCAGGTCTTCCGGGCGGGAAATGTCGGCACCAGCGCGTTCCAACATGGCCGCGACATCACCCAGCTCCCAGCTTTGCGCCAACATGCGTTCTTTGGCTTCGGCACCGGTTGCTGACGAACGGATCAACTCGATCATCTTGTCGATGTTGGCCAACGCAATCGCCAGACCTTCCAGGATATGACCGCGCTGACGTGCCTTGCGCAGATCAAATACCGTCCGGCGTGTCACCACTTCGCGGCGGTGACGGATAAAGGCGTCGAGCAATTCTTTCAGGTTCAGCACTTTGGGCTGGCCGTCGACCAGCGCCACCGTATTGATGCCGAACACTTGCTCCAACTGCGTTTGGGCGTAGAGGTTGTTCAGCACCACATCGCCGGATTCGCCGCGCTTCATTTCGATGGCGATGCGCAGACCGTCTTTGTCGGACTCGTCGCGCAGTTCGGAGATGCCTTCGATCTTCTTCTCTTTAACCAGCTCGGCGATCTTCTCGATCAACCGCGCCTTGTTCACCTGATAAGGAATTTCGTGAACGATGATCGACTCGCGGCCGGTCTTGGCATCGACCAATACTTCGGCTTTGGCACGGGTATAAATGCGGCCACGGCCGGTGCGGTAGGCTTCAACAATGCCTTTGCGACCGTTGATGATGCCGCCAGTTGGGAAGTCCGGGCCTGGGATGTATTCCATCAGATCGTCGATGGTCAGATCCGGGTTGTCGATCAACGCCAGACAGCCGTCGATCACTTCGTTCATGTTGTGCGGCGGAATGTTGGTCGCCATACCGACGGCAATACCGGAGGCGCCGTTGATCAGCAGGTTCGGCACCTTGGTCGGCAGCACATCGGGAATCAGTTCGGTGCCGTCGTAGTTTTCGACGTAATCGACGGTCTCTTTTTCCAGATCCGCCAGCAGTTCGTGCGCCAGCTTCTGCATGCGGATTTCGGTGTAACGCATGGCCGCAGCGGAGTCGCCGTCGATGGAACCGAAGTTGCCCTGACCGTCGACCAGGGTGTAACGCATGTTAAAGGGCTGAGCCAGACGAACGATGGTGTCGTACACCGCTGAGTCGCCGTGCGGGTGGTATTTACCGATAACGTCACCGACCACACGAGCGGACTTTTTATAGGCTTTGTTCCAGTCGTTACCCAGCACATTCATGGCGAACAAAACGCGCCGGTGCACTGGTTTCAGTCCATCGCGCACGTCCGGCAAGGCGCGGCCGACGATGACGCTCATGGCGTAGTCGAGATAGGACTGTTTGAGCTCCTCCTCAATGTTCACCTGGAGGATTTCTTTGGCTAGCTCACCCATGCGGTACGGTATCCTTAGCGGTTCAGTGAGACGCAGTATGAAGGCTGATTTCGGGGCCTGAGCCCGCCTCAAAACGCGACGTACAATGGCGCGAAATCATACCACAAATCAATGAGATAGATATAACCGATCACCCCCGCAGGCGGTCAGCGCGCTGGTGATCGGAGGCTCAAATCACTAGAATGTGCGCACCCGGCCGACCGGTCGTTCACGAATCCAACAGAAGGGACGCCATGCAACGCATCGACACCCTGATCCACGCCCACTGGATCATCCCCGTCAACCCGCAACGCGATGTCCTGGTGGACCACAGCCTGGCCATCAAAGACGGCATCATCGAAGCCATTCTGCCGACCGATCAGGCCAAAGCGCAGTACCAGGCGGACGACACCGTCGAATTAGGTGAAAGCGCGCTGATTCCCGGCTTCATCAACACCCACGGCCACGCCGCCATGGCGCTGTTCCGCGGCATGGGCGACGACCTCGAGCTGATGACCTGGCTCAACGATCACATCTGGCCGGCCGAAGGCGCCTGGGTTGGTGATGAATTCGTTGCCGACGGCACCGAACTTGCCATTGCCGAAATGCTGCGCTCCGGCACCACCACCTTTGCCGACAACTACTTCTTCCCGGCTGCGGCCGCTGAAGTCACCGAACGCGCCGGCGTGCGCGCTCAGTTTTCGTTCTCGGTCATCGACTTCCCGACCAACTGGGCCAAGACCGCCGATGAGCACATCGACCTGGGTATGGAACTGGTCAAACGCTACAAGGGCCACAGCCACATCAAGATGATGTTCGGTC
The DNA here is from genome assembly GCF_003367315.1 of Saccharospirillum mangrovi. GTDB lineage: Bacteria > Pseudomonadota > Gammaproteobacteria > Pseudomonadales > Natronospirillaceae > Saccharospirillum > Saccharospirillum mangrovi. Next base: position 2,098,592 of record NZ_CP031415.1, read on the forward strand.
CACACGCGCCCTACACCGTCTCCGATGAGCCGATGATCCGCATCCGCGATCTGGCCAAAGAACACGACCTGATGATTCAGATGCACGTCCATGAAACCCAGACCGAAGTGGACGGTGAAATCGAAAAGCGCGGCGGTCGCCCGATTCGTCGCCTGAAAGACCTGGGTCTGCTCGGTCCGCAATTCCAGGCCGTGCATATGACCGCGCTGAACGAAGAAGACATCCAAGACATCGCCCAGACTGGCACCCACGTCGTGCACTGCCCGGAATCCAACCTGAAACTGGCCAGCGGCTTCTGCCCGGTCGATCAGTTGCAGAAACTCGGCGTCAATGTCGCTCTGGGCACCGATGGCGCGGCCAGCAACAACGATCTGGACATGATGGGTGAGATGCGCACCGCCGCCATTCTGGCGAAAGCCGTCGGTCAGCGCGCCACCGCCCTGCCCGCCATGGAAGCCCTGGCAATGGCAACGCTGAACGGCGCTCGCGCCATGGGTTGGGAGCAGGAAATCGGCAGTCTGGAAGTGGGCAAGCGCGCCGACATTACCGCCGTACGTCTGGACGACCTTGAAAGCCAGCCGCTGTACGACCCGGTTTCACACCTGGTGTACGCGTCCACCCGCGATCAGGTCAGCGACGTCTGGGTCGATGGCAAACGCCTGCTCAAGCAACGCCAACTGACCACGCTGGACCGCGACGCCATCATCGCCAAAGCGAAACAGTGGCAGGCGCGCATCACCAACACCCAATAAGACCCCAAGCCGGCCGACGCTGAAAACGTCGCCGGCTTTTTTATTTCCCGACGCTCGAGGCAACACCGTGACCGCGAATATCGACCCGGCCGAATTGGAAAAATTCGGCGCCCTGGCCAGCCGTTGGTGGGATCCGGAATCCGAATTCAAACCGCTGCACGACATCAATCCGGCGCGTGCCGGCTACATTGACGAGCACCTCAACATTGCCGGACTGAAGGTTGTCGACATCGGTTGTGGCGGCGGCATTCTGACCGAAGCGCTGGCGCAACGCGGCGCTCAGACCACCGGCATCGACATGAGCGAAGCGCCATTAAAAGTCGCCAAGTTGCATGCCTTGGAAGCCGAATTGACCATCGACTACCGGCAAATCACCGCCGAAGCCCTGGCCGACGAAGCCGCCGGCAGCTTCGATGTGGTCACCTGCCTGGAAATGCTGGAACACGTGCCCGATCCATCGTCGGTGATTCAGGCGGTGGAACGTCTGCTCAAGCCCGGTGGTCGAGCGTTTTTCTCGACCATCAACCGCAACCCCAAAGCCTGGGCGATGGCGATTGTCGGCGCCGAATACATCATGCGTTTGCTGCCGCGCGGCACGCACGAATACCGCAAACTGATCCGTCCGGCCGAGCTGAACCGCTGGGCAATGGACGCCGGTCTCAAAGTCACCGGCATGCGCGGCATGCACTACAACCCGCTGACGCGCCGCACCCGCCTGAACGACGACGTGTCGGTGAACTATCTGCTCACCGCCGTTAAGCCCGTCGTCGAATGAGTCAGCGCGCTTTGCTGTTCGATCTGGACGGCACCCTGCTCGATTCCGCCCCGGCCTTTATGACGGCGATGGACGCTTATGCCGATCAAGTCGGCCTACCGCGCCTGACCAAGCATCGCGAACACTACGCCTCGGCCGGCGCCCGCGCGGCCGTGGCGGCGATCCACAGCATTGACCGGGACCACCCGCAGTTTCAGCAATTTCGTGAAGAGTTCCTGGCACTGTTTCTCGATACCCCGGTGTCGCTGAACCAATGGTACCCGGGCGTAAAAACACTGCTGACGCAATTGACTGACCAACAGATTCCCTGGGGCATCGTCACCAACAAGCCGCGCCCGCACACGCTGGCGGTGCTGGAAGTGCTGCTGCCACAACAACCACCGGCGCTGGTCTGCCAGGGCGATCTGGACACCATCAAACCCGATCCGGCGATGCTGTGGGCGGCCAGCGATGCGTTGAACGTCGATCCGGCAGATTGCCTGTACGCTGGCGATCACGAACGTGACATCCAAGCCGCCAAGGCCGCCGGCATGCGCTCACTGGCCTGCACTTACGGCTATCTGCACGTCGATGACGACCCCAAACAATGGCAGGCCGATGATTTGGCCGAGACCGCGCACCAACTCACTGAAAAGGCTTTGCAATGGCTGACGCCCACACTTCAACCCAACTGACCACCGCCGATCTGGCGCTGGCGGATTCGCCCGATGCGCTGCAAGACAAAGTCATCGCCATCACCGGCGCCGGTGCTGGTATCGGCCAGGCCATGGCGCTCGATTTCGCCCGTGCCGGCGCGCACGTCGTATTGATCGGTCGAACGCAGGAAAAGCTCGAAGCGGTCTACGACCAGATTGAAGCGGCAACTCAAACCCAGCCGATTCTGTTGCCGATCGATCTGGCCGACATCACGCCGGACAACGCCCGCGAGCTCGCCTTTGGCATCGAACAAACCTACGGCCGCCTCGATGGCTTATTGCTCAACGCGTCGCTGCTCGGCGACAAGATGAGCATTCAACAGTATTCGCCAACCGTCTGGCGCAAAGTCATGCAGGTGAATCTGGACAGCAGCTTTTACCTCAGCCAGGCGTTGTTGCCGCTGCTGATGGCCGGCAAACACGGCCGGTTAATTTTCACCACGTCCAGCGTAGGCCGTCAGGGTCGCGGTTATTGGGGCGCCTATGCGGTGTCAAAATTCGCCACCGAAGGCCTGATGCAGACACTGGCCGATGAAGTCGGGACGATTTCCGCATTGCGCGTGCATTGCATCAACCCCGGCGGCACTCGTACCGCCATGCGTGCGGCGGCCTACCCGGCGGAAGACCCGTCCGAGGTGCCGGCACCGGAAGCGCACGCGCCCTTCTACCGTTATTTGATGAGCGACCACAGCCAGGCCTTCAATGGCGTTTCCTGGGACGCCCGCGATTTTCTACCTGCCTGACCTTGCCGCCCAGCGGCGACAATTTTCCGCCATCTGACTTGCCGCCTTAGGCGGCAAGACTTCTCCAAAGCGTCATTTTTTTGCCGCATACCAACATAACCATCTGATTTATAAGAACTTTTAAGATTGGCACGTAAATCGCTTACAGCTGCTGCAAACAGCAACGGCGGTTATCAGGATGGTTACCAGTTTTACTCAGAGACGCTCGACTCCGGATTCCGGCACAACTCGTACACGCGCTCCGCACCCGGTCCCGGATAACGGTCCAACGCTGGATCAGCTTCAGGATTTCCGCCTGCACATGATGAAACAGCTGCAAGCGACCTTGGACATCGAACAGATTCTGCGCACCTTCTTTAACGAGGTGCAGCATCTGGTACCGCTCGATGGTTGCCATTATCAGGCCGAACACGTTGGCTTGATGTTGGATTTCGGCGATACCGGCCGACACCGCTGCAACTACGAACTGAGCCTGCACGACGAACAATTCGGTCGTCTGGGTTTTTCCCGCAACCGCCGTCTGCAAGAACGCGAAATGCAGTTGCTGGAATCGGTGATGGACGTGCTGATTTACCCGCTGCGCAACGCCCTGCTGTACCGCAAGGCGCTGGCAACCGCCATGATCGACCCGCTGACCGGCCTGAACAATCGCGGCGCCATGGCGATTACGCTGAACCGGGAAATGGATCGGATGCGTCGTCACAATCAGGACATGAGTATCCTGATGGTCGACATTGACCGCTTCAAAGACATCAACGACCGCTACGGCCATCTGGCTGGTGACGACGTCTTGCGCCAGGTCGCGCAAATCATCGACACCACCATTCGCGGTTGCGATGCCTGCTTCCGCTTTGGCGGCGAAGAATTCCTGATCATGCTGACCGATTCAAACCTGCCGCTGGCGCGCATGGTCGCCGAGCGCTTGCGCCACACCGTTTGTGAGCAGACGCGCTCACCGGCGCCCAACGCTCATGTCACCATCAGCGTCGGGGTAGCGCATTTCGACAACGAATCGGATTGGCCGGAACTGGTGGATCGCGCCGACCGCGCGCTGTATCAGGCCAAGCAGGACGGCCGCAACCGGGTGGCGATCAGCCAGCCGGTTACGGCGCCCGTTTAAGGACGTCTGATTAAGAAGGTTTATCGCGCCGCGGTCTGGACTTGGGCTTGGCGGCGCCGGTTTTGGATTTATCCGCCCTGGCTTTGTCAGGCCGGGCTTTGTCAGGCCGGGCTTTGTCAGACTTGGCGCGCGTCGGCTTGGGCGCATCGTCCTTGGGCGCGTCAGTTTTCGCTTTAACCGACCGGCGCGTTTTCTGATTTTCCATGCGCCGTTTATTCGGATCGTGCTTCGACGTCACGATGGATTTCCACGGTGCGGTCGGCAAATCCACCCGCTTGGCGAGTTTATCGATTTCCGCTTTTGGCAATTCTTTCCAGGTACCGGCACGCACATCGGCATCCAAAAACACCGAGCCATAACGCACCCGTTTCAGCCGCGACACCTTCAAGCCCTGGCTTTCCCACAAGCGGCGCACTTCGCGGTTACGCCCTTCCATAATCACCACGTGATACCAGACGTTGGCACCGCGACCGCCGAATTCCTGAATGTCGGTAAAGCGCGCTGGACCGTCTTCCAGTTCGACACCGACGTGCATGGTTTCAACTTGTTCCTGCGTTACTTCACCCAACACACGCACGGCGTATTCGCGGTCGATCAGACCGGACGGATGCATCAGCCGGTTGGCTAACTCGCCATCGTTGGTGAACAGCAACAGGCCGGAAGTGTTCAAGTCCAAACGGCCGACAACAATCCAGCGCTCGCCGGGCAAATGCGGCAAGCGGTCAAACACCGTCGGCCGGCCTTCCGGGTCACGCCGGGTGCAGACTTCGCCTTCCGGCTTGTTGTACACCAGCACCCGACGCACGCGCTGGGTTTCGATCTTGACCGGCTTGCCGTCCAATTCCAGCGCATCGCCAGGGCCGACTTTGTCGCCCAGTTTGACCAGCTCGCCATTGACTTTAACCCGGCCTTCTTCAATCGCGCGTTCCATGTCGCGGCGCGAACCTTTACCGGCTTTGGCCAGCACTTTTTGAATGCGTTCAGTACTCATCGTCTTCCTCGGGGCGTTGCTGGTCTCTCTCCCGAGCGTCCAGCAGCGCCTGTTGTTGCGCCAGTTTTTCTTCAATGATGCGCAGGTGTTCGGCGTCGCTCATCGGCTCGGCCGGTTCGTTATTTTCGCTATCGGTTTCTTCGGTCTTGGTTGTTGCGTCACTGTCGTCGTCATCGCTGTCCGACAGATCCAGATCCGGGTGTTGATGACCGGCGCGCTGCGCTTCAAACGCCTGCTCGATGGCGTCGTTAACGGCGTCCATCTGCGACAACTCGTCGTCCAGTTTCTCATCAATGTAGTCGTTGCCCGTCTTGCCGCTGCGTTCCACTTCGCGCAGCCGATCGACCATCGAACTGAAGCTGATTTCCGCCTGGGTATCGACGGTACCGGCGGCATCCGGATCGTCGTTGAGCGCCAGTTCCGGTGCCAGATCTTCCAGGTCGCGGATTTCACCCAGGCTCGGTAACTGGTCAAGACTGGTCAGGCCAAAATGATCCAGGAATTGCCGCGTGGTGGCGTACATGGCCGGGCGGCCAGGCACATCGCGATGGCCGACGACGCGTACCCATTCGCGTTCCTGCAACGTTTTAATAATGCTGGAGCTGACCGACACGCCGCGCACGTCTTCGATTTCGCCGCGCGTGATCGGCTGGCGATAGGCAATCAGCGCCATCGTTTCCAACAGCGCGCGTGAATAGCGTTGCGGCTTTTCTTCCCACAAGCGGCTGATCCAGACGCCCAGGTCAGACCGCGTCTGGAAGCGCCAGCCGCTGGCAACTTCCACCAGCTCCAGACCGCCGCCGCTGTATTTCGCCATCAGCTCAGCCATCAGGCTGCGGATGATGCGCCGGTGCGGCCGTTCGTGTTCCAAAAACAACGCGCCCAGCTGCACCACCGACAAAGCCGTACCGGCGGCAAACAGACTGCCTTCCAGAATGTGCTTAACGTCGTCCGGGGCGTGACCGCCGTAGGGATCGCCGATCTCTTCGGCCGGCGGGTCGACGTCTTCGTCGTCAGCCACGGCATCGCCCAAATCCGGGTCGTCGTGCGCCGCCGGATCGGATTCCGGCACAGCCTCGCTGGCCGACTCCGATTCGGGTTGAGTGTTGAGCTCATCGGCGGAAGTTTCTGCGTCTAACTCGTCCGCCACAGGCTTGTCGTTGTCAGGATTGTTGGGTTCCGTCATTCACCGCGTGCCTTTACATGAATGGGCGCGAACGCCTCGTTCTGAATCAGATCGATCAAGGATTCTTTGCACAATTCCATCACCGCCAAAAAAGTCACCACCACACCGAGGCGACCTTCTTTGGCGTCAAACAAGGTAATAAAGGGCACGAAGGCGCCGCCGTTCAGGCGCTCCAGCACTTCGCCCATGCGTTGCCGCGTCGATAAGGTTTCGCGCTGAATTTCGTGTTCTTCGAACATATCGGCGCGCGCCATGACGTCTTTCAGCGCCAGCAGGATTTCGCGCAAATCGACATCCGGGTGCAGTTTCGGGCGTTGGTAATCCGGCTGATGTTCGGCTGTGGTGTAAATGTCGCGACCAACGCGCGGCACTTCATCGAGATTTTCTGCCGCGGTTTTGAACTGCTCGTATTCCTGCAAACGACGAATCAGTTCGGCGCGCGGATCTTCTTCCTCGTCTTCGTCATCGTGCGAGACGCGTGGCAACAACATGCGGCTTTTAATTTCCGCCAGCATCGATGCCATCACCAGATATTCCGCGGCCAATTCCAACTGCATGGCGTGCATCAACTCGACGTACTGCATGTACTGTTCGGTAATCTGGAAGACGTTGATGTTGAGGATGTCGAGGTTCTGTTTGCGAATCAGATACAGCAATAAATCGAGCGGGCCTTCGAACGCATCAAGGAAGACTTCCAGCGCATCGGGCGGAATGTACAGATCCATCGGAATCTGCGTCATCGCCTCGCCGTCGATCACCGCGAACGGCATTTCCGTCTGTTCCGCACGGGCGCGTTCGCGCAGCCGCTCCAACGCCCGTTCCTTGGCGCTGACGGCACCGGCGACCACCGGCACGTCGCCCGGTTCGAACAAGGCCGTTGCCGGGTCGTCGGTTGGCTCGATCGGGGCGTTGTCGGGCGTATCGCTCACACAGCTCTCCGGACGTTATTGACGAAACGGGCTGACGTCGCCGGCGCCTTCGCGCAGCACTTCCGGCACTTCGTCGAGCAGACTGACGATGGACGATTCTTCCAGGCCGCAGAAGCCGCCATCGATCACCAGATCCAGATCGCGCTGCAACCGATCGCGAATATCTTCCGGGTCGCTCTGCGGTGCGTCGTCACCCGGCAGAATCAACGAGGTGCTGATCATGGCTTCGCCCAATTCGGCAAGCAGCGCCTGGGCAATCGGATTGGCCAGCACGCGCAAACCGATGGTGCGGCGTTTCGGATGCATCAGTCGGCGCGGCACTTCGCGCGTGGCCGACAGAATAAAGGTCAGCGGGCCAGGCGTGTTGTTCTTGATCAGTCGGTAAGCGACGTTATCGACCTTGGCGAAATTCGACAGCTCCGACAGATCGCGACACACCAACGTAAAACGATGATCTTCCCCCACCTGACGAATGCGCCGGATGCGGTCAATCGCCGTCTTATTTTCCAGACAGCAGCCGAGAGCGTAGGCACTGTCGGTCGGATACGCGATGACGCCGCCGTCGCGCAGAATGTCGACGGCCTGCTTGATCAGACGAGGCTGGGGGTTTTCAGGATGGATGGAAAAAAACTGACTCATTGGTATTGGCTCCCGCCAAGAACTGGGCCGTGAATTGGCCCCAACTAAAAACAAAGCCGCACTTTAGCATTGCCGCCGCCGCTGGGGAAAGCGTCGAACGGACGTCGAATCAGCCGAGCAACGCATCCACCAAACGCTTGCCCTGTGACGGCCATTGCGGGTACCAACCCAGCCGCGCCCAGGGTGTGTCGGGCTGATGAAAATCGCTGCCGCCGCCGATCAGTAAATCGCGTTCAATGCAGCGTTCGACCAACCGTTGACGCATCGGTGGTTGCATCGCCGGGCAGCAGACTTCGACGGCTTCGCCACCGGCCTGTTGAAAATCATCGAGCAACTGATCGAGCTTGCGCCAGGTCAGTTTGTAGCGATGCGGGTGCGCCAACACGGCTTTGCCGCCGCAGGCGCGAATGTCGGCGACCGCCTGTTCCAACGGCGGCCAGCCTTGTTTGACGTCGCCAACTTTGCCGGTACCGAGCCAGCGCTTGAACGCCTGAGCGCTGTCTTTCGCCTGACCGGATTTGACCAGAAACCGAGCTACGTGTGGCCGGCCCGGCAAGGCATCGCCGGCTTCGGCACGGATGTCCGCTTCGCTGATGTCGAGGCCGGCGCGGCGCAACACAAACATCAGTCGTTCGAAACGTTGCTCGCGGGCGTGCACGTAACGTCGTTCGACATCAAGCCAGGCGTCACTGAACACGTCCATACCAATGCCAACAATATGAATGTTGCGGCTGAGCCACAGCGACGATAATTCCGCCCCCGGCCACAAGCGCAATTGCTCCGACAATTCACCGCCTTCGTGCAGCGCGCGATAACCGGCAGCGGTGTCGTGATCGGTCAACACCAGATGCGACAACCCCGCCGACAACGCCTGGTCGTACAACGCCTGCGGCGACAGCACGCCGTCGGAAGCGTGGCTGTGGCAATGCATTTCCCAGTCGTGGGCCAGGTTGGTATTCACGTCGGCGCCTGTTGCTGTCGCTTGAAAGAGTCCCGTATTATGCCTGCCTTATTCCACCGCTTCACCCAGGGAGTAGTTCGCATGTGGTACGCCATTGTCAGCGAGGACGTCAGCGATAGCCTGAGTTTGCGTCAGAGCGTTCGCCCGGCTCATCTTGCCCGTCTGGAAACCCTTCAGGCCGAAGGCCGCTTGCTGGTCGCCGGTCCCACGCCCGCCATTGACAGCGACAACCCCGGCGAAGCCGGCTTCACCGGCTCAGTTGTGATTGCCGACTTCGCCTCGCTCGAAGACGCCAAGCGCTGGGCCGACGCCGATCCCTATGTTGATGCCGGTGTTTATGCCCAGGTCAGTGTCAAACCCTTTAAGCGAGTGTTTTGATCGACCACCATTACCCCGATAAAAAGCATCGATGCGCGGGCCGATCTATGCCTTGCGTGGCGATGCGGATTGCTTACACTCAGGAACCTCTGCACGCCAGAGCCTCGCGACTCGCGCACCGAGGTTCCACCGACTCAAAAACGACAGTTAACGGAAGCCGTAACATGACCCGATTCTCCACCGCCAAAGTTCTTCTCGGCCTGATGACGACCGCAGCGATCAGCGCCGGAACCCTGGCTGACACCCGCTGGCTGAGCGACGAGCTCTGGGTAAATCTGCGCGCCGGCGCCAGCGACAGCGCCTCAGTTCTGCAAACCATCGCCTCTGGCACGCGCATGGAAACGCTGAGCGATGAAGCGCAAAACGGTTACTTGAATGTGCGCACCGAACAAGGCACCGAAGGCTGGATTCCGCGCCGCTACACCCAGACCACGCCGACCGCCTCGCTGCGTCTGAGCAACCTGGAAGCCGAGCGCGATCAGTTGCAACAGCAATTGAACGAACTGCAGCAACGCCACCGCGATCTGCTTGCCAACCGTGGCGACGTCAGCGGTGAACTGGAATCCCTGCGCGTCGAAAACGAACGCCTGGCGACCGAGCTGAACGAAATCACTCAGATCAGTGGCGACGCCATCAATCTGGATCAGCGCAACAAGGATTTGTCGGAAGACAACGCCCGTCTGAAAAACGATCTGGATCTGGCGCAATCGCAGCTGTCAGAAATTCGTGAAAGCAACGACAGCAGCATGCTGCTGGCCGGCGGTGCTTTGATCTTTGTTGGTCTGGTACTGGGCATTGTATTGCCGCGCATCCGCGCCAAGCGTCGCGACAGCTGGGCCTGATTTGCCCCGCCCCGCTCGTCCAAATCGGCACCTTCGGGTGCCGATTTCATTTTTGCCGGATCTACTGGCACCATCGGTGAAACGCAGTCCTAACGACACCAGTCTTCGGGGGTACCGTGAAGCTCGCTTTCACCAAGAAGGAATACCTGCAACGCGTTAAAAAAGTGCGCCGTGAAATGCGCACCCGCAAAGTCGACATCCTGATTGCCACCGACCCCGGCAATATGAATTGGCTGACCGGCTACGACGGCTGGTCGTTCTATGTGCATCAAGGCGTGGTGGTTCACGTCGATCAGGAAGAGCCGATCTGGTTCGGTCGCCGCATGGACGAAAGCGCCGCTTTGTTACGCTGTTTTATGAAGCGCGAAAACCTCAGCAGCTACCCCGAAGAATACGTTCAGAATCTCGACAAACACCCGATGAGCTGGCTGGCCGAACATCTGTTCATCGCCAACGGCTGGGCCGGCGCCACCATCGCCACCGAGATGGACAACTACTATTACACCGCCGATGCGCACCGCAATTTGCGCCTAGCAATGCCCGAGGCAAGCTTTGTTGACAGCCACAATCTGGTCAACTGGTGCCGGGCCATCAAATCGCCCACCGAAATCGAATACATGCGCATCGCCGGACGCATCACGGCAAAAATTCACCAGCGCATTCTCGACGTTGCCCGCGTCGGCATTCCCAAGAGTCATGTGGTGTCGCAGATTTATGAAACCGCCATCGCTGGCGTCGATGGCTACAGCGGCGATTACCCATCCATCGTGCCGCTGCTGCCGTCGGGTAAAGAAGCCTCGGCGTCGCACATCACCTGGGATGAAAAACCCTTCCGCGCCAACGAAGGCACTTTTTTTGAAGTCTCCGGCTGCTACAAGCGCTACCACGCGCCGATGTCACGCACGCTCTATATGGGCCGTCCCAGCGCACGGTTTCTGAACGCAGAAAAAGCGCTGCTCGAAGCCATCGACGCCGGTCTGGAACAAGCCAAACCCGGCAACCGCACCTGCGACATCGCCAACGCCATGGACGCCACCATGGCGCATTACGGCATCGACCGTCAGGGCGCGCGCTGCGGCTATCCGATTGGGGTCAGCTACCCACCGGACTGGGGCGAGCGCACCTCCAGCCTGCGCGCCAGCGACGAAACCGTGCTGCAACCGGGCATGACGTTTCACTTTATGCCCGGCATCTGGCAGGACGATTGGGGCATTGAGATCACCGAGAGCATTCTGATCACCGAAACCGGGGTGGAAATGCTGGTCAATTTTCCGCGCCAGCTGTTCGTCAAATAACGGCGCCGGCTGCCGGTTGGGCGTGTGGTTGTGGTAGACTCGCGCCCAACTTTTTCTGTCAAGACGCCCCAATGGCCTGGTCCGATACCCCCATTGATAAAGCCTTCAACCTCGGCAATCTGGCTGACCTGTTAAGCCAGGGATTGCTCGGCTCGATGTCACGCTTCAGCCATTTTCAGATCGTTGAATGGTGCGCGCGCTTCGGCGATGAATTCGACCGCGAAACCGACCCGCAATTGCCCACCACGCCTGAGTCTGCGCTCGACATCGCCGACGATGTCATCGTCCAGTGGGAACTGCACATCGCCACCCAATACACCCTGGAAGACCTCGGCCGATTCGCCATCAGCGACATCGTGTTGCCCAAGCACTATTTCGAAAGCTGGCTCAACCAATTGCTGGACTTACCGCAACCGCACTGATGGACGAACCCCTGCTGCACACCGCCGCCGATGGCACGCCGCGCTCGGCGCGCTTCGACGACGTTTATTTCTCTGCCGCTGGCGGTCTGGACGAAACCCGTCACGTCTTCTTGCAACACAATCGACTGGACGAACGCTTCACCGCCCTTTCCGAGCACGGCCATTTCAGCATCTGCGAAACCGGCTTTGGCACGGGCCTGAATTGTCTGGCTGCGTGGCAATTGTTTGAACAAAGCGCACCGGCCAGCGCCCGCCTGACCTTTATCAGCACCGAACGCTACCCGTTGAGTGCGACCGACATCGACCTCGCCTTAGCCACCTGGCCGGAATTGGCGTCGCTGCGCGAACGTTTGGTGGCAACCTATCCGGCGCGGTTCGAAGGTTTTCACAGCGTTGAACTGAGCGAACGCGTGACCTTGTTGCTGCTGTTCGGCGACGCCAACGACACGCTTAACGAACTAAACGCCCGCGTCGATGCCTGGTTTCTCGACGGTTTCGCGCCGGCAAAAAACCCGGACCTGTGGCAACCGGCCTTGTTTCAAGCCATGTCACGACTGAGCCACGCCGGCACCACGGCAGCTACCTTCACCGCCGCGCGGTTGGTGCGCGATGGTTTGGCGGGCGCGGGTTTTGCCGTCGAACGCGTGCCGGGGTTTGGTCGCAAACGCGACATGGTGCGCGCCGAGTTTATCGGTCGTTGCGGCCCGCCCAAACCCGGCACCTGGCCGGCCAACGAATGGGCCTGGCCGCAACGCCGAGCCGCCGAGCGCACCGCCGTCGTGGTCGGTGCCGGTCTTGCTGGCGCGCATTCCGCCTGGGAGCTGGCGCAACGCGGTTGGCAGGTAACGGTGTTGGAACAGGCCGGCAGCGTCGCCGCTGGTGCGTCCGGTAACGCTCAAGGCGCGGTCTACGCGCGCTTGTCGGCACAGCATGCGGTGGCGAATCGTTTTCACAGCCAGGCGTTGGAACTGGCGCAACAACGACTGGGCGAATTACCGGCGGCAATTCCACACGCCGCCTGTGGCTTGCTGCAACTGAACCAGGGCGACAAAGAAGCCGCCCGCTTCGATCAGTTCCGGGAATCAACAATGTTCCCGCAAGACTTTGTCGAACGAATCGACGCCGACCGCGCCAGTAAAACCGCTGGCGTACCGCTGCAACAAGAAGCGTTGTTGTTCCCGAAAGGCGGCTGGGTCAGCCCGGCGGAACTCACCGCGGCCCGGTTAAAACACCCCAACATTCGGGTGCTGACGCAACATCGGTTGGTCGCAGCGGAGCGCACCGACACCGGCTGGCAACTGCGCTGTGAAACACCGAACGGCACAGTGCAACTGACCGCACCGCAATTGATTCTGGCGACTGCCTGGCAAGCCAATGAGTTGCCAATTACTGCGCATTTACCGCTCAAGCCGATCGCCGGCCAGGTCAGCTGCATCGCCACAACTGACACGCTGGCAGCACTGAAAACCGTGTTGTGCAGCGACCGTTATCTGGTGCCAGCCGATCAGGGCCAGCACAGCCTGGGCGCGACCTTTCGACTGCGCGATAACCGCGCCGAACACTTACACAGCGACGACATCGACAACCTCGACGCCCTGCACCAACGCCTGCCGCAATTGATTCGCGGTGACGAACCCGTGCTGTCGTCACGTGCCGGCGTGCGCTGCGCCTCGCCGGATTATTTGCCGCTGCTCGGCCCGGTCGCCGAACCTGATTCCTTTGTCTCCATGTACGCCGAACCGTTGAAAAAACGTCGGACTGATCGAATAGCGCCGCCGCCATTTCAGCCCGGTTTATGGGTGAATCTTGCGCATGGCTCCAAAGGGCTGACCACCATTCCGCTGGCCGCCAAAGCGCTGGCGGCCTGGCTGAACGACGAACCCATGTCGCTGCCGCAAAGCGTCGCCAACGCGCTGAATCCGAACCGTTTCCTGATCCGTCGTTTGATCCGAGGCCAATAACGCATGAGCCGCTATCGCCCACCCAGTCCACGCTCCACAGCGGTCATCACGCCTGAAGGTGAAGCCCGATTGCGCGCCGAACTGCATCAGTTGTGGAAAATCGAACGGCCGCAGGTGACGCGCGAAGTCTCCGACGCGGCCAAGCTCGGCGACCGTTCGGAAAACGCCGAATACATCTACGGCAAGAAACGGCTGCGCGAGATCGACCGGCGCGTGCGCTTTCTCAGCAAACGCCTGGAAAGTCTGAACGTGGTGCGCAACAAACCCGACGACACCCAACGCATTTACTTCGGCGCCTGGGTCCGGCTGGTCGATGAAGACGATCAAGCCCGCCTGGTGCGGTTGGTCGGCCCGGACGAATTCGACGTCGAACCGCACTACATCAGCATCGATTCACCGCTGGCGCGGGCACTGCTGAACAAAGCCGCCGATGACGACGTTATCGTGCAGACCCCGGCTGGCGAAGCCGAATACTGGATCGCCGCGCTCAGTTACGACGGCCCACCCGAGGCTTGAGCGCGACCGCTGCTAAAGTGCTAGAATTCGCGCCCCGCGAAACCTTGCTATCAATGACGCCATCAACCACTGGACACACCATGAGCCGCCTGTTCGTCGATCATCTGACCGTTCTCGATTTCAGCTACCTGCACCCGCATCGCGGCGTGGTCGGTGAAAGCTGGATTGTCGATGTGGAACTGGAAGGCGATCTGAACGACGAAGGCATGGTGTTCGATTTCGGCCACGTCAAAAAGCTGCTCAAACAAGCGCTCGACGGCGGCATGGACCACACCTTCGTGGTGCCGCTCGCGCTGCCCGGTTTGACACTGACCGAAACCGACGACGGCGAACGATTGGACATCGAATACCGCGACGCCAACGGCCAGCTAAAACTGCGTTATCAAGCCCCGCGCGAAGCCGTGTTTCAGCTCGACAGCGCCAGCGTTTCCATTGAAGCGGCGCGTCCGGCGCTGGAAGCCCATCTGAATACGCTGGTGCCGGCGAACGTGCGCAAGGTGCACTTGCGCTTGCACACCGAACAGATTGACGGCGCCTTTTACCACTACGCCCACGGCCTGAAAAAACACCAGGGCGATTGCCAGCGGCTGTGCCACGGCCACCGTTCGCGTCTGGAAATCTGGCGCGATGGCGAACGCGACACAGAAGCCGAACAAGACTGGGCGCAACGCTTCGCTGATGTCTATCTGGTAACACGTGAAGACCGGCTCGCGAGCGCAGAACCCGGCCTCACCCACGTCGGTTACGACGCCGAACAAGGCCGCTTCGATGTCTGGCTGAGCGACGCGCAATGCTATGAAATGACCACCGACACCACGGTGGAATTGATTGCCGCACACCTGGCCGCCGAACTCGGCCGCGAGCAACCGCAACACCAATGGCGCGTCAAAGCCTTCGAAGGCGTGCGCAAAGGCGCCATCGCCGAATCCCGTTCATGACGCTCTGGGCGCGCGGTGTTAAACTGCCGCGTTCCTAATCAGATTCCAGCACGGTCCTAACGCCCGCATGACGCTTTCTCTGTACAACACCCTGTCCGGCAAAAAAGAAATCTTCGAACCCCTCGACCCGAACCGGGTAACGTTCTATGCCTGCGGACCGACCGTCTACAACTACGTGCACGTCGGCAACGGCCGTTCAGCGACTGTCTTCGATTTGCTCTACCGCCTGCTCAGCAAGCTGTACCCGACGGTGGTATTCGCGCGCAACCTGACCGACGTGGATGACAAAATCAACGCCGCCGCTCAGGCCGAAGGCGTCGATATCGGCCAGTACGCCCAGCGGTTTATCGATGCCTATCAGGAAGACATGGACGCCCTGGGCAACTTAAGACCGACACTGCAACCACGCGCCACCGAAACCATCGACGAAATCATCGACATCATCGAGCGACTGATTGCCAGCCATAACGCCTACGTCAGCGACGGCCACGTGCTGTTTGCCGTCGACAGCGCCAACGATTACGGCCGCCTGTCGCATCGCAAACTCGACGACATGCAGGCTGGCGCGCGCGTCGAAGTCGCCGATTACAAACGCCATCCGCTCGACTTCGTATTGTGGAAACCCTCAACCGACGACCTGCCCGGCTGGGATAGCCCCTGGGGCCGCGGCCGCCCCGGCTGGCACACCGAATGTACGGCGATGATTTTCAAACATCTGGGCGAAACCATCGACATCCACGGTGGCGGCAGCGACTTAGTGTTTCCGCACCACGAAAACGAACGCGCCCAAGGCCTGTGCTGCGTGCCGGATAACAACGCCAATGGCCGCGGCTACGCGCGTTATTGGGTGCACAACGCCATGCTGGATGTGGACGGCGAAAAGATGTCCAAATCGCTGGGCAACTTCACCGTATTGCGCGATTTGCTGGCGACACAGCCGGGAGAACTGGTGCGGCTGGCGTTGCTGTCAGCGCATTACCGCTCGAACCTGAACTGGTCCGAACAGTTGCTGCATCAGACCCGCCAGACGCTCGACCGGCTGTATACCCTGCTGCGCGACAGCGAAGATCTGGCACCGATCGCGCCGGAAAACCCGTTGCAACTCGACGCCTTCCAGGCGCTGCTCGACGATCTGAATACACCACGCGCCCTGGCCGCCCTGCACGAAACCAGCAACCGCTTTTTCAAAAGCAGCGACGCCACCGAACGGGCGCAATTAAAAGGTGAAATTCTGGCGGTCGCCGAAACGCTGGGCATTCTGCAACAGACGCCGGAACAATGGTTCCAGGCCGGTGGCGGCGAAGGCGATTTGAGTAACGACGCCATCGATGCCCTGGTCGCCGAACGCCAAAGCGCCAAACAGAACCGCGACTTCGCCCGCGCCGATGCCATCCGCGACGAACTGGCCGCCGCCGGCATCGTCATTCAGGACACGCGTGACGGCGCACGCTGGTCACGCGAAGGCTGAGCGACGATGAAATGGCCGCTGATCGCACTGGTGCATCTGTATCGTTGGCTGATCAGCCCGCTGCTCGGCCCGCGCTGTCGGTTTTATCCGACCTGCTCGGAGTACGCCTTGATCGCGCTGAAACATCACGGCGCGCTCAAAGGCAGTTGGCTCACCGCCAAACGCATTGCCCGTTGCCACCCAGGTCATCCGGGTGGCATAGATCCGGTACCGGGCGTACCGCTGCACGATCGCAATGAGGATTCGAACGATGATGATCGATAAACAGTTGCTCAACATTCTGGTGTGCCCGGTGACCAAAGCACCGCTGCAACTCGACCGGGAAAAAGACGAACTGATTTCCACCGCCGCCAAACTCGCCTACCCGATTCGTGACGGCATTCCAGTCATGCTGGAAGACGAAGCGCGCGCCTTAGGCCAGGAAGAATTCGAATATTGGCTATCGAAAAAGAGCACGCTGCGTTAAGCGAATAGCGCATTTCCAAATAAAAAAAACGGTGGCATTTTTGCCACCGTTTTTTGTTTGGGACTCCAGCTTTCAGAACCTACTCTTCCCCAACGTCCGGCCCAAACGTCGGCTCACCGCGGCCGGCAGCGTGTCGGGTCCGTTTCCCGCTGGCGGCCTGGCCGTCGTCGTCTTCGTTCGGCGCAATGTGCAACGTCTGCGTCGGGAAGGCGATCTCTGCATCGTGGTCATCAATGATGTCGATAATGCGCAGCATGATGTCCTGTTTGATGGCGTGATAGGTCACCCAATCGGTGGTTTTGGTGAAGGCGTAAACGAAGAAATCGATGGAGGACGCGGCGAATTTATTAACGTTCACAATCAAGGTTGAGTTGGTGTCGATGTCGTCGTTGGTTTGCAGCATGTCGCGCACCGCTTCGACAATCGAACCGACTTTGCTGGCATCGGCATAACGCACACCAATGGTTTCATAAATCCGCCGGTTCAACATGCGCGACGGGTTTTCCACTGAAATACTGGCGAAGGTCGCGTTAGGTACATAGAGCGGGCGCTTGTCGAAGGTGCGAATGCGCGTCAGCCGCCAACCGATGTGTTCGACGGTGCCTTCAATTTCCTGATCCGGTGAACGAATCCAGTCGCCGACTCGAAACGGCTGATCGAGATACACCATCAAACCGCCGAAAAAATTCGCCAACAAATCCTTGGCAGCAAAACCCACGGCGATACCGCCGATACCTCCGAACGCCAACACACCCGACACACTGAAACCGAGCGACTGCAACACCACCAAGGCAGTGGTGATCAGCACTGACAACCGCAGCAGTTTGCCCAACGCAGAAGCCGTGGTGGCATCGAGCGGTTTACGAACGTGGTTCGGATCCTGAGCGGTGATTTCGCCACGCTGAATAAAGGACGTCATAAACCAGGCGAAAATAATGATGAACGAGACTTCGCGCACTGGCTCGACAAAATCGAAAATCGGTTCGTTGGAAATGTCGCGTACGATGGATGTCGCCAGCAGCAAACCGTTAACCCAGATAAACAGCCGCACCGGTTTGCGCGCCGAATTGACCAGTAAGTCGTCCCAGAAGGTTCGTGTTTTGGCGGCGCCGATTTCCAGGCGGTCGAACACTTTTTTGGCAACGTAGCTGGCCAGCAAGGTCGCCAACACGATGATAAACACCTGCACAATCCAGCTGTTTTCCCGCCCCAGATTGAGCAGATCGACAACAACATTGACGCTGCTGTTCAACGTCTCTTCCAGAGTTTCTTCCACACCCGACTCCTTTATTCAGCCACGTTTATTCAGTCACGCCGTCGGCGCCACGGTCAGCTACAAACCACCATGATAACCACAGACGGGCGAGCGATGCAGGGGCAATGCGGTTGAAAGCGGGTGTTGGAATTATTGCGCGGTTACTTGGCGACGCTTGAGCCAACCGGTTAACAGACGAATCCAGGCGTAGGCCGCGACGGCGCCAAACAAAATGATGACTTGCTGAGAAAAACCACTGCCAATAAGGCAAAAAATCAGCCCGTATTGCACAAAATAGCCACTGAGCATGGCGCTCCAGCGGCAAACGGTCGTCGAGCGAGCGGTTTCAAAAAAACACGCCAGCGGCACGAACAACAATGCAGCGAACCATTGCAGGTTCAACAGCAGAGAATGGAATTGGGTGGTATCGATCATGGCGGCGCATTCTAACGACTGTGCCGTCGTCACCCCAGCCCGAGGCCGCATTATTTGCGTTAACGGGCGCACATTTTCACCGTCCTGACGCTCGATATCCGGTCGTGGGCGAGTTCCACACTCAATGGTATGCTCGAACGCTTCACCCACCACCCTCAAACGACACGATGTTGAGATGGCATTTCGGCCACAAACTGGCCCTGATCATGACGCTGTTGGTTCTGGTCGCCTCCAGCATCCTCGGTTACACCCTGGTGTATCGCCAGTTTTCGATGATGGAAACCCAGTTCAACGACACCGGCTCGGCGCTGGCCGCTCAGTTGGGCGCATCGTCGGTGGAGCCTGTTTTTACCGAAGATGCCCTGGGCCTCAGCAGTCTGGTGAATTCTTTGAACGAGCAAGAGGTGGTCGCCTCGGTAGCGGTGTTTAATCGCCAGGGTAATGTGTTGGCCGAAGCCGGTACCTATCGTCCCTTTCTGGACACAGGCAACGAAATCACCGTCACCGGCCGCCGCCTGGGCAAAGATGACATCACCTGGTTTTACGCGCCCATCGTCTTTCGCAACGTCAACGGCGGCACCGCCTGGGTTGGGCTCGATAAATCCGGGCTGGCTGCCAGCCAGGCAGCCGTGGTCCGCTCTGGCATTTTGGTGGTGCTGTTATTGGTCGTGGCGATTACCGCCGTCGCCGTACGACTGGGCCGTTCGCTGGGCAAGCCGGTCAACGATCTGATTGAAGGCACCCAGGCCATCGAATCCGGCCGGTACGATTTCCGCATCGAGCGCCAATACAGTGGCGAATTCAAAGCGCTGACGGAATCGTTCAACACCATGGCCCGCGGTCTGGAACAAAAAGATCGGGTTGAGCGTTTGTTTTCGCGCTTTGTCAGCAACCCGGTCGCCGCGCACTACATGGCGCGGGACGAAGCCGAACCCACGCAGGAGGGGCGACTGGTCGAAGCCTCGGTGATCTTTGTCGATCTGGTTGGCTATACCGCCTTCAGCGAAGGCCGTAACCCAGCCGATGTCGCCGACATCCTGAACCAATACTTCACCGAGTTCGCCGACATCTGCCACCGCTACCAGGGCAATGTCGATAAATACATCGGCGATTGCGCCATGCTGGTGTTTGGCTGCCCGCAAACCGACCCGGAACACCGCTACCACGCCATGCAATGCGCTATTGGCATCCGCGAGCGCATTATCGAAATGAACCAGGAGCGCGCCGCACGCAACGAGCCTTGTCTGAACATTCGCATTGGCCTGAGCGGCGGCGAATTACTGGCGGGCCTGCTCGGTTCGCACGAACGGCTGCAATACACCGTTGTGGGCGAACCGGCGAACCTGGCGTCACGTCTGTGTGACCGTGCTGAACACGGCCAGGTTCTGACCGACAAAGCCTTCTTCGACGCCTTGAACGAGAGCCACCCGTTGGGATCGCAAAGCACAGTCAGCATCCAGGTCAAAGGCTTTCAGGCCAAAGTCGATGCCTTGACGGTGACCGACTTCCACACCGCTACCGCCGAGAACTGAGCCGCCGATGTTGTCGCATGTCCGTCCGCTACTGCTGTTGCCGTTGGTTGCCTGGCTCAGCGCCTGCGCCACCTTGTCGATGCCGTTCAGTGATCTGGACACGCAAGTAGCAACCTGGAGCACCGAGCACCGATACGACAAAGCGCTGTCGGCCTTGCGCGCCGTGCCTGAAGACGACGCTGCGTTCGAAGCCGTGCAACCGCGCATTCGGCAACTGGAAAGTGAGCGCAAACAGTACATCGCCGATCGGCTGCAAAGCGCGGCCAGCCAGGCGGATCAGGCCAACTTTCCAGCGGCCCTGACCATTCTGGACGACGCTCTGGAACGGCTGCCCGACACCCCCGAGTTGCAAACTCAACGCGATGACTACGAACAACAGCGCCAGCGCAGCATTCAACGGCACCGGCGTTTTATTCAACTGGCTCACGCCCGCTACCTGCTGGCAATCCGCCCCAGCGAAGAAGCGCTGTTGCAAGCCAGCCCCAGCAATCTGTTCGCGCAACAGCGGTACCGTTCGTATCAGCAGGATTTGAATCAGGCGTCGGCCGACCTCTACGCCATCGGTCGCCAGGCGTTGTATGAAAACGACAGCGACACGGCGGTCGAAGCCTTGTCGCTGTCGAATCAGTTGGCACCAAACGAGCTGAGCAACGACCTGCTCGCCAATGTGCGCCAGGCCGAACGCTCGGAGCGCCAACGTCAGCGGGACCAGCAAGCGGCCGCAGCGCAAACGCAGTGGCCGCAACTCGAACAGCAGTTCGAGGCCTCGCTGCGACTCAACGACCTGCAAAGCGCCCGCCGGTTGCTCAGTGAAATGCAGGAGATCAAACCCGACGCCAGCGCCCCGCTGCGCCAACGGCTCGAACGCCGTATCGATGCCGAAGCCACGGCGCTGCTCGAACGCGGCCGACTGCTGTATGGACAGGGCTTGTTGCAGGAAGCGCTGGCAGTCTGGCGCGAAGCGCTGCAATTGAAGCCCGACGACCCGGACATTCTGGCCGCCATTGAGCGCACCGAAACCTTCCTGCAGAACCTGGAGAACTGGGGGGAGTAAAAGCGTCGGCGATTCCGTTATACTGCCGCGCCGATTTATTCGTACAGGCTAAGTCCCGTTATGCTCGACGCCAACGCCCTCGCGCAGCTGCAATCCCTGAAATCCGACATCCAGTCCAGCCAACCGCGCCTGAGCGGCCGGGTCAAAGGCACCGGCCGCAGTTTCGGTTTTGTCGTGGGCGACGATGGGCTGGAATATTTCCTGCCGCCCGAAGGCATGGCGCGGGTGTTCCCGGGCGACAAGGTGACCTTCCTGGTCGAACAACAGGGCGATGGCAAAGTACGCGCCAGCCTGGAAGCGCTGGAAGAGAGTGCGCTGGATGTGTTTGTTGGCCGTTACGTCGAACGTGGCAAAGCGCAAGGCGTTGAACCCGAGGACGCCGGCCACGCCAAATGGTTGTTTGTACCGCCCAAGAAAACCGCCGATGCCCAGTCCGGCCAATGGGTGAAAGCGCGTGTCACCCGCCACCCGTGGGAAACCGGCAAGGCTCAAGCGGAGATCGAAGGCATTCTCGGCGCCGAAAACGAAGCCGGCACCTGGCACCGTCTGGCGATTGAAAAATACCAACTGGTCAGCGAATTCAGCGCTGAAGAATTGGCCGCTGCCGATGCCCTCGATGCCAACCTGATCGAGCAACTGGCCGATACGCGCAGCGACCTGACCGACCTGCCCTTCGTCACCATTGACGGCGCCACCACACGCGACATGGACGACGCCTTATTTGCCGAAGAAATCGACACTGGCTGGTTGCTGCACGTTGCCATTGCCGATCCGTCAGCCTGGTTCGAAACGAACTCTGCTCTAGACAACGCCGCACGCAAACGCCTGACCACCACCTACCTGCCCGGTCAACCGCTCGACATGCTGCCCAAGCGCCTGGCGGAGGATTTGTGCTCGTTGGTTCCCGACGCGGTTCGTCTGGCGTTGGTGTTTCATCTGCACGTCGATCGCGACGGTACGCTGTCGAAACTCGCCATTACACCGGCGCGCATTCGCTCTACCGCCAAACTGAGTTACACCGACGTCAGCCGCTGGCTCGACGGCGAGGAGCCGATTCCCGCTCAACACTGGCATCTGGAGACGCTGCGCGCTTGCAGCAACGCGCTCAATACCTGGCGTCAGAACGAAGCTTTGGTCATGGCCGACCGGCCCGACTACCGCATTCGTGTCGACGAACAACTCGCCGTTACCTGCGTTGATCGCGAAGACCGCACCACGGCTCACGCTTTGGTTGAAGAAAGCATGCTGGCGACCAACCGCATCGCCGCTGCCTGGCTCGCCGACGACAGAGCGTTGTTCATGACGCATCCAGGCTTTCGTGGCGAACGCGAAGAAGAACTCAAAGGCCTGCTGCGAGAATGCGCCCCGAGCGTGGCCGACGAAGACGGCAACCAACTCGACGGTTATCGCCGCATCCTGCGTGCAGCGCGCGATTGCACCGATTTCCCGCTGCAAAAAGTGCTGCAAAAACGACTGGAACGTGGCCTCTGGACAGCTCAGGCCGCACCGCATTTTGGTTTGGGTTTTGAGCAATACACCACCGTTACCAGTCCGATCCGCAAATACAGCGATCTGACCGTGCACCGGCTGATCAAAGCCAAGCTGAACGACGAAGCCTTTGCCATCGACAACGCCTTAGTCGACACGCTGAATGATCGTCTTGGCGCCAGCCGCAAAGCCGCCAATGAAGTCGACAACCACCTGCGCCTGCAATGGCTGGCGCAGCTCAGCGAACAACAGCCGGAACAGACCTGGGCGGCCACCATCGTGCACATCAACGCAGGCGGCTTGATCGTTCAATTGGACGACAACGGCGCCAGTGGTTTTGTCGATTTGCGCAGCGGCGAGGAAAAGTTCAGCTACGACGCGCTGCGTATGTTGATGAAGAGTGAGACACGCCAGTTTGTGCTGGATCAGGCGTTAACCGTGCGCATTCAGGCCAACGATGGCCAGAAACTGGAACTGGCTCTGGTCGAATAAAACGCGCAAAAAGGGGCTGTTACAGCCCCTTTTTACTTTGATAATGTTAGCTTCGATAATTTTAGAGTTTTAGCTTCGATAGCCTTCTGGATTCTGGCTTTGCCAGCGCCAGGCATCCGCCATCATTTCATCCAAGCCTTTTACCGCCGTCCAACCCAATTCGCGTTCGGCAAAAGCCGGATCGGCGTAGCAACGGGCGATATCGCCCGGCCGACGCGGTGCGATCTGATAAGCGACTTTGCGACCAGAGGCGACTTCAAACGCCCGCACCATGTCCAGCACGCTGTAACCCAAGCCAGTGCCCAGGTTGTAGGCGACGCAACCGCTTTGGTCGTGCAATTTTTCCAGCGCTTTCAAATGGCCCTGCGCCAAGTCCACCACGTGGATGTAGTCGCGCACGCCGGTGCCATCCGGGGTGTCGTAATCGTCGCCGAACACCGATAACCGCTCGCGGCGGCCGATAGCAACCTGGGCAATGTAGGGCAAGAGATTGTTCGGGATGCCGTTCGGGTCTTCACCGATGCGGCCGGATTCATGCGCACCCACCGGGTTAAAATAACGCAACACCGCAATGCGCCAACGCTCGTCCGAGCGCGCCAGGTCCTGAAGCAGCAATTCAACCATCAGCTTGGATTGGCCATACGGGTTGGTTGCGCTGAGCGGGAAATCTTCACGGATCGGGACGCTGGCCGGGTCGCCATACACAGTGGCGGACGAACTGAACACCAGTCGGGTGACATCGTGACGACGCATCACCTGCAGCAGTGTGATCGTGCCGGCAACGTTGTTTTCGTAATAGTCGAGCGGAATTTCAGTGCTCTCGCCGACGGCCTTTAAACCGGCAAAATGTACTACAGCCTCGATGTTATGCTCGGTAAACAGGCGTTCGAGCAAAGCGCGGTCGCGAATATCGCCTTCAACAAAAGGCACCGCCTGACCGACGATGCCTTCCACGCGCCGCAACGCTTCGCGCGAACTGTTGCAGAGGTTGTCGAGCACCAGCACGTCCTGTCCGGCTTCAATCAACTCAACGCAGGTGTGACTGCCGATGTAGCCCGCGCCACCGGTTATCAAAATAGTCATGAATCGATTCCTCGCCCTGAAAGATTCAGGGCGTCACTGTAATTTTGAAAACGTTTCCAAGCAAGGACTGACCGACGCGCTACTGACGAATCAAAGCCAGCAGTTCCTGAGTCTTTTCGTCCATCAGTGCTTTGTCGCCACGGGTTTCAACGTTCAGGCGAATCACCGGTTCGGTGTTGGATTTGCGCAGGTTAAAGCGCCAGTCCGGAAATTCCAGTGACAGGCCATCGATGCGGTCTTCCGCCACGGCTTTGGCTTTGTAGGCTTCGTATACACGCGTCATCGCTTCATCGGCATCAGCGACCTGGCTGTTAATTTCACCCGGCGACGGGAAGTTGGCCATTTGCTGACCAACCAGCGCTTTCAACGAGGTTTGTTTCTTGCTCAATAAGTCGATCACCAACAGCCAGGGCAGCATGCCGGAATCGCAATAGGAGAAATCGCGAAAATAATGGTGCGCGCTCATTTCGCCGCCGTAGATGGCGTCTTCTTTGCGCATTTTCTCTTTGATAAAAGCATGGCCGGATTTGCACATCACCGCCTTGCCTCCATTACCTTCGACAATCTCGACGGTGTTCCAGGTCAGGCGTGGGTCGTACACAATTTTCGAGCCCGGTTGTTTGACCAAAAACGCCTCGGCCAGTAAACCAACGATGTAATAACCTTCGATAAAGTTGCCGTCTTCGTCCCACAAAAAACAGCGGTCAAAATCGCCATCCCAGGCAATGCCCAGGTCGGCTTTGTTTTCTCGCACCGCTTTCGAGGTGACCGGTTGCTGTTCGTGCAGCAGCGGATTGGGAATGCCATTGGGAAAAGTGCCATCCGGCGCGTTGTGCAGTTTGACGAATTCCAGCGGCGCACCCGCCGCCAACAACGCTTTTTCCAATCGATCCAGAGACGGGCCTGCCGCGCCGTTGCCGGCGTTGGTTACCAATTTCATCGATTTGAGGCCTGCGATATCGACGAAACTGAGCAAATGGTCAACGTAGGCCTGGCTGTTATCCAGCGTTTTCAATGTGCCGGGTTTGGCCGCGGCTGGACCAAAATCGGCGGCTTCGGCCAGACGCTTGATGTCATCAAGGCCAGTATCACGGGAAATGGGCCGCGACTCTTCACGCACCATTTTCATGCCGTTGTAGTTGATCGGATTATGACTGGCCGTAACCATGCAGCCACCGTCGGCTTTCAGGTAGTCCGTCGCGAAATAAACCTCTTCGGTGCCGCACAGGCCGATGTCGATGACATCAGCGCCAAAATCCATGACGCCTTGCGCAAAGGCGGCTTTCAGCTCAGGAGACGTCTCACGCACATCACCGCCTACTACGACGGTTTTCGGCTGCAAAAACTCCGCAAAGGCACGGCCAATGCGATAGGCAATGTCCTTATTCAGCTCGGTGCCCAACTGTCCGCGAATATCGTAGGCGCCAAAGCAGGTCAATTCGGTCATTCATAACTCCAGTGAGAGGCGGTAGCAGGGGCCAACTGTACCTTGTTTCAAACTGGCAGTGCTACCGGCATTCCCAGGGTGAACGCAATGAGTTGGACGACCGCCAAGGCTCTCGTATACTGCCGCTTCGCCTTTCGACCGACGCCTTTTAGGGAGTAGAGTCACCGATGTCCCCCAATGAACAACAACACGACCTTGCACACTTGAACCCACATCACCACGACGACGACACCATTGATTTAGGCGCCTTGCTCAGAGGGCTGTTCGAACAGTGGAAGTTGATTGGCGCAATTGCAGGTGTGACTACAGTCCTGGCCGTGGTCGTCGCCTTGATTCTTCCCAACAAATTCAAAGTGGAAGCCATTGTCTCTGAACCGACACGTCGTGATGTTCAGGCTCTGCTGGCACAGTCAGTCGAGCCGATTACGGTCGAAGACATCAGCCGGACTCTTTTGGTAAACATCCAATCGTTTTCATTGGTGCGCGGTGCCTATGAAGAATCCGGTATGGCTGAGCAGGCAGAAGAGACCAATCAGACAGAAGAAGAACGAGTCAGTACCATTCGCGACCTGCAACGCAGCCTGGTTATCGAGCCGGTTGACCTGTCCTTCCTTGGCGAAACGGACACCACCTCCTTGGAAAACGTCAGCGTAAGCCTGTTATCAACCAACCCAGCCATCGCCAAAAATTTCCTGGACCTGCTGGTTACCGGTGCGGCCAATAAAACGCTCGACGATTACAAACGAAATATTGAAGCCGCCCGCGACATTCGCATCGCCCACATTCGGTCACAGCTCAACAGCATCGAACGCTCTGCCGAAGCAGCGTTGGAACGCCGCACACTGGAACTGGAACAGGCACTCAGCATCGCGGATAGCTTGAACATTGAAGAACCGACCAACTGGGATGCACTGGTTCACGGTGCGGACAATGGTCAGTACATCAACCTGCGCGAGCAAACCAACGGTGACCTCTTTATGCAAGGCACGCGCATTATCCGTGCGCAACTGGAAGGTTTGCGTCGCGAAGGCACCAACCGGCTGTTTGAAAGCAGCATCCAGGAAACCCAAGTCGTTACGCCCGATGCTGCAAACCGAAACAGCAATGAGTTGGTCGTGCCTGTCGTCACCAACCGCACCATCAGCCCCATTGAATTGCGCGGTGAACTGGCAGCGTTGCAGGATATTCGTATTGATCTGAGTCGAGTAGCGCTGGTTGAAGACGATAACCTGGCCAGCATCCCGGCCAATGCCGACTCCCCCAATCGCAAACTGATTGTTGCAGCGGCCCTGGTACTTGGAGGCTTCCTAGGCATCTTTGTAGCGCTCATTCGCATGGCCGTTCGTGACGACGAACATCATTAACACAGCTCAAGGGCGACCTCGGGTCGCCCTTGAATGGCGCCAAAGCAGCCCCCGTTTACTCTGACTGGATAACGCCTTGTTCACTTGGTATTTGTGCCGTGAAATTCTCAAGCCCTTTATTCTGATCACGGCAATCCTGTCGGCCCTGCTGGTGGCCGGAGAAATGAGCGACATTCTCGGTCGGGTAGTCTCTGGTCAGTATTCCGACTGGGCCATCGTCGCGATCATTGGCTATCAATTACCGATTCTGATTCCCGAGTTATTGCCGGCGGCGTTTTTCCTTGCCGCATTAACCAGCTTGAATCGAATGAGTGAAGAATCCGAGCGGATAGTTCTGCATGCTATTGGTCAATCAGACAGTGGCATCCTGGTTAAAGTAATCGGCTATACAGCCATTCCCGCTATGGTGGTCATGCTGTTATTCACACACTGGCTGACGCCATTGGCCGAAGGAAGTCTGACCCGTTATATCATCGAACAACAAAATCGACCGTTAACGGATATCGTCACGCCAGGTGAATTTTTTTCTCTAAATAAAAGAGAAACAACGCTGTATGCACGTCGCTCCAACCCCGCTGAAGGCACCCTGCTGTCTGTCTTTATGGTTCGGGTTGATGACGGCCGTATCGCGGTGAACACAGCACCTTCAGCAAGGATCGAAAATCAACTGCAGCGACAATATTTAACGCTGTTCAACGGCGCACAACGGGTATTTTCGTTGGAACCCGACGATACCGAGCAGATTAATTATCGCCAGTTTGCCCTGTACATCCCCAGTGTTGAAGCCGATTCAGCCAGTGCCTCAAAAGACGCGGCCAGTACATCAACTTTGTGGAACAGCAGTCATAGGTCCCTTCGAAGCGAGGCCATAAACCGAACATTGCTGCCCGCCCTAATACCTGTACTGGCCGTTTGGGCGGTTGCCTTGACGCGGGTTAAACCACGCAAAGGCAGAGTGGGTGCTGTTGCACTTGGTATCGTCTTGTACATCCTGATTACCTTCGGGCAAAGAACGCTACAAACCTCCGTCGAAAAAGGCCAACTTCCTTTGCTTGCAAGCCCCTGGTGGTATCTGTTGTTTCTGGCTGGAATTGCGCTGCTGTTGGTCAGGAGGCGAGCCTGATGTTGTCGATCCTCAACGCATATATTGTTCGCAGAACGGCGCTTTTTATCTCCATTGTCGTACTGGCGATCGGTGGTTTATTACTGATCATGGGTATTGCGGATGAATTAAGTCGTCGGGCCAGTGAAAACTACGGAGTATGGGATGCGCTGATCTATAAGCTGTCGGGCTTGCCATCGGAAATTTACCAGTACATTGGACCGATGGTTTTGCTAGGGACATTAATTTCAGTTGCTGGAATGGCTAAAAACAATGAACTGGTCATCGTTCAATTGGCGTCGACCAGTGCGGTGGCCCTACTCTTTCGACTCATGCTCCCAGGACTGATTTTGTTGCCACTGGTATTTTGTATCGGTGAATGGGTCGGACCTCAATTACGTCAGCAGGCAGAACTGGTCAGAGCCATAAAACTTGACCGGCAACTGCCTACGTTGAGTGGAGAGTGGTATCAGGATAATCAATGGATTATTAACGTCGACTTTGTTTCCCCGGAACGGGACATTCGAGGGCTGACGGTATTCGAAATGTCGTCGGAAAATGATCTGCTAACAGTTCTCTACGCACCGCAAGCCCGTCCGATTAACCAAGGCTGGGAATTGCTAGAAGGCCGGCGTGTCGACTTCAAAGATCAACAAGTGATCCATTCCGATTTTGATCGTTATCTTTGGCAGCCTGATAATTTCAATGCCGACCTTTTGGGTCTACTGAGTCAACGCAGCTACCGACTCACATTGCCACAGGTTTGGCAGCAAATGCAGTTTTCGCAGCAACAACGACAGGTTGATCCAGAACTGGCTCTCGCTTTTTGGAACCGTATGTGGTTCCCGATTATCTACCTTGGCATGCTGTTTCTGGCGCTTATTTTTTCTTTCGGTTCTTTCCGCCAGCGAACCCTGGGTGACGCTGCATTCAAAGGTGTCGCACTGGCAATCGCCATTCAATTGGTTACTGAAACCAGCGCCAGCCTCCTTCTTGTCGTCGGCTTAAGCGCACCTTATGCCGCCCTGCTCCCACCGATGGTATTCTTTATCGGCACGGTGCTGGCTATAAGGCACCGTTTATAATGTCGCTATGGCAGTGAGTGATCCATTTAAATTCACTCAACTTTCAAACGTAGAATGCAATTGAAAGTAAGCACCCCGCCTTTCCATTAGCTCATGATGTGTGCCACTTTCAATAACCCGTCCCTGCTCAAGCACGTGGATCAGATCCGCGTTCATGACCGTAGACAAACGGTGGGCAATAACTAATGTGGTTTTTCGTTTAGCCAAATCTTCCAACGTCTGCTGAATCAACTTCTCAGTACGCGTATCCAGAGCAGATGTCGCTTCGTCCAAGAGTAATATCGGTGCGTCGCGCAACAGTGCCCGGGCAATCGCTACTCGTTGCCGCTGGCCACCAGACAGGTTGGAACCTCTCGGCCCTGCAAGGGTATCCAGCCCGGCTTCCAAATGACGCGTGTATTCTTCCACCAATGCTTCGCGTGCCGCCTGCGCAAGCTGATCATCGGCTGCATCGAGATTACCCAACAATATATTTTGACGAATGCTTTCATCGAACAAGGCTGAATCTTGACTGACAACCGAATAGAGCGACCGCAGTTCTGTCAGATCAAGATCATGAATGGGTTGATCGCCTAAACGAATCACCCCCTGCTGAGGGTCAACCAGCCGGGTAAGCAAATTGAACACCGTGGACTTGCCGGCGCCGGAAGCCCCCACCAATGCGGTCATCTTTCCAGCCGGCGCAACCAAGTTCAGCCCTCGAAGGACCGGTTGGTCCCCGTAAGAAAACTCAACCTTATCCAAGACCACATCGCATTGCGAAACATCGGCGGGCAGAGATTGGATCAACGCTGGGCTGGTGATTTTGGGTTTCAGGTCCAACACCGAAAATATCCTCTCCAAGC
Organism: Saccharospirillum mangrovi; assembly: GCF_003367315.1. Classification (GTDB taxonomy): domain Bacteria; phylum Pseudomonadota; class Gammaproteobacteria; order Pseudomonadales; family Natronospirillaceae; genus Saccharospirillum; species Saccharospirillum mangrovi. Next base: position 2,128,851 of record NZ_CP031415.1, read on the forward strand.
TGGCACTGGCCGCCTGAAAAGCGCCGCTGATATTTGACAGTCGTCGTAACGGATCGAAAATCAACGCCATAGCAGTGAAGAAACTCATAAACTGACCAATGGTTTTTTCACCATCAATTATTTGATAGCCACCGTAGATCACTACGAAGACAAAACCTAACCCAGCAACGAGATCAATCATTGCAGGCATAGCCGCCTTGCCAATCTCTGAGCGCCGCTGATACTTAAAGAAACGGTTGGTTTCGTTAGCAAAGCGTTGATCTTCGTACGTTTCCAAATTATTTTGCTTGATGGCATTGATACCATGAAATATTTCATCAAGACGCATAGACATCATTGAAGAAATATTCCGGGAATTCCGAGTGGTTTTCAAAATAAGGCGCCGTAATTGTGCAATGGGGTATGACAACAGGGGTAACCCCACCAACGCAAACAAAGTCCAGCGCCAATCGGCCAACATAGCAACAACAATCAGCGCGACTAGGGAAATGGAATCGCGTCCTAGGTTAATTAGAGATGTACTGGCAAAGTTTTTTAATGCTTGAGTATCGCCTCGCACACGCTCAATTAAACCACCTGGTGGATGTTGACCAAAAAAGACAGAGTCTTGTCGGATCAAATGAGTCAACATATCTTTCTGCATGTCGGTAATAATGCGAAGCCCAACGGTCAGCGTAATCACGCGCTGACCAAAGCCACCTAATGCTCGGGATGAAAATACGATAAAAATTGCCAATGCGATCCAGATTACATCGCCTTCATTGCCATCAACAAAGATCCTATCAAACATCGGTTGGACCAAATAACTCAACAATCCCAACGCGCTGCCCTCTACCGTGACTAGAATCGCCGCAATTATCAGCCAAGGCCAATGCGGTTTAATGTAGTCACGCCAAAGACGAAAGATAAGCTGCTTACGAGGGGTATTCTGGTGCTGGTCCAGATTGAAATCATTCACGTCGAAGAACCTTGTCGACAAACCATGACGAAAAGCCCTGTGGCTTAAAATTACGCTTCAAAACCTTAGCATCGTAAACCTCTACTACCCAGTCCATAAATGCTAAAGGTGTTTGAGCGCTGTAGCGTTCATACTCGCAAAAAAACTCGTACAACATGCCCGTTTTGGCACCCTTAAAATGCAGATAGCGCCACGACAATTGCTTCTTGGCAGCGGCAACATCACCTTGACCGCTTATCAACAAATACAGGCCTGCGACAAAACCCGATCGGTCAGCGCCCGATTTGCAATGGAACATGACAGGATGATCGACTTGTTGAATTATCTCAGCCAGCCGAAGAATCACCTCCGCTTTGGGAGCACCACGCGATGACATTCGAAAATCAACCAGCTCAACACCAGACTGACGACAGGCTTCTTGTTCGTATAGCCAGGCACCATGATTTCCACTGCCACGCAAATTAATAATGGTTTTGATACCGCGCTTTGCCAGAGCTCTTATCTGCCGGGGGCTGGGTTGATTCCCCCTCCAGGCATCGATAGCAAATTGCTCTGGGCGATTCCATAAAGGACGCACCAAACCATGATCAACAAACAGCGCTTGCAGCCAGGCGGCTAAACGTACACTTGGGCGATCAAAATGATCACGCCAGCCTTTACGCCATGCTTTATAACCACTGCCCAAGGGAGAGTCAGGCATAGCCTGCCTCCGCGATCGTACGCTTTAATCGCTCAACAAAACGTCGCTTGCGACGACCGGCCACCTTGGAAAACCATTGACTCGCGGGAATAAGCGTCCGATCACCCAAACCATCAATGATTTGAAATTGCTCCCGACTCTCATCACCAGCCCACTGCAATACGATGTTTTCCCGGTTCAGATCACCCAGAGGGAATTCACTGTTAATAATCGCATCCAAAAGCCGTTGCAATTTCTCATGACGCGACTCGGTTAAAGCGCCTTCACGCAATAGGCGACGCACGGTCGGGGCTAGATGACCGTCGCTACTGCGCACCGCCGAAACCAACAGGCCGAGTCCGAGATCGGTCTCAATTACACCGTGTATCGGTGCGATATAGGGGATGATTGGGTCTTGCCGCCTGGGCGGGTACCGGGCTTCAACATACTGTTTGAATTCGCGCAGGATGCCAGTGGCGTATAGGAAGTGGTCCTTACGGCGTTCAAACCAGGTCGGCAGGCTATCGTGAGGCAATCGGTTGATATGCACCTTTACCAACAAATCTTCACTTTCAGGATGTTCGAACAACAGCCGTGTTTTGCTGCTCAACAAGGCACTCTGGCCGGACAGATTCAGGGTGTCAAAAATCATCAATAGACCCAGTGGGGACGCATTAGGGGCTTACTTCATCAGAATCATACAATGGCTCACGATTTAAGCGACGCCGAGTTCGCGTCCCTTAATGGCGGCGGTAAAGGGACAATACAACCTTACTCCCGCTTCAAAACACGGCTGACCAGCCACTCGCTCCAGGGCTTGGGTGTAAAGCTGTTCAAGATGTAGTCCCGGTCATAGCCATCCTTCAGCCAGTCATCAAAGCTGATCGGCTCCAACCGGTTGGCTGCCTCGTAAGTCTCAAGAAAATAGTCCAGCATGCCGGTCGACGCGCCTTTGAGGTGCAGAAACCGGAGACTGAGCTGACGCTTGGCTACTGCAATGGGCTGACCATCATAGATTTTGACCAGAGCTGATGCCAACCCTGCCCTATCTGCGCCGGATTTACAGTGCAGCAACAGCGGCCGTGGCGCTTCAGCCAAAACTGACTTCAACTGCTCCACTTTATTGAGATCCGGAGGACGGCGTGCGCTCATCTTAACGTCGTACATAGCCAAACCAAGGCGGTCACAGTAAAACCGCTCTAGCTGATAGGCCCCGCCTGAGTCCGGGCCTCGCAGGTTAATCACGCTTTTGAAACCACGACCAGCCAATGCCTTTAATCGCCAGGGTGTTGGCTGATTAGACCTCCATATCCCAGGCACAACCTCATAGGGGTGGTTAACGGCAAAGCGCAACAGGGCGAAGTCGAATAGCCAGAGGTCCAGCAAAGCAACAAAACGATACCAGGGGTTGTTTAAATCGCCCTCACAAAGCGCATGCCATTTCTGTTTAAGCCGCTTGCGCCAACTGTTATTGTTCGCCATCCGGAAACTACCCACTATGCCAAAGCGCGCATAATACGCAAAAGGCTATTAGCGGACAAACCGACAGCACAACAACGAATATTGCTCTTCGCCCGGATGGGCCAATGCATAGTTTCGAAGCGATGTTTGTCAGTTCTTGTGAGTGACAACGTCGCAACGTTAAGAGAGAAATATGCACGACAGACTGATATCGCTTACGCTATCAGAAATATCAAATGTTAAGGGAACAACATGCTGAATTTATTCTTTAAGCGACAAAAGCACCACAGCAAAAACCATTGGCCAACGGAAAATGGCATCGTCTTTATCCACCATCAGCCAGCGATCTACAACATTGGTGACGACCTTTGTTCGCCTCGACATTATTTCAACTTTGAAACAGACATAGACGGCTTAACAATCCTCGGAGGTGGTGCGTACAGCAACTATGGTTTGAAAACAGTACGTAAGGAAAAACTCAACCTTAATAGAACGATCTCCTGGGCCACCGGTGAATCCACCCCCAAAAAGGCGCTGCCTCATATAGCCAAACTTCCCTATGCAGCCTGGGGCATTCGTGACAGAAGTCGTACTAGTGAAAGTAATTTCCTACCCTGCCCCTCGTGCCTAAACAGCTTTCTTGAATCACCTCCTGGAGATGAAGGTACTCTGCTGTTTCTAAACGCTGACCCCAGAGTCACGGACTCCAGTCTTAGTACGGAGTATCAATCAATTGCTTACCGTTATGGCTGGAAACTATTGTTCAACAACTGCTCAATAGCCGAGCTAACAGATGCATTGCAAACCAGTAAACGAGTAATCACCAACTCCTACCACGGCGCATACTGGTCGCTCTTATCAGGTCACAATCTTGTTTTACTTGGCTATTCCTCAAAATTCACAGGCCTTTTTGATAGTTTAAATTTAGACAGCGGGCATATTTCTATGATTACAAAAGGGTCCGGCAAACAATTATTGCAGGCGATTAAAGGAGTTATTGAGGACGAAGGCATTCGACTAGTAGACCATAAACTCGTACTGAATGAGTTCAGGAAAATGAACATTGAGTTCGCAAAAACCTTATGCAGTAAAGGGTTGATCCATACCTTTCGGCTAAAAAGGTAGCTATCTATTTTTGAGATTTCAGCTGAGAAGGCGCAGAGGTAGTAGCTGTCAACTTAAAATCCGTCAACCACATTCTGCGATTAAACAATGGACATCCAGCTTATGGTAAGACCAAATATTATGCTCAATGATGTCCGCTTCGTTCTTGACGAGAATCACCACGACCAAACGGAACAATGTCAATACCCTGCGACCCTCTTGCGTTGAATTTCAGTTAATCGATCAACGACTGCTTTCAGATGCTCATTCGATGCTTCATGCCAATCGCCCGGGACTTGATAGTGCGCTGCCAAATATCCGAGAAACCCCATACGCAATGTTTCATCAGGTTGCCAAGTGGATAGATCAGCCATTGCAACTTTCAATTCGTCAAGAGTAGCCGCGGAGAGAGTCAGCCCCGGGAGATCGTAAAATGCCTGGCCAAGTACAATTACCGGCACGCCCTGAATTAAAGCCTCCATGCCGACGGTTGAATTCAGAGTGATGACCGCACTACTTAACGGCAACAGTTCATTAATGCCGACATCAAAAACCACCTCAATATCGGCTTTTCGCAAACGGTCAAATAGTGACTTCTGGGGCGTGCTGCACTTTGGATGTGGCTTGACCAGCAACCGGTAACCCAGTGCTTCGCACTGAGGTTTGATTTTCAATAACACATCAACCATATCAGCCATGTTGCGTATCCATGGGGAATAGCGAACGACCTGACTATCGCTGTTAACCTGGAACGGAACCAAGATAATGGAACGTGTTTCAGCTGCAGTATTTTTCTGACATTTTGACAAGTAGGTTTTGCCAGCTTCGATATGGGCGGCATTAGTAAAATAACTCACTTGCCGAGATACCGAATTACCGTAATTCACACCCTTTTCATCCAGCGTTGTAAAGCCTGGAAGCAAGCCGTTCTCCATATAGCAGACATTCACTTTCTCGTCTTCGCAGGCAAGACACCACAGCCGTTGACGAAATTTCAAACCATTCCAGACCACGCTTTCTGTAATTTGGAACTGGCGTAACCAGCGACGATATTTGGCATACAACCAAGTTGCGCGCAGCCAATGGGACCCACTCAACAACCAGACTGTGGGACGGCGAACACGGCCACCTCGTGCATTGGCCGACTTCACAATTTCCTGATTAATATCGAAGCTAACGCGGCGCCAAGACACGCACCTAGGCAAAAAGAACGAGGGTGATTTATACCAAAGTAAAAAACCGTCGTTTCCCATGACTGAAGCCAATTGCGCAAAGTATTGACGCTGCTTGTAGGAACAGGCAAACAGAGCAGTTTTCATCACTCTAAAGATCCATGGTTCACGTCTATACTCAACTTTATTGACATAGGTTTTATAGCAAATTTCTATTCGCCGCAGGCATCAAACAATCGTTAAATGGCAAAAGCTCTGTCGGCAGAATAGAAGTATGTGAACAATTCTCGATCGACATTCCAAATTCATTAGCTGTTTTTACTGCCAATTCAAACGCCGGCAAGATCCTGTTTTGGTAGGCCTTGGCCAGCCCTGTCCAGGCTGCATTTTGAGCCGTCTCGTAAAAACGAGGTTGGTTCAAATTTGTCATATCAAAACCGACCAGGCAAAGCTGCTTGGCACGAACGTGAAATCCCATCTGTACACCGCTATACATCACCGTACCGCAGCCAAAATGGCCGATACTCAGATCCAGACTCAGCATTAGCTGGCCATCGGTTCGATAAAACGGAGCATCTGCTTCAGTCAAGATCCGCTTGGCTTCACCGTAATGGGAGTCAAACCCCTGCATAAAATACAACTTAAAACGCGAATACAACCCGGGGTCAACTTCACCTAACGCCTGAAGCGCTGGCCCAACCAGGCACAGCGGCGTCCCCGCCGGCAACTGCCGCAACATATCGGCACGCTCAAGAATGAATCTGGCATCCTCAACCATGACGGCAAAAGGCTCGGGCACTACGCCGTTCAACACCAGACTGATGGCTCCATTGAGCAATACCGCCGGGCTCTGCGCCAATGGCGCCAGGTTTTGTTCCGCCATTGATGGACCGCTGCCCACACTGTAAAGGCGTTCGGGCTGTTGTGCGCGGAAGTCATTCCAATCGTGAGTTTGAGCTTGCCAGCGACCACGCCAGTATATGTCCCACACGCGCCCATTAGGTTTGAGCTTCAAATGGGGCAACAACCTAGCGTTGTGATGCATAGAGCGAGGATGAGTCAGACGATACCCCTGTCGTACCAATCGCCCCCAAGGAGTAGTTTGCCTGTAGCGCTTCTTAATAAGGGCATCCCCTATAATGGTAACCAAAGGTATATAGTATCCCAAAACCCAATAGGGCTATGCAATCGCCCCAACCAATACCCATTGGCATAGAGCCGACACTTGGTTAATCTAATCCGCCACCAGAGACTCCAAATCCATAGCTCGAACGCTCCAGCGCCAAACCAGAGAATAGCAAAATGCCTCGTGCCTTAATTTTCAGAAAAGAACTGCTTCCATACACGGAGACATTTATCGCAGAACAGGCGCATCATCTGCCAAACTGGGAACCGGTTTTCATCGGCTTCAAAAGAAATTCAGCTGGCTATAGACTAATAAAGGACAAAGCGGTATCTAACAAGCCATACCACATCTCGATTGAAAGCGACTACAGCACACTGCCAAAAATTACCTCAGGGCTACATAAAAAATTTGGCATCTTAAACAAAAGATGGCTCAATAATTTGAGCGATTTTTCTCCTAGTATTATTCACGCTCATTTTGGCTCCAACGCCATGAATTGCATTCCCCTGAGCCGGGCTCTTGGCATTCCTCTAATTACCACTTTCCATGGTAACGATATAACCCAGAATACACCCAGAAACTACTACCGAAAGAATCGGAATCTGGTATTTGAAAACTCAATAAAAGTAATCGCTGTATCAAACTTCATTAGAGATGAATTGCTTAAAAAAGGCTGCCCCGAAGATAAAATCATCCAACACTACATTGGAATTAACACCAATGTTTTCACTCCGCCAGAAACAGCACCAACAAAAAACAAAATTGTATTTGTTGGGCGGCTTGTAGAAAAAAAAGGATGCGAATACCTGATACAAGCGATGCAACAGCTAGCGCAAAAAAACAGCCAAGTAACACTATCTATTATTGGAGATGGCCCACTCAAAGAGCACTTACAGAAGCTTGCGGCGTCTAAACCTTGCAATGTGAATTTTTTAGGCAGAATGACACCGGATCAACTTGCGTTAGAAGTAAAGATGTCGCAGTTGCTGTGCGCCCCCTCAATAACTGCTACCAATGGCGACCAAGAAGGCCTCCCTATGAGCATCCTGGAGGCACTAGCGTCCGGCGTCCCCGTCGTTAGCTCATACAGTGCCGGCATCTCAGAAGCTATTGACGATGGTTCAAATGGCTATCTAACTCATGAGCGCGATGTCGATACTCTAGCTGAGAAAATACAAGCAATCTGCTCAAACCCTGACTTACGCCACCAGATGTCGGCCAGTGCTCGAAAAACAGCACAAACAAGATTTGATCTCGATAAACAGTCCACATTGTTGGAAGAGATCTATGTGAATGCCATCTCAAGTTAAGAAGTACTTGTACGACACTAAAAATTCATTAACGCTTCTGGAGGCATCACCCGTGCTAAGCTTACTCTACAATAACTCTTCTAATTTTGTATGCTTTGAATAGGCCCAACAACATTGAACTTAATACTCTCCAGATCTTTCCCGAGCACCTATAACCGTGGCCCTAGCTTGTTAGTCTGGCTTAGCTTAGCGGCAGTATTTCTAACGGCCATCATGAAACTTTCAAGCGCCACCTCCTTGAACCGAGTACCCGAATTCTTAGCATTTATTGCGTTTATAGGCGTCTTGTTTTTTCGCCCTATGTTAAGGCGTGAACCCATGGTCCTTCTGATGGGTATTGCCATCATTCTGCCGGTACTGCTTTTCGGTATAAATTACCTGCGCAACCCGGAAGAAGCTTTAGCATTTAAGGCCATGGGACAACTACCAAGGCTATTTTTATTTGTATGTTTTGGCTGGTGGTTGGGTGGCAAAGAGCGCAACTGGATGTTTTTCTTGATTTTGGCATTTAGTGGACTGTTGCTTGCCACTGCGCTTGATCCAGATCTGAAACGACACATCATTCAACTTTTCAAGGGTCGCAGAGTCGATTTCAACATTCTGAATGAGCAGCATGTTGCCTTATTTTATTCAATTGCATTTATTGGCTTGCTGGCTTTCAGCCACAGAGCGTTTCGGATTAGCCGAAGGTCTTTACGATGGGTCGTATTCGTACTTTGCCTATTCGCAATGGTGATTTGCGTAGTGGCCATACTAGGCACCCAAACGCGAGCAGCCTGGCTGGGCTTGGGAGTTTGCCTTCTCGTCTGGATAGTTCATGGTACCCTTTATCTGTTTAGACAACGTCACCAGGGCCCTATCATCTGGATAGCTACATTGGTTATTGTATTGGCTAGTAGCAGCATCTTCCTTTTCAAAGATAGCATCAGCCACCGCCTAGCATCCGAATCAAAAACACTTAACGCCCTGGCCAATGGCGATTTTGATAACGTGCCCTATACCAGCATTGGCATTCGCATTAATACCTGGATTGAAGCCATACCATGGATAATGGAACGCCCACTAACCGGCTGGGGTGGCAACGTTCGCAGCACGGTAATAGACACCTCAGACCGCCTACCGAAACAGGTAAAAGCACGCTTCGGCCATTTCCACAATGTATATATAGAGTTCACCCTGGCCTACGGCCTACTTGGGCTAGCCGTCGCCCTAGCGCCATTTTTCTGGTGCATAAGCACTGGCTGGCGCTACTTGCACGATGGCAAATTGCCATTAGACTTGCTGGCCTTTACTGCTTACGGGAGTCTGCTATTAGCCGTCATGAGCACATTCGAGTCTTACCTGTTCTTCTGGAGTGGCGCGTATGTAATGACGGTTTTGCTTACCCCCATATACAGCCATTTATTAGGCTGCAGACAACCCACAGCCAGCAACCCTTAGGTTCGGCTGGCTAGAGTGATAAGCTATACCTTCGTCAACCAATAGGAACAGCATCCAAGCCAATGGCAGCGCAAGGTACCATCATAGAATTGCCGGGCCTGATCTTGCCCGAAGAATCTTCTATCCGCCGTCAACATGTTCGCAAGCCTAATCGTTGGACCGAGCACTACATAGAACGCTACGACAGCACCACCTTCCTGTATGACTGCTTTTATCAACCGGAAAAAGGTTGTTATGTAGTCACTGCGCCACGTTTTCTGAACCTTTGGCCTTACTTGAAAAATCACCTTTACGCCAACGGACAGCGCTTTAAAGGTCGCATCAAACGTTTTACCTGGCAGCGCTGTGAGCAAGCTGAAATCTACGCCCCTGCCGAATCCCACCTAACAATTATGGCTGACGACTTCACCGACGCCCTGCCTGTTCGGCAAACCGAGCAGGACCGCTTCGCAGGCCTGAACGTGGCTATGGCCATGAACAAGAACAATAAGTTGGAATGGATACGGGACTGGGCGCTTTACCACGCTCACAACCACGGCTTAGAAGGCGTCTGCTTGTTTGACAACGGCTCCACCGATTACAGCCGCGAAGACCTATTACAAACCCTTCAGACTGTTCCAGGCATAAAACAAGCAGTCGTCATTCACGCGCCCTTTCCCTATGGCCCAGTCAATAAAAGCAAAAAGCTGGAGATAAGCCCACGCTTCTTACAGACATCCATGTTTAACATTGCCAGGCGTGACCTATTCAATAAAGCCAGGGCCATACTCAATGTCGATATAGACGAACTCGTTGTTCTAAATAAAGAAACCAGTGTATTTGATGCTGCAGTAAACTCTCGGTTAGGGGCTGTATCATTTCGAGAACTTAGGGTTCATCCCAACAAAGATGACGCTACAGCGGCCAGTCACCGTAGTCACGCCATGGTTAAGAAAGACGCCAAGCCAGGTAACACTAAATGGTGTGTAAAGGGAAGCGGCTTCATGAACCACTTTGGTTGGGCAGTTCATCGCTTTGGTGGCGGCTTCTTTCTGCTTACAGAAACAAAATCCTTCACCTATTTGCACTGCCATTCGGCTACGACCAACTGGAAAAACCGAATTCGGAAACAAGAAAACTTAGAGGAAAGTAAGTTTGCAAAAGCCGCATTGAGTAGGTTTCCAGGCTTAGAGCAAACCGATAAGCAATAAGCAGAACTCCGAATAAGACTTTGAATTTCAAACTTTAGAAGACACTGGCGACTCCGGATACTTTACCAAGGCCGAAGAAGTCAGCAGAATTACGACCCAACCAGTTATCTTCCGTTGATGGAACAACACAGGCAAAGGCAACGACTCATGGTCTCAGAACTCAACAAACGCCACTCTCGTTGGTATGAACAATTAGTCTTCAGCCTTATTTTTCAGTTGATAGCTGGCTGGTTAGTGGTGGCATACCTACCGGCCGTGGTGTTATGGGACGCACTCTATTGGAGTGACTTGAGCATTACTGAACGCAATTCTTTGATCGGAGTTAGCATTGTCATTGTGTTTAGCATCGTGACTTTAAGAAAAATTTTCCGCTATCCTGGCACCATCACAGCCGCTTATATTTTGCCCACACTGATCGGTTTATACGCACTGCTGTTTTTTATTTTAGTGATAGGCCGAATCGATTATGCACGGTCTCTACTTCTAACCAGCGGCAGTATACTTGTTATACTTTGTTTCTTTGGTCAGCGATTAGCAAATAAGCATGCCCGCCAAAAATTAGCAGTCGTTCCAATGGGCAGGACCAGCCAATTGCATGACTTCAAGAACGCTAGCTTTCATCAGCTAACCCAGCCGGCCTTAGGCAATACACGCTATAACGGTGTGATCGCAGACCTTCATGCCAATCTGCCAGCCGAATGGCAGTTATTTCTCGCCCAATGCACTCTCGCACGCATTCCTGTATATCACTACAAACAGATCATGGAATCACTGACAGGCAAAGTAAAACTGGATCACCTATCGGAAAACCAGTTTGGGATGCTTACTCCCAATCCTTACTATGAAGGATTAAAACGTTTTATTGACTTAGTGGCTGTATTTATTACCGCTCCAATTATAATTCCAATCACCCTGCTAACCGCCATTGCCATTCGAATTGAATCCACCGGCTCTGCACTTTTTACACAAGAGCGTGTCGGTCAAGGCGGAAGGACATTTCGAATCTACAAACTGCGCAGCATGGTGAAAGATTCAGAAAAAGACGGCGCTCAATTTGCCCAGGAAGGTGACATGCGAGTCACCCGAATCGGCGCCGTTATCCGCAAGTTGCGTATAGACGAGCTACCGCAGTTTTGGAATATTCTAAAGGGCGATATGAGCTTAATAGGCCCACGCCCAGAGCAAGAGGCTTTTGTTTTAGAATTTGAGAAGAGTATTCCTTTTTATTCGTATCGGCACGTTGTAAAACCTGGCATTACTGGTTGGGCTCAAGTTCGTCATGGATACGCTGCAAATGCCGATGATACGCAGGAAAAAATCGAACACGACTTTTACTATATTAAAAATTATTCACTATGGCTGGATATCCAAATCGTTATAGATACCATACGGACTGTACTTACAGGGTTTGGCGCTCGCTAAGATCAGCGAAATTTTCGGTACATCCATGCTTTGAAAGTATTTGGTGAGAGTCTTAGTGCGGACCTCACCAAAAAATTAAACATAAAAAGACTAAACCCAATGAAGCCGATGCGCCTCTGGAATCTCAATAAACGAAATTCGGCCAATAAATATTGCGAACCCCGACGTTGCATCATACCGCGCCCTGCTCTCATCTTGACCAAACAAGCGTCTATATTTGCAATGGAATAGCTATTCACCAGAAGCATAGACCACAATGCATAATCCTGTGCTTTACGCAATTCAGGGTACCCACCAACACCTTGAACAACAGACTTACGAAACATCACGGCCGGATGGCTCAAAGGACACCGTCGCTTTGCATATTCGAATAGTTCACTTGATTCAGTTGGTAACTTTCGAACCGATATCCGACGTTCAAAACTTTCATCCCATTCTTCAACAAGACCACTTGATGCAGCAATTTCAGGGCTTTGTTTCATAAAAGCATATTGAAGTTCAAAGCGGTCGGGCACTGCCCGATCGTCAGTATCCATCCGCGCAACTAGATCATAACTACACTTTTCCATACCCGCATTCAATGCAGCGCCCAAGCCTTTATTTTCTTTTAATGAAACTAAAGTCAATATATCACCCAAACGTTCCGACCAGCCTCCAATGACGGAATCTAGCTCTCGGGTTAAAGGGCCATCCTTCACAATAACAATCTGCGATGGTTTCTGAGTCTGATCATCCCAAACACTTCGTATCGCTTCATCCAGAAAGCTGGGTGATTCTGACTGATATACAGACATCAATACTGAAAACATTAAAGATCCAAATCCATACGGTATAAGTGCCGTTCACCACTCCAAACAGAATCAAAATACACAGACTTTCCGTCTGGAGAAAAACGAGGATGGAGATCACATCTAGATTCTCCAGAGTAGCGGAAAGGGTGATAAAACTCGCCCAAGTGACGTACCTCTCCAGTTTTCCAATTAGCAAGCAATAAATGCTGCATTCTAGACTTATCCGGATATGTATCAGTAACAAACCAATCCCCATTAACATGAGGATGACCATCACCATAGGATTTGAGTGCTTCGGTAGGAGAAAGACTAAAGCGCCCCGATGATACTTGAATCAACCAATATCCGTCTTGACCATTAGGACCACGCAAGTATCCTAATACGGTGTCGTTATCTAACCAATAACAATGACTAACCATTCCATAATCAGATAACAAAGCCATTTCAGAAGTTTTCAGATCAATACTCAATAATCGATCAAACCGCCGCCCCTTAATCAAATAGCGATGCATAAATATAGCGCGATCACCACTGGGAGATATCATTACATGATTAAATTTGTGAAAAGCAATTTTAAAGTCAGGAATTGACCTTAGTCGACACGCATTTTCTATACTAACCAACAAACGTGAATTTCCAGTTTTATAATCCACATACCAAAGACCATCACGTTTAATATCCTTTATTTCGACAGCCGATAATGTAGGCAAATTTCTATATCCATAATCAGGCCGAAGCGACATTAACCTACGGTAATTTAGTGAAAGGAAAAAAATATTTTTAAATGAATCTTGAACAGGATGATCATACTTCGCTATTTGCTTACCAGCAGAAACTGAAAAAACCTTCGCCACATATCGATTTTCCACTTCACAAAAATCATTATATACAAATATATTTTCACTTAACCAGTGAGCTCTTGCACCTTGCTGTAAATTAAAGGCCTTAGTTGAAACCAGACTATGAAGGTTTCCTTGTCTATCAAAAACACCTATTTTAATTTCTCGGCTTTTATATGAAATACTCGATGTACCATGATCTGTTACACAAGCCAGAACCAAACCATTTGTGTTTTCCGGAGATTTATCATAATAACCAAAAAATGTTCCTGCACTAGCAGGATCGAACCCAAAAAGAGGATATAGAGACTTTCGGATATATTTTTTTTTATTTACCAAAAACACCACTCTTGCGTATAAAAATTTTGCAGTGCTCTTTAGCAATGGATATCGAACCAACAAAGATGCTAACTTTCGCTCAACCAAATTATAACGACTCAATTATCCATCCTCATAAATAATCTTTCAATTTGATCAAAATTTAACATATCTTCTTCAATATCCAAAACCGTACCTAAGAAGTTAATGAGTATCAACAAACCAAACATGAATTTAAATTGGACTCTAAACTCAAGACCAAATCTATTAATAAAGTTTATCAGCGAAACCAAAATAAATGGCAGCAAAAAATTAACAAACCTAAGATAAATCTCTTGCGATATATAAACAATATTAAACAACCAAAATACCGTCACACTTACCATTATCAAAGATAGGAACCAGTCGCGCTGAATCCCAGAAAAAAACATAAGATTAAATAACACTACTAAAACCAACACTATCGCCAGGAAATTCGGATAAGCTAAAACATCTAAATTCGAAGAAGAATACTTACCGTACCCGATATACTCAACAACAACACCACCTGCAATAGTCGTGAAAACCAAGCCAACAGCGAACACCGCCAACATAATGCGCACACCTAAAATACGCAATGCAATATAATAAAAAACCACTAACAAATAAAACAAAGCCGATATGTGGAAAGATGTAGCAATTACTGCCGCAGCAAGCAATCTTCTATAGCTCAACTTCTGAGAAAATAAATCGTTTACAAACGCCTGAAGAAATATACCGATCGCCAACCATGTCTGCAAAGCATTTAGTAAACCAATAGCAATGTTCGGAACAAACAAAAAGAAATACAGCCCTAGAAGAGGCGAATTAACACTATAAAAAAACCTTAAAAGTAGTCCCATAGTAATTATACGAAAAAACAACACTATGGCTTCTGGTGATAAACCTAGCTTTAATAGAAATAATACAATTGATGAAAATCCAGGCTCTCGGAAATATTCTCCCGAACCTATTTCACCAATTATCCTTACATAATTAAAATAATCTCGACCAACTTCAGGATTGATAGCAACAAAAAAACACAAACACAAAAAAACCATTACATATAAATAAAGTGATGGCAGCCTAACTAATTTTATAGTGCTACTCATGGCTTATAAATAACTCGCTTCATTTTAGCAGTGAACTTTTTATTTAAAAATAACGCCAGAACTGAAGGGGATGGAAATAAAATAAGAGCCAAAAACGATCTAAACCAGTATCTAGGCGACCTATTTTTCTTATGCATTTTTGCTAGATATTTTTGATGGTTAGACTCAGCTTGCAATTTCTCAAGGCATCTCAGATGAGCATTTGAAGTATTCACCTTTTTAATTTGGCGCAATTTATTAATCGCGACTACATGCTTATCAAAAAGGACATCATTACTTATCGAAGGACTGAGTACATTTTCCGTCCAACAAAATGTAATATCCTTTAAGCAAACAAAGTGACCGAAAACAGAACAGCCAAGCCACAATGCATAATCTTGCCGGGCAGGCATTGTCACATCAAATCCACCAGAGGCCAATACAACTGATGTATTAAGCACAACCCCAGATGTAACTCCAACATAATTCTCGATATAAAGATCGTGCAAAGATACAGTAGACTTTCTTCTAAAAGCAACATCAACTATTTCGCTAGTTCGCTCAGTTATTATATTTGCAGAAGCTGCGACTCCAACAACATTACCTTTAAAAGAAGCCAATGCCTTTGTATAAAAATCTGGAAGTACAAAGTCATCATCATCTAAAAAATGCACATAGTCTGAAGTTACAAGCGAAAGACCTATATTCCTCGCCTCAGGTGCACTATAAACATCAGGCCGTTCCATACAATGTAATTTTCTATTTTTAGCAGCGTAAGTTTTGAATTGCTCATATCCATAACTCGCATTTACACCATTAAATACAACTATAATTTTTTTTACGCTACTCTCTTTTGAAACTGACTCAACCGCCCTTTGTAATAGCCACCCTGGCCGAGTGCATGGAATAACCACACTTATTTCATTTTTCATCTTACATCACTCTAAATTTCTTAAATGAATAAATTTAACTATTCAGACCTACAACATGCGCTATAAATGACTTACTTATCTCCTTACTATCAAAAGAATTTCTAACAACGTACCTTGCGTTTTTTGACATCTTGCCCAAATCGTACTTATTATTAAAAATATCATTCAATACGTTTGCTATCATGCGCTCATTTTTCTCTTCAACAAGAAAACCTGAAACCTCATTCTCTATTAATTCAGGGATACCGCTATGAAAAGTCGAAACAACAATAATCCCTTTCGCCATTGCTTCCATTAAAGAAACAGGTATACCTTCTTTATCGCCATTTGGAGCCATTACAGAAGGCAATAAAAATACATCCGTTTCATTCAACAGATTATTAACTGCATCAGATGATAAGTGCCCATGAAAATGAATGTGCTTATTTAAATTTAACCGATTGACCTCTTCGATCAACCTCTCTTTTTCTGGCCCCTCACCAACAATATCGTATTTAAAGGCTACCCCTAAGCTTCTCAACATACTCATTGCCCTAATTGAATACTTCAATCCTTTTTTAGGGACCAATCTAGCAACAGAGGCAATTGAGATAAGTGATTTATAATCTTCGTTTCTCTTTATTGAAGCATTATAGTAATTTAGATCCACACCCATCCGGAATATAGATATCTTATCCGCCACACAACCTAGCTCTAATAGCTTTTCTTTCCAATAGTTGCTTATTGGACATATTGAACTTGATATTCTAAAGAGTCGTCTATATTGATTTTTATATCTTTTAATAATGTTATCTACTGATATTTCATAGCCATGGAATATAGCAATCAATTTAGAATCAATTACACCCAAATCAATCAAATTAGCTGCAATTGTTGCCGTTGTCCCGAAATGACAGATAATCACGTCAGGTGGGCTTTGAAAGATATTGTTTGCCCGCTTCGTTATAGATGGCAACAATAAACTAATACTATCAATTCCATACTTAAAAAAGTTTAACGACTTGGCGGTTTTTAAATTAAAGATACCAGCACAAACACTTTTCAATCTTTTCCAAAGTCTAATATATTTTTTTTGACTTAAACTCTCATCAGTTAAGTATGTGGTATAGTCATCCATTCCGTATAAAGAATATTTTTTATGACCAGCCCCTAACCCTCCTCGAATTATTGATACAATTTCAACATCCACACCACCATCAATAAAATCGGCAATCTGGTTAACTACAAACGTTTCTGATGGTACCGGAAATTGACGTAAGAAAAACACGACCTTCATATAACTAGCCCACACCCTCTTTGCATCGTGATCGACCAACCATATATGCAAATTTATTTTAAAATATTAAGTTTAATAATTTTCCAGGAAAGCGTTGAAAAAATCCATCCAGAAGACCTACCATTAGTGCTGAAACGGGAAGAATAAAATTTCGGAATAAGTATCGACGACAATTTGCAGTGCTTTGCTGGACAACTATATTTATGTCATTATAAAAAATCTCAATTATCGACACAATGCCTTATATAAATGCTAAAAGCAGGGACATATATTCAATAAACATCTCAGATATTAATTTCTCTATTTATTAAATTTTCTCGTATGGTTTACCCCAAGATTCACTCCAACGGCGCTCTAGTAATGTCCGTTGCGTTTGTATCTTTTATCGCTTTTCGAACTGTCGCTTCATACTCCAATTGTGCTTGATAACAATGCGATAAATAACGTTGACATACAATGCATTCCCATCGCCAATGATTGATCTCTTGCCGAACGTTGGCAATATCTTACAATCAATGTCTACTGAAACATTCGTCCCGAAATTTCCCATTGAAGCTCTCAATATAGATATTTTGCGCGGGCCTTCCCGAATTGAACGGTTTCAGCTCGACGCCGTGACATACGCCCATTGACCCAAAGCTTTACCCTTATAATCTGGGCCTTGATAGGTTCCGATCAACTTCGGAAACCCCCTGAATGCAGCACAAGCATCGAGCGTTCGAACGACCTGATCATCTGAGATGCCTATGACAACGGAGATATCCAGACGTCCACGTAGAACTCATCCACAATCGCCAGGCTTACTGAATCAGCAGCCAGTGGCAACCACTTCCATTACAATCATCCATCGACCATTTGTGGTTAAGCGCTTCTAGTAACATCAGCGGCTTTCGTTAATCCATTGCGTCTTGATGAAGCAGAGCTGGCGAACTGCAATTCCGGTTTTGCGGTAGAATTGGTAATCCTTCATATAATTCACGTCCGCCCCTCACAGCACACCATTTGATGGACACGCAGGCAATCAAACCTGCAACGTTTATAGGCAATGGATTGGATGCGACCCGACAATACCCGACCCTATACAACCAACGTGGTCGAATACCTTAAAGTAGCGTCAGATAACCCGACAAGTGGATAAGCTTTGCGCTCAGATACCGACGTCTGTACGGCTACGGAGCACAAAGCGTCAGTTCTCGACGGTCAGTAGCACGACCAACAGAACTATGGCATTCAGCATAGGTTCGACTAGCTGTTTCAAACCGGGCGTTCTTGTCCTCTAGCGCTTAAAATGTAACAAATCTCGAGAATTCAAGGTCGCCGTGCTACTTCATCGCTCCATATGTTGATGAACACTACTTGGATCACTTTAGATTAGAAAGAGGGGGCAGGTCGTCAATGATTTGATGTATCAAATAAAATCTCAGTCAATTAATAAATCCATCTCAATCAAATCAAATTGTTTTAGAGAAATTCATTAATGTGTCCGAATAGACACAGGTATCATAGCAATCCTAATTGATTCGGTAACTTATCAAAATATTTTTCACAAAAATCAGGGCTTTCTAATAAGTTATCTGTCAACACTTGATGAAGTTTTTGATCTATTTGATCAGGTGAAGGTGAAAAAGCCACAAAACTGGTTGAATTAAACCAATCCATTGCAGATGTTAATTTATGGTCCACTGTTTTGAGAACCACCGCAGGACGCTTTGCGATTACTGAAAAAATCAAACCGTGAAATCGATCTGTTACAACAGCTTCGTGCTCTAATACATCGAAAATGAACTCTTTAATAATTTCAATTCTATTTTCTGAGTTTATAGGCTTGGAAAGAGTTGTATCAGTGAGCAAGGTCTTTTCACCTAAACTTTTAGCGATGCTCTGACGATCTTCAACAGATAGGACCGACTCATCATCGACTCTTAAGCACGCTAAAATTTCTCCTTTTTTTGATGAAATGTCAGACATACCAAGGTCTTCTAATTTTAGCGAAAGTACAAAATCCGGTACAACTAGAACCTGAGCTTTAGGAAAAATTCTTTCGGCTAAAAGGCCACTCTCTTTGTCTCGCCCAATGATTGTTAAATTTGGATGACCGGCATATATTTCTTGTGAAATAGACTGCTGTTTTTGACCTTCAGCTGTATCGCTAAAAAATATAGTCTGGGGAAGTGAAATAATTCTATTTTGGTGAAAGTTATTTATCATCAACCTCCGGCCCGTTTCAGACCAAATACCTCTATCCCCCATGTTTCCTCCAGAATGAAGGAAAATAAGATCATCTGGAGCGATCAATTTCTTTAACAGACGCTGCCCGTAGATAACTTCATTTTTATCTACCTCTAAGACGGAGTAATCTGGGAAATGCTTTTTAAACCACAGCTCAATTGCCACTACCTGCGCATGATCTCCAATATTCGCCAGTTGAGGCGTAGGCGTTAAAGCGTAAATAATCCTTTTGCCGATTTTTAAATTACGAACTCGCAAATTTAATCGATAAATTGCCAGCCATTTCCTATAAAATTCTCGCAACATTCGAAGCGTATTAAAAAGAAAACTTGGTAAATATTTCTTCATATTATCACTAAAACCTTACACGAGGACATACTAAGTCGTCGGATAGTTAACCAATGATCTTTTTTATGGTTTTTATTTGTTTATCACTAAGGAGACGGCGCGCTGCTACTTTAACAGATTTTTTACTGTCTCTGCTTACATTTCTAATCATATCTAACGCCAAACTTTCATCATCACCATTTGTGAATACTTCAAAAACCATTGATTCATCAGATGCACCCTTCACTACAAACTCTTGATACACCGAATCAAACTCTTCTTTAGATGAAGCACTAATATACTTAAGTCCCAAATCTTGAGCATAGTTTTTTACTAGCGTTGGTGACTTATTGCCAAAGTGCCCTAGCGCACAGATAAAATCGTCAGCTTGCTCTTCAAAATGTCCAACCAAACCATCTGTGCGTCGCATCTCGAACCCTTTTCCATTATTAACTACCATAAGCCGTAAATTATTTCCGACATGTCGGTTACCCAATGCATTCATATCGTAGAAAAAGGAAAGGTCACCGATTACACCAAAAAATGTTTTCTTTTGATTGGCCAAGGACGCTCCTATAAGGCTTGAAAGTGAGCCATCTATGCCAAACCCCCCGACATTTGCTGTAGAGGTAACTGATTGGGGAAGGTCAAAGAAGTTCCAGCTACGTAGACTATTCAGAATTCCAAAATGAATCACAGAACCTTCCGGAATTAAGTGCGCCATCCGGGATGCTACCCAGACATTAGAAAAAGGGATATTAGGAACACTATTCCGAATTTCCTCTAAGCGCTTCTGACATCGTTTTAAGCTGCCATCGGATGGGGCTTTAGATTTATCGGTATAACGTTCAAAAAATGTTTTTTCATCCATCTCAAAAATATATTTTAGCTTTTTGAAAGTATCACGAAGCTCGCCATCAGGACTTACACGCCAAACTTCTTTTCCGACCATCGGAATACTTGCATAGTCACCAGTTACTTCACCTATGTGGATTGTAATATCAGGTTTGTCCTCACTCATATCTCCTTTCATTTGACTGGCGGCTAGTGCATACCCCACTCGATATTTTCCATTAAAACTGCTAGTATGATCACAAAAAACTACTGCATCGTTTGCAGCACAGAATTGGTCAATTGCATCTATTTCTTCTGATGTAAATTGTCTGTGAGCACCAACGAATATCCCAACTTTGCCATTTATCTCTGGAAATTCATCCACAACGGTAAATCGATCCATAACCCTGCAAGTTGGTAGTTTTTTTGTATCATAATTTTTACTGTAGCGTGTTGGCAAATTAATATGGACGGGACCACCACCACCACGTTTTAGCTCTAATATAGCTTGATTGACTTTAACCTCACAATCCCAAAAGTCGTCTTCGTCCTTTACTATTGGGAGCGTTACACTAAGTCGTTGGGTGTCGTTGGGCTTCTTACTTCTATCAATTATCTGGCCAATATTATGACCCACTAGCCCAGTTGCTTGCGTAGATGTAATCGATAACACAGGCAATTTACGATAATACGCTTCAGTCATCCCAGGCATATAATTACGAGAAGCGGTTGCACCTGTGCAGCTAATTACGACCGGCTCACCAGTTTCATGCGCCATACCGCAAGCCATGTAAGCTGCAGACCGTTCATCAACGGCCGAATAGAGTTTAAAAAACGGATCTTGCTGAACGCTTGCAACGAACGCTACATTAGTGGTTCCTGGCGAGACTATAACCTTACTAATCCCGTTCGCTTTTAAAAGCGAAATGATGATAAGGACATTTTTTTCGTCAGTATAAAGCTTACTCATAATTTCACCCAGCGAATTGCTTAAATTTAATAAATCGAAAATTAAAAATTTTATTATCTATTTAAAGCTAACAAGCTCTTTCAGGTTTGCCATTTCTCCACTTTGTTGGACTTTTCCGCCAATCACTGGCAGCAGGCTGCGGTTTTCCAACAAATTCAATTCATAATAGGTAATTTATTTTAGCGAAAATCCCCCGTCGCATACGATAGTCTGGCCAACTATAAAGTTTGATGCATCGCTGGATAGAAACGCTGCTAATTCAGCAATTTCCTCAGGAATAGCAAATCGACCAAGAGGATTCTTTTCGCAGAAATTATTCTCACCCTGCTTTAATGTTCCGGGTTGCATGGCTGTAGCAATGATTCCTGGAGCAATTCCATTAACAATTATCCCATGTGGTGCTAGTTTCACTCCAAGGCCTTGCGTTAGCCCTGCGATATCCCACTTTGTCATACGATAAGGGTAGGTGGCACCAACAAAGCCACCTTGAGAAGAAATATTTATTATCTTTTTAAGTTTATTAGACCTTCGAGACAGCCATCGTTTACAGATAGCTTGACTCAAAAAAAACAACCCCTTGTGATTTATTTTATATACATCATCCCACATCTCTTCGAGAACATCAGGAAACTGTATTCCGCGTACAATACCAGCATTGTTTATTAATATATCTATATCTTCGCCAAGCAAATCCTTGCATTCATTAAGGTTTTGCTCAATGACCGAGATGTCAGCGGCATCCCAGACTATCCCCTTCAAATTTCCGCTATTAATTTCACTTAAAGCAGCATCTAACTTATTCTTATCGCGCCCAGTGATAACGACCTTCGCACCCTCTGCAATAAATTTTTTTGCAATGGACAAACCAATTCCTGCACTACCCCCCGTCACCAGTACATTTTTTCCATGTAGAATCTCACCATAATTTATGGTTGAAATTTCAAATACGGAGTAGCCACCAGTACGATATATTTTCCGAAGCGAGGTTAAAATTAAAGGAGTTTTTTTCAAGAAATTGAAAGCAAACCGAATCATCTTTTTCATCTAACCAACTCACATTTATCCACAAACACTCTTATATAGGCTCAATAAAATATAACTCTAAAATTTTAATTCTAAAGAAATTGCACGTTTATAAGTGTGCAACAACAACTGGACTATTTGACCAGTTTAAGGGATTTTCACCTGTAGAATACTCATTTCATCGGTATTGCCTAAAACCGCATTCTTTGCAATGAAATTTTCAATTTAAGTAAGCGAGAGCGTATCGTCTCCACAATTTTTTCCCTCCAAGATTTGTCAAGCCCAATGGAGTACATGGCTATAGATGAGACTGCGAAACTAGCAAAGATGACCAATACCGACCAGTAAAATCCATTTGGTAGCAGATGATTCATTACAGTGATAGGCAGCGCGGAGATCGAAACGATGCCTATAATCGGTAGTGCGGTGAACCTCAGAAAGTTCTCCACCGGAAACCCGGTAAGCCAATTCACGAGAAACAGCCGGACTCCAAACATTAGAATATTCGCCAAAATCGCGACAATAAAGACAGCGTAAGCAGGTGCACCCGCAGCGACTACCGCCCACGCCGTTAAGAGTATGCCTATTTGAATAGAGCCCAGAGTAAGCTCATAGACTTTCATCTTTCCTGGCGCTCTGGCCGCGGCGAACAATGGCATACTAATCGACATTATTAGGGCTTCAACAAGGGCTAGTTGTGAGAAAAGTACCGCATCTGAAGGTACCGTCTTAAGCCAGATGCTTAATACGGCATCCATCTTGACCATCATAGGCAGTGCAAAAATCCATAGTAGAAAAAACGTTATTTTTGAACCACCGGTTATTAACCCATACATCTCCTGACGCTTATTGGCGGCGTAGGCTTTGATAATGGGTGGATAAAGACTGCTGTTAAAATTACTCGAGAATATGTTTACTTGGCCTGCAATTTGAACAGCAAGCGCCCTTGCCGCCACAACAGCCGGACTAAACGACTGGTTAAGCAAAACTGTCACCGCGTGAGTACGGGCAACAGTTGAAATAGCACCAAATAAAGTCCAGCCGGTGAAGCCGATAATCTCCCGGAACAGTGCAGCGTCCCAATAGAATTTACGGAACTGGCATTCGTCATATCTATACAAGCAAATACCGATGTATAGCACTGCGTTTATTGTGCCCACACATAGTACTAGCAGCCCGTACAGTTCCAGCTTATCCCAAGCAATGTATTGAAGAAGGAACACGACGCCCAGCTTCATGAACGCTTCAATGATTGATATGTATGCGTACAGCTTCATATCTTCATGGGCCATGATAATGGCCATGAAGGGACTGGTTATCACGCTAACCAGAAAAGTCAGCGTCGCATAGTGATATAAGGTTTTAGCGGCTTCAAACCTGCCTTCAGGTACGGACAGCTCAGTATTCACAAACCAGAGCCCGATGGTTTGAAGAGCAATTAACGCTATCAAGGCTACCGAGACATAAAGAGTAAGATTGACAGAAAAGGTTTTTTTCAACCGCTCGTCGTTTTGCTCACCCAGGGCGAATGAAAAGAAGCGTTGTGTTGCTTGTGCCAAAGTGCCAGGTAGAAAAGCGCTAAGTGCTACGAGACCACCCACCGCGCCATAGATACCGTAATCTTCTACGCCCAGTTGATGCAGAACGATTCGAATGGTGTATAGACTTACAAATAAGATTAATAATTGACGAAAATAGAGCATTAGCGTGTTATGGGCTATTCGTTTGTTTCTTTCTGAAACCATTAGAATTCTCTTAGCTGAGACGGACTAGCACTGGTATTGCTATGGTGAGGTCGTCTTCCATCAACAAGACGGACAACCCTGGCAATCAGGCTGAAATCGGAAGTATTTTTAATGGTGTGGCGAATAACGGCGGACCAAATAAGACCAATGAAGTCCGTTTCCAAATTTTTATGTTTTGGCTCTATCTTTTAGATGCAGAACACCAGATATAAAATTAGCCTGTTTGCTTACTATTGACTGAAAATTGAGAAACTTCTTCTCGTAATTCATCTATATCTCGTTGAATCTGCTCATGCTCTTCCAATTTGTGTTTTAGAAATCGCATAGTGACATTTAGTTTTTCTTCAACACCTGAAGGAGTAAGAATATAGGCATATCCAAGTTTATTGGGATTCTTCGTAAAGTTCCCAGCTTTTATCCATCCCTTTTCCACCAATGCTTTCAGGCAGTAGTTAACCTTCCCCAAACTGACACCCAATTCTTGAGCCAGCTCACGCTGGCTAGCACCTGGGTTTGCTTCGAGAGCCTTTAGCAACTTATAGCGAGATTCTTCGGGCAACATGGTGTTTATAAAAACCTCGTAACAGATTGAATGGAGGTTACAGATAGTTTCCAAGAGATTTCGGACCGAGTACTTTTCATCTTTCGGTGATTTTTCAACGTCAGGTAATACCACAGCTCCTGATGGTCTTTCAGCCCTACCCTTGGGTAACGTTATGTAACGGGGGTAAGCTACCGCCCGGCCGGATACAAGGCACACCAATAGAATTGTTTTAACATTCGTTTGGCGACGTTGACTCACTGTTCGTCGCGATTTTAATTAAGCGAACTGCACTGCTTTTATCGGTAACTCCAACCGCTGCTCTTTGCTCAACAGCTGCAACAACAACACTACCCTATCCTCACCGCGAGTCATTTGAACAATCGCTTGGAGGTGCTTGAAGCAACCTTCGGTAATAGTCACTACTGTGCCAGCTTTAAGCTCGGGTTCGGGTGCTTCATTATTCAGTACCTGGCACTGCTTTATCACGCTGGCGACGATTGCATCAGAAACGACCAGCGGGCGGCCAAGGCTATTAACTAATCGCGCCACACCTCGGGTACTGTTGACCTTGGCGACACTTTGATCGGCGTTGAGTCGGACGAAGAGGTAATGCGGAAACAGGCTTTCAACTTGCCAGTGCAGTTGGCCGGCACGGCGGCGGCGCACTCGGTGTGTTGGATGGAAGCAGTGAATCTGCTGGTTGGCCAGATGTTCGGCGGCACGGAAACCTTCTTTGGGTTTGCATTGCACCAGATACCAGCTTGTTTGACCGTTGTTAGAGACCGCTTCCATCGGTTTTCCGTCACTGTGTTCAAGCGATGAACGCAGACTCTAAAGGAGCACGGCGATCAATACAATCCCAATACCCGTCTTTCTGTTCGATTTCTGGTGATCGCTGTTTGGCGTTGAATTCAGCAATGCTTATGGCTTAGAAACTGCTTATTCGACAGCTGTTCGAACGCTTTAACGATAGTTTCGAGGTGCCGCAATAAAGAACGGATTCAACAAGCTCTCACTCTGGTTGTACTTCACAGGTTCACTGTCCACCGCATTAAAGAGCTCACCGCCGGCTCCACGCAACAAGGCGTGCGCTGCGCCGGTGTCCCATTCGCTGGTCGGCCCTAACCGGGGGTACAAGTCCGCAGCGCCTTCGGCCACCAGGCAGATTTTCAATGAACTTCCCAGGCTCTTTATTTCCGGGTGATCGAAATCCTTCACGAAGGTTTGGAAGGCATCGCTTTGATGCGAGCGACTGCCAACGATCCGCCATCCGGCTTTGCCTTTCGGTAGTGACGACACCGAAATTCCTTGCTCGTTTCCGTCTTGTTCTTTTCGGCTGCCACCCACCGCTGTTCCACCGACATAGGTGCAGTCCAGCACCGGTGCGTGCACGACGCCCCAAACCGGTTCCCCCTTGTCAATTAAAGCGATATTGACGGTGAATTCGCCATTTTTCTTGATGAATTCTTTGGTGCCATCCAGCGGGTCCACCAACCAATACTGCTGCCAGCTCTGCCGTTCGTGCCAGGCAATGGTGGCGCTTTCCTCCGAGAGGATGGGAACCTGAGGTGTTAATTGACTCAAGCCAGCAACGATGGCTTGATGTGCAGCCAAATCGGCCGCCGTCAACGGGCTAGTGTCGGCTTTGGTTTCGACATCAAAATCCTGTTCATAGATTGCTAAAATCGCTTCACCAGCTTGCTTAGCCAGATGAACAACGGCGCGAAAGTCGATCGTCGTCATTGAAAATCCTTCAATAAAAAATCACGGGTAACCTGGGCACAATTAAGGTGGTTAATGTTGCACTGAATATCACCAAGGGTGTGCCAAATTTCAAATAATCGAGCGGACGATAATTGCCCGCAGACAATACCATCAGGTTGGTTTGATAACCGAATGGCGTTATGAAACTGGTTGAAGCTGCCATCATCACGGTAATTGCAACTTGTTCTACAGATAATCCCGCAACCTGACCAATGGATAAGGCAAACGGTAACATCAGCGCGGCGGCAGAATGGTTGGTTATTAGCTCAGTCATCACCCAACAGAGCGCAAAAATCACCAAGACACCTAAAGCTGCGGATTCAATCAAACCCATAAAGGGTGACAACAGCCACACATCCAACTGCGTCTTTTCAACTGCGGTTGCAAGCGCTAACGCGCCAATCAATATCCCGAACAGCTGGACGTCGATGCCTCTCATAAAATCAGCGGGTTGGGCAACCCTCAGTAAGAAACTTAACGCCAGATACAACACCGTCACTTTCAGCAATGGCATGCCCATCAAGGTACCACCCACCACCATGATAGGGAAAAGCAACAGCATGAAATAACCGCGTCGTTGGTCTGCGGTCGAGTGTGCAGACTGATGGCGATTCAACACCGTTAAATCCGCCGATGGCGGGAATGTTTGCGACGAGGGTGTTTCCAGCAGCAGTAAATCACCCGCTTGAATATTGTATTCGCCAAGTTTGCCAAAGTGTTGATCGGTCTGATGGGCAACGCTAACAATCACCGCACCATATCGCTTGCGAAATCCAATGGCGCGAGCCGTTTGCCCGATCAAAGCCGATCCTACCGGCACAATGGCTTCGAGCAAGTGTGTGGGTTCACCCGTACTCTGGCCCTGGCGAATCACATTGATGCCCGGCACTAAAGATAATTCCTGGATCAATCCCGGCGATCCTAAAAATACCAAACGGTCGTCCGCTTTTAAGCGTGTGTCTGCACCCACTTGCTGCCATTCATTGGCGCGTTGTAAGCGATACAAATAACCTTGCTTTAAATGCCGCAATCCAGCCTCTGCGACACTGAGCCCTTCGATAGAGGCATCAATCTGGGCATGGATCTGAAATTCAGTCACACGTTCGGGCGAGGCATTGACGGGTATCCGTTTCGGCAGCCAACGCTTTGCCATTCCGTAATACAAGAGGAAGACCAACAACAGCGGCAACCCAACCCATACTGGACTGAATACATTCAATTGGTGCCCCGGAGCCAGATCTGTCAACAGGCCGAACACCACCAGATTCGTACTGGTGCCAACCAGGGTCAGAGTGCCGCCGATGATGGCCGCGTAGCTCAGTGGCAATAGATAACGACTGGGTGCATCGCCTCGACGAATGGCCCACTCCCGGATGGGATGCAGCAAGACAGCGACAATAGGGGTGTTATTCAGGAATGCCGAGATCAACGCCACTGGCGCCAATACCAACAAGAACCCACCAGAGTGATGTGACGTTCGGTTGAGCAGTGTATCCAGCGGGCGATTGAGTAAGCCGCTGGCCTGGATGCGATGGGCAATAACCATCAACAACGCCAGGGTGACTACGCCTTCATTCACCAACCCACTCAGCGCTTCCGGTAAGGTGAGGACGCCCAAGCCATACAGCCCGGCAGCAGCGCCGAAAAACCAATAAACCGGACGACCACGACCGCTGTAGAGGCCGATCAAGGCCAGCATCAATGCGCCCAGGGTGATCAGTTGCGGCATCATTGACGTCAACAGCGCTTACTGCATCAGTGTCAGAATATTTTTAACGCTTTTCTCGACGTTACTGCGGCTGGTATCGATTTCCAGTTCAGCCGCCTGGGGCGCCTCATAAGGATCGCTGATACCGGTGAATTGTTTGATGATGCCGGCGCGTGCTTTTTTGTATAACCCTTTGGGGTCGCGTTGTTCGCACACATCCAACGGCGTGTTCAGGAAAACTTCGATGAATTGGCCAGGCGCAAAAATTGAACGCACGATCTGTCGATCGCGGTTGTAAGGGGAGATAAACGCGCAGACCACAATCAATCCGGCATCCACCATTAACTTGGCGACTTCACCCACGCGGCGAATGTTTTCGGCACGATCTTTTTCGCTCATGCCCAAATCTTTGTTCAGACCGTGACGAACATTATCGCCATCGAGCAAAAACGTTTTCACGCCATTGGCGTGCAAGGTGGCGTCCAGTGCGTTGGCAATGGTGGATTTTCCCGAGCCGGACAAGCCGGTCAACCAGATGCAACGCGGTTGTTGTTGCATCAGTTGAGCGCGGTCACTGGGCGACACACTTTGGGTGTGCCAAACGGCCTCGGATCCTAAATCCAGGCCCTTGAAAACATAGGGTGATTCCGGGTTTTGGCTCATGCGAGTCTCACTACCAACAGACAATGTTTCCAGGGCCTGAGTATTACGATCAGACCGGCTGGCGACCGACTGCGTAATAACGGAAGCCCTTCTTCTTCATACGAGCAGGCTCGTACAAATTACGACCATCAAACACCAGCGGTTCAGTCAGTTGTTGTTTGATGACATCAAAGTTCGGCGCCCGGAAGGTTTGCCATTCCGTCACGATGATTAACGCATCGGCCGCTTTCAAAGCACTCTCTTTGGTGCCGCACAAAATCAAATCGTCACGGTCACCATAAATACGTTGCGTCTCTTCCATTGCTTCCGGGTCGAATGCCTGCACCTTGGCGCCGGCGGCCCACAAAGCTTCCATCAAGACGCGGCTGGGTGCTTCGCGCATATCGTCGGTGTTGGGTTTGAAACTCAACCCCCACAATGCAAAGGTTTTGCCAGCCAATTCACCCTGATAATGCGCGTGAATTTTTCGATAGAGCGTGGTTTTTTGATCGTAATTACGCGCTTCCACGGCCTTCAAAATTCCGGCGTCGAAATCGATGTTATCCGCCGTGCGAATCAACGCCTGAACGTCTTTCGGAAAACAGGAACCGCCGTAGCCAACACCGGGATAAATAAAGTGGTAACCGATGCGCGGATCGCTGCCAATGCCCTGACGAACGGCTTCAATATCGGCGCCCAAACGCTCAGCCAGATTGGCCATTTCGTTCATGAAACTGATCTTAGTTGCCAGCATGCAGTTGGCGGCGTATTTGGTCAGTTCGGCGCTGCGTACATCCATGACAATCATTTTGTCGTGGTTGCGGTTAAAGGGCGCGTACAGTTCACGCAACATTTCTTCGGCGCGTTCGCTGTCGGTTCCGATGACGATACGGTCCGGGCGCATGCAGTCGTTTACCGCAGCGCCTTCTTTCAGGAATTCCGGGTTGGATACCACGTCAAAACTCAAATCACTACCGCGTTTTTTCAGTACCTCAGCAATGGCTGCGGTGACTTTGTCGGCGGTGCCGACCGGCACGGTCGATTTGTTGATGACGACTTTGTGATCGTTCATCTCTTCGGCGATGGTCCGCGCCACCGTCAAGACGTATTTCAGATCGGCGCTGCCGTCTTCATCGGGTGGCGTGCCGACTGCAATAAACAGGATTTCGCCGTGGCGAACGGCTTCGGCGGCGTCGGTGGTGAAGTTCAGCCGACCTTCCTGATAATTCTCTTTGACCAGCGGTTCCAAACCGGGTTCGTAAATGGGAATACGCCCCTGTTTGAGGTTTTCAACGCGACTGGCGTCGACATCCACACACACCACATCGTGGCCGGCTTCCGCCAAACAAGTCCCTTGAACCAGGCCGACATAGCCAATACCAAAGACGGTTACTTTCATGGAGCTTCCTATACCTGCTGAATCAAAAAATGATGGATGTCGGGCCAGGTTCGAACCCGGCACAGACTATGACACCCGAGTGACAGTTCGATGACAGTCGTTATTGGATGGAGATACTAGGCCCAGCATCCGCGCCCTGCAACGCCAAAACAGCCGCCGTGCGCCGCGCCAGCAATTGATAGTGCGCGGTGATCTCGCCATCGGGCTCGGCCACTACGGTGGGTTCGCCATTGTCCGTCTGTGTGCGGATACCGAGATCCAATGGCAGGCTTTCCAGCAGAGTGACGTCGTAGTCGGTCGCCAATCGTGTACCGCCGCCTTCCCCAAAAATATGTTCGATGTGACCGCAATTGGAACAGATGTGCATGGCCATGTTTTCGACGATGCCCAGTACCGGAATATTGACCTTGCGGAACATTTCGATGCCTTTGCGCGCATCCAGCAAGGCAATGTCTTGTGGTGTCGTCACAATCACCGCACCCGATACCGGCACTTTTTGCGCCAACGTCAGTTGAATGTCGCCAGTGCCCGGTGGCATGTCGATAACCAGATAGTCCAGTTCGTCCCATAACGTTTGCGTCAACAACTGCTGTAACGCACCAGACACCATGGGTCCGCGCCACACCATGGGAGTTTTCTCGGTGACCAGATAAGCCATCGACATGCTTTGCAAGCCGTGTGCTTCTACCGGAACAAAGTATTTTTCGTCGCGTGTTTGCGGTCGAGTGCCGTCAGCCACGCCAAGCATGGCGGCTACGCTCGGGCCGTAAATATCGGCATCCAGGATACCCACTCGTGCGCCTTCAGCTTGCAGCGCCAAGGCCAGGTTAACGGCCGTGGTGCTTTTGCCGACGCCGCCTTTTCCCGATGCTACGGCGATGATGTTTTTTACGCCCTTCAGCGCCGGCTGATCGATCCGAAGGTTTACTGCACTGGCGGACCAATCCACCGTCACTTCGGTCTCAACGTCGTCCAGGTGCGCTTCCAGATGGCTTTGCACCAGCATCGTTAAACCACGCGCGTAATGACCGGCCGCATAATGCAAGGTGATGTGCACCCTGACCGGGTGATCGCCGTCCAGGCGAATGTCTGCACTGTCGGTTAACGGCCGCTCGGTGTGCGGGTCGGTCAAGGTACCCAGCAGGGTGTGGATGCGATCGTGGGACATATCAAACTCGATTGGAAAATGGACGCGAGGGCTAGATGGGGATTCGGTCGGGCCTTCTAAAGTCGGCCCGACCTGTTCAAGCTAAGCGGTAGGCGAATTAACTGCGGCCGTAGCGATCGGTGAAACGCACGATGTCGTCTTCACCCAGGTAACTGCCGGTCTGGACTTCAATCAGTTCCAGCGGAATCTTGCCCGGGTTTTCCAGTGCGTGAACGGTACCGATGGGAATGTAGACCGATTCGTTTTCGCTCAGCATGCGGGTGTCGTCGCCAATAGTGACATTCGCCGTACCGCTGACCACCACCCAATGTTCGGCGCGATGGTGATGCATCTGCACCGACAACTTTTCTCCCGGTTTGACGGTGATGCGTTTCACCTGATGGCGCTCGCCCATATTGATGGTTTTGTACGCCCCCCAGGGGCGATGAACGCGTGCATGCAATTGATGTTCGCTGCGACCGTCTTGTTTGATCTGGTTAACGATCTCTTTGACGTCTTGCGCCCGCTCGCGCGGGATAACCAGCACCGCATCGTCGGTTTCGATGATCGCCAGGTCATTCACACCTACGGCCGCCACCAGCCGACTTTCGGCACGGATCAAATTGCCGCTGGCCTGATGCGTCAATACATCGCCTTGCAACACGTTGCCATCGCTGTCTTTGTCGCTCAGATCGTACAGCGCCGACCAGGCACCGATGTCGCTCCAATCGCCGGCGTAGGGCACGACGACGGCCCGGTCGGTGTGTTCCATGATGGCGTAATCGATGGAATCGGACGGGCTTTTGGCAAAGGCTTCGGCGTCGACGCGGATAAAATCCAGATCGTTGTATTCGCCCGCCATAGCCGCTTCAGTAGCACTGTAAATCGCTGGCTGGTGGCGCTTCAGCTCATCCAGATAGATGCTTGCCTTGAACACGAACATGCCCGAGTTCCAATAGTGACGACCACTTTGCACATAGCCAGCAGCCGTTTCGGCATCGGGCTTTTCCCGGAATGCCGCCACGGCACTCACCTGCCCTGGCTGAGCAGCTTCGATGTAGCCATAGCCGGTTTCCGGATACGTTGGCTGAACACCAAAGGTAACCAGTTTGTCCGCTTGCGCTTGTTCCAACGCTTGCTGCAGCACGGCACCAAATGCGGCCTGATCCTGAATCACATGGTCGGCCGGTAATACCACCAGCACCGCATCGGGATTGCGTTGCAGCGCCTGAAAGGCCGCCAATGCAATGGCCGGAGCGGTATTGCGGCCTTGGGGTTCGAGAATCAAATCGCCCTTAATGTTCAGGTCAGACAATTGTTGAGCAATTAAAAAACGGTGTTCGTCATTACAGACAACAATGGGCGCTTCAACCAGACCCGCCACTTGTGCCCGTTCAATGGTTTGCTGAATCAGGCTGTGTTCTGTGCTGGTCAGTCGGATGCACTGCTTGGGAAAGAGCTCTCGTGATACCGGCCATAGCCGTGAGCCCACACCACCAGCCAACAAAACGGGAATAATCAACCTGAGGTCTCCTTGGTCGAGGTTGTCAGAATGCGCGGATCATACCACCGGCAGGCGGGCACTGCCCACGCTCACCGTCACACTGCGGATGACGCTGAAATTGCCTTCGGGTAAACTGTGCGGCCCTTTCCGGCCGCCGTTGCGCGGTCGCCGTCGTTGATTCATGAGGAAGTGCAAAGCAATGAGCGAACCCCGCAAGATACTGGTGACCAGCGCCCTGCCTTACGCCAACGGGCCGATCCATCTGGGTCATATGCTGGAACACATTCAGACCGACATCTGGGTTCGCTTTCAAAACAGCATGGGCAATATGTGCACCTACGTTTGTGCCGACGACACTCACGGTACGGCCGTCATGCTGCGCGCGGAAAAAGAAGGCAAGACACCGGAAGATCACATCGATGCCATGCGCGAAGAACACGTGCGTGATTTCCGCGGATTCCTGATCGATCACCACAATTATTACAGCACCCACTCGGACGAAAACCGGGTGTTTTCCGAGCAGATTTATAGCCGTTTGAAAGCCAACGGCCACATCACCGTCAAGACCATTCGCCAGCTGTATGACCCTGAAAAAGAAATCTTCCTGGCCGACCGCTTTGTCAAAGGCACTTGCCCGAAATGCGGCAGCGCCGATCAATACGGCGACGCGTGCGAAGTCTGTTCTGCAACTTACGAACCGAACGAATTGATCAACCCGCGTTCGGTGTACAGCGGCGCCACACCGGTGGAAAAAGAGTCCGAACACTACTTCTTCGACCTGCCGCAATTCCAGGACATGCTGCGCAGCTGGACGCGCTCCGGCACCTTGCAGGACAGCGTTGCCAACAAGCTGGCCGAATGGGTCGACGCTGAGCTGCAACCTTGGGATGTCAGCCGCGATGCGCCCTATTTTGGTTTCGAAATTCCCGATGCGCCGGGCAAATATTTTTACGTCTGGTTGGATGCGCCAATCGGTTACATGGCGAGTTTCAAAAACCTGTGCGACCGTCGCGACGATCTGAATTTCGACGATTACTGGAACAAGGATTCCAGCGCCGAGCTGTATCACTTCATCGGCAAAGACATCATCAATTTCCACGCCCTGTTTTGGCCGGCCATGCTCGACAGCGCCAACTACCGTAAACCCAGCGGCGTCTTTGCACACGGCTATGTGACGGTCAACGGCGAGAAGATGTCCAAGTCGCGTGGCACCTTCATCATGGCCAAAACTTACCTGGAACATCTGAGTCCGGAGTATCTACGTTACTACTACGCTGCCAAATTGGGCGACGGCGTGGAAGACATCGATTTGTCGCTGACCGATTTTGCCCAGCGGGTGAATTCCGATCTGGTTGGCAAGGTCGTGAACATCGCCAGCCGTTGCGCCGGTTTTATTAAGAAAGCCGGAGGTAACCTGTCAGACAACGTTGCCGAACCCGCCATGCTGGCTGACTTTCAGGCCGCTGGCGAACGCATCGCCGCGTATTTCGAAGCGCGTGAATACAGCCGCGCCATTCGCGAAATCATGACGCTGGCCGACCGCGCCAACGAATACATTCAGGCGAAAGCGCCGTGGAGCCTGGCAAAAGAAGACGGCCGCGATCAAGAAGTGCAGGACATCTGCTCCATGGGCATTCATCTGTTCCGTCTGTTGGCGATTTACCTCGGCCCGGTGCTGCCAGCAATGAGCGAAAAGATTCGTGAGTTCCTCAACGTTGAAACGTTGCACTTCACGGATCGTCAGACAGTGCTGACCGGTCACGCCATTAACAAATTCAAGCCGTTGCTGACCCGCATCGAAATGGAACAGATCGATGCCTTGATCGAAGCCAGCAAGGAAGACGCCGCTGCCGAAGCCAAACCGGCCGCATCGAAACCGGCTGAGAAAAAAGACCCCAAACCGGCCCCCACCGTCGACACAGCCGAAATCGAATTTGCCGATTTTGCCAAGGTCGATCTGCGCGTCGCCAAAGTATTGAGCGCCGATTACGTCGATGGCGCCGACAAGCTGCTGCAACTGCAACTGGATGCCGGCAACGGCGAAACCCGTCAGGTGTTTTCCGGCATTCGCAGCCATTACGAACCGGCCGATCTGGTCGGCAAGTCGGTGGTGCTGGTGTACAACCTGAAGCCACGCAAGATGCGCTTTGGTCTGTCCGAAGGCATGGTGCTGGCGGCCAGCGGTGGCGACGATCTGTGGGTACTGGAAGGTCCGGCTGCCGCCGCGCCTGGTACCAAAATCAGCTGATTCCAACAATCGACTGATACCCAATGGGCGAACTCTTCGCGCTGTTGGCGGCACTGTCCTGGACAGTCGCCGCCTACGGTTTCCGGCATCTCGGCGGCCAACTGACACCGCTGCAACTGAACTTCTGGAAAGGTGTGTTGGCCTGCTTTGGCCTGGCGGTGTTTATCGCCTTATCAGGCCAATGGATTGCTCTGCCCGCCCGTGTCTGGACACCGCTGTTGCTTAGCGGCCTGATCGGCATCGCGCTCGGCGATACGCTGTTGTTTTCGGCGCTGAACCGCATCGGTGAACGCACTACCCTGACCATTGCGGAATCTGCCGCGCCATTGTTCACCATCGGCCTGGGCATGTTGTGGCTGGGCGAGTTTCTGACGCTGTGGCAATGGCTCGGTGCGGCCTTAATTTTGCCCGCGCTGTTTTGGGTGTTGGAGCCAAGTAATCCGACGCATCGCAACCATCCTTTATCGGGACTGAGTTTTGCGATAGGAGCCGCTTTGTGTCAGGCGTTGGGCATAATATTAACGCGCCAGGTATTTCTCTCTATTGATTTGCCCGCCAGCCAGGGGGCGTTGTTGCGAATCGCCGCAGGCGTTGCCGTCTTGCCTTTGGTATTACGGCTGCGTAACCAGCCGATTTGGCTCAGACTCAATGCGCGGCAATGGCTGCTGCTGGTCATTAGCACTTTCTTAGGCACGCTCTTGGGCATCTGGTTTCAACAACTGGCCGTTAAACACGCCGAAGCTGGCGTGGTACAAACGCTGATTGCCACCTGCGCCATCATGGCCTTTGCCATTGACCGTTTACGCGGCAACCGCGCTTCAAACAAAGCCTGGGTTGGATTGGCGCTGGCGTTCAGTGGCGTTGCGTTAATCGCTCTGAGCTGAATCCATCGTTCTTGCATTCGACGCGAACCCGGCATAGCGACCTTGAGAGGCCGGAGTCATTTCCCGATAATGACGCCCGCTTCCGCCCGGCATTTAGGACCGACTGCCATGACCGACTACATTCTGCTGTTGGTAGCCACCATTCTGGTGAACAACTTTGTGTTGGTTCAGTTTCTGGGCCTGTGTCCGTTTATGGGCGTGTCCAACAAGCTGGAAACCGCCGTTGGCATGTCGTTGGCAACCACCTTCGTATTAACGCTGTCGTCGGTCGCCAGCTACGTCGTTTATGCCTGGCTGCTGGAACCACTCGGTCTGACCTATCTGAAAACCATCAGCTTTATTCTGGTGATCGCCTTTATGGTGCAGTTCACCGAAATGCTGGTGCGTAAAACCAGCCCGTTGCTGTATCGAGTGTTGGGTATTTTCCTGCCGCTGATCACCACCAACTGCGCCGTGCTCGGCGTCGCTTTGCTCAACATCAGTCGCCAGAATTCGCTGGTGGAAAGTTTCCTCTATGGCTTTGGTGCGGCAGTCGGTTTTTCGCTGGTGCTGGTGTTGTTTGCCGCGCTGCGTGAACGCCTGGCCGTGGCTGACGTGCCGCAGCCGTTTCAAGGCCCGGCGATTGGCATGATGACCGCTGGCATTATGGCGCTGGCCTTTATGGGCTTTTCCGGCCTGGTTGCGGTGGGCTGAGCGATGTGGACAGCCGTTATTACTCTGTTGATTGTCGCCGCTGTACTCGGCGCCGCACTCGGTTATGCGTCGGTGCGGTTTAAGCCCGAAGGCAATGCCATTGTCGATGAGATCGACAACGTACTGCCGCAAACACAATGCGGCCAATGCGGCTATCCCGGTTGCCGACCCTACGCCGAAGCCATCGCTGGCGGCGACAAGATCAACAAATGCCCGCCCGGTGGCGAATCAACGATTCAGGCGTTAGCCGATTTGCTGGACGTAGAACCGGAACCGCTCGATGCCGAACACGGCGTTGAAAAAGCCAAGATGGTGGCAGTGATTCGCGAGGCCGAGTGCATCGGCTGCACCAAGTGCATTCAGGCCTGCCCGGTTGACGCCATTCTCGGCGCCGCCAAACAAATGCACACCGTGATCGAAAGCGAATGCACCGGCTGCGATCTGTGCGTTGAGCCGTGCCCGGTCGATTGCATCGACATGGTGGAAGTCGCCACCGATTTCGACCACTGGCATCTGGCTAAACCCGCAGCGCTGATCGCCACCGACCGGGAGCACGCCGCATGAACGCGCCGCTGATCATCACCGACCGGCCGCATCGTTTTCACGGCGGTATCCACCCGGCCGACAACAAGGCCCAGTCCAACGCGACCGCCATCGAAGCGGTGCCGTTGCCATCAACCTTGATTCTGCCGCTACGCATGCACCTGGGTGCGCCGGCCGAGCCACGCGTCAATGTTGGCGGCACCGTATTGAAAGGCGACATCCTGGCCGACGCGGTCGGCGCCATCAGCGCGGCTGTGCACGCACCAACGTCTGGTCGCATTGTCGCCATCGAAGAACGAGTGATCGCTCACGAATCCGGTCTGAGTGCGCCCTGCATCATTCTCGAAGCCGATGGCGAAGATGCCTGGCGCGAACGCCACGGCTACCCCAACTGGCGCCAGCAAGACGCCGCGACACTGATTCAGCGGCTGCGCGACTGCGGCCTCGCCGGCCTCGGTGGCGCGGGTTTTCCGACCGATGTGAAATACCGCAACCGACATCAGCCGATAACGTCACTGATCATCAACGCTGCCGAGTGCGAGCCCTACATCACTGCCGACGACCGGCTGATGCGCGAACGCGCCGCCAAAATTGTCGAAGGCGCGGCCATCGCAGCATCGTTAGTCGGCGCCACTCAGCTACGCCTTGGCATTGAAGACAACAAGCCCGAAGCACTGGCGGCAATGACGGCGGCAGCCGAAGCACTGGGCATTGCCTTGCGCGTTACCGTTGTGCCGACTAAGTACCCGAGCGGCGGTGAAAAACAACTGATCCAGTTGATCACTGGTCAGGAAGTGCCGGCCGGTGGCCTGCCGTCGGACCTCGGCATCGTCTGCCAGAACGTCGGCACGCTGGCGGCCATTCGCGCCGCCGTGGTTGAAGATGAACCGCTGATACGCCGCATCACCACCGTTACTGGCGGTGCCGTTGAGCGCCCCGGCAACTACGAGGTGTTGATCGGTACGCCAATCGAAACCCTGTTGAACCACGCCGGTGTGCATCTGAAGAACGCCGACCGCGTGATTATGGGCGGCCCGATGATGGGTTTTGCGTTGCCCGACATAACCGCGCCGCTGGTCAAAACCACCAACTGCCTGCTGGCGCCAACGCGACGTGAATTGCCCAAACCACAGCCGGACAACCCCTGCATTCGCTGCGGCCAATGCGAGCAGGTATGCCCGGCCGGGCTGCTGCCCCAGCAATTGTTGTGGGCCGCCAAGAGCCGCAATCTGGACAGCGCCGAACTGCACTCCATTGCCGATTGCATCGAATGCGGCGCCTGCGCCTGGGTCTGCCCGAGCCAGATTCCGCTGGTGCATTACTACCGCTACGCCAAAGGCGAAATTCGCCAGGAACGCGAAGAGCAGGACCAATCCGATCGCGCCCGCGCCCGCTTCGAAGCGCGCCAGGCGCGATTGGAAAAAGAGCAGCAGGAAAAAGAAGCTCGCCGCGCCGCCCGCGCTCAAGCCGCCGCCGAAGCACAGGCACGCAAACAGGTGGAAAGCGGCGATGGCTCCGCCGATCCGGTTCAGGCAGCACTCGAGCGAGCCCGCGCCAAACGCGCTGAGCGTCAGGCAAATCCAACCGCAGACGCTGCGCCGACCTTGGCCGAGCTGGAAAAAGCGCTCGCAACCGCCGCAGCCAAAGTTGAAAAAGCCAACGAGCGTTTGCTGGCGGCCGAAAAAGATGCGCCCGACACCGTGCCGGCGCTGCAACAGGCCATCGGTAAACTCGAAGAAAAACACCGCCAGGCGCAACAAGCGCTGGAAGCGGCGCGCGATAAGGACGCTTCCGTATGATGCCCGTGTCGAATTCCGCACCCCACCTGCAAGGGCCAGGCTCGGTCCAGCAAGTCATGGGGCTGGTTCTGGTGGTGCTGATTCCCGGCTGGGTCGTGCTGATCGGTTCGTTTAGCTGGGGTTATTTGATCAACCCGCTGCTGGCTGGCGCGACGGCGTTGGCCGCAGAAGCTGCATTACTGAAACTGCGCGGCCGCCCGGTGTTGTTTTTCCTCAAAGACCTCAGCGCCCTGGTGACGGCCGCCTTGTTGGCGCTGGCACTGCCGCCCTTGTCGCCCTGGTGGCTGACGATATTAGGCACCGCCATTGCGCTGGTGTTCGCCAAGCATCTGTTTGGCGGGCTCGGCAACAACCCGTTCAACCCGGCGATGGTGGCGTATGCAATGCTGCTGGTGTCGTTGCCGCTCTATATGACCACGCGTTGGGCGAATCCGGATCAGTGGCTGTCGTTCAGCGATACGCTGGCCGTGATTTTTGCCGGCGGCGTGCCAATCGATGCGGCGACTGCGGCGACGCCGTTGGATGTCTACAAACTGAACATCGCCAGCCAAACGGCCAGCGAAGTGCTGCGCGCGCCTGTGTTTGGCAGTTTTGTCGCTCAAGGTTGGGATGTCGCCAATCTGGCGTTTTTGCTCGGCGGTTTGTTTTTGATCTGGCGGCGCATCATCAGTTGGCACATTCCGCTGGCGTTGCTCGGCACGCTGGCGTTGATGAGTCTGTTGTTCGGCTCCGATGCCGATCTGCGCGTGCCGTTATCACTGCATTTGCTCGGTGGCGCCACCATGTTGGGGGCGTTTTTTATCGCCACCGATCCGGTCAGCGCTGCAACCTCCAACAAAGGCAAACTGATTTATGGCGCCGGCATTGGTGTGCTGATCTACCTGATCCGCACCTGGGGCAACTACCCGGATGCGGTGGCGTTCGCGGTGCTGTTGATGAATTTCGCCGCACCGCTGATCGATCATTACAGCCGGCCGCGCGTTTACGGGCACGACAAGGCCATCAAAGGATACAAGCGCGATGACTGACTCGACCGACACCCTGACGCTCAGCGGTGCCATTCGTCGCGGCGCCATCGGCCTGGGTTTGTTTGCGGTGTTCACCGCCGGCCTGATTGCCGCCACTCAGCAATGGACCGCCGAACGCATCGCCAACAATCAGCGCGCCTTTGAAGCCCAGACGTTGTTAGCGCTGGTGCCGGAAGAGCAGCACGACAACCAACTGCTCGACACCGCGTTCAGCACGCAATTACCGACGCTGACCGACACAGATTTACTGCGCCTGCCGGAACCGGCGGACTGGTATCAGGCAAAGCTGAACAACGAGGTCGTTGCGGTGATCCTGCCGTTGGTCGCCCCCGAAGGCTACACCGAGGCCATCCGCCTGATCATGGCCGTAGACCGCAGCGGCACCTTGCTCGGCGTGCGCGTTACCGCCCATCGTGAAACACCGGGTTTGGGCGATCAGGTGGAGTTGAGCAAATCGGACTGGATTTTGAATTTCGACGGCCAATCGCTGAGCCAACCGCCACTCGAAAACTGGCAAGTCAAAAAAGACGGCGGTGCGTTTGACCAACTGACCGGCGCCACCATCACGCCACGCGCTGTTGTTCGGGCGGTGGCGCGCGGTCTGCAATTTTTCGAACGTAACCGGGCGGTGTTGTTATCGTTGAATCCGACGGAGGCTGAGGCGTCATGAGTAGCGCAACCGAACTGACTCGCAACGGCCTGTGGAGTAACAACCCGGCGTTGGTGCAATTGCTCGGTCTGTGTCCGCTGCTGGCCGTTACCGGCTCGGTAGTGAATGCGTTGGGCTTGGGTTTGGCGACGCTGGTCGTGCTGGTTGGCTCCAACACCGCCGTGTCGCTGATTCGCCATTACGTGCCCGATGCGGTGCGGCTGCCTGCGTTCGTGATGATCATCGCCTCTTTTGTCACCTGCGCTGAATTGTTGATGCAAGCCTTCACTTACGAGCTGTATCAGGTGCTGGGCATCTTCATTCCGCTGATCGTCACCAACTGCGCCATCCTCGGTCGCGCCGACGCTTTTGCGCGCAAGAATCCGGTGCTGCCGTCGATGCTGGATGGCTTGATGATGTCGCTGGGCTTTCTCGCGGTGTTACTGGTGTTGGGCGCACTGCGCGAAATCATTGGTCAGGGCACCCTGTTTACCAACATGCAGTTGATCTTCGGACCGATGGCGGCCGATTGGGAAATTACCGTTTTTCCGAACTATCCGGACTTCCTGTTTGCCGTGTTGCCGCCCGGCGCTTTTGTTGGCCTGGGGTTATTGATCGCCCTGAAAAATCGCATCGA
Source organism: Saccharospirillum mangrovi (assembly GCF_003367315.1). Taxonomy (GTDB): domain Bacteria; phylum Pseudomonadota; class Gammaproteobacteria; order Pseudomonadales; family Natronospirillaceae; genus Saccharospirillum; species Saccharospirillum mangrovi. The sequence continues at coordinate 2,170,295 of NZ_CP031415.1, forward strand.
CAGTGGCCTCGAAGCGCGTCGGGCCGCGCGTCAGGAAAAACCCATCGCCGGATCAAAACGCGTTCGGGTAACCGGACACATCAGCTGAGTGGTGGAGACTTTCCAGTGCTGGAGACCCTGTTTTGAACAAAGCCAAACGCACCGAGATTTTCACCCGCCTGCGTGCGGCCAATCCATCGCCCAAAACCGAACTGGAATACAGCACGCCGTTTGAATTGCTGGTCGCCGTTGTGCTGTCGGCCCAGGCGACCGACAAGGGCGTGAACAAAGCCACTGCCAGGCTGTTCCCGGTCGCCAACACGCCACAGGCGATTTATGACCTTGGCGTCGATGGACTGAAGGAGTACATCAAGACCATCGGTTTGTTTAATTCCAAAGCTGAGAACGTCCATAAGCTGTGCCGCCAGTTGCTGGATTTGCACAACGGCGAAGTGCCGCAAACGCGCGAAGCGCTGGAAGCCCTGCCCGGCGTCGGTCGCAAAACCGCCAATGTGGTGTTGAACACCGCCTTCGGCCAGCCGACGATGGCGGTCGATACGCACATTTTCCGCGTCGCCAACCGTACCCGCATCGCGCCGGGCAAGAATGTGGTTGAAGTGGAAAAACGCCTGGTGCGGCTGATCCCGGAAGAGTTTTTGATGGACGCTCACCACTGGCTGATTTTGCATGGCCGCTACACCTGCACCGCACGCAAACCGCGCTGCGGTGCCTGCCTGATCGAAGATCTGTGCGAGTACAAAGACAAGGCTGAATAACCCCGACTGCCCCGACTGAAGGTCACTTTCCATGGATGGAAGACTGATCGTCGACGCCAGCTGTCATCTACCGGATGGCCTGCTGGCGCGACTGAACATAGAACGTTTGCACGACCCCGCTCTGTTTGAACAGCGCCTGCTAGATGCCTGGCTGTATCACGGCGACGATTGGCTGGTGCTGGCGTCGCCACAGCGCATAAACGACTGGCAGGTGGCAGTGCAGTGCCATCAATCTGCATTTGCCGAACTTCGCCTGGCGGCCCGCTTGCAGCGACCGTTCCGCATCCGTTTTATCGCCAGCGAAGCGCGCTCTGCTCACCTGGGATTGATTGCAGCGCAACTGGCGCAACGCCTAGCGGACGGTCAATCCATCGACTCATTTTGGGCGCAGCAGCGCGCGGTCGAACAGTCCATACACGCAGTCCTGGCAGTCAATTCAGAATCGAATTGGTTACGAGCGCTGCCCTGGCGACAACGGTGGCGTTCGATGCCAGCGCTATTGAGTGTGGAAAATGGCCGATCGCGCCGTCTCGGCTCTGGATCGACACCGCTTGATGCCTTTCTGCACTATGCCGATCAACACATTCCTGCCGGGGCACACATAAACCTGAGTTACGCCGGAAACCCATCGCAACTGCAACAAGCGCCGGGATTTCAAGACGCCTGTCTTCAGCGAAGTCAGGCCGGAGGATTGTGCTGGTTAAGTGAGATGGATGCCGAGGGTGTTCGTCAGTGCGGTCCGGACGCGTTGAGCATTGCCTGGCTTAACGCACCCGCTCGTTGCGAAAGGCCTTGAGGTGTTCTTCATTGCGCAGAAAACGCGCAAACGCCCGGCCCAATTGCATGTCCGGCTCGCCATTGCGTAAACGATTGGCGCGCAAGTATTGATAAACGGCGACGGTTCGAATCAGGCCGTCGTCTTCCGGCGCCTCTTCCTCTTCCAATCCGGCTTCCTGGCGCATGATGCGGATGGCGGCTTTCATCGCCACCAGATCGATGGCGTCGGTTGGGTTATCGGGCGAACCGCGACCGCTGGCGAGCCATTCCAGCGAACAGCCGGTCAGTTCGGCAATTTGCTGGGCGCGGGACAGCGTCGGTTCGGAGCCTTTGAGATATTTACGAATCAGGCTTTCGCCCAGTTCCACCCGGCGCGCAAAAGCACTGACCGAATCGGCGCCAATCAAGACCCGCAGGCGGTCGGCAAAACTCATGAGGCGCGGTCGTCTTCGTCCATCGGGAATGCCGGCAGCGGCCAGGCGGTACCTTCCACCAGATTGATCAACTCCAGCAATATCATGGCAGTCAGCCCCCAGATGTGACGATTCTGATAATGATAGTGCGGAATCTGAAACTCGATGCCGTGCCGCTGCACCGGCTTCAATTCGGGCGAGGTGTCGGCGAAAAACGACCAGGGCACAACAAACCAATCGGCGATTTCGTCCGGGCTTGGCCGGCAGTCCTGCAAGTGTTCAACCCAGCCAACGTAAGGAAACACCTGGACGCCAGACTTGGAAAGGCCGGTCGACAAGGACCCGATTAATTGAATGCGCGACGGCGGCAAATTGAGCTCTTCGTGCGTCTCGCGCAGTGCCGTTTGCGCCAAATCGGCGTCTTCGGCTTCCCACATACCGCCCGGGAAAGCCACGTCACCCGGGTGGCTGTTCAGGTGTGCCGCCCGGACTGTCAGCAATACACCGGGTTCATCCTGGTACACCAACGGCACCAGCACGCCGGCTTTCGGCGACGGTAAGGTCAGATAGCGGGGGCTGTGGTTGCGCAAGGGGTCGATAAACCGACGTTGCTGGGCAGTGAAGGCATTCATGTTCAAAGCATCTCATATTTTTGTCGCGCTGGCTCGGCTGCCAACACCGCAGCGCGGTTTGCCGAGGTTACATCGACCACCGCTCCGATGCGCAATACGTCACTTTAACGATGATAGAGATGGCCGTACGGGTACCCAAAATCGAGTTTCAATGCTAGCTTTACCAGCGGCCGGAAAAGGGAAAAAGGGATTCCAGCCGCATGACTTGATCGCAGTATGCAAATGCTGCCCGAACAACCCCAAGGAAGTGGGTGAGGAAGACGCTGATGGCGGAACTCCGAAAAGAACTACCCAATTTTGACACCTTGATGGAACTGGCCAATCGGGACCCCGATGGTCTGGAACATCTGCGCAGTTCGTTGATCCGGGACTTCATCGACCAGGCACCGGACAATCAGCGCCAACGCCTACAGGGCTTGCAGTTCACCATCGATATGGAACGTCGCAAAGCCAAGAACCCGGTACAGAGCTGCATGCGCATGTCGCAGATGATGCACGAACGGGTAACCGATCTGTGCGACAGCCTCAATGACTTCTCCACACTCACAGCCGTTCCTCCGGTCACCCCCAGCCGGCCGGCCAAAGTTATCCCGCTGCGACCGCGTTCTTGGGAAGACGAAACCGACGACTCCTGATAGGCTGGTCCATCCAGCCACTGCCCCTTCAAGGCCTCTTCAAGTCGATGAATTTTTGCAGTCACTGCGGCCAACCGGTGCGCTTCGCCATTCCTGATATGGACAACCGTCCCCGCTATCTGTGCGATCACTGCGGCAGCATCCATTATCAAAACCCTCGTCTGATCACCGGCACCTTACCGGTTGCCCCCGATGATCGGATTTTGCTGTGCCGCCGGGCCATTGAACCGCGACTGGGCTATTGGACATTGCCCGCCGGCTTTATGGAAAACGGTGAAACAGTGGTGGCGGGTGCATTGCGTGAAACGCTGGAAGAGGCCCAGGTGAAAGCTCATAACCCGGTGTTACTGTCGATGATCAGCCTGCCGGAATTTGATCAGGTGCATATTTTCTATCGGGTCGACATGCCGGATTTTCACTACGACGTGACGCCGGAAAGCAGCGCCGTTGAACTGTTTGAAATCGATGCCCTGCCCTGGGATCAAATCGCCTTTCGTACCGTCACCGCCACGCTGGAACATTTTCTGGCCGTGCGTGACCAGGAAGTACCGGCCGTGCTCACCGGTGCCATCGAACCCCGCTGACACCCGCCACTGATAAACGCTGGGCATAAAAAAACCGGGCAAGCTTCCCTACCCGGTCAAAAATGCTCCATGACAGAGCCCTAGCTGTACTCAAATTCTGGCTCGGAACTGCGCGGCAAGCTCTACCATCGCAATCCCTGAAATTCGTTAGACGTTGCGCGTTACCGGCGTACTGAACCAGGCGCGAACGCTGTGCGCCAGGCGGTGACGCCAGGATGCAAACAACTGCGTCAAATACTCGCTGCGCATATCAACGGCCTTGGCTTCGTAATAGGCCACGTCGATGTTGCCCCAGGCGTCCAAAACAATGCCGGCGTCTTGCAGCGACTGCTGGCTGTTCAACATCTTGGTTTCTGAAGGTATAGCTTCTGAAGGTTTAGTATCCATAGCGCTGTCCCCTCTGGGTTGGCCAATCGGACAGCGGCAAGATTAGGCCGTGAGTACCCGGCTCACAAACGATGCTTTTTCACGCTATGGGTGAATAAATTTCAACTGTGATAGTGCTGCACCTGACCCCGCATCAAGGCCGTCAACCCTTCAGGACCAAGCTCCAGCCCCCAACCGGACGCCCCTCGTCCGCCAAAACTGACGTCGATCCGGCTACGCATCGGTCGGTTAATCGCCACGTTGGCCGTGTTCAAGCGCAAGCCAATTTCCGAGGCGCGATTCAAATCGCTGTCCCAAACGGAACCGCCCAGCCCATAGGCGCTGTGATTGGCCCAGGCGACCGCTTGGTCGAGTGATTCGTACGCCGCCAATTGAATGACCGGACCAAACACCTCCTCCGGCCAGATTCGACTGGTTAACGGATCATCAACCACCGCCCAGGCTGGCGATACGAACAAACCATCCACCTGAGGGTCGGTGCTGCGTTGTTGGGCTTCGCGGGTCAGTTGCTGCCATTGAAGCAGCAACTGATCGCGCAAATCGTGACGCGCCAGCGGTCCCAATTGCGCTTGCGGTTGCTCTGGAGACATCGGCAGATAGGACGCCAAACCCGCGCGCAGCCATGCTAATACCTCGCCCAACATGGACCGCGGCACCAGCCAGCGTTTAGCACACAAACAACTCTGGCCGCTGTTATTCAGGCGTGACTGCAAAGCTGCGGAAACGAAAGCGCTCACATCGCCCTGTTCGGTCAGCAGCCAGGCATCATTGCCGCCCAACTCCAACGTCGTGGGCTTCAGGCGCTCCCCGCAAGCGGCCGCGATGCGCCGGCCGACGTCACGGCTGCCAGTGAAATGCACCTGCTGCAAATGCGGGTGATCGTACAACAGTGGCAATTGCTCGACCCCGACACGCACCAGTCGAAACGCCGATTGGGGAAAACCCGCTTCGACCAGCCACTGCGCCAGCAAAGCACTCGATTGCCAGACGTTAGGCGCCGGCTTCAACGTCACACTGTTGCCCACTGCTAAGGCCGGTAACGCAAACCGCGCCGACTGCCACAACGGATAGTTCCACGGCATGATGCCCAACACGCCACCCAACGAGGTTTGGCGTCGCCGCACGCCAGCAGAGACCTCAATCGGTTCAAAAGATTTGGGCACCTGCGCACAGAGGTATTCAATCAACACCCGCGTCTTATCAACTTCGGCGATGGCCTGCGCCAAAGGTTTACCCATTTCCCGCGTAATGCTCAGCGCCATCGTATGGCGCTCGGCGGTCAATCGATCGCACAACACCGCCAGCCATTGCAGGCGTTGCGACACTGGCATTGCCGCAAAGGTCGGCCAGTCTTGCGCTTGCTGATCAACCACGGCGAGCAGTTCACTGTCTTCCCAAACCGGCCATTGCCCCAGCAACTCACCTGTGGCGGGATTCACCGATTGGAAGACTGTCATGTAGGAACCTTTCACTTTGAGGCGAAAAATACGCATAAATGAGCGCATTTCACAGATGGGTGGCAGAAATTTTGTAATTTAACCACAATATGGTCTTGGCCTTGCGCACACGCCGGGCACCGACAACCATTATAACGCGCCGCTTCTGCGCTGAGCAGACCAATGGCGCACGGCACATGGGCCGCAGTCCGGTTAAGCTGGTACGCGGTCGCCGCATACGCATCCAGAGGGAGTACGCACAACCATGACAGTCATCCCCGAAACCCTTCGCGACAACGTTCGAATGTTGGGCGAACTGCTGGGCGATACCCTGCTTGAAAACCAAGGCCCGGAACTGTTTCGCAAGGTCGAAGACATCCGCCGCCTGGGCAAAGCCGTCAACGCGTCTGAAGACGGCGATCCGCAACCTTTGATCGACGAACTGGCGCATCTGGAAGACGACGATATCCTACCGATCGTGCGCGCCTTCAGTCAGTTTCTGAATCTCGCCAACATCGCCGACGAACAATATTTCTCCAGCGCCGAAGCCGAACATAAAAACAATCTGGAAGCGACGCTCGAACAGCTGGTCGATACCCTGGGCAAAGACGACGTCGCTACGGCGCTGCAACAACTCAACATCGAACTCGTACTGACCGCGCACCCAACCGAAGTCACCCGCCGCACGCTGATCCGCAAATACGAACGCATCGCTCAGGCGCTGGCCGAACTCAAACGCACCGATTTACTGCCGCACGAACGCAACGAATTGCAGTCGGGCCTGAAACGCACCGTCGATGAAATCTGGCACACCAACGAAATCCGCGACGAACGACCGACCGCCGTCGATGAAGCCAAATGGGGCTTCGCCGTCATCGAAAACTCCTTGTGGCAAGCAGTGCCGCAATTCATGCGCGAACTGGACCGCATTGCCCGTCATCGTTTGGGACAAGGCCTGCCAGTCGATGCCTCGCCTTTCCACTTCTATTCCTGGATGGGCGGCGACCGCGATGGCAATCCGAACGTCACACACACCGTCACCCGTGAAGTGATTTTGCTGGGTCGCTGGATGGCCGCCGATCTGTATCTGAAAGACATCCACGAGTTGGCCGGCGACCTCAGCATGAGCGATGCCTCGGCCGAATTACTCGCCCAAACCGACGAGAAACGCACGCCTTATCGCGCCGTGTTGCACAGCCTGCGCAATCGGCTCGAACGCACTCGCGAGTGGGCCGATGCCTGCGTCAACGGCGCCAACGCCAACCCGCCGGAAGACGTCATCACCAGCCGCAACGACCTGCTCGAACCATTGATGTTGTGTTACCGCTCCCTGGTCGACAGCGGCATGAAACGCATCGCCCGCGGCAGTCTGCTCGATTGCATCCGCCGCGTGCATTGCTTCGGCATCAACCTGGTGCCGCTCGACATCCGTCAGGACAGCGATCGTCATGTTCAGGCGCTCGATGAAATTACCCGTTACCTCGAATTGGGCGAATACGGCGACTGGTACGAAGCGCAACGCCAGGCGTTTTTGCTGGAACAACTGGCCAGCAAACGGCCGTTGTTGCCGCGTAACTGGCAGCCCAGCGCCGACACCCAGGAAGTGCTCGACACCGCCCGCATTCTGGCGGAAGAGCCACCGGAAACGCTGTCGAGCTACATCATTTCCATGGCGCGCCAGCCGTCGGATGTCTTGGCTGTGGCCTTGATCCTGAAAGAAAGCGGCCTGAACTGGAACGTGCCCATCGTGCCGCTGTTCGAGACGCTGGACGATCTCGACCGCAGCTTCGATGTCATGGAACAGCTCTGGTCCATGCCGGCCTATCGCCAGTATTGCCAGGAACGCCAGACGGTGATGATTGGCTACTCCGATTCCGCCAAAGACGCCGGCAAGCTGACCGCCACCTGGGCGCAATACAAAGCGCAGGAAAAACTGGTCGCGTTGGCTAAATCAAACAACATTCATCTGATGCTGTTCCATGGTCGCGGTGGCACCGTCGGTCGCGGTGGCGGCCCGGTGGAAAAAGCCATGGCATCGCAACCGCCGGGTTCGGTTCAGGGCGCCATTCGCGTCACCGAACAGGGCGAAATGATTCGCTACAAATTCGGCTTGCCGCGCGTCGCCGTGCGCAGTCTGGGTATCTACGTGGCGGCAACCTTACGCGCCACTCTGGAACCCAACGCCGCGCCCAAAGAAGAATGGCGCGAATTGCTCGAGCAAATGTCGCAAGCGAGTCTGGGCGCGTACCGCAACACCGTGCGCCACGATGATCGCTTTGTGCCCTATTTCCGCAGCCTGACGCCGGAACAGGAACTCGGCCTGCTGGCACTCGGCAGCCGCCCGGCCAAACGCAAGGCGACCGGCGGCGTAGAAAGCCTGCGCGCCATTCCCTGGGTGTTTGCCTGGATGCAGGTGCGGTTGAATCTGCCGTCCTGGTTGGGTGCCCGCCAGGCGCTGGAATACGCGCTGGAACAATCGCCGGATACCTTGCAGGACATGGTTGATCATTGGCCGTTCTTCAGTGCCTTCCTCGACCTGCTGGAAATGGTATTGGGCAAAGCCGACCGCTCCATCGCTGCCTACTACGAGAAACAGTTGGTGCCGGAAGATCTGCACAGCCTGGGCGAACAACTGCGTGACGATTTGCGCGTCAGTGAAGAGTTGATGAACCGCATCAAACGCCAGAAAGAATTGCTGGCGGGCGATCCGTTGCTGGCGCAATCGATTCAGGTACGCAACCCCTACACCGACCCGTTGAACTACCTGCAGGCGGAATTGCTCAAGCGCGAACGCAAAGCCGGTAACTTCGATGCACAACTGGAACGCGCCCTGAAAGTAACCATGGCCGGCATCGCCGCCGGTATGCGCAATACCGGCTAATTTGGCGGCGCTTTCGACACCATTCGACGGAAGTCGGATGGTGTCGATGCCCGGTTCGGGTTGAGCTTAGTCCGACGGGCAGGTATCTTAGCGGCTGGCAAAAACAGGCTCCTTGAGTGGCCTGGCGGCTAAAAGGACAACAGCAAACGCCGCACGCCTAAGATTCCCGGCCGGCCCATACCACGGGTCGGCCAACCCCACATCATCAGGCCCGAGCCCACGATTGTTCTGGCCGGCCCGCCAAGATTTTTAACCTTTGAATATCACAGAACTGAGGAGCTTTTCGTCAATGCGCATTATTCTGCTGGGCGCGCCCGGTGCCGGTAAGGGTACCCAAGCCCAATACATTACCGAGAAGTACGATATCCCACAGATTTCCACGGGCGACATGCTACGCGCCGCCGTTAAAGCGGGTAGCCCGCTGGGTCTGAAAGTGAAAGAAGTGATGGCCTCCGGCGGACTGGTCTCCGACGAAACCATCATCGCGTTGATCAAAGAACGCATCGCCCAACCGGACTGCGCCAATGGCTGCCTGTTCGACGGCTTCCCGCGCACCATTCCGCAAGCTGAAGCGCTGAAAAACGAAGGCGTCTTTATTGATTGCGTGGTCGACATCGACGTCGCCGATGAAGAAATCATCAAGCGTCTGAGTGGCCGCCGCGTACACGAAGCCTCTGGCCGGGTGTATCACGTCGACAACAACCCGCCCAAAGTTGCTGGCAAAGACGACGAAACCGGCGAAGCGCTGATCCAGCGTGACGACGACAAAGAAGAAACCGTCGCCAAGCGCCTGGAGGTGTACCACTCCCAGACCAAACCGCTGGTTGGCTATTACAAAGAACTGGCCGAGAAAGAACCCGAAAACGCACCACGTTACATCTACGTGCCGGGCGTTGGCGGCGTCGAAGACATTCGCGACACCATTTTTAACGCCATTGATGGCTAACTTTTATAAACCCAAAAAAGGAGGCAACCGCCTCCTTTTTTATGTCCGCCATTCCTGATCAGGAAGGCAGCATGTCCACATCAGTGTGCGCCCTGGCGCGATACTGTGCCGGCGACACCCCCATTGCCTGCTTGAATGCCGTGCTAAAAGCACTTTCAGACGCATAGCCCAGCGAGGCTGAGAGCGACGCCAACGACCGTGCACCGCTCTGCAACGCATTCTCCGCCAAACGCATGCGCCAGAAACGCAGATAGGACAACGGCGACATCCCCGATACCGCCTTGAATCGTTCAGCAAAGTTGCTGCGCGACATACCCACCGCTTCGGCCAGTTCGGCCAAATGCCAATTCCTGGCTGGTTGCGCATGCATCAAACCAATAGCCGGCGCAATGCGCCGATCACCCAAGGCTTTCAACCACCCTCTTGCGATGGTTCCGGACTCGATGTGATCGCGCAGAACATGCACGAACAACAGGTGCGCCAACGGTTGTGAAATGGCGGCGGAACCCGGCCGTGCCGATGCCATTTCCGTAACCAATCGCTCCAGCAACCCAAGCAGGTTGGCAGCCTGGTCGGATTCTGCAGCCACACGGATCAAAGGTGGTAACACATCGGTGAGCAGCGCTGTGCCAACCGGATCGAGCGCCAAATGCCCACCCAGCAGATGGAACTGGTCGCCCTGGCCAAGGGTTGCGGTGGTGCCTGTCTCATTGGCAAAGGCATCCGTCGCTTCAACCGGGTCGATGGTCACATCGGTATAGAGCCGGATTGCGAAGCGACCGTTGACGACAAAAACATCACCGCTGCTCAGCGGCACCGGCTCCGCCTGGCCTTCGAGTTGCAGCCAACAGTTGCCATACAACACCGCACCAAACTTGATGGTATCGGGCGGTGGAAACCGAATTGACCAGTCACCGCCAGCGCGGATGCCGCCGGATACGGATGCCCGGGTATCGAATGCGGCGAGGATGTCGGAAAGCGGATCTGTCTGCACTTTCGGACTATAAATAATGCAATTCGGACTTTCAATTATTCTGCGTCCATACACTGCGAATTATGCTGACGCCACCATTCATCCTGATGAGGAAGCGTCATGAACAATCTGCAAGCGCCCCTGGACTCACCGTTCGGCCCGGCAAGCACCGCGCAAGAGGTAATCAAAGGCATCGATCTGTCCGGAAAAGTCGCCATTGTCACTGGCGGCTATTCGGGCATCGGACTCGAAACCAGTAAAGCCCTTGCCGAAGCCGGCGCGACAGTGATTGTACCGGCCCGCAATGTCGACAAAGCCCAACAGGCGTTGCACGGCTTGCCCCGGGTCCAGGTTACGCCGCTGGATCTGATCGACCCGACGTCCATTCAGGCGTTTGTCGAACGTGTTCTCGCCGAACACCCGGCCATTCATTTACTGATCAACAACGCGGGCTACATCGGCCTTACCCTGCAACACGACGCACGTGGCTATGAAGCTCAGTTTGCCACCAACCACCTCGGTCATTTCCAACTGACGGCACAACTCTGGCCGGCCCTGGTACGCGGTCAGGCCCGTGTGGTAACCGTTTCATCCTGTGGTCACGCCGCCAGCGCCATCGATTTCGACGACCTGCATTTTGACCACAAAGACTACGATCCTATGGCCGCCTACGGCCAATCGAAAACCGCCAATGCCTTGTTCTCCGTCTGGCTCGACCGCTTGGGCAAGCCAGTCGGCATACGCAGCTTTGCACTGCACCCCGGTGGCATCGTAGAGTCCGGCTTCACGCGCGACATGCCGGTCGAAGCCAGCATTGCATCCGGTTATCGCGACGCCGACGGAAAGCCGATAATCGATCCGGAAAACAACAAGAAGACGCTAGAGCAAGGTGCCGCCACCACAGTCTGGTGCGCAACCAGTCCGTTGTTGAATGGTCTGGGTGGTGTCTACTGCGAAGACTGCAACATCGCCCGTGCCGTACCGGAAGACGCCACGGAATTGCTGGGAGTTCGTCCCTGGGCAAGCCGAGAGGATCTGGCCGAACGCCTCTGGCAGATCAGCGAAAAACTGACCGGTGTATCCATTTAACAAAGCGTCAGCGACGCCATACCAGGAAGCCTGAAACGGGGGGCCGCGGCCTCCTCTTTCACTTAGTTGGAATAAAATCCCGGCGACTGAGAATGGGCAACAGATGGTGCGCTGGTTCTTCATAAGGATGCGCCTCGATCAACGCATCCAAAACCGCAGGAATCACAGCGTCGTCACACACCATCTCAACTTTGTATTCGTCGACGTGCTCCAACTCACCCACCACGCCGAGGTGCGGCCGGGCACCCGCCAAAGGCCGGAACTGCCCCTGCCCCAAGGTCGACCAGGCACAGGCCTCGTAATCACCAATGCGCCCGGCCCCAGCCTGGGCCAAGGCATCGATCAAACTATCTTTGTGCGACGCCGGCACATAAACCGCAAGTAGGTACATAGCGCCTCCAATCGACTTTTCCCGTTGCATTTCAGCAGCTTAGCAAGATTCCGGTTGACACCCAAAGCCAGTCCGGTAAACTGCGCCGCGTTATGGAGAGTTGGCAGAGCTCGGTTGAATGCAGCTGACTTGAAATCAGCCGTAGGTTTGCGCCTACCGGGGGTTCGAATCCCTCACTCTCCGCCAAATTGAATAAAAAACGGGACCCTCGGGTCCCGTTTTTTATTCAACCTCGCAAACGTTCAGGGCCGCGAATGCGCCTGGCAACGCCAGGTTGCGTGCAAAGCACGCAAGCCCATCCCAAACCGAACTTTCACTCTTACTCAGATCATCCATTTTCAATTTTTCACTAACCTTCGGTGCCCAATACCCGTCGCTCTCCCTTAAGCAACAACCACCCTTTCAGCCAGCCCTAAAAAACTCGCACGAATAAAATACACTTATTCATCAGCAACAATCTCAACCAACCGATCAAGCCCGTGCTCAGTTCCATGAACCCGATGTTGTCGTGCGTCTGGATCGTCAGAATCAAGAAGCACAACCTGCTCTGTGTAGATCATTCGAGTTTCATTTTCCTTAGGCGTCAGGGTGATTGTGACCAGCGATGCCGACAGGCGTTTACCAGCAAAACTCATCTCATAGGCATAAATAATCCGCTGCTCAGGAACGATATCTAAATAGTGCGCGGTGAAAGTTTGTTCCTGACCATCAATGGTTTGCCAACGTTTGCGCTCTTCGCCACCAACTTTAAAATCGTGGCTGTCTTCAATAACCGTCCAGTCGGGATGGCATTCATTCCAACGGGCTTTCAGATTAGCGTCGGACCAAAAACGGAAGGCATGGCGCGGCGATGTCGCTAGCCACCGCTCCAGAGTAAATACAGTATGTTCGACGGCTTGACTCATTCGTTCAAATCCTCCGGAAAATCAGCGATGGCTTTATCGAGTCTGTCAAAGGCTGCGCTTAATTCGGTTTCACGTTGCTCAATCCAACGGCGTATTCGATTAAACGCTATTGGCTTCAAACTGTAGGTCCTGACCCGGCCTACTTTCTGCGACACAACAAGCCCTCCGGATTCGAGTAACGCAAGATGTTTGACCGCGGAAGGCAGGCCCATGCCAAGTGGCTCGGCCAACTCTTTAACGGACATCGAGTCACGGGCAAGACGAGCAATCATGTCTCGACGTCGGGCGTCTGATAACGCATGGAACACGGCATCAAGTTGGGCGTGGTCGGTTCTATCAGGCATGGGTTATCACAAAGTCATCGTTAAAAACGGTTGTGGAATTTTGTCGTGGAATGGAAAGTTTTCGAAGTACGGTTGTGCTTCAACCAGAACACGACGAAAAGACGATCGCTCAACCAGCCGTTCAAAATAGTCACGCAATGCCAATTGATCGAACTTGAATGGCACAAGAATGCTGGCAAAAAAGAGTGCTGGTGCGGCCGAACAATCCGCAATGCTGAAATGCTCTCCTACCATCCACGCCTTGCCAGAGAGTTGTTTTTCCACCATCTCATAGGCTGCTTCAAGGCGCTGCTGCGCAGCCAAGACACCGACATGGTCTTTGTCGTCATCGGCACGAAAGCTGTCGAAGACAATTTTCTGCATGGGTTCATGAACATACAGATCGAAAAAGCGATCCCACAACCGGGCTTGCAAGCAAGTTGCTGGATCGATAGGTAACAACTGAGCGCCGAGATAATGTTGCTGCAAATACTCAATAATAATTGAAGACTCCGGAATCGTTTCGTTCCGATCTTCATCACGTAATACCGGCATTTTTCCCACCGGCCACACATCCAGATAACGACTGTGTTCACCGGGATCGGAAAGATCCACCAGCAACGGCTCAAACTCCGTTCCGGCCTCATACAAGGCAATCAATACCTTGTGACAATAAGACGCTAAGGGGTGTGAATAGAGTTTCAGGGACATACGCCAATCCATACATAGTTTCCAAATCAAGAAACTATTCGACGCCAAGTCGGCCGTCAACAATTACTTTCCGAAATTGGAAACTTTTATATAGGCGTCACTCATCAAACCGATGCCAGTGTGCAGAAAGGCGGGGGCACTAGACAAAAAAAAAGCCCGAACCAAACGGCTCGGGCAGCAATGCAACTAAATGCAAGAGAGTCAAAACGGTGCGTATCTTACGATTTCCGCGCTGACTGTAAAGCCTTCGATCCTTATGACCGGGTTTTGACAATCCGCATACTTCGTAAACTTTTAAATACGACCTACTCCTCAGCGCGTCCGCCGTCCAGGCGGCCTTCGAATAAATCGTCCACCGTTGGGGCCAGGATCGAGTCGTCGAAGCTGTCCAGCGTCTGGATGCGGATGTCCCAGATGCCGCTCAAGCGACGATCGCGCAGGTCGTCACCGTTGCCTTCCACCACCGTTGGGCGCAGCACGACCAACAGGTTGGTCTTCTGCCGTTCGGTTGAGGTGGAGCGGAACAGCACGCCGAGAATCGGGATTCGGCCGAGTAAGGGTACACGGCTTTCGCGTTCGATCAGGGTGTCGTCAATCAGGCCGCCCAACACGATGGTGCTGCCGTTATTGACCAGCACTTCGGTCTGCACCTGGCGTTTGTTGGTGACGATATCGACGGCGCCAAAGTCGTTGTTGGCCGAAATGGATTCCACCACCTGGTCGACTTCCATCCGCACCAGCCCGTCTTGTTGCACGTGCGGAATTACTGTCAGCGTGGTGCCGACGTCCTGACGCTCGATCACAAAGGGATTGTCGTCAGTACCGTTACCGCCGGTTTTAAACGGCACTGAACTACCGACGGTGATAAAGGCTTCGCTGTTGTCCAGCGTCATCACGCTCGGTGTGGACAGAACGTTGGTGTTCGACTGCGATTCAATAGCCTGGATGATGGCGCCGAAGTTTGGAGAGCTGCCAGGATCAACCAGTCCGAGAAAGGCACCATTGGGCAACGCACTGACGTTGCTGGTTGCCGCCGCTGAAACGATGTCTGACAGCGGCGCACCGGACTCGTTGAAATTGGAGGCCGCAAACGGCACGCCGTCACCAACCTTATCGGGGTTGGTTGCCCACTGCACACCCAAGGCGTCGCTGACATCGCCACTGACTTCAACAATAGCCGCTTCGATCAACACCTGTTTCCGCCGCACGTCCAACTGCCGGATGATGCTTTCGATTTCGTTCATCACCGAGGGTTCAGCGCGTACGACCAGCGCGTTCAACTGCTCGTCCGGCAGAATGCTGATTGAACTCGACGGTGGCGCCTGACCACCCTGGTTTTGATCTTGCTGTACTGAACCGGCCAAACCGGTCAGTAATTCCGCCATACGGGCGGCGTCGGCGTTGTTCAGGAAGATGACTTTGGACGAGGAATTCTCCGGCGCTGGAATATCCAGCTCACGGATCAAATTGATGATTTGTGCCCGGGCGTCGTCTTCGCCGCGAATGATGATGCGATTGGAGCGTTCATCGCCAACCAGATGCACGCCCCGGCTGCCGGCGCGCGTGCCGTTCTGATCGCCCGCGGTAACCGGCGTTGGTGAAATGCGTTCCAGCAGTTGAATAACGTTGCCAACCCAGGCGTATTGCAACGCCACCACTTCAATTTCTTCGCTGCCGGCTTTATCGAGCAATTCAACGATTTCGGCAACACGTTCGATGTTGGTGGCACGGTCACTGATGATCAACGCATTGGCGGTGTTCACACCGGCCAGATGGCCGTAGCTGGCGACCAACGGGCGCAGAATCGGCACCAGTTCCATCGCAGAGGTGTTTTGAATCGGGAAGACGCGGGTGATGATGCGCTCGCCCTCAATTTCACCGTTACTGTCGACCGGTAAGCCCGAGGCTTTGACGTCGGCCTGGGCAATAATCTTGATGGCGTTGTCGGTTTCCACCGCTGAAAAACCGTAGACCTCGATCGTTGCCAGGAAAATTTCGTAAATCGCTTCGGCGGTTAATTCACGATCGGAAATAACCGTCACCTGGCCGCGCACACGCGGATCAACGATGAAACTTTCACCAGTTACCCGCGCCACCATATCGATGACATCGCGAATGTCCGCATCCTGCATGTTCAATTGGAAGGTGGGTTCTTCGGCGAATGTCGGCCGACACAATAGCGCCAGCAGCAAGACAATGCCGAGCCAGCGTAACCCTGAATAATGATTGAAAAGTCCCTGTGTCATCGTGCCAACTCTGCTCAGAAAGTGGGGATGGATTGATAAATGGTGAAGGTGCGCGAACCGCGCTGGATGGCAATTTTTAATTCACCACCGCTTTGCAAAATCTGATTTAACAAGGCCTGATCCTGCGCCAGATTACCCACCGGATTGTCGTTAACGGCGGTAACAACATCGCCTGGGCGCAGACCCGCCATTTGCAGCTGCCGCGCCCGGCGCGTTACCCGGTAACCATTTTCCGACGCTTCCAGACCGACTTCATTCAATAGCCCTTGCGGGTCGGACGCGGCGCGCTCGCGCACGTAACTGACCATCTGCTCGACCTGCTGTTGCACCGCGGCGCTCTGGCTGGCGACCTGATTGACGTTGGCGCTTTGCAATTGTGCCGTGCCACTTTCATTACGGTCCAGCGGTTGCAGCGTGCTGTTGGATTCGCTGCGCTCATAGCGCAGCGTTTCCATCCGGCCGTTGCGGTTGAGCAACACCCGGTCACCATAGACGGCGGCCAGTTCGGCCTGACCAAACACATTGTCACCAATGCTGAAAGCGTCCGATTGACCGTTACGCTGGGCAATCACCGCGAACCCCTGCCCTTCGTTACCCCGGGCGACCACCGCTTGCAACACCAGGCGCAGCTGTGTATCGGGTGCATCAACCGGCGCAGCAACCACCGCTTCCTGCTCGGCGACATAGGTTCCAAACAGCGGTTTTTCAGCCAATTCCCGGCCCAGGGCTTCGAGGTCGGATGACGCATTGCCCGCTGCCGTCGTTGCCGGCTCAATGCGAGGAACCACCACGGGAACGGGGCCATCCAAAAGGAGCCAGGTTAACCGGGCGCACAGAACCGCACTGACGGCGACCAGGATCAACACCAGCCACTGTTGTGCTTTTAATGCCTGGCTTTGCCAGCGTGCCCAGTTCATTCAAACACCCGCTGACTGATATCAAACAAGGTATCGCGGCCGGCCGGAATCGCCAGATTCAGCCGTTCAGCCAGCGCGCGTTTGACGCTCAAACTGCCCACGCCGTCACGGCTCAGTTGGGCGTCAATCAAAGGGGTTTCATCCATCGCCAATACCAACGCCTGCCAACGGGCATCGTCACTATTCAACTGACCCTGCATTTGTGGAATCTGGAAGGTTTGAACCTGACTGCCAAACGGCACGCTGACCGGACCACCGGACCAGCTCAGGCTTCCGCCCAATTCACCCAAGGCACCGCGCCAACCAGCCGACAGTGCAACGTCGTCCAAACGCAGCCGCCCTTGAACATCGGCGCCGTAGGCGCTGGCAATGGGCGCAAAGGCAGTGTCATCAACGTAACCGCTCAGGGATTTCACACTGGCGCCGGTGAGTTTGATGTCCAGGCGACCGGTGACATCAAGTGACGCATTGGATACCTGAATATCGAAAGGCAGGCGCAGCATGAATAAAGACAGTGGTCGAGCGTGCCAGCCCAGTTGAAGCGCAGGCACTTGCGGCGCTTGCAGCCGGGCAGAACCGGACCACAGACTGCCGTCCACTTGTTCCAGACGAATACCGGCACTTTGCAGCGCGGGCTCAAAAAACTGGCGCAGCCAGCTGAGCGGTGTCATCGCTAACAACGCTACTAAATAGACCGCGAAAAAAAACGCCACCAGGCGCGGACGGATTAACTTGAACAACCGAGTGCACATTCCCTGCCATTCGTCGGCCGCCCAGTGTATAGGAATGCTGTTGGCGCTCACAATTGCTTTACACCTTGCTGATCCAACGCAAACGTTTGAATTTAATAAAAAATCCATAAAAAAACCCCGGCATTGCCGGGGTTTTTTCAGTCCAGTCGGGCTGACTTACATCATGCCGCCCATACCGCCCATGCCACCCATATCCGGCATGCCAGCGCCAGCGGCGCCTTTTTCTTCCGGTTTATCGGTGATCATGGCTTCGGTGGTGACCATCAGGCCAGCAACAGAGGCCGCCGCTTGCAGAGCGGTACGAGTGACTTTGGCCGGGTCGATAATGCCCAGTTCCATCAGGTCGCCGTACTCGCCGGTTGCTGCGTTGTAGCCGAAGTTGCCTTTGCCTTTCTTGATTTCGTTGACCACGACAGAGGCTTCGCCACCAGCGTTGATCACGATCTGACGCAACGGAGCTTCCATCGCACGCAGCGCCAGAGCGATGCCAGCGTCTTGCTCTTCGTTGTCGCCTTTGAGGTTGCCAATGTTGGCCAGCGCGCGAACCAGGGCGACACCGCCACCGGCCACCACACCTTCTTCAACAGCCGCACGGGTAGCGTGCAGGGCGTCGTCAACACGGGCTTTCTTCTCTTTCATTTCAACTTCAGTCGCCGCACCGACTTTCAGTACCGCAACACCGCCAGCCAGCTTGGCTACGCGCTCTTGCAGTTTTTCTTTGTCGTAGTCGGAAGAAGACTGTTCGATTTCAGCGCGGATTTGCTCGACGCGGGCTTTGATGTCCGCATCGGCGCCATTGCCGCCAACGACAGTGGTGTTTTCTTTGGTCAGGGTGACCTTCTTGGCGCTGCCCAGGTGTTCCAGGGTGGCACTTTCCAGGTCCAGACCGACTTCTTCAGAAATCACGGTGCCGCCAGTCAGAATCGCCAGGTCTTGCAACATGGCTTTGCGACGGTCGCCGAAGCCCGGTGCTTTGGCCGCAGACACTTTAACGGTGCCGCGCATGTTGTTGACGACCAGAGTCGCCAGCGCTTCGCCTTCGATGTCTTCAGCGATGATCATCAGCGGACGGCCGGCTTTGGATACGGATTCCAGTACCGGGATCAGATCGCGGATGTTGGAGATTTTCTTGTCAACCAACAGGATGTACGGGCTGTCCAGCTCGGCAGACATGGTTTCCTGGTTGGTGATGAAGTAAGGCGACAGGTAACCGCGGTCGAACTGCATGCCTTCCACAACTTCCAGTTCGTCGGTGAAACCACTGCCTTCTTCAACAGTGATCACGCCTTCTTTGCCGACTTTTTCCATGGCATCGGCGATCAACTGGCCGATGTTGGAGTCGGAGTTGGCAGACAAGGTGCCGACCTGTGCGATGGCTTTGTAGTCTTCACACGGAATGGACAGCTTGGCGATTTCCTGAACAACAGCAGCGGTTGCCTTGTCGATGCCACGCTTCAGATCCATCGGGTTCATGCCCGCAGCGACCGACTTCAGACCTTCGTTAACGAAGGCTTGAGCCAGAACGGTGGCGGTGGTGGTGCCGTCACCGGCTTCGTCGTTGGCCTTGGAAGCAACTTCCTTGACCATCTGCGCGCCCATGTTTTCGAACTTGTCTTCCAGCTCGATTTCTTTGGCAACGGAAACACCGTCTTTAGTGACCAACGGCGCACCGAAGGACTTGTCCAGAACCACGTTACGGCCTTTCGGGCCCAGAGTTACCTTGACCGCGTCGGCCAACAGGTTCACGCCCTTTTGCATTTTCTGGCGGGCGGAATCACCAAATTTCACGTCTTTAGCAGCCATTTGCTTTTACCTTCCTATCAATTCGTTTAACGACGTACGGACTTATTCGATAACGCCGAAGATGTCGCTTTCGGTCATGATCATCAGCTCTTCACCATCAATTTTGACGGTGCTGCCGGCGTATTGACCAAAGACAACGGTGTCGCCCACCTTCACATCCAGCGGCTTCACTTCGCCGTTGTCGAGGATACGACCGTTACCAACTGCCAGAACTTCGCCTTGAGACGGCTTTTCCTTGGCAGAACCCGGCAGCACGATACCGCCGGCAGTCTTTTCCTCTTGCTCCTTGCGGCGTACTACGACGCGATCATGCAAAGGACGAATTTTCATGGATCCAATCTCCTAAAAATCACATGTTGGGAGGTTTTGTTTTAAGACGGGACGCTCCATCCGGAACACCCCTAAATGTCAATGCTCCGGGTAAATGGGGACAGCGACTTTCATTTCAACACCCAGGGCGACAGGAAATTTACCTCACAGCCAGAGTCGGCCGATGGGCAGGTCGGGATCGTAGCGGTGAGCAATTTGCGCCTGCAGCAACTCAGCGGACGCCAGCGCGTCCATCAACGCATGGTGCGGTGGGTAATACGGCAGATGGTAGCGCTCCCGGCTGTCGGCCAGGCGAATCGACACCGGCCGGCGGCCCAGCAACCGCCGCCACAGGCTCATCGAGCTCTGCCGATGCCGTTGCGCTTCGATCTCCATGGTATCGACCACCGGAAACTCGATGCTTTTCCCCAACCGCAACTGCAAGGCCGCTTCAAAGAAGCCGCGCTCGATTGTCCGGTGATGCACCACCACGACCCGGCCGGCGAGCGCCTGCAACAAGTCGCTGAGGATGTCGCTTAAATCGGGCGCCTGGGTCAAATCGGAGTCGGTGATGTGGTGAAAAGTGACCGACTGTTTGAGCAACGGCCGCTGCGGTTGCACCAACCAATGTCGGCTTTGCGGTAACTGAATGCGTTGCAGCGTGAATGGCACCACACCAATGCTGACAATGGCGTGTCGCTGCGGGTTGAGCCCGGTGGTCTCAAAATCCATGGCCGCGAACGGCACGTCACTCAATGGCGTCTGCGGGCTCACCATGCCGGCGCCGTAGTAGGCGCGCAGCCGTGGGTCGCGCGCCTGGGCGTGCAACTGCGCAAAGCGTGCCTGCCAGTCCAGGCCGGTATCGATGGGCAGCGTTTGCTCCGGCGGTGGTAACGGCGGTGCCATCAGCCGATCCGGTTCACTTGATAGCGCATGCGCAAAAACTTCTGGGCGTTGCTGATCACTTCAAAAGCGTCTTTCAGATTGCGCCGTTCGAACTGTGTCAGATGTTCCGGCTCGACGTTGTTGTCCGGCTCGCGCCCGGCTTCGATGTCCAGCGCCTGATGGCGCGCTCGCACCACGGCGATGAACTCCAGCGCATCGCGCAGATCATCGCCATTGCTGTGGCCGAGAATGCGTGAGTCGGCGATGTCTTTCAGCCGGTTGAACGAATTTTGCGCGATCGACCCGCAGGCCAGCGCGTGCACCCGGATCACATCCGACAGCGGCGCCGTACCACGCCGTTTCAGATTGATGGAGTTGTTGTGCTTGCCGTCTTTTTCCATCACGAAGGTGCGGAAAAACCCGAGTGGCGGTGTGCGATTCAGGGCATTGCGCGCCAATGCTGCCAGGAACAACGGCCGTTGCCGGGCGCGATCAGCAACCAGTCGCTTCAGGCTGTCGGCAAAAGCGACTTCACCATAGACGCCATCGAGGTCGAAAAAGATCGACGAATTCAGCAAGGCGCGCGGATCGGGCTTGTCGATCCAGTCGGTGAAGTATTGCTTCCAGACCGACAACGGCTGCCGCCAATGCGGGTTGGTCGCCATGATGCCGCCTTTGCAGTAGCTGTAACCGCAGGCCGCCAGGCCATCGCTGACGCGCGCTGCCAGTTGATGGAAATAGGCGTCGTGCTGTTTCGGATCAAAGCGGTCGTCGAGCACCAGGGCGTTGTCCTGATCGGTGATGATGAACTGCTCGTCACGCGCCATCGACCCGGCCGCGAGAAAACAATACGGAACCGGCGGCGGCCCCAGTTCCGCTTCGGCCAATTCCAGCAAGCGACGGGTAAAGCTGCGACCAATGCCGGCCATGGCGCTGCCGATCATGTGCGAATTGGCGTCTTCGTTGACCATGCGCACAAAGGCGGCTTTGGCTTCAGGCACGAGTTCGGCCAATTCTTCCGCCGACTGACGATGATGAATGTGGCTGACGATGTAGAGGCTCGACTGCGACTCGTAACGAATGATGTCCGACAGCCCGACCACGCCAATGGTTTCGTCGCGTTGTTTGACCGGCAGGTGATGCACGTTGTGGCGCAGCATCAACAGCATGGCCTCGAACACAAAGGCATCGCTGGGAATACTGATAACGTCACTCGACATGATGGCGCTGACCGGCGTGTCGTAACCCAGTCCTTTGGCCAGCACGCGGGTGCGCAAATCGCGGTCGGTGATAATGCCGACAATGGCGTTGCTGCCATCTTCCGCGCTGATCAACAGCGACGACACCCCTTCGTCGGTCATCAACTGGGCAGCCTGTTGCAACGTTGCCGACTGCGCGACCCGGACCAGATCGCGCGACAATAATTTGTCGAGGCGCGAGGTCATCAGTTCATTATTCTGCTCGCGCTCCACCACCGCCGAACGCAACCGGGACGGATCGTCAATTTCAACAAAGTCGGCGAACACTTCCTGCGCTTCCCACAACTTATGGAACAGCTCAGCCTTGATGTAATAAATGAGGGTGTCTTCAATCGCTTTGACCGGAAAGCGAACCGCCCGCCCCATCAGCAACGCCCACTGCCCGAAAATTTCACCTTCGGCCTGACGGTTATAAAAGTTGCCGTTGCGTCGATAGACTTCGACCGCGCCGCTGCGAATGTAATGCAGATCGGAAATTTCCTGACCGAATTTGAGAATGGTCGAACCGGCTTTGAAATAGGCAATTTCCACCTGACAGGCCACCCGGTCGAGCCATTCGTCAGTCAGACTGTCGAAGGGCGCAAAACGGCGCAGGTGTTCGCGGATTTCGATCTGTTCAACTTCCATGGGCCAGATTGAGTGCGATGATTGGAGCGCTGAGACTGGCAATGATCCGCCGGAAAATCAATCGCCGTGCCGCGTAGCGGGTCTTGGATGTCGCGCGTTATCATGCCGCCATGAAAAACCTTTTGTTTATTGGGCCCGGTGCCATTGGCAGTGTGTTGTGCTGGCACTGGCAGCCGCACGTGAAGCCCTGGGTGTTCCCGCATCGGCCCGATATGCACTTGGCCACTGCACTGCTCGACGCCGACCAATCCCAACCCTTGCATTGGCAACGTTGGCCCGACGACCGGCCCTGGCAGGACATCGATCTGGTCGTCGTCACGACCAAGGCCCATCAAGTCATGGCCGCCGTCACACCGCTGCTCGATCACTTGCCGCAAGCATCCTGGTTGCTGTGTTGCAACGGTCTGGGCGCGCAACAATGGCTGGCGCAACAAGCGCCGAATCGCGTGCTCTGGGCCAGCACCACCGAAGGCGTCCGGCCGATGGGTGACGGACGCATGCAACGCAGCGGATCGGGTTTGACGCTGCTCGGTCCAGCCAGCGGCTCGGCGTTGAATGCGGCAACGCAACAAAGGGCGCAGTTGCTGCTCGAACCCAAGTCACCGCTGACGCTCGAATGGCGCGATGATTTATTGCCCACGCTCTGGCTGAAGCTCGCCGTCAATGCCGTCATCAATCCACTGACCGCCTGGCATGGCCTGCGCAATGGCGAACTGCTCGACGCCCAATGGCGCACTGAGATCGAAACGCTGTGCGCTGAAATTCAGACGGTTGCGCGCGCCTGCCAACAAATCTTGCCGAACGATCTGGTCGAGCGCGTTCTGGCGGTCGCCACGGCGACAGCCCACAACCATTCGTCGATGCGCTTGGACGTCGAAGCCGGGCGTCACAACGAGATCGACTTCATCAACGGTTATCTGGTGCGCCAAGGCTACGAAGCCGGCGTCAAAACCCCTAGACTGGCGCTTTGGCAGCAACGGCTGTCGAGCCGGCAGCCGCCTAGCTGAGCCGCGTCACGCATAAGGATTATTCATGGCCCACTCCAACCCGTCTTTGCTCGGTCGACTGCTGGCCTGGTTACTGGGCACGACGGCGGCCAGTAGCGCGGCCATCGGCGTGGTGGTGGTGTCTGGGCGGCATCTCGACCCTGTCCTGGTTATTGGCTTGATCACCCTGATCAGCGTCGGCGCGTCAGCCGTGTTGCTGCAAATTGTGCGACGTTATTTTCTCAGTCCGCTGCTCGATTTAATGCACGTTTCCAATCGCGTAACACAGACCGACGACATCAAACTGCGCGCGCCCAAATACAAATCCGATGAACTCGGACGCGTGGTCGATGCGTTCAACGCCATGCTCGATCGCATCGAAAAACGCGAAGCGGAATTGACCGCCGAACGCGACCGCGTCACTCAGGCGTTGCAACAGTCCGAAGCCATGACCGCAGAAGCGCAACGCACCACGCACAAGCTGGAATTCGAAGTGCAGGTGCGGCAACGCATCGAACGCAAACTGACTGACTTCCAGAATTATCTGAACGCCATTATTAATTCGATGCCGTCGGCTTTAATCGCCATCGACGAACATTTGCTGGTCACGCAATGGAATCAGGAAGCCAGCCGACTCAGTGGCACCCGTGCCGATCAGGCCTTGGGTTTGTCGCTCGCCGATGCGTTCCCGCTGCTGGGCGAACATCACGATTTGGTGCAACAGGCGTTGTCGGAACACAGCCTGAAAAGTCGCCACAATTTGATTTTGACGCTGCCCGATGAACAACGGGTGCGCTTGAATTTAGTGGTCTATCCGTTGCAACAAACCGAAGCGCACGGCGCCGTGATTCGGCTGGACGACATCACCGAACAATTCCGCCTCGAAGAAGTGATGGTGCAGACGGAAAAAATGATGTCGGTCGGTGGCCTTGCCGCTGGCATGGCGCACGAAATCAACAACCCGCTCGGCGCCATTGTGCAGAACGCGCAAAACGTGCAACGCCGGCTCGATCCGAAACTAAAGCGCAACCGCGAAACCGCCGCCGAATTACAGCTCGATCTGCAACGTTTTCAATCGTATCTGGAAGCGCGCAAGGTGCCGCATTTTTTGGACAACATTACTGAATCGGGTCTGCGTGCGTCGCGCATTGTCACCAACATGCTGCAATTCAGTCGCGCCAGTGGACATCGTTTGCAGCCCTACCCGATCGGCGCGTTGATGGAGCAAGCCATCAACATCGCGCTGAACGATTACAACCTAAAAGCCGGTTACGCCGACCACAATTTATTTGTCGATCAGGATTTCCGCGCACCGGCCATCGAAGTGCCGTGCGTGATGGCCGAGCTGGAGCAGGTTCTGCTGAATTTATTGAAGAATGCCGCCCAAGCCATTCGGGAACGCTTCGAAACGTTGAACGACATCGACGAAGGCATCATCCAGATTTATCAATACATCGATGATCAGGATTGCGTGATCGAAGTCAGCGACAACGGCGCCGGCATGACCGAAGCCACACGCAAGCGCTTGTTCGAGCCTTTCTTCACCACCAAGGAAGTCGGCGTTGGCACCGGCCTGGGTTTGTCGGTCAGCTTCTTTATCATCACCGCTCACCATTACGGCAACCTGAGTGTTGACTCCGAACCGGGCCAGGGCAGCCGATTTACCCTGCGCCTGCCACTGCATTTGCCGGCAACCGATGCGGACTCAGACACCAACGTTTCAGCCGACTGAATACAGCAACGACTTAAGGAAACACGCATGGGAAACCGCCTGTCCAAGATTTACACCCGCACCGGTGACGATGGCGACACCGGCCTGGGCCTGGCGCAACGCATCGGCAAAGACAGCCTGCGCATTGCCGCCATCGGCGATATCGATGAACTCAACGCCAACATCGGCTTTTTGGTGCAGGCACTGCCCGCCGCTCACAACGACCAACCGCGCCTGAGCCAGATTCAACACGATCTGTTCGATCTCGGCGGCGAACTCGCCATGCCTGGGCACGAATTGCTCGACGCCATTCTGGTCGAACAATTGGAAACCGACATCGACCGCATCAACGCCAATCTGCCGCCGTTGAAAGATTTCATCCTGCCCGGCGGCAGCGAAGCGGCGGCTCGTTGTCATCTGGCGCGTACGGTCTGTCGCCGCGCTGAGCGCAGTCTGGTGGCGTTCAACCGATCCGAACAACCAGGGCATGTATTGGCGCAGCAGTATCTGAATCGCCTGTCGGACTGGCTGTTCGTGTTTTCACGGCAATTGGCGCGCGCTGACGGTGGCGCCGAAGTGCTGTGGCAGAGCCGACATCGGCGCTGAAACGGAACGGAGTCACAAAGCGGCGGTGTCGGAAAAAAAGTGCCTGATTTTCGGCAAAGTCGCGCTAAACCTTGGCGTTTGCCGGTCGATACGGTTTGCAGTATCCCTGATAACGAGAGTCACTGATGGCGGCCATCATCCTGGGCAAAAACCTTCTCAGCGAAGACGAGCTGATTGAGTACGCCTTTAGCACCGACAACAGCCGGGATTTAAACCTCGGCCAGTTGCGCAACCAGGCTGGCGAGGCCGCCATGCTGTCGTCGCTGATGCTGATTCGCATCATGAAAGCGGATCGCATCTACATCCCAACCCGCCCGTCTACCACCGGTCAGCCACCCAGCCGCTGAAGTCTCCGAGCCTGGCCGGAGCGGTAGCCGCTGCGCGGCGCATCATGCTAAATTAGCCGCCCAACGAGGCGGCGTCTGGCTGCCCGACTCCACAGACTTTCGGTTTGACTCCACAAAGGGCCTCCACATGAGCAACACCCCTGCCGACCTGAAATACCATTCGTCCCACGAATGGGTGCGCGATGAAGGCAACGATTTGGTCACCATTGGCATTACCGATTTCGCCCAGAACCAATTGGGTGACGTCGTGTTCGTCGAACTGCCGGACATCGGCACGGCGGTCGTCGCCGGTGAATCCGCAGCAGTGGTCGAATCGGTTAAAGCGGCGTCCGACGTAAACTCGCCGGTTTCTGGCACCGTGGTCGCAGTCAACGAAAGCCTGGAATCCGCGCCGGAACAGGTCAACGAAGACCCTTACGAAGATGGCTGGTTTTTCCAGGTCAAACTCAACGACTCTGGCGAGCTGAAAGACCTGATGGACGCCGAGTCGTATCAGGACCAGTGCGCCGAGGATTGATCCTCGGCCCGTCTTGGGCCGGACGCTGCTGTCCCGGCCCGTCGCCCTTCATCGTCACAGTGAACATGGACCGCGCCGCGCTATGACCGATCCCCTCTCGCTAGAGCACCTCGAAGCCCAGGACGAATTCATTCAACGCCATCTGGGGCCGACCCCGGCCGATCAGGCCGACATGCTGGCCAGCCTCGGCGTTGGCAGTCTGGACGAACTGACCGACCAGATTTTGCCGCCCGGCCTGCGTCTGGATGGCGAACTGAGCATTGAACGCGCCACCGCCGAAAGCGATGCGCTGAATTATCTGCACGCCATCGCGCGCCAGAACAAGGTGTTTAAGTCGTACATCGGGCTGGGCTATCACGACACCCGCGTGCCTGCGGTCATTCAGCGCAATGTGTTGGAAAATCCGGGTTGGTACACCGCCTATACGCCGTATCAACCGGAAATCGCCCAAGGTCGCCTGGAAGCGCTGCTGAATTTCCAGCAGGCCGTCACCGACCTGACCGCCATGGAACTGGCCAACGCCTCTTTACTCGACGAAGCCACCGCTGCGGCCGAAGCCATGGCGATGGCCAAGCGCTGCGTGAAGAACAATGCGTCGAACGTCTTTTTCGTTGATGACAACGTCTTGCCTCAAACCCTCGACGTAGTACGCACCCGCGCCGCTTACATGGGGTTTGAAGTCGTCACCGGGCCGATGGAAAACGCTGCCGACCAACCGGTGTTTGCCGCCCTGCTGCAATACCCCGGCGCCAACGGTGAAATTCGCGACCCGAAACCGATCATCGAGCAACTGCATCAATGCAATGCACTCGCCGTCGTCGCAACTGACTTGATGGCGCTGCTGATGCTGACACCGCCGGGCGAAATGGGTGCCGATGTTGTGCTCGGCAACAGTCAGCGTTTTGGCGTGCCGCTTGGTTTTGGCGGTCCGCACGCGGCGTTTTTTGCCACCCGGGAAGAATTTAAACGCTCCATTCCCGGCCGACTGATCGGTGTTTCCAAAGACGCCCGTGGCCGCACCGCCTTGCGCATGGCATTGCAAACCCGCGAGCAACACATCCGCCGCGAAAAGGCCAACTCCAATATCTGCACCGCCCAGGTTTTGCTGGCGAACATGGCGGGTTTTTACGCCGTCTACCATGGCCCGGCTGGCCTCGGTCGCATCGCCCAACGCATTCACCGTTTGACTGGCATTCTCGCCGAAGGCCTGGAAGCCAAAGGCATTCATCTGGTCAACAGCCACTTCTTCGACACCCTGACCATCGACCCGCAGGGCAATCGCGAACTGATTCTGGAACGCGCCGCCGAACGTCAGATCAATCTTCGCATCGATACCGACGGCAATCTGGGCATCAGCCTGAACGAATGCACCAGCCGCGAAGACGTCGAAGAACTGTTCGATGTACTGATGGGCGATCACGATTTTTCGGTCGCCGAAATCGACCGCCAGATTACCGAGCAAGGCACCACTTTTATGCCGGAAAATCTGGAACGCAGCTCTGGCTATTTAAGCCACGCCATCTTCAACAGCCACCACAGCGAAACGGCCATGCTGCGCTACCTGAAGCGGTTGGAAAACCGCGATCTATCGTTGGCGCATGCAATGATTCCGCTCGGTTCCTGCACCATGAAACTGAACGCCAGTGCTGAAATGCAGCCGGTGTCATGGCCGGAATTCAGTCGCATGCATCCGTTTGCGCCGCGCAGTCAAACCAAGGGTTACCGCACGCTGTTGGAAGAACTCGACACCATGCTGCGCGCCATTACCGGTTTCGACGCCATCAGCATGCAGCCCAATTCCGGCGCCCAGGGTGAATACGCCGGCCTGTTGGCGATTCGTCGTTTCCAGGCTGCGCAGGGCGACGCGCAACGCGATGTCTGCCTGATTCCGCAATCGGCACACGGCACCAATCCGGCCTCGGCGCAGATGATGGGTTTGAAAGTTGTCGTTGTGAAAACCGACGCCGACGGCAATGTCGACCTGGACGATTTACAGGCACGCATCGACGCCGCCGGTGAACGTCTAAGTTGTTTGATGATCACCTACCCCTCCACACACGGTGTTTACGAAGAAGGTATTCGCGACATCTGTGCGCGCATTCATACCGCTGGCGGCCAGGTTTATATGGACGGCGCTAATTTGAATGCCCAGGTTGGCGTCACCCGCCCAGCCGACATTGGCGCCGATGTAGCGCATTTGAATTTGCACAAAACCTTTGCCATTCCGCACGGCGGTGGCGGCCCGGGCATGGGGCCGATTGGTGTACGCGCTCATCTGGCGGATTATTTGCCCGGCCATCCGATGGCAACCGAGTCCGGCCTTAACGGCGACCATGCAGTTTCCGCCGCGCCCTTTGGCAGCGCCTCCATTCTGCCGATTTCCTGGATGTACATCCGGATGCTCGGCGCTCAGGGTCTGCGCGCAGCAACACAAGTTGCACTGCTGAACGCCAACTACCTGGCAGAACGCTTGAAGCCGCACTACCCGATTCTGTACAGCGGCCGTCATGGCCGGGTGGCGCACGAGTGCATTCTCGACTTGCGTCCGCTGAAAGCCGAAACCGGCGTTACGGAAGTCGATATCGCCAAGCGTTTGATGGACTACGGCTTCCACGCGCCGACGATGAGTTTCCCGGTACCAGGCACCTTTATGGTGGAACCGACCGAGAGCGAAAACCGCGCTGAACTCGACCGTTTTGTCGACGCTATGATCGCCATTCGCGGTGAAATCCGTCGCGTCGGCGCTGGTGAATGGCCGGCCGACAACAACCCGCTGGTGCGCGCACCGCACACCCAGGCGGATTTGATTGAAGACTGGCAACGGCCGTACCCGCGCGAGCTGGCATTTTATCCGCTGCCGTGGATCGCCGATGCCAAATTCTGGCCGGCAGTGAATCGGGTTGACGATGTGTGGGGCGATCGCAATTTGTTTTGCAGTTGTCCCAGCCCCGATGCCTATCAGGACGATACGAACTAGGAGAGCAACACATGGAACTGATCTTGAGCGTGATGGCCGCCGACCGGCCGGGCATCGCCGAACGTATCGCCGACGTTGTTGCCGAGCACGGCGGCAATTGGCAGGAAAGCCGGCTGGCAAGCATGGCCGGTCGTTTCGCTGGTATTGTCCGGGTCAGCCTGGAACAGGAACGCTACGGCGAGTTGCAGGCGGCATTACAGGC
This sequence comes from Saccharospirillum mangrovi, assembly GCF_003367315.1. Lineage (GTDB taxonomy): Bacteria > Pseudomonadota > Gammaproteobacteria > Pseudomonadales > Natronospirillaceae > Saccharospirillum > Saccharospirillum mangrovi. The sequence continues at coordinate 2,200,277 of NZ_CP031415.1, forward strand.
GCTGCGTGACGAAGGCCTGAGCGTGCAGATTGAAGTCGGCGACGCCGATGCGGAAGCCGTTGAATCGCACTGGATTGAAGTCATCGGCAACGACCGCGCCGGTATCGTTCGGGAAGTGACTCGGGCTTTGGCGGCCGAACAGGTTAACGTCATCGATTTGTCGACCGAAGTGGAACCTGCGTCAATGAGTGGCGGCCTGTTGTTCCGCGCAACCTTGGAGTTGGGCCTCACGCCCGGTCAATCAATGGACGCTGTCATTCAAGCATTAGAAGCGCTGTCACCGGACTTAATGGTCGATCGGCTCGACGATTAAATCAGCAAATTTTGCGCAAAAAAAAGGCGGAAATTTCCCGCCTTTTTTTGTGCCGTTACGAATCAACCCGGCGACAAACCTCGCATCCGTTCGGAACGACGGCGCAGCAATTCGAGCGTCGTCAACAACAGAATCGACAACAGCACCATCATGGTCGCCACCGCCAAAATCGTTGGGCTAATTTCTTCACGAATGCCCGACCACATTTGAATCGGAATCGTACGTTGTTCCGGTCCACTCACAAACAACACCACCACCACTTCATCAAAGGATGTAATGAAGGCGAACAGTGCGCCAGACACAACGCCCGGCGTCACCAACGGCAGTATCACTTTAAAAAAAGTGCGCGTCGGATTGGCACCCAAACTCGCTGCCGCACGCGTCAGGCTGTGATCAAAACTGCTCAGCGTTGCAGTCACGGTAATCACAACAAACGGAATGCCCAGCGCGGTGTGCGCCAGAATCACACCCAAATAGGTTTGGCTTAAACCGATACGCGAGAAGAAGAAAAACATCGCCGCACCGGAAATAATTAACGGCACAACTAAGGGCGAAATCATCAACGCCATGATGGTGTTGCGGAACGGCATGTAACGGCTCGACAAGCCCAACGCGGCGATGGTGCCCAACACCGTCGCCAATAAGGTCGAAGCAATCGCAATTAAAATGGAATTGCGGATTGCCCCCAGCCAGGCACTGGAAGTGAAGAAGTCTTCGTACCAGCGCAACGAATAGCCGTCCGGCTGAAACGTCAGCATCGCTTCAGTGAACGTGAAGTACGGCTCGGCGTTAAAACTGAGCGGGATGATGACCAGCAGCGGCCCAACCAAAAATAAAAAGATCAGCGCGCAAATCACCCGGAAGACGTAATACCAGACCCGTTCCGGGCCGGTTGCGTAAGAAGGCACGGCCATCGGTTTACCCCAGCTTCACGTTGTCGACGCCAATCAGGCGGTTATAGATCAGATAAAAAGCAATCACCACAAACAGCAGTATCGAGGCGATGGCGGCCGCCAGGCCCCAGTTCAACGATGTCTGCATGTGATAGGCAATAAAGTTGGTGATGAAAATACCGTCCTGCCCGCCGACCAACGCTGGCGTGATGTAGTACCCAATGGCGAGGATAAACACCAGAATGGAACCTGCGCCGATGCCCGGTATCGTCAGCGGGAAATAGACGCGTCGGAACGCCAGGAATGGCCGCGCGCCTAAGGATCGCGCCGCGCGCATGTAATACGGCGGAATCGTCTTCATTACTGAATACAGCGGCAGAATCATGAACGGCAACAGGATGTGCGTCATGGCAACCAGCGTGCCGGTTTTGTTGTAGATCATCGACAAGCGGCTGTCTTCATCGAGCAAGCCGAGGCCGACAAAGATGTCGTTCAGAATGCCCTGCTGTTGCAGGATGGCAATCCAGGTGGTGGTACGCACCAGCAAGGATGTCCAGAACGGCAGCAACACCAGAATCATCAATAAATTCGAGTAACGCAGTGGCGTATTGGCTAGCAAAAATGCAATCGGATAACCGAGCAGCAAACACAGGCCGGTAATGGCCATACTCATCCAGAAAGTACGCACAAATAATTGCTGATAAATCTGTAGATATTCCGGCTGTTCGACAATGTCGCCGTTGCTGTCGAATTTTAAATCCACAGCCGCGAGATAATAAGACAGGGTGTACGGATTGGACTCGCGTTTAATCAGGCGCCAGATGTCTATATCGGCCCAATCTTCATCGATGTCCAGGACGGCCTCTTTGTATGGGCCGCTTTCGATGCGTCCGGTACGACGGGCGGTCTTGGTGATCAACGACCGCATACCGGAAATTTCATAATTCAATCGGCTGGCGACCAGACCCAGATTGCGAGCCGCCGCGCCTTCTTTCAAATCTTGCACCAGTGCTTCGAAAACCGCTTCATCCGGTACCGAGTCACCGTCCCAATCTTGTAATTGAGCAACAGTGCGCGACAGCTGTGTATGGACTTCGGGGTTATCGACACTGCGTTTGAGCATATCCAGGATCGGCATCACAAAGGCGATGACCAGAAACAGCAGCAAGGGTGCCACCAGTAAAAACGCGCGTATTTGATTGCGTCGGTTGGTCCGCATCAGGCTGACTTTCAAAGGTACGCCATTGGCCGTCGTCAGGCCTTTTCCAGTTCGGCTCACGCTGTTTTCAGTCACATTCAAATCCTGTACGGAAGGTATTAAAGAAATGGAACCGGGACGATCTCAGTCCCGGTTCCAGCCCTGAACGGACGCTCGTTCGATCAGCGAGCCAACCAGGCGTTGAAACGCTGGTTCAGTTCGTCACCGTAGTCCGCCCAGAACTCATCGTTCTTCTGAATGGCGGTGGCGAAGTTCGGGCCATAGGTCGGCATGTGCGGCTTCATGTCGATGCCGGTGTCAGCGTGTGTGCTCACTTGTGAAGCAGAAGAGGCACGGGCCGGGCCGTAGGAGATGTACTTGGCCTGGTCTGCCAGACGCTGAGTGTCGGTAGAGAACGCCAGGTAATCAGCGACCTTGTCCAATTTGCCTTTCGGTACTACCCAACCATCCAGCTCGAACACTTGCTTGTCCCAGATGATTTCGAACGGCTGACCTTCGTTGACCGCGGCATTGAACAGGCGACCGTTATAGGCGGAGGCAAAAACCACTTCACCGTCTGCCAGCAACTGCGGCGGCTGTGCACCTTCTTCCCACCAGATGACGTGATCTTTGATGGTGTCCAGTTTGGCAAAGGCACGCTGAATACCTTCTTCGGTTTCCAGAACGTCATACACGTCTTCGGTGGCCACACCGTCCGCCATCAACGCCCATTCCAGGTTGTTGATCGGCGCTTTTTGCAAGGCGCGCATGCCCGGGAAGTCTTCCAGGTTGAACACGTCTTCCATCAGGAACGGCTGGTTGTCGGCCGGGAAGGCTTCGGTGTTGTAGCCGATGACGTTGGAATAAACGATCGTCGGTACAAAGCACTCGGTCAGTGAACCTTCGATGAAGTCAGCCGTCGGCAAGGTGCCATCCGGTGCGGCGGACAACAGAGCATCGTGATCAAGTGGTTCAACCAGGCCTTCGTCGCAGGCGATGATGGCATCGGCCGGCAGAATATCGACCAGATCCCAGGTGATGTTACCGGCCTGGGCCTGAGCACGCAGACCCGCCAGTGCGTTGGCAGAACGGTCGATGTTTACGATCTCGTCGCCCGTCATTTCCATCCAGGGTTCGTGATAAGCCCGTTGCTGGCTCATGGTGTAGGCGCCACCCCAGGATACGATGTTCAGGGTGTCGGCTTGGGCAACGCTGATGCCCAGCGACAATGCCGCCAGACCGACGAGCGCCTTGGGCACAATTTCCGTCTTCGCTTTCATGGTTGAGTCTCCTGCATAGTTGACCGGTGAATTCCGGTTTTATGATGGTGCTTATAATTGGGATGCGTTCAGAGGTTACGCATCAAGGGCTCGACAATCGGCGTGGGACCAGCCCACCCGAATTTTCTGACCACGCTTGAGCGATTGCTGTTCGACCGAGTTTGGCGTCTTCACCACAAACTCGTCGTTGCCGCAAACCGACACCCGCGTGCGCAGATGATCACCGAGGTAAATCACATCTTTCACCTCAGCATCGAAGATGTTGGGCAGTGCGCCGTTATCCGGATTAATCACCACCCGTTCGGGACGAATCGACAGCGTTGAATTCTGGCCGGTGCTATCGACCGCCACTGGCGTAGCCGCAATCAGACTGCCGTCCGGCAGACGCACCCGACATTGGCCGTCGGCCAGTTCAGCCACTTCACCGCCGAAGCGATTGTTCTCACCGACGAAGGACGCAACAAAGGCATTTTCCGGGCGTTCATAAAGTTCGTCCGGTGTTGCCAACTGCTGCACGACTCCGTCGTTAAAGACAGCAATGCGATCCGACATGGTCAGCGCTTCGCCTTGATCGTGCGTTACGTAAATCATCGCCACGTTCAATTCTTCGTGAATGCGCTTGATCTCCAGCTGCATTTCTTCACGCAGATTTTTATCCAGCGCGCCCAGCGGCTCGTCCATCAACACCAACTCGGGTTCGAACACCAACGCCCGGGCCAAGGCCACGCGTTGTTGCTGACCGCCGGACAACTGCGCCGGGCGGCGATTCTCAAACCCCTGCAAGCGCACCATGCCCAACGCCTTGTCGACTTTTTCCTGAATGACGCTCTTGCTGAAACCACGAACTTCCAACGGGAAGGCCAGGTTTTCAGCGACACTCATGTGCGGGAACAAAGCGTAATTCTGGAACACCATGCCAATGCCGCGTTTGTGCGGAGGCAGGCGGGTGATGGGTTCGTTCTTAAGCAGAATCTGACCATGAGTCGGCGTTTCAAAACCCGCCATCATCATCAGACAAGTGGTTTTGCCGGAGCCGGAAGGCCCCAATAAGGTCACAAATTCACCTGGATCAATGTCCAGATTGAAATCCTTCACGACCAGGGAAATACCGTCATAACTTTTCTGAACGTTCTTGAATTTGGCGAATGGCTCCACGGGTTGATCCTGTCCAGCAAATTAACCTTATAGCTATAATTAACAGCCTAGTGAAACGGCGTCCAGTCTTAGACAAAAATTCTTAATTCGCACTGATTTCTAAGGATTTTTTTGATTTATTTCGGTTCACCCAGCAACGAACCCGCCCCAGTAAGGTGCGAAAAATAACGCTTTCTAAGCCATCGTTCCGACAATGGTTTGAACAAAAAATGTTTGCAAATTCCTTGCCGGACGAAGTTTTCGTCAACAAAGATTTATTCGAACAATAATTGATCAATTACCGTCGGATAGATGCCAAAAAAAGCGGGCACTCAGACCCGCTTTTTTTGGCAGTTACTCAGGCCCGCGGCTCGGTCCGCAACCCTTGGAAAAGGGTGAAACAGCCGAACAGCAGCACCAGCGTAAATGGCAAGCCGGTGGATACGGCCATCGCCTGCAACGCTGCCAGACCACCGCCGAGAATCAGCGCAATTGCCAGCAAGCCTTCGAACGACGCCCAGAACACCCGTTGCGGTGTTGGCGCTTCCATCTTGCCGCCAGCGGTGATGGTGTCGATCACCAGCGAGCCGGAATCCGACGAGGTCACGAAGAAGACGATGACCAGGATGATGGCAATAAACGAAGTGATCTCCGACAACGGCATCGCCGCCAGCATTTCAAACAAACGCAAATCCAGACCGGCGTCCGCCACGGCGGTGTAGCCGTCATTGATGAACTGGTGAATGGCGGTGCCACCGAAAGCGCTCATCCAGAACGCGCAGACCAGAGACGGAATCAACAACACACAGATGATGAATTCACGTACCGTCCGACCACGCGAAACCCGCGCGATGAACATGCCGACGAAAGGCGACCAGGAAATCCACCAGGCCCAATAGAAGGAAGTCCAGCCCTGACTGAAATTGCTGTCTTCACGAGCAAACGGCACCGACAGTGCGGTGAAGTTTTTGGCGTACGACCAGAGGTCGCCGAAGAAACCGGAGAGGATAGCCAGCGTCGGGCCGACCAGCACCACAAACAGCAGCAGCAGAATGGCCAGACCCATATTGATTTCGGATAAGCGTTTAACGCCTTTTTCCAAACCGGCCACGACTGAGAACAGTGCAATCGAGGTGATGCCGAGCACCAGGATGACCTGAGTGGTCGTGCCCAGCGGAATACCGAACAACGCATTCAGACCGGCCGCAGCCTGCGCCGAACCCAGACCCAACGACGTCGCCAAACCAAAGATGGTGGAGAACACCGCCAGAATATCGATCACATGGCCCGGCCAACCCCAGACACGCTCACCCAAAACCGGGTAGAAGATGGAGCGCACGGTCAGCGGCAAACCCTTGTTGTAGGAAAACAGTGCCAGCCCCAACGCCAGGATGGCGTAGATAGCCCAGGGGTGCAGACTCCAGTGATAGATGGCGGCAGACATGCCGAGATTAGCGGCAGCCTGAGCATCGCCCGCCGCTGCACCCAATGGCGCCCAATCAGAGCGCATGCCGCCATCGCCCAAAGCAGTGCCACCGAGTGACGATTGGAAATGACTCATCGGTTCAGACACGCCATAGAACATCAGACCGATGCCCATACCGGCGGCGAACAACATGGCAAACCAGCCCGCGTAGGTATAGTCCGGCTTGGCTTCGGTGCCGCCCAGCCGCACTTTGCCCAGCGGCGACAGCACCAGCACAATGCACATCAGCACAAAGATGTTGCCGCTGAGCAGGAAGAACCAATCGAAGTTGGTGTACAGCCAGGACAGCAAGCCCTGGAACAAAGGCCCTACGCTGTCCTGAAACACCAGCGTCAGAAAGACGAAGGCTACGATCACCAGGCCGGAAATCAGGAAAACCCGGTTGTGAATGTCCAGGCCGAACGGGCCAATACTCATCTGAATATTGTCCTGCCCCACCTGATAATCGGTATCGATCGGATTCGCCGCTCCTTCCGGAGGGATCATATCCGTGTTATCGGTCATGAATTATCCTCTACTCTAATCATCTTGACGGAGGTTCTACGGCCAGCTCCGCCGGCCGTCGTCTCACCAGGCCTCGCGTACAGCGGGTTTTCCGTGTTCAGCGATGCCAAACAGTGATGACTTTTTATTTCGAGGTCTAAACACTACGGGATTGACAATTATCTTACAACCCGGGTGCCCGCATTCCGTGCCTGTAAACGACACGAAACGCAGGGTTTTCACCGGGATCAGATCAGCGAGAGGTCTCGGAAAGTGCGGTAGCCAACTGAGCGTCGGCAAATTGAAGATCGGCCAGGCGCCGATAAAGCGGAGAGTTTTGCAGCAGTTCGCTGTGTCGGCCGATGGCCTGAATACGGCCCTGGTCCAACACCAGAATGCGGTCGGCTTCGAGCACCGTCGATAACCGATGCGCGATGATCAGCGTGGTCCGGTCACGCATCAAGGTCTGCAATGCCTGTTGCACCTGATGCTCACTTTCCGAATCCAGCGCGCTGGTCGCTTCGTCCAGCAACAGAATCGCCGGGTTTTTCAAAATGGCGCGGGCGATAACCAGCCGTTGCTTTTGCCCACCGCTCAGACGCACGCCGTTTTCACCCAGATGGCTGTCGAACCCCTGCGGCAAGGCCATGATGAAATCGTACGCATGAGCGGCTTTGGCCGCAGCGATTACCTCTTCATCGCTGGCATCGGGTCGGCCGTAACGGATGTTGTGCCAGACGTTCTGGCTGAACAGCACCGGCTGCTGCGGAACCAGACCGAACTGATCACGTAATTCGGCCAACGCTAACGAACGAACGTCCTGCCCTTGCACCTGTACGACACCGGCTTGTGGGTCGTAAAAACGCAGCAACAGTTCAAACAAAGTCGATTTACCCGCTCCACTGGGACCGACCAGCGCCAGCGTTTCCCCACGCCGCACGCCGAGCGATACACCATCAAGCGCGTTGTGATCCGGTCGGCTGGGATAACTGAAACGCACCTCGTCCAACCGCAATGCCTCGGCCTGATTCAGGTCGGCCGCAACAGGCTGCGCCGGGTCGGTGATCAACGACGGCTCGGCCAGCAATTCCATCAAGCGTTCGGTCGCACCGGCGGCACGTTGCACTTCACCGTAGACTTCCGAAACGCCCGCCACACCAAAAGCGACCATCACCGCGTAAAACACAAAAGCCGCCAATTCACCGCCGCTCATCTGGCCGGTCATAACGTCGTAGCCGCCCACCCAGATCATGGCGGCAATGGCGGTGAAGGCGAGCAGAATAACGACCGCCATCAGGAAAGAACGTTGGCGAATGCGTTGCCGCGCCACCGCCAGAGCTTCATCGACTTCGACTTGGAAGGCGGCCTTTTCGTAACCTTCCCGACCGTAACTCTGCACGGTTTTGATCTGACGGATAATTTCGCCAGCGTACGTGCCAACATCCGCCACGCTGTCCTGGCTGCGCCGACTCAGCACGCGCAGTTGCCGGCCCATCAACATCACCGGCACCAATACCGCCGGCACACCGAGCAACACCACGGCCGCCAGTTTCAGGTTGGTCACCACCAGCATGATCAGACCGCCGGTGACCGTCAGCACATTGCGCAACGCGAACGACAAGCTGGAGCCGATGATCGATTGCAGCAAGGTGGTGTCGGTGGTCAGCCGCGACATGATGTCGCCGCTCTGGTTTTCCTCGAAATAACTCGGATGCAAATGCACCAGTTGGGCGAACACATCGGCGCGCAAATCCGCCGACACTTTTTCACCCAGCCAGGTGACCAGATAAAACCGAGTGAAGGTGCCGACCGCCATCGCCACCACCAACACCATCATCAAACCGAGGGTGCGGTTCAACGCACTCAACGACGACGCCAACAGCCCCTGATCGATAACCAGACGCACGCCCTGCCCCATCAACAACGTCAGGCCGGCGGTTAAAATCAGCGCCAATAAGGCACCGGTGAGAATGCCGCGATAGCGGCTCAAATAGGGCCAGAGCTGTGCAAGAAATCCAAACGGTAACGAAGAGCGGGTGGCGGGTTGGCTGGACATGGAGTTCCCCTTTCATAGATGCTGCCCACCATCTGGGCCAGGCCGGGGAAAACAAGCGAGGCCGGGCCGAAAGTGACTTATGGACTGCCACAGACGGGAGCCTGCAATGGCCAACAACCCCATTGCGCTGTTAAGCAAAGAACAGCGCGAACAACTTAATCTGCATTGCCGCCACTGGTTTGAAGAAGAGCTGAGCCTCGACTTGGGTCAGTTCGAGGCCGAATCGGTCATCGACTATTTCATCGAACAACTGACGCCCGCCATTCACAACCGCGCCATCGCCGAGTCTCTGGCAGTGGTGCGCGAATACCACGCCCGCATTGAAGACGACCTGTACGCCCTGGAACAGGCCGAGCGCGGCTGAGCGGTTCGGGTTACATCGGGCCGTCCAATAACGCCGCTGGCGCCTGCGCGCAGTCGGCTTCGCTGAAAGCGGCATTCAGACTCGGGTAGGCTTGGATCAGTTTGCGCAATCGCTGCGCATCGCCAGTGGTCAGCAAACGCGTGCTGGCGGTTTCTCCGGGTATCGATTGATAGCGCCGCCCGACTTCAGCGGCAATGGCCTCGCCGGTATCGATCAACCGGATGCCGGAACCAATCAACGCCTGAATGCGTTCGCGCACCAAGGGGTAATGCGTGCAACCGAGCACCAGACGATCAACCCCCGCTTCAACCAGACCCGGCACGTACTCGTGCAGCAGTCGGTCAATATCGGGATTATCCGGACCACGTTCGATGGCATCGGCCAGATGCGGGCAGGGTTGATTGAGAATGCGGGTATTAGGGTTAAAGCGCGCCGCCAGATCCTGATAACGGCTCGAAGCCAAAGTGTTTTCTGTCGCCAGAATACCGATGGTACCGGTGCGACTGCCGAGCGCCGCCGGCTTAATACCGGGTTCGACACCGACGACAACCACCGTCAAACGCTTGCGCAACGCTTCGACGCAATGCGCGGTAGCGGTGTTACAGGCGACGACCAACAGCGTCGCGCCCTGATGAATCAACCAATCGGCAATGGCATCGCAGCGTTGCTGCAACAACCAACTGGGTTTGGCGCCATAAGGCGACCAGCGCTGATCGGCCACATACAACAGCGGCGCCTGTGGCAAACGCTGACGCACCCAGCGCAGCACCGTTAAACCGCCGATGCCCGAATCAAAAACCCCGATCACACTTGCGACTCCTGCTCAATCGAGGCAGCAAGCCTAAGGTGAGACCGGGGTTAAGTCTAGGACCGTTCGATCAGATCAAATCGAGCGCCGAACGGGCGTCGAGATAGTCCAGACCCAGGTCTTCGGCCACGCTCTTGTAGGTCAGCTTGCCACGGCAGACATTCAGACCCGCCAACAGATGTGCATCGTCCGCCAGCGCCTGTTTGGCGCCTTTATTCGCCAGTGCCAGCGTGAACGGCAAGGTGGCGTTGTTCAGTGCCATGGTCGAGGTGCGCGCAACCGCGCCGGGCATGTTGGCGACGCAATAATGCACCACGTCATCGACCACGTAGGTCGGCTCGGCGTGTGTAGTCGCCTTGGAGGTTTCAAAACAGCCGCCCTGATCGATAGCGACATCCACCACCACCGCGCCCGGTTTCATGCGTTTGATCATGTCGGCGCTGACCAGTTTCGGCGCTGCGGCACCGGGAATGAGCACGGCACCGATCACCAGATCGGCGTCCAACACCTGCTGTTCCAGCGCTTCGCGCGTGGAGTACAGCGTGCACAGACGATTGCCGTATTGGCGATCCAGGGCGCGCAGCGCATCGATGTTTTTGTCCAGCACAGTCACGTCAGCGCCCATGCCCACAGCCATTGCAATGGCGTTTTGACCAACCACGCCACCGCCAATGACAACCACTTTGGCCGGCGCCACGCCCGGCACGCCGCCGAGCAACAGGCCACGGCCACCCTGAGCTTTTTCCAGACAGTGCGCGCCCGCCTGAATCGACATCCGGCCAGCCACTTCCGACATCGGTGCCAATAACGGCAAACGACCGGCGGCGTCGGTGACGGTTTCGTAGGCGATGCAGACCGCGCCAGACGCCAGCAAATCGTGGGTCTGGTCAGGGTCGGGAGCGAGGTGCAAATAGGTGAACAGGGTGTGGTGTGGTTTGAGTTTTTTGCGTTCAACGGCCTGCGGTTCTTTAACCTTGACGATCATCTGCGCCCAGTCGAACACCGCATCGGCGTCAGCCAGAATCTGCGCACCGGCGGCCTGGTATTCTTCGTCGCTGAAACCAATCGCTGCACCGGCAGCGGTTTCAACACCGACCTCGTGGCCGTGATGGATCAACTCGCGCGCCGCCGACGGCGTCAGCCCGACGCGGTATTCATGGTTTTTGATTTCCTTGGGGACGCCAATCTTCATCGCAGCCCTTCTCCTCTGTCATGGGTTCTGCTGCGCGGATCGACGCGCAGCAACCCCGTCAGTATAGAAAGGTCGCGGTTAAAAGAGGTTCTGTATTAAGGCGGTGAAACAAGAAGATTATTAAGACAAATGCTGATTGGCCGGAAATAAAACGCCATACCGAGCCAATAGCAGTGGATTTCACTGTGACGACGTTGCCGACTGGGTCAAGGCATCGCGCTGGCGCACCGAATGTCGCTCGATCAACCGGGGCGTAAAACGACGCGGTTGCTCCACCGCCGGAAAACGCTCGTCCAGATCGTGCAACACCAGTTGCGCCGCCAACGCGCCCATTTCGCCAATCGGATAGCGCACCGTGGTCAATCGTGGCGACAACAACCGCGCCAGAATAACGTCGTCAAAACCAACCACCGAAATCTCTTCCGGTACGGAATAGCCGCTGTCTTTGAGCATGTTGATGGCACCGGCAGCCATGGCATCGTTGTAGGCAAACACAGCGGTCAGGTCCGGGCTGCGCCGCAACACTTCGGCCATGGCATCGTGGCCGCCGGCTTCGTCTGGAAAGGCACGCACCTGATCGCGACGATCGGCGTCCAAACCAAATTCTTTCAGCGCGCGCTGATAACCGCGTTCGCGGTCGGCGCCATCCTCAATGCCCCGGTTCGAACCGATGTAACCGATGCGGCGATGGCCGCGCGCCAACAGATGACGCGTCGCCAGATAGGCGCCTTCTTCGTTATCGAGATAGACACAACGCTCTTCGAATCGCGGCAGTAAATGGTTGATCAGCACTACCGGCGTGGAACCGCCGACCAGCGCTTCCAACTCGGCTTCAGGCAAGGCTTTGGCGTGTACGATCAAGGCGTCGCAACGGCGCTCGAGCAAAAACCGAATCGACTCACGCTCTTGTTCAGCCTGGTGATAGCCGGCAGTTACGATAACGTGCTTGCCGGCATCGAGCAGCACCCGATGCACGCCAGCCATCAGTTGGGCAAAGAACGGCGAATCGATTTCACCCACCACCAGACCGACGCAGTCAGAGCGCTGACTGACCAAGGCCCGCGCCAGCGAATTGGGTCGGTAATCCAACGCCTGCATCGCCGCCAACACCGCTTGCCGTTTGCTCGGCACCACCGAATCGGGGTGGTTGATCACGCGCGAGACAGTGGAAACCGATACGCCAGCCTGAGCCGCAACGTCTTTGATGGTGGACAAGCCAACGCCCTCACTGATTGAAATCGAGCCACAGTCTGACCGCTTTCCCGCAGCGATACAACGACCGACTTTCGTGCAACTTGAAAACGTTTTCAAATGACTTAGACTGAGCCGAGCAATCACAGGGAGCCGCCATGAAGCCGCCCGTTTTCGACGCGCAGGATCACCCGCATCGTCGCTACAACCCACTCAATGATGACTGGATATTGGTCTCGCCGCACCGCGCCAAGCGGCCTTGGCAGGGTCAGACCGAAGCGGCCAGCAACGCCGTCTTACCCAGTTACGATCCGCAGTGTTATCTGTGCCCGGGCAACACCCGGGTCAGCGGCGAAACCAATCCGGCGTACAGCGGCACCTACGTATTCGAAAACGATTTCGGCGCTTTGATGCCCGACACACCAAAAGCGTCACATCCGCAAACCGACCCCCTATTTCGCGCCGAACCGGAAACCGGCGTGGCCCGGGTGTTGTGCTACAGCCCGGACCACAGCCTGACGCTGCCGGAACTGCCATTACCGGCCATTCGCGCCTTGGTCGATACCTGGGTCGATCAACTGACCGAACTCGGCCAGCACTATCGCTGGGTGCAGCTGTTTGAAAACAAAGGCACCGTTATGGGTTGCTCACAGCCGCACCCGCACGGCCAGGTTTGGGCTAATCAGCATTTGCCGTCGCTGCCGGCGCACGAAGACGCCAGCCAGCGGCGCTATACGGCCGAACACCGCAGCCCGATGCTGCTCGATTACGCCCGACGCGAAGCCGCCGACGGCCGTCGTACGTTGGTGCAGAACGAACATTGGATCGCCGTCGTGCCTTATTGGGCCAGCTGGCCGTTTGAAAGCCTGGTGATGCCGCTGACGCACCGCCGCCATCTGGACGATCTGACCGACGCGGAAAAAGACAGCCTGGCCGATCTGCTCAAACGTCTGACCAGCCGCTACGACAACCTGTTTCAAACCAGCTTTCCGTATTCAATGGGCTGGCACGGCGCGCCCTGTGGCGACACCGAACGCGACCATTGGCAAGTGCACGCTCACTTTTACCCACCGCTGTTGCGCAGCGCGACCGTGCGCAAATTCATGGTTGGCTACGAAATGCTGGCCGAAGCCCAGCGCGATCTGACCCCCGAACAAGCCGCTGAGCGCCTGCGCGCCGTCAGCGACCGTCACTACCGAGAGCAGACTGCATGAACCCTTTGGCCATTGAGACCCGCGCCGCCTTTGAACGATTGTTTCAGACGCCCGCCGAGGCGCATTTTCTGGCGCCTGGCCGCGTCAACCTGATCGGCGAGCACACCGACTACAACGACGGCTTTGCCCTGCCCGCCGCCATCGACTTTCACACCTGCCTCGCCGGCAAACCACGCGCCGATCGCATCGTCCGTTTGTGTGCGCTCGACCAGGGCGAAAGCTGGTCGCAGTTCAGCCTCGACGAACCCATTGAACGCGATCCCAAAGCGCCCTGGTCCGACTACCTGCGCGGCGTCTGCCACGTCATGCTCAGCAGCGGTTTCCAACTCAGCGGCGCCGACTTGCTGGTGCACGGCAACATTCCGCAAGGCACGGGTTTGAGTTCGTCGGCGTCATTGGAAGTTGCCACCGCCCGCGCCTTAACCGGCTTCAGCGGCGAAGCCTTGGACGGACCAGCAGCGGCACGTTTTGGACAACGCGCCGAAAACGAATTCGTCGGCATTCAATGCGGCATCATGGATCAGCTGGTGTCCGCCTGCGGTCTGGCCGGCCACGCCACCTTGATCGACTGCCGTTCGCTCGACATCAAACCGGTGCACCTGCCCGAAGACGCGGCCATCGTAGTGATCAATTCGCGCATTCAACGCGGCCTGGTCGACAGCGAATACAACAGCCGGCGCCAGCAGTGTGAACAGGCCGCGCGTATTCTCGGTGTGCCCAGTCTCAGAGACGCAACGACCGACGATTTAATCGCTCACCAACGCGAATTGCCCGCCGTCACCGCCCGCCGCGCGCGCCATATCCTGACCGACAACGATCGCACTCTGGCGATGGTCAAAGCCCTGGAAAGCAGCGACTGGACCGCCATCGGCAAACTGATGGCCGCCAGCCACGCTTCCATGCGTTACGACTTTGAAATCACCCTGCCGGCCATCGACGAACTGGTCGATGCCGTCGCCGCCGAACTGAACGGCATTGGCGGCGTGCGTATGACCGGCGGCGGTTTCGGCGGTTGCATGGTGGCCGTGGTGCCGCAGTCGCAAGTCGAAACGGTGTTGAAGGTGGTCGAACGCGGCTACCCGGATGGCCGCACGCCAGCGCCCGTGGCCTACGTCTGCCAACCGGTGAATGGTGCCTATCCGCAGGGTTGATTACTTGTCACAGAGTTGATTCGACTGGCCACAGGGCCGATTGGACTTGCCACCGGCCAGCTTTCACAATGCGCCCCTCAATCATTGCCATCGAACAGGAGTCGCTCGTGTCTGCCAAAACGCTGATCGCTGAAGAAGTCTGGGGCCAACTGGACGATGGTCAGGACGTCCTGCAATTCCGGCTGCGCAACGAAGCCGGCGCCGAAGCCCGACTGACCAATTTCGGTGCCGCCCTGATCGGCTTTTCTTTGCCCTGGCAGGACGACCGCCTCGATCTGGTGTTGGGTTGCGACGATCTCGCCAGCTTTGTCGAACAAAGCGCCAGCCTCGGTGCCACCGTCGGTCGGGTTGCCAATCGCATCGGCTTCGGCAAAACCGAGATTGACGGGCAAGCATTCACCTTCGAAACCAACGGCACGCCGCACCATTTGCACGGCGGCAGCCACGGCTTTGGGCGTCGGCTGTGGGATTCCCGGTTGTCGCTGGAAGACGGCGTACCGACCTTGGTGCTGCGCCTGCATTCACCGGACGGCGACGCCGGCTATCCCGGCGCGGTCGATATCATGCAAACCATTCAACTGTGGCCGGACAACCGGCTGAGCTTCGACATTCAAGCCACCACCGATCAACCAACGCTGGTGAATCTGACCAACCACGCCTACTTCAACCTGGCCGGCAACATCGCAGGTGAATTGAAGAACCACGAATTCCGCATCCACGCCGACCGCGTCACCGAAGCCGACGAAACCGCTCTGCCCACCGGCCAGGTTCTCGACGTTGAAAACACCGTGCTGGATCTACGCGACTGGACCGACGTCAGCCCGCGCTTAGCCACCCTCGACGATGCTGCTTTGCGCCGCACCGAAGGTTACGACCACAACTTCATCATCGCCGACGCACCGCTGAACGACGCCGTACTGCAAGCCGAAGCGCGCAACAACGTCACCGGCTTCTGGTTGAAATGTTTCTCCAACCAGCCGGGCGTGCAGTTTTATACCGGGAATTTTTTGGGCGGCACACCGAAGAACGCCAACGAGCGCTATCTGCGCCACGGCGCTTTTTGTTTCGAACCGGGCTTGTGGCCGGACAGCAACAACCACGCGCATTTCCCCAACGCCGTCCTGCGGCCGGGCGAAAACTACCACAACGTCATCGTTTATCAGTTCGGTCAGGACGACCCGGCCAACTGGTATCACTCATAAAAAACATCGCGCATAAAAAACATCACGCACAAAAAAGGCGGCTGAATGACTCAGCCGCCTTTTTTACATCGTATTAATCAGACGTTTTCGCGCTGTGCCGCCCGGGCCGCTTCCTTCTGCGCTTTACGCTCGGCAATGGTGTGGCGGGCGTCTTGACCGATGTGTTGCTCACCACGTTCAAGCGCCAGTTGCACCTGACGTTCGCGTTCAATAAACCGCTGGCGGCGCTCTTCGGTCACTTCGTCGTAACAGTAGGGGCAGCTGACGCCCGCTTCGAAATGAGCGTGCGATTTATCCGCCTCAGAAATCGGACGGCGACAGGCGTGGCACTGGTCGTAATGGCCCGGCTTCAAACCGTGGCCGACGGTAACGCGGTTGTCGAACACAAAACATTCGCCGCGCCACATGGATTCTGCTTCCGGCACTTCTTCGAGGTATTTCAGAATGCCGCCTTCGAGGTGATACACCTCATCGAAACCTTTTTCTTTCAAAAACGCCGTCGATTTTTCGCAGCGGATACCGCCGGTGCAGAACATCGCCACCTTGCGGTGTTTTTCCGGGTCGAGTTCACGCGCCACGTAATCCGGAAATTCGCGGAAGGTTTGAGTGTTCGGGTTAACCGCGCCTTCGAACGTACCGATGCCGACTTCGTAATCGTTACGGGTGTCGATCAACAACACCTCCGGATCGCTGATCAGCGCATTCCAGTCTTGCGGCTTCACGTAAGTACCGACAATGTGACGCGGATCGATGCCTTCAACGCCCATGGTCACGATCTCTTTTTTGAGTTTGACCTTGGTGCGGTAAAACGGCATCTCGTCGCAGTGCGACTCTTTATGGCTAAACCCGGCAAACACCGGTTGAGACGTCAGCCAACGGTGCAACTCGGCAATGGCATCGGCGCTGCCGGCCACGGTGCCATTGATGCCTTCACTGGCGAGCAGCAGGGTGCCACGAATGCCGAGGCGTTCCATCAGATCCAGCAACGGCTGGCGGTATTGGGTGTGGTCGTCCAGGCGCACAAAATGGTACAGCGCCGTCACAACAATAGGTGCGGTCATCGATAGGTCTCCAGCGGGCTGAATCGCAAATTCAGAGCCAAAGTGAATGTAGGTTTTGCAAGGGTGCGCATTTTAGGCAAGGCGTAAAGGTCTCGCAAGCAAGGCGGACCTTGTTCTCATCCCGAGCGGTGCGGGGTTCAACCCGGATTCAAAGGCGTCTAGACTGAGCGCGGCCTTTCAATTGGTAATTCAAACGTTTTTAAAACGTTTTTTCATAATGAATTTTTCATAAGGAGTGGCAGCATGAAGAAACTGGCAATGGCCGCTGTGTTGACAGCCCTCACCCTCGCCGGCACCGCCCAGGCAGGCGGCGGCGGAACCGAATTGGGCATCGCCGGTTACGACGGCGGCATTGGTGTCAATGGCGCGCTGGGTTTCCCGATCAACATTCCGGCGCTGTCCGGCAACGGATTGAACACCTACGGCGAACTGGAACTGGGCGCGGGCTTTACCGAAACCCCGTCGGTCGGTGCCGATTTGTCCATGGGTTTGCTGCTGAACATTGAATACGGTCTGGACATCTACGGCAGCATCGGCCCCGGTATCGGTTTCCAGAACGACGGCGAATTCGGCCTGGCGGCTGAAGTCGGTCTGAACATTCTGATCAACCGCACGACCCTGTTTGTCGAAGGTGGCGCTCATCCGGGCGCGCCGTATTTCACGGTCGGCATGCAGTTTTAAGTCGCCTGACGGCGCTAAAAAAAACGGCCCTTTCCGGGCCGTTTTTTTATGTCTTTGATTGCGTTCCAATTCCCTGCCGTTGCAAAAATGCCAGAACTTCCTGCAAGGTTTTGGCGGTATTTTCCGGCGCCAGCAAATCGCCTGCGATCACATGGTTCGAATGGCCGATCAAAGCGTCCACCTTGATCCGTTCCCGCTCGGCGCCCCAGCGCTCGTACACCTTGTCGGTGTAACGGCTGTCGACCACCTCATCGTAATCGCTGTAGATAAACAGCGTCGGTGTGCGCACCTGCTCAATTGGGCTTTTCTGAATCGCCTGCACCAGCGACTGCAATTCGTGCAGTATTCGCGTCGGATACCGCGTCGTCCAATAACGGGCGACAAACTCGTTCGGCGCCTCGGTTTCGCGGTATTCCCCGGCGAGGTATTTCAGCCAATAGCGCGACCACGGCCAGGTGAACATCGTTGCTGCCCACATGCGGATTTTGAAATTCGGCGATACCAGAACCAAGGCCGCCAACTGATCCTGGGTGCTGGGTTGTTCGGCCAGCCAGGTCGCCAGCGTGCCGCCGGTCGAGCAACTGAGCAGGATAACCTTGTGCCCCAGTTGGGTGGCAATTTGCCAGGCCTCGGCGGTGTCTTTTAACCAGTCGCCAGCGGTGGCGTTACCCAGACCATCGCTGCCCACGCCATGCCCGGCCAGGCGCGCGCTGTAGAGATTGGCACCCAGCGCCTGCGCCAGCTGTTCCGGAATCGGTGCCAATTCCTGGCGGGTTGCGGAAAAGCCGTGGATGTAGAGCACCACAAAGTCGGTCTGCGCCGGCTGTTCCGGGTTGGCGAAATCGATGTGTTTCTCACCGCCGGGCACAACATTGAACGCCGACTCCTGCTCGGTCAGCCAGGCCGGCAACTGATTCCATTCAATCGGCAATTCTTCCAACAACCACTCGAGCACCACCTTAGGCCGAGGCCCCAGGAACCACAGCAATAGCAGCAGTGCTACAAGGATCAAGACAACCCAGGTCATCGTCATGATTCAGGCTCTCTCTGGTGTGTGGCTAAAGTCTAGCAAAGCGTTTTATATATGTACTTTATTTTTGTTAAAACTTATCTAGGTATATCCATTTGATACCCAATAACGAGAATCAACGATCGGAACCGGCTCATTTCGGTTTCGGTCAGTGTTCGTTTCATCAAGCGCCGCACCCAATACAGCCACTGCACCTGCTGTTGCCGCTCAAGGCCACTCAGCCAGGTATTGAAATCGGCCTGATCGAGCGACAGCGCGTCGCGCCGGGCATGGTTGCGTTGGCGCAATTGGTACCAGATGCGCAAGGCGCGGCCGATCATCGCCAGCGCAAAATTCAGATTGGCAATCGGCCCCAATTGCCAATGTTCGTAACCGGGCACCCGCGACATCCAACGAAAGGTCACGCCATCGCGCCCGGCGAAACCACCGGCCAGGCCGCCCAACACACCGCCGCTGACCGCGCCCAGCAACAGCGACGAGCCACCCACAGCGGCATCGACCGCCAAACCGGATAACGCACCAGCCGCACCACTGAGCGACGCCAACCGCGCCCGCGACAAACCCCAAACGCGCCATTCGCGCGCATCGGTCAAATCTTCCTGCGCCAACGCCTGCCATTCGCTGCGCCAATCCAGATCGTGATGGCCGTAAATCGCCGCCAATTGGTCGCGCACGCCGGACTCCAGACGCTGCAATGCCTGATTAAACTGCGCCAGCCCAGCCGCCTTGATGCGCTCGCGTGGCCCGGTCATCGGCAATTGCAATTGCAGCCGCAGCACCTTTTCAACATAGAGCAGCAACGCATCGGCGGCTTGTTCATGGCGTTGCTGGCGTTGTTGATCCAGCGCAGCGACACCCGCGAGTAACGACTCGCGCCAGGGCGGATGCACTTCGGCCAGGCCACGCAACAGCGACAGGTGTTGCTCGAACGGCGCCAGCAACGGATCGAACGGACGCACCAGTGAAAAATACTGACTCAGCGCCCGTTGCCATTGCTCGGCGTGGGCGTCGTTGCCGATGGGGTTGAGCAGCGCCAGCCGCGGCTGAGCGGTCCAGGACAACAGCGTCAATTCAGCGTCGAACACCGAGCCGAACGGCTGGCTGACATCGACGACATAGATGATGCCAGCGCCATCCAACACCGGCGCCAGCAAGGCGCAGTCGTCGGCAAAGCGCGGTTCATTACGGTGCTGCCCGACAAACTCAGCCAGCACCTTGGGCCGGTCGGCGGCGTGTTGCGCGCGCTCGTTGCACCAGTCGAGAATCTGGCGGGCGCGCTGAAAACCGGGGGTGTCGATCAGTTCGTACAGCGTGCGCTCGCCCAGCACCAGACGAAACCGTTGCGCATTGCGCGTGGTGCCACTGACCGGGCTGACTTCAATGTGATCGTCCTGAACCAGGGTCGACACCAGGCTCGACTTGCCCTGATTCGGATGTCCGACCACAGCAAAACGCGGCGTGTCTGGCGCATCAGTCATGGCCGTTCTCCAGCCAGCACAGCGTTATCGGCAGATCGCCCAGACCTTGTTGCCGCGCAAAATGACGCCAGTTGAGCGCCAGCGTTTGGGTATCCAGACCGTCGGACATCGCGGCCAGCAAATACAACTGCGGCGCACCACCGGCCGCGCGATGCGCCAACAACAAATCGGCCAGGTCGCCGGTCGGCACCAGCCGCGCCGGGCAATACCAGGCGGAGAGTTCTGCGGCGTGCGCTTGCACCATTGCTTCGTCCTGACGCTGGCCGCTGTCGCCCAGAGGTTGGCAACCCGGAGCCAGCGCCACTGAGCGCTCTAAATGCCAGACAAAGCCCGCCATCTGCGGTATGCCCTGGCGTTCGTCAAGCGGGTGAACGTCCAACGTCGCGTCACTTTGAGCGACATCGAGCGCCCGATACGTCAAAACGCTCGATTGCGCCGCCTGAAACCGCAGGCGCAGATGATGATTGTGATCGGTCCAGCGGCGCAGTGCCGAACGCCAGCGCCATTGCTGCACCAGCAGCAAAACACTCAACGGCAACAACACCCAAAGCGCCAATACCTGACTCAACCAGGCGGCCCAATAATAGGAATAACTCAGCAGATTCTGTTGCCAGCCAGAGACAGCACCAGCTTGAGAGGCGCTGATGATCAGCGGATCCGGCGCGTCGATCAGACCAAGACTGAGCAGCGCCAGACCGCTGTCCATCCAGCCGGACACCGCAGGAATGGACGTGCTCCAGTAAAACACCACTTCCCGCCCAAGCAGCATGACCCAGAGCGTGACCAGACCGGCAGCGACAAACACCCACTGCGCCTGCAACGCCTGACGTGCGCACCAACGGTTGATCACCGCATCGTGATGGCGTGTCAGCAAAGGCCGCCACCAAGGCGCCCGCTGTGTGACCAAGGCCGAACATTGCCAAACCCACAGCAGCAACGGCACGGCCCAAAATATCGCTAACAGCCCGAGCAGATGTACGCCGCCGCCGGGCCAGACGTTTAAACCCGTCATCGCTAACACACCGTTGAATGCGGCCAGCCACGGCCACAATCGGGCCAATCGCAAACGGGGTTGCGACGGCAGTGAATCGGCCTGAAGCAAAAAAGCGAACCAGTCGGACGCGGGTTCGGGATGAACATCGGGGTCGGCATCAAGCCAACGCAAACCGAGGTCGAATTGATCGGCAGCCTTGATGGCGTTGCTCCTGGCAATGACAAACAGTGACGTAAAAACGGCCCTAAGTGTCGGGCCGTCGTCACCGCGATTCAACCCTGATCGACGAGCTCGGCTTCCTGATCAAGCAAGCGGCGCTTGCGCTGCACACCCCAGCGATACCCGCTGATGTCGCCATCGGCCCGGGTGATGCGATGGCACGGCACCACCACCGCCAGCTTGTTGGCCGCACAGGCACCGGCCACGGCACGGCTGGCTTCCGGCCGCCCCAACCGCGTCGCCAGTTCGCTGTAACTCAGCGTCTGGCCGACGGGAACGGTGCGCAACGCCTGCCAGACCTGGCATTGAAACGCCGTGCCTTGAATGTCCAACGGCAACGACCACTCCGTTTGCGGCGCCGCCAAAAACGCCACCACTTGCGCCAGCAACTCATCGAAGGCGTCGCCAGCGGCGATCAATTCCGCCTTGGCGAAGGTTGAACGTAAACGCGCCAACACCGCCTCAGCATCGTCGGCCAGTTCCAGCCCACAGATACCGCGTTCGCTGGCAACCAGCCCGACCCAACCGAGATGACAAGGCGCCAAACCATAATGCAGCCGTTGCCCCGGCGCACCGCGACGAAACTCCGACGGCGACATCGCCAGGCGCGACTGAGCCGCCTCGAACAATCGGCTGCTGGAACCGTAGCCGGCTTCATAACTGGCCGCGGTCACACTGGCGGCAGATTTCAACGCGTTCTTTAATCGGCCGGCACGAAATTCCGTGGCGTATTGATGCGGCGTCACGCCCAGCACTTTGCGGAACTGACGCTGGAAGTGCCATTGGCTCAGGTTCAAATCGGCCGCCAGATCAGCCAGCGTCGGTGTCGGGTCTTCGGTTTCCAGACGACGGCAGACGGCAATCATCGCCTGGCGTTGTTGCTCAAGCGGCGAATGGGCGTCCGGACGGCAGCGTTTGCACGGTCGGTAACCGGCGGCTTCGGCGTCGGCCAGCGCATCGAAAAAACGCACGTTCTCGCGCAGCGGCCGACGCGACGAACAGTCCGGGCGGCACACCACGCCGGTGGTCACCACCGCGTAGTAAAAAGGTTCCAAGGTGTCGAAACGGCGCTCGACCAGAGCGGCCCAGCGCGCTTCATCCAGACTCAATGTCATGGCGGTCATCACGATTTCTCCTGCGGCTTCGAATGGTGACCCAGACTAGAACCCCCGGCAAGCCGACTCATTCCGAGCCTTGCGGCCTAATTTTTCAACCTGTCACCGCCGTGCCCGATTTGCTCTAATACCGGCACTGAAATCCCGACGGGTTATTGATATGAAGTACCACTGGATCGTTTTCGACGCCGACGACACCCTGTTTGATTTCGGCGCCGCCGAACACCACGCCATCGGCCGTTTGCTGACTGGCATCGGTCTGGCCGACACCCAGGAACACCGCGACCTCTACACCGGCATCAACCGTCACCTGTGGCAGGAAATGGAACGCGGCGCCATTCGCCCCGAAGCCATCAAACTGATGCGCATCCGCCGTTTGTTCGATGAAGTCGGTATCGATGAAGCCGCCGAACCCTGGGCTGAACGCTTCCTGGATTTTCTCGCCGAAGGATCGACGCTGTTGCCCGGCACGCTGACCACACTGCAACGTCTGGCACAGCGCGCCCAACTGGCGGTGCTGACCAATGGCCTAACGCGCGTGCAGCGGCCGCGCCTGGAACACTCTGGCCTCGCGCCGTTGATTTCGGCGCTGGTGGTGTCCGAAGACGTCGGCGTCGGCAAACCCGACCCACGCATTTTCGAAGCGATGAATCTGGCGATGGGTTCGCCCGCGCGTGACCGCGTGTTGATGGTCGGCGACCGCTACGAAACCGACATTCAAGGCGGCCGCAATTTCGGTTGGGACACCGCCTGGCTGACGCCATCGGTGCCGGCCGATGTCGAACCACCGACGCGTCATCTGCACCGCATCGAAAGTCTTACCGACTGGCTGCTCGATGCCTGAACCGCTGCGCATCGCGACCTTCAACGTCGCGCTAAACCGGCGCACGCCGGACGCGCTCAGCCGCGAATTGAACGGCTTCGGCAGCGCGCAACTGCGTGCCATTGTCCGGCTGTTGCAACACACCCAGGCCGACATCCTGGTTCTGAATGAACTTGACCGCGATGCCGCGGCCAACAACTTGAACGCCCTCGCTGAGCGCTGGCTCAAACCGGCGGGCCTCGACTACCCGCATCGGTTTTTCGGGCCGGTCAACACCGGGGTGGATTCGGGTCGCGATCTGGTGAAAGACGGATCGAAAAAAACCTCGCCGTTCGGCTTTGGTGATTTTCCCGGCCAGTACGGCATGGCGGTGTTGTCACGCTGGCCGATTGATGAAAACGCCAGCCGCACCTTTCAACACTTTCTCTGGCGCGACCTGCCCGATGGCAATTTACCGCGTTCTCCAGACGGTTCGTTTTTCTATAACAATGACGATTTAGACGTGCTGCGGCTGTCGAGCAAATCGCATTGGGATTTGGTGATCAATGCACCGCAACAACGCTTTCATTTGTTGGTCAGTCACCCGACACCGCCGGCTTTTGACGGCGACGAACAGCGCAACGTGCATCGCAACGACGATGAAATTCGCTTCTGGCTGCATTACTTAAAGGCGACAAAATTTACTGACGACCAAGGTCGAACCTTTGGACTGGGAAAAGACGCGCCCATCGTCATCGCTGGCGATTTAAACGCCGACCCGAACGGCGGCGACAGCCTCGGCGCCATCGGCGAACTGATCCAACATCCCGCCCTGCAAGATCCGCAACCGCACAGCACTGGCGCACAACAACGCTGGGCAAACAGCGATGGTCGACAAACAGCGAGTTGGGGATTGCGGGCGGATTATTTACTGCCGTCGCAACATTGGCAGGTGACGGAATCACAGGTGTTGTGGCCGGCGGAAGGCGCGCTGGCCGAGGCATGCGAACTCGCCTCGGACCATCGCCTGGTGTGGGCCGAGCTGAATGCCCGGCCCGAGTTGGCTTAGTGCGTACGATCCGCCAGATACAACCAGGTGCCAAGTACCGAATCCGGATTCAGCGATACCGACTCAATACCTTCCTGCATCAGCCATTCGGCGAAGTCCGGATAATCCGACGGACCCTGACCGCAAATGCCGATGTACTTGCCCTGCTTGCGACAGGCCTGAATTGCCAGACTCATCAAGCGTTTCACCGCTGCATCGCGTTCGTCGAAACTGCCAGCCACCAGACCCGAATCGCGATCCAGCCCCAGCGTTAACTGCGTCAGATCGTTCGAGCCGATGGAGAAGCCGTCGAAATATTGCAGGTAATCGTCGGCGAGCAAGGCGTTGGTCGGCAGTTCACACATCATGATCAGCTTCAAACCGGCCTCGCCGGATTTCAGTCCGCTGGCGGCCAGCAATTCCACCACCTGACGCGCTTCATCGACGGTGCGCACGAACGGCACCATCAACTGAACGTTGTCCAGCCCCAACTCTTCACGCACTTTTTTCATCGCCCGGCATTCGAGTTCGAAACAGTCGCGGAAGCTGTCGGCGACATAACGCGACGCGCCACGAAAACCGATCATCGGATTTTCCTCGACCGGCTCGTACAACGAACCGCCAACCAAATGCGCGTACTCGTTCGATTTGAAATCGGACAAGCGCACGATCACCGGTTTCGGATAAAACGCCGCTGCGATGGACGCCACGCCTTCAACAATTTTCTCGACGTAAAACTCCACCGGACCGGCGTAACCGGCCATGCGATGGTCGATGCTTTCGCGCACATCCACCGGCACGTCGTCGTAATTCAACAGTGCTTTGGGGTGCACGCCGATCATGCGGTTAATGATGAATTCCAGGCGCGCCAAACCGACACCGGCGTTTGGCAGCGTACGGAAATCAAAAGCGCGATCCGGGTTGCCGACGTTCATCATAATTTTGAACGGCAATTCCGGCATGGACGACAAATCGCTTTCATCGACGTTGAATTTCAGCAGGCCTTCGTAGACGCGGCCGGTGTCGCCTTCGGCGCAAGAGACGGTGGCGTCAATGCCGTTACTCAAGCGCTCAGTGGCGTTACCGCAACCGACCACCGCCGGAATGCCCAGCTCGCGCGCGATAATCGCCGCGTGGCAAGTGCGGCCGCCACGGTTGGTGACAATGGCCGAGGCGCGTTTCATGATCGGCTCCCAATCCGGGTCGGTCATGTCGGTGACCAGTACATCGCCGGCCTGAATCTTGTGCATTTCGCTCAGGTCGTGAATCACTTTCACCGGGCCGTGGCCGATGCGCTGACCAATAGCGCGGCCTTCAATCAATACCTTGCCGTGTTCTTTCAACGCATAGCGTTCGATGACTTGCGACGATCCCTGGCTCTTCACCGTTTCCGGTCGCGCCTGGACGATGTACAGCTGGCCGTCGCTGCCATCGCGCACCCATTCGATGTCCATCGGGCGGCCGTAATGTTGCTCGATAATCACCGCCTGACGCGCCAGTGCCTGCACTTCGTCATCACTGATGGCAAAACGCAGACGATCAGTTTCATCAACATCGACCGTTTCCACCGAGCGGCCGGTTTCAGCGGCCGCGCCGTAAATCATCTTGATCAGTTTCGAGCCCAGATTACGGCGCAGAATCGCCGGGCGATTCGCCGCCAGCGCCGGTTTGTAGACGTAAAATTCGTCCGGATTCACCGCGCCCTGCACCACGGTTTCGCCCAGTCCATAAGCGGCGGTAATAAACACCACCTGATCAAAACCGGACTCGGTATCGATGGTGAACATCACACCGGAAGCGCCGATGTCGGAACGCACCATGCGTTGAATGCCAGCGGACAGCGCGACCAAACTGTGGTCGAAACCTTTGTGCACGCGGTAGGCAATGGCGCGGTCGTTGAACAGCGAAGCAAACACTTCTTTGATCGCCTGCAACACCGCATCGATGCCGCGAATGTTGAGGAAGGTTTCCTGTTGACCGGCAAAAGAAGCATCGGGCAAATCTTCCGCGGTGGCGGAGGAACGCACAGCTACCGACATCTGCGCATCGCCCGCAGTCATCTGGGCGTAGGCGTCACGCACGGCGGCTTCGAGCGGTTCCGGAAACGGGGCGGCCATCACTTCTTCGCGAATCTGTTTGCCGGCTTTCGCCAGCGCCTGAACATCGTCAACATCCAGCGCCGCCAGCGTGGCGTCGATACGGCCTTTTAAACCTTCGTATTCCAGAAATTGGCGATAGGCGTCGGCCGTGGTCGCAAAGCCACCGGGAACGGAGACACCCGCTTGCGACAGGTTACTGATCATCTCGCCCAACGAGGCATTCTTGCCGCCCACCTGGCCGACATCACCGATGCCGAGATGTTTGAAGTCAATAACGAAATCCATCTGTCTACCCTCCCGCCCGGATGGCCGTTTTGTTGTTTTAAGTAAAGCTCTACTGTAGCGGTCTGCCGGTGTCATCCAGGCATTTTTTCGTTGAATGTTCGTCATTCCCGGTCCGAATACTGATCGGACTGAATCAGCAATGGCGACTTCCTATGGATGACAATAGCGCGTCGGTAGCGCTACTGTCTGATCTGCGTCAGTCTGTGGAGAAATAGCATGGCCGCCCGTTCGATTTATTTTATTTCCGACAGTACCGGCATTACCGCCGAAACCGTTGGCCACAGCCTGTTGTCGCATTTCGATGGTCTGGAATTCCACGAAACCGTGCTGTCGTTTGTCGATACCGAAACCAAGGCGCGCACCGCCATCGACCGCATCGATCGCGACGCCAAACGCACCGGCCTGCAAGCCATCATTGTGGAAACCATCATCGACCCGAAAATTCGAGCGGTGATACACAGCGGCGATGCCTATGTGGTCGATGTGATTTCGACCTTTCTGTCGCCCCTGGAAAGTCTGCTCGGCCAACCGGCCAACATTCGCATCGGCCGGCCGCAGGTATCGGCGCATCACGGACGCTATCAGCAACGTATCGACGCCATGCAATTCGCCCTGGAAAACGACGACGGCCGCCGCACTCAACATTACGACCAGGCCGACATTATTCTGGTGGGCGTATCGCGGTCGGGTAAAACACCGACCAGTATTTTTCTGGCGTTGCAGGCGAATATTTACGCCGCCAATTATCCGCTGACGATGGATGATTTCGATCACCCCAAACTGCCGCCAGTGCTGCAACCCTATCGCAATAAACTCTACGGTCTGACCATTGCGCCGAAACGTTTGCACCAAATTCGCCACGGCCGCAAAGCCGACAGCGATTACGCTTCATTGCGTCAATGCGAAGATGAAGTGCGCATGGCCGAAGCGCTGTTTCATCGCTTCGGTATTCCTTTCATCGACACCACTCAATTGTCGATCGAGGAAATTTCCACGCGCATTCTGGTAGAAAAAAGACTGCGCGAAAACGTGCGCAATTAACGCACGCTGCGGTACTCGTTCAGATTCATCGGTTTGGTAAACACCAACTGCCACAACTGCCCCTGGCGTGAACGGAAAAAGCCAGCGCAGGAATGCAGGTAATAACGCCACATGCGCCGAAAGGCTTCGTCGTACTCCGGCAAATCGCCCCAGGCGTCCTGAATATTATCGGCCCAGGCCATCAGGGTGCGGTCGTAATCCGGCCCGAAATTATGCCAGTCTTCCAGGCGTAAAATATCGACGCTGGTGTCGGTAATTTCCTTGCGCGACGGAATTTTCCCGTTGGGAAAAATGTATTTGTGAATGAACGGTTCCGGCGCCTTGGTGGTCACTTCATCGCCGATGGTGTGCAACAAAAAGATTCCGTCATCGCTCAGCAATTCGGCAACTTTATTGAAGTAAGTCTGGTAATTTTTGATGCCGACGTGTTCGAACATACCCACCGACACAATGCGGTCAAACTGCCCGGTCAACGAACGATAATCTTCCAGCCGAATGTCCACCGGCAGACCTTGCACCGTTTCCTGCGCCAGTTTCTGCTGCTCTTTGGAAATGGTGACGCCTGTCACTTCCACGCCATAATGCTCGGCCGCGTACGCCGCCATGCCGCCCCAGCCACAACCGATGTCGAGCAACGTCATGCCCGGTTTCAGCTGGAGTTTGCGGCAGATCAAATCCAGCTTGTGCGTCTGGGCATCCGCCAGATTGTCGGCCTCGGCCCAGTAGGCGCAGCTGTAAATCATGCGCGGGTCGAGCATGCGGCGATACAGATCGTTGCCGATATCGTAGTGCGCTTCACCCACATGAAAAGCGCGCTTGATGCTTTGGAAATTCACCACCTGATAGGCCAGCGCACTCATCGCCAATTTCAGTTTGGCCGGCCCGGTAACGCGCTCGTTTAACCGCGCGCTGAGCAAACGGGTGAACATTTCATCGAGTTGATCGCAATCCCACCAGCCGTCCATATAGGATTCGCCCAGGCCGATGGAGCCATCGCGCAGCAGGCGCTTATACAGATCGGTGTTGTAGACCTGGATGTCCCAGGGCCGGTCGCCGTTGATGCGGATATCGGCAAGTGCCAGCAATTCGATGTAATGTTGCGGTGCTTCGTGTGGGGTACCGCGCGGAATCGCGCCGGTGGTGGGGGCGGCTACAGCGGTAGCCGGTCGAACGTCTTTGCTGAATTCGGTGTCACTGCTCATCCCGTACTCCTGTTTACGATACAGAAGCCTCGGCACTGCTGGACATATCCGTCCGTGGGTCAATCCAACCGGGGCATTTCTCCCAAGGTATGTCGACAGATTCGCCTATTCGAATTAATTCAACCAATGCTGTCAATAGTTGAGTTGTGCACTGGGTTATTCCCGGCGACTGGTTAACGCTCTGGCGCGTCCAAACGATGAATCAGGGCGTCAATTTCGGCGTCTTCGATGGCGTTGTCGCGCAAATGCCGCGCGATATTCACCAGGTATTCCCGGCTGGAACCACGGCCGCCACGGGCATGTCGGATCATGCGCAATTTCTCATCCAGACTCGGTTGCACAAATTGCGCGTGCGCTTCATTCACGACCATGGTCAATGCTGCAACGCTGCGTCCATCTGCCAGATCGATCGGTAACCAGAGCGGTAAATAACAGTCGGTCACCAGCTCCCGCTCAATCAAGCGATGCAGCGACGGCATTAATTGTGTGGCGTCCAGCCGAAACGCATGGCCCTGGCAAACCTCGCCCAGTGCCTGGCGAATGCCCAGCACCAGTCCGGGCTGTTCGGGCGTACCGCGATGGACCACGGCCTCAATGCACATCTCACGGCGATAACCGGGCAGCGCGGCGGCCAAGTCTTCAGCCACGGCCATTTCCGGATTCCAGATCAACGAGCCGTAGGCAAACACCCACACCGGGCCGTCGTCTGGTTTGTGCTGCAAAATAAAGCGCGCCACGGCGGCGAGATCGGTTAAGTCCGTTTCCGCCAGAAATGTCTTTATCCGCTGCGCGTCCATCTATACCCCACCCAAAACCCAGGCCAACACCAGCGGCATCACCAAAATGCTGGTGGCGTTGGCAAACAACACCATGGCGGCAACTTGATCCGGCTGCTGCTGATAACGCTCGGCTACCAGATAATTCAACACCGCCGGTGGCAAGGCACCGAACAGCAGCAACATGCCGGCCTGGACTGGCGGCAAATCGAACATCAACACCAGCGGCCAGGCGACGACCAACCCCAGCAGCGGCGCCGCAATGGCGCTGATCACGCCAATGCGCCAACCACTCAGATCGAGTTTGACCAAGCGCACACCGAGCGCAAACAACATCAAGGGCACCGCAATATCGCCGAGCAATTGCAGCGACCGCACCAGCCAATCGGGCAAACGCACGTCGAAACCGGCGATCAACAAACCACCGACTGCCGCCAGAATCATCGGGTTTTTCAACACCGCCAACAGATGCGTACGCGGGTTCAGCAACCACATACCAACGGTGAAATGCAGGGTGTTTTCGACAATGAACAGAATCACCGCCGCTGGCATGAATTCGTCGCCAAAGGTGAACAGGAACAACGGCAAGCCCATGTTGCCGCTGTTGCGAAACATCATCGGCGGTACGAAGGTTTTCCACTGCGCGCCGATCAGTTTGCCCAGCGGCCAGGCGAGCAGACCGGGCAGCAAGGTCACCAGTACGGCGGCCAGTGCCAAGGGGCCAAAATTTCCCAGATCCAATGGCCGGGAAGCAAACACACTGAGGATCAGGATGGGCGTGAACACATCCATGTTGATGCGGTTGGCCGCTTCCATATCGGGCGCGTGGCGGCGGCCGTATAAATAGCCAACCAGGACGACCAGAAAAATCGGCACGATAATGCCGGCAATGCGTTCAATCATCGATCAAGCCTTAGTGCGTTCTGCGCGTAATAGGGCCTGCACCCAAGACACCCACAGCGCAGCGAACGCCAGTTCGTAACCGCGCTGCCACAGCCCCGGCCACCAGTCACGCTGCCAGAAACTCAGTTGCAACAGCACAAAACAGACCAGCAAGGCGATTTTCAGCAACCACGCCAAACGACCGGCCAGCGCCAAGCGCCAGCCCGCCACCATGGCACCGGCATAGAGCACCCACAACAGGCTGTTGTGCACCAGTTGGGTAACCGAGCCAGACGGCGGGCAGTTCAAATCACACGGGAACACCATGCGGCCAATCAGGCTGGCGGCAAAAGCAATCACACCAAAACGCACCCAGGCGTCCATCGGGCGTGGCTCCAGTTGCTTGCGCACCGCCTCGACCGAGCCCATCCAGAAGGCACCACATAACAAAAAGGTGCCGTTGGCGAGCGAGCGCCCGGGTTGGTCGAGCGCGCCCAGTTCGTTGATCAACTGAGCGAGACGGTAATCCGGCTGCACCGCGCCCAATAGCCAGGGCAGGCCGACCAGCAACAGCGCGGCCAACCAGGCCAGAAATCCGGTTTTAAACACAGCCACCCCCGAAGCGAAAAGCCGCTAGCTTAACGGCCCGACCGGACCACGAAAAGCCAGACCGGGAAAAGCACAGCAAGGCCGCCGCCGGCTTGGCGGCCAGTGGTGCCCGATCAGCGGATGATTTCGCCGCGCCCCTTGCGTATAATCCGCGCGCCAAATTCTTTCCATCGGTATTGGTACAGCTCCGCGGCCTCGGTCGACGGCTTTCGCAGACTGAGTGTTCGACCACCCAGCCCCTTGAAGCATCTCCTGCTTTCTTCTGCGCCTGGCGCCACCGACCAACGCAGCCCGCCGTACCCGCCTCATTGATTCACGCAGGTAACCTGAACTCATGCCCGAATTTCTAACACCCTTGTTAATTGCCCTCGCGATTTTTGCGTTGCTGGGCGTCATCCTGGAAGAAGTCACTCACGTCAACAAAGCCAAGGTCACGCTGTTTTTCGGCACCATCGCCTGGGTATTGCTGTACATCTTTTCTGAATCACCCGCCGCCACCGCAGAGGTGACCACCAACTTCAGCGAAAACCTGGGTGAGATCGCCAACCTCTGGTTGTTCCTGGTAGCGACCATGACCTTCGTCGCCTACCTGAACAAAAAAGGCATGATCGAGAACCTGATCTATCTGTTCATGCCCAAGGAAGTCAGCGAAAAAGCGCTGCTGTTTCTGACCGCCATTTTCTGCTTTGTGTTCAGCTCACTGGCCGACAACATCACCGCCACGCTGGTATCGATGACCTTGGTGCTGTCGTTGAAGCTGGAAGCGAAAAAGACCGTGCGTTTCGCCACCCTGGTGGTGTTCGCCGTCAACTCCGGCGGTGTCGCGCTGATCACCGGCGATGTCACCACCTTGATGATTTTCCTGGCCGGCAAAATCGGCATCGCTGACTTGCTGTCGTTGATCGCCCCGGCGTTCATTGCGGTAATGGCATTGGCGTTTATGTTGTCGTTCGGTTTGAACGGCCGAGTGATTATCGAACAGACCCGACACGATGTGCGTCGCGTTGACATGATCATCGCCGCCATCTTTTTGCTGACCATTTTCGGCACCATCATTGGCAACGCCCTGTTTCAATTGCCGCCGGCGTTGACCTTCCTGTTCGGTCTGTCGGTGATGTTTCTGGTATCGCGTTTCTACAACGACGACGAAGATCAGATTCTCGAATTCATCCGCACCATCGAATTCGAAACGCTGCTGTTCTTCCTCGGCATTCTGTTGCTGGTCGGCATGCTCAAGGAAATTGCCGTCCTGGAAATGATCGCCCACCAATACGGCGAAGCCCCGGCCTGGATCGCCAACTACGTTATCGGTTTCGTATCGGCTCTGGTCGATAACGTACCGTTGACTGCCGCCCTGCTGAAATCCGACATCGACATGGACGCCACCGCCTGGATGGCTCTGACCTACTCTGTTGGCGCTGGCGGTTCGCTGCTGGTAATCGGTTCGGCCGCCGGTATCGTTGCGATGAGCAAGGTCAAAGACCTGACCTTCAAATCACACCTGTCGTACATCTGGTTGCTGATTCCGGCGTATACGCTGGGGTATTTTCTGGTCTATGTGTTGGGCGGTTGGTTACACGCTTAACGCGCACAAAAAAGGGCGCCAAGGCGCCCTTTTTTGATCTAAATTTCAATCAATTATTTCCTGACTCAGCCATTCACTTCCTGAAAAGTCGCTTCCATTTCTTTCGACGGTTCAGCGGACAGCACACTGACGACAACAATCGCCAAAGTCGCCAGAATAAAGCCCGGTACGATTTCGTACACATCGAACAAACCGCCAGACAATTGCTTCCAGATCACCACGGTCAAACCACCGACAACGATGCCCGCCAGGCAGCCGAAGCGATTCATTCGCGGCCAGTACAGCGACAGAATCACAGCCGGGCCGAACGCAGCACCGAAACCAGCCCAGGCGTAAGACACCAGACCCAGCACCGAGCTTTGCGGGTTCAGCGCAAACAACCAGGCGACCACGGCAATCACAATCACCGCTACGCGGCCGATGTTGACCAGAGTTTTCGGATCAGCGTCTTTGTTGAACAGCGACTTGTAGAAATCTTCAGTCAACGCAGACGACGACACCAGCAACTGGGAATCAGCCGTGGACATGATGGCCGCCAGAATCGCCGCCAACAAAATACCCGCAACCAGCGGATGGAAGATGCCTTGCACCAGACCGATAAACACCGTCTCGGCATCAGCCAGCGGCGTTTCGAAATAGCCATTGCCTGCGATGCCGACCAGCAGCGCACCGGCCATGCCGATGAAGGTCCAGGTCACAGCGATGCGACGTGCGGTCGGCACTTCGGCGCGGCTCTTGATGCCTTTAAAACGCGCCAGAATGTGCGGCTGGCCGAAATAACCCAGGCCCCAGGCCAGTGAAGAAATAATGCCCAGCGCACCCAAGGTGCTGCCATCCGGATTGGTGAACAGGCTGAGCATGTTCGGGTTGGTGTCGGCCAGAATGCCGACCGGGCCCTGGCCGACAACGATCAAGGCCGCGATCGGCACCAGCACCAGCGCTGCGGCCATCAACAAGCCTTGCACCAGGTCCGTCCAGGACACCGCCAGGTAACCGCCGAACAGGGTGTAAGACACCACAGCCAAGGTGCCGAGCGTAACGGCGATGGTGTAATCCAAACCAAAAACGCTCTCAAACAACTTGCCACCGGCAACCAGGCCGGAGCTGGTGTAGAACAGGAAGAACAGCAAAATAAAGAAGGCCGCGATAACACGAATCATCGCGGTGTCTTCGAAGCGATTGCTGAAATACTGCGGCAAGGTCAGGCTGTCTTGCGCGGCTTGTGAATAGGCACGCAGACGCGGCGCCACCACCAGCCAGTTCAGGTAAGTACCGACCAACAAACCGATGGCAATCCAGGACGCGCCCAGGCCGCTGGCATAAACCGCACCGGGCAGACCGAGCAGCAACCAGCCCGACATATCCGACGCCCCGGCCGACAGCGCCGAAGGCCAAGGCCCCAGCGAACGACCACCAATGATGTAATCCGACAGATCGGTGGTGCGGCGATACGCCCAGACACCAATCCAGAGCATCACCGCCAAATAGGCGATAAAGGTCACACTGACCGCAAAGGTATTGCTCATAGCTGACTCCAAATTGTAATTGTTGTGATCCATGCCAATTCGAGCATGAAGCGATGTCCGGCCGAGGCCGGTAAAACCGATCCGCCTTGCTCACCCACTGACGGATCGGGGCAACCGCCTGCGAACAGGCGGTGACTGCGTCGGCCTAGTCGTCGGTTTCCAGTGACAACAGCGTGGCGTTACCGCCCACGGCCGTGGTGTTGATGGTGCGCACCCGTTCGGTGGCAAAACGTTTGATGTAGTTCGGTCCGCCGGCTTTCGGGCCAGTACCCGACAAACCGCGACCGCCAAAAGGTTGTACGCCAACCACAGCGCCAATCTGGTTGCGGTTCACGTAGCAATTACCGACGCGAACCCGTGCTTCGATATAGGCGGCGGTCGCTTCGTTACGGCTGTGAATACCCAGCGTCAGGCCGTACCCGGTGTTGTTGATGTCGGCAATCGCCCGGTCGAGTTCGCGGCCTTTAAAACGATGGATGTGCAGAATCGGGCCAAATTGTTCGCGGCCAATTTCATCGAAGCCTTCGATGGCGATGGCAACTGGCGCCAGGAAATGGCCGTGCTCGGTGCCCGCGCCCAATTGCGCTTCGGCAAGAACCCGACCTTGGGCGCGCCAGTGTTCGATGTAATCCGACAGCGCTTTATGCGCTTTTTGATCGATCACCGGGCCGCTGTCCGTTGCATAAAATTGCGGGTTACCGATTTTTAATCGACCCAAGGCACCACCGATTAATTCGATAACGCGATCAGCGATGTCGTCCTGCACGCACAGCACGCGCAACGCCGAACAACGTTGACCGGCGCTGGCAAACGCCGATTGCATAACATCGGCAACGACCTGTTCGGGCAAGGCAGTCGAATCAACAATCATGGCGTTCTGACCGCCGGTTTCGGCAATCAAGGTTGGGATGGCGCCGTTGCGCCCCGCCAAAGTACGGTTGATGCGATGCGCCGTTTCAGTTGAGCCAGTGAATGCCACGCCGACCAGACGTTCGTCCGGCAACAACGCATCGCCCATCACCGCGCCGCCACCGGGCAGATAATGCAAAACATCGGCGGGAATTCCGGCTTGGTGAAACAACTCGATGGCGCGTCCGGCAATCAATGAAGTTTGCTCGGCCGGTTTCGCTAAAACGGTGTTGCCCGCCACCAGTGCCGCGCAAATCTGGCCGGTAAAAATGGCCAGCGGAAAATTCCACGGGCTGATGCACAAAAACACACCGCGGCCTTCGTAATAATGTTCGTTGCTCTCGCCAGTCGGCCCGGGCAGCAGCGTTGGCTCGCCCATATTGGCGCGCGCTTCATTGGCGTAATAACGACAAAAATCGACCGCTTCGCGCACCTCGTCGATGCTGTCCTGCAAGGTTTTTCCCGCTTCGCGCGCGCACAACGCCATCAATTCGGCGGTGTTGGCTTCCATTAAATCGGCGAGTCTATCGAGGCAGGCGGCGCGTTTGATGGCCGGCGTGCGGTTCCAATCGAACCAGGCGTTGTGCGCCGCAGCCAGCGCTTCAGTGGCGAGTTCAGCGCTGGCAAAATCGACCTG
Source organism: Saccharospirillum mangrovi (assembly GCF_003367315.1). Classification (GTDB taxonomy): domain Bacteria; phylum Pseudomonadota; class Gammaproteobacteria; order Pseudomonadales; family Natronospirillaceae; genus Saccharospirillum; species Saccharospirillum mangrovi. Next base: position 2,236,221 of record NZ_CP031415.1, read on the forward strand.
GCCGAGGCTCTGTTTTGTGTCGTACGGCGAGACGATGGTTTGAGTGTTGCCCGTTGCCACGGCTTTGCCAGATACGATGGGTTTCAGTGCCCATTGCTGTGCGTCGAAGCGTGCGATGTCTTCCAGCAGCGGTTCGCGTTCGAACGCAACGGCCAGGTTATAGCCCTGGGAATTGCGCCGACCCGCGCCGAACAATTCACCCGGACGCGGAATTTTCGGGTTACGAAATACCGGACGTTGCAACGCCAATTCCACCGGCGATTGCACCAAATCACCGACCGGGGTTTCGGCATCAACCAAGCGATGCACGAACGATGAGTTTGCACCGTTTTCCAACAAACGCCGCACCAGATACGGCAACAAATCTTTGTGCGCGCCGACCGGTGCGTAAATACGCACCAGCGGCTTTTCGGTTTCTAACAGAGTGTCGTACAGCGCATCGCCCATGCCATGCAAACGCTGAAATTCAAATTCGCGTTTCGGATTCAGCCGGGCAAGTTCGGCAACCGACGCCACCGTATGCGCGTTGTGCGTCGCAAACTGCGGATAGATGGCACCACCGACGACATCGCTCATCAAAAACCGTGCGCACACCAGATAAGAAACATCGGTGTTTTCTTTGCGCGTGTATACCGGGTAATCGGCCAGACCCAGCAACTGAGCGTGCTTGATTTCGGTGTCCCAATAAGCGCCTTTGACCAGACGAATCGGAATGGTGTCGCCCTGGTTTTTTGCCAGCGCCGTCAGGTAACCGAGCACCGCCAGCGCGCGTTTGGAATAGGCCTGAATCACCAGACCAAAATGGCCCCAACCCTGGGCGACATCGCTGGTGAAAATTTTCTCGAATAAACGCAGCGACAGTTCCAGTCGATCCATCTCTTCAGCGTCGATGGTGATGCCAACACCCAGATCGCGCGCCTCAATCACCAACTGGCTGACGCGTGCGGCAAGCTCGGTCATCACATCGTCCTGATGCGCTTCTTCGTAGCGCGGGTGCAGTGCCGAGAGTTTGATGGAAATGGTCGGTCGCGGCAGTTCGCCCCATTCGTCTTTGCGCGCGCCCAGGGTGCGCACCGCTTCGCGATAGGATTCGAAATAACGTTGCGCATCGGCGTCGGTAAAGGCGGCTTCGCCAAGCATGTCGAACGAATAGGTGTAACCTTTTTTGCGATAGTCGCGGCCGTTGCGAATGGCTTCGTCGATGCTGCGACCAAGCACAAACTGCTTGCCCATAATGCGCATCGCCTGATTCATCGCCGCACGAATCACCGGCTCGCCAGCGCGGTTGATCAGCTTCGACAGCATGTTGGCCGGCGAGGTTTCGCGGCTGTCGAGCGAGGTCACTTTGCCGGTCAGCATCAAACCCCAGGTGGAAGCATTCACCAGCAACGAATCCGATTTGCCCAGGTGTTCTTTCCAGTCAGCGACTGAGAGTTTGTCGCGAATTAAATCGTCGGCGGTGTCGGCATCCGGTACGCGCATCAACGCCTCGGCCAGGCACATCAGGATGACGCCTTCTTCGTTATCAAGGCTGTATTGTTGCAGCAGTTTATCGACCGCGTGCGCCACGTCGCCCTGATCGCGCACCTGCTCAACAATGCGCCGGGCGGTTTGTTCAACGCGCGCCCGGCTGGTGTCGGATGGCTCAGCCAATTCGATCATCGACGCCATGTACTCGTCTTCATCAACGGCGTACTGATCGCAAATAAAACGGAACCATTGTTGCGCAGTGAGCGAACGGTATTCGCCGGCCAGCGCCTGGGCGGGGTCAAACTGAGTCATAGCGGTCGTGCCTGTGGGTTAGGTTGAAGTGCTAACCCGACACATTAGAGCGCGGCGATTGTTGCTGGCTTGTCAAAAAGCGCGATTTTTTTGTCAAAAACTGCGGTCTTATCAACGTTGATCACAGCGTTGCAAAACCAGTCTTGACGGCAACGGTGCTAGTTTGAGTTGGGCTGGCGTCGCACCTGACCGGGTGACAAACCGTATTCGTTTTTGATGGCGTGGGTGAGCGCACTCTGGCTGGAGAAACCGGTCTCGACGGCGATGTCGGCAATGGGATGCGACGAACAACGCAGCAGCCAGACGGCCTGGTCAAGGCGGTGCTTCATCACGTATTGATAGGGCGTCATGCCGGTGCTCTGGCGAAAACGCAGATGGAATTGACTGAGGCTGAGGTGGCAGGCATCGGCGAGTTCGGCGACCGACACTTTGTCGTGCAGGCGTTGTTTGATCAGTTGGTCGATGCGCATCATATCGAGCCGGCCGGCGTTATCCTGGCTGCGTAATGGCTGGCCGGTTAGCCGTTGATACAGGCTGTGCAGCAGTAAGGCACTGATGTGCTGCTGCATTTGCGGGTCCTGGCCGTGCAATTCCAGTTCGTGCGCCAGGCCACGCAGCAAGGTGGCGAAATGGTCGTCCAGATGGAAATAGTGCGGCTGGTCGAACAGGCGGTTGAGCATTTCGCGGTCGATCTGACTGTCGATGGCGCTGTCGAGATCGACATCCAGCACCAGCATGCGGTTATCGCCCAGGCCCTGAAACGCATGGCCGCACTCGGTCGGCACCAAACAGCCACCGCCGAGACGCAGTTGCTCGCCGCCGGTGCCGTCCAGTTCAAAATCGGCGGCGCCTTCGAAACCGAGCACCACCTGATGATGGCGATGGTGGTGGCGGTCGCCGTGTTGCGGCATTTGCGCCAGCCGACTCACTCCTCCCAACCACATAGTGCCTCCTCAATCCGCCCGTTGTCGGACTGTCATTTGGGCTCACACCTTAAGCTGACGCCTTTGAAATGCAAGCTCGATACCGGCGCCAACCATGCGAATTCTGGTGCGCCGGGTGGACAGCCAGCACAGCCCTGGTGCGTTTTGGGCGCTCTGTTTTTCAGCAAACATCGTTCAGGCGCTGGAACCACGTGCCTTCCGGCGCAGTCGGCCAGACTGGCACGCGCCCTGCTTAGTCGTAACCGAGCCCAGGCAGCAATGGTGACCCAGGTTGAAGCCGTTGCCGTTTGGGCGACACAGGATTCCGGCGAGTGTCTTGACCTCGACGCCGGGGTGGCAACACCCCCGTCCTTGCATACGACCCGACCCCGGCACTCGCCACGGTCCTGCATTGCAAAGCACGACGGCGGCGCCTTCATTGTTCACGCAATGATGGCGCCGTTTTTTTTGCCCGCGCCCTAACTGCTCTGGCTGAGCTAACTGGTCTGGCTGAGATAGCAGCGTTATGCTCTGAGCAGCTTTGAGGGCCGAATCGTCGTGACACAGCTGGAATTTTTCGACATCCCCAGCCCCTGTATCGGGGTCTGTGAGGCAGGACCGCGCGGTTACTGTCTTGGCTGTCTGCGCTCACGCGAAGAGCGTCAGCAATGGCACCAACTCGACGACGCCACCAAACGTCTGGTACTGCGCGCCTGCACCATTCGCAAAGCCCGTCTGGCCCGAGGCGCGGCGTTGGACGACGACGAAACCGATTCCATCGTGCAAACCTCCTTGTTCGACGGCGACCTGCCCGACTGAATTTTCCCCATCCCGACCAAGTCCGTTTCGCCCCCTTTTTGCACATTTACCACACGCACCTGTTCACCCTTGGTGCGAGAAAAAGCTGCCACCCCGACCGCCGTTCACCGCCAAAATCGCCGCTGGCCCCGTCATTACGGGCTTTTTAAAAGTTGGCACAGCCTTCGCAATTAGCTCTGCAGTCATGGCAGATCGCCGCTGAATTCGTCAGAGGTGGGCTGCAATGGCCTTACACTGTGATTTGCGTATCGAGCATTGGCGCTCTTGGGAAACCCCAAGAGCGTCTTTTTTTTTGCGCGTGAAAAAGTTCGCGCCAACAGCCGGACGAAGCGACGACGGAGGAACGACATGAGCCAACGCAAAGATCTCATCATCATCGGCAACGGCATGGTCGGCCATCATTTTGCCGACAGCTTCCGTCAGAGCGACGCCGCCGACCAATGGCACATTCAGATCGTCGGTGAAGAGCGACTGTCGGCTTACGACCGCGTGCATTTATCGGATTATTTTCAAGGCAGCGATCACAGCGCTCTGGCGTTGGGCACACCGCAAAGCTATCGCGCCGCTGGCATCAGCGCGCATCTGGGCACGCGCGTCGAACGCATCGACCGCGCCAGCAAAACCCTTGTGCTGAACGATGGCGAAGAACTGAGTTACGACAAACTGGTGCTCGCCACCGGCTCCTATCCGTTCGTGCCGCCCATTCCCGGCCACGACGCGGAGCGGTGTTTTGTCTATCGCACGCTCGACGATCTCGACGCTATTCGCAGCGCCGCCACCAACAGACAGACCGGCGACAATGTTGGTGTAGTTATCGGCGGCGGATTGCTCGGATTGGAAGCCGCCAATGCATTGCGATCATTGGGCCTGGCAACACACGTCATTGAATTCGCACCGCGCCTGATGCCAGTGCAATTAGACGACGCCGCTGGCAGCGTGCTGAAACACAAAATCGAAGCGCTCGGAGTGCAGGTGCATACCGATACGGCGACCGACTCCATCGAAACGCTTGCCGACGGCCGCCTGCGTTTGCACTTCGCCAGTGGCGACAACCTCGACACCGACGTGCTGGTGTTTTCTGCCGGCATTCGCCCACGCGACGAACTGGCGCGCCAGTGCGGCCTGGATGTCGGCGAACGCGGTGGTGTGCGCATCAACAACCACGCTCAAACGTCCGATCCGGACATCTATGCCATCGGTGAAGTGGCGCTTTGGGACAATCGAATTTTTGGTCTGGTAGCACCGGGTTACCGCATGGCCGAAGCCGCCGTTGCGCATCTGGGAGGTGGCGACAGTCCGTTCCTCGGTGCCGACATGAGCACCAAACTGAAACTGCTCGGCGTCGATGTCGGATCGATCGGCGATGCGCACGGCAACAGCGCCGGCGCCATCAGTTTCCGCTACCACAACGAAGCCAAAGGCCAGTACAAAAAAATCGTCACCAGCGCCGATGGCAAACATCTGCTCGGTGCCATTCTGGTCGGCGACAACAGCGCTTACGACAGCCTGTTGCAGTACTACTTGAACGACATCGCATTGCCAGCCGAACCGGACAGTTTAATTCTGCCCAATTCCACGGGCGCGCCGGCACTGGGTGTCGACGCCCTGCCCGATTCAGCCACCATCTGTTCGTGCATGAACGTCACCAAGGGCGCCATTGTCAGTGCCATTGATGGCGGTTGTTGCAGCGTCGGCGACGTTAAAGCCGAAACCCGCGCCAACAGCAGTTGCGGCGGTTGCGCGGCCATGTTGAAAAACATCGTGGATGCGACGCTCGAAGCGCGTGGCGTCGAAGTCGATCATTCCTTGTGCGAGCATTTTGCGCACACGCGCCAGGCGTTGTATCACCTGGTGCAAGTTGAAGGCATCAAGACTTTCGACGACTTGATTGCCAAACACGGGCGCGGCCATGGTTGCGATATCTGCAAACCGACGGTGGCGTCTATTCTCGCCAGCCATTGGAACGAGGGCGTGCACGAAGCGCCGCACGTCAAACTGCAAGACACCAACGACACCTTTCTCGCCAACATGCAAAAAGACGGCACTTATTCGATTGTGCCGCGCATCGCCGGCGGTGAAATCACGCCCGATAAATTGCTGGTGATTGGACAAGTCGCCAAAGATTATCGGCTCTACACCAAAATTACCGGCGGCCAACGCATCGATTTATTCGGCGCGCAATTGCATCAACTACCGGAAATCTGGCAGCGATTGATTGACGCCGGTTTCGAAACCGGCCACGCCTACGGCAAGGCATTGCGTACGGTGAAATCCTGCGTCGGCAGTACCTGGTGCCGCTACGGCCAACAGGATTCCGTCGGCATGGCAATCCTGTTGGAGAATCGCTACAAGGGCTTGCGCGCACCGCACAAAATTAAATTCGCGGTATCCGGTTGCACGCGCGAATGCGCCGAAGCGCAAAGCAAAGACATCGGTGTGATTGCGACGGAAAACGGCTGGAATTTATACGTCTGCGGCAACGGCGGTATGAAACCTCGCCACGCCGATTTGTTCGCCACCGACCTCGACGACGTAACGCTGATTCGCACCGTCGACCGGCTGTTGATGTTCTACGTGCGCACGGCCGATCGCCTGCAACGTACCGCGCGCTGGCTGGAAAGCCTGGACGGCGGACTGGACTATTTAAGCGATGTCATCTTAAACGACAGCCTGGGGCTCGGTGCTGAACTCGATACGCAGATGGCGCGTGTCGTCGACACCTACCAATGCGAGTGGAAAGCGACGCTGGAAGACGAGCAGAAACTGAAACGTTTCCGCACCTTTGTTAACAGCCCGGAGAGTGACGACAACGTCGTTTTTGTCGAAGAACGCGATCAGATTCGTCCGGCCACTGCCGACGAAAAACAACACATCATCGCATCCGCCTGAGGAGACATCATGACCGCACACGCACAACATCTTCATTGGGTTCAGCTGTGTCAACGCGATGATCTGGTGGCCGAATCCGGTGTGGCCGCGCGCGTCGGCCAACAGCAAATTGCCTTGTTTTATCTGCCCGATGACAACGCCGTTTTTGCGCTCGACAATCACGATCCGTTCAGTGCCGCCAACGTTTTGGCACGCGGCATTATTGGCGATCTGCAAGGCCATTGGGTGGTGGCAGCGCCGATCTACAAGCAACATTTTCGACTGGATAACGGCCAGTGCCTGGAAGACGCCAGCGTCTGCGTGGCAACCTGGCCGGCACGTTTGAATGGCGACGCCGTTGAAGTGGCTTTGCCCATTGCTCTGCCCATTTGATTGGTGGGTCAGTTGAACCCACGCAACGCCCGTTCAACATCCACGCCGGCAACCAGAACCCCTAACAATTCTCCGTCGGTATCATGTACCGGCACACTGATTTTTACCTGAAAGGTCTGGCTGGATTGATCGTACTCCAACACATCGATGTGGTACTGAGCGTGGGTTCCCGCCAGTGCCTGAAAAATGGCTTCATCACCTTGAAAATAATCGCTGGTCGCTTCACTGGCGGCGGCATTCAAACCCCAACGGTCGGTGACAAATAACTCACTGAAAACACCCTGATGTTGCGCTTTGATGTAGTCCAGTCGGATCGACAATTCCGAATCCAATACGCTGTCGATTAATTCACCGCCCCCATCTTCAACTTCGTCAATCCAACGCTGGTCCAAACGTCCGATGTCGTTGGGTGATAAATACCGATGCGCTTCGTTTTGACGACGCAAGGCTTCACGCATCCAGTCGGAATCTTTCCACTGCCCGAGTTGATTCGCCAGTTGCACCAGTTGCGCGGTGTCGTCTTCCGTCAGGTGCGGATTGGCTGAACGGCAATGTTGGGCCGCCGCATTAAAGCGCCGCATAAAATCGGGTTCACGCCTGGTGAATTCGTCGGTCACGTATAAACCCAGTTGAATGTAGCCAACGAACCGTCGTTCTACGTTGTCCATTTCGCCGTTCAATCGGGCCAGCGTTTCATCAAATACCGAATTGCTGATCAACAGATGATCGGCGCGACGGGCGACAAAGGCGCGCACCAGGCTGTCGTTACTTTGTACGGTCAGAAAATGTTTAAAGCCGTGCGCTTCCAACCAAAGTTGCTGGTAGGTGCCGCTCAACACCAGAATGTTTTCATCGCGGAAATCACTCAGGTGCGCATTGGCAATTGGCTGATGGCTGTACCAATACCAGGTTTCCAATTGCAACGGTTCCGACAGTTCGGCAAAGCGATCACTGGTGGCGTTTTTGACGTACAAAAACCAGCCATCAATACCGCCCTGATCGGCCAGACGCACGACGCGCGGCCAGGGCGCGACCGAGGTTTGATAGCGATAATTTGGCAAGGCATCGAACACACAATTCAGCGTCGCGGTTGCCTCACCACTGAGTTGGCGATCGTCAGTAATCACGGTATAGGGCGGCATGATGTTAGTGCCCAGGCGCATGGTTGTTATGGTATCCGCCGTTGCACCGTTGAACATCAAAGCCAGGAGGAAAGCGGTGGCAATTCGCATGGCCAGCCTCCATCAACGGATGCTGACCAGTATAGTCAAGCGTCTCCAACCTGCTGATTAAAACGCCACACAAACAGCGTTAGTTTTGTTTCGGTCCCAGCCAAATTTGTTGCGCGTTCACGAATTCTCGGATGCCATGCGGACCCAATTCACGACCAAAACCAGACCGCTTAATGCCACCGCTGGGCAAACGCGGGTCGGTTTTTACAATGCCATTCACCGCCACCTGCCCGGTATCAAGTTGACGGGCGATGGCTTCGCCACGCTCCGCCGTACTCCAGACCGCCGCCGCCAAACCGTAAGGGGTGTTGTTGGCAATGCGAATGGCCTCGGCTTCGTCGTCGGCTTTCATCACCACCGCGACCGGGCCGAAGGTCTCTTCGCGCGCGCCGCACATGGTTTCGGTAACGTCGGTCAGCAATGTCACCGGGTAATAAAACCCCGGGCCGGACGGCAAGTCGCCGCCGAGCATACAGCGTGCACCGGCGCGAATGGTGTCGCTGATCTGACGGTGCAGATTGTCGCGCAGATCGGCGCGGGCGATGGGGCCGACATCGGTGCTTTCTTCGCGTGGGTCGCCCACGGTTAAGCGCGCCAATCGTTCTGTCAGCAGTTCTACCATGCGGTCGTAAACCGGCGCTTCGACAATGATGCGTTTGGCGGCGATGCAACTTTGGCCGGCGTTGATGATGCGCGATAACGTCAGCACATCGGCGGCGGTTTCCAAGTCGGCATCGGCCAAAACAATGGCCGGGTCGGAGCCGCCGAGTTCGAGGATCGAGTGTTTGATTTCCGACGCCGCAATCGACGCCACCGCGCCGCCGGCTTTTTCCGATCCGGTAAACGACACAGCCTGCACACGCGAATCACGAATCACCGCTTCAACCGCCGGCGTTTCCAACGGCAGGTTTTGGAACAGACCGGCTGGCGCGCCGGCTTTTTCAAACACCTCGGCAATGGCTTTGGCGCTGGCCGGTACGTGCGGGTCGTGTTTCATCACGCAGGCGTTGCCGGCCATCAGCGTCGGTGCACAATAACGGAACGCCAGCCAGAACGGCGCATTCCACGGCAGGATGCCAAGAATCACGCCCAGCGGCAGATACTGAACGTACGAATGGTGCGCGTCGGACGCGATGCTTTCGCTGCGCAAATACTCTTCGGCGTGGTCGGCGTAATGCTCGGCGCACCAGGCCGATTTTTCGACTTCGGCGCGGGCTTCCTTAATCGGCTTGCCCATTTCTTCGGTCATCAGCATGGCGAGGCTGTCGACATCCTCACGCATCAATTGCGCGACCTTGCGCAGCAATTGGCCACGCTCGGCAAAACTCGTGTGACGCCAGTGTTGGTACGCCGTTTCGCTGTCGGCCAGGATGCGTTCGACCTGTTGCGGATTGGCCGGTTCGACAGAGTGCAAGGTTTCGCCGGTGCTGGGATCGATGGCGGTCAGCATGGAAAATCCTCCGTTGGACGGCGCATGGCCGCAAGAAAAAATAACGGCGTGCGTCACGTTGAATGGCGACGCACGCCGGCAGAAATCAGGCGGCGAGTACCGACTGAATGGCGCTTTCCAGAATCGATAAACCTTCGTTCAAATCGGCATCGGGAATGGTCAGTGGCGGAATCAGTTTCAACACCCGGCCACCGGAACCGCAGGTACCGATCAACAGGCCGTTCTCGAAACACTGCACCGCCACGGCCTTGGCTTTGGCGCCGTCGCCCAGATCAATCGCCTGCATCATGCCTTTGCCGCGCACGTCCAAACCGTTGTAACGACTGGCAATGCCTTGCAGGTGTTCACGCATCTGCGCGCCTTTGCGCACCACGTCTTTCAGCAGCGCATCGTCGTCGAAATACTTCAATCCTTCGACACCGGCGACAAAGGAAAAACCCTGGCCGCGGAAAGTGCCGGTGTGTTCGCCGGGGTTCCAGTGTTTGTCGTGTTCGGGCTTGACCAGATTCATCGCCAGCGGTGTACCAAAACCACCAATGCCTTTGGCGAGTGTGACGATATCCGGGTTCAGACCAAGACCATCAAAACTGAAATAATTTCCGGTGCGGCCGCAGCCGGCCTGGATGTCGTCGAGAATCAACAAGGCGCCTAAATCGTGCGCCAGTTTTTGCACCGCTTGCAGCCACTCTTTGGTTGCTACGTGCACGCCGCCTTCGGCCTGAATCGGTTCGATCAAAAACGCCGCCGGTGCTTCCATGCCACTCGATGGATCGGCGAACAGCGCGCGCAATTGTTCAACGCGTTCAACACCCAATGACGGATCACCGCCTTCGGCACCGAAGGGTTCACGAATGACGTTTTCCAACGGCACACCAGCGGCGTTGCGAAAGGCGGCGTTGGCGGTGCACGCCAAAGCGCCCAATGTCATGCCGTGAAAACCGTTGGCGTAAGCAACAATATTTCGACGACCGGTCACCCGGCGCGCCAGTTTTAATGCCGCTTCAACGGCGTTGGTGCCGGTCGGCCCCATGAACTGCAATTTGTGATTCATGCCGCGCGGCTTGAGCACCGTCTCGACAAATTTTTCGATAAAGGCGCGCTTGGGCGTGGTGTGCATATCGAGGCTGTGCGCGACGCCGTCGTTCTGAATAAATTCGATCAAGGCGGCTTTCATGCGCTCGTTGTTGTGGCCGAAATTCAACACACCGGCGCCGGCAAAAAAGTCGACGTACGACTTGCCGTTTTCATCCACCTGTCGGGCGTTCGAAGCCGAGGTGAAAACGGTGGGGTACAGTCGGCAATAGCCGCGGACGTCGGATTCCCATTGTTCAAATGCACTTAAATCCATCTCTGCCTCTCCTGCGCTGTGGTGAATGGTGCTGCGGTCTTGAATGCCGTCAGCGATAAAAAATGCCGTTAGCGATAAAAAAAGTTACGGTGATTCGGGCGTGAATTCCGGCAACGGCGCGCCGACCAGACGCAAATAAATGCGCGCGACGTGCGCAATCAAAGCGTCGTTGAAATCGTACTTCGGACTGTGGCAAGGCACGTTGTGGCCTTGGCCGTCGTCGGAGCCGATGAGTGCGAAAGCGCCTGGAATTTGCTGCAAGTAATAGCTGAAATCTTCCGACGCCATGATCGGCACAACGACATCGCTCGCCAGTGCTTCTGCGCCAAATTCTTCCTGCAACGCTTGCCGATACCGGGCAGCTTCATCGCCGTGATTGATAGTCGCGTCGTAACGCGGATAAACCGAAACCTCGCACTGCACGCCATAGGCTTCGGCGGTGGAATGAGCGACCGATTCGATCAGTGCGTTCAACGTATCACTCGTACTTGGATCCGCCAGTCGATAACTGCCTTCGAGCACGGCGCGATCGGGAATAACGGTGACGCCGGACTTGGCGTCGAACGACGTCACGCTCAACACCGTGGCCTGTTGCGGGGGTAACCGGCGCGCTACCACTTGCTGCAGAGCGACCACCATGGCCGAACCAGCCAACACCGGGTCGCGACACAATTCCGGTTGGCTGGCGTGGCCGCCGCGACCGATGACCTCAATCTTGAAAGTGCCGTTACCGGCCATCACCGTGCCATCGGGACACACTGCCTGGCCGTAACGAATCGCCGGCCAGTTGTGCCAACCGAAGATGGCGTCAACGCCGTTGAGCGCGCCGTCTTCAATCATACGTTTGGCACCGTGGCCGCCCTCTTCCGCCGGTTGGAACAGCAAAGTGACCGGGCCGGGCAAATCGGCTTCATGCTGTTTCAGCCATTGGGCGGTGGCGAACAAAGCGGCGGTGTGGCCGTCGTGACCACAAGCGTGCATGCAGCCAGGCTGTTCGGACGACCAGGCGACACCGCTGGCTTCAACAATGGGCAACGCATCAATGTCGGCGCGCAACGCCAGATGGCGGCCACGGCCATTCGGATTCAGCGTTGCGACGGTGCCGGTATCGGCGCAGGCGCGCCAGGGAATGTCCAGGGCGGTGAGTCGTTCCCGAATGCTCGCCGCCGTCTGCTGTTCTGCCCAGGTCAACTCCGGTTGCCGATGCAGCTCACGTCGGAATTCGACCGCATCCGCCACCAGGGCTTGCCAATTTGTCAGCGCAGGCTGAGACACAAGGTACTCCGTTTCGAGACGATTGAATGTGCAGGGCCGTAGCGCCGCACAGACGCCAGTCGGCGTCTTGACTGTTCCACCCGTTATCAGGCTCTTGCTCAGATGTTGTGAAATTTGAACATCGATGTTTCGGGTTGTTGATTAACCAAAACCCAAGCCCGACCTACCCTAGATTTTTTAACCAAGGGGTTGCAAGGTTTTTTTGTTTTTTTGTGAAACCAGACACTCGGCTAACACCGAGCAAGTGGAAATAAGATTATAAAAGCCTAGACACTGGAATTAATTTTATCTTTATAAATCAATTAGTTAAATACAAAAAAATGGAACAATGCACAACAAAGCCGATTAAACACTATCATCAAATCGGCCAATAAATATTGTTCGGTCAAACCAAATTCCCGTGCAAAACCGGCGATGTTTTTGCAAAATAATTTTTTTGGGGGAGTAATGGTTAGGTCCCTAAAAATTACGCCCCTCAAAAACGAAAATGGCGCATTCCTGTTAAGAAAAGCGCCATTTTTGTGCAATTTATCAAACACTCGATATGAGTGCCGATCCTTATTGCCAGGGCAACCAACCGAAATGCTGCAGGATCTGGCTGATGGACATCAGCAGACAGATGCCAATCACCAGCGGCCGAATCAGCCTGGCGCCGCCGGCGAGCATGGTGTGGCTACCAACGTAAGCACCCACTATCTGGCCCAGCATCATTGCCCCGCCAATGATCCACACCACCTGACCACCGGCGGCAAACAACACTAAGGAAGTGACGTTGGTGGTGAAGTTCAGCAGCTTGGCGCGAATGGTGGCGGTCAATAACGTCTGGCCGCGAAAGGCGACACCGCTGGCGGCAAACAAAGATCCGGTGCCGGGGCCAAACACTCCGTCGTAAAAGCCCAGTAACGGCACGATGGACGACGCCCAACGACGTTCGGTCATTCGTGCTTCGACTTCCATTTCACCCAGCTTGGGCGTAAGCAGAAAATACAGCGCCACCAGAATCAGCAAGACAGGAATGAACCAGCTGAGCCAGCCAGTGTCGATGTGCTGCACCAGCCAGGTTCCGAACGCCGAACCGATGGCGGCCATCAACATCAACCACAACAGATGTCGGCCACGTAGATGACCTTTGAAAAACAACGTCAGAGTAGCGGTAAGTGTGCCGATCACGCCCTGGCTTTTATTGGTGGCGAGCGCATTGACCGGCGGCACTCCGGCCAACAACAACACCGGCAAGGCAATCAGACCACCGCCACCGGCCAGCGTATCCACCCAACCGGCGACCATCGCCACGCAGAAAAACAGCAACAACAACGAAACCGACCAATCGAATTCGACCACGCTGGTCTCCGACAATGAATAAGCGCGCTATTGTGCCCGAGGCTGACCAAACAGTGCAGCGGACACTGAGTTTTGGATAAAAAAAAACGCCACAGTGTGGCGTCTTTTTATCTGTGAAAATCGTTACTCCAGCGACGGCATAACACCGACACTGCTCAAACTTTGCCAGGCGCGACGGGCGTCGGCTTCGTCGTCGAATCCGGTGGCGAGCAGCTGGTAGTTCTGATCTTTGTCGGACCAGTTCACCACCAGCTCCAGCGGTCGGTCGTTGATGGATTGATAGGCCTGGAACCAGAGCACTTCGGGCGACACCAGCCGCGCCAGTACCGCGCCAGCGTCGGTTTCGTTGTCGAGCGACAGGCTGTAGGCGTCCGGCGTTTTGCCCAGGGTGTAGACGTAGATGTCGCCGACTGGCAGCCGGTCGTTGTCGCGGTGGTGTGCATCAAGATCGCGGCTTTGCAGCCAGGCGCGCCAGCGGTCCAGTTGGGTGTTGCCGGTAAAACCATCCAGATAGAGCCAGCCCTGATTTTGCGCTGCGTTCCACACCAACCGATGACGGCCAGGCAAGGTGGTGTTGTCTGGATCCAACACCGGCGTTCTGAATGCCGGATCGGACAACCATTGCTCAACACGCTGGGCGTTAACCGGACCGACAACGAGCGTGTCGGTCATCATCGGCACCGGTTTTTCTTCGACGCTGTTCATCGCCTGGCGGTCTGGCGCGGGTTTGGCGTCAGCCGGGATTTCGTTCATGGCGGCAACATTGGGGATGACCGGCATCGGGCGTTGGCCGGGCAACGAATTCATGCGCGCTACTTCTTCGGGTGTGTAGGTCGGCTGGTCGCTGCGCTCGATGGTTTCGGTGGCAAAATTGTCTGCCGCCATCGCCTGTTCGCCGCCGCCAGCGACGACACGTTTCACCCGCGCCTGAATGCCGTTGCGGCGCAGTTGACGACGCCAGTTATCGGTTTCTTCGAGCGTTTGATATTCGCCCAGATAAAAACCGACCGAGCCGCCTTCGCTGGTTTGGCCAAGAAACACCGCTTGCGGATCGCGCTCGTAGGCGACGGTATTAAAGAACTGACGCAAGCCGCGATATTCCAATGCACGCACCGCCTGCCCCATGGAAGAAAACTCACCCAGTTGCAAGGTGTACGGCCCTTGCGGATAACACTTGCACAGCTGTGATAATTCGATGATCGGCGGCAGCGATTGCGAACTGTGGCGCGGAATGTATTGCGGTACGTCCGGGTCAATCTGCACCGGCGGGTTGTCGAGTGCTTCCTGAGCCGCAGCGCGGTCGCGTTCCTGCTGCGCCAATTGCTGACTTTCCAGTGGCGTCGGTTCGCCACCGAAGCTCAAGCGCAGGCCGTAACGCCAGCGCCATTGGTCGGGAATGTCGCCGTCGAAGAAACCTTGATAGCCGCCGTTGCCAAATACCCGAACGTGAGAAAACAGCGGCACGCTGATGTCGGCATCGACGCGATAACCGGGCGTGAATTGATCGATCACGCTGTCGCCGAGATTATTTTCCACGCCAACGGCCGAGACGATGGCGCCGCTGATCAATTGAAAACGCGGGCCTAAATTGCCTTGCTGAAAAATCAGACCGGTTTCGATCTGGCTGAATTCGTTTTCCAGGGTGTCGTTCTGGAATTCGTATTCCAGGCTGCTCAGATAGCGGTAACCCAGGTCGAGACCGACGTGGGAATTGAACATCCATTGCAGGTGTCCGGCGGCGCCCCAGCCGGTGGTGTGGTCGCTGTTGGCCGCACTGAGATCGAGACTGAATTCGTCGGCCACGGCGGTTATCGGCGCCAGCATTACGCCGACGGCCACAACCAACAATCCAGACTGAACACGAACCCAGTGATGAAAACGGCCTACACGCATTGCAACGAACCCTTGTTGAGACCTAGAGGTTATCGCCCGCTTGGCCGGAAAGTTTAGACGCAGGCTCAGTCCGGATTCAGGTTGATCTCCAACACATAGCGGCTGGCTTTGATGGGTTTGCGGATGTCGTGTTCCCACAGTTCCGCATCGAAACGGGATTTGGCCCAATCGGCCAAATCGTAAAACGGCTGCCGACCCGGATCGGCAATCAGCACCTGGCGCACGCCGGCTTTGTTTGCACGCTTAATCAGTTTCATCCAGTCGTCGCGCAGGCTGTCCCAAAAACAGATGTCGCCACCGACGATGGTGTCGGCCATCGATAAATCATCGCGACTTAATTGATGCAATTTGCGCTGCCAGAAAACCGGCCGGAAGCCATTCAGTTCGCCGTGCAAACGCAGGTAAGGTTCGACGCTTTTGTCGGCGTCGATGGACATGACTTTGGAGTGAAAATGTTTCTTTAGAAAGTAGGTGGTCGGCCCCCAGCCGCAACCGATGTCGAAGACGACGCGTCGTTTGGGAATCGGGTCAAGCAGCAGGTAATCCATCAACACGAAGCTGGAATCCCAGACTTTGGTGCCGTGGATATTGGCTTCCCCTTTTTCGTCGCGAATGGCCCGAACCGATGGGTGCTCGGGGGTGAGAAAGGTCAGGCCGTGAGCCTCAATTTGCTGTTTGGGCAAGGCATGCTCCGCGGGCGTACATCAACAAAGAAGCCGCGAGCATAGCGGTTGACGTCGGCCGCGCCAACCGCCGTTGGCGTTAATTGCGCACAGGAATGCCGAGGCGCCGATAAACAAAACTCAGCAGCCAGGCCGGACCGATCAACAGAAATTGAATGTCCTGAAAGAAACTCGGTTTTTTGCCTTCAATTTTGTGGCCGATGAATTGGCCGATCCAGGCGAGCACAAACAATATCAGCGCCAAGCCCCACAGCGGTAAGGCGTGGCCGGCGCGCTCGTACGCCATGATCAGGCCAACCGACAGCGCGGTGATCGAGCCCATGCCCAGCATCAAGGTCCACGACAGACGGGCGTAAAACCAGACGCTGATGACAATCACCGCACTGGCGGCGTTGATCCACGGATGGCTGGCCAGACTGATCGGCCACAACAGCGCCAACACGCACCAGAAAATGATCGGTACGCAAATCCAATGTATGAGTTTGTTGGTTCGGTTCTGGTGGCTTTCGCCGTATTCGGCAAGCCATTGATCCACGGTTTTGCTCAGCATAGCGACATCCTCTTTGTTGTTATGGGTCGCGCTGGGCATCTTGCACCGATGTCGGCAGGCACTCAATCGGGTGCGGTTATTCCCAATCGATTTGCACGCCGGGCAGGCTTGGCAGGCTGCATTTGTGCCAATCGGTGGAAACACTCGGGTTGGCAAAGTCGTGTGCCTGATCGAGGTTCAACACCGGCGCCGCAACATCCGGCACGCACAGCCGCAAATGCACCGGCGTGTCGCCATTCAACTGTTTGTCGGGGTCGAATTCGCCATCCCACAACACCGGCGGCAGGCGACTGCCGAGGCCAAATTGTGTCCAGCGCAGCCATTTTAGTTTGAAACTTTCCGGTTGGGTGCCGCCGTCGCCGTATTGGTTGTCGTGAATGTGGATGGATTCGGGATAGGCGTCGAGCACGGCCGCTTGAGTAGTGGCTTCGTCGGCGGTGGCTTTGCGCACGTAAACATCGGCGGTGCTGTTTTCGGAAAAGCGATTGTCGAAAATTTCCACCGCGTCGCTGCCGTCGATCTGTATGCCGACGCCGCGCCACAGTGATGCCAGGGCAGACGATTCCGGCGCGGTGTTGTCGCGGTTATTGCGCAGGATGTCGTTGTCGAACAGGCGGATGGCGAAGCCCGAGACAGTGGCGTCCAAGGCGTTATCGACGCGAACGCCCAGGCTGTTGTCGATCACGCTGTTGTCGTACACGTCGCTGCGCTGGGAATTGCGGATGTCGATGCCAATCAAGTTGTTGTTGATGCGGCTGTTGCGCACCGTGATATCGCGACTGCGTTGAATCAGCACGCCGCTTTCCCGGGCACCGCTGACACTGAGATCGTCCAGCAACAAGCGGCGGCTGTCGGCGGCCCAGATGCCCACTGGTGCGGCCGACTCGCGGTCCGTCCAATTCACGCCGACATCGCGCAATTGCGCCAGCCGCACTTCAGTCATTTGGATGGCCGTGTGTGGCGCGTCTTCAATGCTGAGATCCAATACGCTGATGGCGTCGGCGTTCAGTTGCACGCTGGCACTGGCTGCGGTCTGGGATTTGAACGACAGTCGCGTTAAGTCCCGACCGGCACCTTCCAACGTCAGCCCTTCGCTGGCCAGAATCAACGGCTCGGTGAAACTGAAATGGCCGGCGGGTAATTCGATGTGGTCACCCGGTTCGGCGTCACTCAGTTGTCGCAGTACGCGTGCCTGAACCGATTCGCCGTCTTGTGCCGCATCGTCACCCTGGCAACCAGCCAGTCCCAGGATTAGTAACCAAACTCCCGTCGTGCGGAATAGGCGCGAACCACTCAACTTAATCACTTCTGAACCCCGACCACAGTTGATCCATCGTCCGACATTCGACGAACGCCGTGCGATAAAAGGCAGGCAGTCTAACGAAAAAAGGACGCTGATGCGTCCCCTGATATGAAAGGCTTTTTTTGGAATAAATCACCACCCCACCGGCCATGCAGTGTGAGCTGCACACTCATACCCGGTCTTAGGCAGCCTGGGAGAAACTGTCGATTATTAACCCGTACCGAACATCCCAAGTCCGGCCAGAAAACCAACAGCGACCAGCGATCAGTTGTCGCTGAGAACCGCTACGCCTGCATACGACAATTCCTCACGCACTTCCGGCCGAGCCAGTTGACTGAGCGTGTTGTGGTTACCGCGACGACGAGTCTTGGGTTTGTTGACCACTCCGAGGAACGCCAGGAAGGACTTCTTAGCGGGTTCTTTCTTCTCCATTTCCGTTTCACCTTGGGAAAAATGCTCTGATGGCTGTACCCCTCACCGTCAGATGACTTTTGAACAATGGGTACGGCTACTACTTTAGTCCGCTTGACGGCAGCCATCTGCACAAAGATTGAACAAACATTTATGACCTTAATTTCACAATACTGGTCAAATCGGTGAAAAAAGTGACATTCATCACATTTTTTCACCTTGTCGATTCAAAACACTCGCCGTCAGGTCAGAGTTTTCAATGTCTCTGGCGGGATGAGTTTTGGTGCAACCATTAATGAGCAAAAGTGACTTAATGCTCAAAATACCTCGATCACTGATCGACACTCACCGAAGCATCCAGGTTAGAGCGATGCTGAGCCGGCCTGAACAACGGCCAACGCAACGGCCAGTGCACCAGCAGACTGGCGCCGACCAGCAGGGCGGCACCCAGGCATTGCAAGGGCGTTAAGGCAAAACCAAGAAAGACCCAGTTCACCAACCCGGCGGCCACCGGAAAGCACATTTCAGCAAGAGCGCTGTGGCGTGAGGCAATGCGTTTCAGGCCGTGGTAGTAGAACGCCATGCCGAGCAGACCGGAGATCGACACCATTAAAGCGATCCACCCCAACTGCACTGACGTCACTTGCAGCGCGTCGGGTTGCAGTGCCAGCACCCAGGGCAACAGACACAACAGACCAACGGCAAAGCGACCGTTCATCAGAGCGCTGGTGCCATAGCCGCGCTGACTCAGTTGCTTGCCAAACACCGTGCTGGCGCCCCAACTGATGACGGCTAAAAACGTCAGACCGTAGCCGAGCAATCGCGTTTGCAAACCCGATTGATAGAACCAGTCCTGACCGCCGACAAAGGGCAGCAAGTCTTCCCACATCAACAACAGACTGCCTGCCAGGCAGACCACCAGATAGCCGAGAAAGCCCCGGCTGATGCGCTCGCCCAACACCCAGGCCGACAGGCTTACCGCCACCACCGGCTGCAATTTCTGCAGCAGGATGACCAGGGTCGGGTTCATCAGACTGAAGGCCTGAGTAAACGCCACCGTGCCGAGCGCCGAACCGAGCCCGCCGATAACCAGCAAGGCCGGCCAGTCGCCGCGCTTGAACGGCCACAACGACGCACCAACGACGCGCGACACCGCCAGCATCATCAACAGCAGCAACCCGTGTTCGAGAAACACCAGTTGCAGACTGCTCAGACCAGCGGCCAGCAGGGGGTAACGAATCAAGGTATCCAAAGCCCACAGAACGCAGGCCAGCAAAACGTACAGAGTTCCTGTCACAACACCATCTCCGCGGTGACAGGGCTTGGCTTTTCGAAAGGAAAGGAACGCAGACTGCTGTTAATCACGCCCAAAAAACAGACACGAAGCACAACGGCCACCCCCGCCAACAATGGCGAGGCTGCGGTCAACTTCTTTCATCCGGACTATTACCGTCGGCTCAGGCTTGGGTGAAACGGCTACCGTACCTGATCTGCTGACCCTGCTTCGTGAAAACCAAAACAGGCGCTCGTGGGCTCCGCGAATCGGGCACCCGCCCTATCGCGCTACCACCGGTGGGGACTTGCACCCCGCCCTGAAGTTGAAAAACGCTGCGATGGTACGCCTGGCGCAGGCTGTGAACAATGCAGAAAAATGGAACAACTTGTTCAAGCGGCGTGGCGAATGACTTAGACCCAGGCGACATCGCCGTGGTTATCCCAGGCCAGATCGAGTTGACCGTGGGCGTGTTCGGCGCCGTCTGCCGTAGCCTGCGTTTGCCAGGTGCCCAGGCCGTTGGCCGCCCACAGTTCGCCATCGGCCTGAGCCAGCATGGCGATGTCGCGCATCGGCTCGGCCACCACCGGCGCGTCCCCGCGCCAATGCAGCAGATGATGGCCTTTGGGCGAACTCACGGTGACGCCACCGGGGTAGGCCACCACGCTGGCGATGTAGTTGTTCATCTGCAACCAGTGCCAGGGTTCGGCAACCAGCGGCTGCCAGCTCGGTTGTTGCCAACTGACGCGATACACCAGCGGTAAGTCGGTGCGGCCGGGGCCGTAATATTGAAGCCCGACGTAAACCCAATCGGCATCGACATCCAGATGCCGCACCGAAAATCCCGGTCCGGGCGATGGCAATTCCGCCCGCACCCGGCCCTGAGCGTCCAGCAGAATCAAGGCACTCTTGAAGGAGGTATCGCCCTGGCGCACGCCGTTGCCGAGGCCGCCGACCGCCAATGCCGCTCCGCCATGCGGATGCGCAACAATCTGATGCGCGCCGGTTCCGGGCAGCTCAAGATCATCGATCCAGGCGTTTTGCGACGCCGACCAGACCCCCAAATGCACGCGACTGCTTTGGGCATGCCCCAGCGGCATCCAGCACAGATCGCCCTGCCAGCAACCGTGGCCGACAAAGATGCGCTCTGGTTGCGGCGCCAGTTGCTGCTGCAAACGGCCATCGGCCGGGTCAAACAAACCGGCCCAGTCACCGGGACGACGGGCGAACACCCAGGCCCGGCGCTGCTCGGAATCGACCGCAAAGCCGTGCGCGCGTCCGGGCAATTCGGTGCGGTAACGCAGTGCGCCATCCGCATTTAATGCCGCCAGATAGTAGTGATCGTCCAAGCCGTGCGCCGTGCCCAACCAAAGCCGCTGCCGACCTTCGGCGCGCAGCCAGGGCGCCAGCGTGGTCATGCCCGCCAGCGCCAGAAAGGTACGTCGATCAATCGCCATCTTGATTATTAAACCCGATCAGCAAGCCATAGGTTTGTGCCACGTCGTCGCTGAGCCAATGTTCGACAGCGACGTTCGCGGCCCGAATGCGTTCGCTCAACACCCAGGCGGCCTTGGCGTCGTCCACCGGCCAACCGGCCGGCAGTTCAGCCGCCAGATCGAGCAGTTGAGCGCTGAGTTCGGCGGCTTTGGCATTTTGCGAATCGTCCGGGAAGGCGCCGGTTAAACGCTGCATGCGCTGCGCCAGATCGACCATGCCGCCGGCCACCCAGGTCAACGACTGGCCGGTTTGTGAGACGTCACCCATAAAGGGGCGATAACGGCCATCGGCGGCCGGGATGACTTCACGCAAGCGCTGATTCAGGCGGCTGGCCTGGGCGTACAAATCGTTCGCGGCGAGCGCCAGGGCGCGGTCGGCTGGCGTTAACGTCAGCGGTAATTCGGCGGCAATTTGCGTTAAATAACCTTGATACATTTCGGCCCAATCGCTCAGCAACACGCAGTCGGGTTGCGCCTGCGCCAGCATCCAGTCCAACCCTTGAATGCCGTGCCCGGCCAATTGCAGCGATTGGTAAGTGCCGGCGTCACGTTCCTGTTGATGCGTCTGCATCTGGCGCGCAACGATGCCGCGACTGTCCGGCCAGAACGCGATGCGGTAACCCAGACCCAGTTCATCGACCACCGCCGCGCCCTGGCTGGCGACCACGCCCCACTGCGTCACCAAGGCTTGCCACGCCGGTTGCAACGCCGCGCGCTGGCTGCCATTCAATCGCTCATCCTGAGCATTGGCGCACTGTTGTTGAATCTGCGTTGCCATCTCCACGCCGGCCTGTTGCCAATCGACAATGGCCTGACTCTGCGCCGCTTCCCAATCGTCTAACCAGGCGGCCTGCGCAGAACCCAACAGCATCGCCAGCCACATCACACTCTGATACCGCATGCTTCTTAACTCCGATAACGATGATTAACGCTTAACAACGACTAACAACTACTTAACAACTCCTAACAACTACAACGAATTCACAAATTCAATCAGCGCCGCGCGATCCGACTCCGATAAGCCCTCAAACGCCAGCCGGCTGGATTCAGCTTCACCGCCGTGCCACAGAATCGCTTCAAACACCGACTGGGCACGGCCGTCGTGCAACAACTGTTGATGGCCGTTCACCGTCGGCACCAGGCCAATGCCCCACAGCGGCGGCGTACGCCATTCAGAGCCGTCGGCCAAAAACTCAGGACGATGGTCTGCCAGGCCCGGCCCCATGTCGTGCAGCAGCAAATCGGTGAACGGATGGAAGGTCTGGTTCGATAACGCCGGACGGTTCGGCAAGGCAGGCGTCGTCATGGTCGGGCGATGGCAGCCGGCGCAGCCGCTGTCGGCAAACAGTTGTTCGCCACGCTGGACTTCAGGCCGGTTGTGGCCGCGTTGTGCCGGCACACCGAGATGAGCGGAATAGAAGGTCACCGCATCGAGCAATTCGGTGCGCACTTCCGGGTCGCCGCCGTTTGGCATCTGTGCACAGACCGGCTGTTTCGGCGTGCAATTTTCATCGCGGAACAGTTCCGTGGTCAGTCCCAAATCGCCGTTAAAAGCGGCTGAATTTTGCTGGCGCAAGCTAGGCTGCCCGGCTTTCCAGCCAAAGCGACCTAAATCGGTGTCGTTGGTTTGCACGTTCCAGACTTGGTTGGCGCGACCGGAAATGCCGTCGCCGTTGGCATCGTCCGGATCGGCCCAGGCGAGAATGTCCGTCTCGGGCACCGCTTCGAGCAGGCCCAGGCCGATCATCGCCGGTGCCAAGCGTACCGAGGTCATCACCTGCGGGTGCATGTCGCCCTGGCTCAGTTGCGAAAACACCGCTTCGGGCTGACGCAATTCAACGACGCTGCCGTCGACCAGTTGATGCGATACGTCATTAAAACGAATGCGCACCCGACCTTCGGGTTGAGTGCCGGGAATGCTGGCGTCCTGAAATTGGCCGCCGTAAGTCGGCTCAGGCACAGCGCCGTTCTGGCGCAAAAATTCGGGGGTAACAGACGCGTCCGCTGGAATGCTCAGCCGCACCAGCATGGAGACGGCGTTGTCGGCGTCGCCGTCGGGCAAATGGCCGCGGCCGTCTTTGATATGGCAACTCTGGCAGGCGTTGGTGTTGAACAACGGCCCCAATCCATCACGCGCGGTGGTGGTTGCCGGCGCAGGAATCCACGGATTGCGAAAGAAAGAATTGCCGACGGAAAAGTCCAGCCGCTGCTCGAACGAGAGGTTCGCGGCGGGTAACGAAAAGGCGTTGACGCTGGTGTCGTAATGGCTGGTGTCGCCGCCACTGAGCGGCAAATCAGCCAACGCCGGCAATGCTGACAGAACAAAAACAAGCAGGCCGCCCAACCGAAAACGGCGGCGGCCAGTGGTCACAAGGTTCATGCGATCTCACTTCAAATGGTCAGGGGGCTGGATCGCCCAGCCCCAGACAAAACTCAGAATTCGTGATCGGCATTATCCGGATTGAGACGATCGATATCCATCGCCAGCGCCACTTCTTCGATGATGCGCGCTTCGGCAACCAAGGCATCGATGGCGGCCTGAACCAGTGCGTGGCCTTCGCTGTTGTCCATATCGATCAGTTGATCGAAGTGAACGTTGTCTTTCTCTGCCGAGTCCACGATGTCAGTCAGAGCGGCATCGACGTTGGCAAAGGCCGCGTCGGCACGGTCGGCCAGTTCCGGATCGTTGGCGCGCAGGTAGTCGCGAATGGAATCGCTATGCTTACGACCGAACTCACCGCGATAAACGTTGCGGATGCCGCGAGCGTTGTAGAAATGCGAGTTGTGAGTGTTGTCGGAGAAGCAGTCGTGTTCGTCTTCGGTGGAAAACGCCGACAGCGCCACTTTCATGCGCTCGCCCGCCAGTTCACCCAACGCCAGGCTGCCCATGCCGTAGAAAACACGACGCAGCGCGTTGTCAGTCGGCTCGCTCAGCAAGGTTGCGCGGTAGTTGTCAGCCTGGTCTTCGGACCATTGATCGACCATGTATTCCAGATCGGAAATCAGCAGATCCACAGCCGCTTCCAGATAGGCGACGCGGCGATCGCAATGGCCGTTGGTGCAGTCGTCACCGACCAGATAATCGGTGTACGGACGCTCACCAGCACCGGCGGCAGTGCCGTGCAGATCCTGGCCCCAGAGCAAGAATTCAATGGCGTGGTAGCCGGTCGCCACGTTGGCCTCGGAACCGCCCAGTTCGTTCAGTGACGCCAACAGGTCGGGCGTCAGCTCGTTCACATCGATGAGTTCGGAACCCACCTGAACGCTGCTGGCTGCGATCAGGTTGGCGGTGGCGCCGGGGTTGCCCAGTTCGTGCACGTAGCTGGCGTCGACGTAATCGATCAGACCTTCATCCAGCGGCCAGGCGTTGAGCTGGCCTTCCCAGTCGTCTACCACCGGGTTACCGAAACGAAACACTTCGGACTGCTGGTAGTCTTCGCGCGCTTCAATCCAGGCGTCGCGGGCGGCGTTCAGTCGGCGGGCCGACGGCTTGTCCAGAAAACGATCGATGGAACGTTCCAGGTCTTGGGCTGAATCCAGAGAGGCCTGGTAGGTCGCCAGGGCCACATCGGCGTATTGCGCCACGATGTCTTCCTTGCTGGGAGCGGCTGCCTGGGCGACGCCAATAACCAGTGTACAGACCGCCACCGGGGCGATGAGCGAGCGATGCATGGATAACTCCTTTTTTAAAAACGGTTTTTTTAATACGTCGTTTGGAATGCTGTGCTTTGAAAACGCGACCCAGCCAAAGATAAAAATAACAACTGATCGCATAACGGAGTACGGATGATAATGACTTGCATTTATAGATACAAGTCGAGGTGGTTGGCGAGCCACTCCGGGTTGCGGCACACTGCGCCCTTCTTTTTACCGCCGAGGATTTTTCGATGCCCAGCGCGCCCATTCGTACCGGCCTGATTGGCTATGGCTTGTCCGGCCGTGTGTTTCACGCCCCCTTTATCGAAGCGCTGGACGCTTTTTCACTGAGCGCCGTTGCCAGCCGGCAAGCGGACGTGGTGCAGGCGCGCTATCCGCAAACGCAGGTTGTCGCCGACGCCGAGGCGCTGATTCAATCCAGCGACATCGACCTGATCGTCATCACCGCGCCCAACGAGCTGCATTTCCCGCTGGCAAAGGCCGCGCTTGAGGCGGGCAAACACGTGCTGTT
This sequence comes from Saccharospirillum mangrovi, assembly GCF_003367315.1. GTDB lineage: Bacteria > Pseudomonadota > Gammaproteobacteria > Pseudomonadales > Natronospirillaceae > Saccharospirillum > Saccharospirillum mangrovi. Next base: position 2,261,429 of record NZ_CP031415.1, read on the forward strand.
GGAAAAGCCAGCGGTAACCCGACTGACGCAGATGGAAACCCTGGCGGCGCTGGCAGAACAACAAGAACGCACGCTGTGCGTGTATCAGAACCGCCGCTTTGACGGCGACTTTCTACACTTAAAAACGCTGTGCGATGGCGGCGAGTTGGGTGCGCTGAAACATCTGGATTCGCGTTTCGATCGTTTTCGCCCGCAGCCACAGGCGCGCTGGCGCGAACAGCCGGGCGAAGGCAGCGGTATTTTTTGGGATTTGGGGCCGCATCTGATCGACCAGGCCTTGCACCTGCTCGGCGCGCCCGAGGCTTTAACCGCGCAACTGCGCACGCTGCGAAACGGTGGTCAAACCACCGACTGGTTTGAACTGCAACTGCATTACGCCGAGCGCGAAGTCGTACTCGGCTCAACGCCGTTTGAAGCCGGCGCCATGCGTCGCTTTAACGCACGTTTCGACGGCGGTGGCTGGCAATGTTGGGGTCTGGATCCGCAAGAAGATGCACTGCGTGCCGATCAGCGCCCGGACGAGGCGGCTTACCCGAACCTGGGCACGCCACAAAGCGTACATATCAGCACCGCCGAAGGGCAGCGCGAGGCCGCACCGCAGCCGGGCGACTATCGCCACTTTTATCGACAACTGGCGGCGGCCATTCACGGCGCAGGCGCTGCTCCGGTCAGTCTCGACGACGCTTGCGCCCTGCTCTACACACTGGATCGGGCGGAAGAATCCGCACGTTTGGGTCAGCGTTTGGCGTGGCAGTACCGCCGACCGGCGTCCGCCGAACGTTAATCCGCCTGCGACTGGCTGCGTTGCCAGTCGCTCAAGCCTTGCGCCAAGGCGTGTTGAGCGCTGCCGTCGACCAGCATATCGGTCAGGATTTGCGACAACCGACCGCGCAATTCCCCGTTGTTGCAGGGCGAGCGGTGCGACAGCGTCAGATACAACAACTCCTGGCTGATCGGCGGTTCCAGCGAACGCAGTTGATCGCCCAGGCCCAACCGTTTGGCGTAGGCCTCGGCTGGAAACTCTTCGTACAACAGATAATCGACGCGCCCCTGTGCCAGCATGCGCATGGCCTGATCGAGCGAAGCGACTGAATCGAGGGTGAGGTGATCGTTGGCGTAGCGGTCAAATTCCTGACCAAAGCTGTTGTTGATCAGCGTGATGCCTTGCCAATTGGCGAGGTCTTCCCATTTTTGATACGCCAAAGGTTGGTCCTGACGGGTCCACACCAGACTGCGGGTGGTGAAAAAGGCCGGATACAGGTAATCCATGTATTCCAGCCGTTGCCGGGTTAAGAAGGCACCGGCGATCAAATCCACCCGGCCAGCGCGTACTTCTTCTTGCGCCCGGGACCAGGAACCGGTGTAAACGACGTCGATCGGAATGCCGAGCCGCCGGCTGATTTCGTCCAGCAACAGTTGGTTGGCACCAACCAGGACCGGGCTGTTCGGTTCGGGGCGCCACAGGTACGGCGGGTAATCCGGATTGCCGGTCGCGACCAGATGTTCGCAACCAAGACCATTCGATTCGGCGCGCAAGGTGGCACCAAGCAACACCAGGCCGACCAGGCAAAACCAACGTCCCAATACTGGCTTCATGGGGAACTCCGATTAGGAAAGTGCGGAGACTTTCCGTGTCTCGACAGAACCACCAATAAACAACGACGCCGTATTCACGGCGTCGCACTATTTACTAGATAGCCATACTAGAAGCGCTCTGGGACAAGCACAATCCCGCCTTTCGTCCTGTACAACTCAGCGACGCTGCGCCAGCCAATCGGTAAAGACCGCTGAACTGCGTTTGGGTGTGCGCACCAGCGAATCGTAATCGACGTGCACGATGCCAAACCGCTGGCTGTAACCTTCGGCCCACTCGAAGTTGTCCATCAGGCTCCAGGCAAAATAGCCACGCACATCAACGCCCTGTTCGATGGCGTTGTGCACCGCGTTGAGATGCTGGTCGTAATAGCCGACGCGCATCTGATCGTCCACCACACCATCGACCACCGGGGTGTTGTCGGCCGCGCCGTTTTCGCTGATGTAGATCGGCGGCAGATTGTCGTAACGCGCCTTGAAGCCAGTCATCAGATCGGTCAACGCCTGCGGGTAGATTTCCCAACCGATGTCGGTTTTCGGCGCATCCTGCGGGATGGACTCGTAATCGCTGTGTTCACCGGCTTTGACCACGGCACGGGTATAGAAGTTGATGCCGAGGAAATCGATCGGCCGCGCCAGAATCTCCATATCGCCCGGGTACACCGTCGGCATCCATTCCGGGTGACGCTCGCGCACCGCCAACGGGTATTCGCCGGTCAGCAACGGCTGCAAATACCAGTGGCTGTTTTCTTCATCGGAATAATCGGCCGCTGCGCGATCTTCAGCGCTGTCGGTGGCCGGATAGGCCGGCGTGAAATTCAACACGATGCCGTGGTCGGCTTTCGGCGCATTGGCGCGCATCGCCGGCAACGCCAGACCGTGGCCGAGCAACAGATGATGCGCCGCCTGGAAACCCAGACGATCGTCTTTCAGACCCGGCGCATGAATGCCCAAACGATAGCTGAGGAAACCGGCGCACCAGGGTTCGTTCAAGGTCGCGTAACTTTCCACCCGGTCGCCCAAAACGCGGGTGATCTGATCGGCGTAATCGGCAAAACGGTATGCGGTATCGCGATTTACCCAGCCGCCACGGTCGCCCAGATATTGCGGCAAATCCCAGTGATACAGCGTTGCCACCGGACGAATGCCGCGCTCCAGCATGCCGTCCACCAGCCGATCGTAAAAATCGAAACCGGCCTGATTCCAAACCCCCGGTTGCGGCTCGATGCGCGGCCAGGCGATGGAGAAACGATAGGCGTCGAAACCCAGCTTGCGAATCATGTCCAGATCTTGCGGCCAGCGGTGGTAATGGTCGCAGGCGACATCGCCGTTATCGCCACCCAACACCTTGCCCGGCGTCGCGCAAAAACGATCCCAGATGCTTTCGGTACGGCCGTCTTCGTATGCCGCGCCTTCAATCTGGAACGACGCCGTGGCGACACCGAACAGAAAATCCTTGCGCGCCAAACGCGAATCGGCCGGTAAATTAAAACTCATACAGTTCTCCAACTTTAGGGGCCTCACGGCCCGAACATCATCAAGGTCAGTTAATGCCTGGCTGCACCAATGTGCAGGCACTCTCTCGTTTGTCGACCGGCGCGCCGGTAGATCGACATTCGCAGCGATATCGAACCCGAGCGCTGGCTGAGTGTCGGTCTATGGAACGCGCCGATGACTAGGCAATCCGGAATCAGGGTTAGCGGCTGCATTATGGAACACCTCAACCGCGCCAATTCATCGTGTCGTGCAGTCGCTGATGGGTGTTCGCAATGGTTCTTATTGTGTCCTCTGGCCGGGTTGGACAGAGTTACTGTAACCGTTTACAGTTACCCTAAATTCGGTCCTCTGAGGTGTCAAGCCTGACGACGGACCGAACGCTCGCGCCACAACAACAATGATCAGGATTTCAGATGCGTTGCTCCATTCCAGTCTGGCCGTCCCTGTCGCCGTGATGCCGAGGTTTTCTGCATGACGCTTCAATCCAAGCATTCGAATACCGGCCGGTTGTTAACCCCGCACAGCTTTCAACCGGCGTCAGCAACGACCCCAGTTCAAGACGCTCAGACCAAAGGTCTGACCGCAGAAGCCTTGCGTCAGCATCGCGATCTGGCCTGGGGCGCCTTTCATTGGTTCAACAGCGCCGCCTACCCGAACGCTCACCAGCAGGACCGGCAAGCGCCGGTTTACGGCTGCGATGATCGTCGCGATTTAACCGGCGGCTGGTACGACGGCCCGGATTACGGCCACTACGCAATCAGCACCGCCTGGTCGATTGCCCTGCCCTTGCTGACCTGGATGATTCGCCCACAGGCGCTGCCTGAACGCATTCAACCCATGCACAGCTACAGCCTGCATCGCCCGGCGGTGCTGGATCTGGTCGAGCCTTCATTACGATTTTTGTTGGCGATGCAGCGCGGCGACGGCGCCGTGCATCACAAGCTGTGCAGCGAACATCCGGCCGGTTTGTCCGAAGCCCCGGCTGACGATCAACGCCAGCGCTGGCTGATGCCGATCAGCACCGCCGCCACCGCCAACGCAGCCGCCGTGCTGCATCTGGCTGGCGCAGCCTTTGCCCATTCCGGTATCGCGGACGATTGGCAGCTGGCGCGCCAATGCCGTTTGGCGGCGCAACGCGCCAGTGAGTTTCTGGCGTTGCATCCGGAATCGATAACAGCGCCAACGAGCGATGACGCTCGTTTCGGCCAAGCCTATGCCGATGCCGATGAACGCGACAATCGCCTCTGGGCTGACGTCGCCCGCAGCTGGAGCGACCCATCCGAACTGGCCGATCGGCATTTCGCCCGCCTGTGGGAACTGGCGGGCAGCGACCGCCTGGGCGACGCCCAACCCGGCTGGCAGCAACTGAATTTTCTGGCGCTGTTTAATTTTCTGGCGATGCCGCATCAGGATCGCGTACTCAAAGACGCCTTACTGACGCGCATGGAAAAGACCTTTCACGCCGAACGTGATCGCCAGTTGCAACAGCCGTTCGCGCGGTTGCAGGCCAGTCGGGATGACAACAGTTCCAAAGACAACCACTCCAAAGACAACCATTCCGAAGAAAACAATGGCACCTTGGCAACGCTCGGAACTCAACTGCTCTGGTTGCACCAACTGACCGGTCGCCGCACCTGGTACGACGCGGCGTTCGATCTCAGTGGCTGGTTTTTCGGTCACAACCCGCACGGCAAAACCTGGACCACAGGCAATGCCGACGGCCAGGTGCAACAACCGCAGTTCGCACCGCTGATCTCGGGCGCGTTGCAGGCCGCGCCGGGTTTGTTGGCTGCTGGTGTGCAGTCCGCGCAAGCGGAATATCGGGATGAGCCACAGGCGTCGGCCAATGCGGTCCGGTTGGATGCCCAGTCGCCCTGGGCCTGTTATCTATCGTTGCTGGTGGCGGGGCCGCGCTGACAACGCCATAGTTCAGGCGGCGGTCGGAGACGGCTGCGGTGCCAGATCGGCGGTGGAACCGCGCTCAATCAAGGTTGGCAGAAAACGGTTGTGAATCTCGCAATCAATGCCTTCGCCCAGCTTTAACGCCAACCGACCCGCCTCGCTGCCAAATTCCGCCACCGGCACGCGCACCGTCGTCAATGGCGGTTCCAGATAGCCGGCCATCAACACATCGTCGTAGCCCACCAGGCTGACATCTCCGGGAATATTCAGGCCGCGTTGTTTGAACCCGTTGATGGCACCAATCGCCATCAAGTCGTTACCAACCACCACCGCGCTGAACGCAACCTGGCGTGCCAGCAATGCAGCGACGGCCACTTCACCGCCCGGCTCCAGGAAATCGCCTTCGACCACCAATTGCTCGTCGTAATCCAGACCGACACTGTCAAGCGCACGCCGATAACCCGCCAGACGTGCGCGCGCATCCGCCTTGTACAGCGGCCCGGTCACGCAGGCGATGCGCCGGTGTCCACGTTCAAGCAAATGCCGCGTTGCCAGAAAACCGCCGGCTTCGTTGTCCAGATAAACACACTGCTCGGCCAGGTCCGGCACCAGCCGGTTGACCAGAATGATGGGTGTGGATTGCCGTTGAGACAGTTCGACAATTTCCGCATCGGGCATTAAATCGAGATGCAGAATCAGCGCATCGCAGCGTCGCTTGAGCAGAAATTGCACCGCGTCGCGTTCTTCATCGAGGGTGCTGTGGCCGCTGGTGATGATGAGATGTTTGCCGGCATCGCGGACCACCTGTTCGGCGTATTGCATCATCTCGCCAAAGAACGGACCGGACAGATCGCCCACCACCATGCCAATGGTTTCGGACTTGTTCGTCGCCAGACTGCGCGCAAAGGAATTCGGCTGATAGCCCAACTCGGCCATGGCTTCGAGCACGCGCTGACGCGTTGCCTCGGCCACCCATTTATTGCCATTGACCACACGCGACACCGTTGCCACCGACACCTGTGCGTGTTTGGACACTTCCCGAATGGTGGCCATGAATTCGCTTTCCTCTCATCAAAACGCGCGGCTGAACCGTCGGCAAGCCTACACCAGCCGGGCGCGGCTTTCAGCCGCCAACGGCTGGGAGTCTGCGTTCAAACAAGCGAAAAGTGGCGTTTCAGGTGATCTGATAGCGACCGGGTTTATGGTTCAAAGCAATCACCACATTCAGCGCCAGCGCACCGAGGATCGACAGCGCCAACACCGGCAACGGCACCAGAAAGAAACCCACACAGACAATGGCAACATCGACGCCCATCTGAAGCCGACCGGCACTCAGGCCGAATCGTTCCTGCACGTACAACGCCAGAATGCCCACGCCGCCCAGGCTGGAACGATGACGGAAAAACACCAGCATGCCAGTGCCGATCAGAAAGCCGCCCATGATGGCCGCGAAGATAGCGTTGACGCGGCCCAGCTCAATCACCAGCGACAGGTTATCGGCCAGCAACGACACCGCCGCGACCGAGACAAACGTATTGAGCGTAAACCGCCCGCCCATGCGGCTGTACGCCAGCCAGTAAAACGGCAGGTTAATAACGAAAAACACCTGACCAAAACTGAACGGCAGCACCTTGGTCAACACCAGCGCCAGGCCCGCCGTGCCGCCGGTCAGAAAGCCCTGATGCTTGAACAGCAACAAACCGAGCGACACAAACAAAGCGCCGGCAACCAGCGCCAGCGCATCTTCGGGAACGGAATGAGTGGTGGTGGCAGTTTTCACAAACAGCGCTCCGTAAATGAAAGGGGCGCATCTTACCAGCGCGCTGGCCGCCGTGAAGTAAAGGGCGGTCAGCTCAGTGGCAAGTCTGGTTTCCGCTCGGCAAGCAAAACGAACAGGACTCAGGCGTTGATCAGACTGACCCCATACACCGGCGGCAAAGTATGGCTGAGCAATTGCCAGCTGGTACCGCCGTCCCGGCTGCACCAGGCGTTGCCGGTCGTGGTGCCAAACGCCAGAGTATTGCCGGTGCGATCGACCGCCAGGCCGTGCCGATACACCAGATCGAAACTGCCGCCTTGTGGCAAACCCTGGCGCTGCGCCTGAAAGGTTTTGCCGCCGTCTTCGCTGCGCGTCACCAACAACGCCTGATCCACCGGAAAGCGGTATTGGTCTTTTACGCCCGGCACAAACCAGGCGGTTTCCGGACGCTTCGGATGCACCGCGACGGCAAAGCCGAAAGCGCTCGGATCCGGCGTGCATTCGCGGAAGGTTTCGGCGCCGTCGGACGACACAAAAACGCCGTTGTGATGCTGCACCCAAACCCAGTCCGGGTTCGATGGCGCGGCCATCAAGCGGTGTACATCCTGATTGACCAGATCGAACTGCATGTCTTCGGGCATGTATTCGGCCCGCAATCCCTTACCGACCTGCCGCCAATGGTTGCCGGCGTCTTCACTTTTCCACACGCCGCCGCTGGAAATGGCGACAGTCAAGCTGTCGGAATCTTCCGGATGAATGGCGATGGAGTGCAGGCCGGGGTTATCGAAGCCGCCGCCGAACCAGTTTTTGCGCGCCGGTACATTCCACAACGCCTGATTCAACGACCAGCTGTCACCGCCGTCGTCGCTGCGAAACAAGCCGCCGGGAATGGTGCCCGCCCAAAGTCGGCCGGGAATTTGCGGATCGGGTTCCAGGCACCAGATTTGTTCCAGTGCCCAGGGGTTTTTATCGTCCGGGTCGTCCGGTTTTTCCGGAAACACCGGCACCGCCACTTCCTGCCAGTTGGCGCCCAGGTCGGTCGAGCGATGCAGTTTCGAACCAAAATGACCCAGCGCCAAAGCGCACCACCAGGTGCCGTCTGGCCCAACGGCCGCGGCCGATACCGGCTCGCCGAGAAAATGCGTTTGAGCGTAGTCAAAGCCGTGATCACCAGCCCGCATTTCCACCAGGCCTTTGCGCGTCCAGAACAGAATCCGATCCACCATCCGTTGCCTCCAGGTTATCAACCGCCAGAGAGTGCTTGCATGATGTGCAGGCGACTGCCCGCTGCCAGCACCTGTTGATGCGGCATGGCGCCTTGCACCAGTTGTTGATCGATAGCGAGCATGACGTGCTTGCGCAACTCGCCCTGATCATCGAGCAGATAGCCCGCCAGTGGCGGGTATCGTTCAAACACCTGCGCCAGCACCGCATCCAGCGTGCCCGGCGCCACATCCAACGCATCGCAGCGGATATGACGTTGCAAATTCTCGGTGAAGCTGACCTTGATCATGGCCGCCCTCCCGGCTCAACCCGCCGGTGTAACCCGCTGGGTGTAGATGGAAAAATCCGGTTTGTTCGGCTGGTAATCGCCATACAGCAACGGCGACTGAATCATGAAATCGGCGCTGGCCTGATTGCACGCCACCGGAATGTTGTACAGCGCCGCAATGCGCAGCAGCGCTTTGATGTCCGGATCGTGCGGTTGCGGTTCCAGCGGGTCCCAGAAAAAGATCAGCAGATCGATTTCGCCTTCGGCAATCTTGGCACCAATTTGCTGGTCGCCACCGAGCGGGCCGCTCAGTAACTTGGTCACCGACCGATTCAACCCCTGCTCAATCAACTTACCCGTGGTGCCGGTTGCGTAAATGCCCAACGGCTCCAGCAAGGCGCTGTTGGTTTGTGCCCAGGCCACCAATTCCCGTTTTTTATTGTCGTGCGCCACCAGGGCTACATTGCGATCTGTCTTGCTCATTCGGGCCTCCGGGCGCCTGTTCGCGGTAATGCCCGCATCTTATACCACAGCGACAACAGCACAACGGCGAGCGCCAGACCGGCCAGATTGGCGAACCCATCGGCGATGCTGAACAGCCGATACCCGGTCAGCCCCTGCGCCACTTCAATCAACCAACTGTAGCCCCACAGCAGCGGCCAGACGCGCCAGCGTCGCGGCCAACTCAGGCCGCCCAGCAACCCGATCAACCCCCAACCGAGCAGATGATTCACCTTATCGTTCGGCGACACCGCCGGCTGCTCAATCGGCAACAACGACAACACCGTGATCGCCAGCAACGCGACCCCAAAACCCACTCGAACCATGCGCATCGCAATGCCCCTTGCACTGAATTTGACGCCGCCACTCTAAGGCATGTCTACGGCATGGCCCAATCGGGACAAAGCGCATGGCTTGTCTTATGCTGCCCCCTGGTCGATCCAGGGAGTTTGATTTCGACATGCGGTTTGCATTCACACGTTGGCTGTCTCGCCATGGGTTGCGTTGGGCGGCTTTGTCGCTGGGGTTTTTGATCACCTTATCGCTGGCCGGCTATCACCTCTTTGTCGCCCGTTACGATCAGACTTCCTTTATCCAACGGCTCGACTACCTGTTTTACGACTGGCGCTTCCAACTGCTCGACAGCGGTGAACGCTTCCCCCGTGCGGACGACAACATCGTCATCGTCGACATCGACGAAGCCAGCCTGAAAACCGAAGGCCGCTGGCCCTGGCCGCGCGACAAGGTAGCAACGCTGGTTAACCAACTAGCCGAAGCTGGCGCCGTCGTAGTTGGCATCGATATTCTGATGTCCGAACCGCAGCTCAACCCCACCCGACAACTGCAACAACAAGCGCTGGCCGACGGCAACGCCGACCTCGCCGAATCGCTGACGCCGTTTTTACCGCTCACCGAATACGACCAGATTCTGGCCGACAGCTTCGCCAACATCGACGTCGTACTGCCGTTTCTGTTTCAGGCCGACGACAGCCTGCGCATCGGCCAACTGCCCGCCCCCGTCTACGAATTAACCGACGACGAAGCCGAGCGATTATTGGTCGTGGAAGCCGAAGGTTACGCCGGGGCGGTTGATCGCTTGCAACAGGCGGCCGTCACCGCCGGCTCCATCGTGCCGACCATCGACGGCGACGGCACGCTGCGTTCAGCGCCGTTATTCACCCGCTACGAAGACGGACTCTACCCATCGCTGGCGTTAGCCATGGGGCTGACTTATTACTTTTTGGACGGCATCGAGCTCGATGTCGTGCCGTTCAATGCCCGCCTCGACGTCATCGACCGGCTGCATTTCGCCGACAAAACCCTGCGCGTCGACGCCGGCCGGGTGCTGGTTCCGTACCTTGGGCCGCAAGGCCAGTTTCCGTATGTGTCGGCCACCGATGTGATTCGCGGCCAGGCCGACCCCGACGTATTCGCCAATGCCTTGGTATTGATCGGCACCTCATCGGTAGGCCTGGCCGATTTGCGCACCACGCCCGTTGGCACTCAATTCCCCGGTGTGGAAGTGCACGCCAATCTGCTCAACGGCCTGCTTGCCGGCAACTTCCCCTACACACCCGATTACGGCCACACCATGACGGCGGTGTTGCTGCTGATTCTGGGTGCGTTTTTTACCTTGGTATCGAATCGACTGGGGCCGCTGGCATTGGCATCGGCCACGCTGTTGTTGTTGGCGGCTCTGGTGTCGATCAATTTTTATTTATGGCTGAGTCAGCAAATGGCCCTGCCGTTGGCAAGCAGCGTGTTACTCACCGCCGCTTTGGGTACGCTGCATTTATTGGAAGGGTTTTTAAGCGAGCGGCGGCACAAACAACAGGTCACCAATGTGTTCGGCCAGTACGTGCCCAAAGCGCACATTGAACGCATGTTATCGAACCCGGATGCCTACGGATTCGAAGGCGAAAACCGCGACATGACCGTACTGTTTTCCGACGTGCGCTCCTTCACCACCATTTCCGAAAAACTCAGTGCGACGCAGTTAAAAGATTTGCTGAACCGCTATTTCACTCCGATCACCGAAGTCATTTTCAACCACCAGGGCACCATCGATAAATACGTCGGCGACATGGTGATGGCGTTCTGGGGCGCGCCCTTGGAAGACCCGGAACACCCACGCCACGCACTGGAAGCCGCAGTAGCGATGATCGCCACCACCGAAGCGTTAAACCCGGAATTACAAGCGCTCGGTTACCCGGAAATTCAGGTGGGCATCGGTTTGAATACCGGCCCGATGAACGTCGGCGACATGGGCTCAACTTACCGCCGCGCCTACACCGTGCTCGGCGATGCCGTGAACCTCGGCTCGCGTCTGGAAAGTCTCACCAAATTTTACGGCGTGAAAATTCTGATCGGCCCGCAAACCAGAGCCGCCATTAACGACTGGGCCTTTCGACCGATCGATCGCATTCGCGTGAAAGGCAAAACCGAACCTGTGGCGGTATTCGAACCCTGGGGAAAATTGAGCGATCTCAGCCAGCAACAACGCGTCGAACTCGACGCTTTGGATGCGGCTTATCAACTCTATCTGCAACAGCAGTGGTCAGCCGCCAAAGAAGCGTTTTCACAACTGAAAACGAACAGCCGCCGCGCCAAATTGTATGACGTCTATCTCGAACGCATCGAAATCCTCGAACAGGAAATCCTGCCCGAGGATTGGGACGGCAGTTTTACGCACACCAGTAAATAAACAGTCCAACTCAGTCAGCCAGAACAAAGGCCACCGCCGCCTCAGCATGAATGGCAGTGGTATCGACCAACGGCACAGCGGTGTCGCTCTGGCTGACCAACATGCCGATTTCGGTGCACCCTAAAATGACGGCTTCGGCACCGTCGCGCGCCAGCGCTTCGATGATTCGGATATACGCATCACGAGAAGCAGCGCGAATATCACCCAAGCACAACTGCTGATAAATCACCTCGTGCACCAAAGCGCGGTCGGCGTCGTTGGGAACCACAACGTCCAACCCGAAGCGTTCCGCGAGTCGGCCTTTATAAAACGCCTGTTCCATCGTAAAAGCCGTACCGAGCAAGCCGACGCGTTTCACACCCTGGTCCAGTAATACTTGCGCGGTGGCGTCGGCGATGTGGATCAGCGGGATGTCCAGCGCCGCCTCAATCTGCGGCGCGACCTTGTGCATGGTGTTGGTACAAATCAGCAAGGCATCCGCGCCGGCGCTTTGAACCTTGAGCGCGGCTTCGCTTAACAGCTGCGCCGTTGCATCCCAATCGCCGGCATGTTGCAGCTGTTCGATGGGTGCAAAATCGACGCTGTACAGCGCAATCTGCGCTGAATGCAGGCCACCCAGTTGCGCTTTCACGCCTTCGTTGATGGCACGGTAATAACCGGCCGTGCTCTCCCAACTCATGCCACCCAACAGACCGATGGTTTTCATAGCGGTGCCTTTTTGTATCCCAAAGAGTGCACCACAGTCTGCATAAAAAAACGGCACACTGACAGAGCAGCGTGCCGTTTTTTGGCCCAACGTTCAGGCGTGTTTATTTCAGATCAAAACGATCCAAATTCATCACCTTGTCCCAGGCTTTTACGAAGTCATCGACAAAGCGCTTTTCGGAATCCGCGCCTGCGTACACTTCACAAATTGCCCGCAACTGAGCGTTGGAACCAAACACCAGATCGTTGCGTGTTCCGGTCCATTTTTGCTTGCCGGTTTTGCGGTCTTTGCCGACGAATTCAGATTCATCCGCGTCGGTTGATGACCACTCGGTGTCCATGCTCAACAGGTTGACGAAAAAGTCGTTGGTCAGTTTGCCCGGACGATCAGTAAAGACGCCGTGCTTGCTGCCACCGTGGTTAGCGCCGATAACACGCAAGCCACCGACCAGTGCAGTCATTTCCGGCGCGGTCAGCGTCAGCAATTGCGCACGATCGATCAGCATGTCTTCAGCACGCACCGCGTACTTTTTCTTCTGGAAGTTGCGGAAGCCATCGGCCGCTGGTTCCAGCCAGCTGAAGCTTTCTTCATCGACCTGATTTTGCGCTGCGTCCATCCGGCCCGGAGTGAACGGAACGGTGACACCGTGGCCCGCATCCTGCGCCGCTTTTTCGATGGCAGCCACACCGCCAAGCACGATCAAATCGGCCATCGACACCTGCTTGCCACCAGTCTGGGCGCTGTTGAAATCGCTCTGAATGCCTTCGAGTTTCTTCAGCACTTTTTCCAGTTGCTTGGGCTCGTTGGCATCCCAGTTTTTAGCCGGAGCCAGACGAATGTGCGCGCCATTGGCACCACCGCGCATATCGGAACCGCGATAAGTGGCAGCGGACGACCAGGCAGTCGCAACCAACTCAGCAACCGACAGACCAGACGCGAGAATTTTCTTCTTCAACTGAGCGATGTCGCCGGCATCCACCACCGGATGGTTCAGCGCCGGAATCGGGTCTTGCCAGAGCAGATCTTCCTGCGGCACTTCCGGGCCGAGGTAGCGGGATTTCGGACCCATATCGCGGTGCGTCAGTTTGAACCAGGCGCGGGCAAAGGCGTCGGCAAATTGTTCCGGGTGCTCGTAAAAACGACGCGAGATTTTTTCATACGCCGGATCAAAACGCAGCGACAAATCCGTGGTCAACATCGTCGGTTTGCGTTTCTTCGATGAATCGAACGGATCGGGAATAATCTCACCGGCGTCTTTTGCGACCCACTGTTTGGCACCGGCCGGGCTCTTGGTCAATTCCCACTCAAAGCCGAACAGGTTTTCGAAGAAATTGTTGCTCCACTGCGTTGGCGTCGTGGTCCAGGTCACTTCCGGGCCGCCGGTAATGGCGTCGCCCGCTTTACCGCTGCCGTGCTTACTGGTCCAACCGAAACCCTGTTCAGCCATTCCAGCCGCTTCCGGCTCGGCACCGACCAGCGCAGCATCGCCGGCGCCGTGGGTTTTACCGAAGCTGTGACCACCGGCAATCAGCGCCACCGTTTCTTCGTCGTTCATCGCCATGCGGCGGAAAGTTTCGCGAATATCGACAGCCGCTTTCACCGGATCAGGATCGCCGTTCGGGCCTTCCGGGTTCACGTAAATCAAACCCATCTGAACCGCCGCGAGCGGGTTTTCCAGATCGCGATCTTTGGTGTAACGGTTGTCGTCCAGCCAGCCTTTTTCCTGACCCCAATAAATGTCTTCTTCCGGCTCGTAAATGTCTTCACGGCCGCCGGCGAAACCAAAGGTTTTGAAACCCATGGATTCCAACGCGACGTTACCGGCGAGAATCATTAAATCGGCCCAGGAAATGCGATTGCCGTACTTCTGTTTAATCGGCCACAGCAAGCGGCGCGCCTTATCCAGGTTGGCGTTATCCGGCCAGCTGTTCAGCGGCGCGAAACGCTGGTTGCCAGTACCGCCACCGCCACGGCCGTCTTGCACGCGGTAGGTGCCGGCACTGTGCCAGGCCATACGAATCATTAAGCCGCCGTAGTGACCAAAGTCGGCCGGCCACCAGTCTTGAGAGTCGGTCATCAGGGCGTTCAAATCGGCTTTCACCGCCGCCAGGTCCAGCTTTTTAAATTCTTCGGCGTAATCAAACGACTCGTCCATCGGATTGGACTTCGACGAGTGCTGATGCAGGATGTCGAGTCGCAGCTTTTTAGGCCACCAATCGGTGTTGGTGGTGCCGCCACCCGCAGCGTGGTTAAACGGGCATTTATTGTTATCGGTCATTGCGATCTCCTTTGAGTGTTTGCGTAGTCACAAATACAGCTCTGCCGTGCGGTTATAGGTATAGTCGCTTCGGCCTAAATTGCTCCAATTTATCATTATTAAGAGATCGATAGCTTCAGACTTAATCGAGACGAGTACCCGTATTCAAGCGGCTTAGGCAGCGGTGGGAGTTGAATTGACCGGTTAAATGCCATCGCACCGCCACCGGCGCTAACAACCCAGGGTCATAAAAACGGGATGGGGAAACGAAAGATCGTCTATGCAGGTTGCGATTACAGAGTCAGCGCTCGAAGCGCGTGCGGATGTGGTAATCCTTGTGCGGCCCGACCACCTGAAAACTGAGTTCAAACGCCTGTGCAGAATGGAACACAAAGCGACCGTCGTAGTGATCGGCAATGCACAGATGATGCGACGTCAGTTCCGAGGCGCGGTCGAAATCGAACGCCAGAAACAACGCCCCTGTGCTTACGCCATCGGCAAAATCGATCGCCAGGCCGGTGTCGGTACGTCGATAGGTGTAAGCGCGTTGGGCTTGAATGCGCTGGCCGTTGGCCGCGGGCCAGCTCAGGCGTTCGACAAAATCAAGATGGTTCGGTTGCGTAGCACTCGGCGAAAATTGCGCCTCGCCGTGCATCAACGGCTGATCGGTCACCCGGCGCTCTAGCCGCCAGGCTCCGGTGAAATAATTCAGAATATTGCTGGCAGCTACGTCAAACATTCGGGGCTTTTTTGCGCATTAATTTTCATCAATCCCGGCAATAACCATCGCCCGGTTCGACCTTCAAACAATTGGTTTTTTCAGCCAGCCATTTCATGCCGCTGCCAACGCCATCGGTCGCGAAAATAACGGCCGTTTCACCGTTCAAATCAAACCGAAGCTGATCGCCATCGGCAACCGCTGTGTATTGAACCGGCCCATCCAGATTCGCGATGGTCAGCTGAAACTGCTCCGGCCCGCCAGCGATATCCAGATAGGTGCCTTCCACGCCCCACCAGCGGCCTTGCCAGTTAGACAGCGAAGAAGTTTCCCGCTCACTGGAACAGGCCGACACACCAGCCAACATCAAAACCACACAACCTAAACGCTGAACAAGCGATGCAGCCCATAGCGGTGAAATGGAGTTCAACATCTTAGCGTCCGACCACACTGAAATTAAATGTGCGGGGATTGGATCACAGCCTTAGCTCGACGCCAAGCCGACGTCATTCACTGCGATGAAAACACACCGAACATCAGCCTGGTATTTCCACAGCCGTACCAGACACCACAATGCCGCCAACCGGATTCACATCCATCCGAATCACACTCGGCCGCCCCATCGCAACGCCCTGGTGAATGGTCAATTGCCTGGGCAGCGGATTCAGCACACCCAGTTCGCGCAGATAACCACCCAATGCAGCAGCCGCAGCGCCCGTCGCCGGGTCTTCAACAACGCCGCCCACCGGAAACGGATTGCGCGCGTGGAATTGGGTGTCGGACTCGCGCCACACCAACTGCAAGGTGGTCAGGCCTTCCGCCAGCATCAGATTTTTCAGCGCGTCGAAATCGTAATCCAACCGATCCAGGCGGCGTTTCTCAGCAACCGCCAACACCAGATGCCAGGCGCCCGCATAGGCCTTTCTGGGTAGAATGGCAGTGTCCAGTTCATCGGCGCGCCAGCCAAGGTACTGCAACGCCTGGCTCAACACCGCGTCGGAAACCGGCTCGCTGCGAGGCTCAACTGAGGTCAAGGCGGCCGTGTAGCGGTCGGCCTGCGCCTGCACCTGAACACCAACGTCGCCGGCCTGGGTTGAAAACGTATAACGACCAGCACCGCTCAACTGCCCCAACACAACGCCCGAAGCGATGGTGGCGTGGCCGCAAAACGGCACTTCGGCTTCCGGGCTGAAATAACGCACCGTTCGCTTCGCACCTTGCGCCGGGGCAATAAAGGCGGTTTCTGAATAGCCAACATCGGCCGCCATCTGTTGCATCTCAGCGGCGCTGGGCAGGTGGTCGCCCACCCAGACGCCGGCAGGATTGCCGCCACTTGGCTCAGTCGTAAAGGCGGTATAGCGCTTCAATTGTCCGTTCATCACCGTTTTCCTGTTTTCAAACATGAAGGCCCGTCGTTCATTCCTTCCAAAATGGCTTACTCGCTTCGCGACGCAAGGTGCCCGGTGTCAGACCCAGGTCTTTCTCGATCCAGGTGACGTTCATCACAATCAGTTCAGTACGCAACCGGGAGCGGGATTCGTGACGGCGAACCCAGTCTCTCAGTGTCGCCAGTGCCCGCTTCAAGCGTGCACCCAAGGCTTTGCGGGCAGCGCGTTCGGCGTCCAGAACGGCGTCGTTTTGGTGGTTAGTCAATACAGTGTTCATCGCCTTACCTCCAGAAAATATGAATTGAGATCAACCTGCGATTGCTATTAAAGTGCCCTACACTGGGTTTATCCATCAGTCTTTAATGAAGGGGGCGTTCGGAAAACATGAACATCAACCACATCAAGCTGGATAAGTTGCGCTCCTTTGTACTGGTCGCCGACGAAGGCAACCTGACGCGCGCCGCCAAAAGCCGCCACAGCACGCCCTCGGCCGTCAGCGAGCATTTACGCCAGTTGGAAGAACAGTTCGGCGTAACCCTGTTCGACCGCTCCAGCCGTGGCATGGAACTGACGCCCGAAGGCCGCAAACTGTTGCCACCGGCGCGTCAGGCATTGCTGCAAATTGCCGAGCTGGACGAAATCGCCCGCTCGCTGCGCAGCGAGAAACCAACCACGCTGGTACTGGGGCTGAACGCGCCGCCGGAATATTTGAAAGTCGATCAATTGCTGCGCCGGGCGGCCAAAGAATTGCCCGAATCGCAATTGGAATTGGTGACCAGCAGTTCCTACCTGATTGCCGACCAGGTGCGCGAAGGCAAGATGGACCTGGGTTTTATGTACGGCGATCCACTGCACGAAGCCGTGGCGGCGGTGCGTCTGGCCGACATTGAATTCTGCATCGTGGCACCACCAGACACTCAGCTCACCACCCTGCCCACCAGCAGCGAAGAACGTCGGCAAATGCCGTGGATCTGGGCGTCGTGCAACTGCCCGGTATCGCGCATGATGCCCGGCATCATCGGTTGCGAACGCGAAGATGCCAAGGTGGTGTCATCGTCCGAAGACGAACACGTAACACTGTCGATGATTCGTGCGGGCCTGGGATTCGGTGTGGTGGAAAAGGAATTGGCACAGCATTGGGAACAACGCGGCAGCGTGCGCATTCTGGCCGATCCACCCATCATTGCCGGCCTGAATTTGGTGGTACGGCGCGACCGACTGGAACGACGCCCGCTGGCGGCGGTAATCGAGCTGGCAAAACGGTTATGGATGGACCCGGCTCCGGCCTCGAACAAAACCGAATCGGTGTTGGAATCGGCGTAAGTATTCACGACCGCGTTCAAGAAGCCGGTGACCCGTCCTAAAATACGTTGACGGTTTTAATCAAGCCAGTTGCGCCCAGCAACTGGCTTTTTTATGCACTTCATCCGGCGTTTTCATACCCAGACTCAAGTGCGGCCTTAACCGGTTGTACGCCCTGATCGATTGCTCCACCAAGACCCCCAGCTCTTCAAAAGTGTTGCAGCGCTCAACCAAAAACTCTTGCTTGAGGATGCCATTCACTCGCTCCGCCAGCGCGTTTTGATAGCAGTCGTACCCGTCCGTCATTGACGGCTTGACCTCATACCGCCGCAACACCGCTTGATAGACCGCCGAACAGTACTGCACACCCCGGTCCGAGTGGTGGATCAATGGATGAGCATACATCCTCTGGCGCAGCGCTCGGGTTAACGCCTTCACCGTGTCCGTCGCCTTCATCTCTCGGCTCAGTTCGTGGCCCATAATGCGCCGCGAGAAGGCGTCGGTGACCAGCGACAGGTAATGCACGCCTTCTCGACTCTCCAGGTAGGTGATGTCGGCGACAAACGCCTGTTCTGGACGACTCCAGCGTTGGTTGTTGTAGAGGTTTGGGTGTCTTTTCAGCCAGTGACGACTGTCTGTGGTTTTGGTGTAGCGGCGCTTTGGGCGGATGAGCAGGCGCTGTTGGCGCAGATAATCAAATAAGCCATCCCGACCTAACTTGATGCCCAATCGCTCCCAGTCGGCCTGCAGTAAGTGATACAGCTTACGCGTGCCCAGTCGCGGTAGCTGTCGCCGCACGTCTTGAACCAGCGTCAGCACCGGCTGTAATTCGGCCTGGCGCCGTCGGTGCCGCTGCACACGCTGATAGAGGCCTTGCCGGGAGCAACCAAAGAGCGCGCACGTCCGGCTCAGGCTTACTTTGCCCTGCGCTTGAAGGCGTCGCGCTCCTTGGCTAAATACTTTTTTCGCAGTTCGGTCCCATGCTCTTCATCCATGATGGTGATCATTTCATTGAGGACCAGGTTGCGCGTGCGCTCGTCATCCAGCTCTTTTTCCAGACGCTTGATGCGTTGCTCGGGGGTTTCTTTTGAGGGGGGCATGGCGGCACTCCTCGTCTGTGTCCAGTCGCGTTGGCCGTGCTTGCACAGCCAGACTAGCACAGTGCTGCGCCCCTGAATGCCATAGCGATCTTGCGCCTGTTTGTAGGTGAGTTCGCCTTTTTCGACTTGCTCGACGACAGCCAGTTTAAAGCCGAGGTTGTAATCACGCTGTGTGCGCTTCTTACGGGTGATAGTTGGCTTATCCATACGTTGCTCCTGTGGGTGTCAACGTATTTCAGGACGGGTCACGGCCATAAAAAAAGCACGCTCAATGGGCGTGCTTTTTTATTTTGTCGACCGCCGGTTACTTCAGAATCGGTACCGGCACCCAGTCGTTGCCTTCTTGGTACAACACACCCAGACGGCACCCTTCGTTATAGCTGAAGGTACTGTGCACGTAGTAGTCGCGCGGCTCCGTTAAATTGACGGCGATATCGACATCGCAGGTGTAATTGCCCATATCGTAGTCGGCAATCACGGTGACATCGGTGTCGAGTGGCAACTGCGTTTTATAAACCACCATCTGTGATGTTTCTTCAAACACCTCACCCACAATGAAGCGGGGTTTCAGATCGCCGTGCTGGACTTTGTAGTCCAGAAATCCGGACGTTTTTGAGGTTCTGTCAACGAAATAAACATCCGTACTGGCGACGCCTTCCACGGGAACGTAAGGCGGTCGCAAGATGGCACAGGCCGAGAGCAATGACGCTAAAACAACAAGAGAGAGGGATCGGGTTAGGGTAGACAACTTAGACATCGAGTTTCCTTATGGCTTATTGGTTTTTTTCCAGAACGCCCTATCGAGCGGCGCGACTCCATCAGTCGTAAGGTTGGTGCGATGATGCTTCGAACACCGCACCGACCGTCGATCATAGAGGGAAGAACCAACCATGCCCACCTCTGAACGCCAGTTTATGAACCGGCGTTAGGCCCTCAATCCGCTGCTCTTCAGGCAACCGCCAGACTGACGTCGATATTGCCGCGGGTGGCGTTGGAATACGGGCACACCACGTGTGCGCGGTTCACCAGATCCTGCACTTTTTCAGCGGGCAGATTCGGTACACGAATGGTCAAAGCCACTTCGATGCCGAAACCGGTCGGAATGCCACCAATGCCCACGCGCGCGCTGACGGTGGTTTCGGCCGGCAGTACCAGTTTGTCTTGCGCGGCCACGAACTTCAGAGCACCCAGGAAACAAGCGGAATAACCGCAGGCAAACAGCTGTTCCGGGTTGGTGCCAGCACCACCCGCGCCACCCAGTTCTTTAGGTGTAGACAACGCTACGTCCAATACCCGGTCAGAGCTGATGGAACGGCCATCACGGCCGCCAGTGGCAGTGGCTTCGGCGTTATACAGTACGTGTTCGATTGACATTTTATGGCCTCCGGGCGGTTTGCCCTGCGTTGAATGAGGTTGCCATTCTAAGGCGGTGAAAATACTATTGGTGATATATAGTTCTTATTTCTTAACTTTTAGTATTTTTCGCGAGACACCACCATGGCCGACCGCCTGGAAGCCCTACTCAACCGCTTTAACGTCCACGCCAGCCTGTTTCACTCCGGCCGGGTGTGTGGCGCCCATACCCTGCCCGTCAGCGACGGCCTCGGGCAGTTGCACCTCATCAAGTCCGGGCGGCTAAAAGTTCAGCACGATGATTTGCCCGAGCTGGACATTCGCGAGCCCAGCCTGCTGCTCTACCCGCGCAGCCGCAGCCGGCGGTTTATTACCCACGACGACGAGCCGGCCGAACTGGTGTGTGCCGATCTGCACTTTGAAGGCGGTACCAGCAACCCGCTGACCGATGCGTTGCCTGCGGTCAGTCTGATTCCACTGTCGAGCCTGTTTGGCTCCGATGCGTTGTTGAGTTTGCTGTTTGAAGAGGCGTTCGATGAGCGCTGCGGACGCCAGGCACTGATCAGCCGATTGTTTGAAGCGGTGATGATTCAGGTGCTGCGTTATTTGATGGAAGGCGAGGCACTTAACAGCGGCATGTTGGCGGGCATGGCGCACCCGAAGTTGCGACATGCGTTGATCGCCATGCACGAAGCGCCGGCGCAGCCTTGGTCGTTAGACAGCCTGTCGGAGCAGGCGCGGATGTCGCGTAGCGTGTTTGCCAATGCGTTCAAAGACGTCGTGGGTATGACCATGGGAGCCTATTTGCAAAGTTGGCGCATTCGGCTGGCGCAGCAATCGTTGCGCAAAGATCGGTCGTTGGCGGCCATCGCCAACGAAGTGGGTTACAGCGGTGAGGCGGCGCTGTCGCGCGCGTTCAAAGTGCAATGCGGAATGTCGCCCCGGGAGTGGCGCCGCAGTTTGGGTTGATAACGGCTCAGAGTTCCTCAAGCCGACGCTGGATAACGGCGTAGGAATGATGAATCAGTTCCGTTAACGCCTCTTCATCCGGCTCGGCACCCGGCCGAACTTTCACATGCCGCATCATCTTGCCGGTGCCTTCGAGCAGTTTGTGTGGGTCATCCAATTCCGCTCCGCGAAAAAAGCCGATGTTGAGGTGCGCGGTGTAAACGGCCACGTAAGCAAAAGCCGCCTCACCGACACAGGCGGTTGCCATGCCATCGTGCATGATTTCCAACACATCGGGGCCGCACTGACGCACCACCGCGAACCAGTGTCGCGCCAATTCACCCAGACGCCCTTCCCGACTGCCCAGCCATTCCTCAACGGCTTGGTCTTGCTCAACGGCATTATTCAAGGTGAACAAGGGTGACATGGGTTTAGCCTCCGTCGTTAACGGGCGAATCGATCCGTTGCTTCAATCAAGCGGCTCAGAATTTCCGGCTCCGCCATGGTGTGGCCCGCTGCTTCTACGATGTGCAACTCGGCATCGGTCCAGACTTTGGCTAATTCCCAGGCGGTGCGCAATGGGCACGGCATGTCGTAACGACCGTGCACAATAACGCCGGGAATGCCGTTGAGCTTGGCCGCGTCGCGCAACAATTGCCCTTCTTCGAGCCAGCCGGCGTTCATAAAGAAATGGTTTTCGATGCGCGCAAAGGCGATGGCGAAATGATCGTCACCGAACTCCTCGATCCGGTCCGCCGCTGGCAACAAGGAAATAGTCGAACCTTCCCATTGGCTCCAGGCTTTAGCACAACGCAATTTTTCTATTTCGTCGTTGCCGGTTAACCGACGGTGGTAAGCCGCCATCATCTGGCCGCGTTCGGCTTCCGGAATGGGTGCAATAAAGTGCTCCCAACGGTCGGGGTACATTTCCGAGACACCGTATTGGTAGTACCAATCGAGTTCCGCTTTGGTCAGCGTATAGACGCCGCGCAGAATTAATTCACTGACCCGCTCCGGGTACGTTTGCGCATAAGCCAGCGCCAGGGTCGATCCCCAACTGCCGCCAAATACCAGCCACTTCTGGTGACCGAACATATCGCGCAACCGTTCAATATCGGCCACCAAATCCCAGGTGGTGTTCGCCGTCAGATCGGCATGCGGTAACGAGCGACCACAGCCGCGTTGGTCGAACAAAACGATGTCGTATTGTTGCGGATCGAACATCCTCCGGTAATCCGGCTCACAACCACCGCCCGGCCCGCCGTGCAGAAATACCGCTGGCTTGGCACCGCGAGTGCCAACTCTTTCCCAATAAATCTGATGGCCGTCGCCAACGTCGAGCAGGCCGGAGTCGTAAGGCTTAATAGGAGGGTAAGCATATTGATCAAATACAGTGTCAGCGGACATAACGCACCAGAACCTGAATGTGAACCGTGGATACTAACACGTCACTCAAATCGTTTATGCCAAGCTGTCACGCCGGATGTAAAGTTAAAAACTCAGCCCGGTCGATCGCATAGATGTCGCAGAGTTTACCAGCCACTTCCTGCTGATTGAGGAAGGTCTCACCCACACGCTGCGCCAGCTTTTTCGAGGCCTGGTTATCGGGATGAATCAGGCTAATCAACTGGTTGAGCTGCAATTCATCAAAGGCCCATCGCATTGACACCAACGCCGCTTCAAAAGCATAACCCCGGCCCCAGAAATCGGGGGCTATACCCCAACCAATTTCAATACCTGGCCAACCCGGCAAATTGAGCAACCCAACCCGGCCAACAAAACGTCCACTGTATTTTTCTTCCACCAACCAGAGACCGTAGCCGAGCAACTGCCAGTGTCCGAGGATAGTCGCCATCACCCGCCAGCTTTCGACGGAATCAATCGGTACGCCCTGGCCGAGATAACGCACAAAATCGGCATTGGCGTTCAAGGTTGCAAAGTTATCAGCATCGGCCTGAGTAAAGGCACGCATGCGCAAACGTTCGGTTTCGAGGACAGGAATATCCATGCTTGTCTTCCCGGGCGGATTTAATGGCATCAGCGCATCATAACGCTTATCCCTGCGGTTTTATTCAGATAAGCCCTTGCAGTGCGACGAATTTATCCAGCAGTTCATCATCAGTCTCAATATGTTGCGGGTCGGGCACAATGCAGCGGCTGATCGGGCACACCGCCTGGCAAGTCGGTTCGTCGTAATGGCCTTTGCATTCGGTGCAGCGGGCCGGATCGATTTCGTATATCACCGCTGCGAAAACGATGGCCGAATTCGGGCATTCCGGTTCGCACATATCGCAATTGGTGCAACGCTCGGTAATCAACAACGCCATCAGGTGGCTCCGCGCGCGGTCCGAGTATCCTGGCCGGCGCTTAGATCGCGCATCAATAACGCAAAGGCAAGTTCGATGTCGCTTGGCACCGGAATAAAAACCTGATGGCCGCTGCCTTTGGCGACATCAATGGCGTTGCCATCTTTGTCGCGCATATCCGCCAAAGCAAGCATCACATTTCCGTTCGGCGTCATCATTTCGAGCAAATCGCCGACGCAAAATTTATTTTTGACGATAACTTCCGCCCACTCGCCATCTCGCACGCCACTGAACTCACCAATGAACTGTTGTTGTTTGGATACCGAATGGCCGTAGTCGTAATTCTGATAAGCGTCGTGGCGATGGCGCTGCAAAAAACCGTCGGTATATCCGCGATGCGCCAGACTTTCCAAAGTATTCATTAACGACGCATCAAAAGGTTCTCCGGCAACGGCATCGTCGATGGCTTTTCGATACACCTGAGCGGTACGCGCGCAGTAATAAAACGACTTGGTACGACCTTCGATTTTCAGTGAATGAACGCCCAATTGCGTCAACCGCTCGACATGTTGTACCGCGCGTAAATCGCGCGAATTAAAAATGTAGGTGCCGTGTTCGTCTTCAAACGCGGTCATTTTTTCCTCGGGCCGGGTTATTTCAGTCAGCAACACCGGCTCACTGAAATTGACACCTTGACCCAAGGTCGGTTCAACCAGCTCAACAACTTGCCCCGCCTCATCCTCGCGGCCGGCCTCAACCGAATACGACCAACGACAGGCATTGGTGCAAGTACCCTGATTCGGATCGCGCCGGTTCATGTACCCCGACAGCAAACACCGTCCCGAATACGCCATGCACAAGGCGCCGTGCACAAAAACTTCCAACTCAATATCCGGGCACTGCTGACGAATTTCGGCAATCTCATCAATCGATAATTCGCGCGACAAAATCACTCGTTCAATACCCTGTCCCGCCCAGAATTTTACCGCCGCCCAATTCACCGCATTGGCCTGCACCGACAGATGAATGGGCATGTCGGGAAAGGCCTCACGCACCATCATGATCAAACCCGGATCAGACATAATCAGTGCATCCGGCGCCATCGCCACAACCGGCTCCAGATCGCGAATAAAGGTTTTCAATTTGGCGTTGTGCGGTTGAATATTGCAAACCACATAAAAGCGTTTACCCAGCGCATGGGCTTCATCAATACCGATTTTCAGATTGGCATGATCGAATTCATTATTGCGCACCCGCAAGCTGTAACGCGGCTGGCCGGCGTAGACCGCATCAGCGCCATAGGCGAAGGCATAGCGCATGTTTTTGAGGCTGCCAGCTGGGGAAAGGAGTTCGGGTTTTTCCAGAGGTGATTTCAACACGGCGAGAAACCGGGACGACGAAAGCGCCGAGTAGAACCGATTTCTCTAATCAGGTGGCTGATACAGATCAACGAAAGAACGTTAAAAACTGTCTGCGTTTATTCCTTAAACTCCGCCTTATCCAACCCATGCTTGCGCATCTTGTCGTACAGGGTTTTCCGCGCCAGGCCCAGACTTAGCATGGTGTCTTTGATTGAACCCTGGTTATCGCGCAAGGCCGATTGCAACAGCGAGCGCTCAAAGCCATCCATCATTTCAACGAGCGTGCGGCGGTTGGCGACTTCGGGTTGGGTGGGTTCGTTGGCGTCGTCCAGGGCGGCTGGGCCCATTAATACATAACGCTCGGCGAGGTTGCGCAGTTCGCGTACGTTGCCCGGCCAGGAATGGTGCAATAAGCGTGCGGTCTGGTCGGGCGTGAGCGGTACGCTTTCGCGGTCGTAGCGTGCGGCGGCGATGAGCGCGAAATGGTGGAACAGCAGCGGGATGTCGTCTTTGCGTTCGCGCAGCGGCGGAATCATTAATTCGACGACGTTGAGCCGGTAATACAGGTCGGGTCGAAACTCGCTGGCGTCGCTGAGTTTTTTCAGGTCGGTTTTGGTGGCGGCGATAATTCGTACATCAACGTCGATGGCGGTATTGGAACCGAGTCGTTCGACTTTGCCTTCTTCCAAAACCCGCAACAATTTTACTTGCAACGCCAACGGCATGGATTCGACTTCGTCCAAAAACAATGTGCCGCCGCTGGCGTGTTCGAAACGGCCGATGCGTTTTTTGTCGGCGCCGGTGAAGGCGCCGGCTTCGTGACCAAAGAGTTCGCTTTCGATCAGATTTTCCGGTACGGCGCCGCAATTTACCGCGACGTAATTGTGGTCGGAACGCGCGCTGTTTTCGTGAATGTAACGCGCCAATGCGTCTTTACCGGTGCCGGTTTCGCCGTTCAGCAAAATAACCGCTGAAGTATCAATTACCGGGTCCAGCTGCGCCATTAATCGCAACATACCGGCGCTGTCACCCAAGACGCGCGGGCCCGGTCGCGCAAAGTGTTTTAGGCGTGCTTTCAGTTCGCGGTTTTCCAACGCCAGTTGGCGTTTTTCGCGCGCTTTTTTCAGCAGTTCAATCAGTTCGTCGTGGTCGAAAGGTTTTTCAATAAAGTCGTAAGCGCCATCCTGCATGGCGGCTACGGCGGTGCTGATGTCGCCCTGGCCGGTGAGGATGATGACGGGAATGGCGTCGTCGATGGCGCGGACGGCGCGCAACACATCCAAGCCATCCATGCCGGGCATGTGGTAATCGCACAGTACGACGACGTTTTCTTCGGCGGATAACGCCGTTAACGCAGACGCGCCATCGGCGTAACAATCGGCCGGTAAATTTTCCAGGGCCAGCGTCTGTTTCATCACCTGGCGGATGTCGGTTTCGTCGTCGATAAAGACAACGGCTCGTTGATTCATGCTGCGCCCTCTCGCTGGGTCAGTGTCAGAATAAATTCTGCGCCCTGGCCGTCACGGCGGTTTTGGCCGACGAGTTTTCCGCCCAGTGCATCAACAATCTGGCGGGAAATCGACAGGCCCAAACCGAGTCCCTGTTTCATGGATTTAGTGGTAAAAAACGGTTCGAATAATTGTTCAGTGTTGGCTGGCAAACCGGGGCCATTATCGCGCACACGGCATTGCCAGCAAGCGTCGTTAAAGCGCAGGTCAATTTGTATCTGCGGTTGATCGACGGTTTCGGTGGCCTGCGCGGCATTGGCAATCAGGTTCACTAATACCTGTTCGATGCGAATCAAATCGCCATGCACCCAGGCTGGGTGTTGCGGCCGTTGCCAATCGAATTGCACGCCGGCGCTGTTGTCTTGTGCGCTGATGATTTTCAAGGCGCCATCAATCGGCTGGCGCATATCAACCAGACTGGGCCGGCCTTCCGATTTGCGGGCAAACACTTTGAACTGCCGGGTTAATTCGGCCATGCGATCGCACAAGGAAACAATTTCATGCAGGTTGGCATCGACGGTTTCGTTTTCACCGCGCTCCAGAAACCGACGGCTGTTGCGTGCGTAGGCTTGTATCGCCGTTAACGGTTGGTTCATTTCATGGTTCAAACCCGCCGACATCTGCCCTAACACGGCTAACTTGGCCGCCTGAATTAATTCCTGCTGCGTTTCTTTCAGTTCTAATTCGGCGCGTTCGCGCTCGGCAATTTCCGCCAGTAATTGCTGGTTGGAACTTTCTAAGTCTGCGGTGCGTTCGGCGACGCGTTGTTCCAGTTGTTCGCCGCGTTCGGCCAATTCGGCTTCGCGCCGATAGCGTTCGCGCACGTACAGCCAGGTTAAGAATCCGCCCAGAAACACCAGTGTGCCACCGACGAGAAATTGCACCTGAGTCCACAACACCGGCTCGGTGCCGATCAAGACGCGCAGGGTCCAGTCCAGTTGCGGCAATGGCGTTTCGACGCTGAGGAAAGGTCGCGCCGCTTCACCTTCGCCGACCAGCAATCGTTCAGATCGCGTACTGACGCCAATGGGCCGGCCCTGATCGACAATGGTCATCGGCGTTAAATCTTCGTCGTGGTAACGACGGTCGGCCAGAATGCCAAGCCGGCGTTCATCGCTGATCGGTTCAAAGGCGCGATATAACCAGGCCGGACGGCTGGCTAAAAAACTGATGCCGTCGAGGTCGAGCACCACCATTTCCGATTCGCTGAATGCGGCCGGTCGTTGCCATTGGTCTTCGAGGTCGGTGACCTGAATTTTTATCACGACGACGCCCAAGGGCTCACCGAGTTCGTTGGTTACCGGGTGCGAAAAATACAGGCCGCGTTGATCGGTGGTGATGCCCAGTGCGAAATAAATGGTCGAATCGGCACTGGCCATGGCTTCGTGAAAGTACGGCCGGAAAGCAAAATTCCGGCCGATGAAACTGGTCGGTAATTGGTAATTGTTGGCGGCAATGGTCAGGCCGGTCCGGTCCATTAAATAGACGTCGGAACTGGCGACGATGCTGGCCATTTTTTTCATTTCTTCGTTGGCTTCGAGCACCAGCAATTCGCTGTCGGGATGTTCCAGCACGGATCGCATCAACGGGTGTTCGGCCATGAGTTCGGGAATAGGTCGGTAGCGATTCAGTTCGTTCGCCACCAACTGGCTGTAACGAAACGATTCTTGCAGGCTTTCACGTTCGAGTAACCGATAGCCCGCCCAGGAACCGGCGCCCCAGGAAAACAGACAGATGCTGATAAAGCAGATCAGCACCCAAAAGCGGTAGTTGGTAAAGGTGTGTCGCAGCGACATGGTTTAACCCGATAACGCCGCGACTCAAACCCAGGTTCAAGTCGCGGCTGGCATTCGATCAGGCCTGAGGCGCTAACCGTCCACCTCGGGCTTTTTGGATAAAGATGACCGCAACCGCAATGGCCAGGCCTCCCAGGTCGGTGATGATACCGCCTTCAATCATTAAGAAGGCAGCGAGAATCAGCATCAACCGCACCGGCCAGTTTGCCGCCAGGCGCATAAACCAACCCATCACACCGCCGGACAACAGGTAAACGCCAAAGGTGGCGGTAACCAGTGCGCGGCCGATGGCAAACCAGTCGGCGTTCATCAACAGCGCGCCATTGTAGAAGAACATGAACGGCACGATGAAGGCGGCCAGGCCGATCTTGAACGAGGCGGTTGAGGTTTCCATCGCATTAGCACCGGAAATACCCGCCGCTGCGTAAGACGCCAGCGCCACCGGCGGTGTAATGGCCGAAACCACCGCGAAGTAGAACACGAAGAAGTGCGCGGTCAGCGGATCAATACCGAGTGAAATCAAGCCTGGGGCTACCACGGACGCAGCCACGGCGTAGGCGGCTGTGGTCGGCATGCCCATGCCCAACAGGATGGAAATCAACATGGCGAAAATCAGCGCCAGCAACTGGCTGGTTTCAGCCAGGCCGAGCAGCAGCGACGAGAAACGCGCGCCGACGCCGGTCAACGAAATCACACCCACAATCACACCGGCGCACGCACAGACGGCGATGATCTGGATCGACATGATGCCGGCCAGTTCCAGGGCTTTCAGAATGGAGCGGATGCCCATCTTATGCGGCGAAATCCAGCTCACTACGGCGGCCGAAACCGTCGCCAGCGTACCGGCGCGAATCACCGAATAACCCATGAACAATGCGACGATCAAAATGATGATCGGTGCGAACAGATAGACCTGTTTCACCAGTTTGCGGAAGCGCGGAATTTCGTCTTCCTTCATACCGCGCATGCCCAGCTTGGCGGCTTCGAAATCGACCATGAAATAGACCGACGCGAAGTACAGGATGGCCGGAATCAAGGCAGCGATGGCGATCTCGGTGTACGGGATACCGGTGATCTCGGCCATGATGAAAGCGCCCGCGCCCATGATCGGCGGCATGATCTGTCCACCAGTAGACGCCGCCGCTTCAACCGCGCCGGACGATTTCTTGGAGTAGCCGACTTTTTTCATCAACGGAATGGTCAGCGAGCCGGTGGAAACCACGTTACCGGCGCTGGTGCCGTTGATCATACCCATCAGGCCAGACGCGAAAATCGCTACCTTGGCCGGACCACCGCGGGCACGACCAGCAACAGCAAATGCAAAGTTGACGAAGTAATCGCCCACTTTTGACGCCTGCAGGAAGGCGGCAAAAATGATGAACAGAATAATGTAGGTCGAAGATACCGCTGTGGTTGGGCCCAACACGCCGGCGTCGGTGTACACCTGGCTGAAGAAACGCTGTACCGACAAGCCCGGATAACCCAGGAAGCCCGGCAGATAGGGGCCAGCAAAAACATACACCAAAAAGATGCAGGCGATTACGACCAGCGCCAGACCCGCCACGCGACGCGTCAATTCCATGATCACGGCAATGCCGGCAACAGCGGCAAAGGAAATACCGATCGGCGCGAACGAGGTACCGGTGCTCATGCGCAACGGGGTGTTGTACATCAGCAGGAAGTAGCTGGCGGCGGCGATGGTGCAGATCACCAATTGCAGATCGGGCCAGGAAAAGGCCGAACGGCGACCGCGATGGAACCAGCTCAACACGATGCCGCCAAAGGTGGCGACCATCAGCGGCCAGCCGTACAGATTGGCTTCTACAGCCGGGGCAATGCGCATGGCTCCGTTGGCCATCATCTGCGCCATGGCGCCGGTCTGATAGAGCGCGAACAGCGCGGGCAACATCAATACGCCAGCGGCAATGGACGTCCAGCGTTTTTGTGTCTCGTCATCGGCACTGAAACGCGTGCCGGAAAACAACAGAAAACCGAGGATCAACGCACCGGCAATGTGAATGATGCGGAAAGTCCAGGTTTCCAGTGGTGCAATATTCAGTGTGTAGAGGTGGAAGCCAGAAAAAATCACCGCCAGGGCCATCACGCCCCAGAACACCCAGCCTTCGAACAGGCGGCGGTTGGATTCGATGGTTTCGTCGTCAACGCCTTCGATCACCAGACCGTCCTCGACGGCTTCAGTGGCGGGCGCTTGGTAGTCTTTGTCAGTCATATCGGTTCCCGGCGAACAGAACCGGGCCGGTTCCAAGAATGGAGACCGGCCCGGTAACTAAGGCCTTGCGGGCCTGAACAGGTGTTACTTAATCATGTTGGCAGGAATGGTGTAGCCGTTCTCGTTGAACCAACGAGCCGCACCCGGATGCCAAGGGATAAAGGTGTTTTTGTTGTAGTTAGCCGGCACGGAAGTGGTCGCCGCCTTGTGGATAGAAACCATCTGAGCGTTGTTTTCCATGGTCAGCTTGGTCACTTCATAAACAAAGCTTTCCGACAGATCACAGTTGGCGATGGCGAAGTTCCACATGGATACCGCACGCGCATTGCTGTCGAGCGATTGGTATGTGCTGGCCGGGATGGTGAACTCAGACACCGGGAAGGCGTCGAGGATGGTGTTCATTTCCGCTTCGGTGAACTCGATGATGTTCACGTCAGTCTGAACTTCCAACTGGCTGACGGCCGGAATCGGAATGCCAGCGGCAAAGGCGATCACGTCCAACAGACCATCCTGCAACTGACCACCGAGGTCGTTCCAGCTGCCGTTACGGCGGTCGAAGTCCACACCCAGGGTTTCCAGCATCGGCGGGAAGTAGGTGTCGGAGGTAGAACCGGCCGGGCCGAAGCCGATGCGGGCGCCGTCAGGAATGTCGGCAATGGATTTGATGCCGGAACTGGTCAGTGCCGTCACCGAGAACGGTGTTTCGTACATTGGGAAGATGGCGCAAACGTTGTCCATCTTCATACCCGGAGCCAGGGGGCTGTTGCCGTCCATGGATTCACGGGCCGGACCCATGGTGGTCAGACCGAATGCCAGGTCGCCAGTGTGCACCAGCGCCATGTTCTGCATCGGGCCGCCAGTCACTTCACCGCCACCGGAAACACCCAGGTTTTCCGCAACAAAGTTGGCCCAACCAGCGCCATAGGCGAAGTAAGTGCCGCCCTGGCTTGCGGTGCCAACGGTGAAGTTACTGGGCCAATCGGAACGATCTTCGGCTTGAGCAGTACCCAGAGCCATGACGGACGCGGACAGCGCCGCCAGCATAAGAGTGCGGGATGCCTTCATCTTGTTCTCCATTGTTGTTGTCTTTATTCGGGATATCACTGCGATATCAGTGGGCATTTTTGCCTCGGCCTGCCCAAAGCAAGCCACGGGCCAATGTCCCAAAAGCGCCCAATGGCGCTGCTGAAGACATCCCTGATCAGAAAAATGGGTGAATTTCCACCCACACCAGCAACTCACTTGAGTCAAGATCCGCCCATTGGTCTGCCTTCGCAATGCTGTATCATGGCGCCTCCAGACGACCGGACCTTTTGTCGCCATGCCTGCCCTGCTGCTGCCCGCTCCTGCCAAACTGAACCTGATGTTGCACATCACCGGGCAACGGGCCGACGGCTACCACGAACTGCAAACCCTGTTTCAGTTGCTCGATCGCGGCGACGACCTGGAGTTTAGTCCAACTTTGGATGGCCGCATTGAACTGTCACCACCACTGCCTGACGTGGCCGATGACGACAACCTCATTATTAAAGCCGCCCGTCTGCTTAAACCTTATGCGAGCGCCAATGCCGGCGTAGCCATTCAACTGCACAAACGCCTGCCGATGGGCGGCGGTCTTGGTGGCGGCAGCTCAGACGCGGCCACTGCCCTGGTTGCACTGAATCATCTGTGGCAGTGCAGGCTCAGCGAAGACCAACTGGCGGAACTCGGTCTGTCGCTCGGTGCCGACGTGCCAGTATTCGTGCGCGGGCGCAGTGCCTGGGCCGAAGGCGTCGGTGAACGTCTGACACCGGTCGAGCTGCCCGAACACTGGTTTGTTGTGCTGCAACCCGGTGTTTCGGTGAACACAGCCCGTCTCTTTGCTGACACCGAATTGACACGAAATACCCCAGTCAGCACAATACGCTCCGCGCTGGCCGGGGCGGGTCACAATGACTTCGAAGCCGTGGCCAGGAAGCGCTACCCTGAGATTGAACTGGCTTTTACGCGACTGGCGGAATTCGGCCAGGTCCGGCTCAGCGGCAGCGGTGCCTCACTCTTTCTAACGACGCAAAGCGACATGGCAGCCCAAGACCTACTGCGCAGCATTCTTGAGCAATACCCGGGCTACAGCGGCTTTACTGCCCGAGGTGTCAACCAATCGCCTTTGCAGCGATCCCTGGCCAACACGGCCTGAACGCAACACCGATTTTGAACGTCGGGTGGTTGCGGGCTACCCGACTGAGCTAACCAAAACAGGGTGGTCTGAAGTGTCAAAAATGATGGTCTTTACTGGGAACGCGAATCCCGATCTCGCCAATCAGGTGGTTGAACGTCTGTGCATTCCGATGGGCGACGCCACCATCACCAAGTTCAGTGATGGTGAAACCGCCATTGATATCAACGAGAACGTGCGCGGCGCCGATGTATTCATCATTCAGCCCACCTGCGCACCGACCAACGACAACCTGATGGAAGTCATCCTGCTGGCCGACGCTTTGCGCCGCGCATCTGCCGGTCGCATCACCGCGGTAATGCCCTACTTCGGCTACGCCCGCCAGGACCGCCGGCCGCGTTCTTCGCGTGTGCCAATTTCCGCCAAAGTGGTTGCCGACATGCTGACCGTGGTCGGCATCGACCGCATCATGACCGTCGATTTGCACGCCGACCAGATTCAGGGCTTCTTCTCCATTCCGGTGGACAACATCTACGGCTCGCCGGTACTGCTCGACGACATCCGCCAGCGCGAATTCGAAGACATGATCGTCGTCTCGCCCGACGTCGGCGGTGTGGTGCGTGCCCGCGCCATCGCCAAGCAGTTGAGCAGCGACCTGGCGATCATCGACAAACGCCGGCCCAAGGCCAACCACGCCGAAATCATGAACATCATCGGTGATGTAAAAGACCGTACCTGTGTGCTGGTGGACGACATGGTCGATACCGCCGGTACGCTGTGCCAGGCCGCCGATGCACTGGTGAACTTCGGCGCCAAGAAAGTGGTCGCCTACGCCGTCCACCCGGTACTGAGCGGGCCGGCCGTCGAACGCATCTCCAATTCCCACCTGGAATTAGTGGTCACCGACACCATTCCGCTCTCGGAAGCGGCGAAAAACTGTGCTAACATCCGCCAGCTTTCGATGGGGGGGGTACTCGCTGAGTCCATCCGCCGCGTCAGCAACGAAGAATCCATCAGCGCCATGTTCCGGTAACACTTAGCCAAGAACTGCGTTGATTGAATGCAAATAGCGGCTTTTTAGCCGCTATTTTGTTGAATTTCGTTTTATCCCTTTCGGGCCTGAAACCCGGATTTACTGAAACGGTGGCACGTCGAACTGGTCGCGGTTCGCGGTCGCCTTGAGTTGGAGAACAACCGCAATGTCTGACATTTTTACGTTGAACGCTGAAGAGCGTGAGGTTGCAGGGAAGGGTGCGAGCCGCCGCCTGCGTCGTGAAGGCCTGATTCCGGCGATCATCTACGGCGGTGCCAAAAACCGCAAACCGATGAGCCTGACACTGACAGAGCGCGAGCTGAGCCGCGCCCTGAAAGAAGAAGCCTTCTACTCTCACGTGTTGACCATCAACATTGGTGACAAATCTGAACAAGCCATCCTGATGGACATTCAGCGTTCACCTGCCAAAGGCACACCGCTGCACGCCGACTTCGAACGCGTGACCAAAACCACTGTGGTTCACAAGCGCGTACCGCTGCACTTCATCAACGAAGAGAAGTGCAAAGCCGTTAAGCTGCAAGGTGGCAAAATCCAGCACGCTGTTACCGACGTTGAAGTGACCTGCAAGGTCGGCGACCTGCCGGAATTCATCGAAGTTGACATGGCTGATCTGGAACTGGGTGCCGTTGTTCACCTGTCCAACCTGAAGCTGCCGAAAGGCGTGTCTCTGACCGAACTGAACAAAGGCGAAAGCCACGACGTTCCGGTCGTATCGATTGTTAAGCCGGCCGGTGCTGAAACCGCCGACGAAGCAGCCGAAGACGCCGCTGGCGAAGAGTAAGACCGTTCGCGTCCGTGACGCCAACGTGACGAAAGGGCCTGCGGGCCCTTTTTTTATACAGGACAGACAAAGATGGCAGCGCTGAAACTCATCGTTGGCCTGGGCAACCCGGGCGCACAATACGACCGCACCCGCCACAACGCCGGCTTCGACTACGTGGACGAACTGGCGCGCAGTCTGGGCGCATCCTGGCAACTGGACAGCAAATACCTGGCAGAGATGACCAAGGTCAACATCGCCGGCACCACCGTCTGGCTGATGAAACCCATGACCTTTATGAACCGCTCCGGCCAGAGCGTGGCGAGCTTTGCCAACTTCTATAAGTTCGACCCCAAACAGATTCTGGTCGCGCACGACGAACTCGACCTGCCCGCCGGTGTCGCCCGCTTCAAACTCGGCGGCGGCCATGGCGGCCACAACGGCTTGCGCGATATCATCGCGCGCCTGGGCAACATCAAGGATTTCTACCGGCTGCGTTTGGGCATCGGCCATCCGGGCAGCGCCACCGAAGTCGTCAACTACGTGCTGGGCAAACCCCACCCCGACGACCAGATTCGACTGGCCCGCGCCATCGACGCGGCCATTGCCGAGACGCCAAAAGTCGTCGCCGGCGACTGGCAAAAAGCCATGAACCTTTTGCATCAATTTCAGGCCGACTGACCGGCCAACTATTTCGGGAGACACAGCATGGGCATCAAATGTGGCATCGTCGGCCTGCCAAACGTGGGCAAATCGACACTGTTCAACGCCCTCACCCAGGCCGGCATCGACGCCGAAAACTTTCCGTTCTGCACCATCGAACCGAACACGGGCGTCGTGCCGGTGCCGGACCCGCGTCAGGACAAAGTCGCCGCCATTATGAAGCCGGAAAAAATCATTCCGACCACAATGGAATTCGTCGACATCGCCGGCCTGGTGGCCGGTGCGTCCAAAGGCGAAGGCCTGGGCAACCAGTTCCTCGCCAACATTCGCGAAACCGACGCCATTGCCCACGTGGTG
Source organism: Saccharospirillum mangrovi (assembly GCF_003367315.1). GTDB lineage: Bacteria > Pseudomonadota > Gammaproteobacteria > Pseudomonadales > Natronospirillaceae > Saccharospirillum > Saccharospirillum mangrovi. The sequence continues at coordinate 2,296,839 of NZ_CP031415.1, forward strand.
CGTTGCTTTGAAGACGACAACGTTATTCACGTCGCCAACAAGATCGACCCGATCAACGACATCGAAGTGATCAACACCGAACTGGCGCTGGCCGACTTGGACGCAGTGGAAAAGCAACTGCTCAAGTTGCAGAAAAAAGCCAAAGGCCAGGACAAAGAAGCGATTCGCCAGGTCGCCTTGCTGGAAAAAATTAAACCGACACTCGACGACGCCAAACCGATTCGCAGTGTCGATTTAACCGCCGAAGAAAAAGCCGACCTGAAACCCTTTTTCTTCCTCACCATCAAGCCGACGCTGTACATCGCCAACGTCGATGAAAACGGTTTTGACAACAACCCGCATCTGGATCGCGTACGCGCCATCGCCGCCGAAGAAAACGCCGAAGTGGTGGTGATCTGCAACAAGCTGGAAGCGGAAATTGCCGAACTGGACGACGACGAGAAAACCGAATTCCTGGCCGATCTGGGCATGGAAGAACCGGGTTTGAACCGAGTCATCCGCGCCGCCTACAAACTGCTCGGCCTGCAAACCTACTTCACCGCCGGCCCGAAAGAAGTGCGCGCCTGGACAGTGAAAGTCGGCGCCACCGCACCGCAAGCGGCGGGCGTGATTCACACCGATTTTGAAAAAGGTTTTATCCGCGCCGAAACCATCGCCTACGACGACTTCGTGCAATACAACGGCGAAGCCGGCGCCAAGGAAGCTGGCAAATGGCGTTTGGAAGGCAAGGAATACATCGTCAAAGACGGCGATGTCATGCACTTCCGCTTCAACGTCTGATTCGGTTTTAAACGTTAAAAAGCGGCCAATAGGCCGCTTTTTTTTTTGGTTCATCACGAATTGGCGGGAAAGCAGATTTAGGACATTCACGTAAACCCCCGATGTAGTTTTGGCCTGTCTGGCGAATTAATATGAGCAAACTGACCAATCTCCTGGGCATTTCACGTCAGCGGTTGACGGGACAAGGCCGCCCTGTCGACCTTTGCCGTCGCTGTCGCCAGTTGGCACAACCTTGGCTATAGCGAACCATTCGTAAATCCTCGTCGCTCAAAAAAAGGAAACGCTTGTGACGCACTCAACCTCTCGAACATTGTCCGTAACCGCCGTATTGATGCTGGCGGCTGCCTGGCTGCTTTCCGGCTGCATTGGCCCGATGACGATTCACGCCCGCGGCCCGGATGTTGAGCAGCGTTATGCTCTGGGCGAGCTGGAACGCGCCAGTTTTTCCGGGCGCGGTGACGTTCGGTTGGTGCCGTCAAACGAATCGGTGCTGGTGGTGTCGGCGCCGCAAAACATTCTCGACGTGCTCGACATCGAGGTTCGCCAGGGCCGCCTGAATGCCGGGCCGCGCCACGGCGTGCGGCTGTCGCACACCACGCCTGCGCCGGTGTACACCCTTTACGTCAACGAACTGGAACGGCTCGATTTCAGCGGTTCGATGGTCGTGCATGCCGACCAGTTGAATACCCATAGCCTGCGGCTGTCCGGCTCCGGCGCTGTGAAAGGCGATCTGCGCGTTAACGTCTCCGAGCTCAGCATTCATGGCTCGGGCAGTGTCGACCTGACGCTGACCGGGCAAACCGACACCCTGGACGTTCACGGCTCCGGCGCGGTCCGATTGGACGCCACTGATTTGCTGGCGCGGAGCGTCGAGCTGTATTCCTCCGGCAGTGCGCATGTATCGGTGTGGGCAGAAGAATCTCTGAAGGTACACAGCAGCGGCTCAACCCGGGTGCGCTATCGCGGCCAGCCGTTGGTCAGCCAGAGCATCAGCGGTTCGTCGTCAGTAGAAGCCTTGGACGACTGATTCATCGGTTGATTGGATTGGGCCAGCGGCAACGGGTTTATCCGTTCGTCTGGCCCGTCATTGTTGGCCGATTCGACCAAATCGCCGCTCGCTAAACCGCTACGCTTGTCTGCGCCGTGCCCGCCCCCTAAGTTGTCGGCAGTCGATTCCGGACGATCCAACAATGACAACAACGTTCGATTGCATCATCGTCGGTGGCGGTTCCGCCGGCAGTGTGCTGGCCGCCCGCCTCAGTGAAGACCCGGCACGGTCGGTGTTACTGATCGAAGCCGGCGGCAACGGCCGCAGCCCGCTGATCAACATCCCGCTCGGTCTGGCGCTAACCGTGCCGACCCGCCTGCACAACTGGGGTTTCCACAGCGAACCGCAGCCCGCCCTGAACGGGCGTCGTGGCTATCAACCGCGCGGTCGGGCGCTCGGTGGCAGCAGCGCCATTAACGCCATGATTTACACCCGCGGCCATCCCGACGATTACAACGACTGGGCCGACCAAGGCCTGACCGATTTCGCCTGGCCTGAGCTTCTGCCCTGGTTCCAACACAGCGAAGGCAACGGCCAGTTGGGCGCGCCGTTTCACGGCCAGAACGGGCCGCTGTCGGTCAACGATCTGCGCTATCAGAACCCCGTCGTCTCGGCGTTTTTGGCCGCCGGGCAACAGGCCGGCTGGCCGCTCAACGCCGATTTCAATGGCGCCGATTCGTTCGGCGTTGGCCGCTATCAAGTTACGCAACGTCATGGCCGGCGTTGCAGTGTCGCCAAGGCTTATCTCGAACCCGTTCGGTCGCGACCCAACCTGACCGTGCTCACCCACAGCCGGGCTTTGGCTCTGGAATTCGGTGACAGCCGCGTCACCGGCGTTCGGGTGCAGCGCGGTCGCGGTGCGGTGCAAACCTTCAGTGCGCGGCATGAAGTCATCCTCAGCGCGGGGGCGTTCCAGTCGCCGCAATTGTTGATGTTGTCGGGCATCGGCCCGCGCGAGGAGTTGCAACGCCACAGCATTGAAGTGCGATTGGAACGCAGCCAGGTCGGTCGCAACCTGCAAGACCATCTGGATTATCTGGGTTGCTGGCGCAGCCGTTCGCCGCATTTAATCGGTTACGGCCTGACGGGCGTAGCGCGCCTGGTCGCCGGTTTGCCGAACCTGTTGCGCGGTCGTGGCATCTGGACGACCAACGGCGCCGAGGCCGGTGGTTTTATCAAAACCCGACCGGATCTGGATCGACCCGACATCCAACTGCACTTTCTGGTCAGCCTGGGCGACAACCACAACCGGCGTTTGCACTACGGCCAGGGCTTCAGTCTGCACGCCTGTCAGTTGCGGCCGTTTTCGCGTGGGCAAGTTGGTCTGCACAGCAAGAATCCCCTCGCCTCTCCGCGTATTGATCCAGGCTATTTAACCGACGAGCGCGATCTTGAAGTGTTGCTGGCCGGCGTCAAACTCAGCCGCGACATTGTTCAGCAACCAGCGCTGGACCGCTTTCGCGGCAAGCCGCTGTACCTGCCCGACACCGCCAGCGACGACGCATTAATTGAACAAATCCGCCAGCGAGCCGAGACCATTTACCACCCGGTCGGCACCTGCCGCATGGGCGTAGATGCTGACGCCGTGGTCGATCAACGCTTTCGAGTGAAGGGGATTGAGGGGTTGCGAGTGGTCGATGCCAGCGTGATGCCCACCTTGATCGGTGGCAACACCAACGCGCCGACCGTAATGCTGGCCGAACGCGCAGCCGACTGGATTCGGCGCGGCGAATAGCGTTTTAGTTTTTTATTCCTTCCGCTATTCCTTCCAAACCCAACGCACCGGCTCGCCGAAATCGTCGTAAATCCATTCTTTGCGGGGACGACGATGGCGGCGTGTGGTTTGCGGTGGTTTCTTCTGCTTGCGCGAATCAATAGCGGCGACAACTTCCGGCACCGGCGTGCGCTCGGTTTTCGGTTCGCCGTTGCTGCTGGATTGAAACGGATTACGCCAGGGTGTGCTGGCGTCGAGACCGGAGCGGCCGCGATCGACCGTTTCAATTTCACCGCCGTCACGCAAAAAGGCATCCACCTGACTTTCCAGGTCGCGCCGGATGTCTTTTTTGGTGGGCGGTTTTTTCACAGCAAACTCTGCGCTGGCAACGTTAACCACTCAGTATAACAAAGCCCCGCTGAAGACCCAGGCCCGGTTCTGAATCCGCCGCGCCCTTCGCTCTTCTGAACACAGCAGTTATGAATCAAACAGGGCTCAACGCCAGGCCCTTCGACTGTCATCATCGGCCTGTAGATTGGATGCCTCCCCCGATTCGGCAATCCCATCAACCAGAGTCACAAGGAAGAGTCATGAAAGCACGCTACGACACCATCATTGTCGGCGGTGGATCGGCTGGCTGTGTGCTGGCCGCCCGATTAAGCGAAGACCCTCATCATAGAGTTCTGCTGATCGAAGCAGGCGGTTCAGGCCGCAGTCCGTTGATCAGCATTCCACTGGGCATAGCCGCCACCATTCCCGGCTATGCGCACAATTGGGCGTTTGAATCGACCCCCCAATCGGGACTCGACCAGCGTCGTGCGTTCCAACCCCGGGGCAAAGGTCTCGGCGGCAGCAGCGCCATCAACGCCATGATTTACACCCGTGGTCATCCGAACGATTACAACGACTGGGCCGACATGGGCTTGACGGATTTCGCCTGGAATGAAGTGTTGCCCTGGTTTCGCCGCAGCGAGAACAACAGCCGGGGCAGCAGCAGTTTCCACGGTCAGGACGGGCCTTTGAGTGTGTCCGATCTGCGCTCGGACAACCCGGCGACCGATGCCTTTCTGGTCGCCGCTCAAGCAGCGGGTTTCTCAACCAACGACGACTTCAACGGTGCCCAGCAAGACGGCTTTGGCCGCTATCAGGTCACGCAAAAGAATGGCCGTCGTCACAGTGTCGCCGCCGCATTTTTGCACCCGATACAGCAGCGCCCCAACCTGCACATCCTGACTCGTCATCAGGTGACCGCCTTGCTGTTTGAAGGCGATCGCGTGGTTGGTGTTCGCGCGCGCAAAGGGCGCTCCGGTGACACAGAATGGCGTTGCAGCGGTGACGTCATCCTCAGCGCCGGCGCTTTTCAGTCGCCGCAATTACTCATGCTGTCGGGCATCGGCCCGGCCGATGAACTGCGCCGACACAACATCGATGTGCGTTTGGATCGACCAGCCGTCGGCGCCAACCTTCAAGACCACCTCGACTACACCAGCGCCTGGTTCAGCCCCTCGTCACAGGTGCTGGGTTATGGCCCTAAAGCAATGGCGCGACTCGCCGCCGAATTGCCGTCGTTTCTGTCGCGCGGGCGCGGATTATGGACCAGCAATGTGGGCGAAGGCGGTGGCTATGTGCGTTCCCGTCCAGACCTGGATCGGCCGGATTTTCAAATCCATTTCCTGATCGGCGTGGTCGACGATCACAACCGCCGTCTGCATCTGCCAAACGGCTTTTGTGTACATGCCTGCCAACTCAGACCCCGCTCTCGAGGCGCATTGCGATTAACCAGCGCCGACCCGTTAGCGCCACCGTCCATCGACCCGGGTTATTTCAGCGACGAGCGCGATCTGGACGACATGCTGCTGGGCAGCAGGATCAGCCGCGACATCGTGCAGCAATCGCCACTGGATGCGTTTCGCGGCAAACCTCTGTTCATCAGTGATCAGGCCAGTGACGAAGAACTGCGAGCCTCGATCCGGCAACGCGCCGACACCGCCTACCACCCCATCGGCACCTGCCGCATGGGCATCGACGCCGATGCCGTGGTAGACACGCGTTTTCGGGTAAAGGGAATCGACGGGTTAAGAGTGGTGGACGCCAGCGTCATGCCGACGTTAATCGGTGGCAACACCAACGCGCCCACCATCATGCTCGCTGAGCGCGCGGCCGACTGGATTCGTCAGGGTTAACCGCGTGTAAAACGCCCCGGTGAAAACGCCTGCAGATCCAGGGCCGGCGTTTCTTCGGCCAGCAATTGCGCGGTCAACTCGGCGCTGCCCATAGCCAGCGTCCAGCCCCAGGTGCCATGGCCGGTGTTGTAATAGACATTCGCCTGCCGGGCGCGGCCGATGGCGGCCGGGCCGTCGGGGGTCATCGGCCGAAAGCCAGTCCAGGGTTCCGCCGCCGACCAGTCCGCCGCGCCGGGAAAGCGCGCGTCTAAGCTGTCGCGAATGGCGTCGAGCCGGCGCGGCAACAGGCGTCGGTCAAAATCCGCCAATTCAGCAAAACCGGTCACCCGAACGCGGTCGCCCAATCGCGTCATCGCGACTTTGCGGGTGTCGTCAATCAAGGTCGAAACCGGCGCACAACGCGAGTCGCGAATCGGCGCCGTCAGCGAATAGCCTTTCACCGGATAAATGGGCAGATTCACACCCAGGTCGCGCGCCAGTTCACGGCTGCCACAGCCTGCGCAGACAACGAACGCATCGGCTTCGAGCCAGTCGGCCCCGTTCAGTTGAATGGCGTGCAGACGCTGAGCATCGGCGCGCAGTTGCGTCACCCTTGTTTGCGTCAGCAACTGACCGCCGCCCGCCACAAAGCGTTGCGACAACACCTGAGTAAACCGCTGGCAATCGCCAGTGCCATCGCCAGGCACCAACAAGCCACCGGTGATCGGCTGGTCGGCATTCAAACCGGGTTCCTGTTGCCGGGTGGCGGCTTCGTCGAGCCACTGGCTGTCGATGCCCAACGCCGCCATCACCTCGGCAATGCGCAGCAAATGATCCCGATCGGCCGGCGTATCGGCCAGCTTCAACAAACCGCCGTGCGCGCCGTCGAACGCCAGCGATACCTGTTCGTCCAGCGCCAGAAATTGTTCGCGACTGAATTGCCCCAACCGCAACATGGCCCGGCGGTTGTCGTTGAACAACGCCGGTTGCAGCGCGTAGCGCGTCATACCCATCAGGAATTGCAACGTGCGCATTGAAGGCGGCAACGCCAATTTCAGCGGCCCGGCGCGACGCAACATCGACGGCAAGGCTTCGCGAATCATCGACGGCGACGCCCAGGGTGAAACGTGACCATAAGACCGCTGACCGGCGTTGGCGTAACTGGTTTCCAGCGCCACGCCGTCGGCTTTATCGATCACAGTCACGTCCATTCCACGCCGCTGTAGCGCCCAGGCGGTGGTCACACCCACCACACCTGCACCAATAATGACTGCCTTCATAACCGCTCTACTCCAATCGGCACTACACCGCGTACAGGTTTAACACCACAGCCTATCGACGGAACCCGTGGATCGGCAATCAACGCAACCCGCTTTACTCAATATCCGGCGTTACCAAATTAACGGACACAGCCACCTGGCCTTGCGCCGCCAGGCGGCAGGCGCGGGGTGAATGGCCGGTCTCACGCTTGAACGCTGTGCTGAAGGCGCTTTCCGATTGGTAGCCCAGGTCGCTGGCGAGTTGGGCAATCTGAATATCGCTGGTCTGCAACGCACGCTGCGCCAATTGCATGCGCCAGCGAGTCAGATAGGACATCGGTGCCACCCCCGCAATCGCCTTAAACTGAGTTGCAAACGTTGTGCGCGACATGGCACACGCCTGCGCCAGCGTCTCCAGATGCCAGTTGCGGGCCGGGTCGCTGTGCATCAGCCGAATGGCAGGCGCCAAGCGAGGATGCACCAATGCCTTCAGCCAACTGGCGGGTTTGGCTGCGCCAGACATCAAATGGGCGCGCAGAATCTGGATGAACAGCAATTGCGCCAATTGTGCCGATGCCAGTTGCATGCCCGGCAAGGCTTGCGCCTGTTCGACAACGAGCTGATCCAGCAAGGCGCGAAACCGATCCGCCTGCGGCCAACTGGCTGGAATGTGAATCCAGGGCGGTAACACCTCGCTGAGTAACGGGCCACTGACCGGATCGAGCAAGACGTGCCCGCCCAGATGAGCAAAGTCCTGCCCCTCACCCAAATGCACCCGACTTTTCCCGGCACCCGAAAACAGCGCCATCGCATCCAGCGGTGGCACATTCGGATCACTCGCCAGAACAAAGGCGCGCGGCGCCGATATCAGGCCAATGTCGCCACATTCAAAACGCAGAGGCTCAGCTTCACCTTCGATGTGAATCCAGCAGCCGCCCTGCACCACGGCAAAAAACTTGATGCGTGTTGGCGCCGGAAAACGAATTGCCCAATCGCCACCGGCGGTAAATCCACCGGTGATCAGCGATTGCGCCTGGGTCAGTTTGAGCAGGTCGGAAAACGGATCGGTCATCACATTCGAACTATCAAAGAAGTAATACGGATTTTAGCGCATTCAAAGTTCCAGTTTCGCCCACTAACTTAAGCGCCACTGTCATAACACACAAAGAGGCTTCTGACGTGAAAGACGAACTTGTCCTGGTTACCGGTGGCACCGGCTACATTGCCCAATTTTGCATTCTGGCGCTGCTGGATGCCGGTTATCGAGTACGGACGACGCTGCGTACCCCACAACGCCAGGCTGAAGTGCTGGCCAATCTCAAGGTCGGTGGCGCCGAGCCGGGCGAGCGACTCAGCTTTGTCGTCGCTGATCTGACTGCCGATGCCGGTTGGGATGACGCCGTCGCCGGTTGCAGCTTTGTCATGCACGGCGCATCCCCCACCCCCACGGGTGAACACATCACCGAAGACGATTGGGTCAAACCTGCGGTAGAAGGCAACTTACGTGTGCTGCGCGCCGCCCGCGATGCCGGCGTAAAACGCGTGGTGCTGACCTCAGCCTTTGGTGCCATAGGCGTCGGCCATCCGCCGATGCAGCGCCCGTTCAACGAGACCGATTGGAGTGACTTGAACAGTCGCTACCCGGTTGCGCCGTATCAGCGTTCAAAAACGCTGTCCGAACGTGCCGCCTGGGACTTTATTGCGCGTGAAGGCAAGGGCATGGAACTGGCTGCGATCAATCCGGTCGCCGTGCTCGGCCCGGTGTTGGGTGCGGATTATTCGCACTCGGTGCGTCTGGTTAAGCAAATGCTCGACGGCCAGCAAGGCAGCCCCAAAATCAACTCCGGCTTTGTCGATGTGCGCGATGTCGCCGACCTGCACTTGCTGGCAATGACGCATCCATCCGCCAAGGGCGAACGCTTTGTGGCAATCACCGGACACAGCGTCGGTCTGATCGACGTAGCGCGTATTTTGCGTCGTCGTTTAGGCAAGGCGGCGCGCAAGACACCCACCTTTGTATTACCCAACTGGGCAGTCAAACTGGCGGCACGCAAGAACCCTTCCTTGCGTGGCCTGATTCCGCTGCTGGGCATCAACCTGAACGCCACCAGCGAAAAAGCGCAGCGTCTATTGGGCTGGTCGCCACGCAGCCTGGAAGACGCTGTCGTCGCCACGGGCGAAAGCCTGATCGAGCACAAACTGGTGAACGTCTGAAATTAAGTGGATTGCGCCGGCAAAAAACCATCAAGGATGATGGTCTCCTGTTGTTGCATCAGCGCTTCGGCGCGTTCCATGTGTTCACGCATCACGCGGCGTACTTCGGCTTCGTTGCCGCGTTTGAGCGCGCCGATCAACTGCATCTGATAGTACTTGCCGGTTTCCCACAATTCGGGATTCGGCAGGTCATAAATGTCGTGACACAGGCGCAGATTTTTCAGCAGGCCGAGCAAGAAATGGCAGGTAAAACTGAGAATCGGATTCGGGCATAAATCGACCAGCACTTCGTGAAAACTCAGTTCCGCCAGGCGCAAAGCGTGCTCTTCCGCCTGATTGGTTGGCGGTACGTCGTACACCGTCATGGTGGTTTGCAGACGGCGAAAATCTTCGTCGGTTAAACGCCCCACTACCGAAGCCGCCATTTCCGGTTCCAGCTGTATGCGTAACTGGTAGATGTCGTGAATGGTGATGGGTTTGAAATAAAAATAATTCGCCAGTAACGACATCGCCCGGTCCGGCGGCACGTCGGCCACAAAAGCACCGCCGCCTGGGCCGGTTCGGGTGGCGATTAAGCCTTGAGTTTCCAGTGCTTTGAGCGCTTCGCGTACCGTGCCTTTGGCGGCGCCGTAGGTTTCCATCAGGTTTTTTTCCTGCGGCAGACGGTCGCCGGGTTTGAGCTTGTGCTCGGCGATCATCTGCTTGAGCGCATCGGTTACCTGATCGGAACGTTTGGTCATAAGGTGGCTGTCATCAATGAGTCGGTTAGGACGGTTGCGGCGGATGATAGCACGCCAATCGGTGACCCGAACTCACCTCGCTCAACGCCGGGTCGCTGCGCTGGCAATCGTCCTGCACGAACGGGCAACGCGGTGCAAAGGCACAACCAACCGGCGGCTCGAACGGATCGGGCAACACCACCGCATCGCTTTCCGGCGGCAGACGCAACTGCGGGTTGCCCGGTACCGAATCGAGCAGGCGTTGGGTGTACGGATGTTGCGGCCGTTCGAACAATTCATCGACCGGCGCCTGCTCGACAATGCGGCCGAAATACATCACCACCACACGATCACAGAAATTACGCACCACGCCCAGATCGTGACTGATGAACACATAGGTCAGTTGAAATTCATCGCACAGTCGCTTGAGCAAATTCAGCACCTGCGCCTGCACCGACACATCCAACGCCGACACTGGTTCGTCCAGCACCAACACATCCGGCTCGGCGGCAAGCGCGCGGGCTATGCCAATGCGCTGCGCCTGGCCGCCGGAAAATTCGTGTGGATAACGGTCGAGAAATTCCGGTCGCAAATTCACGTGCGTCATCAATTCGGCCAGCCGTTGTTCGCGTTGTTCGGCGTTTAAATGGCGCAGATGAATCAGCGGTGTCGATAAAATATCGCGAATGGTTTTGCGCGGGTTCAGCGAACTGATCGGGTCTTGAAAAATGTATTGCACGCGTTGCGATAACTGCCGCAAATGGACGCGGTTTTTATCGTCGGCCAAGGGTTGACCGTCGAGACGAATATCGCCATCGCTGGGTTGATCAAGCCCAACCAGCATGCGCGCCAAGGTTGATTTACCGCAGCCGGATTCACCGACAATGCCGAGAATCTCGCCCGGTGCGACGTTAAAACCGAGATCGCGCACCGCGTGCACCGCTGGCGTCGGACGGCCCAACCAATTGCGGCCGCCGCCAAAACGTTTGATCAGGGAACGGACTTGCAGCTTGTTCATGCCATCGCTCATACATTCTCCCGGGCAAAGATACAGCGCGCCTGCCGCTGCGGATTTAGCGTCTGCAATTTAATCGGTGCCTGGCGGCATTGTGCGGTCACCCGGTCGCAGCGGTCGGCAAAATTGCAGCCGACTGGTAAGTCGCTGACCGTCGGTGGCAGGCCGGGAATTTCTGCCAGTGTCTGGCTGGGGCGCGACACATCGGGCACGCAATCGATCAAGCGGCGTGTGTACGGATGCGCCGGCTTGGCGAGGATATCGTGAACCGGACCCAGCTCGACAATTTCGCCGGCGTACATCACCGCTACCCGGTCGCAAATTTCCGCCACCACACCAAAATCGTGCGTAATAAACATCAGGCTGGCGTTTCGTTCACGGCGCAATTGATTGAGTAATTTCAACACCTGCGCCTGCACGGTTACATCCAACGCTGTGGTCGGTTCATCGGCAATAATTAACTTCGGTTCGTTCGCCAGCGCCATGGCAATGGATACCCGCTGACGCATGCCGCCTGACAATTGATGCGGGTAAAGTCTGGCGCGTTGCGCCGCGTTGGGAATGCGCACCGCTTCGAGCAAGTCGACGGCGCGCTTCCAGGCACTGCGATAACTCAGCCACTGGTGCGCGCGCATGGCTTCGACCAGTTGATCACCAATGCTGAATTGCGGGTGCAAGGTCGATAGCGGATCCTGAAAAATGTACGCCAGTTCACCGCCGCGCAACGAGCGCAAACGTTCGTCGCTGACACCGAGAATATTCTCACCGCCAACGTTCACCTGCCCGTCGACAATCACGCCCGGTGGCGATGCAACCAAACCGAGTAACGACATCGCCGTTACCGATTTTCCGGAACCGGATTCGCCAATAATGCCCAGACATTCGCCCGGCTGGATGTCGAAACTCGGGCCGTTAACGGCCTGATGAATTTGGCCGTTGAGATGAAATTCAGTGCGTAAATCACGGACAGATAATAAGGCGTCGGTTTGTTCAGTTGGTTTTGACCGAGCCGATTTAGCCACTTCGGTACGCGCCGCCGGCCGACGCAATGCCCCGGCTTTCAGGCGCGGGTCGAGTGCATCGCGCACGCCGTCGCCCAATAAATTAATGCTCATCACCAGAATAAAAATCACCAGACCGGCGAGGCTCGCCACGTGCGGCGCGTTGATGATCAGGCTGCGGCCTTCACCGAGAATGGAACCGAGGTCAGCCGTCGGCGGTTGCGCACCCAGGCCCAGAAACGACAGCCCAGCGGTTTCCAGGATCATCCAGCCGACGGTGGTCGACATGGTAATGACGATCACCGGCATCACGTTGGGCAAAATTTCCTGCCACAAAATGCGGGCATCGCCGAGGCCGGATAAACGCGCGGCATCGACAAATTCCCGATGCCGCAACGTCACCACCAGGCCCCGCACATTGCGAGCGAAAAACGGAATGTTAACGATGGCGATGGCGTACAAAGCGTTCATCAAACCGGGGCCGAGCGCGGCGACAATTGCCAGCGCCAGCAGGATGTACGGAAAGGCCATCAGCATGTCGATGCCGCGCATCAAACCGCCGTCGATGCGGCCGCCGAAATAACCGGCCAGCAAACCGATCAGCGAACCGAAAAAGGCCGCCACCAACGTGGCGGCAATACCAACGGCGAGTGAAACTCGTGTGCCCCACAGCAAACGCGATAACAGATCGCGCCCGAGTTGGTCGGTGCCGAGCCAATGCCCGTCCGACAGCGGCGGCAATAAGCGATTGGCAAGCGCGGTAGTGTCCGGGTCGGCCAACGGCAGCCAGGGCGTGAGTACCACCAGCAGCAACACCAAGGCCATCACCGCCAACCCAAAGGCGGCCAGACGATTGCGCACTAATAAAGCAAAGGCATTGCTGCGGCGACGATGAGTTTTGTTCGACCTGTTCATGCGGTCACCCTCGGGTCGAGCAACACCTGTACGACGTCGGCAATTAAATTAAACAGCACGTAGGCCGCAGCGACGATCAACACGCCGCCCTGCACCAGCAACAGATCGCGCGTGGCAATGGCGTTAACCAGCATGGAACCGATGCCGGGCCACTGAAATACGGTTTCGATGTACACCGCGCCGCCCAACACAAAACCAGCCTGAATACCGATCACCGGCACGATGGACACCAGCGCCGCCTTAAACGCATGGCGGAAAATGACCCGGCGTTCGTGCAAGCCTTTGGCGCGGGCGGTGCGAATAAAATCCTGACGCAGCACTTCGAGCATGGCCGAGCGCGTCAGCCGGGCGATGACGCCGGTGGCAATAAACGCCAACGTCGAGGCGGGCAAAATCAGATGCATCAGCAAGTCGGGCAGATCGCCGCCGCCGTACACGGCGAACATGCCGCTGGCCGGCAGCCAGCGCAGTTGCACGGCAAACAGCATGATCAACAACAGACCCAACCAGAACGCCGGGGTGGAAATGCCGATCAGCACGATCAGCGTCAGCAGCTTGTCGGTCCAACCGTATTGGCGCACTGCCGAAACAATGCCAACCAGAATGCCGGCAATCGAACACAGCACGAGCGCGGTACCGGCGAGAATTAAGGTTGCGCCAAAGCGCTCTGTAATGATGTCGAGCACGGCGCGGTTCTGGCGATAGGAACGGCCGAAATCGCCCTGCACCACATTGCCCAGCCAGGTGGTGTATTGCTGCACCAGCGGTTTGTCGAGACCGAGTTGCGCGTTGACCTGGGCGACGTTATCGGGCGTGGCGTAGGAACCCAGAATCGCCAGCGCCGGGTCGCCGGGAATCATCGCCATGATGAAAAATACGATGACGGTGAGGCCGAACAACACCGGAATCGTCAACAACAGACGGCGGCCAATGTAGGCCGTAATGGAGGCGTTCATGCAGTCCCCTGGATGAAAGGCAGCGGCAGAAAATGGGGCCCCAAAAGGGCCCCATTCACATCAGGGTTTGCGGACGTCGTGCAGTTGCAGCAGGAAGGACGGTTGCAGCGAGAAATTTTCCACCGCCTCGGTTGCGACCGCGTTCTGTTGCCAGTTGGCAATGAACGCCCAGGGCGCGTCGTCGTAAACGATTTCCTGCATCTCTTTATAGAGCGCGGCGCGTTCGTCCTGATCGGTCGCGGTGCGCGCTTCGTTCAACAGCGCATCGACTTCCGGGTTGGAATAGTAACCCGAATTAAAGCCGCCGTTTTCCGGCCAGGCTTCGGTGCGCAACGCCAGAAACGGCAGTGTGTCCGGGTCGTTGGTCATCCAGGCCATTTCCGCCATGTCGGCTTTGCCTTCCAGGCCCGGATTCACGCGACCCAAAAAGGTATTCCACTCGTAGGTTTCGATGCTCACATCCAGACCCACAGCGGCAAGATCGGCCTGAATCGCCGTGCCCATGGAGATCGGATCGAGCATGCCGGAACCGCCTTCGGTGACGTAGAAGGTGATGTCGGCGCCTTCCGCTCCGGCTTCGGCCAGCAGTTCGCGGGCTTTGTCCGGATCGTACGGATAAGGGTCGAGGTCTTCGTTGTAGGCCCAGCCGAACGCTGGCGGTGTCGGGCCGGTGGCGACGGTCGCGGTGCCTTGCAGCACGTTCTCGACCAGCGATTCTTTGTCGATGGCGTAGTTCACCGCCTGGCGCACGCGCTTGTCGCTGAACGGTTCTTCTTTGAGGTTCAGGATCAGGAACCACAGATGCGGGCCGGCCTGTTCGTAGACTTCAAAGTCGTCATCGGCGGCAAAGGTCGCGACGTTATCGGGCGGTACTTCCACCATCAGATCGATGCCGCCAGAGAGCATTTCGGCAACGCGGGTGTTGGCGTCGGTAATCGGCCGGAACACTACGGCTTCCAGCTCCGGTGCGCCGTCCCAGTAATCGGCGTTGCGGCTGACCACCACGCGCTGGTTCGCCTGCCATTCTTCGAATTTGAACGCACCGGTGCCAGACGGATGCCGGCCAACGTCTTTGCCGTATTCACGCACCGCCGTCGGCGAAATGATCAGCCCGGTCGGGTACGCCAGGTTCGATAAAAACGGCGCGAAAGGTTCCGACAGCGTGAATTTCACTTCGGTGTCGCTCAGCGCTTCCACGCTGGCCACCTGGCCGAAGTTGAACGACAGCGGGAATGGGCCGGTGTCGTGGTACGGGTGATTTTCATCGAGCATGCGTTCGAAGTTGAACACCACGGCGTCGGCGTTGAACGGTGTGCCGTCGTGGAAGGTCACGTCGTCGCGCAGCTCGAAGGTGTATTCCAGGCCGTCGTCGCTGATGGTCCAATCGGTCGCCAGCGCTGGTTCAACGTTGAGCGTGCCGTCGGAATATCGCACCAGGCCGTCGTACAGATTGACCAGAATGCGGAAGTCGTTCACCGCGGTAACGGTGTGGGGATCGAGCGATTGGGGTTCGGCAATTTGCCCGACGACGAGCACGTCGGCAGGCGTTTCTGCCCGCAGCGATCCGCTGGTCAGGGCCGCCAACCCAAGCATCAGGGTAGGGATCAGTTTGTTCACGGTAGGCGCCTCTCTCACTTTAGTTTTGAGCAGTCCGTTTCGAGTTGTCGTGACTTGCGCGTCTCGGCTTCTGTGGCCGATTTCCGAACGACAGGTTCAGCGGAAGCAAGTACCGCAGGCCCTGACCCTTGCTACAATTATCATTACAAATTTATGGACGCAATAAATTTTATGATGATAAATTGACCGCCACTGTTCACCCGATTCCGTCGCAGAATTAAGGCAGGGCATGACTTATTCGATCGTTGCACGCGACCCAAACACCGGCGCGCTGGGCGTTGCCACCGCCACTGGCAGCGTCGCCGTTGGCGGCTTTGTTCCCCATGTACGCTACCCGGTTGGCGCCATCGCCACCCAGGGCGCGTTCACCAACTGGCTGTATGGCGACCGTGGTCTGGCGTTGCTCGCCAACGATCAAACCGCCGAACAGGTGCGCGACCGGCTGATTGCCGACGACGAAGGCCAGGCCCAGCGGCAATTGTTGATTTGCGATGCCCAGGGCCGCACCGCCGCCCACACCGGAACCGCCAACCTGGGCGAGAAAAAACACCACTGCACCGACAACCTGGCGCTGGCCGGCAACATTCTTGCCAGCGAACAGGTGATCGACGCCATGCTCGATGCTTACCTCTCGCACGCCGACTGGCCGCTGCACGAACGCCTGATCAGCGCGTTGGCCGCTGGTGAAGCCGAAGGCGGCGATCAGCGCGGCACCCATTCGGCCACGGTGCGCGTGCACAGCCCGGACAAACCGCCCATCGATTTACGCGTCGATTGGGCCGACGCCGGCTGCATCGACCAACTCAAAGCGCTGCTGAACAAAACCCGGGCACACGCTTTTCAAGCCTTTCTCGACGGCGTACCGACGCACGCCCACCCGGCCAAAACCGGGCACGTCAGCGACGAGGAGGTGCGTTGATGACGTTGGGTGCCCGCATCATGGAATTGTCTGAGGCGGCGGCACGCCACTCCGAACCCGGCCCGGGTGTGACGCGCTTATTGGGCAGCCCGGAACATCAAGCGCTGTTGCGCGACCTGACCGGCTGGATGCAAACCGCCGGGCTGAGCACAGAACTCGACGCCGCTGGCAATCTGGTCGGCCGTACCGCCGCTGTGCCCGGCGCGAAAACGCTCATCATCGGTTCACATCAGGACAGCGTGCGCCAGGGCGGCCGTTACGACGGCATGTTGGGCGTGTTGCTGCCGTTGGTGGTGTTGGAAGACCTGCATCGCCACGGCACCGCTTTGCCACTCAACATCGAACTGGTCGCATTCAGCGACGAAGAAGGCGCCCGCTTTGCCTCCACACTCGTCGGCAGTTCCGCGCTGGCGGGCCAGTTCGATGCCAGCATTCTGCAAGCCGTCGATGCCCAGGGCGTCAGCCTTGCTCAAGCGCTGCGCGATTTGGGTTCAAACCCCGACGGCATTGCCGACCTGGCGCGCAACCCTGAGCAAATTACCGGCTTTCTGGAAGTGCACATCGAACAAGGGCCGGTGTTGGAATCGCTGGATTTGCCAGTCGGCATCGTCTCGGCCATCACCGGCATTGAACGCCACAAAGTGACGGTAACCGGCCAGGCCGGGCACGCCGGCACCACGCCGATGGAATTGCGGCGCGATGCGTTGGTGGCCGCCACCGAAATCGTCCGTGCGGTCGATCAGCACTGCCGCCAGAACGACAATCTGGTCGGCGTGGTCGGTGAACTGACGGTCACGCCGAACGCCGTCAACGTGATTCCCAGCCGCGTTGAGTTGACCATCGAATTGCGCTCGCCCAATCGCGACATTCGCCACGCCGCCCGGCAGCGCCTGTTTGCCGATCTCGACGCCCGGCTGGCCGCAACGCCCTGCCAATGGCAGCACGATCTGGTTTATCAGCAGGACGAAGTGGCATGCGCGCCGGCGCTGCAACAACGGCTGGCGCGCGCCATCGAAGCCGAACATTTCTGGCCGCACACCCTGTTCAGCGGCGCCGGCCACGATGGCCTGGCGATGCACCATTTAACCGAGGTCGGCATGCTGTTCGTGCGCTGCGCTGGCGGCCTCAGCCATCATCCGGACGAAGCCATTACGGCGGCCGACGCCGATGCCGCAGCGCGAGTGCTGCGCCGCTGCCTGTTGGATTGGGAGGCTCACACCGAATGACTCACAGCACGACCCACCAGATGACCAGCCTGCCCCAACCCAACGTTGAACGTCTGACCAAGACGCTGTTCGAACTGCTCGCCATCGACAGCCCGACCGGCGATACCGCCGCCATGGAAACGCATCTGGAACAACGACTCGCCGCCTTCGATGTCACCCTTCAGCGCACCCAGCGCGGCCAGGTGCTCGCCGCCACCGGCGCCAACCCCAAGCGCGCCCTGGCCGCTCATGTCGATACGTTAGGTGCCATGGTGCAGGCCATTCGGCCGGATGGCCGGCTGGAACTGACGCCACTGGGCACCTGGTCGGCGCGCTTTGCCGAAGGCGGCCGGGTGACGGTGAAAACCGACCACGGGCCGATTCGAGGCACCGTTCTGCCGCAACTGGCATCGGGCCACGCCTACAACGAGGCGGTTGATCAACAGCCGGTCGGCTGGTCGCAATTGGCATTGCGCCTGGACATCGACAGCCAAACAGCCGCGCAAACGCTGGCCGCTGGCGTACTGCCCGGCGATATCGTTTGTTTCGATGCACAGCCGGAATTGAGTAACGGCTTTATTAACAGTCGCTTTCTCGACAACAAGGCATCCATCGCCTGCACGCTGGAAATGTTGGCGCTGCTGCACGAAGCCGGTGTAAAGCCGGCCAGCCCGATCTTGCTGGCCTACACCAACGCCGAGGAAATCGGCCTCGGTGCCGGCACGGCTTTACCGGCGGGGTTGGAATCGCTGATCAGCCTCGACATCGCACCCGTTGCGCCCAACCAGACCAGCCGTGAAACCGCCATAACGCTGGGCATGAAAGACAGCCTCGGGCCACACAGCCGGTCGCTGCTGGCCGAACTGGAACAACTTTGCCAGGCACACCAACTGCCGTATGTGCGCGATGTGTTCCGCCACTACCATTCCGATTGTTCATCGGCGCTGCACGCCGGGCACGACCTGCGCACCGCCCTGGTCGGCTTTGGTACGGATGCCACGCACGGCTACGAACGCACTCATCTGGACAGTCTGGTGGCGCTGTGCCGCTGGCTGGTGGCGTATGCGCTGGCCGATAACGTCGATAACGAATAGCAATGGTCTGCTATTGGACAGCACCGGGCCGGACTGCCATTCTTTAACATCCATTGCCGGCGAAGTGGTGCCCATGGATTCGAACCAGCAATTCATCAACTACCATCAGACCTTAATGAAGCTTTGCCACAGCAAAGAGTTCATTCAGGACACACGGCGCAACAAACTGACGACGTTAACCGCTCTGTGCAGCGAATTGCTGGGCGTTGGCCGGGTCAGTGTCTGGTGGCTGCAAAACGGCGGCGAAGGCATCGAAAGTGAAATCCTCTACCACCAGGGCGACGGCCACCGTTACGAACCCATCTTTCTCGCCCGCCAGGGCAACCCGGCGTATTTCGAAGCGCTGATGCAGGCACGCGTCATCGACGCCAGCGATGCCCGCCAGGACCCCCGCACCCGCGCCTTCAACGATCACTACCTGCAACCGACCGGCATTTACGCCATGCTCGACGCGCCGATCTTCGATGACGGCCAACTCAGCGGCGTTATCTGTCTGGAAGCCTTGCAGCCGCGCGAATGGTCGTTAGCCGACATCTCACTGGCGACCGCCGTCGCCGACACCATCAGCCTGATCAACACTCACGAAGCCTGGTCGCAATCGCAGCAACAACTGGATTACGTCACCCATTTTGACGACCTGACCGGCCTGCCCAACCTGAATTCACTGCGCGGCCGGCTGCACCGCCTGACGCTCGATGACGCGCCCTTCGCGCTGCTGTGGATCGACCTGGACCGCATCAAAGCCATCAACGACGGCATGGGCCAGGTAATTGGCAACCAGATCATCGGTGAAGTCGCCAACCGACTGCGGCATTTATCCATTCCCGGCAAAGACAAAATCGCCCGCGTCGGCGGCGATGAATTCCTCATGGTCATTCGTCGCCAGGCCGACCCGGAAGCCTTGCGTCAATTGACTCAAAGCATTCTCACCACCCTGTCGACACCAATGCAGCTGCACGACCAGTGGGTGTCGACCACCGCCTCGGTTGGCATCAGTTTCTGGCCGGTCGACGGGCAGGACAGCGATTCACTGCTCAAACACGCCGAAGCGGCCATGTACCACGCCAAAGAAAACGGTCGCAACCAGGTGCAGTTTTTCAACAGCTCCATTTCCGCCGACGCCCGTTCGCGCTTTCAATTGGAATCGCAACTGCGCCAGGCGATTCGCAATCAGGAACTGGACGTGCACTACCAGCCGATCATCCGCGCCGGCGACAGCGGCCTGGTGCAACTCGAAGCACTGGTGCGCTGGAACCATCCGACGCATGGCCTGTTACCGCCGGTCCGTTTTCTCGACCTGGCGCGCAGCGCTGGATTAATGGCCGAACTCGGCATGGCGGTGATGCGCCGCGCCTGCGAACACATTCGTCAGGCGCAGCAAGCCGGTATGCAATTGCCACAAATGGCGATCAATCTGGCGCCGGAACAACTGCTCGACCCGCAATTGCCGGAACGTTTAAAAGAAGTTTATGAAGCCTACGGTTTGAGCGGCCAATGCTTCGATTTCGAAATCACCGAAGACGTCATCAAGGCCGACACCGAAAACCTGCGCGGCTTGCTGAAACAACTGGTGGAATTGGGCGCGGGCTTATCGATTGACGATTTCGGCACCGGCTATTCGTCGCTGGCACGGCTCAAACACCTGCCCTTTGCCAAGCTGAAAATCGACCGCTCGTTCGTCAAAGAACTGCCCACCGACAGCGACGACTGCGCCATCACCTTATCGATACTGGGGTTGGCGCGCGGCCTGGGCATGGCCGTGGTGGCCGAAGGCGTGGAAACCGAAGATCAGGAACGCTGGCTCACCGAACAAGGCTGCGATTACCTGCAAGGCTACCGCTACAGCCGGCCGGTACCGTTCGATCAATTGATGATGACGGTGTTGAAAGCCGCCGGTTAAGCCAGCCTTGATGGGGTCAGCGTTTGTTGAGCAACACCAACAAGGCCGCGCTGACGCCCATAACCCACCAAAACAAAAAAACGCCCAACGCAAAAGCATCGGGCGTTTTAAGCGGTTCCGGTTTCAGCGACCCGCCTGATTCAGAACCGCACAGACGTCACCTCGGTTAACCTCACTGGAACTCAACGTCCACCTGCAACCCCTTCTGCCAGCTCGCACCATCGACCGAGCGCCAGATGTCGTGTTTGGGGGTTTTTGTTACATCTGCCCCGCCAATCACCCAGAGATACGGGTTGAAGACCAAGGCCTGGTGGCCAATGCGGCCGGAGAACCGTGAGCCATCTTCATAGGGTTCGCTGCGCCAGTGCACGCCATCGCGGGAAGTCCAGATGTCGTTTCTGCTGTCAGTTCCAGTAGTGGTAATACCACCGCCCACCAACCAAAGCCGTTCACTCCCAGCCTCCTGAGTGACCACCACCTGATGACCAAAACGCGGTGCAAACTCGGCTTCGTCTACGCGCAGCTGCCAATGGCGGCCGTCGCTGGAGAACCAGATGTCGTTAGTCCCGCCCCCTCCGCCGGTCTCTTCTGTTCCACCGATCAACCAAAGCTGACCGTTGAACACCACCACCTGATGGCCCCACCGGGCGGTGAAACTGGCTGCGCTGGTTTCTTCGGTCCAGTCGATGCCGTTGGGGGACGACCAGACGTCGTTGTGGTTGCCATCGGCAGATTGGCCGCCGATCACCCACAGGCGTTGGTCGAACACCACCAGGGCGTGGCCGCGCCGGCCGGCGAATGGCGCTTGTGTCAGCAAACGTTCCCAGTGAAGGCCATCGGCGCTGGACCAGACATCGCTTTGGTACCCGTAGCGGTCCAGCCCGCCCACCAGCCACAGCCGTTGGTTGAACGCCACCACTTGATGGCTCCAGCGACCGGAAAAAGCCGCATGGCGCAGGTGGCGTTGCCAGTGCAGGCCATCGCTGCTGGACCAGAGGTCGTTTTGGTAGGAAGGCAAGTTAGTAGTGCCACCCTCAGTACCCCCGATCACCCAAAGCCGATGGTCGAAGGCGACGGCTTGGTGGCCCTGGCGGCCGCTGAACGGGGCTTCGGCGGTGTGTTGTTGCCAGTCTTCACCGTTGCGGGTGGACCAGGCGTCGTTCAGGTTTCTAGGGGCAAATCCCCCCACCACCCAAAGCTGCTGGTGGAAGACGGCCAGGGTGTGGGCCAATCGGGGCGGGAAATCGGCATCGACCTGACGCTGTGTCCAGTGAATGCCATCGCGGGAGGACCAGACGTCGTTTAAGCCTCGCACTGCCTGCAAAGACTGCCCACCCACCAGCCACAGTTGTTCCCCGCTGCCGTCGTTGTAGGCCATCACTCGATGGTGGACGCGCGCCGCAAACTCGGCGTGCTCGGTGTCCTGCCGCCAGGTAATGCCATCGTCGGACGACCAGACATCGTTGCTCATCTTGCCATCAGCAAACCCACCGATCACCCAAAGCCGGCCACCGTAAGCCACGGCCTGGTGCGCGCTGCGAGCGGCAAAACCATTGGCATCGCCATCGGCCCGATCTTCTTGCCAATTGGTGCCGTCGAACGTCCAGACGTCGTTGCGCAAGCCCCCACCCAACAACCAGATGCGCGGCTCGCCCTCGGCGTTGTTGGCGACGATGACCTGGCTGTTGCTGCGAGGGGTATAGCCCAGGCCGATATCGCCCTGCTGTTGCCAGACAAAGCCGGTGTCGTGATCGGGCGAGGGGATGGTGGACCAGACGGTGCCATGTTGGGTGTTAATCACCCAGAGCTGATCGTTGAACACCACGGCATAGTTATCACTGCCGCCTTCAAACGGCGGCTGTTCGAGCCATTCGTGCGGCGCCCAGTGAGTGCCATCGGATGAGGACCAGATGTCAGCTAAGGGGGCTGGGTCGACCCCCCCCATCACCCATAACCGCCCCTGAAAAGCGGCCACGGTATGGGTATATCGCCCCACAAACCGATCCGCACTCAACATCCCCGACCACTCATGTTCGCCATGCTGCAAGCGAACATAACCCGGCTGGCTCAGCGTTACGGCCGCGCTGGAGGTGGATCGCTGCACGCCACCGCGCAGGCGCTGGCTTTGGCTGTTGGCGCAGTTGGCGAATTGAATGGGGTTGCAGTTGGCATCGCTGGTGGTGAACAAATTCACCCCTTCGGTGCCATCGGAGAGTTGCAGCTCACTGCCCAACGGCCCCACCCAGGCGCTGAGGCTGGCCTGGCGGGTAATCACTTCCACGCTGTAATCGATGCTCTGAATGCGCTCGCCCAGCGTTTGGGTGGCGGTGATTTGGCTTTGGCCGGGGGCTAGGGCCACCACCAGGCCGTTGGCGTCTACAGTCGCGACGTCGGTGTTGCTGCTGCGGTATTCGATGATTCCGGCTTGCGAGAGCACGGGGTTATTGAAACGTTCGTCGGTCACCAACCTGGCCGTGCCGGGTTCGGTGAATTCAAACGGGTTGGGAACACAGGCGCTGAGTGCAAAACACAGCAGCAGCCAGACAAAGGTGCGATGAAAACGAAAGTTGGGTCGAAGCATGATCGGTCCCTCGGTTGGATGAAAACCCCAAAGCGCTGGGGGCAACACCACGCTAACCGACGACCGTTTGAAGAATCGTTTTACCGTTCGTAGGATTTTTGGCCGTTTCGTTGGAAAAATTGAAAATAATCGCGGAAACGATTGATTGGCCGCAAAAAACACAACACCCGAGGTGGGGCTTCGGGTGTTGTGGGTGGAAAAGGCGTCAGCCGATGCCCCGGCTGAACGCCCGAACCTTATGCCAGTTTCGCCAGATCCGCCGGGTTAAAACCGAGCAGTTCATCGTTGGCGCCGCGCTGAATTTTCTGCACCCATTGGGCGTCGCTGAGCAGTGCACGACCGACGGCAATGAGATCGAATTCGTTGCGTTCCATGCGCTGAATCAGACGGCCGATGTCGGTCTGTTGCGAACCTTTGCCGGCAAAGGCACCGAAGAATTCACCGTCCAGACCCACCGAGCCGACGCTGATGGTGGTTTTGCCGGTCAGTTTTTTGGCCCAGCCGGCAAAGTTCAAACCGTTGTCACCATCGACTTCCGGGAATTCCGCTTCCCAGAAACGCCGCTGCGAGCAGTGGAACACATCGACACCGGCGTCGCTTAAAGCGGTCAGCCAGCTTTCCATTTCCGCCGGGGTGTTGGCGAGGCGGGCGCTGTAATCCTGCTGTTTCCATTGGCTTAAACGCAGAATCAACGGGAAGTCCGGGCCGATGGCCTGGCGGATCGATTTAACGACTTCAATGCCAAAGTTGGCGCGCTTCAATAAGCTGTCGCCGCCCCATTGGTCGTTGCGCTGGTTGGAGCCGGACCAGAAGAACTGGTCGATCAAATAGCCGTGTGCGCCGTGCACTTCGACGACATCGAAGCCCAGACGTTTGGCATCGACCGCCGCTTGCGTGAACGCGGCAATGGTGTCGGCGATGTCGGCATCGGTCATCACTTTGCCGGCCGGTTTTTCCGGCGCGAACAGGCCAGACGGGCTTTCCATTTCGCCGTCGGCTTTCCAGCCGCTGGCGCTCGGTGCGGTGCCGGTGTGCCAGATTTGCGGGCCCATGCGGCCGCCCGCCTGATGCACAGCGTCAATTACCGATTTCCAACCGGCCAGTGCGGCTTCGCCGTGGAAGAACGGAATGCCCGGCTCGTTGCGCGATACCGGCCGGTTGATCACCGTGCCTTCAGACAAAATTAAACCCACATCGCCTTCGGCACGGCGGCGGTAGTAGTCGGCATTGGCCTGGCCGGGAATGCCTTGCGGCGCCATGGCGCGGGTCATCGGTGCCATAACCAGGCGGTTTTTCAGGGTGACGGAACCCAGATCGTAGGGTTGGAAGAGGACGGAGGTGTCCAGTGCAGAGGTTGTCATTAGCGGATATTTCCTGTGGCTGTATTCAACAGGTGCGCATGGTATACAAAATATACCTAGTGTAAATTAGGCACTCGCTCGGCACTAAGTCACCTGGAGGAAACCCGATGTCATTTGGCCCCTGCTTTTCCATCGATTGCCCCAACCGGGCGCTGTTCGCCGAAATTGCCGATAAGTGGTCGATGATGATTTTGACGGTGTTGGAAGAACAGCCTCGGCGCTTTAACGACATCAAACGCCTGCTCGAAGGCATCTCGCAGAAATCACTCACTCAGACGTTACGCCGGCTGGAACGCAACGGCATCGTCACTCGCGAGGTGATCAGCAGTTCGCCGGTCGCGGTTCAGTATGAATTGACCGAGATGGGCCGCAGCCTGCTGCAACCCTACAAGGCGTTGTATCGCTGGACGATTGAAAAAATGCCGGAAGTGAACGAGGCGCGCGACGCTTTCGATCAGCGCCAGCCCGCCTGATTCTTATTGCAGCCCGCTGTCAATGCCCACGCAATTCAAACAACAGGGCGTCTACGGTGCCGGTGGTTGCCAGCGTCAACGCTGCTTCGGCGTCGATGTAGGCGCCGTCTCCGGCGGACATCGCTACGTCGTTGACCGTCAGTTCGCCTTGCGCGATGTGCAGGTAATACAACCGACCAGCCTGGGTTGCGAAGGTCTGGGATTCGGCGTTCAACCGCACCTGATAGAGGTTGGCGTCCTGACGAATCGGCAGACTTTCACCCTCGCCTTCCGGCGAAATCACCTTGTTGATGCCGCTTAGCGCGGAAAAATCTTTCTGGGCGTAACGCGGTTTAACGCCAGTGACGTTGGGCATCACCCAGATTTGCAGGAAGTTCAACGGGTCGGTTTTCGAGGCGTTGTATTCGCTGTGCGCCACACCGCTGCCCGCACTCATCACCTGAATTTCACCGGCTTTCAACTGCGACACATTGTTCATGGTGTCGCGGTGTTCGATGGTGCCATTCAGCACGTAGGTGATAATTTCCATGTCGCGATGCGGATGGGTGCCAAAGCCGGTGCCCGGTGCCACCCGGTCGTCGTTGATGACGCGCAGGTCGGAAAAGCCCATGAATTCCGGGTCGTAATAGTTGGCGAAGGAAAAGCTGTGGTGCGAGTCGAGCCAACCGTGTTGGGCGTGGCCACGTTCGTTGGCTGGGCGAAGATGAATCATGACGACCTCCTTGGGTTGAGCGTGGCGAGCCGCGCCCGCCACTGAATGGTCGTCACTATAGGGGCCGGTTAGCGCTAAACCTACCGGAGCTTTTCGGCGTTATCGTTCAGTTTTGCTGACAAAACAGCGTCGGTCGCGCACCCCTTCGCAACAAAAAAACACCATCGCCATTTTGACATCGGCGAGCATTTATTTAACATCTGTAAATTAACTTAAAGAGAGCTCAATGGACCCAAGACGCCAACGCAGCCGCCAGAAAATCCAGGATGGACTTCGATCTTTACTGGGCACGAAAGCCGTCACCGATATTCAGATTGACGAGCTGTGCCGCGCTGCGGGTGTGACTCGTCCAACGTTCTACGCCCACTTTGGAACCGTTCGCGCCGTGCTTTATGACTACCTGGAAAACCTGCTGTCGGAGCTTGAGCAGCTGTTTAACAACATTGCTCCCAACCCCGGGCCGCATGTGCCGGCTGAGGAACAATTGCGGCGCTCTGTGCTGACGCTGAATTGGCTGATCGAACAGATCAGCCGTGACCCGGTGTTGTTCCGGGGGCTGCTGTTTGAAGGCGAAGTCGCCAAGGTAGAACAACGCTTCGTCGTCTTTTTCCGCTCCGTTTTAGCCCGTTCACAAACGCAAAATCCAGACAGCGCCTGGTTAGCCCCGAGCCAGCAACGGATCGCCCTGCATTTTTTTACCGGCGCTTTTCTGTCGACTCTGCGTCTGTGGATGGATAACCCCGATGAATACGATCGCCAACAGTTGGCACAGTCCTTTGCCAGCCTGATGACCTATGGTCGCTCAGCCGGCGCCACCCATTTGAAATGAGGTTTGAATGAAGCATTCGAAACAATCTGTACTGGCAGCCCTGCTGCTCACCCTGCTACCCGCTTTCGCGTGGGCCGAAACCCAGGCGGATGCCATTAAACCGGTGCAACTGCTGAAACTGGAGCCCCAAAACCAGATCGTCAGCCGTCAGTTCTACGGCCGCATCACCGCGCGCAGCACTCTCGATCTGGCCTTCCAGACCTCCGGCCAGATCGAACAGTTGCCGGTGATTGAAGGTCAGAGCGTGGCGCAGGGCAGCCTGTTGAGCCAACTCGATCTGGCACCCTTTGAACGCAGCGTCGCCCAGGCGCGAGCGGAGATGAACAAAGCCAAGGCCGATCTGGCTCGCTTTGAGACTTTGGGGCGCGATGTGGTTGCGGAAAATCAGATCGACAGCGCGCGTACCGCAGCCGAGCTTGCTGAAATTGCCTATCAGGACGCCCAGGACCGACTCGACAAAGCCACCCTGACCGCTCCTTTCGATGGCCTGATCGCGCGGCGTTATGTCGAGCGCTACAGCAATGTGTCGGCCGGCGTGCAGATTGTTCGCCTGCACGATATGAGCGAGATGCGGGTGGAAATCGCGGTGCCTGAAGTTTTGTTCCGTCAGGTGGGTCCCGAACCGGAATTGATTGCCACGGCCAGCCGTTTGGGTACCGACGAGCAAATGCCGCTGGAGTTTCGTGAAATCACGGCGGAAACCTCCAGCGTGGGTCAGACCTATACCATCAGTTTTGCCGTGGTCGATGAGGTTCCCAGCAACCTACTTCCCGGCGCTTCGGTAACCGTTACTCTCAGCCTGGTGATTCCGCAGTCATACCTGGGTTTCACCGTGCCTGTCACCGCTTTGAATTACGCCGCTGACGGTTCTGCCAGAGTGCTGGTGTTCACGCCCGGTGCCGATGGCCAAAGCGGTTCGGTGCAAACACACCCGGTCACAATAGAAGCGGCGGCCAACGGCAGTATGCGCATTGTTGATGGCATCGAAGCCGGAACGGAAATCGTCGCGGCTGGTGCCGCTGTGCTTCAAGGTGGTGAACAAGTCAGACGCTATACCGGCCATGGCAGCACGGAGGCGCCGCAATGAAACTAGCTCGACGTTCGATCGACGCCGCGCTACTGACGTGGATATTCATCGCCTTCTGTCTGATTGGCGGTTACTGGGGGTACAGCAACATTGGCCGCCTGGAAGACCCCGCTTTCACCATCAAGCAGGCGGTTGTCACCACCACCTACCCAGGCGCTACCGCCGATCAGATGGCTATTGAAGTCACCGAGCCGCTGGAATCGGCCATTCAGCAAATGGCCGAACTGGATACGCTGACCTCGACCAACATGCCCGGCTACTCGCGCATTTCGGTGTCCATCGATTCCAGCTATCCGGGGTCGGAATTGCCGCAATTGTGGGATGAGTTGCGCAACAAGGTGGAGGACGCCACTGGCAAATTGCCCAGGGGTGCCAACACGCCTCAAGTCAACGACGGCTTTGGTGATGTCTACGGTTTGTTCTTTGCCATCACCGCCCCCGGTTTCAGCGATGCGCAACAACACGACATCGCCAATTTTCTGCGCCGGGAATTGCTGGCTGTTGAGGGTGTGGCCGATATCGTAGTGGCCGGTTTACCCGAAGAAGCCATCATTGTGCAGCCGGATATGTCGATCCTGTCGAACCTCGGCATTTCCACTGACGCCCTGGTTGGTCAGATACAAAGCGCGACCCAGGTGGTGTCCAGCGGGTCGGTGCTGAACAACGGCCAGCGCCTGGCGCTCGACATGCCCGAAGAAACCGACAGCCTGGACGCCTTGAGCGAATTGACCGTCATCGTCGGCGACCAGCTGCTGCACCTGACCGATATTGCCGATGTCAGCCGCAACCGGGTGGAAAAGCCACGCCAGATCATTCGTTACAACGGCGAGCCGGCCTTTACGCTGGGCATCGCAGGCAATGCGTCTCAGAACATTGTCGATATTGGCCGTCGGGTGGATGCGCAATTGGCCGTGCTGGAAAGCGAGCTGCCTTACGGCGTCGAGCTGCACCCCATCTATCAACAACACAAAATTGTCGACCGGGCCTCGACCGACTTCATCAAGAACCTGGCGGCCTCGGTGGCCATTGTCATTCTGGTACTGGCCGTAGCGATGGGCGTAAGAGCGGCGATAGTGGTCGGTACCACCTTGCTGTTGACCGTCGTTGGCACCTTTTTCTTTATGGCGATTTTCAGCATTGAGATGGAACGCATATCGCTCGGTGCGTTGATTATCGCCATGGGCATGCTGGTCGATAACGCCATCGTTGTGGCCGAAGGCATGCAAATTCGCATGTTGGCGGGGCGCTCTTCGCGCGACGCCGCCGACGAAGCCACCGGCCGTGTGCAGATTCCGCTGCTCGGTGCCACCGTCATCGGCATCATGGCGTTTTCGGGCATCGGCTTGTCACAGGATTCCACCGGCGAATTTATGTTTTCGCTGTTCGCTGTGGTCGGTATTTCGCTGTTGCTGTCCTGGATTCTGGCACTGACCGCCACGCCCTTGCTGGCGCACTATTGTTTCAAGCAAGGCCAGTCGGGTGAATCCGATCAATACAGTGGCGGTTTGTTCCGCGGCTACGCCCGCTTGTTGCGAGGCGCCATCAAGGCGCGCTGGCTGGTGGTGGCGGGTTTGATTGTGACCACGGGCCTGTGTCTGGCCGGTTTTGGCAAGGTGGACAGTCAGTTTTTTCCGTTCTCCGACACGCCCCAGTTCTACGTCCATTACACCCTGCCTCAGGGCACCGATATTCATCAGTTGGAACAGGAATTAACGGTCGCCGAAAGCTGGCTGCTGGAGCAGCCGGAAGTCGAGGCGGTGTCTACCTTTTTAGGCGGTGGCGCGACTCGCTTTATGCTCACCTACGCCGCTCATGAACCCCAGACCAACTACGGCCACCTGATCGTCCGTGTTGATAACAACGACAACATAGCGCCGTTGCGCGCCCGACTGACCGACTTCGCCGAGCAGGACATGGGGCCGGGCGAGTTGCGCACCGAGCGGCCGACCTTTGGCCCCAACAGCGGCGCGGCCATCGAAGTGCGGCTGTCGGGTCGGGATGCGACCGAGCTACGCACCCTGGCGGCTGAGGTGAGTCAGCGCATGGCCGCTGCGAATCCGGAGTTGATCAACATCCGCACCGACTGGCGGGAATGGGAGCCGGTGCTGGTCCCCAACTATGCGCCCGATCGCGCCCGTTCGGCTGGCCTGATGCGCGCCGACGTTGCCGAAGCACTGTTGATGGCGACCGAAGGCGTCAACATTGCTGCCTTCCAGGAAAAGGATCGTCAGATACCCGTCGTGTTGCGCGCCCGTCAAAGCGATGAACCGGCGCAAATCATGAGCCAGTTGATCTGGTCCGACGCCAGCAACGGCTATCTGCCGGTGTCTCAGGTTTTGGACGGCATTCAGGTGGAACCGCGCAATACGCTGATCCATCGACGCGACCGCTTACCCACCATCACCGTGGCGGCTGACGTACCGCCAGGAAGCAACGTGGCCGAAGCGCGCCTGCGCATCCAAGATGATATTGAAGCGATCACCATACCCCGCGGGTATAGCCTGGAATGGGGTGGCGAATACGAAAGCAGCCAGAAAGCACAATCGAGTTTGGCGCAGAAATTACCGCTGTCTTTTCTGATCATGCTGCTGATTTCGGTGTTGCTCTTTGGTGCCCTGCGGCAACCACTGATTATTTGGTCGCTGATTCCCATGGCCATCAACGGCGTCACCCTTGGTCTGCTGATGACCGGCTTGCCGTTTTCGTTCACCGCCCTGCTCGGCTTGCTGTCGCTGTCGGGCATGCTGATCAAAAATGGCATCGTGCTGATCGAGGAAATTGATCTGATGCGAGCCGAAGGCCTGCCCCTGCAACAAGCCATCGTCGATGCTTCAACATCACGCCTCAGACCGGTGGTCCTGGCCGCAGCCACCACCATTCTCGGCATGGCACCGCTGCTGACGGACCCCTTCTTCGCCTCCATGGCGGTGACCATCATGGGCGGTCTGGCCTTTGCCACCGTCTTGACTCTGGTGGCCGCCCCGGTGTTCTACCACCTGTTCTTTTACCGAGCCAAGGGGTGAGACTCCCGCACAAGGACATGCGCTGCACACTACAGAGTCGGTGATTTTTCCGGCTATTACCGCTGCGTTGCACCGACCGATTGCGGATACGGTACACACAGCGGTTTGCCACCGACCGGCTCGGTCAGAATGCGGCTATCGACAGCAAACACCTCGGCGATGTTCGCCGGTGTCAGCACCTGTTCGGGCGTGCCGTCGGCGTAAATAGCACCGTCTTTGAACAGCACCAGACGGTCGGCATAACGCGCCGCCAGATTCAGATCGTGCAATACCACCAGTGTGGTTTTTTGATGCTCGCTGTTGAGGCGACGAATGCGTTCGAGCACGTCAATCTGATGGGTAATGTCGAGATGGTTGGTCGGCTCGTCGAGAATGGCGTACGGCGTATCCTGCGCCAGCACCATGGCAAAAAACGCGCTCTGGCGTTGCCCGCCGGACAGCTCCGCCACCGGCCGGTCGCGCAGGTGTTCAATGCCGACGGTAGCAATGGCCTGGTTGATCAATTCAACGTCACGCGCCGAACGAAAACCCAGCAACGACTGATGCGGCGCACGGCCGTAACCGACCATCTGTTCAACGCTGATGCCGGTCGGCACCAGCGGCTCCTGTGGCAAGAACGCCAGCGTCCGCGCTACCGCTTTGGGCGAACTCGACAACACGTCCAAGCCATCGACTTCAATACGACCGCTGCGCGGTTTCAGCAGCCGCGCCATGGTTTTCAGCAGCGTCGATTTACCGCAGCCGTTGGGGCCGATAAAAACGGTGATTTCGCCGTCGCGAATTTCCAGGTCGATGTTTTCAACCACCGACGGATTGCGGCCATAACCGGCGCTGACGCCAGACAAAACAATGCTCATCGGTCCTGCTCCGAAGCCGTGGTCAACATGATGTAGACAAAGAAAGGCGCGCCCAGCAGCGCCGCCAGAATGCCGGCCGAGACTTCAATCGGCGGTGCGATGGCGCGGCCGACGCCATCGGCCAGCGACACCAGCAACATGCCGGTCAGCATTGAGGTTGGTAGCAACCAACGGTGTGAACCGCCGACCAGACGCCGCGCAATGTGCGGCGACATCAAACCGATAAAGCCCATCACCCCGACCACCGCGACCGACACACTGGCAAGCCCGGTCGCCACCGCCAGCAATGCCAGCCGCAAGGCAGGCACGCGAATGCCCAGGCCTGTGGCCGAGGCATCGCCCAGGCTGAGCAAATCGAGCCGGTAAGTCAGTGCCATCGCCAATGCCGCCAGACACAGCAACGGCGCCAGACTGATCGACACGTGATCCCAGGTGCGGCCCCACAGCGAGCCGGTCAACCAGATCAAGGGCGCGGATCGCTCGGCGTCGCTGGAGGTGACCAGCAAATAATCCACCCCGGCTTCAAACACCAAACCGACGGCGACGCCGATCAACGCCAGATGCGCCGGCGACAGCGTACGGAAATGCGCCACCAGCATCACAATGCCCGCCGCCGACAAACCGCCCAGACAAGCCGCGACCGGCATCCAGACCGGCGGCAGATTGGGCATCAAACTGACCAGCAAAACGGCAAACAGCGCCGCACCGGAATTGATGCCGATGATACCGGGGCTCGCCAGCGGATTGCGGATCACCGCCTGAATGATGGCGCCCGATAACGCCAGCGCACCGCCGCACAACAAGGCCAACACCACACGCGGCAACCGCGAGCGCAAAATAATGTAGCGCTGTTGATCGCCATCGAGGTTAAACAGGGTATTGAGAATGACATCGACCGGCACCTTGACGGCACCGACGCTCAAACTCCAGATCGCCGACACCAGCGTCAGCACCAGCAAAACCGACACTAAAATGATGCGTTGACGTTGCGCGCTCATGCCAGCCTCCGGGCGGTGAGCGTGGCGTAGAGAAAATACGGCGCGCCGATCAATGCACAGACCACGCCCAGCGGAGTCTCGTAAGGGAACCGAATCAGTTTTGAGGCGGCATCGGCCAGCACCAGCAGGCTGGCACCACCCAGCGCCACGGCTGGCACCAAAGCGCGATGGTTTTGCCCAAACCAGAACCGGCACAGATGCGGCACCACCAGGCCGACAAACATCACCGGCCCGGCGACCGCCACGCTGGCACCGGTCAACACCGCCGCCAGACCCGCGCCAAGAAACCGCACCCGGCGCGGATCAATGCCCAGGCCTTGCGACGCACCGTCACCCAGCGCCAGCACATTGAAACCGTGCGCCAGCAATACGCTGCTGACTACGCCGATGGCGGTCCAAACCGCTAACGGCGCTACCTGCCCGGCCTGCATCGACGAAATATCAGCCGACACCCAGGTAATCACCAACCGCGATAAATCGTCGTCCAGGGTGTAGGTGAAGCGCACGCAGGCGTAGCTGAAAGCGCCGACGGCAACGCCGGCAAGAATCAAACGAATGGAATCGAGCCGGCCGCCCAAGCCGCCAGCGATGGCGAAGGTAAGCAAGCCGGCCAATGCCGCACCGGCAATCGCCATGGCGTCGAGCGGGATGGCATGGAAGATCGGCAGAACCACCGCCAGCGCAATGCCCAAGGCGGCACCCTGATTGATGCCGAGAATGGATTCAGACGCGAGCGGGTTGCGCGTTACCGCCTGCAACGCCAGGCCGGCCAACGCCAGATTGGCACCGACCAGCAAGGCGACCAGCGTGCGCGGCAGCCGTAAATCGACCACCGCCGAACGCGCCAGACTGCCGTCGTCCACCCACAACAAGGTGAGAATATTGGCGAGACTGACGTCGTCACGCTGACCCAGCGTCAGCGACCACAACGCCGCCAGCAGCAGTGCCGCCGCCAGCAGGACGTAACGCAGAACCCGTGGCACTCAGCGCTCTAGCTGAGTAACGATTTCGACCAGGCTGGCGGCGCTGGCTTCCGAGGCAATGACGCCGCGCAGACGCGACCAGTTGTGCGCTTCGATATCGAACAGGCGACCGTTTTTCACCGCAGTCAGATTGTCGAACAACGGCTGGCCAACCCATTCGTCGGTCAGGCCGGTTTCGACGTACTTGCCGCGAATCAAGATGTCCGGATCGAGCACCGACAGTTGTTCCAGCGAGGTTTGCACGATGGCGTCGCTGTAGGTGGTTTCGCCGTCGGTCGCGGTCATTTCGGAATCGAAACCGAACCAAATCAACATGGAGCCGTTGTAGCTGGTCGGCGAATGCAGATAGATGCCCTGGCCGTTGTCGATGAAGAACTGAATCGACAGACCGGACACATCACCCAACTGCGCTTTGTAGTCGTCCATCAGCGCATTGTGTTGCGCCAGACGCTGCGCCATGGCCTCGTCCTGGCCCAGGGCATGGCCGATGGTGGTGGCCGCTTCCATGGCGGTTTCGTAGGTGCCGGTCAGGCTGTCGAACACCAGTGTTGGGGCAATTTCACTCAACGCACCGTAGATCGAACTGTGACGGCTTTTGTCCGCAATGATCAGGTCCGGTTGCAGCGAGGCAATGATTTCCAGACTCGGCGATTTGCGCGTGCCGACCGATACCCAGTCGTCACCAATGATGTCGGTGTAAGCCGGGATGATGGATTCGCGGCGGTTGTCGTCGGCAATGCCGACCGGCGCCATACCGATGGCCGCCATGCTGTCGACAAAGCTGTATTCCAGAACCACAACGCGCTGCGGCGCGTCCGGCACATTGGTGGTGCCCAGTTCGTGTTCGATTTCAACGGCGCTGGCAGAAGCCGCCAGTAGCAACATGACGGCCGCAAGGCCAAGACGGGTCAGACTACGCACAACAGATTCTCCAAATTCGACCGGGTCAGCCGCGCTCAGTCGGATGTTTTGGACGGTGCCAGAAAAGGTTCGCCCGCCGATTTCAATCGGACCGGCAGTGCAACCGAGGCGGCGACAAAAATGAGGGCTGGATAATAACGGCCTGCAACGGCGAAAACAATTGATAAGCATTCCTAATTTCAACGCCGACCCGTCAAGGCGGTGCTGTTAAACGGAACTCAAACGGGAACGAACCCGGCCATCGACCGGCTCAGCGCCGTTCGTAACGCTGCATGCCGACCGCGCCCGACCAGGGATCGGCCGACTGCTCGGCCACCAGCTGAAACCCATAATGCTGATACAGAGCGCGAGCGGCATCGAGGCCGGCGAAGGTGGTCAGGTAGGTACGCGGGTATTGCTGCTGGCGCAAAAATGCATCGGCGCGCTGCATCAGTTGATGGCCCAGCCCCTGGCCGCGAGCCGATTCCGCCACGATAAACCAGCGCAGATGCGCGCCTTCGCCCGCGGCATCCTGGCCGTCGATGGTCAGGCTGCCGACCAGTTCGTCCTGATCGTTGTAGGCGGCCAGAAACAAATCCCGCTGGGCATCGAAACGGCCGAAAAACTCGCCCATACCGGCAGCGACACCGGCTTCAAACTGACGGCCGAAACCCCAGTGCGGCGCGTAGTAATCCAGATGCAGCGCAATCACCTGCGCCAGCACACCGGGATGGTATTGATCACTCAGTCGAATCACGGCTCAGCCCTCATGAAAGCCGACCAGCGGCCAAGGCCAGCGCGGCCAGATGTTGCGCAAAGGCCTCGTCCAGGCTGTCGGGTTGCAGCACCAGGCGTTGCCAGACTACGGCGATCACCACCTCGTTCACGGCCTGCGCATTCAGGCTGGCATCGGCTGCTTGCACCAGAGCCGTAACAATATCGGCGCGCCCCACCACCAGGCCTTCGGCCAACACCGCCCGCACCTGCTCATCGCGCGAGGCTTCGCCGATCAGCCCGGTCAAAATCGCCCCAGCGCTGCTGCTGCGATACAGCCGGAACAAGGCGCTCAGCAACCCGGTCAACCGTTGCTCCAGCGAACCGTTCGAGCGCGGCGTCAACGCCTGCCGACTGACCAGATCGCTGTACACCTCAACCAGCAAGGCCGCTTTCGACGACCACCAGCGATAAATGGTTTGCTTGCCCACACCGGCCAAAGCCGCCACGCCTTCAATCGTCACCGCCGCATAGCCTTGCTGCGCCACGGCCTGTGCTGCGGCATCGAGAATGGCACGGTGTTTCAGATTGGAGCGGCGCTGGGCCGAGGGTGTTGATTGAGTCATGCGCTGAAATTAGACGAGACGTATCGTCTTGTCAAAACATAAATGAGCGACAAAAACAGGCAATGGGTTGGTGTCAGCCGGGCTTCGGCAGGGAAGTAACCGCCCCACTTCGGGCGGTGGAACCGCGACGCACCAACTGGGCGTCAATCACCGGGTGCGTTGCCGCCTGCGTTGGTGCGTCTATGCGTGCGACCAGCGCCGCCAGCGTGGCCTCGGCCAGACGGTCGGTATCCTGACGGATGGTGGTCAGATCGTAAGCTTGCCAGGCGGCCTGATCGATGTCGTCGCAACCGACCACGGCCAGATCCTCGGGAATTCGGCGATGTGTGTGATGACGCACCCAATCCATAAATCCCAGCGCCAGATAATCGTTAACGCAAAACACACCCTGCACCTGCGTCAGACGATCGGCCATCGCCTGGGCCGCTTCGATACCGCCGTGATAGTTCTGCGCCGCGCCCTGAAAATCACCCACGCACGTCAGATTCAACGCCTGGCAGTGTTTAACAAACGCCGCCTTGCGCTGGTCGATGGAATAGGAAGCGCGTCGCTGGCTGGCAATGGCAACATCCCGGCAGCCGGCCTCAGCGAGCGCCTCGGCCGCCAGCCGACCGGCCTGGTCGGCATCGAGCGTGACGGTAGCCACTAAATCGTTCGGTCGGGGTTTGTTGACCAGCACCAGCGGCACGCCGAAGTCGGCGCAGGCCTGAGTGATTTCCGTGGGTGAAGTGTCGGACGTGACGATGGCGCCGGTGACGTTATAGCGCAGCATCATATCGATCAGTTGTTCAATGTTCTGATCGCGATCGGTCGGCAACATAAATGGATGAAAATCCATCGCCACCAGCCGGCGCGCCAGCGCATCGACCAGACTGGCGCGAAAACTGTTGTCCAGATCGGACACCACCAGCCCGACCAGATGGGTCCGCTTCATCATGCCGCGGGCCACCATATTGACGCGGTAACCCAACTCCTGCGCCGCCGTCATTATGCGTTCGCGCGTCTTCGGCGAAACGCTCGCTCCGGCGGTAAAAGTACGCGATACCGCCGAGCGTGAAACACCGGCGCGTTTTGCCACATCCGTTGCGGTCACTCGCCGGTTGGCCGGCCTGTCTTGCTGCATTCCTGGTCTGATCCTGTCAACTCGAAGCCAGCTTGCCCTGACGATAACGGGCAAGCAAGAGATCACTCCGGTCGATGTTCAACAGCGCTGGGCGCAACGCCAAAATGGTGTCAAACATCGCCGGATCTTCACCGAAATATTTCAACATGGGCGTGATGCCCAAGGCGGTGCAGTCGGCTAATTGCCGGGCGTAATTATACAGTTCGAACTCGGCAATTTCCGGATTCAGATGCGCCTGCAATAAGGCCATGTCGCTGTAATCTGCGGCGGTCGATTTAATGCGTGCGGTGTCTGATACCGCTCGAACTTCCGCCTGCAAACGCGCATCGCCCGACCAGAAAAAACACTGCTGCTGAAACCCCATGGCTTCGACCAACGCGATCACCCTGGCCGGGTCTGCCGCCTTGATTTCGATGTACATCTGCTTGTTGTAGAACTGGCACAGCGCAATCATCTGCGCCAGCGTCGGTACGCGCTCGCCACGATAACGCGGCGAAAACCAGGCACCGGCATCGAGTTCAGACAACTGCGCCAACGTCAGTTCATCGACCCGGCCACTGCCATTAGTGGTGCGATCGACAGTGGCATCGTGCATCACCACCAACTCGCCATCGGCGCTCTCGCGGACATCCAGTTCCAGATAATCCGCGCCCTGCTCCAGCACTAAACGCGCGGCCGCCAGGGTGTTTTCCGGCGCGAAATAATTGGCGCCTCGATGACAGACTATTTGAATGCCCAACGCCTGCACCGGCGTCAGCGGGTTCATCATTTCCGGACTGTTGGTGCAAATACCCAGCACCGGCAACGCCATAATTGCCTGCAATACCGAGCGGCGTTCCTCGTGCCACAGCACCACCGCTAAACCGGCCTGACGCGCACGCTGCAATAAATCATCGGTGACCAGCGTTTGCGGATGGTCGCTGGCGTTTTCCCAACACAAATGCATGATATCGGCGCCACTGTCTGCCACGGCCACAAACGGATCGGCCCCGACCGGCACCAGAATCGACAACGGATACGGGCATTGTTGCTCGGCCAGCGCACGAATTTCCGACGCCTTGAAACTGCCCAGCACCGCCTGCGCAAAACCACGCGCCAGCAAACGTTCCAGCACCACCGCGCCGCTGCCTGCGTCCTTCAGTTCGATGTACAGGCCCTGCCCCAACTGCTCCGCCAGATCGATCACCGCATCCAGACTCGGCAGTTCGGGCGCAGCCTGTTGCAACTGCGCCCAATCCAAAGTCGCAATAACACCGCTGCCCAAATGCTCATCCACCTCGGCACCGTGACTGGCCACCGGCTGGGCATCGCGCGTTAAACGAACATCAACTTCCCAGTAATCGGCGCCCAATTCAGCGGCAAAACGAAACGCCTGCAAGGTGTTGTCCGGCGCATAGCTGGAAGCGCCGCGATGGGCAATGCACAGTGGCCGTTCTGGCAACCGTTGCGGTAACGCAAAGCGCAAGGATTCACGTGCCATCAAAGTCGGTTCCCGTGTTGGTCGAACACCAGTGTCTGCTCAATATCGAGCGGCCACTCCACTTCCTGGCCCAGTTCGAATTCAGTGCGTGACGATTGAATGGAACGCAGCACCAGGCCCGGCGCCACTTCCAGATCGACGTGCGTTTCGCGCCCCTGAGGCTCCACAAAACAGATGCGGCCGCGCACCGGATGCGCACCCGCAGCGCCAAAATGTTCCGGGCGAATGCCGACGCTGATGGGGCTCGATTCAGCCAACCGAGGCTGCAAATGAGACGGCAACGGCAACTCGAAACCTGAATCGAACGTCACCCGACCCTGGCGTAATTCGCCATCGAGCATGACCACCGGCGGGCTGCCCATAAAGCTGGCGACAAACCGATTGACCGGCTGTCGATACAGCTGTGTCGGGCTGCCAATCTGCAATATCTCGCCCTGATTCATAATGGCAATGCGATCGGCCATCGACATGGCTTCGACCTGATCGTGCGTCACCAGAATGGCAGTAATACCGGTTTCCTGTTGGATGCGGCGAATTTCGGTGCGCATTTCCAAACGTAATTTGGCATCCAGATTCGCCAGCGGTTCGTCCAGCAACAGCACATCCGGACGCCGCACCAACGCGCGCGCCAACGCTACACGTTGCTGCTGCCCACCCGACAATTGCGCCGGCTTGCGTAGCAGATAAGGTTCGATGTGCGTCAGCTTGGCAATGTCACGCACCTGCCGATCAATCTCGGCTTTTTTCTGATGCCGAACCTGCAACGGAAAGGCGATATTTTCGTAAGCCGTCATGTGTGGATAGAGCGCATAATTCTGAAACACCACACCGACATTGCGCTTTTGACTGGGCAATTCGCTGACGTCGTCATCGCCAAACAAAATATGTCCGCCATCGAGCCGATGAATACCGCTGATGGACAATAACGTGGTCGATTTTCCGCACCCGGAAGGCCCCAGCAAGGCGAGCATTTCGCCGTCGTTGATGTCCAGGTTCAGGCGGTCGATGACAGTGGTGCCATCAAATTTTTTGGTGAAATCCTGCAATCGGATACGCATCAGCCTTTCGTACCTCCGCTGAAAATAGCCATCAGGCGGTTCTGAAAAACAATGAACAAAACCAATACCGGCAAGGTGTAAAACAGCCCCACCGCTTTATAAATATTGAAGTTGTATTCCACCGAATCCGGCACTGAGATGCTGTTGAGAAACACCGACAAAACCTGAAAATCTGTAGTGGGTGCCAACACACGAGGAATCACAAATTCACCCCAGGCATCAATAAACGCCAGGGCGCCCAACGCCATCAAACCCGGTTGGATTTGCGGCACGATAATGCGCCACCAAACGGTGAAACGGCCGGCACCATCCTGCAACCCGGCCATTTCCAATTCCCAGGGCACAGCGTCGTAAAAACCCTTCATCACCCAAATACCCAATGGCAGCGTGAGCGCCGCCCGCACCAGCACAATGCCAGCCAGGGTGTCGTACAGCCCGATGAATTTGAGCACCAGGAATACGCCGATGATTAAGGTCACTGCCGGGAAGCCGTGCATCACCAGAATGCCGGCCAGAAAAAAGCGCCGGAACGGCAACTGCAAACGCGACAGCGCATAACCACCGGTTGCCGACAAGCCGATTACAATGGCGGCCATACTCACCGCGTAGATCAGGGTGTAGACCGTCGCTACCCAGATGTTGCCGACCAGTGTCGGGTCGATCAGATAACGCCAGTGTTCGAGTGTGAATTCGTTGGGCACCAGTGAATCGGGTGGCGTATTGGTAAAGCTGTCCACCACCAGCGACAGGTACATCACGCCCAACGGCAGACTGATCAGCGTGAGGATGATCAACACTGGCAGCTTGGAAAAATTGGCGGTCATGGCGCGGCTCCTAGAGTTCGATCCTGGGTTTTTCGACCAGATCGTTGAATCGAAACAGTCGCAGGAAAAAGATCGACACCACCAATCCCCCGGCCACTAACACCAAGGCCATGGCCGCGCCCATGCCGTACTGCAAATTGCCACTGTAATTGAGCAAGGCAGTACGGAAGGCTTCCAGTGACCAAACGGTGGTGGTGCGTCCCGGTCCGCCATTGGTGGTCAACCAGATCTGCTCGTAAGACCCGACCAGCGACAGCGCCTGGTAACAGGTGACGAACATGATCGGCCAGCGCAGTTGCGGCAGGATGATGCAACGCACTTGTTGCAGCCGGCTGGCACCATCGACTTCACTGGCCCAAAGCTGCTGACGGGGAATGGCACGCAAAGCGCCGGAAAACAAAATCATGCCGAGCGATGCGCCGACAAAACCATTCACCAGAATCACAATGGTCCAGGCGGTCGGCACCGAGCCTTTCATGTAATTGAACGACGGTAATCCCAGATACCCGGCCAGATTGGCGATAAAGCCATTGTCCCAGGTGAACCACTTCCACATCACCGCGTACAACACCACCGGTGTTATGCGTGGCAATAACCAAAGCGCACTGAAGACCGAGCCGGTAGTCGGCGGTAAATAAAACAACGCCAGCGCCATAAAAAGCGCCACCAACACATTGAAGGCAAGCGTGGTGGAGACGTAAAACACCGTATTGAGGAACACCCGTAACGATTCTTTATCGGCGCTCAATTTGGCGAAATTTTCTGTGGTCCAGACCCAGCCGGTGTAGCTGTTTTTCAACACCGTATCCAGCTCAGCCGGTGTGACATCCGGCGCTACCGAATAAACCGCCGCTGTGGCATCGGCACGATTGCCAAAGCGTTGATTGAGGATGGATTCGGTAAAGGGCTCGATGGCTAATTTCAGATCGCGAATGCGTCGCGGCCGACTCTGAAATTGCTTTAATTCACGCTCGAAATCGCGCTCGCTGGCGAACTGCCGACCGGATAAATTCGCTGCGATATCGGCGAGAAAATTCTCCGCCACTCCGGCCTCGCGCGCCGCCGCCAGCGTAGCGTCATCGACGTGAATAACCTGCTGTTCAAGCGCCTGCACCAGAGCGGGCGCAAATCCTTGTTGCTGTAATTCACGCACCACCGTTGGCGTAATCAGATAAGCACCGCCGGTTATGCCGGTGGCACTGGTCATATTGGTAAAGGCGGTGACGGCCGTCAGGATGATGGGCGCAAAGAAAAAGACGCTGACGAAGATCAAGGTGGGCGCCAGCATCGCCAGGCCAAAAAGCTGACCGCGACGATAACGACGTTTTCGAGGCTCGCTTCGAGCCGGACGCGCGGTGACGTCCGGCTCAAGGCTGCCCGATACAGAGGCAGTGTTTGTCACGCTCAGACTCCTAGCGGACGATAACGCCGCTGCCCAGAGCCGAGGTCACCTCGTTTCTGGCGGCACTGACGGCTTGTTCGACA
Source organism: Saccharospirillum mangrovi (assembly GCF_003367315.1). Taxonomy (GTDB): domain Bacteria; phylum Pseudomonadota; class Gammaproteobacteria; order Pseudomonadales; family Natronospirillaceae; genus Saccharospirillum; species Saccharospirillum mangrovi. Next base: position 2,338,471 of record NZ_CP031415.1, read on the forward strand.
CTGGAAGCGCCGGTCCAGGCCGCTTCCAGGCCCTGGAACATCGCATCCCAATAGATGCCGAAGTCGGCGTTATTGGGAATGGCGTTGGCGTACGGCAGGAGTTTTTCAGTGGCTTCGCTGGTCCAGTAATCGTTGGCGTACAGCGGCACCGTTACCTGATCGGCACCGATGGCCAGGTGGCCGGATTCCACAGCGTGCAACGAGTTGATGCGCGGTTCAGAGGCAATGGCAATCAGCTCGGCGGCAATGGCCGCGTCGTCATCGGAACCAGACGACGACAGCAGATACACCAGCGGGTGGGTGATAGCGTTGGCGTGTCCGGCTTTATTGCCCGCCGGAATCAGCGAATAGCTGACGTTGTCGAAGAAGTCGGTCAGGCCGAACGAGGCGGTCCACTGTGAGTAATGCCAGGTACCGCCATGCCAGGCGCCGTAATTTCCGGCGGCGACATTGCGATGCCAGTCATCCCATTCCAGGCCTAAATAGGTGCGCGGCACCACGCCCATGTCCACCGCATCGACAAAGAACTGATACATGTCGGTCATGGCCTGTTCGTCGAACACCAGCTTGCCGGAATCGGCGTCTACCATTTCGCCGCCGAAGCTCTGATAAAACTGCCAGTAATCCGGGCCGTTGGTCGGTCGTGGCGCAAAGCCCATGCCGGCTTCGACAACGCCTTCATCCTGCATTTTCTTAACATCATCGAGCATGTCATAGAGATCGTAATCGCCGCTGCGCACCCGCTCGCTCAGGTTATTGATCTGCGCATCGCTGTAGCCGATGGCCTTGAGTTTGGGCTTGGAAAAAAAGAACACCCGCGATTCGGCGTCCTGAGGAATGCCCCAGATCTGGCCGTTGTATGAGGCGACATCAATCAGGTTGTCGTACAACTGATTCAGCGGCCAGGCATCAAAATCGACGTAATCTTCAATCGGACGAATGGCACCCGCTTGTGACCAGGGGCCAATGTCTTCATGGCCGCTGACGATGATGTTGGGCAGCGTGTCGGATTCAGCGGCCAGCGTGACCGCCTGTTTGAAATCGTCCCAACCGCTCCACACCTGGCTTTCCACGGTGATGTTCAGGTCTTCACCGAGCACACTGGCTTCGCGCTCCAGCAACTCTGCCGCCATGACAATGGCATCTACCCGATAATGAGAAGTCTGGTTGGTACCGCCGGCCCAGACGGTGATGGTGTAGTCTTCGGCCATTGCGTTGACGGCGGCTGCGCCCAGCAGCACAGCCCCGAACGCGACGACTGGCTTATGCAGTATTGCCATGATTACCCCCTACAGAGACGTCGATTGGTTGGTTTTGCACCCGCGTGCAAAACGCACCTTAGGGGGCGCTTGTGACACCTGAGTGACGTCAAGATAACGAGGTGGTTACGGCTGAGTGGTTTGGCTTGAATGGTTAGAAGCGAACTTGGCCGGGGGCAGCTACTGCGGGTTGTTGGGACAGAAAGAGAGTTTTTATGCGACAAAAACAAAAAACCCGATTCTTTCGAATCGGGTTTTTAAATTGGTAGCGGGGGCAGGATTTGAACCTACGACCTTCGGGTTATGAGCCCGACGAGCTACCAGACTGCTCCACCCCGCAATAAACCTGTCTGTTGAAGCGCCTAACGATCACGCGTTGGGTCGGCCTCATAAGCCGAAGGTCGTTAATACTCCCTTCGACTTTTGCGGTGTGGGAGCCCGACGAGCTACCAGACTGCTCCACCCCGCATCAAACTGTTTTGAAGGCTCTGGATTCGGTGGCTGAGCACCGCCCTTCAACGGCTGCGCATACTAATAATGGGCCTGGAGACTGTCAACTAACTTTTTGATTTTTTTAATTTTTTCGGCCAAGCCAGGCTTGGCGGGCCGCCACCATTCGCGCTTGCAGGGCGTCGTAGTTGTCGCGCTTAACCGGGCCGCATTGAAGCCATTGAATCACGGCGGCATCGAAGCGTTCCTGATCGACCGTCTGGCCCAGGCCGTCGGCCAATCGCTGCACCTGCATTTCCATTCGCAGCGCTTTGTCTTGGGCCGGGCTGTCGATTTGCGCCAGCACTTCAAGTTCTACTGTGCAACGTCGTAACTGTTCCAGCGCTTCGGCTGTGGCGGGTTGCTGCCAATCTGTCCGCCGATCCACCAGTGCCGCAGCCGTTCCAGGTACTGTCAGTGCATTGAATTCGGCCGCCAGCGCCGAGTCGTCAACGTCGTCAAACCGTGCCCGCTGTACCCAATCGATCAGCGCTTGCCAATGCCGATCCTGGCGTTGTTGGCGTTGCCCACGGCAGGCGGCATCGAACGAACGGACCGCCTGGTTGAAGCGATCCTGCAAGGCTTTTTGCTGCGCTTTGGGTAAGGCACCCAGGGCGCGAAAGTCGGCTTTCAGGGCTTCAAACTGGGCTTTCTCGTCCAGCGGTTGCGTTGCTTTTGTCAGGGCTTCCAGCTGTTGCAACAGCCCTTCGGCCTGGCGTCGGTGGTCGTCCAGCTCGGCTTTGAACGCTTCAACTTGCTGGCCGCGCCGTTCGAATAATTCGTCGCACACGGCGCGAAATGCTTTCCACAGCGCCTGTTCATCGCGCCGCGCCAGCGTGCCGACGCGTTGCCATTCTTTTTGCAATTGCTTGGCGGCGTCGGTGGCTTTGCGGGTGTCGGTTTCATCCAGCAACAGTCGCGCGCGTTCGATGATGGCTTCTTTGGCGCGGCGGAAATCGACTTGTTCGTCCTGTAATTTCGCCCGCAACCGTTTGATCACGGCGTCGAAATCTTTTTGCACGGTTTTGTTGGCAGCGCGATCGACCGGCGAAAACCGACGCCAATCCTGACGCGCCATGTTCAGCACCCGATCGACTTCTTTGATGTCGACACCGCTCGCTTGCGTCAGTTGTTCGTACTGGTTCAGTTGCGCCACCAGTTCCTGACGCTGATGCAAATTCACGCTGCGCAACTTGCTCTGCTCGTTGAAATATTCGCGGCACGGCTGATACGCCTGCTGCGCCAGCGCATGAAAATCTTCCCACAACTCTTGATGCTGGTTTTGCAAACCGCGGCTGAGCTGACGCCATTCGTCCTGCATCTGGCGAATGGTTTTGGCGCGGTCTTGCGGATCGAGCGATTGATCAACCAGAGCGCGCATGCGTTCGATCAAGGCTTCTTTTTTCGGTTGCACAGCGAAGCTTTGCCAATCGCGCAATTGCTCCACCGCCGCGCGTGTTTCCTCCAACTACCGGAACAACCCCGGATGCGCCGCCGCTTTCAGCGCCGCCAATTCGTCTTCGATGCCATGCAACAAACCGGATGCGCGCCGCAGGTGCCCTTCGCTGACCGCCGCCTGACAACGACGCATCAACGCCCGCGCCTGACGAATCGATTGAATTTCCAGCTTGTGATGTTCAGCCAGTTGATCGTGATGCCGCGCCAGTGCCTGTTCGACGCGGCCTTTCAATTGCGGCGCCGGGTAGTCGGCCGGCCAGTCGAGTTCGTGCAGCCATTCGTCCAGCGCCTGGGCTTCGGCGTGCATTTTTTCCGGTGATTCTTCGAGCCGCTGCAATAAGGCTTCGAGCGGGCCGAACCGCTGAACGATGGCGAGTTGATGCGTCAACGCCGTTTCAAACGCCGTACATAAGCGATGAAAAGCGCGTTCTTCGTCTTTGCCCGGCCGCGATGCCGCTTCGCTTTCACGCCAGCGATGCTGCTGTTCGGTGAGGTCGTGCTGGGCTTCGCGCAACAGTGCGTCGTCGAATTCCGGCGCATCGGTGCGTTCGCGCAGCTCTTCCAACACGCGCTCGAATATCGCCAAGCGATCCGGGTCGAACGGTTGCGGTTCGGCGTCGGCTTCCAGTTCGACGGGTGTTTCTTGTTCCGGTTCGGGTTCGCTCACATCCGAGCGTTCGTCCAAGCGCGATTGAGCGGTTTGGCGTGCGGTTTCAAACCGCGCTGTCAGTGCTTCGTCGGCGTCGCGTTGGCAGTCTTGCCATTGGTCGGTCAGCGCTTTCAGTTTGCCGGCGTAGAGCGGATCGAAGCTCGCCTCGGCGTGGCGTTCCAGCCGCTCGACAACGGTTTGCGCCTGTTCCAGGTCGGCCTGTTGTTCGCGTGCCAGCGTTCGCTGCGCGTCGAGTTTGTCGCGGGCGATGCGGTAAACGGTTTTGTCGTGGCCTTTGGCGGCACGCGCCAGTTGCTCCAACTGTTCCGGTTCCGTTAACTGCTCGGCCGCCAGATTACGCACCTGGGCGGAAAATCCGCGCAGCGCCAATTGCAGGCACTCATCGGCGCTCAGTCGATTGAGATCGTCCGGGTTTTGCAATTGCAAAGTGAACTGGTCGAGCGGGTCGAGCCCGAGCTGGTCGAGTTCCGCCGACGGCAGCCGGCCGTCTTCGAGCCGGTTAGCCAGTTCCGCCAGTGCCGCTTGTCGCTGGCGGCGATCCGCACTGTGGCTGCGTTCGGCCAAGTCCGTCGGGCTGAAGGATTGGGTGGCTTGAGTCTTATCGTCGGTGTTGTTTTTGTTGGTGAACAGCTTGGAGAGCGCAGCCATGATGCCTTACCTCGTCTGACCGGGAGGGCACCGACGGGTGCCCCGATTCGGCGAACAGTGCTAGGGTAGAGCCCCTTAGGTACGGCCGAAGACAGCTCGCTTTCGGCGCAGTGTGAGCCAGTGTAAACCTTATTCAGCAAGCCCGGAAACCACCATGAACCAACCCGCCAGCTTCCTCTGGTACGACTATGAAACCTGGGGCATTCAGCCGCGTCGCGACGGCATCGCTCAGTTTGCCGCCGTGCGTACCGACGCCGATCTGAACGTCATCGGCGAGCCGGTCGATTGGAAATGCCAGCCGCTGCCCGACACCGTTGTCTCGCCCGACGCCGCCTTGATCACCGGCCTGAACCCGGCCGATTGCGCCGCCACCGGCCTCAGCGAATGGGAATTCGCCGACCGCATCCAGAAACTCATGGCCGAACCGGGCAGTTGCGTGTGCGGTTACAACTCCATTCGTTTTGACGACGAATTCAGCCGCCATCTGTTCTATCGCAACCTGCTCGACCCCTACAGCCGCGAATGGCGCAACGGCAACAGCCGCTGGGATTTGCTCGATGTGGTTCGCCTCACCTACGCGCTGCGGCCCGACGGCATCAACTGGCCGACACACGACGATGGCACGCCCTCGTTCAAACTCGAACATCTGACCGCCGCCAATGGCATCGAACACGGCAACGCACACGATGCCGTCAGCGATGTGCTGGCGACGATAGAGCTGGCAAAACTGATCCGCCGCCATCAACCCAAGCTGTTCGCTTTCGCGCTGGAACTGCGCGACAAAAACGCCGTGCGCCGCCAATTGAAGTTCGACAGCCGCGAACCGCATCTGCACGTGTCTGGCAAAATCCCGGCGGCGCGGGGCTGCCTGGCGGTGGAATTGCCGTTGATCGAACACCCGGACCGGCGCAACGAAATCATCGTATTGGATTTAACCGACGACCCATCCTGGCTGCTCGACCACAACGCCGACCAGGTGCGCGACTGGCTGTACACCCCAACCGACGCCCTGCCCGACGGCATTCCGCGCGTGCCGTTGCGCACGCTGCATTTGAACCGCAGCCCGATGGTCGCGCCGTTCGCCATGCTCGACGACAGCGTGGCCGAACGCCTGAACGTGGATCGCGATGCCCTGGCGCGCCATCGCGCCATCGTTGATCGCTGGCACGACCTGGTAACGCTGGCGCGCGATGTCTATCGCAGCGACGAACGCGCGCCCTTTATCGACCCGGAACACGCCCTCTACGCCGGTTTTATCGACGATCACGACCGCGGCATTCTGAACCGCATCCGCGCCAGCACCGACCGCCCCGAAGCCTGGCCGGGCCTGGCCGAAGAACTGCACGACGACCGCCAGCAAACGCTGGTGTTCAACGCCCGCGCCCGTCATTTTGCCGACAGCCTGAGTGCCACAGACGCCGCCGTCTGGCGCGACCAGGTGCGTTTAAACCTGACCGACCCGGACTGGGGTTCCAGCCAGACCTGGCAGGAAGCCTTCGACAGAACGCAGGAATTGTTGAACGACGAACCGGAATCGGCGGTGTTATTGAACGTGAAAGATTGGCTGGAACAGCAGAAACGAAACTGGCTGGACGACGCTAAGCCGACTTCAAAAAAGAACACCGACCAAGCTGAAAACGCAAACCCGGACCAGACTCAGTTGGGTTTGTTCGACTGAGGCAATTCACTCCGCCCGCCCCTGCGGATAAAAAATCAGATTGTGCAGCCGCACCGGCTGGTCGGGGCTGTCGTTGCGGTAACCGTGCGGCTGGTCAGCAGCAAAACGCCAGACATCGCCGGGGCCGAGCCGGTGCCAGTCGCCATCACTGAGTACCGACATCCAACCGCTGATCACAATCACATGCTCTACCACCCCGCGCTCGTGCGCTTCGGATTCACGCACAGAACCCGGCGCCAATTCCAGTTCCAGCAGTTCTGAGCGCAAGTCGCGGTCGTAGCCGATCAGCGGTCGCACGCTGAGGCCATCGCCAACCGGCGCCAACTCGTGCGTCGTGGCCGCCGGCACGGTCAGCGCCGCCATCAATTGCGAAAACGACAACTCATAGCCGCGCGCCAGCTTCCACAGCGTATTCAGCGTCGGGCTGGATTCACCGCGCTCAATCTGGCCGAGCATGGCTTTGCTGACGCCGGTGGCGGTGGCGGCACGGTCCAGGCTCCAGCCGCGACTTTGGCGCAGTGTTTTCAGCCCTTGGGCGAGTTCGTCTTGCATGGTCGCTTCGCTTGTGCGCTATAACGCACGATGTTAGAGTCCGGCGCATTGTACGTTATAACGCACACCCATCACACAGGACTTTTCCATGCTTCGGGATTTCTCACTCGCCAGCGTCAGCGCCGGTCTGATCGCGGTCTTGGTTGGTTTCAGCAGTTCGGCGGTGATCATCTTTCAGGCCGCGTCCGCCGCCGGTACCGACGCCGCCCAGGCCGGTTCCTGGCTGTGGGCGCTCGGTTTGGGCATGGGTATCACGTCCATTGGTTTGTCGTTACAGCACCGGCTGCCGCTGGTGACCGCCTGGTCAACACCGGGCGCGGCGGTGTTGGCGGTGAGTCTGGGCGATTTCTCGCTGCATCAGGCGATTGGCGCTTTTGTCGCCACCGGCGTGCTGATCTTTCTGGCGGGACTGAGTGGACAAGCCGAGCGGCTGACGCGTCGGCTCAGCCCGGCCATTGCCGGTGCCATGCTGGCGGGCGTGTTGCTGCCGTTCGGGCTTAAAGCCTTTGCCGCGTTGAACGATGCGCCGTTGCTTTCGGGTGTGATGGTGGTGAGCTATTTTCTGGCGCGGCTGTGGGCTCCGCGTTTTGCCGTCTTGATTGTCGCCGCTATCGGACTCGCGCTGGCGTTGTGGCTCGGTCAGGTCGCGACTGACCAGTGGCAATGGGCGTTCGGGCAACCCGTCTGGCAAGCACCGGTGTTTTCCTGGCAAGCCTTGTTGTCACTCACCTTGCCGTTGTTTCTGGTGACGATGGCGTCGCAAAACCTGCCCGGCATCGCCACGTTAACCGCTGCCGGCTACCCCTCGCCCACGTCGTCGATGCTGAAATGGACCGGCGCAACCACCACTGTGCTCGCCCCCTTCGGTGCCTTCGCGTTGAACCTCGCGGCCATTACCGCTGCGCTGTGCATGACCGAAGACGCCCACCCGGACAAGTCCAAGCGCTACACAGCGGCGGTGTCGGCGGGCGTGTTTTACGTCTTGCTGGGCGTAATGGCGGCAACGGTGGTGGCGTTTTTTGAATCGGTGCCTGCGGCTTACCTGGCAACCTTGGCCGGGCTGGCATTGTTGCCGACGTTAGGGTCGGCTTTATTGATGGCGTTGCAGGATGAAAACGACCGCGAGGCGGCCCTGGTCACTCTGTTGGTGACCACCGCCAATGTCACCTTGTTCGGCATTGGCGGTGCGTTTTGGGGGCTGGTGTTCGGCTATCTGGTACGCAGCCGCCAGCCCGTATTGGCGTGGTTGAAAGGCTTGCGTTAAGCCTTTTCGCGAGCAGCGAAAAACGCCTCGGCGGCGTGACGGAACTCATCGCTCTGCAAGCGTTTTTGGAACTGGCGCGCTTCGTCGTCGATGGCGTTCAGAATGAAGCTCATGTAGGCCTGCTTCATCAGTTTCTTGGTCGCCTGAATCGCTTCAGTCGGTTGCGCCGCCAGCAACTGCGCTTGCTGGTTGGCGGCGTGCAGGTAGTTCTCGTCGCCAAACACAGCGTTGATCAAACCCGCCTGCAAGGCTTCCTGCGGGCCAAAAGCTTTACCCAGCATCAGCCACTCGGCGGCCTTGTTGTGGCCCACGCGCAACGGCAACAGCACCGAGGACGCGTTTTCCGGCACCAGCCCCAGGCTCACGAACGGCAGCTGAAACTCTGCGCTGTCGCCGCTGTACACCAGATCGCAATGCAGCAACATGGTGGTGCCAATGCCAATGGCCGGGCCGTTCACGGCAGCAACGATGGGCTTGGGGAAATCGGCCATCGTCTTCAGGAACTGCATGACGGGGGCGTCGTCTTCGTCGAAGGGTTTGGTGAGAAAATCCTGCAAGTCGTTTCCGGCGGTGAAGCAGAATTTCTGGCCCGACAACAACACCACTCGGGCATCGGGGTCGTGTTTGGCGTCGTTCAGAGCGCGCCGTAACTCGATGTACATGGCTTCGGTCAGGGCGTTGCGTTTTTCCGGCCGGTTCAAAGTCAGTTCGAGTACGCCGTTGTTTAATCGTTGAATGATTTCGGTCATGGCGAAGGTCCTCACTGCGTTGGTCTTCTTGTCGATTCAATTTAAACAAACGTTTGAATAATGCAAAGTCGGACTGTTCTGCGCCTGCGTAAAGCTAGCCGGCCAGCGCATCGTTCCGGCTAGGAAACCCTTCGTTAACCCCTTGGTATGACTCCGAAATCACCGTTTTTGGTGTACACTTCGCCGCCATCGCCCACGGCCAGGAGACCTTCATGACGGCTATCAAGCAGGACGACCTCATTCAGAGCGTCGCCGATGCGCTCCAGTTTATTTCCTACTACCACCCGCAGGATTTTATCCAGGCCATCCACGCCGCTTACGAGCGTGAAGAGTCACAGGCCGCCAAAGACGCCATGGCGCAAATTCTGCTCAACAGCCGCATGTGCGCCGAAGGCCACCGGCCCATCTGCCAGGACACCGGCATTGTTACCGTCTTCCTGAATATCGGCATGAACGTGCGCTTTGACGACGCCACCATGGGCGTTGAAGACATGGTCAACGAAGGCGTACGCCGCGCCTACACTCACCCGGACAACGTACTGCGCGCCTCCGTTCTGGCCGATCCGGACGGCAAGCGCCAGAACACCAAAGACAACACCCCGGCGGTCATTCACACCCGCCTGGTACCGGGCGACACCCTCGAAGTGCACGTCGCAGCCAAAGGCGGCGGCAGTGAAGCCAAATCCAAATTCGCCATGCTGAACCCGTCCGATTCGATTCTGGACTGGGTATTGAAAGTCGTCCCGGAAATGGGCGCCGGCTGGTGCCCGCCGGGCATGCTCGGCATCGGCATCGGCGGTACCGCTGAAAAAGCCATGTTGATGGCGAAAGAATCGCTGCTCGAACCCATCGACATTAACGAACTGAAAGCACGCGGCCCGCAAAACCGGGGTGAAGAGTTGCGCCTGGAAATCTTCGAAGGCGTCAACAAACTCGGCATCGGTGCCCAAGGCCTGGGCGGCCTGACCACGGTACTTGACGTGAAAGTGATGGAAGCGCCGACACACGCCGCCAACAAGCCGGTGGCGATCATCCCCAACTGCGCCGCCACCCGCCACACCCACTTCACGCTCGACGGTTCCGGCGTTGCCAAACTGAAACACCCGCGTCTGGAAGACTGGCCCGACATCGTTTGGGACGCCGGCCCCACCGCCCGCCGCGTCAACCTCGATACGCTGACCAAAGAAGAGATGCTGGAATGGCAACCGGGCGACACCCTGCTGCTGAACGGCAAGATGTACACCGGCCGCGATGCCGCCCATAAACGCATGGTCGATATGATCAACAAGGGTGAAAAACTGCCGGTCGATTTCACCAACAAGATGATCTACTACGTTGGCCCGGTAGACCCGGTGCGCGACGAAGTCGTCGGCCCGGCCGGCCCGACCACCGCCACGCGCATGGATAAATTCACCGACACCGTGCTCGAACACACCGGCCTGATCGGCATGGTCGGCAAAGCCGAACGCGGCCCTATTGCCATTGAAGCCATCGCCAAGCACAAAGCCAGTTATTTGATGGCCGTTGGTGGCGCGGCGTATCTGGTGTCCAAAGCCATTCGCGACGCCAAAGTGGTGGCGTTTGAAGACCTGGGTATGGAAGCCATTTACGAGTTCGACGTGGTCGATATGCCAGTCACTGTCGCCGTTGATACCGCCGGCAATTCAGTACACAAAACCGGCCCGCAACAATGGGCGGCGAAAATACTGGCGAAAGAAGTGAGTTGATTTAGACGCTCGACGGGAGACGCTGAATAGCGAAAACCCTTCGCTTCTTGCGCAATTAAAAAGGGAGTTACCGTCAGGTAGCTCCCTTTTTCGTATCGGGCGTTCAGCGTCTTCCGTTAAGCGTCTCCCACTGCGACTCAGCTCTCCTTGGCCGACACTCTAACGCCCTTGCGTTCCGCTTCGCTCGCCAACACATGCGCATAAATTTCAGCGACATCGGCAGCAAACCGATCGATGGCGAAGTCGCGTGCAAAACTCAGAGCCTGATCGGCCAAACGCTCACGCTCGTCATCGTTTTCCAGTAATTGCTGCACGCGTTCAACCCATTGGGTGCGGTCTTCGCGCGTTTTAAAACCGTTGAAGCCTTCGCGCACCACATCGTCGATACCGCTGGAACGCACCGCCACCACCGGCAAACGCGCGGCCATGGCTTCGAGGATCACCATGCCCTGGGTTTCCGATTTCGAGGCAAACAAAAACGCATCGCCGAGCTGGTAATAAACCGCCATGTCATCTGGCGGCACCGGGCCGACCAGATGTACGCAGTCGCTCAAATTCTTATCGTCGATGCGTTGCTGCAAAGCCGCGCGTTCTTCGCCATCGCCAATCAACAAACACTTGAACGAACGCGCACTGCGGCGACGCAATTCCGCCAATGCATCGATCATAAAACCGATGTTTTTTTCTTTGCTCAGTCGCGACACCGACACAAACACACAATCGTCTGCGCTGATGTTCCATTGGTCGCGCAACTTTTCCATCGCCGCTTCATCGCGCTGCTGAAAACGTTCAAAATCGATACCGGTTGGCTGCACGTACAAATTCGTAGTCACGCCAATTACACGCAGATATTCCTCGGCCGATTGCGTTGGCACAATCACACCGGCGCAGCGATTGGCAAAACGCCGCACCAGGCTGTGCGAAATCCAGTTACGGAACAACGGCCCTGGCAGCGGCACGTAATGGGCGTAATGTTCCAACCGCGTGTGGTAGGTGTACACCGCTGGCACACGCAACGCCTTGGCCCATAACAGCCCAAACCAACCCAGCCAGAACGGATGGTGGATGTGCACCACCTCTGGTTTGAACGCCATCATCGCTTTGCGGGCACGCCGGGAAATGGGATTAGCCATGCGGAATTCACCGCCTTTGCCCAACGCCATCCAGGAACGCAACCGCACAATCTCTTCCGGGTTTTCATCCTTTTTCTGATCGCGGTAACTCGGTGAAACAATCATCACCTTATGCCCCAGCGTCACCAGGCCGCGCCGCAATCGCTCAATGGAAATCGGCACGCCGCCGATAAAGGGCAAATAGTTATTGGTGACCATCAACACACGCAGTGGCTTGTTGCGGAACGGCTCCACATCCAGATCGAAATTCGGGTAGTAATCGCGGTCAACAAAAAGACGGGTATAGAGCTTGATGGCAACCGCCATCAGGGCGAGTAACACCAACAGAAAATTCAACCGACCGACGTAAAACAGCGAGTGAATAAAGAGCCACAAACTTTCCAGCGTTTTCATCAGCTGGTTCTGGCCGATGTCCAACCGTTTCATATCGATGCTGACGTTGTCGCCATCCACGCTAACGCTGACGTAGTGGTAAAAACTGGTGTCGTTGTTCAGCACCAGACCACCCGCGCCGCCAGTGGCGATATAGAGAATGCCTTTGTGTTCCTGGCGATCAAACAAATGCAGGTCGGACGAAAATACCGCTGTTACCTGATAACGACTGAACAGCGTCATTAAGTCTTGCCCGAAGGGGGTATCGACCAGATAGTCTTCGGCGAAATCCACCGGCGAGTCGAGTTCGGGTTTTAAGAAGGCGTCGCCCAAAAACACAAAGCGATGCTGCGGTTGCTCGTCCAGTAATTGTTGTTTCAGCCAATACAATTGAAAGTTGTAGGCGTCCGGGTCGGTGGTATCGAGAAAAATAAACTGGCTGTTGCCGGCTTTGAACGAGTAAAAATACGGGCCGAAATGTTCGTAGAAATGAAACGACCCAAAGATGCTCGATTCGTTTTCGCCAACGGTTAACAGATACGGCATCTCAAGATGGCTGAGCGAGCGATACAGCGCCCGGTATTTATCTTCACCACCGCCGCTGACGGCGTTACCCGCCGAGACTAAAAAATCCGTTTCATTCTGGTTGATGATCGGAATCATGGTGCGTTCAAACACCCCGACTGAGTTGTTGATATTACCGACCACGGTAAACGATAACTGGCTCTTACCGGCGAGTTCCGACTGCACCCGTTCAATCTGATCGGCGTGTACGGCGGAAAAATCCTGTTCGAAATAAATCAGATAAATGCGATAGCCGACCAACGCCAGAATCAGCATAACGATGATGTAAAAAATGACCTTCAGCCGCCGCGGCGAAAACCAGCGTTTGAGCGTCATGGACGAACTCCGTCAGTCAATTCCCGGTGCGTAACAAAGAGGCCAATCAACAGACCCAGATAAATGGTCAAAACGCGCCAGCCCACGGTTACCAACACCAGATGGCTGACCGTCAACACATCGGAAAACAAGTGACCAAACACGCCTTCGGCAATGCCCGATGCGCCGGGCGTGGGCGAGAAATACATGATAAAGGTAGTGATGACCATGCGGCCGATCACCAGCCAGTATTCCAGATCGTAACCCAGCGCCCACAGCAGCACCGCCGGGAACGAGAACAGCGATAACAGGAACAATGCCGTGAACAACCAGGACGCCAGAATGTCGCGCCAGCGACCGGAAAAATACTGTCCAAAACCCTGAGCAAAACGGCGCAATTCACGCACCAGCCGATACCGCCAACGGCGTTGCCGATGTGCGGAAATCAGCTGCACGGCCTGCAATAGTTTCAGTACCAACAACAGCGGCCGCGCCAACCAAGAGGGCCTTAATAACAGCACGGCGAAAAAGCTCAGATACAGAACCACGCAGACGATCAATGTAGGAATTAACGACGATTGTTGTGCGGCGGCTTCGGCACCGGGCAACGTCAGCAACAACACCGGCGTGGCACCAAAAATAAACAACACCGCCAAAACGGTGCGAATGGTGGTGGCGGTCATGGCGGTGCCGATGGCGACGCCGTGTCGGCGTAAAAACCAGACCTGCGCAAAGCCACCACCGGTTGCCAACGGCGTTACGTTGGATACAAAAATATTCAGGAACACCAGCCGCGCCATGGCCGACATTGGCACGCGCTCACCCAGGGCGCGCAAGGTAAACCAAAGCCGCAAACCATCGGCGCAAAAGTACACCAGCAACAGCAACGCATAACCCAACAGCGCCGCTGGCGATAACAAGCGACGGTCCCACTGCAACGCCTGGCCGGCCAACTGGTGATAGACGGTGTAAACCCCCGCCAGGCTCAGCCCGACAAACAGCAAGGTGAACCACAGCAGGCGGCGATAATTGGGTGTGCCGCTAGTGTTGTTTGAGGCCATCGTGTTTGCGGCGGTAGTGGACGCCCGGTCGCTCATATCATTCCCTGGTTTGGCTGCGTTTTTTTTCACACAAAACTTTGCACACAAAAGAAAGCCCGGCATGCCGAAGCAAACCGGGCACAAGCAAAAGAGATGGGTCTGGCGCTGTTCGAATCAAGTCCGGGCGGAATAATGCCAAACGTTTACAGGCCGGTGTCGCCATCGTATTTGGGCAGTCCGTCGTCGTACGGGCCGGACCAGGATGGACGATCGGCGTAGAAAATATGCTCCACCGGTCGGGTATCCGGCTCGTCATCCAGAATGCCCAGCGCCAATCCGACGATGCCCGGACGTTCGTGATCGATAAACAACAGGGTCGAGCCACAGACGCGGCAGAAGGCGCGACTGGCGATGTCCGACGAACGATACATCTGCACCAGGTCTTCGCCCTGTTCGTACACCAGATCATCGACCTTCACATTGATGTAGCTGCCGAACGCCGCACCGTGTTGTTTGCGACACATGGAGCAGTGGCAATGGCTGGCGGTATTGGGCTGCAAAACGGCGCGAATTTTTACGCCGCCGCATAAACAGGACGCGCGCGATTCGCTCATAACGCAGCCTTAATTTTGTCGGCCAGTGTTTGCAGTTCGGCCGGGTCGGCCATCACGCTGCCGTGCGGTTTGCGCAGGTCGGCAATGGAACCAGGAATGATGTGGAAATGGACGTGCGGCACGGTCTGGCCGGCGCCCTTACCATTCAACTGAAACAGCACAATGCCCGGTGCATCAAGTGCGCTTTTTACCGCCGCGGCGACTTTGCGCACGGTGCGCATCCAGGCGGCCGAAGCTTCGTCGGTTAATTCGAAAATGGTTTCGGCGGCCATTTTTGGAATCACCAGGGTGTGGCCTTCGGCCTGCGGCATGATGTCCATAAAGGCAAGTGTCTGGTCGTCTTCGTACACCTTGATGGCCGGGATGTCGCCACGCAGCATCTTGGCGAAAACATTGTCCGAGTCGTAGGCCATGGTAAGCTCCGCACACTGAAAAAGGTTGCGCCAGCTTAGCGGAAATTGCGGCGGCACAAAACGGCGCACCGCCATCACAGGAAACCCGCATGACTGTCTTCAACCTGGGTTCGATCAACCTGGATCATCTGTATCGTGTCGACCATTTTGTGCGCCCCGGCGAAACCCTGGCATCGACCGATTACCGTACCTTGCTGGGCGGCAAAGGCGCCAACCAATCCATCGCTTTGGCGCGCGCCGGCGCGGCAGTCAAACACATCGGCGCCATCGGCAAGGCCGACGCCTGGGTGCTCGAGCAACTGGCCGACGCTGGCGTACAGACCGACGCCATTGCCCAGCTCGATAGCGCCAGCGGCCACGCCATCATTCAGCTCACCGCCGCGGCCGAAAACGCCATTCTGATTTACGCCGGCACCAACCATTTATTGACTGGCGCGCAAATCGACCGCGCGCTTGCCAACGCCCAAGCTGGCGACTGGCTGTTGTTGCAGCAGGAAACCAACGCATTAAGCGAGGCGATGACGGCGGCCAAACAACGCGGCATGCGCATCGCCTACAACCCGGCGCCGATGATCGCCGAGGCGGTGAAGCCGTTGCTGGGCCAGGTTGATCTGTTAATCGTCAACGAAGTTGAGGCCATGGATTTAACCGGCACCGACAGCGTTGCTGACGCCGAAGCGGCGTTACAGCGCGACTACCCGGACCTGCGCATATTAATGACGCTCGGCCACGCCGGTGTGGTGTACATCCATCAAGCCGAACGCGTCAGCGTACCGGCGTTTAAAGTTGAAGCGGTCGATACCACGGCCGCCGGCGACACCTTTATCGGCTATTGCCTGGCAGCGCTGGTGGCGGAGTTAGACATCGCCACAGCACTGCGCCGCGCCAACGCCGCTGCGGCCCTGTGCGTAACCCGTTTGGGCGCATCGGTCGCCATTCCCGAGTCGGCCGAGGTCGACGCTTTTTTATTGCAGCAACAGGACTGAGCCATGACTCAACGCATCATCATCGACACCGACCCGGGCATCGACGATGCCATGGCGATTCTGTTTGCCTTTCGTTCGCCCGAACTCAAGGTGGAAGGTCTGACCAGTATTTTCGGCAACGTCAGCGCTGAGCGCGGCGCCCGCAATGCGCTGACGCTCTGTCAGTTGGCCGGCGTTTCCGTTCCGGTTGCACAGGGTGCAGCCGTGCCGGTGGAGATGGCACCACGGCCGCATTCGGATTACGTGCACGGCAGCGATGGCTTCGGCAACATCGACTGGCCGCAGGCCGATGGCGACATCGATTCGCGCTCGGCAGCGCAGTTTATTGTCGATACCGTTCACGCCCACCCGAACGAAGTGACGCTGATTGCGCTCGGTCCGCTGACCAATCTGGCGCTGGCGCTGGAACTCGACCCGGGCATTGCCGGCCTGGTCAAAGAAGTGGTGCTGATGGGCGGGGCGGTGCACGAAACCGGCAACGTCAGCCCGGTCGCCGAAGCCAATGTTATCAACGACCCGCACGCGGCCGACCGAGTGTTTGGCGCCAACTGGCCGGTCACCATGATTGGCTTGGATGTCACCCATCAGGTGTTGCTGAAAACCGCCGTGCTGGCGCGCATCGAAGCGGCCAATCCCGAACAGGGCGGCTTTCTGAACAAAGCGGCGCAGCATTATTTCGATTTTTACCGGGGCGCTTTAGGCATCGATGGCTGTTATTTCCACGACGCTGCGACCGTGGCTTATGTGCTCGACCCCAGTCTGTTTGGTTGCCGCCACGGCCGTATTCGCGTCGCGACCGAAGGCCTGGCGTTGGGCCAGACCATGATGGCGCCGGAAGGCCGCGACTTTCCGACGCCCGGTTGGGAAAACCGGCCGCTGATCAAAATCGCCTTCGAAGTCGATGACGTACGTGTGCTCAAACTGTTCGAGCAACGCCTCAGCGGAACCGACGCCTGATGTTCGATCTGGTTTGGTGGCTCGCCGCAACGGCGCTCGCTGCTGGCTGTCTGATTCAGACCGCGCTCGGTTTCGGCATGGCGGTGCTGGCCGCGCCGATCATCGTGGTGTTACGCCCGGAATGGGTGCCGGTGGTGTTGACGGTCACTGCGCTGGTGCTGTCGGTGATGAACGTCTGGCATCTGCGCCGCGACATTCAACTGCGCGTCATGCTCGCGCCCTTTATTACCCGCATTCCCGGCACGTTGTTGGGCGCCTGGATTCTGGTGCATTTGCCGGTGCAGGCGTTGCAGATTCTGGTCGCGGCAGCGGTGTTGCTGGCGGTTCTGGTCAGCGCTTTGGGCCGTGCTTTTGAAGCGACCCCGGCCCGGCTCGGTTGGGCCGGTTTTATCTCCGGCATCATGGGCACCACCACCTCGATTGGCGGCCCGCCGATGGCGCTGGTGATGCAACACGGCCAGGCGCGCACCACCCGCGCCAACCTGGCGCTGTATTTCGGTTACAGCTGCGTGCTGTCGCTGCTCAGTTATCAGTTTGCTGGCTTGTTGTCGCCACGGCTGTGGCTGGAAAGCCTGTCGTTTGTGCCCGCCGCCCTGCTCGGTTTTGCGCTCGGGCGTTTGTGCCAGAACTGGGTCGATAACCGTTTCCGGCCGCTGTTGCTGATTCTGTGTTCGGTGTCGGCTGGTCTGGCGCTCAGCGGCGCGCTCTTCGCCCACGGCTGAACCCAATGTAAGCCGTAAGACAGTGGTCAAATCGCTGTGCTAAGGTGGGCGCGTCGCGCTCGCCGGCGGAGGAAATCGCATGAACAACCCTAAGCAAAGTCTGGTCTGGATGGGCCTGTATCTGGCCATTGTTCTGGGCGTTTGCGCGCTGATTTACGCGCCGCTGTCGCGCGCCTTTATGGCGAATTGGGTGTTCAACGGTTTGATTCTGGCGGTGCTGTTGGCGGGCATCGCCATGAGTTATCGCCAGGTGATTCGGCTGCTGCCGGAAATGCAGTGGGTGGCAAGGTTTCGGACCGGTCGCGGCAATGCCTTTGGCAACGTGACACCGAAATTGCTGATGCCGCTGGCGCGCCAGCTGGGCGACGATCTGCAACACGAACGTGTCACATTGACCGCCATGTCGTTGACCACGCTGCTCGACGGCATTCGTTCCCGACTCGATGAAGCGCGCGAGCTGTCGCGCTATATGATCGGCCTGCTGGTGTTCCTCGGTCTGCTCGGCACCTTCTGGGGGTTGCTTGGCACCATCGACGCCATCGGCCGCGTCATCCTCGATCTGAACCTGGGCGACCGCCCGTTCAACGAGGTTTTCCGCGATCTGCAAGCCGGTTTACTGGAACCGCTCAATGGCATGGGCACCGCGTTCAGCTCATCGCTGTTTGGCCTGGGCGGCTCCCTGGTGCTGGGCTTTCTCGACATCCAGGCCGGCCACGCCCAGAACCGTTTCTTCAACAGCCTGGAAGAATGGTTGATCGGCCTGACGCAGTTGGTCGAGATCAACACCGATGGCACCGAAATTCTCACCGACGCACTGACGCCCGAAGAACTGGCCGAACAGATTCGCCGACTGGACGCGGAAAACCGGCAATTAAAACGCCAGCTCGGTTTCGTTGACGAGCCCTGAGCCTGGAGCCTGATTGATGGCCAGCCGCCGCCGACCCACCACCGCACTGAACATCTGGCCGGGCTTTGTCGATGCCCTGTCGGCGCTGCTGCTGTTGCTGGTGTTTGTGGTGATGATCTTCACGCTGGCGCAGGTGTTTCTGGCGCAGACGCTCGCCAACCGCGACACCCAGCTCGACAGCCTCAGCGCGCAACTCGCCGATATCGCCGCCGCTTTGCGATTGGAACAAACCAGCAACGAGGACCTGCGTTCAGCGCTGCAAGACAGCCAGGACCGCGGCTCCGAACTGATCGAGGCGCTGGACGCCTTGCAGGCACAAAGCGACGCCGACCAAGCGCGATTGGCCGCCGAACGCGCCAACAATGCCGACTTGGAAGCTCAGCTATCGCAACGCAACGAGCGGCTGGATGAACTTGGTGCCCGTCTGGATGCCAGCCGCCAATCGCTCGATGAAGAACGTACGCTGTCGGCCAGCGCTCGCGCCGAAGTGGAACGGCTCAGCGCCGCCATCGCCCAATTAAGAACGCAGTTGGACACCATCAGTGCCGCGCTGGCGCGTGAAGAAGCGCTGCGTGCCGAACGCGAAACGGAACTGGCGGATTTGGGTGAGCGGCTGAACATCGTGCTGGCCGAACGGGTCAACGAACTCGAACAATACCGCTCCGAATTCTTTGGTCGCTTACGCCAGGTGTTGGTCGATAACCCGGACATCCGCATCGAAGGCGACCGCTTTGTCTTACCGTCGGAACTCTTTTTCGATTCGGCGTCGGCAACACTGGGCGATTCGGGCCGGGTGGAACTGACCAAGGTCGCCGCGACCTTGACCGACATCACCGCTGAAATGCCCGACGATCTGAACTGGATTTTACGCATCGACGGCCACACCGATGCCCGCCCGATCAGCACCGAGCGTTTTCCATCCAACTGGGAGTTATCGACCGCCCGGGCGGTGTCGGTAGTGCGTTTCCTGGCTGACCAAGGCATTCCACCGGAGCGGCTGGCGGCCACCGGCTTCGGCGAACACCACCCGCTCGACCCGGCCAATACCGAAGCCGCCTTCCAGCGCAACCGCCGTATTGAGATCAAACTCACCGAACGCTGAGCGGCGGTTTGAGAGTTTGTCTCATTGCGCGCCTTCTTTTACCATGGCGGCCCTTTTTTTGACCGACGCACACCATGATCCGAGCCTTTTTAAGTAATCTTCACGGTGCCCTGGCGGCCATTACCCTGGTGGTCTACACCCTGACCCTGGGCGTCTTCCTTTATCTGTTCATCATCCTGCGCGCCGTGCTGCGGTTCCCTGCCGCTCGCAAGCGATTCCACAGCGCCATCACCGAGGTGGCGGAGGTGTGGATGGGCGGCATTCTGTGGTGGATGAAAACCCTGCACCGCACTCGCTGGGACATCGGCGACCTGGGTAAGCTCAACCCCAAAGGCTGGTATCTGATCACCGCCAACCATCAATCCTGGGCCGACATCTTTGTGCTGTTCAAGATGTACCACCGCAAGATTCCGCTGCTGAAATTCTTCATCAAGAAAGCCTTGATGCGCGTTCCCGTCGCCGGCCAGGCCTGGTGGGCGCTGGACTTCCCGTTTATGCAGCGCCATTCCAAGGCGTATCTGGAGAGACATCCGGAGAAGGCCGGGCAAGATCTGGAAGCCACCAAAAAGGCGTGCGAACGGTTTTCCAAAGTGCCGACCAGCGTAATGAACTTCCTCGAAGGCACCCGCTTTGACCAGGCCAAACACGACGAACAGCAGTCACCCTATCGGCATTTGCTCAAGCCGAAGGCGGGCGGTCTGGCGTTCACCATCGCCGCTTTGGGCAACAAATTCAGCGCCCTGACCAACGTCACCATCGCCTACCCGGCCGGTGCACCGTCGTTCTGGGATTTGATGTGCGGCCGTATGCGCGAAGTCATCGTCAAGGTCGAAGAACTGCCGATTCCGCCCCACTTCACCAGCGGCGACTACCAGAACGACGCCAGCTTCCGCGAAGAATTCCAGGCCTGGGTGACTCAGTTGTGGGAACGCAAAGATCGCCTGCTGGATGAAATGCTGCCGAGCCAGGGCAAGTAATGTTCGTTAAACCACGACTGGTAGCGAACCACTTCGGCGTTCTGCCGGTCGTGCAGAATGTTCACCACTTCCATGGCAACCAGCGCCATGGTTTGCATCACCTGGCGCACCAGGCTGCCTTCTGACCAAGGGCAGCCGGGCCAGGCTGAGCGATACAACCTGACGTAATTTCCTACCACCGCCTCGTTCGCCAACCCCGGAATCAAGGGTGCCAAATCGATGGCAGGCGTTGCCTGAGCCAACCGCTCCCAATCGAATAACACCGCCTCGCCACTGGCGCGTCGCCCCCAATTGCCGTGGTTGGTATCGCCGGATACCAGACATTGTGGTTCCAGCAACACATCGACTTCGTCGTACCAGGGTTTTAGTCGTTGCCTTATGGAGCCGCGTTGCTCCTTGGGAAAATGCTGCAACGCCCGCTCGCCTTCGGCTGGCGTCCAGGGAAAAGTAAACAGTTGCTGTGAGTCCACGCGAATGGTGTTTTGATGCAGGCGCGCTAAGGGTTCGAGCAAGTCTCGACTGAGTGTTTCCCGCGCGCCAATGGGATGTGGAATGTATTCAAACAACGCACCTTCGCCTCGCCATGCCGCAACCTCGGGTGTCGGCGGCCCCTGATATTGCGGGTGATTTGCCAGGTAACGATAAAAATAGGTTTCGGTGCGGTTTAACGGGGTTTTATGGATAACGGTCCGGCCCTGGACGTTCAGCCGTTTGACACGCGCCACGCCCATCGCTGCCAGATCGTCCGACATCGGTACTGCCTTAATCGTCCTGCCAGCGCGCCAGCCGTTGCTGATCGCTGTCGCGCGATTCCACCCAGTGGCTGCCTTTCGGGCCTTTTTCTTTCTTCCAGAAAGTCGCTTCGGTTTTCAGGTGGTCCATGATGAACGACGCGCCGTCGAACGCGGCCTGGCGGTGTGGGCTGGATACGCCGACAAAAACGATGTCATCGGCCGGGTACAAATCGCCATAGCGATGCACGACCCGAATTCGACTGAGCGGCCAACGTTGGGCGGCGCGCTGCGCGATGCTGGCCAGAGTCTTTTCGGTCATGCCCGGATAATGTTCCAGGTGCAGGCTGGTAACGGCTTCATCGTTGTTCATATCCCGCACCCGGCCGACGAAAAACACCACGGCGCCATCGTTGCGATTGCCGGCACACAGGGCGTCGTATTCCTGCTGGATATTGAAGGCTTCGGCTTGTACGCGAATCACACGCATGGTTTCGTTAGCCACCGGTCACCGGCGGAAAGAGCGCCACCTGATCGCCGGGTTTGAGGTCGATGTTGCCGTTGACCACTTCTTCGTTGACCGCTCGGGTCAAGGGTTGCTGCAAGGCATCACTCCACTGTGGGTGCTGGGTTTGCAGCCAGTTCATCAGCTTGTCGAGGTTGGGAGCCTGATCCGCCGGAATGGCGATTTCGGCGATGCCGATCTGTTCGCGAAGTCGAGCAAAAAACTTTAATTGGACGGTTCTCATTCGGTAATTCCGGTTGCGTGAATCGAACGCACCGGCGGCCTCGCGCCCTTCCCTGGCCGACAGTCAGGCTTGCCAGTGCCCGCTTTTGCCACCGCGCTTTTCCAAGACTTTCAATCCTTCGATGCGCATGGCAGGGTCGATGGCCTTGACCATATCAAAGAGCGTCAAGGCAGCGACCGAGGCGGCCGTCAGCGCCTCCATTTCCACTCCTGTCTTACCGTCGAGTTTGCACCAGCTTTCGATGCGCACCCGCCCCTGATCCGCCTGCAATGTGAGGTCCACCGCCACCTTGGTCAACATCAGGGGGTGGCACAACGGGATCAGGCTGGATGTCTGTTTCGCGCCCTGGATGCCGGCAACCCGGGCCACACCAAAGACATCCCCCTTATGATGATCGCCTGCTTCAATTCGCGCCAGCGCTTCGGCGTTCATGTAGACGTAAGTCTCAGCCCGCGCCTCGCGTGTGGTCACGGCTTTGGTGGTGACATCGACCATATTGGCGTGACCGCTTTGATCGATGTGGCTGAAGTCACTCATGCGTGCTGACCTTCAACACCGGCGACGGCCTTCAAGTGGGTCACAAAGTTACAGGGTTTGTGGCTGGCATCCAACTGCTGCGCCAGAATGCCATCCCAACCGGTGCGGCAGGCGCCGGTCGAACCCGGCAGACAAACCACCAGCGTGCCATTGGCCAAACCGGCCAGGGCGCGGCTTTGCACGGTCGAGGTGCCGACATCCTGATAAGACAACTGGCGGAATAATTCGCCAAAGCCGGTGACTTCTTTATCCAGCAGCGGCGCGATGGCTTCCGGCGTGGAGTCGCGGCCGGTAAAGCCGGTGCCGCCGGTAAGAATGACCACCTGAACATCGGCGCTGGCGATCCAGCGGGAGACGTGCATGCGCAAGGCGTAGCAGTCGTCCTTTTCAATTAACCGTTCGACAACCTTGTGCCCCGCCTCGGTAGCGCGCTCGGCCAGCAACTGGCCGGAGGTGTCATTACTGGCGTTGCGGGTGTCGGACACCGTCAGAACGGCGATGTTTAATGGCAACAATTGAGCAGCGACCTGGCTCATGAACACTCCTGGATGAATCGCTGGTTGACCAACGTCAACCACCGATGATGCTGAGATTAGACGTTGCGCCGCTGTCGCCCTGATGCAACAGATGCGTCGGCGCTTTGTGTTGAATCAATTCAATCAACCGGGCCTGCAGCGCTTCAGTCGCCACCTCCGGTTGCAGCCAGGGACGCAGATCGAGCCCCTGTTCAGTAAACAAACACAGGTGCAATTTGCCGGTACTGGAGACGCGCAGGCGGTTGCAACTGGAACAAAAGTCCGGGCTGTAAGGCATGATCAAACCAATGCGACCGGCGTAGTCCGGATGCCAGAATTCTTCCGCCGGGCCGGCATCGCGTGCACGTAAAATCGGCTGCCAACCGTCGTCCAACAACCGCTGCTTCACACCCTGGCCGCTCAGATGATGCTGGCGGAAAAACACCGCCTGATCGCCAGTCTGCATCACCTCGATAAAACGCAGTGTGACCGGCGTGTGCTTCAGCCATTCCAAAAAGCGTGACAGCTGGTTGTCCAATCCGCGCATCAGCAAGGCATTGACCTTGGTATTAATGCCAAGTTCCAACGCCCGGTCCAAACCCGTCAGCACTTCGGCCAATCGGTCGTGGCCGGTGATTTCATGGAACTGCTCTGCATCGAGGCTGTCGATCGACAGGTTCAATTGCTGCAAACCGGCGCGGTGCCAATAGTCGATGCGTTGCGGCAGTTTGTAGCCATTGCTGGTTACCGCCACTTGCCGAATACCAGGCGTGTTGACCGCAGTTTCGATGATGTCGGGTAGATCGGGACGCAAGCTGGGTTCGCCGCCAGTGAGACGGACTTTTTCCGTGCCCAGGGCGGCAAAGGCGCGCAACGTCTGGCGGATTTCGGACAGATTCAAAAAGGCCGCATCCGGACGGCCTTGGTAACCGTCGGGCAGGCAATATTGGCAACGGAAGTTGCACACATCGGTGATGGACAGTCGCAAATAGTAAAAGCGACGGCCCAGGGCGTCTTGCAGCATGTTCCACCTTTCCAAATACGGGAGGCGAGGCGGTTTCCCGCCCCACCCTGTCGTCCGTCGTTAGAAACGACGAGCGAGGCCCGGCAATCGTATTTTGATTCTCATCAGAACTCTGACTTGAACCGAAACTTAGACCGCTCGGGCTCGGTGAGGTTCCGCTCAGTTTAGTGCACCGCAACAGCACTGACTACGGCTGGATGTGGTTCAGACGAATTTGAGGTTGTCTTCTTCGAAGGACGCGCCGTTCTGGGTGTCGCGATGTGGCAGGTGATAACTCTGGCGCAGGGTGTCGCCGTCGTAGGAATGCAGATGCACATCAAAGCCCCACAACCGATGCAGATGTCGCAACACCTCTTCGGCGTCTTTGTTCAACGGAATGTTGTTGTGGCGACGATGGTGCAACGTCAGAGCGCGATCACCGCGCAAGTCGACATCCACTACTTGGATGTTGGGCTCACGATTGGACAGATTGTATTGCTCGGCCAGCACCGCCCGCAACTGGCGATAGCCCTGCTCATCATGAATGGCGCTGATGCTGTATTCGCTTTCGTCTTCGTCGTCAAAGACAGCAAACAGATGCATGTCACGCATCACTTTGGGCGATAAAAACTGCTGGATAAAACTTTCGTCTTTGAAATTTTCCATGGCGAAATGCAAGGTATCGAGCCAGTCGCCACCGGCGATCTCCGGAAACCATTCACGGTCTTCATCGGTTGGTGCTTCGCACATCCGTTTCAAATCACGATAAATATTGAAGCCCAGAGTGTAAGGGTTCAGACCGGAATAATACGGCGAGTCATACGACGGCTGATAAACCACCGCTGAATGACTGGCGAGAAATTCCATCATAAACCCTTCAGTGATATAGCCACGGTCGTACAGTTCATTCATCAGGGTGTAATGCCAGAAACTGGCCCAGCCTTCGTTCATCACCTGAGTCTGACGCTGCGGGTAAAAATACTGCGCCAGCTTGCGCACGATACGCACCAGCTCACGTTGCCAAGGCTCCAGCAGCGGCGCATTTTTTTCGATGAAATACAGCAGATTTTCCTGCGGCTCGGCCGGGTAGCGTTTCTTGCGTTTGGTTTCGGTTTTGTCTTCGTTAACCGGAATGGTACGCCACAACAAATTCACCTGTTGTTGCAGGTAGGCTTCGCGTTCTTCCTGGCGGGCACGCTCTTCGGCAGCTGAAATCGGTGAAGGTCGTTTGTAGCGGTCAACACCGTAGTTTTGCAACGCATGGCAGGAATCGAGAATGTGTTCGACTTCGGCAACACCGTAACGTTCTTCGCACTGAATCACATAATTTTTGGCGAACACCAGATAATCGATAATGGCCGTCGCGTCGGTCCATGTTTTGAATAAGTAATTATTTTTGAAAAACGAGTTGTGGCCATAGCAGGCATGAGCGATTACCAGTGCCTGCATCGGCATGGTGTTCTCTTCCATTAAATAGGCAATGCATGGGCTGGAATTAATGACGATTTCATACGCCAGCCCCATAAAACCACGCTGATAATTTTGCTGCGTCTGCAAAAACTGTTTTCCATACGACCAGTGGTGGTAACCGACCGGCATACCGATGGATGAATAGGCGTCCATCATCTGTTCAGAGCTGATGATTTCGATCTGGTTCGGATAAGTATCCAGCCGGAATTCCTGGGCAATTTCAGCGATAACGCTGTCGTATTCCTGAATCAGTTCAAAGGTCCATTCGCTGCCGGTGGAAATCGGTTTGTTGGTCATGCGGACTTCCTCTGGAACAACTGACGGAATACCGGATAGATGTCGCCCGGGTCGATGATTTGCTCCATGGCAAAGTGGTCTGAATGTTCGGCGCGTACATCTTCGTAGGCGTACCAGAGTGCCTGATGGTCGCGCGGTGTTATTTCGATGTAGGAGTAATATTGCACCAGCGGCATGATGGCTTTGGCGAGCAAATCTTTGCACTGGGGTGAATCGTCGTTCCAGTTGTCGCCATCCGACGCCTGGGCGGCGTAAATGTTCCAGGCACTGGGCGGATAACGATCTTTGATCACATCCAACATCATGCGCAGCGCGCTGGAAACAATGGTGCCGCCGGTTTCTCGGCTGTAGAAAAATTCCTCTTCGTCCACCTCTTTAGCGCTGGTGTGATGGCGGATAAACACCACTTCGATTTTTTCGTAATTGCGACGCAAAAACATATACAGCAACAGGAAAAACCGCTTCGCCATATCTTTGGTGTTTTGCGTCATCGACCCCGACACATCCATCAGGCAAAACATTACGGCGGCGTTGCTGGGCATGGGTACTTTTTCGCTGCGGTTGTAGCGCAGATCAAAGTCATCGATAAACGGCAACCGTTTGATTTTGGTTTCCAGCCGCTCTTTTTCTTCCAACCATTCGCTCAGTTGTTGGCCGTCGCGCAACGCTTCGTCTTTCGCTTGCTCTGCTTCGATCAGCGCTTTGAGTTCTTTGACCCGACGCCGCGACTTGCCACTCAAGGCAATACGTCGCGCCTGTGCATTGCGCATCGACCGCACCACGTTGATGCGGTTCGGTACGCCCTGATTGGTAAAACCGGCATGGCGGTAAACAAAGTCACTCATCTGCTTGAGGTCTTTGCGCACCAGATTGGGCAGTTCCAAATCTTCGAACAAAAATTCCAGGAATTCGTCCTGAGTGATGTTGAAAGTGAAGTCGTCCAGGCCTTCGCCGCTGTTGGATGCCTGGCCGCCCTGCCCCTGGCCCGCACCGCCTTGGGGTTTGCGAATGCGGTCGCCGGTGGAAAATTCTTTGTTGCCAGGGTTCACCGTGGTCCGGGTGCCGCCCTGGCCGTGACCAAACGCCGGCTCGTGAATGTCTTCGGAAGGAATGGAGATGGATTCGCCGTGTTCCATGTCGGTGATGGAACGTTTGTTCACGGCTTCGTCGACCGCCTTTTTGATGTGCTTGCGGTAACGTTCCAGAAAACGCCGCCGGTTGACGGCGCTCTTGTTTTTGCCATTCAGGCGACGATCAATAACATAGCTGTTGATCATGGTTCGACCTCGTCAGTGGCCAAGTGGCCGTCAGAGTCGACATCCGGTCTGCACCCATAATCGGGCGCAGACCGGCAGGCATCAGGATGATTTACGCACGCGCAGGTACCACTCGCTGAGCAGCCGCACTTGTTTCTCGGTGTAGCCGCGATCGGTCATGCGGCGCACAAAGTCCTGATGTTTTTTCTCGTCATCCTTGGACGACTTGGCCGAGTAGGAAATAACCGGCAGTAAGTCTTCTGTGTTGGAGAACATTTTCTTCTCGATCACCGCGCGCAGTTTTTCGTAACTCTGCCAACTCGGGTTCCGGCCTTCGTTGTTGGCCCGTGCCCGTAAAACGAAATTAACGATCTCATTGCGGAAGTCTTTCGGGTTGGAAATGCCGGCCGGCTTTTCAATTTTCTCCAGCTCTTCGTTCAAAGACCCGCGGTCGAGAATTTCTCCAGTTTCCGGGTCACGGTATTCCTGATCCTGAATCCAGAAATCGGCGTAAGTGACGTAGCGGTCGAAAATGTTCTGGCCGTATTCGGAATAGCTTTCCAGATACGCAGTCTGAATTTCCTTACCGATGAACTCGACGTAGCGCGGCGCCATGTATTCTTTCAGGTGTGCCAAATAACGATCGTGCACATCCTGTGGGAATTGCTGCTGTTCGATCTGATCTTCCAGAACGTACAGCAAGTGCACCGGGTTGGCGGCTACTTCGGTGGCGTCGAAGTTGAACACTTTCGATAAAATCTTGAACGCGAAGCGCGTTGATAGACCGTTCATGCCTTCATCGACACCGGCGGCATCGCGGTATTCCTGGATGGTTTTTGCTTTCGGATCGGTGTCTTTCAGGTTCTCACCGTCGTAGACGCGCATCTTGGAATAGAGGTTGGAATTCTCCGGCTCCTTGAGCCGCGACAGCACCGAAAATTGCGCCATCATTTTTAACGTATCTGGTGCGCAAGGCGCTTCACGCAGCGATGAATTCTCGATCAGTTTGCGATAGATGTTGATCTCTTCGCTGACCCGGACGCAGTACGGCACTTTGACAATAAAGACACGATCCAAAAAGGCCTCGTTGTTCTTATTGTTACGGAACTGCTGCCATTCCGATTCGTTCGAGTGCGCCAGAATCGTGCCATTGAATGGAATGGCGCTCATACCTTCGGTGGCGTTGTAGTTACCTTCCTGTGTTGCCGTCAGCAACGGATGCAGCACCTTGATCGGCGCTTTGAACATCTCGACAAATTCCATCAAACCCTGGTTGGCTTTGCACAAGGCGCCGGAGAAGCTGTAGGCGTCCGGGTCGTCTTGCGGGTAATCCTCCAGTTTGCGGATGTCGACTTTGCCGACCAGTGCGGAAATATCCTGGTTGTTTTCATCGCCCGGTTCGGTCTTGGCGACCGCGATCTGATCGATGATAGACGGGTAGAGTTTCACCACTCGGAACTGGGAAATATCGCCGCCGAATTCGTGCAGGCGCTTCACCGCCCAAGGCGACATGATGGAACGCAAGTAGCGTTTGGGAATACCGAACCGCTCTTCCAGGATGTCGCCGTCTTCATCCAGATCGAACAGGCCGAGCGGGCTTTCGTAAACCGGCGATCCTTTGATGGCGTAAAACGGCACGGTTTCAATTAACTGTTTCAGGCGTTCGGCCAACGACGATTTACCGCCACCGACCGGGCCTAATAAATACAGAATCTGTTTCTTTTCTTCGAGCCCCTGAGCGGCGTGACGGAAGTAGGAGACGATCTGCTCGATCGGTTCTTCCATGCCGTAAAATTCTTCAAAGGCCGGGTAACGTCGGATGATTTTGTTGGAAAAAATGCGACTGAGGCGTGAGTCCTTGGCGGTGTCGATTACCTCCGGTTCGCCAATGGCCTTGAGCATTCGCTCCGGTGCCGAGGCGTAAACCGACGCATCGTCTTTGCACAGTTGCAGGTATTCTTCCAGCGAATATTCTTCGTGCTGGCGGGCTTCGTAGCGAGACTGGTATTGCTTAAATATATCCATCTAGACCCCCTCGAAAGAAACGCGTTTCGGCTCTTTCCCTGAATGATCATGTCATGGATTCATGGGACGCCCTGGTGGACGTAACAGACCTTTCACTGACTTGACGAGCATTCTTCATGCCAATGACAAAGTCGAACTTTTTACACTGTTTGGTTATTGGGTCCGACTTCGTTTGCTGTCGTTTCTAGACTAGCGCAGACGAATCAAGGTTGCTGAATTTTCACGCTTTTCTCGTGCTTCTTTACAGTTCGGTGAACGCCAAAACGAAAAAATTCTTTAGCGGATTTATCGACTGGTTGAACACCCATCGACGTCAAGAAATGGACGTTAGGCGGCAAAATTGACGCCTGACTCAGCACGCGACGCGGTGCTAATGCACGGCCAAATCGACTGATTACGGCTGCCAGTTGATCGGCGTCTGGCCAGTGCCTCGGAGGTACACATTGGCCGCTGAAAATTGCCCGCTGCCAAACCAGCCGCGATGCGCCGACAGTGGCGAGGGGTGCACCGACTGCAACACACAATGGCGGTCACGATCGATAAACTGGCCCTTTTTTTGGGCATAACTGCCCCAGAGCATGAACACCAATTGATCGCGTTCGCGGTTCAGCCGTTCGATTACCGCATCGGTAAAGCGTTCCCAACCGCGTCCTTGATGCGCACCTGCCTGGCCCTGCTCGACCGTCAATACCGAGTTCAGCAGTAGCACACCCTGGCGCGCCCAACCGCTGAGATCGCCATGCGTCGGCGGTTCGATGCCGACGTCCTGCACCAACTCTTTGTAGATGTTGACCAGGCTGGGCGGCAGCTTGACGCCGCCCTGTACCGAAAAGCTCAGACCGTGCGCCTGGTTCGGGCCGTGATACGGATCCTGCCCCAGGATGACCACTTTGACGGCGTTGAAGGGCGTCAGTTCGAGCGCACGAAACACCTGATCGGCTGGTGGGTACAGGGTTTTTCCGGCAGCGGCTTCGGCGCTGAGAAATTGCTGCAATTGAGCCACGTAAGGCTGCTGGAATTCGTCTGCCAGCTGTTCTGCCCAGCCGTCGGCCAGGGGCGCTTGCGTCAGGTTCAATGGCCAGGTTGCCGTGGTCATTCCGCCTCCATATCGATCAGCGCCCGACCCTGAATCTTGCCCGCCAGCATGGCGTCGATGCGCGCTTCGAGTTGGTCGAGCCGCAGGGTGTCGCACAGCTCCGTCAGTTTGGGCAGTGTCCACAGCCCACTGAATTTTCCCAGCACCCGCTGGCGTGCAGCCAGAGGCGCATCGGCGCTGGCGATACCGACCAGATTGACGCCGCGCAGAATGAACGGGTAGATGTCGGTCGGCACCGCAGTGCCGCCGACAATGCCGCAGGCGGCGACGGTGCCACCGAATTTCAGACTCTTAAGCACATTCACCAACGTGCTGTCGCCAACCGTGTCGATGGCCGCTGCGTAGCTGGCCGGCAGCAACGCCTTTTTCTGTGGCGTGCTCAATTCCTCGCGCGGTACCACCAGGCTTGCACCCAGGCTGCGCAACCAGTCGTGTGCGTCCGGCTTGCCGGTCACGGCGGTGACGTCGTAACCCAAGGTGCCTAACAAATGCACCGCCAAGGCACCCACACCACCGGTTGCCCCAGTGACCAACACCGGGCCCTGGTCCGATTTCAAACCGTTGTCGAGCAGTTTCTCAAAGGCGTAGGCGGCGGTTACTCCGGCAGTACCCAAACGCATGGCATCGGCCATGGAGAGTTTTTTCGGCAACGTCGTCACCCAACCGACCGGCACGCGAATGTAATCAGCGAAGCCGCCGGCAGTGTTCATGCCCAGATCAAAACCGATGACCGCCACTTCCGTGCCCGCCTCGAATGTGCCGCTGACATCCGTCACCACTTTGCCCGCGGCATCGATGCCGGGCGTGTGCGGATAGTGCCGGCTGATGCCGGTGTGGCCGTTAGCCGAGAGGGCATCTTTGTAATTCAGCGAGCTGTAATGCACCCGAATCAGCACATCGCCTGCGGGTAAGTCGCTCAGCGTCAGGGTTTCGATGGCGCGCCGTACGCCGGTGTCGGTCTGGTGAATGCGCAAGGCGCGAAAAGCCGTCATAGCCATCTCCACGGTTGAAGTCAGGGACACACTAACAAGCCAGAAAAATCGCGCCCATTCGACCTTGGCTCAATCGCCGTCGTAGGCGCACAGCGTGAATACGGAGTGACCCGCCGCCTGGATGGCGCGGCTGCCGCCAAGATCGGGCAAGTCAACGATGGCCGCGCACTCAACGACTTCGGCACCCAATCGCTCCACCAGTTTGCAGGTGGCCGACAGCGTACCGCCGGTGGCGATCAGGTCGTCCATAACGACGACCTTCATGCCGGCTTTCAAGGCGTCGGCGTGAATCTGCAACTCGGCTTTGCCGTATTCCAGTTGATAGGCTTCTTCGAGCGTGTCGAACGGCAACTTGCCTTTTTTGCGCACCGGAATGAAGGCGGTTCGCAATTCGTACGCCAGGGGTGCGCCGAGAATAAAACCGCGCGCATCGATGCCGACAATGGCGTCGATTTCATGGTCGTAATAATGGTGCACAAAGGCGTCGATCAGTTGCCGGAAGACTTTGGCATCCGACAGCAAGGTGGTGATGTCGCGGAACTGAACGCCCGGCTGCGGCCAGTCCGGCACGGTGCGAATGTGGTCTTTGGGATCGAACATGAAAGCATCAGCCAATGGAATAATCAGCGGCCATTGTAACGGCCGCCCGGATTGAAAACGACCGCCGAACAGCCAACAAAAAAGGCCCCGCAGGGCCTTGTTCCGATTCGAATCGACGAGCGATCAGTGCCAGAGGTATTTAATCAACGCCAGAACAGCAATGACGTAGACGCTGATGTTCACTTCTTTGGCTTTGCCGGCCAAAATTTTAATCACAGCGTAAGACAGGAAGCCCGCGGCAATGCCTTCGGCGATGGAGTAAGTCGCCGGCATCATAAAGGCGGTGATGACCACCGGAGCGGATTCGGTGATGTCTTGCCAATCGATTGAAGAAATCGACGACACCATCAGAACGGCAACGAAAATCAGCGCCGACGCGGTGGCGTATGCCGGAATCATCAACGCCAGCGGCGAGAAGAACAACGCCAGCAGGAACAGGACTGACACCGTCAAAGCCGTCAAGCCAGTGCGACCGCCAGCCGCGATGCCCGCACCACTTTCGATGTAGCTGGTAGTGGTAGATGTACCCAGCACAGAACCCGCAATGGAGGCTGAGCTGTCGGCAATGAGCGCACGATTCAGACGCGGCAGTTTGCCATCGGAATCCAGCAGTTTGCCGGCTTTGGCAACCGCCACCAACGTGCCGGAGGTGTCGAACAAATCGACGAACAGAAAGGCGAAAATGACGGAGTACAGACCCAGTTCCAGCGCGCCGAAGATGTCCAGTTGACCGAAGGTTGCGCCCAGGCCGCTGGGCATGGAGACCACGCCGGTGTAGCTGACCAGGCCGAAGAAGGCACCGATTACAGTCGTCGCCAGAATGCCGATGATGACGCTGCCGGTGACACCGCGGTAATGCAGCGCCGCGATCAACGCGAAGCCCAGGAAGCACAGCACCACTTGCGGTGATGTGACGTCACCCAGACCCACCAGAGTGGCGTCGTTATTCACGACCACGCCGGCTTCTTTCAAACCGATCAAGGCCAGGAACAAACCGATACCGACCGCGATGCCGGTTTTCATCGACGCTGGAATGGCATTGATGACCCACTCGCGCACTTTGAAAATACTGATCAGCAGGAAGATGACACCGGACCAGAACACGCAGCCCAACGCCACTTGCCAGCTTTGACCCATGCCAAACACCACACCGAAGGTGAAGAAGGCGTTCAGACCCATGCCCGGCGCCAGCGCCACCGGATAGTTGGCATACAGGCCCATAACGGCGGTGCCCAGGGCAGCGGCGATACAGGTGGCGACAAAGACCGCCTGAAACGGCATGCCGGTCTCGGACAAGATGCCCGGGTTGACGACAATGATGTAAGCCATGGTCAAAAAGGTTGAGATACCGGCCAGCACTTCGGTGCGGACATCGGTCCCCAACTCTTTCAATTTGAAGAGTTTTTCCAGCATGTAAGACTCCTTGGTGATCGCCAGTCGCAATGCACCCGACAGGGGGACCGGCATTCGTTGTTATCGTTGGAACCCTAAGCCCAGGGGGCTGGCGAGCGGCGGAAGTTTCGCAGAATTCCACGACTCAGGCACCTCTGGACCGATCGGTCAACATTTTGTAAAGCAGGAGCTGTGCCAGAAGCAAAAAGGCACCCAAGCCGGTGGGCTTGGGTGCCTTTTTATAGAGCGGGATTTAAATCAGTCGTTGGTCAGTTGCAGCGTTTTCAGCGTGCGGCTGCGCACCTGTTTGAGCAGTTCGGCGTCGTCGACCAGCGACTGGCCGTAGGACGGCACCATGGCGATCAACTTGTCGCGCCAGGCTGGTTCCGCCAGGCGATCAGCAAAGCAGCGCTC
The DNA here is from genome assembly GCF_003367315.1 of Saccharospirillum mangrovi. GTDB lineage: Bacteria > Pseudomonadota > Gammaproteobacteria > Pseudomonadales > Natronospirillaceae > Saccharospirillum > Saccharospirillum mangrovi. The sequence continues at coordinate 2,372,144 of NZ_CP031415.1, forward strand.
GATGATGTTGATCATGGTCTGCGCTGCGGTGGATGCGCCCGGAGACGCGCCCAGCAAGGCTGCCAGCGAGCCATCGGTGGTAGCAATCACTTCGGTGCCGAATTCCAGCTTGCCGCCTTTTTGCGGATCTTTCTTGATGATCTGCACGCGCTGGCCGGCAATCGCCAGTTCCCAGTCTTCATCGCGCGCGTCCGGATAGAACTTGCGCAGGGCATCGACGCGCGACTGGTGCGATTGCAGCACTTCGCTGATCAAGTAACGGGTCAAGTCCATGTTGGCCAAGCCAGCACGGATCATCGGCCAGAGGTTGTTGAGCCGCACCGATTTGATCAAATCCAGGAAGGAACCGGCTTTGAGGAACTTGGTGGTGAAGCCGGCGAACGGCCCAAACAGCAAGGCTTTTTCGCCGCTGATGATGCGCGTATCCAGATGCGGTACCGACATCGGCGGTGCACCCAACGGCGCCTTGCCGTACACCTTGGCGTGGTGCTGCTCCACCACGTCAGGCTTGCGGCAGACCAGCCACTGACCGCTGACCGGGAAACCGCCGTAGCCGTGGCCTTCCGGCACACCGGCCTGTTGCAGCAACGGCAGCGCGCCGCCGCCGGCGCCCAGGAAAACGAATTGGCAATCAACCGCCTGGTAGCCTTGGGCATTTTTCAGCGTGATCGCCCAGGAGCCGTCGGCTTTCTGGTTCAGGTCGGTGACTTGGGTTTTGACCTTCAATTCGAAACCGGGTTGCGCTTCCAGATGCTTCACCAGCAGGCGCGTTAACGCCCCAAAATCGACATCGGAACCGTGAGCAACGCGAGTGCCTGCCACTTTTTGGTGCGGATCGCGATTCTGCATCACCAGCGGCATCCACTGGCTGAGTACGGCCGGATCTTCGCTGTATTCCATTTCGGCAAACAGCGGCAATTGTTTCAGCGTTTCATAGCGCTTGCGCAGGAAGGCGACGTTTTCGTCACCCCAGACAAAGCTTTGGTGCGGCGCGCGGTTAATAAAGGCTTTGGCATCCGGCAGTGCGCCGCTTTCCACCAGATAGGACCACAGCTGCAAGCTCACTTCGAAGGCAGAGTTGATGCTCAGCGCCTTGCTGGTATCGATGCTGCCGTCGGCTTTTACCGGGGTGTAGTTGAGTTCGCAGTAGGCCGCATGGCCGGTGCCGGCGTTGTTCCAGCCGTCGGTGCTTTCCAGGGCAACGGCGTTGCCCTTTTCGATCATCAGGATGGTCAGATTCGGGTCAAGCTGCTTCAGCAAGGTACCCAGGGTAGCGCTCATAGCGCCCGCCCCTACCAGGACTACATCTGCTTTGGTTGCGGTCATTACGGTCTTCGCCCATGGCTGTTGAAAGCGGAGGAAGTGGGCCATCCCTGGGCGGCCCGAGCGGAGAATGTGGCACCCAGGCCCTACTTCGTGATTCTGGACCGCCCGACGATGCCGTCTTTAAAGCGAGTGTTTGCTAACCCGACGCATCCGATACCAAGGCGATCGAGGCGCATTATACGGATTTTGTTATAGAAGTCTTGAATAAAAAGGTGACAGCAGCTTATCCATTTGGCTTATGGACGCGCCGCCTCAGGTTAGTCCAGATGGCGCCAGTGACGCGGCACCCGGCTCGACACCCGGGTCAGCAGTTCGTAGCCAACCGTGCCGATGTTCGCCGCTACCTCATCGACGCTGAGATGGTTGCCCCAGAGTTCGGCGTGATCGCCAATCTGAACCATCGGCACGTCGGTTACATCGACAGTAATCATGTCCATTGAGACTTTACCGGCCATCGGCACCCGCTGGCCGTTCAGCCAGACTGGTGTGCCGTCCGGTGCCTGGCGTGGATAGCCATCGCCATAACCGATCGCCAGCGTAGCAATGCGACTGGGCCGCTGCGCTGTCCAGCGGCCGCCGTAACCGACGCGCTCGCCAACGGCGATGTCGCGCAGTGCGATCACCGGAGACGTCAACGTCATCGCCGGTTGCAAGCCCAACTGCTGGCCGGTTTTGCCGAAACCGGGCGAGGCGCCATAGAGCATAATGCCCGGCCGCACCCAGTCGCGGTGGCTGTTTGGCCAGGCCAGAATGCCGGCGGAATTGGCCAGGCTGCACGGCACCGAACCCACTTGACGTTCGCAACGCTCAAACACCGCCAACTGAGATTCGGTGGGCGCGGCATCGGCTTCATCGGCGGCGGCGAAATGACTGAGCAAGCCGACCGGCAGCGCGCTCAAAGCGCTCATGCGTTGCCAATAATCCGCCACGGCTTCAGGCGCGACACCCAAACGGTGCATGCCGGTGTCGATTTTCAGCCACAAGGATTGGTCACGAACCAGCGGCCCAAGCGCTTCCAGCTGCGCCAGTTGTTCTGCCTGGTGCACAACGGTGGCGCAGCCCAAGGCAATCGCCTGACGAGCCTGATCGGCATCGACAGTGCCTTCGAGCAGAATCAACGGATGTTGGATGCCGGCGTCGCGCAATGCCTGAGCTTCATCGAGCGTTGCCAGTGCAAAGCCGTCGGCCGCGTGCAGAGCGCGGGCGGTTTCGACCGCGCCGTGGCCGTAGGCGTCAGCCTTAATTGCCGCCCAGATGCGACTGTTAGGCGCGTGTTCGCGCACCTTGGCTAAATTGGTCGCCAGGGCGCGAGCATCAATGGTGGCGCAGGTTCCGCGACTCATTCGGCTTGCCAGTCGCCGTACTGGTCCGGTGCCAGATTTTCGAAACGGCTGTGCTTGCCGATGAAGGCCAGACGACAGGTGCCGATGGGGCCGTTCCGCTGCTTGCCGATGATGATTTCAGCGGTGCCCTTGTCTTTGGAGTCTTCGTTATAGACTTCGTCGCGGTAGATAAAGAGGATGATGTCGGCGTCCTGCTCGATCGCACCGGATTCGCGCAAGTCCGAGTTCACCGGCCGCTTGTTGGGCCGCTGTTCCAGACTCCGGTTAAGCTGCGACAGCGCCACAATTGGGCATTCGAATTCTTTGGCGATGGCTTTCAACGAGCGCGAGATTTCCGAAATTTCGTTGGTGCGGCCTTCGGTAAAACCTTTGATTTTCATCAGCTGCAAATAGTCGACCACAACCAGACCCAGATCGCCGTGTTCGCGCACCAGACGGCGCAAGCGGCTGCGCATCTCAGTCGGACTGATGCCAGCGGTGTCGTCGATAAACAGCTTGCGGTCTTTGAGCAGATTGACCGCCTTGGTCAATTTGGGGAAATCGTCGTCGTGCAATTTACCGGTTCGCACCCGGCCCATGTCGAGCCGACCCAGTGAGGCAATGGAACGAGTGATCAACTGATCGGCAGGCATCTCGAGGCTGAACACAACGACGGGCTTGTCCTGGTTCAACGCCGCTTCTTCGACCATGTTCATGGCGAAGGTGGTTTTCCCCATCGCCGGTCGCGCCGCCAGGATCACCAGATCACCACTTTGCCAGCCGGTGGTCATGGAATCGAGATCAGCAAAGCCGGTGGAAACACCGGTAATGTCGCTGTCGGAATTCAGTAATTCGTCGATGCGTTCCAGTGCTTTGTCGACCAGCGGATTGACGTGCACCAGGCCGCCCTGATTCGGGCGCTCTTCAGCAATCTGAAATACTTGACGCTCGGCGTCGTCGAGCAGGGTTTCGGCATCGAGCCCGCGCGGGTCGTAGGCTTTGGACGCGATGTCGTTGGCGACGCGAATCAGCCGCCGCAATACCGAGCGTTCCTGAACAATCTTGCCGTAGGCGAGCAGGTTGGAAATCGATGGGGTGTTGTCGGCCAGGTCGTTCAAGTAGGCCATGCCGCCGACGGCTTCGAGCTGTTTCTCTTTCTCCAGCGCTTCACCCAGGGTGATGACATCGAGCGGCTGCGTCTGGTCCGACAGCTTCATCATCATGCGGAAAATCTGCCGGTGTTCACCACGATGAAAATCGTCCGGCATCAGAATTTCAGCGACACCGTCCCACTGGCTGTTGTCGATCATCAAGGCACCCAGAACCGACTGCTCCGCCTCCAGCGAATGCGGCGGCACACGCAGGTTGGCGACGTCATCGCCAGCAAACAGATCGTCTTCTAAGGCATCAGTCATGGGGTACGGCGGTATGGCTAAAGTGGGCGGTTATGGTAGCGGGTTGGGGATGGAAATGGGAGACGCTTTAATCGGGAGACGCTTGACGGGAGACGGGAGACGCTAAATACGTTTGCTCCCTCATTGGCATGGAAAATTCAGCGCCAATAAAAACGGGAGACGGGCACCACCTATTCGGCGTCTCCCGTCTCCCGTTCAGCGTCTAGCAGTCAGCGCACTGGCATTCACCAGTGCCACTGAAGGTGCTTACGCCTCAGGAACCACAATAATGTGAACTTCAGCGTCGACGTCCGGGTGTACCTGGATGGTGATGTTGTATTCACCCACGGCACGGATCGGACCTTCCGGCATGCGTACTTCGGCTTTGCTGACTTCAACGCCGGCGGCGGTGATCAGATCAGCCACGTCGCGCGGGCCGATAGAGCCGAACAGTTTGCCTTCGTCACCGGCGTTAGCCGCAACGGTGACTTCGATTTCAGCCAGTTTCTCAGCGCGTTGTTGAGCGTTCGCCAGCTTTTCAGCTTCGGCTTTTTCCAGCTCAGCACGACGTTCTTCGAAGTACTTGACGTTGTCTTTGGTTGCCGGCACTGCCTTGCCTTGCGGCACCAGGTAGTTACGGGCAAAACCGCTTTTGACATTAACGGTGTCACCCAGGACACCCATTTTGCCAACTTTCTCAAGCAGGATAACTTCCATCTCGCTTACCTCATTTATCGTCCTGGTCCGGCTGTTTTGCCAGCCGCGCTCTCAGATCGACAGCGCCATCGGCAACGGCCACCAGGACCAGTAACGGTAACATGAACTGATTGAACAGGATGACGGCCAAATAAAAGGCCACCAGCCATTGCCCACCCAATTTCTGTCTGGCCACGATTGCGTGAACCAGCGCTGCCCCGGCAAACACCAAAGGCAACAATAACAACAACAAAGCCGCAGGTTGCAGCCACCAACTGACCAGCATCGCACCCAGCAACAGCCACAACGGCCAACCGCTGATGCGCAGACGGTGGAACTCGGCGCTCAAGCCACCGGGGTTATAAAGCCCGGCTTGCCAGTAACGCGCCAGCAGCACGCACAGCAAGGCTTCGAACACCTCGGCCGTACTCACCAAAAAGGCGGCGTACGGTTTGATGGCTTCGAGTACTTGCCATCCCATCTGCTGCGGATCCGGTGCCATTGCCGCCTGAATCTGGGCGACGATGGCCGTGAACCGGTCACCGACCAACGCTTGTGCGGCCGTTGCCAGCACCAGTCCCAACACGGCTGCAAACAGCAGCAGGGCGGACCAATCCTGGAACCGTCGTAAGGCCAGAGCCAGAACGGCGGTCAACGGCAGCACCAGCAAGGGCAGCACAATGCCTGTCCATTGCCAGCTCAACAGTGCACCGGCCATAGCGGCCAGCAGCACTCGCGTGCCAGCGGTGGTGCCGTGTCGCAGAGCGACCAACCCCACCAGCGCCGCGCTGACGGCATACACCATCGGCAGCACGGCCAAACCTGCGGCGAGGAACCCGGCGTTCAGCTGGCTTTTCATCGCGTAACGCGCAAAGGCCAACATCAACGGGACCTCCCCTTAACCAACGACCTTATTGATGGCTGTCGGTGTAAGGCAGCAAAGCCAGGTAACGCGCACGCTTGATCGCCGAAGACAGCTGGCGCTGGTAGCGGGCACGGGTACCAGTGATCCGGCTCGGTACGATCTTGCCGGTTTCAGTGATGTAGCCTTTCAGCAGGTCCACATCTTTGTAATCGATTTCCTTGATGCCTTCTGCGGTAAAACGGCAGAACTTACGGCGACGGAAAAAACGGGCCATGACAATGCTCCTTTAACTTAGGCTTCGTCAGCTTGCTCGGTGGATTGGTCGTCCAGATCGACGTCGTCTTCATCGTCGTAGTCGTCGTCCTGGTCGGAGCGAGAGCGGCTAACCGCTGCTTGAGCTTCTTCTTTCGCTTTCTTGGCTTCGACGCTCTTCATCATCGGAGAGGCATCAGTCACAGCGTCCTTACGGCGCATGATCATGTTGCGGATAATGGCGTCGTTGAAACGGAAGGTGCTCTTCAGGTCGTCGATGACTTCGTTGTCAGCTTCGATGTTCAGCAGCACATAGTGAGCCTTGTGAGCATTGTCGATCGGGAAAGCCAGTTGACGGCGGCCCCAATCTTCCTGGCGGTGCACCTTGCCACCTTTATCGGTGATGACGGAGGTGTAGCGATCAATCATCGCTGGCACCTGTTCAGACTGGTCAGGATGCACCAGCAGAACGATTTCGTAATGACGCATAGGATCTCCTTGCGGGTTATACAACCTTCTGGGGCAAGCGCCTCAGTAAGGTAAGGAGTTAACGCACACCGCCCGGCTCGCACCGAGTGGCGGCACAACTGCCCTGGCCCAGAGAGCCAGGAGGGCGCGGATAGTATAGAAAGCGGTGCGAACAATCAAGCGCTAAAGGCCGTCTTACGCGGCTTGCGGCGCTTTTGTGCGGTGCAGAACCTGGCGGTAATTGATCGGTTGAATGCCCGATTGCAACCAACGCTGTAAGTCGTCCGCTAAGTAGTAGCGGTGATCGTGCGGATGGATCGACAGCCTCAGCGCTCGCTGTGCCGTAGCGACACGGCGATTAAGTCCGTTCCAGAGTCGTAGGCTGGGAACTCGCCAGCGGGCATCGGCTTCGAATCCCGCCAGGGGCAAGGCGTGAAAGCGGCCAGCGTGGAGATCGTGAAAACCAGCGGTGCTTTCCAGGTAACGAAATGGAAGATGTCGCCGCGCCGTTGTGCCGAGTTGGCCCAATGCCCAGGCAGGCGGGACGTAGAGTTCAGGCGATTGGAAATCATTGTCGGTAAACCATTGGTAGTTGCGCTCGATCAGCTCGATCAGTTCGGCCTCGCTGAGCGACAGATGTTCGGCCGCCTGCCGTGACACAAAGGTCGAATGCAGACGATGATAGAGCGTCGATATCCGACGCACACGATGCTGCCAGCCGTGTCCGGCCAGCTCGTAACCCTGTTGTTGCCAGGCGCGCAGTTGCTCCAGTTGCGCCGGCTGCCAGTCCAGGCCTGGCACCACTAACAAGGTCAGATCGGCTGGCGGTACATCCGCCAGCCAGTGCGTCAGCCACCAGCGAACGTCGTCCAGCGTATCGGGCATGACGTCGTGCAGACTGACGATGGCGGGTTTGGTCTTGCCTGATCGGGTCAAAAAACTCATGACACCCCGGTGATGAAATCCAGCCACAGACTGAGATTGGCCTGGTTGTGTTGCACCACCGCTTGCCGCGCCTGACGCGCGCTGGCGGCTACTTCGAATTCGCTCAACTGAGTGGCGCGACGCAGCACACTGGCAACGTCTTCGTCTGCGGACTTAACCAACAAGGCCGACGCCAGCTCAGACCACTCGGCGATGCCACAGGCGTCGCTGACGATCACCAGGCGCTGCCGCGCCATGGCTTCGAGCGCGATGGTGCCGAAGCTTTCCACGTGGCTGGGCAGAATCAAGGCGTCGTGAGCGTCCATGGCAGCCAGCAGACCTTCGCGGTCGAGCCAGCCGATGTAATCGAGGTTCGGCAATTCCTGCGCAGCGGTTTCGATCAACTCGCGCTGCGGACCATCGCCCGCCACCGAAAACCGCAACTGCGGCAGCGCCCGCGCCGCCTCCAGCAAACCTTCCAGATTCTTTTCTGCCGCCAGTCGCCCGGCAAACAATACCGAACGCACCGCTGTGGGCGCGCGCGGCGGAGTGCGCTGCAAAAACAACGGACTGACCGGCGTGCCCATCAAGGCTGCCTGCGCCGCGCCAATGCGCTCGGCAATGCCGACCATTTCGTCGGAATTCGCCAGCACCACATCGGCGTTGCGGAAAATAAAGCGGTTGCTGACTTCGAAATAACCGCGGGTCAGCGAACCCTGCACCCGGTTCCAATACAGCTCAGTCAGCTTCTCGTACCAGGTATGAAAACCGACCAGTACGCGCGCGCCCATCTGACGGCCGTAGCGAGCGCCAAACATGCCGAACAGACCCGGTGTCGGAATCACCACTACGTCCGGCGCGAAGGCTTCCATCTGCTGACGCAGACGCAACAGATTGGGCACACAGAATTTCTGAGTGGCATCGCCGGGCAGCGGAAACATCCAACCGCCCTGCCACTGGCCGTCCACAATGGCCGGCGAAATGATGTCGATGTCTTCGACCCAGGGGCCGAGGTGGTGCATCAAATCCTGATAATAAGCACCGACGCCATTGCGGTGCGGAGCCGCATCGGAAACGATCAATACCCGGCGCGGGGCGGCGTTGCTGCGGCGACGCGGCTGCACCGCGACAGAAGCGAATTCCTGCATCACGCCACCTCCTGCATCGTCTGAGCCTGAGCCGAGCGCGCTTTAAAGCGATGCGCCACTTCCGACCAGCGAACATTGAACGCCTGCTGCTGATAACGGTGGCCGCTGCGGTAGCGACGAGCCTCGGTAATTTCCGCATCCAGAGCGGCGCGATACGCCGGCGTCATCGCCAGGCCCATGTCCTGCAACAACTGGGTGATGGTGCCGTTCAGATCGGTCGTCAGTTGCTGCATCGGCACCACCTGAGCGTTCGGGTTTTCGGCACAGAACAAATCGATGTCGCGGTAATAACCCGCCAGCATGCTGACAATGCGCTGCTCGAATGCCGGCGTGAAACGCGGACCGTGAAACAGCTGCCAGCCGGGCAACAACGAACTCAGTTGCGACGGCAGCGTTTTTTCCGCCGGTCGAATGCACAGCGCGAAATCGGCGTCCGGAAATTGCTGGCGCAGACTGCTCAGCCAGGACGCAAACGATGGGTTCTTGCACAGGTAACGTCGCTGAGCGCCATGAAAGTACAGATGCTTCTGAATCATGCGGCGGTAGAAACGCATCAGCGTTTGTTTGCGCCGTGTCGGCATGGCGGCGTCGAATCGGACCAGGCGCCACAGCGATGCTTCTTCCGGGAACAAAACGACCACCAGAAAACAACCGTTTACCGGCAGCAGCGACAGAAAATCCTCTTCCGGTTCCAGCAAGCCCAACTGGTGAATGGCGTCCATTTGCTTCAGGAACGGCAAGCGAACTTTGCCGACCAACCGGCCCAACGGCCGCAGCAGATGCCCAATGCTGCGCACGACATAGCGTTCGGTAATGCTGGGGGCGAACAGGCATTCCCAGGTGCGCATTGAGGTCAGATCGTCGTGATGCGACAACACCCGATGCAGATGCGTGGTGCCGGAACGCGGCACACCGGAAATAAAGACGGGGCGGCGCACGTCAACCTGGCGGTAGCGCCGGAAAAAAATCTCGTCGCACAGAAAACCGATCCAGTGCACGACTTGCAACAGCGTTAGGGCGGGCACCGCCAGCAGATACATCAGCGCCCGTCGCGGCAGCCGACGCCAGCCGCCGTAAGGCAGGTATTTCAACGTCCAGAGGCAGATTTGCAGCCATTGTCCCAAGGCCAGTTGAAAGCCACGACCCATAGCGCTCCCCTTGTTAAAGCGGTGGATTGCCGGGAACGGTAGCGAGGCTCGATGTCATTTCCATGACAACGCCAACCGCGTGGCTTTGACGGCCACAACGGTCGGCGGGCGGGTTGGATCAACGCTCCAGTCGTTGCCACAGCTCGGCGATTTCCGCCTTCCACTGGGCCTGGCGCTCGGGTTTCTGGTGCTTGGGTTTGCGCGCCTGATCGTCGCTCAATTGCTGCTCCAGCCAGTCCAGACGCGCCAGCATGGCGTCTTCGCTGTCGGGCAACACCGAGGTGTTTTGCGCCGTGGATGAACTCGATGGCGAGGCATCGCCACCGGCTTCAAGCTGACGGTAAAACGCCGCCGGATCGTCAATCTCACGCAACACCCCGGCTTCGATCCACCACCAGCGCGTGGCAACGTCATCGAGAAAGGTTCGGTCGTGACTGGTCATCAGCACGGTCATATCACTGCCGGTCAGCGACTCGATCAACTCCTGGCGCCCTTCCAGATCCAGGTGGTTGGTGGGTTCATCCAGAATCAACACGTTCGGCCGTTGCAACCGGAATAAAGCGAACATCAACCGCGCTTTTTCACCGCCACTGAGGCTGTGCACCGGCTGGTCGAAACGCTCGTAGGGCACGCCAGCGTTCAGTAAGGTCTGGCGAATGGCGTCATCCGGGCCATCGAGGCGTTCACGCAACCAATCGAAACGGCTGACGTTTGTTTCCAGGCTCGACAACAACTGGTCGTAGTAACCCAGTTGCACGCGCGGGTTCCAGCGAATATCGCCTTCCTCGTCCCCCACGGCGGCCATCATCCGCTTCAGACTGGTCGATTTGCCGACGCCGTTAACGCCCAGCAAAGCAATGCGATCACCAGGACGAACGTTCAGAAACTCGCACGTCACCGACCGATTTTGGTCGCCCGGTAAATCGATGCGGGCGTTTTCCAGCACCAGCACCTGACGCGCGGTCAGGCCTTCTTCCGGCAACGCCAGCGCCAGACCGCTGCCCTGGCTGACAAAGGTCAGGTCGGCTTTTAACCGCTCGACGCGTTTCTCCATCGTCTTGGCTTTGCGCGACAAATCCTCGTTGTCGTACGTGTGCCCCCAATGCGCCAGCCGTTTGGCCGATGCCTGCAAGCGCGCCACTTCTTTTTCTTCTTCCGCCCGACGCGCCCGCGCCTGTTCGTCAGCCTCGGCCAACGCCTGGCGGGCGGCATCGAACGGCAGATTAAAGTGGTAGAGGCGCTGATCGCGCAAAAACCAAGTTTGAGTACACAAGGCATTCAGCAGATGGCGGTCGTGCGAGACCATCACCCAAGGCACCGACTGCGACTGCAACCATTGCCGCAATAGCGTCAGACTGAGGATGTCCAAATGGTTGCCCGGTTCGTCGAGCAGCAAAACGTCCGGTTCGATCAGAATGGCGCGCGCCAGCAACAGCAAATTCTGCTGGCCCCCACTGAGCGAGGCGACCGACTGCGCCAATTGCTCGGCGTTGAAACCGAGCTTGAACAGTTCCGCTTCGGCACGGTGGCCATCTTCCAACCGACGCGTTGCGGGCAAGGCCGCGATGGCTGCCTGCAATAAGGTCTGCGCCTGTAATTCCTCCGGCACAAACTGTTCGACCCGACCGATCACCAGATCACGACGCACCTGGCGACGGCCGGCATCCAATTCGATGTCGCCAGCCATCAGCGCCAGCAAACTCGACTTGCCGGACCCGTTGTGACCGACCAGACCAATGCGGTCGCCACGGTTAACGACCAGCGATAAATCAGCAAAAAGCGGCTTGGCATCCCGATTCAGGGATACCTGGGAAAGCGTAATTAAAGCGCTCATATCAACGTCCTACACAGAATGCATTCAGGACGCCGAGGGGCGGGAATGAAGTGCCGTTCGACGTCCGCTAGTTAACGAAGGACGTCGGTGCAGCGCCCGAGGGGCACTGTGCGCGGCCGAATCGGCACAGACACACAATCATCTGGGGTCTCCTCTGCTGGCGGTGAATGGAATAAAACCGATGGGCAGTCTAGCGAAGCTCGACGGCGACGCAAAGCAAGCGTGCGAGGCTTTCGCCACCAGTTCGCTAAACCCTTGAATTTTTTGAAAAAAAGATAGGAGGGTATTGTTGACACCCCCGGAATTTTACGGATAATACGCGGCCGTTACGGAGGCTATGTAGCTCAGTTGGTTAGAGCACAGCATTCATAATGCTGGAGTCGCTGGTTCAAGTCCAGCCATAGCCACCATCCCTCTGGTGGGCCGTCGCCAAGCGGTAAGGCAACGGGTTTTGATCCCGTCATGCGCAGGTTCGAATCCTGCCGGCCCAGCCATTTTTCTCCCCCGCATCCCTCTAGTTCGACCCGATTTTTGGGCCGTCGCCAAGCGGTAAGGCAACGGGTTTTGATCCCGTCATGCGCAGGTTCGAATCCTGCCGGCCCAGCCAACTTCTCTTCTGCACATCAGACCGGTATTGTCGGTCCAGTTTTTTGCCGGAGAACCGAAATGACTGCCGCTTCATCGTTTTTAATCAGCGCCTCCGAACTGGCCGAATTACTGAACAGCGACCACCCGCCGGTGCTGCTGGATTGCCGGTTCGATCTGGCCACGCCCGAAGCCGGCCAGGCCGAGTACAACGAAGGCCATCTGCCCGGTGCTTTTTATGCCCATCTCGACCGCGATCTCTCCGGCCCGATTCAAGCCGGCGTCACCGGCCGCCACACCCTGCCCGACCCCGCCAGCCTGCAAGCGCGCTTACGCGCCTGGGGATTGTCGGCTGATACACCGCTGGTGGTGTACGACGCCAGTAACGGCCCTTATTCCGCTCGCGCCTGGTGGTTGGCACGCTGGGCCGGTTTAACCAACGTTCGCGTGTTGGATGGTGGCTTAAAAGCCTGGCTCGAACGAAACGGAAAATTGGTCAGCGACATACCTGCGCCGCCAGCAAGCAGCGACCTTATCGTCCAGTGCCCGCCAGACTGGGTAATCGACGCAGACACCCTGCAACAGCAACTGACCGAACTCACGCTGATCGATGCCCGCGCCGCCATCCGCTACAGCGGCGAAACCGAACCGCTGGACCCCATTGCCGGCCACATTCCCGGCGCCTATTGCGTCGATTTCACCGCCAACCTGGACGCCCAAGGCCGCTTTCACGACGCCGCGACTTTACAGCAACGCTTTGAACCACTGCCGGATTCCGGCGACTGGGTTTGTTACTGTGGCTCGGGCGTGTCGGCCTGCCACAACATTCTGGCGATGGCCGTAGCCGGACTGCCGCAACCGAAGCTCTATTCCGGCTCCTGGAGCCATTGGATTACCGACAGCCACCGACCCATCGAAACCGGACTGACCAAGGGACCGCTCTAATCATGCCCGTTCGTTTGCTATGCCTTGTTTTACTCGCGCTCTGTGCCGGCCCCGCGCTGGCGCAACAGCATTTCAACATTCTGGTGTATCACCACGTTGCTGAAGACACCCCGGCCAGCACCAGCGTCAGCCCGGCGACCTTTCGCCAGCATCTGACCTATCTGCGCGACAACGGCCATCCGGTCATTGCCCTGAAAACCGCTCTAGATGCAGTACGCAATGACGAAGCACTGCCCGACGGCGCTGTTGTCATCACCTTCGACGACGCCTTCAAAAACATCTACACCAACGCCTTCCCGTTGCTGCAGGAATTCAACGCGCCGTTCACCATCTTTGCCGCCACCGATCCGATCGATCAGGGCTTCAACGACATGCTCAGCTGGGATCAATTGCGCGAGATGCAGGCGTGGGGCGCCACCGTTGCCAACCACAGCCGCGACCACGGCTATCTGGTGCGTCACTCACCGCGCGATAACGCCTGGCGTGAACAAATGGCCGCCAGCATCCGCCATGCACAGCAACGCCTGGAAACGGAATTGGGCGACGAAGTGCCGCGCTGGTTTGCCTACCCGTATGGCGAATACAGCGAAGGGCTGAAATCGATTTTGCAGAACGAAAACTACATCGGTTTTGCGCAGCATTCCGGCGGTGTCTATCGCGGCAGCGACTTCTATGCCCTGCCCCGCTTCGCTGCCGCCGGTGTCTATTCCCGGCTGGAAACGCTCGGCACCAAACTGGACAGCCACCCGATGCCAGTAAATCTGGCGTCGGTTCCCGACATGCCCACCACCGATGTGCAACCGAGCATGACCATCCGCGTCGACGATACCTCCGACATGAGCCGCTTACTGAACTGTTTTGTCGACAGTGCCTGGCAGGACGCGCGCTGGATTGACGATCATCAATTTCAACTCAGCGCACCGGAACCGCTTAGCCCGGGTCGGCATCGTTTCAACTGCACCGCTCAGGCGCGCAGCGGCAACTTCTTCTATTGGTATTCCCAGCCCTGGCTGGTGTTGGCGGATTGACCGCCGACCAAGTGGACACAAAAAAACCGGCACGATGGCCGGTTTTTTTTCGCTTGAGCCAAACACTCAATCGGGAATTTCGTAGTCGAAAACCTCAACCCAATCATTGCTGTTGGGCAGTCGTTCCCAGACGCTGCCGACTTCCGATATAGCCAACAGTTCGACAATGCTCGGGTCCAACCGCTCCATACAATCGAGCGGTGCGACACAAGCTGCGTCTTCTTCCATCAGAAAATCGTCGGTCTCAAAACCACTGTAAAAACGGAACCCCGTATCGTTGGCGTGTTGCGCTTCTTCTTTATAAAAGAAGCGAATCGGCAACGGACGTTCATTCAGAATCAAACTGGATGCCAGGCAGAGGTATCCCCCCTGACGGCCTGCACTGACCTGAGCTTGCATATAACAGACAACCTCGTAAACGCGGCGTGTATCGGTAGATCGAAGGGCGGCGGATTATAAGCAAGCGCAACCAAAATGCATCCCGTTTGGGCCGACCAAATGGTCAGAAAATGACGTCGCGTTTAGAATCAATCAGTTATAAATGTAATTTTTTGTAACATGACAGAAAACTCCGAACCGACAACCGGTTCGGAGCTGAGGAGCGCTGTCGTTCAAGCCGACTGGGTTTCCTGATTGTCGAGTTCAACAGCGTCGAAAATCTGCTCGAGGATGTCAGGAATGGCCGACTGCACCCGACTCCAGCTCGGCATAAACGGCGTTGCCATCGGGTTTTCCAGAAACTCCTGACCGGCCGACATAACGTTGCGGGCAAACAACTCCACCGCTTCTTCTTCGGCGTGGCGATCCAGCGTCAGGCCGTTGAAGATGGCGTCGTTGTAATAGGTTTCGATGTAGTCGAGTGCGACCCGGAAATAGGTCGCCTTGATGGTGCGGAAATGCTCTTCGGTAAACACCAGACCTTGCGTCGCCAACTTGCGGAAGATCGCCTTGGAGATGTCGCGCGACATCTTCGACAGCCCTTTACGAGCATCTTCCGGGCTGAGCGGCTGATGTTTGTGATCGTATACCGAAGCGACGTTCACCTGGCAGATGCTGCGCGGGCTGTAGTTGCGATGCAGCTCTGCCAGCACGCCAACTTCCAAACCCCAGTCGCTGGGAATACGCAGGTTGCGCAGCACGTCGGTGCGCAGGCTGAATTCGCCCGACAACGCATAGCGGAACGAATTCATGTACTCGAGAAATTCGTTTTCGCCCTTGACCATTTTCAACGCCCGCAACAACGGCGACACCAGCAACCGGCACACGCGACCGTTCATCTTGCCGTCGGCGATGCGCGAGTAATAACCCTTGCAGAACTGGTAGCGATACGCCGGGTTGGCAACCGGATAGATCAGCCGCGCCAGCATGCCACGGTCGTAGGTTTTGATGTCGCAATCGTGCATCGCCACGGCCTTGGCGCGATTGGCCGCGAGAATGTAGCCGTAGCAGTACCAGACGTTGCGGCCTTTACCCAATTCGGTCGGCGCCAGGCCTTTGCTGGCCAGCATCCGATCGACCGCCTGCAGGCGCGGACCGTCGTTCCACAGAATGCGCACCGGCTGCGGCAGGCGGCCAAAGTATTCCTGAGCGTGCCGGAACTGATCGCGGTCAGCGCGGTCGAGACCGACCACGATCTCGTTCAGATACGGCACCTGCGTCAGCTCCTGGACAATGGTCTCCAGCGCGGGCTGTTCCAGCTCGGAATACAGCGACGGCAATACCAGCGCCATCGGGTTCTGGTGGGAAAAACCAATCAACTCCTTTTCCATGGATTCGACCGGCCGATCGACCAGATTGTGCAGGTTGGCAATCAAACCATTCTGAAAAAAATCGCTCATAGCTAAGGCTCCTTGGAGATAAAACGATCAAGCAAATCCAACACCGACCGGTTCCAACCTGCAGGACCGGGTTGCGGCGCTAAGACAACATTCGAAAGAGTTTCCGCCCGGGCAGCGCCGTGCGCCGGCGGAATGCGTACCGCCAGATCGGCGATAGCCAGCATGGCGTCGTCGTTGCCGCCATCGCCCAGCGCCAGGCTGCGAACGCGGCTTTCACCCGCCAATTTATCGACCAGATATTGCAACGCCGTGCCTTTGTCGGCACCGCTGGCCAGATGCAAAAACCGCCCGCCTTCGAGCGTCTGCACGCCAGCGGCTTCCAGCGCGGCCTTGAACTCTGCACGGCCGGCCACGCCCGCAGGCCAATACACCGGCAACGCGCCTTCACGTTGCCGCGCCAACTGGGACTGGTTCAACGACAATCCCGTCCAGTCGGACACCTGTTGATCGCTGGCTTCATGGAAACCGATGGCTGGGGCATTCAAGGATTGGCGTACACGCTCAAAGACGGCAATCAGCTCTGCCAGCGGCCGACCAAGAGCTGTCGCCAGGCCATCGCTTCCACGATCATCGACCACCACCGCCCCATTCTCACAACCGGCCAACGGCGCCAGATAAGGAATGTCACGGCGCAACGCTTGCCATTCCAAGCGGGTTTTACTGGTCACGGCGATCACCGGAATGTCTCGTTCAGCCAAAGCCTGCAATGCCGGCTCAGCCGGATGCCAATCGTAACTGTCGTGGTCCAGCAAGGTGCCGTCCAGATCGGTGAAACACGCCCAACGCGCCGTCATACGGTTGGCTCCCGCCATTGAGGCTGGCCAGGGCGCTGCTGGTCGTCCAGCGGAATCAACACATCCGCCCGCTCGCCCAGAGTCGCCAGGCCGTGTCGCGTCAGCCGTTCGTAATGCTGAATAAAGCGCCGCAACTGGTCGTCGTTCATCACGCCGCTGCCGCCCCGGGTGCGCAGCCCTTCTTCCTGACGGCGACGCCAGTTAAACACCTGCTCAAAACCCGGCGCTCGCAGCACGATCAAGGCATCCAACGCAGCGAACAGTCGTTGATAGGGCCCAGCCAATTGGGCATTGACGTAACGACGCCACTCACCCTGGGCATCGTCGCGCCGTTCCAGTGCATTGATGGGTTCGGCCAGCGCGGTCTCAGGTTCAGCGCTCAGGCCGATGCACCAGCCTTCGAAAATCAGCATGTCCGGGGGTTGCGGCAGCACCGGCCAGTCGGCTTCCGGGCGGCGGTCATCGCGGGATTTATCAAACCGGGGCAGGGCTTTCGGGCCTTTGCCCAGCCGGACCCAATGCAGAATGGCTTCGCCCAACGCCAGGTCGTGCGTGCCTGGCACGCCGCGCGTCGCCAATAAAGGATGGCGTTCCTGCGCCAGGCGTTGACGCCCCGCCAACGGTAAATACAGATCATCGATGGACAGGATGGCGACGCTCAACCCGTGTTGCTCGAGTTGCCACTTCAATACGGCGGCGAGCGTCGATTTACCCGACCCCTGCGTGCCTTGAATGCCCAAAATGCGCGGACGGCGACGCAGCAACCAGTCGGTCAACGGCTGATACAACGACTCACGGAAGTCGATCAACTCTGCAGGCAAAACCGACTGTTCGAGAAATGCCGCGAAGGCATCGTTCGTGGTCACAATTGCGTCCCCTTGAAGTTGAAACGTGATTCGGCCGGGTACCGATCAACAGACACCGAATCAACGAACTGACGTCAGGGTAGAGCAAAATACCGGCCAGGAAGACAGGCCTTGGAGAGGTCTAAGATTGCACCGAAACAGTGCAAAAAGAAGAGTGCGCACCGAGGCCGGCAATTGCCAGCCCCAAAATGGTGCGCGATGGTTCAGCGACCGAAACGTTGCTGTTTCAGAACTTCGAATTGCTCGACCATGTCGTCCATGGCCGCCGAGTCGTAAGGCATCAAACCACTGACGATGAGCTTCTTGGAGCCGGTACCGACCACCTCGCCATCGGCAGTGATGTTGAACTCAAAATGAGCATCGCCACGCTTGCCGTTCACATCCAGGCTGGTATTAGCGAGTTCCATTTCCGGGTTCTGGATGTCGAGCCGGTTCAGCTCAAACGCCATGCTCTCGTAAATCACCAGCGGGCGTTTGGGGTTGAACATGACGCCGTGTTTTTCCATCAACGGCACCATGATGAACGGGAAGTTATGGCCGGAAAACGCCACATAATGCCGCGTCAGCTGTTCAATCAACTGGGCGTCGTGGCTGGTTTTGCCGCCGTGTTCCAGGTGCAGATAGGCTTTGCCGTTGGTGTCCTGAATATCGACGACGCCTTCGTCCACTTCGGGAAACACCAGCGGCACGTTGTCGCCCACCATGCCGGAAAACCGCACGGCCATACGCTCACTAACGCCGTAACGCTGCAACACCAGAGCGAACAACAAATCGCCCGGTACGCAAAAGCGCTTGGCATCCGGATTATGGATCGGGTTGAAATCACCGGCGACGTCCTTGGCAAAGTTGCTGGCCTGGTCGGCACTGATCAGGACGTAACCGTCTTGTTTGCGGTGAAAAGAATCAAGAAACACGAAAATCGCTACCTATATGACTCAGTTTGAGCATGATCACCTATTGTGACGACTGCTGTCGCACTATAAAGCACCGCGCCGGGAAAAGATTTGTGAACAAAGCTCAAGGCCGGGCAACCAATCACACTGTTAACCCGCCCTGACGGACACAATCGCCTCAACCATTGCAGTTGAAACTTGTCGCACTCTCTCGATTAACCCAGTTCTTCCGCCGTCGGTAACGACAAAAACGCGCCGCGCTTACCGACCGCCAACCCACCGGCCCGCACTGCCCGTTCCAGCGTGGCGGCCCAGTCCGGCTCGTGGTCAGAACACAATGCTGCCACGACCACGCCACAAAAAGCGCCACCGGCTGCGGTAACATCCACCACCGTCACCACCGCCGGCTGACATTGATGATGGCCGTGACGAGTAAACACTTCCGCCACATTCGGGCCATCGGTGATAAACACCGCCTGAGCCCGGTTCGCAAACGCCAGTTCCAGCAACTGTTCCTGCGCCCGGTGTTCCCACAGGCGGTTCATTTCCTGACGATTAACCTTGATCACATCGGCTCGGGTCAGCATCGCTTTGATCGGCTCGCGAAAGTTGTTGCCGCCCGGCCACAAACCCTGGCGCAGATTGACGTCAAAGCTGATCAGATTGCCGGCATCCAGACATCGGTCGACAAAGCCCAGATGCACGCGGCGAATATCGACTTCGGTCAGGGTGTTCGATGCCACGTGCACCACACCGGGCGTGAATTCAGCTGGGCTGGGCAATTTGTGGGCAGGTAACAGCAGGTCGGCGCTGCCACTGCGATAGAAGCGAAAATCGGGTTTGCCGTGTTCGTCGAGCGACACCAGCGCCATCGGCGTCGGCGCATCGGTAGAGCGCAGATAGCGGGTATCGACGCCATAGTGCGTCAACGCCTGCTTTAAATAGGGGCCGAACCGGTCGCGGCCGACCTGGCCGATAAAGAAGCTCTTCACACCCAGACGCGCTGCGGCCACCGCCACATTGGCGGGTGCGCCGCCGGGGTAGAACAAGGCGCCTGGAATCGCCAATCCATCTTCAACCACGCCATCCTGATGCAAGGCATCCACGAGCAATTCACCAAAGGCGTAAAGCGGCTTCATGCAGCTTCCTTTACTATCGACTGAAAACGGAGGCGGAATTGTCGCATCCCGCCTAAGGGCTGTCGATCTTGCATAACGCCCGGCATCCGGCCATAGTCTTGGCTTTTTTACGGTGGTCGGGATGGAAGTTGTGCTGATCGCAGGCGTCGTTTTCGTCGTCGCAGTGATGCTGGCCGACTTGCTGCGCATCGCCTGGCGGGCGCGATGCAGCTTAAGAAAACGACGTTTCCGCCGATGAGCTATATTAGAGATATTGATATCGACGCAGTGCGTTATTGCCAGGCCAGCGTCGATACGGGTGAAACAACAGACAGATAAGAATGGAAAAGTGGCGTCCCGTAGGGGACTCGAACCCCTGTTACCGCCGTGAAAGGGCGGTGTCCTAGGCCACTAGACGAACGGGACAGCTAGCGAGCGGCGAACTTTAAGGACGCCCCCTGGGGCTGTCAACCCCTGCCCTTGGGTAGGTTCGCCGGACAAAAAACATGCATTCTATGAAACACAGTTGGGAAGAATTCATCGCTTCCTTTCATCGGGACGGATGACCAGATGGGCATTGATATCAAGGTTTTGCTATCCATAGCAGCGGTCGTCATGGTCGTTGTGATGCTGGTGGCAATGGTGATTACCCAAAGTCGTCATCGCCATCAGGCTGCCGTGCGCGAGCAACTGCAAAACCTCAACACCCAATACCGCAAATTGAATAACGTACTGCGCAGTCTGCCCGAAGGTTATCTGTCGTCAGAATTGCGCGACTTTATTTACCAGGCATTACTGCAAAACATCCGCGCTCAGGTGAAGTTGAAACCGGATCAGGAAAAATACCTGATCAGCGATTACGAACAACTGACCACCGAACGCGCCCACGCCAAACAGCATCCGCCCAAGGCGTCGATTCCAAATCTCAAACCCGAAGAAATCAATCTGCATCGACACACGCTCAAAGCGTTGTTTCTATTCATCAAGCGCAATTATGAAACCGGCCACATGGACAAACCGGCGGCTGAAAAAATGATGCGCCAGGTCGAAATCAAATTGGTCGAAACAGCGGTGCGCTTCTTCACCGGCCACGGTGAGCAGTGCCTGCAAAGCCAGAATTATCAGGAAGCCTGCCGCGCGTTCCAGAAAGGCCTCGACAGCATCACAGCATCGCGCCACGCCAGTGAATTCAAACAGGAAGAATTGGCGCTGCGTAACCAGCTGGGTATGGCCAAGCAACAATGGCAGGACCACCGCCAGGAAATGTCATCAAGCCAGGCTGAAAAGCTCGCCGAAGGCATGGAATCATTGGTTGAAGATCAGGACAGCTGGAAGAAGAAGAACGTTTACGATTGATTCAACGGATGCTGCTATAGCTGTTTATTCAAGCCAGGCGCTGCATTGTATTGAATTAATAACGTATTCAACCAACAACGCCCGGCTGTACAGTTCAGTCCATCAATTACTCAGGTTGCGCGGCTGCAAGGTAAATTCCAGCGGAGCCTGCAAACGCAACTGGCCCACACGCGTTGTCGTTAAACGAAAGCGACTGCATTGGCCGGAATTTCCCAGACACTCACCCAAACCCACCACCTCGGCCTGTGGCATGGCTTCGAGAATGCGATGGTCTTCGGTGATGCAAATCATTTTGCCGGGCGTCAATTGCGCCTGGGCACCACCCAGACCGACCTGAATCGACAACAGACAATATTCTGGCAAGGGTTCACTCAACGCACCGGCCGGGCTGCCAGCGTCCTGCGGATGAACGGTGACGGTGCCGGTTTCGGTCAGGGTTTGGTCGGCCAGCGGCAGCAGTTGCAATTGCGCTTGCGGCTGAACAGTCAACACCACTTCCTCGGCCAAAACCGGAGCCAGACTACAACAAGACAACAAACTCAACATCAGACCCAGACGGGTTTTCATAACAGACCTCAACTGACTCAACGATAAAACCGCCCGCAGTTTACCAGAAGTCACCGGGACTTCCCTTGCCAATTCCGAATCAACCAGTACACAATGCGGACCATCTCCTGAACAGCGCATCCTAAACCACCATGAACACTCGTCTGATCTTCTTCTTGCTGGCGGTCGTGGCCTTTGTGGCGGCGCTGGTCTATTTTGAACGACAGCGGCAAGCCCCCTGGAATTCGCCAGTTTTCTTCAGTCAACTGACGCCACCAGCGGCCATCGAGAGCACACTGCTAGGCATGAGTACGAGGACGACCGCCGACGTCTGATCCAACCGTCTCTGCCCGCGCGGATTTCACCAGAAGGGAACGACTATGTCCGGCATCCTGTCCATGATTCTCGCCGGTGGTGAAGGCACTCGCCTGGCACCTCTGACCTCGGTTCGCGCCAAGCCAGCCGTTCCTTTTGGCGGTAATTACCGCATCATCGATTTCGTACTGAACAACTTCGTCAACTCCGACCTGCTGCAGATTTTCGTACTGACTCAGTTCAAGTCGCATTCGCTGATGAAACACATGAGTCGGCGCTGGCGGGTCACTGGTCTGACCAATCGTTTCATCGATCCCATCCCCGCTCAGATGCAAATGGGCAAGCACTGGTATCAGGGCACCGCCGACGCCATCTACCAAAACATCGAGTTGGTGGAAGGCATGGACCCAGAGGTCGTTTGTGTTTTTGGTGGCGACCACATTTACAAGATGGACGTGCGGCAGATGATCGAATTCCACCGCAGCCACGACGATGCCCGCCTGACCGTCGCCGCCATTCCGGTGCCGGTGGAACAAGCCGATCAATTCGGCATCATCGAAATCGACGCCAATCACAAGATGATCGGCTTCCAGGAAAAACCCAAGAGCAACCCCAAAACCATTCCCGGTCGTCCCGGCTGGGTATTAGCCAGCATGGGCAATTACGTGTTCGAGGCCGATACGTTGGTATCCAGCTTGCGCGCCGACGCCGAACGCCCCGACTCAATTCACGATTTCGGCCACAACATCATTCCCGAATTGTTCGAAGCCGGCGTTGTCTATGTGTACGACTTCTCCACCAACACCATTCGCGGCGAAGCCGAACACACCAGCGGCTACTGGCGCGACGTCGGCACCATCGATTCGCTATTTGAGGCGAATATGGACCTGCTCGCCGTCACACCGCCGATCGATCTGTACAACCGGCACTGGCCGCTGCGCTCGCACCACCCGGCCGTGCCACCGGCCAAGTTTGTACACGACGAAGCCAACCGCACCGGCCAGGCCATCAGCTCGATGATTTCCGGTGGCTGCATCATTTCCGGCGGCAGCGTGCATCAATCGATACTCGGCCACAACAGCCACATCCACAGCTACACCACCGTCGAAGACAGCGTCTTGATGGGCGGTAACGACATCGGCCGTGGCTGCCGCATTCGCCGCGCCATTCTCGATAAAAACGTCACCATCGCCCCCGGCACCGTTATCGGCGAAGACCTCGAACAGGACCGCCAACGCTTCCACGTCTCACCCGGCGGCGTGGTCGTCATTCCCAAAGGCGCCCGCGTGGGTTTCGATGACTGACCGACTGAAAATTCTGGTCGTCGCCTCCGAGGTTGAAGGCCTGGTCAAAACCGGCGGCCTGGCCGATGTCGCCCGCGCCCTGCCCGCTTGCTTGCAAGCCATGGGGCACGACGTTCGCATCGTCATGCCCGCTTACCAACGCATCCGCGAACATTGGCGCGACTGGCCGGCGCAACCGATGCAACTGCCGCTGAGTCTGTTTGAAAACCACCGCGTCCAGGCGCGCACCGGCACACACGCCGGCTTACCGATGATCCTGCTGGAACACGCGCCCAGCTTCGAACGCCCCGGCGTGTATGACGACGGCTACGGCGCCTTCGACGACAACCCGCGCCGTTTTGCCATCTTAAGCAAAGGCGCCCTGGCCTGGTGCAAAGCCAACGACTGGCAACCGGACATCCTGCATCTGAACGACTGGCAAAGTGCACTGGCAGCGTTTTATCTGGCCGAACACTACAAAGACGACGCCTTCTTTGCCCACACCCGCAGCCTGCTCAGCCTGCACAACGCCGCCTATCAGGGCCACGCCGATGCTCGCTGGCTGCAACCTTTGGGCATTCACGAAGTCTTTTTCCGCTCAGAAATTTTTGAAGATTACGGCCGCATCAATTTGCTCAAAGGCGGCATCCATTTCGCCGACGGTTTAAACGCCGTCAGCCCCGGTTACGCCGAAGAACTCGTGACCGATATGGGCGGGCATGGATTAGGCGCTTACTTTCGCGCACGGAAAAATAATCTGATCGGCATTCTGAATGGCTGCGACTACGGCCAATGGTCGCCAGAAACCGATCCCGATATTGCCGCTCAATTTCACAGTATCGACGACACCGGCAAAGCGCAGTGCAAAATCGCACTGCAACGCGAATTCAAACTGGCCGAAAAGCCGGTGCCGCTGTTGGTTTCCATCAGCCGGCTGACCGATCAAAAAGGTTTTCACCTGTTAATTCCCGCGTTGGAAAACATCCTGAAAAACGAAGACATTCAAGTCGTGCTGCTCGGCTCTGGCGATGCGCAACTGGCCGCGCAACTGCACAGTCTGGAGCAACGCTTTCCGCTGAAACTGCGCTTTGTCGAAGGCTACGACATGGCGCTGGCGCATCGGTTGGAAGCCGGCGGCGATGCCTTCCTGATGCCGTCTTTGTTTGAACCTTGCGGGCTGAACCAGATTTACTCGTTGCGCTACGGCACACTGCCGCTGGTGCGCCACGTCGGCGGTTTGAAAAACACCGTTGTCGCCTACAACAACGACGGCTCGAACCTCAATACCGCCACCGGCTTCAGTTTCCTGGACCCCAACGCCAACGCCTTACAACAAGCCCTCGAACAACTGATTCAGCTCTATCAAACCGATCCCGCTACCTGGCAGCAACTGCAACGCAACGCCATGGCGCAACGGTTTGAATGGCGCGACTCGGCGCAACAATACGTCGATTTTTATCGTCAGTTACTGGCAACACCCCGTTCCACATCCACCACTTCAAAGCACTGATTCCCGCGTTACACTGCATTCACCTTTTCACTGCGGAGACACTCGCATGAACGCCACCTGGATCGATATCCCCACTCGTGATGGTCAACAATTTCAAGGTTATTTGTCGCTGCCGCCGACCGGCCGTGGCCCCGGTATTGTCTTGCTGCAGGAAATCTGGGGCGTCAATCACCACATTCGCACTGTGGCCGATCAATACGCGCTATCCGGCTACACCGTGTTGGCGCCAGATATTTTCTGGCGCGTCGAACCGCGTATTGATCTGGAGTACAACGAAGCAGGCAACGAACGCGCCTTCGCATTGGCTGGCACAGTCGATCGAGACCAGGCCACACTCGACATCGCCGACGCCGTCGATTGCCTGAAAGCCCGTGGCGAAGTGGATGGCAAAACCGCTGTACTGGGTTACTGCCTTGGCGGACAACTCGCCTTTCGCACCGCCGCCACCGGCAGGCCCGACGCCGCGATTTGTTTTTACGGTGGCAAAACCGTGAACTACCTGGACGAAGCTGATCGCGTTTCTCAGCCAATCTTGTTTCATCACGGCGAACAGGATACAAGCATCCCGCCGGCCGACATCGCAGCCATCAAAACCGCCATGTCTGGCAACAGCCAAGCCGAATTTTTTGAATACCCCGATGCCGGACACGGCTTTAATTGCTGGGGTCGCCCGCTCTACAACCAACCGGCTGCGGCCTTGGCTCAGGCGCGCACCTTGAAGTTTCTGGCGAAGTATTTGTAACGGTTAAATTAATTTTAAAACCGACAAACAATCAGCGACATTTTGCATTAACATTCATGCAAAATGTCGCTGACTGCGAACCTGCGTTATCAAATCCCCGCCATTTTTAACCAGGCGTCTTCCAACTCGCTGACCGACTGACTGTCGTAGAAAATACGATCCCGACCGTCCAGCAACCACCGCTGCCAATGGTTTCGCTGTTCCGCGTCCTGAGCCAGACCAACGGCCAGATCGACATATTGCTCAGCCGAGTCAGCAACCAAAGTTGTATCGCCCAATTGCCGATACAGCCCCGAGGTGAAATTGCCACGCAACAGTACCGAGCGTTGCGTCACCACCGGCAGCCCCAGACCCAAAGCGTCGTAACTGGTGTTAGCCCCGGTGTAATGTGGCGGGTCGAGCGCGACATCCACACAGCGCAACAAATCCAGATATTTGTCGTTTGGCATTCGCGGCAAAATGGTTACCCGGGAAATCATTGCACCCAAGCTGCGCTGTAAGCGTTGTTGCAATAAGGTGGCTTCGTTCGCCTCCGCACCGCCAATCAATAGCAGCCGGCCATCGGGATCGCGCTGCAAAATGCTCGCAACCAACGCATCAAAATCCGGATGCACCTTGCGCGGGTTTTGGTGACAGATGTACAGATGCTCGCGTTCACCAAAACCAAACTCAGCACGCGATACCGATTGGGTTTTAACCTGCGGCGGCTCAGCCCAGGTGAACATATTCGACTTCATGCTCAGCAGCGGTTCGCTGTACAGACGCTGAGCGTTTTCAGGTTCAACCAGATCGCTGGTCAGAAAGAAATCCATCGTCGGAATGCCGGTAGTCATCGGCCATGCCCAACTGGTGTATTGCACCGGTGCGCAGCGAAACCACGGCAGAAAATAATTGAACGTATCGGTACCCACTTCCCAGTGATAGAGCACATCCAATTGTGCTTTTCGCAACTGGTCAGCGGCTTCGTCCACCCGCATCGACAACGGCAACCAATGCACGTGCTCAGACGGCAATAACGCCTGGGTAGCCGCCAATGCCGGGCGATTAACCGCCACGACTATTTCAAATTGATGCCGGTCAAAATGCGGCATCATGCCTTTCAGACTGCGCGCAAAAATGCCTTCGTGACCACGGCTGACCACCATACCGATGCGCAGTTTGTCCGCGCCCCGACGTTTTTCCGGCGCATCGAATTTAGGCAGACGGTCGGCCAGCATCTGCGCATAAATAACTTTTAAGCGACGATCCTCGCGGCCCTGATACATCAATTTGTAAGTCGGTTCGGCACCGCTTAAATGCAGGGTGTCCAACGGCAAGGGTTGCGACCGCTGGCTCCATTGAGCAATTTTTTGTTGAAAGCGATCGCGCCATTGATCGATGGCATCGCTCGACTCGTAAACGTCCGGGCACAGGTTGTCGGCGTGCAGTTCGTGCCACCAGTGGTCGGGGTTGAGCTTAGCTAATTGACGGTAACCCCGTTCGGCTTCCAGCATCGCTCCGGTGCGTTCCAGGGCACGACTGAGATTCAATTGGGCATCGGAATAATCGGCTTGTTGTTGCAGTGCTTGCTGTAACGGCTGAATCGCCTCGCCCGGTTCGCGCTGTAAAATGAAGGCACTGCCGAGGTTGTTCAGCACCTTGGCCCGAGTAGCTCCGGCAACAAAATCCAAAGCGTGATGGTAGCTTTCGATGGCGGCCGACACCTGACCATTTTCGAGCAAGGCGTTGCCCAGGTTGTACCAGCCATCGCCGTTACCGGGTTGCTGCAACAACGCCTGGCGATACTCGTTGATGGCCGCATCCAATTGTCCGGCGCCACGCAACGACAGCGCCAAATTGAATCGCGCTGCGGTTAATGTTGGTTGTTGCCGTACCAGTGCCGACAACGTTTGCACCGCTTCATCATAACGACCCAGGCGCCGCAAAATTTCACCACGGTTTACCGCCACCGGCGGCACCGGGCCGTACTGGCTGGCTAACCAATCCAACTGTGCCAAGGCATCTTCCAACCGATTCAAATGCACCAGGCTTAATGCCAGTTGCAACCGATACTCAGGCTGGTTGGGCTCGGCGTCGACCAGCCCCCGAAACAACGATTCCGCCCGTTCAGTTTTCCCGGCTGCCAGGGCGCGTTTTGCGGATTCAAAGGTTTCCGAAAATGACATGAATCATCCTTATGCTTGCAGAGGTCCTGCCCGCTGCACAATAACCGCCTTGTCTGAACACGAACTGAGCGCTACACACGAAACCGAGCTTAACAGCAACCCCGGTGCAGCCGTCATCCGAATCAATCAAAGCGGTGTTTCGTACAATGGACGCCAACGACAAGGCACGGCAATAAAACCGGCCAACTCATCGCATTGGAACAGCGATCAACACCAAGCAGACGCCAACTGAACGGGCATTGGATGCAGGGCCGGGAAAAGTTTCAAGCGGAGGCGATATTCGCTGGCCGTGTTTTCTTTATCTAAGCAGCGCTTCAACCAAAACAATTTCTGAACAGAAAACGGCCGACCCAACTCACTGGAAGTCGGTCGGCCGTTCGATGGTTAACGCGTCCTAATTCGACGCCACAAGCCCAACAACCCACCCAGCAGCGCGAGGAACCAGGGGTTGATTGAACCGAATAAACCTTCTTCTTGGTCTTCATCGGATGAGGTGTTTGTGGATAAGGGTTGAAGAATACGAGCGTTAATGGTGGTGGCGCTAGAACTGTCATCTGGCACCCATGCAATTGCAATGACATCGTCATTCATAGCAATTCGGGCACTATGGAATGTTGTATCCGAATCTAAATCCTGAATGTAACTGCTGGACTCGAAAACGCTTTGATTCGATTTATTTGTAGATGTAGCTTCAATCGCCGCTGATGGCTCAGTTGATGACTTTGAATAATCCCACGTAGTAACAATATTTCCTTCACTATCTGATGCAATACTTGGGCTACCAACGCCCATTGAGCTTCCAGTTGTCGACAATACAACTCTTCCACTTCCCTCTGATCCATCAGCATTCCAGCGCTGAACCATCTGGTCGATTGCATTAGAACTTTGATCCGATCCTCGCGTAAAAGTAGTGATAAATCCACCATCAACATCGTTAGCAATATCTATATTGTTGAAAGCTTCTGAACCGAAATTTTCATTTCCATCCAACGAAAACGAACCGCCCAGTGGATTCAACTGGAGATCGTATTTACGCCCCAGTACTTCATTGGAATCTAACCAGCCGAAGAGAATTGTCTGGTTATTTTGCAGCGCAACTTTTGCTGGAGAATCCATACCGACAACAAGAGCTTTTTGTCCGCGACTTGGTGCGCCGCCCGCTAAATACGTTTGAACACTCAAGTCGTAACCACTATTTTGGGTGGCCCACACCAAAACAAAATCACCATCATCATCCATAGCAATTTCAGGCGAACACGGGTTATTACCTTGGCTGGAATAAAGCGGCAGCTGTTGACTGGATGAATAAGGAGGCGACAGCGTCAACCCACGGATATTCACTGAAGTTGTTGTGTTACACGCAAGCGAATTCAAACCCGTGTCGCTGGTCACCGTCCAAGCCAATGCCAGATTCCCATTCAAATCCCCACCCACGGTCGGAAATTCGAACGACTCACCTGTCCCGCTTGCCTGAGCCAATTCACGAGCGGTACCAATGGCACTGCCGGTTTTATTGAAGAGTTGTAAGAAAACTTTGTCGTTGGACGACGCATCATGCTCGGTCCAAACCACCACAAAGGAGCCACCCGGAAAGGCCACCATATCGAAACCGCTGATTTCGTATTCGCCGGGTGCATCGCGCAGCGTCAAAACATCGCTGGCGCCATCGAGCAAATCGCTCCAGGCTTGCACGGGTGCCAGGGCGGCACCGGAAATAGCCAGCGCCAAAGCGCTGCGCTGAAAGACAGTGGGTTTCATGGTTAGGCTCCCTCCCGACACACTGCAGGTGCCACTACTGAGCGGTTGATGTAATCCAGGAAAACGACCGAACGCCGCTGACTGCGCGGCTACCTGTGTTCAAGCCATCAGGCATTGTTCAAAGATTGATCGACGCCGCACAGAATACTCCAGTGTGACGGCGGCGTCTTCCAGTACGCGGTCCAAGCCTAGTTGAAATTTGCAAAGGCGGGCCTAACGATGTTTGGGCGAGGCGGCGGCCTGTTGGGCACGCCGCTGTTTCAATGAAAGGTGCGGTGAATGGATTGGCGCTCAGGCTGAGGTTGTCAGCATTGGGCGCTGGGTCAGTGGTACCAGTGGCTTTGGTACCCACCACACCGGCGCTGGCTCGCGTATCGACTTGCCCTGCATTTGCCATGCAAGGCGTAATTGCGCCGCTACTTCGGGCTGGCAGATTTCCGGTAACCGCTCCAACGCCTGGGTAAAACACTCCACCGCTTCGTCGGCCTGGCCGTCGTCCAGCAACAACTTACCCAGACGCAACCAGGCGTCCCCCTGGCCGGGGTCGTGCGCCAGCGCCAGACGGTATTCTTCGATAGCCTGTTGCACATAGCCGGCATCGTTCAACGCCCGCGCCAGGTTAAAGCGCGCCAGAAAGAATCGTGGCCGTTGTTCAACAAAGGTGCGCAACACTTCAACGGCTTCATCGTGCCGCCCCAACCGATTCAGCAATTCACCTCGGTTGATGCTCACCGCCGGTACTTGCGAATAATCCCGGGACAGCGTTTTCAATTGCATCAAAGCGGCTTCCAGCAACCCTTGTTGCGCCAGCACCAGGGCGTAATGCAACCGCACTTCCGGGTCGTTGGGCTGAGCATCCAACAGTTGCCTGAACAGTTCAGCCGCCTGTTCCAGATGGCCTGCGGCCAAAGCGCGTTTGGCGGTTTCCATTGTGACGTTCTTTGTCATCATCCTTCTCCCCGTCAATCTGACAAACAGCAACACCTCCGTGTTCAGGCTTTGGCTGCCTAAACGGCGATGTCGCGTGTGGGAGACTAAAACCGGTGCGATTGAGCAAGCGTTTGAAGGGAATGAAAAGTTACGGTTGATCGGTGGGAATTGTGAGCCAGTAAACGCTTAGGGTGTTGTTAGCCCGTTGGGTTCAACGTCCCGGTTCGCAATAGCCTGGCGAAATGAGCCGATTCCAATTTCAACTCATAAGCGATGGCGAGGTCGTTTTCCTGCGCTGCCTGAAAACCCAACTTGTTGTGCAACGCGATCGAAGCATGATTCTGCTTCAATACATGGCTCGACAGTTGGTCGATGCCTTTCGCTTGAAGTACCTGCTGAATTTCGCCCAAAAATCCCGACAGTCGTTTAGGGCCGCGATGTTCCGGATGCAAAATCAGCATGCTGACAAACCAATGCGATTCAGTGATGGGTTTCAGTGTTGCCAGGGCTGTCACGGTGTCGCCCTGCCATTGGTCGATCACTACGCCGGTTTGAATGGATTCCAGCAAACCGGCGCGATAACTCGACCAGTCAATACTCCAGCCTGCGGCTTCCGACACGGGCGCCAGCGTCAATCGTTCCAACGCTAGATACGCATCGAGCCGTGCATCAACCGAGCGCTCAGTCATCAGAAACGACGGCGTTGTTCCAGCAGGCGATTCAGCCGGGCGGTGTTATCGAAGAAGGTAGCGCCACTGCGTTCACCGACGCGAATTGAAGCGGCCATTAAATAGAACTCCATCCGCATCTGCCGCTCGGCCGGGCTGTGTGCCGGGCCGTGGCCCAGCTTGTCGTCGATGTTCAACAGGAACTGATTCAGGCGATCATCATCAGCTCTGGTAAAGGCGACAAAATCGTCATGATTATCCAGGTTTCTTGCATCCAACAGATCGTCCAGAACAGCATTCAATCGGCCGTTGTAGCGGTAGTTGTAAGCCGCTTTCTCTACCGAGTACGCATTGAACTCGCTGGCTTCCGGCAGCGCGCCGTCGGCAAAGAGGTCGTTAAAACCGTGCATTAACTCGTGCGTTAAAAACACGCCGGCAAAAGCCGGTGAAATCCGGTCGGGACGGACAGTTACCGCCAGCAGATTTGCTTGACGGCCGGTCTGCAACGTTGGGCCTGGTTGGTTGAGGCTGGGGTGATCGTTGTCGAGAAACAGAACCCAAAGCCCGTCGGCATGACCTTCCGTAGCAGCCATCAACTGACCGTCGGCTTGGACATGCCCCCAAAACAGATGTGGGTAAAGGTTCTGATCGATGGCCTGAATCAGCGAGGCATCTTCCTGTTCAATCGCATCCGGCACTGGCACTGAACCCATCACTTGCGCCAGGCTGAGTTCATAGACTGCCTTGGCCTCCTGCCAATCGGAAAAGGTGATCGAATCCGGAACGTGCTGCGTTGTGTTGCTGGCACAGCCAGCCAACCAAAAGCTGACACACAACAACACCAACAATGATCGTAACGACATCCCAGATTCTCCTTTCTAATCATCCGATAACGACAGCGTAGTGATGCCGTGAATCCGCCTTAACCCGTTTTCACCGCCAACACCGAAAAGGTGTGCCAATGTTTCATGGCGCCCAAGCGCGTTGGTCCTTGAACATTTTGTTCATCAAACGACTGGATCTCGAATGGCTCGAACAACGAACGCACTGTATCGACCGACAACGGGCAGGTTGGAATACGAAATCCCGACGCCCAGTCATCGTCCAGCCCCAGAAAATGGCCGACAAAAACACCGCCGGTTTGCAACGAACGCGATAAGTTTTCCCAAGCCTGTTCGAAGCATTCCGGCTGACAAAAAAACAAACTGGAAAACGCGGTGATGACACCGGACTCCGGGTAATCGAATGTTTCAAACCGGGCGTGTTGGACTTGAATCTTGTCGCAACCGGCGAAGCGTTGTTCACACTGCGCAACGGCATCGAGACTGGCATCGTACGCCACCACCTCATAGCCCAGTTCCAACAAAGCCGCCGCATCCTGGCCAGCGCCGCAGCCCACATCGACGGCGCGCTTCAGGCCTGAGCGGTTCAATTGAGCGGCGGCGGTGGTGATCGGGTTCGCGGCTTTATGTCGCGACTTTTCCAGATACGCTTGCCAGGGGTCGGTGGTATTCACAGCTTCGTTCGTTCCTTGAATCTCGTCGTTAATTGTTTGAATCCCGACTCGCCAGGTACGCTTTGATCGCCGGTTTCAATTGTTGAAAACGCGCCAACGATTCAGCGCGCCAAACCTCGTCCCGGTTGTAATACGCCTCGAACGCTGGCGTGGATTCAGGCAACACCACCCAAGGCTGTTTTGTCGAGGTAAAAATATGAACATCAGGTGGCAACTGCTGTGCATCGTCAAGCGTACCAACGCGCACAAAACAGGTCAGCGTGCCGCTGCCTGCGTAGTGGCTCCACACCGCCACATGGCAATGCGGGCAGCGGGCGATGTCTTGGCCGTATCCGCTGAGCGACGGCGTGTGTACAACTTGCGGTGCAATGCCGAGGCTTTCCAACCGGTCAAACTCAATCATGGCGTTCAGCGCAAAAGCCGTTCCGGTCTCACGTTGGCACCAGGTGCAGTGACAGCAATGCACGATCATCGGTTCGGTGTTCAGTCGGTAACGAACCTGGCCGCAGGTGCAGCCGCCTTCTATCGGAAAACGCGTATCCAATGTCTTGCCCCCTGAGTCGGTTGATCAACTTTTGTATTCAGTTCGCCAGCCATTTATACATCACCAACGCATCGACCAATCCCAAGGTCGAGTGATTAAAAGCACGCGGTAAACGGCCTACGGTTTCAAAGCCTAATTTAGTCCACAAGCGCACAGCCCCTTCATTCGACGACGCCACAATATTGAACTGCATGGCCTGGTAACCCAACTCGACAGCCATCTGTTGTGAGTGCTCACACAATTGCGTAGCCAGGCCCAGACCGCGCGCCGCCGACGCTACCATATAGCCACAATTGCAGACGTGGCTGCCCGGCCCGGCCTGGTTCGTTTTCAGATAGTAGGTCGCTAAAATTTCACCGTTGTCGTTTTCATATACAAAGGTTTGGCGCGGTAATTCCATCCACAAGCGGTAGGCTTCTTCGCGGCTTGTATCCACGGCGAAGGCGTAGGTGTCGCCGGTGCGAACGACTTCCTGGAAGATGGGCCAGATGGCATCGAAGTCGGCGTCTGTAGCGGTCCGAATCATGTTCGTTTTCTCAATTCATGTGCGTGAATCTGATAGCCAAGTTTTTGATAAAAACCCAGCACCCGATGATTACCCGACAATACTTTCAAATGCAGCGGTAATTGTTCTGGTGTATTGGCTTCCACCCAAGCCAGCAACGCCTTGCCATAGCCCGACAACCGGGCGCTTTCCACCACATAAAGTTGCCGGACATAGACTCGATTTGTTTCGACGGCAAACAGGCAATAACCGAGCAATCGATTACTGTCTTTCGCTGCCACAACTTGGTAGTAACCGGCCAGCCAGCCGCGCATTCGTTGGCTGAGTTCATCGAGCGACAGCCGGGTGTCGCTGCCCTCTTCCTGAATCAGCGCCTGGTTTAATACTGCTAATTGGTCGGAGGAGGTTGGGCCAAGCCGAACTAACTCAGCCATTGAATCGGCTCAACCAAAGTTTGATACCGGCGGTGGTAAAAATGCCGGCGGCGACGGCCAACGCGCGTGACCGGCCGCCATCCAGAGCGGTGTTGGAAATCGCCAGTGTCGCCGGGCCTGGGCTGGCACAGGCGATCAGGGTAGCGGCCACAATTAACCAGTAATGGATGTCGGCCATGGCACTCTCGATACGCGGTGGAATGAACGGGCAAACCACTATATCGCAGCAAAAAGTGCGCGCCACCCTTGGCTAAAATCGCAGCGGTTATCCGGCTTGAGTTGCGGCCGTTTCCTGGCCGCGAATGCGACCAAAGGCGACAAAGGCGATCAGGGTTGCGATGGCGGTACTGACGGCAGCGGCCCAGAACACCGTGCCGGCTCCGGTCCATAACCAGCCAGACAACAGGTTGCCGACAATCAACCCGACGCCCATGCCCGTGGCGACATACAAGCCCTGCCCCAGGCCTTGACGGCTCGGCGGGAACAGACGACCGACGCGGTGAATAGCAACCGAATGCACCACGCCAAAGGTCAGGGCGTGCAGCATTTGGGTGAAAAACACCAGGGCAAAACTGCCGTCCACTGTTGCCAAGACCGACCAGCGAACAACGGTTGCGGCCAAGGCGGTCAGCAATAAAAAGCGTTCGGTGAAGCGCTGAAACCAGACACCGATGACGAAGAACACCGCGACCTCTGTTGCGGTGCCAAAGCTGATCAAAAAGCCGATGCTGCTGGCGCTGAAATCGCGCGCTTTCAGAAACAGATCGAAAAAGGTGTTGTAGGGCGCGATACCGATTTGCCAGAAAAATACGATAGCCAGCAACACGCTGACCTGGCGCCAATCAATCGGCATGGTTTCGCCGGCGCGAATGGCCTGGCGCTGGGCGGAATCTAACCGGGTTTCGGTGGGAATCAGCCAGGTGGTCAGCCACATCAAAACGCATAGCACCACGCCGATGACCGGCAAAATGGTGACCGGAAAATAATCCAGTGCCGTGCCGAGCATCCACACCATCGCCACGTAGCCGACCGAGCCCCACAATCGCACCTGGCCGTAGCGTGATTTATCGGTGCTGAGCACCGTCATCGCCAGCCCTTCCATCTGCGGTAATACCGCCGACAGGAAAATGCCGAACAGACCGAACACACCCAGGTACCAATAAAAGCCGGTGCCAAAGAGCGTCAGCAAATAGAACAGGCCCATCATGACAAAACCAAACCGAATCACCGGCAGACGCCGGCCGGTGCGGTCGCTGATCAGGCTGAACAGAAAGGGCGCAAATACATTCACACCGAACACCAGCGCCGAGATGATGCCGATTTGCGGAGCGCTCAGGCCACGGGCATCCAGAAACCGAGCCAGAAAAGGAAAGACCACCCCAAAGAGGGTGAAATAACAGGCGTACATTGGTGACAGTCGCCAGGCTTTCTCTCGGAAGGTTAAATCGGTCATGCGCAGTCTCGGTGGATCGAATACAACACGCCGGCGGTTAGGCCGGCACTTCTATGTTTTGCAAATACAGGTCTTACAAATAAGTCTTACAAACCCTTGGGGCGTTACAGCGGTCTGGATTTCAGCGCTTTCTGGCGTTCGCGGCGCTCGGCAAAAAAGCGTGACATCAACTCGGCGCACTCGGCTTCAAGCACCCCGCCGGTGACATCGAGGCGGTGATTGTACGGACCTGCATCGAGCAATTGCAGGTTGGAACGCACCGCCCCACTTTTGGGTTCGCTGGCGCCGTAAACCAGACGCCCGATGCGGCTGTGCACCAGCAAGCCGGTGCACATGGTGCAAGGCTCAACGGTGACGTACAGCGTCGCGCCGCTGAGCCGGTAATTGCCCAACGCCTGGGCGGCGGCGCGAATGGCGACCATTTCGGCGTGGGCGCTGGGGTCGAGCCGGCCGATGGGTTCGTTGTAACCCTCGCCGATCACTTCGCCGTTATGCACCACGACCGCGCCGACTGGCACCTCGCCTGCGGCAAAGGCACGTTCGGCCTGGGCCAGCGCCAGGCGCATGTAGTCGGAATCGTCCATTGCGCCTCCCGGCTTAAAAAAGGCCGCCATCATACAGCAGCACCCGGGGCAGTTCAGCCACGGCGGTCTCGTTCACGTCCGCCGGTTCAGGTTAGCTCAGAGGAAACGCAGTGGTTCGCAACGACAGCGGTTGGTCAGTTGCCTGGCTCCAACGGCTGGTTCAGGATGGGGAACTTCTGCACGCGAACAACGTCATCTGCATCGTCATTCAACGCTTTCAACCGAGGATCGTCTTGTGACCGATTACACCCCACCCAAAGTCTGGACCTGGGAAACCCCTAACGGCGGCGAATTCGCCAGCATCAACCGCCCCATCGCTGGCGCGACGCACGACAAACCCTTGCCGGTCGGCAAACACCCCATGCAGCTTTACTCGCTCGCCACGCCAAACGGTCAGAAAGTCACCAT
This sequence comes from Saccharospirillum mangrovi, assembly GCF_003367315.1. GTDB lineage: Bacteria > Pseudomonadota > Gammaproteobacteria > Pseudomonadales > Natronospirillaceae > Saccharospirillum > Saccharospirillum mangrovi. The sequence continues at coordinate 2,408,305 of NZ_CP031415.1, forward strand.
CCTGCTGGAAGAATTGTTGGCGCTCGGCCACAGCGGTGCGGAATACGACGCCTGGTTGATTCGCATCAACACTGGCGACCAGTTCGGCAGCGGCTTTGTGGAAGTGAACCCCAACTCCAAAATTCCGGCACTGATGGACCGCTCCGGCCCAGAGCCGATTCGGGTGTTCGAGTCCGGCTCCATCCTGCTGCATCTGGCGGAAAAGTTTGGTGAGTTTGTGCCGATGACGCCCGGCGCAGCGCGCACCGAATGCCTCAACTGGTTGTTCTGGCAAATGGGCAGCGCGCCCTATGTTGGCGGCGGATTCGGTCACTTTTATTATTACGCGCCGGTGAAAATTCAGTACGCCATTGATCGCTTTACCATGGAAACCAAACGCCAGCTCGACGTGCTCAACCGTCAACTGGCGGAACGGGAATACATCGCCGGCGACGACTACAGCATTGCCGACATCGCCATCTTTCCCTGGTACGGGGGCCTGGTGAAATTCGATTCCTACAGCGGCTCGGAGTTTTTGTCGGTGCACGAATACTCACACGTGCAACGTTGGGCCGACACCATTGCTGAACGCCCGGCGGTGAAGCGTGGCCGGATGGTGAACCGCGCCTTCGGCGAGTTGTCCGAGCAGTTGCACGAACGCCACGACGCCAGCGATTTCGACACCAAAACGCAGGATAAAATCGACGGTTAACACCGACCGAAATCAAGCAGCACCTCAAACCGACACGTTGCAATAACGCGCGCGGTTTGAGGTACGGCAGGCTTATTCGGGCTTCAAAACAATGCGACCATTGAGCGAGCGATCTTCCATGCGTTCGTGGGCCTGAACCGCCTGATCGAACGTCAGTACATCCACCTCGGTTTCACCGAGACCCGCCTCAACCATAATCAATGCCGCCTGCAACGCTGGACGAATCCATTCCGGGCGCGGCCCCATAAAGGCACCCGCGTTGAACCCGGAGACCGTTACGCTGTTCAGCCAGAGGTCGCTGGTCTTCACCTGATGCGACCAATCGCCACTGGCATTGCCAGACACAATCAGCCGGCTGCCGGGCTTCATTACCGCGAAGCTGTCTTGCCGGACCGAGCCACCCACCGCGTCGATGATGACGTCAAATTTTTCATCGCCCAGGTCGTCCACGAAGGTCGCCGAATTCACAATACGGTCGTAGGGCAGCTTTGTTTTCTCAGCAGCCGCCAGCTTGCTGGCACGCACGGTACCCACAACGCGAGACGCGCCCAATTGTTTTGCCATACCCGGAAACGCTGCGGCGAAGCCACCCAGGGCACCTTGCACCAGCACCGTCTCACCCGGCGATAAGTGTGCAACGCGGCTAAACGCCACCTGCGCCATCGCCGCGTTCGGCAACACCGCCACCGCCAGGGCCGGATCGATACCCAGCCCATCGATCGACACCATCATGGACGCTTTGGCGACATAGGCCGACGCATAACCGCCAATACCCGCAGACGACATCGACACCACTGGCTCGCCGACACGGAACTCCGTTACGCCCGCCCCTAAAGCCCGCACGGTACCGGCCACTTCCAGGCCAGGCACAAATGGCGGCGCGGGCATGCCCGGTGCGTCTTTAAACAGGCCTTGCCGGAAAAACACATCCACCAGCCCAACCGCCGCGTGGCTGACGTCGATCAACACCTCGCCCGGACCAGGCGCAGGCGTCGCCAGTTCAGTGACAGTCAGGACCTCCGGCCCACCAAATTGAGAAATTTGTACCGCTTTCATAAAACACCTCTGACGGCTGATGATGAAAATTCCAATAACGCACCTAGTGATGCGTTAAATAACGATAGCACAGCAAAGATGTAACGCACAGCAAGATGCGTTAAAGTTCCGCCCATGAAACAAAGAGCCCGCTCCGCCCAAGACAAACAACAGCGCTTCCAGGCGCTGCTCGACGCCGCTGAACGCCTGGCTTTGGAACAGGGAGGTGTCCGTTTTCTAACGGTGGCCGCCGTTACCGAGCGGGCGGGATTGCACCGAACGGGTGTCCGGCGTTACTTCGCGAACAAAGAGGAAATGCTGCTGGAGCTGGCTGAACGTGGCTGGGGCCAATGGCGCGACCGCATCGAACAACGCCTCGGCCAGCAGACGGATTTAACCCCGATCGACGTGGCCGACATCGCAACCGGGACCATCACATCCATGTCGGTATTTTGCGATCTGCTAACCCACGTCACGTTGAGCCTCGAAGGCAGCGTCGACATCGAACGCGCCCGCCGCTTCAAAACCAACGCCTTCGCCGCATTCGACGACATTGTAAAACGACTCAGCCAGGCCAGCGTGATGACGCCAGAACAGGTGCAGGAAATAATGGGAATGACCACCATGCTGGCAGCCAGCTTTTGGCAAGCGTCGCACCCGACGCCAACCCTGGCGGAACTGTATCGACAAGAACCAAAATGGGGGCACGTTGCGCTCGACTTTGGGCCCCGGCTAAAACGTTTGTTGCGCGCGGCCGCCGTAGGTTTAACGCAACAAAGGGCAGACACAGACTGAGAATCCGATCAGAAACAGAACAACAAGAGGGTATCGACCGTGCTCTACCTGCTCACCAAAAGCCTGCACATTCTCGCCGTTATCATCTGGCTGTCCGGCTTCGCCGCATTGGCAATCGGTTTGCTGACGCCCGGCAAAGCGCACTTAGAGCTGCTGCATCGATGGGATAAGCGAGTTACCAACCCGGCCTTGGCTCTGGTCTGGGTGCTGGGCCTGATTCTCGCGTATTGGGGAGGCTGGTTCGGCGCGACCTGGCTGTGGATCAAACTGGCGGCTGTGTTTGTGTTGTCAGGGTTGCATGGAACCTTGAGTGGGCGAACGCGTCGGGCACTTAAAAACGATTCAACCGATCAACTGCAAAGCCTGGCGAAACCAGCGTTGGGGTTGTCGTTGCTGCTGGTCGCCCTGGCAATTCTAATGGTGGAAACGAAGTTTTATTAGTCCGGCCATGCCTGATGTTCACTGCCACAACGACAATAACTAAACCCGGATAAAACCCGGCGACAAGCCGGGTCATCAATCAACTCAGGTACGGAAACGCGCAACCAGAGTCGACAGTTCACGGCCAAGGTCGGACTGTTGCCGGCAAAGAGCACTGACCTGTTCTGACAACGAATTCACTTCATTAGCCGAATCACTGATGGTGACCAGATTCTGGTTGATGTCTTTGGAAACCAGATGCTGCTCCTCAGTGGCACTGGCCGTTTGAGTGGTCATATCACGAATTTTTTCAACAATGGTTTCAATCTGCTCGAAAGCGCCGAAGGCTTCATTGGCAAGTTCTGCCGAGGTTTCCGACTCTCTGGCACTTTGTTCCATAGTGGCGCTGACAGTGTGTGTCTGATCCACCAGCTTGCGCAGAATAAGATTAATTTCCTCAGTGGAATCCTGGGTACGTTTTGCCAGGTTTCGCACCTCATCGGCCACCACCGCAAAACCACGCCCCTGTTCACCGGCACGCGCTGCTTCAATCGCCGCGTTCAATGCCAGCAGATTGGTCTGTTCGGCAATGTCCTGAATGGTCGTCAGAATGTTATTAATGTTGTTGGTTTCCTGAGCCAGCGCCTGAATATCCGCGTTGGATGATTCAATGCTTTTGACCAGACTGCGAACGCTGTTGGTGCTGCGCTCCAAAACGTCTTTGCCAATCCGGGTTGCTTTCAAACCATCTTCAGAAATGGACGCCGTTTCAACACTGTTACTGGCAACCTCGCTCGCGGCGGACGACATTTCTGTGGTCGCCGTTACGATCTGATCGATGGCATGCAATTGCTGGGTGGTGGATTGTGAAACCAGCTCGGCACGATCAGAAGTATCGTTGGAAATGGTGTCCATACTGATGGACTTGTCTTTAACCGACTGAATCAGTTCTTGTGTTGACGCCATAAACTGATTGAACCAGCGTGCCAGCTCGCCAGTTTCATCCTTGGAATCCACCTCAATCCGGTTGGTCAGGTCACCCTCGCCTTCGGCAATAGTCCGCAGATTATTTTTTACCGTGTTAATGGGTCTGACGATTCGCTGCGCAATAAAAGTTGCACCGGAAATAAGCACAAGCACCATGATCAGGCTGACAACGGCGGTAGTAATTCTGACGCGTGAAACACTGGCAAAAATTTCGGATTTTTCTTTAACGCCGACAAACTTCCAACCCAGTGACGGCGACTGATAGACGTTCGCCATGTAATCAACACCGTCGATTTCAAACTCAACCACGCCGGAGTTTGTCTGCGCAATGGTTTGATAATGCGGTGCAGTTAACTCACTCAAATTCTTAAAGTTGTTTTCGACATTGCCGCCGTCGACCAGAACGGTGCCACTGCCTTCGATCATGATGACATAGCCGGTCTCACCGAAGGTGACGCTCTGCACCATGTCGGTCAGCGCCTTAAGCGACACATCAATCGCTACAACACCGCCAAACTGCCCTTGCGAATTTTTGAACCCTTTGATGACAGACACATAAACGGCATCGTCCGGTTCCCAGTAATATCCATCGCGACGGATCAGCGAGTAATTGGCGTTCTGCCCCATTTCATGCCAAGGCGTTTCCCGCGGATCCCAATCGGCGTATTCATCGGTGCCGGGCCATTCCGCATAACCGCCATCGGCGGCAGACATATAGACGTAACCGAGCATTGGGTTGTTTTCGCCAATGGCACTGAAGGCGTCGAATACATCTTTTTCCAGACCGCCGTGTGCATTGGCCATTTCAGCCGGGCGTAGGCCCTGCCCAAAGTATTGAGTCAAATCTCCAGGTCTGAGATTTCTGACCACAGGAAGGTCGGCCATAAAAGAAACGTTGTAACCGATAACGTCAAAGAAGGTGGTGAAGGTCTGGTCAACGATGGAAATATCGGTAGAGCTGGATTCGGTAAACTGCGCTTTGGCCTCGCTGGAGATACGTTGAGTGATCAAAATGGCGACCACCAAAACGGGCACCAGAGTCGTTACCAAAAACGCATAGAGAAGCTTGGTTTTGATGCTCACTTAGTATTCTCCACAAAGGTTGTCCATAACAATGCGCCAGTTCAGTGACGAAACCGTTTCGGCCTGGATGACACCGTTATGCGATTGATCATTGTTAAAACAGTGGTCAAATGCATAGCCCGTCATAAATAGTTTTCGGCTTATTAGCTCCATTTCATTAGCGGCGCTCAAGGATCAAACTTAAGTGTAGAACGTCGATAATTCCCGGCCCGATAAATTAACCGGTGGTTTCACATCAATACCACGACCTCTGATCATCAATCAGTGCCGGACGAGCAGCTGTAATAATTCAGAAATATTTGCCAGCTCTTGTTACCAGTTACTCGATATCAATTCATTGGCAGCCGAAGAGTCCAGTCCATACATCGATTGGACTCTCCATCAATGTTAAAGCGCCTTGTGATTCTGCACCGCCTCCCAGAGCGTCGGCTTTAACTGCTGGAACCGTTCGTCAATCGCTAACGGGTTGGTTCTGTTCAGTTCAATCATTTGCAGCCGGGCATCGCCGCCGCGAACAACCTGCAATCGATCCTGTTCGATGCCGTCCACAATGGCGTCTACGACCGACTCGACCGTTTCTTTATGAAAGCCAAGTTCCGGTCCGGCATTGCTGCTTTGCATCATGGGCGTATCAGTCGCGACCGGATAAACCGTCATAACACCAATCCCCTCGCCCTTCAGTTCCCGACGCAGCGCTTCGCCAAACATGGCAATACCCGCCTTTGACGCAGCATAAGTGGCATAAAACGGCGCGCCCACCAGACCCATGGCCGATGCAACATTAACCACCAGCGCTGCCCCGGCCTGGCGCAGCATAGGTAACACTGCACGGGTCAGCAGTATGGGTGCCAGGGTGTTTACCTCGATCATCTGTGTCAGTTCCGACTCACTGATGTCTTCGATTCTGCCACCGCGAACGCCACCGGCGCTGTTAATCAGCATATCCAACCCGCCAAGTCGAAGTTGAATGGCAGCCACTACGCTGGCACATCCTGCGGCCGTTGTGATGTCAGCCGCCACAAAGTGCGCACGGCCACCGGTTTGATTGATACCAGATGCCGTTAAGGATGCTGCCGCTTCACGCCGCCCAATGATGAGCATTTCGGCTCCCTGCTTGGCTAACGCCTTTGCCAGTGCTTGGCCTATTCCACTTGAGCTTCCGGTAATGGCGATTCTCTTGCCGTTAATGTCCATGACGAATCCTCTCGATTCACTGTGCTTGTGTTAGAACGACGCTTTACCGATTCAGTCGCCAGCATCGGCCTGCGACGCCTGCCCGGTAATAAAGCCGGCGTCGTCAGCATGACAACGCCGGCAAGCATGAAGGTCAGGTCAGAGTGAGCGCATCGAAGCCTGCTTCAGCGCCGGCAACATCTCAGACGGATCCGGTCGGCGGGTGTAGTCGGGATTGACCTCGGCATAAAGTACGGTGCCGTCCTGGGCGACGACATAACGGCCCGGCATCGGCAAGGTCCAACTGTCATCATCGTTGAACAACGGTAAGTCGTTCTTCAACGATTGATAGAGTTCCACCAGATAGTCCGGCAGCGTGAAGCGCAAACCGAAGGCGGCCGCCACTTCGTTGTGGCTGTCCGACAGGATCGGAAAACTCAGATTATTTTTGCGCACCGACTTGCGACTGTTAACCGGATTTTGCGGCGAGATGGCAACCAGCCTGGCACCAAGCGCCTCGAATTCCGGCAAGGTAGCCTGCAACGCTTCCAACTCCATGTTGCAGTACGGACACCAGACACCGCGGTAAAAACTGATCACTAACGGACCTTTGGCCAGCAGACTGGCCGACGATACCGAATTGCCTTCGTGGTCTGTCAGTACGAAGGCCGGAATTTTGTCACCCGCCTTAAGTGCCTGCTGGGCAGCACCTGAAGCAATCAGTTCTTTGGTAGCGCGATGCATCGTTTCGATAACGGAAGGCGGCACGTTATAAGGCGGTTTACCGGCTTCGAAATCCGCTTTAAAAGCGTCAAGTCTGTCTTGAAGAGACATAAGTTTTCTCCTGTGAATGTTTTTTTGAAACCGTGATGGGTATTGCGAACGTCAGCTTTCAGTTGCCATGGAGCGGGCCACTTCGGCGGCACTGATACCCTCCAGAGCCAGGCCATAGCCGGCTCCGTCTTCAATAATCCGACGCAGTTTCTGCGTCAGAGCTATGCGGGTATAACGACCGGTGAGTGGCGGCAGAGCGGCGATGCTCTCGGCAATTTCGTGAGCACGTGCAAGCAGTTGATCCGTCGCTACCACTTCATTGACAACACCCCACTGCTGGGCCGTATTCGCGTCCAGTAGCTGACGGGTCAGAATGAAATAACGTCCACGAACGCTGCCTATCACTTCAGGCCAAAGCAGGTTGACGCCATCACCCGGTACGATGCCAAAATCAAAATGCGGCTTGTCCTGGAAGACCGTTTCCGGTGTGGCGAGAACGATATCGGTCAGCAGGGCGTACTCACTGTGGAGCAACACCGGGCCGTTCAACGCGGTAATCATGGGCACCTCGATATCGAGGATATTCATCAGCACTTTTTTGCCTTCGCGATAGATTTTGTCGTAACCGGTTGGCGTGAAAAAGTCGAAGCCATCGGGTGAAATCGCATCCATAAAGGCATCACCCGAACCCGTCAGGATGACCACGCGGTTATCGGGATCGGCGCCAATCTGATGAAACAATTCAACAAACTGCTCATGGGTGTAGCCATTGAAAACGAGCTTGGCTCCATCGGTGTGAAAGCGAACTTCCAACACACCGCTTGCCGAGCGGTTCAGGTACGCATTGGGAAAAGCGTTTTGATAATCTGCAAAACGGGACATGATTTTCTCCTCAATTATTTCGTCTGATTTTGGTCTGTTATTTGGTTTGCTATTTGAAACTGATGGCAAAGCAATCAGTTGCGCGGATCAGCTTTTTGGAATCAGTGCCTCGACTCGGGCAATGGCTCGAACCACCGCCGGGCGCGTTGCGATTTCGTCATACCAGCGCGACAGGTTGGGCTTGTCGTCCAACGTCACCTCGGCAAAGGCGCGTCGCCACAGCCAACCGAAGTGAACGATGTCGGCGATAGTAAAGTTGTCACCGGCGACGAACGGCTGTGTTGCCAGCCGGCCATCGAGCAACGTCAGCAGGCGTTCGGCTTCGCCGGAAAAACGCGCTTCGGCAATCGGCTGTGGTTCGGCGGCATAACGTTTGAAAAAGCCGGCATTACCCAGCGCCGGACTTAAGCCAGAGGCGTGAAAAAACAGTTGCTCGAAAACCGGGGCTCGCGCGGGGTAATCCTTCGGCAGCAACTGCCCGGTTTTCTCCGCGAGATAAACCAGAATGGCGGCACTTTCAGTAACGACTAACGGAGCATCGTCAGCCTCCCGATCCACCAACACCGGCACCTTGCCATTGGGGTTGAGCGCCAGAAACGACGCCTGTTGCTGTTCGTTGTTGCGGACATTGACCGGTTTCAGGTCGTAGGCCAGGCCCATCTCTTCCAACGCAATCGGAACCTTGACGCTGTTCGGGGTGGCAAATGCGTAGACTTCAATCATCTGTGAACTCCTTCGACATCACTGTCTGGGTTGTTTGTAAGCGGGGACAGTTATATCCATTCCTCAGAAGTCATGGCAGACTGGAAAAAGCAATATTGGTTATTCCATAAAGGAATGATATGGACAGATTTCAGGCAATGAATGTGTTTGTACGGGTGGTAGAAACGGGATCTTTTTCAGGAGCGGCTCGTCAAATCGGAGTTGGTCAGCCCGCTGTTTCCAAAACCATCGCGCAATTGGAAGACCGGTTGCAGGTGCGTTTGCTGGTTCGTTCGACACACGGACTGACACCGACCGATGCCGGCTTGCGTTTCTATGAAAGGGCACGGGCGGCCATTCGTGAAGCCGACGACGCAGAAGAAGCGGCCCGGGGGGAAGGTGCGGGGCTTTTGGGGCGCCTCAGAATTTCGGCGACAACAACGTTCACACGCCTGCTGATCATCCCCCACCTGCCGGAATTTTTGGCACTGCACCCGGAACTGAGCATTGATGTGGTTATGGATGACCGGGTAATTGACTTGGTGGCAGAAGGCATCGACATAGCATTGCGCATCGGTAAGCTTGCCGATTCCAGCGCTGTGGCGCGGCGTCTTGCACGCGGCAAACGGTCGGTTATCGCCACACCCAGCTATCTGTCACAGGCAGGCATACCAAGAACGCCGGCCGACCTTGCCAGCCACGAAGCGGTTATCTACAACCAACTGACCAACCACTGGACCTTCAACCGCAATGGCACGGAAACATCGATTACCGTTAACGGCCGGGTGCGCCTCGGCGCCGCCGAGGGTATTCGTGCGGCAGTGCTGGCTCACATAGGGCTGACGATCAATTCCGACTGGATGTTTGCACCCGAACTTGCCAACGGCACCGTTGTTCGTGTGCTAGAAGACTGGTCACTTGCTCCCATTGATCTCTGGGCAGTATTTCCCACCGGCAGGCTTGCCAGCACCAAGGCGCGGGCCTTCGCCGATTTTGTCGAAAAACTGCTGAAACGGGAGACGGAACAATAAGCCAGAGGTTGTATCGACGGAGGAAAATATTCGCAGTTGCGGTGGTGGAAATACTGCCAACAATCAGGCGATGTTAAGGGCGGCGTTGCACCGCCCGTTTCACCTTATTCCCACTCAATCGTCGCCGGCGGCTTGCCGGAAATATCGTAGGTAACGCGCGACACGCCGCTGATCTCATTGATGATGCGGCTCGATACACGGCCCAGTAATTCATACGGCAGATGCGCCCAGCGGGCGGTCATAAAGTCGATGGTTTCGACCGCGCGTACCGCTATCACCCATTCGTAACGGCGGCCATCGCCGACCACGCCGACCGAACGCACCGGCAGGAATACCGCGAACGCCTGGGAGACTTTGTGGTACCAGTCGGCCTTGTGCAGTTCTTCGATAAAGATAGCGTCGGCTTCACGCAGCAGGTCGGCGTATTCCTTTTTCACTTCGCCGAGAATGCGCACGCCCAAACCCGGACCGGGGAACGGATGGCGGTAAACCATGTCGAAAGGCAAGCCGAGTTCGAGGCCGATTTTGCGCACTTCGTCTTTGAACAATTCGCGCAATGGTTCGACCAGTTCCAGCTTCATATCATCCGGCAAACCACCGACATTATGGTGCGATTTAATGACGTGTGCCTTGCCGGTTTTGGACGCGGCGGATTCGATGACGTCTGGGTAAATGGTGCCCTGAGCAAGGAAGTCGACATCTTGCAATTTAGTCGCTTCTTCATCGAAGACTTCAATAAATTGATGGCCGATAATTTTGCGTTTTTTCTCCGGGTCTGCTTCACCTTTGAGCGCATTTAAAAAGCGCTCTTCGGCGTTGGCGCGGATGACTTTGACGCCCATGTGTTCAGCAAAGGTATCCATTACTTGGTCGCCTTCGCCTTTGCGCAACAAACCGTTATCGACGAACACACACACCAACTGGTCGCCAACGGCTTGATGCAACAGCGCAGCCACCACTGACGAATCGACACCACCCGACAAACCCAACAGAACTTTGCGGTTACCGACTTGTTCGCGTACGCGCGCGGTCATGTCTTCGATGATGTTGGCGGCTGTCCAAAGGGCGTCGCAGCCACAGATGGTGCGAGTAAAACGCTCCAGAATTTCCAGACCTTTTAACGTATGAGTCACTTCCGGGTGGAACTGGATGCCGTAAAAACGACGGCTGTCATCCGACATGGCGGCGATGGGGCACGACGGCGTGGACGCCATCAATTGGAAGCCTTCGGGCATGGCACTGACTTTATCGCCGTGGCTCATCCAGACATCGAGAATTGCCTTGCCGTCACTCTTACCATCAAGATTGCGGTCGCTGAAACCGTCGAGCAGTTTGCCAGCGTTATCGATCTGCACTTCGGCGTAGCCGAATTCCTGTTCTTTCGAACCGATGACCGAGCCGCCCAACTGTTCGGCCATGGTTTGCATGCCGTAGCAGATGCCCAATACCGGAACGCCGAAATCGAATACCCGTTGTGGCGCGCGCGGTGAATTCTCAGCATGAACCGACTCAGGACCGCCGGACAAAATAATGCCGTGCGGATTGAATGCGTCGATCTCGTCGGCGGTCATTTCGTAGGTGTGAATTTCACAGTAAACGCCAATTTCGCGCACACGACGCGCAATCAATTGGGTGTATTGCGAACCGAAGTCGAGGATCAGAATCTTCTGGGCGTGAATATCAAGTTGAGTCATGGCGGCGTTCCAGCAGTCAGACGAATAAAACGGTTGTGTCGGCGCGGGTGTTTTCGCTCCGACTGACGATTCGGTCGGCCACCATCACGGCGCCGATAAAACAAAGACACCGGCCGCAGCCGGTGTCGGATAACGCTCAACCATCTTAGGCCAGACGGTAGTTGGGCGCTTCCTTGGTAATCTGCACATCGTGCACGTGGCTTTCTTTTATGCCCGCAGCGGTGATCTGCACAAATTCCGGTTTGGTGCGCATCTCTTCAATGGTGCGGCAGCCGGTGTAACCCATCGATGCGCGCAGGCCGCCCATCAATTGATGCACCACTGCATGCAGCGGGCCTTTCACGTTGATGCGACCTTCAATGCCTTCCGGCACCAGTTTTTCGACGCCGCTTTCCACAGTCTGGAAGTAACGGTCGGACGAACCCTGAGTCTGACCCATGGCACCGAGCGAACCCATGCCGCGATAGCTCTTGTAGGCACGGCCCTGGAACAATTCAACTTCGCCCGGCGACTCATCGGTACCGGCAAACATGGAACCGGCCATGATGACTGACGCACCGGCAACGATGGCTTTGGCGATGTCGCCAGAGAACCGAATGCCGCCGTCGGCGATCACCGGAATGCCTTTGTCGGCCAGTGCGCCAGCCACATCGGCCACCGCCGAAATTTGCGGCACACCAACACCGGCGACGATGCGGGTGGTGCAAATCGAACCTGGGCCAATACCGACTTTTACGCCGTCGGCACCGGCTTCGGCCAGGTCCAACGCCGCCGCCGCGGTGGCGATGTTTCCGCCGATCACATCGACCTGCGGGTAATTCTGTTTCACCCAGCGCACCCGATCGACCACACCTTTGGAATGGCCGTGAGCGGTGTCGACAACGATGACATCGACGCCGGCGCGCACCAGCGCATCCACACGGTCCGGCGTTTCCGGGCCGGTACCGACGGCGGCGCCAACGCGCAGGCGGCCATCACTGTCTTTGCAGGCGCTCGGATAGGCCTGGGCTTTGTTAATGTCTTTGACAGTCATCAGACCGCGCAGGCGGAAGCTGTCGTCAACGACCAGAACTTTTTCGATGCGGTGAACGTGCAGCAGATCGCGCACTTCTTCCGGTGCGACACCTTCTTTAACGGTGACCAGCTTGTCGCGGCCGGTCATCACGGTTTCGATCAGCGCATCCAGATTTTTCTCAAAGCGCACGTCGCGGCTGGTGACGATGCCGACCAGATCGTCGCCGTCCATCACTGGCACACCGGAAATGTTGTTTTCGCGGGTCAACATCAGCAGTTCGCGCACCGTGGCGGATTTCTGAATAGTGATCGGATCACGCACTACGCCCGCTTCGAATTTCTTCACCAGCCGCACCTGTTGCGCCTGCTGTTCGATGCCCATGCTTTTGTGAATGATGCCGATGCCGCCTTCCTGCGCCATGGCGATGGCAAGGCGAGCTTCGGTCACGGTGTCCATGGCGGCGGACATCAACGGAATGTTCAGGGCAATGTGTCGGGTCAGTTGGGTCTTGAGTGTGACGTCTTTGGGCAGGACTTCGGAATAGCCAGGCACAAGCAAGACATCATCAAAGGTGAGAGCGTTCTGGGCGATGCGCAACATGGACTTCCCTCCGGGAAAAGTGGGAAAGAGGTGACCGCAAAGAGGCGATAACCTGAGTTGGCGCGGCATTATAACCAGTTTTGACTTCGAGCAAAGTTTTATGCTCAAATCGCGCGTTTATATACGCTGCCCTTTTGCGGGCCACGCAAATGTAACGGCAGCCGTTTCCTTGGCCCATCCGGGCAAGTGCCACCTGGGCCGGTTCGGTGTTTGAACGAGAGTTTGATCGAGAGTTCAATCAAGAGCCCCATCCAGACACTGATCCCAGGCACTGTATTAGATGGCAATTTCAGACCCTCAAAGCCCCCTCACCGTCAGCCAATTAAACCGTCAGGTTAAGTTTCTGCTGGAACATCAGTATCCGGCGGTGCCGGTGTCGGGTGAGCTGTCGAACGTGGCGCGGCCGGCGTCCGGCCATCTGTATTTCACCTTGAAAGACGGCAACGCTCAGGTGCGTTGCGCCATGTTCCGTTCCAGCCTTGAACGTTCCAGCTATCGGCCGAAAGAAGGCGATCAGGTGATTGTGCGTGGCCGGGTCAGCCTGTACGAAGGCCGCGGCGACTATCAGATCATCGTCTCGTCGATGCAGCCGGACGGCGAAGGTGCACTGCAACAGGCGTTCTTTCAGCTTAAAGAACGGCTGGAAAAAGAAGGCCTGTTCGCCCCGGAACACAAGCAGCCGCTGCCAGAACACATCCGCACCGTCGGCGTGGTGACTTCCCGCACCGGCGCCGCCTTGCACGACATTTTAACGGTGCTCAAACGCCGCTTCCCGGCCATGGCCGTGATCCTCTATCCGGTCGCTGTTCAAGGCGACGAAGCGCCGGGGCAGATTGTGACGGCCATCGAAACCGCCAACCGACTGAACCAGGTCGATGCGCTGATCGTCGGTCGTGGCGGCGGTTCGCTGGAAGATTTGTGGTCGTTCAATGAAGAAGCCGTGGCGCGAGCGATTTTTGCGTCGCGGCTGCCGATTGTCTCGGCCGTCGGTCACGAAGTGGATGTATCGATCAGCGATTTTGTCGCCGATGTGCGCGCCGCCACGCCGTCGCAAGCGGCCGAACTGATCAGCCCGGATCAGAATGATATTCGCCGTTTATTGATCAACCAACGCGCGCGTTTGGCACGCGGACTGGACCAACGCCTGCAAGCCGACCGCCGCCGTCTGCTGCACGCCCGCCAGCGACTACGCGACCCCGGTGGCTTGCTGCGCGAATGGCAACAACGGCTCGATGAACGTGCCGGTCGCTTGCTGCGCGCTTTGAAAGCCAGCCAGCACAGCCGTAACCAGAATTTCCAGACGTTAACCGCTCGCTTGCGTCGCGCCAGCCCGATTGCCCAGCTCAACAGCGACCGGCGTCGATTGGAACAACTCGATAAACAACTGCGTCGTCTGGCGCAACAACAACTGCCGCCGCGCCGTCAGCAGCTCGGCTCCCTCGCCCGCCGTCTCAACGCCTTGTCGCCGTTGAATACACTGGAGCGCGGCTACAGCATCACCCGCGACGAACACAACACCGTGGTGCAACGCGCCGACGATGTCAGCGCCGGGCAACGCATCACCACCTTGTTGCGCTCGGGCAAAATCGTCAGTCGGGTAGAACAGATTGAAGCGGCGGATAAAGACGACTGACGTCGTTCGATTAAACCAGCGGTAAAAAGACGTCGGTCTGCTGCTCGGTTTCGGGCAGGTCGGGGAATAAACTCAGGCGCTCAAAAAAGATCGGAAAATTCCGCACCTCTTCGCCACTGTTCGGCAGCCATTCACCATACAGAAAACGCACCGTATCGATCAGATTATCGGTCGAACCGTGATGTCTCAGTACGGCGCAACGACCCGCAGGCAGCTCGCTGGCAACGACGCCGGCGTCGTTGTCCGCCACCGGGCCTTTGATCGAGGCCGCCAGATCCATGCGGTAGTCTTCCGGCGGAATCAAAGCCGGGTCTTCATAAACGATGTTAAAGGTCCGGCTGACGCTCGGCGTCACGCCATGGGCTTTACGCCATTCAATAAAACGACGAATGCTGAGATGCAGATCCGGTTCCGGACCGCGATGTGTTAACACGGCAATGGGTGTGGCCGGAAAATCAATGACACGAACATCGGCATGGTGTTGTCCCAGTTTCATAGGGCGAGTCCTCGACAAAGTTTGGAGTTGTCGCCAGGTGGTTCCATTGGGCGCGGCGCGAAAGTCACTCGGGCTTTGTTCAAAGCAGCGTTTAAAAGCGCGCGAAAACGCTTCGGCACTGCCAAATCCTGCCTCCAAGGCAATGTCCAGAATCGAGCGGTCGGTGCGATACACCAGTTGGAAACTGGCGCGGCGCAAGCGCAACCACTGCACAAACTGATACAGGCTGATGCCGTAGTAGTATGCAAACTGGCGTTGGAAGTGGAATTTGGAACAGCAGGCGACATCGCTCAGTCGGTTCAAGTCGAGTGGCTCGTCGAGATGGCTGTCGATGTAATCCAGAACGCGTTGAAATCGCTCGTCGTAACGTTGCCGCACTTGGCTCATTTGGAATCTCCCCCTGGCGATAGCCACTGTACGGCCCTGGCCCCAGCTCAGCTTGATCCAAGTTGCGCTTTTTGCGCGCGAAAAAAAGCCGTCACAGTGACGGCTTTTTTGTTCAACGACGGCGTTGCGGCCCTCGCCCTTTGGCGGCGTGTTCGCGACTCTTACGCACACCCGGACGCGCGTTCGCCTTGTTGGCGTAGGGGTTTTCACCGACAACAAACTCAAACCGAATCGGCGTGCCGCGAACTTTTAACGCCTTGCGGAAGGCGTTTTCCAGATAGCGTTTGTAGCTGCCCGGCAATTCGTTGAGCTGATTGCCGTGCACCACAATCACCGGTGGGTTGGACCCGCCCTGGTGTGCATAACGCGGCTTGATGCGGCGGCCGCGCACCATCGGCGGCTGATGCAGTTCGGTGACACCCTTGAGAATGTTGGTCAGCTGATTGGTGCTCCACTTGCCCCGCGCCGAGGCATAGGCCTGGTTCACCGACTGATACAGATGGCCGACGTTGGTGCCGTGCAGCGCCGAAATAAAATGAATGTCGGCCCAATCCAGAAACGGCAAGCGACGTTCAATGCTTTCCTTAACTTTCTCTTTTTGCTCCTGACCAAGACCGTCCCACTTGTTGATGGCGACGACCAAAGCACGGCCCGATTCCAGCACGAACCCAAGCATGTGCATGTCTTGCTCGACCAGACCATCGCGCGCGTCGATCACCAGAATGACGACATTGGCGTCCTGAATCGCTTGCAGGGTTTTGACGATGGAGAACTTTTCCACCGCTTCGGAAATGCTTTTACGGCGACGCACTCCGGCGGTGTCGATCAGTGTGTAAGCCTGATCGTCGCGCTCATAAGGAATGTAGATCGAATCCATGGTCGTGCCGGGGTGGTCGTACACCACCACGCGCTCTTCGCCGAGCATGCGGTTGACCAGTGTCGATTTGCCGACGTTCGGTCGGCCAACAATCGCCAGACGGATGTTGTCATCCGTGTCTTCGTTCGCCAGCGGATCGTCGTCTTCGGGGAATTCCGCCAGCACGTCTTCGAGCAGTGAGCGCACGCCACGGTTGTGCGCGGCGGCAATCGGTCGCGGCTCAACACCCAGACCGAGTTCGTGGAAATCGCCAATAACGACGTCGGTATCCAGGCCGTCGGTCTTGTTGACCACCAGATGCACCGGCTTGCCGGTTTTACGCAGATGCTGAGCGATGTGGTTGTCGGCCGCCGTTACGCCCGCCTGGGCGTCGGTGATAAACAACACCACATCGGCTTCGTCGATGGCCGCCAGACTTTGCTTGGCCATCTGTTCGTCCAGGCCTTCTTCGAAACCGCTGATGCCGCCGGTGTCGATGACGATAAACGACCGATCATCCAGTTTGCCGTCACCGTATTTGCGGTCACGGGTCAGACCGGCCCAGTCGGCAACCAACGCATCGCGCGAGCGGGTGAAGCGGTTGAACAAGGTCGATTTGCCCACGTTGGGGCGACCGACCAGAGCGATAACCGGGATCATTAACGGGCCTCAGCGATGCGGCGGAACGACAGCCGCTTGATTCGCGACGAATTGCCTTGCTGCAAAATGTAGTCGTCGCCGAGCGCAACGGGTGCGGTGCTAGCACCGGTCCAGTCGACGCCGCGCGTCGCCAGCCATTCGCCAGTTTCAGCGTCGAGCAGATGAACATAGCCGGCGGCATCGGACACCGCCAAGGTGTCTTTCCACGGCAACACCTGGCTCAGACGGCGATAGGTGAATTGTTCCTGCGTCCAGACCACCGCCAGACTGCGCGGGTCGAGCGCCAGTACATGGCTTTGATCGTCCACGGCGTACCAGTAATGCTCACCCGCCACGATGGCGCGATAGGTCGACAGCGGCTGGTTGGCCAACACCTGACCAGAGGCGGCGTCGAGTACCAGCATGTCGCCCTGATAACCGGCCGCCAGCAAATAGTCGCCGACGCGCGTAACGCTGGCATCGACATCAACCAGTCGGCTGACGTCGGTTTTGCCTTGCGCACGGGCGATGCGGTATTCCCAGGCGGGCGAGCCATCGTTCAGGCTCAGACCGACCAGCTTGCCATTCGCCAGGCCGGTGACGACGAGGTCGTTCACCAACATTGGCCGGGCGGTGCCGGTGATGGTCAGTTCCGGTTCGGCGTCCTGATAGACCCACAACGGCCGGCCGGTGTTACGCTCCAGCGCCATCACACGGCCATCCATGGTTTGCAGAATCAGCCGGTCTTCGAGCAGCAACGGCGCTTCGGTTGCCAGCGATGCGATGCTGGTGGACCAGATTTCGCGGCCGTTCCAATCGAACAGTTTCAATTCGCCGTTGCCGGTGACAATCGCCATGTGGCGTTCGTCGGCCGCCAGCGGCGCGGTGATCTGTTCTGCCAATTGACGTCGCCAGACGAACTTGCCGGATTCATTCAACAACGCCACTTCGCCCAATGCCGAGGCGGTCAAAATACCGCGTTCGGTCACTACCGGCGCGATGCGACTGAACGGCATCTCGGTGTAGTTATCTTCCAGCATTTGCCACCAGTCGATGCGCAGATCGGCCAGGTGCGGTATTTCTTCCGGCAGCGGTGCCGGGGCTTCGCGCAAGGTACCACCGGCGCAGCCAGTCAGCAGACCAACCAGCGCCACAACGATGGCGGCCTTTTGCCAAACAGTGGTCATCAGCCTGCGTCCGTTTCGATCGCCAGATCGTTCAGTTTCATTTCCAGATACGGCGAGTTGACGCCTTGCTGGCCGGCTTCTTCAAACGCCGCTTCGTACGCTGCGCGAGCAGCATCGGCATCGCCCTGGGCCAGCAGAATATCGCCACGCAGTTCCAGGCTGGGTACTTCAAAACCGTCTTGATCGATGGCGTCCAACTGCGCCAGCGCCGCCTCGTAATTCGACGCCGCTACGTGCACGCGCGCCAGACGCAGACGCACCACCGGCACCAGGCTGTCGTCGGCGTTATCCAGCGCCCACTCCAGTTCCTGCGCAGCGGTTACCAGATCGCCGCCATCGACGGCCTGCTTGGCCGCTTGCAAGCCGGCGTAGACGCCGTAAACGGTGTCGCTGTAATCGCTCTTCAGGTTGTCGATGCGGGCGTTGACGGTATCAATGTCGTCGTTTTCGACAGCACTCATCAGGTCGTCATACAGCGCAGACGCCGCTTCGAGTTTGGACTGCACCGCATTCTTGTAGAAGGTCCAGCTGAAAAAGGCCACCAGGGCCACCAGAACACCGCCAATCAGGTAGTTGCCGTACAACGACCACCACTTTTTGATCGCTTCAATCTGTTCCTGTTCTGTGTCGTACACCTTGTCACTCCTGCTGTCAGAGGCGTCCTTCGATCATGGCCGAAGGCTTTCTTGTCATGGAAAAGTTATGGACTATTCAGCCAGCCAGCAAAGTGCGCAGCTGACTGGTTGCGGCATCAAAACCGCATTGAACTTGTTCGCGATCATCGCGCAGCGGTTTGATCGTCAATTGCTGTTGCGCTACTTCGTCGTCACCCAGAATCAACGCCAGGGGCGCGCCGGATTTGTCGGCTTTCTTCATCTGGCTCTTAAACGAGCCGCCACCGCAATTCAATTGCAGACGCAAACCCGGAATCTCGCTGCGCAGTCGCTCGGCCAGCTTGAAGCCTTCGCGCGTGGCCGAATCGCCGGCCAGAATAAAGTAGGCATCCAGGGTTGCAAAGACGCTCGACGGAATCTTTTCAAGCGTTTCCAGCAACAGAATCAGTCGTTCGACGCCCAAGGCGAAACCAGCCGCCGGGGTTTCCTTGCCGCCCAATTGCGGCACCAGACCGTCGTAGCGACCACCGCCGCAGACAGTGCCCTGCGCACCCAGGCTGTCGGTGATCCATTCGAAGACGGTGCGCGAGTAATAATCGAGACCGCGTACCAGGCGCGGATTGATCACGTAACTCACACCGGCGCCATCGAGCAAGGCGCACAATTGCTGGAAATGCTCACGCGATTCGGCGTCGAGGAAGTCGTCGAACACCGGCGCGTCGTTGAGCAATTGCTGGGTGGTGTCACTTTTCGAATCAAGAATGCGCAACGGATTCGTATGCAGACGCTTTTTGCTGTCTTCATCGAGCTGATCGGCCACGCCTTCCAGATACGCCACCAGCGCATTGCGATATTCGGCGCGCGCTTCACTGCTGCCGAGCGTATTCAGATGCAAGGTGACGTGCTCACTCAAACCCAGGTTGCTGAGCAGACGCGCCGTCAAAACGATCAATTCGGCGTCGATGTCGGCACTCGCCATACCAAAGGTTTCGGCACCGATTTGGTGGAACTGGCGATAGCGACCTTTTTGCGGCCGCTCGTAACGGAACATCGGACCGGCGTACCACAGCCGCTGTACCTGATTGTGCAGCAGGCCGTGTTGCATGGCGGCACGCACGCAGCCGGCAGTGCCTTCCGGGCGCAGCGTCAGGCTGTCGCCGCCGCGATCTTCGAAGGTGTACATTTCTTTTTCAACGATGTCGGTGTGTTCACCAACACCGCGTTTGAACAGAGCCGTCGGTTCCACCACCGGCATGCGGATTTCGCGGTAACCGTATTGATCCAGCACCGCGCGCACCTGCGCTTCCAGATACTGCCAGACGGGACTGGCGTCCGGCAGGATGTCGTTCATGCCTCGAATGGCTTGCAGTGTCGACAACTCATAGTCTCCTAATCAAAAACAGCGCGCCGGATGCATCAATCCTTGGCGATTAAATTCGCTTCGAGCGCTTCTTTTTCCGCCACTTTTTTGCGGATCAGTTGTTCGTAATGATCGACCAGATTGTCATGGCCGACCTTGTGGTCTTTTTCGCCATCGACGTAGATCAAATGCTGCGGCGTGCCACCGGTCAGACCAATATCGGCTTCTTTGGCTTCGCCCGGGCCGTTCACAATGCAACCGATCACCGCCACATCGAGCGGTGTGGTGATGTCATCCAGACGCGATTCCAACGCGTTCATCGTGCCGATCACATCGAAGTTCTGGCGCGAACAGGACGGGCAAGCGATGAAGTTAATGCCTTTGGAACGCAGCCGCAGGCTCTTCAGAATATCGAAGCCGACTTTCACTTCTTCCACCGGATCGGCCGCCAGCGAAATGCGCAGCGTATCGCCGATGCCATCCATCAACAGCATGCCCAGACCAACCGCCGATTTGACGGTACCGGAACGCAAACCGCCCGCTTCGGTGATGCCCAAATGCAACGGTTGTTCGATCTGATTGGCGATCAACCGATAAGCCGCGACGGCCATGAAAACGTCGGACGCTTTCAGGCTCAATTTGAATTCGTGGAAATCCAGTCGATCCAAAATATCGATATTGGTCAGCGCTGATTCGACCAGCGCTTCCGGCGTCGGCTCGCCGTATTTGCGTTGCAGATCTTTGCTCAGTGAGCCGGCATTAACGCCGATGCGAATCGGGATGCCTTTGTCTTTGGCCGACTGCACCACAGCGCGTACGCGGTCTTCGCGACCGATGTTGCCGGGGTTAATGCGCAAGCAATCGACGCCAAGTTCAGCCACGCGCAATGCAATTTTGTAATCAAAATGGATGTCGGCGACCAAAGGCACGTTGACGCGCTGACGAATTTTGCCGAAGGCTTCGGCGGCATCCATCGACGGCACGGACACGCGCACGATGTCGGCACCGGCGGCGACAATGCGTTCAATCTGCGCAACGGTGGCATCGACATCGCGGGTTTCGGTGTTGGTCATGCTCTGCACCGAGATCGGCGCATCGCCACCGACCGGCACCGAGCCGACCCAAATCTTGCGTGAGACGCGACGCTTGATCGGGCTTTGATGGCGTTTGTTCATGTCACTCATGCTTCCTCCCGCCAGCTCAAAAAGCGCTGGTATTCCTCGCTGTCGGCGAACTTCTGTTGCAACTGAGCGGCCAGAGCCTGGCGCCAATCGTCGTACCCGCAGGCATCGGCGATGCGAATGCCCAGCCACAAACTGTAGGGTCCGTATTGTGCCTGATCGGTCGCCACCAAGTCCGCAAAACCTTGGTACGCCTGCCAGGCCGCAGCGGCATTGCCCTGTTCAAACTGCAGGTCGGCCAGCGCCAGATGGGCGTTTACCAAACGCTCGTCCAATGTGACGGCACGCTGATAGGCGTTGATGGCGGCGTCAATATGATCAAGACGGCGTTCGCTGACGGCCAGGTATTCGAAACTCCGGGCGCGGCGCTGATAGAAAGCGTCGTCGGTGGCGTCGGCAAAGCGATTTCGGGCAGCGCGGTAATCGCCTTCGTTGTACAGAAACACGCCGTATTGAAAGACCGCTTCGGTGCCGCCGTCGTAACGAATGGCGCGTTGAAAATGCGCATCCGCCAATTCAATTTCCTGTTCGGCTTCGAACACCCGAGCCAAACCCAAGTGCGCGCCGGCGGCTTTGTCGTCCAGCGCCAGCGCTTCGTTCAACGCCTGCTTGGCTTCGAAAAGGTTGTTGTTGGCGAAGTGGCGATAGCCGATTTGGATGTAGGTCTGCACCGCCTGATCGAGATCGCGTTGATCGTCAAAGCGGCTGGTCGTGGTGGTGACACAGGCCGACAATAACAGGCTGATCAAAACGGCAAAGCCGGGACGAATCACAGCGCGCCTCGCTGTCCCCGATTGGCGGCGATGTCGGCCGCAGTCCGGCCCAGTTCCACCGCTTCGATAAAGCGTTCCGAGCGCCGGGTTTTGTCGCTCACCTGACCGACCAACTGACCGCAGGCGGCGTCGATATCATCGCCACGCGTCTTGCGAATGGTGACGTTGTAGTGCGCCGCCAGCAGGATGTCGCGGAAGCGATGCATGCGGTTATTGCTTGGCCGCTCGTAACCGGAATTGGGGAACGGATTGAACGGAATCAAATTGATTTTGCACGGCGTGTTGCGCAGCAATTCGGCCAGTTCGTGGGCGTGCTGCGGCTCGTCGTTAACGCCGTTAATCAGAGTGTATTCGATGGTGGTAACGCGCTTTTCACTGAACCGCGCCATGTAGTGATTGCACGCATCGAGCGTCGCCTGAACGCCGTATTTCTTGTTCAGCGGCACCAGCGTATTGCGCAATTCATCGTTCGGTGCGTGCAGCGACAACGCCAGGGCAACATCGGTAACTTTGGCTAATTCGTAAATTGCCGGAACAACGCCGGAGGTGCTCAGCGTGACGCGACGTTTGGACAGACCGTAAGCGTTGTCGTCCATCATCAGTCCCATGGCCTCGACCACGTTGTCGAAATTCAACAGCGGTTCGCCCATGCCCATCATCACCACGTTGGTGATGCGGCGTTCTTTAACAGACGACTGACCGTCTTCACCAACCTCGAAGGATTTCGCCGCCACCCAGACCTGGGCAATGATTTCGGCAGAACTCAGATCGCGGTTGAAACCCTGCTTGCCAGTGGAGCAAAACGAGCAATCCAAGGCGCAACCAATCTGCGACGACACACACAGGGTGCCGCGACCTTCTTCGGGAATAAAGACGGTTTCAACGGCACTGCCGCCGGGCATTTTCATGACCCATTTGCGCGTGCCGTCTTTGGAATCTTTGCAGTAGGTGACCTCGGGCGTGACGATTTCCGCCACTTCCTTGAGCTTGGTGCGCAAGGCCTTGCTGACGTCGGTCATGGCGTCGAAGTCATCAACGCGGCGCTGGTGAATCCACTTCAGCACCTGAGTGGCGCGGAATTTCTTCTCGCCCAGTTCGTTGACGAAGAAGTCTTCCAGGGCGGGCAAACCCATGCCGAGGAGATTGACTTTGGTGGACGCTTGTTGAGTCATTTGTGTTCCCGATGGTCACGGAAGACGCTTAACGGGAGATGCTTGACGCTAGCTTGGTTTGGCGTCTCCCGTCTCCCGTCAAGCGTTTAGCTTTAACGAGCGCAGATTTCGCTCTCATTGAAAAAATAGGCAATTTCGCGCTCGGCAGATGCCGGTGCATCAGAGCCGTGTACCGCGTTGGCGTCGATGCTGGATGCGTAGTCGTGACGCAGTGTGCCGGCCGCGGCTTCCGCCGGGTTGGTGGCACCCATGATTTCACGGTTTTTGGTGATGGCGTTGTCGCCTTCCAATACCTGAACCACGACCGGACCTGAGGTCATGAATTCGACCAGGGCGCCGAAGAACGGACGCTCTTTGTGCTCGGCGTAGAAGCCCTCGGCCTGTTCCTGGCTCAAGCGCAGCATTTTAGAGGCGACGATGGTCAGACCGGCCGACTCAAAACGGCTGTAGATGGCGCCGATCAAGTTCTTGGCAACGGCGTCGGGCTTGATGATGGACAGGGTACGTTCTTTCGCCATGGGCTTTTTTCTCCAAAGGGGGTCAATAGTCGGCGGCGGATTATACGTGGCTGTACAGCCCGTTACCATGGCCGCACCCGCTTTGCATCCCAATTTACCGCTGCATTCGTTGTAACAGCGGTCGAAAACGTCCGGAGTATCGTTTAAGAAGCCGTTTAAGCAGCCGTTTGAGCGGCGATATCGCGAATGCGACCGACCATGGCGCGCAGACCGTTGCCCCGCGTCGGACTCAGGTGGCGCACCAGATCAAGCCGGTTGAAATAGTCTTCCACGTCAAATTCCAGAATCGCCTGACTGGACCGACCGTTGTAAGCCGCCAGCACCACCGCAAGCAGACCGCGCACGATGTGGGCATCGGAGTCGGCCTGGAAATACAGCCGTTCGTTATCGACGCTGTGCGCCAGCCAGACCTGGCTTTGGCAACCGCGCACAATGCGCTCGTCGGTTTTCAGGCTGTCGTCCATCGCCGGCAGCTCCTTGCCCAGATCGATGATGTAGCGATAGCGATCTTCCCAGCTATCGAAAAACGACAGGGTTTCCAGGATGTCGTCGGGGGTAATGTCGACGCCGAATTGGCTGCTCATGCTAAAAGTCCCTTATGACGATTCGTAGAAGGTGACGGTTCACGGACGTGATGGTTCATGCAATGTGACGATGCAAAAATGGCGGGCCGGATTAAAAAAACAGCCCGGTCTCTAACCGGGCTGCTTCGCTCATGCGCTCCCGGTTCCAGGGCGGGTCGAACACCAGTTCGACCGCAACGCTGTCGATGCCCGGCACTCGCGCCACCCGATACTTAACGTCATCAACCAACACCGGGCCCATGCCACAACCCGGCGCAGTCAACGTCATCTCGATGTGTGCGGTATGGCCGTCAATGCGCACGCCATACACCAGACCGAGATCGACAATGTTGACCGGAATTTCCGGGTCGTAAACCGTCGCCAGGGCTTGCCATAAATGCGCTTCGTCCGGCTGGCCGTCGACGCTGGCTGCAAATTCCAATACCTGCGGCGTCATGCCGATGGCGTCGGCATCAAGGCCGTCAATGCGCGCCATATTGCCGTTGTGGATGACGGTGTAATTACCACCGAGCGACTGCGTTAAAGTAATAAAGCTGTCGGCCGGAATGGTGATGGGCGTACCCACTGGCACCAGCCGCGCCGGCACATCGCGCTGGGTGACCACCATACGTCGTTCGGTCATCAGACTGCGCTCACACCGCCTCTTCGTCGATGATGAAGCTTTCCCCGCAGCCGCATTCGGCGCTGACGTTGGGGTTGTTGAACTTGATCACCCGGTTGA
Source organism: Saccharospirillum mangrovi (assembly GCF_003367315.1). Classification (GTDB taxonomy): domain Bacteria; phylum Pseudomonadota; class Gammaproteobacteria; order Pseudomonadales; family Natronospirillaceae; genus Saccharospirillum; species Saccharospirillum mangrovi. The sequence continues at coordinate 2,433,308 of NZ_CP031415.1, forward strand.
CGCCTTCGGCGCCAAAATCGATTTCGGTACCGCGCACAATCGGAATGGCGGTTTTCTGCACGTAGAGCGTCACATCGTCGGCCACAGCGAACGACACATCGCTGGCGTCGGCCTCGGCGACAAAATCGACCACGTACATATAGCCCGAACAACCGCTTTCCTTAACGCCCAGACGAATACCGGACGCGCCCGCCTGCCGAATCTGCCGACGGGCGTGTTCAATAGCAGCCGCCGTCATGGTGACAGCCGGCGCAGCTTGCTGGGTTGGATCGAAGGATTCCACACTCATGAGCGTCCCCTCCACTGACCTCTCAGGTCACAATAAAAAGGTTTTAACCTTGTCGAGACCGGCGAACAAAGCGTCCACATCGTCCCGTCCATTATAGAGCGCAAAGCTGGCGCGCACCGTGCCAGTAATGCCATAGCGCTGCATGATCGGCATGGCGCAGTGGTTGCCAGTGCGCACCGCTATGCCTTGCTGATCGAGCAACATGCCGACGTCGGCCGGGTGGCCGCCATCGAGCAGAAAACTCAACACGCCCGCGCGGTGATCCGCTTCACCGATCAAGCGCAGGCCTTCGTATTGATGCGCACGCTCAACCGCGTAATTCAGTACATCGGCTTCGTGTTCGGCCAACGCCTTGCGATCAAAACTCTCCAGAAACTCGACCGCTGCGCCCATACCAATGGCACCGGCAATATTGGGGGTGCCGGGTTCGAATTTATAGGGCAAGGCGTTGTAAGTCGTGCCGGCGAACGACACCGTCTCAATCATCTCGCCACCGCCCATAAAAGGCGGCATGGCCTGCAACAATTCACGTTTGCCGTAGAGCGCGCCCATGCCCGTTGGGCCGTACATTTTATGCGCGGAAAAACTGTAGAAATCGCAATCCAACGCCTGCACGTCGAGCGGCCAATGCGCAACCGCCTGGGCGCCATCGATCAATACTTTGGCGCCAACAGCGTGGGCTTTTTCAATAATCGCCTCGACCGGGTTCACAGTGCCAAGCGCGTTAGAGACATGCACCACCGACACCAGCTTCACCCGTTCATCGAGCAGATCGTCGAGCGCTGCCAAATCAATCTGACCGCGATCGTCCACCGGCATCGGCACCAGTTCGCAACCGGTCTGGCCGGCCAGCAACTGCCAGGGCACGATGTTGGCGTGGTGTTCCATCGTAGACACCAGCACCCGGTCGCCCTGGCGCAGGTTGTCGCGACCCCAACTGAACGCCACCAGGTTGATGCCTTCGGTGGTGCCTTTGGTCCAGATAATTTCTTCGCGATGACCGGCGTTGATAAAACGCCGCACCGATTCACGTGCCCCTTCGAATTTGGCCGTAGCGCGATCACTTAACGCATGCGCACCGCGATGTACGTTGGCGTTGTCGTGACGGTAATAATCACAAATGGCATCGATGACGACGTTCGGCTTTTGCGTGGTCGCACCGTTATCCAGATAGACCAACGGCTTGCCGTTCACCTGCTGCGACAAAATTGGAAACTGCGCACGAATGGCCGCCAGATCGAAACTCATGCCAGTGACTCCAACGATTCACCACGCGCAAAACGCGCGCGCAATAACGGTTGCAGCAAATCGCGCACCGCATCATCGGCCAAACCGTCAAGCAATTCGTTAATGAACGCAAAGTTCAACATCACTTCCGCTTCGGCCTTGCTGATGCCGCGCGCCAGGAAATAAAACAGCGCGCTGTCGTCACGCTGCGCCACAGTGGCACCGTGCGCGCACTTAACGTCGTCGGCGTAGATTTCCAATTCCGGTTTGGTATCGACTTCGGCCTGATGGCTGGTCAGCAAATTCTTATTGCTCAATTCCGCCAAGGTTTTTTGCGCATCTTTATGAATGTGAATACGACCGTTAAACACCGCCTTGGCTTTGTCGGCGATGATGCCGCGGAACACTTCCTGCGAGGTGCAATGCGGCACGCAATGTTCGAGCGTGGTGTGGTAGTCGATGTGTTCCTGACCGCGTGGCAGATAAACGCCATTCAGAGTCAATTCCGCACCGCTGCCGTTGTGTTCCACCACGATGTCTTTGCGCTTCAACGTGCCACCGAGCGCCATGTGAAAACTGTCGAGACTGGCGTAACCGCCGAGCGACGCATGCACCGAACCGAGGTGACGCACATCGCCTTCTTCGAGCAACAAATGGTAGTGACGCAAGCGGGCATTTCCGGCCAATTGAAGCTCGGTAACCGGGTTAGTAAAGACGGCACCCGTCGCTTCATTGGTGAAGGTTTCCACCAAGGTCGCTTCAGCACGCTCGCCCAGATCGCACAACACCCGCACCGGAATCATGCGTTCGGCAGCGGCGCTGGAAATCACCTGATTCAGATGCAACGGCTTTTCCAATACCGTGCCCGGCGCAACTTCAATCCAGACCGCTTCGGTTAGCATGGCCTGATTGAAGACGTTAAACAGTTGGCGTTCGCCGGCTAAGGTTTGCGTCAGCCGTTGCTCAAACTGTGCACGCGCTTGAGCGTCGGCTTGAGACAACAACCGAACCGACACACCAGCCGGCAAGGCATCTTGTGCAACCACTTGGCCGTTAACCAGCGTCAGAGTAGTCGGTGACCAATCGCCAAATTCAACACCTTGAGCATTGGTTTTTTCCGACGCTAATTGCCAATCGGTTTCGGTTAACGAACGCAGCGGCGTGTATTTCCAGTCTTCGGTTTTACGCGTCGGCCAGGGTGTGTTGCTGAATTGTTCCCAGCCACGCGCGCGCCAGTCCGACAGCCAGGGCCAATCGGACGCCGCCTGAATTTGCTGATAGGCGTTGTGCGCCTGCATCGGTACCGCCGCCACCTCAGGCCACCTCCTCGTCGATCCAGCTGTAGCCGTGTTTTTCCAGCTCCAGCGCCAGTTCACGACCACCGGATTTAACGATCTTGCCTTTGGCGAGCACGTGCACGTAGTCGGGCACGATGTAATCGAGCAGACGTTGGTAGTGAGTAACAACGATCATGGCGCGGTCCGGACTGCGCAACGCATTAACGCCGTTGGCGACGACCTGCAACGCATCAATGTCCAGGCCGGAATCGGTTTCATCGAGAATGCACAGCTTGGGTTCCAGCAACATCATTTGCAGCAATTCGTTGCGCTTTTTCTCGCCGCCGGAAAAGCCTTCGTTGACGCCACGCTTAAGAAAATCTTGCGGCAGATTCACTGCCTGACATTTTTCCCGTGCGAGCTTAATAAAGTCCATCGAACTCAGCGCTTCCTGACCACGCGATGCACGAACCGCATCGACACTGGCTTTCAAAAATTCCATGTTAGACACACCGGGAATTTCCACCGGGTATTGGAACGCCAGAAACAAACCCGCTTGCGCACGTTCTTCGGCTTCCAGATCGAACAACGACTGGCCGTCGAAGCTGGCTGAACCGCCGGTTACTTCATAGCCAGCGCGACCGGCCAGTACATGGCCGAGTGTGCTTTTGCCAGCACCGTTCGGGCCCATGATGGCGTGCACTTCACCGGCATTCACTTCCAGATTCAGGCCGCGCAAAATGGTCTTGTCTTCGACTTGTGCGGTGAGGTTTTCAATCTTCAACATGGCGTTGGTATCCGTCGTTTAACTCTGTACAACTGCGCACCCAATTTCACGGTTCGGGCGCACAAAAAATTGGTTTTAACCCACTGCGCCTTCGAGGCTGACTTCGAGCAATTTACCCGCTTCCACCGCGAATTCCATCGGTAGTTCTTTGAACACTTCCTTGCAGAAACCGTTGACGATCATCGACACGGCTTTTTCCGGATCAATGCCGCGCTGCTGGCACAAAAACAATTGATCGTCGCTGACTTTGGAGGTCGTCGCTTCGTGCTCGATCACCGCCGTCGGGTTTTTCGATTCGATGTACGGGAAGGTGTGCGCACCGCACTGATCGCCGATCAACAGTGAATCGCACTGGGTATAGTTGCGCGCGCCTTCGGCACCGGGGTTCATGCGCACCAGGCCGCGATAGGAATTTTCCGAACGCTTGGCGCTGATGCCTTTGGAGATGATTGTCGAGCGGGTGTTTTTGCCCAGATGAATCATCTTGGTGCCGGTATCCGCCTGCTGATAATTCGACGTCAAGGCGACGGAATAAAATTCACCAATGCTGTCGTCGCCTTTCAAAATGCAGGACGGGTATTTCCAGGTAACGGCCGATCCGGTTTCAACTTGCGTCCAGGAAATTTTGGCGCGGTTGTGTGCGATGCCGCGCTTGGTGACGAAGTTGTAAATGCCGCCCTCGCCTTTTTCGTTGCCTGGGTACCAATTCTGCACCGTCGAGTATTTGATTTCGGCGTCATCCAGCGCCACCAATTCCACCACGGCAGCGTGCAGCTGGTTCTCATCGCGCATCGGCGCGGTGCAGCCTTCCAGATAGCTGACGTGGCTGCCTTCATCGGCGATCAACAGCGTGCGCTCGAACTGGCCGGTTTTGGCTTCGTTAATACGGAAATAGGTCGACAGTTCCATCGGGCAACGTACGCCCTTCGGGATATAAACAAAGCTGCCGTCAGAAAACACGGCGGAATTCAGCGCGGCGTAAAAATTGTCTTTTTGCGGAACAACCGAACCCAAATATTTTTTGACCAGTTCCGGATATTCGCGAATGGCTTCTGAAATCGAGCAGAAAATAACGCCAGCGTCTTTCAGTTTTTCGCGGAAAGTTGTGCCCACGGAAACCGAGTCGAACACCATGTCTACAGCGACACCGGCCAACACTTCCTGTTCGTGCACCGGTATGCCGAGTTTTTCATAAGTGCGCAGTAATTCCGGATCGACTTCATCGAGCGACTGCGGTCGATCTTCCATGCTCTTGGGCGAGGAATAATAGGACAGCGCCTGAAAATCCGGCCGTGGGTATTTAACGTGTGCCCAGTTCGGCTCGGTCATTTCCAGCCAGGCGCGAAAGGCTTGCAGTCGCCATTCCAGCATCCATTCCGGCTCGTCTTTTTTGGCCGAAATCAGGCGGATCACATCTTCGTTCAGACCGGGCGGAATGGTCAGCGACTCGACGTCGGTCGTCCAGCCTGCGGCGTATTCGTTCTTTAAATACTGGTCGATGTTTTCACTCATGATCTTCTACCTGTTAGGACGCCACCGACGACTGCTTGCGCAGTGCCGGTACCGCTTCTCGAATGCTGGCGATGGCCTGATCCACATCGCTTTGGGTGGTGTAACGGCCGAGACTGAAACGTAGTGATCCATGCGCGACACTGTCGGCCAGACCCATAGCTTTCAACACGTGCGAAGGTTCCACGCTGGCGGACGTACAAGCCGAACCGGTGCTGACCGCCAAGTTGCGCAGCGCCATCATCAAGGCTTCGCCATCGATGCCGCCAAAGGCGACGTTTAAATGCCCTGGCGTGCGCGGTGCGCCGGCGCCATTAATGCGGATATCGCCCAGATCTTCGATGCCGGACCAGAGTCGATCGCGCAGCGTTTGAATGCGTGCCGCTTCGTCAGCCATCTCTGTTTTGGCGATGTTGGCAGCTGCGCCAATGGCGACCAATTGATGCGTCGCCAGGGTGCCAGAACGCATGCCGCGTTCGTGGCCGCCGCCGTGAATTTGCGCTCTTAATTCCAGCGTCGAACGGCGCCGAACGTAAAGCGCACCAACACCTTTCGGTGCGTAAAATTTATGACCGGAAATCGACAGTAACGTCGCCTGCCATTCATTCACATCGACCGGAATTTTTCCCACCGCTTGTGCTGCATCGATATGAAACCAGACGCCGCGTTCAGCCAATAAAGCACCGATTTTTGCTACGGGATTGAGCACGCCGGTTTCGTTGTTGGCGGCCATTAAACTGACCAATCGCGTGTTCGGTTGCAGCGCATTTTTGACGGCATCGACGCTGATTACGCCGTCGCTGTCGGGCTTCAAAATGGTCAGGCCGTAGCCGCGTTTTTGCAGATACAATGCCGGGTCGAGCACGGCTTTGTGTTCAGTGGCGCTAACGATTAAGTGGCAATCGTCAGGTGCGAAATTTTCCGCGACGCCTTTCAACGCCAGGTTGTTGCTTTCGGTGGCGCCGCTGGTCCAGACAATTTCGCGGTTGTCGGCACCGATTAAATCGGCAATCTCGTTGCGCGCGTCTTCAACCGCTTCTTCAGCCAACCAACCCAGCAAGTGCGAGCGCGACGCCGGGTTGCCGTACTGCCCCTCGCGGGTCAGAAACTGCACCATTTTTGCCGCGACGCGCTCGTCGACCGGCGTGGTGGCGGCGTAATCGAAATAGATCGGCGACTGGCTCATAACTGACTCGCGGCGATTTTTTCTTCGCCCATAAAGGTGCTGTCTTGCAGGTAACGATTCTGGCGTTTGCTGACCGCCTGAATGTCGCGCCGGGCGACCAGATCGCCCAGGGAAATATCGCTGAGGAAATCGTGAATCTGGGCGCTTAAGTCTTGCCACAGGTGATGCGTCAAACACACCTCACCTTGTTGGCAACCGGCTTTGCCCTGGCACTTGGTGGCGTCCAGACTTTCGCTGACGGCATCGACCACATCGGCAACACTGATGCCATGGCCGTCGCGACCCAGGCGATAGCCACCGCCGGGTCCACGCACCGAGGTCACCAGGCCTTGACGGCGCAACTTGGAAAACAACTGCTCCAGATACGACAGCGAGATGCCCTGGCGTTCGGAAATATCCGATAGGCTGATCGGGCCGGCGTCCTGATTCAGCGCCAGATCCAGCATGGCGGTGACGGCGTAGCGGCCTTTGGTGGTTAATCTCATCTCGTGGCTCCCGTTCGGGTCCCAGACTCTTCAGGTGGCGCGAATTATAAATACCCGAGTAAAACAGTCAACTATTGATACCGCTCTAATTCAGGGCTCTGCGGGCGTTTTCAAGGCCGTCTGCGCAAACAGACGGTGGTCGAATGATGATCGTCACGATCAAAAGGTTTTGCTTTACCTGAAGTCGATGGCCGCTATTCTCGCGGGTCGCCTTTGAGGACCTGCCGTTGAACCTGGACACCGCCGCCCCACCCCTGTGGGATTACGATCTTATTGCCGACCGTTTGCGCGGCCCAGGCTGGGCGTTTTTGCCAAACGGTCTGGACACCGCTCTGGCGCTTGATCTGTTGCAGGACTTACACCAACTGCCGGACGACCAGTGGCGCCAGGCCGGCATTGGCCGCCGCCAGGACCACCACACCAACGATCTTATTCGCCGCGACGCCATTTGCTGGCTGGACGGTCGCAGCAGCGCCCAACAGCGCTATCTGGCAACCACCGACGCCCTGCGTCTGGAACTGAACCGCCGTTTGTTGCTCGGCCTGTTCGATTACGAATGCCACTACGCGCGTTACGGCAGCGGTGCCTTCTATCGCAAGCACCTGGATGCCTTTCGCGGCCGCTCCAATAGGGTGTTAACCACTGTGACTTACCTGAATCCAGACTGGCAGCCCGATAACGGCGGCGAATTGCTGATTTACGATCTCGACGACACCGAACTCGCCCGAGTTCAACCCAGCCTCGGCGCCATGGTGATTTTCCTCAGCGAAGATTTCCCGCACGAAGTGCTGGCTGCCAACCGCAACCGCTTTTCCATCGCCGGCTGGTTTCGACGCAATAACAGCACTGCGGACTGGGTTGATCCGGCGCGCTGAGTCTTTTGTCTCAGATCAAAGAAAGGCGTCCGACATTTTCTTAAGCTCAGTTGTGTCTTTCCGGTCGGAATCACTCCAATGTCACAACTGCTCTCTCAAATCATCCTGCCTGCTGTTCTGGCCTTCATCATGTTGGCGATGGGGCTGGGGTTATCGCCACGTCATTTCTCTGCGGTATTGCGTGCACCGGCAATGCCGTTATTGGGTTTGGTGTTGCAGCTTTTGTTGTTACCGGCACTGGCGCTGGTGGTGATCGCCATCCTGGGGTTGGATGGGCCGACGGCTGCCGGCTTGTTTTTGTTGTCACTGTGCCCTGGCGGCGCGACATCCAATTTATTTGCCTATCTCGCCAATGGTCAGGTGGCGCTAAGCATCGCTTTAACAGCGATCAGCAGTTTGTTAGTGCCGTTCACCTTGCCGTTGTTATTCGGTTTGTATCTTGCGCAAAGCGGCTCCGATGCAACGGCATTGCAATTGCCCATCGGACCGACCATCAACCAATTGTTGATCGTCACTTTCGTGCCCGTGTTGGTTGGCATGGCGATCCGGCATTGGGCCAGCGCCTGGGCTGACCGACTCGAACCCTGGAGCAAACGTTTGGGTACCGGTTTGATGTTGATCGTCGTGCTGGGTTTGATCGTCACCAACTGGCCGTTGCTGCAAGATCCGATCAAAGCCCTGGCGGTATTGATGCTGTCGTGCACCGCCATGTTGTTGTCCGGCTGGATAGCCTTTCGCGCCAGTCGCGACGCGGCCATCGCTCGCACACTGGCGGTGGAAGTGGGTATTCAAAACGCCGGTACCGCCTTGCTGGTGGCGATCAGTCTGATGCATCAACCGGCGCTGGCGGTGGTGCCGTTGATCTACGGCGTGCTGATGAATGTACCCGGTTTTGGTTTTGTGGCCTGGGTGCGTTACCGCGATGGTCGCGCATCAGCGGTAAGCGCAACTTAACACCAGAAAATCTCAGTCCTGGCTGCCTGCCAGGACGTCGAGAAATTCGAGCGGCTCCAGCACCACACCTTCTTCTTTCTTGCCGGGGAAAACCGCCAGGGCGACACCGTCTTCCTGCAAACCCGGCAGCCAACGTTCCATCCAGGCCGCCAGATCAATCGCCAGCGGTTCGCAGTCGGCCCAGTCGCCACTGATCCATTGGCGGGCAAATTCGGCGTGCGGCCAGATGGGCAGGCAGTCGTCGCCATCACACGACATCAAGACGGTGCCGGCGTCACCGCGCAGTGTCCAAACCTGTTCATTGTCGAGCACGGACCGCACCAAAAAATCAAACCGGGCTTCCGCTGGCAAGCCGGGCAATGTATCGAGTTGTTGAACGCTGGGAGACTGAGACATAAAAAATTCCTTCAAAAAAACGCTGTGGAAAATAACTGAGAGTTGCTTCGTTGCCGACTCGAATTACGGTGTAAAAAGATACGGTGTGGTCATCGCCACCGGCACAAAACCGTGGCGCGCAACAATGGGTTGGCTCATCGGCGAGGCATCAATAATGACGTACTCTTTGCCGCGCGCTTTGGCATCGAGCAACCGACGCTGCAACAAGGCCGAGTAACAACCACGGCCACGATACTCTGCCAAAGTGCCGCCGCCCCAGATGCCGGCGAACGGGCTGGCACCGTTAAATTCCACCCGCGACGACGACACCGCCTTGCCATCAAGATAGACCACATAAACCGCCAGATTATCCGGCTCGGCCGCCAATGCCTGACGCAAATACGCCAACTGTTCGCTCAGGTCTTCCTGCCAGACCTGCTGCTGCACCTCAATGGCATCGACCAGCCCCGCGTCGTCCTGCACCCGGGTAACCACCGGCCCCGACATCGCGTCTGCATCCAGTTTTGCCAGGTCGAGCGCCATAAAAGTTTCGGCTTCGCCCGCGACAAAACCCTGTCGCAGCAGACGTTCGGCCATGTCGGCCGGTTGGTCGTAGTCGTACAGCTTCCATTCGAACGCCTGACCGCGTTCGCGAAAAAACGCGATCTCGGTTTCGATCAACGCATCGGCATCGTTAGCGCTGACGTCGAAATAACTGATAAAGCTGCCATGGCGGTCGGCCGACAGCAGACGCACGCGCTGGTCGTTGTGAAACCGCTGGTAACCCGGCAGTTGCAAATCGATGCGTTCGACCTGGTTGTAACGTTGAATCAGTCGCGGTAAATCCATAAAAAATCTCGCTGACACCACAACAATGCCGTGGCGCTTAACCTCAAAGACAGAGTGCTTGAGCCAGGTCAGATGCTGGTGGTTATTTTCGCGTATCATCACACCAACGCTGGTAAAAACGAGACCCTGGCATGACCGCTCAAGCCGAACGACGCTCCAACCCCTGGCTGCTGGCAGCGCGTCCGCGTACCCTGCCCGCCGCCGTGGCACCCATCATCGCGGCCGTGGCGCTGGCATTTTATCACGGTTTTTTCAACGCCACGCTGGCGGTGTTGGCGCTGCTGTGCGCACTGGGTTTGCAGATTATGGTGAACCTCGCCAACGACCTGTTCGACGCCGAACGCGGTATCGATGGCGCCGACCGACTGGGCCCGACCCGCGTCACCCAAAGCGGCTTGATCTCGCCAGCCAACATGCGCCGCGCACTCTGGCTGACGCTGCTGTTCTGCCTGCTGACCGGCTTGCCGTTGGTGTACGTCGGCGGCTGGCCGCTGACGCTGGCGGGCATGGCGTCCATCCTCGCGGCGCTGGCTTATTCCGCAGGTCCCTGGCCTTTGGCCAATCACGGTTTGGGCGAAGTGGCGGTGCTGATTTTCTTCGGGCTGGTCGCCGTCATCGGCTGCTATTGGTTGCAAAGTGCGCACTGGCACATCGCCAGTTTGTGGGTTGGGTTGATGGTCGGTTTACCGTGCTGCGCGATCTTAATGGTGAACAACATTCGCGACATCGAATCCGACCGCCGCAGCGGCAAACGCACCCTGGCGGTCCGCTTCGGTCGCACCTGGGCCAATCGACTGTATCGCGCGGCGTTATTCAGCCCCTTCGTTTTATCCATTGTCGCTGCCAGTCTCGGTCATCTGCCGGCGTTATTGGTATTGGCGATGGTACCGAGCCTGTTCTGGGCATGGCGACTGGACCAGCAAGTGCGGCAGTTTCAGGGCCGGGAACTCAATGCCTTGTTGGCACGCACCGCCCTGTATGAACTCAGAGTCAGTTTGCTGATCGCCATTGCATTGCTTGGCTTAGGTTTGTTTTGAACAATACTTTTTTAAACGACATTTGTTTTAAGCGATAAGAGTCCGTTCAGGTTTGGTCAGCCGCACGGTGCAGCGAAACGTCTTTGAGTAACGACGCCACCGCCAGTAACACAATCGACAAATAAAAGAAGGCGTGCAACAAGGGCGTTAAATAGCGCCCGTCGGCCATCGACATGGCGACCACAAAAACGATGCCGGAGATCTGCCCGATCCACAGCAACATACCTTGCGACGCCGACTCAGGCGCCGGCACCGTGCGTTCGGCAGCGTACTGAAACCCCACCGGGCCAATGCCCATGATAAAAAACCCGACCAGAAATCCGCACACCAGCAGCACAGAAAAACGCGCAGTCGGATCGGCCAGCAAAACATCGGCATAAACAAACCCGAAAACCGCCGGAATCAAACCGATCATCGCCAACAAAATCACCGGTTTACGTTTGCCCAATCGATCCGACAACGTCGACAGCACCAGGCTGCCCACCATGCCACCAATCAACACCAACCCGCCAATGGCACCGCCGACATTGCCCAATGCCATCTTATGCACAATGGCATCGATCAAACTGGTCACCGCATTAACGATGCCCAAACCCACGGCAAACAACAGCAACAAAAACAACATGTCGCGACTGTGCACCAGCAGTTTTAAACCTTCGCTGAAACGAACACTGTCGGGATGCGCAATGGGGCTGTGCACCTTGGGATTCGGGTACAACAAAATCACACCCAAACCGCTGACCACACCAATGACGGCGTATATCCAAAGCGACAAGGAAAAACCGGCAGCATTGCCATAAGCGGCCACGATCAACGGTGAAATAATCATCGCCGCCAACATGCCAAAATACTGCGCGAACACCGCCAGGCCGGCCGCCAGTGCGCGTTCTTTTTCCGGGAACCAATGCATGGTCATAGCCGTGATGGCGTTAAGCAAAAAGGGTTGGGCAACAGCCAGACCGGTTTGCGCCAGCAACACCATCAACAACGAGCCGGAGCCGATTGCTTTGATCACACTGAACAGTGCCAGCAAACCGCCACCAATGAACAAGCCAGTGCGCAAACCAAAGGTATCGATCACATAAGAAGCCGGGAAACTGAGCAGCAAAAACACCAGCATGTATACCACCGCCAGCAAGTCGATATTCAACCAACTCGATGCCGCTAACTGGATGGCGTAAAACTCGTTCGCCTGAGTGGCAACTGCTGCATGCGATAACCACTGAACCTGAGAAGCAAGTAGCGCCAACATAAAGGTCGCTAAAATAACAAAGCGATATTTATTCACCTGCATAATTGAATGCCCCCGATGTCAAAAACGCGACAATTATTGTTGACGTTGATTCCGTGAAAAAATCCGTAACACAATCCAGCTGTAGATATGAATGCCCAACAAGCCGCGCAAAAACGTCACCGACTTGGATTCAAAAGTGGTGCGGTAAATCCAGCGCGGCCGACGCGCCAGCCCAGCATGAACCATGGCATTCACCGTGCTTTCCATACCGGGCGATTTAGCGTAGCTGTCGGCCATGTAGGTGCGGAAGGCACCGATCAACGGCCGGTAGTCGTCACTGACGTCCAGTTTGTCTAGCTTTTCAAACGCCACTGTTCCAAAGCCGGTATTCACCGGCCCCGGTTCAATCTGCACCACCTGAATGCCCAGGTTGGACACTTCCAATCGCAACGCTTCACACAACGCCCGCACCGCATATTTCGTCGCGCCGTACCAGCCAGTGCCCGGCGCTACTATGTAGCTGGAGTTGGATGCGGTTACGATAATGCGCCCAGAACGCTGCCGACGCAGGATCGGCAACACCGCCGCATTTACCCGCGCCAGGCCAAAAACATTCACCTCAAACTGATAACGCGCTTCATCGAGGCTGACACTTTCCACCGGACCAAAAGCACCATAGCCAGCGTTGTTGTACACCAGATCCAACTGGCCGGTTTCACGCACAATCTGTTCAACTCCGGCCTGTACCGAAGCGTCATCGCACACATCCATCGACAGCAAAATTGCGCCCGCCTGCTGTAACGGCGACATCGGTTCCAGCCGCCGCGCCGCGGCATACACCACGACTCCGCGCGACAACAATGCCTGCACCAGATGCAAGCCAAAACCCGATGACGCGCCGGTTACCAAGGCTACTTTTTTATTGTTGTTCACAGGCACGTCCTTCGAGTTTTCACTGAGTTTGTTGATGAATAAATCGCATGATGTCGTCGACTAACTGTTCGCCGTCTGCCACGCGCTCGTCACCCAGAAACAAGCGCATCCGCTCGCGGTAATAATCCGAAGAAAATGAAAACTGAAACATGATCAATAAATTGTCGATGCAGAAAGCAAGCATGCGTACATCGGTATCCTGCGGAATTTCCTGACGTGCTTTGGCGCTTTCAATCGCCGCCAATAAAAAATTCAGCACATCGGCTTCAAACTGATTGGACAGTTTGTTTGCCACTCCCGCCATCGACTGGGTGGTGATGTTATGAAAAATCTGACTCAGCCCCCGGTACTCCTGTGTTTTAACCATGACCTGGCGAAACAACTCGCGGATCACCTGATCAAAGGATTGCTGAACATCAATGGCGTTTAACGTATCCGTCAGCACGGTAAATTGCTGACTGACGATGGTCAGGAACAAAGCTTCCTTGGACGTGAAATAGCTGTACATGGCACCAATGCTGATACCGGCTTCGTCGGCAATAACATTGATGTTGGTTCCTGCAAAACCTTTCTCGGCGAACTCCCGAACCGCCACATCCAATACCCGCTTGCGCCGCTGTTCTGAGGTTTTGGCAAAGGCCTCTTTGTAAAAAATCACGGGTTCCGTCATGTTCGCTCCCTTGGTCAGTCCATTAACTGGCGCGTTATTTTAACGGTCTATTTAAATGAACTATTTCAATAACAATGCAGGATTGTTGGCGGCCACCACTTGGAAGGCGTCGTTTGCCACATCCAGGGTGAACTGAATGTCGTCGTCCGTGATTGCACAATTCATAAAAAGGTTGTGATGGTTGGCAAAAAAGACGCCGCGTTTCACGCACTCGGCAACCCATTGCTGGTGCAACATCAGGTTGTCGTCATTGGTAATGCGCATGTACCACATCGATGGCTCGCCGCTGATGCGCAAGTCGAAACCGTGTTGCCGGCCAACCTCGTGCAAGCCTGTAGTCAGTTTCCGACCCATCGACAACACTTGTTGATCGCCTTCAATGGCGCGCAGTTTGTTGATGGTGGCAATCCCCGCCGCAAAGGGTTGCGACGCCAGCCAGTAACTGCCGGTGTAAAAGACGCTGGAAACGGCATCTTTCATCGCATCGGTACCGCACAGCGCTGAAAAGTTATAGCCGTTGCCGATGGCTTTGCAGAAACAGATCAGGTCCGCTTCAAAGCCGTAATAATGATCGGAGCCTTTCAGGTCGAGCCGGAAACCACAACGTACGTCATCGATGGCTAAAACAATGCCGTTTTCGGTGCACAGTTTTCGCACTTCCTGCCAGTAATTTTCGGCCGGCAATGCGTTGTCTTCGAACGCCGGATGCCAATACGGAGTGGAAATAAAGCAGGCGATTTCACCTTTGTTATCGGCAATGGTCTGCTTCAGTTGTTCGAGGTTATTCCATTCAACGTAGAGATTATTGGTAACGTCTTCCTCGACTACGCCCGGATATCCAGCCTTCTGTGTCCAGGGTGCCACACCGTGGTAATTGCCTTTAACCATGATGGTTTTTTTACGGCCAGTCGCCGCCTTGGCGGTCATCAACGCCAGGCTGGTAACGTCGCCTCCGTTCTTGGCAAAGAACGCCCAATCGGCCGAAGCCACGGTATCAACCAACAGCTCCGCCATATCAATCATGGTGGTGAACGGCACCGATGCGCAGTCACCTTTGCGCATCTGCTCCATGACGGCGCGGTCTACGTCGGCATCGGCGTAGCCCAAAATATTCGGGCCGTAAGCACACATGTAATCAATAAAGCGATTGCCATCGAGATCCCAGAAATAGGTGCCTTCTGATCTGGCGGCGAATTTGGGAAAGGCATCGACTGGAATCGCACAGCCGGCCACCGGACCCAAATGGCCGTGAATGCCGGTCGGGATCACTTTCAGAGCGCGTTCGAATTCACTGGCAGATTGTTTAAACATCGTCATCGCGGCGCCCCTTAATTCAGGTACTGATTTACTTTGAACAAAAATTTATCGAAGTTATCCAGCAGCGGAATGTAGCCGGCCAATTGCAGCCGGCCAGCGGCGATGCTGGAGAATGAATCCCGACGACCGTTGAGCAAATCGCAGGCGGCATCCATGTCGGCAAATGTCATGGTTGCGCGTGGTTCTGTGGGCAGTTCGGGCAACGCTTGCACCTGATTCGGCGCAATGCCAATGCCTTGCGCCGGCCCGCCGTTCACGCGAAACAAGATGTCGCCGCGCGGTAGCCCTTTGCGAATTTGCGCCAGTTCCGGGTCGAGGTTCGCCACCTGAATGGACGCATTCAGCGCCACTGAAATCAGCAAGGCGGTGTTGGTGCGGCGGTAATCGGGCTGTACCAGACGTTCATCCGTCGGGCGCAGAAAAAATTCCAAGCGTTTGCTTAATTGGTCGAACGGTCCGGTCAAAAAACCCAGACGGGTAAAGCCCCACAACGGAATCGGATTTGCCTGTCCGTCCATTAAGGCATTGAAGTGATCGTAAGACCGGAAAAACAGCTGCACCTGCCCATTACCGACTCCCGGTAACGCCCGGCATTCGCCGTCTTTAAACACCAGCGTCAGCCGTGGGCCTTTGCGAATCCGAAAGGTCACGGATTGGTTTTTACCCCGAATCAGTGCTTTGGCTTCGTCATCCACTGCACACAAAGTGCTGAGGCTGGCCAATACCCCAAACAGATTGATATGAGCCAGAGTTTTAGCGTCTTTCATAGCAATCCAACCGCAGGTTCAAGTTACCGAGCGAGTGCTCGTTCTATTGATTTAAACAATTAAACCTCTGGTTTTACGCTGTCAAACGTTAAATGAAGGCATTAAAGAAAGGTGTCGGAAACAGGCAGATCGCCAGGGATTTCGCGATAATTAGCGGTGATTTCAGCGGCAATTGCGCTTTGGCGTGCTGTTACTTGTCCGAAAAGGAACGGATCGTTAACCCCGGCCAGCGTGTTTTCCACTCTTTGCCGACCAGGCGCTGCTGAAAATCGTCTGGCTTGGGTCGTTTAGGGTTCAGCGTCAGCTCACCGGCCAACAACGACGCCAACCCCAACGGCGCACAAAACGCCAAGGCACCGTCTGCATTCAGACGAACCCCGACAGCGGTCTCCACTTCCACCCAATAACTCATTGCATCGGCGGTGGAACGGTAAGGCGCGTCGCCATTGCGGCGATGCATCCGCGCCTGATTTTTTACCGACCAGGGCGCCGGCCATTGCTCAGATAACGCCCGTTCCAGTGCCCGATCACGGCTGGCGTCGCAATCGTCGGCATCGAAATACACCACATCCAGATCCTGCAAGGGCGTCGTCTGGCGGTAACCGTGCAGCCGGTCCCACACCAGATTGCGCACAAAACCGGCGGCCAGATAGGCATCGGGTAAATTGAATGCAGCAAGCGTCGTCAGTGCGGCCATGCGATCGGCCTCGGCCAACAACCATTCGGCCAGCAATCGTTCAGGGTTCATCCAATTCGGTTACTCAGGCTGCAATTCTTCTGGCTTGAATGGGAACGACTGATGCCGCCAGAACGAGGCAAAGCCAATGTCGTAGCCGTAACTCAACACCACCGAAATAGCCTGCACCTGAGTAACGGATTCATCCGCTGCCATCGCCCGCAGTGCCAACCGTTTTGCCAACTCCGGATCATCGATTGTCTTGGTATCGATCACCGCCTGAATGGTCAGGTAGCTGTCGGTAATAGTCGCCTGTTTCAGCGTTGGGAAATTAATCGACACCCGGGTATAATCCACGCCTTCTTCCTGGCTGACCATTTCTTGAATGGCGTGGAGCGGTGCCAATTGATCCGAATACCGGCTCAACTGCTGAGTAAAGGCATACCCGCCCATTAGCACAACAATCGCCAGCACCAACAACGCCCAATAATGTCCCCGCCAAACACCCGCAACCGGTTGCGGTTCGAGGTCGGCTTTCACCACCACAGAGCCGACCAACAGATCGTAAGGTGCTTGCCGGGTTAATCGGTTGAAGATCAGCAAATAAGCGTACGACAACAGGCCACCCAAGATGACCAGCAACAGCCCGTAACGCAGCCAGCTCAGCAAAATCCATTCAGGCACTTGCGCGCCGTTGAGCGACACCGGTAACGCAAACACCGCCGCACGAAGCAAGCTCTGCCACAACGGCAAATAGCCACCATCCGTCTTCCGCACCGCCACGTTCAATAGCCGTTTGCCGAGCGTCTGACCACGCGCAAGACCACTTTCCTGCACGCCGAAATAGACAACCGTGATAACAAACCCTAACGCACGCCCCCAAGGGCCAAGCTGGACCAACTGCGTGCTGGCAATCAGCCCTAACAACACGCCGACCAAGCCAAGCACAATCACATCGATGGCAAAGGCGGCGAAGCGGCGCCAGAAACCGACAATCCATACCGGGCTTTCAATCTCGCTCATGCGGTGTTCCCTGTTCCGTTTTCCAATTTGTCATCACTGTTACTGTGCCCGACGGCGGGCATGCAAGCGACTTTCTGACGCAAATCCAATTGCGAACCGACCTTGCTTCCCTTCGCAACGGCTAGCATTTCCCATCGGTAACAAAATGTAAAAACTTTTCACCGCAAGAGGCATCAAAACGCCGGTCGACACCGCTATAATGCCGCGAACTTCCACAGACGGAGGCGACGCCCGTGAAAGGGGACAGCCGCATCATCGAACAATTAAACAAGGTATTGACCACCGAACTGACGGCGATCAATCACTATTTCCTGCACGCCCGCATGTACAAAAACTGGGGTCTGGAGCGGCTGAACGAAGTCAATTACAAAAAGTCGATCAAAGACATGAAACAGGCGGACGAATTGATCGAACGCATTTTGTTTCTGGAAGGTTTGCCCAACCTGCAAAAACTCAATCGTCTGATGATTGGCGAACACACTGTCGAGATGTTGCAGGCCGATCACGATTTTCAAATTGAAGCCATCGCGCAGTTGCGTGAAGCGATTGAAGTCTGCGAGCAAAATCAGGAATTCGTCAGCCGCGATCTGTTGACGGAAATACTCGAAGACGAAGAAGAACATTTGGATTGGGTGGAAACCCAGCAGTATCAAATCGGTGCCATGGGCATCGAACATTATCTGCAAGCACAGATAACCGACGAGGACTGATCATGAAAGGCAACGCAAAAATCATCGACGCCCTGAACATGCTGCTGTCGAATGAACTGGCGGCCATGGACCAGTATTTTCTGCATTCGCAGATGTACCGCGATTGGGGACTGAACAAATTGTATGAACGCATCGATCATGAATTCGATGACGAACGCGGCCACGCCACCAAATTGATCGAACGCATGCTGTTTCTCGAAGGCAAACCGGACATGAAAACCCGCGCCGCCATTCGCATCGGCAAAGACGTTCCGGAAATGTTGCAAGCCGATCTCGACTTGGAAATTGAAGTCAAAGACGCGCTCAAAGACACCATTAAATTGTGCGAAGCCGAACAGGATTATGTGACACGCGACATGCTGGTCACGCTGCTCGACGACACCGAAATGGACCACGCCTATTTCCTGGAGCAACAACTGCGACTGATCAAGATGATCGGCGTAGAACGTTACTTGCAATCCCAGCTGTAACATCCCACCAGAATAATCTGGCCGGCAAAGGGGCAACCCTGGCCGGCTTTTTTATCGCCGCTTTTTATAATCGCCTTCTTGTAGCCGTTTAAGCCGCACCCGATGCCAGTAATTGTTCACCTTGCACATAGGCCGAAATAACCTGTAGCAAGAAACGCGCGTCTTCGTCGATCCCAGAAAAACGCCCCGAACCCCAGGTGTGCAACCAGGGCAAACCGAGGAAATACAAACCCGGTTGCGGGCTTATGCCGCGTTCAAATTGCGGATAACCCTGGCCGTTAAATACCGGCGCATCCAGCCAGCTGTAATCGGGCCGGTATCCGATGCACCACAAAATGGTGGTGATGCCCATCTCACTCAATGTCACTTCGGTGCGTTCATAATCTGGTTGCCACAGCGGCTCATAACGCGACGGCCCGATTTCGGTGTCGATGTCTGCCTGTTCAATCCAGGCATCAATGCGCGCATTGATGTTGTTGTAGGTGGCGTCGGCCTTGTCTAAATTCTCGGCCAGGTTGGCGCGAAAACGGAACACGCCCTGAGCGAAATCGTCGAGCGTGCCATAGAGCTGCATGCCTTCACTGGCGAAGCGGCGCAGGTCGACATCGCGACCACCATCACGACCGGTCACGTAATGGTTGGTGTTGGAACGAACGTTTCGGCCGAGCGGATGTTCGTTCACCGACTGACGGTAATAACCCATGTCATCGAGCCATTCGACCACATCTTTACCGCGATAAAACCGCGCCACTCGCGGCGCGTTACCCGTCGCTAAATGCACTTGCCGTCCTGCCAGATGCAAGTCTTCGGCGATCTGCGCACCGGACTGCCCCGAGCCCACCACCAGGACGCCGCCTTCGGGTAACTGGTCGGCATTTTTGTAATCGGCCGAGTGAATCTGGGTCAATTCCGCCGGCAGGCGTTCGGCCATGCGCGGCACCACCGGCAAATGGTAGGCGCCACTGGCAACGACCACTTGATCGGCACTGAACTCGCCCTGGTCGGTACGAATCTGATAACGGCCGTTGGCGTCGCTGGTCACCCACTCAACCGTCACGCCTTCACGCACCGGTGCTTTAACTTTGTCGGCAAAACGCTGTAGATACGCGATGATTTCCTCTCGGTTCATAAACCCCTGAGGATCGTTACCGTCGTAGGGATGGCCCGGCAAATCGCATTGCCAGTTGGGCGTCACCAGCGTGAACGAATCCCAACGTTCGTATTTCCAACTGTGCATGACGGTTTTCTTTTCCAGCACACAGTGATCGATCCGTGCTTGCGTCAGGTAATAACTGATGCTCAAACCTGCCTGACCACCGCCAATAACGATGACCGGATAATGCGTTGTTGCAGTACTCATGATGACTCCAAATCAATAACAAAAAATCAGCTTAATTCGAGGATGGTGACCTGGGCGCTGTCCCAGTCGTCAAAGCCCGCCGCGCGCAACCGAATCTTGCCGAGTTGATCAAGTGCGCTGGAGCAGTAATAACCAAATTTTTGCTCCACCCGATTGCTGGCTTCTGCTAACGATTGTTCAGCGCGCTGCACAAAATCGGTCAGCGACATAGCATCGCCGGCCTTAAAATGTTGGTGCACGATGGTCGAGGGTGAATAACATTTTTCCTGCTCGCCATCGGGCCATTGCACGGTGAAATAGACGGCTGGCATCTTAGCTCTCCATCAGAATGGCGGCCGGGTTGGCCGGTAATTTAAAACCCATCAGGGGCGTTTTTTTCAGATCGCGAAATACCTGGCTTTGATGACCGTATTGCACGGTTAATTGATGTCCGGTCTGGCATTGGCCTATGCAGGCTGCGGCAATATCACGCTGGTGAAATTGCGCCAGAACCCTATCCAGATGAACTTCGTCACAGCTGAGCAAATAGCCGTAACTGGGAAAGGCGCACAACCATTCCAACCAGTCTTCATCGTCTGGTTTGGGCAAGGCTTGCAGATCGATGGTGGCGGCTACGCCTGAACATTCGAGCAGCATCAGCAGGGTGCCCAAAATGCCCGCCTGGCTGATGTCTTTGGCGGCGCTGACCCAACCCTTTTCCGCTAAAGCAGGCAGCAATTCCAGATCGGCGCGCAAACGATGAGCCGGCGCTTCGGTGGCGCAATTCCAGTTCAAAAACGGCCGCCGGAACGCACCGCGCAAATCAATGGCGGCAATCAAAACCTGGCCGGATCTGGCCTGGTAACTGCTCAATAATTTTTTGGCCTGGCCCAACACCGCGACCGCTAATTGCGACTGCGGCGTCGATAAATTGGTGTGCCCGCCAACGATGGGAACATCGAACGTTTGTGCCGCAGCGATCATGCCCGCCATGATCTGATTGGCGTGTTCAGCCTGACTGTCCCAAAGCGCGTTGACCACCGCCACCGGTCGGCCACCCATGGCGGCAATATCACTGAGGTTGACCATGACGCCGCACCAGCCAGCGAACCAAGGGTCCTGATCGACAAAGCGATTAATAAAACCTTCGATGGCCAGCAGTTGGTAGCCGTCGCCATTGGGAATGGCGGCGGTGTCGTCACCGTTGGCGTGCCAGCCAAACGGCAGATCCGGCAAGTCGGCGGTGACCTGAGCGATGTCTGCCTTGGCGTTCAAGCCGCTGCGTTCGGCCACGGCGGCCAACAGAGCGGGTAAGTCGAGGCTCATGCGCTCAACCTCTGCTCAACCGCTGGCAGTTCCAACCAGGCGTGTCCGATCGATGGCATTTTCGGCGCGCGTGAACGCGCCACAAAACCGCTGTAGGGCGTGGCACACGGCGGGTAATAATTCAGGTCGGCTTCCATCACCAGATGCGGCTGGCCGTGAATCATGATGTCGCCTTGAGTGGACCAGTGCAGACGCTGAAACAAGGTTTCATTCTGCTGTTGGACGTGCGCAAAAAAGCGCTGGCAACCCAGAGCGTGCGCGCTGCTGACGGCCAGCCGAATCAGCGTGCTGCCGATCTGACCCTGACGGCGAAAATGCTGATCAACCGCCAACCGTGATCCCCACCAAACACCCGCCTCCGGCTGATGAATTCGCACTGTGCCGACCAATTGATCGTGCCAACCCGCCAAATCTCCCAGTGCCACCAACAGTTGCGCCTGATCGTCGATGGCGTCGCGATCATCGTGTTCAAACAACGCCTGTTCCTGACAGAAAACCCGACGTCGCAGGGCGTGGGCCTGCTCAATTTCCCACGGCAGGTCAGCCCATTTGACGGTGTAGCCCGAATAAAAAACCGCGTCGCCCGAATAAACCTGTTTGATAGTCATAGCGCCACCGACTCTTCGCGTTCGTAACCGGCCAGCGTTGAACAGGCGCCGCAGCGACCGCAGCCGGCTTTGATGTCGATGGACAACAAGTCCGCCTGGCGCAGTTGCCGACCCAGCGGCGCCAGGATCGATTCCATAAAGGCTGCGTCCGGTGCCGGGTGATCTTCCAACGGCGTGCCAGTAATTGGCACAAACGGCACCACAAACGGGTAGACGCCGATGTCGATCAATTGATCACAGAGTTCAAGAATGGTTTGCGGCGTGTCGCCCAGTCCGGCCAGGATGTAAGTACTCACCTGACCGCGTCCGAACACAGCCACTGCTTCGGCAAAAGCGCTGAGATAGGTCGGCACATTGATACTGGCTTTACCCGGCATCAGTTTTTGGCGCAGCTCTTCGGTCACCACTTCCAGATGCATGCCCAGTGAATCGATACCGGCATCCTTCATGCGCTGATACCAGGCGGGATCGTCCGGTGGTTCGCACTGTGCCTGGATCGGTAAATCCACCGCGGCGCGAATGGCGCGGGCGCTGTCGCACAATACAGCCGCGCCCCGGTCGGATGTCGCTGGTGTGCCCGTGGTCATCACCATGTGTTTGACGCCATCCAACTCGACCGCCGCCTTCGCCACCTCAGCCAATTGTTCGGGCGTTTTGTGGGCGATGGTGCGGCCGGCGCGCAATGACTGACCGATGGAACAGAAATGGCACGCCTTGCGCCGACTTTCATAGCGAATGCAGGTTTGCAACACCGTGGTCGCCAACACATCGCGGCTGTGCAGGGTGGCGATGTGCGAATAGGGAATGCCGTCGGCCGTGCTGAGGTCGTAAAACTTCGGCTGACTGGCGAAGGTGATGTCGGTTAATGGAATGCTGTCGGCGGCCAGGCGCGTCTGATCGTCATCCTGTTCGACGGTGAACGGCGAGCGCCAGGCCGACTGGGTGTAGATGGGCACCATCAACGTAGTGCCGTCGATGGTCACCGCCTGATGATCCGACGGACCGGCACCGCCACGGCGGCTGACAAACTGATGATTCACATCTTGCAGACGCAGACCCCGGGTCTGCAATTCAGTCATCAAGCTCTGACGCGACTGACTGCGATTGATCGTGGTCATGGGCTAATCCTTGGTCGTTATCGATGGCGGGCGTCATCGGTCGATGCGTCCGGGCTGGCTGATCGTTGATCGCCAGACTGAGTAATTCCGGCCGGGCGTAGTGGCCGACCGAATCCATCATGCGTTTGCGTTTGTCGATCAGCGCGAAATCCAAGTCGGCAATCACCAGGCCTTCGCCCTGGCGCAACGGCTCGGCCAGGTGCTTGCCTTCGGGCGAGATGATGGCGGTGTTGCAACCGTCGCGCAGTGCGCGCTGCAATTTTTCATCGGGCGTGATGGATTCAATTTGCGCGTCGGTGAGCCAGCCAGTGGCGTTGACCACAAAGCAACCGGCTTCCAGCGCATGGTGCCGGATGGTGGCTTCAATCTGGTCGGCAAACACCGGGCCCACCAGGGAGCCGGGAAACTGACTGCAATGAATCTGTTCGTGCTGCGTCATCAGCGCATAGCGCGCCAGCGGGTTGTAGTGCTCCCAGCACGCCAAAGCGCCAACACGGCCGACGCGGGTTTCCACGACTTTCAATCCCGACGCATCGCCCTGCCCCCAAATCATGCGTTCGTGATAGGTCGGGGTGATCTTGCGACGTTGCAGCAACAGGCGGCCATCGGCGTCGAAGATCAACTGGGTGTTGTACAGACTGCCGTGGTCGCGCTCGTTCACGCCCAGCACCACCACCAATTGCAAGCGGCGCGCGTATTCGGCCACCGCTTCGGTGATCGGCCCGGGCACCACCACCGCCTGCTCGTACAGCCGCAGATGCTCCGCGCCTGCTGCCACTGGCGGATAAACAAAGGAAAAATAGGGGTAGTAAGGCACGAAGGTTTCCGGAAAAACCACCAGCTCCGCGCCTTTGGCGGCTGCCTCTTCCATCGCACCGAGCACCTTGGACAAGGTGGCTTCTGCGGTATGCAGATCCGGTGCGATTTGAACGGCAGCGGCCCGTACCATCGAAGTGGTCATCGCCGCTGCGCTCCTTAAAGAGTCCAGGTATCCAAGATGACGGCGTTGTCGCGCAGGTGCATCAGTTTGAGATCGAGCACGTCGAGCGGGTTGATCGGGACAATGCCTTCCACCAAAGCCGGTTCGCCGTGTCCGTATAGCGCTTGCAAGGCAAAACGACAGGCGTACACCTTGCCGCCTTCGGCCATGAATTTGGTCAGTTGGTTGGCGTAATTCTGGTGGCCGGGAAATGCTTCGTCGCCCAGCGTCGGAAAGCCGCGCTGAATGCCCAGCGTCACACCCGGGCCGTACAGCAGGATGGAGGTTTCATAACCTTTGCGCAGCAAACGGGTGGCTTGCAGCATGTTGACCAAGCCGATGGAGCCTTCGAAGGCAACGGTATGGAAGGTCACCAGAGCTTTTTCACCCGGATTGGCTTTGATGTCGTCAAAGACCTTTTCTTCATAATCCACGAAAAAATCGCCGGCCTGATGTTTTGCTTGAGTAACGGTTGGCATGTCTGACTCCGCTTGTGGGTTGGCTGAATGCCGCAGTGCGCGGCGATGCAATCAGCCTTGAGCAACCGATATGCCAATTGATATCAGGCAAAATGCAATCAATATTCGATCAATTTGACATCACTAACGCTGGCGATCCGAAAATATTTTTGTCATATAAGTTAGCCCGCCATCACCACCCGATTGACAGATGACAGCAATGAACCAGGATAGTGCGCGCCATTTCGGCCTGCGCTTATTTGGAACCCGCCCTGGGTCTATCTATCGCGCCCGCTATAATGATTCGATATATTAGACGCATTGATTGCATATTGATTGGATACCTGCCATGACGAATCCGGATTTAAAGCGCTGGTTCAGCCGACTGCAAAACAGCCAGGGAGTACCGGCTTACCGCCTGATTGCCGACCTGATCAGTGAAGACATCGATTCCGGCCGGCTGGCTGCACGCGACCGCCTGCCGCCATTGCGCGACCTGGCCGCAGCGCTCGACATCAACTACACCACGGCGGCGCGCGCCTACAGCGAAGCGCGCAAGCGCGGCCTGATCGATTCCCATCCCGGTTCCGGCAGTTACATCAAAGGCCATACCGCTCGGGTGCAGCCCAGCCACGGCACCTATGAAATGACCATGAACCTGATCATCGAGCCGTCGATCCCGACCCTGATCGAACAGGTGCGCGACAGCGCTATCTCGGTGATGGCACAGCAAGACCTCTATTCCCTGCTGCGCTATCAGGCTTTTGGCGGCAGTCAGACCGACCGCGAAGCGGCCTTGCTGTGGCTCGATCAACGCATCGACGCTCAGTTTGAACAGACGCTGGTCTGCCCCGGCATTCACAGCGCCTTGCTGGGGTTGATCACTCATCTGGTAGAGCCGGGCCAGGTTATCTGCGTGGAAAGTCTGGCCTACCCCGGCATCAAGGCAATTGCCGCCCAGCTTGGTCTGCATCTGCATTCACTGGAGCGCGATGCCGATGGCCCGCTGGTGACTCCGTTTGAAGACGCCTGCAAGGCCGGCAATGTGGCCGTGCTCTACCTCAACCCAACCATTCACAACCCGACCACCACCACCATTCCCATCGGGCGGCGTGAAGCGCTGGCAGACGTGGCGCTGCGCTACAGCATTCCGATCATCGAAGACGACGCCTACACTCTGCTCAGCGAATCTGCCGTGACGCCGATGGCCGCGCTGGCACCGGATCTGACCTACTACATCATGGGCACGTCCAAATGCTTTGGCCCCGGTCTGCGTTCGGCCTTTTTGCACGCACCCAGCAAGCGTCAGGCGCAGCGCGTGGCCGGAGCGATGCGGGCGCTGTCGGTCATGTCGAGCCCGCTGGTCAATGCGCTGGTCAGCAACTGGATTAAGGACGGCACCGCCGAGGCCATGCGCCGTGCGGTACGAATGGAAGCCAAGGCACGGCTGAAACTGGCCGAGCAGCATCTGGGCCGACAGCGGGTGTTCAGTGCGCCGGGCGCTTTTCATCTGTGGTTGAAATTGCCGAAGTCATCAAACTGGAATCCGTCGGAACTGGCGGTGCAGTTGCGCCAGCTTGGCGTCAGCGCGGTCTCGAGTGCGGTGTTCAGTACCGACAATAACCCGCCGGACGCGTTGCGCCTGTGCTTTGGTGGCCCGATCAGCCGCGGCGACTGGGAAGAAGGGGTGCAGCACGTGGCAGATTTAATCGACCAGCCGGCCTATTTATCGTCTTTAAGCAGTTAAGTGCGTTATCAAACCATGTTCAAAACGCAGCAAACGCAATAAGGTTTGCTGCCGATCGGTGGAGAGGTATCAGCATGAGCATTGGCATCTTTATTTATGACCAGGCCGAAGTATTGGATTTTTCCGGCCCCTTTGAGGTGTTTTCCACCGCCATTCGATTGGGTGGTGACGCCAACCGGTTAACGCCGTATCTGATCAGCGAAGACAGTAAGCCGGTCACGGCACGCGCCGGTTTTCGCGTGCAACCGAATTTCACGCTGGATCAGCACCCGGCGCTCGACGCCCTGCTGGTGGTTGGCGGCGTTCATACCGAGGTGATGCATCGTCAGCCGGTATTGGATTGGTTAATCGAACAAGCCGATGAAGTATCGATCCTGGCGTCAGTATGCACCGGGGCATTTGTGTTGGCGCAGGCGGGCTTGCTTGATGGTCGTCGTGTAACAACGCATTGGGAAGATCAGACCGATCTGCAACGGCAATTCCCGTCGTTGACGGTGGTCGATAAGGTGCGTTGGATTGATGCCGGCGACCGCCTGACGTCCGGCGGAATTTCCGCCGGCATCGACATGAGTTTGCATTTGGTGGAGCGTTTGGCTGGCCGTGATCTGGCCGAACGAACTGCCCGGCAAATGGAGTTTCACTGGTTGGAAAACCCCACCGGTTAATTCGAATTTTTAACCCGTAAATTTAACCCCTAAAAAGGAGCGCAACATGTCTGATCGTCAACCCACCGAAGTGACCGTCACCAACATTCGCATGCCTTTTTTATCGATGGTGGTGTTTATGGTGAAGTGGGCCATTGCCGCCATACCGGCGCTGTTTATTCTGGCGATGATCGGTGCCGGCATCAGCTTTTTACTCGGCAGCGGCGGCTTTGAATACCACGGTTGATCATTCGGTGCCGGATCGATTAATGCCCGCTGTCACCATAAAGGCCAGCGCTTCATCGAACGACCAATCCACTTCAATCAGGTCCGAACGTCGCGCCAGCACTGTTAACCCGGCCACCTGATAACTGATCTGAATCAGCACCGGCACCCAGGGGTCGTCATCGCTTGCCGGCATCGCATTTGCCAGCGGTCCGGGCAGGCGATCACTGGTGACAAAGCCAACGGTGTAGCCGTTGCCTTGCCTGACCAGAACCGTCTGCCGCCGGCCCGGTTCGTCATCGTTCTGGCTGATCAGCGTCGCCACATCTTTGACCGCACCGTACACGGTTTTCAGCACCGGAAACCGCAACAGCTGACGTTCAAACTGACGGAACAGCCAATGGAACGGCCGCACACTCAACGCCATACCTACCGTCAGAATCATCGCCACGATCAGGACGAATCCGCTTCCTGCCCAAGGCAAGTTAAGACCGACCAATTCGAGCAGCGTGCGCCCCAAATTATCGAGCGTGACGGCGATCGACCAGAACAACCAGATGGAAATCACCAGCGGCAACATGCTCAGCGTGCCGCGCAACAGAATGCGCTTCATTGCGAACTCCAAAGACCCAAACGGCGGTCAGTGTCGCACAGGGATTTCATCGGCCGAAACTCAACCGGTGCGGCGGCGCTCCTCTTTACGCTGCTGCAACAGCGCCTCGGCTTCGGCTCGGGTCGGCACGGCCATGGCGTCCGTCAGATCAATGCGGCGATAGCCCATATCGGCCAGTAAATGATCGTCGTAACTCAACAGCCGGGCGAGACGGCGACGGTTCAGCCAGGCATCGCGCCAGGTAGACAGACGTTCCAACCAGGCCGGGCGATCCAAATGATCGGCGTGCGGCTCCAAGCGGGTGTTGCATACGGAATTCATCGACATAGCGACCTCTCTTGCTGGCATTCAGCCAGACGGTTCAGCGTTTGAGTTCGGTGGGTCGCGACCACGAAGAGGAGGATGGCTTGACAGTGGCATTCAGACAAACTAAAAAAACTGCACACTTGTTTTAGAAAATCTAAACGATGACCAGCCGCCAATCCCCAGAATCACCGCTCAAGCCCCTGCCATTGCTGGATACCGATCTGGTGCGCAGCTTTGTTGCCATCGCCGAAACCGGCAGTTTTACCCGCGCGGCCCGTCAGGTTTTCCGAACGCCCGGTGCGTTGAGCATGCAGATAAAGCGCCTGGAGGGAACGCTGGGCCAGGCATTGTTCGTGCGCGATGCGCGTCAGGTTCGACTCACGCCAGAGGGCGAAGTGCTGCTCAGCTTCGGCCGTCGGTTACTGAAATTGAATGAAGAGACGGTGACGCAATTTCTCGCCCCTCGCCTGGAAGGCCGGGTACGTTTCGGCACGCCCGACGACGTCGGTACGCGGTTGTTGCCTGGCGTGCTGGCGCAGTTTGCGCGTTCACACCCGGCGGTGCAGGTCGATGTCATTGTCGGTGGCAGCCGTTCCATGCTGGAGAAGCTCGACAACGGTGAGCTGGATGTCGTCTTGATCACCAATGGCAACGAAGGCCAGGACCCCAGCCGCGGCGAGGTGGTACACACCGACACCCTGGTTTGGGCCGGACGCGATGGCGGTGATGCGCTGCGTCGTTCGCCGTTGCCGCTGGCACTGGCGAATCACGGCTGCGCCTGGCGCGCCATGGCATTGAGTGCCCTGGATGCCGCCGGCATTGCCTATCGCGTGGCCTACACCTGCGAGAATTGCGCCGGTCAGGAAGCGGCCCTGCTGGCCGACCTGGCCGTGGCACCCATACCGCGCAAGCTGGTACGAGCGCCGCTGCGGGTGCTCGGTGAAGAATCCGGTCTGCCCTCTCCGGGCAGCTATCAATTGTTAATGGTGCGCCGCGAAGGTCGCGGACCGGCGAGCGATGCCTTAGCCGGTTATGTGCTCGAACAATTGCACAGCCCTTATTAGCCAGCCACGGCGCGCTTCACTACAATCCCGCTCTCCTTTACGGATTGGGAAACGCCCATGTCGTTCTACTGGTTTTGCCTGTTCACCGTCGCCAATGCCCTGTTGCTGCTGGTGTTGGCACTCAACGTTTCGCTGGTGCGTCGGCGCCATAACATCGCCAACGGCGACGGTGACGAACCGGCGGTGCGTCGCGCCATTCGCGCGCACGCCAATGGCATCGAATACACCCCGATCTTTGCGTTGCTGGTGTTGGCGCTGTCGCTGCAATTAACGGCGGATTGGTGGCTGGGCGTGCTGGTCTTGGGCTTTACGCTGGGCCGCGTCATGCACGCTTTGGGCATGCTCGGCCCGAACCGGCTGCTGCGCTTCTGGGGCGCTGCCGTCACTTACCTGTGGACGGCAGCGGCCATCGGCGTATTGGGTTGGGAGTTGCTGATCTGATCAATCAGCGCAGGTACAACTCACCGCTTTGATAGAGCATGCGGCAGTCGTTAGCGTCGTGGTATCGGTCACTGGCGTTGTTGCCAGCGGCCGCGCCAGGGCCGGCGAAACGCGGATCATCGCACTCGCCATCGTTAGCCCACTCGCTGGTGTTGTCGCCCCACTCGATATCGTCGGCACTGCTGACACTGCTGGACGACGATTCCCAAGCCGGCGGCAGCTCAGAAATTTTCAGCACCGCCGACGGCAATTCACCCACCTCGTAAGTACCAATCCAGATGTTGTAGTTGCCTGACGACGGGTTGGTCAGCACCAGACCTGGATTGGTGCCGGCGGCGTCGCTGGCGTAATCGTCGCTGCAATGCCAGTTGCCATCGGCGTCGTACACCACCAGGGTGGTATCGGCGTCGGACTCGACATAAATCGACAACGATTCATTGCCCGCGTCGTAATTCAGATCCACATCCGGGGCGTCGCTGATGTAGCCGGAACAACTGGAATGCGCTTCGCTGGCGGAGTCGCTGCCGCCGGCGGTCAAAGAAATCACATAGGGGTCCGGCAAAAAGCCAACGTCCAGATTGACGGTGCCGTAGGTCGGTTCTTCCGACCAATCCACAGCGTGCGCAATCCCAGTCACACTCGCCGACAACAACACGCCCAAGGCGGTCTGGCAAACGGTCCACTTCATCACTCATTCCCTTTCGGTTTTAACAGGTGCCGGACACTATAGCCCATTCAATTTGGACCGACACTTGCAAATGGCTAATACATCGTCGGGTCTAAAATACCGATACCGTACACCGCCAAAACGGTGATTACGCCGGTCGCGGCCAGGTAATAAAGCGTCGGCAAAATGGTCAACCGCAAGGTTCGCCCTTCCTGTCCCAACAAGCCGACAGTGGCCGAGGCTGCCACCACATTGTGAATCGCGATCATGTTACCCGCTGCCGCCCCAACTGCCTGGCTCGCCACCAACATGGCGCCAGACACGCCCAGCAATTGCGCGGTGTTGAATTGGAAATCCGACAACATCAGATTCGACAACGTATTCGAACCGGCGATAAAGGCACCGAGCGCGCCAACGGTCGCGGTAAAGAACGGATAAACCGCCCCGACCGACATCTCCACCAGCTCAGCCATGGCGCGTGGCATCGACGGCAAATCGGCAGCATTAACGCCGGAGTTGATCAGAATCCGCACCATCGGAATGGTGAATACCAATACAAAGCCTGCGCCCATCAACGTATGAGTGGATTCGCCCAACGCGGTGCGTAATTCACCCGGTTTGATGCGTTGCACCAGCGCGGTAAACAACACCACCAACACCATAATGCCGCCGGGTAAATACAAGGGTTCGATGTAACCGCTGACGCCCACCTGGCCGAGAATGTCGTTCCAGTGAATCGACAAAAACTGAATGCAGAAATCCTTGATCGGCGCAAAGGCGCGAGTCACCACCAAGGCCAATGCCAGTGCCAGATACGGCACCCAGGCGAGCAACAGCGGCATGGGTTTGTGGTGAGTCAGATCGTCGAGATTGATGTTGACGGTGCCGAACCAGGTGGCCGGCCATTGCTCAGCGGGCGCGAAATCCCAGTTGTCTTTGGGCATTAAAAAGCCGCGTTGTGCTGCCGGCACCA
The DNA here is from genome assembly GCF_003367315.1 of Saccharospirillum mangrovi. Taxonomy (GTDB): domain Bacteria; phylum Pseudomonadota; class Gammaproteobacteria; order Pseudomonadales; family Natronospirillaceae; genus Saccharospirillum; species Saccharospirillum mangrovi. The sequence goes on from NZ_CP031415.1 coordinate 2,464,466, forward strand.
CAATCGCCAAACCCACTAAGGCGCCGATCATGGACGGAAATTCCGGGCCCAGAAATACACCCGCCAACATATAAGGCACGGTGAACGCCGCACCGGCGAACAACGCAAACGGCGCTACCGCCAACCCTTCGCGCCAGGATTTACGGGCGCCGAAAAAGCGGGTCAGCATCAGGCACATCAACAGCGGCATCAGCGTGCCGATAATGCCGTGCGTGATTGCCACTTCCGATACCAGCAGCCGATAAAATTCCGTCCAACTGCTGCCGTTCGCCACCAGCATTTCGCTGATACCAGCTTTATCCAGACCGCCGCTCACACCCACCACCAAAGGCGTGCCGACGGCACCGAACGACACCGGCGTGGATTGAATCATCATGCCCATCACCACCGCCGCCAACGCCGGAAAACCGAGCGCCACCATCAAGGGCGCAGCAATCGCAGCGGTGGTGCCAAAGCCCGACGCGCCTTCAAGAAAACAACCGAACAGCCAGGCGACGATGATCACCTGAATGCGTCGGTCCGGGCTGATGTGTGAAAAGCCGGCGCGAATGGCGGTGAGTGCGCCGGAGACTTTTAAAGTGTTCAACAACAGGAGCGCGCCGAAAATGATCCACAAAATACCGGCGGTCAGCATCAAGCCTTGCAGCATTGACGCCAGCACCCGAATGGCTGGCATCTGCCAGGCCAGCAACGCCATAACGATGGCGACAATCAGCACCACCGGCATCGCCCGCGAAGCCGGCCAGTGAAACCCGACCAATAAAATACCCGCGAGTAAAATGGGCAGAAAAGCGAGACCGTAGAGTAAGGTGTCCATCGTTGGTTCCTTCCAAAAATCAACTGAATTTGACTTACCTTAATGTGCGTCGAAGGTTGGCGACTTGCCACAGGTCAATAGCAAGATCGAAACGCCCAATCTGATATACTGCCGCGCCGTTTCCACTGGATGACAAGGATCATCGCCATGCGCCTTTCCAACCTTTTATCAGGGCTTCTACTCTGTGCTGTAGCCGGTGTTGCCCACGCCGACCGCTTTGTGTTTACCGCCATTCCCGATCAGGACGAGCGCCGTCTGACCGAACGCTTCGGCCAGATTGCCGACTATTTACAGGCCGAACTCGGCGTCGAGGTTGAATACATTCCGGTGAAAAGTTACGAAGCAGCCGTGTCGGCGTTTCGCAACGATCAGGTGCAACTGGCCTGGTTTGGTGGTCTGACCGGCGTGCAGGCGCGGCGCCTGGTACCGGGCAGCCAGGCCATTGCGCAAGGCGCAGAAGACACCGCCTTTAAAAGTTATCTGATTGCACACACCAGCACCGGCCTGGCACCGATGACCGAACTGAATGATTCGCTGCGCGGTCTGAGTTTCACCTTCGGCTCCAAAGGCTCCACGTCCGGACGCCTGATGCCGGAATATTATTTGCGCAACGCCTTCGGTACCGCGCCGGAATCTGTTTTTGAACGCGTCGGTTTTTCCGGCGATCACTCGCGCACCATCGCGCTGGTGGAATCCGGCGCTTACCAAATCGGCGCATTGAATTACGCCGTTTGGGATGCCGAAGTCGCGGCCGGCAATGTCGACACCGACGCCGTTCAGGTGATTTGGGAAAGCCCGACTTACCCGGATTATCAATGGACCATTCGCGGCGATGTCGATGCCCGCTTTGGCGCCGGCTTCACCGAACGCGTGCAACAAGCGCTGCTGAACATGACCGACCCGACGCTGCTGGCCGCCTTCCCGCGCTCCGGTTTCGTACCGGCCACCAACGCCGATTACGCGCCGATTGAAGACACCGCCGTCAGCATCGGCCTGATGGACGCCCAGTGAATTCGACGCCGTTGTTCGCCATCGAACAAGCGGAGCTCGGCGTTGAGGGTCGCGTGATTTTGCGCGACCTCAAACTGCACATTGCCGCAGGCGAAACCGTGGCGCTGCTCGGTGAATCCGGCAGCGGCAAAACCACCTTGCTGCGCGCCCTGCGTCAGCAGCGTCCCGATCAGGTTGCCTGGTGTCCGCAGCAAACCGGGCTGGTGCCGTTGCTGTCGGTGTTTCACAACCTCTATATGGGCCGGCTGGATCGTTATTCGACGCTGTACAACCTGCGCAATTTAATCTGGCCGGCGCCGCAGCGGCGCGCAGAACTGACAACCCTGGCGCAACGATTGGGGTTGGATGGCCGGCTGTTGCAATCGGTCGATCGACTGTCGGGCGGGCAACAAAGCCGCGTTAATCTGGGCCGCGCTTTGTATCAACAACGGCCGGTGTTTATTGGCGACGAACCGGTGTCGGCGGTCGATGAACATCAGGCCGACGATCTGTTGCGGCTGATCATCGAACAACACGAAACTGTGGTGTTGGCGTTGCACAACATCGACCAGGCGTTGACGCACTGCACCCGCATCATCGGCTTGAAAGACGGCCGGATTATTCTCGATGCCCCGGCGGCGCAATTGCAGTCCGCCGACCTCGCCCACCTTTACCCCAGCGCTGCATGAACGACATCCGCCCGATCCGTTCCGCGCATGCCATGTTGCGCACCACCGGCTTGATCGTGCTGTTGGCAGCGCTGTGTTTGCCCTGGGCCGATTTCAGCATCGAAACACTGAACCCCGGCCACGAATTGGCGCAACTGGCGCTCGGTTTATTACAACCAACCTGGCCCGATAACCACACCCTGCTAACCGCCATGCTCAACACCCTCGCCTTCGCGTTCGAGGGCGTTGCCTTGGGTGCCGTGCTGGGTTTTGCGTTGGCGTTGGTGTATCGCTGGCGCGCCGTGCGCGTATTCGCTGCTTCCGTCCGCGCTGTGCACGAACTGTTTTGGGCGTTGTTGTTTATTCAATTATTCGGCCTCAGCACGCCCGCCGGTGTGCTCGCCATCGCCGTGCCTTACGCCGGTATTTTCGCCAAAGTCTATGGCGAATTATTCGAAGAAGTGGACCCGACACCGGGCCAGACTTTGCCGGAAAAAACATCAGTATTATCGCGGCTGTTGTTTACAACCTTGCCGCAGGCCTGGCCGAATTTGGCGGCCTATACGCGCTATCGACTGGAGTGCGGTTTGCGCTCGTCGGCGGTGCTGGGCTTTATCGGTTTGCCGACGCTGGGTTATCACCTGGAGTCGTTATTGCGGCAGGGTTTTTACGCCGAAGGCGCGGTGTATTTTTACGCCCTGCTGTTGTTGATCGCGACGTTGCCGCTGTGGTGCCGCCGTCGCGCCCTGCCGGTTTTTCTGATCGGTTCATTGTTCTGGCTGCCGCCAGTGACGACGATTAATCCGGCTTTAATGACGCGGTTTTTAACCCACGATATTGTGCCGGCGCCGTTGCGTAACGGTCACCCGGAAGAATTTATTCCCTGGTTACATCAGCTCTGGTCTGATCAGATTGCACCCGGCGTCGGCAACACCCTGGTGTTATCCATGCTGGCGCTGGTGTTGATGGGCGTGATTGGGTTGATCAGTTTTCCCGCCGTTTCCACGCTGTTTGGCAACCGCGTCAGTCGTCTGGCCGGGCACGGCGTATTGGTGGTGTTGCGCTCGTTGCCGGAATATCTGCTGGCCTTTATGGCGCTGATGTTATTAGGCCCGTCGATGCTGCCGGCGGTGCTGGCGCTGGGCTTGCACAACGGCGCCATCGTCGGGCATCTGGTTGGGCAATACAGCAACACACTGACGTTACGGCTCGATGCCGCCCGTGGTTTGAATAGATATTTCTTTGAAGTCTTGCCGCGTCAGTACCGGTTGTTTTTGGCGTTCACGCTGTACCGTTTTGAAACGGTGATTCGCGAAACCGCCATCCTTGGCATGCTCGGTATTCCGACGCTGGGCTTTTTTATCGACTCGGCGTTTTCCGAGTTTCGGTTTGATCGCGCTATGGTGTTGTTGATCGCAACCGCTTTGCTGAATATCGGCGTTGACGCCGCGGCGCGCTCGCTGCGTCAACGCCTGCATTTAAAACAGCAACTGGTGCTGTGTTAAAAAAACCGCCTTAGTTTTTCAACACATCGCGCCACGAATGTTGCGGTGCAAAACCCAACAATCGTTTGGCTTTGGCGTTGCTGTAAAAAGTTTCCCACTCGCCCATTTCGCGCTTGACCGGCACGCCGGAATAAAAGCGTTCAATTACTTCCGGGTTGCTGATGCCAACCGACAGATCGTCGTTGGATACGTTAAACACTTCGTAGCCTAAGCCATCGGTTTGCAAACAGCACTCCACCATCTGCCCCAAATCACGCGCGTCGATGTAGGCGAAAATATTGCGCCGACGCAGCTCAGGGTTCGTCATGTAAGCCGGAAAATTCTGCGCGTATTCGTGCGGTTCAATGACGTTGTTGATGCGCAAGCCGTAGATGTCGATGCCGCTGCGCGCCTGGAATGAACGAGCGGTGACTTCGTTGACGACTTTGCTCATGGCGTAGCTGTCTTGTGGCACGGTGGGGTGTTCTTCGTCGACCGGCAAATAGTCCGGTTGTTTTAAACCATCGGCAAAGCAGACGCCGTAGGTCGTCTCACTCGAGGCGAAAATAACTTTGCGAATGCCCAGCTTCGTAGCGGCGTCGAGCACGTTGTAGGTGCTCAATGTATTGATGCGGAAGGTTTCGTTGTCGGGCCGAAACAGAATGGCGGGAATGGCGGCAAAATGGACGATGGCGTCGTAACGCGGTACGCCAGTGCCGGGTTCCAGTTCGTCGAAATCGGCGTAGGCGCTACAGGCGTTGAACACCTGGCCGGCGTCGGTTAAATCGATCTTCAATGTTTTGATGCCGGGCACGTCGGAATCGGCCCAATCAAGATTGGTGATACGGTGGCCCTGATCGCGTAAATAGGCCGTGGCGTGACGTCCGGCCTTGCCGCTGCCGCCGGTAAACAGGATGCGCATGGGGTGTCCTCGTGTTGTTCGATTCAGTGACGGCGGCCATGCTAACAGAAAGCGGCGCGGTGCATTTTTCTTGTGTTTCCTATTGGAAACTTTTTGTTTGGAATGGCCGTCGCTTTGTTGCATCATCCGGCCCACTATTCAGCTCAACATTGCAGCTCGCCCACGGAGAACCCCATGACTGCCAGCCCGGACAATCTGAACACCACGCCTCTGACCGACCTGCACATTGAACTGGGCGCGCGCATGGTGCCGTTCGCCGGTTACTCCATGCCGGTGCAATATCCGTTGGGCGTTAAAGGTGAGCACTTGCACACCCGCGCCAAGGCGGGTTTGTTCGATGTGTCGCACATGGGGCAAGTGCGTTTAGCCGGTCCGAATGTGGCGGCTGCGTTGGAAGCGCTGGTGCCGGTCGATGTGATTGATCTGCCCGAAGGCCGCCAGCGTTATGCGTTATTCACCAACGAATCCGGCGGTATTCTCGACGATCTGATGATCACCAATCAGGGCGATGCGCTCTATCTGGTGGTGAACGCTGCCTGCAAAGCCGACGACATCGCGCATTTGCGCCGCCATCTGCCGGCCGACATCACGCTGACCGAATTAACCGACCGCGCTTTGATTGCGCTGCAAGGCCCGCTGGCGGTTGAGGTACTGGCGCGCTTGCAACCGGCGGTGCGCGATCTGGTGTTTATGGACAACCAGCAACTCGACATCGACGGTCAGCTCTGCTTTGTCTCACGCAGCGGCTACACCGGCGAAGACGGCGTTGAAATCTCCGTCCCGGCCGAAGCCGCTGAAGCACTGGTGCGCAAACTGCTGGCGGAGCCGGAAGTCGAAGCCATTGGCCTGGGCGCGCGCGATTCGCTGCGTCTGGAAGGCGGTTTGTGCCTGTACGGACACGACATCGACACCGGCACCACACCGGCCGAAGCCAGCCTGATCTGGGCGATTTCCAAAGCCCGTCGCAGCGACGGCGAACGCGCCGGTGGTTTCCCCGGTGCCGAGGTAATTCTGGGTCAGATCGATCGCAAAGACGCCGGCCGTAAACGCGTCGGCCTGATCGGCGAAGACCGCGCGCCGGTACGCGAAGGCACCGAACTGTTCAACGCCGACGGCCAGAAAATCGGCGTTGTCACCAGCGGCACCTTCGGCCCGAGCGTCGAAGCGCCGGTCGCCATGGGTTACGTCGATGCCGCTTACAGCGCACTCGACACCGCTGTGTTCGCCGAAGTGCGTGGCAAGCAACTGCCGATGACGGTCAGTAAAATGCCGTTCGTCACGCCCGGTTACGTGCGCGGCTGACGCTTAATCCGCGAACTTAATCCGCAAACAGGCCGTCGAACAGCCACAGCGTCACCGTCTCGCCCGGTTCCACCGGGCCGCGATCCTGTTCCAGCGCGATGTAGCAATTGGCTTCGGTCATCGAACCGAGAATGTGCGAAGCCTGCTGCGTTCGGCTAGACCGCACTTCCACCCCGTGTTCGGTTTGGCGCCAGACGCCGCGTTGGAAATCCATGCGGCCCGGCGTTTTGTGGAGCGCATCGGTGGTGACGGCGGTCAGTTGCGCCAGGGGTTGATCGGGCTGGCCTTGCAGACGCCGAATGGCGCGCGCGGCGACCAGATGAAAGGTCACCAGCGATGACACCGGGTTGCCCGGCAAACCAATGAACCAACTGCGATTCAGCCGACCAAAGGCCAGCGGCTTGCCGGGTTTAATCGCCAGTTTCCACAGTTCAATCTCGCCCAACTCGCCCAATACCTGACGGGTGTAATCCGCCTCGCCGACGCTAACGCCGCCGCTGGTGATGATCAGATCGCAGCTGGCATCGGCCTGTTGCAACACCTCGCGCAAGGCATCGGGGTCGTCCGCTACAACGCCGAAGTCGTGCACCTGAACGCCGAGCCGTTCCAGCAAGGCGTAGAGAGCGGGCCGGTTTGAATCGTACAGATCGCCAACGTTTAAGGCCTCTCCGGGCTGCCGCAGTTCATCGCCCGTTGCCAGCAACGCCACTTTCAAACGCGGCCGCACGCTGACCTCGGCGCAACCGACGCTCGCCAGCAGCGCCAGATCCTGCGGCCGGATGCGATGGCCTTCGGGCAGCAAACGATCGCCCACCCGGCAATCGTCACCGGCGTGACGGATGTTGTTGCCCTCTTCCGGCACTTTGTGAAACACCACACCGTCATCGCTGACCTCGGCTTCTTCCTGCATCACCACGGCATCACACCCGGCCGGCAAGACGGCACCCGTCATCACCCGGACGCAATAGCCCGGTTTCAGCGGTTCGGTATAGGGTTGACCGGCCAGCGAACGGCCCTGAATGGGCAGCGGCTTGTCGGCCAGAAGGTCGGCTCGGCGCAGGGCGTAGCCGTCCATCGCTGAATTGTCCCAGGCCGGAACCGGCGTTTCAGCGCGCACCGCCTTGGCGGTAATGCGGCCCAGGCTGTTGGTCAGCGCCACGGTTTCGCTGCCTTCTAGCGGCGTGATGCGCGTCAGTAACTGGTCCAGGCCGGCATCCAGCGGCTGCAGACCGGGTTTATCGGAACATCCCATACATCCGTCTCCCTCAAGCTCCCCCTCAGATCGCCCGCCATTTTGACCAATGGATCTGACACTGACCAGCCGATCCGCACGCCAGGTGCCCTGCTTTACCTTGGAGGATTTTCCTTAACCCCCTGTGCATCTGTAACGTTAATTATTATCATTTGGCTCCATTACACCCGGGCACCTGGATTCGTTGTTGCAGCATTGGCGCAATTGAACGCCCACCCAGACAGCCCAACACCGCCATTTGGACGTTATGAACAACCGCCTGTTGCCATCGAGTTTTCATGTTCGACCTGTCTGACACGCCCCTGAGCTGGCGCCGTCTCGCTCTGCCGTTTGCACTGCTGGTTGCCGTTGTCAGCCTGCACGCAGCGGTATTGGGCGCGCTGTATTTCGCCGGGCCGGAACCGCAACATCGTGCCAAACCGCCCACCATCAGCGGCGTGTTAATCGAAGCACCGCCCGCCGAAACCTTGCAGGCACCGACATCGGCCTCGGCACCGCCGCAACCGAAACCAGAACCGCCACCACCGGAGCCGGAACCCACGCCGACACCGGAACCCGAACCGATGCCGGAACCGGCGCCAGTGCCCGAGCCTAAGCCGGAACCCATACCGGAACCGGAACCCGAGCCGGAATCCGCTCCTGAACCTGAGCCGGAACTGGCTGAGTCTGCCCCGTCGGACATCATCAACGAGGCGCCGTTGGATTTGGACATGGAACCTGCCGACAGCGCCGGCGCGCCGATTGTCGAGCCGAATTCAGACGCCGCTTATCTCAACAACGCCAGACCGATCTATCCCAACCGTTCATTGCGCATGAAAGAAGAAGGGATAGTGACGTTGACCGTGTACGTTTACGCCGACGGCTCGGTGGGCGACATCACCCTGGCCGAATCCAGCGGTTCGCGCCGCCTGGATGCCGCCGCTATCGAGGCGGTCCGGCACTGGCGTTACGAACCGGCCAGACAGAACGGCGAACCGATTGATTACGTCTACGAACAGCACCTGCGTTTTAATCTGAATTGAACAGCCTAGGAGACAGATATGAACAACCCTTACGGCCTGGAAGCCTTATGGACCCAGGGCGACGCCATCATCAAGGGTGTGGCCGTTGTGCTGCTGCTGATGTCGATCGCCAGTTGGCTGGTGATCCTGGCGCGGGCGCTGCATTTGTGGCAATTGCGCCACCAGGCCAAGGCATTGAATGCCTTTTGGCAAGCGCACAATTTCGATGAAGGCCTGCAACGGTTGCAGCCGGAAAACGCGCAAAACCCCTATCGCTTGCTGGCCGAAACCGGCCGCGATGCACTGACTTATCACCGCACGCACGGCAACGATCTGAACGGCCAATTACCGCTGACCGAATGGTTGACCACCGCCATCGGCAGCGCGCTGGATGAAAGCCGTGAGCGGCTGCAACGCGGCCTGGCGATTCTGGCATCGGTCGGTTCCACCGCGCCGTTCGTCGGTTTGTTTGGCACCGTCTGGGGCATTTATCACGCTCTGGTTGGCATTGGCGTCTCGGGCCAGGCAAGCATCGATAAAGTCGCCGGCCCGGTCGGCGAAGCGCTGATCATGACGGCTTTTGGTCTGGCCGTGGCGATTCCGGCCGTGCTCGGTTACAACGCCATCACCCGTGGCAACAAGGGCGTATTGGGTCGGTTGGATCGGTTCGCGCGGCAGTTGCACGCCTACCTGATTACCGGCACACCGACGGTTAACCCAACCGACAAAGGAGCGCGTTGAGATGGCCTTTGGCGGCAGCAATCACGACGACGAGGTAATGAGCGAAATCAACATGACGCCGCTGGTCGACGTCATGCTGGTGCTGCTGATCATCTTCATCATCACCGTGCCGGTGATCACCCACTCGGTGAATCTGGATTTGCCCGAGGCCGACAACACACCAACCGAACCGACGCCCGACACCATCACCATTGCCGTTGGCGCCCAAGGCCAATTGCACTGGAACAGCACAGCGGTGAGTTTCGAGGAATTGGAAAGCCGCCTGGCGAACGCCGCGGCGAGTCAGCCGCAGCCGCCGATTCATCTGCGCGGCGACCGCGCCGTGCCATACGAATACGTCGCCAAGACGATGGCGGCAGTGCAACGGGCCGGCATTCAATCGCTCGGTTTTATCACCGAGCCGGGTTCTTAACGCAGCACGAAACGCTTAGAAAAACAGTCCGGTCTCAAGCCGGGCTTCTTCGCTCATCATGTGTTGTTGCCAGGGCGGATCAAACACCAGCGCGACCTGGGTGTTTTGCACAAACGGCACCCGACCGACGCGGAATTTCACGTCGCCAACCAGCACGTCGCCCATGCCGCAGCCGGGCGCGGTGAGCGTCATTTCAACCGCGACCGTCTTGGTGTCCTGATCGATCTCCAGCTTGTAGACCAAACCCAGATTGACGATATCGACCGGAATTTCCGGGTCGAACACCGTCGACAGTGCCTGCCAGACTTGCTCTTCGCTGATGCGGCCATCGGCCGGCGGTTCGAACGTCAGGCCGCTGGGTTCCAGCCCGAGCGCATCGGCATCGCTGCCGTCGACGCGCACCAGATTGCCGCCGTACATCAAGGTATAACTGCCGCCCAGCGACTGCGTAATGCGCACCTCAGCGCCTTCCGGCAAAGTCGTCGGCGCACCGGATGGCACCTGCCGCGCGGCGCAGTCGCGTTGCAGAATGCGGGTGTCGCCCGCGCTGCCCGGCGTTTTGGCGTGCGGCGCTTTGATCGTTAACCGCTGGCCGCGTTCGTCTTCCTGCAAGCCCATTTCGAGGTCTTTCAAAAACGGCAGACTGGCTTTTTCCAGGTACAGCACCAAGCCTTCGCCGACGTCGAGACGCGTATCGGTTGGCTGTTCCTCGCCGGGGCGGCAATAGGCCAGACAGGTTTCCGCCCGCGGTGTGCCGGGGTCGCTGACAAAAAGCCGGGCGGCCATGCCGTCCACCTTCTGGCGCGCCAGCAACTGGATCAAAAAATCGCGCGCGGCGGTGGAAATGTTCAGGCTGGATTCCATGCGGACCTCGATTCGGCAGGGCATATTCGTGGCGCTAAACCTGAGTGCAATGGTCAAGTATTTCAAGGCCGAACGCGCGGAAAGCCCGTGTTAATATGCCGCCATGACCGACGCCCTCATCGACCGCGTACGGGCGTGCCGTCTGTGCGCCGACCACCTGCCCGAATCGCCACGCCCCATCCTTCAGTTTGATCGCCGCGCCCGCCTGCTGATTGCCGGCCAGGCGCCGGGCATTCGCGCGCATCAGGCCGGTGTGCCGTTCCAGGATGCCAGCGGCAACCGGCTGCGCGACTGGCTCGGTTTGGACAACGACACCTTTTACGACCCGGCGCAAATCGCCATTATCCCGATGGGTTTCTGCTACCCCGGCCACGCCGCCAGCGGCGATGCGCCACCGCGACCGGAATGCGCACCGGCGTGGAGAAACGCCTTGCTGGCGCAATTGTCACAGCTGCAACTGACGTTAATCATCGGCCGCCACGCGCTCGACTGGCATTGGCCCGAGGCGGCCGATTTAACCAGCGCCGTGCGCGCCGGTCTGAACGAAAAACGCCAGGCGCTGCCCCACCCCAGCCCGCGCAACAACGGCTGGCTGAAACGGCATCCCTGGTTTGAAACCGACACTCTGCCGTCGCTGCGCGCGGCGGTCGCTCAGGCTTTAGGAGGCCAACGAAGATGACCAAAAAACTGTGTTTGATTACCGGCGGTTCACGCGGTCTGGGCGCGGAACTGGTGACGCAATATCTGGCCGACGGCTGGACGGTGCGCGAATTCTCCCGCTCCGGTTCGGGCGAGACTCACATTGCGGCCGATTTCAGCCGTCGCGAAAACGCCATCGATACCATCGACGCCCAGTTTCGTGCGTTCGCCGCGCAAGACTGGACTGAGATCGTGCTGATCATCAACGCCGCGCAAATCGGTCCCATCGGACCGCTGTCGGCGAGTGTGCCGCGCGATTGGTGGCAAAGTCTGGATGTGAATTTAACGCTGAACATTTCCGCCATCGGTTTGTTCCAACAACATTTTCAAACCATGGCGGCACGCAAAGTGGTCGCCGTTATTTCCTCCGGCGCGGCGCAAGCGGGCATGGGTGGCTGGGGTTTGTATTGCCTGGCGAAATCCGGCTTGGAACGTCTGGCTGAAGCCATGGCCGAAGAACAGCAAAACCAGCCGCAACCGATACAGACGTTGAACATCAGCCCGGGTTTGATCGACACCGACATGCAAGCGCAAATTCGCGCCGCCGATACCGATCAGTTTGCCGATGTCGAACAATTTCGCAGTTACAAAGACAGCGGCCAATTGGTCGCGCCCGCACGCGTCGCCGGTGCCGTTCGTCAATTAATTGCCGGGCCATTTCGCAGCGGAGAATTAAAAACGGTGCGCGAGGTGTTGTCGTGACAATTGACATCAGCACCGATAAAAGCCGCCTCGACATCGATGTTATTCACGGCTTTTTAGCGCAGTCGTATTGGAGCCCGGGCATCACGCGCGACAAAGTGGAACTCGCCATCGAACATTCGCTGTGCTGGGGTTTGTATTGCGACGGCCAACAATTGGGTTTCGCCCGCGTGTTAAGCGATCAGGTGCATTTCGCCTATCTGGCCGATGTGTTTATCGTGCCCGAGGCGCAAGGCGAAGGGCTGGGAAAAATGCTGGTGGAAACAATTCTGGCTGACCCGCGGCTGCAAAATCTGCGGCGTTTTATGCTGGCAACCCGAACGGCCGCCAGCCTGTATCAACGTTACGGTTTTGAGCCGGTAACCGAGCCCAATTTTTTGATGGCGCGCGTCGCTCAGCCTTCCGGCCAGGCCTCAACGTCGTCTTGATACACCCAACGTTTTTTGTGCTGCGCGAAACGCGAAATGTCATGCAATTCCTGCTCAACGCCGTTGTCATCGCGATAGCGCGCACGAAATTCGACGAAGCCTTTTTTAAATCCGGTTTTGGCGCGCAGCACTTCTAAACCAAGCCAGACGGTTCCTTCCAGATCGCCCGCTTGCAGATCCGGTCGTGTGGTCGGGTGCCAGCTGTTCAGCAAATAATTCAGGTCTTTGCGCACAAAGGCGGTGTAACGACTGCGCATCAAAGTTTCGCAATCAGGCACCGTCGCGCCTTGCTCCAGATAGCGGCCGCAGCATTGCAAATAATCGGCCGGACGACCGCATGGACAAGCGCTCATACACTCTTCCTTTTTTGATTTTTTTATTCGGGTTTATTGCACCGAACGTGCGGAATTAATTAAGCCACCGATGGCCCGCGCCAGCGTTTCCGAGCGGTTCGGATGGCGCAATACTTTCATCACCAAACCCGATAAACCCGGCTGCAACGCCAGGCCCTGAACGACGCGATTAAAGCCATCCTGATCGGCCAGATGCGCCAGACGATCCAGCGCCACCAGGCTCAATTCTGTGTCATCGAGCAAGTGCGGATGACGGCTCAAAATAGCCAGCACAACGTCCAACGAATCGCTTTGCCGATTCAGCACACGACTGATAAAAGCGCGCACCAGACCGACGGCATCGCTTTGCGACAGCGCACGCAACGCCGCAGCATCCAGCGCCGCGTCCGCTTGTCGGTCGGCCATCGCCATAATCGCCTCGGCCAATGTCAGGTTCGGTTGCTGATGTTCGAGCAATTGCAAAATTTGCTGACGCGGCTCAATGGGCAACAGCGGCAAGCGATTGGCGAGGCGTTTTTGTTCGGCATCGTTGGCCGCTTCCAACACCTCGGCGATGCCTTGCAATCCCAGTTGTTGCCAACTCATGGGATCGGCGTCGCTCAGACAATAATCGCGCGCCGCCGCATAAAACTGACTGACCGGCGCGCCGAGAATGCGGCCAGCCCGCGCATGCAAGGCGGCCATTTTGGCGTCGTCGGGTTTGAATTGATACGGATGATCGGTGAGCAAACGCTGGCGCTCGGTTTCGTCGGCCGTTGCCAGCGCTTTCATAAATCGATTGAGTACGTCGGTGGCAATCGGCGCGGGCAAGGCCGCCTGTTCGTCCAACGGCAATTTCATAAACCAGATGGCGTGTTGCTCGCGGTTGTCCGGGTGCCACAACAGCAACACCAGCCAGGCGTGATTCATATGCGGATAGGGATAGGCGCCGCCGCGATCAAAGCGCTGCCAATCGTCGCGCGAAACACGACGCAACTGGCTGCCCAAATCAAACACCCGATAACGGGCACCGCTGTGTTCTAAAAATTCGCCAAGGCTGGTGGGGTTCTGCATAACGGTCTGATTGCGGTAAAAAAACGGCGACGATTTTACACCCTTGGCGGCTTGCCTGACAGATCGGCCAACAGCGACTAGAATGCAGCGCGGACCCATTATGCCGTGGAGACACAGTGGCGAACCTTGCATCCTTGTTGGACACCCTGGAAACCGAATTGCGTCGGCTGAGTTTGTGGAGCGATGTACCACCCAGCCCCGAAGCCCTGGCCAGCACCGCGCCGTTCGCGGTCGATCAGCTGACACTGCCGCAATGGTTGCAATGGATCTATATTCAGCGGCTGCGGGCGTTGCTTGATGCCGACAGACCACTGCCGCACGGCGCGCTCGTCAAACCCTATGCCGATCAGTATTTTGATCAGCAACCGCAGCTGGCCGCTCAGAAGTTGCTCGAAGTGATTGATCGGATTGATGCGTTTCTCGGCCGCCCGGCCCAATACGCCCAGGGCGCCTGACAACGTTCAGATGTATTCCGCCAGGCGCACGCCTTCTTTGATCGGGTCCAGCGCCCGGCGGATGCCGTCCTGACATCCCGGTGTCGATAAATCCAGCACCCGCAAGGCAATGGATTGCTGGGTTTTGCGGTTGTGGAACAGACGCACCGTCGGCGTCATCTGATCGTGCTCGTTGATTTCAATCACCACGCCCATCAAACCGCTGCGCATTTCCACCAGCGAGCCAACCGGGAAAATCCCCATGCACTGGATAAAAATATCGACCAGCTTGCGGTCGAGGTGATGGTCACTCCATTCCAGTAATTTTTTCATTGCCGCCGTCGGCGGAATGCCACGGTGGTAGACACGGTCGGCGGTGATGGCGTCATAAACATCGACGATGGCCGTCATGCGGCCGTACTCGCTGATCTGTTCGCCCTTGAGGCCCATCGGGTAACCGCTGCCATCCATTTTTTCGTGATGCTGAGCCGCCACTTGAATGGTTAATTCAGAGACGCCTTCGGTCTGCTCCAGAATTTCTTTGCTGTACAGCGCATGCCGTTTGATGATTTCAAATTCTTCGTCGTTGAGCCGGTCCGGCTTGTGCAGCACGTTGTCGGGAATCATCGTTTTGCCGATGTCGTGCAACAGCGCCCCAACCATAATCTGGTGCAGCACGTCGTAGGGTAATTTTCGATAGCGGCCGTACACCGACATCAATACCGACAGATTCACCGAGTGCTCCATCAGGTACGAATCCTTGTGGCGAATCCGGCCCAGACAGGTCAAGGCGTTGTGGTTGCGGAACACCGATTCGAGCAAGCCTTCCGCCACTTCATTGACCGAACCCATGTCGATGGAACGGCCCAGTTTGACGTCTTTCATCAGGGTGTTGATCAGCGTCTTGGCTTCGCCGTGCAGCGCATCGGCGTGTTCGCGTTCGATAGCCAATTCCACTTGCGGTCGGTTGTACGGCGTTTGCTCGCCGACTTTCATCAGCTCGGCGTGGTTCTCGCGGTCAACGTCTTCCAATGGAATGCCATCGGGCGAATCAATGCCTTTGACGGTATCGATGTAGAGTTCCTGAACGCCCAGTTTGCGGATTTTTTCGATAACAGCATCAGAGCCAATCTTGCCCTGTCGGCTGTAGTTGTAGTGCGGAATCCAATCGGTATTCATGTCGGAGATGTACATTCCGACTTTGAGACTATTAATAGGAATACGCTTAATCATGCTAGACCTTAGGTCGGGAATTCCATTTTCCGATTCAGTCTAGACGAAAAAAAACGGCCCGCTAGGCCGCTTTTTCAAGAATTTCCATTCAGTTTCTCAGACCTTCCGTGTCCAGGTTTCTTTCAGGCCGATGGTCTTGTTAAACACCAGCCGGCCGTCGCCGCCATCCTGGCGATCGAGCACAAAATAGCCTTCGCGCTCAAACTGAAACGCCGCTTCCGCCGGCGCTTGCGCCAGGCTCGGCTCGACGATGCAACCGGTCAGCACCGACAGCGAATCCGGGTTGATGTGCTGCATGAAATCGTCGCCGCCGCGATCCGGGGTTTCGACATTGAACAGCCGGTCGTACAACCGGACCTCGGCCGACAAGCCTTCGCTGGCCGACACCCAATGAATCACACCGCGCGGGCGGATGTTTTCCGGGGCGTCTTCACCGACGGTGCCTTCAATGGCGGTGGCGCGAATTTCGATGATCTCACCATTGGCGTCTTTCACCACTTCGTCGGCCTGAATGATATAGGCGTTGCGCAAGCGCACCCATTCACCCAGCACCAGGCGCTTGAATTTTTTGCGCGACAGGCTGGCGTCTTCGTTGAAGTCGGAACGGTCGATGTAGATTTCCCGCGTGAATGGCAGTTGACGTTCGCCCAGGTCGCTGCGGTTCGGGTGGCCCGGCACGGTGAACACTTCGCGATGGTTATCCGGCAGGTTGGTCAGCACCACTTTCAACGGATCCAGCACCGCCATAACGCGCGGGGCGTTGTCGTTCAGGTCTTCACGAATGGCGTGATCGAGCATGCCCAAATCGACTACACCGCCGGCACGGCTGGTGCCAACCATGTCGGCAAAGTGACGCAAGGCCGCCGGCGTAATGCCACGGCGACGCATACCGCTGATGGTCGGCATGCGCGGATCGTCCCAACCGTTGACGACGTTTTCATCAACCAATCGCTTCAGTTTGCGCTTGGACGTCACGGTGTAATTCACGTTCAGGCGCGCAAATTCGTACTGATGCGGCACCGCCGGCACCGGCAGTTTGCTGATGAACCAGTCGTACAACGGGCGGTGATCTTCAAATTCCAAGGTGCAGATAGAGTGCGTCACACCTTCGATGGCGTCGGACTGGCCGTGCGCAAAATCGTAGCTCGGGTAGATGCACCAGGTGTCGCCAGTCTGGTGATGCGCCTTGCGACGAATGCGATACAACACCGGGTCGCGCAGGTTCATGTTCGGCGACGCCATGTCGATTTTGGCGCGCAGCGATTTGGCGCCATCGTCGAATTCGCCGTTTTTCATGCGCTCGAACAGATCGAGGTTTTCCTCGACGCTGCGGTCGCGGTACGGGCTGTTGCGGCCGGGCTCAGTCAAAGTGCCACGGTATTCGCGCGCTTCTTCGCCACTCAGATCGCAAACATAGGCATCGCCGTTTTTGATCAGCAGCACCGCCCAGTCGTACAACTGGCCGAAATAATTCGAGGTGTATTTGGCATCGCCCGCCCATTTGAAACCGAGCCATTCGATGTCGGCTTTAATGGAGTCGATGTATTCCTGTTCTTCTTTTTCCGGGTTGGTGTCGTCGAATCGCAAATTGCAGACGCCGCCGAACTGCTCGGCCAGACCGAAGTTAACGCAGATGGATTTAGCGTGGCCGATGTGCAGGTAGCCGTTCGGCTCCGGCGGAAAGCGGGTCACGATTTTATCGTGTTTACCCGCGGCCAGGTCGTCTTCGATCAGGGTGGCGAGAAAATTGGACGGTTTGTCACTCATTAGGGTGCGAACTCCGATAGCGCTCGGCAGGAGAATGGGGTTTGCCAAACCGGCGATTATACCGGTTTGGGCCGCGCTGAGTAGGGGCGCTCATCGCTCAAGGTTGCGCTGCGGCCACCAACGCCATACTGTACATCCATCCATAGCTTTGCATTGCCCGCCATGCGTCTGTTTATCGCCGAAAAACCCAGCCTTGGCCGCGCCATCGCCGCCGCTCTCACTGGCTCTCGCCGTTCCGAAGACGGCTGCATTCGCGTTGGCAACGATGTTGTTACCTGGTGCATCGGCCATTTGCTGGAGCAAGCCGAACCCGACGCCTACGACCCGGCCTTCAAGCGCTGGGCGTTCGACACCCTGCCGATTCTGCCCGACCAATGGCAATACCAGGCCAAACGCCAGACCGCCAAACAACTGGCCGTGGTGCGCAAACTCATTAAAGAAGCCGACCAGTTAGTGCACGCGGGCGACCCGGATCGCGAAGGCCAGTTGCTGGTCGATGAAGTGCTGCATTATGTGAAGGTGCCGAAGGCAAAACTCGACGCCACCCAACGTTGCCTGATCAACGATTTAACACCCGCCGCCGTTAAGCGCGCGCTCGCCAAACTGCAACCAAATCGCGACTTCCAACCGCTGTCGATTTCCGCGCTGGCACGCGCCCGTGCCGATTGGTTGTACGGCATTAATTTAACCCGCGCTGTCACCTTGGGCGGTCGCGAAGCGGGTTATCAGGGCGTGTTGTCGATTGGCCGGGTGCAGACGCCGGTGCTGGGTTTGGTGGTGGAACGCGACCGCAACATCGACGCCTTTGTCAGCCGACCCTACTTCGACGTCTGGGCGCAACTGCGCAGCGCAAGCGGCGCGACGTTCTGGGCGCAATGGCAACCCAGCGAAGCCTGCGCCGACTGGCTCGATGACGACGGCCACAATTTATCCCGGCCGCTGGCCGAGCACGTCGTCAAAACCGTGCACGATCAGGACGGCGACATCAGCGACGCCGAACACAAAACCACCCAACAAAACGCACCGCTGCCACCGAGTTTGTCGAGCCTGCAAATGGAAGCCAACAAGGTGTTTGGTTTCAGTGCGCAGCGGGTGCTCGATCTGGCGCAAAGCCTGTACGAAAAACATCAGGCCATCACTTACCCGCGCTCCGACTGCCGTTACTTGCCGAACGAACACCATGCGCAGGCTGCCGATGTCAGCGCTGCCATTCGCGCCAGCATGACGGCCAGCAACGACGACCGACTCAACGCCGCCTGGCCGGAATTAAACCTGGCTCAACGCAGCCGCGCCTGGAACGATGCCAACGTCGGCGCGCACCACGCCATCATTCCCACCGCCAAAACCGCGCGCGGACTGAGCGACGACGAAGCCAAAATTTATTATCTGGTCAGCCGGTCGTATCTGGCGCAATTTCTGCCCGCCTGGCAACGCCGCGAACAAAAGCTGGATGTCCGGCTCGCTGGCGGTCTGTTTCGGGCCAAGGCCAAGCAAACTATTTCGGCCGGTTGGAAGGCGCTGTTTCCAGGCAAAGAAACGAATGAAGAATCAACGCTGCCCGAACTGAAGGTTGGCGATGTTGTGCACTGCGACAACGCCGAAGTGCGCGAAAAACAAACCCAACCGCCGAAACCGTTTACCGAAGCCACACTGCTGGCCGCCATGACCGGCATCGCGCGTTTCGTCGCCGACAGCGAACTGAAAAAAGTGCTCAAGGAAACCGACGGCCTGGGCACCGAAGCAACCCGCGCCAGCATTCTGGAGGTGTTGTTCAAGCGCGGCTTTTTGACCCGCCAGGGCAAGGCCGTGCGCTCAACCGAGGCCGGCCGCGCATTGATCAACGCCCTGCCCGTCAGCCTGACGCAGCCTGACCGGACGGCGCGCTGGGAATCCATTTTGGGCGACATCGCTGCCGGCCAATCGCGCTATGAAACGCTGATGCAACCGCTGGTCAGCGAACTGCACACCCTGATCGACGGCTTGCGCCAATGGCGGCCGGCCGGTTTGGCCGGGCTGGGCAAGCCGGTACGGCGCACCCGCGCTACCAAAGGCCGCAGCCGTGCGAAAAAACCACACCGCACCAAGGCGTGAAGCGCCCGCTGCAACGGAGTAGACTGCCGGGCACTCGATCACAACGACTCGCTTACAACGACTCAACAACAACGGCTCAGGAGACGTCATGACTCACGCCATTCGCATCCATAAAAACGGCGGCCCGGAAGTCTTTCAATGGGAAAGCATCGAGGTCGGCGACCCCGCGCCCGGCGAAGTGCGCATCCGCCAGACCGCCATCGGCCTGAACTACATCGACGTCTATTTCCGCACCGGCCTGTACCCGACCCACTTCCCCGCCATTCTCGGCCAGGAAGCGGCTGGCGTGGTCGAAGCCGTCGGTGCGGGCGTCACTCAGCTTAAAGAAGGCGACCGCGTTGCCTATCCGATGAACCCCGGTGCTTACACCGAAGCCCGGTTGATCGCGGCCGATAAATTGCTGAAATTGCCCGACAACATTGCCGACCAGACCGCCGCTGCCATGATGCTCAAAGGCCTGACAGCGCACTATTTATTGCATCGCACTTACCCGGTAAAAGCCGGCGATGCCATTCTGGTGTACGCCGCCGCCGGTGGCGTCGGCCAGATTCTGACGCAGTGGGCCAAGCGCCTGGGCGCGACCGTTATCGGCTGCGTCGGTTCCGCCGACAAAGCCGAATTGGCCAAAGCCGCCGGTGCCGATCACGTCATTAATTACAGCGTCGAAAACATCGCCGAACGCGCGCGTGAACTGACCGGCGGCGAAGGCGTCGCGGCCGCTTACGATTCCATCGGCAAGGCGACTTTTGAAGATTCATTGAACGCACTGCGCCCGTTTGGCGTGTTGGCGTCGTACGGCAACGCCACCGGCCCGGTCGATCCGTTCAGCCCGGCGATTCTGGCACCCAAAGGATCGCTGTACGTGACCCGGCCGACGCTGGCAACGCACATCAGCACCCGCGCATTGCTCGAAGACGGCGCCGAACGGTTGTTCGACATCGTCGGCCGTGGCGAAGTGAATATTCACATCAATCAGACCTACGCATTGAAAGATGTCGCTCAGGCGCATCGTGATCTTGAAGCGAGAAAAACCACAGGCTCAACTGTGTTGCTGCCGTAATTTTTCCGATAAAAAAGCCCCCGCCGAATCGCGTCGGCGGGGGCTTTTTTTTATCGGAAATGAACGGGATAGACACAATCCCAGCAATTAAATACACCCCGTCATCCCGGCCTTGAGCCGGTTGGGCCGGCACACCGGATCTCTAGTGGGAAACCGAGTAAAGCGATTAGCAACCAACTAACCGTTTACAGCTAATCGTTGGTTTAGGTGCCCCGCTAGAGATCCGGTGTGCCGGCCCAACCGGCTCAAGGCCGGGATGACAGAGTTTTTCTGGGTGCCAGCTATTTTTTTACTTAGCTACCTCGAAGAACTTTTAAAAGCTCCATACAACCTTAATTCAACCGCTGCCAACCGTCGGTCAATTCCCGCAACGTCGACTCAGCATCGGCTTTGGTAAAGCCCATTTGCGGAATGAAATCGATCAACTGTGGAATCGGGAAACCGAGCGCAATGCCGTACATCGGATGCTCAGTTTTGAAACCCAGACGATCAAAAATCGGCTGCATGATGACGGCAGTGCGGCTGTCGTTTAACCAGTCGGCAACGGTGTCGCTCAGGTTCGGCAACAAGCGCACTTCGGTGTCGGATTCGACATCAACCCACAAGGTTGCGCGGATGTCGCGCGACGACACACCAAGGCGCAATTCAAAGCGGCCGGACTCTTCGGCAAAACGGCCCAGGTGCGGCACGAAATAAGCGAAGGCATGTTCATCCAGATCAATGTCCACGCGCTGCTCGGCACCGGCTTCCAGATACACCTTGGCGAAGCCTTTCAGCTCATGAAACGGCCGGCGATAAGTGCTGGTTTCATCGTGAATGTACAGCTGTACCACTTCGGCACCGGCACGGTCGCCGATGTTTTTAACGCTCACGCTAACGCGGCGTTGGTCGGCATCGAAAGCCACATCCGACAGTGTGAAACGGCTGTAACTCAAGCCGTGGCCGAACGGATATTGCACCGGTAACTCTTTGGTGTCGTAGTAGCGATAGCCGGTGAAAATACCCTCGCTGTAGGCAACGGTTTCTTTGGTGCCGGGAAAGGTTTCGTAAGTCGGATTGTGTTCCAACTGAACCGGGAAACTCTCGCTCAATTTCCCCGACGGATTGGTTTCACCGAACAGCACACGCGCCAAGGCTTCACCGCCGCCTTCGCCAGGCAGCCAGGTGTGCAACAGCGCTGGCACAACGGCTTCAAATTGACGCGTCTCCACGGCAGAACCGGCGTGAATCACCACCACCAGATTTTTATTGGCGGCGGCAACGGCGTTGATCAGGTCAATATGATCCGGCGCCAGTTTCATGTCGGCGCGGTCGAAGCCTTCGCTTTCCATCGCATCGGTGGTGCCGGTCAGCAACACCACAGCGTCGGCTTCGTGGGCCAGTGCGACGGCTTCGTTTTTCTGCGCCGCGCTGACTGTCATCTCGGTGTAACCGGGTGCGAAATCGATTTCGGCGCGCGTGTCGATCGCCTTCAACGCCTTGCTCAAAGTACGAGCAGTCATGTGCGAACTGCCGCCGCCCTGGAAGCGCGGGTTTTTGGCAAAATCGCCGATCACGGCCAGACGCTGGCTGCTGCTCAGCGGCAAAACATCGCCATCGTTTTTCAACAACACCGCACTTTCGGCGGCCAGTTGCACGGCGATTTCGTGGTTGGCTGACCAGTCCGGTTGAACGTCGCGACGGTTGTCGAGACAACGGTTAATCAGTTCCAGAACGCGCAGCGCGTGTTCATCCAGAATGCTCTCGCTCAGCTCGCCACTGTTCAGCGCATTGAGCAATTGCTGGTCGCGTTCAGCCGGCCCCGGCATTTCCAGATCGAGACCGTTCAGGTGCGATGCCACCTTGTCTTTCACCGCCACCCAGTCGGACATCACCAGGCCTTCGTAGCCGAGCTGGTCGCGCAAAATGCGTTGCAGTAAATCCGGCGACTGACAAGCGTGCGGGCCATTCACGCCGTTGTATGCGCCCATCACCGTCCAGGGGTTGGCTTCGCGAATCGCCTTGGCGAATGGCTCGACGTACAACTCCTGCAAGGTGCGTTCGTCGATTTCTGCGTTAACCAGAAAGCGGCGGGTTTCCTGTTCGTTGCCAGCAAAATGTTTCACACAGGCGCCGACGCCCCGGCTTTGCAGGCCGTCTACAAAAGCCGATGCCATGGCGCCGGTCAAAAACGGATCTTCAGAAAAATATTCAAAATTGCGACCGCCGAGCGGCGTGCGCTTACCGTTCAAACCCGGACCGAGCAAGACCGACACGCCCAACGCCTGGCATTCATCGCCAATGGCAGCAGCGGCCTGACGCATCAAGTCGGTATTCCAGCTCGCGCCCATGGCCGCTTCGACGGGAAAAACAGTGGCCGGCGACGCACTGCCATCGAGCGTAGAAGACGTGCTCAGTCGCACACCGTGCGGGCCGTCGGTCAGGGTGATGGGCGGAATATCGAGCCGTTCGATGCCGTGCAGATGCCAGGCATCCAGACCACACAACAATTGGACTTTTTCTTCGCGCGTCAACTGCGCCAACGTGGCTTTTGGATCAAACACTGGAGGATTCCAAGAATAAATTCGGCGCGGATTGTAACGGGTTTCAGCCACGCTCGACAGGCCGAATGGGGCAACGTTCATGTTCAGCCAAACTGATCAAGTCGCTCAGTTATTTTGCCGAACAGTAACTTGAGGCCAACGACCTAGCCCCCATCAACGGCTTTTATCGCCCACCTTTGGAGCCATTCATGACTGCTTTCCCAAAACGCTGGCCGGTTGAAAACCCGGACGTCCTGCAACTCTATTCAATGGCCACGCCCAACGGTCAGAAAATCGGCATCATGCTCGAAGAAATCGGGCTGCCGTACGAAGCTCACACCGTCAACATCATCAAGAACGAACAGTTCGATGAAGACTATTTGCAACTCAACCCGAACAACAAGATTCCGTCCATCATCGATCCCAATGGCCCGAACGGTGAACCGCTGCATTTAATGGAAACCGGCGCCATTCTGATTTATCTCGCAGAAAAGTCCGGGAAGTTTTTACCGACTGATCCGGCGCGTCGCCTGGAAACCCTGCAATGGTTGTTCTTCCAGACTGCACACGTCGGCCCGATGCTCGGCCAGTTCGGTCACTTCTATAAATTCGCCGCCGATAAGAGCGACGACTATTCCAAAGAACGATTCATTACCGAATGCCGCCGCATTCTCGGCGTGCTCGACAAACGCCTGGAAGGTCGTGACTGGATTATGGGCGATGAACTGACCATTGCCGATTTCGCCATCGGCCCTTGGATCAAGTGCATTGATTTTTACGAAGGTCACGGCGTATTGAAGACGGCGGAATTCAAAAACGTTATGGCGTATTGCGAACGCCTGTACGCCCGTCCAAACGTTAAAACCGGCGCCGCCGTCTGCGCGCTTGGTTGATGCCATCCGGGCTGGTGTTCACCAGCCCGGCTTTAACCACCAAACACCGGAAACACACCAAACATAAACGCCAGCGACCCTGCCATCAGGACGGTGGGCAACCATTGCTGGCGCAGGTGCCATACGCCGAACACCAGTGCCATCGGTGGAAACAGCACCAGGATTCCCCACAGCATGGATTGGCGGAACGCTTCGGTGAGTGCCAGGGTGTAGCCGACGATGAATATCGCCAGCGGCAGATAAAACAACAGCAACAACAACATTAATCAGTTCTCAGCGGCAGGCAGGTGTGGCGCCAGAATGGCGTAGAGGTCGGGACGGTTGTCGCGAATTTCTTCGACCGACAATCCCTCCAGTGAGTGGGGATATTTCAGCCAGGCTTCGGTTTCGTGAATGTAGTAATCCGGCACCCGGCCGGTTTCGTTGCGCGACGGTTTGTAATACGGCACCGCCACGCGAATGTCGTGCGGGGTATTAAGACGGGCGCGGGCTTTGATGTCGTCGATGATGGCTTCGATGGAACGGCCGGTGTCGAACACATCGTCGACAATCAGCAAGGCATCGTCGTGGGTGATGTGTTTGATCAGATAATCCAAGCCCAACACTTTCACCGAGCGACTTTGCTTATCGATGCCGCTGTAGGATGCGGTGCGAATGGCAATGTTGTCGGTTTGTACGCCGTGGTAATCGAGAAATTCCTGCACCGCCGTACCCATGGGAACACCACCGCGCCAGACGGCAATCATAAAGGTGGGACGAAAGCCGGAGTTCAGCACCTGGGCGGCCAATCGGAAACTGTCTTCCAACAAGCCTTGAGCGCTGAGGTATTGTTTTTTCACCATGGCGAGGGTAGCGTCCGGAATGAGCGCCTATAGTCCCCAAAGCAGACCAACCTGGCAAGCCATGACTCAGCCTGAATCCAACCGCGAAAAACGCTTTATCGATGAAGCCGACTTAATCCGCGATGCCTTTCGTTTGGGTGTGCAGATTTTTGAAAGCGGTTTCCGTCCCAACTTCATTGTCGGCCTGTGGCGCGGCGGCAGTACGGTGGGCATTTACGTGCAGGAATGTTTGCAGACGCTGGGCGTGGCAACCGATCACACGGCCCTGCGCACGTCTTATCGGGGCATGACGCATTACCAGGATATGGTGGCCTCGCCCGATACGGAAATCCGGGTGCACGGCACGCAATACTTGCTGGAAAATCTGAACGCCGACGACCGGCTGTTAATCGTTGACGATGTGTTTGGCACCGGCCACAGCCTGGCGGCCGTGGTAGCGCGTCTGAAGCGCCACCTAAAACGCAACATGCCGACCGACACCCGCCTGGCAACGCTGTACGAACGCCCGTCCGCCAACCTCACTGGGTCACGTCCTGATTTCAGCTTGCATCAGAGCGAAGACTGGCTGGTGTTTCCCTATGAAATGAATGGTTTGAGTCGCGCCGAAATCGACGCGCACAAACCGTATCTGACGTCGATTCTGAACAGCGTTAACTGAAGCGCGACCGCTTGGCGGCAAGTGTCGCTTTCCAATCGGTAACCGCTTCGGTTTCCGGCGGCGACGTTAACGCCATGCCCTGCTCCTGAAAAACCGCATCCAGACTTTTTACTTTGCCTTTTTGCAACACCGCCACCCGCGCATGACCGACGCTGTAGAGTTGGTCGCCGTGGTAATAGCGTTGTTCGAAATAGCCGTATTTCTCATCCCAGCACACCAGTTGCGCCTGTACCTTAACCCGGCTGAACGGCCGGAATTCACGGATGTAAGTCATTTCCTGAGCGTTCAAAACGATGCGATAACCGGCCTTTAAATAGGCCGGTCCCATGCCGGTATCGATGATCCATTGAGTGCGGCACAGATCGCCAAAGGAAAAATAACGGGCAGCGGTAAGATGAATATTGATGTCCATGTCGTGCGGCCAGACACGGTAATACTGGTGAATCGGTGCCAGTGGATCCGACACCTGCGAACGCTGAAACAGCGCACGAAATAACGCCCTGACTAACAACAGAAAAAACCGACCGATCAGATTCATGGTCATCGCCCGCTACGAATTCGCGGGCATCGTGCCGGCGCGACTCGTCCAAGGCAAACACCCATCGCCATTGCCAACCCAAGGTTCACAATGGCGCCCGCTTCAATCGCTTTTATAGCCGATTCGGAAACCACCCCAATGTTTGCCGGCGACATAAATCGGCGCTGAAACATCGTGCATCACTTCGCCGGTGTCTCGCTTATAGGTCTGCAACAAGAAGGTTTCTTCGTTGCTGCCGCAGCGACGGCCGGTACGATCGGTAAAAATTCGCTTGGTGCGATTACCGGCCACATCGGTGGCGTAATCGCCAGTTAACGGCTGACAGAATTTGTTGTTGTGGGTGGGGAAATAACCGTTGATGTCGACCGCACCCGCGTAAATGGCATCGGTATTAGCTACCAATACCGGCTCTTGAACGGGCGGGAATAAATCGTCGGTTAAATCGTCGAACGGGCTTTTGTGTTTGATCGGGTCGGTGTTGGGAATGGGAGTGTAATCGAAGCGGAATAAATCGTCTTCGCTGATTTGCCCCTGGGCAATGGCCGCTTCCAATACCTGGGCAATATCGGCCGCCGCCTGCACTGCCGCACGTGCTAATTGGGTGTGGCGATCATCGATATTGTAATGACGCAACTGTACGAAAATACCTTCCACCCGCTCGCTCAAAGCCAGGATGCGACTGGAGGCTTCACCAATGGAATGCTCGATGGATTTCATCGAACCGTGCAACTGTTCAATGTCGTTGCTGATGCCCTGGCTGTCGCTGCTGACGGCGTTTTGCAGATCGGCCATCGAGTGCACGGTATCGCGCGCTTGCGTCATGCCGTTGGCAACGTGCGTTAAGCGTTCACCGATGCCGTTCAGGGCTTCATCCAACTCGGCGTCAACGCTGATCAAGGCGTCCATCGCGGTTTTGGTTTCGTCGGTGCATTCGCTCATGCCGGCGAGCAGCCGGCCGATGGTGTCGGTGGCGTCGGCAGTTTGCCGTGCCAGCTGGCGCACTTCGTCGGCAACGACGGCAAAACCCCGGCCGTGGTCGCCGGCGCGCGCCGCTTCAATGGCGGCGTTCAACGCCAATAAATTGGTTTGGTCGGCCACCTTATGAATGGTGCCGAGAATGTCGCCAATGGCGGTGGATTCTTCCTGCAACCGGTCGATTTGTTTCTGGCAGGCGGCGAGTTGTTCGCGCTGGCCCCGGCGCGCTTCTTCCACGCCGGTCATGCGTTCCTGACCCGACAGCGCGGCGGTTTGCGCTTCATCGACGCGGGCGTTGGCATCGTCCATCGCACCTGTCATGCCTTGGGTAGCGCCTTCCAAGCCTTCGACGCGCTCGGCCAACGCGCCGGCCACACGTTGTTGTTCGGCCAGATGTTGCTGAATGCCATCGAGAAAATGTGAAGCGTCGGCCGATTCAATGGCGATGCGGCTGGCAGCCTGACCAATTTCGGCAGGCGAGGCTTCGTCGCTATTCGAAGCCCAATCAACAGAGGGGTTTGAATTGGCTTTTTTACGACGCGGCAACCACCAAAAACACAACGCCAAAACGCCCGCCGCCAAACCCGGCCAGGGTGTGCCTGGCAAGGTAATGGATAAGGCTGCAATGGCAAGGCTGGCGAGCACCAACATCAACACGCCGAATCCCACTTGGCCTATTACAGTTTTGTTATTTTTATAGCTGCTTCCGTTCATACTGCGGCCTTTTTTTAGCGCAGATTAACAGTCTGTAAAGAATCAGCTTATTCGACTTTTTGGGGGTTCGCCAGAAACTGGCCGAGCAAGGTGTCGAAGGCGCCCTCTCTGCGTTTGCGCTGAAAATCGGCCAAACTTAAATTCAACCACTGTTCACTTTGCAGGCCGAGCAAAACGGCATCGGTGGCCGTCAACATTTCGTCCAGATGGTGCGTCACTAAAATGACGGAGCTGTTGTGTTCGCGCTGAATTTCCTGCACCCAATTCAGACCTTCCTGACGCAACGCCGGGTCTAACGATGAAAACGGTTCGTCGAGTAACAGCACGGGTTTTTGCTGCAAAAAAACACGCGCCAAAGCCACGCGTTGTTGCTGCCCGCCGCTGAGTTGATCGGGACGGCGCGACAATAAATTGTGCAAATCAAAACGACGCGCAGCGGTGTGTAACCGGTCGTGTTGCGCCTCGGTTAATTTGCCGCTCGGCTGTAAACCCAACGCCAAATTAGTTTCAACACTCAAATGATCGAACAAATTATTTGACTGAAATAAAACGCTGAACGGCCGCTGCGCCACGGGCATACCCAACAGCGATTCGCCTCGCCAGAATACGTCGCCACCGATGGGATTTTGCAAACCGCACAACACATTCAGCAACGTCGATTTTCCCAATCCGCTGGCGCCGATTACCGCCAACAGCAACCCTTGAGGCAGCAAAAAATCCCACTGAAAATAGCGCTCGCCCAATTGGGCACTGAGTCGTTTTACTTCAAGCACGACGCCCTCCTCTGGCCCATTCGGCCAACAACAACAAAGCCGCGCACAGCACCAGCAACAGCACCATTAATTGCGCGGCCAGCGTCATCTGATAACTGCCCATGGATTGATAAATCAACAACGGCAAGGTAATGAAATCGACTTGCCCAACCAAAGCCGCCACGCCCATATCGCCCAGGCTCAACACCGCTGACAGTGCCAACGCCCACACCACCACCGGCTGCAACAGCGGCCAGTAAACCAGTCGCAGCGCAGTCCAGGTGGTGAGCCCTAACACTCGGGTTAAGCGACGGTATTGTTGTTGCGCGGCCAACGCACGGGCGCGCAATGGTTGAATGATCAGCGGCATCGCCATCAAAGCGTTGATCCAGATAATCAACGGCCAGGTGGCACGGCTGGCCCAGCCCAAGCGCAAGCACAGCAGAAACAGGCCGGTGGTCAGCACCATGGTGGGAATGATCAACACACCGAAATTCAGCCAGCGCGAACGTTCGGGTTTGTCGGACGGCAGGCATCGACTGAGCGCCAACGCAACCGCACAGATCGCACTAAACACGGCGATGCCCAAACTGGTTTGCAACGCCGGCAACAGGCGTGCCGGCCAGGTCCAGTCGTCACGCACGGCGCGACTGAACAAGGCCAGATAAGGTGCCAGTAACAGACTGAGCAACGTCAGCGCCGCCAGCCATTGGCGACGGTTGGGCCGACTTGCCAACACTGCCGCCGGCAACCGCGCCGCTTCCATATTCAACACCGCGCCGCGACCCAAAACGGCAATGGCCGTCAGCGCTACAGCGCCGTGAATCAGGGCGTACAGTGCGGCAGCGCGGGCGTCGAAATCGTATTTCAGCGCCTGATAAACGGCCACTTCCAGATTGGTGTTGGCCGGCCCGCCGCCCAACGTCAGGATGACGGTGAAACTGCTGAAACAGAGCAAGGCTTCGAGCACAAACACCGGCCCTGAGGCGGCGCGCAGCACCGGCCATTCCAGACGACGAAACCGCTGCCAGCCGTTCAAACCGAGCACCATTGCCAGCCGCTGTTGATGATCCGGAATCTGGCTGAGCCGATCCCACAACAGCCGCACGGCAAACGGCAGATTCATCGCCAGATGCGCGATCAAAATGCCGTCGAGACCGTAAATGCTGCCCGGCAACGCCAGCCAGCCTTCGCGCCCGAACAGCGCAATCACACCCAACACCACCGCCAACACCGGCAACACAAACGCCAGGTTCAAAAAGCCGGCGAGCGCCCACTGACCGCGAAACGGCCGTTGCGCCAACGCCCAGGCAAAGGGCCAGGCAAACAGCACCGAAAGCCCGGCCGACAACACCGCCTGATACAGCGAAAACCACAGCAGCCGACCGAGATAGGCGTCGAAATACAACGCCCAATCCAGGCCGCGACCGGGGTGCGCCAACATGCCCAGCGCCGCCAACAGCAGCGTTAATGCCAGCAAGGCGGTGCCGAGGTTTCGGGTGACGGTGGCCGGTGTCATGCGTTACTGGCTCGCAGCATTACGCCATTCGCGCAACCAGTCGCGACGGTGTTCGGCGATCTCGGCGCTGTCGAACCAAAGGGTTTTTGGTTTCGCCATCAACTCGAACGACGCCGGGGCATCGGCGCTGTCCAGTACCGGCCACATCCAGTTGGTGCCGGGCAGCACGTCTTGCGCCGGTTTGCTGATCAGGTAGGCGAGGAAATCGCGCGCCACATCCAATTGGTCGGACGAAGCCAGCGCAGCCGCTACTTCGATCTGGGCGTAGTGGCCTTCATCGAAAATGGCCGCCTGATAACGATCGGTATTTTCCGCGCTGATGTGATACGCCGGTGAAGTGGTGTAGCTCAGCACCATATCGCTCTCGCCTTCCTGGAACAGGGAGTAGGCTTCGCTCCAACCGGGCGTAACGGTGACTACTTTTTGTTGCAGCGCAGCCCAGGCATCAGCTGCGTCGTCACCGAATACCGACTTCATCCACAGCATCAAACCCTGGCCCGGCGTCGAAACGCGCGGGTCCTGATAAATGATGGACACGTCGGATTCAAACACCAGTTCGCGCAGCGAAGTCGGCACGTCGGTCACCTTGGTCTGGTCGTAAACAAAGGCGAAGTGGCCGTAGTCGTAAGGCACAAAGGCATCGTCGTTCCAGTTGTACGGCAGGTCCAGACCGGACAGGTCCAGGTTGTGGTCGGCCAGTACGCCCAGCTCGCGCGTCTCGGCGATCAAGGCATCGTCGAGACCCAGAATCACGTCGGCCTGGCTGTTATTGCCTTCCAGACGCAGCCGGTTCAACAAGGCCACGCCGTCTTCCAGGCCAACGAATTCGATGTCGCAACCGCACTGCGCTTCGAAGCCAGCTTCGATTTGCGGGCCAGGGCCCCACTCGGTATTGAACGATTCGTAGGTGTAAATGGTCAGCGGTTCGGCCAGGGCCGAGGCGGTCAGCAGCGGCAAGGCTGCGCGAGTAACAAGCGATAAAGTTTTCATCATGCATCCGGATCAATGTGTGAATGTACAGATTGATACCGGCGTACAAACAGCGGCAGCCACAAGGCCGACGGACTGTTTGCTGGGGGATATGGTTGAAGCAGGATTGCGCAATGGCAGATCGTCTCAACTCCCTACGCCAGCATTAACTGGTTCAGGTTCGACGGGTGACTCTCAGCCGCCTGATAAAACTGGGCGGCACCCCGGCGAGAACGCGAGCCATTCTAACGAAGTCGCCAGGGATGTCCAAATTCTGCAACAATGCGCACTTTTCCGAACAAGGCAGGCAGCATGCAACTGGCGTTATTTCAGGTTTTGGATGAACTGGGCGAACGCCTGCCGGACGCACTCAGCGTGGCGCGCTGGCCCGGTGGTTTGTGCAATCGGCTGTACAAAATCGACACCGCCGACGGCGTCTTTGCACTGCGCATCAACCACCCGGATGCCGACCGTTTGGGCGTGAATCGCGACCGCGAACAACGCTTGTTAATCAGCCTCGCCGACCAACCCTGGTGCCCGACCACGCTGTCGGTCAACGAACGTTGGTTGCTGACGCCCTGGCTACCCGGCAACGCCCCCGCCGCTGGCGAACACGCCGATCTGGCCTGGCTGGCAACGGCGCTAACCGCCGTGCAAGCGGTTGAAGTTCCAGGCCCGGCGTTGAACATTGCCGAGCAAATTCGGCATTTGCTGGCGTATTGCGACGACCTAAACCCCGCCTTTGTTTCTGCCGTAGAGCAGCGCTGCTCAACCTACCAATTGCCCACCCGCCTGACGTTAACGCACCACGACTGGCACCCGGGCAATGTAAAAATCGATGGCAAAAACTGGGTATTACTCGACTGGGAATTCGCCGCCCTCGGCGACCCGGCGATGGATCTGGCCGCCGTATGCAGCGGCTTCGCGCTGAGCGCAGAACAAGGCGGGAAATTGGCCGATGTGATGGACATCGAGGCGGATCGTTTACACCAGGCGCAAGCCATGATGTCGGCACTGGCAACGGTCTGGTACGCGGCAAACCCAGACCTCGCGCCACCGAATGCGCCGAGCCAGGTGGAGTGGCTGGGGAAATGGAACTGACGTTTTCTTTGCTGTAACGAAAATGGGCAACAAACAACAAACTGTCGGCCAAAACAAACCCAGTCATCCCGGCCTTGAGCCGGCTGGGCCGGCACACCGGATCTCCCCTGGGAAACTGAGTTAAACGATTGGCAACCAACTAATCACTTACAGCTCATCGTTGGTCCAGGCGCCCCTCTAGAGATCCCGGCTCAAGGCCGGGATGACATCGTTTAATTAAGTGCTTGGGTGTGGCTTCCCCGCTTATCCACACTGAACCAATTTCCAGCTATTTACCGAAAAAACAGTCTTCAATGCGGAGCTTGGTTTCGGGGAATAAAATTTAGGGCACACAGGAAAACCTCGTCATCCCGGCCTTGAGCCGGGATCTCCCCTGGGAAACTGAGTTAAACGATTGGCAACCAACTATTCACTTACAGCTCATCGTTGGTTCAGGTGCCCCTCTAGAGATCCGGTGTGCCGGCCCAGCCGGCTCAAGGCCGGGATGACGGGGTTTTCCTGTGCCCTGATGATATTTTTCCCCGGAAATACACGATGAGCACTTAATTACGCCGCGTTCAGGTAACCAGAAACTCGCTCAATCAACCGCTCCAGCGCCAAATCATCAATCCCCAAATGCGTCACCAAACGAATGCGCTGGCCACCGGCAATCAAAATGCCTTCGTCCGCCAATGCAGCCTTCAACGCATCGCCGGTTGCTGCGCTGTCGAGCGATAGAAACGCCATGTTGGTGTGCGCCACTGTGCCGGTAACTTTCGGCAGACCGGCCAGTGCTTCGGCCAGTTGGGTGGCGCGGCGGTGGTCGTCGGCCAGTCGTTCGACGTGATGGTCGAGTGCGTAATCGATGGCTGCGGCAAAAATTCCGGCCTGGCGTAAACCGCCGCCGACCATCTTGCGCCAGCGGCGCGCGCGTTGAATAAAATCTTCCGGCCCGACCAACACCGAACCCATCGGCGCGCCCAAACCTTTGGAGCAACACAGGCTGACGGTATCGACCGGCGCGGCCAGTTCGCGCAGCGTCTTGCCGCTGGCAACGGCGGCGTTGAACAGCCGTGCGCCGTCCAGATGCAGCGACAGGCCGTAACGGTCTACCAAGGCCCGCGCCTGCTCGACGTAGCCATCGGGCAGTACTTGCCCGCCGTGGGTGTTTTCCAACGCCAACACCCGGGTGCGGGCAAAGTGTGGGTCGTCGGGTTTGATGTAGGCTTCAACCTCAGCCAGGTCGAGCGTGCCGTTCGGCTGCACCGTCAGCGGTTGCGGCTGGATGCTGCCCAAAACGGCCGCGCCGCCGGCTTCGTATTTGTAGGTGTGATACTGCTGACCGACGATGTATTCCTCGCCACGCTGGCAGTGCGCCAGCAACGCCACCAAGTTGCTCTGTGTGCCCGAGGGCAGCAACACCGCCGCGGCTTTTCCGGCCAGATCGGCCAGGCGGGCTTCGAGCGCATTCACACTGGGGTCGTCACCGTAAACGTCGTCGCCGACCTCGGCGTGCGCCATTACCTGGCGCATGGCATCGGTTGGTCGGGTTACGGTATCGCTGCGTAAATCGATGGGGGCGGTCGGGCTGGGCATGCGCTCACTCCTGGCAGGCAAAGCGGCAGTTTACCATTGCAATCAGCGCTAAGGCGCCCCACTTCTAGTGCACTTTGCAATACCTGCTTGCAATACCTGCTTGCAACACCTGTTCGCAACATCTGTTCGCAACACCCCGGCTGTACCGCACGTTCACGATTCTCAAGGAGGCCCTCATGGCTGAGATTACTTTGCAAGGCAACCCCATTCACACCAGCGGCGACCTGCCCGCCACCGGCAAAACCGCCCCGGCGTTCAGTGTGACCAAAACCGATTTGTCGCAACTGAGCCTGGCGGATCTGGGTGGCAAAACCGTTGTGCTGAACATCTTCCCCAGTGTCGATACCGCCACTTGCGCCGCCTCGGTGCGTCGTTTCAATGCCGAGCTGAGCAAGCTCGATGGCGTTGAAGTACTGTGTGTGTCTGCCGATCTGCCGTTCGCCCAGGCGCGGTTCTGCGGCGCCGAAGGCCTCGACAAAGTGACGCCGGTTTCTGTGTTCCGCAGCGAATCGTTCGCGCAGGATTACGGCGTAAAAATCGTCGATGGCCCGCTGGCCGGTTTGCTGGCGCGCTCTGTTGTGGTGATCAAAAACGGCGAAGTAATGTACACCGAACTGGTGGCCGAAACCGCTGATGAACCGAACTACGAAGCCGCCTTGAAAGCCGCTGCGTAATGGATCGTCACCCAAGAAAAAGGCGCCGTTAAGGCGCCTTTTTTTTACTACCGGAACCCGCGCCTTAGCGCTCCTCAAACTCAACGTCCACCTGCAACCCCTTCTGCCAGTTCAACCCATCGTCCGAACGCCAGATGTCGTGCAGCGCAGTGCCGTCGTCATCCGACCCACCGATCACCCAAAGCCAGTTATTGAAGCTCAGAGCCTGAAGGCCGTAGCGGGCAGAGAAGCGGTTCAGTTCGCTGTGGGGGTCAAAGGCGGTCCAGTGGGTGCCGTTGCGGGTGGTCCAGAGTTGGTTGGTGAGTCCTTCACCCAAAATACGGCCGCCGATCACCCAAAGCCGCTCGCCTTGGGCATCCTGGGTGACCAGGGCCTGGTGCCCCAAACGGGCCGTCAGGTTGGCATCGGGGCGCGGCTGCCAATGGCGGCCATCCTGGGAGGACCACACCACGACATTCTCGTCAGGCACACCACCGATCACCCAAAGCTGGCCGTTGAAGACCACCGCCTGGTGATTGCTGCGGGCGGAGAAGCCGGCTTGGGCGGTTTCTTCGATCCAGTCGCGGCCGTTGCTGGACGACCAGACGTCGTTTGTCGGTCGAGGCACACTGTCTTCGTCTTTAATCGCTGTGCCGCCGATGACCCAGAGGCGATTATCGAACACCACTAACGCGTGCGCTCCGCGTGGGCTGAACGGTGCCTCGGCCAGCACGCGTTGCCACTGCACTCCATCGGCACTGGACCAGACCTCGTTACTGTAGTCGTCCGGGCTAAAAGTGGCGTTCAATAGCCCACCCACCAGCCACAGCCGCTGGTTGAACACGACCACCCGATGACTGTCGCGTGGCGAGAAATCGGCGTGGACGCGGTGTTGCTGCCAGTGCAGGCCATCGGCGGAGGACCAGACGTCGTTGTTATAACTGCCGCCGTAACCGCCAATCACCCAAAGCCGGTCGGCGAAGGCAACCGCCTGGTGGTTATAGCGCCCGCTGAAGGCGGCTTCGGCGGTGTGGGGTTGCCAGTTCTGGCCGTTGCGGCTGGACCAGACGTCGTTCAGGTCAGACCCGCCAATGCCACCCACCACCCAAAGCTGCTGGTTGAAGACGGCCAGGGCGTGGTGGTTGCGTCCCGGAAGCGTGGCATCCACCGTCTCCTGGCGCCAGTGCGTGCCATCAGCGGAAGACCAGACGTCGTTTAGAACCCGTTGTTGATCACCTTTCGAGCCGCCGATCCAAACCCTCCTTATCCCACCCACCAACCACAGCCGCTCGCCACGGCCATCGTTGTACACCACAACGCGGTGCCCGTATCGGGCCGAAAATTCAGCCTGGCGGGTTTCCTCTCGCCAGTCTTTACCATCGGCGGACGACCAGATGTCGTTGGTGTATAGGCCTCCAATATTGCCGCCAATCACCCAAAGCCGGTTGTTGAAAAACACCGCCTGGTGATCAGCACGACCCGAAAAAACTTTGCCGTTGGCGCTGGGTTCCCGGCGCGCCCATTCGGTGCCGTTGGTCGAGGTCCAGACGTCGTTCCGGTAGACGCTCCCGGAATCCCCGCCGACCAGCCACAACCGCTCGGTGCCGTCGCCGTCGTGCGAGACAACCACCGGGCTACCGCCGCGGCCCTCAAACCCGGCACCGATCGACCCCCGCGCCTGCCAGACAAAACCGCGGGCGTGCTCGGGGCTATCGAGCGTCGACCAGAGCGCCCCGGTGTTGGTGTCGATCAGCCAGAGGGCGTTATTGAACAGCACCACCTGGCTGGTGTTGCCACTGGGCAACAGCTCCGACGGGTTGTCCCACTGTTCGGGCACCCAGGTGGTGCCGTCGGTGGACGACCAGATGTCGGTTCGGTCTTGGTTACCGACACCCCGCCCACCAATCACCCAAAGCCGTTCACGGAAAGCGACTACCGAGTGGGACCGCCGCCCCACAAACCGATCCGCACTCAACATCCCCGACCACTCATGTTCGCCATGCTGCAAGCGAACATAGCCCGGCTGGCTCAGCGTTACGGCCGCGCTGGATGACTGCATGCCACCGCGCAGGCGCTGGCTGCGGCTGTTGGCGCAGTTGGCGAATTGAATGGGGTTGCAATCGGCATCGCTGGTGGTGAACAGGTTCACCCCTTCGGTGCCATCGGAGAGTTGCAACTCACTGCCCAACGGCCCCACCCAGGCCGTGAGACTGGCCTGGCGGGTAATCACTTCCACGCTGTAATCGATGCTCTGAACCCGTTCGCCCAGCGTTTGGGTGGCGGTGATTTGGCTTTGGCCGGGGGCCAGGGCAACCACCAGGCCGTTGGCGTCTACAGTCGCGACGTCGGTGTTACTGCTGCGGTATTCGATGATTCCGGCTTGGGAAAGCACGGGGTTATTGAAGCGTTCGTCGGTCACCAACCTGGCCGTGCCGGGTTCGGTGAATTCGAACGGGTTGGGAACACAGGCGCTGAGTGCAAAACACAGCAGCAGCCAGACAAAGGTGCGATGAAAACGAAAGGTGCGATGAAAACGAAAGTTGGGTCGAAGCATGATCGGTCCCTCGGTTGGATGAAACCCCAAATCGTTGGGGGCAACACCACGCTAACCGACGACCGTTTGAGAAATCGTTTTACCGTTCGTAGGATTTTTGGCCGTTTCGTTGGAAAAATTGAAAATAATCGCGGAAACGATTGATTGGCCGCAAAAAACACAACACCCGAAGTGGGGTTTCGGGTGTTGTGGGTGGAAAAGGCGTCAACCGATGTCCCGGCTGAACACCGAAGGTTTGTCAGTGATGACCGCTCGGCCCGTGCACGTGACCGTGGGCCAGTTCTTCCGGGTCGGCCGCCCGTACTTCGATGATTTCGATATCAAACGTCAGCGTTTTGCCCGCCATCGGATGGTTGGTATCGACATCGGCAAATTTGTGGCCGACTTTGGCAACAACCACGTGGCGCGCACCACGATCGGTCTGTACCTGAGCCACCATGCCCGGCTGCCAGCGCTTGGCACCGCGCAGGTGCTTGAGCGGAATGCGCTGCATGGCGTCAGCGCGGCGCTGGCCGTAGGCTTTTTCCGGCGTCACGGTAACGCTGAAACTGTCGCCCGCGTCGCGGCCTTCCAAGGCTTCTTCCAGACCAGCGATGATGCCGCCGTGGCCGTGCAGGTAGGCGTTCGGTTCGCCGCTGCGTGAGCTTTCAATGGCGTTGCCCTGTTCGTCGCTGACGCTGTAATGGAACAAGACGACCTGATTCTTCTCGATTGGCATAAGATTCTCCGCGCCAGTTGGGGTGCGCCATTATAGTCAGCTGCGGCGTTGACTCCAGCGGCGGCTGTGGTCAACTGGCGCTTCCCCGATTTGGAGCACAACCATGCTCGCCTTTGGCTTCTTCTATTCGCTGTCGCTGATTGTTCTCGGCCTCGCCCAACACGACCGGCTGCGGTACGGCGGCGCGGTTCTGGTGCTGTTTGTCGCCGCCCTGATCGGCTACACCGACTGGCTGTTTTTCGCCGTCGCCTTTGGCTATGTACTGCTCACCGCCTGGATGCGGCTCAAACCCGGCCCGCTGTGGCTAACGGTGGCGCGTGGCGCACTCTGGTTGGTTATCAGCGCGGCGCTCTTTGCCCATGCGGTGCCCGGCTATCAGGGCCTGGTGGTGGTTGCCGATACGGCGCTGAAAGCCAACAGTCTGCCCAGCAGTTTGTATGTGAATTACGACAAGGTGCTGGTCGCCTGGTCGTTGCTCGCCTTTGTGCCGCTGTTCAAAACGAGCCTCTACGCCCGGCCACTGCGTTGGTCTTTCGCCACGGTGCCGGCACTGGTCATCGCCATCGCCGTGCCCCTTGCCTTGGCCTGGCAACACGGTTTGATTGACTGGCAACCCGGCTTGTCGGCGGTTTTCTGGATCTTCGCCGGCACCAATTTACTCAACACCTGCATCGCCGAAGAACTGCTGTTTCGCGGCGTATTGCAAGGCAGGTTGCAACGCAAACTCGGGCCCTGGCCGGCGCTGGTTTTGGCAGCGGCCTTGTTTGGCCTGGCGCATATCGCCGGCGGTTGGAGTTATGTGGCGGTGGTCACGTTGGCGGGGTTGGGCTACGGGCTGGCGTATCTATGGACCGGCCACTTGATCGCCTCGGTAGCCACACACTGGGCGTTGAACCTGGCGCACTTCGCGTTGTTTACCTATCCGTTAACGGCACCGGCCATTGCCTGAAACGGCCGCTTATAACGGCGGGTCAGTGGGTGCGACCAGATCGGTCTCCGGCTTACGCAACGACAGCCAGGAATGCACGAAGATCGCACCCAGAATGGCAACACCACCGAAGAACGTCAGCGGTGAAATGGCCTCACTCAACACCAGCCAGACCCAGACCGGGCCTAACAAGGTTTCAATCAACAAAAACAAACTGACTTCCGGTGCGGGCAGGTAGCGCGTTGCTGTCATGATCAACACCGACGCCGTTGGCATTTGCAACAACCCCATCACCGCCAGCCAGCCGTAACTGGCTGCGCTCAACGCCAAAGGTTCGGCAAAGCCCACGCACAACAAAGACGTGACCAGGCCGCTTAATGCCACCACCGGCATTTTGGGCAAATTTGGCAGGCGCCGCAGCAAGGTGAGCATCAGGCCCATCAACATGGCGAGCAACAGCGCCAGCGCATCGCCCAGCCATTGGTCCATGCCCAGGGAACCGGCAAAGACAATCAACACACCGGCCATTGCGACGACAATGGCAACCCAGGTGCGCAGCGGAATGGTTTCGCGCAGCAATAACCAGGAAAACAACGCCGCAAAAAACGACGACGACGCCAACACCACCACCGCATTGGCAACCGAGGTGTGGTTGATGCTCAGCACAAACAGGCCGGTGTTGATGCCGTACAACAGGGTGATGATCAGCGCGGCAACTCCGTGCGCCGCAAACACGCGAAATTGCTGCACCCGACCGGTGACAACCATAAAAGTCGTCATCGACACGAACACCAAAGCGCCGCGCCAAAAGCCAATGTCGTACGGCGAAGCACCGACCAGACGCACCAACAGTGCATCGAAACTCAACACCAGTACGCCAAGCGTGGCGACCAGAACGCCTTGGCGATGATCAACCAACGGCGCTGTAGAGGCAGTCATAAACAGTCCTGAGTGTTAATCGAAAGCGGTGCGTAACAGCGCCTGAGTGTAGGGATGTTGCGGCTGCGCGAAGAGCCGGGAAGCGACACCCTGCTCCACCACCTGGCCGTCTTTCATCACCAGTACGGAATGGCACAGCGCCTTGACCACTTTTAAATCGTGACTGATGAATAAATACGACAAACCATGTTCGGCTTGCAGCCGCTTGAGCAATTCGATCACCTGAAATTGCACCGTGCGGTCGAGCGAGGAAGTCGGTTCATCGAGAATGATAAAACGCGGTTTCATCACCAAGGCGCGGGCAATGGCAATGCGCTGACGTTGACCGCCGGAAAATTCGTTGGGGTAACGGAAGCGAAAATCCGGGTTCAGTTCGACTTCTGTTAACGCCTGAATAACCGCCTGTTCGCGCTCTTGCGGTGTGCCAATCTGATGAATATCCAAACCTTCGCGCACAATCTGTTCCACCGACAAACGCGGGCTCAAACTGCCGTACGGATCCTGAAAGACAATTTGCATGGCACGGCGATAGGGCCGCAGTTCGGTGTTATCGAGCGAGGGTAAATTTACGCCATCGAACCAGACATCGCCGTCGGATTTTTCCAGACGCAACAAGGCCCGCGCCAGCGTCGATTTGCCCGAACCGCTCTCGCCCACCACGCCCAGGGATTCGCCCTGGTGCAGACGAAAACTGATGTCGTCCACCGCCTTGATGTGATCCACCGTTTTGCGCAGCAGACCGCGCTGAATCGGAAACCAGACGCGCATCGACTGGGCTT
Organism: Saccharospirillum mangrovi; assembly: GCF_003367315.1. Taxonomy (GTDB): domain Bacteria; phylum Pseudomonadota; class Gammaproteobacteria; order Pseudomonadales; family Natronospirillaceae; genus Saccharospirillum; species Saccharospirillum mangrovi. Next base: position 2,504,368 of record NZ_CP031415.1, read on the forward strand.
CGAGCAACACCGGGGCGTCATCGTGCAACGGCGGCGGTGCGTCGCCCGGTTCGGCCGCCAGCAATTTCTGGGTGTACGGGTGCTGGGGTTGGTCAAACACTTGTCGGGTTGGGCCAACCTCGACCAGGCGGCCACCTTCCATAACGGCCACACGATCGGAAAACCGATTCACCAGCGTCAGATCGTGAGTGATGAACAGCACGGTTAAATTCAGTTCCCGCTGCAACCGCGCCAGCAATTCCAGAATTTGCGCCTGAATGGTCACGTCCAACGCTGTGGTTGGTTCGTCGGCAATCAGCAATTCCGGTTCGTTCATTAATGCCATGGCGATCATCACGCGTTGCCGTTCGCCGCCGGACAACTGATGCGGATAGGCACGCAGTTTTTTCTCGGGCGATTTCAAGCCGACACGCTGCAACATCTGCAAGGCTTGTTGTGTGGCCTCGGCACGGCGAACGGGTCGATGCAGTTCGAGCATTTCAACCAGTTGTTTTTCGACCGTGTGCAAGGGGTTCAGCGACGTCATCGGCTCCTGAAAAATCACCGAGATGTTGTTGCCGCGCAGACGACGCAATGCGTTGTCACTCATCGCACGAATGGACTGACCTTTCCATTCGATATCGCCGCCAATAAACGCCAACGGCGGCTCCGGCAACAGACGCAAAATCGACAAGGCAGTCACGCTCTTGCCCGACCCGCTTTCACCAACCAGCGACACCACTTCGCCCGCGTTAAGTTCCAGACTGACATCGTGCACCACGGGCAACAATTGCTCGCCCTGAACAAACCCCAGCGATACGTTTTTCAGCGACAGCAAACTCATCTCAATACGCCTTGCGCGGGTCGAAGGCATCGCGCACGCCTTCGCCAATAAAAATCAGCGTGGTCAACATAAAACCGACGATGAAAAAAGCGGTGAAACCCAACCAGGGTGCCTGAATATTGGCCTTGCCCTGAGCCAGCAACAAACCGAGCGACGGCGACCCCGGCGGCATGCCAAAACCGAGGAAATCGAGCGACGTTAAAATGGTGATCGAGCCGGACAATGTGAACGGCATAAAGGTCAGCGTTGCGACCATGGCGTTGGGCAAAATGTGGCGAAACATCAGACGGCGATCACTCATGCCCATCGCACGCGCCGACTGAACGTACTCAAAATTACGCGCCCGCAAAAATTCGGCCCGCACCACGCCCACAAAACCCATCCAGCCGAACAACAGCGTAACCAGCAACAGCCAGCCAAAGGCCGGCGTAACGATGCTCATCAAAATAATCAGGATGAACAGCTGCGGCATGCTGCTCCAGATTTCGATAAAACGCTGCATAAACAAGTCGAGTTTGCCGCCGTAAAAACCTTGCACTGCTCCGGCAGCAATACCGATCACAGCAGTAATGATGGTCACCGCAAACCCGAACAACACCGAGATGCGAAAGCCATACAACAGATTCGCCAACACATCGCGGCCTTTGTCGTCGGTGCCTAACCAATTGTCGGCTGTTGGCGGGCTTGGTGCCGGGCTGGGCAAATCGTAATTGATGGTGTTGTAGCTGTAGGGAATGGGCGGCCAGAGAATCCAGCCTTTGGCGTCGATCAGTTCCTGAAGATACGGATCGCGATAGTCGGCGGGTAATTCGAAATCGCCATCGAATTCCGTTTCCAGATAGGTTTCAGCCACGGGGAAATAGGCTTTGCCATCGAACCAGACCAACAAAGGCTGATCGTTGGCGACCAGTTCAGATGCCATCGAAACGGCAAACACCAAACCAAAAATCCACAAACTCCACCAGGCACGTCGGTTGGCCTTGAACCGCGACCAGCGCTGGCGATTAACCGGAGATAACTGAAACCACTTCATCCGCGTGCCTCAAAATCAATGCGCGGGTCGACCAGGGTGTAGGTCAGATCGCTGATGATGTTCATCACCAAACCCAGCAGCGTAAACACATAGAGCGTTGAAAACATCACCGGATAATCCCGCTGCAAGGTCGATTCAAAACCCAGCAAACCCAGGCCATCGAGCGAAAAAATGGTTTCGATCAACAAAGCGCCGCTGAAGAAAATAGCGATAAAGGCACTGGGAAAACCGGCGATGATGATCAGCATGGCGTTACGAAATACGTGGCCGTAGAGAATGCGTTTTTCCGTGGCACCTTTGGCGCGGGCGGTCATCACATACTGCTTGTGAATTTCATCGAGAAAGGAATTTTTGGTCAGCATGGTCAAACCAGCAAAGCCGCCAATAACCATGGCAAACACCGGCAACGCCATGTGCCAGAAATAATCGCCAATTTTGCCGACCAGACTGAGTTCATCCCAGTTGGCCGACGTTAATCCACGCAGCGGGAACCAGTCGAAATAACTGCCGCCGGCGAACAAAATAATCAGCAATACAGCGAACAAAAACGAAGGAATGGCGTTGGCCGCAAAAATAACGCCCGAGGTCCAGACATCGAACGGCGATGAATGTTTGACCGCCTTGCGAATGCCGAGCGGTATCGACACCAAATAAATAATCAACGTTGACCACAGGCCGATGGAAATCGACACCGGCATGCGTTCGACAATCAGATCGACCACTGAGCGGCCGCGAAACAGGCTGTCGCCAAAATCGAAACGCAGGTAATCCCACAGCATCGAGAAGTAGCGTTCGTGCAAAGGCCGGTCAAAGCCGAAACGCGCTTCAATGGCTTCGATGTCTTTTTGCGTTAAGCCGCGTGCGCCACGATAGGACGAATCGCCGGTGCGGTTGTCACTGCCGGATGCATCGGAGTTGGCATTGTTCAGCAAGTCGGTCTGGTTGTTGCCGGTAATGCGATCGAGCATGGAGGCGTTGTTGCCTTCCAGCTTGGCGATCATCTGATCGACCGGACCACCGGGCGCAACCTGAATGATCAGAAAATTGATGGTGACGATGGCCCAGAGCGTCGGCACCACCAACAACAAACGACGAATTAAATAGGCGGCCATGCGTTCGCCTTAATTAACGTGCATTGCGAGCGGGCAAGGTCGCTGCTGCTTTGGCATCGAACCACCAGGCGGAACTGCCAAGGGAGTAACGCGGAATCTGGGCAGGGCGGCCGAATTTATTCCAGTAAGCGACGCGGTAATGGTCGATGTGCCATTGCGGGATGACGTAATAACGCCACAACAAAACGCGATCAAAGGCCCGGCCATAAGCGAGCAGGAGTTCGTCGTTCTGTTGGTTGTCGGCAATGCCACGGACCAGGGCGTCGATTACCGGATCGTTGGTGCCGACGGCGTTATAGGTTGAATCCAGATAGCGGCTGTCCCACTCCAGTACCAGATTGTCACTCGGATAAGCACCGCCACCGAGCTGAGAAACGATCATGTCGTAATCGCGCTCGCGCATGCGGTTGGTGTATTGCGTAACATCGACGGTGCGAATATTCAGCGTAATGCCCGCACGCGCCAGGTTTTCCTTGAAAGGAATGGCGATGCGTTCCATTGCAGGCGAATACAATAACAATTCAAAACTGAGCGGTTCGCCGGTCGACGCATTGACCATCTGGCCGTCACGGCTTTCGTAGCCGGATTCACGCAGCAGCGTTAACGCCTGACGCAATTGCGGGCGGACGTTGCCACTGCCATCGGTGGCGAAGTTATGGAATTCCTGAGTGAATAATTCTTCGGGCAATTCATCGCGAAATTCTTCGAGAATTTCCAACTCTTTGCCTTCAGGCAAACCGTGCGCACTGTAGGGTGTGTTTTCAAAATAACTGCTGGTGCGGGTGTAGGAGCCGTAGAACAAATTGCGGTTGGTCCATTCGAAATCGAACAGCAGGTTGATCGCCATCCGCACGCGGCGGTCCTGGAATTGTGGCCGCTCGATGTTAAACGCAAACGATTGCATGTTCTGCGGCAGGTTGTGAGGAATTTCTTCTTTAATGATGTAACCGGCGTCAAAATTCTCGCCTGTGTATTGGGTTGCCCAGTCTTTGGCGGTGTTTTCCTGGCGGAAGTCGTACTCGCCTTTTTTAAAGGCTTCGAGCAGTACGGTGTCGTCCAGGTAATAGTCGTAACGTTCCTGATCAAAATTCAGTTGACCGACCATTGCCGGGTGGTCGGCCGCCCAATAATTTTCGACGCGCTCGTACACGACATATTGCCCCATTTCATAATCTGAAATGGTGTAGGCGCCGCTGCCTAATGGCACGTCGATAAAGGGTTCGGCGAAATCACGGTCGGCAAAATCGTGCTCCGGGAACACCGGCAAAGACGCCAGGCCGACCAGATTCGACAAATTGGACTCGGGCAAATTGAATCGCACCCGACGTTCGTCAAGCACTTCAACCGTGACGCCTTCGTAGACGGTGCGGAATTGCGGCACACCATCGGTCATCAAAATGTTGAAGGTGTAAGCTACATCACTGGCTTCGATGGGGCTGCCATCTTGAAAAGTAGCGGCGGGATTAAGATTAAAAATGATCCAGTCATGGCTGGTGGGGTATTCGACTTCCTCGGCGATCAACCCGTACAGCACGCCGGTTTCGTCGCCGTTTCCGGTCATCAAGGTATCGAACAAATAGGTTCGGATGCCGGCAGGTGTGGTGCCGCGCAAGGCAAAACGATTGAAGTTATCGAAGGTGCCGCGAACGCCGTAGGTTACGTAGCCGCCACGTGGCGCATCGGGATTCACGTAATCCCAGTGTTCAAAATTTTCCGGATATTGTGGCTCGCCACGCTCGGCGATGGCGTAGGAAACGATGATGTCGTCTTCCGCAACCACCGGAAACGACAGGCACAATGCGACCAAAGCCGCGATGCTGGCTCTCATAATGACTCCCTCACACCTTGGATGTTGTGATGTTCTTATTAGGATGGCCGGCGCTGTGCCAGCGCTGCGTTGGCTGTTGCCTGGCGTTGTGACAACGGCACTGTGGACAGTCGCCCGATGCCGATCGTACAACCCAACCAAAAACACAGCAGCATGATTTTCAAAGGCCAGGGATCGACTACAGCAATGGACAGACTAAAGGTGACAGCAACCACGATCAGCGCCACGCGTTTGGAGCGCTTTTCGATGTAACGTTCGCGCTGCCAGTTGTCGATCAAAGGCCCGAACAGCTTAGAGGAAAGCAACCAACGGTGGAAGCGCGGCGAGGTGCGGGCAAAACAGACGGCGGCGAGCAGCATAAACGGTGTTGTTGGCAGTACTGGAAGCACCACACCCAGAGCGCCCAAACCGACACATAACCACCCGGCCATAAAGACAGTCCAGCGGATCAACCAACGATGCATCGACAACATCCTCAACAAGGTACCGCCAAAACCGGCGCCGACAAGATGTCATCACCATAGCAAAGGCCAACACAGGACGGTACGTGAAAGACCGGGCAGCTAACGACAAAACCCCTGTAACACACTGATTTTGATAATTTTTTTAGAATAGGCCTTGCAAAGCCGGAATCCGATGGTAAGATGCGCCCCGCTTTCGACGAAATCGCCGGAAGCCTTCTGAAGGTCCCGTTCGTCTAGTGGCCTAGGACACCGCCCTTTCACGGCGGTAACAGGGGTTCGAGTCCCCTACGGGACGCCACTTCAGAATAGAATTTGCGGGAATAGCTCAGTGGTAGAGCACAACCTTGCCAAGGTTGGGGTCGCGAGTTCGAATCTCGTTTCCCGCTCCAAATTGAAAAGCAGCCTTGGGCTGCTTTTTTTGTTATTGAGCCTGACGCCGCTCAAACGGTGACAAGTCAGGGTCGCGAGCTGGTACGCCAGCCCGGTCGAATCTCGTTTCCCGCTCCAAATTTAATAGAACCCGGACTTGTTCCGGGTTTTGTGTTTTTGGGAATAGTTCAGTGGTAGAGCACAACCTTGTCCGAGGTTGGGGCCGGGCGGGCAGCCTCGCGAGCCGGTGTGCCGGCGCAGTCGAATCTCGTTTGCTGCGGCCATTTCATGGCCTTGCCCTTCGGGCTCGCTGCGCTCACGCAAAAGCCTTTGCAAGGCTTTAGTCCCGCTCCAAATAGAAAAGCAGCCTTGAGCTGCTTTTTTTGTTTTCTGGAAACCGAAATTCCATCTTGTTCGCTGCGATTCCATGCTAGGCATTAACCGCTGTTGCTCGTACATCCAGCGCTTCAATATCCCGCGCAATTCCGTCCGCCAATGCAGCGACCTTTTGCACTGCGTCGGTGCGCTGCGCATAAGCCCTTAAACCAAAAATCTCCGCCTGAAGTCGGCATGCCAATTGGTCGGGATCGGCCTTGGCGCCGATATTGCCCGACGCTTGCGCGGCTTGAAATGCCTTGGTGAATGCCACTTCCGTATTGCGCAGAAATTCCTCGGTGGCCTGGCGCAGTACCGGGTCACCGTCGGGCGTTTCAAGCAGCGTTTTAACCAGCATGCAGGCGCGCGAGGGCGACGGTTCGGCAAGCGCTTTGCCAAGGTAGCGGACATAGGCTGCCAGCCCTTCAAGCGGCGTTGATGCCTGCGCCAGAATGTCGTTGAGTTGTTGCTGCGAGTTTTCCGCATAGCGCCGCAGCACCTCAATAAACAGCGCCTCTTTGGAACCGAACGCCGCATAAATTGAACCCGGGCGCATGTCGAGGTGCAGTTCGAGGTCTTTCAACGACGTGGCGTGATAGCCCTTCCGCCAAAACAATTCGAGGGCTCTGCGTAACACGTCTTCCCGATCGTATTTGGTTTGCCGCGCCATGGTTACATTCCGTTTCAAATATTTGAATGATCGCTCAATTTATATATTGAATGATCGCTCAAGTAAACCTATAGTCGGGCCGTCGATAATTGATCGATCACTCAAAAAAAGGAAATTATCATGACCGACTTTACTCTCCATACCGCAGAAACCGCACCGATTGAGAGCCGTTCACTGATCGAAAACTCTCAGAAGGCTTTTGGCCGTTTGCCTGGTTTGCATGCCGTAATGGCAGAAGCTCCGGCGTTGCTGGAAGGCTATCAGCAGTTGCACCGGCTGTTTGCCGAACACACCAGTTTCAATGCCGATGAACTGACGGTCGTCTGGCAGACAATCAATGTTGAGCATGCCTGCCATTACTGTGTACCGGCCCACACCGGCATCGCCAAAATGATGAAAGTTGATGACGTCATCATCGACGCGCTGCGTGACGAAACTCCGCTGCCAACTGCCCAGCTGGAAGCACTGCGTACCTTTACGTTGCAGGTGGTGCGCAGTCGTGGCGAAGTGACGGATGAACAAGTCGAAGCGTTTCTGGCTGCCGGTTATACCAAGCGCCAGATTCTTGAAGTCATTCTCGGGGTCGCACAAAAAGTGATGTCGAACTACACCAATCATCTTGCTGATACGCCGGTCGATTCGGTTATGCAGAAGTTTGCCTGGCAGAAAAAACAAACCAGCGCAGCCTGAGCGAAGATACGAAAAGGGTAAGCACTGGGCTTACCCTTTTATTTGTTATTCGCCGTGATCAGTTGCTGCAAATGAGATAGCCCAAAACGGCATGACCCACCCGCTTTGCCAAAGCCACCTTATCGGTCTCACCACGTTGGCCTGCGCCATCGACCATACCTTTGATTATCGCAACGACGTCACTGATCTTGTGGGGTGAGTCGGCGCTGTAACCAGCAGCAACGATGCAATGTCTGACCACGCCGGCCAGTTCCACGTTGAGCTCATTCGCCGATCCCGGTTCGCTCAGGCGTACTTCCTCGAGGTCCAGAATGCGCGCCAGCGCCGGGCGTTTCAGTTGATGTTCGACAGCGGCCTGCACGAGCGCATGCAATGGCGCCTGGCCATCGGCGTGCAGATCAATGGCGGCAATGTCTTGCCAGAGTTCTTTTGACTCCCGGGTAATCAGACTGGCGGTAATCGCCTCCTTGGTCGGAAAGTACTGATAAAGCGAACCGATGCTGACACCAGCAAGGCTGGCAACAGCGTTGGTTGTGTAACCAGCGAAGCCATGAGTTTCCAAAATGCGAGCGGCGGCTTCCAGGATTGAGTCAACGGTCGCTTCGGAACGTCTCTGACGCGGAGATTTCCTGGGTTTTACCGTGCTGTTGTGAGGTTTTTTTGCCATTCAGAACGCGAGTTTACAATGTGAGCGATGACTCACATTATTGTTTGCCTCTACTCAACAGGCAAGGAAAATCATGACAACGCAACAACACAACGACCGCGAAATTCTGCGCTTGGTCGAACAGGCTGTCGTGGCAGCGGCCGAGGCGATACAAGACCGTTTCTCCATTGATGCCCGCCCGATTGATCGGCACGACATCGGGGCGAAAATTCAGGCCAACGACGCAATTTCAATGTCGATCCTGCAGGAAAAACTCGCTGCCGCCAGACCCGAAGCAACCCTGGTTGAAGATGAACTCGAAACCGGTTTGTTACCGCCGGGCGAGTGGTGGGTGGTCGATCCAGTCGAAGGCGCAATCAACCAGATTCACGGCATGGCGGAATGGTGTGTCAGCGCGACGTTGATCCGCGATAACGAGCCGGTGATTACCGTCGTCCATTTGCCACTGACTGGCGATACCTACTCAGCCGTTGCCGGAGCGGGTGCCCAGCAAAACGGACAACCGTTATCGGTTTCCGCAAAACGCGACATTGATGCCGCCATGGTCGGCACCGGCCAGGCCATGCCAGGCGAAAGCGTTCAGGTATATCAGATGATGGGCGCTTCGGTATCGACGATGCTGCAAACGGCATTGACGGTGCGCGTGTCTGTTCCGGCGACGTTACAACTCATCCAGGTTGCGGCCGGCCGCATGGATGCCTTCTGGCAGTTCAGTCAGGTTCGCTCCGGACTGGTCTCGGGCGCACTGTTGGTTCAGGAAGCCGGCGGTCAACTCACCGATGTTCACGGCAAGCCTTGGTCACTTGAGAGCGAACATTTTGTCGCCGCCCCGCCCCAACTCAGTGCTGCGGTAACAAACGCGCTATCGCCACTGATTCAAACTACCTACAGCTGATGACATTGAGGAAACCACTATGCTGACCATCGCTATTTTGGGTTCTGGCCGGGTTGCTTCGGCCCTCGCTGGACGATTGCAGTCCGCTGGCCGTGACTTTGTTATTGGCATCCTTAACCCCGAAAAACCCAGTGACCACTGGACCGGCCCGCAAGTTGAATTCACCACCACGGCGGCTGCAATTGCCGCCGCCGATATGGTGTTCAACGCGACACCCGGTGAAACCAGTGTCGATTTTCTGAAAGGCTTCAAAGACCAACTGGTCGGAAAAATTCTGGTGGATGTTTCCAACGCCATGCGCCGCAACGAAGACGGCATGCCGGTCGGACTGCTCTATCCGGACAGCAGCGTCGCCGAACACTTACAGGCGGCCTTGCCGCAAACCGCCGTGGTAAAAACGCTGAATACCATGCTGTTCACCGTCATCGGTGATCCACACAGTATCGAACCGATGCCCAACGTATTTCTTTGCGGAGACAGTGCAGCGGCCAAAGCAGAAGTGCGCCAGGTTTTACAGGCTATGGGCTGGCGTGACGCTGTGATTGAAGACCTGGGCCCAGCATTCAGCGCCCGTGGCCCCGAAGCCTTTATGCATTTCGTGCCGCATGTGATTGCCAACCACGGCTTTGCACCTTTTGCGCTGAGCATTGTTCGATAGCGGCTGCAATTCAATACGATTATCCCGCGTCAGCCGGCGCGGGAACTTCATCAACGCCTGACTCAACGGCCGATGTTTTCGATCCTAGGCTGAGGTTAACAAGATGTCTGCGACGGTATCGACGGCGTCCAGCATGCACAAATGACTCGCCTGTATTTCGAACGTATTAACCCCTTCGGCTTTAAATTTGTCGTGAAAATAACCGAACGGCGAATCCACAAAGCCCAAACAGTGAACGTAGGTAAAAGGAATATCCGGGCGAGTTGCCAGGGCGTCCACGGGTTGAAAAGTTGTTCGCCAGGGTTGCGGCACCAGTCGCGGATTGACGAACTGCTTGATGCTGTCGTCCTGAACGCCGAACACCTCCAGCGGAATGGGCGGTATGGCGGTGTCGTTGATTCTCGATTCATTAAACAGTGGCACCACCGGGCCTTCGGCATAATCGATCAACGCCTTGCCGTTATCCGGGACAAAGGCATCGAGATAAATCATCGACCGGATGCGCTCAGTCACGCGGGCCAACACCCCAGTAGTTACCATGCCGCCGTAACTCCAGCCAACCAGATCAATGTCGTGCAAGTCTTCCATTTCGATGTGGTTAACGATGTCCTGGATATGCGTTTCGAGGTTGGCGAGATCGTTCAGCGTGTGTTTGCGTTCGCCCAGTCCAGTCAGTGTTGGTGCTGTAACGCTGTGGCCCGCCGCGCGCAATTTCGGCGCCAGTTCGCGCCAGACAAAACTGCCATGCCAGGCGCCATGCACCAGCAAAAAGGTACGACTGTGTCGTTGAGCGCGGCTGGGTGTAACAAAGCCGGCTGTCAGTGATCCGGCGGCCGCAAGCCCGGCCGCTTTTACCAAGGTACGACGCGATAAATCTGTTTTTGTTTTAGTGGTGTTCATTAGGCTGCTCCAGATAGTTCTGATAAGAACCGGACGCTTTACTAATTCACGTCAGGTTCCTACTTTTACAACGCGAACTCAGAACTCATCGCAGCGTATTTGGAACGGACTTATGGCAGTTTTGGAACGGGAGGAATAATGATGGCGACATCCGGTTCTGACCCATCAACACAGCAGCTTGATCGTAAAGCGGCGAACTGGCGTGTTTGGGATACCGACTTGGTCCCATCACGCAGGCGGTTTACCCACTATCGTGAAGGTGCATGCGAAACTTTTCTGTCGATGTCGCCCGAACGAGGCCAAAGCGATGAATTTGCAGCGCGCCTGGAGCATCTGCCGCTGCCAAATGGGGCGGTCAATTTTGTTGACAGCGTCCCCCACGTCATCGTTCGCAATACAGCGGACGTCGCCCGGATGACCGATGATGTCTACCACCTGAATTTTCAGATTTCAGGGCGCAGCGTTTACTCCATTCGCAACCATGACATTGGCATTGCGCCGCGCTCCTGCCTGCTGTTCAAGTCGACCATACCGTTTCGCAAAGTTATGGATCCGGAGCGCCGCAATACTCTGCTGTCGCTTGTTATACCGGCAACCCGGCTTGCCGATGTGGTGCCGCTGAACGACATCGGCGATTACGCTCTGCTTTCAAATACGACGCATGGCAATTTGCTGCAAAGCAGCCTGGGCATTCTGGCCTCTCGCCTGCATACGGCTATGCCGACAGAAATAGCCGCACTGAGCGCGGCGGCGGTGAATATTCTGAGCGCTGCGCTCAGCTCGATGAAGACTGGCGAACAAGTTCTTGAACACCAACGGCAGCCGTCACATAGCCTCTATCCACTGATGGTGTCGTACATTCGCGAGCACCTGAAATCCAGAGAGTTGACACCAAATTCCGTTGCGCAAGCGTTTCATCTATCGCGTCGATATGTGGACGCCGTTTTCGCGCGAGCGAGCGGTTTGACGGCCTCGAAGTTTATCCTTCAGGAGCGACTGACAAATGCACAATTGGATCTGACCAATGCCTTTAGCGATCATCTGACCATTCTGGACATTGCGTTGCGCTGGGGCTTTGAGGATGTTTCAACTTTTCATCGGACCTTTCGCGCCCACTTTGGTGACACGCCGGGCTCGCTGCGTTCCTCCAAAAGCGTTTAGCAGGCACTGGGTCCACTGCTGAAAAAAAAACCCGGACATGTCCGGGTTTTTAGTTTTCAAGCGCTCACTCCCACCGTCGCCGGGCCTTATAAAAAGCACTCACATCCATAAAACCCAGTCGGTCTGCTATTTGGGTTGCTGGCAGGTTGTGCAATCGTTGGAAACACCGCCGGCGGGCTTCGTCGAGTAATTGTGAAAAACGAACGCCTTCGCGCGCCAGTTTCCGAACCAGAGTCGAACGACTCATGTACAGGGCATCAGCCAGATTGCTCTGGTCGCCATAGTGCGCCAGGTCCTGATCCAGCAATTGCCGCACCCGGCCGCTGACTGTTTGTTGATCACCAATATGCGAACGCAACTCCAGCGCGCGCTGAGACAGTATCTTGCGGATGTATGGTTGGTCGCCGCCTTGCACCTGGGTGGCGAAAACCGCACTGGGTACAATCAACGCATTGCGTTGCGCCTGGTAGCGAATCGGCGCGTTGAAACACCGCTCAACAACGCGGTGGTAATCAGGCTGGTCGAAGGTAAAGTCGACCGCCAGCAATGGCAGCGTTTGCTCGCACAGATAGCAACCCCAATGGTAGAGCGCCGCCATACTGCGCTCTACGGCGCAGCGCGGGTAATCAAAGGCCGACAGAAATTTGAAGCTGAGCACCGTGCGTTCGCCTTCGGTTTCCACTGTCCATTGGTCGGCCGGGTTCACCAACAAAATGTTGTCGAGATAGGTATTGAGTACATCGCCCAGGTCGCGACAGGTTTGCAACAGATGGCTCGGTAAACCGCGCGATTCCGGCAAAATACGTGCGCCAAACTCGATGCCCACCGATGGATAAAACGGGCGCTGGTCCGCCTGTTGCCACAGCCAGACCAGCCAGGCTTCGGGGTAACGTCGTTCGAGCACATCGCTGATATCGCCACCTTTATTCAGCACAGCAACCTGGGTCGCCAGTGGGCCGTGCAATTGGCGCAAATCCGTTTCATCGATAATGTTCAGTCGCAGCAGTTCTCGGGCGAGATCCACAACAGCGATGGCAGACACACTCGGTTGAGTATCCGGTGACATAGGCAGCCCTCCTTACCTCGTCAGGGAGCACTAATTTGCGCCAGAAATTTGGGACAGGCAACGCAGCGGCTCAGAAAAACCGGCCATTTTGTGATCAGTTTCGAGAAGTGGGACCTGCATTTTCCAATAAAAAGGGCAGCTCTCTGGCTGCCCGTTTCGAATGAACTGCGCCCGAACTTTAGGACGGCCGCCGCCCCTGCGGGACTTCCACCTTGGCAACGGCCGACTCATCCTGATCAATCACCTCAACCTGCGCCCGCTTGGACATCGCTTCCGGGTCCAATAGCAATTCTTCCAGTTTGACGTGATTCAACAAATCATCCAGTTCGCGCAGTCGCGGCGTAAAATCGACCACCTCATTCAAGGTTCGGTTTTTGGTGGTCCAATCCACCAGTTCACCCATGCGGTATTCCTGAACGTCTAAACTGCTTTCAAATGACCGGCTCTGCACGCCGTAGGGTTCGCCTTCTTCCTGCCCCGTCAACGTTTGAATTTCGGCGCGTTCACTCAATTCGTAGTAGCGATAGTTCTGGTTTTGAAAATCAACGAATTCCCAATTGACCAACGGTTTGAAATAGCCGGCATCGAGTTCCCAGGTTTGACGTTGATCCACTTCCCGGTTCAGTACGCCGTCCTGTTTGAAATGCGTTTCCTGGCCCAGCGTCAGTGAAAAGCTTTCGATTTGATTATGGCGCTGCGGATGTGTATTAAACTGCTGAACCCGGCCTTCGAAGTGAAATGAAAAATCGGGCAAGCCGGTCAGCATCATCGATTCGGCATCCGTCAGTTCGTGGCGAGTTTCAGCCCGCTCCACCGGGCCATGCAATAGATCAAAAGCATCCAACATGAACGCTTCCTGATCGTCTTTTCCCTGCGCACGGTCCACGCCTTCAATCAGCATTTGGCGATAATGCGCCAGCGCTGCCTGGCGACGGTCGGAATCGGAAGTTCCCACCAGACTGGGCTTATCGACCGACATCGCCAATTTGTTACCGTCATAATTGGCTTTTATTTCGCGTCTTAAAGCGGTATCTGTCATCGACAGTTTCAGATCCGGTAACAACTCACCTTCCAGCGACAGATCCAACTTGGACAATACGGTGATGTCATTCAGCCCCAAGTCGGCCAGTTGTGGTTGCTTGCCACTGAAATAATCGTTCGCCAACTGGTTCAACCCTTCGGACAAACCACTCAGTTGTTCTTTCTCAGTATTTGTGAGTTTGCCATCCAGCTGGAAGTCGACCGCGACGGTTTGATAATTAACACCGGCCTCATTGCCGTCGTAGCCCTGGCCGTTTTCCAGGCGGAACGTAAACGTCAGCGTTGCGCCGCTTTTTGTTTTCAGGCTCATGCTCATTTCAGAGCCGGGGAAGGTGTGAGTCGCGACGAACTTTTCCGAATCGATAGGAATGATCTGTTCTTTCAACGTGCGGTATTTGTATTGCGTCGCACCTTGCGAAACCGAGGTTTCGCCTTCTTGTAAAAATCGCGCCAGATTCAGCGACAAATCGTCCAGCACATCGGCGCGTTTTTCCTTAACGACCTGGCTCGATAACTGGTTGTTCAAATACGACACGCCACCGGGCGAGAGCAGCGACACTTCTTCAATGTCGCGCGGTTTGCTGTACACCGATGACGATACCGGACCACCACCCTGAATAATGATGGTCGGGTGGTCGGCCTCGTCAATCGTGGGTAATTGGGGTGTTGAAAAAGGCGTTTTTATGCCGCCGAACGGCTGTCCGGGCCAGTCAATTTTTATCATCTTTGTTTCCCCCTTATCCGTTCGCCAGCCGCTCAGTGTGAATGCCGGTCCTGGATTAATCCGGATCGATACTGGAAGCGCTGTTAGCAAACGCCACAGGTTGGCCACCCAACAAATATTCAGGCGCTTTGGTTGCATCGTTTTCAGTTATGTTTTCTTTTGCCCGCTCGTATAAGGCTTCGATGCCAAGCATCAGTTCGCCCAGTAACGCCAGCGGTGAATCGTCTGCATTTTGCGACAGCAAGGTCAGCAGATTTGTGTGCTCTTTCAGTGAATGCGCAATGGTGTTCCATGCCAGCTCATTCTCACCTTGGGTGAGAATTTCTTCCAAGGTGGCATCGAGCGTTGTTTCCTGTTGCGCACGTACAACCACACCGCCGCGACGTTCAATCTGTACCCGGCTTTCTACATCCTCACGCTGGTAATAGGAACGGTGGTCTTTGTCGCCGGGCGACGGGCCGGGCAAGGTGTCGTGCACAGCCGGTCGGAAATAACTGCCGTTCAATTTCCATAACTGATTTTGTTCGATATCGCGGTCGCCACCTTCGTATTGGCTGACCTGAGTTTCCTGTGCGAAGTCCAGGCTGAAACGGGCGCTTCGTTCTTTCCGGTCGTCCTGTTGAGCCCACGAACCAATCCGGCTGTAGAACGATAAGCGGAAGTCGGCAACTGACGTCAGTAAAGCGGCTTCTGTATCACTCAACGCCAGGCCGGGTTTCGGTTCTTCCAGCTCGCCGTGCAGTGCATCGAAAGTCGCCAGTAATAAGTCGGTCTGTTCATCGGTACCACGCACCCGGCCCACGCCGTCGATCAGCATTTGCCGATAATTCGCCAGCGCCGCTTCGCGACGTTCCAGGTTGTAGCCGTCCACCAAGCCCAGTTTGTCGACGTCCATCGACACTCTGTTTTCGTTGACGATGGCTTCCAAATGACGCGTTTCGGCTGAGTCGGAAAAGCGCAACGTCAGACCATAATCGATATGATCGACACCAAGAAAAAAGGCTGGCGTGATTTCGGCCATGCCGCCGTCCAACGTCAACGATAAATCGGCAAGCTGCGAAAGCTCACCGATGTCGAGTCGGTTTAAATCGATGTTGCCGGTGGCGAAATAGTCGTTGGCGAGGGCGTTGAGCTTGTCGGCCAACGTCATCAATTCATCCTGTTCCGCCTGCGACAAACGACCATCGAGCTCAAAATCAATCGATACTGTTTCATAACCAATGTCGCTGTATCGTTGGGTGTGACCGCGGCCTTTTTCGTAGTGCAGATTAAAGGTCAGTGTGTCGCCGCTTTTGGTGGTGAGACTGAACGACAGTTCACTCTTGGCGAGTACCGTGTGCGATTCCACCTCGGTGAAATTCGGCTCCGCCCAGTTCCCACTCAGATCCGGGTAGGTGTAGCGGTCGATGCCCTGATGAACCGATGTCTGACCGCCTTGCAGAAAATCGATCAGGCTCTGTGACAGGTTTTGAACACTCGGCCCCTGATCCATGGCCTGCATCAATTGATTCGACAATCGCGGCAGGTTTTGTTCGTCGCCGCGCATGAATGTTTTCTGCGCCGGTTTGCTGTAGAGGTCATGATCCGACCAGCCACCCACTTGCAGGGTAATCGGAGCAGGGTCGATTTCCGGGTTCGGGGTTGGTGCCTCAGCGGCGGGTTGCGGAGGTTGCGCGTTGATTTTTGGTACTGCACTGGGCGTCAGCACGACGTTCACGATCCCGGCCATAACGATTCTCCACAGAAATCCCTCTGTTGCTTTCAGTAGCGACGCTTTAGCCAGAAACTTTAAGCAGACAGGCGCGTTTGCGCCCCCTGCTCCGGTGAAAGGTGTTGCCAATACGAAACAGCCGGACGTTGGGTCCGGCTGTTGGATGGATCTGATTACACCTTGGTCAGGCGCAGATAGGGTCGTATTTCATTCCAGCCCTGGGGAAAAATATCCTGGGCCGCGTCATTGCTGATGGACGGCGGGATAATAACCTCGCCACCGGGACGCCAATCCGCCGGCGTCGCGATTTTTTTCGCATCGCCAAGTTGCAGGGCATCGATTACCCGCAAAATTTCGTCGAAGTTGCGGCCGACGTTCATCGGGTAAGTCATGGTCAACCGGATTTTTTTGTTCGGGTCGATGATGAACACCGAACGCACGGCGGCGGTTGCGCTTTCACCGGGGTGAATCATGTCGTAAAGCTGGGCTACGGCATGGTCGTCATCGGCAACGATGGGAAATTCCAGCGAGGTATGCTGAGTGTCGTTGACGTCCAGAATCCATTTGCGGTGTTCAGCAACGGTGTCAGTCGACAGGCCCAGTGGTTTGACATTGCGCCGCGCAAATTCGTCGGCCAGTTGCGCTGTACGACCCATTTCGGTTGTACAGACCGGCGTGAAATCGGCCGGGTGACTGAAAAAGAAAGCCCAGGAATCACCCAGCCAATCGTGGAAGGTGATCTTGCCTGCGGTGGTTTCTACGCTGAAATCGGGTGCGGTATCGCCTAAACGTAAAGTCATGGTGGTACTCCTTCTGTCGTTGCAGTAAGGGAGGCGAAACACTTTCGCCTCTTCATGACTTCAATATATTAGCAATTACTAATATTTCATCCCTCACAGCGCTATCAATTGAATAGTTTTTAATTATCAACCTGGAAACGCTGCTTTGTTTCGGCAATGGTCGTGCGACTACTTCTGGGAAGACACAAACGGATCGGTCTCACGCTCAACATCGCCTGCCTGCCGCCGTTTGAGCACGGTGTTGATGTAAGAATCGATGGCCGCTTTCTGACCCACGTCCTTGCTCTGGGCTTCACTCAGATACCAGCGATGCTCTAACACTTCGTGAAAGATTTCCGCATCGTCGAGCTTGCCTTTCATCTCAGCCGGAATCGGCTGCACGGTGGGGTTGAATACTTCCGACAGCCAGCGATAGGCTGCCACCGCCTCGGGAATGTCGCGGCCTTCTACTTCGCTCAGGTGGGCTTTGTAACGGCTTAAATCGTTGAGCAAACGGCGCGCCTGGTTTTCCTGAACCTGCAAGCCGGTCAGGCTGTTGAGGCGGCGGCGATGGTGCCAATGTTCAACAACGCGCGGCACCATGCGCACGCGCTGGCCGTTATCGACGGTGGTGATTTCCATTTCTTCGACATCGAAGCCCAGATCGTTCAGGCGACGGATGCGTTGCTCCATCAGGTACTGATCTTCGGGATCGAAAATTTCGTCCTGCGTCAGTTCCGCCCAGAGCTTGGCGTACCGCTCAACCAGCGCCTGCGCCAGTTCAATCGGGTCCTGACCCTTAGGCAAAGTGCCGGCCGCTTCCAGGTCCATCAGTTCGCCACCAATGTTGGTTTCCGCCAGTTCCAGATCGTATTCGCGCCGACCTTCAGACAACTGTTCGCGCATTTCACCGGTTTCGGCATCGACCAGATAGGCCGCCATCAGGCCAGCATCGCGACGGAACAAGGTGTTCGACAGTGAGCAATCGCCCCAGTAAAAACCGGACAAATGCAGCCGCACCAGCAACTCGGCCAGAGCATCCAGCATCTGGCTTAATTGCTCGGCTGAAATGCCCTGTTGAATGATGATGCGATAAGGCAAAGCGCCGGACAGATAATGTGTCACCAACAAGGCGCGGTTGTGCATGTCCACCGGCTCGCCGACCAGATCAAAACGCGCCCGCGCTTCGGCAACTTCTTCGTCGCGGTTGGTGACCAGACCGACCGCCTCGACCACCGGCAATCCCAACTCCCGCAATTCACGCAGCAGTTTGTATTCCTTGCGCGCCACCGGCGTCATCAGTTCCTTGAGCGCGTAGACCTGATTATTGTGGCTGACAAAGCGCACCACGTTGCGGTGAATGCCGCGTGCCACTTCGACAAACAATTCCGGCGGCCATTGCGTGAGGTGCTTGGACCAGGGGTAACGCAAGTCGGTGATGTAGTGGCTGGGCGAGGCAATCTGAATCTTCATCGGACACCTGTGATGACGGTTTGAACCTACTATAGCGACTCTTTAACGAGTCGCGAGTGACAAAAAAGCCGGCATTGTGCCGGCTTTTGATTCGACCTGTATAACCGCTCGATTACAGGCGGTTGGTGGTCTCGGCGTCGAACACGTGGAGGCGGTCAACGTTGACTTCCAATGCCACGTCTTCGCCAACTTTCGGCACTTTATGCACGTCCATCTTGGCGAGAATTTTCTTCTCTTCGTTAGCCATCTTGATGTGCACAACGACTTCGTGGCCCAGGGTTTCGATGATCTCAACCTTGCCTTTCAACGGCGCGGTGTTAGACCAATCCTGTTCGTCGGACGCAGCAATGTGCTCAGGACGAATACCGACGACAACGTTTTTGCCTTTGCGTTCGGTGATGCCGGCTTTCCATTCGGCCGGGGTTTTGAACGTCAGGTCCGGGTGGACCAGTTCGCTGCCGTCGTCAGAAACTTTGAAAGTCAGGATGTTCATGTTCGGCGTACCGATGAACTGCGCTACAAACACGTTTTGCGGTGTGTCGTACAGTTCCAGCGGAGAGCCAACCTGACGCAGGTTGCCGTCGTGCAGAACGGCGATGCGGTCACCCATGGTCATGGCTTCAACCTGATCGTGGGTCACGTAAACCGAGGTGATGCCCAGGCGTTTTTGCAGGTTGGCGATTTCGGCGCGCATGTGCACACGCAGTTCGGCGTCGAGGTTCGACAACGGCTCATCGAACAGGAACACAGACGGTTTACGAACGATGGCGCGACCGAGCGCAACACGCTGACGCTGACCACCAGACAGAGCTTTCGGTTTGCGATCCAACAGATGCGTCAGACCCAGGGTATCGGCCGCTTCGTTTACCAAACGGTCGATTTCGTCTTTCGGCATTTTGCGCAGACGCAGACCGAAGGCGATGTTTTCGAACACAGACATGTGCGGGTACAGCGCGTAGCTCTGGAACACCATGGCTACGTCGCGATCTTTCGGGTGAACGTTGTTGA
Source organism: Saccharospirillum mangrovi (assembly GCF_003367315.1). GTDB lineage: Bacteria > Pseudomonadota > Gammaproteobacteria > Pseudomonadales > Natronospirillaceae > Saccharospirillum > Saccharospirillum mangrovi. The sequence continues at coordinate 2,523,815 of NZ_CP031415.1, forward strand.
CAACGCGGTCGCCGATGAACAGCTTGCCGTCGGTGATTTCTTCCAGGCCGGCGATCATACGCAGGGTGGTGGATTTACCACAGCCGGAAGGACCAACCAGGACCATGAATTCTTTGTCCTTGATCTCCAGGTTGAGGCTCTTGATGACGCTGACGTCCTCGTAGCTTTTACCGACGTTTTCAAAAGTAATACTAGCCATGCGCTTTCACTCGTTTCTTGTCGTTATGCAAGCAACGCCTCGCGTATCACTGCGAGACCCCGACTGGACCCGGCTTTGAACACCCTGCCGACCCCATTCCAGACCGGTCTGTAATTTTCTTTCACCGCTTTGGCGGCTGCCGATCAAACTGGGCTCATCTTGACGTAATAATACTACCAAATGCAACCCCGAAAGCCGGGCGATGGCCGTAAAGATGCAGCCGAAGCCCGTCGTTACCGGGCTTCAGCCGTTGTTGAGCTCATCGCCAGCGGCGTGCATCAAGTAGGTCACGGCTTCGAGAATGCGGCTTTTCACCCGAGCCGGTGGGTTTTGGTAGAACGCCTGCCAGGCCTGGCCGCGATATTGGTTGTAATTATCTTTCTGGGCGGGGAACTGGGCGATCCAGTTCAGACGGACGGCGTGGGAAATGATGACGTCGAGTACGACGTAATCGTCCACTTGCATACCGGGGTTGGCGCGGGCAAATGCCAGCAGGCCAAGTAAGGCTTCGATGCACAACTGACGATAGGCCGGGCTGGGAATCTGCCCCAGCATGCGTTCAACCAGCTGCGCAAATTGCGGCTCGCCGGCGGTCATCTGATCGAGCACTGTGGCCGATTCCAGCCGCGAGCGCGGGTCGAAGCGGTCGCCCACAATCAGACCGTGGCACTGGCTCAACAAGGCCCACAAACCGGGATGAAAATCTTCCGGCAGACGCGGCATTACGCCTTGCTGTTCACGCCATTGGAACCAGTTGCGGGCTTCGCCGAGGTCTGGCGCGCTGGTGTCGTCGTCCGAAACCGGATTCAACGGGCCGACTTCGCTGCGCAATTGCAGTGACTCGATGGCAAACAGACGTCCGACTTCGGCGGAATAGCTGCCCAGCACGTCGCGAATGCGTGACTGAATGTCGTACGGGCTGAGCGACGCCAGCCGCTCGAACGCCTGGTCCGGTTTGAGATTTTCCGTCTGCGCCAACTGCCCCATGATCAGCATTGCCAGGTGGCCGGGACGCAACGTCATCATGCCCTGAAACAAGTCGGGTTCGCCGCGCATCAGCGTTGACAGGATGACCAGAATTTCCTGATTCAATACCGCCTCACGTCGGTCTTGACCGCAATTGCGGTTGATCAGCTTGAGCGTTTCTTTGTTCGACAGCGGCTCGCGAATGGTGCCCTGATCGGAATAGGCGCGGCCGACAATGATGATGCGCTGACGCGCCAGCACTTCAGCCACGGCGTCTTCCAGACCACCCCAATATTTGCCCAGCACGCCCGCGGCTTTGCGGATGACGCTCCACAAATAGGCATCGCTGGCGCGGCGATACACTTCTTCGAGCAACACCTTTACCGTGACGCGCGGCGCGATGCCGGGGTCAAAATCCAGGCCATGCGCTTCGGCCAGATCGCTGAGAATGTCGATTTGTTCGTAGAGGTTAAGGCTGGCGCGCAGCCGCTGTACTTGCGCCTCCAGGCTTTCCACCGGCTCCAGCAAGCTGAGCATGGATGGCTGCAACGGCACTGACCGGCCCGGGTCGACCTGCAACCATTGCTTGCGCACCCGGCGCGACAGCGCCATCGCCGCCGGCACCTGGTAGTCGTTCAATTCTTCGATGCGCTCGACGCCGACTTCGTTGAGCAGTTCGCTCATTGGCCCGGTCGAGACGGCCACCTCGCCGCACTCGCCGTCCATCAGTTCGCGAATCAGCTCGTATAAGGCGTCTTTGTCGGGCGCGCTGAGCATGGGTTCGGACAGATAGATCATCATCAACGGCCGCGCCGGCTGATCCCAATGCCGGCTGATGTAACTCAGTTCCGCCTTGATTTTCTCGCACAGCAGGCGGTTGTCGGACGCCAGATAGAACGTGTCGCGGTTTTGGAATTGCGGCAGGAAAACGCAGCTTTCACCGTTCAGCACATAAAGCTGGGCGGTCGATAACGAACGCGGCCGGCGCTGCGGTCGGCCGGTCAATCCCAATTCCCGGTTCTGGCCGATGATGTTGAATACTCGCGCCAGTTCCAGCGGCGGCAGCACACGCACCGGTTCCAGATCATCCACGGTTTCGCTGAACAGGCCGGCGTCAGCCAAGGTTCCACGCACCGCTTCGTTTTCCGCCAGCAAGCCCACCACCACTGGGGTTTTGCGCTTGTGACCGACGCGACGATGGGCGTTCAGCGGGTCGATGTCCTGGCGTTCGATGTAGCCGGCATCCAACAAGCAGCCGAGGGTATAGAGCGACTGCGCCCAGATCAGCGGTACGTTGTTGTTGGCCTGGCGTTCCTGGCTGCCTGGCTCGGCTTTCTCGGCGTCGATGCGATCGGCCGGCACAAAATACAGCTCCGGCAACAACCACTGGCCGTTGCGTTCGATGCGCAGCGCATCGAGTTTTTGCCGATAGTCAGCCGCAGTGGTGGCGTCGCCATCAAACAAAGCGTTCAGATAACAGTAGGTGAAAAACAGCGGCCACTCGGATTCGATGTGTTCGAAATTGCGCAGTTCGTGCGCTTCGTAATGCAGCCGGTGCGGGTCTTCCAGCACCGTCTGATGGCCGTCGAGCAAAAATCGTTTGCAGCCGTAACGACCGCCCAGTTTGCCCAGAATCCGGTCGCGGGTTTTGTTGACCAGCGATGCCTTTTCGATAGCAAACGCCGGGTAACCGATGATGGATAAATCGGCGGCATCGACTTCTTTCGACATCGATTCGCGCGGCAGCAGGTTTTCCAACGTCGTCCGGCAGCGGGCGATTTCGTCCGACACCACGTGCACCACGCCCGCCTGTCCGCCACCTTCGCCAAACAGATTGACGCCACGCATCGCCTGCAACGCAGCTTTGACCATGCCGACCGACGACGCGTTGATTTCGACCCGGCCGTTGTTGATCTTGTTGCCGCGTTCCCAGATGCCGTAATCCGGCGTGCGGTAACCGCGACCGATGTACCAGACCAGATTCTGTACAAAATTCACTTCGGCGACCGTCTGCACCAGTCGCAAACCGGAGCGCGTCATGCGCGCCAGCATCAGCAAATACAGTGAAGTGGCATCGAGCTGCAGATGGCCCCATTTGTCGTCATCGACCACCACCTGACCGGAATGGGTGGCGTATTTGGCGTGCAGGGCATCGAGGGGGTTCTGGGTGTATTTGAAGCGTTCGACCTTGTGCGCCTGCCGCGTCATCGATTGCAGCAAGCCGCGCATCAGCCGGGTGACCGAATCGGCCAGATAGGCGGTGCGTTCGGGGTTGTCGCCGCTGCGTCGATAGGCGAGCCACAAACCCCAGACGGCTTGGATGGAGTAGACGTTGTCGCGTACCCAGGCGTCGGTGTAGTCGCCGTGACCGTTAACGTCGGTGCTGGCCGGAAACAGCCCGGTAACGGCATCCTGTCGACTCAGGATGACGGCGTCGACCGCATCAAACCAGGCATTGAGACTGTCGGGTCCGGGATTGGGCATTCACTGGCGCCTACTGCACCGCCTTGGGGACCTGCCTTACAGAACAGGCACCCAAGACGGGTTCAAGTTGAGGTTGTTGACTGAACCATCCTTACCAAGCAAAACCATAGCCAAGCACAATCAGCCGGCCAGTTCGCAGGCTTCACGGGCCAGTTGTTCGATACGTGCCCAGTCGCCCTGGTTCAGTGCATCGGCCGGCACAATCCAGGAGCCACCGACGCAGGCAACGTTGTCGAGTGCCAGATAGTCGCGGAAGTCCTTCACCGAAATACCGCCGGTCGGGCAAAAGCGCACGTCCGGGAACGGACCGGCAAAGGCTTTCAACGCCGACACACCGCCGGAAGCCGCTGCCGGGAAGAATTTGAAATGGGTGTAACCCAGCTCCATGCCCTGCATCATTTCCGACACGCTGGCGACCGCCGGCAGAAACGGCATAGCAGCCTGGCGACCGGCTTCGAGCAGACGCGGTGTAGCGCCGGGGCTGATGGCGAAATCGGCGCCAACGTCTTCCAGCTGTTTCAGTTGGTCGACCCGGGTCACGGTGCCGGCACCGACGATCACGCCGTCGACTTTTTTCATTTCGGCAATGACTTCAATCGCCGCTTCAGTGCGCAAAGTCACTTCCAGGACTTTCAGACCGCCCGCTTTCAGCGCTTCGGCCAGGGGCTTGGCGTCTTCCACGCGGCTGACCGCCAGCACCGGCATTACCGGGTAGGCCTGTTGCAGAATATCGCTGACTTGGTAACTCATGTTGCTCTCCTTTAAGCCTGTATGCCCGTCTTAGCGAGCGTTGAGGCGATGATTCAGAACGGCCGCTGCACCCAGCAGACCCGGTTGTTTGGACACCACCACGTAAGTCGGCACACTGGCGACGAAATCGCGCAGTCGGCCTTTGGCTTCAAAGCGCGCCCGGAACTGGCTGGTGGCGAAAAAGTCGACGAAACGCGGCACGATGCCACCGGCAATGTAGACGCCGCCCTTGGCGCCCAGCATCAACGCAACATCCCCGGCGTAACTGCCCAGAATGGCGCAGAACCGAGCCAGTGCTTCTTCGCACAGCGGGTCGGTCCGATCCAGAGCGCGCTGCGAAATTTCCGCGGCTTTTAAGCTTTGAGCCGCCACACCTTGGCGATCACACAACGCCTGGTAAGTGTTTTCCAGACCCATGCCGGAAATCAGCCGCTCGGCAGAAACGCGCTCGTACTTTTTCAGCAGGAATTTCAAAATATCGATTTCAACCAGATCCGACGGCGCGAAATTCACGTGGCTGCCTTCTGTTTGCAAGGTCACAGGGCCGGAATCGCTGAACGCCAGGCCGGCCACACCCAGGCCGGTGCCGGGGCCGGTGACTGCCATCGGCCAGCCGGGCAGACCTTCGCCAGGGCCGACTTTTACAACATCGTCAGTGCCCAGGTGCGGAATCGCGTTGGCCAGCGCATTGAAATCGTTAATGAAGTGCAGTGACGCCAGACCGATGTCTGCCTGCAGTTCGCGCACGCTGAACGACCAGGTGTGGTTGGTCATGGTGATGCGGTCCTGGTCGGTCGGGCAGGCAATCGCCATAACCGCGTGTTCGGGGCGGTCGTAATCGGCGGCCGGACCAGCCAGATAGGCACGGATGGCATCGGCGATGGTGTCGTATTCAGCGCCGTTCAGCGCTGCCACGGCAACCAGATCGGCCTCGGCCAGTTGCGGACCTTGCGCCGGATCGAACTGTTGCAACGGTGCCAGCGCGAAGCGGGCGTTGGTGCCGCCGATGTCGGCGATCAAACCGTATTGGGCCATGCTTATTCCTCGAAATCTTCAAAGCGGAAAATGGTTGCACCCTCTTGCGCGGTATTGACCGCCGCACGCATCGGCGCGAACAGTTCGCGACCGACACCAAACTGGTTGCCAGACAGATCGGCCACCACCGGCTGGCGCTTGGCCCACTCGGTTGTATCGACCTTCACTTCAACAGTGCCGGCATCGGCATCCAGACGGATGATGTCGCCCGCCTGTACACGCGCCAACGGGCCGCCCTCGCTGGCTTCCGGCGACATGTGAATGGCCGCCGGCACCTTGCCAGACGCGCCACTCATGCGGCCATCGGTGACCAAGGCGACTTTAAAACCGCGATCCAGCAACACGCCCAGCGGCGGTGTCAGTTTGTGCAGTTCCGGCATGCCGTTGGCTTTCGGGCCCTGGAAGCGGACGACGACAACGCAGTCGCGATCCAGCTCGCCGGCTTTGAACGCCTGCTGCAAATCGTGCTGGCTTTCGAACACAACCGCCGGACCTTCGATGATGCGATGTTCCGCTTTGACCGCCGATACCTTGATCACGCCGGTACCGAGGTTGCCCTTCAACACTTCCAGGCCGCCTTGCGGGCTGAACGGATTGCTGGCCGGACGCACGATGTCTTCGTCCAGCGAAACCTTGGTGCCAGGGCGGAAATCGATGTCGTCGCCATTCAGGAACGGCTCCTGGGTGTAGCGGTCCAGGCCGGTTCCAAAAATGGTTTTCACATCGCCGTGCAACAAACCGGCGCCGAGCAGTTCACCCATCACGTAACCCAGACCGCCGGCGGCGTGGAAATGGTTCACGTCGGCCATGCCGTTCGGGTAAACATGCGCCAGCGTCGGCACGACGGTGGACAGATCGGAGAAGTCTTCCCAGGTCAGCACGATGCCGGCTGCGCGTGCCATGGCGATCATGTGGATGGTCAGGTTGGTGGAACCGCCGGTGGCGAGCAGACCGACGATGCCGTTAACAAAGGCTTTCTCGTCGAGCACATCGGCGATCGGCGTGTATTGACCGTTTTGTTTGGTCAGACGAATCGCCTGTTGCGCCGCTTCGCGGGTCAGCGCATCGCGCATCGGGTTTTCCGGGTTCACGAAGCTGGAACCGGGCAGATGCAGCCCCATGAATTCCATCAGCATCTGGTTAGAATTCGCAGTGCCATAAAAGGTGCAGGTGCCGGCGCTGTGGTAGGAATCGGATTCGGCTTGCAGCAGTTCGTCGCGGCCGACTTTGCCTTCGGCGTATTCCTGACGCACGCGCGCTTTTTCTTTGTTTGGCAGACCCGACGGCATCGGGCCAGCCGGTACAAAGACCGACGGCAGGTAACCAAAACGCAAAGCGCCAATCACCAGACCGGGAACGATTTTGTCGCACACGCCCAGATAGAGCGCGGCATCGAACATGTTGTGTGACAGCGCCACGCCCGTTGCCATGGCAATGGTGTCGCGACTGAACAGGCTCAGCTCCATACCCGGCTGACCTTGAGTCACGCCGTCGCACATCGCCGGTACGCCACCAGCAACCTGAGCGGTGCAACCCATTTCGCGCACAGCCTGTTTGATGATGTTGGGGAAACGCTCGTACGGCTGGTGCGCGCTCAACATATCGTTGTACGCGGTGACGATGCCCAGGTTGGCCTGGTTCATCATCTTGATGGTGTTCTTTTCGTCTTCCGAGCAGGCGGCGAAGCCGTGCGCCAGATTGCCGCAGCTTAATTGGCGGCGATCGGGAATTTGTTCACCGGCATCGCGCATGCGCTCCAAATAGCGCCGACGCGACGGGCCGCTGCGCTCGATGATGCGTGCGGTGACGCTTTGCAAGGTGGCATTCATTTAACTCTACCTCTGTATTTTTTTCGGGAGACGCTGGACGGGAAACGGGAGACGCTAAAACCGGTAACCAGCGCTCGGCGTCTCCCGTTTAGCGTCTAGCAGCTCATTCAGCCCAATAGACCGAGACTGGCGTCAGTGTTTGCTTCAGCACCGAGCGAACCGGCAACTCCACCACCGGACCATCACCCAGCGCGGCTTCCAGCACTGGCTTTTTGCCAGCGCCGGTTAAATGCAGCACGATCCAGTCGCTGTGCAGGATGCGTTTTAAGGTCAGCGTCATGCGGGCGTGCGGTGCGGTTTTCGGTACCACGCCGCAGCAGTCGATGTGCGCCTGGGTGTCCAAGGCTTTTCCCAGCGTCTCGGCACCAGGGAAAAACGAAGCGGTGTGGCCGTCTTCGCCCATGCCCAGCAAGGTAACGGTCAGTTGCTCAGGCAGTGCCGCCAGGGCTTTGTTTAAACTGGCTTCGGCTTCAAACGGCGTAGCGTGCGCGCTCTTATGCGGAATAAAACGCGCGGCGGCGGCTTTGTTTTGTAGCAGGTGCGTACGCACCAGTTTTTCGTTGCTGTCGTCGTCGCTGGGGTCGACCCAACGTTCGTCGACCAAGGTGATGGTCACTTTCGACCAATCCAGATCGGCCACGCTCAGCGCCTTAAACAAATCCACCGGCGTGCGACCACCGGACACCGCCAGACCGGCTTCACCGGTTTCAGTAATGGCCGTTGCCAAACGATCAATAATGTCACCGGCCAGTTGTTCAGTCAGCGCTTCGCGGCTGTCGAAATCGAGTTGTTGCATTTGGATATCCTTCGGCTATCGGAAGACGCGAAACGGAAGACGCTTGACGCTGGCTAGCGGTTTTAGCGTCTCCCGTCTCCCGTCAAGCGTTCAGCGTCATCAATTGCTTTCATGCCAACTGCGGCCATCGCGGGCGACCAGTTCGAATGCGGCTTGCGGGCCCCAGCTGCCAGCCGGATAGCTGTGCGGCGCGACGGTCGCTTGTTTCCAGCCGTCGAGAATCGCATCGGCCCAGACCCAGGCGGCTTCGACTTCATCGCGGTGGACGAACAGGGTCGAGTTGCCGCGAATGACGTCGAGGATCAAACGTTCGTAGGCTTCGGGTACGCGTGAGTCGGCAATGTGATCGGGCATGGTCAGGTTCAGCGTTACCGGCGTCACCTGCATGCCTTCACCCAGACCGGGCAGCTTGTTCATCATGTTCAGCTGAATGGATTCTTCCGGTTGCAGACGAATCACCAGCTTGTTCGCCGCGAGATTCGAACCGTCCGGGAAAATCGAGTGCGGTACGTCTTTGAACTGAATGACGATTTCACTGTAGCGTGCGGGCAGTCGTTTACCGGTGCGCAAATAGAACGGCACACCGCGCCAGCGCCAGTTGTGGATATCGGCGCGGATGGCAACGAAAGTTTCGGTTTGCGAATTGGGTTTGCCGCCCTCTTCTTCTTTATAACCGGGCACCGCTTTGCCACCGACGTTACCGGCCGCGTATTGAGCGCGCACGGTGTTGCGACGCACCTTGTCCAGACTCATCGTCTGCAACGATTTCAGCACTTTCAGTTTTTCTGCGCGCACTGCATCGGCGTCGAGCGACACCGGCACACCCATGGCGACCAGACAGAGCAACTGCAGCAAGTGGTTTTGAATCATATCGCGCAGCGCGCCGGAATCGTCGTAGTAACCCCAGCGGCCTTCCACGCCGACGGTTTCGGCAACGGTGATTTGTACGTTGTCGATGTGGGCGTTGGTCCACACCGGCTCGAACAGCGCATTGGCAAAGCGCACGGCCAACAGGTTCTGCACCGTTTCTTTACCGAGATAATGGTCGATGCGGTAGATGTTGTTCTCGGCAAAAATTTTCGACACGCCGTCGTTGATCACTTTCGATGACGCCAGACTTTTACCGATGGGTTTTTCCAACACCACCCGGCTGTTTTCATTCACCAGGCCCGCTTCGTTCAGATTGCGACTGATTTCACCGAAGAAGTCCGGCGCGGTAGACAGGTAATAAACGGTGTCCTGGCAGGTGAAATCCTGATCGAGTTCGGCGGCCAGATTTTTGAACGATTCCGGCTCGCGCGCGTTGACGGCAACGTAGGTCAGGCGCTTGGAAAAACGATCCCAAACGGTCTCGTCCCATTCTTCCCGATCAACGAACTGGTCCAGGCCTTGCTTGACCAGTTCCAGATAACCGTCGTGACCCAGATCGGTCCGCGACGCACCGATGACTCGGGTGTTGTCACCCAGGTAGCCAGTGCGATCGAGGTTATACAGCGCCGGCAAGAGTTTGCGGATAGCCAGATCGCCGTTGCCGCCGAAGATGACGACATTACAGGGACTGCTGGCTGTCAGTTGATCCATAAAAGACTCCGAGACCTTAATCGAGTGAACTGTAGTTTTTTTCCAATTTTACGGTATCAAAGGCGTACTGTCGCCTATAATTGTAATTTTACAACAACCCGATCGGACCACAGCAGGCCGACCGGCAGCGGTTCTCAGCCTTTCGCTGGCCCGGCGAATTCCCTACAATCCGCCAGCGACCACTGAAGGCTTAACGCCCTTTTTCAAGACACCAGCCCAAGGCGACCACCCAAGGATAGCGCACGCATGTCATTGAACATTCTGGAGCGACTCAAGTCGAACCCGAGTTGCCTGAGCAAGAGCGAACGCAAGGTCGCCCAGGTGATTCTAGAAGACCCGAACAAAGCCATTCGCTCCAGCATCGCCAGCCTGGCCAAAGCCGCCAATGTGTCTGAACCGACGGTCAACCGTTTCTGTCGCAGCCTCGACTGCACCGGCTTCCCCGATTTCAAATTAAAGCTGGCGCAATGCCTGGCGACCGGCACGCCTTATGTGAATCGCAACGTCGAAGCCAGCGACAACGTCGAGGAATATTCGAGCAAGATTTTCGAAGCCACGATGAGCGCCATCTCCGACGCCAAACGCTCCATCGATCCGAATGCATTGAGCCGCACCGTCGATGCATTGGCGCAAGCGCGGCGCATTGAGATTTATGGCCTGGGCGCGTCCGGCAGTGTCGCCATGGACGCCCAACACAAGTTCTTCCGCATGAACACGCCCTGCGTCGCTTACACCGACGTGCTGCAACAACGCATGGCCGCCGCTGCGACCAAACCCGGCGACGTAGTGATCATTATCTCCAACACCGGCCGCACCATCGCTTTGGTGGAAACCGCCCGCATTGCGCGCGATTCCGGCGCGACTGTTATCGCCATCACCCAGCCGCACTCCCCGCTGGCTGAAGACAGCCACATCCTGCTCGGTGTCGACAGCCCGGAAAACACCGACATCTATACACCCATGACCTCGCGCATTGTGCACTTGACGGTGATCGACGTGCTGGCGACCGGTGTCATCCTGAAACACGGCCCGGAATTCCAAAGCCACCTGAAGCGCATCAAGGCCGCTCTGGCCGAAACCCGCTACAAGTCACCGGAAACCGACTGAACCAGGCCCGCGCTTTGCGGCTTCGTCTCAGTCGGTTCTGTTGATCCAAATCATGTAATAAAACTACAAACTGCTGTTCAATCTGGCCGATCAGTGGCAGAATGCCGCCGCTTTGTTGTATAACGATGTAAATAAGCTACAACAAATGACAAGCTTCAGAGGCTCCGTTGAAACCGTTTCGCGGCGCCTCGCACTTCGAACGGCGGTGGCGCAAAAACCGCCTCTTTACGCATAGGAGCACAGCATCATGTCCAAGATCCGCGTTGCGATTAATGGTTATGGCCGCATCGGCCGGAACGTCCTGAAAGCGCTGTACGAAGCCAAGCAGGACGGCAAGGATTACCCCATCGAAATCGTTGCCATCAACGATCTGGGTGACTCCAAAACCAATGCTCACCTGACCAAGTACGACACCGTTCACGGCCGCTTCAACGGCAAGGTCGACTACGACAACGAAGCGCTGTACATCAACGGCGACAAGATCGTCACCTGCTCTGAGCGCGACCCGGCCAACCTGCCGTGGGCAGAATTGAAAGTCGACGTCGTCTACGAATGCACCGGCTTCTTTACTTCCAAAGCCGACGCCAGCAAGCACATTGCCGCCGGCGCTAAGAAAGTCATCATTTCCGCACCGGCCAAAGACGTCGATGCGACCGTGGTTTATGGCGTTAACGACAACGTTATTACTGCCGACATGACCGTTATCTCCAACGCTTCGTGCACCACCAACTGTCTGGCGCCGGTCGCCAAGGTGCTGAACGACAGCGTCGGTATCGAAAGCGGCCTGATGACCACCATTCACTCTTACACCAACGACCAGCGCCTGAGCGATGTGTATCACTCTGACCTGTACCGCACCCGTGCGGCGGCGTTGAACATGATCCCGACCAAGACTGGTGCCGCTGCGGCCACTGGTCTGGTGGTTCCGGAACTGCAAGGCAAGTTCGACGGTCTGTCGATTCGCGTCCCGACGGCCAACGTTTCTCTGGTTGACCTGAGCTTCACCGCCAGCCGCGACACCAGCGTTGAAGAAATCAACAAAGTCATCGCTGATGCCATTGCCGCCGACAAGAAACTGGCGTCTGTTCTGGCCGTTAACGAAGAACCGCTGGTGTCTACCGACTTCAACCACAACCCGTACAGCTCCAGCTTCGACGCGACTCAAACCCGCGTTCAGGGCCGTCTGGTTAAAGTCATGTCCTGGTATGACAACGAATGGGGTTTCTCTAACCGCATGTTGGACAACACCGTTGCTTTGATGAACGCTAAATAAGCAACACCTGTAGAGCCCGGACACCGTCCGGGCTTTTTTCGTTATAATGACCCGCGTTTTGGGCGGGGAAGCATAACAAGAGACTCTTCATGACGATGAGACGCACCAAGATCGTAACCACTCTGGGCCCGGCCACCGACAAGCCAGGCATGCTGGAGAAACTGATTCTCGCCGGCGCCAACGTGGTTCGATTGAATTTCTCCCACGGCAGCGCCGACGATCACAAAGGCCGCGCCAACGCCGTGCGTGAGATTGCCGCCAAACACGGTCGTTCTGTAGCCATTCTTGGCGATCTGCAAGGCCCGAAAATTCGCATTGCCCGCTTCAAGGACACCAAAGTCCAACTCGAAGACGGTCAGGCTTTTATTCTCGACGTCGGTTTCGATAAAACCGCCGGCGACAACACCCGAGTCGGCATCGACTACCCGGCGCTGGCGCAAGACAGCAAACCGGGCGACATCTATTTGCTCGATGACGGCCGTGTCAAAGTGAAGGTCGAAAAAGTCGAAGGCCTGGCGGTGCACACTACCGTCATTCAAGGCGGACCGCTGTCGAACAACAAAGGCATCAACAAATTGGGCGGCGGTTTGTCGGCCAAGGCGTTGACCGAGAAAGACAAAGAAGACATCAAAACCGCCGCCGAAATTGGCGTCGATTACATCGCCGTTTCCTTCCCGCGTAACGCTGAAGACATGAACGAAGCGCGCCAGTTATTGGCCGCTGCCGGCTCTACCGCCGAAGTCGTTGCCAAGCTGGAACGCGCTGAAGCCACGCTGAACCACGACACTCTCGATCAGATCATTCTGGCGTCCGACGTCGTCATGGTGGCGCGCGGTGATTTGGGTGTGGAAATTGGTGACCCGGCGCTGATCAGCGTGCAGAAACACATCATCAAACGCGCCCGTACTTTGGACCGCGTTGTCATCACCGCCACTCAGATGATGGAGTCGATGATCGACAATCCGTTCCCGACGCGGGCGGAAGTGTTCGATGTCGCCAACGCCGTACTCGATGGCACCGATGCCGTTATGTGCTCGGCCGAAACCGCCGCCGGCGCTTACCCGGTAGAAACCGTCAAGGTGATGCACGACGTCTGTCTGGGTGCGGAAAAACACCCGCTGACCACGCAATCGCGCCACCGGGTGAACACAGAGTTCCACCGTATCGACGAAAGCATCGCCATGTCAGTGATGTACGCTGCGAACCATTTGCGCGGCGTTAAAGCGATCATCTGCATGACCGAATCCGGTGCGACGCCGCGTTGGATGTCGCGCATCAGTTCCGGCATGCCGATCTACGCGATGACCCGTCACGACACCACGGCGCGCCGCGTTGCGCTGTATCGTGGCGTTGAAGCGATTCCGTTCGACATTCAAAGCGTGCCTGACGATCAGATCAATCGTGTGGCCGTTGAAGAACTGAAAAAACGGGACATCGTCAAGGACGGCGACCTGGTGATTTTGAGCTACGGCGATCACGAAGGCGTCCACGGTGGCACCAACACCCTGAAGATTGTCAGTGTCGGCAATATCCTGTAAAAAGGCGCACCGACCAAACTTCGGGACCCAAAACGGCAGCCACCATGGCTGCCGTTTGTGCATCAGGGAAACGCAAAAAGCGAAATTTCGCTGACCGAAGTCACTTCGCTGCCATCACAGCGCGCTGAGCAGTTTCAGCTAAAGTGACGGAACTCAGTTTTTTACAGGCCGGTCGCCCACAACTCAAAAAAGTACGGCGATCGTCAACCGACTCAACTCGTTGAGGATTCAACCCAAAAGGGGAAGAGGTCTGAACTTTATGGCACACGATATCGATCCAATTGAAACGCAGGAATGGCTCGACGCGCTCGCGTCTGTCATGCGCGAAGAAGGCACCGACCGCGCGCAATTTCTGCTCAAGCGTCTGTCCGACAACATCACCCAGAGCGGCCCGGACGTTCCTTTTGCACTGAACACCCCGTTCCGTAATTCCATCAATCTGGAAGACGAACCGAAGTACCCTGGCGACAACGAAATGGAGCGGAAAATCCGCGCCATGATTCGCTGGAACGCCGTCGCCATGGTGGTACGCGCCAACAAATCCGGCGACGACCTGGGCGGCCATATTTCTTCGTTCCAGTCTTCTGCGACTTTGTACGACATGGGCTTCAACCATTTCTGGCGCGCCCCGACCGACACTCATCCGGGCGACATGGTTTACTTCCAGGGCCACATTTCTCCGGGCATCTACGCGCGTTCTTTTGTTGAAGGCCGCCTGAGCGAAGATCAGCTCGACAACTTCCGTCGCGAAGTCGATGGCAAGGGTTTGTCGTCTTACCCGCACCCCTGGCTGATGCCGGATTACTGGCAGTTCCCGACCGTATCCATGGGTCTGGGCCCGATTCAAGCGATTTACCAGGCGCACGTTATGCGTTACCTGGAAAACCGCGGTGAAATCGAAAAAGGCGGTCGCGTCTGGGCCTTCCTCGGCGATGGAGAAACGGACGAGCCGGAATCACTGGGCGCCATTGCGCTGGCCGGTCGTGAACACCTCGACAACCTGAACTTCGTCATCAACTGTAACCTCCAGCGTCTGGACGGCCCGGTACGCGGCAACGGCAAAATCATCCAGGAACTGGAAGGTGTATTCCGTGGTGCCGGCTGGAACGTCATCAAGGTGGTCTGGGGTCGTCATTGGGACAAGCTGTTCGCCAAAGACTCCAAAGGCCTGTTGCAGAAGCGCATGGACGAAGTGGTCGACGGCGAATTGCAGGCGTTCAAAGCCCACGGCGGCGCCTACACCCGCGAACATTTCTTCGGCAAGTACCCGGAACTGGCCGAGATGGTCAAAGACATGAGCGATGACGACATCTACCGTCTGAATCGCGGCGGCCACGATCCGTACAAAGTCTTTGCGGCCTTCCAACGTGCGGTCAACGACAACAACGGCCAACCGACTGTGATCCTGGCGCACACCGTCAAGGGTTATGGTCTGGAAGCCGGCGAAGGCAAGAACGCCAGCCACCAGTTGAAGAAACTGGATGTGGATTCGCTGAAAGCTTTCCGCGACAGCTGTGGCGTACCGGTCTCCGACGCCGACCTCGAAGCGGGCATCATTCCGTTCTACCGCCCCGACGAAAACAGCCCGGAAATGCAGTACATCCGCAACCACCGCAACACACTCGGCGGTTACCTGCCGATGCGTCGCCAGGAAGCCAAGGAAACGCTGAAAGTTCCGACACTGGAATCGTTCGAAGCGTTGACCAAAGACAGCGGCGACCGCGAAATCTCCACCACCATGACCTTCGTGCGGATGATTTCCAACCTGCTCAAGGACAAGGAAATCGGCGATCGCATCGTGCCCATCGTGCCCGACGAAGCGCGCACCTTCGGTATGGAAGGTCTGTTCCGTCAGTACGGCATTTATTCACCCAACGGCCAGCTCTATATCCCGCAGGATAAGGGCCAGGTCATGTGGTACAAGGAAGACCAGAAAGGTCAGATTCTGCAGGAAGGCATCAACGAATCCGGCGCGATGAGCTCCTGGATTGCCGCGGCCACTGCCTACAGCACCTACAACAAGCAGTTGATTCCGTTCTACGCCTACTACTCCATGTTCGGCTTCCAGCGCATTGGCGATCTGGCCTGGGCGGCGGGTGACCAACAGGCGCGCGGCTTCCTGATCGGCGCTACCTCTGGCCGTACCACGCTGAACGGCGAAGGCCTGCAGCACCAGGACGGCCACAGCCACATTCTGGCTGGCACTATTCCGAACTGTGTGTCCTACGACTGCAGCTACGGCTACGAAGTGGTCACCATCATTCAGGACGGCATGAAGCGTATGGTCGAAGACAACGAAAACGTCTTCTACTACCTGACCACCCTGAACGAGAACTACCACAACCCGGGCCTGGAACCGCAGATGGTCGATGGCATCAAGCGTGGTATGTATCTGCTTGAAGACGGCGTTAAGAAAGGCAAGAAAGCCGTACAACTGTTCGGTTCCGGTTCCATCATGCAGGAAGTCCGCGCTGCGGCCGCTCTGCTGCGCGACGACTTCGGCATTCAGGCCGACGTCTGGGCTGTCACCAGCTACAACGAACTGACCCGCGACGGTCTGGACGCAGAACGCTGGAACATGCTGCACCCGGAAGACGCGCCGCGTAAGGCTTACGTCACCGAGATGCTGGAAAGCCGCCGTGGTCCGATCGTCGCCGCCAGCGATTACATGAAGAACTACGCCAACCAGATCCGCCAGTGGGTTCCGCAGCCGTATTACGTGCTCGGCACCGACGGCTTCGGCCGCAGTGATTCACGCGCCCAGCTGCGTCACTTCTTCGAAGTGAACCGCTACTGGATCGTCGTCGCCGCGCTGAAGGCGCTGGCCGATGAAGGCAGCATTGAAGCCGGCGAAGTCACCAAGGCGATCAAGCAGTTCAAGCTGGACCCGAACAAACCCAATCCGGTAACCGCCTGAGTCGGTTGAGGCGTTGAGGAGTCATCATGGCAACTGAAATTATCAAGGTACCCGATCTGGGTATGGACGCGGCGACCATCATTGAGATCAGCGTCAAACCCGGCGATGTGATCGCCGAAGACGACACGCTGATCGTGCTGGAGTCGGACAAGGCGTCCATGGACGTACCCGCCTCCAAAGGCGGCACCGTCAAAGAAATTAAGGTCAAAGAAGGCGATTCCGTTTCCGAAGGCGACGAAATCCTTTATCTGGACGTCGAAGGCAGCAGCGACAGCGCTGCCCCTGCGCCCGCCGCCGCTCCGGAAGCCAAGGCTGAAGCCGCCCCAGCACCGGCCAGTGCAGCCAGCAGCGAAGTCCGCGCGGTCAAAGTACCGGACATCGGCATGGATAAAGCCAGCATCATCGAGATTCACGTCAAAGTCGGCGACACCATCGCCGAAGAAGACACCCTGGTGACGCTGGAATCCGACAAGGCCAGCATGGACGTACCGACCGACACCGCTGGTGAAGTGGTCTCAGTCCAGGTCAAAGAAGGCGACGACGTCTCCGAAGGCACCGTGCTGATCGAAGTCAAAACCGCCGGCGGCGCTGCAGCGCCCGCTACGGCTGCCAGTGCTCCGGCTCCGGCCGCCGCACCAGCCAGCAGCGGTGGCGAAACGCGTCAGGTCAAAGTGCCGGACATCGGCATGGACAAAGCCAGCATCATCGAGATTCACGTCAAGCCCGGCGACACCATCGCCGAGGAAGACACCCTGGTGACGCTGGAATCCGACAAGGCCAGCATGGACGTACCGTCCGACACCGCCGGTGAAGTATTGGCGGTCAAGGTCAACGTCGGTGACGACGTGTCCGAAGGCACCGTGCTGATCGACATCAAAACCAGTGGCGACGCCAGTGCTCCGGCACCGGCCGCAGCGGCTCCTGCTGAATCCAAGCCGGCACCGAAAGCGGCTGCCGAACCACAGGCACCGACACTCGCCAGCGCCCACGAAGCCGAACTGACACGGCCGTCGAAAGACATTCACGCCGGCCCGTCAGTGCGCAAACTGGCGCGCGAATTTGGTGTCGATCTGGCGCTGGTTCCGGGTTCCGGTCCGAAAGGCCGCATCGTCAAAGACGACGTCGCTGCCTGGGTCAAGAAGCGCCTGGCCGAACCGGCTGCGGGTGCTACCGGCGGTTCCGGCATTCCGCCGATTCCGGATCAGGACTACAGCAAATTCGGCGAAGTCGAAATCAAGGAACTCAGCCGGATTCAGCAGATCACTGCGGCCAACATGTGGCGCAACTGGGTCAACATTCCGCACGTGACCCAATTCGACGAAGCCGATGTCACCGACACCGAAGCCTTCCGCAACTCGCTGAAACCGGAAATGGAAAAACGCGGCGTCAAGATCAGCCCGCTGGCCTTTATCGTCAAAGCCTGTGCTGCGGCGTTGGTCGAATTCCCGAACTTCAACGTCTCGCTGATGGCCGATGGCAAACGCTACGTGCAGAAGCACTACGTCAACATCGGTGTCGCCGTCGACACGCCGAACGGCCTGATCGTTCCGGTGATCAAAGACGCCGACAAGAAGTCGATCTGGCAGATTGCCGAAGAAATCATCGACTACGCCAAACGCGGCCGCGATGGCAAAGTAAAAGCCGACGAGATGAAAGGCGGCTGCTTCAGCGTCTCCAGCCTCGGCGGCCTGGGCGGTACCGCCTTCACGCCAATCGTCAACGCGCCGGAAGTGGCCATCCTGGGTGTTTCCAAAAACCAGGTGAAACCGTTCTGGACCGGCAAAGAGTTCGTGCCGCGCACCTTCACACCGCTGTCGTTGTCGTACGACCACAAAGCGGTCAATGGTGCCGACGCCGCCAAGTTCACCACCTACCTGACTCAGGTATTGGCGGACGTGCGTCGTCTGGTGCTCTGATCAACCTGACGTTGATCCAACAAAAACCGGCCTATGGGCCGGTTTTTTTATGCCTGCATTCGCGCAAACCGCCCAGGCGGCTGACCCACGTGTCGGCTGAACGCCGTGCTGAAGGTGCTGGCCGAGCCGTAGCCGACTTGTTGCGCAACGGTGGCGATGGCCATGTCCGAGCGGCGCAATAAATCTTTAGCCAGCGACATGCGCCAGGCCAGCAAATACTCCATTGGCGGTACGCCGACTTCCCGGCTGAAACGTTCGAAGAAGGCCGACCGCGACAACGCGGCTTTGGCCGCCAACGCTTCTACCGTCCAGGCACGTGCCGGTTCGGCGTGCAGTGCGCGCATGGCCGCGGCCAGTTTGCTGTCGGCCAGGCCGCGCAACAACCCAACCGGGGCGTCGTCCGCCGTATTGGCGCGCAAGGCTTCAACCAACAAGACTTCGACCAGTCGCGCCAACACCAGCTCACGCCCAGGTCGCTGCGCTAACGATTCGTCGCGCACCAACTGCACCAAGACCGGCAACCGATCGATGGCCCGTACGTGCAGCAACAGCGGCAACAGAGACACCAACAAGGCCGAGTCCGGCGAGCCGAACACAAAGCTGCCGCCGAGCATGCGCACGTCCGGCGGGCCATCCTGGCGGCCATGACGCACTTCTCCAGGTGGCGCCGGCGCCAGCTTGGGGTCGATAAATTCAGCCTGCGTTGGCTCAAACCCCGACATCACAAAGCCCGGAGTGGAAGGCATCAGCACAAAGTCGCCTGCTTCCAGAGTAATGGGTGGCTGATCAGCCACCTGCAACCGACAGCGGCCTTCCAACACCGCGCTGAAACTGGGCTGGTCATAGGCGGCGTAACGCACCGCCCAGACGCCAGCGCCACTGATGATCTTGCTGAACACGGCCCGCGGTTGCAGCAGGCTAATAACTTCCGATAAAGGATCGACCATAATCGGACTCTCGCAAATTAATAACGGACTTTGAATCGTAGCAAGTCCTGTTTCGGCTGGCTATCGTAACGTCACCCCAACCCAAGAGGAGACTCGCTATGAAAACCGTTCTGATCACCGGCTGCTCATCAGGCTACGGCCTGGAAACCGCCCGTTATTTCCACGACCAAGGCTGGAATGTCATTGCCACCATGCGCACACCGCGCCCCGAGTTGCTGCCCGAATCGCCCCGGATGCGAGTGATTGCACTGGATGTCACCCGCGCCGACAGCATCGCTGCCGCATTGGAACAAGCCGGCCCGATTGATGTGCTGGTCAACAACGCCGGCGTCGGTTTGTTCGGTGCCTTTGAAGCCACGCCCATGACGACCATTGCGGACGTGTTCGCTACCAATACCTTCGGCGTCATGGCAATGAACCAGGCGGTGATTCCGCAGTTCCGGGAGCGCCGCTCGGGCGTGATCGTCAACGTCACTTCAAGCGCAACCTTGGCGCCCTTCCCGCTGGTCGCCGTCTACACCGCGAGCAAAACCGCTATCGAAGGCTTCACCGAATCGCTGGCGCTGGAACTGGCCGGCTTTAATGTGCAAGCCAAACTGGTTGAACCCGGCTACGGCCCGTCTACCCAGTTCGCCGCCAACGGCGCTGAGCGTATGGCCGGTCTGGTCACCGAACCCTACGCACCCTTCGCCGAGCAGATCTTTGCCAGCCTGGGGCAATCCATGGCGGTGACCGAAGCCATCGACGTCGCCCAAGGCGTCTTCCGCGCCGCGACCGACACCACCGGCCAGCTTCGCTTTCCCGCCGGGGCTGATGCGGTGGCGTTAGCTCAGGCGAGCTGACTCAGCTCAAAAAAAAACGGTGGCCTGAGCCACCGTTTTTTTATCCCCGCCGCTTTATCCCACCAACGGCTCATACACCCGCACAAACACTTCCGCCGTCAATTCCAGTTCCGACAACTGCGCCACCCGAGCCCTGCCTTCGGCTGAGGCGCGATGGCCGTGCGGCGTCATCATCAGTAAGTCCTGAATGTCATCGGCGCGGGTCAGATGGAAGCGGTAACTCACTTCATCTTCTTCGACTAATCGGAAGCCGTCCAAGTCTGGTGCTTTGGGTTCCAGTTCGGTTTCAACTTGCTGGTACAACAGTGTGCGCAGTTCGTGCAGATGCATCGGGCCTGGATCGACCTGAATCAGCCGGCCTTCCGGTTTCAACACTCGTGCAAATTCCGAAGCGACCGGGAAGCCAAAGATGCACAGCAGCCGGTCCAGGCTGGCGTCCTGCACTGGCAGGTGTGCGTTGCTGGCAACCAGCCAGGTGGGACGTTTGTCTTGTTTGGCGGCGGCCAGGGTTGCGGGTTTGGAGATGTCCAGACCGGCCATGGCGACGCGCATCGACTCCGGCACCAGCAGTGAAAATTCGCGCAGGTAATAACCCTCACCGCAGCCGGCATCGAGGATGTTGAAAGTCGTTTCTGGCAAGGGGT
Source organism: Saccharospirillum mangrovi (assembly GCF_003367315.1). Lineage (GTDB taxonomy): Bacteria > Pseudomonadota > Gammaproteobacteria > Pseudomonadales > Natronospirillaceae > Saccharospirillum > Saccharospirillum mangrovi. The sequence continues at coordinate 2,544,639 of NZ_CP031415.1, forward strand.
TCGGGCAACACAGTCGTGCGATCAGCTCCACCACCGGCTGGTAGTGACCGGCCGCCAGAAAGCGCTGGCGCGCCTCGACCATGGCTTTGGAATCGCCCGGCTCTTTGGAGCGTTTGTGCTGCACCGGCAGCAGATGGGTGTAGCCCTGACGCGCCTGGTCGTAACTGTGGCCTTGCGGACAAACCCAGGCGTTGTCGTGCCGGTGCAGGGCTTCGCCATCCAGCGGACAGGCCAGGGCGTCAAAGGCATCAATGGGCATAGGGTGATCTTCCTGTTTTTGTTGCGCTCGCCTCATCAGTGTCGCTGGCTTGCGTTACCATGGCGGCCCCGTTTGAGTTCAGTGCCGCCCGGAGGCGTCGTTCATGCATATTACGGTATTTTGCGGATCCAAACCCGGTTCAGACCCGGCCTTTGTGCAATCGGCTCAGCAGTTGGGTGAACGCTTGGCGCAACGCGGCCATCATCTGGTGTACGGCGGTGCCAAGGTAGGCTTGATGGGTGCGGTCGCCAATGCCGTTCTGGCCGGCGGCGGTGAGGTGATTGGCGCCATTCCCAAGGCGTTGGTGTCGAAGGAAGTTGCGCACGACGGCCTGACGCACTTGCACATCGTCGACACCATGCACGAACGCAAAGCCATTCTCTCCGGCGAAGCCGACGCCTTTGTCGCCCTGCCCGGCGGCCCCGGCACGATGGAGGAACTGTTCGAAGTCTGGACCTGGCGCATGCTCGGCTACCACAACAAGCCGGTCGCGCTGTTCAACCTCAACGGCTATTACGACCCGCTGCTGGCGATGATTGAACGCATGATTCAGCAAGAATTCGCCTGGTCCGATTTAACCGCCAGTTTGATTGTGACCGATAACGTCGACGACCTGCTCGACCGTTTGGAGGCGTATCCGGCATGACGAACTTCGTGCGCGGCTATCAAGCCTTAATCGCCGTATCGCTGCTGCTGGCGCTGTTGGAAATTCTGCTGAACGACGCCAATCGTCCGTGGTGGGGTTTGTTGCTGGCAGCACTGCCAATGGCGTTGCACTTCACCGTCCGGCTGTCGTTCAAGCCACGGCCTCGCACCCGCTGGTTGATGCCGCAACAGGTGATCACTCTTGGCGGTTTGGGGATGACGGTGAACCCGGAAGTGGTCGCCGAGCCGTCGTGGCTGGCGACGGTGTTGGCCGCAGCCTTGGTGATCGCGCTTTACGTCTATCTGTTTAAAGTCTGGAAAGCCGACGACGATGCCGGCTCCAATCCTTAGCCCAACCGTTATCTCAACAACAACAGCGGCTTATTCGCACGCAACAGCATTTTCACCGTCAGGCTGCCCAATACCAGATCGCGCAAGCGGGTGTGGCTGAACGCGCCCATCAAGGTCAGGTCGATGTCGTGATCGGCCTGATAGCGCACTAGTTCTTCGCTGGGTTTGCCGCCTAAAGTGACAGCGGTAACGTTGTGACCGGCGTCGCGCAGTTTCAGCGTTGCCGCCTGTTGCAGCGATTGCGCCGTGCCCGGATCTTCGCCCACCGTGACCAGATGAATTTCCAGACCGTTGAACAGTGGCCGCGTAGCGAGCATGTCGAGCGCTTTGCCTGAGGCGTCGCTGCCGTCGTAGGCCAGCATGACGCGCTTGGGCTCGGTGAATTCGCTGTTCACCACCAGCACCGGCTTGTGCAGCGAGCGCAGAATACTTTCCAGATGGCCGCCCAGATGGCGGTCGTCGTCACCGCGTTCTTCGCCGCGAATGCCGAGCACCAGCACGCGAATGTCGTCTTCCAGTTCGATCAGCGATTCGGTTAAGCCGCCGTGGCGTTGTTTCAGTTGCGGCTCGGCGACACCGGCCTGTTGCAGGCGGTCACGCGCGGCGCTGAGCATCAACTTGCCCTGCTCCAGCAATAAGCGACTGCGCTCGGCTTCAATGTCGGTTAATTCCTGCATCAAGGTTTCGCGGCTGCCTAAGCCGATGGTGCCGCTGTAATCGTTGGGCACGATCATCGGGCCTTGTTCCAGGTTGTGCAGCAACAGCACCGGCGCGCCGATGCGTTGGTGCATCCAGACGGCGTAATCACACACCGCGCCGCTGAATTTTGAAGCGTCAATGCAGGTCAGAATGTTGCCGGTCAGGTTCTTATTATTGTTGTCATTAGCCATTAATGGGCTCCCAGAACTTTGTCGATTTCATCGGGTTTGTCGTGCACGCCGAAGCGGTCGACGATGGTTTCGCTGGCGTCGTTCAGGCCGATTACATCCACCGTCGCGCCTTCGCGGCGGAATTTGATGACCACTTTATCGAGCGCGCCGACGGCGGTGACGTCCCAAAAATGCGCTCGGCTCAAATCGATCACCACCCGCTCAACCGCCTCTTTGAAATCAAAGGCGGCGATGAATTTTTCCGCCGAAGTGAAAAACACCTGGCCGACCACCTGATACGTTCGGGTGTCGCTGGCGTCATCGTACTCCGAACGGACGTACATAAAGTGGCCGACCTTGTTGGCGAAAAGCAGGCTCGCCAACAACACGCCGGCCAGTACACCAAAGGCCAGATTGTGCGTCCAGACCACCACGACCACGGTGGTGATCATCACCAGATTGGTCGATAACGGCAGTTTTTTCAGATCGCGCACCGAGCCCCAGTTAAAGGTGCCGATCGACACCATGATCATCACCGCCACCAGCGCGGCCATTGGAATCATCGACACCCAGTCTTTCAGGAAGACGACCAGCAGCAGTAAAACAATGCCCGCCGTCAGCGTCGATAAGCGACCACGGCCACCGGATTTCACGTTGATCACCGACTGGCCGATCATGGCGCAACCGGCCATACCGCCGAGCACTCCGGCACCCAGATTCGCCAGGCCCTGGGCTTTGCATTCGCGGTTTTTGTCACTGCTGGTATCGGTCAGATCGTCGACGATGGTCGCCGTCATCAGCGATTCCAGCAAACCCACCACGGCCAGACTCGCCGAATACGGGAAGATAATCGCCAGCGTTTCGAAGTTCAGCGGCACCTGCGGCCACAGGAACACCGGCAAGGCGTCGGGCAACTGACCCAGATCGCCAACGGTGCGAATGTCCAGATCGAGCCAAACCACCACGCCCGTCAAAAACAGAATGGTAACCAGCGGCGAAGGAATGGTTTTGTTCAGATAAGGAAAGCCGTAAATGATCGCCAGGCCAGCGGCGGTGACCGCGTACACATGCCAGGTGACGCCAGTCAGTTCCGGCAACTGCGCCATAAAAATCAAAATCGCAAGCGCGTTGACGAATCCTGTGACCACCGAGCGCGACACAAACCGCATCAACGAGCCCAGCCGCAAGTAGCCGGCGATAATCTGCAACACGCCGGTCAGCAAGGTCGCCGCCAGCAAATATTGCAGGCCGTGTTCTTTCACCAGCGTGACCATCAACAACGCCATGGCGCCAGTGGCGGCAGAAATCATGCCGGGGCGACCGCCAGTGACGGCGGTGATGACCGCGATGCAAAACGACGCATACAGGCCGACTTTGGGATCAACGCCAGCAATGGTGGAGAAAGCGATGGCTTCGGGGATCAGCGCCAGAGCGACGACGATGCCGGCGAGCAAGTCGCCGCGCAGATTGCCAAACCAGTCCTGACGGCGGGATAAAAACAGCATGCGAACCTCGGTTATGTCGGTGAGCGCACTGCTGAGTGTTGCAGAAAATGACCGGCAGGCGCGCAAGGAGGCCGCATCATAGCGGCTGTGACCGCTATGACAAGGCCGCGCGCCCGCTTCGTTTCAGCCCAGCCGCACGGCGGTGCCGCTGACACTGACCATCATCATGCTGCCGCGATCACCGACCACTTCGTAATCGATGTCGATGCCGACAATGGCGTTGGCACCCAAGGCATGAGCGCGCTCTTCCATATCGGCAAAGGCGGTTTCGCGCGCCTTGCCCATTTCGCGTTCGTACGCCGCCGAACGACCGCCAACGATGTCGCGAATGGCGCCGAAAACGTCTTTGAAAATATTGGCACCGAGAATGGCTTCACCGACTACGATGTCCAGATACTCAACAATCGGTCGGCCTTCAACGGTGTTGGTGGTGGTTTTCAGCATGGCAAAACGTCCTGTTTGGAAAGAGGCTGCCAGCATAGCAAAGCGGGCCCAACCGGCATCGGTCAGAAGTCAGCAACACAGCCAATCCGGCGATACCCAAACCGACATCAAGAAGTTATTGCCCTGTCACGAAAAATCGCTAGGGTGAAGTCTGGTCGCAAAAGCTGACCAGTCGTTCAACACACTGAAACCAGTTGTCGATGTTCGGCGGTTCCGTTTGGGTCAGGCCAAAACGGAGGAACGTCAGGGATTCAACCGTTCAACGCACCACAACCCGAGGGAACCCCATGAAGACCCAACTGCCGATACTGGCGCTGACAACGGTGCTGGTCAGCACCGCCGCTCAGGCCGATCTGATTTTCAGCGAGTACATCGAAGGCTCGTCGAACAACAAAGCACTGGAATTGACCAACACCGGCGCCAGCGCCGTCGATCTGTCCGAATACCGCATCGAACTCTATTCCAACGGCAATCTGAACGTGCAATCCGGGCTCAACCTGAGCGGCACTCTGGCCGCCAGCGACGACTATGTGATTGCCAACAGCAATGCCGTCAGCGCCATTCTGGATGTCGCCGACATCACCAGCGCGGTGACCAATTTCAACGGCAACGACGCCCTGGTGCTCAAACACAATGGCGTGGTCGTGGATCGCATCGGTCAGGTCGGTAACGCCGACTACTACGGCGGTGAAGTCACGCTGGTGCGCAAAGCCGGCATCACCCAGGGCGATCCGCAATACGACACCGCCTTTGACCCGGCCGAACAATGGGACAGCTACCCGCAAAACACCTTCGCCTATCTGGGCGACGCTGGCACCGACAACGGTGACGGCGGCGACCCGACACTGGCGCAATGCGGCGACGCCATGACGTTGATTTCCGCCATTCAGGGCAGCGGTTCAAGCTCGCCGTTAATCGGTCAGAGCGTCGCCATCGAAGCCATCGTCGTCGCCGAACTGCAGGGCAGTAACGAGATGAGCGGCTTCTTTGTGCAGGAAGAAAACGCCGATGCCGACGGCGACGCCAGCACCTCAGAAGGCCTGTTTATTTACGCCAGCACACCAATGGTGTCGGTCGGCGACAAGGTCGTCGTCAACGGCCAGGTCGACGAATACTTCGGGCTGACGCAATTGAACCAGATTGCCGGTATCGAGATTTGCGCCAGCGGCCAGACGCTGCCCAGCGCGGCCGGTCTGAGCCTGCCACTGGCCGAGCTGAACGATCTGGAAGCGGTGGAAGGCATGCGCGTCAGCTTCAACCAGATTCTGACCGTGAACGAGGTCTACCAACTCGGCCGCTACGGCGAATTCATGATCGGCAACGGCCGTCGCTATATCCCGACTGAAGTCGCCGCGCCGGGTGCACCAGCCATCGCCGTTGCCGAGGCCAATGCCTTGAATGCGCTGCTGGTCGAAGACGGCATCAGCAGTCAGAACCCCGATCCGCTGATTTTCCCGGCGCCGGGTCTGTCGGCGTACAACAGCCTGCGCATCGGCGACACCCTGCCCGGCCTGACCGGCGTGCTGAACTACGGCTTCGGCGCTTACAAAGTGATTCCGACGGTCACGCCGACCTTCCTCGGCACCAACCCGCGCACGCTGGAACCGACCGCCACCGTCGGCGCCAACCTGCGTCTGGCCAGCTTCAACGTGCTCAATTATTTCAACGGTGACGGCCTCGGCGGCGGCTTCCCGACCGACCGTGGCGCCGAAACGCCGCTGGAACTGGAACGCCAGCAGGCCAAGCTGATTGCCGCGCTGGAAGCCTTGGATGCCGACGTCATCGGCCTGATGGAAATTGAAAACGACGGCTTCGGCGCCACCAGCGCCATCGCCCAGTTGACCGAAGCGCTGAACGCCACCCAGATTCCCGGCGAGGAATACGATTTCGTCGCCCCGGGCGTCAGCCAGATTGGCACCGATGCCATTGCCGTTGGCCTGCTGTATCGGCCGGAAGTGGTTTCGCCGGTTAACATGGCGCGCATTCTCGACAGCAGCAATTCACCGCTGGACGACGAAGGCGAGCCGCTGTTCATCGACGATCTGAACCGGCCGGCGCTGGCGCAAAGTTTCGAACACGCCGCCAGTGGCGACCGCTTCACCGTGGTGGTCAACCACTTCAAGTCGAAGGGCAACGGCAACTGCGCCGACTTCGACGACTGTGAGTCCAGTGACCTGCAAGGCGCCTACAACGGTGCCCGCACCGCCGCAGCCCAAGCCATGGTCGCCTGGCTCGCCGGCAACCCGACCGGCGTTGCCGATGCCGACGTACTGATCATGGGCGACCTGAACGCCTATTCCATGGAAGACCCGGTGCAGACATTGGCCGACGGCGGTTACCACTCACTGAAAGCCAACGGCGAATACTCCTACGTCTTTGACGGCGCCAGCGGCAACCTCGACCACGCTCTGGCAAGCGCCAGCCTGGCCGCCAAAGTGCTGGATGTGCAGGACTGGCACATCAACACCGACGAACCGCTGGCGCTGGATTACAACACCAACTTCAAGTCCGCCGGCCAGATTGAAAGCTTCTACGCGCCGACGCCCTATCGCTCGTCCGACCACGACCCGGTGGTGATCGATCTGGCGATGAACGCGCCGCCCGTGGCGCACTTCAAGGTGTACAAGATTCTGTTCTGGTACCTGTTCATCAGCGACAGCCACGACCCGGACGGTTACCTCACCGCCCAGGATTGGCGGATTGGCAACCTGACCTTCAGTGGCGATTGGAAACTGCTGTCCGTCAGCCAGGTGAAACGCCAGCACAGCCGTGACGTCACCCTGACCGTCACCGATAACGACGGCGCGACCGACAGCCGCACCAAACGGCTGTAACACCGCCGCGTCGAAACAAACCAAGGGCTGCCACTGGCAGCCCTTTTTTATGACGAAATTGTCACCAAAGCGTCACGTCATTGTCGTCCTGCTGTCACCCAGCCTGCCTTGCCCTGACTCTGCCATGGGAGACTGAGCCATGACCCAACGTCGCGTACGCGCTGTGTTCATTTCCGATATTCACCTCGCCAACCCCAACAGCCAGGTCGAATGATTGCCGAACTCATAATTGAGTCTTACCTACATACTGGCAGCGATAAGCGGACCGTCGCTCAGGAAGCCAGCAAGATGAATACGCCTTGAATGCCCGCAAAAACGTGCTTCACTTTTAAATCAGACGATAGACCCTCTGCCATTAGCCTGATGAGGGTAAAAGTTATTCTTGGTGACGAATTAGCCACCACAAAAGCTCGCACATCAATTTATGTGAACGCAAGTTAGGTTACCGAGTGTTATTAAGAACGACCCGAAGGCGCATAAAGACACACCTCTTTGCAGCTGATCTTGATGACTTAAAAGTAAACAAGCCCCACATAAAGGTTACTAACATGTTAAAAAACCTGTTAGCAAAAATATCAGGTGGTAAGCAAATCACTATCGCCAAAGATGATTGGGTCAATGCTCAAGGTCAACTCGACGCATTAACTCGTTCACAAGCCATCATTGAGTTTGACTTACATGGCAATATTTTAATGGCCAATGACAACTTCTTGAACGCCTTAGGTTATTCGTTAGAAGAAGTTAAAGGCCAACACCACAGCATTTTTGTCGATAACGCCTACCGTAATAGCCAAGCATACAAGGATTTTTGGGCCAGACTACGCAATGGTGAATTTCAAAGTGGTGAGTACTGTCGCTACTCGAAAAACGGTCAGGCAGTTTGGATTGAGGCTAGCTACAATCCTATTTTTGATGCCAACAAAAAACCCTACAAAATCGTAAAATTTGCCAGTGATATCACCGCGAAGAAACTGCAAAATAGCGATTATGAAAGTCAACTAGAAGCCATATCCAAATCTCAAGCGGTCATCTCATTTAAACTGGATGGCACCATACTTTCGGCAAATGACAATTTCTTAAACGCGCTTGGCTATACGCTCAATGAAGTGCAAGGTAAGCATCATCGTTTGTTTGTCGATTCCGAATACCAAAAATCTGACGAGTATCGCAACTTCTGGGATAGACTGGCTAAGGGCGAACATTTTGTTGGTCGTTTTCCACGCGTTCATAAAAGCGGTAAAGTCATTTGGATACAAGCCAACTATAGCCCTATTTGTGACCCAACCGGTACGCCTTATAAAGTAGTGAAATTCGCCACGGATATTACGGCTGAAGTCGAAGCCGAACAACAGCTTCAACTGACCGTTAGCCAGGTGAACTCGGCCATTGATGCCGCGGTTAATAATGACCTTACCCAACGAGTGGCAACGGCAGACAAATCCGACATGATGCTCAGTATCTCAGAAGGCGTAAACTCCCTGCTTGATACCATGACAGAGATCATCATCAATATTAAAAATGCATCCGATGCTGTGTATAACGGTGCTCGTGAAATCTCCAAAGGCAACACAGACCTTTCTAACCGCACTGAGCAACAAGCTTCTAGTCTGGAAGAAACAGCGTCTAGTTTGGAGGAGCTAACCACTACTGTTCGCCAAAATGCAGACAATGCCAAAGAGGCTAACAACTTGGCATCCAATGCAGTAGCAATCGCCTTGGATGGAGGTCACTTAATAGAAAACGTGGTGAAAACCATGGACTCCATCAATGAATCCTCACAAAAAATTGCGGATATCATTGGCATGATTGATGGAATTGCTTTTCAAACCAATATCCTAGCACTTAACGCTGCGGTTGAGGCTGCTCGAGCGGGCGAACAAGGGCGAGGCTTTGCGGTTGTTGCATCGGAGGTAAGAACCTTAGCGCAACGCTCAGCGAATGCGGCAAAAAACATTAAAGATCTCATCTCCGAGTCAGCGGAGAAAATCAACAATGGTAATGAGCTGGTCAATAAATCCGGTGATACCATGCGAGAGGTCGTGACTGCGATCAAGCAGGTCAATGATATTATGACTGAGATCGCCAGCGCGTCTGCAGAACAATCAACCGGGTTGGATGAAATAGATAAGGCCGTCAGCCAAATGGATGAAATGACTCAACAAAACGCCGCGCTTGTTGAAGAAGCTGCAGCGGCCTCTGAAAATCTATTAAGCCAAGCAGATCTATTAACCAATAATGTAAACCAATTTGCACTGACCGAGAGCAATCATACTTCTCACAGCATTAAACCCATAGCGCATACAAACGCCAAAAAATCATCACCTAAACATGCTTCTGTGCACCCATTAACGTCCAACGCTATCGCGATTAACAGGCCAAAACCGTCACTGTAACCTCAGCTCGATAATGACGAGGATAGTTGGGTGAATTTTTAAATAGCATGAAATCGATTTTTGGGCAGAGGCGATGGCCTACAACACTGACTACAAGTCCGCGCCTCAAGTGACGTGTTTTTATGCCCTTACACTTGCCTGTCCGCAGACCAAAATCGCGTCAATCTACAACTAAGCATGCCGCCCCGCACCTACCTCACGGACATAAGCCCGGCGAATACTGGCATAGATGTCACCGTATTCATCAAAGCGTCATGATGTTGTCACCCTAGCTTCATCCGCCCTGCCTAGCCTTGCCCTGACTCTGCCATGGGAGACTGAGCCATGACCCAACGTCGCGTACGCGCTGTGTTCATTTCCGATATTCACCTCGCCAACCCCAACAGCCAGGTGGATTTGCTGGCCGACTTTCTGAACAACACCGACACCGACTACCTCTACTTGCTCGGCGACATCGTCGACCTGTGGAAGCTCAGCACCCGCAAAGGCCGCTGGCACAAACACCACGAATCGATCCTCAAACTGATTCTGGCGAAAGCCAAAGCCGGCACCGAAGTGGTGTACGTGCCTGGCAACCACGATCCGTTTTTCCGCCACTTTGCCGACACCCATCTCGGCCCGGTGCGCGTTGAACACGAAGCCATTCACACCGCTGCCAGCGGCGAGCGTTACTTGCTGCTGCACGGCGACCGCTTCGATGACGACATCTACTGCGGCCATTTCTGGTGGCACATTGGCGAATGGCTGTACGAAACCGTGGTCACGCTGAACCGCCATTTGAACCGACTGCGTTCGTGGTTGGGCAAATCGTACTGGTCGCTGCCTGGCGCGTTGAAAATGCGCTCGAAAAAAGCCCGCGCTTACATCGAAAGCTTTGAAGACAAGGTGATCAGCTACGCCCGCGAACAAGGCGTTCAAGGCGTGGTGTGCGGTCACATTCATCAAAGCAAACTGCGCATCGACGACGGCTTCGTTTACGCCAACGACGGTGACTGGGTAGAAAGCTGCTCAGCGCTGCTGGAGCATCAGGACGGCAGCTTGGAATTGCTCGAAGTCCCGCACGCTCAGACCGGCACGCATCTGCATCCGTCGCCGAGCTGGCGCGCACCGGCGGCTCACAGCTGATTGCGACCGCAAACAAAAAACGCGCCCAAAGGCGCGTTTTTTGTGGCTCGAAAATCCGTTCAGCCACCGCTGTTGGCGGAGCGATCCGAATCTTCGATTGGCGCAAAATCGGCATCGCTCAGTTTCGGCACTTCCAGCGCTTTGTAACTGGCGTCGAGGCGTTTCATCGACTTGCACATCTGATCGATGCGTTCGTCCTGAGCGTGAATGTGATCAAGCAGCGCCTTGATGGCGTGTGCGGTCGGGTCGGGCATTGACGACACACCGTAGGCATCAAAACCCATCTTGTCGGCCAGCGCTTGCTGTTCTTCGCTGAACGGCAGCACTTTCTCACCGTTCTGTTTAACGATGCGACCGGGCACGCCGACCACCGTCGCCGATTCCGGCACTTCTTTGGTCACCACCGCATTGGAACCGATGCGCGCGTTGCGACCGACGGTAAACGGGCCGAGCACTTTGGCACCGGCACCAACGATGACGCCATTTTCCAGCGTCGGGTGGCGCTTGCCTTTTTGCCAACTGGTGCCGCCCAGCGTCACGCCTTGATAAATGGTCACGTCGTCGCCGATTTCGGCGGTCTCACCAATCACCACACCCATGCCGTGGTCGATGAAAAAACGCCGGCCGATTTTGGCGCCAGGGTGAATTTCAATGCCGGTCATCCAGCGCGACACCAGCGACAACCAACGCGCCAGCGTTTTCAGATTCCAACGCCACAGGCGGTGATTCAATCGATGAAACAGCACCGCGTGCAGACCGGGGTAATTCAGCAGCACTTCAAACCAGTTACGGGCTGCCGGGTCCCGGTCAAAGACACTGCTGATGTCTTCCTTCACACCTTTAAACATATTCAACGCTTCCTCAGCGATTTGTCGACCTGGGTCAGAAAGCCACGCAAAATATTGGCTTCCACCTCGTCGGGCTGGGCTCGCAAAATGAGCCGACGCACTTTATTCATCAAGGTCCGGGGGTTAGTGGGGTCGAGGAAATCGACTTCAACCAGGGTTTTCTCCCACGCCTGGAACAGGCCTTCTAATTGGTCGGCGCGCGCCGGCGGCTGATCCCAGTCAACGCCCCAAGGCCCGGCCGGACGCGGCTCGTTCACCAGCGCACGCATGCGCAGTTCGTACGCCAGCACTTGCACCGCCTGCGCCAGATTCAACGACGAATAATCCGGGTTGGCCGGGATGTTCACGTGATAGTGACAACGCGCCAGTTCTTCGTTGGTCAGGCCCGATTTTTCACGGCCAAACAGCAGCGCGATTTTGGAACCGGCCGGATGATCGGCTACCCGGTCGGCCAGCTGGCGCGGATCGAGCATCGGCCAGGGCAAAGAGCGTGATCGCGCGGAAGCGCCAACCACCAAGCCGCACTCGGCAATGGCGTCGTCCAGCGATTCGACAATCTGGGCGTTATCGAGCACATCCTGCGCGCCGGATGAACGGGCGTAGGCTTCGTCGGACGGAAAATCGTTGGGCGACACCAGCGCCAGATCGCTCAAACCCATGGTTTTCATCGCCCGGGCGGCAGCGCCGATGTTGCCGGAATGGGAAGTGTGCACCAGCACCACGCGGATGGCGCTGAGATCAAGCTCGGAATGGGCAGAGACAGTGGCCGGTTGCGGCTCGGACATGAAAAAACTTCCTGCTGAGTTCGAAGAAACTGCTTAAAGAACGCGCTGATTCCCGCTATTATACGCGCCCTTTTTCCGGAAGGCTGCCCTGCGGTTTTCCGACGCGCTGTTTAACAACCCCGTTTTGCGGAATGTCCTGACCGTCCGCCGGCCTTTGAGTTCCCGATTCAGGGATCCGGGCCGGTCCGTGTACGGTCGGGTCGTCATTGAGTGGAAGTGAGAAGACAAGCATGCAACCGATTCTGACCATTGCCTTACGCGCGGCCCGCGCTGCGGCCGACAAACTGAGTTACACCCTGGCAAACATCGACTCCCTGACGGCGGAAGGCGACAGCCGCGAGACGGTGTTCGACAAAGCCATCGAAGACGCCGCCTGGCGCGCTCGCAAAGCCATCCGCAAAGCCCACCAACGCCATCACATCGACTGCCTGCAAATTGGCCGCGACGAAAGCCGCGATTACGACGGCGAATCAGTCTGGCAAATCAACATTATCAGTGGCGAAGCCAACTACCGCACCGGCTATCCCGGTTATCTGATCAACATCAGCTATTACCGTTCCGACCGCATCGAAGCCGTCGCCCTGCTCGACCCGGCAAGCGGTGACGAATTCGGCGCGATGCGTGGCCGTGGTGCTCAGTTGAACGAGCGTCGCCTGCGTGTTGCCAACGTCAGTCTGGACTCGGCGCTGGCGGCCATCGAAGCGACCGACATGACCGAAACCGCGCGTTGGTCTGAACGCGTGGCCGGTGTTCGCGTGACCGGCTGTGGCTTGCTGAGCCTGGCGAATCTGGTCGCCGGTCGGGTGCAACTGGCTTACGCCGACAATCTGAACGCCATCGATTTTGCCGCTGCCAGCCTGCTGTTGCAGGAAGCCGGCGCACTGTCTGGCGACCGCAACGGCGGCCCGGCCAGCGCCAAAAAAGGCGAACTGCTGGCGGCCGCGCCGAAAACCTTCAAGCAGTGGCTGGCAGCGCACTGATTGCGCGTTCGGCCGACATACGTCACTGCCCAACAGACATAAGTCACGTCGAGCCGGTTGCGTCACAGAACCGTCTCGACGCCATGCTATAGTGCCCCGCTCATTCAGCGGGGACTGACCCTTGAGCGATCTGCACCTCTACGCCGGCCGGCACGCCTTCCAACACATTCAGCAACAGGGTCTCAAACCCAACGACATTCGCGTAATCCTCGGCGCCTCGGGCGGACCGAAGTGTTTTGTGCTGACGCATCTGGATCGCTATCTGGTGCGTGAATGGCTACCAAAAATCGCGCACCCGCTGCAATTGGTTGGCTCATCCATCGGCGCCTTGCGCATGACCGCTTACGCCAACACCGACCCCTTCGCCGCCATCGAACGCCTCGAAACCGGCTACCTGAATCAACGCTACAGCGAACACGCCGACGCCGATGAAATCACCGACAAGACACTTGAATTCATCGACGCGTTAATCGGCGACGGCGGTTTTGCCGCGCTGCACCCGCAACGCCAGTTGCACATCGTTTCGGCCCTGTGCAAAGGCCCGGCCGCAGCGTCGGGAAAACACCGGCAGGCCATCGTTTTTGGCGCGGTGGCGCTGGCGAATGCGCTGTCGCGTCGTTCACTGCCGCGCTATTTTGAGCGCGTTGTGTTTCGCAGCCACGATGTCGATTTGCCGCTGTCGCAGTGGGACGATTTTCACACCCATCAGGTGCCATTAAGCGCCGCCAACTACCGCGCCGCCCTGCACGCCACCGCCGCCATTCCGGTGGTGATTCACGGCGTCGATAACCCGCCCGGTGCGCCGCTCGGGCTTTATCGCGATGGCGGCATGGTGGATTACCACTTCGATCTGCCGTTCAAACCGGATAACGGCATCGTGCTCTACCCGCATTTTTCGCCGGTGATGAAACCCGGCTGGTTCGACAAACCATTGCCCTGGCGCAAGATCAGCGCCGAGCGTTACAGCCATACGCTGGTCGTCACGCCAAGCCCGGAATTCATCGCCCGTCTGCCCTACGGCAAGATTCCCGACCGCAAGGATTTCGAACGCCTCAGCGACAGAACGCGCCTGAAATACTGGCTCACCGTGGTTGATGAAAATCAGCGACTGGCCGACGCGTTCGATGCATTGGTCAACAGCGGTGAGCTGGCAGCGGCGCTGCGGCCGATTGAGCAGATTGCCCGCTAGAGCGCATTGAATCTGCGTTATCTACCCTAATCTGGGGCTGCAAAGCCTCAGGTAAGGAACCCGCAAAATGAGCACCATGAAAGCCATCACTTACGATCAGTACGGCGACAATTCCGTGTTACAACTGACCGACCAACCCATCCCCAAAGTCGGCCCGGACGATGTGCTGATCAAAGTCAAAAGCGCCTCAGTCAACCCGGTGGACTGGAAAATCATGATGGGTTATCTCGATCCGATCATGCACGCCTGGTTCCCGATCACGCCGGGTTGGGATGTTGCCGGCGTGGTTGAGCGCGTCGGTATGGATGCGCCGGAATTTCAGGTCGGTGATGAAGTCTTCGCGTATGCCCGCCGCGATATGGTCAACGACGGCACTTACGCCGAATACACTTCGGTTCCCGTGCGTGCCCTGGCACACAAACCCAAAGCGTTGAGTTGGGACGAAGCCGCGGCCTTACCGCTGGCCGGCTTGACCGCCTACCAGGTGTTAACACGACTGGGTCTGCAAGACGGCGAAACCGTGTTGATTCATAACGCCGCAGGCGGCGTAGGCATTCTGGGTGTGCAAATTGCCAAAGCATTGGGTGCCCGCGTCATCGCGACTGCTTCTGAGAAAAACCACGATTTTCTGCGTGAACTGGGCGCCGAGCCGGTCGCTTACGGCGACGGCTTGACCGATCGCATCAAAGCGCTGGCGCCTGAGGGAGTGGATCTGGTGGCCGATTTTGTCGGCGGTGTCTTGGACGTCACGCAGGCAGTGCTCAAAAGCGGCGGCCGCCATGCGTCCATTGCCGATGGCGGCGTGACCGACGCTGGCGGTCAGATGATTTGGGTACGGCCGAGCGACACCGATCTGCAAGCCCTGGCCGATATGGCCGATGCCGGCGACCTCACCGTGCCACTGGCGGCGACCTTCCCGCTGGCCGACACCGCCAAAGCGTTTGAACTCAGCCAGAGCGGCCACGCCCGCGGCAAGATCGCCATTCGCGTCAGCGACTGAGATTCAGCCCGATAAACGCCTCAGTGACCGGCTGCCGCTGGCCGGTCACCAGGCCATTGCGGTTGAGAATAGGCGGCCGCTGCCAGCGCTCGGGCAACACCAGACCGAGTTGATTCAGAATCGCCGCCACCGCGACTTCGGCGGCGTCCGACGAGCCAGAATCCATCTTCAGCGCGACACCCAACTGCAAGCCCGACAACGCCGCAATAAACACCCCTTCCGCGCCAATCTTCAAAAATGCCGCCCCTTTGAGTGCCCGCATCGCCTCGGTGCAGAAACGGTCGCTGCCTTCGACCAGAAAAGGGTGCGTCGTGGCGGCGCGATACAACCGTCGCGCGCCGGCGCGGTATTCCGCAGGCAGAGTGTCCGGCGCTGCAAAACGAGCGAAACCCAACGCCAGTCGATGCAACGGCATGGCCCAGGTCGGCGCAGTGCAACCATCGGGCGACAGCGGCACGCCACTCAGTTCGGTGTCGCAACTGGTTTCGATGCAATGGCGAATGGCCTGTTGCACTGGATGGTCGGGCGAGACATAGCCTTCGGTCGGCCAGCCTTGATGCCGTGCCAGCGCCAACATGCCCAAATGCTTGCCGGAACAATTATTGTGGCGGGCATCGGCCATGCGCTGCTGACGCGCGATATCGAGCATTGCCTGCTGGTCGTACGGCCATTGCACGCCGCATTCAAAATCGGCGGTGTGCAAACTGAGCTTGCCGAGAAACCGATCCGCCACGGCCACGTGTTCCGGCTCGCCATTGTGCGAGGCACAGCACAGCGCCAGCTCTTCATCGTCCAGGCCAAAGGCCTCGTGCGCACCGGCGGCCAACATCGGCAGCGCCTGAAAGGCTTTGATCGCCGAGCGCGGATAGGTCAGTGCATTCACATCGCCTACCGACCAGAGCGTGTCGCCGTCCGGCGTCATCACCAGCGCCCGGCCACGGTGTTCGCTTTCCACCGCGCCACCGCGAATGACCTGAACCAGAACGGGGTTGTTTGACTGCGTCATCGTTACATTCCTGAAAAATCGGGCTGCGTTCAGTTTATCAGACTGAATTCAAGCTGAACGCCGCCGTCAGCCACCCAGCGCAGTTCAGACAGCATTCAGTGACTTCCGCCCAGAGTGTCGGCATCTCGAATCGCACTCAGGAAAGTTGCCATGTTTCGCTCGCTGCTGACCACACTCGCCACAACGCTGCTGTTAACCGGCTGTTACGTCGAACTCGAACCCTATCCCAGTTACGGCTCAACCTCGGTCACCGAATTCAGCAGCGTCTTTTTAACGCGCACCGCTTTAATGCCGTATGCCCTCGGTGCCAACAGCATCGACATGCTGGCCAACCCGGACGACTATCTGACACCCTCCGCCCGCGCCCTGACCCGGGCAGTGCCGATTGAAACCACCTCCACCTATCTGTTCGACAGCGACACCTGCAGCTTCGGCGGCTACACCGCAACCGAAGCCTTCGGCGACACCGAAACCTACGCCAGCGGCATGACCTGGGTCGAACTGGGGCTGACCGCCACCGCCACCCAATGCGGCACCAGCAGTTGGCTGGGGCTGAGCACGCTGAACAGCCGGCTGGTGTACGACGTGCGCGGCTGGTACGACGACGCCTTCGATGAAATCGTCAGTCTGGACGCCACCCTGAATGGCTACCTGCGCCTGGACAGCGCCCATCAAAGCGTCAAATTGAGCGGCTTAGACGTGCGCGTCGAAGAGCTCGACGCCACCGATTTCCGCGTGCTGGCCAACGCCAGTGTGTGGATGGATGACGGTCGCTATTTTGGCAACGCCAGCCTGCGCACCCTGGAAGGCGTGCACTGGTATCGCGGCGCCACTTACCCACACGCCGGACGGGTGCGCATCGAAAGCGGCTATCAATGGGTGGAATTGCGCTTTTTCAGCGATGGCGTCAGCCGCCGCGACAGCGATGGCTACTACACCTATTTGCCTTGGTGGGAATTCAGTTGAGCGGGAAAACAGCTGAGAAGGAAAGCAACAGAGAGGGAAAAGCAGAGACCGCCCGCCAGAACAGCGGGCGGTTAAGACAGATCAACCGTGAACGACGTACTCCGGACCAAAGCCCGCCGACCAGACAATCACCGTGCCGACGCGCATAGTCACCAACAACACCAAAGCGACGGTGATCACCGATGTCGCGTACATAAACGCACGCTCTTTGGGAATGTTCATGATGATCGGCATACCTTCGTAGATCAGATACACCGAATAAGCCGCCGCCAACACAAAGACGATCACGTTCAACCACAGCACCGGCCAGATGCCGACGATGCTGGCCAGGAAAATCGGCGCCGTGGTGTACACCGCCAACGCCATGCCGTGGTGTTGATCGGTGGCTTCATCGGAATAGGTGCGCGACATCCAGTTAATGAATTCCGCAAACACCCAAACCCCAACCAAGGCTGCCAGGTAACTGAGCACGCACAACACCAGACCGCTTTCCGGCGTCAGCGTGGTTTTCGGACTGCCGGCGATGGTCCAGCCGACGTGAACCACACCGAAGTAGAAACAGACCGCAGGAATCAAAGCGAGAATCGGAACGTGGGTGAGATACTCCATCAGCTTGGAACGGCGCTGTTGGCGAATGAGTGACCACTCACTATCCGGGTGCGTAAAAATACCAAGAGTATGGTCGAGAATCATGGACTTCTCCTCGTTGTCGGGGTCGGTTTTATTGTTGTTGTAGTAGGCGGAAATCCGCCGTGTGAAGGTTATTCGAACGCTTGTCAAACACGTGCAGGCTTACGAAAACAACCGACCTATGGCCATTAACATAGAGCTTTTAGCAAAGACTGCAAGCACTCAACCGAGCCAGCCCGCCGCCGTTTCAGCCGCGCCTTGAATCGCTTCGACTCGCCTATACATTAGTTTTTGCTAATATTTAGCGGCAGCGTTCACAGAGGTGTCGCTGTCAGACAGTCGCACGCCCAACACCCTGTGTTAGCATGCACCCCCATCATGGTTTTCAGCCAAGAGGAATTTCCGATGAACGCCACGCAACTGGCCGCCAATTATTGGGTTGCCCCCCAGATCAGTATCGACGATGTGGCCGAAGCCAAAGCCGCTGGCTTTGAGGTGATTGTCTGCAACCGACCGGACGGCGAATCCGCCGATCAGACCCCGGCTGCCGACATCAAAAGCGCCGTCGAAGCCGCCGGCCTGACGTTTTATCACCTGCCGATGAACGGCCCGATGTTCACGCCGCAGCAAGCGGAAATTCTGCGTTCGGTGCTGGATCAGCACGACAAGGTGCTGGGCTACTGCCGCAGCGGCAATCGCAGCAGCATCCTGTACCGCGCCGCCATCGGCGAGGCTTGATTCTGGCGCGGATGAAGTCGTTTTCTTTACCCTCAGCCGGCGATCTCAACGCCGGCTTTTTGGTGGCACTGGTCGGCATTCCGCAATGCCTGGCCTATGCCATGCTGTCGGGCCTGCCGCCGATGTATGGCCTGGTTACGGCCATCGTGCCGGGCATGATTGCCGCCGTTGCCGGCCGCAGCGCTCACGTCACTGTCGGGCCGACCAACACAACAGGCCTGATCATTCTCACCAGCCTGTCGCCCTGGGCCGCTGATCCGGAATTGTTGCTGACCGCTATGGTCACACTCAGCGTGCTGGCGGGTTTGTCGCGCTTGTTGATCGTTGCTCTGCGCGCTGAGCGCGTGTTCGATTTTGTACCCGAAGCCGTCTTGCTCGGGTTTTCCACCGGCGCGGCCATCATCATCGCGCTGATGCAGTTGGACGAATTTCTCGGTACGCCATTCAACGGCGTGCGCACCGTGGTCGATGAACTGATTCGACTGACCCAACTGAACCTGACGACGTTGGAACCGGCGGCCATGTTACTGGCGGTGGCCGCCTTGCTGTCGGTCATTCTCGGCCGGCGCTTTTTGCCGCGCTGGCCGATTCCATTGCTGGCACTGATCGCCAGTATCGCTCTGGTGATGTTTGCGCCCTGGCCTTTGGTAGACCGCTGGATCACGCTCGAACAAAGCACAGTGATCAGCGACGGCTGGCCGCAACTGGCAACCCAATTGCCCGACTGGGCGATGATTCAAGCGTTGATCGTGCCCGGTTTCGCCGTCGCCTTTATCGGCTCGCTGGAATTGATCGTCACGCTGCGCAACCGCCAGGAACAACGTTATTTGCGTGCCGAATTGCGCAGCCAGGGTGTGGCGAATCTGGCTGGCAGTCTGGTCGGTGCGTTTCCCGCCAGCACGTCGCTGACGCGTTCGGTATTGCTCGACATCGGCGGTGCGACCAGCCGCTGGGCGCCCTTTATCGCCGCAGCGGTGTTGCTGCCCATTCTGCTGTTCGGTGCCGATTTGATTCGCGCCATTCCGCAAGCGGTGATCGCCGGTTTGCTGGTGGCGACAGCGCTGTCGATGCTCAAACCGGAACAGATTGCCTCGGTGCTGCGCGCCAACCGCCAAACCCGGACGCTGTTTCTGGTCACCGTTGGCAGCACGCTGGTATTGGCGTTCCACGAAGCGATTCTGCTCGGCGCCGGCCTCGGTCTGGTGATCTTCCTGTTGCAATCCAGCCTGCCGCAATTGCGTCGTTACGCAGTCGATGACGATGGCTGGCTGATCAACCAAGAGCACAGCACCAACGGCCACTACGCCATCCAGATTTCCGGCAGTTTGTATTTCGCCGCCGCGCGCCAGTTACCAGAACGGCTCGACCCGCTGATTCCGGACGACGCCCAACGCCTGACGCTCGACCTGAACCACGCCCACCAACCGCGCATCGCCGCCACTCAGGCGTTGTTGCGCATCTGTGAAAGCTGCCAGCATCGCGGCATAACCGTCGATATTTGCGGCTATCCTGCGGAGTTGAAACGCATCGCCGATACGCTCGGGGTGCGCCTGCCCTGGTGTGAATTCAAAATCGAGCAACGCCTGGACGGCATGGCCCGCGCCCGGCTCACCGCCACCGACGAGGAACCGGCATGAGCGACCAAACCGCGCCCGCATTCAAGCCGCACAACTTCGGCGGCCTGCTGACCGTCGCACCGCAAATGCTCGACTTTATGGCGCAGGCTGAACGCGTCGCGCGCACCGACGCCTCCATTCTGGTGCGCGGCCAGACCGGCAGCGGCAAGGAATTGGTGGCGCGTTACATTCATCAGACGTCACGCCGCGCCGACGCTCATTTCAGCGCCATCAACTGCGCGGCGTTGTCGCGCGAACTGATGGCGTCGGAATTGTTTGGTCACAAACGCGGCGCTTTCACCGGTGCCACCGCCGACCGCACCGGCCTGTTTCAACTGACCGACGGCGGCACGCTGTTTCTCGATGAAATCGCCGAAATGCCGCTGGATATCCAAGCCGGTTTATTGCGCGTGCTGCAGGATCACTGCTTCACGCCGCTCGGTTCCAGCGAGGTGATTCACACCAATATCCGGCTGATTTCCGCGACGCACACCTCGCTGCGCCGACAAGTGGCCGAGCGGCAATTTCGTGAAGACTTGATGTATCGGGTACGCGTGGTGCCGCTGTATTTGCCGCCGCTGATGGCCCGACTCGGCGACGTCGAAATGCTGACCTGGCATTTCATTAACGAACTGAACCAACGCAACGAACGCCAGGTCGAACGCATCAGCCAAGACACCTACGACGCCCTGCTCGCCTACCGCTGGCCGGGTAACATTCGCGAACTCAGCAACGTCATCACCTACGCTCACGCCATCGGCACCGGGCCGCGCATCGACATCGCCGACCTGCCACCGGAACTGCGCGGCGAAGCCCCACCGGACGAAGCACCGCTGCCGCCGGAACAACGCGAGCGCGACCGCATTCTGGAATTACTGCAACGCCACAAAGGCCACAAACAAGCCGTTGCCGACGCACTCGGCATTTCCCGCGCGACCTTGTGGCGGAAAATGAAAACGCTGCAACTCAGTTAAAGACAATCCGGCTTAGCTGAGCAAAAACCCGGTCGACGCCTCAGTGCTTAGCGCGGTAATGCTCGCCACTGACCGCCAATCCCGCCATCGCAAAACGATACAAATGATCGACAAGATCCTGACTCGGCATCGCCGACAACCGTTGCGCCGGCGCCAGTTCAAACTGACTCACCACATGCAGCATGGCGCAGGGCGCGATGACATTGAGCATGCAGCGCAGCAACGCCGGATCGTTCGCCGGAATGCCGGTGATGTCGCTGACGATCGACTGAATCATGCCGATCTTGGGATAAATCTGATTCTCGCCCAGCGTTAATAAATGCGACGACGGCGACATGACTTCCCGGTACAGCACGCGAATGGGCCACTGCCCTTTCTGTCGGGTATCGCGGTTCACCAGATAGTCAAACAACTGCCGCAGTTTTTCCTCGACCGGATCATCGCTGTGCGCGATGCGTTCCAGATCGACCAAATTAATCAGCCGCCGGTGCGCCTCGCCTAACACGGCCTGATACAAACCGTTGCGATTACCAAAGTGATAATTGATCGACGCCAGATCGACCTCAGCGCGCTGCGCGACCATCTTGTTGGTGGTCTCCGCCAGTCCGTGCTCGGCGTACAGCTCTCCAGCGGCGGTCAGAATGCGCTTGCGCGTGGCTTCGCCATCGGTCCGGGGGGCGCGTTTATCCGTTGTTTTCATCGATGAACTCTGTCATTGAGCCGGGCATTGGCTAAGGTCATGGAGTGTGACCGAAACAGTTCGTGCTCGACACTCGGTTTGCGATAGATTAAATTAAATTTAATTTAAACTTAAAGCGGCCAGCAGAGCAACTGCGCGCCCATCACCAACCTGTCACGGAGCCAGCCATGCCGAAAAGACCCTTAATCATCATGATTGTCATCGTCGCTGTGGTCGGCCTGAGTGTGTGGTGGACGCAAAGCCCCAATGCCGCCAGCAGCGGTCTTACGCTGCACGGCAACGTCGATATCCGTCAGGTATCGCTCGCTTTCGATGGCAGCGGCCGCATCGCCGAATTGCGCGTCGAAGAAGGCGACCATGTTCAGCAGGGCGACCTGATGGGCGTGCTCGACACCAGCACGCTGGCGCTGCAAGCCGATCAGGCCCGGGCCGAAGTGGAAGTGCGTCGCCAAAGCCTGCTGCAATTGCAGCGCGGCACCCGGCCGGAAGAAATCGCCCGTGCCCGGGCGCAACTGGCGTCGGCCGAAGCCTCGGCGGCTCAGGCCGAACGGGAACTGTCGCGCTCGGTTCGCCTGCAAGCGTCCGACAGCGGCGCGGCCAGCGCCCAGAATGTCGATCTGGCTCGCGCCAATGCCCAAATCGCCAACGCCAAAGTCGACGAATTACGCGCCGTGCTGGCCCAGGCCGAAGCCGGCCCGCGAGCCGAGGAAGTGGCCGCCGCCCAAGCCGCACTGAGCGCCGCCGAAGCCCAACTGGCGCTGCTGCAACACCAGATCGACCAAGGCCAACTGCGCGCCCCGGTAGACGCCGTAGTGCGTTCGCGCCTGCACGAACCGGGCGACATTGTGACGCCGCAATCGGCCGTCTTCGCACTGGCGCTGACCGAACCCAAATGGATACGGGTGTACATCGACGAACCGAATCTCAGCCTTATTCAACCGGGCATGCCCGCCGACGTTCTGACCGACGATGCGTTGCCGGCACTGTCTGGCCGGGTTGGGTACATCTCTTCAGTCGCCGAATTCACACCGAAGCCGGTGCAGACCACCGAACTGCGCACCAGCCTGGTGTACGAAGTGCGGGTGGTGGTGGACGACCCGGATGACCGCCTGCGCCTGGGTCAACCGGCCAGCGTGCAATTGCAGGCCCGGACTGAATCATGAATCACGCCGGCGTGCTGGTGGCCGCCGATCACCTGGGCAAAACCTTCGCCAATAAAAACGGCGACGACACCATTGCGGTCCAGGACATTTCGCTGACGGTTCACGCCGGCGAACTGACCGCGCTGGTCGGCCCGGACGGCGCCGGTAAAACCACCTTGATGCGCATGATGGCCGGCTTGCTGAAACCGGATCGCGGCCAATTGACGATGTTTGATCTCGACATCACCACCCAGACACAAGCCATTCAAAACCGCATCAGCTACATGCCGCAGCGGTTTGGCCTGTATGAAGATTTGAGCGTCCAGGAAAACCTCGACCTCTACGCCGACCTGCACGGCGTGCCCGCCGAGGTACGCGAAGAACGCTTCGCGCGCATGCTCGCCATGACCGACATGGCACGCTTCACCGACCGCACCGCCGGCAACCTCTCCGGCGGCATGAAACAAAAACTGGGCCTCGCCTGCACCTTAGTGCGCTCACCCGATCTGCTGCTGTTGGACGAGCCCAGCGTAGGTGTGGACCCGCTGTCGCGCCGCGATCTGTGGAAAATCATCCTGCAATTGGTCGAGAGCGAACAATTGAGCGTCGTGGTCAGCACCGCCTACATGGACGAAGCCGAACGCTGCGCCAACGTCATGGTGATGAACCAGGGCCAACTGCTGGCATCCGGCTCGCCCGATTCGCTGCGGCACCGGGCCAAAGGCCTGACTTACACCGTCACGCCCGCCGCCGGCACGCCCGCGCGCGAACTGCAAGCCCAACTGATTCGCGCCACCGATCACATCATCGACGCTGTACCCCAAGGCGGCGACGTTCGCTTTATCCGCCGCGCCGACGTCAATCTTGCGCAATTGAAACCCTTGCTTGGAAACCTGGCTGTAGAGCCGCGCCCGGAAGAACTCGAAGACGCCTTTATGATGCTGCTGCGCCAGCACGAAACCGAGGAAAGCCGCGCCGCCGAACTGGATTTCCAAGCCACAACAGCGGCAGAACAAATACCTGCAACCGACGCCGAGCGCCCCATCATTGAAGTGCGCGATCTGGTGCGGAAATTTGGCGATTTCACCGCCGTCGCCAGCACTTCATTCAGCGTCCGTCGCGGCGAAATTTTCGGTTTACTCGGCCCCAACGGCGCCGGCAAAACCACCACCTTTCGCATGCTGTGCGGTCTGCTGCCGGCGACCAGCGGGCATTTGGAAGTCGCCGGCCAAAACCTGCGCACAGCGCGCGCCAAGGCGCGTGGTCACATCGGTTATGTGGCGCAAAAATTTTCTTTGTACGGCAATTTATCGGTGCGCGAAAACCTGACATTTTTCGGTGGCAGTTACGGTTTGGCGGGCAAACATTTGCGGCGGCGCGTCACCGAATCGCTGCAACAATTTGAACTCGACGCCAAGGTTCGCAGCGGCCTGATGCCGGCGGGTTTTAAACAGCGCCTGGCGATGGCGGCAGCGTTGATTCACCAACCCGACATTCTGTTTCTGGACGAACCGACCAGCGGCATCGATCCGCTGGCGCGGCGCAGTTTTTGGCGCACCATCACGCAATTGGCGAACAGCGGCGTCACCATCATCGTCACCACGCACTTTATGGAAGAAGCCGAATACTGCGACCGCATCGCCATTCAGGACGCCGGCAAAGTGCTGGCGCTGGGCACGCCACGCGAGGTGCGTCAGCAAGGCGGTGATGCCGGCTCGAGCGACATGAACAGCGCCTTCATCGCCATTGTTGAAAACAGCCGCGCTCAACTCGCGCACGCCGAGGTGGACGCATGAACGCCGGTTTCGTCACACGTCTGCAAGCCTTGGTGCGCAAAGAAAGCCGCCAGATGTTGCGCGACCGCAGCAATCTGTTCGTCGGCTTGCTGTTGCCGGTGGTGTTGATTCTGTTGTTCGGCTACGGCCTGTCATTCGATGTCACCGACGCCCGCGTCACCCTGGTGCTCGACGACACCTCGCCCACCGCACGCAACGCCGTTGCCGGCTTAACCGGCTCGGCCTATATCAGCCCCAGTTGGGCGGCCAGCATGCCCGAAGCGGAAGCGACGATGATCGCCGGCGACACCGACGCCATTCTGCGGGTGCCGAGCGATTTTTCAGCGCGCCTGGCGCAAGGCGACGCCCAACTGCAACTGATCCTCAACGGCGTCGATTCCAACATGGCGACCGCCATTGAAGGCTATGTCGCCGGCGCGTTGAACGTCAGCACGCAGCACCAATTGGATCGGCTCGGCAACCCCGTGCAACCCATCGCCCGCGTAGATATCGTGCAGCGCACCTGGTTCAACGAATCGGGCATCAGCACCTGGTATCTGGTGCCGGGTTTGATCGTGCTGGTGATGACCTTGATCGGCGCGTTTCTAACGTCCTTGTTAGTCGCACGCGAATGGGAGCGCGGCACGCTGGAATCGCTGTTCGTCACGCCGGTGCGGCCGCTGGAACTGGTGCTGGCCAAGCTGGCGCCGTACATCGTCATCGGCGCCATCGACCTCAGCCTGTGTCTGCTCGCCAGCAAATTTCTGTTTCACGTGCCGATGCGCGGTTCGCTGGGCATCATTATTTTTGCGTCACTGCTGTATCTGATTGTGTCGTTGCTGATGGGGCTGCTGATTTCCGCCGTCACCAAAAATCAGTTCGCCGCCAGCCAGTTGGCGTTGCTGGTGAGTTTTATGCCGGCGCTGATGTTGTCGGGTTTCGTGTTCGACCTGCGCAACGTGCCCTGGGTGATTCAATTGATCAGCAAGCTGTTGCCGGCGTCGCATTTTATGGGTCTGATCAAAACCCTGTTTATGGCCGGCAATGTCTGGCACGACATCCTGCGCGACTGCGGCATCCTGACGCTCTACGCCCTGGTGCTGATCGCCGCCACCCGACGCGCCCTGCGCAAGACTTTGGATTGACCATGCCCAGTTGGATTCAAACCGTCGTGCAAACCCTCGCCCTGTTCCGCAAAGAATTGCTGACCCTGGTGAAAGATCCGTCCAGTCGGGCGCTGCTGGTGATGCCGGCCATTTTGCAATCGCTGCTGTTCGGCTACGGCGCAACGTACGATCTCACCAACGTGCCGTACGCCGTGCTCGACCAAAGCCACGGCGAAGCCTCGACCGAATTGCTGGCAAGCCTCGACGGCACTGGCGTGTTTCACCGCATCGCAACGCTGACCTCAAGCGACCAGATTGCCGGCGTCATCGACAGCGGCGACGCCTTGCTGGCGTTGTCCATTCCAGCCAATTTCGATGCGCTGTTGGCGTCGCATCAGAGCGCGCCGTTGCAGGTCATATTGGACGGCCGCAATTCGTCCACGGCGGCTCTGGCGTCGGCTTACGTCACTGCGCTGGTGTCGGAATACAACGCCGGTCTGGGCCAGACATCGCCGCTGACCATTGAACGCCGCGCCTGGTTCAACCCCAATCTGGCGTCGCGCTGGAACATCATGCCGGCGCTGATTGCCTCGTTAAGCATGATCCAAACCTTACTACTGGCGGCGCTGTCGGTAGCGCGCGAACGCGAACAGGGCACCTTCGATCAACTCCTGGTCACGCCGTTAACGCCGCTGCAAATTCTGATCGGCAAAGCGCTGCCATCGATTTTGGCGGGCATGGTGCAATCGACCGTCATTCTGCTGATCATCCTGTTCTGGTTTCAGATTCCGATGAACGGCTCGTTCTGGTTGCTGTATCTGGGTTTGCTCAGCTTCACCACAGCGGCAGTGGGCATCGGCCTATCGATCTCGGCGCTGTCGCTGACCATGCAACAAGCCATGCTCTACACCTTCATGCTGGTGATGCCGCTGACGTTGCTCTCGGGATTGCTGACGCCGATCCGCAACATGCCCGAGGTGTTGCAGATTGCCACCTACGTCAACCCATTGCGTTTTGGTATCGATCTGGTGCGGCGCGTCTACCTTGAAGGCGCGACCTTCAGCGAGGTGGCGTTCAACTTTGTGCCCTTGCTCAGCATCGCGGCGGTCACCCTGCCGATGGCCGCCTGGCTGTTCCGGCACCGGTTATCCTGAGCTGGGCGGCAATGTCCCAGCCTCACAATGCGCGCTGTTACCCGCTACACTATCGCCGCACTCTCAAATTCAGTGATGTATGACGCCTGACAGTCAAGATTTCTGGTTCCTGCCACTCGGCGGCAGCGGTGAAATCGGCATGAACCTGAACCTCTATGGACACGACGACGCCTGGCTGATGGTCGATTGCGGCGTCACCTTCGCCGATTGGAACAACACCACCGACCCGCACGTACAAATGCCCGACCCGGCCTTCATCGCCGAACGCGCCGAACACCTCGCCGGCATCGTCATCACCCACGCCCACGAAGACCACATTGGCGCCATTCCGTACTTGTGGCGCCGTTTGCGCGCACCGATTTACACCACCGCCTTCACCGCTCAAATCCTGCAACGCAAATTGATGGAGGTGAACCTGGCCGGCAAGGTGCCGGTGCACGTGGTCAAACCCGGCGAGCGCCGGCAGATCGGCCCGTTCAACGTTGAATGGCTGAGCATCACCCACTCCATTCCCGAACCGCAGGCGCTGATGATTCGCACCCCCGTCGGCAGCGTGTTTCACACCGCCGACTGGAAACTCGACCCGGCCCCAGTGGTCGGCCCAGCCTTCAACGCCGAACCCTATCAACGCCTGGCATTGGAAGAACCCGACGCCATGGTGTGCGATTCCACCAACGCCTTGGTCGATGGTCATTCCACCTCGGAAGCAGCGTTGTACGAAGGTTTGAAGCAGATCGTCGACAACGCCCAGGGCCGCGTCGTCGTCAGTTGTTTTGCCAGCAATGTGGCGCGCTTGAAAACACTGATGAAGATCGCCGACGACAGCGGCCGGCAAGTTGGGTTACTGGGCCGATCGCTGCACAACATGGTGTCGGCAGCGCGCGCCAGCGGTTACTGGTCGAACATGCCCAAGTTCATCGACAGTTTCGATCTGGGCTATTTCCCCCGCCAGAATTTTCTTGCCATCGCCACCGGCAGCCAGGGCGAACCGCGCGCGGCCTTGCACAAACTGGCGCGCGATAACCACCCGGAACTCACGCTCGATGCCGGCGACACGGTGGTGTTCAGTTCACGCATCATTCCCGGCAATGAAAAGCCGGTCGAAGCCTTAATCGCTTTATTGAAACAGCGCGATATTCAGGTCATCACCGCCGACGAATTCGCCCTGCCCATTCACGCCTCCGGCCACCCGGCGCGCGACGAACTGGCGCAGATGTACCGCTGGGTGCAACCCAAACTGGCAATACCCGTACACGGCGAAACCGAGCACATGGTGGCCAACGCCCGCATCGCACGCGACGCGGGTGTGAAGCAACAACTGACCGGAGAAAACGGCGATCTGTTTTTCATCGCCCCGGTCAAAGGCGTGCGCCGCCAGGCCGTCGCCACCGGGCGTCTGGGTTGGGACCGAGACGCCCTGATTCCGGTCAAACCAACGGTGGCCGAAACCGACTGATCGCATCGTCCGCCGTCAAGCCACCGGCTTAGCCCGCAACATCGCCCAACGGATATTCATCTGGCTGATCAGAATGCCGCCCAGAATCAACACCGTGGCGACCACATGCGGCCATTCGATAACTTCGCCCCAGAACAGCACGCCGCCCAGAATGCCAAACACCACCACCAGCAAATTGATCGGCGCCAGCAGACTGATCGAGTAACGCACGATCATCTTGTTCCAGAACCAATAGCCCAGCAGCGTGGTCGGGTAAGCCTGAAACAGTGCTGAAAACCAGGCACCGGCCGTCATCTGTTGCGGCAGGTGCAGCACGACCTCGGGGCCATAAATCACCACCGCCAAGACCAGCAGCGGCACCGGCGCAAACAACATCGACCAGACATTGAACGCAAACACCGAACGCGTGCCCGACAACTTGACGATGAGGTTGTTCACCGTCCAGAACGTCGAGGCCGCCAACACCAGCACCAGGCCCAATGGCGTCACCATGCCGTCGTCGAAATAGATGATCACCGCCAAGCCCAGCAGCGCCGTGGCACTGCCAATCAACTTGGCCGCCGTGATGGTCTCTTTCAGCACCAGCCAACCGAGCAGCAAGGCGCTGACCACGCTCATATCGAGCAGCAAAGACGTCATGCCCAGGCTGTTGCCGGCGTGCACCGCCAGCGTGGTCAACCCCCAAACACCGACACCGAACGACAGCCCGTACATCACCAGATAGCGCCATTGCACTGCCGGGCGCGGAATGAAAAAAATCACCGGGAACACCGCAAAGCTGAAGCGCAACGCCGTCAACACCAAGGGGTTCACGCTGTTCACCCCCAGTTTGATGATGCTGAAATTAAAGCCCCACAGTGCCATCAACAGCACCAACAACACCGCATCCAAACGTTTCATTTGAATTGATCTCGACCGTGAATGAAGACAGACGCAGTGTCGTTGTGAGCCAAAAAAGAATACAGATTCAATTATCGACAAAAATGTGAGTACAATTTTGTGCAAGCTAACCGCTGATGGAGTTCCGCATGGCGCTGTATCTGAACCTGGCGCAGCGATTGATCGACGACATTCAGGCCCAACGCCTGCCAGAAGGTTCGCGCCTGCCCGCCTTGCGCACGCTCGCCAAACAGCAAGCGGTGAGCATGACCACCGCCACCAAGGCCTACGACTATTTGCAGGAAAGCGGCTGGATTTATTCCCGCCCGCAGTCGGGCTACTTCGTCTCCAACCGGGCGCAGATTGTTGAATTCCCGACGCTCTCGAACCAGACGCTGGAACGTCGCGACCCGCGCCGCAACGCGCCACAACTGGGCTACAACCGACCCAGCGAAGGCTTTGCGCCGCTGGGCATAGCGGTGTTGTCGCCCGAGTTGCTACCAGCGGTGCCATTGCAACGCACACTAAAACGCGTCACCCAACGCAACGCCCAAAGCCTGTTGCAGTATTCCGATTTCAGCGGCACGACTTCCGTTCGCAACGCCATCGCCCAGCACTTTCGCGACCAACACTTTCCGGTTCACGCCTACGACTTGATTGTCACCCACTGCTGCATGAGCGCAGTCCGGCTGGCGGTGGAAACTCTCACCCAACCCGGCGACACCCTGGCGGTCAGTTCGCCCTGCTTTAACGGCTTACTGGATTTGCTCAGCACGCTGTCGCGCAACATCATCGAAATCCCGCTCACGCACCAGGGCCTGGATCTGGACGCGCTGGAAACCTGCATGAAAGAAGGCCGCATCCGCGCTGCGTTATTGAGCACCAACCACATCAACCCGCTTGGCATTACGCTGCCCAACGAACAAAAACAGGCACTGGCGGAGCTGGCAAACCAGTATCAAATTCCGATCATCGAAGACGACATTTATCAGGATCTAGGTTTTCAAAAACACAACCCGATGCCGGCGAAATATTGGGATAAACACGGCTGGATTTTATGGTGCAGTTCGATCTCGAAAACGCTGTCGCCGGGGATGCGATTGGGCTGGTGCTTACCCGGTCGCTTTTACCAGCAATGCGCCGAATTTCACGGCCGTACCAACCTGGGCACCAGCACGCTTATTCAGGCCTGTGTGGCAGAGTTTTTTGCCACCGGCGACTACCGCCAGCACTTACAAACGCTGCGACCAAAACTGCAACAACAACTCGGCCAGTACCAACAGTTTCTGCAACAGCAGCTACCGAGCGAAGCCCGTTGCAGCCAGCCCGGCGGTGGCCTGGTGCTGTGGTTGCACGTACCAGGATTGGACACCGATGCGTTGCAGCGCGAAGCGTTAAAAGACGGTATCGATATCCGCAGCGGCCGTTGCTTCACCACCCACAACAGCTACCAGGATTGCCTGCGCATCAACGCCGGTTGGGCGCTGTTCGACGCCGACCAACAACCGACGCAAACACACCAACAACTGACTCAACTGTGTGAATTAATTCGGCATAAAGTTGCACCAAAAACAGACACGGGTTGAATAAAAACCCGCGATCAATACCGGCCGTATTATTCCTCGTCCGACAACGCCCGGCCTTCCAGTTTTACCAAAAATGCACGAATCGAATCGCTGACGTTTTCTTTCTGATTGCTGCGACCGTTAAACAACACAATGCGCGCTTTACCATCGGTCGTAATCGTCTGCTGCCGCTCACTGAACACCGCGTATTCGTGCACAAAACCATGTTCCTGAATACTCAACGTACGGGCACCAACAAAGATGCGATCCGGATACGTCAGCGGCCGCCGGTAACGACACTCCGTGTGCCCAACCACCGGCCCGACGCCATTCGTTTTCATCTCATCAAACACCGGCGTGCGTTCGAAATACGCAATGCGGGCGTTTTCGAAGTAGCGGAAATAAACGACGTTGTTGACGTGGTTAAAAGCGTCCATATCACCCCATTGAACGGGTAGTTCGATGATGACGGGGTAGGTGTTTTTGAAGTCTTCCAGCATTTTGGCGTCCATTTGCAACCGTTAATCCGAAGCTTACCGAAACCGGCTCGCACCCTACATATTTAAAGAAAAACCCTCTTCCGCCCAAAATCAGACGCCATTCACTCTTTAAGGTGTCAATTTTTTGGCGTTTTCATATAATCCGCTCACGCCAACCTGTGGGACGACCAGGGAATAGCGGCCCATACCCACAGCCGGCGAATACCGGGAGTTCGACCTCAACCCGGCCTGAACATCATACGGATTGTGAAGAGGATCTTATGAAGCACCTTACCTTACCCCTTACCTTACCTTTAGCGGCATTACTGATGACGGCCGGGTGCACACCCGGCGACAGTGGCGGGTCCAACCCTGAAACCGGAGCCAAAATGACGCTCGAAGGACGCGTCGCCGATGGCTACCTGGTGGGCGCACTGGTTTGTCTGGACCTGAACAACAACGCCAATTGTGACGACAACGAACCCGATACAATCACCCTCGCCGGCGGGCATTACCGCCTGGAAGACATCACCAGACAGCAATATGAACAAGGCCAATTGCTGGTTGAAGTTTCCGTCAACGCTCAGGATGAAGACGACAACAGCTTCGTAACCCGGCCCTATAAATTAACCACACCCAAAGGCCATGAAGCCTTTGTATCCCCCATCACAACGCTGATTGCCCGAACCCTGCAACTCGACCCGAACCTGAGTGAGGCAGCGGCGCTTGAACGATACGCGCTGGCATTTGGTCAGGAAAACCCGGAAAACCTGCTCGAGGATTTTGTATCCAACAGCGAACAAGGTGACCCATCCGCCGAAAAACTGCACCGCATCGCCCAACTGGTTGCCGACGTAATGGGCGAAACCAAATTCAATCTGGAAGGTAATCTTCAAGCCGCCGGGGGAGATGCAGTACAGCAGGCAAACGCTGTTGAGTTAACGCTCACACGGGCCATCACCAGAAATACGGAAGAGAGCAATAACTTACGAAAACTGGTGCTGGCAGCATTAGAAAATGACGCCACTCAGCAACAGCTTTTGATCAATGATCTCCGCTCAACACTGGAGGCCGATGCGTCTGTTGAACAGACCCAAATACAACTGAACCAACTGGCCTCCGATAACCTGACACCCGCTGAGATCACCACACTGTTCCGACAGGGTTTTGGTGAACTGACGATCTTCCCAGCCAGCTGGTGCGAAGCTAACTCCAGCGTAGTGTGCTTTGAAACCTGGGAAGTCAGCACACCCGACAACAGCAATGCGCTCAGCGTATTGGAAACTTTTTATGAATTTGATCAAAACGGTAATCTCACCACTACTGAGGACGATGACGACTACGTGGATGACTATGAAGATGTCATCTGGTTGCTGGATAACAACGACCAATTTGAGCGAGTGGAATACAGTGGCATCTGGCGCAAAAGCACCATCAATGAAGACGGCTCCTACAGCAGCCATACCGTTTACCTGAAGGAAATTCCGTCGACAGATCCAGCCAGCTGGACCCTGGCTAACATCCAACCCTTTGCCGAAAAAATCGATACGTTAACGATACCCGTATCAATTCGGGAGAAGAGTGTTGCCGGCGAAACACTGGTTGATATTCTGGACCGAATGTCAGCCGATGAAAGCGGAATACTGGAATCGGCAGCCACACCGTTCAACGCCAACCTGACCTTTCCTGACGATTCCGTTGGCTACTGGGTTCAGTTCACACAGACCGACAGTCAAACTCTGATAAGCCCTTACGATGATGTCATGGTACTCCCTGACAATAACGAATGTGATGACGTCACCTGCGATGTCACGTTTTCAGCGTTGGATGATCTGTTTACCCTGAACAATACCAATCTTGGTATTGAAGGCTGGGGTTACTTAAACAATGCAGACGACCTTTACATTTATCAGATCAAGTTCAATCCGTCTGAGGCGGGTCAATCCAGTGGAACCGCTGCGTTAATTCGGTGGTATTACGAAGACTATGAGCCGGTAAAAGACGTCAATTTCGCAGGCCAACTCAAATGGCAGCGCCATGCCGATTGGCATGGCAAAGAAGCGATTGTCATTGATCGCTTGCAGGCCTACGAGTACGGAATGGATGCGATTGCATTGGTCGATGTCGGCGATGCCGTTGACGAGCCGGTATTGTGGGCTGTAATCGACGAAGCGACCGACTATGACAATGACTACCTGCTCAATGGCGTCGCTCTGAAAACATTGACTGAGCAGCTGACATCCTACTTCAGCACAGAACCGGCTAACTAAACGCTCATTAACCAGGGGCAGGATCGGAGTTATCAATGCGCCTCGTGCTCATTTGACTCCGATCCTCCATTGTATTGCTCACCCTGCTCTGATTGATCGGCCACACTGAATCGCTGTTGCCGATCTGCAAGGCCAAAGCGGTAATCGGACGCCAGCCAGGCGGCATCAAGCCACGCCGTTGGCCACCCAGTCAGTAAAACCTTTTTGTGCCGCGCAGCGACGAAAATAAGCGTCGATATGGGCGAACCGGCCAATTTGACCGATGGACTCGTACCAGCGATTCACCGACAGTGCCAATGCGATGTCGCAGACCCGAAATTGCGCGCCAGTCACAAAGTCTTTATCAGCCAATTGATCATTCAGCAGCGCTACCTTGTCATTCCAGTTACGGACCGATTGTTCAATCAAATCAGCGTTCTGAAAATCGGGGTTATTTCGAACCCTGGCCTGGAACGCATACACCCAAGCGCTGTTAAATTCCGCGAGCTGCCAATCCAACCATTGATCAATCAGCGATCGCACAGTCGGTGTTGATGGGTACAGATCACTGTCTGGAAACCGTCTCGCCAGATACCGCAGAATGGCGTTCGATTCCCACAGGCTAAAATCACCATCCGTTAATACGGGCACCAGGCGGTTAGGGTTCAATGTCGCCAATGTTTGTACATCTGGCTGTTCGATGTGCTGAAACGGACACTCCAGGATGTCCAGACACCAGAGAATTTTCCGGACATTAATGGACGTGCTTCTTCCCAATAGAGTCATCATATCGAGGCCTCGCTGAAGAGTTTTATAAACGCCAGTGTTCGTATCAATCCCGGCCCATGGTTTCAGTTAATTGTGACAACACCGTTCAACGTGGAATCCACGCTCCAATAGCGATACGCTGCGATTTAGCTACATTCAAATTGAATATTCACTCATACGTCGTCGCAGGTCTGTCATTGAAACCTATTGTTGTGTCTCTTTTATTCGTTATGAGTGCCCTCAGTGCCTGTACCAGCAGCACGACCGAATGGGCAGAAAATACACCCGGCAATCTCCCTGACCAGTATCGAATCTGCGTCCTCGGTGACGCAGGCACTGGCAAAGCCGAGCAATATCAAGTCAAAGATGCGTTGTTGCACGAAGGTTGCGACGAACTGCGCATGGTGGGTGACGTGATTTACGAGAATGGCATTACCTCAGCCGACGACCCACAACTGTACGATAAGTTTCTAACTCCCTATGCAGACCTGCTCAGTGATCGGCCGTTCTATATTGCAATGGGAAATCACGATCACAAAGCCGACGATACTGCCTGGATCGACGTCGCTCAAACCCACGAAAATGTAATTTTCCCCAGCCAATATTATGCGACACGTCGCGGCGACCTGTGCTTTATCACCCTAGATACA
Source organism: Saccharospirillum mangrovi (assembly GCF_003367315.1). Taxonomy (GTDB): domain Bacteria; phylum Pseudomonadota; class Gammaproteobacteria; order Pseudomonadales; family Natronospirillaceae; genus Saccharospirillum; species Saccharospirillum mangrovi. Next base: position 2,579,719 of record NZ_CP031415.1, read on the forward strand.
GAAGCCAGCTACCTCGCTCAAGTCCGATGGGTGCACAACTTGGAACCCGCCATGTCTGACTGTGCATTGCGCATTGCTTTTGGTCACCACCCCTATTTCAGCTCCGGTCATCACGGGGACGCCAATCCGGGCATGAAGCTCTTCCTGCGCACCACAGTAATGGGGGATACGGACCTCTATATTGCCGGTCACGATCATCAACTCAGCGACGAAGGCCAACTGGAAAATACCCGCTTATTAATCAGTGGCGCCGCGGGGAAACTCAGAAACCTGAAAGAAGTGCCCCGGGTTTGGGGTGTATCGCAACTGGGCTATTTGGTGCTGATTGTGCACCGCGATCCGGACTTACTGGAGTATCAGTTCAAGACGGTAGAGGAAGATGGACTGGCATCCATAGCCTTCCACGACACGATGGATTTCCAACGCTGATTCCCAGGCATCAACGACGTGGGGACACAGAAGCACCACAGCGTTCCAGCAGGTGTTCCCACGCTCTTACCTGCTGCCTGATGGTTGCCCGATACTGTTGATGAAATTCTTCAAGCAGAAATATGTACGACGCCATTGGATCACTATTCAGCGCCGATACCGACTGCATCATTGCCAAACTGTCATACCCCGCCAAAAACCGCCGATCCACCTCCCCCAGCCAGGGCTGCACCTCGCCGACAAAGACATTCACCATCACATTTCGGGCGTAATCGAATTCCTTCATTGCCGGTCCCATCGGGCACAGGCGTTGGTCGGCGGCGGCGTCCTGCAACATTGTTTCGGCTTGCTGCAAATACTGAACGGCCAGACGCATTGATTGCAGACTGTGGCCGCCCATCGGGTATTGGGTGGTGAGCTGCATGGTGGTCAGCCAGTCGTCGAGTTCACTGTCGTGCGGGTTCGCCACCAGTGCGGCCAACGCCTGTTGGTTGGCGGCGTAGCCGTTGGCGTCGATGTTGTCGTGCGGGGCGATGGCTGTGCTGCCGTTGGTCCAATAGCCGGTGTAGTCGGGGTTGGCGAGGGTGGCGTTCCATAAATGTTGGTTGAAAGTGGCGCGTTTTTGCGCGAGGGCGGCTTCCAGTTCGGTGCGCAATTCAGCGTCGAGTTCGATGTCGGAATTCAGACAGGTCGGTAAAAAGTCGAGCAGGCGGCGTTCGTAATCGAGGCGAATCAACGGGTCGGCCAGTTTGCCGAGAATGGAGTTGCGCTCACCGATCAGTACGAAGACTTCGCAACCGCGCAGAGCCCAGGCGTCGAGCAAATCGAGTCGGATGTCCGGCGGGTATTGCAGTATCGCTCGCGGCTGGGGGTAAGCCGGCAGGCTGAGCGGCTGCAACGGTGGGCGTTCGGCGTCCAGTACGCGGGCGACCCGGCTGACGTAGTCATCCAGCAGCGATTCGGCACTGCGCTCACAGCCGACCAATGCCATCGTCAGTATCAACACTGTTGCAATACGAAACAGACGTTGCAACATCGCTAAACGTTCCTGCCAGATTGCCAAATAAACTTCTTATATTTCAGTCGGTTAACGATTGGCACGCTCCTTGTTATAGCGCTCACCAACTGAGACCTGCGGTTGCCCGCGGCTCGCCTATGCTAACCAAGGCGAACCGATGCGACGACTGCAACACAACCGAGGCGTTGTCCATGACATCGACATCCTTAACCGCCCGTCTGCGCCCTTACATTCCGGCGCTGGACTGGATTCCCAATTACCAACGAAGTTGGCTGCGCGGCGACATTGTGGCCGGCATCACCACCGCCACCTTGCTGGTGCCGCAGGCGATGTCGTATGCCCTGCTCGGCGGTTTGCCGCCGTACATCGGCCTTTATGCTTCGGTGCTGCCGATGATCGTTTACGCCTTTTTCGGCACCTCGCGGCAGTTGGCCGTCGGGCCGGTGGCGTTGGTCGCCTTGCTGGTTGCCAGCGGCATTGGGCTGATGGCGCCGATGGGTTCCGAACGCTATGTCGAGCTGACCATTTTGCTGTCGCTGCTGGTCGGTCTGGTGTATCTGGGCATGGGCGTGTTCCGGTTGGGTTTTCTGACCAACTTTTTGTCGCATCCAGTGATTTCCGGTTTCACCAGCGCGGCGGCGTTGATTATTGCCGTCAGCCAGCTGTCGAATCTGTTCGGCTTGTCGTTGCCGCGCAGTGAAAACATCGCTGAGATTCTGCTCGAAGCGTCGCAGCAGTGGACGCACACGCACCTGCCAACGCTGGCCATTGGCGCGCTCAGCCTGGTGTTGTTGATCGGGCTGAAGCGGCTGAACCGGGCCTTACCGGCGGCAATGATCACCGTAGCGGTGACCACTGTAGCGGTCTGGGCGCTGAAGCTGGACCAGGCCGGTGTGGCGGTTGTCGGCAATGTGCCGGCGGGTCTTCCGGCTTTCGGTGCCCCGACCTTCAGCATTGGCGATGCGCTGGAATTGTTGCCGATGGCGATTGCCATCGCCCTGATCGGCTTTATGGAAAGCATCGCCGTGGCGCGTAAATACGCCGCCGAGCGCCGCTATGAGATCAACCCGAACCAGGAGCTGATTGGCCTGGGCCTGGCGAATCTGGTCGGTTCGTTTTCCCGCGCTATGCCGGTTGCCGGCGGCTTTGGTCGCACGGCGGTCAACGCCAATGCGGGCGCCAACACCGGGCTGGCGCCGTTGATCACCGCCAGCCTGATCGCGCTGTCGCTCGCCTTTTTGACGCCGTTGTTTTACTTCCTGCCTAAGGCAGCACTCGCGGCGGTAATCATGGTGGCCGTGGCCGGCCTGATTGATCTGCACGAGGTCAAACATCTGTGGAAGGTCAAACGCAGCGACCTGGGTTTGTTGCTGTTCACCTTTGCCGCCACGCTTGCTCTGGGCGCCAAAGATGGCCTGTTCCTGGCGGTCGGCGCGTCCATGCTGTGGTTTGTGATCAAAACAACCCGGCCGCATTACGCCGTGCTCGGCAAACTGCCGGGCACTCAGTCGTACCGCAACATTGAGCGCCACCCGGACGCCCAAACCGAACCCGGCGTGCTGGCGATTCGCTTTGACGCCCAGTTCTACTACGGCAACGTCAGCTTCCTGAAAGACACCATCCGCCGCGCCGAGCAGCGTCTGAACTGGCCGTTGCAAGCCGTGGTGCTGGACGCCTGTTCGATCAACCAACTCGACAGTTCGGCCGACACGGCGCTGCACGATTTATTGCACGATTATCGCCAGCGCGGCATCGATCTGTTCATCGCCCACATCAAAGGCCCGGTTAAGGATGTGATGGACCGTTCCGGCTTCAGCGCCGCCCTGGGTGAGGATCACTTTTTCCTCGACACCGAACCGGCCATGGCCGCCGCCCGCGCCTGGGTGCATCGCGATGAAACGGGCGTTGCAACACCTTGCAACATGATCATCGATTCCGAACCGAAAACGCCCGAAAAATCAGCTGGTTAATCGTTGGCACAACATTTGATTAGAGTTTGCTAATATTGGCTGAGGCCAGACCAGCAACGACTTGCCCACGTGGAGGCAACCATGAGCATCCAAATCGAAACCTTTTACGACGAGGCCACCAACACCCTCACTTATGTGGTGTTCGACCCGGCCTCGAAAGACGCCGTCGTCATCGACCCGGTGCTGGACTACAACCCAATCGGCAGCATCGTCTCCGACCGGAGTTACCAGCAGGTCGTCGATTTCGGTAAACAGAACAACCTGACCTTTCACTTTGTGCTGGAAACGCACGCCCACGCCGACCACCTGAGCGCCAGCCAGTTGTTCCGCGATGAATTCCCCGATCTGCAAGTGGCGATCAGCGAACGCATCCGTCAGGTGCAACAGGTGTTCAAAGGCGTCTATAACCTGCCGGACGCTTTTGTCACCGACGGCCAGCAATTCGACCGTTTGCTGAAAGATTTCGAAACCTTCTCGGCCGGTACGCTGACCATCAAAGCCCTGCCGACACCGGGACACACACCGGCGTGCCTGAGCTATTTGATTGAAGACGCCGTCTTCACCGGCGATGCGCTGTTTATGCCCGACTACGGTACTGGCCGTTGCGATTTCCCGGCTGGCGATGCGCGCACGCTGTATCAAGGCATCCAGGAAAATCTGTACAGCCTGCCGGATGAGACGCGCGTTTTTACCGGCCACGACTATCAGCCGAACGGCCGTGCGGTGCGCTGGGAATCAACCATTGGCGAGGAAAAAGCCAGCAACATTCAGTTGAAAGGCAACACCAGCGCCGACGAGTTCGTTAAATTCCGCGAGGAACGCGACGCCAAACTGGCCGCGCCGAAGCTGATTTATCAGAGCATTCTGGTGAACATCGAAGCCGGCCATTTGCCGCAACAGGAAAGCAACGGCAAGCGGTATCTGAAAATCCCGCTGAACATTCGCGCCGACCGCGTGCATTGATCAGCCAGGCGACCGAGCAATCGGTCGCCACACCCCACTTGAAGAGGCGGCCATTGGCCGCATTATTTTGCGCAATTAATTTAGCAAATGCTAAATTAGGGTTTATTAACTTAGGTTTGGAATCGATGGAAATCATTAACTTCACGCCCCTGTCCGCTCTGGCGGGCGGCGCCCTGATCGGCCTGTCGGCCGCTTTTTTGATGTGGTCGCAAGGCCGAGTGGCTGGCATTTCCGGCATCGTCGGTGGCCTGGTGCAACCGGTGCGTGGCGATCTTGATTGGCGCTGGCTGTTTGTGATCGGTCTTGTACTCGGCGGCGTACTGTACCGGGTGCTCGGCATTGGCCCCGGCGTTGAGCACATTCAGCCGGTGGTCAGTCAGGGCGTTCTGGTTTTGGCCGGTTTGTTGGTCGGCATTGGTGCCACCATCGGCGCCGGTTGCACCAGCGGCCACGGCATTTGCGGGTTGGCGCGGCGCAGCCCGCGTTCGCTGGTTGCCACGCTCAGCTTTATGGGCACGGCCTTTGTCACTGTCTTTGTAGTGCGTCACCTGATGGGAGTAGCCGCATGATTCAGACCTTGCGTTTAGCGGCGGCGTTGGCGGCCGGCATGGTGTTCGGCCTGGGCCTGTCGGTGGCTCAGATGATCGACCCGGCCAAGATCATCAACTTTCTCAATGTGTTCGGTCAGTGGGATCCGTCGCTGGCGTTCGTGATGGGCGGCGGCCTGGTGGTTAACGCCATTCTGACGCCGTTGATCTTCAAACGGGCGCATCCGCTGTGGGCCGACTATTTCCGCCTGCCGGCCAAAACCGAGATCGACCGCCGCATTGTGTTGGGCGGCATCATTTTCGGCATCGGCTGGGGTCTGGCGGGGTACTGCCCCGGCCCGATGATCACCTCGCTCAGCTTCGCCGACAGCAGCATTGTGACCATCATCGTCGCTTATCTGATCGGTACCTGGCTCACCAAGCAGGCGCTGGCGCGCATCGACCGGCGCACGACGCAACTCGCCCGCGCCTGATCCACACCGGCTTTGCTCCGATTGACCCGGCCTCGGCCGGGTTCTTTTTTATCGGCGATTAATGCCAGAGGCCGCGATTGATTTCGCGCTGCACTTCGTCCGGACGCAACCCCAGGTCGCGGTACATATAGGCCGGTAATTGCGACAGGCGGCGGCGCGTCTTCAAGGTTCGCCGGCGGATGCGCCACGCGTCGGCCAGTTCGGCCATGCCTTGTTTGAGGTGCCCGATGGCCGCGTCGATAAACCGGCTCAGCCCGGTGCTGTTGGCGTTGAGTTGGGTGCTCATGATGTCCTCCTGTACAACTCGATGTCACCGGGACTATGCTAGCCGCACCATCTGAACCGATACAGATTCAGAATTCATGTATCTCAATAGATACAGATTGAGAAGAGCGCCAACTGTTATGGTGCTTTTTCCATTCAACTGTTCTGGTGCTTAGCGTGGAAAACCATCTTTATGAGCAATTGGCGGCGCAGTTAGCCGACCAGATTCGCAACGGTGCCATCGCCATTGGCGAGCGTCTGCCGTCCATTCGTCAGCTTGCCAAACGCGAAGGTGTGAGCATTGCGACGGTGATGTCGGCGCTGAGTCAGCTGGAACAACAAGGCTGGGTGGAAGCGCGGCCCAAGTCGGGTTATTACGCCATTCGCCAGGCGCAGCCAACGTTGGATATGCCGACCATCATGCGTTCGGCGTCGCGTCCGGTTGTCGCTACCACCTCGCAGTTGGTGATGGATGTCCAGCGCAATGGTTTTCGCTCCGACGCCATCAATTTCAGCCGCGCCACCCCGGCCTTTGATTTTCCCATCGCCAAGCATTTGCAGCAGACCTACAGCCGGCTGGCGCGCACCGGCAAACACCTGGGCGTTGGCTATTCCGAACCGGAAGGCGCGTTCGAGCTGCGCCAGCAAATTGCCCGACATGCGGTCGATGCCGGCGTGGCTGCCTCGCCCGACAGCATCGTCACCACCATCGGCAGCCTCAACGCCATGGGTCTGTGTTTGCAGGCGTTAACTCAGCCGGGCGATTTGGTGGCCGTGGAATCGCCTTGTTATTACGGCATTTTGCAGTTGATTGAATCGTGTGGGCTGCGCGCCATCGAAATCCCGGTGCACCCGGAAACCGGCATGAGTCTGGAAGCGTTGAAGCTGGCGATGGAGCAATGGCCGATTGCCGCCGTTCTGTCGGTATCGAGTTTCTCCAATCCGCTCGGTTGCAGCATTCCCGACGACCGCAAACGCGCGCTGGTGGCGTTGCTCGAACAATACGAAGTGCCGTTGATCGAAGACGACATCTACGGCGATCTGTATTTCGGCGAACGCCGCACGCACGCAATCAAAGCCTTCGACACTCAAGGCTGGGTGCTGCTGTGTTCGTCGCTGTCGAAAACCATCGATCCGCAATTGCGGGTGGGCTGGGTGTTGGCGGGGCGTTATTTCGAAGAGGTGTTGTATCGCAAGTTCGTCAATCTGGTGGCGGCGCCGTTGTTACCGCAACTGGTCTGCGCCGACATTCTCGGCCACGGCATTTACGAGCGACACTTACGGTTGGCGCGCGAAACCTATCGGCAACGCTGTGAACGTCTGGTCGATCTGGCAACGGAATCCTTCCCGTCGGTGACCAAAATCTCCCGGCCGCAAGGCGGCATTGGCGCCTGGTTTGAACTGCCCAAGGCGATCAACACCACCGAGTTGTATCACTACGCCAAAGACCGCGATGTGCTGATTGCGCCGGGCGAAATGTTTTCCATCAACAAACAGTTTCGCCACTGTTTCCGCATCAGCTACGCCCACCGTTGGACGCCGGAACGCGAAGACGCCATCCGCCGCCTGGGCGGTTGGGTGTCTGACCGCGTTAACGCCAACAGCCCGGCGACGGCGCTGTAAGCCGGTTGAAATATCGCTATTTGCTGACCGCCAGATACGTGCCGGCGGCCATCATGATGCCGCCCGCCGACCGGTTCAGCCGACGAATGGCCTTGGGCGTTTTCAACACCCGGGCAGCGCGGGCGGCGCTGACGGCAATCAGCATCAAACCCAGCGACAACGCCAGCGCTGTCAACACACAGACCAATACCAGATCCGCCGACGACAGCGCACTGAGGTCCACAAAGGTCGGCAAAAAGGCGATGTAAAACAGAATCACCTTGGGGTTGGACGCCGAAATCAAAAAGCCCTGTAAAAAGCCGGACCAGGCGCCGCCGGCGGCTTGATCGACCGCCAGCGGATCGGTCTCACTGACGGTAGCGCGGAACATTTTTACGCCCAGATAAATCAAATACGCCGCGCCCAGATAACGAATCAGCGTGAACAGGCCAGCCCAGTTTTCGGCAATCGCCGCCAGGCCGTAGGTCGCCAACATCAAATACACCAAATCGCTCACCACCATGCCCAGCGCCAGCAGCACGCATGCCTTAGCGCCTCGGGTCAGCGCCCGCGCCAGAATGGCAAACACACCCGGGCCGGGCGTAATGCTGAATAAAAACAGGGCCAGAAAAAACGTAAACGCGCTGTGCAGACTCATGGCGGCACCTCCGAAAAAGGACGCGCCATTGTAGCGTCGCGAAGCGCCCGGTGCCGAGCGTGGCGGTGCAAATAATCCATAACCATCAATGACTTTCAGGCGACTGCGCCCGGTCGGTCGGCTGTGTTTTAATGCCCTAGATGTCTCGGCCAACAAGGATGCCCGAATGCCCTCCAGACTCCGCCCCGATCCTTCCGACGCCCCCATGGCCCGTTCGCTGCTGACGGTCGCCGCCGTCATCATCATTCTGGCCGGCATGCGAGTCGCCCAGCCGATTCTGGTGCCCTGCCTGCTCGCATTATTTCTGGCCGTGGTCACCGCCCCGGCCGTGCGCTGGCTGGTGAACTGGAAGGTGCCCGTATCGGTTGCCATCGGCCTGGTGGTGGCCTTGGTGTTTGGCGCGCTCTATGTGATTGGCAGCCTGGTGGCGACCTCGGCGGACGATTTTTTCCAACGCCTGCCGGAGTATGAAGAAAGCCTCGAAGACGGCCTGGACTACATGCGCGAACGCCTGCCCTGGCTGGCTGGCGATCTGCGTTCCAGCTTGCAGTCGCTGGCGCCGCCGGACAGCTTTATCGGCTTTGCCGGTCGTTTGTTTTCCGGCGTCGGCAGCATTCTGCTGGCGTTGGCACTGACCGTCTTTATCCTGATTTTCATGCTCAACGAAGCGCAAAGCCTGCCGGAAAAAGTCCGCCGCGCTTTGGGCGACAGTTTCGATATGGCGTTCGCCCGTCGCTTCAGCCGGTCGGTACAACGCTATCTGGTGATCAAGTGCCTGGTCAGCGCCATCACCGGCTTGGCGGTCTGGGCATTGATCAAACTGATGGGCGTCGATTACCCCATTCTCTGGGGCACCTTCGCCTTTGTGATGAACTTCATTCCCAACATCGGTTCGTTGATTGCAGCGGTGCCGCCCATGTTTCTGGCGACCGTGCAACTTGGCCTGCCCGGCTTGCTGATCAGCGGCCTGGGCTTTGGTGCCATCAACGCAGTGATTGGTAATTTGCTGGAGCCGAGGCTGATGGGGCGTTCGCTCGATCTGTCGACGCTGGTGGTGTTTATCTCGCTGGTGTTCTGGGGCTGGTTGCTCGGTCCGGTCGGCGCTTTGCTCGCCGTACCGCTGACCGTGGTGGTTAAAATCGGCCTGGAAATTTACCCGAAAAGCCGCTGGCTGGCCGTCTTGCTGAGCCAGTAGCGGCGAATTTCAGCGGCGTCAGTCGTCGAGTGAACACAGCCGGGCAGACAGCTGCGCTACCCGGCGGCCAAACAGCAAAATGATGACAAAAGCGATAGGCCAGGCGACCACAAACGACGCCAGCCAGCGCTGCCCAAAAGCCCCGGCAAAGCCGGTGTTCACGGCGGTTACCACCGCCGTCATCAAAGTCACCATCAACACCGACATCAGCAACGCCTGTACCCAGTGCTGATACTTCCGTTTCAACATGGTTTTACTCCTCAGTCGCCACTCGGGCGCTCGTGTTTCAGCCACCATTCGCGGCCTTTAAGCATCAGATTCCAATACACCCAGGGAAACAGCGTGGTTTTCATCCACCAGTAAAACCGACGCGGGCGGCGCGGGTTCAGCGGAAAACTGGGCTGCAACACCCCGCCGTAACCGAATTCGGCCAGCACGACCTTGCCGGCTTCGACCGTCAACGGGCAGGCACCGTAACCGCTGTAACCGGAATTGATCGCCTGCCCCTGGCGCACCGCCAACAGATTGCGCGCCACCACCGGCGCCTGTTTGCGAATGGCCGCCGCGGTTTTGGCGTTGGGCGCCGAGGCCACATCGCCCAGCGCAAAAACGTTCGCAAACCGGGGGTGTTGCAAGGTGTTCTGATTCACTTCCAGCCAGCCGGCTTCGTTCGCCAGCACGCTGTCGCGCACCACCTGTGGCGCGCGTTGCGGCGGTGTGACGTGCAGCAGATCGAATTCCACTTCCAGTTCGCCGCCTTCGCTTTGGGCAAACCAGGCTTTGTGATTCGGGCCATCGACCCGCACCAGCGTGCTGCTAAACATCAGCCGCGCGCCGTAATCGCGGACGTAACTTTCCAGCACTGGCACAAAGTCGGCGACACCAAACAACACTGCGCCCGCGTTATGGAATTCGACCCGGATGTCGTTCAGGCAGCCCTGCTTTTTCCAGTAATCGCAACTGAGGTACATGGCTTTTTGCGGCGCGCCGGCGCATTTGATCGGCATCGGTGGCTGGGTAAAGATCGCCTTGCCTGAGCCCAGGCGTTGCACCTGCTGCCAGGTGTATTCGGCCAGTTCGGTGACGTAATTTGAGGTCACGCCGTTTTGTCCGAGCGTTTCGGCAAGCCCCTCAATGGCCTCAATGTTCAGTTCCAAACCCAGGGCCACGACCAACTGGTCGTATTCCAGCCGTTCCTGATTATCGAGCCGGACGGCGTTGTGTTCCGGCTCGAACGCCGCGATACGGTGCTCCAGCCAATCCACGCCCTTGGGCAGAAGTTTGGCGGTCGGCCGCTGCAATTGCGGCAGCGTCATCACGCCGCGCCCGACCAGCGTTTGGCCCGGCTGATAAATGTGTGTCTGACGCGGTTCCACGATGGCAATGCGCAGATCCGCCTGGCGCTGTTTCAGCGATGCCGCCACGGCGATACCCGCTGCACCACCCCCGGCAATTACAACCTGATATTTGCGTGTCATTTGAGCGTCTCTTCTATTTATTAGAGTTTTCTAATATTAGACACAAAATAAAAACTGGCAACCAAAACCTAAGTCGAATGGGTCATAACGTGGAACGGTGTGTGGGTGGGAAACGTCAGTCTTTGGCGGCGGCGACGTAGCAACCACGGCCTTGTTGCTTGGCGCGATACAGCGCTTTGTCGGCCTTTTCAAAAAACTGCCACAGCGTCTCGCCCGCCGAAGGCCGGGCGCTGTAGCCGCCGATGGAAATGGCAAGCTCGGTGCCGTGTTGGGCGCTCGACAACGTACGCACCGACGCCAGAATGCGCTCAGCGACTTGCGCCGCCTGGTCACCATCGGTGGCGCCCAGTAACACGACGAATTCATCACCACCAAAGCGGGCGATAACGTCGGTATCGCGCAGGCAATCGCCAATCTTGCCGACCACCTGCATCAGAATGCCGTCGGCGACCGAATGGCCCAGGGTGTCGTTCAGCGTTTTGAAGTTATCGAGATCGCAGACCAGAACGGTCAGCGCCGATTGCTCAGCGTATGCATCATCGAGCATACGCGGCGCTTGTTCGTCCAGATAACGGCGGTTGGGAATGCCCAATTGCGGGTCGCGCATCAGGCTGTCGCGCAGCTCGTTCTGCTGTTCGATCAAACGGCGCTGGGTGAGTTTGAGTTCTTCGATGTCGGTGTCGGCACCCACATAAACCCAGGGATAGCCGTCGGCGGTGCGATGCACAACAGTGCCTTTGTTGAGCAACCAGCGGTATTCGCCGTCGGACTGCTGATAGCGGTATTCGGCACAGAACAGGTCGGTTTCACCGCGAATCACCGCATTCCAGGCTTCTTCGACCCGGGGCCGGTCGCTCGGATGGATGTATTGCAGCCAGTCCCAGGCGTCGGCAAAAGGCACCTGACCGTCGAAATGCATCGGCGTGGTCAGCGGGTATTGGGCGTAATCGCGGTGATTGACGACAAAGACGCCCAACCGATCCATCGCCGCCTTAACCTTGGCGTCCCGATGCAGCACATCGAGCAGTTGAGCAACGGCCGAATCATCAGCCGGGGTTTGAATGGATGGCTTTGATGACTCCACGCTGACCTACGACCTCCCTGTCGTCGTTGGGTATTTTTATGAGAACCCGGTCACAATAACGCTATTTTTGCTCGGCGTCAGGCCCGCGACATGAATTTGCGCGACTCGGTGTTCACCCGAATGCGCTCACCCACTTCGATGTACTCCGGCACCTGAACGCTCAGGCCACGGCCCAGGTCGGCCGGTTTGTTGCGCGCCGACGCCGAAGCGCCTTTGATCGCCGGGGCGGTATCCAGAATCGTGCGGACCACCGATTGCGGCAGTTCGATCGCCACCAGCACCTCGTTCACGACCACGCCGGTCAAGCCTTCCATGCCGTCTTCGAGCCAGGGCAGCAGATCGTCTAAATCGTCACTGGAGAGCATGTGCTGAGCGTAATCCTCGACATCCATAAAGGTGTGCATATCGCCATCGGCAAACAGGTATTGAACGGTGCGCAACTGGGCATCGGCCAATGTCAGCAACTCGTCGCCTTTGAACGACTCTTCGCGCTTGCGTTTGGTGACCAGATCGTTGAACACCATCTTGTACAGCGTCGAAGCGCCACGGGCGCTGGGGCTGTGCACGTCGACTTTACGCACGATGTAAGGCTGACCGTCGAGTTCGACGACGTGGCCGGGTTTGATCTCAGGGGCTTTAGGCATAGGAAACTCGAGGTGAGGCTCAGTTAAAAAAGGTGGCGCAGTTTAGCACAGGGCCCGGCCGGAACCGCTACTGCTCAATGGCGTTTTGCGCACTGAACTGGCGCCGGTAATGCTCCATCGTCATGCCCAGTTCGCGCTTGAACAACCGACGGAAATTGCTTTCGTCCTGGTAACCGACTTCGCCGGCGATGCGTGCCGATGGCAGCCGGCTGTTTTCCAGCAATTGGCAGGCGCGTTTGAGGCGTTCTTTCTGCAAATACTTGAGCGGCGACAGGCCCGTGGCCTGAGCAAAGCGGCGCTTCAACTGACGGTCGCTGATCGCCAGTTCAGCAGCCAGTTGTTCGATGCTGACGCTCAGGTGCAAACGTTCACGCATCCGCGCCTGCGCCATTCGCACTTTGTCGTCGTTGTGCGGCGCATCGGCGCGGGTGGCGGCGTAGGCAACCGGCGCGGTGGATTGCCGATCAATCTGCATCATCTTGGCAACCTCCAGCGCCAGCGCTTCGCTGTGCAGGCGCGCGACCAGATGCAACACCAGATGTGCCGCGCTTTGCATGCCGCCACTGGTGCAGAGAATGCGGCCGTAATCGGCCAGCGCGGTATGGGTATCGGTGCGTATGCCAGGGAAAAGCCGCTGAAAACTGGCTTCGCTGCGCCAGTGCATCAAGGCCGGATACGGGCCCAGTAAACCGGCTTCGGCCAGCGCGAACGCGCCGGTACAGGCGCTGGCGACCCGGCCGCCGCGTTGGTAATGCTGCTGCACGGCGGCGATAACCGGCTGCATGCGATCCAGCGCCGCGCGAATGCGTTCGGGCCGCGACACCGCTTCAATGATGGACGGCACCAGCCAGAGTTGCTGACCAATCGGATACCGTCGATCAGCCAACGCCTGAGCTAACGATTGGTCCGCCGCCACCGGCAGACCGTTGAACGGCAACACCGGCTGACCATCGCTCGAGACCAGCGACCATTCGAACAATGGCGCCTCGCCGCCGGCTTTGTGATGGCAGTAATTGACCATCATCAACGCATCGACAAAACCGACCACCTGCGAGCCCATGCAGCGCTCGGTCAAAATAATCATCACTTGCATGGCATTCACCTGCGTAACAGTTGCCTCAGCTCAGAATGTCTATTTTAGACCCTAAGATGTCAAATATGACACTGCGCAATGGTTTAACTCCCGCGCAGACTGATGCTTCATTCGCATTGGTAGATCGCCATGACCCTGCGCAGCACCTTAACCAGCCAAGACACCTCGCCGGCCGCCCGAACCGAAGCCGGGCCCATGCCCGACAGTTTTAGACGGCTGGGGCGCGGCCTGAACGCGCTGGCCTGGGTATCGCCAGCCCTGGCCGGACAAGTATTGACCCGGCTCTGGTTCACGCCGCTGCACGGCGAACCGGGCCAACGCACTCGCGCCTTCTGGGCCAGCGCCGACCGGCGGCAACCGCTCTATCTCGACCCCAACGGTCTCGATCTGCACCTGTGGGGCAACCCCAAAGCACCGCTGATTCTGGGTGTGCACGGCTGGCGCGGCAGCGGCAGTCAATTCCGCGAATGGGTGACGCCTTTGGTCAACGCCGGTTATCAGGTCTGTTTGTTCGATCTGCCCGGTCACGGTCTGAACAAAAGCCGCCGTACTCACGTGTATGAATTCGCCCGGGTATTGCTGACCATCCAGACACAACTCGGCCAGCCAGCGGCGGTGATAGCGCACTCGCTCGGCGCTCAGTCGGTGATCCAGGCCATGGCGCAAGGGTTTCAACCGGGCCAGTTGGCCCTGGTGGCACCGGGGCTGGATGTGAACGCGCTGTTCGAAAGTTTTAACGGCGCTTTGGGCTTGAACAACCGCACCCGCGCTGCGTTCGAGCGTAGCCTGACGACCGAAACCCGAGCGTTATCACGCCGTTATCTGAACGAAGACACCAGCATCTGGCAGCGCATCAGCCTCGATTTCGCCGCGCCTTTTCTAACCCTGCCGGGGGTATTGGTTATGGATGCCGACGACCGCGAAGTGCCCATCGCCGACTTGCATCGCGCCGCTGCAGCCTGGCCTGCGGCCGAGTCGATTCAGACTCGCGGCCTCGGCCACAGCGGTGCGCTCAAAGATGCCGCCGTTATACGACAGCTGGTGAGCTATTTTCAGCGCCAGCTTTAGCCTGGGCCGCCTTGGCCTGCTGGCGGTAAGCGTGCAACAGCGGCTCGGTGTAGCCGTTCGGCTGTTGCTTGCCTTTCAACACCAGCGCCAGAGCCGCCTGAAAAGCGATGCTGGCATTGAAGTTTGGCGCCATTGGCCGGTACGCCGCATCGTGCGTGTTTTGCCGATCGACCACCGCCGCCATGCGCTGCATCGTCTCGATGATCTGCGCTTCGCTGCACAGCCCATGCAACAGCCAGTTCGCCATGTGCTGACTGGAAATGCGCAGCGTGGCGCGGTCTTCCATCAGGCCGACGTCGTTGATGTCCGGCACTTTGGAACAGCCGACGCCCTGATCAATCCAGCGCACCACGTAGCCGAGAATGCCCTGGGCGTTGTTGTCGAGTTCCTGCTGGATCGACTCGGCGCTGAGCCGGTTTGGATCGTCGAGCACCGGAATCGACAATAAATCGTCCAGCGACGCCCGCGCCCGTTCACGCAACTGCGCCTGGCGCTCGCGCACCTCGACCTGGTGATAATGCAGCGCATGCAAGGTCGCGCCATTCGGCGACGGCACCCAGGCGGTGTTGGCGCCGGCGTTTGGATGGCTGATTTTCAGCGACAGCATCGCCGCCATCTCATCCGGCATCGGCCACATGCCTTTGCCGATTTGCGCCCGACCGGGCAAGCCACAAGCCAGACCGACATCGACGTTGTTGTTCTCGTAAGCGGCAATCCAGGCGGTCTGTTTCATTTCCGCCTTCGGCACCATCGGCCCTGCCAGCATGGAGCTGTGAATTTCATCGCCGGTGCGGTCCAAAAAGCCGGTGTTGATGAACACCACCCGCTCGCGCGCGGCGCGAATGCAGGCTTTCAGGTTCAACGTAGTGCGGCGCTCTTCGTCCATGATGCCGATTTTCAGCGTGTTGCCCGGCAACCCCAGCGCCTGCTCGACACGCTCGAACAGCTCGACAGCGAACGCCACTTCGTCCGGGCCGTGCATCTTGGGTTTGACGATATAGACGCTGCCGGTGCGCGAATTGCGTTTGTCGCCCAGGCGTTTCAAATCGTGCAGCGCGGCCAGCGCCGTCATCATCGCATCGAGCACACCTTCGTAAATTTCCCGGCCGTGGCGGTCGAGCACCGCCGGCGTGGTCATCAGATGGCCGACGTTGCGCACGAACATCAGACTGCGGCCGGGCAAGGTCAGTGGCCGGCCGTCGAGCCCTTGGTATTCCCGATCGTCCGCCAGCGTGCGGGTGACGCTCTGGCCGTCTTTCTGGAAAGTGTCGCTGAGCGTGCCACGCATCAGGCCGAGCCAGTTGCGGTAGACCTCAACTTTGTCGTCGGCATCGACGGCGGCCACCGAGTCTTCGCAATCCATGATGGTGGTCAGCGCCGCTTCGATGCACAGGTCTTTAACGCCCGCGGCATCGGTGCTGCCAACGCGGGATTTGTGATCGATCTGAATCTCGATGTGCAGACCGTTGTTGCGCAGCAAAATCGCACTCGGGTTTTCCGGGTCGCCCTGAAAGCCGACGCACTGCTGCGGATTCGCCAGACTGGTTTCGCGGCCATCGACCAATTCCACCACCAGATCGCCACCCAGCACGCGGTAAGCACTGACCCGCGAATGGCTGCACTCGGCCAACGGCGCAGCCTGATCGAGCAATTGCCGACCGTAGGCGATCACGCGCGCGCCGCGCACCAGATTGTATTGGTCGGTCAGTTCCGCACCGTCGCTGAATGCGATGGCATCGGTGCCGTACAGCGCATCGTAGAGGCTGCCCCAGCGGGCGTTGGCCGCGTTCAGCGCGAAACGCGCGTTCTTCACCGGCACCACCAATTGCGGCCCGGCCTGGTCAGCGATTTCCCGATCCACCTGTTCGGTGCCGATCTGAAAATCCTCGCCTTCCGGCAGCAGGTAGCCAATGTCGGTGAGAAAGTCGCGGTAAGCATCGCGGTCGAAGGGTTCGCGGCTGCGTTCGGCGTGCCATTGGTCCAATTGCGCCTGCAAGCGATCCCGCTCGCGCAGCAAGGCATCGTTACGCGGGGTCAGGTCTTCGACAATGGCTTCCAGTTGTTGCCAGAGTTGTGCCGGCTCAATGCCGGTGCCTGGCGTCATTTCCTCGGCGACCAGGCGGTGCAGCGCAGTTGCGATCTGCAAGCCGCCCTCGGTAGTGCGGTCTGTCATGCTCGGTGCCTCTTGTTTTGTTGTTGGCGCTGGCGCGCCTTTTTCTGGGCGTTTTTTAGGTCGTTCTGGTGTCGTGCACTTCCTGAGCCTAGGGACGGAAAAATAATTCGACTAATTTATTGTTGTTATTTTCACTATTCAGCTGATGAATGTTAAACGATCGTTTGACCGAAACGCTGTTCAAAATTCCGGCGCTACCACTTCTTCGGCCACTTCGTTGATCAAACGACGCATCCAACGGTGCGCCGGGTCGTGGTGCAGCAGTGGGCTCCACACCAGTTTGAGCTGGATCGGCGGAATCTCGAACGGCGGCGCTTTCACTACCAAGCGCGGGTTCTCGGCCTGCAACAGCGCCGCACGCGACGGCACCGTCAGCACCAGATCGTTCTGCTCCGACAGCAACATGGCCGCCTGATAATGGCGCGTGAACACCGTGATGCGGCGCTTCTTGCCCAACTGGCGCAGCACTTCATCGACCCAACCGAGGCGCTGCACATCGCCTGGATCGACGCCAACGCTGACGCCAAAGCCCGTCTTCGACACCCAGACGTGCTGGGCTTCGAGGTAATTCTTCAGACTGAAATTATCGAGGATGGGGTTATCGCGGCTGACCATGCAGCAAAAGTCGTCCTTCCATACCGTGGTCTGATGAAACGACTGCGGAATGGAGTTAAAGCGGTTGATCACCAGATCGACCTTGCCCTGCTCAACATCGAAAAAGCTGACATCGCTGGGTGTCATCAGATCGAGAATCACGCTCGGTGCGATTTCGCGCAAACGCCGCAGCAGCGGTGGAATCAGCGTCGATTCGGCGTAGTCGCTGACCATGATGCGAAACACCCGGCCGCTGGCGGCGGCGTCGAATTCACTGCGCGGGCGGATGGCGCGCTCGATGTCTTGCAACACGGTGCGCAGCGTCGGCTCCAGTTGGCGCGCGCGCTCGGTCGGCGTCATGCCTTCGCTGGTGCGGATCAGCAGCGGGTCGTCAAACAATGTACGCAACCGGCGCAGGCCGTTGCTCATGGCCGGCTGGCTGATGCCCAGCTGGTCGGCGGCTTTGGTTACGCTGCGCTCGCGCAATAAAACGTCGAGGTAAACCAGCAGATTCATGTCGATGCGATTCAGTTGCATGGTGATTTCCGTCGGCAAAGTGACCGCATCCTAACCCAAGCACCTCTCCATTCACCACAGGAATAGCGAAAATAACGATTATAAATTAGCCAAATTTTTCAGCCGTCCCTAAGGTGAATTTATCGACGCCTACCGATCAAAAAACGATCAACCTAAACGATCAATCTAAATACAGGGCGCCGAAACACAGCAGTCCCCACAACAACAAGCCCGAGCGGCAGCACAACCAAGAGGACGTTCCGATGACGACTCCGACTACCGGAAACTACGATCGACAGCAGGAAATCGACGCCATCGCCCGCGACTGGGCAACCAACCCGCGCTGGCAAGGCATCCGCCGCAACTACAGCGCCGACGACGTGGTACGACTGCGCGGCTCGCTGAAACGCGACAACACCATCGCCACCCGTGGCGCGGAAAAACTCTGGCAACTGGTCAACGAAGGCGGCCGGCCAGATTTTCGCCCCGACAAAGACTTCGTTAACGCCATGGGCGCGCTGACCGGCGGCCAGGCGGTTCAGCAAGTCAAAGCCGGGGTGCAGGCGATTTATCTGTCCGGCTGGCAGGTCGCGGCCGACGCCAACACCAGTGAAACCATGTACCCGGACCAATCGCTGTACGCGGTTGATTCCGTGCCCACCGTCGTGCGTCGCATCAACAACGCCTTTGAGCGCGCCGACCAGATTCAGTGGCAGGCCGGCAAACAACCGGGCGATGCCGATTACGTGGATTACTTCGCGCCCATCGTTGCCGACGCCGAAGCCGGCTTTGGCGGCGTATTGAACGCCTATGAGCTGATGAAAAACATGATCCGCGCCGGCGCGTCCGGTGTGCATTTTGAAGACCAGCTCGCGGCGGTGAAAAAGTGCGGCCACATGGGCGGTAAAGTCTTGGTGCCGACGCAGGAAGCGGTACAGAAACTGACGGCTGCACGCTTAGCAGCCGACGTTGAAGGCGTGCCGTCGATCATCCTGGCGCGCACCGACGCCAACGCCGCCGACCTGTTAACGTCCGACTGCGACCCCTGGGACGCCGAATTCCTGACCGGCGAGCGCACCTCCGAAGGTTTCTACCGGGTGCGCAACGGCATCGACCAGGCGATTTCCCGTGGCCTGGCCTACGCGCCGTACGCCGATCTGCTGTGGTGCGAAACCGCCACGCCGAATCTCGACGAAGCGAAAAAATTCGCCGAAGCGGTGCGCAAGGAATTCCCGGACCAGCTGCTGGCGTACAACTGCTCGCCGTCGTTCAACTGGAAGAAGAATCTGGACGACGCCACCATCGCCAGGTTCCAGACTGAGCTGTCGGCCATGGGCTACAAATTCCAGTTCATCACGCTGGCGGGCATTCACAACATGTGGCACGGCATGTTCAACCTGGCGTACCACTACGCGCGCAAAGACATGTCGGCTTACGTCGAATTGCAGGAACAGGAATTCCGCGACGCCGACAAGGGCTACACCTTTGTGGCGCATCAGAAGGAAGTCGGCACCGGCTACTTCGACGACATGACCACGGTGATTCAGGGCGGCAGTTCGTCCGTCACGGCGCTGACCGGCTCGACCGAAGAAGCGCAGTTCGCCTGAGTGATTCAAACCATTAAGACCGGGGCCGACGGGTTGGCCCCTTCCCCTTTGGCGTCGCGTGCGGCGCCTTTTTCGTTGACCGTTGTATTTTCGTTGCCCGTTGTTTTTTCATTGACAGTTCTGGGGTGCCACTTAGACTGGCGCGCATGAACAACTGGATTCGCACTCTCCGATTTACTGACCTCCGAGCCTTGCAAGTGGGCGCGGCGGTCTGACTTTTCCTGTCTGAAAAGCCATCTCCGAGCCCCGGTTCGGAGGATTCCAAAACCAACGCATTGGAATGAATTTGATTCAAGCGTCCTCGCTTGAGTCCTGGCTTTTTGGAGATCAAAGATGAATACCCAGCTCACCGCCGAGCAATTGGTCGCGGCCTTGTCACTGCGCGATTTAAGCAACCCGGCGCAAGGCCCGCACGCCATCCAGTTATTGCTCGACGCCATTCAAACCCACCTGACCGACACCTATCAGGCACCGCTGCAACGCCTGCCCGCCTCGCCTTTGGTGCCGGTGACGCAGAACTACGACGCGCTCGGTTATCCGCCCGACGGCCCGGCACGCGAGGCGCGTTACAGCCGTTATCTGTCCGACGACTGGATGTTACGCACCCAAACTTCGGCGCTGGTGCCCACCTGGCTGCAATCCTGGCCGGACAAAACGCCGCGTCGCTTAATGCTGCTGACGCATGGCCTGGTGTACCGACGCGACAGCATCGACCGGCTGCATTGCGCCGAACCGCACCAGGCGGATATCTGGATTCTGCTGCCTCGCTCGGAACTGATCGATGAACAGCGAATGGTGCGCACCGCCATTGGCGAGCTGTGTCAGGCGATTCTGCCCGACCAGGCCATCAGCCTCAGCCGCTCGCCCCACCCTTACACCCAGGACGGTCTGCAACTCGACGCGCTGACCGCCAAAGGCGAACTGGTGGAAATTGGCGAGTGCGGTCGCATCGACCCCGGCTTGCTGGCACGCACCGGCTGGAACCCGAACGACGTGACCGGCATCGCCATCGGGCTCGGCCTGGATCGACTGTTAATGGTGCGCAAGCAACTGCCCGACATCCGCCTGCTGCGCAACGCCGACCCGCGTGTCGCCGAGCAAATGCTGGATCTGGAACCGTGGCGGCCGGTGTCGTGGCAGCCAGCCATTGAGCGCGATCTGTCGATTGCCACCGACAACGCCACGGACGCCGAACTGCTCGGCGATCAAGTGCGGCAAGCGCTCACCGATCAGGCCGACTGGCTCGAAATGGTGCAAGTGCTCAGCGAAACGCCAGCGCACGCACTGCCACCGCAGGCGGTCGAACGATTGGGCCTGAAATCCGGGCAAAAAAACCTGCTGTTGCGGCTGGTGATCCGGCACCCGACCCGCAGCATCACTCAGGCCGAAGCCAATGCGTTGCGTAACCGCGTCTATCAGTCGGTGCACCGTGGCGAGGTGATGCACTGGGCTAACGACTGACCAAACGACAGACCATAGGGCGTAAAACCTTCGGCCACTGATCCAGCCCAACGCACAAGCCTGGTGCGTTGGGCTTTCTTTTAAGCCCACTCACAGCAAACCATTTTCGCTCATCGCCACCGCAGCCCGGCAATCCTCGGGTTAATCGGACGCTGGCGCACTCCTTGCTGAGCGATGTCGCCTATTCAACTAACAATTGACTCACTAACGACCCCTGAAACAGGAAGAACGATGTCCATTAAACGCACCCTCAGCCGAATTCTTTTTGTCGCCGCCACCTTGGTCGGTGCCGTATCCGTCAGCCACGCCGACGTGCTGGAAGACATCCAACAGCGCCAGGTATTGCGCGTTGCCGTACCGCAGGATTTTCCGCCCTTTGGTTCCGTCGGTACCGACTTGCAACCCCAAGGTTTTGATATCGACATGGCGCAGTACGTGGCCGATCAACTGGGCGTCGAACTGGAACTGATTCCGGTCACCAGCGCCAACCGCATTCCCTATCTGCAAACCCGAAAAGCCGATCTGGTAATTTCCAGCCTGGGCAAAAACCCCGAGCGTGAACGCGCCATCGATTTCACCGCGCCCTACGCACCGTTCTTTTTAGGCGTCTTCGGCGCCAGCGATCTGAGCGTTGCCTCAGCTGACGATCTGGCCGGCATGACCGTCGGCGTTACGCGCGGCGCCGTCGAAGATCTGGAACTGGAAAAAATCGCGCCGTCGAGCACCACCATTCAGCGTTTTGAAGACAACAACACCACCTTGTCAGCCTATCTGTCCGGTCAGGTGGATTTGATTGCCACCGGCAATCTGGTCGCCACCGAAATTGCCACGCGCAATCCGAACCGCGCCCCGGAAGCCAAATTCATGCTGAAAAACTCACCCTGCTACATCGGCTTGATGAAAGGCGAAACCGCGTTGCAGGCGCGCGTTAATGAAATCATCGCCGGCGCCCTCGCCGACGGAACTCTGAACGAGATCTCCATGAAATGGTTGCGCGCACCGCTGCCTGCAGACCTGGGTGCCTAAGCCATCGCCATGCTGAACTTCCATGACCTGCTGCCCTACACCGGGCAATTCGTGATGGGGTTGCTGACCACGGTGGAACTGACGTTGTTGTCCACCGTGATCGGCTTGATGTTCGGGGCGGCGCTGGCCGCCTCGCGTCAATACGGACCTGGCTGGCTGGTCGCCTTTGTCGCGATTTACGTTGAGCTGATTCGCAACACCCCTTTTATCGTGCAACTGTTTTTTGTCTTCTTCGGGCTGCCCGCGTTCGGCATTAAATTAAGCGCCTGGGAAGCCGGTTTGCTGGCGCTGATTTTGAACCTGGCCGCCTACAGCACCGAAATTATTCGCTCTGGTTTAGCAGCGACGCCTATCGGCCAATGGGAAGCCGGAAAAGTGCTGGGTCTGAGTTTTTCGCAGACCTTTTTCCGCGTCGTACTGACGCCAGCCATCGAGAAAATTTATCCGGCACTGACCAGCCAATGCATCATCGTTATGCTCGGCTCGGCCGTGTTGTCGCAGATTTCCGTGCAGGATTTAACCTACGCCGCCAATCTGGTGCAGTCGCGAAATTTCCGCAGTTTTGAAAGTTATCTGGTTACCGCAGCACTCTATTTATTGCTGGCGATTGCGATGCGCAAAGTGTTCGATTTGATCGGCCAGCGCCTGTTCTCTTACCGGTCTTCCACATGATTGAGTTCACCACTTACGACATCGTTCGCAACCTGTTGTTATCAACACGCTGGACGATACTGCTGTCGTTAATCGCCTTCGCCGGCGGCATCAGCGTGGCGCTGTTATTAACCGCCGCGCGGCTGACCCGCAACCCGGTTTTAAGTCGTTTAATTCGCGCTTACGTGCAACTGTTTCAGGGCACGCCGCTGCTGATGCAGATGTTTTTGTGTTTCTTCGGGCTATCGATGATCGGCATCGAAATTTCCGCCTGGAACGCAGCGGCACTGGCGCTAACGTTATTCACCAGTGCCTTTCTGGTTGAGATCTGGCGCGGCTGCATCGACACCCTGCCGAAAGGCCAGTGGGAAGCCTCACGCTGCCTCGGCTTAAGCTTCGTGCAAACGCTGTGGCACATCATTTTGCCGCAGGCGATCAAGGTCGCGCTGGCGCCATCCATTGGTTTTTCCGTGCAGGTGATTAAAGGCACCGCGCTGGCCTCAGTCATCGGTTTTGTCGAACTGACCAAGGCCGGCACCATGCTCAACAACGCCACCTTCGAGCCGTTCAAAGTGTTCGCTTTTGTCGCGCTGATTTATTTCGCCCTGTGCTATCCGCTGTCGTGGTACAGCAAGACGTTGGAGAAGAAGTTTTATGTCGCTCGTAAGCATTGATGATGTCCATAAATACTATGGCGATCTGCACGTTCTGAAGGGCATCGATTTAAAAATTGAAGCGGGCGAAGTCATTTCCATCATTGGCCGCAGCGGCTCTGGAAAAAGCACACTGCTGCGCTGCATGAACGGTTTGGAACCCTACCAGCAAGGCGCCATTTCAGTGGACGGCAAAGAAGTGACCACCGAAGAAATTCAGGTGCGTCGCCTCGCCAAAAGCGTCGGCATGATTTTCCAGAATTTCAATTTATTCCCGCATTTAACGGTGGGCAAAAACATCATGCTGGCACCAACCATCGTGCTGAAAAAAAGCCGCGATGAAGCCGAAACCATCGCCCGCGCCATGTTGGAAAAAGTCGGTCTGGCGGAAAAATTCGACGCCTATCCGGAAAAACTCTCCGGCGGCCAACAGCAGCGCGTCGCCATTGCCCGCGCGTTAGCGATGTCGCCCAAGGTATTGCTGTGCGATGAAATCACCTCAGCGCTCGACCCCGAATTGGTCGGCGACGTACTCAAAGTTTTGGAGCAACTCGCCGACGAAGGCATGACGCTGGCACTGGTCACGCACGAAATGAATTTCGCGCGCGATGTTGGCAACCGCATCATCTTTATGCACGAAGGCAAAGTCTGGGAACAAGGGCCAGCCAAAGCCTTGCTCGCCAACCCGCAAACCGAAGAACTGCGTAACTTCGTCAGCGCCGTGCTGTAACAAAAAACCCCGGCGACGCCAGTTAGCGGGCCGGGGTTAATCGTCCAGCGGGAATCCCGTTCCCGCTTTATCAAACCGTCTTATTCACTCACCTTCATAAAATCACGTGCCCAGACGCGGTTTTCTTCCAGCGTGGAATAACGCACCGCCAGTTCTGAGGCATCGAGCGTGCCTTCGGCAATGCCGCGTTGTTCGCGCAGGCAATCGTAGGTGGCTTTGATGGCGGCGAAGTAGGCGGCGTGGCCGTTGACGACGACGCGCACGCCGTTGCGTGCCAGGCGTTCGCGGTCGCGCAGTTCGGGGTTGTCGTAGGCGACCAGCATCAACGGTACCGACAAATGCTGGCTGATTTCTTCCAGATGGTCGAAGTCTTTGATGCCGACCATGCAGATGCCGTCGGCACCGGCCTCCTGGTAGGCCACAACGCGTTCGATGGTCGCTTCGGTACTCAGCTGGCCGGCGTTGGTGCGGGCAATGATGCACATGGCCGGGTCGATACGGGCGTCGAGTGCCGCCTGGATTTTACCGACGCCTTCATCCAGCGGAATCAGATCGGTTGATTTGTGGCCGTACTTGGCGGGCAGCAAGGTGTCTTCGATGGTCAGCGCGGCCACACCGGCGCGTTCCAGTTCAGTAATGGTGCGAATCACGTTCAGGGCGTTGCCGTAGCCGTGGTCGGCGTCGGCGATGATCGGCAGGCGTGCGACGCGGCCGATGCGCGTGGCCTGTTCTACGAATTCGCTGAGCGTGATCAGCGCAAAGTCCGGCGCGGCCAACACCTGCAACGACGCCACCGACCCCCCGAGAATGCCGATTTCAAAGCCCAGATCGGCGGCAATACGCGCCGACATGGGGTCAAAGGTGGAGGCGGTGTAGTAGCACTGATCGCTGTTCAACAGCGCGCGAAATTCGTTGCGCAGATCGTGCTGGGAAGGGGTGGCCATGCGGTACTCCTGAAACGGGCAAAGTGTGACGGGTGAAAAGAATCGCGCATTATAGCGGCCCAGGGCGGGAACGGCAGTCGCGAATGCAGCGTTTTTACTGACGTTCGGCAACAACTGCCGTGCCGCAGCGTTGAATGCGGCCCCTTGCAGCGTCGAGCGGGGCGGCTACAATACCGCACCTTTTTTTCCTGCTGTAGCGCAACCGAGGCTGTTATGTCCGTTCAAAACCACGACCCACGCGAAGGCCAACCCGTCGGCGCACACGGCAAGGTCGGCTTTGTCAGTCTCGGTTGCCCGAAAAACACCGTCGATTCCGAACGCATCCTCACGCAACTGCGCGCCGAGGGTTACGACATCGTGCCGTCGTACCACGATGCCGACGTCGTCATCGTCAACACCTGCGGCTTTATTGATTCGGCGGTACAGGAATCGCTCGACACCATCGGCGAGGCGCTGGCCGAAAACGGCAAGGTGCTGGTCACCGGCTGTCTGGGCGCTAAAGAAGACGACATTCGCGAAGTGCACCCCAACGTACTGTCGGTCACCGGCCCGCACGCCTACGAACAGGTAGTCAGCCAGGTGCACGAAGTGGTGCCGCCAAAGCACGATCCGT
This sequence comes from Saccharospirillum mangrovi, assembly GCF_003367315.1. Lineage (GTDB taxonomy): Bacteria > Pseudomonadota > Gammaproteobacteria > Pseudomonadales > Natronospirillaceae > Saccharospirillum > Saccharospirillum mangrovi. The sequence continues at coordinate 2,605,174 of NZ_CP031415.1, forward strand.
TTATTTCGCTGGTGCCCGATACCGGCATCAAGCTGACGCCCAAGCACTACGCCTATCTGAAAATTTCCGAAGGCTGCAACCACAGTTGCAGCTTCTGCATCATTCCGTCATTTCGCGGCAAGCTGGCCAGCCGCCCGGTCGGCCAGGTTCTGAGCGAAGCCGAACGGCTGGTGAAAAACGGCACCAAGGAACTGCTGGTGATCTCGCAAGACACCAGCGCCTACGGCGTCGATCTGAAATACCGCACCGATTTCTGGAACGGCAAGCCGGTGAAAACGCGCATGAAAGAGCTGTGCCAGGAACTCGGCCAACTCGACGCCTGGGTGCGCATGCACTACGTGTACCCCTACCCGCACGTCGATGAAATCATTCCGATGATGGCGGAAAATCGCATCCTGCCGTACCTGGACATCCCGTTTCAGCACGCCAGCCCGACGGTTCTGAAAGCCATGAAACGCCCGGCGCACGCCGAGAAAGTGTTGGAACGCATTCACAACTGGCGGGAAATCTGCCCCGACATCACATTACGATCCACCTTCATCGTCGGCTTCCCCGGCGAAACCGAAGCCGACTTCCAGATGCTGCTCGACTTTTTGGAAGAAGCCCAACTCGACCGCGTCGGTGCCTTCCAGTATTCCAACGTCGATGGCGCCGCTTCGAAAGAACTGCCCGACCAGATTGACGAAGCCGTGAAGCAGGAACGCTTCGACCGCTTTATGGAAGTTCAGCAACGCATCAGCGCCGCCAAGTTGCAGGCAAAAGTCGGCAAGCGGATTGACGTGATTGTCGATGAAGTGGTCGCCGAAGGCGCGGTTGCCCGCTCCAAGGCCGACGCACCGGACATCGACGGCCAGGTGTTTTTGGACGGCCAGACGCAGTTAAAACCGGGCGACATCCTGACCGTCGAAGTTGAAGACGCCGACGAATACGATTTGTGGGCGCGCCCGGTCAGTTGATCGGAAAAACCTGAATCGCAGACAATAAAAAAGCCGCTCAATGAGCGGCTTTCTTTATTTGCTGAGCCTTCGTTTACCGAAGGCCATCGGCTATTTAGATAGCAACGATGTTTTCAGCCTGAGGACCTTTCTGGCCCTGAGTGATGGTGAACTCAACTTTTTGGCCTTCAGCCAGGGTTTTGAAGCCTGAGCCTTGAATGGCGCTGAAGTGAGCGAAAACGTCCGGGCCGTTTTCTTGCTCGATGAAGCCGAAGCCTTTAGTTTCGTTGAACCATTTAACGGTGCCGGTTACGGTCGCCATGATGTATATCCTTCAATATTGAATGTAATAAGTTTGCCTGCGAACAGGCGGTTGTGCTTCAAGCGGTGCGATCACTTATGACTTTCAAAACGAGGTACTTATGAGAACATCGAAATGGCAGGCATCATCAAGGGTCGTACTTTTCAAGCCCGCGCACTATAGGATGCCCAGTTCAAGAGTTCAATGTTTATTTTAAGAACATTAAAAACTTTTTAACCACCGTTCCATTCGCCCGCCAACCACGCACCGCCTAGACCACCTGCCCTGCACACCAGCCGCTGGCCCAGGCCCACTGGAAGTTGTAACCGCCGAGCCAGCCGGTGACATCGAGCACTTCGCCGACAAAATACAATCCTGGCACCGCCTTGGCTTCGAAGGTTTTTGACGACACCGCCTCGGTGCTGACGCCGCCTAAAGTGACTTCCGCCGTGCGGTAGCCTTCGGTGCCGGCCGGCACGATGCGCCAGCGCTGAAAGGCATCGACCAGTGCCGTTAACGCTTCGCGATTCAATTCCGCCACCCGACGTTCAGCCAGTGCCGACAGGCGCGCATCGGCCGCCAGCCAGGCGTGCACAAAGCGACTGGGCAATAACCGGCTGAGCAGGGTTTTTACTTCGGCTTTGGCGCCTTCGTGCCGCCACTGGTCGAGCTGTGCCGATACGTCGAGCGTGGGCAGAAAATCGACGGTCAGTGCGTCGCCCGGCTGCCAGTAATTGGATATCTGCAACAGCGCCGGGCCGCTTAAGCCGCGATGCGTGAACAGCATGGCGTCGCTGAAGGTTTGGTTATTGGTGTCTACCCGAACATCCACCGATACCCCGGCCAGTTCGCGCGCGACGTCCAGCCAGCGGTCGCTGAGCGTAAACGGCACTAGGCCGGCACGGCGTGGCAAAACGTCCAGGCCGAATTGCCCGGCAATCTGATAACCAAAGCCGGTTGCGCCCAAGGTCGGAATCGACAAGCCGCCGGTGGCGATCACCAGCGATTGGCACTGCACAGTCCCGGCGCTGGTTGCCAGCTGAAAGCGGTAGGGTTCGGTGTCGGTGAGCACGTCGATGGCGGTGACGCTGCATTGAGTACGAATGTCGACACCGGCCCGGTCGCATTCAGCGATGAGGATGTCGAGCAGGTCTTTGGCTTTGTCGTCGCAGAAAAACTGGCCCGGCGTTTTTTCGTGATAGGCCAGGCCATAACCATCAACCAGCGCTAGGAAATCCCACGGCGTGTAGCGGCTCAACGCCGATTTGCAGAAGTGCGGATTGGCGGACAGGAAATTCGCCGGGCGGGTATCCAGGTTAGTGAAGTTGCAGCGGCCGCCACCGGACATGAGGATTTTCTTGCCGACGCGTTTGGCGTGTTCGATCACCCGCACCGAGCGCCCGCGCGCACCGGCCGTTGCTGCGCACATCAGGCCCGCTGCGCCGCCACCGATGATCACCGTATCGACCTGCTGCATGTTCGATCACACCCTTGCGAATCCGGCGCGCATGATAGCGGAATTGGGCCGCGCTTAAAGGTCGACCTTGCCGCGCAGCGCTTTGGTGCGGCCATCTTTGGTTTTGCGGTCCATGCGTTTGGTTTGCGACGCCCGCGATGGCTTGGTCGGGCGGCGCGCTTTCACCCGGTAGCCCGCTTCCTGAATCAGCGCTTGCAGCCGCGCCAGGGCATCGGCGCGGTTCTGTTCCTGAGTGCGGTACTGCTGCGCTTTGATGATGATCACGCCGTCTTTGGTGATGCGCTGGTCGTTGCGGCGCAGCAACCGTTCTTTATAGAACGGCGGCAGGCTGGAGCGCTCGATGTCGAAGCGCAAATGAATGGCGGACGACACCTTGTTCACGTTCTGCCCGCCAGCGCCTTGCGCGCGGATCGGTTGCAGTTCGATTTCCCAATCGCCCAGGGTAACGGTGTCGGAGATGTGCAACATGGTTCGGTTTGGCCGCTGGCCGGGAAAAATTCGGCGCTATCTAAGCACCCGAGGGGTGTCAGGTAAAGGCGCAATAAAAAGCCGGACCATCGCTGGCCCGGCATCGGTCACCAAAATTGTCGCATTGATTGCCGGTTAAAAGGTGTAGGAAACGCTCGCTTCCACGGTGCGCTCGGCGCCGAACCAGCAGTTGTCGGCGTCGAAGCAGGAGTAATAGCGCTCATCCAGCAGGTTGTTTACCGATACGCCCAGTTGGGTGCCGTTCAGCATGGACACTCGCTGGCCGAGGTCGTAGCCCAGGCTCAGGTCGATCAGCGTGGCCGAGGGCACGGTGTCGCTGTTTTCTTCGTCCAGTTGCGCTTCGCCGATGTAGCGCACGCCCACACCGGGGTTCAGGCCGGCCAGCGCGCCTTGGGTGAATTGATAGTCCGCCCATACCGACAGCAGGTGTTCCGGTACCCAGACCGGCGTTTTGCCTTCCAGGCCGCTGTTATCTTCGGTGACTTCCACGTCCTGGAAGGTGTAGTTCAGCGTGACCAGCAGGCCTGCCAGCGGTTGGATGTTGAGATCGAACTCTACGCCTTGTGAACGCACTTCACCGGCCTGGATTTCGTCGTAGGCGGTGCCGTCCGGGTCGGCGGTCGGGACGTTGGTTTTGTTGATGCGATACACGGAGAGGTTGGCGGTCGTGGCGTTGTCCGCCGACGCAAATTTCACCCCGGCTTCCCATTGCACAGCGGTTGAGGGTTCGAATTCGTTGCCGTCTTTGTCGGAGCCGGTGACGGGTTCGAAGCTGTCGGCGTAGCTGACAAAAGGTGAAAAATCGCCCAGTTCGTATAAGGCGCCGACCCGTTTGGAGAGGTTGGTTTGCGCCAGTTTGGCATCGACAGCGGCGCCGTATTTGCGGCCTTCTTCGGTGCCTTCGTAGTCGTCGTACCGCACGCCGCCGATGACCACCAGATGGTCCCAACGAACCTGATCTTGCAGGTAGAGGCCCAATTGCCGCTTGGTGATGTCGAAGTCGCTGCTGTACCCGGAGGCGGCGAAGTCGAGGCTGTCGGGGTCGATCTGGTCGTGGTCCGGATCGTACAGATCAATGGTTGGGGCGGCGGCGTCTTCGTAGCGGATGTTGGAGCTGAGTTGCAGATAATCCACACCGAACAACAGGCTGTGTTCGACCGGCCCGGTATCGAACAGCGCCGACAGTTGGTTATCGACCGCCAGGCCTTGGGTGGCTTCGTCGGTTAAATAGGCACGACGGCTCAGCGTGCGATCGTCGCCGGCCAAGGCCGTGCTGTAGGTGTTTTCCTGATAGGCCGTGGCGTCGGTGTAGCGGAAGTTGTGCAGGAAAGTCAGGCCGTGGCCGAACTCGTGGTTCACTTTATAGCCGGCCATGGTGACTTCGCGTTCGTAGGTTTCCCAGTTGATGTCGCCGGCATAGGCATCGACCGGCAGCTCGCCGTTCGGGTTGTCCAGAAACGCGCCTTTGGCCGGCACGGTGCTGTAAATGCCCATCTGCGGGTCGTTCTGGTAGTAGAGGTTGACGTTGATCAGGGTGTTGTCGCTGGCTTGCCAATCGACCGAGGGCGCGATCAGGTAACGCTCTTCTTCCGAGGTTTCTGCTTGTCCATCTTTTTGCCGGGCAAGGCCGGTCAGGCTGTAGGAGAAGTCCGACGCGCCAATCTGGCCCTGGCTGGACACCTCGCCTTCCACCAGATGGTGGCTGCCGGTCGCTACCGACAGTTGGTGTTCGCTGTCGTCAGACGGCTGCTTGCCGATGAGGTTCACCATGCCACCAGGCGGCATACCGCCGTACAGCGTGGACGTTGGGCCTTTGAAGACTTCGACCTGTTCAACGGCGGCCAGATCGACCTGCGGTTGCAGGTTCCAATCGTTGTACAGCAGTTGCAGGCCGTCGTAGTAATTCTGGTAATTGATGAAGCCGCGAATGTTGAACAAGTCCATCCGGCTGACGGCGCCGCCGCGCAATTCGGTGTTCACACCGGGGGCGTAACGCAAGGCGCTGGCGACGGAATCGGCGTCGCGCATTTCCAGCGCTTCACGGTCCAGCACGGTAATGCCCTGCGGCGTTTCCTGGGGGTCCAGTGCGGATTTGGTGGCAGTGTTGCGATAGGTTTCGCCGTAGATCACGACTTCGTTCAGCGTCGATGACTCGGCTGTTTCGGTGGTCTCAGCCATAACCAGGGGTGCGGCGGCCATGGCCGCGATCAGTGGCAACAGACGAAATGGGGCTTGGGCGTGCATCGGTTCTGTCCTGTGAAAGATGGGAATTCAATTCAAATAGAAATCATTCCCATTTTATTTCTTTACAGAACGAGCGGACTTAACCGGATGGTGCATCTTCGTGCGGATTAATCGACATCGGGCTCAATCGGCACCCAATATTCCATGGCGGTGTCGTCGCGGTTCAGATTCAGTTCCGGCTGATACACCTCGAGATCGACGCCATACAATGCGCGATAGCCCGAACCCGGCAACCAGTGCTGAAGAAACCAGGCCAGGGTTTTATCCAGCGCTTGAATGGGGCCGTGAAACGGAATGGCGGCGTACTGTTGCGCCGGTACCGTTAATGGTTCCACGCCTTCGGGCAAGGCACTCTCGCCCTGATATTGCGTTGCGGCCCAATAAGGAAAGCTGTGGCCGTTGTTGGTCGAACGGTGCACTTCCAGCACGCCATACAGTGGCCCGGTGCATTCGCTCAATGGCAGGGTCGCCATAAACCGATGCCACAAGGCAGGAACGCGGTCGGCGAAATTCGGTTGTGGCGAGAACAGGCCGTCGATGCTGTCGCATAGGCCGACCAGATGCATTTCCGCTCGGGTTTCCACTCGAATCTGCAACAGGCGCGGGTTTAATTCTTCCGGTGGCAATGGCACTTCGCCCAGGCGGATGGGCGTTTTTAATCCGTTGCGCTCGCCGCGTCGGCGGTAATCGCCCGGTGTGCATCCGAACACTTGCTTGAACGCCCGGTTGAAACTGATTTCGGAATCGAAACCGCATTCCAGGGCGATGTCGAGTTGGCGGCGCGTGCTGGTCAGCAAGGCTTCGGCCGCCCGGCTCAAGCGTAATTCGCGCACGTACTGCGCCACCGACAAGCCCGTCTGCGCGCCGAACACGCGCTGAAATTGCCACCGCGACCAACCCGCCTGTTGTGCCAGCGATTCGACATTGAGCGGCGTTTCGAGGTGTCGATGAATGTAAGCCAGGATGGCTCGCAGACGACGATTGGGACGGTTGACCTCGGCATTCAAGGCGGGCAATCCAGCGGCAGCAAAGCCGATATTCTACCGGGCCGGCTCGTTTATAACAATTATTCTCATTTGCGATCTTGCATCAACACCGCCTGATGACCCGATCACAAAATCACATAAACACACAATGTCTGCGCTGGACCTGACTAAACTGAGCGCTGCAATTGATTCCACACCTAAGGCTATCTTCACCGTTCATCGCGTGATAGTTGTAGTCCTCTGGACGAACAGTGTTTGTCCGGGGCCACTGAATTCACGTCGTATCAGAGGAGCCGATTATGTTTGACCACCGCACTTGGCAACGTTTCAAGCGCAATTCCAGTCTGTTTGCGTTGCTGTGGCTGGCTTTGGGCGGCCTCGCCCTGTTAACCGCCGATCTCGCCAATACCACCGATGCCGCCAATGAAGCCTGGCAATTGTTGAGCCGCCCGAGCGCCGTGGTGATCGGCATTGTGGGTGTCGCTGTCAGTCTCTGGGGCATTCGTCTGGTATTGCTCACCCGCACGGGCGGTTTTCTGCTGATGCTGGCCGGTTTGCTGCTGCTGTTGATGCCGGTACAGATCGCCGCTTTGATGTTTGTTTTCTCTGCCACCAGCGGTCTGACGGCCATCGTTCTGGCGCTGTGCATCAGCCTGGAATGGCCGGGCCTCGCAAGCTGGCTGTCCACTTCCGTGACGGTGCGTTGGGGCCGTTCCTACGCTTCCTGAGTTTGGACACTGGGTTCCAATATTGGCACCGGTGAGGTGACTTCCGCATCGGCTGCCACGCCCTCTTTTTTGCTACACTGCGCGGCCTGACTTTCCGGCCGATCACTCCCGACTGGCCGCTGCAATCACAGTGGTTCCTAATGAAAACAACGTTGCAATTCGCCGTCCTGATGGCGGCTACCATGGCGATGGGTCCGTTCGCCATTGACGTTTATTTGCCTGCATTTCCGGTTATCTCGGCTGACTTAGGGGTCGCAGAATCCCAAGTCGCACTGACGCTCAGTCTGTTCATTTTTGGTCTGGCTTTTGGCCAGATTGTTGGCGGCCCACTGTCGGACCGCTACGGCCGCGCGCCGGTTTTGCTGACCGGTCTGTTCATCTACGCCGCCACCGCCCTGATGGTGGCCGCCAGCCAGAACCTCAGCTGGATGATCAGCTGGCGTGTGATCATGGCGTTCGGTTCGGGCTGGATCATGGTCAGCGTGCCAGCGCTGGTGCGCGACAACGCCCATGGTAAAGAAGCCGCGCGGCTGTTTTCGCTGATTGCGCTAATTATGTTTATCGCCCCGGCATTGGCACCCAGCCTCGGCTCGCTGTTGCTCTGGCTCGGTGACTGGTCGCTGATTTTCTGGTTCATCGCCGCTTACTGCATTCTTGTCGGCGTGTTGCTGTGGTTCAAATTGCTGCGCCATCTGCCCAAGCGCGACAGCAAACACGAGCCGGTCGCCAAACTGCTGACCAACTACGTGCAAGTGCTGCTGCATCCCATCGCCTGGAAACACATTGTCATTCAGGCGCTGGGGTTCAGCGTGTTGATGCTGTTCGTCACGCACGCTTCTTTTATGTATCAAGGCTGGTTTGGTTTGAACAACGCCCAGTTCTCGGCGGCCTTTGCCACCGGCGTGGGTTTGATGGGCGTAATGGGCATCATCAACCGCCGGCTGTTGCTGACCTACACACCAGTCCAATTGCTGAAAATCGCCGTCGGTCTGCAATTGGCCGCCTTGGTGGTGATGAACATTCTGCTCGCGTTTAACAGCACCAGCCTGTGGTCGTTTTTGCCGATGATGGTGATTGTCGGCGGTACCGTGGGTGCCATCGCACCGAACAACCAGGCCGCTTATCTGGAATATTTCAGCCAGCTCAGCGGCACCGCCAGTGCGTTAATTGGCGCGTTGCAGTTTATTGTGTCCGGCACCATCACCACGCTATCGACCTTGTTAGTGGATGGTTCCATTACCCGCATTACGCTGGCGATGTTACTGATCTGCGTGCCGACGTGTCTGGCGACTTTGAGCCTGCCGCGTGCGGAAACTGCACCGCAATCACCACCGGCCTGACGTCGTTCAGTGGGCGCTTTGCTTACAACCAAGGCGCCCACAAACCACCAACATTGGCTTTCACAACGCCGGCCGGCTGTTCCGGGTTGGCGGCCAATTCGGCCAGTGCGTTCAGCACGCGATCCAAATCTGCAATGTCATTCATCGGATGAAAGCTCAGCCGCACCCAACCTGGGCGTGCGTCCATATCGCCGTTTTCCAGACGACGGCTGAACTGGCAACTGGCGTCGCGATCGATGCCTAATAAATAGTGGCCGTAGGTGCCGGCGCAACTGCAACCGCCGCGTGCTTCGATGCCGTAATCGTGACTGAGGCGGCGCACCGCCTGCGAATAATGCACACCCTCGATGACCAGCGAAAACACCGATAATCGATCGCGCTGTTGATCCGCCAGCAAACGCACACCGGAAATCCGCTCCAGGCCTGCGATAAAATAAGCGTTCAATTCCGCTTCGCGTTGCGCCATCGCATCGACACCGATCTCCGCTTTCAATTGCATCGCCATGCCCGCTTTAAGCCCCTGCAAAATGCCCGGCGTGCCACCGCTTTCGCGGCGCTCAATCGACTCGACAAAACGATGCTCGCCCCAGGGATTGGTCCACACCACTGTGCCGCCACCGACGATGTCAGGCACGCGGTTGTCGTACAGCTTGCGGTTGAACACCAGCACGCCACTGGCACCGGGGCCGCCAAGAAATTTATGCGGCGAAAAATAAATGGCATCGAGATGTTCGTCGTCCAGCGGGTGCATATCGATGTCGACGTAAGGCGCAGCGCAGGCAAAATCGACCCAGCAAAAGCCGCCGGCCTGGTGCATCAACCGCGCTATCTGGCGATACGGCGCTGCGATGCCGGTAACGTTGCTGGCAGCAGTGATCGACGCAAACCGTGGCCGGGACGCGGGCAACATCGCCAGATCCTGCTGCAACCAATCGAGCGATACCGCGCCGGTTTCATCCGGCGGGATGATGCGTACCTCTGCCAGACTTTCCAGCCACAGCGTCTGATTCGAGTGGTGCTCCATGTGCGTCACGTAAATCAGCGGACGCTGTGCCTGCGGCGCGCGCAACATTGGCCGATGCCGTTCGTGTGCCCACAAGCCAAGCAACCGGCCGAGCTTGGCGGCGGCCCCGGTCATGCCATCACCGCAGAACAACACCACGTCGTCGGCATTGGCGCCGACGCCACGGCGCACCTGCTCGCGCGCCTGCTCTAACGCGGCTGTCATGGTGCGGCCACTCAGGCTGGCTTCGCTGTGGGTGTTCGCCATCCAGGGACCGGCCACCTCCAACAGTCGTTCTTCGATGGGGCGATACAAACGGCCGCTGGCGGTCCAGTCGGCGTAGAGGCGACCATCCGGCAATGGAATGGTCTGTTGGCGCAACCGCTGCCAGCGGTCGGTCGGGGATTTCAGAGCAAGGGTCATGGCAGCAAATCCGTCATAAGGCGATTCACACCAGTATCCGGCTTACCGCAACGGAAAAGATGCCCGATTTTTCAGTCATTTGCCGAATTTAAGGTTATATTTTCCAATATTGATTTTAAAAGAGACTTTTTATGCCCGACAGTACCGATTTAGCGATACTTCGTTTGCTTCAGCAAGACGCCACACTCTCGGTCCAGGCCATTGCCGAACGCATTCACCTGACCACCAGCCCATGCTGGCGACGCATTCAGGCGCTCGAAGCGGCGGGTTTTATTCGTCGTCGGGTGGCGCTGCTGAATCGACAACCGCTGGCGTTGGGTGTCGATGTGTTCGTCTTCATTCGCACCAACGAACACAACGACGCCTGGCTGGACGATTTCACCAATACCGTGGCGCAATTGCCGGAAATTGTGGAAGCGTATCGGATGAGCGGCGAAGTGGATTATCTGCTGCGCGTCGTCGTCGGCGACATTGCCGACTACGACCGTTTCTACAAACGGCTGGTCAGCCGCATCAAATTAGCCGATGTGAGTTCCAGCTTCGCCATGGAGCAATTGAAATACACCACGGAACTTCCTATCTGAAATAAAACTTGCCGATTTGAAACAGAACCGACGTTATTCCGTGTGCCCGCGCGTCAGCGCCAGAAATCCGCCTAGCGACAACAGCAACACGCCCGAACCAAACAAAATAGCCACCGGGTAATAAAGGTTACCCGCCAACTCCAACTGACTGTATTTGATGATCATGATCAGCGCCTCCAACACCAGCGCAATGCACACCGTGCCGACAAAGCGTGTGATGGTTCGGCGGATGTTAGTGTAGACGTTTTCGCTGGCGTCATCGCTGCTGTATTCCTTGCTGATACCGGCGCCCAATTCATACATTGCAAGTGCAATCACCAGCGTATTAATGGCCCGGATTACGGTCGACATCATCTGGCCGCTGTCGAATAAATCCGCCAGCAATTGATACAAACTCGACAACGCCATGATCAACGCCAAAGCAAAAAACAGACTGGAAAATAAACCGGCCATTAGCCGCTTGTAGAGTTTTATGCCGCTGTCACGACGGTGCCTTTTCGGCGGTTCTGACGACGCCGTCGGTTTGGATTGATTGCCCGATGTTGGCAACTGAGTGGTGGTGGTTTCCTGAGCGAGCGGTTGGGATACGGTCATTGTCTAGGCTTCCTGAAAATGCGGCGCCCATTTTAATGAGCCGATAGCACGCCGCTATCAAGGTTCGGTAAAGGCTCTGGCGCCGTCTATAAAACGTGACCGCGACCACATTCACAGCGCCCGGAAACCGTGCGCTGGTGTCGCATCTGTCCACACTTCGCCTTGCGTTATGGGCAGGCTATCTATACTGACGTGCAGCCTGTTTTCTACTCAACGTCAGCGTCACAGTGGAGGCCTGCCTGCCAGGATCACTCTATGTTTGAAAATTTGAAAACCCGCACTCGTTTAAATCTTGGTTTTGGTACCGTGACGGCCGGTCTCGTGCTGGTTGCGCTCATCAGTTTATTAATTATTTGGCGATTCAATCTGCAAGTAAGGTTGATCACCAACGAATATGCACCGGCGCAAGGCTTCCTGCTGAATGCCGATCGCGATTTGCAACAGGCGTTGGTGGCCGAACGATCCTTGTTGGTCACCGAACCGGGCAGCGCGATTTTTGAAGAACAAAAAGTGGCTCACGCCGAAAACATTCAACAAGCGCATGATCGCGTTTTGCTTTATGCCGGCTTAGTGGACTCTGAACGTTCCAACGGATTAGTGGCGCAATATCTGATGCTGGAAAAAGCTTGGCAAGACAGCACGATGGCGCTCATCAATCGCATCGAAAACTCGGCATCGGACCTGGAAAGAAATCGACTGGCTGACATGAGCCTGTCGGAAATTGACGCTGAATTTAACACCATGCGTGGCGTTATCGATGAGATCGGCAATGAGCTGACGGCACTGCTGCAACAGGAATCGGTCGACGCCGAATCCATCTATCGTATTTCGCTGGCAATTTTGGCAGTCATCAGCCTGTTGATGGTGGCGATTGCACTGATCTTTTCCATCACCATCAGCCGCAGTATTTTCTCGGAATTGGGCGGTGAACCCAAAACCGCCGCCGAAATTTCCCGACACATTGCCGAAGGCCATCTCGACGTTCCGATCAACCTCAAAGACGGCGACGACTCCAGCATTCTGGCAGCGCTCCAGATCGTGCGCAGTCGCATTAATGATCTGATCAAAGACATGAACCGGATGTCGCACGCCCACGCTCAAGGCCAGATCGATGTTGTTATTGACGCCAATAAATTCGGCGGCGCCTATCGCACCATGGCCGAAGGTTTGAACCAGATGGTGCAAGGGCACATTGTCGATCAACGCACCGCGCTGGATTGCATTGAAGCTTTCGGTGCCGGAAAAATGGACGCGCCACTGGCGCCCTTCCCCGGCAAAAAAGTATTCATCAATACAACGATTGAGAAAGTACGCAGCAACTTCCAAGCGCTGATTGACGACACCAACAAACTGGTCGATGCCGCTGTCGATGGCGAGCTGAATGTCCGCGCCGATGAAAGCGTTCATCAAGGCGATTTCCGCAAAATCGTCGCCGGCCTCAACAGCGTGATGAACGCCTTTGCCGAACCCATCGATGAAATCACCACCATCATGCAGGCGCTGGAAAAAGGCGATCTGACTCAGTCGCTGCAAAATGGACATTATCGCGGACGCATCAAGGATTTGCAGACCTCAATCAACGCAACGCTGGCGCAACTGAACAAAACCATTCAGGAGGTGTTGCAATCGGCCGGCACACTTGGCAGCGCTGCGTCAGGCCTGAATTCAACCTCGCGCAGATTGAATCAAGCCACACTCGACCAGGCGGCCAACGTGGAAGAAACCTCAGCCTCGATTGAGGAAATGTCAGCGTCGATTGACCGCAACGCCAAGAACGCCAAATCCACCGAAAGCATTGCCCAGCAATTAACGGTGGATGCGGAAAAAGGCAGCGAAGCCGTCGAGCGAACCATAACGGCGATGAAAAAAATCGCCGAGAAAATCGGCATCATCGACAACATTGCCTACCAGACCAATTTGCTGGCGTTAAACGCCACGGTGGAAGCCACCAAGGCGGGCAATCACGGTCGCGGTTTTGCGGTGGTGGCAGCCGAAGTGCGTCGCCTGGCGGAACAAAGCCAGGGCGCGTCACAGGAAATCGGGCAGGCGGCGAAACACAGCGTGGAGCTGTCGGAAAGCGCCGGAAAACTCTTTGCCGACATCGTGCCGACCATTCAGAAAACCTTCGAATTGGTTAGAGAAGTGTCGGTCGCATCGGCCGAGCAAACCAGCGCCACCAGCCAGATTAATGCCGCTATGGAGCAGCTGAATACCATCACGCAATCAAACGCCGACTCAGCGGAAAACCTGACGGCGTCGGCGGATGAATTAAGCGACCAAGCCAATCACCTGCGTACTTTGATGGCGTTTTTCCGCACGCAAAGCGCCTTGCCGGGACGTTAGGTTAAAGCAGCAGGAAAGCGCGCAGCGTTTGGGGTTGTGACATCGGCTGTCGATGTTAAACGCTGCGCCAACTGACTCAGATGTGCACCCAGATAATGCGCCGTGGCGCGATCGTCCGGATGCACCTGCCCGGCGTCCGCCTGCGCGACAACACCTTGTTGTGACCCCAGACGATTCAACCCGGCCGCGTTGTATTTACTGGCAACCGCCAAGTTCACCCACACCATACCCAACTGGCTGGCGAGAATATTGAAGTAACCCAGAGTTGCAGATTGATCGCCGTTTTCGCTGCCACCGACGGTAAAACCTGCGGCCACTTTTCCGGCCCAGCGTTGTTCGGTGTAGCGCTCGCCGGAGGTGGCATCGGCAAAGGCTTTGAACTGAGCAGCCGGCCCGCCCATGTAGGTGGGCGAACCAAAGGCAATGCCATCAACGGCATCGAGCTGTTCAAATAACGCTTCATTTTTATAGCGACCTTCAAGGATGTGCCGGCCTTCAACCGGCAGCAAAATCGCCTGGCAATTCTGGACGCTTTCGACGCCGCCAGCCAGATCATTCGCCAACAGTTCCAGCGAACGACCGGCCGAAAAATAAACGATGCCGATGTGAGTCATTTTGGCTCCTTACTGTCACCGGGAGATGCTTGGGTGCTGCGCACCCGGGAGAAGGGAGACGCATAAAGACTAAAACCAGCCCGTCGCCGCTATCCGGCGTCTCCCGTCTCCCGTTCAGCGTCTAGCAAAAAACTGCGCAATTATTTTGCGAAGTTTTCATTAGCAAATTCCCAGTTCACCAACTTCCAGAACGCCGCCAGATAATCCGGGCGGGAGTTGCGGTAGTCGATGTAGTAGGCGTGTTCCCAAACGTCGACGGTCAGCAGTGCAACCTGACCTTTGGTCATCGGCGTTTGAGCGTCGTCGGTGTTGACGATTTCAACCGAGCCATCGGCGTTCTTCACCAGCCAGGTCCAGCCAGAACCGAAGTTGCCGGCGGCTTTTTCGTCGAATTCTTTCTGGAAGGCTTCGAACGAACCCCATTTGCCGTTGATGGCGTCGGCGACCGCACCGGTCGGAGCGCCACCGCCATTCGGGCTCAGGCAGTGCCAGTAAAAGGTGTGGTTCCAGATTTGAGCGGCGTTGTTGAACACACCGCCGGAAGACGTCTTGATGATCTCTTCCAGGGTTTTGCCTTCGAATTCGGTGCCCGGCACCATGCCGTTCAGCTTGGTGACGTAGGTGTTGTGGTGTTTGCCGTGGTGGTATTCCAAGGTTTCCTGGGAAATGTGCGGTTCCAGGGCGTTCTTGGCGTACGGCAGTTCGGGAAGGGTAAAGCTCATGGTTCAGTCCTCTGTCGATGATTGTTGCGTTTAAACAGTTGTTGGGTTTAACGGTGCAGATGCGCCGGGCGCATCCTGATGGTTCGGTATTGGGCCAAGGCCGAACGGTTTGATGACCGTTTTCGGCTGTTGGCCGTCGGTACTTCGCTCGGCTCGACCGGCGTATTCAGGTTCAGGTCGCGTTGCGCCCAACCCGCTAATTCTGACGTGTCGTAGCGATGTTGGCGTTGTTTTGCCAGCCAACGTTGTAATTCGCGGTACCGATCCAATCGATGAATCCACAGTTCAATTCGACGCATGCTGTGTCCTCCCTGTTCATCTTTAATAAGCGTTGCGTTGGGCCGGGTCGTCGCTCAGGTATTGAACGAATTCCCACTCCATTCCGGCGTTGTCGAAGAAGTAACGTCGGATACGCGCCGGGTGCTGTTCCGACAATTCATTTTCCCGGTAACCGGCTTGCGTCAGTCGCTGAGCCAGGCTTTCAACGTCGTCAACGACAAACCCAAGGTGGTGAACACCGTCGTGCACATAAGGCGTGCGCGGGTCCGCCCGGTGTTCGGTTTGCTGTTGCAGGGCCAGGTAGGTGACATCGGTCCCAACATGCTGCCAGCGGCCAGCGGTGCGATCACCGCCACCACGGATACGGAATTCAGGAAAGGCGGTCTGCAGAAAACGCGTCGCCGCTTCGATGTCCGGTACGGTCAGATTGGCGTGTTCGAGATACATGGCAGTTCTCCTTCTGCTTATTCACCGGTCGGGATGTCCAGCCGATGCCGCCATCATACTCACACCACCCAATAAATAAATATTATAGTTTATTTAATAAGACTATACCTAAGCAGCATCCAAGCTATCGACCTGGGCCATCCCGCCAATTCAGGCATAATAAGCTCACAAACAAGAGGGGTTGCTGTGAAATACCTTATTGGCTGTCTGTTTGCTATTTTCGCTTTCCCACTGTGGGCGGCTGGAACAAATTCCTGGCTGGAAGTCGGCAACGTCGATGACGAATTCGATGGTCGTTATCTGGGTTTCTCCAGCTATAAAGGCCACCTCGGTCTGCAGGTCGGTACCATAATCCCGCATGAAAAGTTGTATTTTGTCAGTGATGATGAACCTGACGCCGCAACCGAATCCATTGCCGACGATGGACTGGTTTTCCTGCCGCTGAATATTGGCGTGATGACTGGCTTCGACATCAACGAACGGCTGACGCCTTATGCGTCACTGGGCTTGATGTATTGGGAACGCTGCGATGTGATCAAAGATTCGGCGGATCAATATTGCAGCAACCAAGCGTCTTACTTTCGCCTGGTACCCGGTGTTGGTGTTCAGGCCAAACTGTTGCGTTTGAGCCACCATCAGGACTGGGATCATTTTTCACTGATGGCCAACTATCATTACCGGCTTGGGATGGGCAGTTCGTTTGGACTGGGACTGAGTTTTCCAATGCCTCAGTCCACAAATCACTGAATCCGGTCAGACCCGGTTCAGCTTGGCGATGGCACGGTATGGTCCGCTGACAACAATGCTGCTGACAACAAAGGAGTCGTAACCGATGTATAAGCAAATGGGCTGGTTGTGTGTGCTGCTGGTGGCAAGTTCTTATGCGGCCGCCAAAGACGACTATTTCTGGGGCAGCTACGGCGGCCACCAGGGTTATTTTGAAGCGCCGTATTTTGGCGTTGGGTTTATGGCCAATACCTGGGGCGAGGAAATTGGCTTTGTGGGGCATTCGGAGTACAGCGGTCAATTGTTCTACGAAACACCGCCGACCAATCAAAACACGCTGATTGAAAACAACGTCCAGACCGGCCTGCCGTTTTATATTTCGGTACTCAAAGGTTACGCACCGAACGACCGCATCGCGCTCTACGCGTCTATGGGATTGTTGTTGTGGAATCAGTGCGACGTAGTGGAAAGCAACGCCACGGGTGACCGCTATTGCTCCGGTCAGGAAGGCGGCGCCGAGCTGATTCCCGGCGCCGGGGTGCTGTATAACTTCGGCAGTTTAACCGCCGGTTTTGGTTACCAATACGGCATCGGTCCGCTGCTTTCTGTCGGCACCGATTTCTAATTTCAGAACAAACCGTTAATGCCGTTGGCGACGAACTGGATCGCCAACGCCGCCAGAATCACTCCCAATAAACGCTGAATAATTTCGTCGCCGGTCTGACCAACCAGGCGACGAATTTGCGTTGCCATCAAGGCACCGATCAACACCAGACCCAACACCGAAAACGCCGCCGCGATCACCAGCCATTGGCCGAGCAGACCTTCGGCATCGGCCGATAACAACACCGTGAGCGTCAGTGTGCCCGGCCCGGCGGTCAGCGGAATGGCGAGCGGATAGACCGAGATGTCGCCCAGTGTGCGCTCGGTCGGTTTGTCCGGCAGTGGCGCTGAAGTAATCATTCGGAAAGCGGTGTTAAACAGCAGAATGCCACCGGCAATGCGCAGCGCATCCATGCTGATGCCGAGCGCGGTCAGCAGCGTTTCACCGACCCAGGCAAACAGCAAAATAATGCCCGCGGCGATGCTCATCGATTTGACGATGGTTTTCAGCCGCGAAGCGAACGGCCGCCCAATGGTCAGCGAGTAAAAAATCAGCGCCGCACCGATCGGGTCGATGACGACAAAATAACTCGCTAACGCATTGAGGAAGGCAGTGCTCATGCCGTCCAGTCCAACAACACCTTGCCCGACTGACCGGAGCGCATGGTTTCAAAACCGGCTTCAAATTCATCGGCTTTAAAACGGTGAGTGATCATCGGTGACAGATCGAGACCCGACTGAATCAGGCTTGCCATCTTGTACCACGTCTCGAACATTTCCCGACCGTAAATGCCCTTCACTTCCAAACCTTTGAAAATGATTTTGCTCCAGTCGATGGCCATGTCGTCGGGCGGAATGCCGAGCATGGCAATCTTGCCGCCGTGGTTCATCGCATCGAGCATCGAACGAAACGCCGACGGCACACCAGACATTTCCAGACCGACGTCAAACCCTTCGGTCATGTGCAAACCTTTAACGACATCCGCCAGCGATTCCTGACTGACGTTCACCACGCGACTGGCGCCCATTTTCTTCGCCAGACCGAGGCGGAAATCGTTTACGTCGGTGACCACCACGTGGCGCGCGCCAGCGTGTTTGGCGACCGCTGCGGCCATCATGCCGATCGGGCCAGCGCCGGTGATCAACACATCTTCCCCGACCAGATTGAAACTCAGCGCGGTGTGCACAGCGTTGCCGAACGGATCGAAAATGGCGGCCATTTCGTCGCTGACTTCATCGGGCAATTTAAAGGCGTTGAAGGCCGGAATCACCAGATATTCAGCAAAAGCACCGGCGCGATTCACGCCAACGCCCTGGGTGTTGCGGCACAGATGACGGCGACCGGCGCGGCAGTTGCGGCAGTAACCACAGGTGATGTGGCCTTCGCCGCTGACGCGATCCCCAATGCTGAAACCGCTCACTTCCTGGCCCATGCCGACCACTTCGCCCACGTATTCGTGCCCGGTAACCAGACCCAGCGGCACCGTCTGTTGCGACCAGCGATCCCAGTTATAAATGTGTACGTCGGTGCCGCAGATGGCGGTTTGACGAATCTTGATCAACAGATCGTTATGACCGACTTCCGGCTCGGGTACGTCGGTCATCCAGATGCCGGTTTCGGGTTTGAGTTTGGCCAGCGCCTTCATGCAATGATCTCCAATTCGTGACCGACTTCGATAAAGGCGGTCACGGCGTGTTCAAGTTGTTCGCGGGTCAGGCCGGCGCTCATTTGTGTGCGCATGCGCGCCTGGCCCTGCGGCACCACCGGGTAGCTGAAACCGACCACATAGAGGCCGCGTTCCAGCAGTTTTTCGGCCATCAAACCGGCCAGGGCAGCGTCACCAACCATCACCGGAATAATAGGATGGCCGGCGCCGCTCAGCGTAAAACCGGCATCAGTCAGGCTGTCGCGAAAATAGCGCGCATTCTCCCACAGTTGCTGGCGCAGTTGATCACCGCTTTCAATCAGATTGAGCGCTTGCAGGCTGGCGGCGGCGATGCTCGGCGCCAGTGAATTGGAAAACAGATAGGGCCGCGAGCGTTGACGCAACCAGTCAATGATGGGTTTTTTCGCACTGGTGTAACCACCGCTGGCACCGCCCAACGCTTTGCCGAGCGTGCCGGTGATGATGTCGACGCGGTCCATCACGCCGTGGAATTCCGGCGTACCGCGACCGCCATCGCCCATAAAACCGACCGCATGGCTGTCATCGACCATCACCAGCGCGTCGTATTTTTCCGCCAGATCGCAAATGGCCGGCAGGTTGGCGATAACACCGTCCATCGAAAACACACCGTCGGTGACGACCAGGCGATAGCGCGCGTCCTGACTTTGTTGCAGGCAGCGCTCCAGTTCGGCCATGTCGTTGTTGGCGTAGCGATAACGTTGCGCCTTGCACAAACGCACGCCATCGATGATGGAGGCGTGGTTCAGGGCGTCGGAAATGATGGCGTCTTCGCTGTCGAGCAGGGTTTCAAACAAACCCGTGTTGGCATCGAAACAACTGGAATAGAGGATGGTGTCTTCCATGCCCAGAAAATCGCTGAGGCGTTTTTCCAGGTCTTTGTGAACCTGCAAAGTGCCACAGATAAAGCGCACCGAGGCGGCACCATAACCGTAATCGTCGAGGCCGGTTTTGGCTGCGGCGATCAGGCTGGCATCGTCAGCCAGGCCCAGATAGTTGTTGGCACACAGATTAACCACCGTGCCGGCGTCCAACTCGACAGCCGCAGATTGCGGCGACTGAATGACGCGCTCGGACTTATATAGCCCCTGATCACGCAAAGACTGCAATTGCGCCGGCAAGGCGGCTAATAAAGCACGGGACATGGTTTTCTCCTCAAAAATAGAACGAAGGCGGGTTCGCTTTCAGGTTGCCCAGCCTTGGGTCGCAGCGTTCGAAATACAAGACCGAACGGCCTGTTCACGGCAAAAACGCCGTAAGGCCGTCGCTACGCAATCACCGCCGCCAACAACACCTTCGACCGCCATTCAACAAATGCACCATCGGCATCTTGTAAAACCCCAAGTGCCCACCACCTTGGCTGGAACAGCGGTCGTTAATTTGCCGAAGACGCAAAAAGCGCTGAAACCGGAAAACTCTATCGCTGTTAGAAGCCGCTAATAGTTTGAATTGGTTCACAAAACTCGATTCAATAGCGTGCCATGTTATTTATTCATGGACAGTTTGGCGACCCTCCCGGTCGCCAACCGCCGAGCCCATGCAGGGACTTCTTCACAGGCCGGCGATCCAAGGCAAGGCTCAATGCAAATTAACAGGGATGCCAGTCAGACAGCGGCCCAGCGCCGATACCCTGGTCACGGACCGGTCATAGCGCGATTGCGTACACTGAACTAACCTTCGTTTCAGTTCGTATCTGGCAAGGTGCCACGAACTGGCGTTGGTGGTTTTTCAGACCGAGACGTCGCCAGTCCGACGGGTTTAAAGAGGGAAAATATGGATCAGAAGTTGCAAGAGCTTGAACAAGCCATTGTCGATGCCGAGGAAGCCAAACGTCACTTTGTACAGGAAAACCCCAACGGCAGCGGCGATAAAGCCGAACGGATGCGTCTCTACAACAAGGTCGAACTCGCGCGCAAAGCCCTGCGCGACTACAAACGCATGAACCCCCATCTGCTGTAACGCGACACTGGCCGGGCAATTGCCCGGCGCGTCAGCGCCCTTCCGGACTCCCCGCTCAACATTCTCCCCGCTATTAAATACCCAGGCTGATTGCAAGATTACGCCCGTTAAAACTCATCAAATCGGCGTATTGCAGCGCTTACAGGCTGGTTTCAGGCCGCCGTCATACAGTAGACTAGCGCGCGTTGGCCCGGTCCCAACTCTTTGCACCGATACAATTTCAACGACTGAATAACATCTAAATACAACAACGAGACCAATAAAAATAAGTCGCTTGAGGCCCACCCCTCTGGCTCATCCGAACGGAAACTGAAGGATCCCCGATGAAATACCTAGCCTTGATGGTCAGGTCGCTGTGCCATCTCAATCGCTTGCTGGGGCAAGTGTTTTCCTGGTTTACGCTGGCCATCGTGCTGGTCTGTTTTACCGTCGTCGTGCTGCGTTACATCTTCTCCATCGGCTTTGTCTGGATGCAGGATCTGTATGTCTGGCTGAACGGTGCGATGTTTATGGGCATTGCCGGTTACACGCTGTTGCGTGAAGGCCATGTTCGCGTCGATGTGTTTTACCGTACGGCACCGAAGACCCGCCGCGCCTGGATCGATATCGGCGGCGCGCTGATTTTTATCACTCCCTTTATCTTCACCATCGTGCACTACAGCACGCCTTACGTGCTGCGCTCGTGGAGCTTTATGGAAGGCTCGTCCAACTACGGCGGCATGCCGGGTTTGTATGTGATGAAGAGCTTTATTCTGGTGTTCGCCGCAGTAATTGCGTTGCAAGGCCTGGCGATGATCGGCCGCAGCATTCTGGTATTAAAGCAGCGCGAAGACCTGATTCCTGAAGACTACCGCTACGAGGAGCACGCCTGATGGACGCATCACTCATCGGCGAAATCCTCGCCCTGGTCATGTTTTTCGCCATCATCGGTATTTTGATGTTTGGCTTCCCGGTCGCGTTTTCGCTGGCCGGTACATCGTTGATTTTTGCGGTCATCGCACACGCCTTCGGCGCGCTGGATTTATCGAACCTGTCGAGTCTGGCACCGCGGTACATGGGCATATTGCTCAACGAAGTTCTGGTGGCGGTGCCGCTGTTTATCTTTATGGGGATGATGCTCGAGCGTTCCGGCATCGCTCAGGGTTTGCTGATCACCATGGGCCGTTTGTTCGGCAATTTGCGCGGCGGTCTGGGTATTTCGGTGATTGTGGTTGGGGCGCTGCTCGCCGCATCCACCGGCATCATCGGCGCGACCGTGGTGACCATGGGTTTGCTGTCGTTGCCGGCCATGTTGAAAGCCGGTTACAAGACGCCATTGGCGACGGGCGTGATTACCGCGTCCGGCACTCTGGGGCAGATTATTCCGCCATCAACCGTGTTGATTTTCATGGGCGATATGCTCGCCGGCATCAACGCTCAGGTGCAGATGTCACTCGGTAATTTCGCGCCCAAGCCGGTATCGGTTGGCGACCTCTTCGCTGGCGCTTTTGTGCCCGGTTTGTTGCTGGTGGCGATCTTCATCGGCTACATGATTTTCAAAGCCATCACCGATCCGGAATCCTGCCCGGCGCTGGAAACCGATGCGGAAGATCGCGCACGTCTCGGCCGCGATGTCATCACCACGCTGGTGCCGCCGCTGTTGTTGATCATCGCCGTGCTCGGTTCCATTTTGGGCGGCATTGCGACGGCGACGGAATCGGCATCTGTCGGTGCCGTCGGCGCTATGGTTCTGGCCGCTTTCCACCGCAAACTCACCTACCGCAATTTGCGCGAAGTGATGTTCGCCACCGCCAACACCACGGCGATGATTTTTATCATCCTGATCGGCGCCACCGTATTCTCGCTGGTGTTCCGCATGATGGGCGGTGACGATCTGGTGCACGATTTCCTCAACGCCCTGCCCGGCGGAAAACTCGGCGCCATCATCTTCGTAATGCTGCTGATGTTCCTGCTCGGCTTTATTCTCGATACCTTCGAAATCATCTTTATGGTGTTGCCGATCACCGCGCCGATTCTGTTGACGATGGGCGTCGATCCGGTCTGGCTGGGCGTTATTGTCGCCGTGAATTTGCAGACCAGTTTCTTAACACCGCCGTTCGGTTTCGCGCTGTTTTATTTGCGCGGCGTGGCACCGAAAACGGTCGCGACTACCGACATTTATAAGGGCGCTGTTCCGTTCGTGTTGATGCAGGTGATAGTGATTGCAATCCTGGTAGCCTTTCCCGGCATCGTCACCTGGCTGCCGAATCTGCTCTACGGTTGATCGTCAGCGTTTTAATGGTAATCGTCAGATACAAAAAAACCGGCCCAAGGGCCGGTTTTTTTATCGGAGTAATTATTCCAATTAAGGCTGGAAGAACTGCTCGCGCGCTTGCAGGAAGCGACCGTCCACTTGCTCGGTACGGGTGCGCAAGATTGCCAGCGACTGGAAGTAGCTGTCGGCGGTTTTCTTGGTCAGCGCATCGTTGCTGTTACGCAATTCGCCGAGGATGTCCTTGGCGGCTTCGGCACCGGCACGCAGGATGTCTTCCGGGAAGTAACGCACTTGCACGCCGTGCTGGTTCACCAGAGTTTGCAGCGCAATCGGATCGTTGGCGTAGAAGTCGGACGCCACCTGATCGTATTCCGCCTGGCAGGCGTACTCGACGATCTTCTGCAAGTCAGCCGGCAATGCCGCGAACTTGGATTTGTTGACCACAGCTTCGGTCGCCAGACCCGGCTCTACGAACGACGGCATGTAGTAGTTCTTGGCAACCTGATAGAAGCCCAGTGCCAGGTCGTTGTACGGACCGACGAATTCAGCGGCATCCAAAGCACCGGATTGCAGCGCCTGATAGATTTCGCCACCGGCCATGTTGACCACGGTCGCGCCCAGGCGCTCCCAAACCTGGCCGCCCAGACCCGGCGTCCGGAAACGTACACCGTCGATGTCGGCCAGGCTGTTCAGTTCCTTGCGGAACCAGCCGCCGGCCTGAGTGCCGGTATCGCCAGACATAAAACCTTTCACACCAAACTGGTCGTACACTTCGTCCCAGATTTCCTGGCCGCCCATGTAACGAATCCAGGCAGATAGTTCACGGGACGTCATGCCATAAGGCACGCCGGTGAAGAAAGAAGTCGCACGGCTTTTGTTCTGCCAGTAATAAGCAGCGCCATGACTCATTTCAGCGGAACCCTCGATGACCGCATCGAACGCGCCCAAGGCTGGAACCAGTTCGCCTGCGGCATAGACTTCGACGGTCAGACGGCCGCCAGACATTTCAGTGATTCGGTTGGCCAGACGCTGAGCGCCCACGCCCAGACCCGGGAAGTTACGCGGCCAGGTGGTGACCATGCGCCAGGTGATGCGCTCCTCGGCGATGGCCGGGGCTGACAGAGTAGCGGCCGCTGCAACGCCGCCCGCGCCCATCAAACCCTTTTTGATGACGTCACGTCTTTTCATGCTTGACTCTCCTGCTAGGGATCGAGACTGACACTGCCCGGCCTGCGGCGACCGGAGGTCAGAATCCATGGCTTTTTTAGTTTTGTGTTTTGTTTAGTCGCCAGACGACAAGCGCTGACCGCCCGCTTCCGCCCTCATCAAGAAGGCTGTAAAGCGTCGGTCACACCGGAATCCAACTGGTGTGAACTTACCATTTGAAACAGGGTTGAAGCCGTTGTCTTCACTCTTGTTATCGGGCTTCCAGGGGCTTGTGACTCGCGTCACGAAGAATAACCCCGCCGCTGTGATTTCTCAAACCGGGCGGCCTGTGGCGGGCCTTCTAGACTTTGGTGGTATGGCAAAAACTGTCTGCTTCGGGCAGCGGCAGTTATTGAACTGGTCATCGGCAACGTTCAATATGGCTGCGCTTACTGAGAGAAAACCGGCACAGATCAATAACAATTCGCCGGCCAACGATAAAAATAATCACAACAACGACTAGCCAAACATCAACTGGAGTAAGCATGCCTCTAACGATTGCAGTGCCGCGCGACCGACAGGACGGGGAAACCCGCATCGCAGTCACGCCCGACACCACCCGCAAACTCATCGAGCTGGGTTTTCACGTACGCATCGAATCCGGTGCGGGCGCAGCGGCTCAATACGCTGACACCGCCTATCAGGACGCCGGCGCCGACATCAGTACCGACGTCGCCCAACTGTATGAACAGGCGGATATCCTGCTCAAAATCAACGCGCCCATGGCTCAGCACCCGGTGCTGAATCGCAGTGAACTGGACGCTTTTCCCAACGGCAAAACCTGGGTTTCATTTCTCGCCCCGGCGCAAAACGAAGCGACCTTAAAAACCTTCGCGCAACACAACGCCAACGCCATTTCGCTGGATGCCATTCCGCGTATTTCCCGTGCCCAGAAAATGGACGTGCTCAGTTCGATGGCGAACATCGCCGGCTATCGTGCTGTGATCGAAGCGGCCAATCAGTTCGGTCGTTTCTTCACCGGCCAGATCACCGCCGCTGGCAAAGTGCCGCCCGCCAAAGTGCTGATTATCGGGGCCGGTGTTGCCGGCCTTGCGGCCATCGGCGCCGCTAAAAGCCTGGGTGCGGTGGTGCGTGCTTTCGATACGCGCAAGGAAGTGAAGGAGCAGGTTGAATCCATGGGCGGCCAGTTTCTGACCGTTGAGTTGGAGGAAGACGGTGCCGGCAGCGGCGGTTACGCCAAGGAGATGTCGCAAGCCTTTATCGACGCCGAAATGGCGCTCTTTATGGAGCAGGCCAAGGAGGTCGATATCATCATCACCACGGCGCTGATTCCAGGCAAACCCGCGCCCAAGCTGATCACCGAAGAGATGGTCAAAGCCATGGCACCGGGCGGCGTGGTGGTCGATCTGGCCGCACCCAATGGCGGCAATTGCGAGTGCACGGTGGCCGATCAGATTGTTGAACAACACGGCATCAAGATCATCGGTTTCACCAACCTGGCGGCGCGTGCAGCGACTCAGGCGAGCCAGTTGCTGTCGAATAACGTGCTGCGTTTGTTCGAACATCTGTGCCCGAATAAAGACGGCGAATTGGTGTTTGATTTAGACGACGCCATCACTCGCGGTTGCACCGTGGTGCACGCTGGCAGCGTTATCTGGCCCGCGCCACCGCCACAGATTTCCGCCGCGCCGAAAGCCGAACCCAAGGCGGCTGAAACTGAGACCGCGCCGCAAACCTCTGCCGCCAAACGCGCCCGACCGATCGCACTTTATTGGTTGATTGCCGGCGCTTTGATGTTGGGATTGGGCGCGGTCGCACCGGCCGATTTCATCAGCCATTTCACTGTCTTTGTGCTGGCGGTCTTCGTTGGCTGGCAGGTGATCTGGAACGTCAGCCATTCGCTGCACACCCCGCTGATGAGCGTCACCAATGCGATTTCCTCGATCATCATTATTGGGTCGCTGTTGCAGGTGTCCGGTAGCGGTTCGACCCTGGTCACGGTGCTGGCGGCCATTGGCATTTTGGTGACGTCGATCAACATCGCCGGTGGCTTTTACGTCACCCGGCGCATGCTCAATATGTTTCGTCGGGAGGGCCAGGAATGAACGCTGTACTGTCTATGGCCTATCTGTTGGCCGGTGTGTTTTTCATTCTCTCGCTCGGCGGTTTGAGTTCTCAGGAAACCGCACGGCGCGGCAACCTTTATGGCATGGCCGGCATGGTGATTGCCATTGTTGCGACGGTGGCATCGGCGGCGGTCGAAGCCTATACGCTGCTGGCCATCGCCATGGTGGTGGGCGCGGTGATCGGCTTGTGGCTGGCGCGCCGCGTTGAAATGACGTCGATGCCGCAACTCGTCGCACTGCTGCATTCCTTTGTCGGTCTGGCGGCGGTGATGATCGGTTGGGGCGGCTACCTCGATCCGCGCAGTCATCTGATGGGTGTCGAGCGCATCATCCACAACACCGAGTTGTATCTGGGCATCTTTATCGGCGCGATCACGCTGACCGGTTCCTGGATCGCCTTTGGCAAATTGCAGGGCATTATTTCCAGCAAGCCGCTGACCTTGCCAATGCGCAATGGCTTGAATGCGCTGGCGATTATTGCCGCTCTGGTGATGCTGGTGTTGTTCGCGCCAGACGGTCACGGCCCGAACGATCTGAACCTGCTGATTGCGATGACGGTGATCGCGCTGCTGCTCGGCGCGCATCTGGTCGCGGCCATCGGCGGGGCCGACATGCCAGTCGTGATTTCCATGCTCAATTCCTACTCGGGTTGGGCAGCGGCAGCGACCGGCTTCATGCTCGGCAACGACTTGCTGATCATCACCGGCGCGCTGGTCGGCTCGTCCGGTGCCATTCTCAGCTACATCATGTGCAAGGCGATGAATCGCGCTTTCCTGAGCGTGATTCTCGGCGGCTTCGGCAATGCCACTGCCAGCGACGACGACACCGAATACGGTGAAGCCACCAGCGCCAACCACGATGAAGTGGCCGACTGGCTGAAGAATGCCGAATCGGTGGTGATTGCGCCGGGCTTCGGTATGGCCGTCGCCCACGCTCAGCAGGCGGTGGCCGATCTCACCGACAAGCTGCGCAAACAAGGCAAGACGGTGCGCTTTGCCATTCACCCGGTCGCCGGTCGATTGCCCGGCCACATGAACGTACTGCTGGCCGAAGCCAATGTGCCCTACGACATCGTGCTGGAAATGGACGAGATCAACGACGACCTGCCCAACACCGACGTGGTGCTGGTGATCGGCGCCAATGACATCGTTAACCCGGACGCCAAAGAAAAACCCGGCTCACCGATTGCCGGTATGCCGGTGCTGGAAGTCTGGAAAGCCAAGCAGGTGGTGATTCTGAAACGTTCGATGGCAACCGGTTACGCCGGTGTTACCAATCCGCTGTTCTACCGCGATAACAGCGCCATGCTGTTTGGTGACGCCAAAGACAGCGTGCAACAACTGGTCAACAAGGTGTGACCTTAAAGCCGGCCGGGTTGCCTTAACGGGCAGCCCGGCCAGCATTCACGTCTTCAAGCTTCGATCTGCAAACCCACCTCAGCACAGAACGCCGTCAGATTGCGATAACCCAGTTGAGCGTAGGTCAGCGGATGCGCCACGGCCGGGTCCTGCTCGGCTTCCACCACCAGCCAGCCGCGGTAATCGCTCGCTTTCAATCCTGTGAACAGACTGACGTAGTCGATGCAGCCGTCGCCCGGCACGGTGAATACGCCTTCGAGTACCGAATCGAGAAAACTCAGTTCGCGGTTGCGCGCATCGGCCAAAACCTGCGGACGAATGTCTTTGCAGTGCACGTGACAAATGCGTTCGGCATAGCGCCGCTGCATGGCAATGGGATCGCCACCGGCGTAATGCAGATGGCCGGTGTCCAGCAGCAGGCCGACGTCAGGCGACGTATTGTCCATCAGCCGCTGCACATCGGCGGCCGATTCCACCACGGTGCCCATGTGGTGGTGGTAGGCGATGCGCACGCCAGCGTCCAGGCAATGTCGCGCCACCGCATTCAGACCTTCAGTCAGCCGTTGCCATTGGGCGTCGTTCATCACCGGGCGGTGACTGACGGGTGTATCGCGGTCGCCGTGCACACAGCCGGTGACTTCGCAGAACACCATGACCTTGGCACCCAACGCTTGCAGCAAGGTCAGATGATCGGCGACCGCCGCCAGTTCTTCTTCGACTGAACGTTCCAGCAAGCGGCTGCTGTACCAGCCCGACACCAGACTCAGTTGATGGCGGTCGAGAATCGGCCCCAAGGTCTGCGCCGTGCGCGGAAATTTATTGCCCAGTTCGAAGCCGGCATAACCGGCCTGTCGACCTTCGCTCAAGCAGGTTTCCAGCGGGGTTTCAGCGCCCAGCGCGGGCAGGTCGTCGTTGGTCCAGGTCAAGGGATTGATGCCCAGTCGTACACTCATCTTGGCTGCCTTAATAAGGTTGTTTTTGTTTGGCGGTTCGGTATTGCTGGTGCGCGCTGACAACGGTTGCCCGTTCGGAGACTTCCGGCACGGCGACATCCCACCAGTCGCCACCTTCGGTGCTGACGAAGGGGTCGGTCGACAAACAGATCACGGTGGTGCGGTCGGCCCGGCGCGCACGCTGCAAGGCTGTTTCCAGACCGGCAAGGCCATCGACCTGTTCGGCCAGTGCGCCGAGCGCTCGGGCATGGGCGGCAAAGTCGATGGCCGGCGCGCCCTGCTCGCCGGTCAGGCAATCGTCCCAGAGATTATTGAAGGCCGCACCGCCGGTGGCTTGCTGCAAGCGGTTGATGCAACCAAAGCCGCGGTTGTCGAGCACCACGACTGTTAAGCGATGGCCCAGCATAACGCTGGTCGCCAGTTCCGAATTCAGCATCAGGTAGGAACCGTCGCCGACCACCACCGTCACCTCGCGCTGCGGTTGCGCCATCTTCACGCCCAGCCCGCCGGCGATTTCATAGCCCATGCACGAAAAGCCGTATTCGACGTGATAACCGCCCGGCTGGTCGGTGCGCCACAGTTTGTGCAATTCGCCCGGCAGGCCACCGGCGGCGCAAACAATGATGTCGCTCGGTTGCGCCTGGCGTTTGATCGCTCCCAACACCTGTGCATCGCTGGGCAGGCCGGTGGGCGAATCAATGCCGTCGGCGGCGGTTACGTGGTTGTAGAAGCGATGCCATTGTGTGGTTTCGGTGGCCGCTTGCCTGGCCCAGTCGGGCTCGCTGCGCCAGCCGGATAACCCTTTACTCAAGGCGTCCAAGCCCAGACGGGCGTCGGCGATCAGCGGTTGCGCGCCCTGCTTGACGGCATCGAAGCGCGCCACATTCAACTGGATCAACGCCTTGTCGGGGTGACCGAGCAAAGTGCGTGAGGCGGTGGTGAAATCCTGCAGACGGGTACCGACGGCCAATATTAGATCGGCCTCGCGTGCCATCTGGTTGGCCGCCTGCGTGCCGGTGACACCGATACCGCCAAGCGCCAACGGATGGTCCCAAGCCATAACGCCCTTGCCGGCCTGCGTTTCCGCCACCGGCACGCCGTGCGTTTCAGCAAAGCAGCGCAACGCCTCGACCGCCTCGGCGTAATGCACGCCGCCGCCAGCGACCAACACCGGCTTGCGCGCCCGGCGCAAAGCGGCCACGGCTTCATCCAGTTCACGCGGATCGGCGGGCTGACGACGTAAGTGGTGCACTCTGGGGGCAAAGAAATCGGCTGGATAATCGTAGGCTTCGGCCTGAACATCCTGACACAGCGCCAGCGTCGCCGGGCCGCAATCGGCCGGGTCGAGCAAGGTGGCCAGCGCCGCCGGCAGGCTGGTGATGATCTGCTCCGGCCGGGTGATGCGGTCGAAATAGCGGCTGACCGGACGGAAACAGTCGTTCACGCTGAGCGTCGGTTCGCCGTAATGCTCTACCTGCTGCAACACCGGGTCGGGCGTGCGGTTGGCGAACACATCGCCGGGCAACAGCAACACCGGCAAACGGTTGGCGTGCGCCAGGCCGGCGGCGGTCACCATATTGGTCGCACCGGGGCCGATGGAGGTGGTGCAGGCCATCATGCGCCGGCGGTTGTTGGCTTTGGCAAAGGCGATGGCCGCATGCGCCATGCCCTGCTCGTTGTGGGCACGGAAGGTCGGCAACGTTTCGCGATGCTGATACAGCGCTTCGCCCATACCGGCCACATTTCCGTGGCCGAAAATGGCGAACACGCCTTCGAACAACGGCTGTTCGCCAGCCGATGTCTGCACTTTCTGCGCGGCCAGGTAACGCACCAACGCCTGTGCCATGGTCAATCGAATGGTGGTCATCTTGGTCTCCCTCAGCCAGCGACGCGGTGGCGCCAGCTCTCGATCAAATCCAGATAGTTGTCGCTGACCCGCTGCACCAGCGTGGCGTCGTCAATCTGCCCGGCCAACCAGTCGCGGCTGGCCTGACCAAAGAGCGTTCGGCCGACGGTAAAACCACGGCAAACGGCCATGCCGGCGCTGTGGTTGAAGGCGGCTTTCAACTCGTCAATGGGTGCGTCCAGGCCCAGCAACACAACGCCGTGGCAGTGTGGATCGCGTTCGTTAATCAGCGTTTCCAACCGGTGCCAGGTGGCGCGGCTGGGCGCCGGCAGTTTCCACCAGTCCGGGTAGATGCCCAGGTTGTAGAAGCGTTGCAGCGCCAGCGGCAGGGTTTCGTCGTTGCTGGGCATGGGCACGGGCGGGATCACTTCGATCAGCAATTCATGGCCCGACGCCAGACACGCCTGATACAGCTCCTTGAGCTGACGCTCCTGCGCCAGGCGCGTCGCAACCGGCTGATCCGGGTGATAAAACACCAGACATTTAACGATGTGCTCGATCGGCCAGTGCTTGAGCCGGCTGCCAATGGAGCGGCCGCCTTCCAGTTCCAGCGGTATCGAGCCGGGCAGTTCCACCGGCCGGCCGATCCACCAGGAACGGCCGGTCACTTCGTTCAGCGCATCCTGACCGTAGGTGTCGTCGATCAGCACACCAATCTGGTCGCTGACGCCGCCACGTTCGGCGCCGCGTTCGGTCGCCTGCACCAGCAGTCGTTTTAACGGCTTGATGCGTTCGGGGTCGGCCCCGACGTCACGCGCCATGTCGAACAGTTGCTTGCGGTGATCGAACGCCATGCCATAGATGTCGTGCTGGATAGGACGGCGGCGAGCGGCCACCCGGTGCAGACGGTTCAGCCGCTCGTCCAGATCGGGCCGGGGAATCTGTTCGGCCCGGGCCAGGTAATCGTCCAGCTCACGCGCATCGGGAATGGCCGGCGCGCACCCATGGCGCGACACCACCAGCGCGCCGCAGGCATTGGCGTAGGCGCAGCATTGGGCATCGTTCTCACTGCGCAACCAGCCGCGCAAAAAGCCCGACATAAAGGCATCGCCAGCACCGAGCACGTTCAAGACTTCCACCTCAACGCCCCGGTGCACCTCAAAGCCGGCCTCGCTGGCGGGAATGGCACCGTTCAAGACGGTGCAACCCTGAGCACCCAGCTTCAGCACCAAAGTAGCGTCGGTCAGGGCGCGGATATTGCGCAGCGCCGTCAGCGTATCTTCACTGCCGCCGGCGATGTGCACTTCTTCTTCGGTACCGACGATCAGATCGCACTCGGGCAGGATGGACTGCAAATGCGCGGTCACGCTGTCGGACGAGACAAAACGGGTTTCGCCATCGCCCAGACCGGTCAGCCCCCACAGCACCGGCCGGTAGTCGATGTCGAGAATCACCCGGGTACCGGCCTCACGTGCATAACGCATGGCGGTACGGCTGGTGGC
Organism: Saccharospirillum mangrovi; assembly: GCF_003367315.1. GTDB lineage: Bacteria > Pseudomonadota > Gammaproteobacteria > Pseudomonadales > Natronospirillaceae > Saccharospirillum > Saccharospirillum mangrovi. Next base: position 2,636,862 of record NZ_CP031415.1, read on the forward strand.
GTAAGTTTCGGCGGTGGAAAAGTGGGTGCCGGTAATCAGCAAGGCGCGGCTGGAGGCGATGAATTCGGGTGAAAAATCATCCTGGCTCAACGCCATATCGGCGCAGTCGCGGCGGTAGAAAATCAGCGGGAAGGTATCGCTGTCTTTCAGGCCGAGCAGCACCAGGCCGGTCAGGCGTTGCGGGTCGGTCACCACATGGCTGACATCGACGCCGGCCCGCGCCAGTTCCTCGCGCACAAAGCGACCCATCTGTTCATCACCGACCCGGGTCAGCATGGCGGTGTTCAATCCCAACCGGGCCGTGCCGTAGGCGATGTTGGCCGACGAGCCGCCCAGATACTTGGCAAAACTGCTGACATCCTCCAGCCGGCTGCCCACCTGTTCACTGTACAAATCGACCGCCGCCCGCCCCAGGCAGATCAGATCCAGAGGGCGCAAATCCGGCTTACTGGCATTCGACATCACCCATCTCTCCTAGTGAAAACACCCTTCTTACAGCCCAATCCAGCGGCCTTCGACGTGCGATTGTTCAATGGCATCAATCACCCGGTTCACCTCGTAAGCGGCGCGGAAATCCGGCCACAGCGGCCGCTGGCCGGCAATGCCTTCCACCAGATCACGCACCTCAATGGCCTTTTGATCGTTGTAGCCAATGCCGTGGCCGGGGCCGACGCAGAAATGGGCGTAATCCGGGTGTTCCGGCCCGATCAACAGGGTGCGAAACCCGGCCCGGTTGGACGCATCGCTGGCGGTAAAGAGTTGCAATTCGCTGAGTCGTTCCTGATCGAACACCAGGCTGCCTTTGCTGCCGGTCACTTCGAAGGTCAGCCCCATCTTGCGGCCCCAGGCAATGCGACTGGTTTCCAGCGTGCCCTGAGCGCCGTTGGCAAAACGCACCAGACAATGCGCCTGATCTTCGTTTTCCACCTCGGCAAACTGCCCCGGCTGACCGGCCACCGGGCGCTGCTTGATAACGGTGCGCAAATCGCCGCACACCTCGGTGATATCGCCGACTAAAAAGTGCGCCATATTAATGATGTGCGAGCCCATATCGCCGAGCGTGCCGCTGCCGGAATAGTCGCGTCGCAGCCGCCAGCTGTGCGGCTGGTTCGGGTCGGCCAGATAGTCTTCGTTATGGGTGCCGCGAAAATGCACCACCTCGCCGATCTCGCCCGAGGCGATGATTTCACGCGCCAGTTGCGCCGCCGGGTTCTTGGCGTAATTGAAACCGACCAGGGTTTTCACGCCGGCCGCTTCTGCCGCCTCGGTCATCTGCAACGCATCGGGCGCGTTCAATGCCAGCGGCTTTTCCGAATAAACGTGCTTGCCGGCGGCAATGGCGGCCAGCGCCATTTCCTTGTGCAGATAATTGGGCGAACAGATATCGACTACATCGACCTCAGGGTCGCGCACCAGCGCCTGCCAATCGTCGGTGGCGCGGGCAAAGCCGAACTCTTTGGCCTTGGCTTGGGCCAGTGGCAGATTCACTTCGGCCAGCAGCGACAACTGCAAACAGTCGCCCAGGCCAAACACCGCTGGCGCGCTGTGATAGGCAATGGCGTGTGCCTTGCCCATATAGCCGGTGCCGATCAGTCCGATACGCAGGGGTCGCGACGTTGTGAAATGGCTCATACAGTGGCCGCCCCTGCCTGATCGGCCCGGGCGAACTCGTTCAGTTCCGCTTCGAGTTCGTCCAGTTCCGCGCCACCGGCCATCATTTCCAGCACGTCTTCGCGCGAGACTTCCGATTTCAAATAAGTGCCCAAACTGCGACCGCGGTTGAGCAAGGTGAAACGGTCGGCAATGGGATAGGCGTGGTGCAGGTTGTGGGTGATCAGGATCACCGCCAGGCCCCGGGCCCGGGCGCGCGCCACCACCTTCAATACATTGGCGCATTGCTTGACGCCCAGCGCCGCCGTCGGTTCGTCGAGAATCAACACCCGAGCGCCAAAATGAATGGCGCGGGCAATGGCCAGACACTGGCGTTCACCGCCCGACAGTGTGCCGACCGCCTGTTCCGGGTCGCGCACCGCTATGCCCATTTCCGCCAAACCTTGCTGGGCAATCTGGTTGGCACGCGCCAGATCGAACCGTTTGAACGGCCCCCGGCCCTTGGTGATTTCTCGGCCCATAAAGAAGTTACGGGTGACGCTCATCAGCGGCACCAACGCCAGATCCTGATAGACAGTGGCAATACCGTGATCCAAAGCATCACGCGGCGAATTGAACGACACCGGCTTGCCGTCAAAACGATAAGTACCGGCACTGGGCGTATGCACGCCGGCCAGGGTTTTGATCAGCGTCGATTTACCAGCGCCGTTGTCGCCGAGCAGGCAGTGCACTTCGCCGAGTTTGACCTGCATGTTGATGTCTTTCAGCGCGATGACGCTGCCGAAATAACGACTGACATTGGTCAGTTCGAGAATAAATTCAGCCATGGTGGAAGCCTCCTTCAGTGCGCTTCGGTGACACGTTTGCGGATGTAGTTGTTGAACAGCACCGCCACCAACAACATCGTGCCGAGGAAGACCCGGAACCAATCGGAATTAAAGCCGGCGAAGTTGATGCCCATCTGCACCACACCGAAAATCAGCGCGCCGAAGCAAGCGCCCACCACCGAGCCGTAACCGCCGGTCAACAAAGCGCCGCCGATCACCGCCGCAATAATGGCCTCGAATTCTTTCAGCAAGCCCCGGTCAGCCGCCGCCGAGCCAAATTCCAACACCTGGCAGGCGGCCAGCACGGTGGCGCTGAAGGCGGTGAACATAAACAGACTGATCTTGACCGCATCGGTCGGCACGCCGACGTTCTTGGCGGCCTTGGCATCGCCGCCGGTGGCGAAAATCCAGTTGCCGTATTTGGTGCGCATCAGCAACCAGCTGCACACCACCGCCAGCAAGAACCACCAGACGATAACCATGGGAATGCCAGACACCAGCGGGTCGCCATTGGGGTAAGTGCCAATCCAGCCGAGCCGGGCCAGACCCTCAAACAACCAGCCGCCAATCTCGCCGCCAAAGGCCGACGCCAGCCAATCGCCTTCGGCCTCGACATCGACGCCGCCAATAATGGTTCGGTTGGTGAACAGGATGGATAAGGCAATGGTCAGGCCGCGCAAAATAAACAGAAACGCCAGTGACACTATGAACGACGGCAAACCGGTCTTAACCACGATAAAACCATTGGTAAAGCCAATCGCCAGCGCGCAGGAAAAGGCAAACATCAGCGCCAGCCACACCGGCCAGCCCCAATAGACGCTGGGAATGGCGATCATCATGCCGGCAAAGCCGATCATCGAACCGATCGACAGATCGAACTCACCGCCGATCATCAGCAGGCAAGCGGCGATGCCGATGATGCCCAACTGAGCTGAAACCGTGGTCCAGTTCAGCACGCCGTCGGCGGCAAACATGCCTGAATCGCCAGCGACGATGATGAAGAAGGCGAACACCAGAATGGCGCCGGAAATGGAGCCCAGCTCGGGTCGGCTGAGCAGATGTTTAAAACGGGAAACCCGGCGCAGACGTTCGTCAGAGACCTGACTGCTGGCCGATTGGGGCAACCTTTCGGAGGAATGAGTCGCCGACATAAACCTGACCTCGCTTTGTTATTTTTGTTAAGCGGTGGCTGCGCCTGGCGGTGCAGAGTGGACCCACAATAGAATGAATTTTCCAAAAGTCAAACAGTTGGAATCATCGTTTTAAAAAGTTCAGTGGGTCGCTTGACAAGGTTGAACACCCGGTTCATGGTGCATTTGGAATTTTTGTTCCATATAGAAAAAAACAAGAACAATAATTTCATAACAGGCTCAGCCTCCCCGGCCGAGTCGCTTGGAACTGACCCGCTAGGAGAACCCTCAATGAAAGCAACAATAAAAACGCTCGGGACTCTGATGGCCGCCAGCTTGATGGCAATGACCACCGCCTTAGTACCCATCCAGGCCAGCGCCGCCGATCAGGAACGCTTTGTACTGATCAGCCACGCACCGGATTCCGATTCTTGGTGGAACACCATCAAGAACGCCATTCGCGAAGCCGGCGATGCGGTGAACGCAGACGTTCAATACCGCAACCCAACCAACGGTGACCTGGCCGATATGGCGCGCATTGTTGAACAAACCGTAGCCTCCAACCCCGATGGCATCATCGTCAGCATCGCCGATTTCGACGTGCTCAAAGGCCCGATTCAGGACGCCGTGCGGCGCGGCATTCCGGTCATCACCATCAACTCAGGTACTCAGGAACAAAGCGAAGCGCTGGGTGCTCTGTTGCATGTCGGCCAGCCGGAATACGACGCCGGTTACGGTGCCGGACAACGCGCCAAGGCCGCCGGTGTCAGCCACTTCCTGTGTGTGAACCACTACATCACCAACCCGGCCTCGGTGGAACGTTGCCAGGGCTTTGCTGATGCGTTGGGCGTTGATCTGTCCGGCAACATGCTCGACGCCGGTTCCGATCCGTCTGAAGTGGAACGTCGGGTCGAGGCTTATATGCGCCAGAACCCCAATGTCGATGGCATTCTGACGTTGGGCCCAAGCTCGGCGCATCCGACCCTGCGCTATCTGGAACGCAGCCGTAAGGCGGGCAATATCTTCTTCGCCACCTTCGATTTGAGCGACCAGATTGCTGCGGCGATCAAAGACGGCCACATCAATTTCGCCATCGACCAGCAGCCCTATTTGCAGGGTTATATGCCGGTCATCATGCTGTCGCTGTACCATCGCTACGGCTTGATTCCGGCCAACCACATGAACTCCGGCCCCGGTTTCATTACCGCCGATAACATTGCTCAGGTGGAAGCGCTGGCCGGCGAAGTACGCTGACCTTGTTCGGGGCCGGGCGCGATGCCTGGCCCCAACGCTTGCGTTGCAATTTTGGAAAATTCATTCCATTTTTATCGCCCTATTCCTCACCGAGACAACGGCATGACCACCGAACTGACGCCACCGGCCAGCCTCACCGACCTGCAAAAAGCCATCGAAGAGCGTTACGAATCGCTCAGCAAACGCTTGCGGCAAGTCGCGCAATATGTGGTGGACCACCCCAGTAATCTGGCGTTCGGTACGGTTCAGGTCATCGCTGCGGAAGCGCGGGTACACCCATCGACGCTGGTGCGTTTTGCCAACGCGTTCGGCTACAGCGGCTTCAGTGAAATGCAACGTCTGTTTCAGCAAAAGCTGTTGCAGGAATCACCGAGCTACACCGAACGCATCCGCATCGCCCGCGAATCTTTGGGCGACCCCGGTTCGCAATCGCCGCATCAGTTGCTCGGTGAATTCATTCAGGCCGACAGCCTGACGCTGCAAAGCCTGGATCAGCACATTCAACCGGACGATCTGGACAACGCCATCGACATTCTGGCGAAGGCGGAATCGGTACACATCGTCGGCACCCGCCGCTCCTTTGTACCGGCCACCTACTTCGCCTACGCGCTGCGCCATATCGACCGGCGCGCGCATCTGCTCGACAACGTCGGCGGCATGTATCAGGAGCAGGCCGGCACCATCGGCCGCCAGGATGCGGTGCTGGCGATCAGTTTCCGGCCTTACGCCAAAGAGACCGACAACAGCGTGCGCATCGCGCTGGAACGACAGGTGCCGGTCATCGTTATTACCGACAGCGTACTCAGCCCACTGGCCAGCCTTGGCACCGTGGTCTTTGTATTGCCAGATTCAGAAGTACACGGTTTTCGCTCGTTAACCCCGGCGCTTTGCCTGGCGCAATCTCTGGCCATCGGCTTGGCGTACCGACTGGATAAAAACCGATCCATGGCGGAAAACCCGGCCTAGGATCGCTCGAACGCACAGGAACGATCATGATCAATGTTTGTCTTTTTGGTGCCGGTCGCATCGGTGCCATTCATGCCGCCAACGTCGCCAGCCACCCCAACGCTCAATTGCGTTACGTGGTCGATGTCTTTGCCGATTCGGCGAATAAACTGGCCGCACAATACGGCGCCGAAGTGGTGTCGGTCGAACACGCCCTGGCCGACCCCGAGGTACAGGCCGTTATCATCGCCAGTTCCACCGACACCCACGCCCGCTTGATCGAACAAAGCGCCACCGCTGGCAAAGCGATTTTCTGTGAAAAACCCATCGACCTGGACCTGGAACGCACCCGCCAATGCCTGGCGACCATTGAACGCACTGGCGTTACCTGTCTGGTCGGGTTCAACCGTCGCTACGATCCGCAGTTCAATGAACTGAAAGCGCAACTCGACGCCGGTGCCATCGGCGCGGTGGAAATGGTGACCATCACCAGCCGCGATCCATCACCGCCGCCAGCGCAGTATGTGCAATCGTCCGGCGGCCTGTTCCGCGACATGATGATTCACGATCTGGACATGGCCTGCTGGCTGCTCGGCGAAGCACCGGTGGAAGTCTTTGCCACCGCCAGTTGTTTAATCGATCCAGCCATCGGCGCGGCCGGCGATGTCGATACCGCCCTGGTCACGCTGAAAACCGCCAGCGGCAAACTGTGTCAGATCAGCAACAGCCGGCGCGCGGCCTACGGCTACGATCAACGCATCGAAGTGCTCGGTGCCAAAGGCATGCTGCAAGCCAACAACCAGCTCGAATCAACGCTGGTGACAACCACCAATCAAGGCTCGACCAGCGCCAAACCCGAATATTTCTTTTTGCAGCGCTACGCCGATGCCTACCGTCGCGAACTGGCGCACTTTATCGCTGTGCTCGACGGCAAGGAGACGCTGCTGACCACCGCCGTCGATGGTTTGAATGCACTGACACTGGCCGACGCCGCCGTCGCTTCTGTACAAAGCGGCCGCGCCGTGGCCGTCTGACCGAAGGAGGTTCGCCATGTCCACCCTGCTTTCCAAAGCCAGCGCACCCAATGCGCTCGGACGCATTCAACACATCACCCCGGCGTCGGCGCAATGGCATTACGTCGGCTTTGAAGTTTACGAACTCAAGGCCGGTGAATCGCTCGAAGGGCTGACCGAAAACACCGAAGTGTGTCTGGTATTGCTGCGCGGCCGCGCCGATGTTTACAGCGATGAACAACAGTGGAACGACATCGGCGAACGCGATTCGCTGTTCGATCAGCAACCGCCCTATGCGGTTTATTTACCGCCGGGCCGTGGCTATCAGGTGCGCGCCCAAACCGATCTGGAACTGGCGCTGTGCCGGGCACCGGCCGAAGGCAAATACCCGGCGCGACTGATCCGCCCGGACGAGTTGCACTACATCACCCGCGGCAGCGGCACCAACGAACGGCGCGTGTGCAACATTCTGTTCGACGACATCCCGGCCGAGCGTCTGCTGGTGGTCGAGGTGATCACCCCGAACGGTCACTGGTCGAGCTACCCGCCGCACAAACACGACACCGACGCCAAACCACGCGAAACTCAATTGGAAGAAACCTATTACCACCGACTGAATCCGGACCAGGGTTTCGCCTTCCAGCGCGTCTACACCGACGACCGCAGCCTGGATGAAACCCTGACGGTCGAGAACAAAGATGTGGTCATGGTGCCGCGCGGCTACCACCCGGTCGGCGCACCACACGGCTACGATCTGTATTACCTCAACACCATGGCCGGCCCGGAACGCACCTGGATTTTCAACAACGATCCGGCGCATGAATGGATGTTGCAGCGCGGTTGAACAACCGCGCAGGCCGTTTTCGGTTGGGTGAGCCAGACGGGTCGCTGTGCTAAGGTTTGCAAAAATCAGAACGACCCATCCCTATGGATTTCCTGCTGCTGTGCGTTGCCTTTGTTTGTGGCCTGACGGTTAAATCGCTCGGGCTGCCGCCGCTGGTCGGTTATTTGCTGGCCGGTTTTGCGCTGCATTTTCTCGGCGTCCAGCCCAGTGCAGGCCTCGATACGCTGGCCGATTTGGGCATCACCCTGATGCTGTTCACCATCGGTTTAAAACTGAAAGTTGGCGATTTACTCAAGCGCGAAGTCTGGACCAGCACGCTGGGCGAACTCGGTTTTTGGTGTGTGGTCTGCGTTGGATTTTTACTGACGCTGGCAAGCATCGGCCTACCTTATTTTGCGGATGTGTCGCTCAACACCGCCGCGTTACTCGCCTTCGCTTTTGGTTTCAGCAGCACGGTTTGCATCGTCAAATTACTCGAAGACAGCGGCGAAATGCGCACTCGTCACGGCCGTCTTGCCATCGGCGTGTTGGTGATGCAAGACATTGTTGCCGTGCTGTTTCTGGTATTCGCCACCGGAAAAATCCCGTCGGTCTGGGCCATCGCTTTGTTGGCGTTGCCATTGTTGCGGCCGATGTTAAATCGCCTGCTTGATGCTGCCGGTCACGGCGAACTGCTGCCATTAACCGGGTTTTTCCTCGCGCTCGGCGGCTATGAATTATTCAGTCTGGTGGGCGTAAAAGGCGACCTCGGCGCACTCATCGCCGGCATGTTATTAAGCCGCAGCAGCAAGGCCGCTGAATTATCGAAAGCCTTGCTCGGCTTTAAAGATTTATTCCTGATCGGCTTCTTTTTATCGATTGGATTTACCGCCCTGCCAACGCTCGGCATGGTTGGCATCGCGCTCGGTTTAACGCTGCTGTTGCCAATAAAATTCCTGCTGTTTTACGGCCTGCTGCTGGCGATGCGGCTGCGCGGTCGCACCGCCTGGCTGAGTGCTTTGGCGCTGGCAAATTACAGCGAGTTTGGTTTGATCGTGGCCGACCTGGCGGTCGATCTGGATTGGCTGTCCGGCGAATGGCTGGTGATTCTGGCGTTAACGGTCACCTTCTCGTTCATCGTCACCAGCCTGTTGTATGCCCGCGCACACAGCCTTTATTCACACAACAAAACCTGGCTGACGCGTTTTGAGCGCCGCGAACGCCTGCCTGAAGACGTGCTGACGCAACCCAAGGATGCCCAAATTCTGGTGGTCGGTATGGGCCGTGTTGGCATGGGCGCTTACCGGGCGTTGCATCAATTAATGGGTCGCGGTGTCTGGGGGATGGACGCCGATTCCAGCCGCATTCACCGCTTGCAGGGCGAAGGTTTGGCCGCCTTTGTCGGCGATGGCGAAGACGCCGATCTGTGGGAACATCTGGATTTATCGTCGGTGCAATTGATTCTGCTGGCGCTACCGACCATCGACGACAGCCGCCACGTTACCAACCAATTGAAGCGCGCCAACTTCAAAGGCCAGTTGGCCGCCATCGCGCGTTACGAAGACGAACGCCAACTACTGATCGACGCCGGCATCGACAAGGTGTTCAACTTCTACACCGAAGCCGGTACCGGCTTTGCAGAGGAAAGTCTGGCGATGATCGGTCAACGCCCGGAGGCGGCCGGTCAGTGAATCGGGGTATCCAGAAAATCCATACCGACCATCTGCACGCCCTCTAAAACCGCTTCCACGGCTTGACGCGCTTCTTCCAAACCCAGGGTGGCGTTATCGCCTTCGCCACTGAAATGCGCCGTGAATTCACGCACCGCACCGCGTGCTGGTTCCAGCGTCAGCGCCACCGATGCCAACTGCGCTTGCAGCGCGGGAATGGTCTGCTCCTCGCCCTCGGGCAAGGCAAAGGTCAATGAAAAATAGAATCGCATTGGCCGATTTCCGTCTTAAATCCAGCCGGCAGCATAACCGCTCAATGACGACGGTTCGACCCTTGATCAGCGCATTTTGAATGCCTGACCCATTCCAGAGTGCGTGCTAAACTGCCGCCCTTGTTGACCTCTTGAGCCAATTTTCATAAGGAATCCCCTCCATGCCGACTTATCGCCCGACCGAAGAAGTCGTTATCAGTGGCGCCGGTTTGTGGACCCCTGAACACGTTTTGACCAACGAAGAATTGGTCGAGGTGTTGAATCGTTACGCAAACGACTACAACCAGCAGCACCAGGCGGAAATCGACGCCGGTGAACTCGCACCCGTGGCAACGTCCGACGCGGCTTTTATCGAAAAAGCCAGCGGCATCCGCCAGCGCTTTGTGTTTGAAAAAGACGGCATTCTGGAACCCGATCGCATGCGTCCGCGCCTGGCCGAACGTGGCGATGACGAACTCAGCCACCAGGCGGAAATGGCATTGCACGCGGCACGCAAAGCCATGGCCGCCGCCGGGCGCGATGGCTCGCAAATCGACGCCGTTATCGTCAGTTGTGCCTACACCGCCCGCGCCTACCCGGCCATTGCCATCGAAGTGCAGAACGCGCTGGGCATCGAAGGGTTTGGGTTCGATATGCTGGTGGCCTGCTCCGCCGCCACCTTCGCGCTGCACCGCGCCAATGAAATGATTCGCGCCGGCACCGCCGGTGCTGTGCTGGTCATCAACCCGGAACTCACTTCGCCACAAGTGAATTACCGCGACCGCGACAGCCACTTTATTTTCGGCGACGTCGCCACCGCCATGGTCGTGGAGCGCGGCGACCAGGCCGAAGGCGAGCACGTCTACGACATTCTCGGCACCCAGGCCAAAACCGTTTTCTCCAACAACATTCGCTCCAACTTCGGTTACATCTCGCACGCCTACGAGAGCGACCCGTTCGGCCCGGACAAACTGTTTCATCAGGAAGGCCGCAAGGTATTCAAGGAAGTCTGCCCGATGGCCGCCGACCATCTGGAACAGCAAGTCGCGCAAGTCGGCGTTGCCGTGCCAGACGTCAAACGCTGGTGGCTGCACCAGGCCAACATCAATATGAACCAGTTAATCACCAAGCGATTGCTGGGCGAAGTTGCCAGCAACGACGTCGCGCCCATCGTGCTCGACCGCTACGCCAACACCGCCTCGGCGGGTTCTATCATCGCGTTCAATCTGCACCACGAAGATTTGCGCAGTGGCGATGTTGGGGTGATTTGTTCGTTTGGGGCGGGGTATTCGATTGGCAGTTTGGTGTTGAAAAAACGCTGAACGCACGCCGGGCTGACGGGGGCTGCTGATGAAACAACGCCTTATGTGGATGGGTGAGATAGACACAAGCCGACTGCTTAATTAGGACCTGTTGTCCCGGCACTGAGTCCGGCCCGTTACCTCAAATTAAACCCTGTCATCCCGGCCCCGACTGCGGCCCCGTTACCTCAAATTAAACCCTGTCATCCCGGTACTGAGTCCGGCCCCGTAACCTCAAATTAAACCCCGTCATCCCGGCCTTGAGCCGGGATCTCTAGTGGGACAACTAAACCAACGATGGGCAGTAAACGGTTTGTTGATTGCCAATCGCCTAACTCGGTTTCCCAGGGGAGATCCCGGCTCAAGGCCGGGATGACAGGGTTTGTTTCGGGGTATGTTCCGAGGTTAGTTCGGAGGTGCCTGCGCCTTAACGCTGAACCCTCTCAGGGAGCCACGGCCGTTAGCGGAACGTGGCGGCCCAACTGCCAGTCGCGGCCGTTGACGGATCGCCAGACTTCATTTGACAGGCCACTGAGTGTATTGCCGCCCAGCAACCAGAGCCGGTCACCAGTGCCATCGTCGAACCGGACCACCTGGTGGTCAATGATCGGAGGAAAGTCTGCGGCCTCGGTTTCCTGGTCCCAGGTTTTGCCGTCGGCCGACGACCACACATCATTGCCGTAGCCACCCACAAGCCACAGTCGTTCTGCGCCGCGCCCATCGTCAAACACCACCACCTGATGGCTGGAACGGATGGGGAAGTCTGCCGCCCCGGTAACCTGCACCCAGTCTTTGCCATCCGCCGATGACCAAACGTCGTTGTGATCGCCACCGTCAAATCCACCGATTAACCACAGTTGCTCGCCGGCGCCCTGGCCATCGTCAAACACCACCACCTGGGCGTCGGTGCGTGCCGGCAGCGGGCTGTCGTCGTCCGTTTCCAATGTCCAGTCGCGGCCGTCGGCCGATGACCAGACGTCCCCGTACGTTTCATCATAATCCTCACCACCTATCACCCACAGCCGCGGGCCTCGCTGGCCATCGTCAAACACCACCAACTGGTGGCCGGCACGGCCTGGAAAAGACTGGCTGACGGGTTCAGCATCCCAGTTCACGCCATCTTCGGATGACCAGACATCGTTTAGATAGACACCCAAAATCCCGTCGCCACCAGCTCCCCCAACCAGCCACAACCGCGTACCCCGGCCATCGTCAAAGGCCACCACCTGGTGGTCTTGGCGTTTAGAGAACGGATTATTGGTTATTGCCTGAACCCAGGTCAGGCCATCGGTTGACGACCAAACGTTATTCAGGTTATCGACAGAATACCCGCCCATCACCCACAGCCGCTCACCATCGCCAGCGTCAAAGGGTATGGCCTGGTGCAACATCCGCGCAGTAAAGCGTTGCGCACCAGCGCCGACTTGCCACGCTTTGCCATCGCTCGACGAAACCGTGTCGACCCTGCCATCACCACCAATCACCCACAGCCGCTCGCCATCGCCGCCGTCGAATACCACCAGGTCAGCACCACTACGGGCATTCAGAGGGTCAGGGGCGGTGTCGGTTTCCAGGTGCCAGGCAACGCCATCGCTCGACGACCAGACGGTGTTGTTGAGGCTACCCTGCATTTCTATCCGCCATAGCCGCGCGCCAGTGCCATCGTCAAACACCGCCATCTGGGCGTCGACCGCACGAAGAGCCGTCGCCGCAGCTTCCTGGCGCCAGGCGCGACCATCGGCCGACGACCAGACTCCGGTGCTAGAACCACCGACAGTATCTCCGCCAACCAGCCACAACCGTTCGCCCCCGCCCGCATTGAACACCGCCACCTGATGATTCTGGCGCGGTGTAAACGGGACACCGGACAAGGTTTCCAGCGTCCAGGTAACGCCGTCGGGTGACGACCAGACTTCTTTCAGTAACGTGTTCTGCGCATCGGCACCGCCAAGCAACCACAGCCGTGTGTTAAACGCCACGACAGAAAAGCCCCACCGCGCGGAAAAGCCGGGCGCATCGGTTTCGCGCTGCCAATGGCGGCCGTCGGGCGACGACCAGACTTCGTTTTCGAAGGTGGTTTTGTTGTACGCGCCCACCACCCAAAGCCGCTCGCCGCGCAGGCCATCGTCGAACACCACCAGCGAACCGTTGTTGCGCACACCAAAGTCGGCCTCGGCGACTTCCTCTACCCAGGCCACACCATCGCCGGATGACCAGATGTCAGTCACGAGTGCGTTTCCCCCTGGGCTACCAACCATCCACAGGCGCCCCTGGAACACCACCGTCGGCGAAAAGTCACGCGGCGAAAAATGCCGCCCGGTGAACCCGGTGGCAAACCGATTCTCCCCCTGGCGCAGGTGGAAATAACCCGCCTGGCTGAGCGTCAGCGCCGGGCTGTTGAAGGTGTCGGCATCGGCTACGGCTAACTGGGTGAGGGCATGCTCGCAGGCTGGAATCAGGTCTTCGTCTTGGGCGCAGGTTAGATCGCTGGTGCCAAAAAAATCGGCACCGGATAAATCGTCCGACAGCCACACTTTGAGCTCCGACGACGCCGGCCCGACCCAAGCCCCCAGGCTGGCCTCGGTTTTTGGCGCGGGCGGTTTGGGATTGGTGTCCGGCGGGTTCTGAATCGGACCCGGATCTGTGGAAGGTTCAGGGCCGGTGCAGGCGGCAAGCAAGACCACCAGCCCCAGGCTCAGCCATACGGCCATGGCACGGGAAACACATCGTTGTTGCATGAGGATCGTCCTTTTTCATCACGTTGAAGGAGCGATCAATTCTCAAGGCATGCCGCAGTAGTTAGCGTTTTAACAATCGTTTTATTTTTATGAAATCGTTTAAAAAACGACGAATTTTTTTGTGGATAGCGTTGTAACGCATCAGGGCGCCCAATGGCGCCCTGATTTTTTGCTGAAAAATTGAACGGCCGGACGGTGCGTCCGGCGCTCATTAATACAGCAGCGTAAACAATTTGCGTTGGTAACGCGCCGCCAGCGGGTCGCCTTTCGGTAAACCGTTGAGGATGTCGAGGTAGGTTTTGCGGGCGCCGCCGTCACGGAAATTCTTGTCGCGCGTCAGTACACCAAAGAGGGTTTCCAGTGCTTCTTCGCTGCGTCCGGCCTGGCTGTATTGCACTGATAATTCATAGGCCAGTTCCAGATCGTTCGGGCTTTGTTCCAGGCGTTGTTGCAGTTCCTGAATTTCCGGCGTTTCTGCCGCTTCGGCCAGCAGTTTTAAACGCGAGCGCAGTTCTTTGTAGTGCGGTTCGGTCTGCTGCTGCATGGTCATGGCGTTGAGAATGGCTTCGGCGTCGCTGGCGCGTTTCAGGTCGATGTAGACGCTGGCGAGGAAGAAGGCGATTTCGGTGTCTTCGCCGCTTAGGCGATAGGCTTCCTGCACCAGCGGTAAGGCGTCGGCCGGGTTGCCGGCGGCCTGGAATTCGGCGGCCTGTTGCAGCAGGTCATCCCAGGGGCTGGGCAGATAACGTTCCAGCCGCTGACGAATGGCCGATTCCGGTTCGGCACCCATAAAGGCATCGACCGGCTGGCCGTTCTGAATAAAGGCCACCGTCGGCAGGCTGCGCACACCGAATTGGGCGACGATGTTGGGTTGCTCGTCGGCGTTCACTTTGGCGAGCAATAACTGGTTGGGGTATTCCGCGGCCAGTTTTTCCAGAATCGGCATCAGCGCTTTGCAGGGCGCGCACCAGTCGGCCCAGAAATCCATGATCACCAGGCGCTGTTGGGATTCCTGCACCATGACTTGCTGAAAATTCTGTTCGGTCACGGTGATGACGTTGCTGGCTTGTTGGCTCATGGCTGCCTCGATAATCGTTGAATTGCCCTCTTAATAGGGGCGAAACGGCGTCATAACAACGTCCACAAATCAGCCTGCGACGATGGCTGTCAACGCCGTGTCAGTTGCCATGACAGCGCCAGGGTAGACCGCTACAATCGGCGCTTTCGTCAGTTCAGCCAGGAGCAGAGTATGAATCGAGGCGTTCGAGTGGCCATTGCGGTCGGTGTAGTCGCCGCGCTGGCCGGTGTCGGCCTCTGGTACAGTCAGGTTTTCGCGCAGCGGAACCCGTCTAACATTGTCGTCAGCGATTTTGAAAGCCGTCACTTCGACGCCTATCGGCTGAGCAATGGCATGAAGGTGTTGCTGGTGTCGGATGCCGACAGCGAACAGGCTGCCGCTGCGTTGAACGTGACTGTCGGTTCCTGGAGCAACCCGCCCGAAGTGCCGGGCCTGGCACACCTGCTGGAGCACGTGCTGTTTCTGGGCACGGAAAAATACCCTGAAGTCGATAGTTACCATCGCTTCATTGAACAGGGCGGCGGCACCAACAACGCCTACACCGCCGACGAAAACACTCTCTATTTTTTCGACATCGACGCCGACCAACTGGAACCGGCGCTGGATCGCTTCGCGCAATTTTTCATCGCGCCGCTGTTCGATGCCGACTTTATCGAGCGCGAAATTCAGGCGGTGCATTCGGAATTCACCGCCAGCCTGCAAAACGACAGCCGCCGTCGCGAAGATGTGCTGAGCGAGCTGTATTTGCGCGACCACCCGGCGTCGCGGCTGGCAATTGGCAACGACGACACCCTGGATGTGCCCGACCTGCGCGACCAACTGATGCGTTTTTATCGCCAGCATTATGTCGCCGGCCGCATGGCGCTGACGGTGTATGGCCCGCAAGACATCGACACTCTGAAAGCCTGGGTCGATGCCCGATTCGGCGGCGTGCGCTCGGTGGATTCCGATGCCCCGGTGTTCGATCAGCCCTATTTCGAAGACGCCGACCTGCCGTTTCTGGTGGAAATTCAGCCGCGCCGTGAAAGCCGACTGCTGCAATTGCGGTTCCCGGTGCCGGGCAATGAAGATGAACTCGACACCAAGCCGGACGACTTCATCGCCTATCTGCTCGGCCAGGAAACCAAAGGTAGCCTGATCTCCGAACTCAAGGCGCGCGGCTGGGCCGAAGCCTTGAGTGCCCGGCCTGGCAACACCACCGCCAGCCAACATCAGTTCAGCCTGACGGTGCAACTGACCGAAACCGGCCTGGAAAATTGGGAAGCCGTGGCGGGCCTGGCGTTCGAGTATCTGCAATTAATCGGCGAGCAAGGCCTGGAAGAATGGCGCTACGACGAACTGGCCGACATCCAGCGGATCAACTTTGAATTCGCCGAACACGTCAGCCCGGCCGCTACGGTTCAGAGCCTGGCCGAGCGGCTGTCGATCTACCCGCCCAAAGAAGCCTTGCGCGGCCCTTACCGTTTTAACGATTTCGACGACGATACGCTGCGCGAGTGGTTGGGTTACCTGAAACCCGACAACGCTCTGGTTGTGCTGATGCACCCGGACGCCCCCGCCAAAGTTCGCAGCCGCTGGTACAACACGCCGTACAGCCTGACGCCGCTGGCCGGCAATACCCTAGCGGCCTGGCGCAACCCGCAAACCGTTGCGACGCTGAAACTGCCGGACGCCAATCCGTTTGTGCCGACCAACCTGGATGTGCTGCCGCTGACCGCGCCGACCAGCAGCCTGTATCGCAACCAGCCGCAGGTGATTCGCAACGCACCGGGTTATGAACTTTGGTTCGAACAGGACGATGAATTCCGCACGCCGAAACTGGACGTATCGTTGTTGATCGAAACACCGGACGCCCGCGCCACCGCGCGCGACCGTGTGATGACGCAGCTGTATCTGGATCTGGTTGACGATTCACTCAGCGAATTCCGCTACGCCGCCGGCCTTGCCGGTTCGGGTTACGGCCTGTCCACCAACGAGCGCGGCATGCACCTGCGGCTCTATGGTTTCAGCCAACCGCTGCCGACGCTGTTCGATACCTTGCTGGTGGAACTGGCCGAACACAGCATCGACCCGGATCGCTTTGAGCGCTTAAAAGCCGATCTCGCCCGACGGTTGCGCAACACCGATGAAGACCCGGTGGTGAACCAGCTGTTCCGTCGCCTGAGCCAGTTCCTGATTCGCGATGCGCAGACGCCGGAGGCTTTGTCCAAGGCCCTGGCCGATGTAACGCCCGCCGACATCAACGCCTGGCGCGACCGCTGGTTGGCGAATCACAGGATCACGATGTTGGTACACGGCAACCTGACGCAGGAAGACGCCATCGAACTGGGCGACCGCGCCCGATTGATGTTGCCGCCCTCGGCCAGCACCGCTCCGGTTGAGCCGCAAATTGCGGCCATGGCCGGGCGCCGTTACCGCCACGAACTGTCGGTCGATCACAACGATTCCGCCTTGCTCGGCTACTACCAGGGCAGCAACAGCAGCCTGCGCGAACGCGCTTTGTATGCGCTCGCGGGGCAGATTCTGAACGCGCCCTACTTCGCCGAACTGCGCACTCAGGAACAACTGGGATATGTCGTCTTCGCCCGCGCGCACTCGGTGCACGATTGGCCCGGATTGGTGGTGTATATCCAATCGCCATCGACCGACCCGGCCTTGTTGCAGTTGTATTCAGATCGCTTTATGACGCGTTTCGCGCAGCGCCTGCGCAGCATGAGCGAAGCCGAATTCCGTGGCTTTAAACAAGGCCTGGAAACCAACCTGACCACACCGGCCGACAATTTGTACGAACTGAGCCAGCAATACTGGAGCGCCATTCTGGATGACAACCCCAACTTCAATACCGGCCAGCGTTTGGCGGGTGAAGTGGAAAACATCAGTCAGGATGGCTTCGTGCGCTTCTTTGAAACGCAGTTCCTGGCCGAAGGCAGCCGGCGCTTGATGTTGCACCAGGTGGGAGAAGGCATGGCGAGCGATTACGACGAACACGGCCAGGGCCTGGTGGGTTTCTATCCGGCCGATGGCCCGGCGGATATGCAGCGCGACGCCCGTTGGGTGACGCCGACGTTCAACAATCTGCCGCCGCGTTAAGCGGCGGCCATTCACGAATAACCGACTGAACTCAGATTTCGTCTTCGTCCATGGCGTCGTCCAGACGCCGTGGCAAGACCAGCACCACTTCCGTACCCGAGCCGGTATCGTTCACTTCCAGATAGCCCTGCAACATCTGCGCAAGACGACGCGCCACCACGAACGACAAACCCGGACCCACGTCTGCGCCCTGATCCATGATGCGGGTGTACGCCGATACCGACGACGCCAGTTGCTCGGCATCCAGACGACGACCGCGCGCGGTTAACGTTACCCGCAACGCATCGCCCAGCTCGGCATCGATGTAACCGATCAAATGCACATCGATGGTGGATTCGCGGTTCATCCGCACCAGTGCCTGAATCGCCCGGGTCAGCAGGTTGTGCAGCCAGTTGACGTCAGACACCAACGGCAGTTGATCTTCCTGATGTTCCAGTTTGACTTTGACATCGCGTGAACGGCCGTAGCGGTTCCATTCATCCAGGAAACGTTCGACCAGATTGAGGAAGTTGACGTCTTCGTGCCGCGGCACTTCCGACTTCAATTCCAGTCGCGCCAGGGCGCGCAAATCTTCGGCGTAACGCTGCATCAATTCGGCGCGTTCTTTGATGCGATCGCTCGCTTTGGCATCGTCCGACGACGCCAATGTCAGCACTTCGTCCATGGCGGTGTTCAGTGCCGAGGCCATGCTGTCGAGCGCCTGATCTTTTTCCTGCGCCGAGGTCAGTACCAGACGGCGCAGATCGGCGCTCTGTTTGGATTCGTATTCGTAGCGATCAATTTCCAGGTGACTTTCCTGCAGCGAACGGCGCACCCGGCTGAGTTCTTTGAAGGCATCTGTCAGTTGTGTCTGACCGCGATTCAATGCCGCCAGCGACGCCGCACCAGCCAACAAAACCAGCGCCAGCAAAATCAATAACGGTTGGGTTTCCAGCGTATTCAGACCGAAAAAAAGGAGACCAATTAAACAGGCTCCCCAAAGAATCAAGGTGACCACCCAGAGGATGGCGTACTGCGAGGCTCGAATCACACGTGTCTCCTTACAGGTGGCTCTTTGGCACACCCCAGGTCTATCGAAGTGCGACAGTTTGCCATCTTTTTGTCGGATAAATAACTGTCTGATCGGTCGAACCCGTGAATAAGACGCACAAGTCTTGAGGCCGTTTTTCCGCAGTGACGGCCGATTGTGTTTGCACAGCCTTGCGCCTAAACTTGGCGCGCATAATCTGACCATTTGGACAACTAAATGACAGACCTTGCCCAACAAGCCCGTCAGACGTTAACGCTGATGGACCTGACCAGTCTGAACGACAGCGACACCGACGCCGTTATCACCCAATTGTGCGACGCCGCCCGCACCGACTTCGGCAGCCCGGCTGCTGTTTGCGTGTATCCGGCTTTTATTGCCACCGCGCGCAAAGCGCTGGCGCAGTCGGGCCTGACCGTGGTCCGTGTCGCCACCGTCACCAACTTCCCCGATGGCAGCACCAACATCGACCGCGCCGTGCGTGAAACGCGCGACGCCGTAGCCGCCGGTGCACACGAAGTCGATGTGGTGTTGCCCTACCGCGCCTTGATGGCTGGCGACAGCGACACCCCGGCCGAACTGGTGCGTGCCTGCAAAGCCGCCTGCGGCAACGCTGTGCAACTGAAAGTCATCATTGAAAGCGGCGAATTGAAGAGCGCGGATCTGATTCGTCAGGCGAGCGACATCAGCATCGCCGCCGGCGCCGACTTCATTAAAACCAGCACCGGCAAAGTGGCGGTCAACGCCACGCTGGAAGCGGCTGACATCATGCTGAACGCCATTGCTGACAGCGGCAAAGACGTCGGTTTCAAAGCCGCCGGTGGCATTCGCACCACCGCCGAAGCGGCGCAATATCTGGCGCTGGCCGAACGCATTTTCGGCGCCGACTGGATAACGCCCGAGCATTTCCGTTTCGGCGCATCCAGCTTGCTCAACGATGTCCTGGCGACGCTGAACGGCACTGCGCCGTCAACGTCTTCGAGCGGTTACTGAGATGCCGCTGCCGCAGGAAATCATCCGCCGTAAACGCGACGGCCAGACGCTGAGCGACGACGACATTCGCTGGTTCGTGCGCGGCATCAAGGACGAATCAATCAGCGAAGGCCAGGTGGGTGCCTTTGCGATGGCGGTCTATTTCAACGGCCTGACGCTGGCCGAACGCGTCGCCCTGACCACCGCCATGCGCGATTCCGGCACGGTGTTGCGCTGGGATTTACCCGGCCCGGTGCTGGACAAACATTCCACTGGCGGCGTCGGCGATGTCGTCAGTTTAATGCTCGGCCCGATGGTCGCTGCCTGCGGCGGCTACGTGCCGATGATTTCCGGCCGTGGCCTCGGCCACACCGGCGGCACACTCGATAAACTGGACAGCATTCCCGGCTACAACCCCTTCCCGTCCAACACCGTGCTCGAACAAACCGTGCGCGAGCTGGGCGTGGCGATAATCGGCCAGACCGGCGATCTGGCCCCGGCCGACCGGCGCTTTTATGGCATCCGCGATGTCACCGCCACGGTGGAAAGCATCGATCTGATTACCGCCTCGATTCTGTCGAAAAAACTCGCCGAGGGTTTGGATGCGTTGGTGATGGACGTCAAAGTCGGCAGTGGCGCTTTTATGCCGACTGCCGAACTGAGCGAGCAACTGGCGCAGAGCATCGTCGCTGTGGCCGAAGGCGCGGGCGTACGCACCACCGCCTTGTTGACCGACATGAATCAGGTATTGGCGCGCTCAGCCGGTAATGCCGTGGAAGTGCGCGAAGCGGTCGAGTATTTAACCGGCGGCCCGCGCGATGCTGCTTTGCACGAAGTCACGCTGGCGCTGGGCGCGGAAATGCTGCTCAGCGGTGGGCTGGCGGATTCGCTGGACGACGCACGCGCCCGCTTGCAGCAATCGCTCGATAACGGCCAGGCCGCCGAACGCTTCGCCAAGATGATTGCGGCGCTCGGCGGGCCGGTGGATTTTCTGGAAAAAGCCGATGAAACTCTGCCCGTCGCCCCCATCATCCAGACCATCAAGGCACCGCAGTCCGGCTATGTTCAACCGCTGACGGTGCGCGATATCGGCCTGGCGGTGGTGGCTTTGGGCGGCGGCCGCACCCGTGCCGATCAACGCATCGATGCCGCCGTGGGTCTGACTGACATCGTCAAACCCGGTACTTATATTGAAGCGGGCGAACCGTTAGCGGTCGCCCATTTGCGCAGCGAGGCGCAATTCGCCGAACTGCAACAGCGGCTGATCGCCGCCATGCCGATTGCGGATCGGCCGGCTGACGCTCTGAGCGTTATCCATCAACGACTCGCGCACTGAGGAGCACGACTATGACACGCGCCATCGTTCTGGTTCTGGATTCATTTGGCATTGGCGCCAGCGCCGATGCCGACCGCTTCGGCGATGTCGGCGCCAACACCCTGGGCCATATCGCCCAATGGTGCGCCGAAGGCAAAGCCGACAAAGGCCGCGCCGGCCCGCTAACGTTGCCCAATCTGACCCGGCTGGGTTTGATTCAGGCCGCGACCGACAGCGCCGGCGGCCAGGTGCCGGCTGGCATGCAAACCGGCGCCGCTTTCAGTGGCAGCTTTGGTTACGCACGGGAGTTGTCGAGCGGTAAAGACACACCCAGCGGCCACTGGGAAATCGCCGGCGTGCCGGTGCTGTACGACTGGGGTTACTTCACAGACGAAGACCATTCTTTCCCGCAGTCGCTGCTGGACGATCTGATCGAACGTTGCCAACTGCCTGGCGTGCTGGGCAACTGCCACGCCTCGGGCACCGACATCATCAAACAGTTGGGCGAAGAGCATTGCGCCACCGGCAAACCCATCGTCTACACCTCGGCCGACAGCGTGTTTCAAATTGCCTGCCACGAAGAAACCTTCGGTTTGGATCGGTTGATGGAAGTGTGCGAAGTGGCGCGCGAACTGGTCGATGAATACAACATCGGCCGCGTTATCGCCCGCCCGTTCGTTGGCGACAGCGCCGACACCTTCGTCCGCACCGGCAACCGCCGCGATCTGGCGGTACCGCCGCCGAGCCCGACCGTGCTGCAAAAGCTGACCGAAACCGGCGGCGAAGTGATTTCCATCGGCAAGATTGCCGACATCTACGCCCACACCGGCATCAGCCGCAAAATCAAAGCCACCGGTTTGGATGCGTTGTTCGACGCAACCTTGAACGAAGTCGAAGCCGCGCCGGAACGCAGCCTGGTGTTCACTAACTTCGTCGATTTCGATTCGTCTTACGGCCACCGCCGCGATGTCGCCGGTTACGCCGCGGCGCTGGAACGCTTCGACCAGCGCCTGCCGGAGTTGCTGGCGTCCATGCGCGACGACGACATTCTGGTAATGACCGCCGACCACGGTTGCGACCCAACCTGGCCAGGCACCGACCACACCCGCGAACACATTCCGGTGCTGGTATACGGCAAGAACCTGCAAGCGGTGAATCTGGGCGAACGCGGCACCTTTGCCGACATCGGCCAGACGCTGGCGGACTATTTCCAACTGCCGGCCATGGACTATGGCACCAGCTTTCTGGATCGACTGGTGGCCTGAACGGCCGCGTAAAAAGGGGAGCCAAGGCTCCCTTTTTTTTGCTTCGCCGTTTTAACGTCAGGCCAGGCGACGCACCGGCTGGGTGAGATCGCGATCCAGATAATCGCCAATCGCCCGCGCTGTGGCGACCTTGTCTTCGATGTGGAAGAAGTGGTCACAGCCGGGCAATAACTCGACCTCGACCTGCTCAAACTGCCTCTCCTGCGCCAACATCCAGGCCGGATCGGTAAAGGTATCGGCCTCGCCATCGAGCAGCAGCGTCGGATGGTCGGTAAACGGCGGGATCGACTTCATCAGCAGTAAACGCCGGGTGTTTTCCCGGAAACGCTCGTACACCGACTCATCCCGGTCGGCCAGCATGGTCAACAGGCGCTGGCGCAGCAATTGGCGCTTGGCCGCATTCGGCAAGGTGATCGCCAACTGCGCAAACAGTTCGGCAAACGCCTGGTTTTCGCCGTGTTCAAGCAGGTTCAGGCACAGCCAGAGGCCGCGCTCCGTTGCCGCTGGGAACGGGCTGGTACCGGCCAGAATGATGCGCCGGACCGATTGCGGAAAACGCGCGGCGACATCGAGCGCAAACAAGCCGCCGTAGCTGCAACCAATCAAATCGAACCGGCCAATATCGAGGTGCTCAACCACCAGTCCGACGCTCGCCGCTATGGTGCCGGTCGGCACCGTTCGCGGCACTACTGGCGTATCGCCAAAGCCGGGCATCTCGATAATCACCACCTGGCGGTGGGCGTAGATCTGGCGCAACGTACGTTCGACGTTCTCGCAGGTCTGAAACGCACCGCCCAGATAGACCAGCGGCAAACGACCGCCCTGCCGGTCGCCCAAAATCAGATAGCGGGCCTGAAGGCCCTCTCCTGCAGTCAGAGTGCGGATATGATCAATCATGGAACTCACCTTCCTATCAATTTTACGTTGAATGAAAGGAGCACTGCCGGCATCCCTTGAGTCCCTATGAGGCAATGCTGCTTAAGGCCAATCCGGCCCTGGTTTCAGCATACGGTCCTGCCCAAGGGAGTGAAGTGGGCCACAGTTGGAAGGCGCACATCCGTCCGCCCCGGTGAGGTTTTGGCAATAAAAAGCACTAAAGGGCGCCTAAACGCCCGCTAAAAGACAAGAAAGTCAGAGAAGGAATTTACAGAAGGATCAGCGCGCCAGACGCTGACGAACGGCTTCGAACAGGCTGATGCCAGCGGCCACCGACACATTCAGACTGCTGACCTGGCCGGCCATGGGAATCATGAACAAGCCATCGCAGGTGTCGCGCGTTAACCGCCGTAAGCCGGTGCCTTCGGCACCGAGGACTAAGGCGGTCGGGGCGGCGAAATCGCTTTGGTAGATTGAGGCCGTGGCTTCACCGGCGGCACCCTGTATCCAGATACCGCGCTTTTTCAATTGCTCCAGCGTGCGCGCCAGATTGGTGACGACCACGAACGGCACGGTATCGGCCGCGCCACTGGCAATTTTGACCGCCGTCGGCGTCAGGCTGGCGGATTTGTCTTTCGGCACGATGACGGCATCGGCGCCGGCGGCATCGGCTGAACGCAGACAGGCGCCAATGTTGTGCGGGTCGGTGACGCCATCAAGCACCAGCAATAACGCCGGCTTGTTGAGGCCGTCCAGCAATTGCTCCAGCCCGCCTTCGTCCAGCACGGGCGCGGCCAGCATTTGCACCAGCACGCCCTGATGGCGTGCGTCGCCCAACTGTTGTTGATGCACCAGCCGCTCGAAGGCGTCGCGTTCCAGCCAACGGAATTTGATGCCAGCGGCGCGCGCTTCATCGAGCACCGCCTGAATGCGTTTGTCCTGGCGGCCTTTCAGCAACACCAGTTCGCGCACCCGATCGGCCTGATTCTGCAACGCGCTTTGGCAAGCGTGCAGGCCGTAAACCCATTGAACGTCAGACATTCACTGCCATTCCTTAAAAGCCTTAAGAACGCCGCTTGCGTTTGCGATTGCCCGCCGCCGCGCCGGATTTTTTGCCACCCGGCTTCTTACCGCCAGTCGTTTTGCTGTCGGCTTTTTTGCCGCTGCTTTTGGCCGAAGCGGACTTTTTCTTACCCGCAGCTGGCCCTGGGTGTTTGACCTTACGCACTTCGGCATCGACCAGTTCAAAGTCGATTTTGCGGTCATCCAGATCGACGCGGGTAACGCGCACAGTGAGGCGGTCTCCCAGGCCGTAACTGATGCGAGTGCGCTCGCCGATCAAGCGATGCGCCGCTTCGTCGAGCTGGTAGTAATCGCTTTGCAGCGACGACACGTGCACCAGACCATCGACATACACATCGTCCAATTGCACGAACAAACCGAAGTTGGTGACCGACGACACCGAGCCGGTGAATTCATCGCCGACGTGGTCGCTCATGTATTCGCATTTGAGCCAGGCGACGACGTCCCAGGTGGCTTCGTCGGCGCGACGCTCGGTCATCGAGCAATGCTCGCCGAGTTCCAGCATGGCGGCGTAGTCGTACGGGTAAATCGACTGCGGCTCGAGCTTGGTCGCGCCTTTGACGCGTTCGACCAGCGCCGTGCGTTTGCCCGAACGAATCACCGAACGGATGGCGCGGTGCACCAGCAAATCCGGGTAACGCCGAATCGGCGAGGTGAAGTGGGTGTAGGCTTCGAACGCCAGACCGAAATGGCCGATGTTGTCGGGCTGATACACCGCCTGATTCATCGAGCGCAGCATCATGGTCTGGATCAGATTGAAGTCTTCACGCCCGGAAATGGAGGCGAGTAATTTCTGATAATCGCGGGCATGTGGTTTTTCACCGCCGGACAAATCCAGCGCCAGCTGACCCAGGTAGTTGCGCAGGTTTTCCAGACGCTCGGCGGCCGGAACATCGTGCACCCGGTACAGGCAGGGAATCTCGAGTTTCTGCAGGAAGTCAGCCGCACAAACGTTGGCTGAGAGCATGCATTCTTCGACCAGACGATGGGCGTCGTTGCGCTCGCTCGGCACGATGCGTTCGATCTTGCGTTCGTCGTTGAAGACGATACGCGTCTCGGTGGTCTCAAAATCGATGGCACCGCGTTGCTGACGCTGGAAGCGGAACAGCTTGAACAGTTCGCGCAGGGTGGTGATGTTTTTCAGCACCGCCGGGCCGTGGTCGCGTTCCAGTTCGGCGCGCGCTTCGGTGGCGGTGGCCGGGTCCAGCGCTGGCCCGACCTTGGAATAGGTCAGGCGGGCGTGCGAATGAATCAGGCCTTCCATAAAGCGGTACGACTGAATCTCGCCGCGCGCGCTGACCGTCATGGCGCAGACCAGCGTCAATCGATCGAGGTGCGGGTTCAGCGAACACAGGCCGTTGGACAACACTTCCGGCAGCATCGGAATCACTTGCTCGGGGAAGTACACCGAAGTACCGCGCGAGCGCGCTTCGACGTCGAGCGGCGAGCCGACTTCGACGTAATGCGATACGTCGGCAATGGCGACGTACAAGGTCCAGCCGCCGCCTTTGATCGGCTCGGCAAAGATGGCGTCGTCGAAATCGCGCGCGGTTTCGTCGTCGATGGTGACGAAGGCTTTATCGCGCAGATCAACGCGGTGCACTTTGTCGGCGTCATCGACCGATTCATTCAGGCCGGTGATTTCTTCTTCGACTTCATACGGCCAGGTGTGCGGAATATCGTAAGTGCGCAGCGCAATGTCGATCTCCATGCCCGGGTCCATGTGCTGGCCCAGCACTTCGCTGACTTTGCCGACTGGCTGACGGCGGATTTGCGGTTGCTCAACGATGCTGACGACAACCACATCGCCATCTTGAGCGCCGGCTTCATCACCCGGCGGAATCAGAATGTCGTGACTGATGCGGCGGTTTTCCGGCAACACGCGACCAAAGCCGCCTTCGTTGACGTAACGGCCGACCAGATCCTGAGTGTTGTGTTCCAGCACTTCGGTGATGATGGCTTCGATGCGGCCGCGGTGATCGCGTTTGCCTTTGCGCGCCAGCACCACATCGCCATCGAAACAGCAGCGCATCTGCCGATGCGTCAGCACGTAATCTTTGCCGCCCTGTTCGGGAATCAGAAAACCAAAACCGTCCGGATGGCCCTGCACCCGGCCTTTGACCAGATCCATTTTGTCGATCAGGCCGAAGGCGCCTTTGCGCGAACACAGCAATTGGCCGTCGCGCACCATGGCGATCAATCGACGGCGCAGCGCTTCGACGTTATCGGGATCGGACAGACCCAGTTCGGCGCACAGTTCCGGATGTGTAGCCGGACCCTGGCGTTGTTCCAGATGAGCGTGGATGAATTCCCGGCTGGGAATGGGGTTGTCGTACTTGGCAGCTTCCCGCTCGTGATGCGGGTCAGCGTGAGAATCTCGACTGATAGGAAAATGTCCTTACAAAAAATGAATGGGTGGCCGCGTTGAATTATAACGCAGTGCCACCCGCTTGCTGTGCGCGGTTACTGAATGTCGAACGAGTGCCGCAACACAATGGTTTCGGTCCGGTCCGGCCCGGTGGAAACGATGTCGATGGGCGCGCCAATCGCCTTTTCCAGATAGGCGATGTAATTGCGCGCTTCCACCGGCAAGTCGTCCAGCGAACGGGCGCCAACGGTTGATTGCTGCCAGCCTGGCAGTTCTTCGTACACTGGCGTGACTTTTTCGAAGGCTTCAGCGGATGCCGGCCATTCGACGGCCTGGCCGTTTTCGTCCTGATAACCGGTGCAGACTTTGACGGTCTTGAGGTTATCGAGCACGTCCAGCTTGGTCAGGCAGATGGCGTTGATCGAGTTGATGCGAATGGAGTGACGCACCAGCACCGCATCGAACCAACCACAGCGACGCGGCCGGCCGGTGGTGGTGCCAAACTCGTTGCCTTGCTTGGCTAGGTGTTTGCCATCGTCATCGAACAGTTCAGTCGGGAACGGACCGGAACCCACGCGCGTGGTGTAGGCCTTGGTGATGCCCATAATCTGATCCAGATACAGCGGGCCGACGCCAGAACCGGTGGCTACGCCACCGGCGGTGGTGTTCGAAGAAGTCACGTACGGATAGGTGCCGTGGTCGATGTCGAGCAGCGAGCCCTGCGCGCCTTCGAACATGATGTCGCCGCCCGCTTCGCGAATGGCGTGCACTTTGGAAACGGTGTCGGTCATCATGTCGCGGATTTTTTCCGCCTGTTCGCGCGTCTCTTTCAAGGTCTGCTGAACATCGATGGCCGGTTCGCCGTAATAGCCGGTGAGCGCGAAGTTGTGGTAGTCCATCAACTCGGTCAGCTTGGCTTCGAAATCGTCCTGGAATACATCGCCCAGACGCACACCGCGACGGCTGACTTTGTCTTCATAAGCCGGGCCGATGCCACGACCTGTGGTGCCGATCTTGGCGTTGCCACGGCGTTTTTCCCGTGCCTGATCCAGCGCACTGTGCACTGGCAGAATCAGCGGACAGCCCTGGCTGATCGACAGCCGTTCACGCACCGGCACGCCACGCTCTTCGAGCATGGCCATTTCTTTCAACAGCGCTTCGATGGACAACACCACACCGTTGCCAATGATGCAGCTGACGCCTTGGCGCAGAATGCCCGACGGAATCAGGTGCAGCGCGGTTTTGACGCCATCGATCACCAGCGTATGGCCAGCGTTATGGCCGCCCTGAAAACGCACCACTGCGGCGGCTTTTTCGGTCAGCAGATCGACGATCTTGCCCTTGCCCTCGTCACCCCATTGTGTGCCGAGTACGACAACGTTTTTGCCCATCGTTAGTTTGCCTGTTGCTTGGTTAGAGGTTGCACGGTCCAGCGGTCACCCTGCTGCACCAGTTCGCGATTGCAATTCAGTTCGTCCAGATTCGTCTGGTCGCTGAACAATTGAATGACGCGTTCGCCCTGCGCACGCAGCTCCATGATGGCGGCGTCCAGACCGGCCGGGCCGGCCGCCGGTGCCAGAATGGCCGCGGCTTCGTGCCACTGACCGGTAGTCTGGCTGGCGAGAATTTTCAGGTCGCTGGAGAATCCGGTAGCCGGACGCGAGCGGCCGAACACCTTGCCGGTGGCATCGTAGCGGCCGCCTTTGGCGACCGGCTGGCCGAAGCCCGGCACGAACGCCGAGAACACCAGGCCGGTGTGATAGTTGTAGTCACGCAGTTCGGCCAGATCGAGGTGAATACGCAAATCGGCGAAGCGTTCACTCAACAAACGGGCGATGCCTTCGAGTGTGTCCAACGCTTCGAATACCGTGTCCGGTGCGCCCGCGAAGACGCGGCGCCAATCGGCCAGGGTGTCGATGCTGCCGTGACATTCCGGCAGCGCTGCGAGCCAACCTTTGTATTGATCGTTCAGTTCAACCCTGGCGAGCCAGGCGCGCAAATCGGGCAAAGCGCGGCGGCGCAGCAATTCGAACAGTTCAGCCTGGGCATCAGCGCTTAAGCCGGCACTTTCAACCAGGGCGCGATAAATGCCAATGTGGCCCAGATCCAAAGAGACATCCGCCAGGCCAGCTTTGGTCAGCGACGCCAACATCAGTGAGACGATTTCGACATCGCTTTCGCTGCCGTAATAGCCATAGAGTTCGGCACCAATCTGAATCGGGCTGCGGCTGGACAACAGATGCGTGGAACGAGCGTGCAGGATGTCGCTGGAATAGCAGTAACGCGACACGCCCTGGCGCGGCATGGAGTGCGCATCCATGCGGGCGACTTGCTGGGTTTTATCTGCCGACAAACCCATCAGGCGACCGGTAGCCTGGTCGGTAAGCTTGTAAGTGAGCAAATCCAGATCGTGGCCGACGCCGGTGAGCAGGGATTCCAGGTATTCGGCGTTCGGCGGTATGACGAGGTCGTACCCCCAGGCGCGGTATTCGTCTAGCAACAGGCGGCGAAGCGCCTCGATGCGTGCAGCTTCCGGCGGCAGAATTTCTTCGATGCCGTCCGGCAGCAACCAGCGTTCAGCGATGGTCATGCCAGGACACTATTCCGTTTTGCGATCTGCGTTTAAAGAACCCCAGGATGGTCATTTTTCGATCCAAAACCATTCATTGGGCACAAAAAAACCGGGCAAGGAGCCCGGTTAACGAATTCTACACTTAGGACGGGAAACCCCCAAAAGATTTTTCATCATTTAAGCGTCCGGCGTCTCCCGTCCAGCGTTTAGCACGGCGTCAATTGACGCCGTTTTGGTCACGCATAAAGCGGAAGAAATCGCTTTGCGGATCCAGCAGCATCAGATCGCCACCATCGTTAAAGCTTTCGCGGTACGCCTGCAGGCTGCGGTAGAACGAGTAGAAATCTTCGTTCTGACCGTAAGCGCGGGCGTAGATGCGTGCTGCTTCACCGTCGCCTTCACCGCGCAGCTGTTCGGCTTCGCGGAAGGCTTCGGCCAGAATCACCGTGCGCTGACGGTCGGCCGAGGCGCGAATTTCTTCGGCCTGACGTTCACCGTTGGAACGGAAACGGCGCGCTTCCTGTTCGCGGTCGGAACGCATCCGGCTGAATACATCCTGCGACACTTCCTGCGGCAGATCGATGGCCTTGATACGAATGTCGATGACTTCGATGCCCAGGCCGTCGGCAAACTGGTTGATCTGCTGCGTGGTCTGACGCATCAGCCGATCACGTTCACCTTCGTCCTCAATGCGACCGCCGGTTGACAACGGTTCTTCCTGGCCGCGACCCGATACCACTTCACGCAAGGTGCGCAAACCAAAGGCATCACGCAGGCCAGAGTTGATGCGGCTTTCCAGAATGGAATTGGCGCGGAACATGTCACCACCACTGGTGGCGGTGTAGTAGTCACGCACGTTGTCGATGCGCCATTGAATGTAGGCGTCGACTTCCAGACCTTTCTGCTCGCTGGTGATAAAGCGTTCCGGATCGGTATCGAGGGTGATGATGCGGCGATCGAACTTGCGCACTTCCTCAATAAACGGAATTTTCAGGTGCAGGCCCGGCGGCAAATCCGCCTGAACGACTTCACCGAATTTCAATTTGATGGCGCGCTCTTTCTCGGTCACCACGTACAAACTCTGGATACCGAGAAACACCAACAGGGCGAGCGCGACCAGAACCAGTGCATTACGATTGCTCATTGTCTCGCTCCTCAGTTGTTGCCGCGCCGACGATCCAGCTCACCCAGAATCTGATCGGTCAGATTCCGGATTTCGCTGCTCGACAGGTTGTTGATGTCGCTGCCACCGCCGTTACCGCCGCCGCTGGCACTGCTGCTGCCAGTCGCGTTGCGACGCAACTGATCCAACGGCAGATACATCAGGTTGTTGCCGTTCTCGACATCAACCAGCACCTTGGAGGCGTTCTCGTAAATACCGGACAGCGTTTCCAGATAGAGACGCTGACGCGTGACGTCTGGCGCTTCGTTGTACGCCGCCAGAATGTCGGTAAAACGATCGGCTTCACCCGTGGCGCGGGCGACCACTTCTTCTTTATACGCCTGAGCTTCTTCCAGTTGCCGGCGCGCATTACCTTCAGCGACGGGCAGAATCTGGTTGGCGTAAGCCTGGGCTTCGTTGATCAGGCGTTGTTCGTCTTCACGCGCCTTGATCACGTCATCAAAGGCTTCCTGAACCGCCGACGGCGGCGAGGTGTCGTTGATGTTCAACTGCGCCAGTTCAATACCGACGTTGTAGGAATCCAGGTAGTTCTGCAGCCGTTCACGCACGGCAACCTGAATGGCGTCACGACCGACGGTCAACGCCTGTTCCAGCGTCGCACTGCCCATGACGTGGCGCAGCGCCGATTCAGCCGCGTTCGCCAACGACGTTTCCGGCTGACGCACATTGAGTGCGAAATCGCGCGCGTTTACGGCGCGGTATTCGACCGTCATGGTGACCGAGACGATATTTTCATCGCCGGTCAACATGCTGGACTGATGCCGGTAGGACCGTACTTCGGTGACGTTCACCTTCTGATCGATGGCATCAATGAACGGCACTTTGAAGTGCAGCCCCGGTGTTTCCAGCGCGTGGAATTTACCCAGACGCAACACCACGGCGCGTTCAGATTCATCGACGGTATAGATGGAATCGTAAGCGGCGTAAGCGATCACCAGCACGACGAGAATGCCGATAATGGCACCCAGGCTACCGGCCGATCCGCCACCTTTATTGGAGCCACCGCCCTTATTGCCTTTGCCGCCGCCGAGCCATTTGCTCAGCTTTTCGTTGAATTGTTTGAACAGTTCATCCAGGTCCGGCGGACCGTCATTGTTGCCACGACGGCGACGGTTCCCCCAGGGATCCTGATCGTTGTTATTGCCATTTGGTGGTTCATTCCACGCCATGGTCGTCTCCGTTTTTTAAGTGTTCCGTCCGTTACGATGCCGGGCGGTGCCCACCATCAATGCTCAAAAAATTCTTTGGTATTTGCCAGGCCGAAGCGCGACAGATCCAGGCCATTTTTCTTCAGCAATTGCTTCAAATCTTTCTTCTGAATGCGCACATCCAAAAGGCTGTTGCCGGTCTCGTCGTAGGCTTCGCTGAGCACGGCATTCTGTTTGTACAGTGCTGCGCGCACGGCCGACTCGCTCGGCGCCAATGCCAGTTGTTGCGCAATCACATCGTCACCGAGCAGTTCGGCAATAGCGGCCTGAATCAACGCCAGGCCATCGCCGCGATACGCCGACACCCAAACGCGAATCGGCTTGCCCTGGTCATCGCGTTCGATGGCCGGGGCAAAGTCGTCCAGCAAATCGATCTTGTTGAACACTTCCAGCCGGGGCAGGTCGAGTGAGCCGATTTCATCCAGCACCAGTTCGACTTGTTCGATGTTCTCGACCCGGTCTTCATCGGCGCAATCAATGACGTGCAACAGCAAATCGGCTTCTGCGGTTTCCTGCAACGTCGCCTTGAACGCCTGCACCAGTTTATGGGGCAAATGGCGAATGAATCCAACCGTGTCGGCCAACACGACATCGCCCATGTCCGGCACACTCAGCCGGCGCAGTGTGGGGTCCAGGGTGGCAAACAATTGATCGGCAGCATAGACCTCAGCATTGGTCAGCGCATTGAACAGCGTCGATTTACCGGCGTTGGTGTAACCCACCAGCGACACCGTTGGCGTATCGGAACGGGTGCGTGCGCGACGGCCTTGATTGCGTTGTTTCTCGACCTTTTCCAGGCGGCGATGAATGCTGCTGATGCGCGCCTGCAACAGTCGACGGTCGGTTTCCAACTGGGTTTCGCCCGGGCCGCGCAGACCGATGCCCCCTTTCTGCCTTTCCAAGTGCGTCCAGCCGCGAACCAGGCGCGTGCTCTGGTACTGCAACTGGGCCAACTCGACCTGCAATTTACCTTCATGGGTGCGCGCGCGCTGGGCGAAGATGTCGAGGATCAGACCGGTGCGGTCCAACACCCGGCACTCAACAGCGCGTTCGATGTTGCGTTCCTGGGAGGGGCTGAGGCTGTGATTGAACAACACCACATCAGCATCGGTACTGGCGACAGCGGCTTTGATTTCTTCCAGCTTGCCGGTACCGACAAAAAACTTGGAATCTGGCATGCCACGGGCACCACCAACAAAAGCCACTGGCGTTCCACCGGCCGACACCACCAGTTCTTCAAATTCTTGGGGGTCTTCGCGGCGGTCCGCATCATGGAAGTCGATGTGAACCAGTACAGCCCGGTCCCCACCTTCGACACGTTCAAAAAACAATCAGACTCTCCGCGCCCGGCTACGCCGGGCTATCCAGACAGAGGACGTCGACGCCGGCTTTATTCAGCCACCGCTTCGTCGCCTTCGTGGGCGATCTTGACGTTACGGGCCGGAACGACGGTTGAAATGGCATGCTTGTAGACCATCTGGCTGACGGTGTTTTTCAGCAGAATGACAAACTGGTCAAAGCTTTCGATCTGACCCTGCAGCTTGATGCCGTTAACCAAAAAGATAGAGACGGGGATGCGCTCTTTGCGCAAGGCGTTCAGGAAAGGGTCTTGTAACGAGTGCCCTTTTGACATGTCGGACTCCTTTTAACGAAGGATTATAGGTATCGTTTATCACCCGGGATGCCCCGGGCGCCACGTGCTTGCACCAGCGTCGCCATCGGCCTCCAAACCGGAGGAGCCCGGCCGACAAAAAGTCTGGGAGAGACAGCCCGGTTACCGCCTCTTGGCAATAACCGCAACCGGCCCGGTCGCAATCACGAAAATCTGCGATGCATTGTAGGCGAAAAGCTGGGCGTTGTGGATGGCCGGTCGTCACCTAAATTTCGCTTTACGCAACCTTTGCCGCGCCTGATCCAGGCGGTCGTCGGCTTGCGAATCCAGCCAGATCAGGCCTTCCCAGGCGCGCATCCAACTGAGTTGGCGTTTGGCCAGTTGGCGCGTTGCGGCTACGCCGGCGTCGATCATTTGCGCCCGGTCCAGGTCGCCGTCCAGGAATTGCCAGACCTGCCGATACCCCACGGCACGCATCGACGGCAAATCCAGATGCAGATCGCCGCGCCGATACAGCGCTTCAACCTCGGCGATAAACCCCTGCTCCAGCATCAACTGAAAACGCTGTTCGATGCGTTGATGCAGCACCGAGCGTTCCGTCGGCGCGACGCCAAACTGCACCACCTGCCAGCCGAAGTCATCCAGCGCAGACGCACTCAGACCGCCGCGACCGTCGTGCGCCGACTGCGCCCAGAATTCGGAAATCGGCCGACCACTGAGACGTTGCACTTCCAGCGCGCGCAACACCCGCTGCGGGTTTTGCCGATCAATACGCGCCCAGGCCTCGGGGTCGACGCGTTGCAATTCTTCGACCAATGCCGGTAAACCGTCCTGCTCCAGCCAGGCCTGCAGTTGCGAGCGCAGTTGCGGGTCCGCCGCCGGCATTGCCGCCATCGGTTGCACCAGGGCTTTGAAATAGAGCGCGGTACCGCCCACCAGAATCGGCAATTTGCCGCGCGCGCTGATGTCGGTCATCACCGCCAGCGCATCGTCGCGAAAGGCCGCCGCCGAATAGGATTCCGCCGGGTCGCACAAATCGATCAAATGATGCGGCACCCGGGCCAGTTCTTCAGCTGTGGGTTTGGCCGTGCCAATGTCCATGCCGCGATAAACCTGGGCCGAATCGACGGTGACAATTTCGCCGTCGAATTCCTCCGCCAGCAGCAGCGACAGATCGGTTTTACCGGCCGCAGTCGGGCCGGTGAGAAAGACCGCGCGCGGTTTGTCAGCGGCCACTAGCGCCCTCGCAAAAACAACTTGTCGAGTTCATCGAGACTCAACTGAGTCCAGGTCGGCCGACCGTGGTTGCACTGGCCGGAGCGCTCGGTGCGTTCCATGTCGCGCAGCAGGGCGTTCATTTCCGGAATGGTCAGTTTGCGGTTGGCGCGCACTGAACCGTGGCAAGCCATGGTGGAGAGAATTTCATCACGCCGGGCAACAATGGCGTCGGACGTTTCGTGTTCCATAAAGTCGGCCAGCACCGAGCGCACCAGCGGTTCAATTTCCGCCTGCTGCAAATACACCGGCGTCTGCCGCACGATCAGTGCCTCCGGTCCGATGCGTTCGACCAGCAAGCCGAACTGCGCCAACAGGCCGGAAAATTCTTCCGCCGCGTCAGCTTCGCGTTCACTGACCGCCAGTTTTTGTGGCACCAACACCGGCTGCGCCTGCACGCCTTGCAGATCGTATTGGGTTTTCATGCGCTCGTAAGTGATGCGTTCGTGCGCCGCGTGCATATCGACCACAATCAAACCCAGCCGGCTTTGCGACAAAATATAGACGCCGTGCAATTGCGCCACGGCGAAGCCCAGCGGTGGCACATCGTCGGCTTCTTCCGGCAGTGGCGGCGACTGCAACGCCATGCCGTCCAGACGCGGACCCGTTGTCGGGTTGGCCTGCAACGACTGATAAAAACTCAGCTGATCGGCCACCGCCAACGGGCTGCGTTCGGGCGTTTGAGCGTAGGGCTGCGAATAAGATTGCGGCGACATATCCATGCGCTGCTGGCCGCCAAATTCGCCCGCGGCCAGACCGCTGACCGGCGCCGGTTGCGGCGTGCGCGCCAGCACCGGATCGTTGTTCGCGTCCGGGCGGACTTCGGCCAAGGCGCGGTGCAATTGGCGGAACAGAAAATCGTGCACCAACCGTTGATCGCGAAAGCGCACTTCGTGCTTGGTCGGGTGCACATTGACATCCACACCCGCCGGGTCGAGCGACAAATACAGCACAAAGCACGGATGCCGGCCGTGATAAAGCACATCACGATATGCCTGTTTAACGGCGTGGCCGATCACCTTGTCGCGCACTACCCGGCCGTTAACGAAGAAATACTGCATATCCGGCATTGAACGCGAAAACGTCGGCAAGCCGACCCAGCCGGTCAGATGCAAACCGGCAGCCTCGACATCAATCACCAGGGCATTATTCATAAAGTCAGCGCTGAGCAACTGGGCAACACGACGCTCCTGCTCAGCTTGCGTCGTCGCCGGGCGCAACGAATGAATGGTGCGGTTGTTGTGGCGCAACGAAAAACCAACATTGAACCGCGCCAATGCCTGTCGCTTGATCACTTCTTCGAGGTGGCTGAATTCGGTCTTTTCGGTGCGCAGAAATTTGCGTCGCGCCGGAGTGTTAAAAAACAGAT
Organism: Saccharospirillum mangrovi; assembly: GCF_003367315.1. GTDB lineage: Bacteria > Pseudomonadota > Gammaproteobacteria > Pseudomonadales > Natronospirillaceae > Saccharospirillum > Saccharospirillum mangrovi. The sequence continues at coordinate 2,672,718 of NZ_CP031415.1, forward strand.
CGCGCACTTCCACACTGGTGCCATCGGTGTGCGCTGCGGGTGAGAGCTCGGTGTCCATGTCCTGACCGTGCGTAACCACCTGCCAGGCTTGATCCTGTTCCGGCGGTTTTGAGGTCAGCACCAGCCGTGCGACGGAGGCAATACTCGCCAGCGCTTCGCCGCGAAAACCGAGCGAGGCCACGGCTTCCAGATCGTCGAGATTGTGAATTTTCGAGGTCGCGTGACGCGCCAGCGCCAACGCCAGATCGTCGCGATTAATGCCGCCGCCGTTATCGCGCACCCGCATCAATTTCACGCCGCCAGCTTCGACTTCGACATCCACCCGGTTAGCCCCAGCGTCGAGCGAATTTTCCAGCAATTCCTTGATCACCGACGCCGGCCGTTCCACCACTTCGCCAGCGGCGATCTGGTTAGCCAGACGGGGCGTCAGTATCTGTATTCGTGACATGCTTACTCGTTAGCGAATTGGTGAATCGAATGAAAAATGCGCGCCGAAAAACCGACCATCAAGCTTCGGGAATCAGCAACACCTGGCCGATACGAATGGCACTGTCCTGCAACTGATTAACCTCGCGCAACCGGCCAACCGAGGTGCCGTTGCGATTGGCAATGCCAGACAGCGTATCGCCGCGCACCACGGTGTAACGGCGCATACCGTCGTTGCCGTTGCTCTGCTGCCACGCAATCCAGGTGCCTGGCGGCGGGTTGTCCTTGAACCAGTCGATGATGCCGTCGCGTACCGCCGTCGCCAGGCGCTGGCGATAACCGGGCGAGCCTAAATTGGCCTCTTCGGTCGGGTTGGAGATAAAGCCGGTTTCTACCAGGATGGAGGGCACGTCGGGCGACTTCAAGACGGCAAATCCGGCCTGCTCGACCGTCGCCTTGTGCAACCGCGCCACGCTGCGCATTTCACCCAGCACACGGCTGCCAACATCCAGACTGGAACGCATCGTCGCCGTCATCGATAAATCGACCAGAACCGATCTCAGCACTTCGTCTTTATCTTCCAGACTGATGCCATTGATGCCGCCAATGACGTCCGACGCATTTTCCTGATTCGCCAGATACGCCGCCATGGTGGAAGTCGCACCGCCGGATGACAGCGCGAACACCGACGCTCCGGTTGCGCGCGGGCTGGTAAATGCATCAGCGTGAATGGAAACAAACAGATCAGCGTTATGTTCGCGCGCAATCTGACGGCGGCGTTGCAGTGAAATGTAGTAATCGTCGGTGCGCACCAGGAACGGCTCGAAGCCTTCGACCTGATTCAATTGTCGATAAAGTTCGCGCGCAATCGCCAGCACGATGTGTTTTTCCCGGGTGCCGCGGCCACCGATGGCACCAGGGTCTTCACCGCCGTGACCGGCATCGATGGCGACAATAATGTTGCGCCGCTGACCGGCCAGATCGCCGACCGTTTTGCTGACCTGCTGTTCACGCGGTTGCAGCGCTTCGCCGCTGGCGCGTTCCAGATCGAGCACCAGACGGTGGCCGTATTGATCGTTCGGATTCAGCGTGAAACTGCGCGGCGACAAATCGGAATCGAGGTCCAGCACAATGCGCAAATCACCATCGGGACGCGGCCCGCTGCGAATGCGTTGAATGCCGCTGCGGGTCAGATCGAGCGTGTCGAAACGGGTATTCAGTTCAGCGCCTTCGATGTCGACCACCACCCGGCTCGGGTTCGACAGCGTAAAGACGCGGTGCTGCACCGGGCCACTCAGATCGAGCACCAGGCGAGTGTTGTCCGGCGCCGGCCACAGCCGCGCACTTTCAATTTCAACCGCCTGAGTCAGCGGCGCCAGCAGGCTTATGACCAGCAGCATAAACAGCCGATGCATCAGGCGTTTTCCCCTCGTTGCTGCACGTATTCAACCAGACGTTGGCCGCGTTCACTGCGGGCTTCGAAGGCCAGATTCCGGCTGGAACCGGCCTCGCTGAAATGTATCACGACATCGGCCGGCGGCAACACGCCGGCGCCGCGTTCGGGCCATTCCACCAGCCAAACGCTGTCGTCGGTCAGGTAATCGCGGATGCCGATGAATTCCAATTCTTCCGGGTCGGACAAGCGGTACAAATCGAAATGCACCACCGTCAGTTCAGCGCATTCGTATGGTTCGACCAGGGTGTAAGTCGGGCTTTTCACGTGGCCACTCCAACCGCAGCCGGCGATGATCGCCTGGCTCAACGTCGTCTTGCCCATGCCCAGCGTGCCATCGAGATAAAGGCGGCCACCGCCAGCGTGCAACAGGCCTTTTGCCAGGGCGTCGCCCAAGGCAGGCATCTGCGATTCTTCAACGTTGAGTCGGTACAAGCCGTCTTCTCCGGACCCGGGCGGTGCGTGGTTGGCGCGCAGTGTACCATCCTGAAACGGCGGCGTGGAGCGGCCGCATTGACGCGCCCGCCGCCAGCACCCACACTCCGCCCCAATTCCGTTCAGCCGCGCCAACCAACCGCCATGCCCGCTTCTATTCAACGCATCGACGCCCTCGATCTGACCGCCCTGGCGGAACGGATCAAAGCCGAAGCGCGTGCGCTGGGGTTTCAGGCGGTGCACATCGGTTCGGCCAACAGCGAAGCCCACCGCGCCGATTACGAAGCCTGGCTGGCGGCCGGTTACCACGGCGACATGGCGTGGATGGAACGCAACCTCGACAAACGTTTCGACGGCGCGCAACTGCATCCGGGCACGCAACGCGCCATTTCCGTGCGGCTCGATTACCGGCCCGAAGGCCCGATGCAATCGGTGCTCGACAACCCCAACCAGGCCTACATTTCGCGCTACGCCCTCGGCCGCGATTACCACAAAGTCTTGCGCAAACGCTTAACGCAATTGGGCCGGACCATCGAAAGCTGGGTCGGCGAACACGGCTATCGAGCCTTTGTTGACAGCGCGCCGGTGCTGGAGCGCCAACTGGCGCAACAGGCGGGCATGGGTTGGCTCGGTAAAAATACGCTGCTGTTGAACAACACAGCCGGCTCCTGGTTCTTTTTAGGCGAGCTGTTCACCAACCTGCCGCTGCCGATCGACCCACCATTCGAGACCGACCACTGCGGTTCCTGCACCCGCTGCTTAACCGCCTGCCCGACCGACGCCTTTGTCGCCGACGGCGTGCTCGATGCGCGCCGCTGCATCAGTTATCTGACCATCGAATTCAACGGCTCGATTCCGTTGGAATTGCGCCCGCTGATGGGCAACCGCATTTATGGTTGCGACGATTGCCAGATCGTCTGCCCGTTCAATTCGTTCAGCGAACCGACGCAGGAAGCCGATTTTCAACCGCGCCACGACCTGGATCAGGCCGAATTACTGACGCTGTTTCTGTGGAGCGAAACGCAATTTTTAGCGGCCACCGAAGGCTCGGCGATTCGCCGCATCGGATACCAACAATGGTTGCGGAATCTGGCCGTAGCCTTGGGCAATGCGCCGGCCAATCCGGCAATCATTGACGCGCTGCGCGCCCGGCGCGATGACGTATCGGAGCTGGTGCGCGAACACATCGACTGGGCGTTGCAACGCCAGGGCGCTAATCCACCGGCCTGAGTTGCAAGTTCGGATCGGCCGGGGCGATGGCTTGAAACTGAGCGCGGAAATCGTCGAGTCGGCTATCTGCCATTTGCACCCGCATGCACACACTCTCGGCGTAATCCACCTGCATCGGCGTTAAAGCAAACAATTCCAGCAAACGCCGCACCTCACTCTCCAACGCAAACGGCAACGCCAGTTCTAACAAATGCTGCGTTTCCAAGGCGATGTAGTCAGCCGTCTCCAACGCCTGCGACACCGCGCCGCCATAAGCGCGCACCAGTCCACCCGCGCCCAATTTGATGCCACCGAAATAGCGCACCACCACGGCCAGCACATTATCGAGTTGTTTGTGATTCAACACATTGAACATCGGCTTGCCGGCGGTGCCGGACGGTTCGCCGTCGTCGCTCATACCGGAATCGCCAGCGCTGACGAAGGCGAAACAAAGATGTCGCGCATCGGGAAATTGCTGCTGCAATTCGGCCAGTCGCCGTTGCGCCTGCGCTTTGTCGGCGACCGGTTCCACCCAGGCCAGAAAACGGCTTTTCTTGATCACCAATTCGGCGTGAACCGGCGACGCCAGGGTGTATTTCATCTCCGCTCCCGCTGTTTCATCACTGTCATCGAACATCAAAGCCCAACGTTTAGACTGACCTCGCGCCGGACCGTGCGCGGCGCATTATAACGACCCCGGTTCACAGCGACAGACAAGGCCAGCACCGCGACACCTTTCCTTTCGCGCAACACGCTGGGTACACTGCCGATCAACCTGACCCTGAGACCGCCATTGAGACAGCCATGATGAAAAAAACCTCCCTGCTCGTCAGCGCTTTTAGTCTGTGTCTGGGTGCCGCCCAGGCGGAAGAATTGAAACCCTCCGGCTGGGTGATTCTGCCGGCCATCGGTTCCAGCCCGGAGACCGGTTTTCAGTATGGCGTCTACGCCATGCATCAATTTGCGCAAACCGCCGTCGGCGAGCCGCAAGACCGGCTGTCGTTTTTGCTGCAAGGCACCACCAAAGGCCAATACCAGGCCAACATTCAACCGGACATTTTCATTGCCGGCGGCGATTGGAATCTGACCGGCGGCCTGTCCGGTGTCTATTGGCCAACGCCCTATTACGGCCAGAGCAACGAAGTTGATCTGGACGCCGACGAAGAAAGCTACAAGCTGACCGCCTTCACCGCCGAAGCCGGCGCGGCCTACGCCGTGACGCCGAATTTGCGTTTGGGCGGCCTGGCCTTTGTTGAATCCGAAGACATCGAAGACGACGCCGGCAACACCCTGCTCTCTGAAGCCGATCTGGGATTCGACGGCGGCCTCTACGTCGGCCTCGGCCTGACCGCCAGTTGGGACACCACCGACGACCGCGACTGGCCGACGCGCGGCACCCTGGCTCAAGCCGAGCTGCGCCAGTACAACGTCTCGCTGGGCAGCGATTACGACTACGTGTTGCTGCAAACCGCCGCCAGCCAGTATTTTCCGATTGGCAGCGACGTACTGGCACTGGGTGTGAATTACGCCTACGGCAACGACGAAACGCCGTTTTCGCGCCTGCCGCGTCCGTCCGGTGAATCGTCGTTGCGCGGTGCCGATGGCAACCTCTGGATCGGGCACCAACTGTTCGGCTTGCAGACCGAATACCGGATGACACTGACCGAGCGCTGGGCGACAACCGCCTTTATCGATGCCGCCCAAGTGGCTGACGACGCCGATGAACTGGCCTGGGACCGCTTCCACACCGCGCTCGGCGGCGGCATTCGTTACGCCACCCTGGCCGGTTCGCGCTTCAACGTGCGCGCCGACATCGCCTTGATCGACGTCGAAAGCATCGGCTTCACCATCAGCGTCGGCGAAGCCTTCTAAGCCCACCATGAGTCAACGCCGTCCCGACCGCTTCCACATTGCCCGCGAAACCGACCAGCCAGAACCGCTGGCCGGTTGGCGGCTGCGATTGAACGACATCATCTTCGGAGCCGAATCGCCGGCCGGCAAAGCCTTCGACATCGCGCTGATCATCGCCATTCTGATCAGCGTCATGGCGGTGATGTTGGAAACGGTGGGTACAGTGCAACATCAGCACGGCGGATGGCTGGTGCGGCTGGAGTGGTTTTTCACGCTCGCTTTCACGCTCGAATACGGCCTGCGCCTGCTGTGCGTGCGACACCCCTGGCGCTACGCCACCAGCTTTTTTGGCGTTGTCGATCTGCTGTCGATCATTCCGACTTATTTAAGTCTGCTGATTCCGGGCGTGAATTCGTTGCTGGTGATCCGGGTGCTGCGCATTCTGCGCGTGTTCCGGGTGCTGAAACTGTTTCGCTATCTGAACGAAGCGGAAATGCTGTTGCAGGCGATGCGCACCGGCTACCGCAAAATTCTGGTGTTTCTCTACGCGGTACTGACGCTGGTGATCGTGTTCGGTTCGATCATGTATCTGATCGAAGGCCCGGATAACGGTTTTTCATCGATTCCGCGCTCGGTGTACTGGGCCATCGTCACGCTGACTACCGTCGGCTACGGCGACATCGCGCCGGTCACCGCCATCGGCCAGTTCATTGCCTCGGCGGTGATGATCACCGGCTACGCGATCATTGCCGTACCGACCGGCATCTACACCGCCGAACTCGCCAACCAGATTCGCATCAAACGCGATTCCCGCGGCTGCCCCGGCTGTGGCAAAACCGGCCACGAACTGGACGCCGATTTCTGTCGCTTCTGTGGTGAATCGCTGCAAACCGGCCACGACTGAACCGGCCGGTGCTCAGTCGGTCTCATCAAAGAAGGCGCAATAGTCTGCGCCCAGTTGTTCCAGTTCGGCTTCGCCCAAACAGCCGCCGCTTTGCCATTGCGCCTGCAAGCTGCTCATCAGGCTGTCTAAATAATCCGACTGCCGCTGCAAGCTGCCAATCAACTGAGTAATTTCCGTCCGCCGTTGCTGAAACACACCCAGCAACTGGTCGCGGTCGGCCTTCTTCGGCCCTTCCTTGTTCAGCACCAAACCAATGTCTTTGAGCGAAAACCCCAATTGCTGCAACGCCCGAATCATCTGCAACCGATTCACCGTGCCCTGGTTATAGCGGCGGTTGCCGCCTTCGGTGCGCACCACACCAGACAACACGCCGATCTGCTCGTAATAACGAATGGTGGAAGCCGGTGTTTGCGATTGCTGAGCCACCCGGCTGATGGGCAACAGCGCGTCCGATTGTGTCATGACGATGGGTCCAGGTTTTGAGTACGAATTTCAGTTGATCTTAAAGTCAGCTTTAAGATTAGCATCCAAACCTCTCAACTCAGAATCACGCTCGAGGTTTATTTGCCATGTCATCCGTCGTCTTCGAATCGCTGACCCTGCCCAACGGTCAGACCCTCAACAACCGCCTGGTCAAAGCCGCCATGGAAGAGCGTCTGGCAAACGCACAACTGCTGCCAGACGATGCCCTGATAACGCTGTATCGGCGCTGGAGCGCCGGCGGCACCGGCTTGTTGCTTACCGGCAATGTGATGGTCGATGCGCGCGCCATGACCGGCCCGGCCAACGTTGCCCTTGAAGCGAAAACCGACCTGCAACCGTTCCAGCGCTGGAGTGCAGCGGCACACGAAGGCGGCGCGAAAATCTGGATGCAGATCAATCATCCGGGGCGGCAGGTAATGGCAAAACAAGGCGGCATTGCGCTGTCGGCGTCCGACGTGGCGGTCGATCTGGGCCGCTATTCAAAACTCTTTGCCCAACCCAAAGCCATGACCGAAGCCGACATCCAGGACGTCATTCAGCGCTTTGTCGCCACCGCCACCCAGGCCGAAGCCGCCGGTTTCGACGGCGTGGAAGTACACGCCGCGCACGGCTATCTGCTCAGCCAATTCCTGTCGCCGCTGACCAATCGACGCAACGACCAATGGGGCGGTTCGCTACCCAATCGAGCGCGCTTGCTGTTGGAAATCGTGCAACAGATCCGCGCCGTCGTTCGCCCGGAATTTGCCGTGGCGGTGAAACTCAATTCCGCCGATTTTCAACGCGGCGGCTTCGAATTCAGCGACGCGCTGGACGTGGTCAAACTGCTGAACCCGTTAGGGCTGGATGCCATCGAAGTGTCCGGCGGCAACTACGAAGCACCGGCCATGCAAGGCCAGACCGGCGATCAACGCACGCTGGCGCGCGAGGCCTATTTCCTGGCATTCGCGCAACAAATCGCGCAAGTCAGCAGCGTGCCGGTGATCAGCACCGGTGGCATTTCCCGGCTGGCAACCGCCGAAGCCGTGGTGCAATCGGGCGTGCATCTGGTGGGTCTGGGTCGGGCGCTAGCGGTGTGTCCGGATCTGTCGCAGCGCTGGCGCACCCAGCCGCATTTCCAGCCGCGCATCGATTCAGCCAACTGGAACAACAAGGCACTCGCCAGCCTCGCCAACATGGCAATGGCGCGGCGCTTTTTACGTTACTGGTCCGGTCGCCGCAACCGTGCGCCGTCGTTCTCGACCATTGGCAGTTTTGTGCTGGGGCAACTCAGAGACCGGCAGCAACTCAAACGCTACCGCCGTTTTCTGCAACAACGCTGACACGCCCTACCAACGAGACGTGCCGGCATAACGGCGAAAATCGCGCGGCGACTGCCCGGTCTGGCGTTTGAAGAAACGGGTGAAATAACCCGGATCGCTGAAACCAAGGCGGTCGCCGACCTGCGCCACCGTCTGAGCGGTGTACACCAGCAAGCGTTTGGCTTCGAGCAGAATGCGCTGATGCACCAATTGCAGCGCCGACTGACCCACGGTGCGCCGGCAAATGCCGTTCAGATGCGCGGTGGTGATGCCCAGTTCGTGAGCGTACAGCGCCAATGTCCAGCCATCAGCGTAGTGCCGTTCGATCAGCCGGCTGAATTCACCGAAATGATCGACCGCACCGCCCGCCGTTTCCGTCAGCGTGCCGCCACCGGGCAAACAATGCCGGATCAGCCGCACCAGCAACGCCGCCAGTTGCGCTTCCATTAACGCCGTCCGCCCCGGTTCGCGGCCGACGTATTCAGCGTGAATTTGCTGCAAGGCATTGTCGATGGCGCTGTGCTGGCGTGACGTATTCAACGCACACAACCGAAACTCGCTCAGCAATTGTGTAAGTAATGCCGCACTGACCCGTTCGCCCAACCGCTGCACCAGCGGGTTCGCCAACGTCAGCACCAGGCCCTGGGCGTGCGCGTCGAATTCGAACCCGTGCACGCTCATCTCCGGCACCACCACCAACCCGCCCGGTCCCAGCTCGTGTTGTTCCGATTCGTGCTGCACCAGCGCACGGCCCTGGCGCAAATACAGCAGTTGGAACAAACCGGCGTGACGATGCGGGCGAATCACCCAATCGAGCGGCCGGCTGCGGTCGGCAATGGCTTCGCAATGCAGCAGATCCGGCGTCGGCCAATCCTGGTGTTCGCCGTAGAGTTTGAAAACTGGAACGCTCTGAGTGGTCGTCATCTTAGATCAAAAAAGCATCAGAAGTTTTCAAATGTACAAGTAATACTGCGAATTTGCCATTCAATGCCCGCCTGCAACGACGAAAATGACAAGTCGAAAAACAATCCATCCATACAACCGATCAAAACAATAAAGCGACCGCCTCACCGGCGAGTCCAAGCTGTGGAGAACACCATGAAAACCCAGGTTGCCATCATCGGCTCCGGCCCGTCTGGCCTGCTGCTCGGCCAGTTGCTGCACACCCAGGGCATCGACAACGTCATCATTGAACAACGCAGCCAGGACTATGTGCTCGGCCGCATCCGCGCCGGCGTACTGGAACAAGGCATGGTGAATTTGCTGCGTGAAGCCGGCGCCAGTGAACGCATGGACCGCGAAGGCGATGTCCACGAAGGCGTCTTCCTGGCCTTCAACGGCAAGAAAGTACGCGTCGATCTGGCAGGTCTGACCGGCGGCGACACCGTGATGGTTTACGGCCAGACCGAAGTCACTAAAGACTTGATGGACGCCCGCGCCAAAGCCGGCCTGACCACCATTTACGAAGCCGACAACGTTCAGCCACACGATTTCTACACCGATTCGCCAAGCGTCACCTTCACCAAAGACGGCGAAGCCATCACGCTCGAATGTGACTACATCGCCGGTTGCGACGGCTTCCACGGCATCTCACGCAAATCGGTGCCGCAGGACAAACTGAAAACCTTCGAACGCGTCTATCCGTTCGGCTGGCTCGGTGTGTTGTCCGACACGCCGCCAGTGTCCGACGAATTGATTTACGCCAAACACGAACGTGGCTTCGCGTTGTGTTCGATGCGCTCGGCCACGCGCAGCCGTTATTACGTGCAGGTGCCGCAGGATGAACACGTCGAAGACTGGTCCGACGACCGCTTCTGGGACGAATTGAAAAAACGCCTGCCGCCGGAAACTGCGACCAAGTTGGTCACCGGCCCATCGATTGAAAAAAGCATCGCGCCACTGCGCTCCTTCGTCGCCGAGCCGATGAAATTCGGCAACTTGTTTCTGGTCGGCGACGCCGCCCACATCGTGCCGCCAACCGGCGCCAAAGGCCTGAACCTGGCCGCCAGCGATGTCAGCACCTTGTACCGTGCGCTCACGGCCACTTACCAAGAAGGCCGCGCCGATCTGCTGGAAAAATACTCCGAGGTCTGCCTGCGCCGCATCTGGAAAGCCGAACGCTTTTCCTGGTGGATGACGTCCATGCTGCACCGCTTCGGCGACGACGATTTCGACCAGCGCATCGCCCAGGCCGAACTGGATTACGTCACCGGCTCCGAAGCAGGCCTGAAAACCATCGCCGAAAACTACGTCGGTTTGCCGTACGAGCCGCTGGAATAATCCCGCCTGAGGATGCCAACGCGCGTTGGCGTCCTTATGTCTTCGCTCATCTGGAACGCTTCGTTAGCGCGCAACGCCAGTCAACTGGCCTGCTAGTTGCTGCCGCAGATACGAACCCTGGCCGAGCGTTGTCCGAACGCTGCCCGGCCGTTTGCGCATCGAGGTAATAGCGTGACGATGAACACTCTGGATGCCGCCTTGTTGAACTTGCTGATCAAGGACGCCCGCCTGTCGTTTGCCGACATCGCCCGGCAACTGAACATTTCCCGTGCGCACGCGCGCAGCCGGGTGCAGTTTCTGGTCGACAGCGGCGTGATCGAAAAATTCACCGCCGTGGTGAATCCGGAAAAGCTCGGCAAGATGGTCTCGACCTTTGTCGATTTGAAAGCGCTGCCCGCGCGCATCGAAGCGTTGGCCGACCATCTGGCAGAACAACCGGAAGTGGTCAGCCTGTACATCATGTCCGACCTGCAAAGCCTGCACATCCACACCCTGACCGAAGACGGCGACGCCTTCAGCCGCTTCGCCAGCCAACATCTGCTGAACAACCCCGACATCAGTTTTATTGACTGCAAAAGCCTGCACAAACGCATCAAACACCGTCGCGGCGGCGCCCGATTATAGGGCGAAGCCATCGTCCGGCTGTCGATAATGTGGCAAAGCATACATTCGGTTGTTGGCAGCGCCGTCAGATGACAAATGGCAATGGCCGACGCCAAACCAGAACACAATCGGTCACCGAACGGTTCGGCTTGGCAACCGAGTGATCGATGGTGTTTTGAGCAAACGTAAAGCGCGCCTCGAAACGGACCGCTCCGCACGACTCGTCAGTTTTTAATTAACCCAGTTAATTCAAATACTTAGCCAACAAAAACCCACTGGCACAGAAGCTGCAATTTCACTCGTCACGAAAGGAATTCGATCTCGCTCATTGTTCTCAACGTTCGATCTCGCCCTTGGTTTTCGCGAAGGGCCACACCCGACGAGGCTCCGTATGACGTTCGATAAAACCCAACATTCCGAGCAAAGCTCAACCACCGACACGGCCATGACGTCCGGTCGTCGCCACTTTCTGAAAGCCGCATTGGCATCCGGCGGCGCTGGCTTGACCCTGGGCGCGCCGATGATCGCCCGCGCCGAATCCAACCCGACGTTCAACATCCGCATGACCAACGCCTACGGGCCAGGCTCGCCGTTTTACGTGCAAGGCCCGGGCAGCCCGACCGACTTTTGCGAGCGTGTGAAAGTCATGTCTGGCGGCCGCCTGAACATTCAGCATTTCGCCGCCGGTGAATTGATTCCGGCACTCGAAGGCTTCGATGCCGTGTCCGCTGGTCTGGTCGAAATGAACGCCGCCAACGCCTATTACTGGGCAGGCAAAATTCCGGCCGCGCAGTTCTTCACCACCGTGCCGTTCGGCATGAACAGCCAGGGCATGCACGCCTGGATTTACCACGGCGGCGGCCTGGAACTGTGGCACGAACTGTACGAGCCGTTCGGTTTGATCGCCTTCCCAATGGGCAACACCGGCGTGCAGATGACCGGCTGGTTCCGCGAACCGATTGAATCGATCAACGATTTCGACGGCCTGAAAATGCGCATCCCCGGTCTGGCTGGCAAGGTGTACAGCGAGCTGGGTGTGTCGGTGCAATTGCTGCCCGGGGGTGAAATTTTCCCGGCGCTGGAACGCGGCGTGATCGACGCGGCGGAATTCGTCGGCCCGTATCAGGATCGCCGCCTCGGTTTGCACAACGCCGCCAAGTATTACTACACCACCGGCTGGCACGAACCGACCAACCTGACCGAGTTGCTGATCAACAAGGAAGTATGGGATGGCTTCCCGGACGATCTCAAAGCCATCATCCGCGCAGCCTCGCAAGCCAGCGTGTTGGAAAGTTTGTCGTGGTCGGAAAGCGTTAACGCCGAAGCCATGACCGATCTGGTCGAAAACGAAGGCGTGATTGCACAACCGCTGAACGCCGACATCGTTGCGCGCTTGAAGGAAGTCACCTTCGATACGCTCGACACCATGGCCAATTCCGATCCGCAAACCAAGCGTGTCTACGATTCCTTTATGGCGTTCCGGCAACAGCACCTGACCTGGGCCGCGTTGAGCGAAAAACCCTTCCTCAACATCGTCTGACATGGCTGGTTGATTTAAGCGAGTACGAATATGAACAAAACCATTGCCATCATCGAATGGCTGGTGGAGGCGTTCGGAGGGCTGGCACGTCTTTGCGTGCTGGCCCTGGTTTTTTTGGTCGCCACCAACGTTATCCTGCGTTACTTATTTTCCATCGGTCCGGTGTCACTTCAGGAACTGGAATGGCACTTAATTTCCCCCATCGCGCTGCTCGGTCTGGCCTACACCATGAAGCACAAAGCCGACGTGCGAGTGGACTTTATTTACGACCGTTTCGGCCCGCGCGGCCGTGCGGTGGTCGATCTGGTATCGGCGTTATTAACGCTCGCTGTCGGCCTCTTCATCGCCAAGCTGGCGCTGCCTTATGTGATGCAGTCTTACCGCATAATGGAAGGTTCGCCCAACCCCGGTGGCCTGCCCTACCGCTACTTATTGAAAGCCTTTATTCCGCTCGGTTTTGCGTTGCTGGCATTGCAAGCCGTCGCCAATGTGTTGCACGCCATCCGTGGCATAAGGAGCGTTGAATCATGACCGGTAATGAGTGGTTGATCATCGGCATGATCGCCGGTTTTCTGGGCATGATGATGATCGGAATTCCGGTTGCCATTGCACTGGCGGTGTCGGGTTTTGTCGCCGGGCTTTTTGGCTTCGGGCCGTTGCTGTTCAGCCTGATGCCGGCGCGATTAATGGGCGTGGTCACCAACTACACCCTGCTCGCCATTCCGCTGTTTGTGTTTATGGGCGTGATGCTGGAAAAATCGCGCGTCGCCGAAGACATGCTGGAAACCATCGGTACCGCCATGGGCGGTTTGCGCGGCGGTATGGGCTTGGCGATTATTCTGGTCGGCGTGTTGATGGGTGCTTCGACGGGCATCGTCGGCGCCACCGTTGTTACCGTCGGCTTGCTGACGTTACCGTCGTTAATTCGGCGCGGTTATGCGCCCAGTGTTGCGACCGGCACCATCTGCGCATCGGGCACACTCGGGCAGATTATTCCGCCGAGTCTGGTGTTGATTTTGTTGTCCGACATTGTTGGCGAATCGGTTGGCACCTTGTTCGCAGCCGCCTTTATTCCCGGCCTGGTTCTGGCGCTGATTTACATGGCGTATCTGTTGTTGCTCGGTGTATTTAAACCGCACTGGGTACCGGCGATTCCCAAAGAAGAACGCACACAGATCAGCACCAAACAATTACTGATTAAATTGGCGCGCAATGTGTTGCCGCCGCTGGTGTTGGTGATCGCCGTACTCGGTTCCATTGTTGGCGGCATTGCTGCCCCGACTGAAGCGGCATCGATGGGTGCGTTGGGGTCGATATTAATTGCGCTGTTTTTTCACCGGCTCAACGGCCAGCTGCTGCGCGACGTCACGCACGGCACCCTGACCATTTCCGCCATGGTGTTTTTTATTCTGTTGTGCGCTCAGCCGTTTTCGTTAGCGTTCCGCGGCCTCGGCGGCGACCAAATGGTGCATGCGTTATTTGAGCAAGTGCCCGGTGGGGAAATGGGCGCGCTGTTGTTTTTAATGGCGCTGTTATTTGTGCTCGGTTTCTTTCTCGAATGGATCGAAATTTCTTACATCGCCTTACCGATGTTTTTGCCGGTTTTTATCAATTACGGCACTGACATGGTGTGGCTGTCGATTCTGATCGCAATGAATTTGCAGATGTCGTTTTTAACACCGCCGTTCGGCTGGGCGCTGTTCTTTTTGAAAGGTGTCGCACCACCCGGTGTCACCACACGCGATATTTACGTCGGCGTAATTCCGTTCGTGCTGTTGCAGTTATTGGCGTTGGTGGTGATGTTCGCCTTCCCACATCTGGCAACCTGGCTGCCAGACGCTATCGGCTGGTAACAGGAGTTAGCGGAGATTAACGGCGCGCGCTGTCGATGTTTCAAAACTCGCACGCTGCGCCACAAAGGCAGAGTAAAACTCGTCAGCCGGCATCGGTTTCCCGTACAGCCAACCCTGGGCGTAATGCACGCCTTGGGCTTTCAGCCAGTCGGCTTGCGCGCGGGTTTCCACGCCTTCGGCCACCAACGACAGATTCAGCGACCAGGCCAATTGAATGATGCTTTGCAGCAAGCGGAAATCGATGCTGTCGGTGCCAATGGCCTGCACATAGCGACGGTCGAGTTTGAGAAAACTGAATGGTAAATCGCTGAGATAATCCAAACCGGCCTGGCCGGTGCCAAAATCATCGATGCCGATTAAACAACCCAACGCATCGAGTTTGGCGAGTGCTTCGCGCACCTGCGGCCGGCGGCTCGGGTCGAGTGCCGATTCAGTCATTTCCACGCGTAAATGCATGGGCGTCAGCGCCGGGAAAAAGTGACGCAGTTGATCGGCAAACGCCAGGCTGTGCGAACCCAAGGCATGTGGCGAGGCGTTGATGGAGATGTAGCAATCGCGCGCCTGCGGCACCAATCGGTTGAGCATTTCGCAACTCTGCCAGGCCATGATGGCGGTGAGTTCGCGAATCTGATCGCTGCTTTCGGCTGCGGCAATAAATTCCGACGGCGGCAACACCATCTGGCCGTTACGACGCCAACGCGCCAGCGCTTCGGCACCCAGCCACTGTTCGGAATGCAGATCGACAATCGGCTGAAACCAGGCTTCAAATTCGTGCCGCGCCAGGCCCAGACGAATCTGATGATCGACCTGCTCCAAGCGGTGCCGTCGCAACAACACCCAGGCCACGGTCAGGCCGAAACTCAACAACAAAATACCGATCACCGCCCAGCGTTCGAGCAGCATGACCGACCACAGGGTTTCCGGCGGGTACACCAGGGCGACGCTCAGTTTGGCGTCCTGATTGGAGCGCACCAACACCAGACGCGAGATGGCGCTGAGGTGTTGTTCGAACAATTCTTCATGGGTATTCAACGCCGCTTCGGCTTGCGGACGATGGCTGGGCGACAGCGCACCTTCCACCAACAACGGCTGTGTTTGATCACGATGGCCGATCAAAATGGCCTCGTCGGCTTCGCGCACTCGATCGAGCAATTGTCGCAACGCCGCCGATGAAAACACCGCCGCCGTAGCAACACCGCGCGCATCCCAACGGTAAATCAACAGGCCCGGACGCTCGATCACCGGAATGCGTCGCGCCAGCGACAGATGCAACCCCAGGCCACCGTTTAACGCCGACACCTCGATCG
Source organism: Saccharospirillum mangrovi (assembly GCF_003367315.1). Lineage (GTDB taxonomy): Bacteria > Pseudomonadota > Gammaproteobacteria > Pseudomonadales > Natronospirillaceae > Saccharospirillum > Saccharospirillum mangrovi. The sequence continues at coordinate 2,688,360 of NZ_CP031415.1, forward strand.
GATTATCGACCGGGCCCCAACTGCTGCACACCAATCGATAACCCGCATCGATGCGTAAAAAGCCTTCGATGCCAGGCAAGTTATAGGCTTCGCGTTGCATCGCCTGACGGCGTTCGGGGGCACAGCCAGCGCTGTTATCGAGTTGCAGATTGATCAGACTGCCGTTGACGTGATCGAGCAAAATATCCAGATCGGCGAGCACCGCCTGGGCGCGATCACGCGCTTCATCGGCTTGATGATTGCGCACCGTCGACAGCATCAACAGGCACACCAAACTGACGGGTACGACCATCAACAGCAGGCTAATCCACCAGCTCCAATGGTCGGTCAAACTGTCTTTCCAGCGTAAGTGCAGGGGCATTAGCGTCTCGAACCACTGACTGGCGCAGCGCTCCGGCTGCGTTCGTATCGAGGAGGAACAACCAGAGAGGCTTCATGCCACACCCGTTGCACCACGTGTATCGTCCCTGCAATCGTGCGGCGCAGTGTATGACGCTTGAATGACAGTTCGATGACGGCGACCTCACTTTGGGGATAGCCAGAAGTTCGAACAGTGGTATTGCCGTGGGTTCTAGCAGGGCGTCAACCGGCCAGATACCGGGCTGTCGCCATAATACGCGGCCGCTTGGACGCATTGACCGACGGTGTATGCCACAGCCGCATGTCCATCAAATACACATCGCCAGCACGTCCGCTCATTTCGACCAACGAACAGTCACTGCCCGACATCGATACCGCTTGCCCCCGCGCCAAATCTCCAAGATGCGATGCCAAAGCGGATATTTCCGACAACCGATGCGAGCCCGCCAGCGCCAGCGTTGCACCGCCCTGAGCCGCCAGGTCGTCGATCAACACAAAAGCCTGCACGCCTGGGATCTGAGTCGTATGCGCCTTGCCCACGTCGCGATGGAAGTTCAGCCCTTGTAATGTCCAATCCAATTTGTGCGGTAATGAAATCAACAATTGGGCATCGCCGGCCGACTTAAGCCGTCGCTCCGCCAATTGCTCCATCGCCGCGCGCAACGCAGCCGTTATCAGGCGCTCTTCCAAGTTTGGAAGCTGAATCAACTGGCTCAGTTTTCCAGTCTGCTGGAAGACAGGAACGCCCTTGAATGCTTGCGACAAGGTGCGACCACTCGCCCACAGGTTTCGGCGTTTCAACACGTCTAATACCTGTGTTTTAACCGACGCAACCCGACCTTTATCCAGCGCACCCGGCAGGTACAGAATGCCCTGCCGGTCAAACAGCGACTTCTGTTCAGGTGTCATCTGCCCCTCCAAAGTGCGCCTGCGCTATGATGGCTGCGGTCTATGGCTGTTTGTCGAAATCCGCGTGCGGCATTCGACAAATCCCGCAACGACGCAGACTACAACACGCCCGGAGGAAGAAACCAATGGCGACCTCACACTACCACGGTGGCTGCCAGTGCGGCGCCGTCAGCTACGATGTTGACGTCGATCTCGACAGCACCGTCACCTGCAACTGTTCACGCTGCCAGCGAATCGGTTCGGTATTGGCGTTCACAGCCAAGGAGAATTTCACACTGCACAGCGGCACTGAAAAGCTGACTGAATATTTATTCAACAAGCACGAAATCCGTCACCTGTTTTGTTCGGTCTGCGGTGTCGAAAGCTTCGCTTATGGCACCATGCCGGATGGCACACCGATGGCAGCGATCAACGTGAATTGTTTGGATGGGGTGGAGCCGAGGCAACTGCAGAGCCATCATTACGATGGCCGCAGTGTTTAACGGAAATACAGTATCGGGTTGAACACGCGTACCGCCATATCCAACCAGCCTACCGACGCTTAAAAACGTTCAGGCGTTTGCACACGCAAATGCCTGAACGGACAATTCGTAATCTTCGATTTCCACAACGCCACAGACACCGACTGTTAATAAAGTCTGCGCCCGTCTTTATTAATCAAATACCAGATAATCCAACAGTTCGGTGTTCCTGTTTTTCCCAACCGCCACTGCGTTATTGTTGCTGTCTATTTTCAATATCGATCGCGCGCCCAGTGACACATTGCCACCCAAACCGTAGAAATTTCCCCATCCGAGTTTCGCTGAGTAAATACCAGCCAAAGCAATGTTGGACCGATCCTCCACAAGAATAAGTATCACGTTGTTAAAGTCGTCCATCGCAATAACAGGAATATACTCACCCGGCTTAGCGTTTTGTTCAGCAGAAAAGACATTGATTTCTGACCAACCAGTGTCTGCGTCGTACGCCAGCCAAGCCTTTTTAGTGATATCCGTCGTAATATCCGTTATTGAATCTGACACCACGACGAAGCCTTTGTCGTTGTCATTCAGCGCCAAGGAAAAGGGTACGCTGTAATAGAACACCTCGGCATCCCCACTGTGACCCAAAATTTTATGTGGGGGACTCCATCCTTCGCCCAAACTGTATTCATTTGCCCAGAGCTCAGACTGACTGTCCCCATCAATACTTGACACAAGCAGAGCCCGGCCATTCCGGTTCATCGCCAGCTCAAATGAACCGCCAATATTTGAAATGAGTGTCGGTTCACTCCAACCGAATTCGGACGTGTATTCGATGCCCCATAATTTCTGTGAACTGGCAGATTCATAGTCCTTCCATACGGCGATAACATGGTCTTGATTGTCTGAAGCCACCCGAATGTAAAATCCCGATCGTTCCACTTCTTCGTCTGCTAAAACAACAATGCTGCCCCAGCCTTCATCAAAATCGTAGACTTTTGACCACAGGTACTGGGTGCTATCGACGTCCTCACGCCACAGCACAATGGCTTGGTTTGAATCGCTGAATACAACCTCAGGATCCACGCCATAATAACCAAAGTGACTCTCGTCAGGGGCATTGATCTGCTCCGGCTCACCCCAACCAACACCCGTCCTATAGACCGCCGCATTTAAATAGCCGGCACTGGTCTCATCGGAATCATAAAAATCCCAAACAACGACAGCGTTCCCGGAATCTCCGATGGCAACCGCGACAGAGTTTATCGGTGTATCTTCTTCTTGATACAATTTTACCGGCGATGTCCAACCGGACGCTTTGAAATAATTTCTGACCCAAACGCTGCTTCCGTCTGTATCATCAGTCCAAACAAGAGCCCCACGGCCGTCGGCGTTTAAGTCAAATGCAAATTCAGAGTCATCGTCGCCAGCATTGATATCGGTAAGAGATAAAGCGGGATGCCACGACCGACAATCAATGGATACCGTAGTAACATCGCCACTCGCAATTATTCCTTCGACATTTTCCAGCTGACACAGGTCTTTTTCAGACTGGCTAACCATCGATACTTGATAAGCACTTCCGTCAGCCAACCGTGTTGGAAACCGAAAACTCTTTCCAACAACCTCAATCTGATCGCCACCATTATTGGCAAGAGTCAAACCGTCACTGCTCAACCCACTGATCGTTCCACCCACAAAAAAGCCAGATGGCCCAGAGCTGCCTTCGCTGTTGCAGGCAGATATCCATATAGGAATAAACAGAAGTAAAGCTATTCTGCTGATTAGCGACCGCATATTTAACTCCAGACAAAATAATCAGATGTGTCTGGAGTATTCAGCAGCGATCAAAGAAGCGTAATACCGCAGGGTGCGGTATATAAAAATTTGAGCTCTGGTGCGATTGTTATATACCGATTAGTATTTTATGTACCTTGCTCCTCATTACCCATTGTCTGCTAAAAACCGCAACAAGGATCGTTTCTAAAAATACTGCACGCTGCGGTATGGACAAGGTGCGTAATCGATCAACGGCGGGATCCAATAGGATATGACAAACCTTCGGTTGAGTTATTCAATAGCACTCGGTATCGCTGTGTTATTTTTGTTAGTCGGTTGCTCGAACAATGACGCCCAAGAAAAAGGCACCCGCCTGAGCTACCTACCCGACGCCTCAGCCAGTCTGTCCATTACCGACGTCCAACAACAACTGGATCAGTTCCAATCCGCGCCCGCCACCGGCATCAACCTACCCAGAACACTGACACCCTATTGGTTCCACTTACAGATTGATCGAAATACCTGGCCGGCGGATGAATCGGGGCTGGCGTTCATCATTGAATCTTCAATGTTAAAAGCCGTCGATATGTATCAGGAAGGGCAGCCAATCCAGCATGCGGGATATCGCGTCGACATCAATGAACAACCCATTCAGCATTACAGCTACGTCTTCGCCATGGATTTCACTGACGCATCCACTGCCGACGTTTTTTTTAGAGTCAGAGCGGGCACCCGGATGAATTTTCAGATTGATGTACTTACCCAACATCAATTCTATAAACGAAGCCTGCTTCAATATCTGGGTATGGGAATTTTCCTGGGGGGCGCTTTGATTATGGTTGGTTACAACCTGATCTTAGCGCTCATCTTATTCAAAAGCCCTTATGCCTATTACAGCCTCTACACGCTGGCAGTTGCTACGGCCGTGGTTTTTGATTCCGGACTGTTACGCCATCTTGGTGTGCCGTCCACTAATGGCACCGTTGGACTGTTTTATAACTTACCGGTGCTAACCGCCTTGCTGTTCTTTCGCAGCTTTTTGCCAATCAAAGAACTGACACCGCGCTTTGACACCGTCATAAAGGTACAAATCATCGTGGCGGTGTTGTTAATCGCCATTGGTCCATTTTTACCACCAACATCAGAAAGCGATGTGCCTTATTCATTAATTAATCAAATCAGCATACTGCTTGCCGTCGCTTCAGGCGTGGCGGCTGTCGGTGTTGGGTTGTTTCACGGCTTTCGACCGGCACGCTGGCTGGCTGTGGCTGTTGCATTGTCGGTCATTGTTTTACCTGTTCCAGCTCTGGTGGTTTTCGGCGTGTTGCCGGAATTCCCGTTCCGGCTATTTTTATTGCGCGCCGTAGTGCTGATCGAACTGCTGCTGTTCTCTCTGGGCTTGGCGGATTTGTATCGAGAACAATCACGCGCGCGCCGACGCGATCAACAACAACATCAAGACGAAATGGGCCAGCTCATGCGTGAAGTGCACGACAACATTGCGACCGACATTCACGCCGCCATGCTGGCATTACCCAACAAAACAGAAATCACCTCCACCAGCCTGCTGCAACGCGCGCTCAATAATGCCCGCGACCTAGCGTCCATGCTGGGCCAATCGCACCAGGGCACAGCATTCAGCCTGGAAAACGGCATTCGTCAGTACCTGACTATTTTGCAACAGCACGCCGACAAAAAGGCTGAATTGCGCTATTCAACGCGGCTTGCACTCACTACACCCGTGCAGTTGCAACTGTATCGAATATTCCAGGAATGGATGAGCAATTGCCTGCGACATGGCGGTGCAAAACAGTTTCGAATCGAACTCATACACCGGCCGGGTGTTGTGCTGATGCGCATTCAATCCGATGGTGCACGCTTCCGCTGGAACAGCCAAAACATCGACCACAACATCGGCGCCGGCTTACTTAACATTCAACATCGCTGCACCAACCTCAAGGCCCGAATTCGGGTGATGGCGGGCAAAGAGTCTGGGTGTCGTTTTGTATTGAAAATGCCCATGAAGGAGAGCTTGGCATGATCACGATTTTGTTAGCCGAAGACGAACAACGGTATCAGGAAAAACTCAGCCAACTGGTACAGGCCGAACCGGAATTTCAGCTTTTGGACATTGTCGATACCATTGCCGACATCAAAATAAAACTCGCTGAATCACAACCGGATATCCTACTGCTTGATTTAGGTTTGCATCGGGAAAATTCACTGGACGCTTTAGCCGACTTTGTATCGCTCTCACCCGACACCCGAATATGCATACTCAGTCTGCTCGACGACGAAGCCTCCTTAATCCGTGCTTTCCAGTCCGGCGCCAAAGGCTATCTGGTAAAAGGCCAACAGGACGATCTATTAATCCAGGAAATCAAAACTCTGCATCTGGGCGGCTCGCCACTCAGCGCCGGCCTGGCACAAAAACTCGCCCTGATCCTGCAACCCAAACCGAAACAACCTTCCCCACTTACCGACCGCCAAAGCGACATCCTCCGTTACCTGGCACTGGGCTACCAATACAAAGACATCGCCCGCGAACTCGACATCAGCCCGATGACGGTGCGCACGCATATCCGGAATATTTATGATGTATTGCAGGTGAGTACGAAACGGGAGGCGATTAGTAAAGGCAAGTGGCTGGGGATTTTTTGAGCCTGCCTTTCAGCAGGCCAGCTATAAAGTTTCGATTGTGGCTAAATCACCTTGGCAAAGCCGCTGATGAAGTCGGCCAATTTATCGCGATTGGCGGTATCGGTCAGGTTTCCCTGTTCATCAAACATTTTACCGGCTTGCGACACCATCAATCGTCCTTCGGTCCAGACGGAAGCTCTAAGCGTTCGCAGCACGGGCAACCAATGATTCTGCGCCATGATCGTGCCGAAGCCACCGGGTGAAGCGCCGATAATGGCGACAGGCTTGCCGACCCACATTTGCAGACCAGGCCCACGTGACATCCAGTCAATTACGTTCTTGAAAACACCCGGGATGCCATTGTTGTATTCCGGCGTTACCAGCAATACCCCATCCGCCGCTTGAAGTTGCTCCTGAAGAACAAGAACCGCTGGCGGTAAGCCGTCGGCTTTTTCTAAATCGCCATCGTAGAGCGGGACATCGCGGATTGAGCCAATATCGATCTTTGCACCCGTAGGCGCCAACTCTGCCGCAGCTCTCAGCAAGCCCGCGTTAAAGGATGCGCGTCGTAAACTGCCGCTGAGACCAAGGATTGTCTTCGTCATGGTTGAAGCCCTTTCTAAAAAGTTTCACCAGGCATTAAAGGGCCGGGTACGCGCTTGGTCAATTACTGATACTGCGATATTCAAAGCCCACGCCGGCACGGATAGGTGCCATTCAATGGCCTCGTTTTTAGCGTCGCCTCTGGTGCTAAGCATTGAAGCATTCAGGCCCCGGATACATCGCAAGAAACAGCTTTGCGTCATTTTTCCATGCTTTTGCGTCAATTTTCCTCTGCACTGCCACAAAGCCGTTCCCATAATGCCCGGCGAAGCCGCTCGGCGGATTATAAAAACGGCCTTGGAGTGCAAATCGAATGAGACAACGCAGTTGTGATATCAACCAGATAAACGTACGGAAAACCAAACTTATACCGGCCACTGTTATGGTCAGCCTGTTGCTCGTGCTGGGTGGCTGTGCCACCACGGCTCCGGTCGCCGAACCAGAAGCAGCGGGGAGCAGCGCCGTTATGATTAAAATGCCCAACCCCTGCATGCCGCTGATGCCCTGCAAAGACAAACGCCTAACCTTCGCCCGCCTCACAGAGAACAACAACCTTCTTTCCGGAGAGCTGTATCAGACAGCTGTCAGTTTCGACGACCACTACTACCTGTTAAATGCCGAGCCCGGACAATACGTCGCTGTCGCCGTCAGCTACTCAAGAGGCACAGCGGGTTCATTAGGTTCGGGAAATGTTCAGGCAACCTTTAGCAGAACCTTCGGTGAAAACATTCTCTTATCTGAAGAAGCCGTAGAACGCAGCCTGGTTGCCGTAGCCGCTGGTGAATTGGCCGTTATGGGTGCATTTGAACTGGATATTGAAGGCCGCATGGCGATAGCGCCGAGTGCTTCCGCCTTCCTGAAAGACGCCGATGCCACCCAGGCCTATTACGCCCATCAACTTGATCCGGAACTGGAAAGCCGAGGCATAACATCAAGTGCTAAATACTACCGAGGTAGCTATCTGTCGGATGACAACAGCGAGCCAGTTCGAGAGCAATTGTTGAACAACGCAGCGAAGCACATTGGTGCGCAGGGTTGGAGTATTCAGATTGGCAATGCACAGCGGTAACGGCAGCTGATTCAGCGCGAAGTGCCTTGCTGCCACACGGATTAAGCCGCAATGATCGCCGCATTCTTAATACCCCGGCCAACGGCCGGGATACTCTACTCAAACCGCTTGATTCGTTGGTCGGTTGCCGGGTGGCTGGAAAGGTATTCGTCCCAGACCTTGGAATCCTTCTGACCAGCACCATGGCTGTCCATCATCTTGCGCAGCGCCGACGCAAAAGCTTGCCGGTCCAGACCGGCGGCCTGCATCAACTGTAACGCGGCCGTATCGGCTTCCTGTTCCATATCACGCGAATAGGCGAGCTGCGCCAGTGCATAAGGCGCTGTGACGATGATTTCGGAAATGGCCTCGCTGTCACCGGTAATCAGCAATGTAGCGGCGACCAGCGTGGAGGAGCCAATGATGCTGCGTATGCTGTGGTCGTGACGAACATGGCCGATTTCGTGGGCGGCGACGGCGAGGAATTCATCTTCATTAACCAATTCCACAAATTGATCGGTGAATATCAAACTGCCGTCAGGTAAAGCAAAGGCGTTGGCGCCAAACGCAGTGCTGTTGTAGAACAACACACGGACATTCAGCCCAGTTAACCGATCACCAAAATACCGATCGAACGACTGGCGAAGTTCCTGCTGGCGTTCCTCACTGAGTGTTGTTGGGGGGGCAAGCAAGACAACAGCAGGATTTAAGTGCTCGTGGTTGGCTGTAGGAAAATAGCTCGTCTAGCTCCTACAACCGCGCCTTGAGCACCTACGACGTTGTGGGCCGTTTAAGCAGCCTTATCAAGAAACTTAGCGATATCTTCTCTTTTATTCCACAACAACTTTTCGCAATCCATTTCCAAAAGCATATCGATGGTGCGTTTACAACGAGTGTCATCTCTAACGTACCAAGCTAACCAATTTGGACGAATTGTGTCATTAAAAGTTAAGACCTCTGAATCAACTAGTTCACGATAGCTAGCTTTGATAAACTCTTGGGCTTGCAAATCACTAGTCATATACTTTGGCAGACATATTTTTTTTAGAGCAACAGGTCCGCTAGCGACTTCTGCACCAAAACACTGCAATACTTTTCTCCACTTAGTTTTAATTTTATAACTTCGTTTCCAAAAATCACTTTGAGAAATACCTTTAGTCAAGGAGCGCGTCTCCTCATACATGTCAAAAGACCCAGGGAAGAAATTAATTTGCTCTGGAATACCTTTCATAAGGAGCTTCGACTCCTCAGGTATAATTAGTGTCCTTTCACAAGTTAAAAATCTATAACTATCGGCACGATTCAATGCTTCCATATATACTGTTGTTTTTCCACTTCCGGATGATCCCACAACTAATGTTCCACTTTCTGACCTGCAAAATGCCGAGCTATGCATGACTATCGCGCCCCGCGACTCGTAATATGGAACTAATAATTGATCTCTTACTATTCTCCTTACCTCTTTAGATCCTCTGTCCAAGTCAGAATTGTACAGCTTGATAACTTTCTTATCGTAATCACATACAATAACACTCTTTTTTGTAACCGAATCAACAATTGTAAGCCCGTCTTCTTTTGATATCCGTCCAATTCGATCTTCATTTTTAGTGTTCTTTGGCTTATGCATATAAAACTCTGTATAAGAGCAATTAGCGTATTCTGCTAAGGTACTTTCATATAGACCTTCAGAACTATAAAATTCAACTGAACCAATACAAATACAGTCACTTGCAAGTAAGCCTGCATCACGCGTTACAGTAAAATACTCGCCCAATTCATTTTCTAGCAACGTGAACGTGTATGAATCCTCAGAAATTATATAAACATAAGCCTTATTCAATATAACATATAAATTATCACTCATATCATACCTTTTCGTATTCAATGGATTTTGATAAGTCTGAAATCGCTTTTATATTTTTTAAGATTGCCTTTAATTTACCTGTCGGAACCATATTCGGACCATCACTAATCGCTTTGTCAGGCTCAGGGTGCGTTTCGAAGAAAAATCCTTGAACCCCAACAGCTGCCGCCCCCCTTGCCAGCGCTTCAACGCAGTCTCTACGGCCACCTGTAGAAGTTAATTCTGATCCTGGTTGTTGTACGCTATGTGTAGCATCGAAAATAATAGGGATGGATTCTAATTGTAATTGATATATTGCTTTAAAATCATTAACCAAATTATTGTAACCAAAGCATGTCCCCCTCTCCGTAATGAATACAGGACCGTTAGTAAAGGACTTGGCTTTATTGTAAAGTGATATTGTTTCACTTGGCGATAAAAACTGTCCTTTCTTAATATTCAAAATAGCATTTTTGCTCGCAGCTGCCTCTATAATATCCGTCTGTCTACATAACAGCGCTGGTATTTGGATGATATCTACTATATCCCCAGCTTGCCTAGCATGTTGCTCATTATGCACATCAGTGGTTACTTTAAGTCCGTGCTGTTCCCGTACTGCCTCCAAAATTCGCAAGCCTTCATCAATACCAACTCCTCGCTTCGAACTTGCAGAAGTTCTATTTGCCTTATCAAAGCTAGATTTAAATACTATTTTTATACCCAATTCTCTTTCAATATTCACTAGCTCTTCTGCAACCGTCATTACAAGATCATAAGACTCTATTGCACACGGCCCACAAATATATAAAGGAAGATTTTCCACATTATTCTCCTAATGAAATATAAATTAACACAGGCTGATCATCTTATTAAACTTAAATCCTCATTAACAGCATCAAAATCATCATCAGTTAAAGTTGCAATTGACTTATGTCCTAATTTTCCACTAGTCCAATGACTAACTTCAGAACCATGAAACATGTCATTCTTACCTTTCATTGCAGGACCACGAAAAAATAGCGAATAAACTGTCGAATAGGGAATCAATTGATGTATCGCATCATGGTCCAATGTATAGCTGTTACCTTCTCGCACATCATGAGTCATGACTATCGTACTATCATCTACTACACCGTTGATCCTACGATAGATATTTTGACGATAGGATCCAGAGAGCAACAAAGTTGCAATCTTGAATCTATGATTATGCGGGCTTTCTGATCCTTCATTTGGTGAACGCTGCCTTATTTTATGTAATCTCAGTGACCATCCCGTATCGTTACATTTGTAAAGGATATACTTATCAATATTAGGACCACGCTCACTATACTCAGTTCGATTATCACTATATTTTATTTCATTCACGCGCTCTATAATTGGCTGTAGATCTCTTGCTAACTCTAGCAACGAAGCCGTGATCACGGCGTGAAAATCAAGATGATTGACCCAATCAATACGTTGAATTCGATTAACAATGCTTTGATTTATCATGTGTTCGATTCCTTGAATATTCTTATATGCTCTTCCCCTAAAAACCATGCAATATCGGAATTAGGACTGAGCATCGTCATTTTATACATCTTAGAAAATTCGGCCTGATAATTTTTGCAGGTCAACTGTTTAAGATTAGAAAGTTGACAGTTAACGGACGAAGATACGAACTCATTGTCAAATGAGCAAATTGTATCTCTGAACCAAGTTAAAAGCACAATTATGACCTCTTCCAATTGACCCATTTCGAGCTCAGAAAACATGGCCTGCTCATATACTTCCCTGATTCCTCTTGGCACTTTAGGTTCGTTTAAAAATATTTTTGTTGTCCATTTCTTGTTCAAAAAAGATCTATACGACAATGACAAGTATGCAAGTGCCTGACACTCTATATAGTCCCTAAATAGCAATACCACTTGTCTCAAATCGCCATCATAGTAGGCACCTAGCATGTCTTTAAACTTCGCGTAGCCACCATAGAAAAACCGGTGATATAGAAAAGCAAGCATTTCTATGGATGGTGCGCTTACCACCATATTATTGCAAGCATATATACAGAAAGATGATCTCAATCTATAAAGCGATAATAACCATGAAGGTATGATCTCCGGCTTCTTTGTAGTCTGTACTAGTTTTTCATATAAAACTGGGATCATTGAGCAATTTTTATTATACTCATCAAGTTTAATGCACGATATATCATACTTAATATTATTTATATAAATATCATAATTGAACGTCCTACTATGATTGATCACATATACGTCGATGTCCGAAGTACAGTTACCGTATCCAGACACTCTGCTACCGCCTACAAAAACAGTCATAGATTGAGCAATATCTTTGTGTTTATTTAGTTCATCTAATAAAATTTGATTGCTCATGAAATTCTCCAATTGAATAGTTCTGAATAGTTTCCTTTAATTCAGAGAGCGAATCTTTGTCAAACCACAACGGCACTGGCCGCATATTCGAGGGGTCTATAGGCCATCCTATTGTTGCATGTTTTTCAAAGCGCCTAAACTTTAAAGGAAGCTCAAGCACTACTGGCTCCAATGCCTCTCCTTGCAATAATTTGATGATATTACAAATAGACTTAGCACAAGAATAAGCACTTCCATTCTTTTGTGAGTTCAATCTCTGGAGAAGCCACCACTTGTGGTGATCAGGAGCCATATTTAAGTGAGATAATAAGTTTGAGTACTCGTCTTCATTGATCTGTTGGTTTTGAAATTTCGAGTACTCTTTATACAGAGTCTCGCCAAAAACTAATGATTTTTCAACACCTAAGCTCTCATATCTAGAACCAACATGGTACTCAAAAAAATTATGTCCTCCTACAATAAATAGATCATCAACAGAACATGTTTTTCTAAACCTAATGTTGTCGTTTTCAACTCCAACTGAATAGGCTGATCCGATATTTTGCTTGTTTATTTCGTACATTATACGTGTACATGGATTAGTAACAATTAAAGTCGTTCGAGGCGTCAATCTATTAATGTAGGTACATACATCCTCAAAGTTTGAGCTATACAGGCGCTCCTTTAGGTTCTCCCCGGTCGTACTTTTGTTATTCTTTCCCGAAGCTATGACTAAAAGATCACAATTAGATACTTCTGATATATTCGTAGCAATTCGAACCATTTCCGGCTGTGGAGTATCTAATAGAACAGCCCTCAACCTAGCAGAGTACTGAGTACTGTGACTATATAGAATGACTGATATGGTAGGAGCCTCATATTGTAAGAGAGTAATTAGGTCTCTACCAACTTGACCAGCCCCACCAATTATAACTATTTCTGAAAGGCCTCTCGGGATGCTGGCAATCACTTCGGGCACAATGCATTCCATTTCCTTCGCCATTTTTAAACCATCCTTAATCAGTGACTTAATAATTTTGTGATAGTTTTTGATTCAAATTTAAAATTTTACTGCTAAGTAAAATTAATGCACCTATGATAAGGAAGGTTCCAAGCCAAGACAGTAATCTATCTACAGAAATATGACTTCCTAGCAATGCGTATAGCCCCAAGCTTATTGGCATCAAAGATTTAAAGATACTTCCAGAAATCCCAGAAACTTTGCCAATGTCAGATTTTGGAGTAATCAATAGCCTATACGTACGAATACAAACTACATACATCGAATACAAGAATGATTCGGCAAATAGCAACATTGCAATAGTGAATACATTCAAGTTGATCGAACAAATAATATACGCCGCACCAATCAAAATAATGCTAAAAATTAGTATTTTTATGACCCCGAAAAGTTTTTCTAAAGACTCAGAAAAGTAAGACCCCAGTATGGCGCCTAGCCCAGAAATGCCGAGCAAAACTCCTATAGCCGCGTCAGACAATCCCAGTGTTTTTTTGCAATAGAAGATGATGGCAATTTCGGTTAAGACGATTATTGAATTTGTTACAGCTGTCCACCATGATAAAGTCCATAAAGTCTTTAACGAATAAGCTACTTTAAAACCTTTAGCGAAGTCTTTTAAAAATGGACTAGATGAGTCACCTGGATTTACTCTAAAACTAATAGACCCTAAAGTAAGGGTTAAACAAAGTAACAAAACACTTAAGATTAATGCGCTTTTATAGGAAATAAAAATTAACAGTAGCCCAATAATTGCAGGTCCAGTACTATCAATACTGTTGCTTACCATGCTGTTTATTTTAGTGAAATTTACTATCCTGTCACTTGGGAGTTCAAACTTAACCTGAACCATAAACGAGTTGGCAGCGAAATATGTAAATCCCATAGAAGTAAATACCAACCCTACCATCAATCTTTGATCTACAGCGCCTGTTACAGCCAGCAGGAATATTGCAATTGCCTGTCCGGATGTCCCAATAATAAAACCAGATCTACTTCCTATTCGATCAACGATAGTTCCTATAACAAGCCCTATTAGTAGAAATGGCAAGAACTCAAATAGCCTTACACTACTCATGAGACCACTAGAGCTAGTAAGTTCATAAGCCCATAATGGCAGAATGAAGTAAGTAGTTTTTTCGGAAAGAGCCCTAAAAACAGAGATTGCAATAAGGTTTTTCAATTTTTCACCTACGTATTCTTGAGTAATAGGTAGCATCAAACCATACCGATACGGATTTGACTCTGAAATTTGTACATTGAATTATTCACCCCCATCTTGCCAACTAAATAGCGAGTGAAAAAAGCTAGTATGAATTTAGCTATGTACCATGGCTTTAACACCTTAACCTATAAGTTTTTATCGCAGCTGGCTGCAATCAAATAAATTTCTTAGCCCAACGAAATAGACTTTTATTGCCAATTACCTCTCTATTCAATTGGTTCAAAATTTGATCCAGTTGTCGAGTAAAAGTATTTCCTTTTCGCAAAGGATAAAGATTTATGTTTATTATCTTTACAATATTTCGAGCTAGAAACTACTAGTGGAAAATCTATCTTCCTCAACAAGCTGACCATCATTCGGCTATCCAGAATACCTATTGCAAAACTCCCTATAATTGTTGATTCGTTAATACGGTCGATGACCTTTCTGAGTCTTTCAAAAATAGGTAGCTTTTTCCTTTCACTACCCTCTGACAGATCAATAAATAGCGGATTTGCACTTGGAATTAAATCGAATACAACCTTAGGAAGTTCAATTTTTTTAGAAACAGCAAGTGATCTTACTTGATCTATTTGATCTGTGTTCATTTTCTTTAATAGTAGCTCTAGCTCTACAGCATCTCTAACCAAGCACCTGTTCTTGCGATCAAACTGTGTAAGCAGAAAGAATACTTGCAGTGCGCATGTACCTGCTGCTTGTTCGAAAACATCCATTTCCTCCCATGAAATCGACCTTCCATGGAGGTCAATTGGAAACCGCATGCAATGCAACTCAAATCCACGATCCGAATGACTCCCCTTCGGAACAAATCTTGTAGAAAATGTTCTCTTAGGATCTTTAAGCTGCAAGTCAATCGCAAATGACTCTTCATATCCTGCACCATCTAATAGACCACAAACTATTGCAAATGATGCCTCGTCCCTTGTGACTATATCTATGTCCAATGACAGTCGCTTAGTTCCAGATGCGTATAGCTGATCTTCAATCTTTCGACCCTTAATTAGCTTTACACTTTTACCTAGTTGTTTTTCATTGAGAATTAAGTCTAAAGCTTTAGTATTTAAGCTTGCCTCAATCGATATTTCTTGTAGAAAATTCTCTATACTTACATCTTCTAACTCATTTTTTTTTGAATAGATGATTTTTTGATAGAGTAAATATTGGTCTGATAGTTCTGAGTAGTCGGCTAACATTCCGCTCTCTATATATTGCTTGTATTTTGATATCAAAGCTTCTTCTTTCAAAACATTCACCCCATAAGTTGATCAATAAAATTTTGATCAGCTTTATTTAACTCTTGATGATTGGGAAGGAGATCCTTAATTGAAGATAGATAGCGCTCAATAGTTTTAGAGTCTGATGATAATTTTTCGTATATCAATGAAAATGCAGAAAAATAGCTAAGCCTGTTATTATATATTGTAAGCTCTAAAAATTCTACAATACCAATTTCAGGCGGCGAGAGGTTTTCTGAATTACAATCTCTCTTAAACTTAAGAACAAATTTTTGCAGGATTTCATATTGAGAATCAGCATCTGCAAATGAACAAAAAAGAGAGGCGTGACGTGGTATCAAGATATTTTCAATATAAGAAATCATTCCCTATCCCTCTAATAATGAATTATTCATCCAATGCATAATGCTGTATGTATTTAAAACCTGATACTTAATTGATTCTGCTTTTCTATGTGAAAACTCTCCAAAAGTCTTCATCATATGCAAGCTCTCGAGATCATGATCACCATTAGAGTTTATGTCCTCGTGAATGCGCTGAGGCTTAATAACTTTATCTGGTAGGTTGTACAACTCTAATGCACTTAGATAGTCATCAGCGTCGACCCTAGTACCCTCAAATAGAAAAATCATAGAGGAAAATGACTCGATATCAGTTAAGGACATGAGTTTTAGATGGTTCATTAGGACTCGAGTAGCATACCTTGGCGTCAAGCTAGTGATGTCACCTTCCGAGTATCCTAGCTCTATGAGAGATTTTCTTAAGAGCTTTTCATGTCCATACTCTTCCCTAAAAAACTCGAACACTTGATCTGTATACCCAATAGTTTGCGCGATGGCTGCCGATACTGAAGATGAACATAAGCGTGTCACTTGATAGTATTCTTCAATAAATCGGACAACCTCAGCATTACTAAGCGCTCCCTCGAAAAAGAGGGTATCGAATTTGGACTCCCCAATGTTTAGAATATGGTAATATTCAAACCATGCTTCCAGTTCACATTGAAAGGCTAGAGAGTTAACGAAACCCGGGCGGGTGGGTACGCCTTCGGTAACTAACCGCAGCTTTGCTAGCTGTAAAAATATCTCCTCTGCTTTGTCTTCAGCGAGAATTTCATTAATATCTTGTCTTGATGACATTCGCTGGAATAGCACTTTTGCTATTTTTTGCTTTTCTTCACTATCAAATCCAATCGTAATCTCTTGATCAAAAATTTCTATTCTTAGCTTTTCATGATTAATCCATGAAAAGCTTAAGTTTGGGTTCAGTACAGGGTGCTGAAATATCATATATTGATTTCCTTATTCACTATATTGGGATTCAATATTCCCTATAATTAACTAGGGGAGGTATTCCTCCCCTTTTCTAACCAGATTTAATCTAGTGTATTACAGTGCCGAAGTGGCACGACGTACACGTTTAGCTTTTAAAATATCCATTAAAATCTTCCTTATATAGTTAGTTGCTAATTTACTCTCACGATTAATGAGAGCAATTTCAAATTCGCATAATTTAACTCTTGATGCAATTCCCTTCCGAGGATTTTTTCCAATTATGACAACTTTTTCAAACGATGGTCGACTTGATAGCACCCATCAAAGCCTGATCTCTAATAATCTGATTGAAGCGTTACGCTAGTAATTAGTTGTTGATGACCTTACTGCCTCGTTCATGCCTGCCTTCGAGTACTTTCAATAATCCGGTTCTCTTGACTCAGCTGAACATTCCCAAACCCTAGTCATCTAGAGAATGGAGCTAATGTTTTCGGCTGCCTATAGCTTTCGTCTAAGCGATGTAAACAATTCAAGAACGTCCAGTGTGAGGGCCCAATCGGTCCAGCTCGCGACCAGTAGCAAATAAAAGCCCCAACCACTCAACGTGATTGGGGCTTCTCAAAATTTAGTACCAGAGGCCAGACTCGATGGTCCGGCATCTCGGCCGAACGGCCAGTGTGCTGGTCCAATCGGTCCAGCTCGCGACGCCAGGCACAAAAAAGCCCCAACCACTTTCGTGATCAGGGCTCTTTAAAATCTGGTACCAGAGGCCGGACTCGATGGTCCGACACATCGGCCGAACGGTTTGAGTCCGACTCGCGACGCAGAGCAATAAAAAAGCCCCGACCACATATCGTGATCAGGGCTCTCATATATCTGGTACCAGAGGCCGGACTCGACGGTCCGACGCCTCGGCCGGCACGTGCCGGTTTGAGTCCGGTCGCGACGCCCAGCAACGAAAAAGCCCTGACCACTTTTACATGATCAGGGCTTCGTCAAATACTGGTACCAGAGGCCGGACTCGAACCGGCACAGTGTTGCCACCGGGGGATTTTGAATCCCCTGCGTCTACCAATTTCGCCACTCTGGCATTGCACCTCGCAAGGTGTGGGGCATTCTAGCGAAAAATCCTTGCCCGTCAATGGGTTGTCTGGGTCAGTTTGTGGTTTTCACGCGCCAGTTGATGGTCTGACCGGCTTGGAACGGGACGATGCTGTCGCCGTCGGGCAGGTCGATCACCTCGGGCAACTGCCAGGGTTCGCGCACCAGCGTGACCGTGCCCTGGTTCAGCGGCAGGCCGTAGAAGTTGGGGCCGTGTTCGCTGGCGAAGGCTTCGAGTTTGTCGAGCGCGCCCAGTTCGTCGAACACCTGAGCGTAGAGTTCCAGTGCCGACCAGGCGGAATAGCAGCCGGCGCAGCCACAACTGCTTTCTTTCTTATGGCGTTCGTGCGGCGCCGAATCGGTACCCAGGAAGAACTTGGGCGAACCGCTAGCGACGGCGGCGCGCAACGCCTCTTGATGTGTGCGGCGCTTGAGCACCGGCAAACAGTAGTTGTGTGGGCGGATGCCGCCGACCAGCAAGTCGTTGCGGTTCAACATCAGGTGTTGCGGCGTCAGCGTGGCGGCAACGCGCTCAGGCGCTTCCAACACGAAATCGGCGGCGTCTTTCGTAGTGATGTGTTCGAACACCACCTTTAAGCCGGGGTGACGCTCAACGATGCCGCGCAAGTGGCGTTCGATAAACACCGCTTCACGATCGAAAATATCCACCTCGCCGTCGGTCACTTCACCGTGAATCAGCAGCAACAAACCGGCTTCGGCCAGCGCATTAAACACCGGGTCGAGTGAATCCAACGCGCTGATGCCAGCGGTGGAATTGGTCGTCGCACCCGCCGGATACAGCTTGGCGGCAACCACACCGGCGGCTTTGGCGGCCTGAATATCGGCGGCGGTGGTGCGGTCGGTTAAATAGAGCGTCATCAGCGGCTCGAAGGTGCTGCCCTGCGGACGAGCGGCGCGTATGCGTTCGCGATAGGCGCTGGCCATCTCGGCAGTGGTGACCGGCGGCGTTAAGTTGGGCATAACGATGGCGCGCGCAAAGCAGCGGGCGGTGGCGGGTACGGTTTCAGTGAGCAGGGCGTCGTCGCGGAAATGCAGGTGCCAGTCGTCGGGCGTGCGCAGCGTCAGTTGGGTCATCGTCGGGCCTGAAGCGGGAAGCAAGAAGGTGCGGCAGTTTATCAGATTCACACCTAAGTCGCTGTCATCGGCTTGTCATGGCAGCGCACTAGTCTGGGCGCGTCGTTAGAGCACTCGACCACCGATCCAAGTAGTTTCCTGCGGGATCGGAGAACCTCGGAACCTTGGCCGGCCCCTGCCGGCCTTTTTTTATGCCCGCTCTGCCCCTAAAATACGCGGCCCTTTTTAGCCGGCCCGACGACCCGAATGGACGTTCGCGACTTCGATTTTTCCTTGCCCGACGAGCTGATTGCCCGCCAACCCACCGCCGAACGCACTGGCAGCCGCCTGCTGTGTCTCGATGGAGCCAGCGGCCAGATCGCGCATCGTCAATTCCCCGATTTGCTAAACCAGTTGCAGCCTGGCGATTTGCTGGTGTTCAACAACACCAAGGTGATACCGGCGCGGCTGTTCGGCCAGAAAGCCAGCGGCGGCAAGGTGGAAGTGCTGATCGAGCGGATGACCGGCGAGCAAACCGCACTGGCGCATGTGCGTTCGTCGCGCTCGCCGAAAGAAGGCGCTCAATTATCGCTCGAAGGCGGCATCGAACTGGAAGTGACCGGCCGCGACGACAATCTGTTCCAGCTGCGCTGTTTAAATGACGCACCCTTGGTCGAGTTGCTGGAACAACACGGCCACATGCCGCTGCCGCCGTACATCGACCGCGCCGACGAGGCCAGCGATCGCGACCGCTACCAAACCGTTTACGCCGAACGCCGCGGTGCCGTTGCTGCACCGACCGCCGGTCTGCATTTCGACACCGCCCTGCTGGAAGCTCTGGCCGCCAAAGACGTGAACACCGCTTTCGTGACGTTGCACGTTGGCGCCGGCACGTTTCAGCCGGTCAAAGCCGACAAAATCGAAGACCACCGCATGCACTCGGAATGGATTGAAGTGACCGAGGCCGTGGTCGAGGCCGTTCGGCAAACCCGTGCACGTGGCGGCCGGGTGATTGCCGTGGGCACAACGTCCGTGCGCTCACTCGAATCGGCCGCCGCTTCTGGCGAATTGCAGCCGTTCACTGGCGATACCAACATCTTTATTTATCCGGGCTATCGTTTTCGCGTGGTCGATGCGCTGATCACTAACTTTCATTTACCGCAGTCGACGCTGATCATGCTGGTCAGCGCTTTTGCCGGTCGCGAGGCGGTGATGGCCGCTTATCAGGCCGCCATTGACGAGCGCTATCGCTTTTTCAGTTACGGCGATGCGATGTTCGTCAGCCGCAAACCCGAGGACACCGCATGACCCGCTCCTGCTTTATGGATTTCGAACTCAAGACCACCGACGGCGCTGCCCGTCGCGGCACGCTGAATTTCCCGCGCGGCAAGGTCGAAACACCGGCGTTTATGCCGGTCGGCACCTACGGCACGGTGAAAGGCATGACGCCGCAGCAGATCGAAGAGATCGGCGCGCACATCATTTTGGGCAACACCTTTCATTTAATGTTGCGGCCGGGCACACAGGTGATTGAAGAGCACGGCGACCTGCACGATTTCGCCGGCTGGAATAAACCGATTCTGACTGACTCCGGCGGTTTCCAGGTGTTCTCGCTGGGCAAGATGCGCAAGATCACCGAGGAAGGCGTGACGTTTCGCTCGCCGGTCGATGGCGCCAAGGTCGAACTGACGCCGGAACGCTCGATGGAAGTACAACGCGCCCTGGGTTCCGACATCGTGATGATTTTCGACGAATGCACGCCGCACCCGGCTACCCATGATGTCGCTAAAAAGTCGATGGAACTGAGCCTGCGCTGGGCGCAACGCTCGAAAACCGCCCACGGCGACAGCCCGTCGGCGCTGTTCGGCATCATTCAGGGCGGCATGTACGAAGACTTGCGCGACGTCAGCCTGAACGGCTTGACCGACATCGGTTTCGACGGCTACGCCATTGGCGGCCTCAGCGTCGGCGAGCCGAAAGAAGACATGATGCGCATGCTCGATCACGTCACCCCAAAAATGCCGACCGACAAGCCGCGTTATCTGATGGGCGTCGGTACGCCGGAAGATCTGGTGGAAGGCGTGCGTCGCGGCGTCGATATGTTCGATTGCGTGATGCCGACGCGTAACGGCCGCAACGGCCACTTCTTCACCACCGATGGCGTGGTGCGCATTCGCAACGCCCGCCATCGTCACGACACCGCGCCGCTTGATGCGCAGTGCGATTGCTACACCTGTCAGAACTTCAGCCGCGCCTATTTACACCATCTCGACAAATGCGGCGAAATGCTCGGCGCTCAGCTCGGCACTTTGCACAATCTGCGCTATTACCAGCGGCTGATGGCCGGTTTGCGCGGGGCAATTGAAGCGGGTAAATTGTCGGCCTTTGTCGACGACTTCTACGCTGCCCGCGGCTTGGATACACCGCCGTTGCAGCCCTAATCGACTAACAACCTTTACCCAGCCTTGAGGCTCGGCCAAACGGCCCCATCAAATGGGGCTGCTATGCCTATCTACCTGCCTCTGGCTAACGATAATTTCAATCAACCTCTGGCATTTCGGAGTTAACAATGAAAAAACTGATCGCCGCCGCCCTGGCCCTGTCTCCGGCACTGGCACTGGCCGCTCCGGCCCCGGCTCAACCGACCTGGCAATTGCCGATCATGCTCGGCCTGTTCGTGCTGATCTTCTGGTTCATGGTCTGGCGTCCGCAAAGCAAGCGCGCCAAAGAACACAAAGCGCTGATCGCCGCGCTGAGCAAAGGCGATGAAGTGACCACCGCTGCGGGCATCGCCGGCAAGGTCACCAAGGTCAGCGACGACTACGTCAGCGTGGAAGTTGCCGCCAACGTCGAACTGACGTTCCAGAAACAAGCCATCGTAGCCACTCTGCCCAAGGGCACGCTGAAGGCCATCTGATCGGCCGACGCTAACGCCGCTTCCCCGGAAGCGGCGTTTTCTTTTGGCTGTGTTGTTGGCTGTATTAATAGACAGGCAATCGCAACCGCGCTCAGGAAACCCACATGTTGAACAAGTACCCGCTGTGGAAATACGCCGTCATCGTTATCGTTTTGGCGTTAGGCATCCTCTACAGCTTGCCGAATCTTTTCCCCGCCGACCCGGCTGTCCAGGTGCGTGGCGCCGACGCCGGCATGGTCATGAATCAGACCAGCCTGAACCGCATTTCTTCCTTACTCGACGAAGCCGGCATTGACCACTTCGGCGAGGAAATCGTCGGCCAGTCTGCCCTGGTCCGGCTGCATTCCAACGACGCCCAGCTCGACGCCAAAGCCGCCATTCAACGCGGCCTGGGCAGCGACTACATCGTCGCCCTCAACCTGGCACCGACCACGCCCGACTGGCTGACGGCCATCGGCGCCCAGCCAATGTCGCTGGGTCTGGATTTGTCCGGCGGCGTGCACTTCCTGTTGGAAGTCGACATGGACCGTTTCATCGACACCCAATTGAACAGCTACGCCGCCAACATCCGGCGCAGCTTCCGCGAAGAAAACATCCGTTATCGCGGTGTCGATGTACTGGATAACGATTCCATTCAACTGCTGCTGGCCGATACCGATTTCCGCGATCAGGCCGAGCGCTGGCTGAACACCAACCTGGGCGATTTCCAGATTGATGAGATTGAATCCCGCGGCTTGCCGGGCCTGTCGTTGACGCTCACCGAAGCGCGCATCAACGAATTGCAGGATTACGCCGTCAGCCAGAACCGCACCACCCTGAACAACCGCGTCAACGAACTCGGTGTGGCCGAACCGCTGGTGCAGCGCCAGGGCGAAAACCGCATTGTTGTTGAGCTGCCAGGCGTGCAGGACACCGCTCAGGCGAAGAACATTCTCGGCAAAGCCGCCAACCTGGAATTCCGTTTGGAAGCCACCAGCGGTGGTGAAGTCTTCCCGATGCGTTCCAGCCAGGGCGGTCGTGGCACTGCCGCGCTGGAGCGCGATGTCATCGTCACCGGCGACAACGTGACCGACGCTCGCGTCTCTTACGACCAGAACGGCCTGCCACAAGTGCAGGTCAGCCTGGACGGCGAAGGCGGCTCGCGCATGGGTCAGGTAACGCGTGCCAACATCGGTCGGCCGATGGGCGTGTTGTTCATTGAACAGAAGTCGGTGCTGCAACGTTACGAGCAGCAAAACGGCGAACAGGTGCCGATTTACAACAGCGTCGAAGAGCGGGAAATCATTTCGCTGGCGACCATTCGCGGCGCCTTCTCCAACTCCTTCGTGATTACCGGTCTGGACAGCCCGCAAGAAGCATCCGACCTGGCGTTGCTGCTGCGCGCCGGTGCGCTGGCTGCGCCGATGAGCTTTGTTGAAGAACGCACCATTGGCCCGAGCCTGGGTGCGGAAAACATCCGTCAGGGCACCAACTCGGTGATCATCGGTTTCGCGCTGGTGATTCTGTTTATGATCGCCTGGTACAAAGTGTTCGGTGTGTTCGCCAGCGTCGCGCTGGGTGCCAACCTGATTCTGACCGTGGCAGTCATGTCGCTGATGGGTGCCACCCTGACGCTGCCGGGTATCGCCGGTATCGTGCTGACGGTCGGTATGGCGGTGGACGCCAACGTGCTGATCTACAGCCGTATCCGCGAGGAACTGGCCGAAGGACGCTCACCGCAAACGGCCATCGACGCCGGTTACGGCCGCGCCTTTGTCACCATTCTGGATGCCAACATCACCACCTTGATTGTGGCGGTGATTCTGTTTGCCATCGGCACTGGCCCGGTCAAAGGCTTCGCGGTCACGCTCTCGGTGGGCATCATCACTTCCATGTTCACAGCCATCATGCTGACGCGTGCGCTGGCCAACCTGACCTTCGGTGGTCGGGCTGTGAAAAAGCTGCCGATCTGAGGACGACGACATGAGTGAACCCAAGGTTTTGAATTTTATGGGTCGTCGCCATTGGGCGGCTGCCTTCTCCATCACGCTGCTGTTGATCTCCGTTGTGTCACTGGTTGTGCGCGGCCTGAACTACGGCCTGGATTTCACCGGCGGCGCGCAGATTGAAGTCGGCTATGAACAGCCGGCCGATGTCGAGCAGGTGCGCACCATTCTGACCGACGCCGGCTACCGCGATGTTGTGGTGCAATATTTTGGCAACAACACCGACGTGCTGATTCGCATGCAGGAAGACAACAACCCCAACCTCGGCACCGATGTGCTGGCGCTGTTGTCGCAAGAGCGCAACGACGTTGAACTGCGCCGCAACGAATACGTTGGCCCGCAGGTCGGCGAAGAACTGCGCGAGAAAGGCGGCATCGGCATGCTGGTCGCGCTCGGCCTGGTGATGGTCTACATCGCCTTGCGCTTCCAGTTCAAATTCGCCGTTGGCGCGGTCGCCGCTTTGATTCACGACGTCATCATCGTGCTGGGCTTTTTCTCGGTGACGCAGTTTGCGTTCGATCTGACGGTACTGGCAGCCATTCTGGCGGTGATCGGTTACTCGCTGAACGACACCATCGTGGTCGCCGACCGCATCCGGGAAAACTTCCGCACCGTGCGCCGCGACGACTCGCTCTATCTGGTGAACCTGTCGCTGACACAAACGCTGAGCCGGACGATCATCACCTCCTTGACCACCTTGCTGGTGTTGATCGCGCTGGGCCTTTTCGGCGGCGAACTGATTCGCGCGTTTTCCGAAGCGCTGACCGTCGGCGTCGTCATCGGTACTTATTCATCGATCTACGTGGCGTCGAATATTCTGCTGACCATGCAGTTGTCGAAAGAAGACCTGATGCCGCCGGAAAAGGAAAAAGCCGACCAGGACGAAGTGCCGTCCTGGCTGGCTGACCCGGAAGACGACAAGCCTTAATTGGCTCGCCTTCGTCCATCCTTTCGAGCCCCGGCCCCGCGCCGGGGCTCTCGATTTTGACGCCCCTTTCCGCTAAGGTTCGCGCTCTCCAATTGATTTGCTGAAGAGCCTCATGAGCACCACGCGCGTACTGACCGGCATCACCACCACCGGCATTCCACACCTGGGCAATTACGCCGGCGCCATTCGCCCGGCCATCGCTGCCAGCCAGAATCCGAACACCGAATCCTTTCTGTTTCTTGCCGACTATCACGCCCTGATCAAATGTCAGGAACCGGCTCGAGTGCAGGAATCGGTACGCGCCATCGCCGCCACCTGGCTCGCCTGCGGCCTCGACCCGGAGCGCGTAACGTTCTATCGCCAGACCGACATTCCCGAAATCACCGAACTGACCTGGGTGCTGACCACCGTCACCGCCAAAGGTTTGATGAACCGCGCTCACGCTTATAAAGCCGCGGTGCAAGACAACATCGACGACAACGACGCCGACCCGGATCGTGGCATCACCATGGGTTTGTTCAGCTACCCGATTCTGATGGCCGCCGACATTCTGATGTTCAATGGCGAAAAAATTCCGGTCGGCAAAGACCAGACTCAGCACATCGAAATGGCGCGCGACATCGCCGGCCGATTCAACCACATCTACGGCGACACCTTCACGTTGCCGGAAGCGGTGATTGAAGAATCGGGCATGATTCTGCCCGGCCTCGACGGTCGCAAGATGTCGAAGAGTTACAACAACACCATTCCGTTGTTCGAAGAAGAAAAGAAATTCCGCAAGCTGATCAACAAGATCAAAACCAACTTGCTGGAACCGGGCGAACCGAAAGACCCGAACGACTCGGCGCTGTTCGACATTTATTCCGCCTTCGCCAGCCCCGAACAAATTGCCGACATGCGCCAGCAATACGCCAATGGCATCGCCTGGGGCGAGATGAAGCAGAAACTGTTCGAATTCCTCAACGAGGAACTGCAAGGCAAACGCGAACAGTATCGGCTGTTTATGGACGACCCGGCGCAGCTCGACGCCATCCTCAAACGCGGTGCGGAAAAAGCGCGCGACCTGTCGGTGCCGTTGATGGCCGACGTGCGCCGTAAAGTCGGCATCGGCCCGATCGCGGGTTAATTGTGAACGCTTCAGCCGGCCTGGCACTGCTGCTGGCCCGGCACTGGCCGGAGCCGAATTCCACCGCCGCAGGCCGGCGCACACTCGACCTGATCGGCGCGCTGGAAACGGCGGGTTATCGGGTCGAAATCGCCAGCCCGGCGGAAACCTCCCCATTCCAGGCCAACACCGGCCACGTTCAACACAGCATCGCCGTCAACGATTCCCGCTTCGACGACTGGATCAAACCGCTCAATCCAGCGCTGGTGATTTACGACCGCTTCGTCATGGAAGAACAGTTCGGTTGGCGCGTGCATCAGCAATGTCCGACTGCGCTCACGCTGCTCGACACCAGCGACTTCCACAGCTTGCGCGAAGCGCGTCAGCAAGCACTCACCTCCGGCGAACCGCTGAATCTATTCAACGCCACCGCTGAGCGCGAACTGGCGGCGATGGCACGCTGCGATTTGACGTTGATGATTTCCCAGGTGGAAATCGATTTGCTGCAAAACCAGTTTCATGTCCCGGCCGAACAACTGCTGTATCTGCCATTTCTGGTCGATCAATTACCCGACCTCAACGCCCTGCCCGGCTTCGACGACCGTCAGAATTTAATGATGATTGGCGGCTTCAAGCACGCGCCAAACCGCGACGCCGTAGCCTGGTTTCGCACTCAAATCTGGCCTTTGGTACGCGCCCGCTTACCGGGCGTTGAATGCCACGTCTATGGCGCCTACGCCGATCACGCCATGCAGCAACAGCATCAACCCAAGGCGGGTTTTTATCTGCGCGGACGCGTCGAGGATGCGTTGGCGACGATGCAGCAATACCGACTGAATTTAGCGCCGCTGCGTTTTGGCGCCGGCCAGAAAGGCAAGATTCTCGACGGCTGGCTGACCGGCACGCCAACAGTGACCACGCCAATCGGCGCGGAATCAATGGCCGCCGCCGACGCCTGGGTTTATCCGCTCAGTGACGATCCGCAACAATTGGCCGATACCATCGTGCGGCTCTACACCGACCCAGTTGCCTGGCAGCAAACGCAGCGATCCGGCCTGGATGCATTGAAAAGCGGCTTTTGGCATCAAGATTATGTGCCAGGCTTCGTCCGCCGCCTGAACCAGGTGGCGCTGAATCTGGCCGACCATCGCAACCGCCAGATTTGGGGTCGCATCCTGCGGCGGACCGAACATCGGGCCGAAGAGTTTATGAGCCGCTGGATAGAAGCAAAGAATCGCACGCCATAGCCTAAACTCATCGGACTGATCGTGGACTCACGGCTGCGCCGCCCCCATTTGGCACAGCGCAACCATCGACGGAGGAACACCGATGAGCAACAGCTTTAACGCCCTCGACAGTCTTACCGTAGGCAACCAGACCTACCGCTACTACAACCTGCAAGCACTGGCGAACAGCACCGACCTCGCCCGCCTGCCCTTCTCATTGAAAATCCTGCTGGAAAACCTGCTGCGCAAAGAAGACGGCAAGAACGTCAGCGCCGCCGACATCAAAGCCGTGTGCGACTGGGACGCCAAAGCCGAACCCAGCCATCAGGTCGGCTTTTCGCCCGCACGCGTGGTGTTGCAGGATTTCACCGGCGTGCCGGCGGTGGTCGATTTGGCGGCCATGCGCGCGGCGATGAGCCAGTTGGGTGCCGATCCGTCGCGGATCAACCCGCGCTCGCAGGTCGATCTGGTGATCGACCACTCGGTCATGGTCGACTACTACGGCCAGCCGGATTCGCTGAAGAAAAACACCGACAAGGAATTCGAGCGCAACAACGAACGCTATCAATTTCTGCGCTGGGGCCAACAGGCGCTGGATAACTTCCGCGTGGTGCCGCCGGGCACCGGCATCGTCCACCAGGTGAATCTGGAATATCTGGCGGAAGTCATCATGACGCAGGAAAAAGACGGCGAAGTCTGGGCTCTGCCCGATACGCTGGTCGGCACCGATTCGCACACGACGATGATCAATGGCCTCGGTGTACTCGGCTGGGGCGTGGGCGGCATCGAAGCTGAAGCGGCCATGCTCGGCCAGCCGATCACCATGCTGATTCCCGAAGTGGTCGGCTTCAAGTTCTCCGGCAAACTGCCCGAAGGCGCCACCGCGACCGACCTCGTTCTGACCGTCACCCAGATGCTGCGCGCCAAGGGCGTGGTCGGCAAGTTCGTCGAATTCTACGGCGACGGCCTCGATAACCTACCGCTGGCCGACCGCGCCACCATCGCCAACATGGCGCCGGAATACGGCGCGACCTGCGGCATCTTCCCGATCGACAACGAAACGCTGCGTTACCTGGAACTCTCCGGCCGCAGCCAGCAGAACCGCGATCTGGTGAAAGCCTACGCCCAACAGCAAGGTCTGTGGCGCGACACCGGCGCGCGTGAAGCCGATTACAGCGATACGCTGGAACTGGATTTGTCGACCGTCGAACCCAGCCTCGCCGGCCCGAAACGGCCGCAAGACCGGGTGCCGCTGCGTATCGCCAAAACCGAATTCCTCAAACTGCTCGAAGCCGACGCCAACACCATAGCGTCCGATCAGGCCGAAGGCCGCTTCCAAAGCGAAGGCGGCCAAACCGCCGTCGACAGCGTTCAGTTGCAGGACCGAGGTGCGGTGGAATACGAATTGAATGGCACCCGGCATCAATTGAAACACGGCGCTGTGGTCATCGCGGCCATCACCAGTTGCACCAACACCTCCAACCCGGCGGTGCTGATGGCGGCCGGTCTGGTGGCGAAAAAAGCGCGTGAAAAAGGTTTGAAATCCCAGCCCTGGGTAAAAACCTCGCTGGCACCGGGCTCACAAGTGGTGCCTGCCTATCTGGATAAAGCCGGCGTGCTCGAGCCGCTGCAAGAGCTTGGGTTCAACATCGTCGGCTTCGGCTGCACCACCTGCATCGGCAACTCCGGCCCGCTCGATCAGGCCATTTCCGAGGCGATTCGCGCCGGCAATCTGAAGGTGTCGTCGGTGCTGTCGGGTAACCGCAACTTCGAAGGCCGCATTCACCAGGACGTGCCGACCAACTATCTGGCGTCACCGCCGTTGGTGGTCGCTTACGCGCTGGCCGGTTCGATGGCAATTGACCTGAACACCGAACCGCTCGGAACTGGCAGCGATGGCAAAGCTGTCTACCTGAAAGACATCTGGCCGAGCCAGCATGAGATTGCCGAAGGCGTCGAGAAAGCGCTGTCGTCCGGTCTGTATCAGGAAAAATATCAGGATGTGTTTGCCGGCACCGAGGCCTGGCGCAATCTGCCGGTCCCGGAAGACGAAATCTACTCCTGGCCGGAATCCACCTACGTCAAGCAGCCGACCTATTTCGATGGCATGACCATGGAAACCCAGCCGCCAGCACCCGTTTCAGGCGCGCGCTGTCTGGTAAAAGTCGGCGACTCCATCACCACCGACCACATTTCCCCGGCCGGTTCTATTAAGCCCGACAGCCCGGCAGGCAAATACCTGCAAGAACACGGCGTGGCACCGAAAGACTTCAACAGCTACGGCTCACGACGCGGCAACCACGAAGTGATGGTGCGCGGCACCTTCGCCAACGTCCGGCTGCGCAATCAACTGGCACCGGGCACCGAAGGCGGTTTCACCACGCATTATCCGTCGGGCGAGCAAACCAGCATCTTCGACGCCGCCATGCAGTATCAACAAGACGGCGTGCCGCTGGTGGTGCTGGCGGGCAAGGAATACGGCACGGGTTCATCGCGCGACTGGGCAGCCAAAGGCACCAACCTGTTGGGCGTTAAAGCTGTGATTGCGGAAAGTTTCGAGCGCATTCACCGCTCCAATCTGGTCGGTTTCGGCGTACTGCCACTGCAATTCCAGGACGGCGACAGCCACGCAAGCCTGGGTTTAACCGGCACCGAGACGTTCGACATCGAACCCATCAACGGTGAACCGGAAACCCTGGCCGTGACCGCCACGAACGATAACGGTCAAGTTACGCGCTTTACCGTTCGGGTACGCATCGACACCGCCGTTGAATGGGACTACTACCGCCACGGCGGCATTCTGCACTACGTGCTGCGCGAACTGGCGAGCCAGTAAGCCCAATGCCCCGGCACCTGCCGGGGCGTCCTTCACAACGGCAGGTGGAAGTCATCCTTCTATACACAAAAGTTTGACACCGACCCCAATGGAAACGGTACACTCAAAAAAAGTGACGGTTTATTGACGCTTGCTTGTACTTTTGAGCGATATAAATCACACTTTAAACGACGACTGAATCACAAAGTTTGGTCGACGCAGCTAACCTAGGTAGGCTGCATTCTTTTCATAGAAGTCATACAAGTCGGGTAACCGGGATGTTTATCGACGGTCTTACAGAAAGCGAAAAGCACCAACTGGCCATTCACCTGCGTGAGCACGACCACACGCCCTTTATGGTCATCAAGCACGCCCACGCCGCCGTTCAATGCAAAAAGCGCGGTCTGGAAGTGCACCCTATCGACGGCAAATATCTGGATCTTCTGGATAACACCATTGCCCACCTGTACGACAAGCGGCGCACCGGCCCCGCCCTGGTGTACACCCAGCCTCAAACAAACAGCCATCGCGACCTGGCCTGAACACCGGGTCGCACCCTCACATCAATAACGACACCGCCACCAGCACCATCACCAAACCAATCACCGCATCGAAACAGCGCCAATGCCAGGGCGAACGCAGCCATTGCTGCAAGTAGCGCCCCAGCCCGGCCAGGGCGCTGAACCACGACAACGACGCCAGCGCCGCGCCCAGCGCATACCACCCGGGCGCTGGCTGCTGAGCGCCGACACTGCCGATCAACACCACCGTATCCAGATAAACGTGCGGATTGAGCAGGGAAATTGCCAACGCCTGCCCCGCCAACACCCAGGCGCCGGTAGCCGCCACCGCCGAACTGGCAACCAGCCCCGAAGTGCCCTGCCAGGCGCGCAACAAGGATTGCGCCGCCAGATACAGCAATAAGCCAACACCCAGCCAGGTCAGCACTGGCACCAACGCTGGCAACCATTGCTGCACCCTATCCAGGCCAAACACGCCGGTGACAATCAACACCGCATCGACTCCGGCACACACCAGTGCCAGCACCCAGCGATGTTCACCGCGCAAACTGCGGCTGAGCACCCAGGCATTCTGGGCACCGATCGCTACGATCAAACCTATCGACACGGCAAAGCCGGTTAAAAACGACGCCAACATTGCATTTCCCAATCGTTGCTGCAGACAGTGGCGCCAGCCTAAGTCGGGCCGCTATCATTAATCCAACGAATAATCCTTATGCCTAATAAGGAATGCTTATGATCGACTATCGCCTGCTCGAAGCGCTTTCCGCCGTCATTGAAACCGGCGGGTTTGAACGCGCCGCCGAACAACTGCATCTGACGCAATCGGCCGTCAGCCAACGCATCCGACAACTGGAAACGCAGCAAGGGCAGCCTGTGTTGGTGCGCACCCAGCCGCCCATCGCGACGGATCTGGGCCGACGCCTGAACAACCACCTGCAACAGGTTCGGCTGCTGGAACACAGCCTGTCGCAGGCCGACCAGCCGCTGAACATCCGCCTCACCGCCAATGCCGATTCAATGGCCACCTGGCTACCGGACGCACTCGCCACGGCCCAATCGAGCCACCGCTTCAACTTCGATCTCATTGTCGAAGACCAGGAAATTGGCCTCAAACGCATGCGCGACGGCGAAGTCATGGCCTGTATCTGTGCGGAAAACCAAAGCGTTAACGGCGGCCGGGTACAGCCGTTGGGCGTCTTGCGATACCGCGCACTGGCGAGCCCCGACTTCATAGAACGTTACGGCCTGGCAGACACCGCCGCCCTGCCCAACGCGCCGTGTCTGGTCTTCAATCGCGACGACCGTCTGCAACACCGCTTCCTGGCCGACCAGGGTTTGCACGGCCCGCGGCGCATTCACCGCTGCCCCACATCCGAAGGCTTTGTGCGCATGGCACAGGCGGGGCTGGGTTACGGCATGATGCCGGAGCTGCAAGTGGAAGCAGCCTTGACCCAACGCACATTAATCGACATTTGTCCCGGCTATCATCTGGATGTGCCGCTCTATTGGCACTACTGGCAAACCGAAAGCGAGGCGCTGGCGGATTTACGCCAAGCCGTCGCGCAACACGCCGGGCATCGGCTTCGGCCGATGGTTTATTAATCCGAATTATCGATGCCCATTAAATTTCATCAAAAAAACTATCAGTGCCTTTAAACCAATTCATTCGACCCTATCTGTTTGCTGTAGGACACTGATTTCGAATCGAATAGACGCCTGAACAAGGAGGCACATCATGAGTACTAATGCGATTGGTCTGAACACTGCAAGCGCTGAAAAACTGGCCGACGGCCTGAACGAATTGCTGTCCAACTATCAGGTTTTTTACATGAACGCGCGCGGCTTCCACTGGAACATCAAAGGCGAAAATTTCTTCGAACTGCACGTGAAATTTGAAGAGCTGTACACCGATCTGCTGACCAAGATCGATGAAGTCGCCGAACGCATCCAGACACTGGGCTTTGAGCCGGTGCACAGTTACAGCGAGTACGTGAAGCAGTCTTCCATCAAGGAACAGACACGCATTCGTGACGGCCGCGTTGCCATCGGCCACATTCTGGAATCTTTCCAGGCGATGATCGGCAAGCAGCGCACCCTGTTGTCCGTCGCGTCCGACGCCAGCGACGAAGGCACCGCCGCGCTGATGAGCGACTACATTCGCGAACAGGAAAAAACTGTCTGGATGTATCGCTCCTATCTGGGCGAATAAATCCGCAACGCGGTTAAACCTGACCAGCCAGGCCAACGCCATAAAAGCGTTGGCCTTTTTATTGCAAACGTCCCGAGATTTCGCCAAAAAAACGCTCAGGAATCGGTTCATGAAATTCACTGCATTACCGCCGCTGCTACTGCTCACGGCGGCGTTTGGGTCCAACACCTTGTGGGCGGAAACGCCACAAAACTTCGCAGGCGACGGCCGTCAAAATTCCAACGCCGCCGCACTCACTCTGGTACTGAATCAGGATGACATCCGGCGCTACGGCGACCACCCATTGTCCGGCCTGCTCGCACGTCTGCCCGGCATCAACAGCACGCCTGCCGGTGGATTATCGGCGGGCAGTCCGGTCAGCGTGCGCGGCCGTGATTTAAGTCAGGTTGTGATTCTGCTCGACGGCGTGCGCATCGGCCGCGCCAGCGATGGCCTGACCGAACTCGACGCCATTCCCATTGCGCAAGTCAAACGCCTGGCCTGGCAACGCGGCCCCAACGCCCAATACCCCAGCGCCAACGGCGTGATTTACATCGACACCCAAACCGAAGCACCGCGCAGCGACGACCTCTGGTTCCGTTCCGAACTCGGCAGCCACGACCTGATGACCCACAGCGTCAACTTTGTGGTTCAGGCCGGCAACAGCGAGGCCGAAGGCGGCATTCATTACCAGACCAGCGCCGGCTTCGACGCCAACGACATCGATAACGCAGGCAACGCCGACAAAGACGGCACCGACCAATGGGGCGCGAACATCGCGGTACACAACCAATGGTCCGACACCCTGCAACTGGATTTAACGCACAGCCAGTCGCTGCAGTTAACCGACTACGACAGCAGCGATTGCACACAAAATTGCGCGTCACAATTGCGTCGCGAAACCGAACTGATGACCTCTCGTCTCGGCTATCGTTATTGGGCGGCCGACGGTTGGCTGTATGAAGGCAGTCTGTTCCGACATCTGGATCAACAAACGCTCAAAGAAACCAACACCGACACCAGCACCGAACGCACCGGCCTCAGCTTGGTGGGCAGTCAGCAACTGTCGGACGAGTTGTTTGTGCAATTCGGTGTAGACGGCGTGGAAGAAAAACTCGACAGCGATACCGACTACGTTGACACCTATCGCTCCAACATCGGCCTGTTTGGCAGCGGCGAATTTCAGGTGCGCGAATACGCCGTCGAAGCCGGCGCCCGCCTCGACGGTCACAGCGATTTCGACAGCCAATTAACCGGCCAGGCGGCATTAAGCAGCTACATCATCGGCAACGTTGAAGCGGTAATTCGCTACAACGCCGCCTACCGCTTACCCACCTTCGATGAAGCCGATAACGCTGAACACCCGGCGCCGGATCTTGATCCGGAAACTTCAGAAACTTTCGAAATCAACCTGCAACAAACGGTTGAACAAATCGACTGGCGAGCCACCTATTACCAAACGCATTACCGCGATTTGATTCAGTACGACCCGGACAGCAACACCGCTGCGGTAAACGCCGGCAGTGAAGACGTGCAAGGCGTTGAACTGGAATGGCGTGCGCGCAGCGGCGCACTGGAACTGACGCTGATGGCGAGCTACATCGAAGCGGGCAACAAAAACAACACCGCGCTGGCCGACTTCCCCGGCTGGTCGGCGAACGCCGCCGTTACCCGTCATCGCGGCCGCCTCAGCACACACCTGGACCTGCAATTTGAAGACGAACGCCAAAGCCAGGGCGACTCCCTCAAAGACTTGCTGTTGCTCGGTGCCGGCCTGGATTTAAACCTCGGTCGCGACGAACGAACGCGCCTGTACGCCCGCATCGACAATCTGCTCGACGAAGCCTACCGCGTACAAAACGACGCCAACGGCAACAGCCAGAAAGGCGATGGTCGCAGTGTGACGGTGGGGGTTGAGTTGCATCTTTGAAGCCTCGGCAGAGAAACCTCTGCCGTTCTTGTTTAACCCTGCGGCGCTCGCTACCATCGCGCCCGACAGACTGCCATCGGTGTACGGGAAATCAGTGCAAAGCTGATGCTGCCCCCGCAACGGTAAGAGGTCGAGCAAGGCAATAGCCACTGCGAATATTCGCGGGAAGGCGCTGCGCACGATAAGTCCGCTTATCACACCTCAAGCCCGGAGACCGGCCGAAGGCTTTTCCCTGTTTGTTGCGGAGGGCAACAAGGTGGCTAACGACGCCGTTCGCGCGTCGTGCTTCTTTGCGCCTTCGCTAATTCAAAATTGAATAGCGAAAGGAACCAAACCATGAAACACCCCTTGTTGGCACTGGGCATGACTGCCCTGCCATTATTTGCGGTGGCTGAAAACAACACTGTCGTTGTAACGGCCAATCGTTATGAACAACCCATCACCAATACACTGGCAGCCGTTACGGTATTAACCGAAGACGACATTCGGCAATCGGGTCAAAGCGATTTATCTTCACTGCTGGCAACAGTGACCGGCCTGGCGAATAAAACCAGTGGTGGCCTGGGCACATTGTCGAGCGTCAGCGCCCGGGGATTATCACACGACAGAATGATCGTGCTGATCGACGGAATCCGGGCAACCAATGCCACGTCCGGCGCAACAACATTAGAAGCCATTTCGTTAAGCGATATAGAACGTATCGAGATTGTTCGCGGCCCGGTTTCCAGCTTATACGGAGCCGATGGCATGGGCGGCGTGATTCAGATTTTCACCAAGGCCAGGCAGGTAAACAGCGAAGATCACTATGTGTCCGCCGAATACGGCAGTGATAACTTCCAGCAATTTAGAGCCGGATTCAGTGCTTTAAACGAGAAGAACGAATTGCAGGCCGGGTTTGGGCATCTTTCAACAGACGGGTTTGATAACACCCAACACACTGACAACGGCAATGACGACAAAGACGGTTTTGATCAGTGGTCTGCCAGCGTCAATGTGTCTTCCCGGATCACTGACGAACTGGCACTCAAACTATCGCATTCCCAAACGTCCAGCATCGTCGAGTACGACAACCAATATTGCACCAGCGATTGCGATACCGCCGTCAAATCCGATATGACTCTGATGACCTCCAGCGTCAGCCTGAATGCCCAACTGCCCAACAACTGGCAATTACAGAGCACCGTCGGCCGAAATCTGGACGATAAATTCAACTATGAATCCGGTTCTGCATTTACCACAGAAAGCTGGAGCTATAACTCAATTGTGTCCCAGCAAACGCGGGGTTTGGAAATCACCATTGGCGCGGATGCTGCGCTGGATGATGTATCGTCAACCACCGAGTACGACCAGACTGAACGAACAAACGTGGGAGTATTCAGCCAAGGCATCGTCCGACTGGGAGACACACGTTTGGGCGCAGGTGCACGCTTCGATGCAAACAGTGATTTTGGATCGGTGCTGACCGGGAACCTGTCACTGTCGAGTTTTATCGTCAGCGACGTAGAAGCCATTGCAACTTATGGCACGGCCTTCAACGCGCCTTCATTTGATTATCTGTATTACCCGGGCTACAGCAATCCAGACCTTGAACCGGAAGAATCTTCAACCGTGGAAATCGCCTTACGGCAATTCAGAGGTGATGACTACTGGCGCTTAAGTGCCTATCGAACCAATGCCGACAACCTGATCGTTTCAACGGCCAGTACCGGTTACATCCCGGAAAATGTATCGGAAGCGGTGATGCAAGGCGTTGAAGCTGAAGTGAGCAAACGGCTGGCCAATACCCGCCTGAGTTTGAATGCTGCTTATGTCGATGCTAAAGACTCCGACGACAATCAGCTTTCAGACATTCCCGAATGGACAGCCAATGTGAAAGTTAACCAACACTTTAACGCCATTGGTGTTTTGTTCGAACTTCACGGCGAAGGAAGCCGGATATCCAGCAGCGAAACATTAGATGGTTTTGTCACTCTGAATTCAGGCGTTGATTACCAATACGGCGCCCATGCGCAAAGCCGATTGTATGCCCGCATTGATAATATTCTGGACGAGGATTACGAAATCAATTTGGGCTACAACACGCCAGGACGGACCTTCAAAGTGGGTGTTGAATACCACCTCTAAACAGCAATAACAGCCGTTATAAAGCAGCCGGCACTTTCCCCGGCTGCGCCACATCGCTGATAACCACACTCAGCGCGTGCCAGGGGTCGCCGGGGCGGCGGCCTTTGATGGTGGCGTCGATGTCGCCGCAGCGCACCAGACATTGTTGCCAATGCTCCAGATTCGCGCGGCGCATTGCCTGTTGATACGGGCCTTGGCGTTTGTCGAAAATGCGCAGTCGTTTGAAGACGTTGGCGATGGCCTGGCCCGATTGCTGCGCTTCGCCCAGTTGCACCAGATTGCGCAGTTCACGCGACAACACCCACAATACAATTGGTGCTTCCACGCCTTCGGCGGCGAGGCCAGAGAGCACGCGTTGGCTGCGCGCTAAATCGCCATTCAGAAACGCATCGGAAAGATCGAAAATATCGAAACGCGCGCTGTCGGCAACTGATTGAATCACGGTGTCGAGATCGATGGTCTGGCTGTCGCTGAGCAACAGCAATTTGTCGATTTCCTGACGGGCGGCCAATAAATTGCCATCAACCCGGTCGGCCAATAATGCCAGCGCATCGTCGTCAATCGACAAGCCTTGCGTCTGTAATCGCTGCCGCAACCAGCCCGGTAATTGATGGCGCTCCACCGGCCAGATCGGCAACCACCAACCAGTATCAATGACCTGATTGAACCACTTGGCTTTGCTTTGTGCGGCTTCCAGGCGTTCGGACTGAACCAACAATACGTTGTCAGGATTGGCGTTGCTGGCGTAGGCGGTTAGCGCTTTGCGGCCGTCGTCTTTCAGTTTGGCGCTGAGCCGCACTTCCAATAATTGCCGGTCGCCAAACAATGACATCGACTGGTTGGCGTCGAGCAACAGGTTCCAATCGAAACTGGTGTCGGCGTGAAACACCTGGCGTTCGGTAATGCCAGCGGTGCGTGCAGCAGCTCGAATCTGATCGGCCGCTTCGAGCATCAGCAAGGGTTCGTCACCGCTGATCCAGATCACCGGCGGCATCGACTGCTGCAATTGCTGCGTCAGTTGCTGAGCGGTGATTTTCATCAGCGCGACTCCGGTGCCCGGTTCAGTTCTTCGGTGGAAATGGCTTCGAGTTGGTCGAGCAAACGCAAGGCGATGCGCTGTCGCAAAAACGCCTGACGTTCGGCGCGGGCGTCGTCTTCGTCGATTTCCGGACTCAGACTGAGGCGGGTTTCCGAGCGCGTGCGACGATGATTAATCACCGCAACGCCCTGGGCGTTGATAAGACTCCATTCGATTTCCAATGCCAGCATTTCGGCTTCGCTCAGCTCGACCGTGTTGTCGTTTACCGAGTGAATTTGCAGCAAGGTATCGGCCGGTTGTTCTGATAACGACAGCCCGTAAATGGCGAAAATATCGCGCGTCACCAAATACAAATCGTCCTGGTCGCCGCGCGCTTCCCACACCAGCGGGCTCAAGCCATCGGCAAAGCGAAACTGGCCTTTGAGCTGATAGCCGCAAGCGCTGACCAGCAGCGCTGCGGCGATCAATACGCCGGTAATTCGTCCGTTAATTCGCAACGATGTTCACCAGCTTGTTGGGCACCACAATCACTTTGCGCACGGTCGCATCGCCGATAAAACGCTGCACATTTTCATCGGCCATGGCGGCGGTTTCGACGGCGGCTTTATCGGCATTGGCAGCCACTTCGAAACGACCGCGCACCTTGCCGTTTACCTGCACCACGTACAGCTGGGTGTCTTTGACCAGGGCGCTGTCGTCGACTTGCGGCCAGCTGACGTCGAGGATCAAACCGGCATGGCCGAGTTCGTTCCACAATACCTGTGTGATGTGCGGCACGATGGGTGCCAGCACCCGCACGGCGGTTTCCAGCGCTTCGTGCACCACGGCGCGACCTTGAGCGTCAGTGGCTTCAAACTTGTTCACCGCGTTGAGCAATTCCATCACTTTGGCGATGGCGGTGTTGAAGGTTTTGCGTTCGCCAAAATCGGCGGTGACGCCGGCAATGGTTTCGTGTGTTTTACGACGCAGCGCTTTTTGTTCGTCGTTCAATTCAGCGGCGTTCAGTGCAGCGATGTCGCCGCCTTCAAGCAACTGATGTACGGCACGCCACAGACGCTGTAAAAATTTCTGCGCGCCCTGCACGCCCGACTCGGTCCATTCCAAAGTTTGCTCCGGCGGTGCGGCAAACATGGAGAACAAGCGCAGCGTGTCGGCACCGTATTGTTCAATCGCTTCTTGCGGATCGGTGCCGTTGTTTTTCGATTTCGACATCTTGGAAATGCCGTTGAATTTAACCGGCAAGCCCGTGGAAATCTGTCGGCCGCCGATGACTTTGCCTTTGTCATCGCGCTCGACTTCCACGTCGCCCGGCGCTACCCAAACGCGACCTTCATCGCCTTCGCGGAACCAGGTTTCGGCCAGCACCATGCCCTGGCACAGCAGATTGGTGAACGGCTCGTCGGACTTGACCAAACCTTCATCGCGCATGGCTTTGTAATAGAAACGCGCGTACATCAAATGCATGGTGGCGTGTTCGATGCCGCCAATGTACTGATCGACCGGTAACCAATAGTTGGCTTCTTCCGGCTCAATCATGCCGTCGTTGTAATGCGGCGTGGTATAGCGCGCGAAATACCAGCTCGATTCCATGAAGGTGTCGAAGGTGTCGGTTTCGCGTTTTGCCGGTTGGCCGCCAACGGTGGTGTCTTCAAAAGCCGGGTTGTTTTTGATCGGCGAACTGGCGCCGTCGAACACCACGTCTTCGGGCAATTCGACCG
Source organism: Saccharospirillum mangrovi (assembly GCF_003367315.1). Classification (GTDB taxonomy): domain Bacteria; phylum Pseudomonadota; class Gammaproteobacteria; order Pseudomonadales; family Natronospirillaceae; genus Saccharospirillum; species Saccharospirillum mangrovi. The sequence goes on from NZ_CP031415.1 coordinate 2,727,783, forward strand.
GGAATTCTTCGGCCGGTCTGGCTTGCCCATCAACATAGACCATCGGCACTGGCGCACCCCAATACCGCTGGCGGCTGACGCCCCAATCGCGCAGACGATAGTTGGTGGTTACTTCGCCCAGGCCTTTGCTCGCCAGCCAGTCGGCGATTTTCTTGAACGCCTGTTCGCTGGTCAGGCCGTCGAATTCACCGGAATTCACCACCACACCTTTTTCAGTGAAGGCTTCGGTTCTCAGATCAACAACTTTGTCGCTGCCTTCGGCCGGTGCGACGACCTGTTTGATTGGCAAGCCGTAAGCGGTGGCAAATTCCCAGTCGCGTTGATCGTGGCCGGGCACCGACATGACTGCGCCGCTGCCGTAATCCATCAACACAAAGTTGGCGGACCATACCGGGATTTCCTCGCCGGTGATCGGGTGAATCGCAATCAAGCCGGTGGCGTGACCTTTTTTCTCCATCGTCGCCATGTCGGCTTCGCTGGTGGTCATGCGGCGGCAGTCTTCGACAAACTGCTGCAAGCTGGGGTTGTCTTTAGCGGCAGCGGCCGTCAACGGATGATCGGCTGCCAATGCCATATAAGTGACGCCCATCAGGGTGTCAGGACGGGTGGTGTAGACCTCGACCGACTGGTCGCTGTCTTTCAATTTAAAGCGCAGGGTGACGCCCAGGCTGCGGCCAATCCAGTTGCGCTGCATGGCCTTCACTTCTTCCGGCCAGCCGTCGAGGTTGTCGAGTTGTTCCAGCAATTCAGCGGCGTAAGCGGTGGTTTTGACGAACCACTGGTCCATCTCTTTGCGTTCGACCGGGGTGTCGCAACGCCAGCAGCAGCCGTCGTGCACCTGTTCGTTGGCGAGTACGGTCTGATCAACCGGGCACCAGTTCACTGCCGAGGTTTTCTTGTACGCCAGGCCTTTTTCGACCAGGCGGGTGAAGAACCACTGTTCCCATTTGTAATAGTCGGGTGAGCAGGTGGTGACTTCACGACTCCAGTCGTAGGCAAACCCCAGCGCTTTGAGCTGGTTGCGCATGTGGTCGATGTTTTCGTAGGTCCACTTGGCCGGGGCAACGCCGTGCTGGATGGCGGCGTTTTCGGCCGGCATGCCGAAGGCGTCCCAACCCATGGGTTGCAGGACGTTTTTGCCCAGCATGCGCTGGTAGCGGCTGATCACATCACCGATGGTGTAGTTACGAACGTGGCCCATGTGTAGCTTGCCGCTGGGGTAAGGCAGCATCGACAGGCAATAGAATTTCTCTTTGCTCATATCGACAGTGGCTTTGAACACCTGTTGCTCGTTCCAGGTGGTTTGCACCTGGCGTTCAATCGCGGCCGGGGAGTAGTTCGCGTCCATCGGATTCCTGTTGTTTGAGATCAAAGTTAGGGTCGTGTCTGGGGTCGTAGATGAAGCGGGTGCGATTCAGCGCACCTGGGCCGCTGAGGATACCCGACTGGCGGGCGTTTTTCGACTGGCACAACGCCGCTGCGGGCGGCTTAACGGGGCCGGTCGGCCAGGTGCCCCGGCTTGTGCAAAATCACCACATCGGCGGCCACGGTTTCGAGCCGTTCAGCGCCCAATCGCCGTGCCAGCCATTCGAAGGTGGCTGGTGCGTAAAAAGCGATGTGAGTGGGGTCGTGGATATAGCGCCATTGCCTGAAAGCTGCCTGGTCGCGCACCGGCTGGGTTTGTATCGCCAACTTGCCGCCTGGATGCAATTGTTGCCACAACATCGACAACACCTCCCAGGGCGAGCCGAGGTGTTCAATCACCTCCGTCAGGGTGATGAAATCGTAGCGGCGCTGCAAAACGTCGCTATCCGGCCGATAAAAAAGATCGTATAGCGCCACCGGAAAACCCGCTTCCTCAAACATGGCCGCCAACGCAGGGCCCGGCCCACAACCGAAGTCCAGGCCGGTACTGCCCGGCGGCAAGCGTTCGACCAACGCATTAAAAGTGCGGCTGAGGAAGCGCCGATAGCCAGCGTCGTCTAGAGTGTTTTCATGACGATCGTATTCAGCCTTTTCATCTGCTGCCGAAATACGTTGCTGAACGGGCACGCTGACGAGCTGACACTGGTGGCAACACCAATAGTCGCGTTCGCCTCGGCGATGCCACAACGACGCCTCAAGGGCACCGCAAAGCGGACACGGATGCGCCCCGAGTGCTGGAATTAAACGGTCAGTTTCAACCATGCTAGTGGTCACTACGATTAGGTCGTGCAAGGCTAACAAGGAGTTCCAGCTTGGCGCTACGGCTGGATCACCGCGGGCTGGTTGGCCGACCCTGAGAAACAGAGGGAAAGGTATTACAGTGGCAGCCCAATTTGCTCGTTTTACGCGATTGCTGGTGTCGCTTGTGCTGGGTTTGCCGCTACTGGTGTGCGCGGCGGACGAGGCCATAGACACGCGCGGCCATTGGCTCGACGTTCCAGACACCTGGCAACCGGCTCTGCTCAGCCCCGAAGAATTGCGCCAACGCCAAACCGACATCACGCTGGATTGGAACAGCGGTGTCGATTGGCACGTGCTAACGGTCAATGCCAGCGATGGTGGCTTGTACTTCCTGGACTTTCGCAACTCCTCCGTCATTGGCCGCTTCCACCACTGGGTGATGGACGAAACCGGCGCGGTCATCGCCGAGTTCGAAGGCGGCATTCAGAGTGAGGAACCCAACCCCGTTACCTTGCGGCACGGCCGGTTGGTGCATTTGCCTGTCGGCCAATATCAAATCTTCACCCGGCTCGACAGTCCGTTCTATCTGGCTGAACCGGTGCCCGGTTTATTCGCCTACCACGACTATTTGCAATCCATCAAAATCGGCAATGCCATCACCCTGACTGGCATGGGCATTTTCTTCGCGATGGGCATTTATTACATCGTGCTGGCGGCGAGCCGAAAACGCATTGGCGACTTGTTCTACGCGATTTTTATCTGGGGCAATTTCTTCTACAACGGCGCTGCTTTGCTGGTGTTTTCCGATCTGTTTCAGATCAAAAATTTCTATCTGATCAGTGTGCCGATTTTAATTTCCAACCCGGCTTACATCGCCTTCGTCATGGTGTTGCTGCACATCAACCGCTACACCTCGCGCACCCTGACGTTGATCGGCCACGGCTTGATTACCCTCTTTATTCTGTTCTGGCTGGTGGCGCTGGTGCAGCCAACCTGGTCACTGGAACTCGACCGTTACGGCGTTGGTCTGTTTGCGCTATACGGCATCAGCGCGGCCATAACCCGGCTCATTCAAGGCAATCGCACAGCACGATTCTATCTGGTCGCGAACATTGCCTTTTTCATACCGGGGTTGATATCGATTGCGCTGTCGAGCCTGCCATTTTCGGAAACCATTTTTGTTGAACACCTGGGGCTGTTTGCTGTCGCCATCGAGGTAATTTTGCTGTCGTTGGTAATCAGCCATCAGGTGGGCATGGTGTATCGGGAAAAAGAAGCCGGCTTGTTCGCCACTCAGGAAGCCCTGCTCGCCGCCAACCAGGCGCTGGAAACCAAAGAGCGCTTTCTCGCCAATGTCAGTCACGAACTGCGCACACCGCTGAACGCCATTCAGGGCTCGGTGGAATTGATCGACCAATACAGCCTGCCCAACCGTGTGCGGCGCCACATTCAGGCCATTCAAACCTCGTCCAATTTCCTGCTGTATCTGATCAACGATATCCTCGACTTAGCCAAAATGAACGCCAACCAATTGGACCTGGTGCGCGAAGAATTTGATCTGGATGTGGCGTTGGACGAACTCGGTGGTCTGTATTGCAACGCCTTCAACCGCGAGCACGTGAAACTGGAATTGAACATCGATGCGCAAGTACCGCGCCGCATCATCGGCGATGAAAACCGCATCAAACAAATACTCGCCAACCTGTTGAGCAACGCCTTCAAATTCACCGAAACGGGCAACATCTGTTTAAGCATCAAGCCGGTGGATGATCGCTTGGAATTTCGCGTTTCCGATACTGGCATTGGTATCGACGCCGATAAAATTCAGTCGGTTTTTTCCGCCTTCACTCAAGCCGATGCATCCATCGCGCGTCGCTACGGCGGCACCGGTTTGGGTTTGCACATCGCCTCCAAACTGGCGCGGTTAATGGGCGGGGAATTGGGTGTCGACAGCCAGCCGGGTTACGGCAGCTCGTTCCATTTTTCAATGCCCAACGTCGGCCCGTTTTCAGCGCCGCAAACGCGCACCGAAGCCTTGGGCATCCTGTATGGGAAAGACGATCTGGGCCAACTGCTGCGTCAGGATCTGGCGCGCTTTGGCATTGCACCGCAGCAACAGGTGCCATTAGAACAAATGGACCAGGCGGAGTTGGCACAAATGCCAATGTGGCTGGTTATCGCCGACCAGTTCGACCCGGTGATTCACGACAAAATCAGCGACGCCGGCTGCACCGTCAAATGGTTCGTGAACGACAGCAACGGCTTTGAACTCAGCGACGACAGCGTCGATATCGAACTGCTGCCCTATGCCCGCATCCCGCTGGCGCGCCTGCTGGAATCACCCACCGACATCGAACCGCCGGATCAGGTGAACCGCCTGCTGAGCCAATTGCAGATCGTCGCAGTAGACGACAACGTGGTGAACCTCAAAGTACTGATGGGCATGTTGCGGCGGCTGAACGTCGATTGCGTTGGCTTCGAGCGCGCCGAAGAAGCCATGCGCTACATCGGCTCCAACTACCCCGATATTGTGCTGATGGACGTGCAAATGCCCGTCGTCGATGGCCTGGAAGCCACGCGCCATCTGCGTCAGCAACGCTTTAACAATCCGGTCATTGCCTTTACCGCCAACGCCTCCGATCATGACCTGGATAACTGCCGCTCGGCCGGCATGAACGATGTGCTGGTCAAGCCGATCAAGCTGGATGATCTGAAACGCATGTTGTTGAAGTGGTCAGATTCGCTCGGCAACCGCTGAGCGCTGACTTGGACGTAACTCACGCAAAGGAAAGTCTATGAACGCTTCGAAGTGGTCGTTACTCTGGCCGATCCTGCTGACCATTCTGGTTCCGCTGGCCGCCGCCTGGTTTGCTTACCCTGCACACTTGCCGCCGAATTTCGGCGTCTTCCCGCCCGTACAAGTGCCGGGTACACCGGGTTTTAATCTGTGGTATTTCCTGGCTGTATTGGCGGTGGCTCTGGTCATCGCCGCGCTGATTATTTTCCCATCCTGGTTCGGCTTTGCCGGCAGCTCGCCGCAACCGGCACCGGCCAAAAAACCACTGCCCTGGTGGTTCTGGGTGGGCGGTCTGTTCATGGTGGTGTTCTGGTGGGTAATGTGGGCGCGCCCGGCATCGCTTGGCCCCATCGTTTACTACGCTTTCAGCCCAATGTGGTGGGGGTTTATCGTCTTTCTCGACGGCATTAATTACCGCATGAACGACGGCAAATCGTTAATTGCCACCAAACCCGGCCTGATGATTTTCAGTGCCATCATTTCCATTGTCGGCTGGGGTTATTTCGAGTTTTACGACTACTTCGTACTGGCCAACTGGTATTACCCGAACGGCCACATGAGTGCGCTCTCGCACAGCACCATCGTTATTCTGTTCCTGATTGCCTACACCACCGTCTGGCCGGCGATTATGGAATGGTTCAACCTGCTCAACGCCTTTCCCAAACTGGTGGCGCGGTATCAGAACGGGTGGCAGTTTACCGTGAACGGCAACTGGCTGATCGTCATCGGCCTGATCGTTATCGCCGTTATGGTGTTCTTCCCCTACCCGGTGTTCTGGGGCATCTGGATCGGCCCGATGGCCGTGATCATCGGCCTGCTGATTCGCCTCAACATCTGGTCGCCGTTCACCTCAATGCAACAAGGCAACTGGGCACCGCTGATCCTGATCGCCCTGGCCTCGCTGTTTAACGGCTTCCTGTGGGAACTGTGGAACTACGGCAGCAGCCACCCGGACATCGGCTACCCGACCAACCCCAACTACTGGATTTATGACATTCCCTACGTGAACGTCATTCACATCTTCTCCGAGATGCCGTTGCTGGGTTACTTCGGTTACCTGCCATTCGGCGCGCTGGTGTGGGTGTTTTTGATCTGGATCGGTGAGCTGTTTAACGTCAGCACCGATATTTATCTGGATGGCAATCCGAACTGATGAAATGAAACCGGCATCGATCGTAAAAGGTCGATGCCGGACCGCCTGAATCAACCCAACACCCAATATCTCTGTTTTTCTTCTCAATTTTCAAACCATGCTCGCAAAATCCTACGTTCGCTCAAACGAAAAATTCCACAGCCTCATCGTACCTTGGTCCACGGGTTAACTGAGGCGTTTTGAATGCCTCAGTTGGAGACTTATCTCGCGATTTCTGAGGTACGAAAGATGGAACACCAACACTATCCAAACTGGCTCATTCACCTGCTCGTGGCATCGGTTCTGGCCGGATGCTCGGGGGGTACCCCGCCTGGATCGGACAACAAACCTAGACCTGATTCCAACCCAGTTCCCGATCCCGACCCAGAAACGTTCACCCTAAGTGGAACCATCACCGGGTTGGTGAACGAATCACTGAAATTGAGCAACAACGGTACCGAAACATTGCCCGTGGCCGGTGTGCAATTCGTTTTCCAGACACCGCTGGAAGACGGCGATGTTTACAACATCGCCATTGCCCAACAACCGGACGACCAGCTGTGCCAGGTGATCAATGGCAGCGGCACCATCTCTAGCACCCAGATCGACAACATTGAAGTGCACTGCAGTAGTTGGCGGCCAGAAATAGAGACTGTGAGTAATGTGGAATTTCCTCTGAGTGACATTGCCGAACCCCAACTCACCATGAACAATAAAGGCCATGCCATTGCAGCCTGGCAAGTTAAGAACGACCAGGGAACAATCGACAACCACGACTCCATCTGGGTTAACCAATTCCAACTCAAGTCGGGTTGGGAAACGGTCCGCCGCCTCAGCCAGAACGGCCCGACAGGAGATGCAGTGGGTCATGCCAATTTCCCGGCCATTGGCATAGATGGCTACGGCAACGGCCTGGCCGTCTGGCGACAAGAACAATCCGATGGCAGCGCTGCTATTCGCGTCGATGCTGCCCATTTTTCCGGTTCGGATCGCCAGTGGCACCCTGACGCCCCCATCAGTGATCTACAATATAACGCTTATGATTTAGCGCTTGCGATGAATGCAGCAGGCCAGGCTATGGCGGCATGGCGACAAGCTTCTTTGGTTAGCCGGGATGCTTTGGTTAGCCGGGAGTATTTATCTAAAATGGCTGGTGAGTGTGTCGTTGGCGAAGAGGGGTGCAATAACTCAGGGTGGGCAGAAAGCGACTCTGTAGAAATTAATAGTCGTCTGAGAAATATGAAATTAGCGATGGATTCAACCGGCAACGTACTTGCCGTATGGCAGAATGCTGATGTTGCTGACCGGATCCAGATTCATGCTAATCAATTCTCTGCAAACTCCAAAGAATGGCAAACTGAAATCGTTCTGGATGAGGGTGTGTATACCAACGTTGAATATAGTGGGTATGCACATACTATCGGGCACCCCCAAGTAGCCATCAATACCCATGGTCAGGCCGTTGCAGTATGGGAAATGCCAGAGGCCGACCCTGATACCGGCCGCGTTACCATCAATATTAAAGCCAGCCTTTTTGCCGACGGCGCATGGAGCGAACCACAACGTTTGGAAACCGATAACCGTGGCCACGCGGAGCGCCCTCAGGTTGGCCTGGATGACAGCGGACAAGCGTACGCGGTTTGGCAACAATTCGACGGCAGCCGTACCGATATTTGGCTAAGTCAATACTCACCGGACACTCAAGAATGGGCGGAGCCTATTAAATTAGAATTGGACGACTCATCAACTTATGCTTCATCCCCACAACTAGCGGTGCAAAGCAATGGCGACGCCATCGCTATTTGGCAGTCCAATACCGGTATTTGGACCAGCGTCTATTCACCAAGGGGTGGCTGCTGGTGTCATTCAACCTTGATAGAGAATAACTCGGTAAGTTCTCCCACCATTGCCATGGATGACAACGGTCACGCGTTAGCAATTTGGGTACAGATATCTGATGGAGTCCGTAGTCTGCAATCTCTTCAATTCCACTGACGGGAACAAGGTGTCACTCAATCGGATCTGAATTTTCCAACAAAAAAAGGGCCGCAACTGCGGCCCTTTCTCTTGCTTACCCACCAATTATTTCAACGGGCTGCGACCCTTGCTGGCGGCGATGCGCATGCGCAAGGCGTTCAGTTTGATGAAGCCTTCGGCGTCTTTTTGATTGTAGGCACCGGCGTCGTCTTCGAAGGTGGCGATGCTGGCATCGAACAGGCTGTCGTCGGACTGTCGGCCAGCAATGCTGACGTTGCCTTTGTACAGTTTGACGCGCACCTTGCCGTTCACGTTTTCCTGAGAGGCGTCGATCATTTCCTGCAACATGCGACGCTCCGGGCTCCACCAGTAGCCGTTGTAAATCACTTCGGCGTACTTGGGCATCAGTTCGTCTTTCAGGTGCGCGACTTCGCGGTCGAGCGTGATCGATTCAATCGCCCGGTGGGCCTTGAGCATGATGGTGCCCCCCGGCGTTTCGTAACAGCCGCGTGACTTCATGCCGACGTAGCGGTTTTCCACGATGTCGAGGCGGCCAACGCCGTTGTCACCACCCACCTTGTTCAGGTACGCCAGCACTTCGGCCGGGCTCATGGCGTTGCCGTCGATGGCAACGATGTCGCCTTTTTTATAGGTCAGTTCCAGATAGGTCGGCGCATCGGGCGCGGCTTCCGGGCTGACGGACCAACGCCACATGTCTTCTTCGGCTTCGGCCCAGGGGTCTTCCAAAATGCCGCCTTCGTAGGAGATGTGCAGCAGGTTGGCGTCCATCGAATACGGGGATTTTTTGCCTTTCTTGTTGAAGTCGACCGGGATCGAATGTTCTTCGCAATAGGCCATCAGTTTTTCGCGCGAGGTCAGGTTCCATTCGCGCCACGGAGCGATGACTTTCACGCCCGGTTTCAATGCGTAGGCACCCAGTTCGAAACGCACCTGGTCGTTGCCTTTGCCGGTGGCGCCGTGGGCGATGGCATCGGCGCCGGTTTCGTTGGCGATTTCGATCAGGCGTTTGGCGATCAACGGGCGGGCAATGGAGGTGCCCAGCAGGTATTCGCCTTCGTAGATGGTGTTGGCGCGGAACATGGGGAAGACGAAATCGCGCACGAATTCTTCACGCAGATCGTCGATGTAGATTTCTTTGATGCCCAACGCTTGCGCTTTGGCTCGCGCCGGTTCGACTTCTTCACCCTGGCCGATATCGGCCGTGAAGGTGACGACCTCGCAGTGGTAGGTTTCCTGAATCCATTTGGCGATGACAGAGGTGTCGAGGCCACCGGAGTAGGCCAGAACGACCTTCTTGATATCGGACATGATTGCTCCCAGGGCTTAGAGGCGAAAGAAACGGGCGGCCATTTTACGGTTTAGACCCGCTTCTCTCCAGTGCATTCACCGCAAGAGTGTGGTGTGGGTGTGATGGTCCGGCTCAGTCGTCTTCTTCGACCGGCGACTCCATCTCCATGTCCAATTCTTTGATCTTGCGGGTCAGTGTATTGCGGCCCCAGCCGAGCAGTTCGGCGGCGTCACGACGGCGACCGGCGGTATGCTTGAGCGCGGTCTCGATCATGATGCGTTCGAAGCTGGGCACGGCGTTGTCGAGCAAACGGCGTTCGCCGCGTGCCAGTTCCCGGTCGGCCCAGTTGCGCAATGCCTGTTCCCAGTTTTCGCTGGCCACCGGTGCCTGGGTTTCGTCGAGCAGTTCCGGCGGTAAATCCGACACCAGCACTTCACGGCCGGATGCCATGACGGTGATCCAGCGGCAGGTGTTTTCCAACTGACGGACGTTGCCGGGCCAGTCGAGTCGGCTCAAATAAGTTTCGGTTTCCGGGCGCAGCGATTTCGGCTCCACGCCCAATTCTTCGGCGGCTTTGTGCAGGAAGAATTCGAGCAGGCGCGGAATGTCTTCGCGGCGGTCGGCCAGGCGCGGCAAATGAATGCGGATGACATTCAAGCGGTGAAACAAGTCTTCGCGGAAGCGGCCTTCCTTCACCAGCAGTTCTAGGTTCTGGTGTGTGGCGGCGATGATGCGCACGTCCACTTTCACGGCGGTGTGACCGCCAACCCGATAGAATTCGCCATCGGCCAGTACGCGCAACAAACGCGTTTGGGTTTCCGCCGGCATATCGCCAATTTCATCGAGGAACAGCGTGCCGCCGTCGGCCTGTTCAAAGCGGCCGCGACGCTGGCCCTGCGCGCCGGTGAAGGCGCCTTTTTCATGGCCGAACAGTTCCGATTCCATTAAATCGCGCGGAATGGCGGCCATGTTCAACGCAATAAACGGGTTGTCACGACGCGGGCTGTGGCGGTGCAGCGCGTGCGCCACCAGTTCTTTACCAGTACCGGATTCGCCATTGATCAATACCGTGATGTTCGATTGCGACAACCGACCGATGGCGCGAAACACTTCCTGCATGGCCGGCGCTTCACCGATGATTTCGGTGTTGCCGAGCGCCGGTGCCGGGTCGGCTGAGGCCTGTTTCTGGCGCGTGTGTTCGATGGCGCGTTCGACCAGTGAGACGGCTTCTTCAACGTCGAACGGCTTGGGCAAATATTCAAAGGCACCGCCCTGGAACGACGCCACGGCGCTGTCCAGATCGGAATGGGCGGTCATGATGATGACCGGCACCTGGGGGTGGTGGTCGTGAATGCGGCTGAGCAATTCCAGGCCGTCGATGCCTTCCATGCGTACATCGCTAATGATGGCATCGGGCGGGTCTTGATCGATCTTGCGCAGCAGGGCTTCGCCGGTTTCAAAACTGCGGCTGTCGATACCCTGTTTCTCGAAGGCTCGCTCCAGTACCCAGCGGATCGACCGATCATCGTCGACGATCCAGACGCGATTAAGACTGCTCATTGAGCCCCTCCAAAGGTAGATAAACGCTGAACCGTGTCGAGCCGGGCACCGAATCGCACTCGATCACGCCTGCGTGGTAGTTAACAATCTGCTGGGCAATGGACAGACCCAGACCAGTTCCCGATGGCCGCCCAGAAATCATCGGGTAAAAAATCTTCTCCAACATTTCCGGCGGAATGCCAGGGCCGTTGTCGAGCACATCCAACCGAACCACCAACCGATAGCGATGCTGCCGGATGGTGAACTGACGCACTGTGCGAGTGCGCAGCGTGATGCGCGGTGCACTGATGCCGTTCTCCAGCAACGCCTGGGCTGCGTTGCGGGCAATGTTCAGTACCGCCTGAATCAGTTGCGCCTCGTCCGCTTCCATATCTGGAATGCTGGGGTCGTAGTCGCGCACCAGTTCGATCCGGTCGCCGCTTTCGACGTTCAGCAGCGAATAGACGCGTTCGGCAATCTGGTGAATGTTGACCGGCGCTTTCTTCGGCGCGTGATGGCTGCCCAACATCCGGTCCACCAGATTGCGCAGGCGATCAGCCTCTTCGATGATCACCTGGGTGTATTCCTGCAAAGAAGCGTCGGGCAGTTCGCTGGCCAACAACTGGGCCGCGCCGCGAATGCCGCCCAAGGGATTTTTGATTTCATGCGCCACACCACGCACCAGATGGCGCGTGGTTTCGGTCTGTTCGATCAATCCCTCATCGCGACTGATGCGCAAGGCGCGATCAGCCGGCAGCATTTCAACGATCAGATGCAACTGCTCGTCTTCCATATAGGGCGTGACCATAAAATCGAGCGTCATCGCCTCACGGTGCACCAGTTGCCACTGGGCCGAGCGCACCGACAATGTGGTGCCTTCATCCATCGCCGACAGCAACACTTCGCGTATTTCTGTCGGGTTCACAAACAAGGAGTAAAACGGTTGGCCGAGCACTTGCTTGCCCGACCGGATCAGCAGCAGCTCCGCAGACGGGTTTACGTGTTCGACAATCAGTTTGTCGTCCAGTTGGATGACAGCGGTAAACTGGTGGTCCACCAACTGGCGAAAAAAATCGGTGTCTGGCACAAAACAATTCCTGTGGATCCAAGTGCGCTCGCGAGCCGCAGCCAGCACTACGCAAGAAGCAGGCCATAGAATGCAGGGCTTTGATGCACGATTTCGGGGCTTCGACGAATTATAGCGCACCAATAGTGCACTTATCGGCAAAAACACGAATCAAAATGGTGCACTTCGAGTGGTTTCAACTGAGAACTGCTCGATGTTCGCGCTCCTGGGGAGCCCCCAGGCTTTGGTTTATACTCGAACATCACTCAGCGGACGGTATGCCAGATGGACCAGACGTACCCGCTCAGGCTGCTGGATAACGCCTGGCAGCTCAGCGCCCGGGGGCAAGGTCAAATCCTGCTATTTGCAGACGCCAATGGTGCCAGCCTGGGTGCCTTGGTGGATCATTTTCATCCCAACCCGACACCGCGCCGCTTCCATTACCAACTCGGCCCCGACGCCGCCTTTTACGGCTATTACCCACTGCTCGACGTGGTGGCCCGGCTGTACAGCGAACGCGGCCCGTCGAACCTGGATCTCTGGTTTGATGAACTCGGCATTTATCCGCCCAATCGCGCCATTTGGCGGCAATTACTGATCGACCACTATCTGCGCCGCCCACCGTTGCTGCTCAAAGATCACGTCATTCAGCAATCGTTGAGCCTGGGCGACGATTTAGCCAGGTTGTTAGCCGCGTTGAGCGCAGACCGGCCCGTGCTGGTGGCGCTCACCAACGGCCATTGGGCCAGCCCGGCGTTGCAGCGCTGGCTGGGCCGACAACGCCCAACCCTGGCCGCCAACCTGATGATTCTGGTCGCCAACGACGCCGACCAGTTACCGCTTGCCGACACCAACGCCCAGGAAGCGCCGCCGGGGCATTCGCTCAGCGAAGCCGGCTGGCTGATCGACTTGCCGCCCACCAACGCGGCCATTCCGGCCTGGCCGCTGCTCGACCCGGTGAAAAGCGAAAGCATCCCAACGCTGATTCAACAGGCGCTGCAAAACCACGCCCTGCTGTGTCACGAAGAAACCCTGACGCTGTGCGACCAGATCAACCAGATGCTGGACGAACGCCAGATCGTTCTGGTCACCGATCATCGCTATGACTTGTTGTTGCTCGAAGCCGAAGCGCTGTTCTACAGCGACCGCTACAACGGCGCCATCACCGCGCTGAACGAGTTGCTGGAACTGGCGCGCCAGGAAGGCGATGCCCTGTGGCAATTCGACGCCTATTTGCGTCTGGCCTGGTGTGGCCTGCACAAATACCGCCTCGGCGATGCCTGGCAGATGATCAAACACGCCCAATCGGCACTGCAAAGCATCGACCGCCAGAACGCCGACTGGCTGATGCGCGAACGCCAATGGCTGTTGTTGCAGGCACTGCTGCACGGCCAGGAACACCGGCGACTGCCCGAAGCCAGCCAGCATCGGTTGGAAGCACTGTTGCCGATGGAGCGCAACGACGACTTCCTCTACGCCTTCCGGCTGGCGCAGGTCAGTTGGGCTGCCAGCCTGAACCCGCGCGAGCAGGACTATTTGCGCAAAGCGCTGATCGGCAGCCTGAAATGGGCGCGTCGGCTGGGCAACAAAGTCGCGGTGATCAAGGTGTTGCAGTCGATCGCGCAACTGCAAACGCGCAACGGCCGCCACGAACGCGCGCTGCGCTGCCTGTATCTGGCGTTGCATTTGAGCGAACCGCTGAATTCGCCCGGCCACGACGTGCCCATTCTCAGCGATCTGGGCTGGTTGCATCTGAACCGCCAGAACCTCACCGCCGCGCGCGATACCTTTCAGGCGGCGCTGCAACGGCTGCAACAATCGACCAACTACCATCAGGTCGCCATCACGCTGAACAACCTGGCCTGGACGTATTTCGTCGGCGGCAATCTGCCCGAGTGCGACCGCCTGCTCGGCACCGCCATTCGCCTGTGCCGCAGTCGCGGCTTCCGCAGCCTGCCCTATCACACGCTCGACGACTTATTGCTGCATCAGGCTTTGTGCCGTTTTCATCAGGGCAACAGCGTGCTGGCGCAGCGTACTTTGCATGAAATCGACCACCGCCATCACAACCTCAGCGCCAAGGGCGAACTGCTGCATTCGTGTCTGTCGCTCTACTTTGCGCGGGCCGAAAACAACACGGCAGCGGTGACGCAACTGAACGACCGGCTCGATGCCCAAGTCAAAAACCACGTCGAAATTCCGGCCTATCTGAAGCGCATCATTGAGCACGCACGCGGCCTGGGTGAAGCGAACCAACCCTGGCTCAGCCTGGGCGGCATTGCGACCAAAACGTTGTCGAGCCGGCCGGTCGATGTCGTGTCGTTGCTGCGTTCGGCGGAACTGGAAGGCGAAGTCGAAAAGCTGCAACAGCGGGTGCGCGACACCCGTTTGCTCTCGCATCTGAGCGCTCAGGCCAACGCCGCCACCGACGCCAAACGGCTGGTACAGACCTTGGTGCGTCAGTTGAGCGCGCATCTGGATTGCGATTATGTTGCCATCGAATTGCGGCCGCAGGCCTATATGTCGTCCATCTTCTACAGCCACGGCCTGGACGATGTAGACGCCGAACGCCTGCACCACACCCTGGCGCTGCACAAACTCACGCGCGGCCGGGTGTTGCTGAATCTGCGCGATCTGAACCTCGACGGGTTTGAATCCGGCGCGCTCTACATCAACTCCATCAGCCTGCCGAAACACGATTTTGGCGATCTGATGTTGATGACGCGTCAGCCGCAGGGGTTTGAAGAATCGGTGCTGCGCACCAGCTCGATGTTGGCGGCGCAACTGGCCGCCGCCATTCAACGGTTAATGCACGAAAAAGAACTGCAATATTTGTCGTCCACCGACATGCTGACCGGCCTGATCAACCGGCAAGCGCTGTACCCGCGTCTGGAAGAAGAACTGGCGCGCACCCGTCGGCATTCGAATTACCGTTTCTGTTTAGCCTTTCTGGATTTAGACAACTTCAAATACCTGAACGACCACTACGGCCACAACCTCGGCGATCAGGTGTTGCAAGGTTTTGCCAAACTGCTCGACGACCACAGCCGCGCTGAAGATTTAGTAGCGCGCCTGGGTGGCGACGAATTCGTCATCCTGTTTCCCGGCCAGGCCAGCGAACAGGTTGAACGGTTTTGCAGCCGCTTGCTGGTGCAATTCAGTACCACCAAAACGGTGCAGCAAACGCTCAAGCGTTTTACCGGCCAGAGTTTGAAATTGCCGAGCGAGCGTCGGCTGGGATGTTCGGTGGGCATTATTGAATTGAACAAAGACACGGTGCCGTCGTCGGTCGATACGCTGTTGAATCAGGCCGACCAGGCCATGTACGTCGCCAAAAGCCAGGGCAAAAACCAAGCCGTGGTGGTGCCGTTCAGCGAACCGGACACCGACCCGGAATGAAGACTGGCTTAGAGCACCTCAACCGGCGCGATAGCGTTCGATAAAGACCCGCGTCGGCGCATTCATCGCCAGCGACACCGGCGCGCTGGTTTGCGCCAACACCAGGTCCAGCATGCGCTGACCAACACCACGCCGCCGCGTCGCCGCCCGCACCGCAAAACCGACGATCTCGCCGCCCGCCAGCAACACCGCGCCCACAATGCGTTCGTTAAAACGCGCCACGTACAGCGTCACCGTCGTCGGATCGGCCAGCCATTGTTGCCAGGCGCGGCAGTACGACGGGCAATCGAGCTGTTCGGCCGCCAGCCGTTCCAGCTCAGCCAAATCGCGTTCATCGGGTGCGTTTAACGCCTGCAACGTGACCGGCATAACGGCCTCCATGGGTGGTTTGGCGCGCAGCATACCGATATACTCAGCGCTCGCAAACCGGGCGTTACAGCCCGGCACCCCTGGGCCCTAACCGAAATTCGAGAGTGTCTTATGAGTCGCCAGGCGACGATCGAACGCAACACCAGCGAGACGCGCATCCGTGTCAGCCTGAATCTGGATGGCACCGGCCAGGCCAACTTCGATACCGGCATGCCGTTCCTCGACCACATGATGGATCAGATTGCCCGTCACGGCCTGATCGATCTGGACATTCTCTGCCAGGGCGACAACCACATCGACGATCACCATTCCGCTGAAGACATTGGCATCACCCTCGGCCAGGCCATGGCTAAAGCCGTAGGCGACAAAAAAGGCATCACCCGTTACGGCCACGCTTATGTACCGTTGGATGAAGCCCTGTCACGCGTGGTGATCGACTTCTCCGGTCGCCCCGGCCTGTTTTACGACGTGCCCTTTACCCGCGCCAGCGTCGGCGGTTTCGATGTCGATCTGTTCCGCGAATTCTTCCAGGGCTTCGTCAACCACGCTCAGGTGTCGCTGCACATCGACAACCTCAAAGGCCAGAACTCGCACCATCAGGTCGAGACCGTCTTCAAGGCGTTTGGCCGCGCATTGCGCATGGCACTGACCGCCGACGAACGCATGGCAGGCGTCACGCCTTCCACCAAGGGCGTGCTGTAATTCCAGTTCGGGCACGCCCATTTCCTGCTCCACTGCACACTGACTGAACGAGGCTATCGTGAGCGCCACTTTGCTGACTGTGATCGACTATGGCATGGGCAACCTGCATTCGGTGGCCAAAGCGCTGGAACACGTCGCACCCGATTCCGTTCATATCGAAGTGACCGACAACCCCGAACGCATCCGCGCCGCCGACCGCATCCTGCTGCCCGGCGTTGGCGCCATTCGCGATTGCATGGGCGAAATCCGCCGTCAGGGCGTGGACCAACTGGTGCGCGAAGCCGTCGATGCCGGCAAACCGCTGCTCGGCGTGTGCGTCGGCATGCAAGCGTTAATGGCGCACAGTCTGGAAAACGACGGCATCGATTGCCTGAATTATTTCGACGGCGAAGTACGCCGCTTCAAAGACGGCCAGACCGACGAACACGGCCTGCCGATGAAAGTGCCACACATGGGTTGGAACAACGTCGAACTGAAAATCGACCACCCGTTGCTGGCCGGCATTCAAAGCGGCGACCGGTTTTATTTCGTGCATTCCTACGCCGCCGACGCGCACCCGGAATACACCGCCGCGACCTGTAATTACGGCACAACCTTCGCCGCCATGATTTATCGCGACAATATTTTTGCAACGCAATTTCACCCGGAAAAAAGTTTTCCGGCGGGCATCAAACTGCTCGACAATTTCGTGCGCTGGAACGGCAAACCCTAAGCGCACTCATTCAATAGAGGAACGCCCGATGCTCATCATTCCCGCCATTGATCTGAAAGACGGCCAATGCGTCCGCCTGCAACAAGGTCGCATGGAAGACGCCACCGTCTTCGGTGCCGACCCGGTGGAAATGGCGTCGCGTTGGGTAGAAGCCGGCTGCCGCCGGTTGCATCTGGTCGATCTCAATGGCGCCTTCGAAGGCAAACCGATTCACGCCGAAGTCGTCGCCGCCATTTCCCGCCGCTATCCGCAATTGCCAATTCAGATTGGCGGCGGTATTCGCACCATCGACAGCATTGAAGCCTACGTAGAAGCCGGCGTGAGCTGGTGCATCATCGGC
Organism: Saccharospirillum mangrovi; assembly: GCF_003367315.1. Lineage (GTDB taxonomy): Bacteria > Pseudomonadota > Gammaproteobacteria > Pseudomonadales > Natronospirillaceae > Saccharospirillum > Saccharospirillum mangrovi. The sequence continues at coordinate 2,745,291 of NZ_CP031415.1, forward strand.
ACCGCCGCAGTGAAAAACCCCGGCTTTGTACGCGAAGCCTGCAACGCCTTTCCCGGCAAAATCATCGTTGGCATCGACGCCAAAGACGGCCTCGTCGCCACCGAAGGCTGGGCCGATGTGAGCACGGTGAAAGCCACCGATTTAGCGCGTGAATTTGCCGACGCCGGCGTTTCCGCCATCGTCTACACCGACATCGCACGCGACGGCATGATGCAGGGCGTCAACCTCGAAGCGACGGTCGAAGTCGCTCAGGCCGGCGGCATTCCGGTCATCGCCAGCGGCGGCGTTACCGACATGAGCGACATCGAACGGCTGTGCACCGTGGCCGATAAAGGCCTGCTCGGCGCCATCACCGGCCGCGCCATTTACGAAGGCAAACTCGACGTGCGCGAAGCTCAAATTTATTGCGATGAAAACACCAAGGTGAACTGAACCATGGGACTAGCGAAGCGGATTATTCCCTGCCTGGATGTCGACGCCGGCCGCGTCGTCAAAGGCGTTAATTTCGTCAACATCCGCGACGCCGGCGACCCGGTGGAAGTCGCCAAGCGCTACAACGACCAGGGTGCCGACGAAATCACCATGCTCGACATCACCGCCACCCACGAAGGCCGCGACACCATGGTCGATACCGTCAGCGCCATCGCCGGCCAGGTGTTTATTCCGCTCACCGTCGGCGGCGGCATTCGCACACTGGAAGACATTCGCACCATGCTCAACGCCGGCGCCGATAAAGTCTCGATCAACAGCGCCGCCATCAAAAACCCCGACTTCGTGCGCGAAGCCTCGCTGAAATTCGGCGCGCAATGCATCGTCGTCGCGATTGACGCCAAACGCGTCGGCGACCACTGGGAAATCTTCACCCACGGCGGCCGCAACGCCACCGGCATCGACGCCGTTGAATGGGCGAAGAAAATGGACGACTACGGCGCCGGCGAAATCCTGCTCACCTCAATGGACCGCGACGGCGTAAAAACAGGCTTCGATATTGAACTCACCCGCGCCGTCGCCGATGCCGTGCGCGTACCCGTCATCGCCAGCGGCGGTGTCGGCAACCTGCAACATTTGGCCGACGGCGTTTTGGAAGGCCACGCCGACGCGGTACTGGCGGCGAGTATTTTCCACTTTGGCGAATACAGCATCGGCGAAGCCAAAGCGGTCATGCAGGAAAATGGGATTGAGATGCGGGTGTAGCTGCACAGCTCAGTCAGCGGGTAAATTGACAATTCCCGCAACAGCCCTTATGCATAAGGCCTCAGCGACAACCGACACCCAAGGTTAGCCAAAATGCAAACCGCCGCCGACCCAATACCACCCGCCACACTGCCCTTCCTGGAAGCCGTATGCTGGGACTTGAGCGATGTACGCAGGCTAACCCTGGATGAAATGCTCAACCGCTACGAACGCGGCTGGGAATACCGTGGCGTACTGACCGACCTGACCGAACCCGAACGAACCTTTGTACGCCAACTCGCCATCGCCAAAGGCTCCTGGATTCAGGCCGATGTTTAACCATCAACATCACCAACGCATTCACCACATTCTCAATGCCTTAAACCCGCAACCTTTTATTAACGCGGGCGCCTGTTTTGGCGGCGGCACACTGATCGCACTGCTGTACAACGAATACCGCTGGAGCAAAGACATCGACTTTATTTGCCCGCTCGGGCCGGGTTACAGCCAGTTGCGACAGGCCGTTTTCGACAACAGCGGTAAAGCAGGATTCTTATTTAAAAATACTGCCGACATCGAACTGCCCCGCGACATCACCGCCAACCAATACGGCATCCGCTTTCCGGTAAAGACGCAGGGCACCGTCATAAAATTCGAAATCGTCGCTGAAGCGCGCATCACATTAGGAACGCCAGACCACCTGAGTTGGACCCGCATTCCCTGCCTGAATAGCACCGACCGTTTCGCCGAAAAACTGCTCGCCAATGCCGACCGCTGGGCAGATGAAAGCATCGAATCCAGAGACCTGATCGACCTCGGCATGCTGCGCCTGCACCAGGCAAACTACCAAGAGGCCATTCAAAAAGCCGAGCAGGCCTACCCAGTCGTAGCGCCACTAAAGCGCGCCCTTGAGAAGTTTTCAGGCTCAGAAAAATACCGCGAGAAATGTTTTGCTGCGCTGGAAATTAAAACGCCCGAAAAAGTACTGGAAGGCTTAACGTTATTGCAGTCCGACCTGAATTAACACGACGACTAAACCAACCCCGCCCAATGCAGCCAATACACACTCTGAAACTGTCATTTAGAATCGGTACCGTTATTTCATCGACACCGTGAAGGATCGCTGCGTCAAAAAACAAAAACTCACCAAGGGAATACGCCATGGCATTAGAACAAACCCGCAATCGCGATTGGTCACTGGTGATCTTGCGCGTCTCGCAAACCACCGCGCAAATCTGGGTCGGCACTTTGGACCCGGACATGCAAAAACCCGAGTTAGCTCACGTAGAACTGACCGGCACCAACGGCCAACACCTCAGCAAAGACATCACACGGAGAGATTGGCAACGTCCGTTCCGATACATCCAAAAACGCTTCTATCGTGTTATCGAATTCGACGGCCTCGAACCCGGCGTGCAATACAAGGTTCAGTTCTATCGGCAACCGCCGGCCATTTACCGCGAGCACATTGAAAAACAATTACTGAAATCGGGTGAATTCAAAACGCTGCCCGACGCTTTGCCGACCGACAGCAACCACCCGTTCACCGTCGCTTTTGGCAGTTGTTTCTACGACGAACGTGATGGCGGCCAGGCCGCCGGTTCATACCGGGCACTCTACACACGCGGACCATCAAACATTCGGCCCGACATCAGTTTCCACACTGGCGATCAGGTGTATCTGGATGTCGGTTTCGATTCGCTCTCGCTCATCACCAGCGAAATCCGCAACCGCATCGCCGGCGACTACCACCGACACTGGACACTGCTCAGCGACTTCTTCACCCACGGTGGCACCTGGATGCTGGCAGACGACCACGAATACTGGAACGACTATCCGTTCTACGACACCTTCAACCCCTACCTGCTCGCCATCCGCCTCGGCAGCGTTCGCAACGCCTGGCAAAAAGCCGCCATCGACGGCGTGCAAAACGTCCAACAAAGCCGACGCATCGAAACCTTCAACGTCGGCGAATTGTCATTCTGTTTGGCTGATGTACGCACCGAACGCAATAAAGACGGTTTCCTATCGGAAGCGTCCTTTAAAAAACTCGACCAATGGGCACGCAACCTCACCGGCCCCGGCGTACTGGTAATGTCGCAACCGCTCATCGTAAAACCCAGCAGCACTCGCAACTTGCTAAGCTACCCCAAGCAATACGCTGCCCTGTTGGGCGCCTTAGGCAGCACCGGCCAGAACATCGTATTGCTGTGTGGCGATGCGCATTTCGGCCGCATCGCAACCACAACCCTGGGACCGAAAAAAGGCAAACTGATCGAACTGATTGCATCACCACTGTCGAACCTGACCTCACTCACCAGCCTCGCCAACGAAGTACCCGACACCGAACCCGGCCAGTTTCCACACCCTTCCATTCCACTGAACTGGCAACCCACCAACGTCACCCACAAAAAAGGCTGGGCCGTCAGCACCAAACCCTGGTGGGAACATTCCGCTTACTGGAAAAACCGAACCACCGAACACTTCATGACGGCCAGTTTTAATAAAGAAGCCAATGGCGAGATTAAATTGGTGGTGAATGCGTGGCGGGTTCGGGAACGGGATGGGGAGAATTTGCCGGTTAGGGATTTGGGGGCGGTTGAGTTTTGGTTGTAGTAAATAAAAGGAAACATACTCAGACCGGCATCGTTCCTGAATTAAATTTTAGCTGCGATGCCAACGCCCCGTCGTAGAGAAAATATATAAATTTATCACCGAGCAACTATCGTTAATTTTAGCCATGCTTTCTTAAAAAGGCTGCCCACTTTTTGAGCTCGCAGTGTCCTTTTGTCACAGCTCAGAAATCAACTCAGCAGTAGATTCCATCCGTTGCTTTTGAACACTGATAATAAGGTTCGAATTTGAATCCAGACCAAGACTTACCGCATTGATGATCTCCATACAGATTTTCCCCGATGGTGGGAAACCCTGATCTTCGACCCACTGGTCGACTTCAGCTTGGCTCAAGTTAATGATTTTGTAATCAGCGACCACTGTTTCCATACGGGGCGCGTTATAAGTCATGACATAGCAGGATGTTTGTAATAACCGAACTTCATACTGAACTTCAGTCAGCATTTGGGTACTGAGCAATACTTGGTCGTTCAGATCGCTAAAATAAGAGCTGTAATACTCACTCTCGAAATTACCTCCCTGTACCCACTCAATTTCTTGAGCGAGTAAGTCATCTTGAAACACCGAGCGGTAATAACTGATTAAATCCTGCTTCGCCTGGGTTCCATTACTAAAGTCGAGACTCCAGAAAAATTCGTCTTGATCCAACCACTTTTGAATGCTTCCGGGAAGATCATCTGCCCACGCAAAAACGGGCAGCAGTGCACCAAGAAATAGCGTAATTCTCTGATCAAACATGGAGTTCTCCCTATAAACCTTAGCTCTTGGTGGACAACGTTTTATTAAACGCTAACACCCAGTCAGCCGGCGCTCTTAATACCTCGGTATCGCATCAATATCCGGCTCTACAAAGGCATGACGTGCTGCATCGGAAAACAACAGGTCGGCAGAGTAGTGCGTGAGCATGATGTGGGTGTCGAGCATTTGTGGGTAGCGGTCGATTAAGTCGTCGGCCGATCCCGCGGTGCCGGCCTGGTTCATGAAGTGGTGGACGGCGAGTATCCAGGCTTGGGTGAGGGTTTGGTGGAATTTGGCGGGGTCTACGCCGTTGCGGATCAGGAATTGGTTTAGGGTGTGGCGCATTTTGTCGGTCGCGCCATCGGTGTCGGCTTCGCACAAGTAGACGTAGGCCAGGCGCAAGTGGGCGCGGTGGTTGAAGTCGGCAGCGGGGAATTCGCCGTTTTCCATGCGTTGTTTGAATGCCTGATCGTCTTTGCTGGTGGTGAATGTCATGGCAGTTACCTTCCTCTGTTAGGTGAGTTTTCCTGCATGAGCCTGGGCTTCCTGCAAGTTCTCACTTTTTCCTGGCGCGCTCAACGAGCCGAACCCTTTGAACGGGGTTTGGTACTTTTTTGCGCGCATAAAAAAAGCGCCGGACGAGCCGGCGCTTTTGCGAAGCCGCGATTATGCCACTTACGGGTCTGAATAGCGACCTAAAACAGGATTACGACAAGGTCGCTAATTTCGCCAGCAAATTGCGCTGGCCTTTGCGTGCCCGCTTGCCCATTACCGAGCGCAACAGCGGTGCCAGCAGTCGGAGTGTCCAACGGGTGTTGCGGCTGTAAAACGTCCATTCGATTTTGGTGCGGCCGCTGGGCGCTTGGGACAGTTGAATTTCCATGCGCGGTTGAATGCCATCGAGGTTGCCTTCGGTGGCGAAAAATTGAGTCGGGCGGTAATCAACCACGGTGACGGCCACCGGCTGAATGCCCTTGCCCGGCACTTTTACGTCTTCGAGCCAGATTTTGCCCAGGCCGATGTCGCCGGGTTCCTGTTCGACAATGCGGATGACTTCGGGAAACCAATCACCGAAGTTCGTCATGTCGGACAAGTAAAGAAAGCTCGGCTCAATGGCCGTTTCGGTTACCAGGGTAAAGCTTGCCAGTTTGATCACGGGTACCTGCCTCTGTGCAGATGCAATGATGGGGAAATTGCCAGATGGGGATAACATAGAGCGCCCACAACCCTGACTAATGGCACTAAACAGCTACCGCACTGCTACGTTTTGCCCATACCACCAAAACCAACGCCAGAGCGGCGCAGACGAAGAAACCCATCGCCAACGAATAGAGCGTTTGATCGTAGAAGCGGCCGACCAGTAACGCCACACCCACCGACACCAGGCTCGACAGTGAAGCGATCACCGACGCGCCCAAACCCGCCACGCGGCCAAGCCATTCCATTGCCAGGGCGTTGATGTTGCCGAACAACAAACCGACGCAGAAAAACAAACCGAAGCCGAGCGCTAAAAACACCGCCAACGGTGTGTGGCCGCCGCCAAGCCAGGACAACACCAACAGCAAAAACGACAACAGCAACATGCCGCTCAACGCCGTGATGCTTTGCCGATGCATGCCGAGTTTCATCACCAGGCGGCCGTTAGTAAAGGCAGCCAAACCAATGCCCGAGGCGAGCAAGGCAAAGTACAACGCGAATTTGGCGCCAGCCTGATAGATGTCGTCAAAAATCGCTTGGGCGGTGCTGAGGTAAGTTACCTGACAACCGAAAATCAGCCCGGCGGTCAGCGTATACGCCATCACTTTTTTGTGGCGCACAATCAAGCCGCTGTTCGTTGCCAACTGACGAAACGACAACGGAATGCGTCGCTCCGCGCTCAACGTTTCCGGCTGGCGCAACAACAGCCAGGTAGCACCGATCAACGCCAAGACGGCGTAGGAAATAAAGATGGCGCGCCAGTCGCCCAGCGCCAGCACCAGTTGGCCGAACGCCGGTGCGACCATCGGCACCAGAATCACCAACATGACGACGAAGGAAAAAATGCGCGCCATGGCGTCGCCGGAAAACTGGTCGCGAATGAGCGCGCGGGTGCCAATTTTCGGCCCGCCCAAACCGATGCCTTGAATGACTCGCCCGGCCAATAACATCGGCAACGAAGTCGATAACAAGGCGATTAATGTACCGGCCAAAAACAGGCCGAGCCCGATCAGGATGGCAGGTTTTCGGCCGATGGCGTCGGCCACCGGGCCGAACGACAATTCGCCAAACGCCATGCCCAACACCAGCATCGACACCACCAATTGGGTGTCGGTGGTGGTGACGGAAAATTCGCGTTCAATGGCATAGAGCGAAGGCAAAATGGCGTCGAGTGATAACGCCGTCAAACAGGTCAGTAAGGCAAAGCCGGCGACCAACTCGGGCAGGCTGCGTTGGGGCGCGGCGGGTAAGGCGATGTCGGACATGGAATTCTCGCGACAACAATAACGACGAAGCGACGAGACTAGCGCAGCGCGTCGCTGAGGCAAAAGTTTTTGACATCGCCGCCAGCGTCCCGGATTATTTTTTGACTAATAAATTTAATAACAACGGTTACAACCAGCGGCACGTTTCCCCCGCTCAGCCGCCCGTTCTCAAGGTGATTTATGTATCTCGGACTCGATCTCGGAACTTCCGGCCTGAAGGCCATTTTATTGAACGACGCCGGCCAGTTGGTGGCGCAGGCAACCGCACCGCTGACCGTCAGTCAGCCGCACCCCGGTTGGTCGGAACAGGCACCGGAAGATTGGTGGCAGGCGTTGATCGAGGCTTGCGCCTTGCTCGCCAAAGAACAGGATTTGAGCGCCGTGCGCACCGTAGGTTTATCGGGCCAGATGCACGGCGCCACCTTGCTGGATGCCGCCGGCGATGTGATTCGCCCGTGCATGTTGTGGAACGACGGCCGCAGCGCCGAGCAATGCAAAACGCTGGAGCAACGCCTGCCTGATTTCCGCGAGCGTTCCGGCAACCTGGCGATGCCGGGTTTCACCGCACCGAAAGTTTTGTGGGTCGCAGAGAACGAACCCGACGCCTTTAAACGTCTCGATAAAGTTCTGCTGCCGAAAGACTATCTGCGTTTTCGTCTGACCGGCGAATTCGCCTCCGATATGTCCGACGCCGCTGGCACGTCCTGGCTGAACCCGGCCGAGCGCCGCTGGGACGACCAACTGCTGTCTGCCACCGGCCTCACTCAGGCGCACATGCCGAAACTGTACGAAGGCCCGGATGTGACTGGCGTGGTCAGCGCCGCCGCCAGCGCTGCGACCGGCATGCCACAAGTGCCGGTGGTCGCCGGTGCCAGCGATAACGCCGGCGGCGCCCTGGGCGTCGGTTTGATCGAACCGGGCCAGTCGATGCTGAGTCTGGGTACGTCTGGCGTGGTGTTCACCGTGTCCGACGGCCACCGCGCTGCGCCTGAGCAAACCGTGCACGCTTTCTGCCACGCCCTGCCCGGCCGTTGGCACCAGATGAGTGTGAACCTGTGTGCGGCCGAATGTCTGGCCTGGCTTAGCCGCATTACCGGCCGTTCGGTGGGCGACTTGATTGCGGCGGTCGAAGCTTCCGGCCGCACCGAAACCTCACTCACTTTCCTGCCGTATCTGAGCGGCGAACGCACACCGCATAACGACCCGGGTGCGCGCGGTCAGTTCCTCGGTTTGTCGGTGAATACCGATGCCGTCGATTTAACGCTGGCGGTGCTCGAAGGCGTAACGTTCGCGCAGGTCGATGGCTTGCACGCGCTGCACGCGGCGGGCGTAAAACCGGCGGACATGAATTTGATCGGTGGCGGCAGCCGCTCGGTGTTCTGGCGACAGTTGCTGGCCGATGCGCTGAAAATTCCGACGCACGCGCGCGATGGCGGCGATGTCGGCCCGGCGCTCGGGGCGGCACGTCTGGCACAACTGGCCGACAGCAAGGCCGACTGGGGCACCGTGTTCACCCAGCCGAAACTGGTCGAAACGCGCCAGCCGAACGCCCAACGCGCTAGCTATCTCGACGCCCAACTGGCGCGCTACCGCAAGCTGTATCAGGTCACCCGGCCGCTGCTCGGCTGAGGCTTTTCTACCATTGCGCCACCGCCGGAAACCGACGCATCGGACCGGCGGTGGAACACCCCGTTCAGGGGCGGACACAAACGCGCCCTTTTTCAATCGCGGACTATACTGGCCTCATGGAGCGACGTTCCTACAACGTCAAACAGGAGGTTATTTTGCGTCAATACATTCGCCACCCGACGGATGTCCCCTTGCGGGTTCAGGTGGCCAAGTCCGATTCCCCGCCTGCTCGTTTAAAGAATTTCAGTTGTGGTGGTTTGAGTTTTTGCAGTGACCGCGCCTTGATGCCGGGGCAAACGCTCCGGTTGAGCATCGACATCGACGATCCCGCTTTCGAGATCGACGGTCAGGTGGTCTGGTGTCGCGCTCAGGCCAACCAATACTTAATCGGTGTCTGTTTTCACACCGACCAGGACGCCTACTCGGTGCGCATGGTCGAGCAGTTGTGCCGCATTGAGGAATACCGCGAAACCGTGCAACGCACCGAAGGCCGCCAACTTTCCCGCGACGACGCCGCACGCGAATGGATCGACCGCCACGCCGCCGAATTCCCCAACTGGCAAACCGATAACGCCGAACACTGAGCAGGTCACACAACCAAATAATTCCGCCCCCGGGGGCGGAAGACAGCCATAGCCCCCGTCTTAGACTGACCGCGCACGACACTCGATAGACCAAAAACAATCACAACAAAGGTATTGCGCGATGACAGCGAACCCCAACCTCATGCGGCTGGCTGCGGCCGGCTTGCTGACCTTGGCCGTGGCAAACGCCCAGGCCGACACCGCCGCCTCCGCCAACGTGATGGCACCGCTCGAAGTCTCCGACTGGAACAGCTTTGATGCCCAACTGAACACCGCCGCCGGCATGGGCGTAACCGCCGTATCGGTCGATATCTGGTGGGGCAAGGTGGAAGCGGCGGGCGATCAACAGTTCGATTGGAGCTACTACGACACCATTTTCAGCCACATCACCAACGCCGGCCTCGACATCGTGCCGATCATGTCGTTCCACCAGTGCGGCGGTAACGTTGGCGATACCTGCAACATCCCGATTCCGTCGTGGATCTGGAACCATTATTCGCCAGTGCCAGCGGCCGATTTGCGCTACAAGAGCGAGCAAGGCAACGAGTCGGTGGAAACCGTATCGCTGTGGGCCGACGCTTTAGTTGCCGCTGAATATCAGGAATTCATGGAAGCCTTCGAAAGCCACTTCAGCGGCTACGCCGACGACATTCCGGAAGTGAACATTTCCATGGGCCCGGCAGGCGAGTTGCGCTATCCGTCGTACAACAGCCACGACTCCGGCAGCGGCTACCCGACGCGCGGCGCTTTTCAGTCGTACAGCGACGCAGCCAAGGCCGATTTCCAAAACTGGGCGCTGAACAAATACGGCAGCCTGGCTAGCGTCAACAACGCCTGGGGCATCAGCCTGGGCAGCAGCAGCCAGATCCTGCCGCCATCGAACGCCGGCAGTTTCATTAACAACGGCGACCACTTCTACACCCAGTACGGCCGCGACTTCGTGCGCTGGTATCACGACAGCCTGATGCAACACGGCCACACCATGATGGACACCGGCCTAGCCGCCTTCGACGGCGCCTTTGCCGACATCGAACTGGGCATGAAAATCCCCGGCATTCACTGGAAGATGGCGAGCGGTGACAACACCGAACGCAGCGCCGAAATCGCCGCCGGTCTGATTCCGTCGGATGTCGATCTCGATGCCACCAACACCGGCCACGGCTACGCCGACATCGTTGGCGTACCGGCCAGCTACCAGAGCAACCCGCGCGGCGTGGTGCTGCACTTCACCGCGCTGGAAATGGACGACGATCCGTACGGCAGCGGTCAATCGCTCGCCAAGAGCCTGGTGTTCTGGGTCGCGGCCGAAGCCGAAGCGCAGGGCGTGCCGATTAAGGGCGAGAATGCACTGGCCGGCGGCGTCACTTCCGACACCGGCTGGAACAACATCGAAAACGCCTTCGACTACGCCAGCTACAGCGGCATGACGGTGTTGCGCATCAATCAGGTGACCACCGGCGGCACCGGCCAATATCGCTACACCAACTTCATCAACAACTATTTAGTGCCCGAAGGCGACTGGCAGCGCACGGTGATTTTCATTCGTGGCGAAACCCTGTCCGGCCAGGATATGTTCATTCGCGGCGGCATCGACCACGCCTACGCCAACACCAACCTGGGCCGCAATTGCCAGACCTACAACGTTGAATGCGCGCTGCGCATCCAGCACAACAACCTGCGCAACGCGACCACCGCCAGCTGGAAAAGCGGCGATCTGTACCTGGATTGGTACGGCATTGAAGCCAACCAGGGCGCGGGCGCTGAAGGCACAGCGATGGATTGGACCACCAATAACTGGCCGTCGGGCTGGGGCGCGCTGCGCACTGTAGCGGTCGATGGCTACGGCGAGGAACCGCTGAACACTTACGGCGACCACTACTGGATGCTCGACGTGCAAATGGATTGCAGCAACACCGCGAACGGCTGGTTCGAGGTGAAGTCGTACATCTCCAACGGACCGGGCTGGGAAGGCAACATCAGCCAGAGCGGCACGCCGTACAGCAGCACCAACCACGTGGCCCAGTGCGGTCGCATCAACGTGTTTGAACGCGACGGCAACAGCGCTCAGATCGTCAATTTCCCCTGATCGGCACTGGCTATCGGCGGTCGCGGATTGAGTCCGCGACCGCCTCACACATCTTGGTATAGTGCGGCTCTTTATTAACCTCGCACTAGGCCAGCCATGACCGACGCTCTGCATCCCTGGATCGCGCCCTACAAGCTGGTGCCACCGGCGCAGGGCGTCACCTTGCTGCCGCGCGAGGCATTACTGCAATCGCTCGATCAATGTCAGCGCTTTCCGGTAACGCTGCTGCACGCCCCGGCCGGTTTCGGCAAGACCAGTCTGGTCAGCGCCTGGCTGGCGGAACGCGACAGCGACGCGCTCTGGTACAGCCTCGACCCGGCCGACAACGACCCCAATTATTTCGCCGCGCATTTCATTCACGGCCTGCATCAAGCCAGCGATAACGGCTGCCCGGTCAGCGAAGCCTTGGTGCGGCGCGGCCGCGTCGACCGGCTCGACCAACTGCTCGCCAAGGCGATGGCCGAGCTGGCGCAACGCACGCAGCCGCTGTGCATCGTGCTTGATGGCGCGCAATTGTTGCTCGACACCACCGTACTCAACGCCCTGCGTTTGTGGCTGCGCAGTTTGCCACCAACGGTGCATCTGATTCTGACCAGCCACCAGGAACCGGCGCTGGGATTGAGCGCGCTGCGCGTGCGCGGACAGTTGCTGGAATTGGGTTCAGAACAACTGGCGTTCGGCCGCGACGAACTGGCCGCGCTGCTGCGCGACCGGCTGAATTTCAAAGTCGCCGACGCCACGCTCAACACCCTGCTCGCCGACACCGGCGGCTGGCCGGCTGGTTTAGCCCTGGTCTGCCACAGCGCCCGCAGCGAGGCCGACCTGCTCGACGCTGGCCGGGTACTGAACGCCGCCGGGCCGCATCTGGAAACCTATCTGCAACAGGACGTGCTCGACGAACTGCCCGCCGCCCAGCGCGACTTTTTAAGCCACGTCTGCGTGTTCGACCGCTTCGACGCTGCGCTGTGCGACCGCCTGCTCGGCCAAACCTCAAGCCAAAGCCTGATCGACCAATTGCGCCACGACGGCCTGTTTATCGTCGCGCTCAATGGCCGCCACGGCGGTTACCGCCTGCCGCCGCTGATCCGCCAAACGCTGATGCGCTTAACGCAGCAAGCCTCACCCAGCGAATGGCGCGAGCGCTGCATTGCCGCCGCTTACGCCTGTCTGGATTTGGGCCAGACGATGCAAGCGGCGCAGTTGGCGGTCGCGCAATTCAACGCCGAGCTGAACCGGGCGGTTTTGCACGCCGCCGGCATGGAGCTGTACCGCAGCGGTCAGTTCCAGTTGGTCGAGCGATTGTTAGCGCCGCTCGATGCCGCTCAGTTGGGGCAGGACGCGCCGCTGTTGCTGCTGAAAAGCTGGATCTGGCTGCTCAGTTATCGCGAAGAGGAAGTGTTGCCACTGCTGCAACAGGCCGCCGACACCCGGCCGGAATACGCCGTCGCCCGCGCTCAGGTCGCCATCAACCGCGAAGATTTCGACGCCGCCCAACAACTCGCCAGCGAAGCGTTGGCCGAACTCGGCGACCAGGGCGGCGTGGCGCGCATTCTGGCGACGTCGGTACTCGGCCAGGCGGCGTTGTGTGCCGGTGAACTGGCGTTGGCGCAACAGCATTTGCAGGCAGCCGACCGGCTGGCGCGCGACGGCCAATACACCCAGCAGCAACTCTGGCTGCGCTGTTTATTGGCCGACGTGCACAGCGTGTCCGGCGATCTCGATGCCGCCCTGGCGGTGCAGGACGACGCCCTGCAACTGGCGCGCGAACGCTGCGTCGAACCGCTGCTGCATCTGGAATTTTTACTGCGCGGGCGCATTCAGATTCTGACCGAACGCGGCCGTTGGGACGAAGCACTGCACGCCCTGGAAACCGCCAGCGATTTAATCGAACCGCTCGGCGATTACGGCCTGCTCAACCCGCTGGTGTTGCGCGGTCGGCTGGCGTTGGCGCGCGGCCGCGACAGCGATCTGCAACCGCTGGTGCTGCAAGTGCGACGCCTGTTAAACCAACATCCGTATCACTCCGATTGGGTGGCCCAGGCGCAGACGTTTTTGCTCGCCGCCGAGCATCGTTTATCGCTGCCCGCCGAACCCTTACCGCCGGCACGCCACGACTCCGGCGGCCCGCCGCGCAATCATTTTCAGCACCAATTGGCGCGCAATGCAGCGATGCAACGCTGGCTAAACGGCGAGCAAAAAACGGCGCTAAAACAGATTCGACAACTGGCGCAGCAAGCCGCCAAACAACCATTGCGCTGGCCGGAATTACACGCTCGTTTGCTCAGTGCGGTTTGGGCCGACGACGCTCAGGCGCAGGCCGACTGGCAGCTCGTTTTGCCCTGGCTGCCGGCGGTTCGGCCATTGGCGAGTCTGGATTTGTATCGGCAACTGTTCAGCGTGGACGCACGCGACTGGAGCGATTGGTCGCTGTGGTGGCGGCTGCCGCCGAAACCGGCGCACGGTGCGTCTGCCGTGCACGGCGACCCACGGTTGAAACAACTGAACCGCGCCTGGGTGCACGGCCACGAACAGGTGTCGCCGAAGGAATTCGAAGTGTTAATGCTGCTCGGCCAGGGGCTGACCAACGACGCCATCGGCCAATGCCTGCACGTGGCACCGTCAACGATCAAAAGCCACATCCGCCGGCTGTACCGCAAACTCGACGTAACCGACCGCGCCGAAGCGCGCGCCCTGGTCGAGAAATTACTCGAAGGCTCGTCCGCTCAGTGATGCAAATCCAGCTCGCGCATCAGCGTTTTCCACAACGCCTGAATGTCGCGCACGATCGGATGGCGCGGTTTGATTTCGGCAACGGCGCGACGCTCCAACGCCATTTTTTCCACCTCGGTGGTGGCGCGAATCGACAGCGGCGTTTTGGCGTCGAAGCGCTCGGAAAACCCGTCCATCGATTGTTTGTGCAACGCCAGCCGACTGTTCACGCGGTTAAAAAACGGCATCAGTTTATCGGCCCCGATGGCGTTTTCGTCGGCGAATTCCAGCACGTGTTGGAAGCTTTCAAAACACAGCGGCGTTGGCGTCAGCGGCACCAGAATTTTATGCGCAGCGCGGTAGGCTTGTTCGGTCACGGTGTTGATGCCGGGCGGGCAATCGATCAGCACCAGATCGAATTGCGATTTCAGCGAACGCAACAAGCGCTTGAGGTGTTTTTCCGACACGTCGTCGGTCATCAACTGGTCGAGCCGGCGCAGGCTTTTGCGCGCTGGCAATAAATAAACGCCCTCGTAGCGCGAGCTTTCGATGAAGTCGTTCCAATCGACGTTGGTGCGCAGCCAATCGCGCGCTTTCAGGCCTTTGCTGTCGCCACCGGACAAAAAGTAACTGGCCGAGGCTTGCGGATCGAGATCGATCAACAGCGTTTCAAAACCAAATTCGCTGGCTTGATGCGCCAGATGAATAGCCGTCGATGTTTTACCGACGCCGCCTTTCTGACTGTGTATCGCTACCACTTTCATCGCAGGCCTCCCACCGTCAAACGGCATTCAGGTTATGACAGCCCTATGGCGGTTCCATGACACCCCGAGGGTTATTTGCGCAACCCGTGCAGAGGCCGACGCTTGGGCAACCTAGAGGCGTGTCGGCCAATCCGGCCACGCCATTAACCTGTTAGTTGCCGATTAATTTTAGTCGTGCCCGCCGCACTTTGACGCCGGTCAAGGTCGCCGATTGCTCGGGGCAAAAGGACTCGCCAGTGTGATTGTAATTTTGTTACATTCTGTCGCGTTCCGGCACGGCCGGCTTGGATGACCAAAGGACACAGAGCCCGTGAGTCAAGCAGGCGAGATACGCAAAATCGGTGTACTGACCAGCGGCGGCGACGCCCCTGGCATGAACGCGGCGGTACGCGCCGTGGTTCGCACAGCCCTGGTAAAAGGGCTGGAAGTGTATGGCGTGCACGACGGTTACCTGGGTTTGCATCAGGACCGCATCGAGAAACTCGAACGCCACCACGTTTCCGACTTAATCAACCGCGGCGGCACCTTCCTCGGTTCCGCCCGCTTTCCCGAATTCAAAGAAGAAGCCGTGCGACAGGAGTCCATCGCCAACCTGCGCAAGCACGACATCGACGCCTTGGTTGTGGTCGGTGGCGACGGTTCCTACATGGGCGCCAAACGCCTAACCGAAATGGGATTTCCCTGCGTCGGCCTGCCCGGCACCATCGACAACGACGTCGCCGGCACCGACTTCACCATCGGTTTTCACACCGCGCTGAACACCGTACTCGACGCCATCGACCGCTTGCGCGACACCTGTTCGTCGCACAATCGCATCGCCATTGTCGAAATCATGGGCCGCTATTGCGGCGACCTGACGTTGATGGCATCAATCGGCAGCGGCGCCGATTTCACCGTGGTGCCGGAAAAAGGTTTCGATGAAGAAGCCTTGATTCAAGCCGTCGCCAAAGACGTGTCACGCGGCAAAACGCATTCGATCATCGCCATTACCGAACACGTCACCGATGTGTCGGCGCTGGCGAAACGCATCGAAGCGCGCACCGGCCTGGAAACGCGCGCCACCATTCTCGGCCACATTCAGCGCGGCGGCGTGCCCTGCGCCTTCGACCGGGTGCTGGCGAGCCAGATGGGCGCTTACGCGGTGGAACTGTTGCTCGAAGGCCTCGGCGGCCGTTGTGTCGGCATTCAGAGCAACCGCCTGGTGCACCACGACATCGTTGATGCCATCGAAAACATGCCGCGCCCGTTCAAACAGGATCTGTACGATCTGACCAATCTGCTTGCGTAAATCGGCGGCGGCGTCCATGCGCAAAAAGTGCAACGCCGCCTTGCCGCTCTGCGGATGCAAGGCGGCCGCGCTTTGACGTAGAATGGCCGGCCGATTCATTCCTGACCTGCGAACCCCGATGTCCAGCCTGACGCTCCCCGCTTTGCGCCACGCCCGTGGCGACGTCCAGATTCCCGGCTCGAAAAGTCTGTCCAACCGCATTCTGTTGTTGGCCGCATTGAGCGAGGGCGAAACGCACATCACCAACCTGCTGCGCAGCGACGACATCCGTCACATGCTGACCGCCCTGGAACAACTGGGCGTGCGTGTTGAACTCAATGACAACGGCACCGAATGCACCGTTACCGGCCTGGCCGGTCCATTGGCACGCGGGCAACACCTGGAACTCTATTTGGGCAACGCCGGCACGGCGATGCGTCCGCTGGCGGCGGCCTTGTGCATCGGCGAAGGCCAATTCGAGCTGACCGGCGAACCACGCATGGCCGAGCGACCGATTGGCGATTTGATCGACGCACTCACACCGCTGGGCGCGCAGGTGCAGTATCGCGGCAACGATGGCTACCCGCCGCTGGGCATCAGCGCCGGTCAATTGCGCGGTGGCACGGTGCAGATCGACGGCCGCATTTCCAGCCAGTTTTTGACCGCCGTGTTAATGGCTGCACCCTTGATCAACGACGACCTGACCATCGAAGTGGTTGGCGAACTGGTCTCCAAACCCTACATCGACATCACGCTGGATGTGATGCAACGCTTCGGCGTAACGGTCACCAACCGCGATTACCGCGCCTTCGACATCAAAGCCAACCAGCGCTACGTCAGCCCCGGTCGCATTCAGGTGGAAGGCGACGCCTCCAGCGCCAGTTACTTTCTTGCCGCCGGTGCCATCGGCGGCGGCCCGGTGCGGGTGCACGGCACTGGCACCGCTTCGGTTCAGGGCGATGCCCGTTTTGCCGAAGTGCTGGAACAGATGGGTGCGACCGTTACCTGGGCACCGGAATGGATTGAAGTGAGCAATAACGGCCCGCTCAAGGCGGTGGATGTCGATCTGAACCACATCCCCGATGCCGCCATGACCATCGCCACCACAGCGCTGTTTGCCGAAGGCACAACGCGCATTCGCAATGTGTACAACTGGCGCGTCAAAGAAACCGACCGCCTGGCGGCCATGGCAACCGAGCTGCGCAAACTCGGCGCGCAAGTGATTGAAGACGAAGACGCTTTGACCATTACACCGCCCGCAAAAACCCAATCGGCCGCCATCGACACCTACAACGACCACCGCATCGCCATGTGTTTTTCGCTGGCCGCCTTTGGTGCCGGCACGGTGACGATCAACGATCCGGGTTGCACGTCCAAGACATTCCCGGACTACTTTGAACGTTTCGCCAGCATTACTGACGCCTAACCGACCGGCCGATATAATCGCCCGACTTTTTTCAAACCCGACCCTTTAACCCGACCGCAAACAAAGAGGCCCCCGATGAGCTACACCCAGATTCCAGCCGGCAAGGATGTCCCGAACGACATCTACGTCGCCATCGAAATCCCGGCCAATGCCAGCCCGATCAAATACGAAATCGACAAAGACATGGACGCTCTGATGGTCGACCGCTTCATGGCAACGCCCATGTTCTACCCGGCCAACTACGGCTACGTGCCGAACACCCTGGCCGACGACGGCGACCCGGTGGACGTTCTGGTGGTCACGCCCTACCCGGTAGTGCCCGGTTCTGTAATTCGTGCCCGCCCGATCGGCGTACTGGAAATGACCGACGAAGCCGGTTCCGATGCCAAAATCCTCGCTGTACCGCACAGCAAACTGAGTGCTTTGTACGACAACGTTCAAGAAGCCACCGACCTGCCGGCGCTGCTGCTGGAACAGATCAAACACTTCTTCGAGCACTACAAAGACCTGGAAAAAGGCAAATGGGTGAAAGTGGACGGCTGGGCCGATTCGGCCAAAGCCAAGGCGATCATCAACGAAGCGGTGGCGGCCTATAACAAAGGCTGAGCCGGTTTGAACGCAAACCGCCGCCAGGTACTGCTGCGGTAGAAACAACAGCCCAAAAAAAACGAACCTCAATTGAGGTTCGTTTTTTTATACCGCCTTTTATGCAACCCGAAATCTAAGCGCCTCAAGGCCCCTCAAACTCAACCGCCACCTGCACCCCCTTCTGCCAGTCCAAACCATCGGCTGAACGCCAGATGTCGTGTTTTAGGGTCCTAGTGACCGCTTCTAGCCCGCCAATCACCCAGAAATGCTGGTTGAAGACCAAGGCCTGGTGGCCAGTGCGGCGGGAGAAACGTGAGCCATCTTCATAGGTTTCGCTGCGCCAGTGCACGCCATCGCGGGAAGTCCAGATGTCGTTTCTGGTGTCAGATCCACTAGCGGAATTACCACCGCCCACCAACCAAAGCCGTTCACTCCCAGCCTCTTGAGTCACCACCACCTGATGACCAAAACGCGGTGTGAACTCGGCTTCGTCTACGCGCAGCTGCCAATGGCGGCCGTCGCTGGAGGACCAGATGTCGTTATTCCCACCAATGCCATTGGTGCCTTCTGTTCCACCGATCAGCCAAAGCTGGCCGTTGAACACCACCACCTGATGGCCCCGCCGGGCGGTGAAACTGGCTGCGCTGGTTTCTTCGGTCCAGTCGATGCCGTTGGGGGACGACCAGACGTCGTTGTGGTTGCCATCGGCAGATTGGCCGCCGATCACCCACAGGCGTTGGTCGAACACCACCAGGGCGTGGCCGAACCGGCCGGCGAATGGCGCTTGTGTCAGCAAACGTTCCCAGTGAAGGCCATCGGCGCTGGACCAGACATCGCTTTGGTACCCGAAGCGGTCCTGCCCGCCCACCAGCCACAGCCGTTGGTTGAACGCCACCACTTGATGCCCGCTCCGACCCGTGAAAGCCGCGTGACGCAGGTGGCGTTGCCAGTGCAGGCCATCGCTGCTGGACCAGAGGTCGTTTTGGTAGGAAGGCAAGTTAGTAGTGCCACCCTCAGTACCCCCGATCACCCAAAGCCGATGGTCGAAGGCGACGGATTGGTGGCCCTGGCGGCCGCTGAACGGGGCTTCCGCGGTGTGTTGTTGCCAGTCTTCGCCGTTGCGGGTGGACCAGACGTCGTTCAGGTTACTAAGGGCATATCCCCCGACCAGCCAAAGCTGCTGTTGGAAGACGGCCAGGGTGTGGCTGTTTCGGGGCGGGAAATCGGCATCGACCTGACGCTGCGTCCAGTGAATGCCATCGCGGGAGGACCAGACATCGTTTAAGCCATCCGGTGCCTGCAAAGACAGCCCACCCACCAGCCACAGTTGTTCCCCGCTGCCGTCGTTGTAGGCCATTACTCGATGGTAGACGCGCGCTGAAAACTCGGCGTGCTCGGTGTCCTGCCGCCAGGTGATGCCATCGTCGGACGACCAGATGTCGTTGCTCATCTTGCCCTCAGCAAATCCACCAATCACCCAAAGCCGGCCATCGTAAGCCACGGCCTGGTGCGCGCCGCGAGCGGGAAAGCCGTTGCTGGCGCCATCAGTTCGCACCTCTTGCCAAGTGGTGCCATCGAACGTCCAGACGTCGTTGCGGGCCGCTGAACCAAGGCCCCCACCCAACAACCAGATGCGCGGCTCGCCCTCGGCGTTGTTGGCGACGATGACCTGGCTGTAGCTGCGAGGGGTGTAGTCCAAGCCGATATCGCCCTGCCGTTGCCAGACAAAGCCGGTGTCGTGATCGGGCGAGGGGATGGTGGACCAGACGGTGCCTTCACTGGGGTCGATCACCCAGAGCTGATCGTTGAACACCACGGCATGGATGTACCAGTCAAGTGGTGGCTGTTCGGACCATTCGTGCGGCACCCAGTGAGTGCCATCGGGTGAGGACCAGATGTCGCTATAAGGCCGGTTGCTTCCATTCACGAATCCCCCCATCACCCATAACCGCCCCTGGAAAGCGGCCACGGCATGGCCCTGCCGCCCCCCAAACCGATCCGCCGCCAACGCCCCCGCCGCCTGATGTTCGCCATACTGCACCCGAAAATACCCCGGCTGGCTCAGCGTCAGCGCCGCGCTCGGCAATACCGACCCGGTGCCGAGCATTAACTGGCTGGCGGCATCGGTGCAGTTTCCGGTTTGCATTGGGTTGCAATCGGCGTCGCTGGTGGTGTGTAGCCGGGTGCCTTCGGTGCCGTCTGAGAGTTGCCAATCGGCTCCGGTTGGCCCCACCCAGGCGCTGACCCGCAGCCGACGGTTCACCACTTCAACCGAGTAAGCAATCGACTGCCCATCCAGCCGCGCGCTGATGCGTGCCCGACCGGGGCCAACGGCGGTGACGCGCCCGCTGCCATCCACCTGCGCGACCTGGGGGTTGCTGCTGGCGTAATCGACGCCGCGAAAGCTGCCCGGCACCGGGTTGGTGTAGGTTTCGCCAGTAACAAGTTGAGCGGTGCCGGTTTGGGCGAATTCAAAGGTTTCGAGGTTGCAGGCGGTGAGCGCGAGGCTGAGTAGCAGGCTGGTGACGAGATGCAGCAGTCGGTTGGGGTGATGCATGGCAGATCCCTCTGGTTGGTGTTAGGCGGTATCAGTACCGAGCCTGACTACGCTAACCGACGACCGTTTGAGGAATCGTTTTAAAAAACGTAGAAATTTAAAGTTTTTTAAAAATTGTTGGGGTTATTCGTTGGAATGTCGGGTTGCCCAGGGGAGATCCCGGATACCGCTGCGCGGTTCCGGGATGACGGCGGTCGAGAAGCCGTGGCTTGGGCGGGCTTGCGAATTAACCCGTTGCCAGCAATTCCTGCAGGTCAATCAATGCCGCATTGGCCCGCGAAATGTAGCTCGCCATGACCAGCGAATGGTTGGCGAGTACGCCGAAGCCGCTGCCGTTCAAAACAATCGGCGACCACAGGTGGCGTTGCGTGGCTTCCAGTTCACGGATGATCTGTTGCAGGCTGGCGCGGGCGTTTTTGTTGTCGAGCACCGAACCGAAATCCGATTCGATGGCTTTTAGGATGTGCAACAGCGCCCAGGTGGTGCCGCGCGCTTCGTAGAACACATCATCGACTTGCAGCCGCGGCGTTTTGACGAATTGCTCTCTGGCCGTCGGCGTTGATTGGGCGGCGCCGTTGCCGTCCAGATCGGTGTTCACGCGGCGCTGTTCAACGGAGGCGCTGAGCCGCTGCGACAAGGAACCCAACCGGGTTTCGACATCGTTCAGATAGGCGCGCAGGTTGTCGGCACGGGCGTAGAACTGGGCCTGGGCGTTGTTCGGATCAGACAAACGGCTTAAATACGAATCGACCAGACGCACGCCGCGCCGGTATTCGCCTTCGGTGGATGGCAGAATCCAGCTGGCGTTGTCGAAATGGAACAACGGTTCGGCTTGCGCCAGGTCGGGGTCTTCGGTGGATTGCGATTGCGACCGGCTCAGATCGCGACGCATGGCGCGGCTTAAATCGCGCACCTGCGTTACCACACCGAATTCCCAATTGGGCATGTTGTCGAGCCAGACCGACGGCGGCGCGACGTCGTTAGACAAATAGCCGCCGGGTTTGTCGAGCAGGGTGTTCACCAGTTCCGTCAGCGTGTAAGTGGTGGCATAGCCGACGACCAGTTCGCGGTTGTTGGCGCGGGCGTGAGCTTCGGCGCGGGCTACCGGGTCGAAGGTGCTCGGTTCATCGCTCCAGTACCAACCGAGCAATACCAGCACCAGCAACACCACGCCCAGAACGATGCCCAGCCAACGGCCCAGACGACGCTTCGGCAACCAGGCCGTCCATCGACGAAAAAAACCACTCAGGCCTGCCAGCATTCGAGCCAGACGTTCACGCAGCATCGCTTCACTCCTGTGAGATAGATGGGACTGAATTCATGGTTCGCCAGCTTAACGACCTGATCGGTGCAAACCAAGCGACAACAGTCACCTTTGCACGGTCTCAAATGGCACTGTGCAAAAACGCAAAAGACCGGGCCTGTCAGCGATCCAGCGCATCAATCCGGCAAAAGTGTCGGATTTGATGATGAAAATTCACAACTAAAATTCGCCCATTCAGTTGTTCGGCGAAATTAACGTCCATATCCTCTACATTTCCATGCATGTTCATGGATATTTTCCCGATAGCGAGGCAAATCAAGAACCCAATGGCACAGCTGCTCCTGCTCAATGGACCCAATCTGAACCTGCTAGGCACGCGTGAGCCGACCATTTACGGCCACACGACCCTGGCTGACATCGAGCAGAACCTGCGCCAGCAAGCCCAAGCGCTGGGACATACCCTGGACTGTTTGCAAAGCAACCACGAAGGCGCGCTGATCGACCGCATTCATCAGGCGCGTACCGACGGCACCGCTTTTATTCTGATTAACGCCGGCGCTTTCACGCACACCAGCATTGCCCTGCGCGATGCCTTGGGTGGTGCCGAAGTCCCCTTTATCGAACTGCACCTGTCGAACGTGCACGCGCGTGAATCTTTCCGCCATCATTCCTATCTCGCTGACAAGGCTGTTGGCGTGATTTGTGGATTTGGGCCGCACAGCTACGATTTGGCGCTGCAGGCCGCTCATCAACAATTATCAAGCTAGAGGAACGCATCATGGACATCCGTAAGGTCAAAAAATTGATTGAGTTGCTGGAAGAATCCGGCATCGACGAAATCGAAATCACCGAAGGCGAAGAGGCGATTCGCATCAGCCGTTCTTCACGCAACGCTGTGATGCCGATGCAATACGCCGCTCCGGCTCAGCTGGCAGCCCCGGCAGCACCCGCGGCACCGGCCGCCGCTGAACCGGCCGAAGCGGAAAAACCAGCCGGCCCGAGCGGCCACGCGGTGCGTTCTCCGATGGTCGGTACTTTCTACCGTGCGCCGTCGCCGACCAGCCCGTCGTTCGTGGAAGTCGGCCAGCACGTCAACGAAGGCGACCCCATCTGCATCGTTGAAGCGATGAAAATGATGAACCAGATCGAAGCCGATAAGAGTGGCACCATCGAGGCCATCCTGGTCGAGAACGGTGAGCCGGTCGAATTCGACCAAGCTCTGGTCACCATTCGCTAACGAGGCCTGTCATGCTGAAGAAAGTGCTGATTGCCAACCGTGGGGAAATCGCTTTGCGTATCCTGCGGGCGTGCAAGGAGATGGGCATCCAGACCGTTGCCGTGCATTCGGTCGTGGATCGCGACCTCAAGCACGTCAAGCTGGCGGATGAGTCGGTCTGTATCGGTCCGAACCCGTCGGTGAATTCCTATCTGAACATTCCGGCGTTGATCGCGGCCGCTGAAGTGACCAACGCCGACGCCATCCACCCCGGTTACGGCTTCCTGGCCGAACGCGCCGATTTCGCCGAGCAGGTGGAAAAATCCGGTTTTGCGTTCATCGGCCCGACCGCCAACGTCATCCGCTTGATGGGCGATAAAGTGTCGGCCATTGAAGCGATGAAGAAAGCCGGCGTACCAACCGTTCCCGGTTCCGACGGCCCGCTGCCGGAAGACAAAGACCAGTGCCTGGCCATCGGCCGTCGCATCGGTTACCCGGTAATGATCAAAGCCGCCGCTGGTGGCGGTGGTCGCGGTATGCGCGTGGTGCGTGAAGAAAAAGACCTGATCGGCTCCATTCAGGTGACCAAATCCGAAGCCGCGTCTGCGTTCGGTGACGGCACGGTGTACATGGAAAAATTCCTGGAAAACCCGCGTCACGTGGAAGTTCAGGTATTGGCCGACAGCCACGGCAACGCCATTCACTTGGGCGACCGCGACTGCTCGTTGCAGCGCCGCCACCAAAAAGTGATGGAAGAAGCGCCGGCGCCGCACATCGACGACACCGCGCGCGCCAATGTGCTCAAAGCCTGTGTTGATGCCTGTGTGGAAATTGGCTATCGCGGTGCTGGTACGTTTGAGTTCCTGTACGAAGACGGCCGTTTCTATTTCATCGAAATGAACACCCGTGTTCAGGTGGAACATCCGGTTACCGAAATGGTCACCGGTGTGGACATCATCAAGGAACAGCTGCGCATTGCCGCTGGCGAACCGCTGACGTTCAAGCAAAGTGAAATCAAGATCGTCGGCCACGCTGTTGAGTGCCGCATCAATGCCGAAGACCCGCGCACCTTTATGCCGAGTCCGGGCAAGGTTACTCAGTTCCATCCGCCCGGTGGTTTGGGCGTGCGCTGGGATTCACACATCTATTCCGGCTACACCATTCCGCCGTACTACGATTCGATGATCGGCAAGCTGATCACCTACGCGGATGATCGCGAGCAAGCCTTGCTGCGCATGAATTCCGCGCTGGACGAACTCGTGGTGGGCGGCATTAAAACCAACACCCCGTTGCAGAAAGAACTGGTAAACGACGCCGGTTTCAAACGCGGCGGTGTGAACATTCACTACCTGGAACACAAGCTCGCTTCTGAGCAATAAATTCCAGTCGATGAATGCCAAGGCAGCTTCCGGGCTGCCTTTTTTGTGCGCGTGCGATTCACCCGCCAATCCAGTATCCTCGCGGCCAACTTCCGCACTGAAACCGAACGCATGCCCTGGCTACAAATCCGCATTCCGACCGACCCCCGCCACACCGACGCCATCGAAGACGCCCTGCTGCTGGCCGGTTGCCAGGCGGTAACGTTGATCGACACCGAAGACCAGCCGGTATTC